>NZ_JBNPVZ010000002.1:0-3345985 GCF_050434085.1 Paraburkholderia sp. UCT70 | reverse complement strand
CATCTTCAAACGCTATGGCGACACCCAGGTCGTGCACGGCATCGATCTCGACATCGACGACGGCGAGTTCGTCGTGCTGGTTGGTCCGTCGGGCTGCGGCAAGAGCACGCTGATGCGGATGGTGGCCGGACTCGAGGAAATCAGCGGCGGCGATCTGATGATCGGCGGCACGCGCGCGAATACGCTCGCGCCGCAGCAGCGCAACATCTCGATGGTGTTCCAGAGCTACGCGCTGTATCCGCATCTGTCGGTGTATGAAAACATCGCGTTCGGTCCGAGAATCCGCAAAGAATCCTCGGAGAAATTCAAGCCGCGCATCGATGCGGCCGCGAAGATGCTGAACCTCAGTGGCTATCTGGACCGCTTGCCGCGCGCACTGTCGGGCGGTCAGCGGCAACGCGTGGCGATGGGCCGCGCGGTGGTGCGCGAGCCGGCGCTGTTCCTGTTCGACGAACCGCTGTCGAATCTCGACGCAAAGCTGCGCGTGCAGATGCGCACCGAAATCAAGGCCCTGCATCAGCGCTTGAAGAACACGGTGATCTACGTCACCCACGATCAGATCGAAGCGATGACGATGGCCGATCGCATCGTCGTGATGAACGCGGGACGTATCGAGCAGATCGGCCGTCCGCTCGAACTCTATGACCGGCCGGCGAATCTGTTCGTCGCGAGCTTCCTCGGCTCGCCGTCGATGAATTTCGCCGAGGGCGTGATCGTCAATCGCACGCAGGGTGCGGGCCTCGCGTTGAAGCTCGCGGACGGCAGCGAGGTCGCGGTCGAACGCACGCCTGCGTCGGCCGTGGTCGGTGCAAAGGCCATGCTCGGCGTGCGGCCCGAGCACATCGAGATCACGACGCAGATACCGGATGCCGCGCTCGACGTCGAAGTGATCGAGCCAACTGGCGCCGAAACGCAGCTGTACGGGAAAATAGCCAGCGCCTCGTGGTGCGTGACCACGCGCGAGCGCTCGAAGATCGAGCCCGGTCAGCGTGTCGCGCTGCGTCTGCCGGCCGAACACATCCATCTGTTCGATACGGAGAGTGGACGCAGGCTGGTCTGAACCGCGTGCGGCTTGAACTTTGATCAGGCCGATTGAAGCCGAACAAGCTGCGAGCGACGCGGATCCATATGAAACAGCCCCTAAGGAACACCGGGTGTCCGCACCGAACTTGATTCCCCACATCCGCAACGCACTCGCGAGTCTGCGGCCCGCCGAGCGCAAGGTCGCCGACATGGTGCTCGCCGACGTCGACTTCGCGATGCGCGCGAGCATCACCGAACTCGCGCAGCGCGCCGAAGTGTCCGAGCCTTCCGTCACGCGTTTTTGCCGCGCGATCGGTGCGCACGGTCTGCGCGACTTCAAGATGCAGCTCGCGCAGAGCGTCGCGGGCGGGCTGCCGTATGCATCGACCGCGGTCGCGCGCGACGACGACGTGCAGACCTTGATGGACAAGGTCGGCGAAGCGGCGATCGACGGCATCACGCATGCGCGCGGCGCGCTCGATCCTGCCGTGGTCGAAAGCGCGATCGCGGCGCTTTCGAGCGCCCGGCGCGTGTTTTTCTTCGGCGTGGGCTCAGGCTCGGGGCTCGTCGCGCAGGACGCGGCGCTGCGTTTTTTGCGCATCGACATCGCGGCGGCCGCGTTTACCGATGGTCATTTGCAGCGTCTATACGCGGGTCTGATGGAGCCGGGCGACGTCGCGTTTGCGATCTCGCATTCGGGGCGCAGCGTCGAAGTGAATGAAAGCATCCAGATCGCGAAGGAGCGCGGCGCGACGACGATCGCACTGACCAACGTCGGCTCGCGACTCGCATGGCTCGTCGATATTCCGCTGCTGCTGCGCGTGGCGAGCCCGATCGATCCGAACACGCCGGGCGTGTCGCGGCTCGTGCATCTGTGCATCATGGATGCGCTCGCGATCGGCGTCGCGCTGAAGGCCGGGCCCGAGACGCTGGAAAAGATGCGCCACGCAAAGGCGCGGCTCGTGCCGCATCAGCCGGAAGGGGCGGGCGGGTAAGGCGCGCACATTCCGCGACATTCGTCGTCGCTCCAGGTAGAATCGGCTCGCAGCGTTCCCGTTCACGTCCGTTCGCCCATGTCCTCCCGTTCCGCCGACACCGCATCGCACGCGCCATCAACGACCACCGCCGGACGTGTGCCGACCCTGCTGCTGGCCGCCGCGCTATCGCTCGGCAGCGCGTCAGCGCTCGGCTTCGCGCGCTTCGCGTACGCGCTGCTGTTGCCGTCGATGAAACTCGACCTCGGCTGGAGCTTCGCGCAGGCCGGCGCGATGAACACCGCCAACGCGCTCGGCTATCTGCTCGGCGCGCTCGTGTTTCCGCGCCTCGCGCGCCGCTGGTCGGCCGGCGCGCTGTTCGCGGCCGGTTGCGTGCTGACCGCGCTGCTGATGGCCGGCAGCGGCCTCACCGCCAGCACGCATGCGCTGCTGACGCTGCGCGTGATCACCGGTGCGAGCAGCGCGGCGATCTTCATCGGCGGCGGCGTGCTTGCGGCGCGGCTCGCGTCGGCGCGACCGCGCGACGCGGGGCTCGTGCTCGGTCTGTATTACGGCGGTACCGGCTGGGGGATCGTCGCGTCGTCGGTGCTGGTGCCGGTGGCGATCCTTGATGCCGCCCACGGCTGGCAATTCGCATGGTTCGCGCTCGCGGCGGCCTGCGCGGTGTTCGCCGCGGTCGCGATCGGCGCGTCGCGCAGAATCGAGCGCGCGTACTCGAGCGCGGCGGCTGCGGCGCATGCAGCCGCCGCCACCCCCGCCCCGGGCTGGCCGCACTTCGCGGCCGCGCTCGCGGGCTACGGACTGTTCGGCGTCGGCTATATCGGCTACATGACGTTCATCGTCGCGCTGCTGCGCAACGCCGGCATGAGCGCGGCGGTCGTCACCGGTTTCTATCTACTGCTCGGCGCGGCGACCGTGGTGTCGGCGCGGATCTGGTCGACGCTGCTCGATCGCATGCGCGGGGGCCAGGCGCTCGCCCTGCTCAACGCGCTGCTGGCGATCGCGACGCTGCTGCCCGCGCTCTTCACGCAGCCTTGGGTCGCGTTCGTTTCGGGCGCGCTGTTCGGCGCGACGTTCCTGTCGGCGGTCGCGTCGACGACCGCGTTCGTGCGCCACAATCTGCCCGCGAGCCACTGGGCGAAGGGCATCAGCGCCTTCACGATCGTGTTCGCGTTCGGGCAGATCGTCGGGCCGGTCGTGATCGGCTGGGTGTCGGATGGCGCCGGGCTCGCGCGCGGGCTCGTGTATTCGGCGCTGCTGCTGGCGGCCGGCGCGGTACTCGCGGCGTGTCAGAAGGCGTTGCGCGCGACGTGAGTCGCTTTACGCGTGCTTCGTATTCAGCGATACGTCCAGCACCGATGCGCGACGAACGTGAGCGGCGGCACCACGCACACGACTAGCGCGATGCCGAACGCGGGTGGCCCGCCCGCAAGCTGCGTAAGGTGCGATACGAGCGCGGTCGACGTCAGGCCGCCCAGCGACACGACCACGAACCGCCCAGCGTTCATCAACGCAGGCAGCGCAGAAAAACTCCAGAACGTGTTCAACAGATAAGAGGCCGCCGTCGCCCAGGTGAACGCGATCGCGTTGGCCCACGGCGGCGACATGCCGGCGTCCGCGATCAGCGTCAGCGCAATGCAGACATGCAGGCTGGTCGCGATGACGCCGCTCGCGCCAAAGCGCATCAGCCTGACCCGTTCGACCAGCATCATCGCGACGCTCCCTCGCGCTTGCGCAGGATCGCGAACAGCGATACGCCATAAGGCAGCGGCGCATGCGCGAGCCAGTGGCGCTCGGCGCTGAAGACGCGGTACAGCGCCGCGTTGAGCAGCCACGGCGGAATCGCGTCGCCGCTGGAATGCTTGCGACGCAGCCGGTCGGCCCAGCGCGCGGCCACCGCGACCGGATACAGCAGCGTGTTGAAATAGCTGATGCGTTCGACTTCGGGCCGCGAAGATCGCGCTGAAGTTGCTGTTTCCGTTGATGTTCTGCATTTTTCCGGCGCTGCTCGTCGTGCTGATGGGGCCCGCGATGATTCATATCTATCGCGATCTGCTGCCGAGCATGGCGGGTGGCACATGACCACGCACTTCGTCGCGCGCGGATCGACATGTGGAATGAACGGAGAGAGCCGGTGGAACGCACGAGACAGCGTGGCGCGGCGGCGGTGCTGATTCCGCAAACCGCGAGCTGAAGCGCGCAGGACCTGTTATGGATTGTCGCGCGTCTCGGCCGTGCGTCTGCCCTGGAAGACCGGCAGCCGCCAGCCGTAGCGCAGCGACGCGAGCCGCATCAACACGCAAGCCAACGTCGCGAACCACGGCGTCCACCAGTCCGTCCAGCCCGCGTACGAAAAACCGACCTGCACCGCCGCGCCGAACAGCGCGGCCGACGCATAGATTTCGCGCTCGAGAATCGCGGGTACGCGCGAGAGCACGACGTCGCGCATCACTCCGCCGCCCACCGCGCTGACGACGCCGAGCAGAATCGCGAGTTCGGCATTGTGGCCGTACGTGAGCGCTTTCTGCGCGCCCGACACCGCGAACAGACCGAGCCCGATCGCGTCGAAGAACAGCACCGGCTGACGCAGCCGGCGCACCTGCGGATACGCGAGAATCGTCAGCGCCGACGCGGCGAGCGCGGTGGCCAGATAGCGCCAGTTCGACAGCCCCGCGGGCGGGATCGCGCCAATGCAGACGTCACGCACGATGCCGCCGCCGCACGCGACCATGAAGGCGATCACGACGATGCCGAACAGATCGAGCCGTCGCTGACGCGCGGCCACGGCGCCGCTGATCGCGAACACGAAGGTGCCGATCAGATCGAGAATGGTATAGACGGCGTGTGAATTCACTGAGTAGTTTCGTGTTGGTCGAGCCACGCACCGGCCGCGCACAACATGGCTTCGAGACCCGTGCGCAGGGTCGGGTCGAGCACCGGTGCAAACTTCGGGGAGTGATTGCTCGGAATCTCGTTGAGTTTTTTCGCGGCGAGCGCTTTGCGGAACACCTCGGGGTCCGTGCCGCCGACGAACCAGAACGAGTACGGCACGTTCCATTCGCGGCCGAACACGCTGAAGTCTTCGCTCGCGGCGGCCGGCGGCGATTCGTACGCGCGCTCGTCGAACTGCGCCTCGAACGCGCTGCGCACACGCTCGGTGGTCGCGGCGTCGTTGATCGTCAGCGGATAGCTCGATAGCGTCGTGAATTCGGGTTCGCGCGGCGCGTTCGACGCCGCGCACTCGGCGCAGCAGATGCGGCGGATCGCGCCGAGCATGTACTCGCGCACGTCTTCGTCGTAGGTGCGCATGTTGAGCTTCAGCGTCGCATCGTCGGGGATGATGTTTTCTTTCGTGCCGGCCTGCAGAGAGCCGATGGTCAGCACGGCGCTGTCGCTCGGCGCGATTTCGCGCGACACGATGGTTTGCAGACGCAAGGTCGTCGAGGCCGCCATGATGACCGGATCAATCGACGTCTGCGGTTGCGAGCCGTGCGCGCCGCGGCCGAACAGCTTCACCTTGATGCTGTCACCGGCCGACAGGATCGTGCCGCAGCGATAGCCGACCGTGCCCGCCGCGCCGACCATCACGTGCTGGCCGAGAATCACGTCGGGCTTCGGGAAGCGCGTGGTCATGCCGTCGTCGAGCATGCTGCGCGCGCCGCGGCCGACTTCCTCGCCGGGCTGGAACACGGCCATCAGTGTGCCGTGCCATGCGTCGCGATGCGCGGCCATCAAACGCGCGACGCCGAGCAGCCACGTGACGTGCATATCGTGACCGCATGAATGCGCGACGCCGACTTCGATGCCGTCTTCGTCTTTGGTCCTGACCGTGCTTGCGTAGGGCAGACCGGTCGCTTCGGCCATCGGCAGCGCGTCCATGTCGGCGCGCAGCATCACGGTGGGACCGTCGCCGTTGCGCAGCAGCGCGACGACGCCTGTCACGCCGACGTTGCGCGTCACGTCGTAACCCAGCTTTTCCACGTAGTCGGCGACGATGCCCGCTGTGCGCACCTCCCGCATCGACAGCTCGGGGTGCGCGTGCAGATCTTTGTAGATCACGTCGAGTTCAGGCAGCAACGCGTCGATCGCGGTCGCCATCGTTTCGATCAGCTTCGACATGGAGGGCTCCTTGTTAGCGTGAGCGCAAGGGAAAGCGGCGCAATGCGGATCGTCCGTCAGGATCTCGCAGGCGGCGCGCTTGCGGACCCGCTTTCGAGCAGGCTGTGCGAAAGCTTGCGGAGCAGACGCTCGAGCGTCTTGCGCTCGTTCTCGCTGAGCGCCTTCGTGAGCTCGACTTCGAGTTCGGTGCCGACCGTTTCGGATGCCTGCGCAACTTCGAGGCCTTGCGCCGTGGCCCGCAACGCGATGCTACGGCGGTCAGACGCATGCATGCCGCGCGCGATCAGTCCGCGCGTTTCAAGCTCGGCGAGGACCTTGGAAAGCAGCGTCTTTTCGATCAGCGCGCGTTGCGAAACGGACTTGGGGGTGATGTCGGGCTCCGCGCAGACGAGGCGCAGCACGCGCAGCGCACGCACGTCGAGATCCCAGCGCTCGCGGTAGACCAGGTTCGCGCGGTTGATCAGCAACGCGCTGGTCAGATCGAGCCTGAAAGTCAGGAAATCCGAATACAAGAATTTGCTCCGCTGTCCGCGTCATACGCAGTGCAGGCATTATAGGCAAGTAGTTGAAATTTTCAAATACTTGCGCGGGGCGCCGCCCTGGTGCGAGACAGGGGAAGTGTTAGCGAGCGTCGCGCCCGGAGCCGGATTGGGCCACGCGGGCGGCGACACCCATCGGTTCGATCGAAGCGCTTGAATCGGTCTGCTCGCCGCCGAGCGAATCGAGGCTGATGCCGTTGGTCTCGGGCAGAATCCACGCGGTGACGATCACGCATAGATAACCGACGCCCGCGACCAGCGGAATCGCGGAGTCGAGCGCCATATGACCGGTGCTGAGCCAGCCCACGCCAAGCGGGAACAGCGAGCCGATGACGCGCCCCATGTTGTAGGCCACGCCGTAGCCGGTCGCGCGGATTTCGTTCGGGTAGCTCTCCGAGATCGTCGCGGCGATGCCCGAGAACGTTCCCTGCATCAGCACGCCGAGCAGGAAGCCGAGCACGAGCATCGCGCCGTTCGACGCGGGAATCGCCATATAGGCGAGCGCCATGGAAAACGCGCCCGCCGCGAACACGATATACGTGAGGCGTCGGCCGATGCGGTCCGACGAAAACGCACCGAGCACGTAGCCGACGAACGAGCCGAGGATCATGATCGCGAGATAGGTGCTCGTGCCGAAGATCGACAGGCCGCGTTCGAGCTTCAGATAGGTCGGCATCCACGTCGCGATCGCATAGTAGCTGCCGAGCATGCCGCCCGACAGCAGACTGCACAGGATCGTCTTGCCGGCGAGCGGCCGCGCGCAGACACGGCGTAGTCCTTCCAGCGCGGCGGGCGAGTGCTGTCTTCCGAGCGCGCGCGAGAACGCTTCGGGCTCCTTCAGATCGCGCCGAAGATACACAACCAGCAGCGCCGGCACGATGCCGATAAAAAAGCAGCCGCGCCACGCCCACTCCGCCGGCAGCCACGAAAACAGCACGCTATAGACGATCGCCGCGGCGGCCCAGCCAAACGAATAACTGCTCGCCGCGAAGCCGGAGAATTTGCCGCGATTCGCGGGATTCCGGATGATCTCGGTCACGAGCACCATGCATAGCGACGATTCGCCACCGAAGCCGAGCCCCTGCAGTATGCGAAACAGCGCGAGCTGTAGTGGCGAGTTGGCGAAACCGCACGCGAAACATGCGAGCGCGAATAGCACGATGGTCCAGCGCAGAATGCGCACGCGCCCGAAGCGGTCGGCGAGCAGGCCCGCGCCGATCGCACCGACGAGCGACGCGATCAGCGTGTAGGTGACGATGCTGCCCGCGACGGCCTTGTTCATGTGCCAGGTCGCGGCGAGCACCGGGATCAGGAACGAGTAGATCATGAAGTCGTACACATCGACGGCATGACCCATGAACGCGCCCGCAAAGGCTTTCTTCTCGTTCTTCGACAGCGATTCGAACCAGACCATGATGGAGGACTCCGGGCGAGGATGAGGTGGCGGCTGGCGCCGCGAGAATACGAGTGGGTGTTATAGCGGTGGCGCGACGAACGACAGTCCCGCCTGCTCGAGCAGCGCGGCCACCCGCAGCGAACGCAGGTCGTGATAGAGCGGCCCGACGATCTGCACGCCGATCGGCAGGCCGTCCGCGGTCGTGCCGGCGCGGGCCACCGTCGATGGCAGGCCGCACAGACCCGAGTGGCCGGCCCAGAACAGCTGGGTCGTCATCGGCTGCGGGCGGCCGTTGACGTCGAGCGTGCGCTGCCACGGCGCCCCGGTTTCGTCGAGCGTGAAGGCGGCGGTCGCGGCGGCGGGGCACAGCAGCACGTCGATCGTGCCGAACAACTCGCGCCATGCTTCGCAAAACGCGTCGCGCTGCTTTTGCAGCAGCAGCCAGTCGCGGTGACGCAACGCGGTGCCCGCGTATTGCAAGGCGGCGTACGACGACGCGTCGGCGGCCACGGCGGCGCTTGCTGTGAGCGCGGCGGCGAAGGCGTCGTCGTCGAGATAGTGCGAGGTCGACGCGCGCAGCAGCAGCACGTAGGCGCGCATCAGTTGCGCGGCGTCGAGCGCGGGGCGCGCGTCCCAAACCACCGTCGCACCGGCGTCTTCGAGCTGCCGGCCAAGACGCGTGAGGCACGCCTCTACCGGGCCGTCGACGTCGGCGAGCGGATGATTGGCCAGTACGCCGAAGCGGAATTCACGCAGGTCCGTGCGCTCGCAGGGTGGCAGTGCGAGCCTCAGCGCGCTCGCGGCTTCGCCGGGCGGACCGGCGATCGCGCCGAGCACGAGTTCGAGGTCGCGCGCCGAGCGCGCGAGCGGACCCGCGACGTTGATGTCGGGCTGCGCCATGCCGCCGCCGATGCCATGGCCTTTCAGCGACACGATGCCATGCGTGGTCTTGTGCGAGAAGACGCCGCAGAAATGCGCGGGGTTGCGGATCGATGAGCCGACATCCGAGCCGACGTCGAAGAATGACATGCCCGCGCAGACGGCCGCCGCGCTGCCACCCGACGAACCGCCCGGCGTGCGGGACGGATCGCGCGGATTGCGGGTCGTGCCGTAGAGGTCGTTATAGCTTTGCCAGTCGCGCAGATAGATCGGCACGTTGGTCTTGCCGAGCAGCACCGCGCCCGCGTCGAGCAGGCGTTGCACGACGTCCGCATGGGCACTCGCGATGTTCTCGCGATGCGCGGGGTCGCCAAGGGTCGTCGGCCAGCCGCGGACGTCGAAAGATTCCTTGATCGTAAACGGAATGCCGTGCAAGGGGCCGCGCAGCCGCCCCGCGCGCCGTTCCTCGTCGCGTGCTTCGGCGGTGGCGTAGGCGGCGTCGAAATCGGATACGACGACCGCGTTCAGCAGGCCGTTGTCGGCCTCGAATGCGGCTTCGCACGCGGCGACGAGCGAGACGGCGTCGATCTCGCCGGCGCGCATGTCGTGCGCGGCCTGCTGGACAGTGGCGTAACGGTAGCGCTCCGCCTGACTGGCGGCGGGTGGGGAGGAGCTTGGTGTCATGAAAGGCCTGAGAGGGCGATTGATGAGCGGTATGTTGTATACCGTCTATCGCCAAATTCAGTCTGTCAAGTGGCTTGCAGCGTAGTCGACGAAATTATCGGGTGGCGTAAGGCGAGCGCGGTGGCGTGTGCCGCGCCTCGCTTCCTATGCCGCGCGTTTCAAAGGCCGTTTCAACGCGCATTGTTCGCCAGATAGTGCTGGGCGGCGCGCATCACATGCCGCTCGGCGAGCAGCGCCGACAGCGTCGCATCGCCCGACTGCACCGCGCGCAGGATCGCCGCGTGTTCGTCCCAGGTCTGGCGGACTTCCGCATCGCTCGCGTTCGTGAACAGCATGCGCGTGCGGTCGCGCAACGAGCGCATCAGGTCGCTCAGAATCGTATTGGCCCCGGCCGCGTAGAGCAGGTCGTGAAAACGCGCGTTGAGTTCGAGCAGGCCGGCCGTCTCGCCGGCATCGACTTTTGCCTTGCCTTCGGCGAGCACCTGTTCGATCTGGCCGACCAGCTCGGGCGTTCGATGTTCGGCGGCGAGCCGGGCGTTGAGTCCCTCGAGCGTCGCGCGGATCTGGATCATTTCGCGTGCCGCCGACGGCTGCAGCGACGCGACCACCGCGCCGTGCCGTGGCCGCACTTCGACGAGGCCTTCCGAGGCGAGCGCGCGCAGCGCTTCGCGTACCGGCACGCGCGAGACGTCGAGCTCCTGGGCGATGCGTCCTTCCACCAGCCGCTCGCCGGGCGCGTACGTGCCCGAGACGATTGCTTCGCGCAGCCGCGCGGTGACGAGATGCGACAGCTGCTGATGCATGATCGGCGCGCTCGATTGCCCCTGTGCGCCGCTTGCCGCGGTCGTGTCCGCTTCGGTCTTCATAAGGATCTCCAACCTGTGTTGCTGATGGCGTGTGATGCAAGCGATTTTACCTCAGTGCACGTCGCGAATACTGTAGACCTTATACGGAAATACCCGGCTCGGCCTTGTCTGGCGGGGCATTGAAGCACGCGCCGCGCTTCCTCGCGGCTACCGGGAAAGGCGGGATTTTTCCTGCCGCTCGATTCTTCTGCTTTGAAATGCCCCAGCGAATGCGGGTAAACGTCAAGCAAACAGCCGTTGATCCGGTTTTATTTCGTACATAGTATACCGAATGGTTATCTCAAATCAGCCGCGTCCACCCGCGCTCGCAGGTCCGCGCAGTCAGGAGAAGCAATGGAATCTCACGTCGTTCTAACGTCGGCGCACTGGGTTTACCTGTGTGGTGTCGTCTCTATCATCGCGACGCTGGTGTTTCGCGCCAATGTCGTCGCGCCCGCGATTCTCGCGACCTTCGCCACCGTCTTCGCGTTTTCCGGCCAGGTGTCGACCGCGATCGAAGCGGTGTTCTTTGCGCCGCTTACGGCGGCGCGCGAGCTGTTCAATATCTTCCTCGTGATTTCGCTGATGACCGCGTTGCTCAACGCGCTGAAACGGATCAACGCGGATGTGCGCATGGTCCAGCCGTTTCGCGCGGTCATGGTCAACGGGCACGTCGGCTTCTTCGTGCTCGGCTTCGTGAGCTACGTGTTGTCGCTGTTCTTCTGGCCGACGCCGGCCGTGCCGTTGATCGCCGGCATTCTGCTGCCGGCCGCGATTTACGCGGGCGTGCCGCCGCTGGGCGCGGCGTTGTGCATCGGCATCGCGGGACTCGGCACGGCCTTGTCGTCGGACTACGTGATCAAGGTCGCGCCGGGCATCAGCGCGAAAGCGGCCGCGGTCGCGATGCCGGACGTTGCCGACAAGGCGCTGCTGCTGTCGCTGATCACGGGCGGCATCGCTTTCCTGATCGCCTATCTGCGTATCCGCAAGCAGATCCAGGCGCCCGATGCGCGCCATCTCGAACGCTGGGAAGCGACCCAGGTCACGGCGAATGCCGTTGTCACGCCCGCGGCCGGCACGAGTCGCGCGCGCATCCGGCGCGGCAAACCGCAGCATGCGTCGGTCGGCGACGGCGGCCAGGTCAGCGGCGCGAGCGGCTCGCGGGCGTTGTTGTCGTCGCGCGACCTGTTGACGCCGTGGCAGGAGCGCTGGTCCCGCTGCTTCGCGATCGTGATCCCCGTCGCCTTTCTCGCGATCGTTGCCTATATGGTGTTGCCGCATCTGATCCCCGGCTTCAAGGGCGCGAGCGGTGCAGCGGCCGCGGCGCTCGTCGGCGGCGTCTCCGCGTTGCTGATGGTGGCGGTAGCCGCTGCGCGCGACTATCGCGCGATCTGCCGCAGCACGGCCGAGCACGTCACCGAGGGCTTCGTGTTTTCGTTTCGCGCGATGAGCTCGGTGCTGCCGATTGCGGGCTTCTTCTTCATCGGCGTGGCCGGCACCGCGGCGCCGATCCTCGGCTTGCCCGCCGGTACCCATGCCCCCGGCCTGCTTGCCGATCTCGTGAAAGCGGGCGAGGTCTACATTCCGCACAACGCGTTCTTCGTCTCGTACGGCATTCTGCTGGCCGGCATGGTGACGGGCATCGACGGCTCGGGCTTCGCCGGTTTGCCGTTGACCGGTGCGCTGGCGGGCGCGCTCGGCCGCACGGTGGGCTTCGACGTGTCGACGCTCGCGGCGATCGGCCAGATGGGTTCGGTGTGGACCGGCAAGACGCTGACCGCATGGTCGGCGCTCGCGGCGGTGGCGAGCTTCGCGCGTGTGCCGGTGTTGCAGGCGGTGCGCTATCTGTTGCTGCCGGTGGTGTCCGGCCTGGTGGTGTCGACGTTGGTGGCGATTCTGATCTGGTGATGGGGGGCGGGACGCGCCTGTCGTCCGCGCGGTTTTTGCCGGGCCTTGCGCGTTGGTTTGCCGATGCGCAAGGCCTTGGCGGTTTGATCGTCGGCGCGCTTTGCCCGCGAGTTGCGGCCTACGTTTTACGCCTCGCAACGACAAGCAAAAACGCCGGCTTCAGTGCATCGAAGCCGGCGTCCCGGTTTGACTCACTACATTGTGTTGCTAACTCACCATGACACGCTGACGTTGCCATTGACGAAAGTCTGACAGGCCATCCGATAGCCAGCTTTGATTTCGTCTTCGCTCAGATGGCGTCTTTCCTTGTCCTTCACGTTATCGGTATGTTCGATGCCGTGTTCGACCTTGCATTTGCAGGTGCCGCACAAGCCGCCGCCGCATTTGAACGGAATGCCGCCCTTTTCGCGCAGCGAGACGCGCAGCAGATTGCTGTTGGGCGGCGCGCTCACCGACTTGCTGTCGTTGCTGAGGAAAGTAATCTGGATCATTCGGAGGCTTACGTATTGGGTTCGGAGAGGAGGGGATGAAACGGCGCGGCAACTAGCGCGGGGTCAGTTGCGCGGCGCCGTTGCCGTGGCCCGCGAGCTGCCGCAGCGACTCGAGCGCGGCTTCAGGCGTCGCGAATTTTTCGAGGAACCTGGTGGGAACGAGATTGACCGCCGACGGTGTGGCTTCGTCGATCACCCTGATCTTCGTTTCTTTCATGAGCGCGGCGATGACGAACGTGGCGATATGCCGGCCGCCGTAGAGGTAGTCGAAGGTGGCGAGCGGCACGATGCCTTCGGTCGCCTCGGTTCGGTACTGGCCGGGCTTGCTCGTCAGGATCACGTGCGTGCCGGCCGCGACGGAGCGCGTATTCATGCTGCCTGCTCCAGATCGTCCTGCGCGAGTTCGATGTCGTGCTCGATCCATAGTTGGCACGCGAGGCGATAACCCTGCGCAAGCCGCTCGCCGAGCTGTTTTTTTTCCTTCCAGTTGGGCTCGGGCAGATACTGCGCGCCGGACATCACGCGGCACGCGCACTTCGAGCACTTGCCCATGCCGCATTCGTAGCGCAGATGCGGAAACGGGAATTGCTTGATGCCGGCGCGCACGACGAGGTTGGTGTTCTCCTTGACCTCGCCCTGATGGGTCGCGCCGTTTTTGTGAAATACCACTGTTGGCATAACGCTCTCCGTGATTCACTCGGATCTAGTGTAGTCGAAAAAAAAGAATATAGTATACCGTCTACTACCGGATGGTGCCTCGGCGAGGGCCGAAGACAGCGGCAGTTGGCGCGCATATAGGTCCGCTTTTCCCGGGTTTTCCGCGGAAAGGCCGCAATGAAGCGGCGCGTAGACGGAGCGCTTTCCCTCGAACGATTTGCGCAATTCAGGCATTGCAGTATACAGTATTCATTAACCGAGCTACACTAGCTCAACTATTCCTTCCGTGCCCGACGGCATTCGGGCTTTCGACAACGCCAACCTTTTCCCTACCTGTCAGGAGCTTGAAATGGCTGAATTGATGAACCGTGATGACTTCCGCGCCGCGCTGGAGGAAGCCATCAAAGGCAAGAGTGCGAACAAGGCGCCGTTCAGCATCGCGTGGGCGAGCGGCAAGCTGAGCCGCGCGCATCTCGCGCGCTGGGCCGAGAACCACTATCACTACGTGGGCCCGTTCGCCGACTATCTGGCCTACATCTATGCGCGCACGCCGGACCGCTTCACCGAGGCTAAGGACTTTCTGCTCGCCAACATGTACGAAGAGGAAATCGGCGGTGACCGTCATACCGATCTGCTGATCCGTTTCGCCGAAGCGTGCGGCACGACGCGCGAGCGCGTGATAGATCCCGACAACATGTCGCCGACCACGCGAGGCCTGCAGGCATGGTGTTATTCGGTGGCGATGCGCGAGGACCCGATCGTCGCGGTCGCGGCGCTCGTCGTGGGTCTGGAATCGCAGGTGCCGTCGATCTATCGCAAGCAGACGCCGACGCTGCGCGACAAATACCAGTTCACCGACGAGGAAGTGGAGTTCTTCGATCTGCACATCGTGTCGGACGAGATTCATGGCGAGCGGGGCTATCAGATCGTGCTCGAACATGCCGACACGCCCGAGTTGCAGCAACGCTGCCTGAAGATCTGCGAGATCGGCGCGCAGATGCGTCTGCTTTATACGACCGCGCTCTATTACGACTACGTCGAGCAGGATCTGGCGCTGCCCGAACTCGAACTCGCGAGTTGAACCCGCGGCGGCGCGCGCAACGCGGCGCCGTCTTCCGTTGGCATCGCCGCGAGCCAGCCGCCGGCATGGCGCCGGCCATTGCGGCAACAGCACAGGTATCCGTCATGAGCAATCCGGCAACACCAGAGTTCAAGAATCTCATCGCGGGCGAGTGGACCGCCAGCGTGAGCGGCGGCACGTTCGACAACGTGAATCCCGCCGATACGCGCGACATCGTCGGCCGCTTCCAGGCGTCTTCGGCCGAGGACGCGCGCGCCGCGCTGGCCGCGGCGGCTGGCGCGTTCGCCGCGTGGCGGCGCACGCCGGTCGCGCAGCGCGCGGCCGTTCTCAATCGCGCGGCGGCGTGGCTCGAACAGCATGCGGACGGATTCGCGAACGAACTCACGCGCGAAGAAGGCAAGCCGCTCGCGCAGAGCAGGGACGAAATTCTGCGCTCGGCGCAGGTGCTGCGTTTCTATGCGGTGGAAGGTCAGTCGTATTCCGGCGAGACGTTCCCGAGCGACGATCCCGACATGACCGTCCACACGCAGCGCGAACCCCTCGGCGTCGTCGCCGTGATTACACCGTGGAATTTTCCGATCTCGATCCCGGCGCGCAAGATCGCGCCGGCGCTGATCGCCGGCAATACGGTGATCTTTAAACCGTCGTCGGATGCGCCGCTGATCGGCTACCGGCTCGCCGAAGCATTCGCGCAGGCGGGCATGCCGTCGGGTGTACTGAATTTCATCACGGGACGCGCGTCGGAAATCGGCTCCGTCATTACCGCGTCGCCGGTCGTCAGGGCCGTGTCGTTCACCGGTTCGACCGCCGCTGGCGAACAGATTCATCGCTCCCTACCACTGACCACGCGCACGCAGATGGAACTCGGCGGCAAGAATCCGCTGATCGTGATGGACGACGCGGATCTCGACCGCGCCGTCGACCTGACGATCAAGGGCGGCTTCTCGCTGACGGGCCAGGCCTGCACCGGCACGAGCCGCGTGCTGGTCATGCACAGCGTGCGCGATGCGTTCAGCGAGAAACTGCTCGCTAAAGTGAAGACGCTCAAGATCGGCAGCGGCCTCACGCCCGGCATGGACATCGGCCCGCTCGCGACCCGGACGCAGCTCGACACCGTGCTCGACTACGTGGCCTCCGGCAAGGCACAGGCCACGCATCTGTACGGCGGCGAGCGCCTGAGCGGTCCCGATTACGAGCACGGCTATTACGTCACGCCGGCGATCTTCACCGACGTGACGCAGGACATGCGTATCTGCCGCGAAGAAATCTTTGGGCCGGTGATCGCGATCGTCACCGTGACCAGCTACGAGGACGCGATCGCGAAGGCGAACGACACCGAGTATGGGCTCTCCGCCGCGATCGTCACGTCGAATCCCCGCCACATGCACCGCTTCGCGGACGACATCGAGGCGGGCACCGTGAAGATCAACCGCACGACGACGGGCAACGCGATCAACGCGCCGTTCGGGGGGCTCAAGCGTTCGAGCACGTCGACGTTTCGCGAATCGGGGCGTGGCGGTCTCGAGTTCTATACGCAGATCAAGACGGTCTATCGCGGCATCTGAGCGCGGCGAGATCAGCTTTCCGAATCAATGAATCAATCAACAATGAGGGGGTTGCGATGAAACAGATATTTCGCCTGGAACTGGCCGAAGCGCGCGAAATGATCCGCGCGGCCATCGGCCGGGCGCAGCAGATCGACGTGCTCGAATCGGTCTGCATCGTCGACGAGGGCGGCTATCCGCTCGCGCTCGAACGGATGGACGGCGCGCGCATCACTGGGCCGCAGATTGCGTGGAACAAGGCGTTCACGGCAGCCGGCCATAAGCGCTCGACGCATCTGTTCACCCAGCCGCCCAACGGTCCCGCGTTGCCGGGCAACGAAGCGTTCGGCATTCAATGGAGCTTTGAGGGTAAGTTCGCGGCATTCGTCGGCGGCTTTCCTGTTGTCGTCGATGGCCAGGTGGTGGGTGGTGTGGGCCTGAGCGGCGGCAACGGCGAGCAGGACACGCAGTGCGGCCTCGCCGCTTTGCAGGGGCTGCACGATCTGCTCGCGGCGCAGGGGCATAGCGTGCTCGTGGAAGCCGACATCAAGAAATGATGCCGCGGGCCGCCGGTGCATGCCGGGGGTCCTGCCGTTCGCATCGCATCGTCATGAGGTGGCGTCATGTCATACCGGATTCAGGTGCTCGAAACAGGAGCGTGCTTCAGCGCCGAGCGCGACGAATCGCTGCTCGCCGCCGCGCTACGCGCGGACGTGCCGCTTGCGCACGATTGTCAGTTCGGCGCTTGCGGCACGTGCCGCGTGAAAGTGCACGAGGGCACGCTCGACTACGAGGAGTTTCCGCTCGGACTCACCGAGGAGGAGGCGCAGGCGGGATTTGCGCTCGCGTGTCAGGCGCGGCCGCGCAGCGACATTGTGATCGGCGCGGGCCATGCCGGTGCGCCGACATCGGAGCCGGCGCGTCATACGGTGCGCGTCGAGGCGGTACGCTTGCTGGCGCACGACGTCACGCACCTCACGCTCGCGCTTCCAGAGGATGCCGAAATGATTTACCGGCCCGGTCAGTACATGAACGTGATGCTCGAAGACGGTAGTCATCGCAGCTTCTCGATGGCATCCGCCGCGCGCGCGGGCGGCCTCGTCGACTTTCATGTGCGGAAGATCGCGGGCGGCCGGTTCACCGATCGTGTGGTGGCGCAGCTCAAACCGGGCGACCGCCTCGACGTGGAGCTGCCGCTCGGCGGATTCCGACTGCACGAAGAGGACTATCGTCCGTTGCTGATGGTCGCGACCGGCACCGGCCTGGCGCCGGTGAAAGCGATGCTCGAATCGCTGATGGACGATCCCGATTGCCCGCCCGTCACGCTGTACTGGGGCGCGAGAACGGCCGATGGCCTGTATCTGCATGACGAAATCGGCCGCTGGGCGGAGCGTCTCTACGAGTTCCGCTATGTGCCGGTGTTGTCGCGCGCGGACACAGCATGGAGCGGGCGGCGCGGCTATGTGCAGCATGCGGTGTGCGAGGACCATGCGGACCTGTCGGAGCACGCGGTCTATCTGTGCGGCTCGCCCGCGATGATCGCAGAGGCGAAGGCCGCCTTCATCGCGAAGGGCGCGAGCGTTGATCACCTGTACTCGGACAGCTTTACGTTCCAGCACGCCGCAGCGGCGCTCGTGTAGCGCGCGGCGGCGCGCCATCCAGTCATCAGATTCGCACAAGGAAGCATTCTCCATGATTCATCTGAACGACGCGCAGATCGATGCGCTCGTGGGTTTCGACGAAGCGATCCCGACGCTCGAGCAGGCGTTTCGCGCACTGTCGCGGGGACGCGCGGCGGTGCAGCGGCGCGTGCGCACCGAAGCGGGCGGCTTGAAGCTATCGACGCTCGGCGCCGTGTTGCCCGAAGCTGGCGTGACCGGCGCGAAGGTGTACACGACGATCAACGGCCGTTTCTCGTTCTCGATCGTGCTGTTTTCGACCGACGACGGCCGCCCGCTCGCCACGCTCGACGCGAACGCGCTCACGCGAATCCGCACGGCCGCGACCACGGTGCTCGCGGTGCGAGCGCTCGCGCGCGAAGATGCGCGCGCCGTCGCGATTTTCGGCGCCGGCGTGCAGGGGCGCGCGCATGCACAGGCGCTCGCCGCGCATACCGGTTTGCAGTCGTTCAGAATCGTCGGCCTCGATAACGTGGTGCAGGTCGTCGACGAACTCAACGCGCGTCACCGTGCGCGCGGCGTGAAGGCCACCGCAGGCGAAGCCGCCGAGGCGGTGCGTGATGCCGACGTGATCGTCACCGCGACCCGCGCGACCGGTGCGCTGTTCGATGGCGCGACGCTTGCGCCCGGTGCGATGGTCGCGGCCATCGGGTCGAGCCTGCCCTACACGCGCGAGCTCGACGACACGACGCTCGCGCGCGCGTCGCGCATCGTGGTTGAACTGCATGAACAGGCAAGGGAAGAGGCCGGCGACCTGGTGCAGGCCGCGCCCGGCACGTTCGACTGGCGCAACGTAGTCGAACTCGGCGACGTGCTGGAAGGGCGCGCCAGCGGACGCGTGCGGTCCGAGGACATCGTCGTCTACAAGGCGGTCGGCATCGGCTTGCAGGACGTTGCGCTCGCCGGGCTCGCGTGGCGCAAGCATGTCGCTCGCGAAGCGGCCGCACAGCGCGCCTGAACGCCGATGAGCAACGGCACGCCACCCGGCGCCATACCGCACGGGACATCGCCGCCCACCACGGCCCGCTCGTTCCGTCAGTCGCTCTTTGCGATGCTTGGCTTGTCGAGCGTCGTGATGATGGTCGCGATCGATCAGACCGTGGTCGGCACCGCGTTGCCTACCATCGTCGCCGAGCTGAAGGGCTTTAATCTCTATGCGTGGGTCGCGACCGCGTATCTGCTCGCCTCGGTCATCACGGTGCCGATCTTCGGGCGGCTCGGTGACTGGTTCGGACGCAAGCCGTTGATCGTGATCGCGATCGTCGTGTTCACGGCCGCGTCGGTGCTGTGCGGTGCCGCGCACAGCATGCAGGCGCTGGTGCTGTTTCGCGCGTTGCAAGGGATCGGTGGCGGCATGCTGGTGGGCACCTGCTTCGCGTCGATTCCCGATCTGTTTCCCGATCCCGTCGTGCGTTTGCGCTGGCAGGTGCTGTTTTCGAGCGCGTTCGGCGTCGCGAATGCGCTAGGGCCTTCGCTGGGCGGCTTTCTGAGCGAGCACTACGGCTGGCGCTGCGCGTTTTTCGTCAACCTTCCGGTCGGCGTGCTCAGTCTTTATCTGACTGCCCGACATCTACCGAACATTCGCCATCAACTGCGCGGCAAGCTGAGCCCGGACTGGCGCGGCGCATTGTTGATCGCCGCCGGACTCGGTGCGTTGCAACTGCTCGTCGAATCGCTCGCGCAGCAGACGCTGAAGGTTTCGACGATCGCGTTCGGCGTGGTGGCATTGAGCGCGGGCGCGCTGCTCGTGCGCGAGGAACTGCGCGCGGCCGATCCGATTCTGCCGCCGGCGTTGCTGCGCGAGCGGGCCATCATCGCGTTGCTCGCGTTGTCGATGCTGATGGGCTTGGCGATGTTCGCGCTGCTGTTCTATGTGCCGTTGCTGCTGCAAGGCGGCATGGGTCTCAACGCGGATCGCGCCGGCGTGATGGTGACGCCGCTCGTGCTATGCATCACCGTCGGCACGATCGCGAATACGCGCGTCGTCACGCGTCTGCGTAAGCCCAACTTGCTGCTGTACGTCGGCTTCGCGTTGCTGGGCGTGGCGTGTTGGGGCGTCGCGGCCGAACGCATGGAGACCAGTCATGCGTTGATGGCCGCATTGACTGCGGGCGGCGTAGGGATCGGTCTCGTGATGCCGAATCTGACCGTGTTTGCGCAGCAGGTGGCGGGCAAGCGTCAGCTTGGCATTGCGACCGCTATGATCCAGTCGGCGCGGATGGTGGGCGGCATGATTGGAACGGCCGTGGTCGGCACAATCGTGCACGTGCTGTATCGCCAACGCGTGGCCGATGTTTTGCAAGGGCACGGTATCGATACGGACGCGCCGTGGGTTGCGCCCGCCGCGCACAGCCCGCAAGTACTGCTGACGTCTCGCGACGTCGCGACCTTCATTCGCGATGCCCACGCGGCAGGGTTCGACGGCGACGCGCTGATCGCCGCGGCGCGCGTCGCGCTCATGCAGGCCATCGACCACGCGTTGCTCGCGGTGAGCGCGGCAATGGTGCTCGCATGCCTCGCCGTGTCGCTCGTGCCGCTGATTCGCGTGCAGCGATTGGGACGCGAGGTCGCGTCAGTCGCAGTAAGCGAATGAGCGCTGGTGCGGGTCAAAGTTGCTTGCAATAGAAGGTCGTGTCGCAGAACGCACCGTCGGGCATCAGCGCGTAATTCGGCACGCTGCCGACGCGTTGCCAGCCGGCGCGCTGATAGAGCCGTTCGGCATCGCCACCGGTCACGGTGTCGAGCACCAGAACCGATTTCTTCTCTTGCCGCGCGAGCCGATCGAGCTCGCTCATCAAAGCGTGAGCGACGCCGCGCCGGCGTGCCTTTCTATGCACGAGCATCTTCGCGACATCGGCGCGATGCGGTTGATTTTCGGGCTGCGCGGTAATCAGCTGCACGGTGCCGACGATGCCGCCGTCGCGATCTTCGGCGATCAGCAATGCGCGCTCGCCGCGCGCCACGCCTTCCGCGACGTTGCGCCAGAACGCGAGCGCGGAGGCGCGCGAGATCGGCAGCATGAAGCTGACCGATGCTCCGCCTTCCACGCAGTCGATCAGCACGTCGGCGAGCGCTTCGACGCAGGCCGAAGCTTCGTTCGCGCCGACGCGCCGTATGGTCACGTTATCGCTCATCCGTTTCTCCGTTCGTTGACTGGCGATGTGGTCAGCGCGACGAGATAGCGCGCGCGTTTGCGAGTGGGGTTACGGAACACGATCGGGCTGTCGAGCCGCATTGCCAGGCAGTCGCCGGTCTTGAGCCGCCAGCTGGCGTCGCCGACCGTGATTTCCATCGACCCGTCGAGCATCCACACCTGTTGATGAATGTCCGCGTCGCGCGCGCCGGTTTCGTAACTGACGCGCTGACCGGCGGGAAAGTTGACCTCGACCAACTGGATCGCCGAGCGCGCGGTCGGCGACAGATGACGTCGCACATACCCCGAGCTCGGATCGGTCCACACCGCCTGCTCGGTTGCGCGACTGACCGGCGATGGCTCGGCAGCCGGCGCGCCATCCTGCTCGAATAGCGACGCGAGCGGCACGTTCAACGCGGTCGCGAGTTTATCGAGCACGGTCGCGGTAGGGCTGCTCTGACCGCGCTCGATCAGCGAGATATTCGAGCGGCTGACCGTGCTGCGCTCGGCCAGTGCATCGAGCGACCAATTTTGAGCGTCGCGCAGTTCTTTGATCCGGCGCGCGATCTGGGCGTTGATGTCCATGTAATCCAGTTTAAGGGATGCAGTTTCCAGTAAAATAGACGGCGGATTTTTTGTTGTCAATGCGCAAATGCCCACTCACCAATTTGAATAAAAACCCGCACAAAATTTCCGACTCTTTATTCGCCTTGATTCGATAACTTTCAATTAGCCTGTGTCGGAAAAGCCTTACGCCCCATTACGCATAAAATTACACGTATTGGTATAAATACCGATGCTGTAGTCAGACTACATTCCTACATTACTCACCACGGAGAGTCGCTACAGCCCATCCAGTTGCGCCGATTCTTCTTCCCACAGGCAAACGTTTGCAGTCATCGCTGCATGCCTGTTTTCGCGTCCGTTTCCCACCCCCCGACGCGCTCCGTTGCCCCAGAAAAGCACAATTTCGGAGAGACACCTATGCAGAAGAAACTATGGCCGGCCGTCGCGAATGCGGCGGCCGTGAGCGCCGCTGCGCACGCGGAAATACCCACTCCCGGTCTCGACTTCGCGCCCATGTCGACGGTGCTGAACGCGTTCGCGTCGGCTGCGGCGCATCGGCGCGCGGAAACGCTCGTCAACCAGATGACGATCGACGAAAAGCTGCAGTTCATTCACTCGCAGTACGCGATGTCCGCCGTGCCGGGCGGCGGCGCGGGCTACATTCAGGGCGTGCCGCGTCTCGGCATTCCCGACCTGAACATGGTCGACTCGGCCACGGGTTCGGGCAGCACCAACCAGCCATCGACGACCTTCCCGGCGACGCTCGCGGTAGCGGCGAGCTGGGACCGCGCGCTGTCGTGGAACTTCGGCAAGCAGATCGCGATCCAGTTGCGTCAGCAGGGCTTCGGCATGGGGCTCGGCGGTGGCACCAACCTCGCGCGTGAGCCACGCGGTGGCCGGCTCTTCGAGTATCTCGGCGAAGATCCGGTGCTTGCCGGCGAGATGCTCGCCGAGCGCACCGACGGCACGCAAAGCCAGAAGGTCATCGCGACGATCAAGCACTACATGGGCAACGAGCAGGAACATAACCGCGGCGGCGGCAATAGCCAGATCGACGAGCGCACGATGCGCGAGCTCTATCTGCTGCCGTTCGAAATCGCCGCGCGCCGCGCGCAGCCCGGCAGCGTGATGTGCAGCTACAACGAGGTCAACGGCATCCAGGCCTGCGAGAACCCGCACATTCTCAACGACGTGCTGAAGAACGACTGGTACTTCGAAGGTCAGGTGCAGTCGGACTGGGGCGCGACGCATAGCACGGCACCGGCGATCAATGCGGGTCTCGACGAGGAGGAAGACGTCGGTTCGACCGTCTATCTGACGCCCACGCTGGTCAAACAGGCGATCGCGAACGGCTCGGTGTCGACCGCGCGCCTCGACGACATGGTCGAGCGCAAGCTGTATGTGATGATCCGCACGGGCGTGATGGACGATCCGCCGAAGGGTGGCGCGACCATCGACTTCTCGGCCGCGAGAGCCTTCACGCAGTCGGTCGAAGAGCAATCGATGGTACTGCTGAAGAACGCCAGCAATCAGCTGCCGCTCGCCGCTGGTTCGCTGTCGCGTATCGCGGTGATCGGCGGCCATGCCGATGCGGCGGTGCTGACGGGCGGCGGTTCAGGCAACACGCGCGATCCGGTGACGGGCGCGTTCGCCGGTTGCGGCGGCTTGACGTTCGGCACGGAGACGGGCTGCAGCTGGTGGACCAACCCGTGGCTGAAATTGAATACGCCGATCGTGTCGGCAATCAAGGCGCTCGCGCCGCAGGCCACCGTGACCTTCGCCGGCAACAGCGATCAGCAGTCGCCGTTTGCCGCCTACACGCAGCAGCAGATCACCCAGGCGGCCACGCTGGCGGCCAACTCCGACGTAGCGATCGTCGTGGTCGCGCAGCCGGCCGGCGAGGACATCGGCGATCTGCCGAGCCTGGGCCTCGCGAATCCGACCAACCAGGATGCACTCGTCGAAGCGGTTGCGGCGGCCAATCCGCACACGATCGTCGTCGTCGAAAGCGGCAACCCGGTGCTGATGCCGTGGAAGGATAGCGTGTCGGCGATCATCGAAGCGTGGTATCCGGGCGAAGGCGGCGGCAACGCGATTGCGAACGTGCTGTTCGGCAAGGTCAATCCTTCCGGCAAGCTGCCCGTCACGTTCCCGGTGCGCGACCAGGATACGCCGACGTGGGGTACGAATGGCGCGTTTGCGGCGAACCCGGTGTACGCCGAGAAGCTCGATATGGGCTATCGCTGGTACGACTCGCAGAACATCACGCCGATGTTCGAGTTTGGCTATGGCCTGTCGTACACGCACTTCGCATACTCGGGTCTGTCGGTTCAGCATCTGCCGGGCGGCCTGATCGACGTGTCGTTCAACGTGCGTAACGATGGTCGCGTCGCCGGTGCGGAAGTGCCGCAGGTGTACCTCGGCGTGCCGTATCAGGGTGAACCGCCGCGGCGTCTCGTCGGCTGGGACAAGGTGGGTCTGAACCCGGGCGAATCGCGTCGTGTGCACGTTGTCGTGACGCAGCGCATGCAGAGCGTGTGGGATACGACGAGCAACCGTTGGCTCTATGTGCCGGGCAGCTCGGTGTACGTCGGCGCATCGTCGCGCGACATCCGTCTGCAGGGGCACGGCTAAATAGTGTGACGGTGTAGCGAATGCGGGCGCGCCAGGTTGCGCGCCCGCCTGTATTGCTGATTACGCTTTCAGCGTGTTCTTGTAGAACTTTCCATCCTTCATCACGATGCGCAGGTTCTGCTCCGGGTTCGCGATCAGGTCGAGATTCTCGAGCGGATTGCCGTCGACGAGCAGCAGATCGGCGTACGCACCTTCCTCGAGTACACCGAGCTTGCGCGGGTACGGATTGCGGTGCCCGGACAGCGCGAGTAGTTGGCCATTGGTGCCCGTTGCGATGCCCAATGCTTCGGCTGCGCTATACCACCCCTTCATATGCGTGAGCATCGTGCCTTGCCGTGCGGCCACGGCGCTGCGAAAAGATCAGATCCGTGCCGAACGCGACCTTGATGCCATGCTTGCGCGCGAGTTTGAAAACCCTGTCGGTGCCCGCGATCACTTGAAGAAATTTTTCGCGGATCGGTGGGGCGAGCGGACCCGCGTCGTCTTCGTTGACGAACGGCTGCGTGCTCAACCACGTGCCGTTCTTCGCCATCAACGCCGCGGTCCTGTCGTCCATCAGATGACCGTGCTCGATGCACTGCACGCCTGCCGCAACGGAGCGCTGAACCGCTTCGGGGGTGTACGCATGCGAGAGGATATAGGTGCCCCAGTCGGCCGCTGTTTCGACGGCCGCGCGCAACTGCTTTTCGGTAAACGTGAGCATGTCGAGCGGGCTGCGCGGCGTCGATACCCCACCGGCTCCGACCAGCTTGATCTGCGTCGCGCCCTGAATGAACTGCTCGCGCACCCGCAAGCGGATTTCGTCTTCGGTGTCGGCGATCGCGAAGCCACCGTCCCGTTCCAGTTGGGTGACCTGGCTGCCGGTGCGCGGCAGATCGCTCAGCGCACGAAAATCGCCGTGACCGCCGGTGGTCGTGATCATCGCGCCGGACGGATAGATTCGTGGCCCTGAAATCATGCCGCTATCGATCGCCTGCTTCAGGGCGAATGACGGGCCGCCCGCGTCGCGTATCGTTGTGAAGCCGCGCAGTAGTGTACGTTCGGCTTCAGCGCTTGCCGCAAGATGAACGAATGCAATGTCGGATTGAAGGATCACCTGAATCGGCACTGCCGCGAGCAGCGCGTGCCAGTGCATGTCGATCATGCCGGGCATCATCACCTTGCCACCGCAATCGACGAGCGTTTTGCCGTCGATCGAAGCCGGTTGACCCCGACCCAACTGGCTGATGCTGTCACCCTCGACAACCATATAGAGACCTTCACGCAACGTCGACGATTTGCCATCGAACAAGCGGAAGTTCGTGAACAGCACCGGCTTGGCCGGCGGTGCTGGCGGTTGGGTGGTTTGAGCATTGCCAAGACCGGGCAGAACCAGGCTCAGCATCGAAGCGGCGAGACCGGTGACGAAGCCGCGCCGCGACAGATCGGCACTGATACGGCGGTTGGCATACTGCGCTTGAGACTTGTCACAAAGACATGAAAACGATGGACTGACTGTTTTATTGCCGATGTACTTTCCTGAAGGCATAGCTCACCCGTAACGTAGATCACCGTGCATCGAAAGCCGCCATCTAACTACATTTCACACTTGGCGACGCGAAAGTCAAGCCCGCACAGATTATCGCCTGCGAACGAGGATGGCAAATTCCGCGCCGCTTGATACAAGCATTGAAATTGCATCTATTACTCGATTACGCGGTCGCAGCATGTAATTAGAAAAATATGCTTGCGACGGGCGAAAAGAACGGGCTATGCTCACGCCACGTATTCTGTAAGTGAATCCCCCGAAATAAGGCGCGATTCCCTACCCTGCTTGGGGGGAGAGACGTGCCAAACCAACGTCCCAATAAAGCGGATGCATCGGCTATTACAAACGTATCTTCTATCATCGCCATTATCGAGCGAGGCGACCGGTCATTCTTTTAACGCCGCTGCAATTAGAAACTCAACTATTTCACAATTTCGTCGCCACTCCATGAATGCCGGGATCGGAAAAATCGCATTCAGTCTTTTTTAATTTTTTCACGGAGAAACAGAAATGATCGATGTGTCAAAGCCGCGTATGCTCAAGGTGCTAGCGGGGGCTGGTTTGTCGCTGTTTGCCGTCACCGCGATGGCCGACGATACGCTCGGTTTGTCGGAAAGCCTGTTCTCCATCGGCGCGCCGGAAGTGACGCAGGCGCCTGGCGCGAGCGCGAGCCCGTGGCGCTTTGCGGTTGGCGCAGGGGTCGTGAGCATGCCGAAATTTCCGGGCGCGAGTGGCACGAAATGGGAGGTGGTGCCGTCGGTGAGCGTGAATTACGACCGCTTCTTTATCGGCGCGAATCCAGACGCGGGGTCGGTGCTATCGCTGGGCGCATATCTGTACCGTGATAGTAACTGGCGCGTCGGCGCGGCGGTGACCTACGATTTCATCGAACCGCGCAGCGAGTCCGACGACTCGCGGCTGCACGGACTCGGCGACGTCAAACGCACCGCGCACGCGGAGCTGTTCGGTGTTTATACGTGGGATTTCGTCACGGCACGCGCGAGCGTTTTGACCGATATTGCCGGCAACGATCGTGGCACCGTCGCGACTTTCGATCTGTTGGGACGCTATCAACCCATTCCGCAACTGACGCTCAGCGCAGGCCCGGGCCTGACGTGGGGAAGCGACAAGTACAACGAAACCTATTTTGGCGTGAATTCCGGGCCGAGCGCGCGCTCGGGATTGCCGACCTACTCGGCCAGCTCCGGTGTGAACCAGTTGCGCTTCTCAGTCAACGGGGCTTACCGGATCGCGACGCGTTGGAACGTCGGCGCGAGCGTGTCGTTCGCGTGGCTGCGCGGCGACGCGACCGACAGTCCCATCACCGAAAAGACGAGTCAGATTACGTACGGCCTTTTCGCCAATTACCTCTTTTAGTCGTCCGCCAAAAACGAAGACCCGCTGCACCCGATCGCGTGGGTGTAGCGGGCTCTCCCGTTCTACGAGTCAGCAAACGCTTCGTCAATTCTTCTGCGCGAGCAGCGCCTGAATCCTGGCTTCGGTCTGCGCATAGTCGCCTTCTCCAAAGTGTGTGTAGACGATATGACCTTGCTTGTCGATCAGATAGAACGCGGGCCAGTACTGATTGTTATAGGCATTCCAGGTGGCGTACTGGTTGTCCTGCGCAACCGGATAGCTGATACCGAGCCGTTTCAGCGCGGTCTTCACGTTGCCGGTGTCGCGTTCGAACGGATATTCCGGCGTATGCACGCCGATCACCGTGAGCCCCTGATCCTTGTACTTCTGGTTCCAGCTTTTTACGTAAGGCAGCGTGTTGGCGCAATTGATGCAGCTATAGGTCCAGAAGTCGACGAGTACCACTTTGCCGCGCAATTGCTGCAATTTGAGCGGCTCGCTATTGAGCCATTGCGTGATGCCTGTGAGCTCGGGTGCGGGCGAACCGCTTTCCTGCGGCGCGGCGATGGCGACCGTACTCGTCGCGATCAACGCGCAGGCGGCAAACGCGGTGGACAGTGCGAAGGTTTTCAAGCGGGTAGTCATGTCAAAGTCCTTTGAGTGAGGGGAAAAGACCGGCGAGCCGCGCGTACAGCAGCACGTCGTACTGCAAATAGATGGCGAGGGCGGTCAGCATCACCAGTACGCCGAATACCTGTTGCAGGCGCTCCGCGTGACGTGAGACCACACGTACATGACGCGTCACGTAATGGCCGCCGTAGATGATCGCGAGCATCGGAATCGCCGCGCCGATCGCATACAGCGTGAGCAGCAGAGCCGACCAACCGAGATCCTGAGCCTTCACGACGAGCACCAGAATCGACGCGAGCACGGGGCCGGCGCAGGGCGTCCATACCGCGCCTAGCGACATGCCGAGCACGAAGCCGCCCGCGTTGCCGCTGCCGGGTTGCGTCCCTGGCGCAATGGCCGCGCCGATGCGGTCGAGCGGCCCTTGCAGTTGCGCGACGAGCCAGTCGTAAGGTCGCGGCCAGATACGCAGAAGCCCGGACAGTGCGAGCAACGCAATGCCGGTATTGCGCAGTACCTGTTGCGCGACGTGCACGGTGCTCGACACCGCGCCCAATAGCAGCGCGAAAGACGCGAAAGTCAGAATGAAGCCGGCGACGATGAACAGTGGCCGCGTGCGGCTCGGTCGTTCGACGGAAGTGCCGAGCAGGATCGGCATCACCGGCAGCACGCAGGGAGAGGCAATCGTCAGCAGCCCGGCGAGCAGGGCGAGCGGAGTTTCGAGAGTACTGTGCATGATGGGCGTTCCGTTGGCTGGGATGGCCGTATTGGAACGCCCGCACGTATCTGGTTTATGTCGGGGATCAGGCGCGCTTGCAATGTAGTGTGTCTGCGTATGGCGCGGATACATTGCGACACAAATCGGTTGAGGAACCGATGCGCGCGGGGGGCGCGGCGGCGGTAGCCGAACGCTGGCTCAGCGCGCCCTGCGCTTACGCACAGCGGTTCCGGTCGCGGCTGCGACGCTATTTGCACTGGACGTGGAGAACATCGGCATACGCTCCTCGATCCAGCGCAGCAATTCGAGAGGTCCCGGTGCGAGCGGCCGGCCGGTCTTGACGAGCACACGCGCCTGCGCGCCGGAAAACAGCGGATGCGCGATCGGTATCGTCGTCAATTCGCCGCTCGCGATTTCGCGGTAGGCAGCGAATTCGCCGATCAGTGTCATGAAGTTGTCGACCGTGACGAAGCGCTTCAATGCGCTCAGTGAGTTGGTGGTCAGCGTCGCGGGAATCGACACGTTTTCGGCGAGTTCCGTCATCTTGACGACATGACCGATCCCAAAGGTCGGTGGCATCAACGCGAGCGGCCACGCGCGCAGGTCGTCGAGGGTCGCGGGTCGCTTGCGCTTCGCGAGCGGATGGTCGCTTCTTAGCAACAACACGACCGGCTGCGGCGAACTCGCGCGATGCTCGAGGCGCGCATGAGGCGGCGGATTGTACGCAAGCCCGATATGCGCACGACTTTCGGCGACTTCTTCCTGGATCGCGTCGACCGCGAGCATATCGAGGCCGATTTCGAGTTCTGGATATTGGACGCAGAATGGCGCGAGCACATTGTCGACCAGCGTATCGACGAAGCCTTCGCTGACCGCGAGCCGGATCTGCCCTCGCTGCAGGCCTTTCAACGCATGCAATTGATCTTCGAGCTTCTCCTGCTGCGAACGGTAGCCGCGCCAGAATTCGAGCAGATGCGTGGCCGCTTCGGTCGGCCTGACTCCGCGCGGCTGCCGCTCGAACAGCACCGCGCCGAGTTCGTCCTCGAGCAGCTTGATCTGCCGCGTGATCACGGAGGGCGACGTATTGATGCTTTCGGCGGCGCCGCGGATGGTGCCGTGCGTGAGCACCTCGTTGAAGTAGCGAAGGCGTTGCTGGTTGATCTCGCGCATGTGATTTGTCGATTGCAATTAATGTGTTGCCTACAAGGCAACGATATGTGAACTTAGTTGCTCTTGCTGATGAACGCTTGCGCTGTCACTATCTATCTCAAGCGGTGCGACAGCGGTAAGCCAGTGGTTCAGTCGTCAAGGCATCTTCGTTTTCAGATTCGTTCTACCCGTCTCGTTCGATTCGTTTCAGATTGCCATTGAAGTCTGCTCTCCCTGCGCGGCGTTCGCATGCGGCTGTGCGATATCGCGCGAGCGGACCCGATCAATTCCGTATCAAAGCCTTTGCCTGAAGGAGAACAACCATGTCGGATCAGATCAATAGTCGCCGCCGCCGCTTTCTCGGAACGGCGGTTGCCGGTATCAGCCTGCTCGAATTGGGACTGAGCGGGCTCGCGCATGCGCAATCGGCCGATGCGGCCGGCAATGCGAAAGCGGGCGCGCGCGTGGCGTCGTTCGAGAACATTCGCTCGATCAATGCGGGCACGCTGAACGTCAGCTACGCGGAAGCGGGCCCGCAGAACGGACCGGTGGTCATTCTGCTGCATGGCTGGCCTTACGACATCTACAGCTTCGCCGAAGTGACCCCGTTGCTGACGGCGGCCGGCTACCGCGTGATCGTGCCTTACCTGCGTGGCTACGGCGGCACGCGTTTTCTGTCGGCGGATACGCCGCGCAACGGTCAACAGGCGGTGGTCGCGGTCGACATCATCAACCTGATGGACGCGCTGAAAATCGACAAGGCCGTGCTCGGCGGCTTCGACTGGGGCGCGCGCACGGTGAACATCATCGCCGCGCAGTGGCCGCAACGCGTGAAGGCGATGGTGTCGGTGAGCGGCTATCTGATCGGCAGCCAGGACGCGAACCGCGCGCCGTTGCCGCCGAAGGCCGAGCTCGCGTGGTGGTATCAGTTCTATTTCGCCACGGAGCGCGGCCGCGCGGGCTATGAAGCGAACCGTCATGACTTCAACAAGCTGATCTGGCATACCGCCTCGCCGAAATGGAATTTCGACGACGCCACGTTCGAGCGCTCCGCCGAATCGTTCAATAACCCGGACCATGTTGCCGTGGTGATTCACAACTATCGCTGGCGTCTGGGACTCGCGCAGGGCGAGCCGCAATACGACGAACTCGAAAAGCGCCTCGCCACCGGACCGACGATCGCGGTGCCGACCATCACACTCGAAGGCGATGCGAACGGCGCCGCGCATCCCGAGCCCGCAGCATACGCGAAGAAGTTTACCGGCAAGTATCAGCACCGCAATATCAGCGGCGGCATCGGCCATAACCTGCCGCAGGAAGCGCCTAAAGCCTTTGCGGATGCGATTCTCGACGTCACCCGCCTTTGATGGAGCCGGCGCGCCGGCTTCTTCTGAACGGAACCCCAGCAGTCGAACGTACGGCTGCTGGGGTTTTTTCATGAGCGGGCCATTTGCAACACTCCTGCAACCCGCACGACACATGCGATGCCGGCCCTGCACGGCATGTTCGGAAGTGGGTTTTTGTATCGCAATGTATCAACGGCATACGCAGACAAACACGCTTGCAGAAATGGGGGGTGACGAAAACATTGCAGATACGTTGGAGCGTTCTAATGTCTTCACGCAAGGTTGATTCACAACGTTGCGTGTGAATCAGGCGGGACGGCACAGTGTATATCTGCATCGATGGCTTCGCGTCCCGCTCAATCCTTATCCCTGATGGTTCGATACCCGGAGAAGACTCATGAAACTCGTTCAATCGCTGATCGTCGCCGCACTCGTCGCCGTTCCCGTCGTTTCGTTCGCGCAATCGCAGCTGCAACAGGGGCTCACGCGTGCCGAAGTCCGCGCGGAGGTGGTCCAGTTGCAGAAGGCCGGCTATAGCCCGTCCAGCGACAACACGCAATACCCGCGGAACATCGAAGCGGCAGAAGCGCGCGTCAGCGCCGGCAACGACGCTACTGCCTACGGCGGTGTCGCGAATGGCAGCTCGGCTTCCAGCTCGCATGTGCCGATGAAGCGTGCGGCCGCGAATGGCGCCAACGACGGCTCGAACGTCGTCGGCCTCGGCGCGATCTACGCGCACTCCTGATTCGTTGATCCCTGAATGTTTTGATACCCGGAGAAGACTCATGAAACTCGTTCAATCGCTGATCGTCGCCGCACTCGTTGCCGTTCCCGTCGTTTCGTTCGCGCAATCGCAACCGCAACAGGCACTCACACGTGCTGAAGTCCGCGCGGAACTGGTCCAGTTGGAAAAGGCCGGCTACAACCCGGCCAGCGACAACACGCAATACCCGCAGAACATCGAAGCGGCCGAGGCGCGCATCAGCGCGGGCCATGACGCGGCCGCCTACGGTGGCGTCGCGGACGGCAGTTCCGCTTCGGGCTCGCACGTGCCGATGAAGCATGCGGCGGCGGATCGCGTGTACGACGGCTCCCGCATCGTCGGCCTCGGTTCCATCTACGCGCATTCGTGATCGATGCAAATGAGCAGGCGGTCCGCGTGCATCGGCTCACGTCGACGCGCGGACTCCTTATTTAACTCAACCTGTCGGGACAAAAACGATGACCACGCCAATTATAGGTGAAGAGCGTTCCGATAGAGCCGCATAAGATGGCACGTTCAAGAAGCCTATCCAGTCGGGCTCCCGGTATATTTTCAGCGTGCATTCATGCCCGGGACAACCGCCCGGACCGCAGGCCTCGCTCCGGCGATCCTCCGTGGCCACAAGCCGCTTTTTCGGTGTCTCGCCGCCTTCACGGGAAGGCGGCACGCGGGCGAATTCCGGCGTTACCCACGCCAGAAGGCGCGCTCGCCGGGCATGGACGCATGTCGCCACATGTGTCTATCGCAACCCTCTTTTGCTCGCTGATTTGCCGATACCGATCCACTCGTACGTTTCGTTTCTTCTCGCTTCCGCCGTATTCGTTTATTCGCCCGGCCCGGTCAATGTTCTGACGATGAGCCGGGCGCTCAACGCCGGATGGCGCGCGGCATTGCCCAGCGTGTGGGGAGGCACCTGCGCGGTATTGCTGCAACTCGCCTTTACGGCGTTGTGTCTGAATTCGTTGTTGCTGATCGTTGAGCGCGCGCTAATCGTATTGCGCTGGGCCGGCGCGATTTATCTGGTTTATCTGGGCTTCAGACAAGGGAGATGCGGCACGTTTGCGGCTTCACCGGTTCTGTCCGATAGCGCCGGACAACGCGGTTTGTTTTGGCGCGGCTTCGCGACGTCGGGCTTGAATCCGAAAACGCTTTTGTTCTTTCCGTCTTTCTTTCCACAGTTCATCAGTACCTCGTCGAATGAAGCGCATTGGTCGGCCAATCATCAGTACCTTTTGCTGGGCAGTACTTTTGCGCTGATATTCGCGTTGGGCGTGGCGTCGGCGGCAATCTTCCCGCACCGTCTGCGTACGGCTCTACAGCGGCCGACGCGGCTGCGCATCGTGAACCGTCTGATGGGGAGCTTGCTGGTAGGGATGGGCACGCTGGAACAACGTCATCCTTATCGTCTGTACCTCGCGATATCAGTGGAAAATGAGGTACAGGATGATCAGAACGATCACTGGAACGCCGAGCAGCCAACCAAGTAGGTAAGGCATGATGTCATCTCCTTTCGTATTGAAGTTCGAATACGCAGGAGTTTCAGCAGGCAGCGTGCCTGGCTCGAAGATGTCGCTCTATTCGAGCAATCGATCGACGGCAACGCCGATGGTCCGCGTATCGGGCTTTAGCCATTGTTCGAAAAGCCCAGAGACATACGGCCGCCTTGCCGATATCTTCCACGGCGCCGACCCGTCCGTATGGAATCGACTCGTCGGGCCGCGTCGGCGCAATTCCTTTACCGCGGCCTGGCAGGTCAGAAACTGGCCCGTCAGATTCGTCGACAGTACGTGCTGCCAATCGTCGAGCGTCATGTCGGCGAACTTGCCGTCCTTCTGTAGCCCGGCATTCGCGACCACGATATCGATGCCATAGCCGATTCCCGAACCCGCGCCGGTAATCAGCGCGACCTGATTGGCCAGTAACTTTTCCATCGAGTGCTCCGGCAACGACGAAAAAGCGAAGCCGCCATCTACCGGCACGCGACATCGCGCGGATAGACGGCGGCCCGCCTCATGTTCCAGTCCACTACGCGTGGTCTATATCACACCGGCAACCAGCAGAACGATCACCACGATCAGTACGATGCCGAGTCCACCGGTCGGACCATAGCCCCACGATTGGCTGTGTGGCCACGCTGGAAATGCGCCGATCAGCAGCAGAATCAGCACGATTAGAAGAATGGTTCCTAGCATGTTGTGACCTCCGCCTGGTTGAGAGACCTGCTTTATCTAGTTGGCCACAAGGCCGCAGGGTAATCCCCAAGGAGCAAACCTTGTGCCCAAGGTCGATCCTTTAATCAGATCACTGGGGCGGCGCGCGGCGCGCGCGGAAATTCTTGCGCCAATTGAAACGCCACCCGTCGCGCTCAAAACCTGAGCAGGGTGCCGTTTTTCCAATTGCGGACACGTCGCGCGTCCTATAGATAGGTTCCGCTGATGCGGCCTTCGAAGATCGCGGTGTTGATGTCCCAATTGTCGACGCTACCCGTGCCGCCACCGTCCACCTTGACGACTACTGAGCGGCCGCCGCGCAGCATCTTCATCTGTTCGGCGGTCAGCGTTTTCTCGTCGGATGGCTCGCCCGCGCCGGGCGGCAGGTCTTTGATGATCACAGTGGCTTTCATGGCATTTCTCCTTGACGTGGAAAGGCGAGCACAGTGCGGTGCCCGCATAGATTTCTGCAAGGCCTATGCCAATGTGAGGGAACGTGCGCCGCAACATGGAGCGGAGGCCGCTATGCGAAGCCTGGCAAGGATCCGCGCGATAGCCGCGTTGAATCGCACTGAACACGATCGCGATTGCGCGTCGAAGTGTTTGCGCGCGTCCCTCGAGTCACGCGCGAATGGTTGGGGCGCAGCGCAGCGTCGCGCGTGGCGAACTCAGGCGTCCAACACTCAATCGCAAGCGCAAACAGAAACGGCACGCGCCATATGCGCGTGCCGTGATGGTGAAACGCCCCGGCGAGGAATGCTAGCGGCGCTGGCGTCTAAGCGGCGAGGCTGCTTCCGCGATACGCAGTTGCGCGGCCGGAAAGCCCGGCGGGTATTCGACGACGCGCATCGCGGCCGGCACCAGCGGCGCGGCGAGACTCGAGCGCGCGCCGACATGGGCGCCGCCGACGATCGCGGCCATCGCCTCGCGGTCCAGTTCGACGCTTTCGGTCAGATCCTTGATGCTCAGCTTGGCCATGATGGCTCCAGAAAAACGCTCCGGCGGCCAGACCCGTTCGGGTGCCGGCCGCCGTGCCCGGAATGTGTTCGGCGTGTCATTCGTTGTACTGAGGTCTCAACGCACTATCAGTATAGGAAATCCATTCGCGGCGCGCATGGCCGTGGTGTTGCCGCGGCAGTGAAGGAACCCCCGGTCCCCCGCTGCTGCCCCGGCTTACACGGCGGAGTAATTGGCGCCAGACAGGATAGGGTCGACTTTCAGCTTCAGCGGCAGCACGACGCCCGGGCCGATCGAACCGATGTCATTGAGCGCTGCGACGTTGACGATTTGCTGCTGAGCCAGATTCTGAGTGACGTTGACGTTGACGTTGACGTTGGCGATGCCGGCAAGGCTGCCGAGACCACCAAGGCCCGATGGCATGGGCACGTTGCTGCCGGTGCCGCCGGCGATCCCGGACATGGCCCGGCGGTCGAGTTCGCGCGTGCCGGACAGATCGCGAATCATGAGGGATGACATGGCGTTTCTCCTAAAACGTACGGAAAGCGGACACGAATGGCAAGCGGCGAAGCGGCCCGCGGCTGCGGGCGCCTCGCCGCACCACGCACTATTAGTGGTTGCTGTTGCTCGAATTGATATACGGCGAGAAGTCCGACGTGATGCCGGTGGCGAGTGCAACATCGTTGCCGTTGGCGTTCTGGAAGTTCAGTTCGTTACTGATCAGTTGCGTGGTGGTGCTGTTCTTGACGCTGGTCGGCGCATAGACCGGGGCGAAGCTATAGTACTTGCTCGCGCCGAAGCCGCCGCGTACGGCTTGCATGGCTTTGCTGTCGAGTTGTTCGGTGACGGACAGGTCTTTGATCATCAGCGTTTTCATGGTGAGTCTCCTGAAAGAAGTTTTCGCAGTGTTGCGAGTGGTTTCGAGCAATTCGTTTGCTCGGGCATCACTAACGCACAGGTTGTGCCAGTGTTAATCAAGGATCCTGAGGAAATCGGCGAAGCCCTATCGTATAAGGGTTTTGCGCGTGGAAGGACCATCGTGCCGGTCAGGTCGAAACACGCTGACGCGCTCGGAGCGGTGGCCGCCGTCCGACATCGCGGGGGACCGTGTTGGACGGCGCACGACATTGCGCGAGCCAGCACGCGGCGCGGCGCGCGGCTCATGCCTGGTTTGCCTGGTTTGCGAAAGCGCGGACCGGGAGCTAGTATCGAAACGGCACATGTAACTGGATACGACAGGTTTTCTATCGACCCGCGTGGCGTCGGTCGCATGCGACACGGTCCAGCGGCAACGGCGGTGCTTCGCACAAATGGCTAGCCTTGCGCGTGTGATTCTCGACTTCCAGAGCGGCGAGCTATCGCGTGACGAGTTCGTCGCGCAGCTCGACAGCGCGTTGGCGACCGAGCAACTCGGTCCGACGCGGCTGCTGGAGATGCTGTACGCCGCGCATCATCGGTCGCCGTTGCCCGACGAGCTCTATCTGGAAGTGCGGCGGCGCATCGAGCTGCTGCGCGTGTCGAACGTCGCGGCGGGTGGCGAGGAAACCGGCATCCAGACCACGGTCGATCCCCCGTCGCGGCGTTCGTCGAGCGCTGGCAGTGCGGGCGCCGCGAGTACTGCCGGAAGCGCCGCGCACGAGACCATCAAAGGCATCGGCGATACGCTGAACAACCGCTTCGTGCTCGAGGAGTGCCTCGGCGTGGGCGGCATGGGCACCGTGTACAAGGCGCTCGATCTGCGCAAGCTCGAAGCGTCGGATCGCAAGCCCTATCTCGCGATCAAGGTGCTGAACGTCCAGTTTCGCGGCAATCCGAATTCGCTCGTCGCGCTGCAGCGCGAGGCGCGCAAGGCGCAGGTACTCGCGCATCGCAACATCATCACCGTCTACGACTTCGACCGCGACGGACCGATCGTCTATCTGACGATGGAGTACCTGAGCGGCAAACCCTTGAGCCAGCTGCTGCGCACGCCGGGCTATCAGGGTATGCCGGTGCGGGCCGCGCTGCCGATCGTGCGCGGCATGTGCGCGGCGCTCGCGTACGCGCACGAGCGCGGCTTCGTCCATTGCGATTTCAAACCCGCGAACGTGTTTTTGACCACGAATGCCGAAGTGAAAGTGATCGACTTCGGCATCGCGCGCGTATTCCAGCGGCCTGAAGAGGAGAGCGACGCGACGGTGTTCGATCCCGGCAGTCTGGGCGCGTTGACGCCGGCCTATGCGAGCCCGGAGATGATCGAGCATCGCGAGCCGGACCCGCGCGACGATATCTACGCGCTTGGCTGCATCACGTACGAGCTGTTGACGGGACATCATCCGTTCGATCGCCTGTCGGCCACGCAGGCGCGCAATGCCGATTTCAAGCCGCAGCGTCCGGCGAATCTCGATGCGCGACAGTGGCGCGCGTTGCGTGCCGCGTTGTCGTTCGATCGCAATACGCGGGTACCGAGCGTCGTGCGCTTTATCGCCGAGTTCGACAATGAAGCGCGCGCGGAGAAGTCCGGGACGCTCGCGTGGGTCGGGCTCGCAGGCCTCGCCGTCGTGTGCGCGGTCATCGTGGGCGTGTTCGCTTTTCGCTCGGGGTCCAGCCGGCAGCAAGCCGCGCAAACCGAGGCGGCGGGATCGCAGGGCGATCAGGTCGATCGGGCGGGTGGGGCGTCCGCTGTCGCGCCTGCAACGAATGTCGCGCAGACAACGCCTTCTTGGGCTGGCGCGCATGAAGGAAGTACTACAACGGGTGGCGCGGCCGCAACCGCAACTCCGGCACCGCCGGTTTCGTCGCCGCAAGCGCCTCCTCCGGCGCCCGCGCCGAAGCCCGCGTTGACGCTCGCCGCGATCACGCCCACGCTTGCCCAGGTGCCTTGTTCGGCTTTATCGGGCGCGGTGCAGAACCACGCACTGACGGTACGCGGTTTCCTGTCGCAGCGATACGGTGCCGCGCATCTGAAGGAGACGTTGGCGGCGCTGCCTGGCGTCGATACGGTTTCGCTAGACGTGCGGCCGCTCGCCGACGATAAATGCGACTTCGTCAAAACGCTCGCGCCGTTTCTGGTGCGCAACTGGCAGGCGGGGCGCGTGGCGTCGCTGCAGATGCGTCCGCCAAGCGGTTTTCTGACCGAGAACGACTCGCTGGTGGTCGACCTGAAAGCGCCGCCGTTCGATTCCTTTGCGACCGTCGACTACTACCAGCTAGACGGCCACGTCGTGCACATGGTGCCCAGTCGTCTGTGGCCGGACAATCAGATGCAGTCGAACGGCGGTCCGTACACGATCGGCAGCAATGCGGGCGATTGGACCGTATCGAAGCCGTTCGGCTCGGAAATGGTGGTGCTGATGGTGACGCCGGTGCCGCTGTTCGACAAGCTGCGCCCGGAAAGCGAAGCGCGCGCCGATTATCTGCGCGCGCTCGAGACCCGGCTCAAGCAGATTGGCGGTCAATACGGGCAGGATCGCCTGTTGGCGGACTTCGCCCCGATTACGACCAAACCAGCGACGCGATGATCCGTCAGGGAGCCAATCGACACGGCTTTTAGTGCAGATCCTTGACGACGCGAAAACCGTTCTGCGATTGGCGCACGCCCGCGCTGTATTTGAAGCGCGTCGCGCTGAGCATGTAGTCGCCGCCTTCGCGCCATGAGCCGCCGCGAATCGCGCGCATCTCGCAGCCGGGCGAGTCCCACGCGTGGCCATCGACGGGCGCGCCCTGATAGGTGTTGTGCCAGCAGTCGGCGGTCCACTCCCAGACGCCGCCGTTCATGTCGTACAGACCCAGCGGATTCGCGGCGAACGTGCCGACGTTTTCCGGGCCTTCCTTGTGCCACGGGTCGCCGCAGTCCTTGCAATTGGCGTTGCCCTTGCGCATCTGCTCGCCCCACCAGTACGCGGTCGTGGTGCCGGCGCGGTCCGCGTATTCCCATTCGGCTTCAGTCGGCAGACGGTACGGTTTGCCGGTCGTTTTGGCGAGCCACTTGACGTACTGCTGCGCGTCGTCCCAACTGAGATCACGCGCGGGTGCGGTCTTGATGCTATTGCTCTCCGGCGTCAGCTTCTGGCAGGCGCCGGCGGCGACGCACGCATTCCATTGCTCGACCGTCACGGGGAATTTACCGATCGCGAAGGGCGCGCCAATGCTCACGTGATGCACGGGCTTTTCCGACGGATCGTCGGTATTGCTGCCCATTGCGAACGAGCCGGCGGGTACCGCGACCATGACCGGACAGGCCGCGCAGTCGCGGATTTCACCGGCCGTCGGGGGATGAGCGACGGTCTTTTCGGCGAATGGCGCCGCGGCGGCCGTGGCGGGCGGCGTTGGCGATGGCGCGGCAGCGGGGCGCGGTGGCGGCGGCGGCGCGGCTGCGCTGGCTTGCGTCGCGGGATGCGTGACCTGGGCAGGCGGCGTGGGTGGCGCGACGTGACCGCTCTGCGTCGCGGGCGCGGCTGGCGGTGCAGCCGGCGCGGCACTCACCGCGGGAGTCGATGCCGCCGCGCGCAATCGATCGATACGCGCATGCGCGAGTGTGGCGAAGCGGCCATTCGGATAGGCCTTCAGATAAGCCTCGTAATCGGCAGGGTAGTTGCTGTCCTTGATCGAATCCCAGAACGTGATTTCGTATTGTTCGCCGCTTTCCTTGGGCATGATGCCGCGACTGCGCGGCGTGATGGCGCGACGCTCTGACGTATTCGACGACTCGATAGCGCTTTCGCCACTTGTGGGAATGGACGAACGCGCGACAGAGAGCCACGGTTGCTGCGTTCCGCGTGTAGCGGTGCGTACTTCGGCGCCGATCTGTCGGAACAGCGCGGCGAGCGATCGAGACGATGCGTCGGCGTCGTTGAGCGCTTGCAGCAAGGCATCGGTATAGACGCCATGCCGCGGACCGTCCGCCGCGAAACCGCCCGGTGCGGTTGCATAGGCAATCACGGTGTTGGCAGCGAACTTCGGTTTATCGATCGCAACCGCGGCGGCGGCAAATGGATTGTCGAGGCAGGTATCGAGAATCACGAGATTGAGCCGGCCGGCACGGGCGGATTGCATCGCATGCAAAACGGTATTCAGATCGACGCCGTTATTCAGTAGCGACACCGGCGCGCGGATATCGCCTCGCGCATTGAGTCCCGCCGGCAAAAGCAGCGTTTGTGCGCCTACCTGAATGCCGTGTCCGGCGAAATAGAACAGTCCGATATCGCCTGTTCGCAATCGTCGTTGAAATTCGCCGATGGCCGCGCGCATTTGCGGGGGCGTAGCATTCGTGCGCATGATGACTTCGAAGCCACGCGCACGGAGCGCAGCGCCGATTGATTCGGCGTCGCGCGGCGCGTTGGCGCGGATCGGGTCAGTGGCGTCACCGTACTCGCCATTTCCGATCACGAGCGCGACACGCCGTAAATGCGTGTCGTCGCGTGACGAAGCAAAGGGTGAAAGGAGCAAAGCGGTGTCCGCCGGCCGCGCCGGATGACTCGCTACCCACGCCGGGCTCGGCTCGATGTTTTCACGTTGCGTCGCGGCACCGGCACTGTCCCACTGCGCCTGGATTGCCCCAACCATGCACACCAGCAGGAATCGTCTCCACATCTTTATATCCTGTTTGTACCGGACAGAGTTCAGGCATTCGTGAACCACGCTCGCCTGCCTGCGCTCTTTATTAACGATAGCACGCGCTTTGCGTCACAACTGTCCGGGAGTCCTTAACGCGTCATACGGTTAACGAGCATGGCGTATCTTTTTGGCAAGTTACGTCCTAAGCTGATTCACAAATTCACGTCACACGGCCGTTTTAACTAGGTGGCTGCCTGCCGGTTTCGACCCGCGACATGCCGCTCGAACACCCGGAAGGTCATCGATAGCCGGGCCCCAGCCATGACTCCTGTTCGGGAGAGTGCGCTATGCGAAGAACCCGTGTTTCCTTTCTTTTCGGCAGTCGTGATCCGGCGCAAGCGCGTTGCGGCGGATTACGCGCGGCGGTGTGCGCGACGCTCGTCGCGGTCTGCCTCGGTATCGGTACTGGCGGCGTTGCGCGCGCCGAGCAGACGCCGTCACCGCCGGGGGCCGAGGAGTACATCATCTGGCCGTCGGATGGCGCGGTGATTCACGGCGGCAAGCTGTGGGTGCGCATGGGGCTGCGCAATATGGGCGTGTGTCCGAAGGGCGTCGCGTTTCCGAATACCGGCCACCATCATCTCCTGATCGACACGGATTTGCCCGCGCTCGACCAGGAGATTCCATCGGATCGCCAGCACCTGCATTTCGGCGCGGGCGAAACCGACGCGCGCATCGAGTTGCCGCCCGGCAAGCACACGCTGCAGCTGATTCTCGGCGACCATCATCACGTGCCGCACGTACCGCCCGTGTATTCGAAGAAGATCACCATCACCGTGCTAAAAGACTAACGCGATCCGTTCGTTAGAACTGGTCAAGCCGGAACGGAGAGTCCTGATGAATAAGATGATTGCGGCCGCGGCATTCGTCGCAGCGGCGTTGGCGACATCGACCGCGCCGCAGAGCGCGTGGGCAGCGACGCCGTCGCCGCCCGGCGCCTACGCGTACATCGGCTATCCGAATGATGGCCAGGTGGTGCCCGCCAATAAGCCGTTTCGCGTGTGGTTTGGTCTGCGTTTCATGGGTGTCGCGCCGAAAGGCGTCAAGTACCCGAACACCGGCCACCATCATCTTCTGATCGATAGCGATCTGCCGCCGATGGATCAGGAGATACCCTCGGATCGTCATCATTTGCATTTCGGCGCGGGCGAAACGGAAACGATGATTCAATTGCCGCCAGGCAAGCATACGTTGCAGCTGTTGATGGGCGACGACATGCATATGCCGCACAACCCGCCGGTGTATTCGAAGAAGATCACGGTGATCGCGCGCTGACTGTCATCACGCAGCCAACAATGTCGCGTGCGCTGTTGGCTCCGATCCACCATTCACTGGTCTCGCTTCGCCGCTCGTCAGCGTCGGGACAGCGGGTGCGATCTTCCTGGCCTTTGCTACAAGGCGTTCAGGACGCGAATGACGAAAGCAAGGCACTCCTGGCATAGCCCATGCATCAGTAGCGCCCGAGCAGACAAGTTGCTCGAACCCGACGCACAACGATGCGCTTTCCGATTCCCAGGAGATTTGCCATGAACACGCTGATGATCAAGGACCTGTCCAACACCGAACAACTCGACAGCAAGGCGATGAGCACCGTGCGCGGTGGCAACGGCTACTACTGCCCGATGCCGTCGTACCTCAGCTACGCGCCCGTCTATGCGCCGAGCAGCATCAAGAACGTCTCCACGACGCAGATGATCAACACGGAAATGAACATCCAGAGCGCGAACGGCAACAACTCGGCGCTGGTCAGCGGTACGACCACCTACATCCAACCGACCATTTACTCGAGCAACGTCAACAACGGGTAGTGAGCGGCGCACGCGCGGCCCGGGCGGCCGCGTGTGCGTGCCCCAACACGCGCGTCGCTCAAAAAGACCGCTAATCCAATCGTCCTTTCCACGCATCCTTCGCGTATCCGCCGCTCCCCGCTTCGACTTTTCCGCCGCTTCATTGCCGAAGCCGCGCGGAAGCGGCTCGGGCTGAAAAACCGGGCATCTCGCGCGAAACAGGCGGGTGCAACTGGAGACCACCGTGTCAGCATTGCCGGAATCAGCGTTCGCTTCGTCGTGTGATTCGCTGGACCTTCAGCGGGTTCCTGCTGAAGCCAGGACGCCTCGCCGCATAGCCCGTGTGCTAAGCGGGATCTGCGCGGCAACGATGTGCGCTTTAGCAGTGAGCGCGTGCGTCGACGTCAGCATGCCGGCTTATCAACGCCCGGACACGCCGGCCAAGACATCGTGGTCGGATCGCAATGGCGCGCCGGTATCGGCCGCGGAGACGATCGAGCGCGACTGGTGGAAGGGCTTCCAGGACCCGTACCTCGATACGCTGATCGACAAGGCGATTGACGGCAACTTCGATATTCGGGTGCTGGCCGCGCGTATCGAAGTCGCGCACACGCAGATCAGCGAGACAGGCGCGGCCGCATTGCCGACGGTGGACCTCGGTGCCGGCGCCGACTACACGAAGACGACCGGCCAGCCTTTGACGAAGACGTACAACCTCGCGCTGCAGGTGAACTGGGACATCGACATCTGGGGCAAGGTCGAAAAAGGCGTGCAGGCGCAAAAGGCCGAATTCCACGCGAGCGAGGCGGATTGGCGCGCGGGGTATCTCGAACTCGTCGCGAATGTGGCCAGTACCTATTTCCAGATCCTGCAATTCGACGACCAGATCGCACAGCAGCAAAAGACCATCGCCACGAACCGGCAAATCCTGGCGATCTACGAAGGCCAGGCGCGCAATGGGCTCGTGCCGCAAACGCAGGTATTGCGCCAGCAGGCGGAGATCAACCGGCTCACCAACGATCTCTATGATCTGCGCCGATCGCGGGCGGTCTCCGACAACGCGCTATGCACCTTGCTCGGCGTGCCGGCCGGCGAATTCCATGTGCCGCAGGGGCATTTACAGGAGCGCGTGAAATTGCCGAGCGTGCCAGATGGTTTGCCCGCGCAATTGCTGTCGCGCCGCCCCGACGTGGTGGCGGCCGAATTCAGGGTGCTCGAGGCCTATGACCTCGTCGGTCAGTCGAAGCTCGCGCAATTGCCGAGCATCGGCCTCACCGCGCAAGGCGGCACGGCAAGTTACGCGCTTAACCAGCTGCTGAAGTCGTTCACGTTCGGCCTGATGCCGAGCATCAATTTTCCGCTGTTCGATCCGGGCGTGCGCGCACATGTGAAGGTGACCGAGGCGCAATCGAAAGTCGCCGAGCAGCAATATCGCGTGGCCGTGATGGGCGCATTCGAGGAAGTGGAGAACGCGCTCGTCAATCTGAGTGCGCATAAGGCGCAGCACGCGGAATTGCAGCAGCAGGTGTCGCGCCTGCAGATCGTCGCTGATCAGATCCAGTCGCAACTGCGCCTTGGCGTCGTGTCGCAACTCGAAGTATTCGAAGACGAGCGGACCTTGCTGGAGGCGCAACAGGCGTTGCTGGAAAACCACCAATTGATTCTGTCCGACACGGTAACGCTTTATAAGGCGCTCGGCGGCGGATGGCCAGGTGTCGACGTGCAAGCGCAGGTCAAAGAGAAGTAACGAAACATTGAGCTAATCCACGAGTTGGCGTACCGCGCGGGTATTTCGTCGGCTGATGGCTTATCCGCGGTCTTCTCATCCGGCGATATCCAAATTGACACTCTCGATGCGTGACTTACAATCCTTTAGGGGTCAGCGTTTGCGTGGCTCTTCACGACAATATCGTTGCGCCGTTGTTCTTCGTCCAGTTCGCCCCGCGTTCCCGCCGCGGCAGGTAAACGCTTAGCGATCCAGATAAAATGGCCACCGGCGAAGCTCCGATTGCTGAAATGCGCGTGACAGTGGACGCTGCCTTCGACGTGGTGTTGTCACCGGTTGCCTGCGCGCAGCGCCCCGCGCTCGACACCATTCGCATCGTCGACAACCTGTTCGCCATCGGCCGCAGCGAAGCGCCGTTCAGCGACTATCCCGCACAATGGACCGCCGCTCTCTCGCGCCGACATGCGCGCATTTTCATCGAGCATGGCGCGATTTATGTTGCCGATCTCGGCAGCAAGAACGGCACGACGGTCAACGGCATCGCGGTGCGACAAACCCCCGCGCGGGTACGCGCCGGCGATGAACTCTGCTTTGGCGGTGAACTGCGCTATCGCGTCGGCATCGAGCCGCGCGCGCGCGTCGTCACGGGTGGAAGTGCTTCTCCCCTCATCCATCTATTGCTGGTGCCGCAGCGCGATGACCTGGGTCTGCAACCGGTCGACGTGCTGGCTTTTCCATTTCTGGTCAGTAAGACGGACGAGGTCTTCTCGCGCTACAAAGACCGTTACCCGCACCAGGTCAATTACATTTCCCGGCGCCATGCGCACCTGTTTCTGAAGGGCGGCGAGCTCTATGTCGAGGATCTCGGCAGCACCAACGGCACGTTCGTGAATGGACAGCGGATCGGCGAATCGGCGCTTGCACTGGCGGACGGCGACGTCGTTGCATTTGGCGGCGACCACTTCGTCTACAGGGTGTCGCTACAGAACTCCGCCGACGTCGATCCCACCGTGACCCAGCTCTCTCTTCAGCCCGCTGTCGACAGTGCCGCCGATGCCGACAAGACAACCTTCGTCGGCACTGCGCATTCGTTTCTCGACATCTTTTGCGTCGATCCAGCGCTGCAACGCGAAGACGAAGTGAATGAAGCGGCGCAGCCGGGCTCCGCGCGCGCGAAGCGTGACGGAGTAGGGACGGCAAATGGCGCGCAGGGCGCCAAAGGTGCGCAGGCGGGGCATCCCGCCGATACGAGAGACGGCGCGAACGAAAGAAGCGGCAAAGCTAAAAGCGCGGCAAGAGGTAAGCCGCGTCGCTGGAAGATGGTCGCCGGCGAACTCCACAAGGCGTTAGCGGACGGCGAGCGCACCAACGTGCGGCGCGCGGCGGCACGGGGCGCAGCGGGTATCGCGATCGTGGTTGCGCTTGGCGTGGGCCTTTATCTGCACGGTTCATCGGAACGGGAGTTGAAGAGCCTGCTCGCGAGCGGTGATTACTCGAGCGCTCTCACGATGGCGCGCGGCTATCTGGCCACGCATCCGGCGGACACGAAAATCAGCGCGCTCGCGAGCGAGGCGTTGTTGAAAGCGAACTTGCCGCGCTGGATCGAAGCCGTGCAAAAAGCGCAGTTCGACCAGGCCGATACGCTGCTGAAGAACATGAGGGCGCTGAGCGGAAATGACGCCGATGCCGCGTCGCTGGTCGGCGAATTGCAATGGGTCGGCGATCTCGAACGCTTCGTCACGGCGCGTGGCGGCGTCGACGCGCCGATCCGCATGTATACGGACGAAGCGACGATCAACGGACTGCTGCACCGCTGGGACGACGACGCGACGAGTCACCAGCGCGCGCTCGATCGGATTGCGAGTTACGTGCCGGTCTTCGCGGAGCCCTACGCACACACGCTCAGCCATCTGCGCAAGCTCGAAAGCGACGATTCGGTGTACGTCGCCGCGATCGATCGGCTCAATGGCGTAATTCATACCGAACTTTCGCGCGACAAACCCGACGCGCTGCCGCCGGTACTCGACGATTACGCGCAGCGTTATCCGCGGCTCGCGGGGCTCGATAGAGTGCGCGACGACTTGCGCCAATACACCGGGTTGCTGAATGCCGCGTTGAGCCGTCAATTGACGTCATTGCTGGCGATGATGAAAACGGTGCGCTTCAGCACGCCGCCGTTTCAGGCGCAATTCCAGCAGCTTGCGTCTACACGCTTGCCGTCGGCGGACATCGTTCAACGGCAGGACGCGGTCGATGCCGCGTGGCAGCGCGGCGACGCGCAGCAGGCGCTGAACGATTTGCAGTCGATGCCGGCGAGCCCGTGGTCCGATGTGCTCGCGGCCGAAGCGACGCACAAGAAGGCGTTGTCCGATCAATACAACGATCTGCGGAAAACGCGTGGCGGGAAAGATTACGACCAGCGTCTGCTGTCGTTCTACGCGAGCCTCGATCCGCGGACCGACGCATGGTTCGTGCAGGCGATCCAGAAAGACGTGGCCGCATTGCATGACAAGGCACTCGCGCATGCGCAAGATCTGCTGGTGCGCGCGCAAAGCCTGTGGAAAGAGTACCGCGCGAACGGCCCGATCGGCGGCACGCAGCGGCTCGAAGCCGGCATCTCGCCGGGCTTTCGCAACGAGGCGCGTCTGCTGAGCGACGCGCAGACAGCGGCACGCCAGGGCATGCGCATCTATACGCAGTTGAAGGCCGATCATCCCGCCGACTTCGATCGCCTGCTCGCGGATATCGAAGCCGAAGCGAGTTTGCAGCGCCGCTCGTTGACCGAGTTGCGCATGGTGCTGGACCCTGGGCTGCTGAAAGCGAAGCTCGCGTTGATTGGAGGCGATCAGAGTGAAACGCGATCCTCACCCTAGACCGTTGTCGGAGGCGCTCGAAGATCATAGCGTCGAAGGCATTGCGATTCTGACGTCCGAGCCGGTGCGGATTGCGCGCGCGCTGATCTGGGCGATGGTCGCGCTCGTCGTGTCGGGTTTGCTGTGGTCGTTCGTCGGCCGCGCGGATGTGATCGTTAGTGCGCCCGGCACCTTGTCGCCGGAATCGGAGGTGCGGCGCATCTATACGCCAATCGACGGCGAACTCGCGGATCTGTATATCGCCGAGGGGCAGCCGGTGTCGAAAGGCGACGTGCTCGCGCGGCTCAATGCGCGCGGTGTGATCGAGGCAGCGAGCAACGCGTTACAGGCACAACTGAAACTCGAAGACGCCGAACGCGAATGGAAGCAGTTCCCGGAGAAGAAGGAGTTGATGGAACGCAAGGCCGCGTCGTTGAAGGCGCAACTCGAAGTCGAGGAGCGCTTGCACGAGAATCGCGTTTCAGAAGGCACGACGAAGCTTGCCGAAGGGCAGAAGGCCGAACTCGACGAAGCGCGCAGCTCGCTCGACAACGCGCGCCGCACGCGCGAAGCGGCGAATCAGGAACTCGATCGCTATTCGCGGCTGTTCGCGCAGCCGGGCGGCGGTGGCATTGCCGAATTACAGGTCGAGCAGAAACGCACGGCCGCGCTCGAAGCGGATAACGCTTACCGTGTCGCGCAGTCGAAGCTGGCCGAGCTCGACTTTCGTCTGAGCCATGAATACGCGCAGGCCAATGCGCAACTGGCGACGAGCGGCCAGCAAAGCACCGATCTGCAGCTGCAATACGATCAGGCGGTGCGCGACATCACCGATGCGGAAGACAAATTGCGCGTGCAACTGCAAAGCGCGCGCCTCGAAGCCGATGCCGCCGCGCGGGTGCGTTTCGAGAACATCGATAAAGACAATTTCTTGCTGATTCTCGCGCCGGTTTCAGGCGTGATCACCGACGTCACGTCGACGCAGCGCGGCGACAAGATTCAGGCGAATGCACCGCTCGGCGGCATTGCGCCAAAAGACGCGCGGCCCGTGCTGAAGATCGAAATCTCCGAACACGACCGCGCCTTTCTGCACGTGGGCCTGCCCGTCAAATTGAAGTTCAACGCGTTTCCTTACCAGCGCTACGGGTTGATCAGCGGCACGCTCGCATATATCTCGCCGGCCACGAAGCCATCCGCGCAGGACAAGCAACCGGTCTACGAAGGCCGTGTCACGCTGGACAAGGACTACTACCAGGTGGCCGGCACGCGTTATCCGCTGCGTTACGGCATGACCGCCAATGCGGAAATCGTCGTGCGCGAGCGGCGCCTGATCGACCTCGGTCTCGATCCGTTCAGAGAGGTGGCGGGTTGAGCGCGCGAATCAAACATCCACGGAAGGAGCCGGGCAAATGACCGCGATAGTGCGTATCGATGACGAAGTCGTGGACGTGGACGAGTTCATTCGTCTTCTGAAACTGACCGGCCAGTTCGAGAGCCTGATCGAGCAGATCGTGCGCGACAAGCTTACCGTCCATGCGGCGAAGAATCAGGGCGTCGCCGTCAGCGCCGACGAAATCCAGCAGCGCGCGGACCAGTTTCGCCGCGTGCGCGGGCTGCATCGCGCGGCGGACATGAATCATTATCTCGACGCGCTGCACGTGAGCCTCGACGAATTCGAGGCGTTCATTACCGACGGGCTTTATCAGGAGAAGATGCTCGACGACATCGGTAACGACGCGGCGATCCATGATTACTTCGCGCTGAATTCACCGAAGTTCGACGCGATCGAAGTCAGCCATATCGTGCTCGATAGCGAAGGCAAGGCTAAGGAAATGATCTCGTACCTGCACGACGACCCCGACGCCTTCGGCGAGATGGCGCGCGAGCATTCGATTGCCGATACGCGCGAGTCGGGCGGCGTGATCGGCAAGGTACTGCGCGGTTCGCTGAAGCCCGATATCGAGGCGAAGATCTTCAATGCGGCGGTGGGCGATCTGCTTGGGCCGTTTCCGTCGGCCGACCGTTCGTGTTTCGAGATCTTCGCGGTCACGGCCAAATATCCGGCCACGCTCGATGCCGACGTCGCCACCGAAATCCGCCGTTTGCTGCGCGAGAGCTGGCTCATTGCCCGCGCCCAGGAACACGTGATCGAAGCGCGCTAGTGCCCGACCAGCGCCCGATAAAGCGAGGCTCACCGATACATGGACGCCCTCCCGACCGCGCCATCCGCGCCTTCCACCGCCGAATTTCTCGCTTCGGTGGAGATCCTGTCGCCGTTCTCGCGCGACGAAATCGAGCGGCTTGCCGAGTACGCGCAGGCAAAGTTCTTTTCGTTTGGCGAAACGGTGTGCTCGGCCGGTGAAGTGGCCGAAGGTCTCTATGTGATCCGCTCGGGCACCGTACGTATCTTCACCGAGGAGCACGGCAAGGAAACCAGCATGGGCGTGCGCAAATCGGGCGAGATCTTTGCCGACATTGCGATGTTGCGCTCGTACGTTCACGAAGCGTCGGTGCGTTCGTCGGGCAAGACCGAAGTGCTGTTCATTCCGCGCAGCGCGATCGAACCGGTGATGGCGGGCAACGCCGCCGCGTTGGCGTTCGTCGCCAGCTATGTGGCGATCAATTCGGCCGGGGGCTTCGTCGCGCAATTGTTCGATCTGCGCGGCAAGCTGAACAAGGCGGAACTCGAAGAGTACGTGCGCAGCGTCGGCGCAAAACGGGTCGCTGCCGGCAAGGAGATTCTGAAACAGGACGGCCGCGACGACAGGCGGCTTTATGTGGTGCGGCAAGGCCAGGTGCGCATCGTGCGGCAGGAGGAGGGCCACGCCTATACGCTCGCGACGCTCGGCAACGGGGAGATATTCGGCGAGAAGGCGTGCCTGATGCGCCAGGAACAGATGGCATCGGTCGTTGCGACCACCGACACGCGGCTGCTGGTCATCCCCGAGCGCACCGTTCATTTCATTCTCGAGCGCAATCCGAAACTGCGAGAAGTGCTCGACGAGCGCATCCGCTATGGCGACCGCGAATTGCAGCGGCAAAAGCGGCTCGAACAGCGACGCAAGCTGCCGTTGATGCTCGACCTGCAGAGCAAGCCGGAACTCGGCGAGAAGATCATCCGGCGTTTCGCGCTCGTCGAGCAGGCCGAGGAGATGGATTGCGGCGCCGCGTGTCTCGCGATGATCTGCCGCCATTACGGCATTCCGATGACGCTCGGCAAATTGCGCGAACTCGCGAACGTGACGACGCAGGGTGCGACGCTCGACAGCCTCGCGCGCGCGGGCGAGTCGCTCGGCTTCACGACGCGCGGCGTGCAATGCACGTTCGATTCGCTGCGCGGCTTCGATCTGCCGTTCATCGTGCATTGGGAGGGCTATCACTATGTGGTCGTGTACGGGCTGTCGAAAGACTATGTCTGGGTGGCGGACCCGGCACTCGGTTTCAGAAAGCTGAGCGTCGAAGCTTTCGAACGCGGGTGGAGCGGCACCTGCCTATTGTTTACCGGCGGATCGCAGCTGCTGCAGATGTCGGCCGAGCGCTCGCCGTGGATTCGCTTTATCGGCTATCTGAAGCCGTACCGCACGATACTCGGCTATCTGTTTCTGGCGACCTTCGTGATTCAGGTGCTCGGCGTGATTCCACCGCTGATCATTCAGAACATCCTGGACGGCGTGATCGTGCATCAGAATGTCAGTCTGTTGCATATGCTGATCGGCGGGCTCATCATCTCCAATGTCTTCACGCAGTTGATGTCGACGATTCGCGCGTATCTGGCGAACTTCATGGTTCGCAACATGGACTTCGCGATGATGTCGCAGTTCTTCAAGCATACGTTGTCGCTGCCGTTCTCGTTCTTCGCGAAGCGCAAGACCGGCGATATCTTCGCGCGCTTTCAGGAAAACCAGACGATCCGCGCGTTCCTGACCGAATCCACCGTGACGACCGCGCTGAATCTGCTGATGATCTTCATCTACTTCACGATCATGTTCGTGTACAACGTGAAGATGACGCTGGTGTTGATCGCGTTCGTAATTCCGATCATGGGACTCACGGTGATCGCGACGCCGAAGATCAAGGGCTACGCACGCGAGGTGTTCACGGCGTCGACCGAGGCGAAGTCGTTCCTGATGGAAGCTCTGTCGGGCGTCGAGACCGTCAAGGGCATGGGCATCGAGCGGCCGGTACGGTTGCGCTGGGAGAAGAAATACGCAAAGGCGCTCGAATTGCAGTATCGCGCGCACGCATTCAATATTCTGGTCGGCTTTGGCAGTCAATTGCTGAATGCGGCAACGACGATTGCGATTCTTTGGGTCGGCGCGAATCTGGTACTCGCGCGTGAGTTGACGATCGGTCAGCTGATCGCGTTCAATGCATTCATGGGCAGCGTATTGAGTCCGCTGATGGGTCTCGTCGGCTTGTGGAGCATGCTCAACGATGCGGGTGTCGCGATGGAACGGCTCGGCGATGTGCTCGATATCGAGCCCGAACAGAAGCCGCAGGATTTGCCCTCGCGCGTGATGCTGCCGGAGCTGCAAGGCGAAATCAGCCTGCAAGGCGTGTACTTCCGCTATGGCGAAGAGGATTCCGCTTATGTGCTGGAGAACATCAGCTTCGATATCAAGCCGGGTGAACTGGTCGCGATCGTCGGGCGCAGCGGGTCGGGAAAGACCACGCTCGCGAAGCTGCTGGTTGGCTTCTATCAACCGAGCGAAGGGAAAATGACGATCGACGGCTATGACTCCGGCGTGATCGACAAGACTTATTTCCGCGCGCAAATCGGCTACGTGATGCAAAGCAATCTGCTGTTCTCGGGCACGATCGCCGAGAACATCGCAAGCGGGGACGACGCGCCGGAGCGCCGCCGCATCGAGGAAGTCGCGAAAATGGCCGACGCGCACGGCTTCATCAGCAAGATGCCGCTCGGTTATGAGCAGATCGTCGGCGAGCGCGGCATCGGTTTGTCGGGCGGTCAAATCCAGCGGCTTTGCATTGCGCGTGCGCTGTATCACGATCCGCGTCTGCTCGTGTTCGACGAGGCGACGTCGGCGCTCGACTCGCAATCGGAAAGCAATATTCTCGGCAATATGCACGACATCCTGAAGGGCCGCACGGCGGTGATCATCGCGCATCGGCTCAGCACGATCATGCGCGCGGACAAGATTCTCGTGCTGTATGAAGGCGCGATCGTCGAACAGGGCCGTCACGAGGAGCTGATCCAGCGCGGCGGCATGTACTATCAGCTCGTGCAGAAACAGTTGAGTGCATCATGATGAAGATACTCGACCAGATTGAAGAGGCGAGCCCCGCGATATCGTACGCGGGACTGATCGAGCGGATCGAGATCCTGCGCTCCACGTTGCGCTGGTCGTCGCGGCTCGAACGCGCTGATATCGACAAGCTGCTGAGACAGGCCACGTCGTTGCGCGACGAAGTGATGCAGCTTTCGCACAAGGAGCGCTTCGTGCAGGCGGCCACCGCGGGCGAGCCGCAGACGAGCGCGGAGCAATCGCGCGGTGCGCGCCGCAAGGCACTACTCGAACGCAGCTTCATTTTCGAGGGCACGTTCGGCGACAACCCGCATTTGCTCGAATCGCTCGAAATCGCGGAAAAAGCGGCGCCAACCGATTTGCCGGTGTTGATCGATGGAGAAAGCGGCACCGGCAAGGAGCTGATGGCGAAAGTGATTCACGCGAATGGCGCGCGTGCGGACAAGCCGTTCATTTCGGTGAACTGCGGCGCGATTCCGGAAAATCTGCTCGAATCCGAACTATTCGGGCATCGCAAGGGCGCATTCACCGGCGCGTCGAACGACCGCAAGGGCAAATTCGAAAGCGCGCATACGGGCACGATCTTTCTCGACGAAATCGGCGAGTTGCCGCTCGCGGGCCAGGTCAAGCTGCTGCGTGTGCTCGAGGCGCACGAGATTCAACGCGTCGGCTCCGACGAAACGATCGCGGTCGATACGCGCATCGTCGCGGCGACCAATCGCAATCTGCGCAAGCTCAGCGAGGAAGGCCGGTTTCGCGAGGATCTGTTCTACCGGCTCAGCGTGATTCACGTGACGTTGCCGCCGCTGCGCGAACGGCGCGACGAAATTCCGTTGCTGATTGCGTGGTTCGGCGACGAAGCGGCGGGCACGCTGAAACGCCGGCCAGTCAGGTTGACGCCGCGTTTGCGGGACTTTCTATTGAGCTACGCGTATCCGGGCAACATTCGCGAATTGCGCAACGTGATGTACCGCATCTCATGTCTGGCTGCAGACATGGCCGACGTCGAGCATTTGCCGCTCGATATGCGACCCGCCGCACCCGGTTCGGCGGCGGCGCAGGCGGAGGGCGGACAGGCGAGCGGCGAGCAGCCGATCAGCGTCGCGAATCTGATGTCGTTGAGCGACGCGAAGCGGGCGGCTAGCGACGACGCCGAGAAAGCGTTCCTCGAACGCGGACTGCGTGAAGTCAGCGGAACCGTCGCCGAACTGGCGCGGCGCATCGATATGAATCGCTCGCACTTGCAGATGCTGCTGAAAAAGCACGGCCTGCACTCGAAGGATTTCCGCAATCGCAATGCGCCGCCCACGAAGAACGGTGCGAACGAGCGCGACGAGGAAGACGACGAAGGCTGAGTGAAGGACCACTGAACGCTCGGTGAAACGCGCGCCTGAAGATCATCAAGGCGCCGGGTTCAGCAAGGTCTTGTCCGCCGCATTCGGGTCCTGCGCTTCGACGACCACTGCGGTGATGTTGTCGCGCCCGCCGCGCGCGAGCGCGAGGTCGACGAGTTCGCAACATGCGTTTTCGCGCTCCGCCGTGGTCAGCACGTCGGCGATCTCGTCGTCGCTCAGTTCGTTGCTGAGACCGTCGCTGCACAACAGGAACACGTCGCCGTCGGCGACTTCGATCGCGTCGTCGTCGAGTTCGAGCGAATCCGTTGCCCCGACCGCGCGCGTGATCATGTGTTGCGCGGGATGATGGCGCGCCTCTTCGTCGGTGATGACGCCGAGCGAGCGCAGCTCCTCGACCTGACTGTGATCGCGCGTCAGTTGCCGCAATTGCCCCGCGCGGTAGAGGTAGATGCGGCTGTCGCCGGCCCACACGTAGCCGCAGAAGCGATCGCATGCAAGCAGCACGACCACGGTGCTGCCGATGCGCTGCACCTGGCGGCGCGCGGCTTCGTCGCGCAATTGACGGTTCGCGGTTTGCAGACGCGCGCGTACATCGGCGATCAGCATTCTGAGGCCGTGCGGCGCCGCCAGTTGAGTCAACGCGTCGATCACGGTGCGGCTGGCAACGTCGCCGACCGCGTGACCGCCCATCCCATCGGCGACAGCCCAGCGTCCCGCTTCGGGCTCGTCGAGGCAGGCATCTTCGTTGATTTCGCGGACCCGTCCCGTGTCGGAACGCGCGGACGACGTCCAGCGAAATTGGCTCTCGCATGTCACAACGGCTACACCATATCGTTTCGGTTGCGTGCGTCCGGAGACACGGTGAGGTTCGCGTTCGCGCCGGTGTTGCGTACGTCGACCGACTGGAACTGGTTGATCATCTGGTTAGCATAGAAGTTGTTGGAGACCTCGTACAAATTGACCACCGGCCCAATGCTCGGCGTTTGCGGCACGTACGGCTGAATCCAGCCATAGATCCATGGTGCGCCGCCGCCGCCGCGAATCGCCGCCATCGCTTTGCGATCGAGCGCGAGGTTCAGCGAGAGGTCGTTCAATTTGATGCAGGACATATCGTTCTCCGGTTGGCCGCGTGCGCAATGCGCGCGGCTGAATGGACTCTGCACCACACGGTGCAAACGCCATGCCAATCGGGGGCGGATTCGACGCGAAGCCCGCGGCGCGTGGACTGGCGCGGCTTGGCGGCTTTACCACGAACGCGGTCGATACGATCAGTCGGCTCGCGGCCAACAAGCCCACGTTCGAACAGGTGTGAGACCCAACACATTCAGCGGGGTCCCACGGGTTCTCCATCCAGTTGAAATCAACCCGCGACACGGCTCGCAAATGAGCGTCGCACACCAACAGAGCAGCGCGATTTCTGTTGGTCCCGTCCTGACATCTACCTCTTCAGAAAACCGCTCAATCGGCCGTCAACCCTGTAAACAGGGGTTTTCCGGCGCCTGGCCCGGATGATGCAAAAGCTGTCGCAACAGTGTTGGAAATGCGAACGAGGCCAGCCATGAACACCCAAACGCTCGATACACGCGACGACGACCCGCAATCCGCAGCCGCTTGCGACACCACCGCATCATCGACGATCGATCTGCCGATCGGCGCGCACCTGGTCACGCAACGCAACGGCTACGAACATCACGGCATCTATGTCGGCAACGGCCGCGTCGTGCACTACTCGGGCTTTGCGGCCTCCGCGCATCGCGGACCGGTCGAGGAAGTCGAACTCGCGCGCTTCGCCGCCGGCCATTCGCTGTCGGTTCGCGCGACGCCGAGCGCGATCTACGTCGGCACCGATGCGGTGCGCCGCGCGCGCTCCCGCCTCGGCGAAAACCGCTATCGCCTGCTGACCAACAACTGCGAACACTTCTGCGCGTGGTGTCTGCTCGGCGAAAGCCGCAGCGAACAGGTGCATTGCTGCTTGCGCCATCCGAGCACGGGCATGCGCGCACTGCTGTGCTTCGTGAAGGCGTTTGTCGAGAGCGGGGCGAGAAACGAACACCGCGTGGCGCAACTCGCGCAAGTCGCGTGAACGCAGCGCGTCAGGAACGGGACGATTCGAGGAGAACATCATGATAGCCGCAGAAAAAAGCTTGCACTGGGTCGTCGACAAATGGCTCGCGCCCACGCCGTCGATGCCCGCGCGCGTGGTGCGGTTCTGCCATCGCGCGTCGCAACAGCAACGCTATGTATGTGTGCAGGCGTTGAAGCCGGAAGGATTGCTGTCGATTTTCTTCTTCCGCCACGGCGACGGTTCGTGGAACGTGTTCCCGCCGCAAGCCGAGCGGCCCGCGATGAACGGGTATTGCCGCACAGCCGCGTAGGAACTCATGCGTGACCCGCCGCGGCCGCTTCCTTGGCGAGCCACTGACTGAACAGCAACATCGCCGGCGTCATCGGCTTGCCCTTCAGGCAGGTCAGCCAGTAACTGCCCGCCTTGACCTCGACGTCGAACGGGCGCACCAGACGCCCGGTATTGATCTCCCTTTCGAACATCAACGCAGGCACGAGCGCGATGCCCGCGCCCTGTATCGCGGCTTCCACCATCAACCGCGACGAATCGAACACCGGTCCGCGCACCGGCCGCGGCGCGATGCCCGCGGCCGCGAACCAGTTCATCCAGTCGTCCATGCGGTACGAGCGCAGCAGCGTTTCGTTGGCGAGATCGTCGGGCCGTGCGAGGCGCGCGGCGATCTCGGGCGTGCAGAGCAGCGCGAGCGGCGCGTCGAGCAGTTTGGTGGCGAGCGAGCCGGGCCACGTGCCGTCGCCGAAACGGATCGCGAAATCGAGGCCCTCGGTCGCGAGGTCGACGAGGTTGTTATTGGTCAGCAGCCGCAGCTCGACGAACGGATGCGCGTCGCGAAACGACTTCAGGCGCGGCATCAGCCAGCCGACCGCGAACGTGCCGACCACACCGACCGTCAGCACCTCGTGAAAATGCCCGCCGTCGAACTGCTTGAGCACCGCCTCGATACGATCGAACGCGTCGGACAGCACGGGGCGCAGCGCGAGCCCTTCGTCGGTCATCGCGAGGCCGCGCGGCAAACGCTTGAATAGCGCGGTGCCGAGCCGCTCCTCCAGCGAGCGGACCTGCTGGCTGACCGCGGCTTGGGTCACGTTCAGCTCTTGCGCCGCGCGCGTGAAGCTCAGATGCCGCGCGGACGATTCGAACGCGCGCAGCGCGTTCAGCGGAAGATACGGTCTCATGGTGCAGATACAAGATTTTCTTGTGAGTGGGCTAACTTATCACCATCGGCCCACTTCGCCGACTCCCTGTCTGTTATTCGCCAGTCGAATTGTGCGACACTAGGGCCACATCGACGGGGGCAATCGCATGCCCGGCGCCGCGCCAGACGTGCGATGGCGGGTCGGCAATGAAGAGCCGGCAATTGTGAGCAACGGTGAACGGCCGCCACGGATTGCCTCGATGTAGGTGGTGAGAAGTTGACTGTCCAGATGGAATGCTCGACATGTTCTGCCGACGTTCGTCCAGGTAAGCCGTCGGCTCGTGCAACCTTGCATCATTGCCCTCGATCGGGAGTCCGCTATGTCCGTGTATGTTCTGGCCTTGCTGATTGGCGTCGTCGCCGGCCTTCGCGCGATGATCGCCCCCACCGCCGTCAGTTGGGCCGCGCGTCTGGGATGGCTGCCGCTGCAAGGCACATCGCTTGCGTTCCTCGGCTTCGCGGCCACGCCGTATATCTTCACCGTGCTGGCGGTCATCGAACTGATCACGGATCAATTGCCCGAAACGCCGAGCCGCAAGGTGCCGCTGCAGTTCGGCGCGCGAATCGTGCTCGGCGCGCTGAGCGGCGCGGCGATCAGCGGCGCGCATGGCGGCCTGGCGGGCGGCATGATCGTCGGGGTGGTGGGCGCGGTGGTCGGCGCGGTAGGCGCGGTGATCGGCACGCTCGGCGGGGCGAAGGTGCGCAGTTCGCTCGCCAGCATGTTCGGGCGCGATGCGCCCGCGGCGTTGATCGAGGACGTGGTCGCGATCGTCGCGGCTGCGTTGATCGTCGTGTCGTTGCACGGGTTCTGACATAAACGCAAAAACGCGGCGGGACGCTTTGCGCGTCGCCGCCGCGTTCGGTCGCTGCCCGCAGCTTATCGAACCCGGGCGATTCGCGCGGCCGTCGTGACTTGCGTGACCGGCGCCGCCGCCGTCGAACTCGCCGCCACGGGCGGCATCAGCTTGCCTTGCACGAGCAGCTGAAGCGTCTTCACGACCAGAATCGCGATGATCGCGTTCGCCACCACGAACAGAACCGGTGCCGCGAATTCGATCGGACCCGTCGCGCCGCGTTCGACAAGACGCAGCGCCATCGTCGGCAACGCCGCTACGCCGAAGCTGAACGCCCAGTAGCCGGGCACGAATGCCTGTTGGCGGATCCACGGCAGCAAACGCAGCAGCATCAGCGCCTGATAGAGACCGTAGCCGAGCAGCGCGTAGGCGAACAGATCGGGCGTGCCGCTGGTGAGGCTCAAATACGCGACACCACCGACGACTGGCGGCGCGAGTTGCACGCCGAGGGTCGGGCGCAGCGCTTCGGGCAGCGGTTCATGCACGGCGGCGCGATGCAGGATCATCGATTCGAGCGCGAGCCACGCCAGCATGCCGCCGCCGAAAAACAGCTCGCCCAGTTGATGGAAGCCGAATGCGGCCGAGCTCGCCGCCGCGACGAAGCCCGCTCCGACCGTCGGCAGATAGATCGCCGGCGTGGTCAGTTCGGGCTTGCGGCCGCCTTGCCACAGCTTGCCCTGTAGATAGACGCCGAGCCCAAGTTGCGCGATCGCCGCGATGCAGTACAGCGTCAGCGCGAGGGTATGCGCGTACGGCTGCAGCAGTTGCGCGGCAAGCAGCGTGGAGATCGGCGCGAGCGCGACGAACGAAGACTGCACCGGATGGTCCAGTTCGGCGCGTGCATCGGCGGTCCGTGCGAACCACTTGTGCGCGTAGGCGAACAGAATGATGACCCAGACGGCGAGCGCCGCGATCGTCACCACGCTGCCGGCGACGGCCGGCAAGTGCCACAGGCGGATTGCTACGCGCCACAGGTTGGCCAGCGCCAACGAACCCACCGCGATGCTCAAGAAGCCAGCGGGAACCGCACCACGATTGCTGTTCATGACGACCTCCGAAAGTTGCGTCGCGCTGCGGGTTGCTGGCCATGCGCGATCGATGGCCTACTGTAAAAGGCCACGGAGAATCGCAGAACGCTGCAAACGCTCGACAAATGGCGCGAGCGTCTCAAGCTGTGTTTTAGCGGGGGGAAGGGGCAGAGAAGGCGGGGGCAGGAAGGGCGGCCGTCAACCACCCATGCGCACCAGCATGGCCAGCAGCTGGTCGAACGAAAGCGGCTTGCGCGTGTAGGCAAAATGTGGATTCGGCTGCACCGGAATGTCCGATGCGGCACTGCACAGGATGATCGGAATGTCGCGCAGCTCTGGGTCCTCATACAGCGCCGCGCACAACTGGATGCCCGACATGACCGGCATCATGCAATCGGACACGATGATAGCGGGCCGGCTCGAACGGACCAGTTCGAGCGCGACGGAGCCGTTCGACGCCGTCCGTACCGCATAGCCGTGTCGTTCCAGCAGCAGCCGCCACACCGTGAGGATGTCGAACTCGTCGTCCACCACCAGAATGGTTTTCATGGGCGGCTAGGTTTTTCGCCGCAATTGCAGCGTGGCCGACAGGCCCGGCGTCGATTGGATGCCCGCGGCGCCGGGCGAGCCGTCGATCACGTCGAGTCCTTGCGACGAAATCGACAGTTCGCGCAGTGACGTGTCGTGCGCGCTTTCGCGTTGCTTCACCACCGAAATCACGCGCCGCAGTCCGCCTTCGGTCTCGGCGTAGCGCAGCAGCACGAGGTTTTCGGTCAGCGCCGACACGCGCACGGCCTTCGCGTGACCCGGATCGCTGTACAGCGGCAGCTCCTCCGTGACGAGCGTCGTGATGGCCGCTTCGCGCAACTGATGCAGCAGTGCGTTCAGGAACAGGCCGAAGCGCTCGGTACGCAACGCCGAATCGCGAAAGCCCTCGACGCCGTCGATCACGATGCGCGTCGCGCCGGTCTGCTTGACGGTGGCGAGCGCTTTCGACGCGATTTCATCGACCGCGAGTTCGATCGCCGGCTGCCAAAGCACCATCAGACGACCGTCCTGCCACGCATCGGCAAGCGCGATCGACACCGCTTCGGCCTTGCCGATGAGTCTCTGCGGACCCTCGTAGAAGCCGAGATACACGCAACGCTCGCCGCGTGCGAGACCGGCCGCGAGGAACTGCAGGCACAGCAGCGTCTTGCCGACGCCCGACGGGCCGATCAGCGTGGTCGTCGAGCCTTGCGCGAAGCCGCCGCCGAGCAGGTTGTCCAGATGCGGCAAGCCAAAGCCGAGCCGGGCTTTCAGATCGACGGGGCCCGCTTGCTCCGCGCACTGCGCTTCGAGGCGCGGGAACATCAGCAGCCCGCTGCCGGCGATGCGGAAGAAGTGCTTGCCCATCAGATGATCGCGCGCGCGCATCTTGTGCACTTCGATTTCGCGCGCGCGCCGCATGCCGTCGTGATAGCGGTTCAGCTCGATCAGACCATCCACCAGCGTGTGCTCGGGATGCGACTCGTTGCCCGACAGCGGCGCGAGCAGCAGTGTCGTGCAGTCCATCGCGGCGACCAGCGCGTTCAGCTCGTGGATGAACTTCGACAGCGACAGCTCAGTTTCGCTGAATTCGCGCGCGCTGCGAAAGCCGTCGATGATCATCAGGCTCGGCCGGTAGTCATAGATGCTCGACGCGATCAGCTTCAGGAAACCGTCGAGTCCGTCCTGCATCAGCTCGTGATAGCCGGACACGAACAGCATCTGCTGCGCGACCGCGGCTTCGTCGAAAAAGCTCAGGCCTTTCAGGTGACCGAGCAGCTTGTCGTGCGATTCGGCGATCAGCGTCATGTACAGCACTTTCTCGCCTTGCCGCACCCGATGAAAACCGATCTGGCTCGACAGGATCGTCTTGCCGGCGCCGGCCCTGCCCTCCAGTAGATAGACGCCACCGCTCACCAGACCGCCGCCGAGGATCTCGTCGAAACCGGGCACGCCGGTTTCGACATTGCGTCGCGCCGCGTCAGGCCGGGCCGCGTCAGGTCGCGCCGCGTCGGACGGGCGAGACGTGTTGGATGCGTCGGTAGTCATTGTCGATGTGTCGTTCAAAGTGCAAGCGACGGCCTGGTCGTAACCGTCCTGTGCTCAACCCCGTCGTGGCAGCAATCCCCATTCCCGATCGCGAGCGACAGTGTCCCGCGGCGTGAAATGCGGGGAGTCTATCCGGCAACGCGTGCCCGGCGAACGGCGTGTGCTCGACAGGGCCGCGTGAGAGGGCGAAAAAGGCCGGCGGCGAGGGGCCCGGTGGATGCGGTATGAGTGGGGAGTGAAGTGCGGTGGCCGGTCGAACTTGCAAACCGATGCAATGAAACGGAAAGGCGAGCGCTTCGCTCATACGGCGCCGCAGGATGCGGTCGAGGCTGCCGATCACATAGGTCAGGTGCAGGTTCGAACGGCGGCTGCGAATGGCGCCGGCTTCGGCGGACGGCTTCTGATGCTCGTTCATGGTGTACCGGGTGACGCGCCTCGCCGTATACAATTCGGCAGCGCCTGATCCCAGCGGGCTTTCACCCGCCTATTTGCCAACCGATCCAACCCATGCCGAATCCGACCCGGGCCTTTCTTCTCGGCCCGCTCCTGAAAGGCGTTTCACGCTCCTTCTATCTGACCCTGCGCGTGCTGCCCATCGGCATGCGCGATCCGATCGGCCTTGCGTATCTGCTCGCGCGCGCTGCCGATACGATTGCGGACACTTCGCTGATCGCGCCGGGCCAACGCCTCGAATTGCTGCTCGCGTTGCGCGATCAGGTCAATGGCGTGGCCGTCGACAGCGCGCCGTTCCAGCGCATCGCCGCGGAAGTCGCGGGTCAGCAGGCGCAGTCGGATGAAAAGCTGCTGCTCGAATCGTTGAGCCCCGCGCTCGACGTGCTCGCGCAACTGAGCGAGTCCGACTGCCACTCGGTGCGCGCGATCGTCACGACGCTGACCGAGGGCATGGAATTCGATCTGCGCACGTTCCCCGACGAACGCTCCGGCCAGCTCGAGGCGCTGCGCGAATACGACGAACTCGATCGCTATACGTATCTGGTCGCGGGCTGCGTCGGCGAGTTCTGGACCACGATGACTTACGCGCACATGCCGGGCACGCTGAAAGAACAGCCCGACACGATGAAGCCGCGTGGCGTGCGTTTCGGCAAGGCATTGCAGCTGACCAACGTGCTGCGCGATTGCGGAAAAGATTTGCGCATCGGCCGCTGCTATCTGCCGCAGAGCATGCTCGAGCGCCACGGTCTGAGCGCGCGCGATCTGCTGCAACCGGCCAATTCGATGCGCGCGCGGCCGCTGCTCGTCGAACTGCTGCGCAAGACGCTCGATCATTTCCGCGCGGCGCTCGACTATACGCTCGCGATTCCGGTGAGCGCGGTGCGTTTGCGGCTCGCCTGCCTGTGGCCGATCCTCATCGGCCTCGACACCTTACTGCTGCTCGCGGATAACGACGCGTGGCTCGATCCGGCGAAAGTGTCGAAGGTGACGCGCCATGACGTGTATCGGATCATCGCGTCATCGCTGCTGCTGGTGCCGTCGAATGCGCTGGTGCGCCGTGCGATCAATAGCCGCATCGCGCGGATCGAAACTCGGCTGTAGGCGTAAACGCCTACGATTGCGCGCACAGTCACGCGCATCGAATAAAACTGAATCGCTTCAATGCACTACGAATCGCCGGCAGTAGCCGCGATTTATTCTGGATCATTGAATCTTCAACAATCGGGAAAGCCCCAGGCCACTGCATTCGCGCTTCACGTTAGTCTCTTCGAAAAGGAGGCGACCCATGCGACAAGCGTTCAATATTGCGTTGGTGCTTTTGCTTGGCTATCTGATGGCGGATCGCGCGTTGATGCGTGCGCAGGCGGGCGAGGTCGGCACGATTACGTGTCACCAGGGCGCGGCGCTCGTCAAATCGGACGCGTTGAAAAAGGGCTTTGGTGACGCTGGCGCGAGCGCGCAGAGCGAGAGCTTCCTGTCGAGTTGCCTCGTGACCGGGCGCGGCCAGGTCGGCAATCTGATCGCACGCGACTGAGCGCGGGCAGCTGAGAATTCATCGCGGCGCATGCAGAGCGGCGCGAAAAAGCGCCCAGACCGTGAAGGCCTGGGCGAAGTCATCGGGAGCCCGATGACGGAGGTAACCACATATGAACTGGCCCGCGCTCGGAGATACCCGAGTCGCGGGCCAGTTCATTTGAATCGGGGTGCGCGTCGCAAGGACGCGCTATTTGGAAGTGCTCGCGGTTCGTTTCGCCGCAGGGCTTCGTGGCCACACAGCTGCGCTTGACGAACCGCCTGCCATCTACCGCTTACTGACCGAAGTAGACCGACTTCGGGCCACTCGTCGGAGCCGCATGGCTCGTTTGCGACGTACCGCTCACCACACCACCGAAGCCGGTAGCGGCCTGACCGACGCCGTTTTGCGCGTCGACGCGGGCTTGCGCAGCCTGGATGTCAGCCGGGTAGTGCGGGTCGGCGTGACCAGGTTGATAGCCGGCCTTTTCCAGTTGGATCAGCTCGGCGCGTACTTGAGCGCGGGTCACGGGCTGGTTGGCTTGCGCGAACGCGGCGACCGGAGCGGCGACAGCGACGGCGATGACAACGGCTTGAATCAGCGATTTCATGATACTTACCTCCAGTTCAGGGTTTTATCTTGCTGCGAACTTGCTTGTTCGTAGTCAGTGATTGCATTGTAATTTGGCGAACTGGACAGAGTAAGTCGTGAGATAGGTAATGTTGTTGCGAAAATTGATATAAAGCGACGGAGCTTTTAGGGTTAACACGTAAACGTGTGTCCGGTGTCACAGGACATGAAAACTATGCGAGGTCGGTGAACGACTGCTGCCACAGTTCGTGATTGATCCGGGCGGTCGAGTACAGGGGCAAATCCAAATCGCGTCATCGACGACGTGACGTCTGAGCCGCTCCCCTCGTATCGGCGACTTCCCGTCATGCCGGCGAGATTCGGGCACCCTGCAGTTAAAGTATCTGCGTCTGTTGCCGATATGCCGTGTGAGCGCCGACCCGTCAAGAGCTCCAAGCAGTCCTGTTTTATATGCATTCCGGTGCCGATCGATAGGCGTCGTCGATGACAAAAGATTGGCCGGCAGCGAGAAAGATTTGTGATGAAATGCGCAGCGGCATGCCGGGCTTCGTCACAACTTACCGCTGCAGGGACGCCGCCATGGTTATGCAAGTGATTCGACCGCGATGAAAGTTTCACCGGTTTGCCATCGAATGCGCCCATAGCCTCTGCCGAGGGCCGCCCAATCCATGCCGAACCTGAAAAAGTGAACCCCACGTGCGACAAACCGAGTTTGGCTCCTTGCTGTCGGTCCTGGCCTGTTTCATTCTTTTCTCGTTGTGCGGTTGCCATCAGCGAGACCACGATTCTTCGAGCACGAGCGGACCGGCCAGTACCACCATCACCGCCTTGGTCTGGGCTCCTGACTGGCCGGAGGAAATGCTTCAGATTGCTGCCGAATTCAGCAAGCTGAATCCGGACATACACGTGGATGTGCAGTTCATGATTGGCAATTCGGTGGAAGAAAATATCAAGCCGCGGATCGCCTCCGGCAACTTGCCCGATCTGGTGAGTATCAACCCGAATGCCTACGCGGCCGACCTGGCCGATCAAGGGCTCCTCGCCGACGTTAGCAAGACATCCGCCTGGAACAACATGCTCGATCCTCTCAAAAAGGACTGGACCAGTCGCCAATCCAGGCACTTTGGAATAGCGGGGGGAATGGCTACGACTTTGATCTATTACAACCAGGACATGTTTGCGAAGGCGGGGATCAGGGAACTGCCGACCAATTTCAACGAATTTCTGGCGGTTTGCGAAGAGCTCAAACGTGCGGGCTATACGCCAATAATGTGGAACGGCGGCTTCCCAAATATGCTCGGCAACGGCCCCTTCAGTTCAGGCTTTGCTAACAATGTGGTTGCGCGCGAGCCAGACTGGAAGGACAAAATCAGCGATGGCACGCTGGATTTGAACACCCCCCAGGTAGCGGATATTTTCGCCAGGATCAGGCTGATGCCGGAACGGGGTTTCGTACAGGAATCGTTCACGACAACTGGCTACGATGATGGCATACGGCTATTCAAGGAGGGCAAAGTCGCGATGGCTTTTCACGGTAGCTGGGCAGCCGGTCTGTTGCTGCACGGCAATCCGTTTGAAGTTGGCGTGCTCATCCCGCCTTGGAACGCGCCAGGCGAGCAGGTGGTGCCCGTGATCGGCAGCGAAACCGGGTTTGCGGTGTCGGAAACGCCCAACAAGGCCGCGGCAATGCGTTTTCTCGAGTTCGTCGCTGGGCAGGGGTTTTCCATCCTCCAGACTAAGCGCCAGAACATTTCCCCATTCAAGCAGTTCCCGGGGACGGTGGTGAGCGATCAGAAGATTGTTGACTACACAAACATGGTCAGTCGCTATGCTGTGACCGGCAGCCCGTACTATTCGTTTCTACCCTCCAATTCCATCGAGCGCTTGCATCGATTGATGCAGGATGTGCTGTTCAGGAAAATCACGCCAATGCAGGCTGCAAAACTCCTGGACGAGTCTGTTAAGAATGAAGCGAAGATGCACTACAAATGAGCCCACTGATCGCCTGGCTGCGAAGCGCATTCGCCTACTTCTCGTTGGATCTGCTGCGCCGGGTCGAAATTCGCTACCGGCTGGTAACCGCGTTTATCCTGCTTTCGCTGATACCGATACTTGTCTCCAGCTACATATCGTATGTGGAGTCAACAGCAGAGTTCAAGCAGAAAGCGGAGATATTTTCCAAAGAGGTAGTCAAACAGGTATCCAAAAACATCTCGTTGCGGATGGAGCAGATCGAGACGGAGAGCAGCCTTCTGGTGCTCTCCGATCAGGTTCAAGATGCGCTGACCCGCGTCGCACACGGCAATGAAAAGGAGCAGAGCGAAGCTCGCCAGGATCTGACCCGACTGCTCCTGGAGCACTACGGCGCGGTTGATTTCATCAACCAGAAATATTTGCTCGACAAGGACAACCGGATCACGGACACCCAGGCGTTCGCGCAATTGACGCGGAGTGTGGTGCATCTGGTCCAGCAGGCTCCCGATCGAAATGGCCGGCCTTACTGGGGTAGCTATGACAACGGGGCCGGTCAGCAAGATCTCGGGATGGTGCGCGCCATCATCGGCAAGAGCGACAATCGGCAGATCGGTAATCTGGTTCTAGTGATTCGCCCCGAGTATTTCTCAACGATTTTCAATGACGTCGCCGTGGGCAGTGGAACAGAGATCTATGTACTTGACGCCAGCAGCGACAAGCTGATTGTTCGTGCCGATGGCTCTTCAATGAGCACCGGCGGAAAGGCTGAACCGGGTCTGCTCGAAAGAATCACAAACGCCGATCCGCACGGCGAGCCAAATGGCTTCGTCGACTTCCATGGCAAGAATGGCGGCCGATATCTCGCTGCATACACGGGTATCGCCGGCACAAAATGGTTTGTGGTCAGTACGATCCCGGAGAAGAAGTTGACGGCGGAGGCACAGTCCGTACGCGATCAGATCATACTGGTGGGCATTTCGGGGTTTCTGCTTTCGATCTTCCTCGCCAACTTCATTTCACACAGCATCTCTGTACCGCTCAAAGATCTGGTGCGAAGGATGGACGACACCGGTAGCGATGCGGGCGCAGAGGCGGAGGCATCGGTGGACACGCGCAGTGAGATTGGCGTAAAGGATGAATTGGGCAGATTGGCGCACAGGTTCGAACGAATGAGTGCGGCGATCGGGCAGAAGATCCAGAAGATCAACGAGATCAACGCTTCTTTGGAACAGACGGTCATCGAGCGAACGGCCGAGCTCGTCGCCAAAGAGCAGGAGTCGCGCACGTTGATCGAGAATTCACCTGATACGATCACGCGCTACGACCGGGAGCTGCGCCGCACCTACGCCAATCCGGCTTTCTGTGTCTCGGCGGCCCGCAGCCTTCGCGAATCGCTCGGCAAACGGCCCTCAGAGATACCGGGCGGTGCTAACGCGCTGGCTTACGAGAAGAAGATCAGCGAAACCATTACAACCGGGAAAAGTCGCCAATTCGAACTGAGATGGCTCAGTAAGGACGGACAGGAACAGTGCAGCCATATCAGGCTCACTCCCGAGATCGACGCGTCGGGCGAGGTGAACTCCGTGTTGGCGGTCGGTCGTGATTTGTCGGACCGGATGGCATTCGAGGCAACGATATGGAAACAGGCTAATTACGATGCGCTGACCCATCTCCCGAACCGCCAGATGTTTCATGCCCGTCTCGAGCATGAAGCCGGCGTGTCCCATCGCTCCGGGCGGCCGGTGGCCTTGATGCTGATCGATCTCGACCGCTTCAAGGAGGTCAACGACTCGCTCGGACACGATATGGGCGACATCCTGCTGATCGAGGCCGCGAGGCGCATTACCTCGTGTGTGCGTGAATTCGATACGGTCGCTCGACTTGGCGGTGACGAGTTCACGGTGATTCTGCCCGAGTTGGACGACACCGGGAGCATCGAACAGATCGCGAAGACGATCATCGCCACGCTCGCCCAACCCTTCAAGCTTGGTCCGGACGAGGCTTTCATTTCTGCGAGTGTCGGAGTCACGCTTTACCCTAACGACGGGACAGAACTGGATGTTCTCTTCAAGAATGCCGACCAGGCCATGTACGCGGCCAAAGCCGCGGGGCGCAACTGTTTCCACTACTTTACGCCCGCGTTGCAAGTGGCGGCAGAAAAGCGCCGGCGTCTCACGAGCGATCTACGTACCGCCCTGCAAGCCGAACAGTTCCGTGTTTATTACCAGCCTATCGTCAATCTGGCGACTGGCGAAATTTACAAAGCTGAAGCGCTAATTCGCTGGCTGCACCCTGTGCGCGGCACGATCAGTCCATTGGATTTCATCGCATTGGCCGAAGACACGGGGCTCATCGTTCCGATCGGCGATTGGGTGTTCAAACAGGCCGTGCGTCAGGCGCATCAATGGCGCCGACGATTCCATCCATCGTTTCAGATCAGTGTCAACATTTCACCGGTGCAGATTCGCCAGGACAATCTGGTGTGTATCCAATGGTCGGAATACCTCATTCGGCAAGGCATGCCTAGACAGAGCGTGGCAATTGAAATAACCGAAGGGCTATTACTGGACGCCGAATTGAACGAGAAGTTGCTGAGTTTCCGGGAGGCAGGAATCGGGATTTCGATCGACGACTTCGGGACCGGTTACTCGTCCTTAGCCTATCTGAAGCGCTTCGACATCGATTATCTCAAGATCGACCGTTCATTCGTACAGAACCTCGGCTTCGACGGCGGCAATCAGGCGCTCTGCGAAGCAATGGTCATGCTCGCTCACAAGTTGGGATTGCAGGTTATTGCCGAGGGGGTCGAGACGACGGATCAACGTGATTTTCTCGCCGCCGTGGGTTGTGACTTTGCGCAAGGCTTTTTGTATTCGGAGCCGGTTCCGTCTGATCAATTTGAGGAGCGGGTGTGGCCGACAGCCAGGGAGGCGGCTCACCAGGAGGTGCGCGACGAATCGTGAGCTATCGCCGAACGAGTGTATGCCAGGTATCGAGAAACGAACCCCGGTCACGGTAGTCTCGAACGGTCGAAAACAGTTCGACCTCAGTCCTCCGAGTTTTCGGGAGCAGCCATTGGACAGGCTGCGATCGGACGGGGCGCCAACGGCCGCAAAGGCCGGGCGGAGCAGACAGTCGGAAAAGTCGTTCGGAGGGAGGCACGAGCGATGCGCTGGCGTGGGCGCTACACTCATATCTGTACTCCGACTGCGATGACGATGGAGACGGCGAGGACCCACAGCTCGATGGCGGTGAAGCGGGGGTATCCAAACTTTTTCATCGTATTCCTCTCCTTATGCCCCGCAGCCCGAACTTCATTGGGCATTCCTGGCCGGCCAGTACCTGGCTCTGGCCGTCGTCGATGTGCAACAAATCAACGGCTTGTACCTCAGCCGACGTTGAAACCTCGGCCCGAGGTCGAGGTCGACGCGCCGTACCTGGCCGGGGTCTGCGCCTGTCTACCGGTGGCAGGCGCTTTCCGCCGCTCGCTGACCGCTCGGTAAAAAAAGCCGGCGGAAGCCGGCTTCGAAGGAGGTTCCGTTTTTCCCAGGGGTGGGGAGGTAGGAACCTGAGGAGACTCATTGTGTCAACGCGTTGGCCGGGTGATGTCCTACAACAGTTCACAAGCGTCCAAACTAAGGCCTGCCGATTCGATCCTCGCCTCCTAAATAACAATCGCACCGTCCATGGAACCATGATATGCGGATGGTCCCAAGACGGCCATTCTACGAACGGTTGCCGCAGTCGTACGTGAGCGTCGAGCTCTTATACTCGTGTATATCATCGAGACGATGAAGCGGGCCGGGCGTCGAACAAACATATCGCAGTACAACAAGACGGAGCCGGCCTGCCCGAGCGGCGGGTACTGCGGGGTAGCAGACGTCGGAACGTCCGCGCGAAGGTGCCGACCAACATCCGTAGCTGGCCGATGTCCGCACGATGGCGCTTGTCGCCGGGAATATAGCCGGCGGCGCTGCGCCGCGGCGGTCCCGAACCGAATTTCTCGGTTTCTGTGGCACGATTCGCCGTCGGCTTCACTGATACCGTCACTGCCAATCGGCCACTGCGTTAAGACTATTGAAATCGTCGAAGAAATCCAAGGTCCCCGATTTCACGAACTCTGGCATCCGGCAACGTTCCGCACTACCACCGCTTTGCGGCGTGCTATTTCTCCGAGACCGGATTGACGGACGAGGCCGTTTCTTCCGCATCGTTTCGCGCAATGCCCGGCGTCGCCTCACGGACCGATTGCCGCAAGCGCGTGAACGCCTGGCTCGTGCGTGCATCGCGTTGGTCGCGTGCGTCGTAGAAGTCCTTGCTGAGCCACTGGCCGAGACTCATCATCAGCGAGCCCAACGCGCTCTTAAAGCGCACCCATGCGTTGCCGGTGCGTGCCAGTTGCGCGGCCGCCTCGACCGCCTCGGCGGCGAGCCGATCCAGTTCCGCGTGCAGATAGTCGGCGAAATGATGCAGGCCATGCTGATTGCCATTCGACGATTTGCGCTCCAGTTCGACGTGCTGCGCAATCAGCGATTGATTGGGCACGCGAATAAACGGCGGCGTATCGGTGCGCGCGCCGCCGCCACGTCGAATCGCCACACCGAGGTTCGCGGACGCCTCGGTGCGCTTGCCGAGCGGTGGCATTTGCCACTTGTCGCACAGGTACTTCAGCAGGCTGCAATGATCGAATCGTTCGTTGCACACGCCGGCTTCGCACCACGGTGACACCAGGATGGCGGGAACACGCACGCCGAGTCGTTTGAAATCGAAGCTCGCGGTGTGGTCGTCGGGTGCGAGCACGTCGGCCGGCGGTGATACGTGGTCGTAGAACCCGCCGTGCTCATCGTAGAGGACCACCAGTAACGTGCGCTCCCACAGCGCCTGATTCGAGCGCAGCGCATTGTAGGTATCCGCGATCAGCTTCTCTGCCTTCATGATGTTGTGCGGCGGATGATCGTCGTTCTGCGCTTCGCCGAAGTACTTCGGCTCGATCAGTACGAATTGCGGAAACTGATTGGCGGGTCCCGCTGCGTCCTCGAAGAATTTATCGAAAGAGCGGTAATTCGCGAGGTTTTCCGCGCGTCGCTGGTTCTTCAGCAGCAACGAGGCGGGGAAGTCGTAGAAATAGACGCTCCACGTTTTGCGCGCGGCGTTCAGCCGATCGAAAATCGTGTCCTGATCCTGCTCGGTGTACCAGTGCGGATTGAGCCCGTCGAGTCCCGAAGGCATTTCGATCTCGCCTTTCGACGTACCCGTCAGCGCGAAAAAACGGTTGGGCCACGTCGGCCCCGGTAATGACGAGAACCACCGGTCGCACACGGTGAATTGCGAACCGAGCGTGTGCAGCGCGGGCAGAAAGCCGAGCGGGTAATAGCCCATCACGTCTTGCCGCGCGGCGAGGCTGCTCTTCGGGTAGTCGTTCACGAACGTACGCACGAAACCGCTGTTGTCGGCGGCGATCTGTTCCATCACGGCCTTGTGCTCGTGATTCGGGTCGTGCTTCATCTGCCGCTCGCGCGTTTCACGCGGATAGAAGGTGTGGCCTTGACCATCGGCGTTCGATTTGCCGGCCGCGTTGCGCACGCCGTCCAGTTCGTCGTGCACGGCGTCGAGGCAGCCGAGCATCTGGTCGAACGAGTGATTCTCCATCAACAGTAGCACGACGTGTTCGATCGGATCGTTCTGCGCGTTCTGCTCGACGTCACTCATCTTTTATCGCTCCACTCGGGACGGGATGGACTTTCGCGTTGCCAACTTAGCGCAAAACGCGCGCTGGCGAAAGAGCCCTGCTTTGATACGGACATGCAGGCGACGGTCAATGTACTTCGTCGCGTGCATGATTCGCTTAACGTAGCATCGACTCAACTGCCGCCCGAGAAGATCGGACCTTGTCCGCCCGGCGCGAACGATGGGAAGTGGTCGCCGGACGGCGCGGCCGCCGCCGGTGCGTGCGCTCCCGACTGCGACGCCGGTTCGCGCAACGTCAACGCGCTATCGGCCGTGATCGGCACGCTCGGCTTCGCGAGCAGCTCGGTCTTGCGCATCGAGCCGACCGACGTGCCGAAGTCATAGCCGATGATGCTGATCCACGCGGTTCCCAACGCGCCGACGATCACGTTGACGAGATCCTTGTTGGTACCCGGCAAAGGCTGGAACGCCATCAGCAGCAAAATGCCGAAGAAGCCGGTGGTGACGGCCATCGCGAGCACCTTCGGAACCCAGTCGCGATTGGCGACACCCATCGCGCGTGCATTCGCGGCGTCGCTCGTGGCGATGCGGGCCATGTCGGCGTCGTGCGCGAGGCTCGACTGCGCGGCCGTCACCATCAACTGCTGCAATTGCAGCGAGTTCGCGCTTTCGGCCTGGCGAAGTTTTTCGAGTGCGCCGGGGTCGTTCAACGCGGGTTCCACGAAGGCCGGGTCGCTCGGCGTGCCGAGCGCGTGCGAGATGATCGCGGCGGCAGCGGTCACGCCGAGGCCGACCGGCCCCCCCACGAGCCCGGCGAGAAGCGGGGCGGTGCTGTTGATGTTCGTCGCTACTTTAGACCAGTCCATCATGCTGCTCCCAGGAGAAGATTGGCTGCCATGCGTTCGGTCCAGCCGCGGCTGAAATTCGGCCACGAATGCAGGTTCCGCAGGTACCGCAGACGATACGCGGCGAAGCGCATCACGAACTTCATCGGATCGGCGTTCTTGACCGCATCGAGCGTGTCGGGGCCGAACTTGCCGTCTTCCCTGGCGCCGGACGCTTTCTGCATCCACAGCACGACGAGGCCGCCGTTGTAGTTCGCATCGAAAATCTGGAAAGCCACGCTCGGATCGAGTTCGTCGAGATGCAACGGGTCCCAGTACCTGCGCTTGGCGATCTGATGGGCGGTATCGAGCGGGAGGTCTTTCATCGCGCCGTTATAGCCCTCACTGCGCGCGACGCGCGCTGTCACACCCCACATCGTTTCGCCGCCGGGATCGGCCGGATTGAAACTGTACCCGCCTTCGTTTCCGATCAAGGCATTTGAATGCATCTTCGAAGCTGTCCATCGAACTGTCTCCTGTTCGGCTGTGTTGCCAACTCAAATGGCGAATGCGGGCGGCTCAGGCCGCTCGCATCGCCCGTCCTACGGCGTCGCGTACCGTATCGAGCGATGCCCGAAGCGGGTACGACGTCATGGGATTCGAAACGGGCTTGACGCGCAGGTCAGGCCTCGATGTCCGGGTGTCGGCTTCGTCGGGCGGTGAGTCCGTCGAGAGCGCCAGCTCGCGTTCGCGCGCCGACAACGTGCCGGCGTCGAGCTGCAATGCCTGTGCATACTTGCGCGCGGCCTCGCGCAGGGCGCCTTTGTGTTCCAGCGCGTGGCCCCATTCCACATAGGACGGCGCGAGATCGGGACGCAACGCGACGGCGTGCGACAGCTTGTCGATTGCTTCGTCGTCGTGGCCGGTTTTGACGAGCGCCTCGGCCCAGTCGTGCAGCGTGTCGACGGAGTCGGGGTTCATCTTGGCAGCCTGCCTGAATGCTTCGAGTGCTTCGCGATCGTGCTTCTTCGAATGCAACAGCACGTCGCCGAGCAGTCGCAGGTTTTCAGCGGTGCGCGACTTTTCCTTCGCGCCGGCCCGCAGTTCCTTTAGCGCATCGTCGATGCGGTTCTGCTGTTCGAGCGCAATGCCGAGACTCGCGCGCAGCACCGCCGAGTGCTTGTATTGGGTCAATGCTTCACGGATCTGCTGCTCGGCTTCTGTCGAGCGCTGCTGACTGTCGAGCAACCACGCCTTGCCCGCCACTGCCCATTGGGCTTGCTCGGATGAGGGCAACGCGAGGACTTCGTCATAGATCCCGACGATCTCGCGATAGTCGCATTGCGCGAGTGAGCATTTGGTCTTTTGCACCTGCGTGAACAGATGACTGGCGAGGATGTTAGGTTCGGCGAGGCGCATCGCCGTGATTGCGATGTCGCGCACGAGCTTTTCGAGGTCGCGCCCTTCGAACGGCACCGTGCTTTCGCGGCCGTTGAACGGTCCGTGTTCTATCTGCACGTGCGCGACGTATGAATCCGCGCTGCTATTCGTCTTCGTGATGCCGATGTGCACGGCGACATCGTCGCGTTGGAGCACGCCTTTGATGAAGCGCACCGTCGTCGCATACGACATTTCCTGACCCGGAATCTGGATGTCCTGCTGCGCGTCGTTGCTGGTCATCGTGTCGTGCGGAATCGATTCGGCATCCTGGCCGATTTCCTTCATCGCCGACATGATCCGCTCGGCGAGAAAGTTCGCCGTATAGCCGCGCTCGGTCAGCGTTTGCGGTGTCTCCACCGGCGGTACCAGCAATTGACGCGTAAGCACGCCGCGCACGACGAGGCAGATGGAACCGATCGTCAGTAGGATGAACAACCAGGGCAGGACATACGGCCAGAGGCGTTTCGGTCCGCGACCGATCACGCCGGCGGTGTGCAAGCCGAACAGCACGAATCCGCTCGAATGACGACGATCGCGGCGATTCGCGGTGTTGGCGCGCATGAACGGGCCGCCGTACCCGTTGGTTGACCGGCGTTGACTCTGTGCACTCGACATGACTCACCTCGCTTCGATCCGCGTTCGATGTTGGCAATCGCCTGACTTGCGCGGTGGGTATGCATCGAGCGTGCCATAGCGCATGGAACGGGCTGGCAGCCGGATGTTGGCTTCTGGTGGGGGATTGAAAGAAGAAAGTGTTGCGAGGTGGCCAACGTATTGCGAAAAACAGTTCGCTGGCGGGAGACAGGATGTGCGTTAGCAAATAAAAATGCCGCTCAGTCCACAAGACTGAGCGGCATCGGTGAAGCGAACTACTGTTTGTGGTCTCTGCGCTGCCGTGGCTTAAACCGAACTCGGCCGCCACTTCAACAATCGATTCTCCACCGCGGTCAGCAGGTAGTCGGCGGCAAGCGCGACCACCGCCAGCACAATCATCGCCGCGAACACGCCGGCCGCATTGAACGCGCCCTGCGCGGTGGAGATCAGCAAGCCGATGCCCTGCTTCGAGCCGAGAAACTCGCCGACCACCGCACCGACCAGCGCAAAGCCGAAGCTCACGTGCAGGCTCGCGAGAATCCAGCTGAGCGCCGACGGAATCACGACCGAAGTCGTCACCTGACGGCGCGACGCGCCGAGAATCTGCGCATTCGCGATCATGTAGCGATCCGCTTCGCGCACACCCTGGAACGCGTTGGCGAACACGACGAAAAACACCATCACGACCGCGAGCGCGACTTTCGATGCCATGCCGAGCCCGAGCGCGATCACGAACACCGAGCCGAGCACGACGCGCGGGATCGAGTTGGCGATCTTGATGTAGAGACTGAACACGTCGGAGAGCAGCTTGTTGCGGCCGAGCACGATGCCGCAGAAGATGCCCCCGATCGAACCGATGATGAAGCCGAGCCCCGTTTCCTCGAGCGTGACCCACACCTGCGTGAGCAGCGGTCCTTGCGAGGTACCGTTCACGAACCAGTCGACGATCTGCGCGAAGATCTCGCTCGGCATCGAGAAAAAGAAAGGGTCGATCCACTTCAGGCGCGCGGACAGTTCCCAGCCGCCGAGCACGACCACGAGCAGGAGAATGCGCAGCGAGATCACCAGAACCTGGCGCTGGCGGATCTTCTTCTGCGCAATACGCTCGACGTGAGCGAGCGACGCGGCGTCGATGCCCGAGGGCATCATCTGTTGAGAGGTTGTAGACATGTTTGCCGTTCCTTGATTAACCGATCTGCACTTCTTCGCGCAGGTCATGCCAGATATCGCGCGAAATTTCGATGAAGCGTGAGTCGTAGCGGACCTCCGATGTGACGCGCGGTCGCGGCAGATCGATTTCGTAGACTTTCTTCAGCGTGGCGGGGCGGGCAGTTAGCACGAACACGCGGTCGGCGAGCGCAATCGCTTCTTCGAGGTCGTGCGTGACGAACACGACCGAGCCGGCGCCGCCCCACAATTGCAGCAACTCGTCCTGCATCAATGTGCGCGTCTGCATGTCGAGCGCCGAGAACGGCTCGTCCATCAGCAGGATTTCCGGCTTGTTGATGAAAGTCTGTGCAAGCGCGACGCGCTTGCGCATGCCGCCGGACAGTTGATGCGGATAGTGCTTGCCGAACTTGTCGAGGCCCACGCGGCGCAGCCATTCGTTCGCTTCGTCGTAAGCGGCCGATTTCGAGCGGCCGCGATACAGCGGACCCGCCGCGACGTTGTCGAGCACCGAGCGCCACGGAAACACCGCATCGGCCTGAAACACGAAACCGATGCGCGGATCGATGCCGTCCACCGGCGCGCCCATCACGCGCACTTCGCCGGTGGTTGGCTTCAGCAAGCCGGTGATCATGCTGAGCGTGGTGGACTTGCCGCAGCCGGTCGGGCCGACCACCGCGACGAATTCGCCGCGTGCCACCGACATGCTGAAGTCGCGCAGCGCGATCGTGGCCTTGCCGTCCGGGGAAATGAAACGGCACGACACTTTGCGCATTTCGATCGCTGGCGTCTCGCGTGACATAGGTTGATTCATCGGCGGGTGCCTCGCAGTTCTGTGAATATGAAAGAAGCGTTACTTCGACGCGGTCTTGACCGGCGCCGACACGTAGTCGTTGGTGTAGGTCTTGGCGAGATCGATATGCTTGCCCTTCACCGACGGATTGAATGCTGACAGCACCTTCAGCACCGTATCCGGGCCGTCGGCGGGCATCTTGCCGTCCTTCGTGAACATCGGCAGCGACGCCTTCAGCGCGTTCACGTACAGGTCCTTGTTGTTGCCGTAGTAGTCTTTCGGCATCTGCGCGGCGATGTCCTCGGCGCTATGCGTCGCGATGTAGTTCAGCGTCTTCGCGAACGCATGCGAGAGCTTCGCGGCCTCGTCCTTGTGCGCTTCGGCCCACGCGCGCTGCACGTAGAAACTCGAAGCGGGGTAGGTGCCGCCGAGCGCGGCGCGGGTGCCGTCCACGTTGCGCATGTCGACCAGAACCTTCGCGTCGCCGGTCTTCAGCAGTTGCGAGACGGTCGGCTCGGTGGTCATGCCGGCGTCGATGCGGCCTTGCTTGACGGCGGCGATGAAGCTGTTGTCCGCGCCGACCGGCAACATCGTGTATTGCGTCGACGGCACGCCCGCGCGCTGCGCGAGGTACTGCGTGAGGAAGCTGGTCGACGAACCGAGGCCGGTCACGCCGAGCGTCTTGCCTTTGACGTCGGCCATGCTCTTCAGCGAATCGGCCGCCTTCGTCGAGACCATTTCTACTTCGCCCGGCACTTGCCCGAAGACGACGAGCGCCTGCACTTCCTTGCCCTTGCTCTGCAGGTCTATCGTATGATCGTAGAAGCCGACCACGCCTTGCACCGCGCCCGCGAGCAGTTCGTTCTCCGCATCGACACCGGCCGGCTGCGACAGGATCTCGACGTCGAGGCCTTCGTCCTTGAAGTAACCGAGCTGCTCGGTGAGCTTGGCCGGCAGATAGATGATCTTGGTGGCGCCGCCGACCATGATCGTGATCTTCTCGGCGTGAGCGGCGGCCGAAGCGGCGGCAAGGGCGAACGCAACTCCTGATACAGCGGCAATCTGGCGCAAGGTACGCATGAAGCAGTCTCCTTAGGTGGGTCGCCGCGACCGTGGTGCGCGGCGCTTTTCTGGGTCAATGGGGGTGATTATAGAAACGCTAAACCTTCTGCCAGCTTTCGGGGTTTGGCGCAAAACATGGGTGTTAACCCGAAAATGCGCCGAAATTGCGCGCGGATCGGCACTGCGCTCGTGGCGGGCACTGGACGTATGCGGCAAACCACACGGTATGCGCGCAGCCCCCTTGTTTTAAGGCACAATCGACGACCTGACTTTTGCCGTTGCCGCCATGAAGCTGCTGCTGATCGAAGACAACCCCACGCTTGCGCACTGGCTCGCGAAGATGCTGGAGCAGGAAGCCTTCGCGCTCGACGCCGTGCAGGACGGCGATGAAGCGGACCGCCTGCTGCGCACCAATCACTACGACGTGATCCTGCTCGACCTGAACCTGCCGAAGCTGTCGGGCAAGAACGTGCTGCGCCGGCTGCGTCAGCGTGGCGACGCGACGCCGGTGCTGATCCTCACCGCGAGCGGCTCGATCGACGAGAAGGTGGAGCTGCTCGGCGCCGGCGCCGACGACTATCTGGTGAAGCCGTTCGAAGTGCGCGAGCTGATCGCGCGCATCAAGGTGGCGATTCGGCGGCAGTCGCCGTCGAAAGCGGGCGAGGTGGTGTGCGGCGATCTGTCGTTCGACATCGACACGCGCCAGTTCACGCTGAAGGGCGCGCCGCTGAACGTGACGCCGCGCGAGCGTTCGGTGCTCGAAGCGCTGATCCTGCGCCTCGGCAAGACGGTGACGAAGCCGGCGCTCGTCGATGCGATCTTCACGCTCGCCGACGAGCCGAGCGAGGATGCGGTCGAGATCTACATTTCGCGTCTGCGCAAGAAGCTCGATGGCAGCTCGGCCGCGATCGTCACGCTTCGCGGGCTCGGCTATCTGCTGCGCAAGCGGGAAGACGACCAGTAACGATGGCCAATAGCCTACGCATACGCCTGCTGTGGTGGCTGCTCGTACCGCTTGCGCTTTACGTGTTCGTGACCGGCAAGACCGAGTACGACAACGCGCGGCACACCGCGAATCTGGTGCAGGACAATCAGCTGGTCGCGTCGGCGCGGATGATCGCGGGCGAGGTCGAATGGAGCGACGGCTTTCTGCGTGTCGATGTGCCGCCCGCCGCGCTCGAGATCTTCGCATCGCCATATCGCGACCAGGTGTTCTATAGCGTGCGTGTCGACGATGGGCGGCTGCTCGCGGGTACGCCTGATTTTCCGCCGCGTCCGCTGCGGGCGCCCGACGTGCCGGATTCGTACTACACGCAGTTGCACGGCCAGCAGGTGCGCGCTGTCGACATCGTGCGGCTTATGTACGACAACGGCGCGACGCGGCCCGTGCGCGTGACGGTCGGCAAGACCGTGCGCTCGCGCGATGCGATGACGCAACAGCTGTGGCGGCCGCAACTCGTGCGCCAGCTCGAAATGATCGCTCTGGCGGTGGCGCTCGTTTGCATCGGGCTCACGTTCGAGTTGCGGCCGTTGATGAAGGTGAAAGACGAGGTGGCCGACCGCGATCCGATGCAGCTCGAACCGATTCGCGTCGAGCGTCTGCATACGGAACTGCGGCCCATCGTCGATGCGATCAACCAGTGCATCGCGCGGCTCGGCGTGCAGGTGGCGGCGCAGCGGCGCTTTATCGCCGACGCCGCGCATCAGTTGCGCACGCCGCTCACGCTGCTCGGCACGCAACTGCAATTCGCGCGGCAGCAGGAAGGCCTCAATCCCGCGCTCGACGAAGCGCTTGCCGCGATGCATCGAAGCAACCGCTCGATGGTCGGGCTCACCAACAAGCTGCTTTTGCTCGCGCAGGCCGAGGCCGCCGACAACTCGCAACTTGCAATGGAACGCGTCGATCTGGTGCCGCTCGCGATGGAGGTCGTCGAAGATCTCGGCCTGCTCGCGCAGGCACGTGAAATCGATCTGGGCGCGGAATTGCACGGCGCGGCGCCGGTGCTCGGACATCGCGGCTTGTTGCAGGCACTGATCGCGAATCTCGCCGAGAACGCGATTCGCTATACGGGCAGCGGTGGTCACGTGACGGTCGCCGTGAACGCTGATACCGCGGCCAATGCGGTGACGGTCAGCGTGACCGACAACGGCCCCGGCATTCCGGCCGAATCGCGCGGCCGCGTGTTCGAGCCGTTCTTTCGTGCGTCGACGGATACCGAGGGCACGGGCCTCGGTCTTGCGATCGTGCGCGAAATCGCGGACTCCCATCACGGCGAGATCACGCTGAAGGCGGGCGAGGGCGGCAAGGGTGTGCATATCGCCGTGACGTTTCCGCGCGCGACGCCGAAGTGATCGGGATAAACCCGAGGTTCGCGCAACATGCACAGCCGTGAAAGCATCGGGAAGGGTTCGCACCTTCAAAATCACGGGCAGGCGACCCGCGCGGCGCCCAGACACAAGATAACGGAGACACCCCCAATGAAGCTTTCCTTGACGCGTTTCTCGCGCGCGGCCTATGCCGCCGTCGCGGCGTCGCTCGCGCTGTGCACGCTCGCGAGACTCGCGACGCCTGCGCAAGCCGCCGCGCCGGAGAAACTCGCGATCATGGTGGGCGGTACCAACAAGCTCATCTATCTGCCGGCGCGTCTTGCCGAACAGCTCGGCTATTTCAAGGCCGAAGGGCTCGACGTCGAAATGCTGTCGCAGCCGACCGGAATAGACGGCGAAAACGAAATGCTCGCGGGCGCGGTGCAGGGCGTGGTCGGCTTCTACGATCACACGATCGATCTGCAGACACGCGGCAAGGAAGTGAAGACGATCGTCGTGTTCAGCCAGGTGCCCGGCGAAGTGCAACTGGTCGCGGCGAAATCGGCCGATTCGATCCGGAGCATGGCCGACGTGCGCGGTAAAACGCTCGGCGTGACGGGGCTCGGCTCCTCGACGAGTTTTCTCACGCAGTACCTCGCACAGCGCGCGGGCGTGCGGTCCACGCAATACACGCTGCTGCCGGTCGGCGCGGACAGCAGTTTCATCGCGGCGATGCGGCAAGGACGCATTCACGCGGGTATGACGACCGAGCCGACCGTCACTCAACTATTGAAAGCGGGCGACGCCAAAGTACTCGTCGACATGCGCAATGTCGATGGCACGCGCGCCGCGCTCGGAGGCATGTATCCGGCGTCGAGCCTCTACGTGCAAAGCACGTGGCTCGACGCGCATGCCGACGAAGCCGCGAAACTCGCGCGCGCATTCGTCAAGACGCTGCGCTATATGCACACCCACAGCGCGGAACAAATCGCCGCGCAGATGCCAAAAGAAGACATCGGCAACGACAGGGCGCTGTATATCAGCGCATTGCAGGCCTCGCTGCCGATGTACACCGTCGACGGCAAGATGCCAGCCGACGGTCCGCAGACGGTGCTGAAGGTACTGTCGAGCTTCAATCCGGCGGTGAAGGGGCGGCATATCGATCTGTCGCGCACGTTTACCAATCAGTTCGTCGATGACGTGAAGCCTTGAAAGCGGGCTGACCGCGTGGGTGGCTTCGAGCACAAGAGGATCGGCACATCGTGTTTTCAGGCAGTTTGCGCGGACGCTTGTTGTGGTGGCTGCTGTTGCCGTTGGCGGCATTCGTTTCCATTTCCGTCGTCATTTCATACCGGTTCGCGCAGAACACCGCGGACCTGGTTCAGGACAATGCGTTGCTGTCGTCGATGCGGATCATCGGCGAGGATATCGACTGGGACAACGGCTCCGTGACGATCCAGATTCCGCCGGCCGCGCTCGAACTGTTCGAATCGCCGGAACAGGACACGGTTTTCTATCGGGTCGAGGCAAGCGGCCATCGTCTGCTCGCGGGCATCCCCGACTTGCCGCTGCCGCCGCAGGTGAGCGACAAGCCCACGCTTTATTCCACGCATTTCGCCGATGGCCGCGCGGCGCGCGCGGTCGCCTACGCGCGGCAGCTCTACGACTCGGGACATACCGAGGAGGTGATCGTTGCGGTCGCGAAGACGGAAGGCTCGCGCGATGCGATGGTGTGGCGTCTGCTGCGGCCGCAATTGTCCGGCGAAGTCCTGACGCTGGTACTGGCGGTGGTGTTCGTCTACCTCGGCCTGACCTTCGAACTGCTGCCGCTGATGAAGGTGAAGGACGACGTCGCCGATCGCAATGCGTCGCAACTCGAACCGATTCGCGTCGCGCGACTGCACGTCGAACTGAGGCCGATCGTCGAGGCGATCAACCAGTGCATCGCGCGAATGGGCCAGCAGGCCGCGACGCAGCGCCAATTCATCTCCGATGCCGCGCATCAGTTGCGCACGCCGCTCGCGCTGCTGGCCGCACAGATCCAGTTCGCGCGGCAACGCGATAGCCGCGACGCCCCGCTTGCCGAAGCGCTCGCGGGCATGCACAAGAGCAGCCGCAAGTTGACCACGCTGACCAACAAACTGTTGCTGCTGGCGCAGGCCGAGTCGGCCGCGCCGCTGAACGTGCGCGAGCGGATCGATCTGAGCGCGTCGATCGCGGGCGTGCTCGAGGAGCTGATCGCGTTTGCGCAGTCGCGAGAAATCGACCTGGGCGCGGAGCTGGAAGACGGCCTGTACGTGACCGGCGACGAGGCATTGACCGCTGCGCTGGTGACCAATCTGGTCGACAACGCGCTGCGCTATACGCAGGCGGGCGGTCGCGTCACGGTGCAGACGCAGCGGCGCGACGGGATGGCGATTGTGCGCGTGATCGACAACGGACCCGGCATCAAGGCCGATGCGCGCGAACGGGTGTTCGAGCGCTTCTATCGCGCGTCGAGTCATGCGGAAGGCACAGGGCTCGGCTTGCCAATCGTGCGCGAGATTGCGCATCGGCAGGGCGGCAGCGTGATGCTGGAATCGAATGAAGGCGGCGCAGGCCTCGTCGCGACCGTCGAGATGCGCCTATGGATCGGCGCAACCTGACGTCGCTCGACTCGCAAAAGAGGGAGACAAGAATGAAACTGCTGCTCGTGGAAGACGACGCGGACCTCGCGCGCTGGGTGATGAACCTGATGCAGGTCGAGCAATTCGCGATCGACTGGGCGCAGAACGGCGAATGCGCGGAAACGCTGCTCGGTCTGCAATGCTATGACGCGGTGCTGCTCGATCTGCGCCTGCCCGGCATGGGCGGCAAGGAGCTGCTCGCGAGGCTGCGCCGCAAGCGCGACAACGTGCCGGTGCTGATGCTGACCGCGAACGGCTCGACGGACGACAAGGTGGCCTGCTTTTCGGCCGGTGCCGACGACTATGTCGTCAAGCCTTTCGACGCGCGCGAACTGGTGGCGCGCATCAAGGCACTGATTCGCCGTCAGGCCGCGGGAGACAGAGGGCAGTCGATCGAGTGCGGCGATCTGCGGTATCTATTCGACTCACGCGAATTCGTGCTGCGGGACGAACGTCTGCCGCTGCGCCGCCGCGAACACGCGATCCTCGAAGCGCTGATACTGAAGCAGGGCAAGACCGTATCCAAAGCAACGCTGATGGACAAGATCTTCACGCTCGACGAAGAGCCGAGCGCCGACGCGATCGATATCTATATTCACCGGCTGCGCAAGCATCTGTCGGCATCGACCGCGAATATCATGACGCTGCGCGGACTCGGTTATATCTTGCGCGAAGAAGAACCGCGCGAAGCGTTTGCGTCGACCTAAAAGTGACAGCTCCACAAAAACGCCTCTGATCGACTCGTGTTCCGTCGTCAATTTCAAGCGGCTTCAGTGTTTTCACCGACTTCAACCGCTCTTTCGCGAAAAAGGCGTGAAGGGTTGCTCTGACTATTCTTGGCTTCGCTATGCAAGCCGATGTCGGATCAATTCAACACAGAAGGAGCGGAGGAGAAGATGGGGGAAAAGACCAGGTGGTGGCTGGTGGCGGGTGGTAGTGCCTTGGCGATGAGCAGCGTTCACGCGCAGTCGAGCGTGCAGCTTTATGGCTTGATGGATCTGAGCGTGGTGACGTATCAGACCAATGCGAATGCCGACGGCAAGCACGCCATTTCGATGGGTATCAACGGCGAGCCGTGGTTCAGCGGCAGCCGCTTCGGCATGAAAGGCGCGGAAGATCTCGGCGGCGGACTGAAAGCGATCTTCCGCATCGAAGCGGAATTCCGGGTGAGCGACGGCGCGATGGAAGACCCGGGTCAGCTCTTCGACCGCGACCGCCGCCAGTTCAGCGGCGGTCACGCTTTGCGCGGGTCAATGGTTGGCGTAGTTAGCCGGCCTTGACCGCAGTCTCCCTGGCGAGCAGGCGTTGAGCCTGACGATCGCCCTTTGCCGCTTCCTGTGCGGTTTGAACCGAGGTTTCGCTGGATTCCGCGAGCAGGGCACGCGCCGCGCTGCTGATCCTGACGGTGTATGACGACGAGGTGGTGCCGCTCGTCGATCCTGCTGACGATGAACCTCTCGTGCTGGATGTCGGCACCGTCGATGTCGCTGTCGAACCGGAACTCGACGTGACTGCCGCGCCCATGGCCCCTGCCGTGGTTTGAGCAACCGCCTGAATAGACATCTTTTCTCCTGGTAAAAGACGAGTACTGCGCTCTGTCTATCGGCGTCGTTCAAGAGTGCTTGAGAACTATATTTCTTCTATTTTTCGCGCGCCTTAAGTGGCTGTTAAGGTTTTGCCTCGCAGGATGCTTTAACGGATGAATCTCTTAAGATTTCGATAAGGTTGCGAATGCCACCTCACGACTTCCGTTCGCGTCCCGCACGCGTCTTGCCCGCTCCGCTCCTCGCGCGGGTCTGCGTCGCGAGTTCCTCGACCATCTCCCGCGCGGCCGTCTGCAACTCGGGCACATAGCGCCGCTTCGCTTCCGCGAGCGACACCGCGCGCGACAGAAACACGACGTTCAAGCTCGCGAGCACGCGTTCCTCGAACACGATCGCGACGGCAACCGCGCCGATCTTCCCCTGGTCCGCCCAGTCGCCGTGATTCGAGCCGAACCCATCCGCGCGCACGCGTCGCACGAGGCTGCGGATCAACGCGTCGTTCGACGCGAGCGCCTTCTGCTCCTCGCCGCCGGCGCCCGCGCGCAGCAGATCGAGAATGTCCTCGCGCTCCTCGTCGGGGCACATCGCGAAGTACGCGCGACCCGCCGCGGTCAGCAGGATCGGCAAACGGCGGCCCACCATTGCGCGATGAAACGATAGCGGACTGAAGCGGTGCGTGGTCTCACGGACGATCATCGCGTCGCCGTCGGGCGTGGTCAGATCGGACGGCCACGCGACGCGTTGCAGCAGACGCCCCATCACCGGCGGCGCGATCGTCGCGATGCGTTCGTCGTCGGTGAAGCCTTCGCTCAGCGCGCGCACCTTTAGCGTGAGCCGGAAGCTGTCGTCCGACGCGCTGCGTCGCACGAAGCCTTCCTGCATCAACGTTTCGAGCAGCCGCCGCGCGGTGGTGCGATGCAGGCCGGTCAGCTCGCTGATCTGCTGGCTCGTCGCGCGGCCGCTGTCCATCGAGTTGAGCGCCTGCAGCACCTGCAAGCCGCGCGACAGACCTCGCACATTCGTGTATCTGGTCACTTAAAACCTCAATCAAATCAACTATGTGCATTCTACGCACAATTTCCAGATTTTGTTGAGCGGGCAGGTGGCCGGTCCTAGACTGCCAACAAATCAACGATTTCATGGAGACGCAAGCTGTTGCCCGCAGGCGATTTTTCGCCATGGCGACAGCCGGTTCCAGCCGCTGCGCTCCGTGAATATCTCGACCCGGTCACTCTGGTCGACATACGGAGACAACATGCCCCAACCGCTCGACCCGGTGGCCGCGCAAGGTCACAGTGGACCCGTCACCACCGACGTCGCGATCATCGGCGCCGGCCCGGTCGGTTTGATGATCGCCAACTATCTCGGCCTGCAGGGCGTGCGCGTCGTGCTGATCGAAAAGCTCGACAAGATCATCGATTATCCGCGCGCGATCGGCCTCGATGACGAAGCGCTGCGCGTGTTTCAGTCCGTCGGCCTCGCCGATGCATTGCTGCCGCACACGACCCCCGATCACTGGATGCGCTTCGTCACGAGCAACGGTCACTGCTTCGCATCGATCGAGCCGCGCACCGACGAATTCGGCTGGTCGCGCCGCAACGCGTTCATTCAGCCGCTGGCCGATCGCGTGTTGTGCGACGGCCTGCAACGCTTCCCGCACGTCGAGGTGCTGTTCGGCCACACGGTCAACTCGTTCACGCAGGACGGCAGCGGCGTCACGATCGAAGCGGAACACGCGCAGAGCGGCCGCCGCACGATCCGCGCGTCGTACATGGTCGGTGCGGACGGCGGCAACAGCTTCGTGCGCCGCATCCTCGACGTGCCGTTCGAGGGCCGCACGAAACCGAATCAGTGGATCGTCGTCGACGTGCGCAATGACCCGATCGGCTCGCCGCACGTGTACATGCATTGCGATCCGCGGCGCCCGTATGTGTCGGCCGCGTTGCCGCACGGGATTCGCCGCTTCGAATTCATGGTGATGCCCGGCGAGACCGAGGAAGAGCTGTCGAAGCCGGAGAACATGGCCGCGCTGATCCGCAAGGTCGTCGCCGAGCCGGAGAAGGTCGACTACATCCGCAAGCGCGTCTATACGCACAACGCGCGCCTCGCGAGCAGCTTCCGCGTGAAGCGCGTGCTGCTCGCCGGCGACGCCGCGCACATCATGCCGGTGTGGCAGGGTCAGGGCTACAACAGCGGTATTCGCGACGCGAGCAACCTCGGCTGGAAACTCGCGATGGTGGTCAAGGGCGTCGCCGGCGATGCGCTGCTCGATAGCTACACCGCCGAGCGCCGTTCGCATGCGCGCTCGATGATCCACCTCTCCGAGGTCGCGGGCGACATCTTCGCGCCGACGAGCCGCTTCGGCATCAAGTTTCGCGACGCGTTCGTGCGTACGTTCAACTGGTTCCCGGCGGTCAAGCGCTACTTCGTCGAAATGCGTTTCAAGCCGATGCCACGCTATGAGAGCGGCGTCGTGCTGCTGGCGCGCACGCCGCGCAAGCGTGGCTGGCTCGCGCGCGCGCTCGAACGCTCGGGGCATTCGGCGCCGGGCCGCCTGCTCGGTCTGATGAGCGAGAAGCGCGAGTCGCGGCTCGGCCGTCTGGTGTATGGACGCGACCCGCATTGTCATTCGCCGGTCGGCCGCATGTTCATTCAACCGCGCGTGCGCACGGTGAGCGGCGAGGTCGTGCGACTCGACGATGTGCTCGGCAACCGCTTCGCGATCGTCGGCTGGGGCGCGGAACCGACCTTCGGTTTGTCGGAGCAGGCGCGTGCGATCTGGCAGCGGCTCGGCGGCTGCTTCGTGGTCGCGAAGCCGGACACGCAGCTGTCTTTCCATGACGACGTGCCAGAAGACGTCATCGCGATCGGCGATGTGAACACGCGGCTGAAGGACTGGTTCACGCGAGTGCCGGAATCGGTCGTGCTGTTGCGTCCCGATCGTTTCGTCGCGGGCATGGGCTCGCCGCAGCAGGTGTCGCAACTCGTCGTCGAACTCGCGCGGCGGCTGCATCTCGACGTGGCGGGGCGCGCTGACGTGGCCGGTTATGGCAACGAAGCAGCGTTCGCGCCCGATGCCGTCGCCACTTTCGCCACCGCTGCAACCGCCGGAGCCTGATATGCCGATGCTACTCGAATGCCTATCGCACACGCCGTTGCACGGCTATTACGATCCCGCGCCCGAAGTCGTCGCGGAAGTCGAGCGCGTGCATGCGGCAGCGCGTGCGCGCGTCGTCGAGTTCGATCCCGAACTGGTCGTCGTGTTCGCGCCCGATCATTACAACGGTTTCTTCTATGACGTGATGCCGCCGTTTTGCATCGGCGCATCGGCGAGCGCGATCGGCGACTTCAAGAGCCTCGCCGGTCCGCTGGACGTGCCCGCCGATACCGCGCTCGACCTTGCCGAAGCGGTGCTCGCGAGCGACGTCGACGTCGCCGTCTCGTACCGCATGCAGGTCGATCACGGTTGCGCGCAAGCGCTGGAGATTCTGACGGGCGGCCTCGATCGATATCCGGTCGTGCCGGTATTCATTAATTCGGTGGCCGCGCCGATGGCTTCATGCCGCCGAGCGCGTCTGCTCGGCGATGCGTTGGGTCGAGCGCTCGCACGTTCGAAGCAACGCGTGCTCGTGATCGGCTCGGGCGGCATCTCGCACGAGCCGCCGGTGCCGGAACTCGCGGGCGCGAGCGAGGAAGTCGCCGAGCGTCTGATCGCGGGCCGCAATCCGTCGGCCGAATCGCGTGCGGCGCGTGAGGCGCGCACGATCGCGGCGGCGCGCGCGTTCGCCGCGGGCGACAGCCGTCTGCATCCGCTCAATCCGGAATGGGATCGCGCGTTCCTGAAGCTGCTCGAAGACGGCGAACTCACCGCGCTCGACGGTCTGACCAACCGCGCGATCACGCGCGAGGCCGGCAAGTCCGCGCACGAAATCCGCACGTGGATCGCCGCGTTCGGCGCACTGAACGCGAGCGGTCCGTATCGCGCGTCGCTCGATTACTACCGTCCGATCCCCGAATGGATCGCGGGCTTTGGCGCGATGCATGCCCGACCCGTGACTTCCCATGTCTAACCGAATCAGGAACCCGCTATGACCACTCAAAGCAATATAGACGCGCTGGCCCTGCGCCTGCGGGAATCGGAACGTACGCGCGCGACCATCGCGCCGTTGCGCGACGACCCGCGTTTCGTCGAACTGTGGAACCCGGCCGACGCCGAGGAGTTCGCGTACGCGGTGCAGCAGGCCAACGTGGCCGCGCGCATCGCGGCGGGCGAGCGCGTCGTCGGCCGCAAGATCGGACTCACGTCGCCGGCGGTGCAGCGTCAACTCGGTGTCGACCAGCCTGACTTCGGCGCGCTGTTCGCATCGATGGCGTATGGCGACGGCCAGCCGATTCCGCTGGACGAGCTGATCCAGCCGAAGGTCGAAGCGGAGATCGCGCTCGTGCTCGAACACGATCTGCTGCACGAGCGCCACACGTACGCCGATCTGATGCGCGCAACCGCGTATGCGGTCGCGGCGATCGAAGTGGTGGACAGCCGCATCGAAGGCTGGAACATCCGTTTCGTCGATACGGTCGCGGACAACGCGTCGAGCGCGCGCTTCGTGCTCGGCAGCCGGCCGGTCCTGCTGCGCGATATCGATCTCGCGGCCTGCGCGATGACGCTATCGAAGGATGCGGAAGTCCTGTCGCGCGGCAATGGCGCCGCGTGTCTCGGCAATCCGCTGAATGCCGCCGCCTGGCTCGCGGATCGCATGGTCCGGCTCGGCACGCCGCTGCGTGCCGGCGACGTGCTGATGACGGGCGCTTTGGGCCCGATGGTCGCCGTCAAGGAGCCGGGCACCTACTGCGCGCAGATCGAAGGTCTCGGCAGCGTCCGCGCGACTTTTTCCGCATAAAGCATGCACTCGCAAGCATTCGATAGGGAACTCATATGGCAAGCGAAAAACTGAAGGCCGCGATCATCGGCTCCGGCAACATCGGCACCGATCTGATGATCAAGATCCTGCGTCACGGCAAGCATCTCGAAGTCGCGGCGATGGTCGGCATCGATCCGAACTCCGACGGCCTCGCGCGCGCCGCGCGGCTTGGCGTCGCGACCACGCATGATGGTGTCGAAGGTCTGACTCGTCTGCCCGTGTTCAACGACATCGACTTCGTGTTCGATGCGACCTCGGCGGGCGCACACGTGAAGAACGATGCGCTGTTGCGAAAGCTCAAGCCTTCGATTCGCGTGATCGATCTGACGCCGGCGGCGATCGGCCCGTACTGCGTGCCGGTGGTGAATCTCCACGCGCATCTCGACGCGCCGAACGTGAACATGGTCACGTGCGGCGGACAGGCGACCATTCCGATGGTCGCGGCCGTGTCGCGCGTCGCGAAGGTCCATTACGGGGAGATCGTTGCGTCGATCAGCAGCAAGTCAGCGGGCCCAGGCACGCGCGCGAACATCGACGAGTTCACCGAGACGACTTCGAAGGCGATCGAAGTGGTCGGCGGCGCCGCGAAGGGCAAGGCGATCATCGTACTCAACCCGGCCGAGCCGCCGGTGATGATGCGCGACACCGTCTATACGCTGTCCGACCTCGCGGATCGCGCGAAGGTCGAGGCGTCGATCGAGCAGATGGCCGCCGCGGTGCAGGCGTACGTGCCCGGCTATCGCCTGAAGCAGAAGGTGCAGTTCGACGAAATCAGCGCGAGCGCGCCGCTGAACATTCCGGGCCTCGGCCGCTTCAGTGGTCTGAAGACCTCGATCTTCATCGAGGTCGAAGGCGCCGCGCACTATCTGCCCGCCTACGCGGGCAATCTCGACATCATGACTTCGGCCGCGCTCGCGACCGCCGAGCGCATGGCGCAGGCGCTCGTGCAGGCATCAGAGGCTTAAGGAGACTTCCCGCATGGACAAGAAACTCTATATCTCCGACGTGACGCTGCGCGACGGCAGCCACGCCATTCGTCACCAGTACTCGATCCAGAACGTGCAGGACATCGCACGCGCATTGGACCGCGCAAAGGTGGACAGCATCGAAGTAGCGCACGGCGATGGCCTGCAAGGTTCGAGCTTCAACTACGGCTTCGGCGCGCACAGCGACCTCGAATGGATTGAAGCAGTCGCCGACGTGGTCGAGCACGCTCAGATCGCGACGCTGCTGCTGCCTGGCATCGGCACGATCCACGATCTGAAGGCCGCATACAACGCGGGCGCTCGCGTCGTGCGCGTCGCCACGCATTGCACGGAAGCGGACATCTCGAAGCAGCACATCGAATACGCGCGCGAACTCGGCATGGACACTGTCGGCTTCCTGATGATGAGCCACATGACCACGCCGGAGAGCCTCGCCATCGAAGCGAAGAAGATGGAAAGCTACGGCGCGACCTGCATCTACGTGGTCGACTCGGGCGGCGCGCTGACAATGAACGACGTGCGCGACCGCTTCCGCGCGGTGAAGGCGGTGCTGAAACCCGAAACGCAGACGGGCATGCACGCGCACCACAACCTGTCGCTGGGCGTGGCCAACTCGATGGTCGCGGTCGAAGAGGGCTGCGACCGTATCGATGCATCGCTCGCGGGCATGGGCGCCGGCGCGGGCAACGCGCCGCTCGAAGTGTTCATCGCGGCGGCCGAGCGCATGGGCTGGAATCACGGCACCGACCTCTACACGCTGATGGACGCCGCCGACGACATCGTGCGTCCGCTGCAGGACCGGCCGGTGCGCGTCGATCGCGAAACGCTCGCGCTCGGCTATGCGGGGGTGTATTCGAGCTTCCTGCGCCACTCGGAAGTGGCCGCGAAGAAATACGGCCTGAAGACCGTGGACATTCTCGTCGAGCTGGGCAAACGCCGCATGGTCGGCGGCCAGGAAGACATGATCGTCGACGTCGCACTGGATCTGAAGCGCGCGCACGCGACCGACGCAGTGGCTTCATGACCCGGACGCTGCGCGACGGCGCCGCATGCCGCGCGCGCAGCGTTCATTTCATCCAGCAAGGTCGCCGCAAGAGCGACGCTGACTCAACATTGGAGACTTTTATGCGGCAGTCAACGCGAACAACGCAAACAACACAGTCGACGAAACCTCTTGCCGGCGGCGCGCTGACGATCGGGCTCTGCCTGATCGTCGCGCTGCTCGAAGGCGTGGACCTGCAATCGACCGGCCTCGCGGCACCGCGCATGGCGCGCGAATTTCATCTCGCGGTCGCGCAGATGGGCTGGGCGTTCAGCATCGGCGCGTTCGGGCTGCTGCCAGGAGCCGCGATCGGCGGACGTCTCGCCGACCGGCTCGGGCGCAAGCGCGTGCTGATGTGGTCGGTCGCGCTATTCGGCATCTTCTCGCTCGCGACCGCGCAGGTGTGGGACCTGAACAGCCTGCTCGCCGCGCGCTTTCTGACCGGCCTCGGTCTTGGCGCAGCGATGCCGAATCTGATCGCGCTGTGCTCGGAAGCGGCGCCGCCCCATCAGCGCAACACCGCGGTCGGCGCCATGTATTGCGGCATGCCGTTCGGCGCGGCGCTCGCGGCGGTGGTCGGCATCATCAGCCCGGGCGACGCGGGCTGGCGGCATCTCTTCTACGTCGGCGGCTTCGGGCCGTTGCTGGTGCTGCCGCTGCTTGCGCTGTTCCTGCGCGAGTCGGCGCAGTTCGTCGCGGCGCGTGCAATCAAAGGCGCGCGACGCGATGCGTCGGCTAGCGTGACGCACGCGCTGTGGCGGGAAGGACGCGCGGGCACGACGATCGCGTTGTGGATCAGCTATCTCGGCACGCTGATCGTGCTGTATTTCCTGATCAACTGGCTGCCGTCGCTCGTCTTGACGCGCGGTCTGACGCGCGTGCAGTCCGGTGTCGTACAGATGATGTTCAACATCGGCGGCGGCATCGGCGCGATCGTGATCGCCGGCATGATGGACCGGATGGGCCGGCGCCGCACGGTCGCGGGCATGTATGTCGGCATCGTCGTTGCGCTTGGCGCGTTGCTGAGCGCGAATGGCGGCACGTCGATGGCGTGGGGCGGTCTGCTCGCGGGGCTGTTCCTGGTCGGCGGGCAGTCGGTGTTGTATGCGCTGGCAAGCAGCCTGTACCCGACCGAAGTGCGTGGCACCGGCGTCGGCGCGGCCGTGGCGGTGGGCCGTCTCGGCTCGATCCTCGGACCGTTGATCGCGGGGCAACTGCTCGCGATCGGTCAGGGTGCGAGCGTGCTGCTCGGCGCGAGCATTCCGCTGATCGCGGTCGCCGCGATTGGCGCGTGGCTCGTCGTGAATCGCTCGACACTTCGTTATACCCCGGTGGCCGCGCGGTAGTTTGGCAGCTCGAAACACTGAGCGGGTCCGCCGTCAACGGCGACTCGCGGTCACTCAATCCGTGAAACAAAGGAATTCGACATGAGCAACACCAACACGCAAGTAGCGGCGATCACCGAGGAAGCGACCAGCCGATTCGTTCGCATCACCGAAGACGGCCGCGAGATGCAGCTCCACTACAACGACGTGGGGCAGGGTGCGAAAACGGTCGTGATGCTGCACGGCTCGGGACCGGGCGCGACCGGCTGGGCCAACTTCAATCGGAACGTCGAGCCGCTCGTCGCGGCGGGCTATCGCGTGATCCTGATGGACTGCCTCGGTTGGGGCAAGAGCGACCCGATCGTCTGCAAGGGCTCGCGCTCGGAACTGAACGCGCGCTGCCTGAAGGCGCTGCTCGATGCGCTCGATATCGAACGCGCGCATATCATCGGCAACTCGATGGGTGGGCATAGCGCGGTCGCGTTCGCGCTCGCCGAGCCGCAACGCGTCGGCAAGCTCGTGCTGATGGGCGGCGGCACCGGCGGCCCGAGCCAGTTCGTGCCGATGCCGACCGAAGGCATCAAGCTGCTGCAAGGGCTGTACCGCAACCCGACCATCGAGAACCTGCAGCGCATGATGAGCGTCTTCGTATTCGACACGAAGGCGTTGACCGAAGACCTGATGCAGGCGCGGCTCGCGAACATGCTGGCGCGCCGCGATCACCTCGAGAACTTCGTCGCGAGCCTCGCCGCGAATCCGAAGCAGTTCAACGACTACGGGCCGCGCCTTGGCGAAGTAACCGCGCCGACGCTCGTGATCTGGGGCCGCGACGATCGTTTCGTGCCGATGGACATCGGCCTGCGGCTCGTTGCCGGGATGCCGAACGCCGATCTGCATGTGTTCGGCCGCTGCGGGCATTGGGCGCAGTGGGAGCATGCGGACAAGTTCAACCGGATGGTGGGGGAGTTTCTCGGACGCGGGTATTAAGCAGGGTTGTCGTTGTGGGCGACTGGTGCGTCGTTGCGGCGGCGGGCTGGTTGCCTCATCCCGGCGCCTGGCAAGGAGCAGCAAGGCGATTTCAGTCCCGCGCTGGTTTTGTCGCCTGCCGCATTCAATGCTCTTGGGGTCGCGCTCGGTGCGCCGATCACGCAGGGGGGAGTTCGCTCGATACGCTGGGTTCGCGGTACCGCTCTCGGGTTCGGGAACAGAGACTCAGGGGGTGGCTCTGGTGAATATGGTGCGCACTCTGGACCTCGAGGCCCGCGGCGCACGCAAAGTCGAGCGCGCTCCGGCCGAGGTAGTCGAGGACGCGCCCGCCCGACTTCAAACGATTCTGGAATGACGGGAAAGACGATACGAACTAAACCAGCCCGCGGCGAGCGACCCCATCACTCCGCCGCCGGCATCCGAGTCACACTCTTCGGCACCCGCCCATCACCACCCGCGGCGTCGTCCGCTGCCTCTCCCAACTCCCGCCTAACCGTCGACTCCCGCACCACCAGATGCGGATCAAGCATCGAATATCCCGCGCTTTCTTCGCCCTTACCGTGCAGTTCGTCGATCAGCTTCATCATCGCGAGCTCACCCATCTTCTCGCTCTGAAAGTCTACCGAGGTCAGCGCCGGCGACGCGTACTCGCCATACGGCACGTTGTCGAATCCAGCGATGGAAACGTCGCGCGGCAACGAGAAGCCCAGCTCGCGCGCTTCCTTGATGAAGCCGAGCGCGATCAGATCGTTGTAGCAGATCACGGCGTCCGGTCGTTTCGGGCCGAGCATCAGGCCCGAGCAGGCGCGCTCGCCGGCCGCCGCCGACGGGCTTTGTGCGTCGTGAACGTGCAGCGACAGCCCGTATTCGTCGAGACAATTACGAATGCCGCGAATCCGTTCGTCGTTCCAGCGTGAACGGCCAAAGCCGAGATACGCGATGCGCTTGTGACCGAGCTTGATCAGATGGTTCGCGAGCATATAGCCGGCGAGATTGCTGTCGGTGCCGACGCTCGAAATCTGAAAGCGCGAACTGCGCCCAAACAGCACGACCGGCTTGCCGAGATCGAGCAGCCATTGCACCGAATCGTCGGGCATGCGCGAGCTGACGATCATGCCGTCGACGCGTTGCGCGAGCGATTCGATCAGCGTCTTTTCGCGTTCCTGGCTCTCTTCGGTATCGACGAGCAGCAGCGTGTAGTCGTGCTGAAGCGCGACGCGATTGGCGCCCTTCACGATGTTGGTGAAATGCGGATTGCGGATGTCGAGAATCGCGAGACCGATAGCGTGTGTGCGCCCGGTGATCATCGAACGCGCGAGCGGATTCGAACGGTAGCCGAGCTGCTCGATCGCCTTCTTGAGACGCGCCTCAACGGCGGAGGTAAAGCGCTGGGTCCCATTCACGTACTTCGATACGGTTGCGACCGACACGCCGGAGGCGGCCGCGACGTCGCGAATGGTGGCACCCTTCTTCATCGGTAGGATAGCGTTTTCCAGTGAGTTTTTAATAGTATCGGGTATCGCAAAACGCGTAAAGGCGAAACGTCGCGCGCTATTCGCCTGACCCGGCGCGATCAACGCAGACACATGGGGACACATGAGTATCAAGGTAAAAGGCCTGCGCTGGTGGATGATCGGGCTGCTCACCCTCGGCACGATCACCAACTATCTCGCGCGCAGTTCGCTGAGCGTCGCGGCGCCGACGGTGCTGCATCATCTGAACATTTCGACGCACGAATACGGCTGGATCACGGGCGCGTTTCTCGTCATGTATCCGGTCGGCGCGCCGCTGACCGGCTATCTGATGGATCGCGTGGGTTTGCGAACGGGCTTTCTGCTGTGCGGCGTCGCGTGGTCGCTGATCTGCATCGCGCATGGTTTCGCGTCGGGCTGGATCGGGCTGTTCGTGCTGCGCGGCATGCTCGGGCTGGTGGAAGCGGCGTTCATTCCCGGCGGCATGCGCGCGGCCGCGCACTGGTTTCCGTCGCACGAGCGCGGCACGGCCGCCGGCGTGTTCAACCTCGGCACCTCGACCGGCGCGATGCTCGCGCCGCCGCTGATCGCGTGGTCGATCCTGCACTACAACTGGAACGTTGCGTTCATGATCGTCGGCGGGCTGGGGCTCGCGTGGGCCGTGCTGTGGTTGCTGCTTTATCGGCATCCGGACCGTCATCCGGCGCTGTCGCGCGAGGAGGCGGACTATATCGGCGCGACGCAGGAATCCGGTTTGCGCGCCGCGAAAGACTCCGCGCCGAGGGTGTTCGACATCCTGAAGCAGCGCAATTTCTGGGGCATCGCGCTGCCGCGTTTCTGCGCCGATCCGGTGTGGGGCACGCTGGTCTACTGGATGCCGCTCTACCTGTACCAGGCGCGCGGCTTCGATCTGAAGGCGATCGCGCTCACCGCGTGGCTGCCGTTCGTCGCGGCCGACCTCGGCTGCATGGTCGGCGGTCCGCTGTCGGCGTGGTTGAAGCGCCGCTTCGACGTGCCGATCGTCAACGGCAAGCGCATCGCGTTCACGATGGCCGCGTTCCTGATGATCGGCATGGCCGGCGTCGGCTTCGTCCACGATCCGGCGATGGCGGTGTTCCTGTTGTGCCTCGGCGGCTTCGCGCATCAGACGCTGTCGATCACCGTGATCTCGATGTCGGTCGACCTGTTCCCGCGCGGCGAAGTCGGCACGGTGACGGGACTCGCCGCGCTCGTGGCGGGGCTCGGCAATTTCGCGTTCACGATGACGATGGGCTGGTTCGTGAACCGCGTCGGCTATACGCCGTTTTTCGTCGCGCTCGGCTTTGGCGATCTGATCGGCGCGAGCCTGCTATGGACGCTCGTGCGCCGCCCGTCGACGACGCCGGCGCAGGGCGTTGTGACGCGCGAAGCGCGGGCGTGAGGAGCCGGCGGCGGCGCAAGCGCATCTTCGAAGCGCCCAATCGTCGGCAAGTGGAGGGCAGCAGTCACGGCTCGGTGGCGGCATTTGCGGCTCGTCAATGCGACCAATTCGCACTCGTCCAAAAATAATATTCCGCAAGTCATCTATAAGATATCTGTCTTAAGACCGGGGTAATCGGCCGCAAACCCTTGCCAGTCATGGATCGACTCGTTTAGGTAGGGTCTCGCGACCTGTTTGTTTAGTCACATTTAGTGGAAAACGCGCATATACTCTCGGTCGTATCGCAAAACGAAGGTCGCGGGGTTGCGTCGTGCCGAACTGACGCCGTCAGCCGTCGCGCCACGATTTGCGCTGGCTTCGACTGCCAACGCTCTGTCTATCACTTCCTAGCAAAGCATTAATCATGTCCACACCGCCGAAGATCATCTACACCCTGACCGACGAAGCGCCCGCACTGGCGACGTACTCGCTGCTGCCGATCGTCAAGGCGTTCACGCGTTCGTCCGACGTGCTCGTCGAAACGCGCGACATCTCGCTCGCCGGCCGGATCATGGCCGCATTTCCGGACTACCTGAGCGCGGAGCAGAAGGCTTCCGACGATCTGGCGGAGCTCGGTGGACTCACCATGAGCCCGGAAGCGAACATCATCAAGCTGCCGAACATCAGCGCGTCGGTGCCGCAGTTGAAGGCCGCGATCGCCGAACTGCGCGACCAGGGCTATAAGCTGCCGTCGTACCCGGACGTCGCGACGACCGACGCCGAGAAGGACGTCAAGGCCCGCTACGACAAGATCAAGGGCAGCGCGGTGAACCCGGTGCTGCGCGAAGGCAATTCGGACCGCCGCGCGCCGTTGTCGGTGAAGAACTACGCGCGCAAGCATCCGCACAAGATGGGCGCATGGAGCGCGGACTCGAAGTCGCACGTCTCGCACATGAGCGATGGCGATTTCTACGGCAGCGAGAAGTCGGCGCTGGTCGCGCAGGCCGGTAGCGTGAAGATCGAACTGGCCGCCGCCGACGGCACGATCACGGTCCTGAAGGCGAAGACGCCGCTGCAGGCAGGCGAAATCATCGACGCGTCGGTGCTGGGCAAGAACGCGCTGCGCAGCTTCATCGAAGCGCAGATCGCCGAGGCGAAGGCGAACGGCGTGCTGTTCTCGGTGCACCTGAAGGCCACGATGATGAAGGTCTCGGACCCGATCATCTTCGGTCACGTGGTGTCGGTGTTCTACAAGGACGTGCTCGCGAAGCATGCGGAAGCACTGGCCAAGGTCGGCTTCAACCCGAACAACGGTATCGGCGACCTGTACGCGCGTCTGAAGGATCTGCCGGCTGAAACGGCCGCGGCGATCGAAGCCGACATCAAGGCGCAGTACAAACAGCGTCCGCCGCTCGCGATGGTCAACTCGGACAAGGGCATCACGAGCCTGCACGTGCCGAGCGACGTGATCGTCGACGCATCGATGCCGGCGATGATCCGCGAGTCGGGCAAGATGTGGGGCGCCGATGGCGCGCTGCACGACGCGAAGGCGGTGATTCCGGACCGTTGCTACGCCGGTGTGTACCAGGCGGTGATCGAAGACTGCAAGAAGCACGGTGCGTTCGACCCGGTCACGATGGGCACGGTGCCGAACGTCGGGCTGATGGCACAAGCCGCCGAAGAATACGGTTCACACGACAAGACGTTCCAGATCCTGGCGAACGGCGTGGTCCGCGTCACCGACGAAGCCGGCGCGGTGCTGCTCGAGCAGCCGGTGGAACAGGGCGACATCTTCCGTATGTGCCAGACCAAGGACGCGCCGGTCCGCGACTGGGTCAAACTCGCGGTGAACCGCGCCCGCGCTTCCAACACGCCGGCCGTATTCTGGCTCGACGCGGCGCGCGCGCACGATGCGCAGATCATCAAGAAGGTCGAGCAGTACCTGAAGGATCACGACACGAACGGTCTGGACATCCGCGTGATGACGCCGGTCGAAGCGACGAAGTTCTCGGTCGAGCGCATCCGCGCCGGCAAGGACACGATCTCGGTCACCGGCAACGTGCTGCGCGACTACCTGACCGACCTGTTCCCGATCATGGAACTGGGCACCAGCGCGAAGATGCTGTCGATCGTTCCGCTGATGGCCGGTGGGGGCATGTTCGAAACCGGCGCGGGCGGTTCGGCGCCGAAGCACGTGCAGCAGCTGGTCGAGGAAGGCTTCCTGCGCTGGGATTCGCTCGGTGAATTCCTCGCGCTGGCGGCATCGCTCGAGCATCTGGGCACCGCGTATCACAACCCGAAGGCGCAGATTCTTGCGAAGACGCTCGATCAGGCGACTGGCAAGTTCCTCGACAACGACAAGTCGCCGGCGCGCAAGGTCGGCGGTATCGACAATCGCGGCAGCCACTTCTACCTCGCGATGTACTGGGCCGAAGCACTGGCCGCGCAAACCGACGATGCCGCGCTGCAGGCGCAGTTCGCGGGCGTCGCGAAGGCGATGGCCGACAACGAGGCGAAGATCGTCGCCGAACTCGGCGCGGCCCAGGGCAAGCCGGTGGATATCGGCGGCTACTACCGTCCGAACGTCGAGCTGACTAGCAAGGCGATGCGCCCGAGCGCGACGCTGAACGCAATCGTCGATTCGGTGGCTTGAGCTCGCGCGGGCGACTGATGCGGTAAGCGCCGCGGCCGCACCTGCGCTGGCCCCGAAAGCCGCGCGGTAAGCACGCAGCACAACCGCGGACAAAGCCGCAAGCAGGACCGCAAATACGACAATGGCGCCTTCGGGCGCCATTGTCGTTTCTACTGTCACTGCTACGTCGCCGTCGGTCATACCCATCCTTATACGTGAACGATTTCCCAATCGGCGAGCTTCTCCGGAATCTCGAGCGTCGACGTGTCGAGCTCCGACAGATGCTCGCAGCTCAGACCGCGCGCGAGGTCGTCGGCGGCCTGTTGCGCGCTCGAGAATTCTCCGAGCGTTTCGTTGCCGTAGGTGGCTTCCCAGCCGTCCTGACCCGGCAGAATGTAGAACGCTCCCTGCGTCGAACCAAAGCGAAAGCCTTTCATTTTTAGTCTCCCAGTTCCAATAAAAAAAGCCGCGATTCGTGACGGCTTCTTCGCAATCTGCGGGATTTGGGTGGCCGTGTCGTGAGGCCCCTCGAATCCGACTGCGTGAAGCGCGTGCTCTTGTGAAAGAGTCTACGTCAGCGAATCGGCGGGCAATTGGGCGTCGAATCGGTCTTTATATTAAAAATATGCATGTAAAAACAAAGGCTTGCGAGATCCGTTTTGCGATGTGCAACGCCGCCGGGCATCGTGAAATGGCCGCTTTGTGCCACGCAACATGATTTTTTACGACGCGCGGCATCGTTTCGTATCGTGAAAATTAGGGCTGCGCGCGACGCGCAAAACGACGCTGTGCGGACCTATGACGCGTCGAGCCGTTCGATCAGCATCGCGACGAAGGTCTCGGTCACCGGCGGCAAGGTTCGGCCGCGCTTTTTGATCAGCGCGATGCGCCGCGTGAACGCGGCTTCGTCGATCGGTCGCGCGACTAGCTCGGGCTCCGCGCGCACCTCGCGCGCCGACGCCGGCAGGATCGTGATGCCGAGCCCGGCGCGCGCCATCGCGACCGCGCTCATCATGTAGGTCGGCTCGCAGGCGATGCGCGGCTCACACTGCGCGTCGGCGAACGCGCTGTCGACGACCGCCCGCACGCTCGTGCCCTGCGCGGTCAGCACGAGCGGCTCGCTGGCGAGATCGGCGAGCGTGACAGGCCGGCGCCGCCGCGCGAGCGCGTGCTGCTTCGGCAGCACGGCGACGAGCCGGTCGATGCCCGCATGCAGTACCTCGAGCCCGCTGTCGTTCAACTCGCCGCCAGTCAGTCCGATATCGGCTTCCTCATTGCGCACCAACGTGTTGACCATGCTCGCGACGACATCGCGCACCTCGAAGCCGACGCGCGGCACGGCTTTTCTCAGCGCGTGCACGAGCTCGGGCAGCGCGCTCGCCGCGAAGGTCGGCAGACACGCGATGCGCACCGTGCCGCTCCCGCCTTCGCCGAGCGCGCGCGCATCGAGCAGCACGTGCTCCATGTCGTGCAGCGATTTCTGCAGCACGGGCAGCAGCTCGCGGCCGGTCGGCGTCAGGGCGACGTTGCGGCTGTTGCGATCGAACAGGCGCAGGCCGACCGTTTCCTCGAGCCGGCGAATCTGCACCGTCAATGCCGGCTGTGACAGATGCAGCCGCGCGGCCGCACGCGTGAAGCTGCCCGTTTGCGCGACCGCGATAAACGCGCGGATGTCCCGGAGATTCAGATCCATGATGATTTGTGATTGCTGCAATCAATTCATTTCAATTGCTTTATTGCTGTCCCGAACTTACGCTCGATCACACTAAAAAACAACCCGGAGACAAGCTCATGCTGCCATTGCTGGGGCTGGCTACCATCGTCGTGCTGCTCGGCGCGATCCTGTCCAAACGCATGTCGCCGCTCGTCGCGCTGATCATCGTGCCGCTCGCGGCCTCGCTGCTCGGCGGCTTCGGCTTGCAGACGAGCAAGTTCGTCGTCGATGGCCTCAAGAGCCTCGCGCCCGTCGTCTGCATGTTCGTCTTCGCGATCCTGTACTTCGGCACGATCACCGACGCCGGTACGCTCGACCCGATCATCGAGCGCATCCTGCGCGCGGTCGGCACACGGCCCACGCGCATCGTGATGGGCACCACGCTGCTCGCGCTGCTGATCCACCTCGACGGCTCCGGCGCCGTCTGCTTCCTCGTCACCATTCCGGCGATGCTGCCGCTCTACGACCGCCTGAAGATGGACCGGCGCGTGCTCGCCGCGGCGGTATCGATGGCGGCCGGCATCAATTTCCTGCCATGGACGGGGCCGATGATTCGCGCGTCCGCGTCGCTGCATCTGCCGATCTCGGCGTTGTTCAATCCGCTGATTCCGGTGCAGGCGATCGGCCTCGTATTTGTGTTCTCGATGGCGTACTGGCTCGGGCGGCGCGAGGAAAAGCGCCTCGGTCTCACCGCCGCGAGCGGTTCCGTGCCGATGCCCCAATGCGAACTGACGCCGGAACAACAGGCGCTGCGCCGCCCGCAAAACTTCTGGTTCAACATCGTGCTGACGCTCGTCGTGCTCGGCACGATGGTCGTGATGGGCGAGAAGATTCCGCCGGCGATCATGTTCATGGTGGGCCTGTGCATCGCATTGATGGTCAACTATCCGAATGTGGACATGCAGCGCAAACGGATCGACGCGCATGCGCGCGCCGCGCTGATGATGGCCGGCATCCTGCTCGCGGCCGGCGTGTTCACCGGTGTGATGCAGGGCAGCGGCATGCTGAAGGCGATGGCGCAGGCGGCCGTCGGCTTCGTGCCGCCGGCGATGGCGAGTCATATTCCGATTGTGCTCGGCCTGCTGTCGATGCCGCTCAGCATGCTGTTCGATCCCGATTCGTTTTATTTCGGTGTACTGCCGGTGATCGCGGAAGTGGCCGGCCAGCTCGGCGTGCCCGCGGTGCACGTCGGTCAGGCCGCGTTGCTTGGACAGATGACCACCGGTTTTCCGGTCAGTCCGCTCACGCCCGCGACGTTCCTCGTGGTCGGGCTGTGCGGTATCGATCTGGCCGATCATCAACGATTCACGTTTCCCCTGCTGTTCGGCGCGTCGGTCGTGATGACGATCGCGTGCGTCGTGCTCGGGATCTTTCCACTGTGAGCTTCACTGAAGGAACGGGAGCACCATGACAGCCACTGAACCTCGACGCGTCGTGCGCATCGGCGCGGGCGCGGGCTATTCGGGCGACCGCATCGAACCCGCGCTCGAACTCGCGGAACACGGCCAGCTCGACTATCTCGTGTTCGAATGCCTCGCCGAACGCACGATCGCGATCGCGCAGCAGGCGCGCAGCAAGGACCCGGAGCTCGGCTACGACCCGCTGCTCGAAGCGCGCATGCGCGCGGTGCTGCCCGTCGCGGCGCGCAACGGCGTGCGTATCGTGTCGAACATGGGCGCGGCCAATCCGCTCGCGGCAGCGCGCCGGACCGCGCAGATCGCGCGCGAGTTGGGTCTCGGCGGCCTGAGGATTGCCGCAGTCACCGGCGACGACGTGCTCGACGTCGTGCGCGCGGGCGACTTCCATTTCGTCGAATCGGGCGAGGCGGTGGCCGCGTACGCGGACCGGCTGATATCGGCCAATGCGTACCTCGGCGCGAGCGGCATCGTCGAGGCGCTCTCGGCCAGCGCGCAGATCGTGCTGACCGGGCGCGTCGCCGATCCGTCGCTGTTCGTCGCGCCGCTGATCCACGAATTCGGCTGGCGCATGGACGACTGGCCGATGCTCGGCCAGGCGACAGTAATCGGCCATCTGCTCGAATGCGCGGGGCAGATTACCGGCGGCTATTTCGCGGACCCCGGTTTCAAGGACGTGCCGAATCTCGCGCGGCTCGGCTTTCCGATCGCCGAAGTTGCGCGGGACGGTTCAGTGGTGGTCACGAAGCTCGCGCAAAGTGGCGGGCTCGTGACCGAGGCGACCTGCAAGGAGCAGTTGCTCTACGAGATCCACGATCCGCGTCGTTATCTGCAGCCCGACGTGGTCGCCGATTTCTCGCAGGTGCGCGTCGAGCAGGAAGCCGTGGACCGTGTGCGCGTCGCCGGCGGTGGCGGCACGGAGCGCACCGCGACGTTGAAAGTGTCGGTTGCGTATTTCGACGGCTATATCGGCGAGGGGCAGATTTCGTACGGCGGACCCGGCGCGCTCGCGCGGGCGCGGCTCGCGCTCGATATCGTGCGCGAGCGTCTCGCGCTGACCGGCGTGCAGACGCGCGAGTTGCGCTTCGATCTGATCGGCGTGAACGCACTGCATGGTGACGCGGTGGCGGCCGGTCATGGCGAGCCGTACGAAGTGCGCGCCAGGGTGGCGGGACGCACGGCGTCGCTCGCGCAGGCGCTGCGCATCGGCAACGAGGTCGAGACGCTGTACACGAACGGACCGGCGGGCGGCGGCGGCGTGACGAAGGCGGCGCGCGAGGTGGTCGCGGTGCAATCGGTGCTGCTGCCGCGCGAGCATGCGGCGCCGGCTTTCTCGCTGATGGAGGCTTGAGATGAAACTACGGGAACTGGCCCACTCGCGCACCGGCGACAAGGGCAATACGCTCAATATCTCGGTGATCTGCTACGACGCGCTGCATTACGAGCGGTTGCGCGATGTGCTGACGCCAGAGCGCGTCAAGACGCATCTGCGCGATGTGGTGCGCGGCGAGGTGGTGCGCCATGAGTTGCCGTGCATTGCCGCATTCAACTTCGTGCTCGGCGACGCGCTCGGCGGCGGCGTTACGCGTTCGCTCGCGCTCGACGCGCATGGCAAATCGCTGAGCTCGGCGTTAATGGATCTCGACGTGGGGCAGTGAGGGCATTGCCGGCGGCGTGTCGTATTGCGGAGCGGCCGCTCAGCCCCGCATGTGATCACACGCCAGCCTTCGTCAGGTCATGCGCGCGGCGCAGTCGCTCGCGGCTGTTGCTCAGATGCATGCGCATCGCGGCGCGCGCGTCGTCGGCATCCTGACGCTCGATCGCGCGATAGATCATCAGATGCTCGCCGAGCACGCTGCGCAACACCTCGATATGGTCTAGCTCCGCGATCTCGGCCGAACCGAGTCGGGTGCGCGGGCTGACCGAGCGGCCGAGCTGGCTCAGCACGTCGAAGAAATAGCGGTTGCCGCTCGCGCGCGCGATCTGCAAATGGAACTCGATGTCGTGTGCGAGCGTGTCGGTGCTGCCGCGCTCGAGCTCCGACTCGAATCGATCGAGCGCAGTGCGGATCTGCTTCAGGTTCTGCTCGGTGCGCCGCGATGCCGCGAGCGCGGCCGCGGCCGCTTCGACGTCGATCCGGAACTCGATGATCGCCATCACGTCGAGCATGCTGGTGAGATCGGCGGTGGGAAGCTGCATCGGCTTTTCGGCGGCGGGCGCGAGCACGAACGTGCCAATGCCATGGCGCGTCTCGACGATCCTCGCTGCCTGCAGACGCGAGATCGCCTCGCGGATCACGGAGCGGCTCACGGACAGCTGCTTCATCATCGCGACTTCGGTGGGGATGCGGTCGCCTGGCCTCAGTGCCCCGCGGCGAATCTCATCGGAAAGGGTGGCCACCACCTTTTCAGTTAGGCTGCTCATTTTTGTGGCTGGTTGACTGATCCTGCAAAGTATCGCACAGGACTGTACTCGATTCTGCCGCGTTCGGCGGCATCGGCGCGGGCTATTTTTTGCGTGCGGATGCGCGGTGGGGGCGGGGGATGAGGCGGACATTTGCGCAAACGCATGGGCTGCTGACGACAGTCTGTCAATTGGAGACATCAGACGTCTTAGTTCGAGCGAATTCCGGGTTGGTCAACAGGGCCCTGAATCTTTGAATCTGCCGTTATTTCAAGGCGGTCTCTCTGGAACCACAGGGTAAACACCCTACTGGACTTGACAAAAGTAACGCGGTAGACTGTCGTCAGACAACATAACAGGCGTAGAGCAGGGTCTTGCACCCACCGGGTGCGCCGCACTGCGTTCCACCAGGCCTCGTGGCCGACAGGGAGACACAACTTGACATCAGTTCTGACCACCGCGCTCGACCCGCTGGAATCGGCGGTCGCGAAGGTGAAGCGCAACGTGTTGCCGCTTTTCCTGATCATGTTCATCGCGAACTATATCGACCGCGTGAACATCGGCTTCGTCAACGCGCACATGAAGGCCGATCTCGGCATCGGCGCGGCCGCCTACGGGCTCGGCAGCGGGCTGTTCTTCATCGGCTACGCGCTGTTCGAAGTGCCGTCGAACGTGCTGATGCAGAAGTTCGGCGCGCGCGCCTGGCTCACGCGCATCATGGGCACGTGGGGGCTGGTGGCGGGCGCAATGGCGTTCGTCTGGAACGACACGTCGTTTTACGTGCTGCGGTTCCTGCTCGGCGTCGCCGAGGCGGGCTTCTTTCCCGGCGTCGTCTTTTACTTCACGCAGTGGCTGCCGCAAAAGGAACGCGGCAAGGCGATGGCGATCTTTCTGTCGGGCTCGGCGCTCGCGTCGGTGCTGTCCGGTCCCATCACCGGCTCGCTGCTGTCGATTCGTGGCCTCGGCCTGCAAGGCTGGCAGTGGATGTTCCTGATCGAAGGCGCGTTCTCGATCGCGCTGTGCGTCGTCAGCTGGTTGCTGTTGAAATCGCACATCCGCGACGCGCACTGGCTCACGGCCGAAGAACAGCGTGTGCTCGAACAATCGATCGCGGCCGAACAGGGCGAGCGCGAAGCGCAAGGCGGCGCGCATCTGCCGACAGTGAAGCTGCTGAAGGACCCGCAAATCGCGCTGTTCTGCTTCCTGTACTTCGCGATCCAGCTGACCATCTACGCGGCCACTTTCTGGCTGCCGACCATCATCCGCAAGATGGGCGGCCTTTCCGACTTCGAGGTCGGCATGTTCAACGCGATTCCGTGGCTGATCTCGATGGTCGCGATGTACGGCTTCGCGGTCGTATCGGCGAAATGGCGTCATCAGCAGGGCTGGCTCGCGGTCGCGCTCGTCATCGCGGCGGTCGGTCTGTTCGCGTCGACGTCGGGCAACCCGGTGTTCTCGTTCATCGCGATCTGCTTCTCGGCGATCGGCTTCAAGGCGGCGTCGTCGCTGTTCTGGCCGATTCCGCAGGGCTACCTCGATGCGCGCGTCGCCGCCGGCGTGCTCGCGCTGATCAATTCGCTCGGCAACCTCGGCGGCTTCTTCGCGCCGGCCACCTTCGGCTATCTGCAGCAGCACACGGGCTCGATCGCGGGCGGGCTGTACGGTCTCGGCGTCGCGTCGCTGCTCGCGGCGGCGGCCGGCTTCCTGACGCGCAACAAGCCCGGCAATCGCGACCCGTTGCCCGATTCGTTGCGCGGCAACGCGCATTGACTACACTGACGGCTCGCATGCGGCCGTCAATTTTTCTGTATTCGAGTTCTCATCCGGTCCGGTCGAACACGCACGCAGCGCGCGGCGGCTTCCGCCGGCCGGCCTACTTCATCACACAGGTGCTTTTCCCATGTCCACCAAACCTACCGAATCGAACGCCACGCCGGTCGTCACCGAACTGCGCGTCGTGCCCGTCGCCGGTCGCGACAGCATGCTGATGAATCTGAGCGGCGCGCATGGTCCGTTCTTCACGCGCAACATCGTGATTCTGCGCGACAGCGCGGGCCATACCGGCGTGGGCGAAGTGCCGGGCGGCGAGAACATCCGCAAGACGATCGACGACGCGCGGCCGTTCGTGGTCGGTCAGTCGATCGGCAATCTGCAGGCGATCCTGAACAAGGTGCGCACGCAGTTCGCCGATCGCGACGCTGGGGGGCGTGGCCTGCAGACCTTCGACCTGCGCACGACGATTCACGCGGTGACCGCGCTCGAAGCCGCGCTGCTCGACCTGCTCGGGCAGCATCTCGGCGTGCCGGTCGCGGCACTGCTCGGCGAAGGCCAGCAGCGCGACGAAGTGGAAATGCTCGGCTACCTGTTCTATATCGGCGATCGCAACAAGACCGATCTGCCGTACGCGAACAACGCCGGCGCGCGTGACGACTGGGAGCGCGTGCGGACCGAGGAAGCGATGACGCCGGAGACGGTCGTGCGTCTTGCCGAGGCCGCGAAGGCGCGCTATGGCTTCAACGACTTCAAGCTGAAGGGCGGCGTGCTGCCAGGCGACGCCGAGATCGAAGCGGTCACGGCACTCGCCGAGCGCTTCCCCGAAGCGCGCGTGACGCTCGACCCGAACGGCGCATGGTCGCTCGCGGAAGCGGTGCGCCTGTGCCGTGACAAGCACGATGTTCTCGCCTACGCGGAAGATCCATGCGGCGCGGAGAACGGCTATTCGGGCCGCGAAGTGATGGCCGAGTTCCGTCGCGCAACCGGCCTGCCGACGGCGACCAACATGATCGCGACCGACTGGCGTCAGATGGGTCACGCCATCCAGCTGCAATCGGTCGATATTCCGCTCGCCGATCCGCATTTCTGGACCATGCAGGGCTCGGTGCGCGTCGCGCAGATGTGCAACGACTGGGGCCTCACGTGGGGTTCGCATTCGAACAACCACTTCGACATTTCGCTCGCGATGTTCACGCACGTCGCGGCCGCGGCGCCGGGCAAGATCACCGCGATCGATACGCACTGGATCTGGCAGGATGGTCACTTCCTGACGCAAGATCCGCTGCAGATCGTCGGCGGTAAGGTCAAGGTGCCGCGGAAGCCGGGGCTCGGCATCGAACTCGATATGGATGCGCTCGAGAAGGCGCACGCGATGTATCAGCAGCACGGCCTCGGCGCGCGCGACGACGGCATTGCCATGCAATATCTGATTCCGAACTGGAAGTTCGACAACAAGCGGCCGTGTCTCGTGCGTTAAGGACGATTTAACTCAATCAAAAAGCCTGGCGGGCTGCACGAAAGATGCGGTTCACCAGGCTTTTTTGTTTCCTTTTGCATTGCACGGCGCGAGATAGCCGCACCGCGGATATCGGCGGCCATCATCGCGCCACTTGTCAGCTCTTGCGAAACACCACATGCGAAATCCGCTGCACCAGCAGCGCGGCCGCGAGCGATGCCACCGCCGTCAGCCACACACCGATATGAATCGACTGCACGAGCGCGTCGCGTGCGCTATCGATCAGCGTGAGCGTATCGAGTCCCGACTTCTTCATATCCGCAATCAGTTGTGTGCGCGACGCGTCGTCGATCAGGATGCGCAGATCGACGAAACGCGGCCGCCATTGCGATGCGGCCGGCTCTCCGAGCACGCTCATCGTGCGGGTGACGACATTGCGATAGTGATGCTGCACGACAGTCGCGACGATGCTGGTGCCGAGCATGCCGCCGACCATGCGCGTCGATTGCAATAGCGCGGTCGTGATGCCGAAGCGCTCGCGTCCGGCGATCTCCTGGCCGAACACGTTCAGGTTGTTCAGGATGAAGCCGAGGCCGATGCCGACCGCGCCCATCGGCAGCACGATGCGCCAGTGCGGCGTGTCCGGATTGGCGAACGCGAGCGCGATCGACGCGAACATCAGCAGCCCGAAACCGATCGTCAGAATGCGGGTGGGCTTCTTCATGTGAATCACGATGCGCGTGTTCAGCACACTGCCGAGTGCGATGCACGCGGCGATCGGCGTCGCGAGCAGGCCGGCCTGCTGCGGCGAAAGACCGAAGCCGCCTTGCAGCAGCAAAGGCGCGAAGAAGATCAGCGAGAACATCACGAACCCGGACAGCATGCCGAGCGTGAATAGCGTGACGAGCTGCGCGTCCTTGAACAGATCGAGCGGAACGATCGGATGCGTGGCGCGCTTTTCGCACGTGAAGAGTGCGATGGCGCCGGCGATCACGCACGCGCCGAGCACGAGATTGCCCACGGTGAGGCCGTGCTTCGGCACCGCTTCGATAAACGCCTGCAAGCCGCCGAGCACGCACGCGACGAGCCCCGCGCCGAGCCAGTCGATCTTTACTTCGCCGTCATGCGGCCGCCGGAAATTCGGCAGATGCATCCAGATGAAATAGAGCGCCGCCGCGCCAACCGGCAGATTGACGAGAAACGTCGAGCGCCAGCCGAGGTGCTCGCTCATCCAGCCGCCGAGCGACGGGCCGGCCGCCGTACCGATGCCATAGGCCGCGGCCAGCACGACCTGCCAGCGCACGCGGGTGCGCGGGTCGGGGAACAGATCGGGAATCGACGCAAACGCGGTGCCGACCATCATGCCGCCGCCAACGCCTTGCAGTCCGCGCGCGATCGCGAGAAACAGCATGCTGTTGGCGAGGCCGCACAACACGGACGCGACCGTGAACGTGATCACCGCGGCGATCACGAAGCGCTTGCGGCCGAAGTAGTCGCCGAGCCGCCCGAACACCGGCACCGTGACGACCGAGGCGAGCAGGTACGCGCTTGCGATCCACGCAAAATATTCGAAGCCGTGCAACTCGGCGACGATCGATGGCAGCGCGGTGCTGACGACGGTCTGGTCGAGCGCGACCAGCATGTTGACGAGGCCGATGCCGAGCATCGCGTAAAGCGCGTGGCGATACGGCAGGGCGGGGGCGGCGGCGGCGGAACTGGCGGGGGCGGTGGAATTCACGGATCGGGCAGAAGGCGGTTCGGGGTGGACGCTGCACGGCGGATCGCGGTCAGGCTGCCGGCGATTGTACGCAAGTTGTCTGACGTCTTGAGGATTATACGGGTTTCCCCTTGGTCAAAATCATTCGTCGCACGAAAAACCACACGGCGCGGGAAAAAAGGTGGTGCCCCCGGGCACGGCGTCGCACACGGGCCGCGGCGACTCCTGCATCGCCGTCCTCCGGTCGCGGACGCTGGCGCGCGCTTGCATCGTTGGGATGTGCGCGAGCGTACTGGACGGCCCGCACGGGTACGCCCGAACGTGGTAAGTTCGCTCGCGGTATATCCGATCGATGTGTTCGAGGAGGAACTCATCCTGCGTCACGCCATGGCTTTCCTGCTGAACACAGTCCGCGAAGCCTTGACGATCAGCGTCGGCGTGAGAGCGGCTTGGGGAGGTGGCGCGCTTCTGCTCTATGCGCACGGCGCAGCCGCCGTCACCGACATCGATACCGGCACCGGCGCCGCCTCAGGAATCAACACCGGCTTCGTCTCGCTGTATGGCGTGATCGATACGAGCGTCGAAATCACCGACCCCGGTTCGGGCTGGGTCGCGCGCATGGACTCCGGCGCGTATCGCGGCTCTCGGGTCGGGCTGCATGGCGCGGAGCCGCTCGGGGGCGGCAACGCGATCGTGTTCACGCTCGAAAACGGCTTCAGCTCGACCGACGGCAGCTTGCAGGTGCCCGGCTCGATCTTCAATCGTCAGGCATGGATCGGCGCGAGCGGCAGCTGGGGCGAACTGCGCGTCGGCCGTCAGTATTCGCCGATCTATATCCCGTTCAAGGGCGATCTCGACGCGTTCGGCGCCGGCACGATCGCCTCGGGGCTCAACAATCTGTCGAAGATCACGCCGTATGCGAACAACGCGGTTGCGTATCTGTCGCCGAGCATCGCCGGCTTCAGTGCGACGCTGATGATGGCGATGCGCGATCCGTCCGAGGCCGACGGCAACGGCATCGACGGGTATTACGTGACCGCGTCGTATCGGCTCGACCACCTGCATCTGCTGTACGCGCGTCAGCAGACGCACGGTGCCGGCGCGCTGCGCGCGAACCTCGGCGGCGCGAACTACGCCTTCGGCAAGCTGCGCGTGTGGCTGTCCTTTTTCAACGGCGATGGCGGCACACCGGTCTATCACGGCGCGGGCGGCTCGCTGTCGGCGCAGTACAGTTTTTCGACCAATGCGCGTGCCTCGCTCGGCTATGCGCACGTGCGCGACTACACGACGCCTGGCGGCAGCGCGGACCAGTTCAGCGCGGCATTCGAATACAGCATGTCGCCGACGCTGCTGCTGTATTTCAGCGCCGCCTATCTCGCGAATCACGACGACTCGCGCTTCACGCTGCGCGGCGTCAACGTGACCGGGCTGCCCGTTGCCTATCCGGGCGCGCCGGTCGCGGGGCGTCCAATTCGGTGTAATAGAGCGGTTCTAGCGCGCATCGCAATACGTCAAGCTTTCAGTCGAGTCATTCACCGATTGGATAAAAGCGCTTGAATGCGTGCGCGAAATCACATGTCACGCGAGTCGGAATTGCAAAAGCGTCACGAGTAAAAAAACCGACACAATGTGTCGGCCTAAAGATTCTGGCATCCGAGGATGATTGCCAGAGCACATAGCGCGCAGATTCCGCGGGATCACGCTCGCGCGTTGGCACGAATCCGATTGAACAGAAAACGGGGTAGTGGCGCTATGCTAGCGTTTTCGTCTACTCGAGGAACGACCGATGACCCAACACGCAGGTTCGATGATCACGTTCAACCGTCCCGACGGCAAGCAGCTACAGGGCTATCTCGCGAAGCCTGAAAAAACCGCGGGTGCGCCCGCGGTCGTCGTGATCCAGGAATGGTGGGGCTTGAACGACCAGATTCGCGGCGTCGCCGATCGCCTCGCGAAAGCCGGCTACTTCGCGCTGGTGCCCGATCTGTATCGCGGCAAGTCGACGGTCGAAGAGGATGAGGCGCACCACTTGATGAGCGGCCTCGATTTCGGCGATGCCGCAACGCAGGACGTGCGCGGCGCGGTCCAGTATCTGCAGCAGCACGCGGCGAAGGTTGGCGTGACCGGCTATTGCATGGGCGGCGCGCTGACGTTCCTCGCGCTGTGCAACGTGCCTGAAGTGGCGGCCGGGGTCGTCTGGTATGGCTTCCCGCCGCTCGACTATATCGACGCGTCGAAGATCAAGGTTCCGGTGATGGGCCACTGGGGTCTGCAGGACGAGTTCTTCGCCGCCGACACCGTCGACGCGCTCGAAAAGAAACTCACCGACGCGAAAGTCGACGTCGAGTTTCATCGCTATCTGGCGCGTCACGCGTTCGCGAACGAAACGGCGGTCGGGTCGGGCCGCATCGCGAGGACGCAATACGACCCGGTCTGGGCGCAACAGGCGTGGGATCGTACGTTGACGTTCTTTGGCCGCACGCTTTGGAAATGAGTTGGTGAATGGCGGAAGCGGACGGTTAGTCCGCTTCGTGAGAGTGCCTGCGGTCGTGGTGCTTTCTTGATTCGGCCGTCCGAACTGTGCCGCACGTTGCCCACGATGGACGCGTCCGCGGCTCAGGAAGCGCTCCACACCCGCGCGCTGTTGATGGCGGCGGCGTTCGGCAAGGAAACAGGCTTGACCGGCAGTGCGCGGGCGGTGGCCCGCACCCCGCTGTTCACGGCAGCGCGCCGCTATATCGACGCAAATCTCGGCCAATCTGATCTGACGGTCGACAGCGTGCTGGCCATGTCGCAGCTGTCGCGGCCCACTGTATCGATTGTTCGAGCCGGAGGGTGGGCTTCACGCGTATATCCGCAACCGGCGCCTGCGCGAAGCGGCCGATGAACTGCATCGCCACCCGCGCAGGCCGGTGATCGAGGTCGCGTACGGCTGGGGCTTCAATAGCGCGTCGGATTTCAATCGCGCGTTCAAGCGTGCCTACGATATGTCGCCGGGTGATTTTCGCGCGGCGGCATCCGCAATCAATTCATGGAGATGACAACGTGGTGAAGATCGATCCTGACCGGCTGATGACCGACCTCAAACGGCTGCGCGGTTTCGGCGCGACCGGTCCCGGCGTGGTCCGGCTCGCGCTGTCGCCGGTCGATCTGGCGGCGCGCGAATGGCTGGTCGGCAGGATGACTGAGGCAGGGCTCGAGGCGCGCATCGACGGCGTCGGCACCGTGTTCGGACGCTCGCGCAATAGCGGTCCCGCGCTCGTGATCGGCTCGCATACCGACACGCAGCCGACCGGCGGCTGGCTCGATGGCGCAATGGGCGTGATGTACGGGCTCGAAATCGCCCGCGCGCTAGCGGAGCATGACGCGACGCGGCACCTCGCCGTCGACGTCGCGTCGTGGATCGACGAGGAGGGCACGTTCTCGGGCCTGCTCGGCAGCCGCAGCTTCGTCGGCGAGGCGGTCGACGACTCGATTCGCGGCGCGACGAACCGGCAGGGCGAACGCCTCGCCGACGTACTCGAGGCCGCTGGACTAGCGGGCCGGCCGCGTGCGCGTTTCGAGGCAGGGCGCCAGGTCGCGTATCTGGAGCCGCATATCGAGCAGGGCGGACGTCTCGAAGCGATCGGCAAAGCGATCGGCGTCGTCACGACGATCGTCGGGTTGCGCGAATCGCGGCTGCGCTTCACGGGTCAGCGCAACCACGCGGGCACGACGCCAATGGCGATCCGCCGCGACGCGGGCGCGGCGCTCGTCGCGTTTATCGCGCGGATGAATGACGCGTTCGGGCAACTGGTGGACGCGGATACCGTCTGGACCGTGGGCCGCATCGATCTCGATCCGGGCTCGATGAGCGTCGTGCCCGGCGCGGCCGACATGTACCTGCAATTCCGCGATGCGAACCCGGCACGGCTTCAGGCCATGGAACGCGCGCTCGCGGAACTGGTGCGCGATTTCAACGCGCACGACGCGGTGAGCGTCGAATTGCAGACGCTCGACGAGCCGATCGAACCCGTCAGCATGGACGCCACGCTCGCGGAGCACATCGCGCGAGCCGCCGAAGCACTCGCGCCGGGCCAGTGGCTGCGCATGCCGAGCGGCGCCGCGCACGACGCGCAGGTGATCGCGCGTTGCATGCCGGCGTGCATGATGTTCGTGCCGAGCATCGGCGGCGTGAGTCACGACTTTATCGAGGACACGGCCGAGGAGCATATCGTGCTCGGCTGCCAGGTCGCGGCGACGGCCGCGGCTTCGATGCTGCTGCAGCTATCGGCTGGGCATTCCTGAGGGCCGCGCTACTTCCACTTGTCGCCGAGCGCGTCGAGCCCGGCTTTCATCAGATCCTCGGGCAGCATCGCGATGCGCAGCTCGCAGTCGGCGTCGAGCGTCAGGAACCACGGTTCGGCAAGCGCGGGGATCGCCGATGCATCGGCGACCTCGACGACCGCCACCGCGCCGCGTTTGCCCTGCTGCTCGGTGAAATAGATGGCTTCTGGTTTCATGTCCTCGAGGATCTTTCTCATCAGGTCGCCGATTCGGCCTTCGCGCACGAGTGTGCTGAACGGTTCGTTCGGTATTTGTATGTTGAGAAGCATGCGCATGTCATCCTCCTGTTCGATACTCCAAAGGGCATCTTAAGGATAGGTGTTGCATGCGCGGGCGATGGTGCTGATCGCGGATGAAGCATCGGCGATTACGGCCGGTGGGTGGCGCATCGTGCCGGGTGTGCGCTGCTTTAGCTACCGAACAGCGAACCCTGCGTTCCGCGGCTCGGCTGACGATGCGCCGGTTTCGCGGGCGCATCGTCCTTGACCGGTTGCGCCGCGTATCCCTTCGGCGCCAGCCGATGCGAGTCATCCGCCGCTGCTTCGAACGAGGTCTGCCCCGCCTCCAGCGAAAGCAGCAGCATCTTGTTGGCGAGGCCGCCGGCGAATCCCGTCAGCTCGCCCGACGCGCCAATCACGCGATGACACGGCGCGACGATCGAAATCGGATTCCGGCCGTTTGCCGCGCCCACCGCGCGCACCGCATTGAGTTTGCCGATCTGCTGCGCGATCTCCGAGTAGCTGCGGGTCTGGCCGAACGGGATGGTCAGCAGCGCTCGCCAGACCTGCTTCTGGAACTCGGTGCCCTGAAAGTCGAGCGGCAGATCGAAGGCATGGCGCGTGCCCGCGAAGTACTCGCGCAATTGCCGCTCGGTTTCGACGAGCACCGCGAGTTCGTTCGCTTCGCTCATTTCGCCGAGTCGCACGCGGTTCGGCTTGTCGTGCTCCCACAGAATCGCGGCAAGGCATTCGCCTTTCGCCACGAGCTTCAACTGACCGACCGGCGAATCGATCAACTTGTATGTGTACGTCACTTTCTCAGGCTCCTGACAGGGTGGAGGCGCAAGGTTCGCGAGGCGGCGGCGTTTCTTCGACCGGACGCGGAAAGCTGCATGAAGGCTGCGCCGATGTCCAATAGTGTGTCGCTTGCGTCGCCTGAACGCGCTCCAGATATTGCTGTCTCATTCGCATTCGACATGGCCGCGACGAGCGTGACCATCGCGGCGATCACGTCACTGTACCGCAGAGGACCCCAGATGGCCTTTGACTCAGTAAAATCGACAGCTTCGGTACGACGCGCTGCGGGCGCTACCCGATCTTCTTTCCCACGACTGTGACCACGACTCTAGAACAACTGCGGGCCGGGCGACTGGCGGGTGCGCGCGAACTCAAACTCGCGTGCGGCCTGAGCGAATTTCCGCGCGAGATTTTCGATCTCGCCGATACGCTCGAAGTGCTCGACCTGTCGAACAACGCATTGACGACGCTGCCGGACGATCTGCCGCGTCTGCGCAAACTGCGCATCCTGTTCGCGTCCAACAACCCGTTCATCGAATTGCCCGGCGTGCTCGGCGAATGCGCGCAACTGAGCATGATCGGCTTCAAGTCGAATCGCATCCGCGAGGTGCCGGCGCGCGCGCTGCCGCCGCTGCTGCGTTGGCTGATTCTGACCGACAACGACATCGAACGCTTGCCCGCGGAGCTCGGCCGCTGCACGCAACTGCAGAAGCTGATGCTTGCCGGCAACCGGCTGCGCGCGCTGCCCGAGGAGTTGGCCGCATGCACGCGGCTCGAACTGCTGCGGCTCGCGGCGAATCGTTTCGATGCATTGCCGAGTTGGTTGCTGCGTCTGCCGCGGCTTGCGTGGCTCGCCTATGCGGGCAATCCGTTCAACGCGGCGCTCGAACAGGCGGCGCTCATCGACACACCCATCAGCGGCATTCGTTGGGATGCGTTGCAGCTCGAACGGCCGTTGGGCGAGGGCGCATCGGGGGTCATCTATCGCGCGGCGCTGCACGCGGACAACGAGCCCGCGCCGCGTGCGGTCGCCGTCAAGCTGTTCAAGGGCGCGGTGACGAGCGACGGTTTGCCCGACTGCGAGATGGCTGCTTGCATTCGCGGCGGCGAACATGTGAACCTGATCCCCGTGCTCGGCAAGGTGATCGGGCATCCGTCGGATACGCATGGCCTCGTGATGGGATTGATCGATACGCGCTTCGCCAATCTCGCCGGCCCGCCGAGCCTCGCATCGTGTACGCGCGACATCTATCGCGACGACGCGCGCTTCGACCTTGCGACGGTGCTCGGTATCGCGAGCGGCATCGCGAAGGTCGCGAGTCATCTGCATCGGGGCGGTGTGATGCACGGCGATCTGTACGCGCACAATATCCTGCACGGCGGCGCGGGGCGCGCGCTGCTCGGCGATTTCGGGGCGGCGTCGTTTTTTGACGCCGGCGATCGCGAGCTCGCTATCGCGTTGCAGCGGCTCGAAGTGAGGGCGTACGGCTGTCTGCTCGAAGAACTGCTCGAGCGTTGCGACGTACCCGGTGGACTCGACGCGCAACTCGCCACCTTGAAGACGCGTTGTCTGAGCGAAGATATCGACAGCCGGCCGTTCTTCGACGAAATTGCCGCCAGCGTCGCGTCGTTCGATCGGCACCTCCGCAACCGGCACCTCCGCAACCGGCACCTCCGCGAAGGAGTCAAGCCATGACGCAGAACATGCGCCGCCGCGTGCTGCTCGCGGGCGCGCTGGCCGCAACCGGTCTCACTGGCATCGCGCTGTTCGCGGACGATGCCGGCGCCGAAGTGCTGCCCGGCACGAAGCCGAAGATCGCGCTCGTACTCAAATCGATGTCTGAACCGTTCACGGTCGCGATGGTCGACGCTGCGCGCAATTACCAGGACCACTTCTCGTCGCAATTCAGCCTGACGATTCGCGGCACGGCCAAACAGACCGACACCGCCGCGCAGATCCGCATGGTCGACGAGGCGATCAGGGCGAAGGTGAACGCGATCGTGATCGCGCCGACAGACTCGAAGGCGCTGATCCCGGTGATCGCGCGCGCGATCAAGGCCGGCATCATCACGATCACGATCGACAACCCGCTCGACGATGCGGCGCAAGCGGCCGCCGGCATCTCGGTGCCGTTCGTCGGGCCGAACAATCGCAACGGCGCGAAGCAGGTCGGCCAATATTTGGCCACGCGGCTGAAGCCCGGCGATCAGGTTGGCATCATCGAAGGCGTTTCGGTGAGCAGCAATGCGCAGCAGCGCACGGCCGGCAGCCGCGATGCGATGGATGCCGCGAGCGTGCAGGTCGTCGCGGTCGAGTCGGGTGACTGGGAGTACGGCAAGGCCCGCGACGTGGCCGCGAAAATGCTGGCCGAGCACCCGCAGCTGCGCGCGCTGTTATGCGGCAACGACAACATGGCGATGGGCGCGGTCGACGCGATTCGCGACGCTGGTCGCGGCGGCGGCGTCTATGTCACCGGCTACGACGCGATCGATGCGATCAGGCCGCTACTCGCCGACGGCCGCGTGCTCGCGACGATGAACCAGTTCGCCGGCCGCCAGACCGTGTTCGGCATCGACTTCGCGTTGAAGGCGGTGACCGAGCAGCGCAAGCAACGCGAGTTGTCGAAGGTGATCGAGACGCCGCTGCAACTGGTGACGGGCTCGAAACGTTGAGGCGGCGCGCGACGTCCGGCGCATCAGCAAGGCCGACGCGCAGGCTCTCGCGATGCACTACATCGAGCGCGTGCGCATTCCCGAGCAGGTGCACAAGTACCCGACGCCACTATCGGGCAGCCAGCAGCGCGTCACGCAAAGTGCGCGTTTGAAGCAGTTCTTGTGTCAGGTCGTGCGTACCGATTAGCGCGCAGCGACGGCGGCAGCGATTTTTTCCGTGGCATGATGATGTCCGGTGTATTGGGATTCAACCACAACGAACCGCTGGGCCTGCCATGTCCTTCCATACCTGGTTGCTTTTCGCCGGTGCCTATCTGCTCACCACCATTTCGCCGGGACCGAACGTTCTGCTCGTGATCCGCAATTCGGTCCGCTATGGAAACCGCGGCGCGGCGGCGAGCGTCGCCGGTAATCTGCTCGCGCAAGGAGTCGTCGTCGCGCTCGTGGCGCTAGGTGTCGGCGCGGTATTGACGACGCTGCCACCGCTCTTCGTCGCGATGAAAGTGCTCGGCGCGGGTTTTTTGGTGTATCTCGGCATCAGGCAACTGCGCGGCGGCAACAAAGAGGCATCGCGGGCCGCGCAGCGGGCGGGCGTCGCATCGTCCGCTTATACGTTCGAGCGCAAGAAGGTATTCCGTGAAGCCTTGCTCGTGTCGGGCAGCAATCCGAAGACGATGATCTTTCTTTCGGCGTTCATGCCGCAATTCATCGACCACGAGCGCGGCCTGTCGGAGCAGTTCATCGTGATGTATCTGACGATCGCGGTCACCGTCGTGCTCGTGCACACCATTTATTCGCTCGGCGCGCGCGGTATCCATACGCGCGTCGGAGCCAGCCGTTGGGTCGCGGCCATCAAACGCGGCAGCGGGCTAGTCTTCGTCGCGCTCGGCATCAAGCTGCTGACCGCGCAACGCGGCTAGTCCGTCATGATGCCGGCAAGAAAATGAGCCGAATGCAAAGCATCGTCGATGTGAACGTGCTGTTCCTGAATGGCCAGGGCGAGTGCCTTTTCATCCAGCGCGCGAATACCGGTTTCAGGGACGGCCAGTACGCGTTGATTGCCGGCCATCTCGAACCGGGCGAATCGATCGAGGCATGCGCGATTCGAGAATCGAAAGAAGAAGCCGGTGTGACGATCGCGCCCGGCGCGCTCGAATTCAAACTCGTGATGCGGCGCGACTCGGACACGAACCGCATCAGCTTCTTTCTCGTGTGCCGTTCATGGCAGGGCGAACTGGCGAACATGGAGCCGCACAAGTGCTCGGGCTTCGTGTGGGCGAAGCCGGACCATCCACCGGCACCGGTCGTCGACTACGTGGCGGCGGCTCTCGCGCATATCCGCGACGGTGTGATGCTGGCCGATTTCAAGCCGTGATTCGCAGAGTTCCTGCTTATCTCGTCACTTTTGCTGACGATTTCCTGAACGAATCAAACCCGCAAAATCCCGCTGAATCGAGCGACGAAACGACCTCCAATTGACGCGGCTCCAATCCGGATTGCGCGGGAATCTGTCGCTTGCGCCGGTTTTTGCGTTATTGTGCTGCACCAAAAATGGCGGACCTGGCGAATTGCTGGATTCGCCGGATTTCAATTCATCCGGACTGGATGAATGGCAATGTTCGATCAATAGCAGGAATCCCCAGCCATCCGGTTGGCAAGGTAAGTAAAGAGGAGATGTGTTGTATGTCGTTCAAGCTTCACAAACTGCTGCCGGTCAGCGCGGCAGTCGTTGCATTCGCGGGCATCGCCGGCACGGCGAACGCGGATCAGGTGGTCAAGATCGGTCATGTCGGTCCGCTGACGGGCGGCTCCGCCCACCTCGGCAAGGACAATGAAAACGGCGCGCGCCTCGCGATCGAGGAAATCAACGCGAAGGGTCTGACGATCGACGGTCAGAAGATCACGCTCGTGCTCGACGCCCAGGACGACGCGGGCGACCCGCGTCAGGCAACCCAGGTCGCGCAAAAGCTCGTCGACGACAAGGTCGTCGCCGTGGTCGGCCACCTGAACTCGGGCACCTCGATCCCGGCATCGAAGATCTATAGCGATGCGGGCATCGTGCAGATCTCGCCGTCGTCGACGAACCCGGCGTACACCCAGCAGGGCTTCAAGACGACCTACCGCGTCGTCGCGACCGATGCGCAGCAAGGTCCGGCACTCGCGACCTTCGCCGCGAAGACGCTGAACGCGAAGACCGTGGCCGTGGTCGATGATTCGACCGCCTATGGCCAAGGCCTCGCGAACGAATTCGAAAAGACCGCGAAGGCACTCGGCCTGAAGGTCGTATCGCACGACGCGACGAACGACAAGGCCGTCGACTTTCGCGCGATCCTCACGAAGATCAAGGGCGAGAATCCCGACGCGATCATGTACGGCGGCATGGACGCGACCGGCGGTCCGTTCGCGAAGCAGGCGCGTCAGCTGGGCCTGCGCGCGAAAATGCTGTCGGGTGACGGCGTGTGCACCGAAAGCCTCGCGGACCTCGCCGGTCCGGCGGCGGGCAACGTGGTGTGCTCGCAGGCCGGCATGGCCGTCGAGCGCATGAACGGCGGCGCGCAATTCGCGGCGAAGTACACGAAGCGCTTCGGTCATCCGATCGAATTCGACGCGCCGTTCACGTACGACGCGGTGTATATCGTCGTCGACGCGATGAAGCGCGCGAACTCGACCGATCCGGCGAAGGTGCTCGCCAAGGTGTCGGGCACCGACTACAAGGGCGTGACCGGCGAAACGACGTTCGACGCGAAGGGCGACCTTCAGCACGGCGTGATCTCGCTGTACGACTACAAGGACGGCAAAAAGACGCTGCTGGACGTCGTCAAGATGTAACAGCGAGCGGTACGCCGCAAAAGCACAAAGGGCCGATCAAGCATTGCTTCATCGGCCCTTTGTTTTGACGGTAGCGAGATCGTTCGACTCAGGTCATTGTGGTTACAGCACGAGCCACAACGCCACCGCGTAAATCACCAGCGACACCGCGAACGTCACCGCCGTATAGCCCATGACGCGCTGAATCCGGATACCCGCGATTGCAACGATCGGCACGGCCCAGAACGGCTGCAGCATGTTCGATACATTCTCGGCCATCGCGACGCCCATTGCGGTGCGTGGCACCGACGCATGCAGGCTGAGCGCCGCGGGCAGCACGAACGGACCCTGCACCGCCCAGTGGCCACCAGCGCTCGGCACCAGCAGCGTGATGATCAGCGAGCTCAGATAGCTCCACAGCGGCAGCGTGACCGGTGACGCGATCGTCACGAACGCTTTCGCGATCATCGACGCGAGACCCGTGCCCTTCATGATGCCCATGATCCCGCCGTACATCGGATATTGCAGCAGCATCGAGCCGGTCTGACGCGCGGCGCGGCGAATCGAATTCGCGTACGCGATCGGCGTGCGTTGCAGCGCGAGACCGATCATCAGGAAGATCAGGATCGTGTTGTTGATGTCGAGATCGAATCCTTCCTTGTGCCACGTCAGCGCCAGATAGCCGATGCCGAGCGCGAGCATCAGCAGTGTGCCGAGCATCGACTGTTCGAGGCGCGCCGCGAGCGATGTCTCGCTGCTCGCTCGGGCATGCGGGTCGTCGCTCGGCGCGTCGGCGGCTGCTTCGCCGCTCTGACGAAACGCGACGACGTTCTCCGCCTTCGGATGCATCTTGATGAAGATCGCGGTCATCACGACGACGACCAGCACGGTCGGAATGAACACGAACGGCGCGAAGATGGTTTCGCTGAGCGGCACCACGTGGCCGGTCGCTTTCTCGACGAGATTCAGCGCATTGCCGTGCGATGCCTGTGATAGCGCGATCGAACTTGACAGCCCGCTGTTGCAGATCGACCAGGCCGAATAGCTGCCCGCGACGAGCCATGCGAAGTCGACGTCGACGCGCCGCGCGATTTCCCGCGACAGCAACGCGCCGACGATGAGCCCGAGCCCCCAATTGAGCCACGCGGCAACCGCGACGACCGGAAACACGAGCAGCGCGGCACGCGTCGGCGAGTTCGCATGCGACGCGAGCGCGCGCAGACCGCGTTGCACGATCGGCGCTTCCGCGATCGCGTAGCCGGTCGCGAGGATCAGGATCATCTGCAGCGCGAAGCCGAGAATGCCGAACGTGCCGGTGTACCAGGAATCGAGCAGCGTCGGCAGTGTGCCGGTCGGTGCGATCAGCATCGCCAGCACGGCGACGAAGAACGTCAGGCAGATCGACAGTACGAACGGGTCGGGCATGACCTGCTCGAAAACATAAACCAGCCCTTCGACGATGCCGCGCGAAGCGGCCGGTCGGCCGGCGGCGTGAGGGGGAGTGTCTCGCTTCATGTGTGTGACTCTGTGTAGTGCCCGGCCCTGTGCTGGGCGGAGGGGCGGGTACGGCGCGCCGGCGCGGGGTGCTGGCGCGTATTGGCGGCAAACTTGCCTTACCTGATCTTGATCACAGCGGACAGATTGGCGCGAATCCAGGAGGGTGGGCCCAGGCTTGGGCGCGACTGGCCTCGAACCCGGTGTTGCGCTCGAAAAGACCTCTGTTTCCGTTTCAATGTTCTTACGGTGAACATGGTTTCGTTAAACGAACGCTACATTATTCGCGGTGGGAGCGGGCAATGTCAAGAAAACGTGAAATCGGCTGAACGGTCGCGACATCGATTAATATCTTTCACGACCTAATTGCGCAGAAAAAATATATTGGACGTCTTACTGGCGTTCTTGCACTATTCGTTCCCAGCGCAAAGTCCGCGCTGCGATCCCCACGCCCGCGCAGGCGCTCATCCAAACCGATAACAGCAATACCTGAGGATACAGATGCCTAACTATCGCTCACGCACTTCGACTCATGGCCGCAACATGGCCGGCGCCCGCGCGCTGTGGCGCGCCACCGGCATGAAGGACGACGATTTCGGCAAGCCGATCATCGCGGTCGTGAATTCGTTCACGCAGTTCGTGCCGGGCCACGTGCATCTGCGCGACCTGGGCGCGCTGGTCGCGAAGCAGATCGAAGCGGGCCGGCGGCGTGGCGAAGGAATTCAACACGATCGCCGTCGACGACGGCATCGCGATGGGCCACGGCGGCATGCTGTATTCGCTGCCGTCGCGCGAACTGATCGCGGACTCGGTCGAGTACATGGTCAACGCGCACTGCGCGGACGCGATGGTCTGCATCTCGAACTGCGACAAGATCACCCCGGGCATGCTGATGGCCGCGATGCGCCTGAACATTCCGGTCGTGTTCGTGTCGGGCGGTCCGATGGAAGCGGGCAAGGTCAAGTCGCCGACCGACGGCCAGGTGATCGCGAAGATCGACCTGATCGACGCGATGATCAAGGCCGCCGATCCGAAGATCAGCGACGCCGAAGTCGCCGAAGTCGAGCGCAGCGCGTGCCCGACCTGCGGTTCGTGCTCGGGCATGTTCACCGCGAACTCGATGAACTGCCTGACCGAGGCGATCGGCCTCGCGTTGCCGGGCAACGGCACCATCGTCGCGACGCACGCATGGCGCAAGGGCCTGTTCGAGCAGGCGGGCAGCCTGGTCGTCGATCTGTGCCGCCGCTACTATCAGGAAGAGGACGCCTCGGTCCTGCCGCGCAGCATCGCCACCAAGCAGGCGTTCGAAAACGCGATGACGCTCGACGTCGCGATGGGCGGCTCGACCAACACCGTGCTGCACCTGCTGGCCGCCGCGCAGGAAGCGGGCGTCGATTTCACGATGTCGGACATCGACCGTATCTCGCGCAAGGTGCCGTGCCTGTGCAAGGCCGCGCCCATGACCGACAAGTACCACATCGAGGACGTGCATCGGGCGGGCGGCATCATCGGTATTCTCGGTGAGCTCGCGCGCGCGGAGCTGCTCGATCTGTCGTGCGGCAACGTGCATAGCGACACCCTCGGCAACGCGATCGCGAAGTGGGACATCGCCGGCGGCGCGGGCGAGGAAGCGCAGAATTTCTTCCGCGCGGCGCCGGGCGGCATTCCGACCACGGTCGCCTTCAGCCAGGAAGCGACCTACGCGACGCTCGACACGGACCGCAAGAGCGGCTGTATCCGCAGCAAGGAAAACGCGTACTCGAAGGACGGCGGCCTCGCGGTGCTGTACGGCAACCTCGCGGAGAAGGGCTGTATCGTGAAGACCGCGGGTGTCGACGAATCGCAGTGGCTGTTCTCGGGTCGCGCGCGCGTGTTCGAAAGCCAGGACGACGCGGTCGACGCGATTCTCGGTGACAAGGTCGTGCCGGGCGACGTCGTGGTGATCCGCTATGAAGGTCCGAAGGGCGGTCCGGGCATGCAGGAAATGCTGTACCCGACTTCGTATCTGAAGTCGAAGGGCCTCGGCAAGAGCTGTGCGCTGTTTACCGATGGCCGTTTCTCGGGCGGCTCATCGGGCCTCGTGATCGGCCATGCGTCGCCCGAAGCAGCGGAAGGCGGCACGATCGGTCTGGTCGAAGACGGCGACGTGATCGAGATCGACATTCCGCAGCGCAAGATGCATCTCGCGGTGTCGAATGAAGAGCTCGCACGCCGTCGCGCGGCGATGGAAGCGCGCGGCGACGACGCATGGCAGCCGACCAATCGCGAGCGTGTCGTGTCGCAGGCATTGCAGGCGTACGCGGCGCTCGCGACCTCGGCCGATCGCGGCGCGGTGCGCGATATTTCGCAATTGAAGCGCAAGTAAAGCGCCAATAAAGCGCCAATAAAGCGCCAATAAAGCGCCAATAAAGCGCGGACTGGCGCGGATCGGCGCGGCGGCCCTTTTCGCGGTGACGCGACTGGGCCCCAATAGAGACCGGTATGCGGGCGACTGCATGCCGGTTCTTTTTGCAGTGGCAGTGCGAATGGACGATCGTTCAGGCGTCTCCTGCGTAGCCCTCCGCGGAGCCTTTCCTAAGCCGGAAAACTGGAAACGATGTCATCGGCACGCTGCGACGACCCCGCCAGCATCACGCAGTTTCTGCCGTTGGCTTTCGCGGCATAGAGCGCTGTATCGGCTCTCGCCATCACCGAGGCAACGGTATCGCCGTCACCGAATTCGTCGACGCCAGCGCTGAGTGTGCATTCGACGTCGCCGGTCGGAGCGCGCAACAGCTGCCGCGACGAGTGCGCGCAACCGGTTCGTGAGACGGGCCGCCTCCTTTTTCCCGGTCAGTGGCAGCAGTAGCGCAAACTCCTCACCGCCGATGCGGCCAAGGACGTCGGTTTGCCGAATTCCGCGCGATATCGTCAAGGCAACATGCGCAAGAGCCTGGTCGCCAGCAGCATGCCCGTATCTGTCATTGATGCCCTTGAAGTTATCGATGTCCAGAATAGCGATGGACAGCTTCGACTTCGCCACCTTTGCCAACTCGAACAGCGACTCGGTCCTGGCGATGAACGCCCGCCGCCCGAGCGCGCCCGTCAGATCGTCGATGGTGGCGAGGCGCTCCACCCGCTCCGCCAGCCGGTCATGCGCCAGCATCACCATGCCAACCGACAGGCATGGCAACGTCAGTATCGTCATGCCGAGAAACGCGACGTTCAGCGGCGTGTCCTACAGAAAAGTCGTTTCATGCGCCAGGCCGGATCCATACGAGCCGAGAACGGCGACGCTCATCATGCAGGACAGAATCGCGATGCCGATGAAGGCGTTCGGGATGGACATGGCAGCGTAACAATGGGTGTGATCCATGAAGGCTCCTGGCGCAACACCAGGTCGCGCCAGTTACATCCGCTGCCTTCGCGCAAAGCGCACATCGTACCGGAAGAATTTTTCGCGCCAGATCAAATTTCAACGATTTTCGCCCGACGGTTTCCTTTCGAATCGCTGGACAGACTCATCTGGCGTCGACGTGACGGGGCGGTCGCCACGCATAGCCGGATTTCGGCCTCATGCAACCTTCGCGTTACGGCCTGCTTGCGTCTATGCTTGACTCACTTGTTTGGCTGCCAACAACGCCGACGAGGTCTTCTGCAGTCTTCAATAATCGCCCGCTCACCAAGGGCAAACCCAACAGGAGAAAACCAGATGTCACGATCCATCACGCGGCGCGCTTTCATGGTGTTCGGTGGTTTGGCCTTCGCGGGTACGCTGACCTTGGCGCAAGCGGCGCCCGTCTCGTTTGAGGTGCCTTTGACGGGCGCCCAACAGGTTCCGCCGGTGCAGACGCCTGGCAGCGGCAGCGCCAAGCTCACGTTCGACCCCAGCACGCGGGTCGTCACCTGGAACATCAGCTTCAGCGGATTGACGAGTCCGACCACGATGGCGCATTTCCACGGACCCGCCCCGGCCGGTAAAAACGCTGGCGTAAAGATCTGGCTGTCGCAGAAGGGCACCATGGAGGCGACGAGCCCGATCACCGGTCAGGCCACGCTATCTCCGGCCGACGCCAAGATGTTCGAAGCCGGTGACATGTACATCAACGTTCACACGAAGAACAATCCGGATGGCGAGATTCGCGGCCAGGTGACGCCGCCGAAGGGCAACTGAAGCAGGCACGGTAGCCGCGCCCGGAGAGCGGGTTTGCGTCAGGCTCAAAGATAAGCCGCGAGCAGCATCACCATGGCAACGCCGACGCCGAATGGCAGCAGCGCCAGCAGCGCTGGCGCCTGCCGCGGCGCGTCCACGGACGAGGGCAGCAGTTTGTAGCCGGTCAGCATCGGGCGCAGCAGGTTGTGTCCCTTCGCTACCGCGTAGAGGGCGATCACGAGCACGTGCAGCACCACCGCGGCGAGCAGCACGTACCAGACAAGGCCGTGCAACGCTGAGATTGCGTTGGCGAGCCACACGGGCACCAGTTCGCTAAACGGCCCTTCGTCGGCGATGTCGTTGTTGACGTAGAGCCCGCTCAGCGTCTCGGTCAGCAGCAAGACGAGCAGAAATAAAACCATCCAGCCGCCGGCCGGATTGTGACCGACCTGCACATCGGGCTCGCGATGAAACAGGCGGCGCAAATGGTGAAGCGCGGCAGCGGGTGATGCCACGAAACTGCGAAAGCGGGCGGTCTCACTGCCAAAGCAGCCCCATAGCAGCCGGAAAATGACAAGGGCGAGCAGCGTCTCGCCGACGCGCACGTGCCAGTCGATCCAGTTCAACTTCAACGTGACATACGCGGCCGTGACCAGCACGACCACCAGCCAGTGAAACAACCGCACCGGCGCGTCCCAGACAAGGACAGGGCGGGTTACGGGCTGGGTCGGCCGTGTGTCGGGTTCGTGAGCATCCATGTGTCGTACAGCATTCGCAATTCCTTGCCGCGCTTGGGATGGGACAGGTGTTCCCAATACATCATGGCGGAACTGGCAAACAAGGTTCCGATCACAAGAAGGTAAAGCGTGGCTAGATCGACTTTCATCGCTGACTTCAGAGCGCGTCCCCGGTGCAACGGGCAAAAGGTTAGAGACTACATACGTGATAACGGCAAACGCCGCGCATCCTTGCGAAATGATATCGGAATGGGTCGTGGAGGAGACGCGAAGCCGGGCGGGTGGGCCTACGGTCGACCGAAAAGCTACACGGTGAACGCGGAAATTTCGCCGCCGGCTGGCATCTTCTGCGAAACGCGCCATATCGGCGCAAAGCCAATACTGATCGTCGCGAAAGGTTGAGGTCATCGCGAGGCGCAGCAGCGCCAAATTGCTATTCTTCATAGACATAGACCGGTTCTTCACGCGCACTCCCATGCGTGCCCGCGCGGAAAGGGGGATGTATGACGCGTCCTGCACTATCGCTGCTTTTCCTGTGCATTTCCGTTGCCGGTCTGTCTGCGACGCACCTTGCGTGCGCAGCAGGCGTTCTTCCGCAGGGCGGCCAATACGTTGCCGGGGCCGGCACCATCTCGAGCCATGGCAACGCGCTGCTGGTCACGCAGCCGGGTTCGACGCGCGGCGTGATCGATTGGAACAGCTTCTCTGTCGGAGCCCACAACCGCGTGACGTTCGACAACGGCTCCGGCGCGACCTTGAATAGGGTCACGGGCGGCTCGCCGTCGGCAATCCTCGGCAGACTCAGCGCAACGGGCAGCGTGTATGTGATCAATCCGCAGGGCATAGTCGTGGGCCCCTCGGGCGTCGTGACAACGGGTGGACGTTTCGTCGCGTCTACGCTCGATGTCTGCAACTGTGCTTTCATCAAAGGCGACGCACTCACGCTGTCGGGCGAGTCAAATGCGAGCGTGATCAACCTCGGCAAAATCAGTTCGAGCGGCGCCGATGTCTTCCTGATCTCGCGAGGCGCGGTCGTCAATGCGGGCACGATCAAAGCGCCAGGCGGCACGGCCGAACTGGCCGCAGGCGAACAGGTGCTGTTACAGGACTCGGCCAGCAGCAAACAGGTTTTCGTGCAGACGGGCAGCGTTGGTACGGTCGTCAACAGTGGACGCATCGCAGCTGCGCAGATCAGCCTGCAGGCCGCCGATGGCAACGTGTTTGCGCTCGCAGGCGGTGGCGCGCGCATTCGGGCGACGGGCACGGCGAACCGCGACGGACATGTGTGGCTCGTCGCCGACAGCGGCCGGGTCGAGCAGTCGGGCGTCATCACGGCCAGGAACGCCGACGGCAGCGGCGGGACGGTCGATACTGCCGCGGCGCAACTGGCATTCGGCGCCAGGGCAGCTGTCCATGCGGGTGCATGGAATCTCTCGACGCCTGCATTCACGATCGATCATTTCGCTGCACGCGCACTGCGCCGCAGCCTGAATTCGGGCACTACTGTCGATGTCGACACGACAGGCGCGATGGGCGCAACGGGCGATCTGGACGTCGCATCGAGCCTGCGCTGGTCTGGTCCCGCTTCGCTGACGCTCGCCGCGTACCGCGACGTGTCGGTCGCGAGCGGCGCGACGATTGCGAACAAAGGCGCGGGCAATTTGACCTTGCGCACCGACGCAACCGGAAGCGACAACGGCGGCAGCGTCGTGAATCACGGCACGCTCGACTGGTCGAAAAGCACCGGCGCGCTGAGCGCTTTCTATGACATGAACGGCACATACGTTGCCGGTACCCAACTGAGCAACCCGGCGTGGACGCCCCCCGCGTTCAGCGGTCTGGTGACGCAGATCACCGCACACAAGCTGGTGAACTCCCTGACCGATCTGTCGAATGTCGCCAACGACCTCACCGGTAACTACGCGCTCGGCAAGAATGTCGATGCGAGCGCGACGAGCAACACCGCCTTCGTTCCAATCGGCAGCGTCGAAACACCATTCACGGGGCAGTTCGACGGACAAGGCAATACGATCAGCTCGCTAACGGTCGCGCAGTTGGCGCCTTCCCAGTTCGTACGATTGATGGGTATGTTCGGCGTGATCGGCGCCCAGGGCGTCGTGCGCAACGTCGACATTTCGGGCACGGCGAGCACGGCTCCCAACCAGATGGCCAGCGTCTACATGGGCTTGCTGGCCGGCATGAACAACGGCACGGTCCTGCGGGTGAATACGTCCGGCACGGTTCTTAGCGGTGGACCTGGCGCATCCGCTTTGCTCGACTTTTCGATAGCCGGTGGGCTCGTGGGCGCTAACGCCGGCTCGATCCAGCGTTCTTCGAGCAGCGCCGCCGTGACCGCGGGAAATGTGCTCGGTGGTCTGGTGGGCGCGAATAGCGGTCTGATCAACCAGTCGTTCGCCACGGGTCCTGTCGTTTCTCTGAGTTATATCAATGAGGGCGGCGGCGGCCTTGTCGGCGTTAACAGCGGCACGATCAACCAGTCTTATGCAACCGGCTCGACAACGCTTCTGGGCTATTGCCGAGGCGCTGCCGGTACGCCATGCGGCGGCGCCGGCCTCGTCGTCATAAACTCGGGAACGATCACCCAGTCATTCGCGACCGGTCTCGTGACTCAGCCGTCCTATCAGCCGATCGGCATCGCGCGGGCCAATAACGGCACGATCGGGAACGATGTGTACTGGGACACCGACACCACGACTGCCACAGTCGGCGTCGTGTACGGCACGCAGATTCCCGCGGCGAACGGGCTGACCACCGCGCAGATGAGCACACCGGCATCATTCGTCGGTTATGACTTCAGTCCGACAGGGGTGTGGGCGATGCCTGCTGGCGCGACGCATCCGGTGCTGCGCTGGCAGCTGGTGCAATGACGCGTGACTAATCAAGCGGAAGCTGGAAAAAAATTCTAGCTTCCGCCGATTAGTTACCCCCTGACAAATGAAGCAAACGGCGCTCAAATTATCGCGGCCAGCGCACGGGCTGGCCAGTTGGGTCAGGCCCGCCCGCTCAACCCTCGCATCCGCCGTGCGAAATGGGCGCGCTCCGCATCGTCCATCAGCCTGAGGAACTGATCCGCTTCCATATGAATCAGTTCTTCGTGATCGCCCGCCTCGAAGTAGACGTCGGGCTGGCCTGCCAGGCTGGATTCCAGGTAGGTTTTCATGCCATACGCCATACAAATTGGCGGCAGCGCTCCCACATCGCAGTCCTTGAATAATTCGCGCAGTTCGACTTCCGTGGCCAGGGCGAGCCGGCGCCCTGTCTTGCTCCAGAGTTCGGAGAGCTGCACGGCGTAAGTTGACGGCAGCACGGCGGCCACGTAGCCGTGTTCGTCTTCGAGGAGCACGGTCTTGGCGAGGCGGTCGCCCGGAATGTGCGCCGCAGCAGCCGTTTCGATACTCGAGTGGCTGTATGGGTGACGCACGACTTCGTAGCGGGAACCCTTGCTGCGCAGGCAATCCTGCAAGGTTGGCGACATCGACATGGCACACCTCCTGTCGAATACCTGAAAAGGAATGAACAATTGCGATCTTTTCAGAATAGTTCACGCACCGGCAATACGCACGCCAGCTGAACGATTCCATCGAGCGATCGCATCCACCGGTTGAATCCGCCGTTCCTCAGATGACGTTGGTCGGCCAGTCCGGCGAACGACACCTTTGGTCCGTGCGAGGCACGGCGCCGCCGCGGACCGAAAAAGTTCGCAAGTTGTTGATCGTTAAGGAACTGCGTTCTACCGTTCTCGCAGGTGCAGCCGATTTACAAGTAGCCTGCATTCGTCAACTTGACAACGCCCATCGTGAACCTCGAACGCAGCCATACCTTCTCCTTTAGCCCCGACGGCGAACATTTCCTGCTCGACGGCCTGCCGTTCCAGATTCGCAGCGGCGAGATGCATCCAGCCCGCATCCCGCGCGAGTACTGGCGACACCGGATCCGCATGGCAAGGGCGATGGGGATGAACTGCATCGCGTTGTACATCATGTGGAATTACCACGAGACGCATAGAGGCGTGTTCGACTTCCGCAGCGGGAATCGCGATATCGAGGCCTTCATCCGCCTGTGCCAAGCCGAGCAGATGTGGGTGCTGTTGCGCCCCGGGCCTTACGTGTGCGCAGAGTGGGATCTGGGCGGCCTCCCTTCCTGGCTGTTGCGCGATCCGGACATCCAGTTGCGGACCGACTCGGCCACCGATCCTCGCTACATGGCGGCGGTGTCTCGCTATATCGACGAACTGGTTCCGCGTATCAAGCCATTGATGAGCGAGCACGGCGGACCGATCCTGATGATCCAGATCGAGAACGAATTCGGTTCGTATGCGAGTAATCCGGCTTACCTCGAAGAGCTCAGGCAGCTTTGGCTAGCAGGAGGCATAACCGGGCCGTTCTACACCGAAGATGGTCTCCCGCAACTCGAACGCAATCGCACCACGGTAACGGGCGGCGCGATCGCGCTGAGCAACGGCGACGCAGCGCAGATCGCAACCGTGCGCCGCGAATTCCCCTCGGTGCCCGCGATGGCTGGCGAGGTGTACCCAGGGTGGCTCACGCATTGGGGCGAAGCGGGGTTCGCGGGCGTGGACTACGACCTCTCCAGTACCTTGGCCACGTTCATGCAGGCGCGACTGTCGTTCAACCTGTATGTCATTCACGGCGGCACGAGCTTTGGCTTTTTTGCCGGCGCGAACGCGGACGGTTCAGGCAACTATCAGCCCGACATCACGAGCTACGACTACTGCGCCCCGATCAGCGAGCAAGGCATGGCGACGCCGAAGTACATGAAGTATCGAGACCTTATCGCCAGCTATCTGCCCGAACCCTTGCCAGCCATACCCGACGTCATCGCCACGCTTGACTGCGCAGGCGCTGAGGCCTTGATGCCAACGCTCTACGCCTCGATCTGGGACAACCTGCCCGCGGCACTGCCACGCGAGCATGGCGTCGAGCCGCAGTCGTTTGAACGCTACGGTCAGGCGTTTGGCTTCGTGCTGTATCGCAAGTCTTTGCCGGAGCACGCGCGCGGTGTGCTGGATATCAGCGCCGTTCACGACTACGCAACGGTTTTCCTTGGTGAACGGTACGCGGGCGGCGTATCGAGAGCGCAACTGCCGCAGAAGTACGCGCAGTCGCTCCACATGATGCATCGCGCGCCGCTTCCCCTGCCTTCGGCGCGGCATAACCACGGGTCGAACCCGGACGGCCAGGTAGCGCTGGAGATACTCGTCGAGGCGATGGGGCGCGTCAACTTCGGACCCGCGATCGTTGACCGTAAAGGTCTGCTCGAGCCGGTCACGATGAAACGCGTCGACGGCTCGCTCGCGTTGCTCGAGGAATGGGACATCTACCTGCTGCCGATGGATGAAACGTTTATCGCCAACCTCAACGAAGACTGCACGAACCCACGGAAACCCGGTCTCTTTTATAAGGCGAGCGTGCTGCTGACTGAAGTCGGCGACACCTGGCTCGACATGAGCAACTGGACCAAGGGTATCGTCTGGGTCAATGGCCACAATCTCGGACGCTACTGGAACATCGGCCCGCAAAGGCGCCTGTATTGTCCCGCGCCGTGGCTCGTGCAAGGTAACAACGAGGTGCTGGTCTTCGACCTCCATCAGATCGAGGCAAAGCCGATTCAACTGGCCGACAGGTTGTACTAGCGCCTACGCCTCGTCCCCCCTTCACCGCTTCGCGGCGGCAACTGGCAGCAGTTCGAGCGTGAGCACTTCGAACGGCGCCAGTTGCACTGCTTGCGACAGATCAGCGTCCAGTTGAGCAGGAATACCGGAATCCCCCGCACGCCCAAGGCTGCGCGATTCGAATCGTGCCGCCGCGTTATCTGGCAGTTCCAGTTGGCGCCGCAGCTCGAGTGTGAAGCGGTGCGTGCGACTGTGAGGATTGCGCAGCGTCACGATCGCCTTGTGCGGCGCCCACGCTGCCCAACCATAGGCCGCCTGTTCGTCCGGCGCTCCGCCAATCCAATGACTGTCGCGAAGAATGTCGCCGTTTTCGCGCGCCCATTGGGCGGCGCGCGCAAGCACATCCCAGTCGTGCTCGCCCAGCAGCGCCGGCGTAATGTAGAGCTCCTGCAATTGCGTGCCGGTTCCGAAGTACGACCACACTTCGTTGGAGAATGCGTCGCCCGCCGACGCATTGAGGCGTGGATTGCACTGCGCGTAGAGGATGCCGTGCAGCATCAGCGAATTGAGTGGAAAGAGCGGACTGCGCTCCACGACGTTGTGATACGTCTGCGTGTCGCGGTATGTGATCCAGCGCTCGCGGTTCGTGCCGCTGCCCGCCAGGCCATCGTCGCTGCCGCCGCGCCAGATGGAGTCGACGTGGCGCAGCCAGAACGGCGACGGATGCGTACCTGTGGTGAGATTAATGAAGGTTTCGGGCTTGGCCGCGCGGATGTCCTCGATCAGTTGAATCGCCGCGTCCCAATCGCTGTCGAACAGGCTGCCGGGGAACACCCTGTCGGCATTGCCTGTGCCGTCGAACTTGAAATGGTTGACGCCGCCCTTGTCGAGCAAGTCCATCACGACTTCATGAAAGCGCCGGTAATACGTCGGCCCCGATAATGCGAGACCGTTGTCGATGACCTCATAACCAGCGGCACGTCCTCGCGTCACGCGTTCCTGTTTCGGCATACCGTAGCCGCCCCACGGGGAAAGCCATATGCCGGGAGCGGCGCCGAATCGCGCGGCAGCGTCGCGCAGCGGAGCGAAGCCATGTGGAAATGCCTTGCTGAATTGCCAGCCGCCGCCAAGGTCGTCCCAGCCATCGTCGAACAGAAGCGAATCGATCTGCACCCCGCGCGCTGTGTGCAACTCGTGGCCGATTGCTTCGATGCGCTCGAGCGCCTGCTCCTGCGTGTACGGCGTGAGGTAGCCGATGTCGCCCCAACTGTTGTAGTGCAGAAACGGGCGATACGGGCGAGCCCGTTCCCGCTCCAGATAGATGCCGAAGTCGCGCCGAACCTGGCCGTCGCTGGCTACACCTGCCACAGCGGAGTAGACCAGCGTCCTGTTTTTCTCCAGCGGCAACGCGCGATGCAGCATGAAGCTGAGGCTGTCGCCCTTCACCTGACTTGTCGCCAGCGGGTGCTCGAAGCCCAGATAGAAGTTACCCGCAATGACCGGCGTGCCCTTGCGCTCACTACTGGCCCTGGCGCCTGGAGCGCGCGTCTTCAGCAATGAGACGGCAGCGATCTCTTCGTCCGGAAGAAGCGCCGTAATTGCCAGCTGGACGCGCAGATATCGTGACCCTTCGCGCTGCTCGACGCTCCATTGCACCTTTAGGCGTCCATGTGTATCTACCAGGGAGACGCTCGCGCGTCGCCCTGCGATTCGTTCGCCCAAGCGGGACGCATGCGGGTTGGGTTCGAGCGCAGCGTCGCTCACGGGCGCAACGACCCTCAGCTCGGCCACGCCCATAGTGGTTCCGTCAGCGAGCGTGAGCGTGAACGGCGCGACGATGCGTAACGTGCGTTTGCGCTCGCAATCGATCAGTGAGAAACCGGCGAGACGTTCGTCTTCGTTCGTCCAGCGCAATGCAATCGCGTCGTTGCCGAACGAGGAGATATGTCCCGTCGTCTGGAGCACGGGCATGCCAGTTTGCGTAGGCGAAGCATGGTTGGCGCGCATGGAGAAACCTGTCTCGGGCCAGAGGAAGAGATTTTCGCCGCCCCGCGAATGGCGTCAGATAACGAACTGCGCCGTGGTGGAAGGCGCGAACAGTTCGTCGATAGTCATTAGCCGTTCGGAAAGCCCCTGCGTATGGTGGTAGCGCAAGAACGCGTTGAGCACCGCTTCGTTGCCGGGCACACCGTAGCGCTCGCCCGAGGCGGCTCCGGAGCGGCGACTCTCAAATCCGCCAACGCGTACTTGCGACCCGCAGCGGTCACTGGAACTGCTCCATCGTAAATGATCGCTACCGAGGCGACTACGGCCGGCCGCATCGTTGTATCCCGCTCCGTGGCTCGGCTGTGTAACTCGGGCCGACCAATCGGGCCTTTGGGGTTGTGAAAGCCAGTTCGGACGCGCAACAGCCATATCCGCCTTATGGAAAGCCTCTCATACAGTTCAGCGACCGTCGGAAAGAAGAGCCGTCCGCCTCGTTCGACCTGTTATGGAGGTCCGGGCCGCGACGGCGAGGTCGCAACTTCGCGAACAGCGGTCATTGCCTGATAAGCCTCCTGTTGAATGCGCCAATCGTTTGAATACGCCAATCCGTAGGGTGTTTTTGACGATCCGGCATTCGTGTCTGACCTGTCGTCTTATCCTTGGGTGAGCTTCGTGGAATCCCTCGGTCGGATCGACCGCAAACGATATAACAAGGGCATGCTATGTGGAGGCCAGGTCATGGCTATGACTAACGCCGTCGTGTCAGTCCGTCCCGCCAACGCGCGGAAGAATATCGAAGTGTTCACTTCGTTGCGCGGTATCGCATGCCTGATCGTTGTTATGGCGCACGTGTGGAGCATCCTTGACTGGCCGCGCCTTTTTGCCAACGATCGTTCAGTCCTCTCTTCGTATCAACTCATTGGCGGCTTGTTCAATGCGTCGGGCGCCGTTCAGATGTTTTTCGTGTTGAGCGCATGCGTGCTTGCAGTGTCGCTGTCAAATGAACCAACGCAACAGGCGCCGCCGGTTAAAAAGTTCTATGTGCGGCGCTTCTTCAGGATCTACCCAGCCTTATGGGCTTCAATTGTCCTGACGCTATGTCTCTGGCATTTGATTCGATCCCCGCAGGCGTTGGACTCTGGGCTTTATAGCGCGTGGGGAGCGTGGCAAGCGTACCCTTCGCCGCCCACCGCAAAACTCATCGCGCTCTCCATGTTGGGGCTCTACGTACACCTGAACGGGCCGCTTTGGACCTTGCGTGTCGAGCTGTTCTACTCTCTCGCATTTCCAGTTATTTATCTGCTTGCCCGGAATCCACGCAAGCGGTGGGCGTTACTCGCTTGTGTTTCCCTATTGGCCCTGTTACCGATCCCGCGGGTGTTTTGTATGCATTATGCGTTAGCCTTCGGACTCGGCGCCGCCATTCCCTTCCTGCCGCGTGCGGGCGATGTTCCATACCGCATCACAGCTACCATCGCATTGATTGCGCTGCTGTTCTCGCAGATGGCCGCGGACCGGCTCGGTATAGACATGAAAGGCGCTGAGAACATCGAGATGCTGGTCGCGTTCGTCGCCGTATATTGCCTGTATCACAGCGGCAGGTCGATGCAGGCACTTGAAGCCGGGCCGTTCGCATTTATCGGCGACATCTCCTACAGCATCTATGTGCTGCATTTCCCAATTCTGTTCGCGTTGACGCCGCTAGTCGTCGAGGGTTTCGGAACGACACAGGTACGCGCGCATCCGTTGGCGTCTCTGCTCGTTCTCACCGTTTTCGCCCTTTGCACAACGATCTTCGTGGCAGCGCTCTCGCGCCGTTATGTCGAACGGCCCGGGGAACGCCTCGGCCGGATCCTCTACGCCGCGGGCAAGGAACAGTCTTCGCGCGCGTCTACCACTGACAACTCACCAAGCGTCGCAAGCAGGCGCCCGTCTGAGCGGGACTGACAGAGAAGCCCCAGCCTGCGGATGTCTTGCTAAAAGCTATATATCTGCGGGTTGAAAGCCTCATCTTGCCAGTCACGCGACAGTCCGAGCAACGTGAATCGTCGGCGCACGAGCGACCGGTTAATGGCGGCAAACCGACGTTGGGTGTCAGACTAGCGAGCTACGTGACGGACCGTTCATGGCCGCACCCGGCCGGATGGCGACCGTCTCAGTTCGCCCCACTCCGGGCCAAACTCCAGCCGCGAAATGAAACTACCTTCCGCAGCGAGACGACGCGCACATGCTCCCAGATACGAGCGTCCGCGGCCCGGCACCTGCATCAAATGCGCTCGCCAACACGAGCAGGGCGCCGCCGGGAACCCTGTCCGCTTACGCGCCGGCACCCGTCTCATCGAAGAATGAGGTTTTGTCCGTCCCGTTCGCTTTGGCGCGATACATCGCGCTATCGGCCTGGCGCATCAGGGCGTGTACATCAAGACGTCCGTCCGCGCTATTGGCACCGAGCATGCGCACGCCAATGCTGGCCGATACGGCGACGGGATGACCGGCGATCTCTCGAAGCCCATGAAGGATGTCGTGAATACCGTCGGCAATCGCGCGCGCGCCGGCGTCGCCATGCACGTGGCGGGCGAGCACCGCGAACTCGTCGCCTCCCAGGCGGGCAACCGTATCGCCGCGGCGAATGCGTGTCTGCAGACCGTTGGCGAAGCACTGCAACAGTTCATCACCCACCGCATGCCCATAAGCATCATTGACGTACTTGAAGCCGTCGAGATCGATGAACATCAAGACAGACTGTCCTTTATCGTCGTCTCGCGCAGCAGTCGCTTTAGCGATCGCCTGCTCGAGGCGAGTGCGGTTGCTGAGTCCTGTCAGAGGGTCCGTCGCAGCCTGCCGTTCGAGCCGATGCACGAGGGCCATCAAGTACACGGAAGTCGCCGCGATGCTGAGCATGATGCCCAATCCCACCGCGAGGTTTTCTCTCCACCACGGCTCGACGTGCATCAAAATCACGACGCCTGCAAGCGCAACTGCACATGAAAGTAGCAACGGCCGCTTACCGTGGCGGCAACCGGCACCCACAAGAAACCAGAACACGACCCAGAGCAAGGGCAGCGCCACGCGCCCGCCGAGCGCCAAGGCAGTCATGACAAGCGCCTGGTCTGCAATCGTGGTGACCGTCAATCGAAGGCGCGGCCGAACTGTCCAGGCGGTCGCGGCTATGTATGTCACCACGCCGAATACAACGTATGCGAAAACCACGCCCAGAGTGTCATACGCGGCGGCCGTGCGTTGGAGCGCGGCGACGGCGATATAGCCGATCAACACGACCATGCCCAAGCATATCCGGAGGAGCGCCTGCTCCTTCTCAGGTTGTCCGCGAAAGACACCTAGAAACGTTTGCTCATGCCAACGCTGCGCGCCCGGCCGCTCCATGCCGTCTACCCCGTCAATATTGTCCTTTGCAGAGCGGGCATTCTATCGCTTTTGCCGGCGACCAATGCTTCTTGCCGCTCTCTCCGTCCGCTTCCGAGGGTTGAACGGCGATTCCTGCCGCCGCGGCGACCGACACGCACCCCCGCCTGAAGCGGTACCAGCAAGCACCGGGTGCATGCCCAAATACCGGTTGGTCTTTTGAAACGCGCTGCAACCATTAGGCTGTGTTGTGCGGTATGGCGGCTTTCGCGCCTTGCCTGGTCGCAACAATCTGCGTTCCGCGACGACGACTTTCCACGAACCACGTTTCGGGAGGGATCATGTCGCGTCATTCATCCAGACTGGCGATCCAGTCGCCCCCAAGCCCGCGCAATGGGCTGTCCTTTTCGCTGGCGTATGCCGGCGCGGCACTCATCGCGCCTCGGTCGCGGCCTTCCGCGTGGAACCGTGTTCTGCGCCGCTGCCGCTTGCACTATGGGTGCCGCTCGCGCTCGCCGCGTGGTGCGTGCCGATGGCCCACGCGGCCGGACCACTGCCGCAGGGCGGCGCCTTCGTCCGGGCCAGGGCGCGACGACGAGCGGCACCACTTCGCTGACGATCGACCAGTCCTCGTCCCGCGGCGTGATCGACTGGCACAGCTTCTCGATCGGCAACGGCAACACCGTCGCCTTCAACAACGGGTCGGGCGCGTCGCTGAACCGTGTCACGGGCGGCGATCCGTCATCGATTCTCGGCAAGCTCACCGCCACCGCGGCACACTCGCAGCCATGTGAATGAGGGCAGACGTCGAATAACCTTTAACGCGTGCAGCCAACCGACGTCAGGCACAGGTCGTTGCAAACCGGCCAGTTCTCGACGGAGAAGGATCGTTAAATTCGGTGCCCGCATTGGTCCAATGCTGTTTTTTTGAGGATACTGCGCCGACACTTTTTATCTGGATCGTGCGGACCGCCATCACCTACATCGACTGCGTTTCGCTGGCGCATAGGGCCTGGGACCTATGGCCTCAATCAGCATCAGGTCGAAATCGGCTCACCTAATCCTGGCCCGCTTGCAAGTGTCGAGCGAGTGCATGCGAGCAGCTCGCCGTTGCAGTTCGAGCCGGATCGATTCTTTGGGAGACGGTGCGGAGGCAGGAGGGATATCGTCCCTTGATATCGACTCCATATGGTCTATATACAAGCAGAGTGATTGTTGAAACCGGCAAGGAATTGGGAATGAACGACGCTACTTTCGGGGAGCAATCAGATCCAAATGGAGACGCCGGGCTGCATTGGTCAAGCAGCGTCACGGTGACGATGCGTGTGAACGGCCAGCCGCGGGTCGCAATGGTGAACCCGCGCGTCACGCTGCTGGACTGGTTGCGCGAAGACTCGGGTCTCAGCGGCGCCAAGAAGGGCTGTAATGAAGGCGCATGCGGCACCTGCACCGTGCTGGTCGACGGCAAGCGGATGAACAGCTGTCTGACGCTCGTCGTGCAATGTGACGGCTGCGAGGTCACGACTGTCGAAGGTCTGGCCGCCTCCGACGGGACGCTGCATCCGGTACAGCAGGCATTTATCGAGCACGATGCCTTTCAGTGCGGCTATTGCACGCCCGGGCAAATCGTCTCCGCGGTCGCCTGCATCGCTGAAGGGCACGCGACCGATGAGGCGAGCGTTCGCGAATGGATGAGCGGCAATCTGTGTCGCTGCTCCTGCTATCCGCAGATCACGGCGGCCGTGCTCGATGCCGCCGGCGCAGCCGGGGACGAACGATGAAAAACTTCGAATACGCGCGTGGCGCAACCGCGCAACAGGTAGTCGCGTCGCTGGCGGCGGGCGACGTGGCGATCATCGCGGGCGGTACGGAGCTGCTCAACTGGATGCGGCTCGGCATCGCAGCGCCCGATCGCGTCATCGATGTCGGTGGACTCACAGGTCTCGTTCGTATTGTGCGCGAGCGTGACGATCTGGTGATCAGCGCGCTGACGGACCTGAACGTGATCGGTGAAGACGCGCTCGTCGGCGCCCACGCGAGCGCGCTGGCTCAAGCCTGTCTGCTCGCCGCCTCGGCGCAGGTGCGCAACCGCGCGACGCTCGGCGGCAATGTGATGCAAAAGACGCGATGCGCTTATTTTCGTTCGGAAGCGCCGTTGCCATGGGGCTGCAACAAGCGCAATCCCGGGTCGGGCTGCCCCGCGCGCAATGGCATCAACGAACGGCATGCAATTTTTGGCTGGACCGATGCATGCGTCGCGGTTCAACCGTCCGATCCGGCTGTGGCACTGGCTTGTCTGGATGCGACAGCTGAGGTCATCGGGCCGAACGGCGGTCGAATGATCAAGATGACGGAGTTCCACCTGACGCAGCAGGAAGCGGCCGGCATGGGCGGCGATGCCGCCCGGCTCGAGACGAGACTGGCTGCCGACGAAGTGATCGTCTCCTTTCACATACCCATCCGCGCGGACGCACGATCCGCCTACGTAAAAGTCCGCGAGCGCGCCAGCTACGAATATGCGCTGGTCTCGGCAGCCGCATCCGTGGAGCTCGATCGGGATCGCATTGTGTCGGCGCGCATTGCACTTGGCTCGGTGGCGCAACGCCCGTGGCGCCTTCCAGTCGCGGAGGTGTCGCTGGCCGGGCAGGCGCCGACCAGGGAAGTGGTCACGCCGATTGTCGACGCGGCAATGAGCGACGCCCGGCCGCTCGCTCACAATGGCTACAAGGTGACGATGGCGCGCAATGCCGCGGTGCGTGCGTTACTGACGGCAGCAGGGCGATCATGAGCATCGGCACGGCGGTCTCCCGCGTGGAAGGCCAGGCGAAGGTCACTGGACAGGCGAAATTCGCGGCTGACAACACGCCGCCCGGCACGCTTCATGCGGCGTTGGTCGGCGCGCCCGTTGCGTCGGGCCGGCTGATCGACGTGGATGCCACCGCGGCACTTACCTTACCGGGGGTGGTGCGGGTGCTTACCGCGCACGATATGCCGCGATTCGGTGCGGTTCAGCCGCCAGCGGCGGTGCTCGCACTGCCGTTGCAAAACGACGCGATTCGGTACGAAGGCGAGCCGGTCGCAATCGTGCTTGCGGAATCCATCGAGGCGGCGGAAGCCGGCCGCGATGCCGTGCTTGTCCGTTGCGAGCGCGACGACCCCATCCTTCCCGGCGCCGCGACGCGCGAGCCGCCGCCCGAGCCACGCATGCTCGGCGATGATCTGGAGATGGGCGACGTCGATGCGATTCTCGGAACCGCACAGGCAAGCGTGGCGGCGACGTATATTCAAGCCGCGCGTCACCACAATGCGATGGAGACATCGGGCACCGTTGCGCGATTCGAGCACGGCAAGCTCACGCTGTGGGATGCGGTTCAGGCGAGCGAGAATGTGCCGCTTGTCGTAGCCGCGGCACTCGGCATGAGCCCGGACGACATTCACGTGATCGCACCGCACACGGGTGGCGGGTTCGGCTCGAAGGGATATGTGTGGCCGCACCAGATTCTTGCCGCCGCCGCGGCACGCGTCGCGGGGCGGCCAGTGAAGCTTCATCTGCGGCGTCACGATCAGTTCGTCTGCGTCGGCTATCAGCCGTGGATGAAACAGGACATCAAGCTTGCGGCAACGGCGGACGGCCGGCTCAGCGCCATCGATCACGAAATCGTCAATTCGAGCGCGATTGCGGACACGCATCTGGAGCCCGCAAGCGAAGCAAGCAAGACGCTTTATGCGTCGCCCGCCATTCGCACCAGGCAGTGGCTGGAGCGGCGCAACATCAACGTGCCCACGCCAATGCGCGCGCCGGTGGAAGGTCCGGGGCTATGGGCGCTCGAAAGCGCGATGGACGAACTCGCCGTGGCGCTGAAGATCGATCCGCTCGATCTACGACTGGCGAACTACGCCGAGGTCGATCCGCATACGAACAAGCCTTGGTCGTCAAAAAAGCTTCGCGACGCATATGAGGAAGGTGCGCGCCTTTATGGCTGGCGCACGCGCGGCGAGACGCCACGACGAGACGGAGCGTGGCGCATCGGACATGGGATGGCGACGAGCTCAATGGGCAATTTCCGCTTTCCCGGCGGGGCGCGCGTGCGCCTGAGGTCCGACGGCACGGCGCTGATCGAGGCGAACACGCACGATATCGGCACCGGCACGCAGACGGTCTTTTGCCAGATCGCGGCCGAAGAGCTGGGCTTGCCGATCGAGAACGTGTCGATTGTGTGGGGCGATACCAACCTTCACCCGGCGAGTCCCGTCTATGGATCGAGCGCCACGGGCAGCACGGGAAGCGCGATCGCACTGGCTTGCCGGGAAATCAACGCGAAGCTCGATGCGCTCGGCGGGAAAGAAGTTCGCGCGAGCCTGCGGCGGGCTAACCTACCGGAGATGGTCGCGGACGGTGCGTTCACGCTTCCGGGTGGCGCCAGCTTCAGCGCGGACGGCGACGGTACGCCATACGCGATGCGGACGTGGGGTGCGATCTTTGTCGAAGTAGGCGTCGATCCCGAGCTTGGCCTCGTGCGCTTGCGCCGGGCGGTGGGTGCCTATTCCGCGGGCCGGATTATCAATCCGAAAACGGCACGAAGCCAGATGACGGGCGCGATCATCTGGGGTTGGGGCAAGGCGACGATGGAGGAAAGCGTGCAGGAGCCCAATACCGGTGGCTGGCTCGCGAAGAATCTGTCGAACGTGGCGGTCCCGGTGAATGCGGACATTCCGCTCGATATCAAGATCCACTTCGTCAGTGAGTATGATCCGCATGCAAGTGCGATCGGTACCCGCGGCATCGGAGAACTCGGCGCGACCGGCGTGGATGCCGCAGTGGCCGCAGCCGTCTACGACGCCATTGGCTTGCGTGTGCGCGACCTGCCCATTTTGCCGGGCAAGATACTGGCAGGCCTTTCGAGTCAGCACGCCGCTGCGGGATAGCAATGCGGCTCGGTCGTGAGTTGAGTGCTCAGGACAGACGGCACCGCAGTTTTGCGCGGATATTTTCAGTTGAGCGAAAGATGATCATCGAGTTATTTTTTGCTTAACTTGTCACAACCCCGCACACACCGAAACCCCGCATACACATACTGATAATGCGGCTGAAACCAGTTGCGAAATTCCGGCCGCAGCATGCACAGCGCGGTACGCGCCGAGCCGCCCTTCAGCACGTAGTGCTGCCCATCGAAGAAGTTGGCCGAATAGCCGGGATAGAACGGAAACGCTTCGAAGTCCGGCAGCGCTTCGAAAAGCGTCGAGGTCCATTCCCAGCCGTTGCCGAACTGACCTTCCGCGCCGAACGTGCTGACGTTGTCCGGATGCGCGTCGACGGGCCGTGGATCCCAACTGCGGAAATCGAAGTTCCCCGACGCCGCTTGCGGCGCACCGTGCGCCGCGCGTTGCCATTGCGCCTCGGTCGGCAGGGTTTTGCCGGCCCAGCGCGCGTAGGCGCTCGCTTCGGCGTGGCTCACGTAGACGGGCCAGTCGAGCGGCAAGGGCACGTCGTCGAACATCGTGCGCAGCGTCCATGCGGGGCGACCGTCTTGCGCCGTGCGTTGCGACCAGCCAGCGGGATGCTCGATGCGCTCCGCTTCCTTCCACACCCAGTCCTTCGGCGACCACCACTTCGGCTCGCGATAACCGCCGTCTTCGATGAACTCGAGGAACGCACCGTTCGTGACCATGTATCGATCGATCTCGAACGCGGGCACGTCCACGCTCATTTCGCCGAACTCATTATCCCAGCCGAAGCGGCCGGCCTCGCGCGGCATGCCGAGCACGGCCGTGCCGGCCGGCACGCTGACCATCGACGACAACGCGTCGCGCTGCTCCTCGCTCGTCACCACCGGCTCGCGCAACGCGGTGTTCTTCTGCGCGAGTGGCAACTGATGGAGCATGTACGCGAGCGTTTCCGCATGCATCAACCGATGCTCGATCGCGACGTTCAGCAGCTGCACGGCCGCCTCGTCGTGCGCCGGGTTGCCGAGTTCGTCGAGCGCGGTATCGATCTGCCGGCGCGCGCGCGTCGCATACTCGCGCACGGCGGCGAGCGACGGCCAATCGCCGGGTTGATCGGTGGGAAAGCCGCCGTCTACCGGATCGATGCCGAAGGCGAACAACTGGTCGAGTTCCGGCGCGAAAGCCGGCAGATCGAACAGACGCTGGTCGAGCAGATTGCGATCGAACGCTTCGAGATGGCCGATGTAGAACACGACGCGGTGACGCTCGCGGATCGGCCGTTCATAGAGGTAGTCGGGTTTGACGATCGCAAACAGGTCGTCGGTGACTTGACGCGCGTCGAGCAGGCGCTGCACGAGCGGATGATGCGGGACAGGGTCGCGATTCATTGGGGCCGGGTCTCCATGCAACACGGTTGCCGTCGGGGGACGGTCTGAAAACTCTACCCGCTCGCAGGCAGCGTGCCAAGACGAACGGCGCGACCGTCCAGGCCACTCCGGCCGCTAGATCTGCCGCAAGCCTTCGAGATCGACGATGTGAATGTGCTTGCCCCGCGTGTCGATCAGGCCGCGTTTTTGAAATCTTGACAGGGTACGGCTGACCGTTTCGAGCGTTATGCCGAGGTAGCTGCCCATGTCCTCGCGCGTCATTCGCAGATTGAATTCCGACCACGAGTAGCCGCGCTGCGCATTGCGCTGTGACACGTCCAGCAGGAAGGCGGCGACGCGTTCGTCGGCGGACAGCGAGCCGAGCACCATCATCTGCGCGGCTTCGCTGACGATCTGCGCGCCCAGTAGCTTGTGCATGCGCTCCTGGATCGAACTGATTTCGCGACACAGCAGCTTCAGCGCGCTATATGGAACGATGCACACCGTGCTGTCTTCCAGCGCGACGGCGCTGCACGCATGGAGGTCCGCGCTGATGCCGTCGAGCCCGAGCGGCTCGCCGGCGAGACGCAGCCCGGTGACCTGCTCGCGGCCGTCGCGGTGGACCATCACGGTCTTCATCGATCCGGAGCGCACCGCGTAGATATTGTCGAAGCGGTCGCCGCTGCGATACAGCGCTTCGCCGCGCGGCACCGAGCGCGCCGAACAGATCAGCGTTTCGAGCTTCGGCAGTTCCTCCGCCGACAGCCCCTGCGGCATGCAGATCTGACGCATCGAACATCTGGAGCAGCGCGCGGCGGTACGTGCGGTTGCGCGTGCCGCCACGGCCTCGCGGTTGCCGGCGGAGCGGGTCGAGGAACGGGTCACAGCAGTAGGATTCAGCATGTTCTGCGCGCGATTATTGGTAGTGGTGAAATTGTCCCACCCGCTATGACCCGCAACTGGCGGCAAAGTGACGCGTTCGCTGCTCGGCAGTCCGAGCAACGGCGGTGCTCTGACGAAGGTGAGAAGGTGAGCCGCCGCGGCCTATATCGACGTCGCCCGTCGACGGGTAGCGTGGCTCGATTCCGGCAAGCCAGGGCGTGGCGTGCCGCCCCTGCGCCTGATGAAAGAGTCAGGCGGGTTCCTTGTCGGTGCCCGCGGCGGACGGTACCAGCAGAACCGGAAGAGTGGCCTGGCGCACGCAGCGTTCAGCGACGCTGCCGAGAATCAGCCGCTGAAAGCCACGCCGGCCGTGCGTGCCCATCACGAGCAGGTCGGCGTTGAATTCGGCGGCGGCCTGCAGCACGATCTCGGCGACATCGCCGAGCGACGAAGCCTCGGAGACGGCCGGGTCGCCCTTCACACCTTGCTCGGCCATCACTTTCGAAAACTCGGCACGCAGCTCCTGGCCTTCCTCGATCAGGCGGTTGCGCAGGATCGACGGGTCGTAGCCGGGCGCCTCGAAGTACATCGGCGTGTTTTCGACGACATAAAATGGCCGCAACACCGCGCCATTCGATTTGGCGAGATCGAGCGCCGCTTCAAACGCACGGCGCGAGGTATTGCTGCCGTCGACCGCTACAAGGATGCGTGTGTACATATCGGCTCCGCGTCAAAAATGCGTCTGCCACATTGCTAGCGGCGGCAGGTTTATTGATCTTTTATACCAATGAAGCTTAGATGATTGCCGGAAAAGATGCACCGGACCAGGATGTAAATCAAACACTTGCCAAATATTCCGGCGCGGCGCGGACAAAATGGCGTGCGCGGCGGCGTGCGCGAAGCGGCCCGGCATGCTTACAACCCGTAAAACTTTGCTGAAGCCGAAACAGGGTTGGCCTTACAATCAAGCCATATTCAGACAAGCTGGCCAGTCCGCTGATGAACGATCGAAAAACCAAGGGCTTACCCGACCAGATCTACGGCGACATTCTCAACCGCATCCTCGAAGGCGAATACAAGGAAGGCGAGCGATTGCCGACCGAACACGCGCTGGCGGAGCGTTTCGCCACGTCCCGACCGACCGTGCGCGAAGCGCTCGCGCGATTGCGGGCCGACGGCATCATCTCGACGCGGCACGGCTCTGGCACGACCGTCGCCCGGCGCCCCGATCCGGACGTACGCCGCTTCGCGCCGCTCGAAACGCTGTCCGATATCCGCCGCTGCTATGAGTTTCGCATCGTGACCGAGGCGGGCGCGGCCGCGCAGGCAGCGCTGAAGGCCGACGCCGACGACATCGCCGCGATCCAGCACGCGTGGGACGAGCTCGAGCGCATCATCGAGGCGCAGGGGATCGGCGCGAAGGATGACTTCCTGTTTCATCAGGCGGTCGCGCGCGCGTCGAAGAATCCGTTTTTCATCACGGTGATGTCGTTCATCGAGGAACAGATCCTGTTCAGCATGAACCTGTCGCGCAATCTGTCGCTCGTCAAGACGGTGGAGCGGCAGCGGCTGGTGCAGGCCGAACACATGGCGGTGCTCGACGCAATCCGCCGCAAGGACGCGGCGGGCGCGGGCGCCGCAATGCGCGCGCATCTCGAGAACGCGCTGGAACGGATGTTCGGTTCCTGAGTCCGCGCGCGCGGGTGAAGGCGTCGCGACTTTTGTCAGGCCGCGCTTCGGCGAGGTTCAAGCAGCGACGGCGACCGGCCCGAACAGCGAGGTCAGCGTTTTCGCGCTCACCGCGACGTCGAGCGCGACGGCCCGCTCGATGCCAATCTGCAGCGGCGGCCCGAGCCGGCTGACGTCGAGGCCGGCTCGGCGCAGCATCCTCTCGATCGGCGTGGTGGTCACCGTGACGTAATGCGTGATGCCCATGCGCTGCGCAAAGCGCATCACTTCCTGAATTGCGCGGATTGTCATATCCGTGAAACCAAACGACTGTTCCTCACCGCCGGTTTCGATCGCCCAGCGGCTCAGTTCCCAGATATGTCGCCCGACCGGCGCGGCCGCGCCATGCAGTAGCTGCGGGAAGGTGTCTTTCAGCATGTTCGGACCTTCGGTCGGCATCAGGCGCCAACAGCCGCGCAACCGTTCGTCTTCGCCCTGAATCAGCATGTAGTACGGCCCGAGCGCGTCGTAGCCGTCTATCTCCATTCCCGCGATGGTCGGAATTTCCCAGCCGAGCCGGCCGTGAAAGACACGGGCGCGCAAGCGGTACATCTCGTTGATCAGTTCGTTGTCGAATTCCTGCCGGAGTCCAATTCGGATCGTGGTTTGCATGACGTTCTCCTGTACGCGTTGGGGGGCTGCCAGATACGCAGGAAAACTTATGCATTCTGAATCTTTGCGCCACCTACCTACCTGGATAGGTGTGGATGCTTATCGGGTATATCAGAATTCAGACACGTCTCCGCCCCCAACCTACAAGGGTCCAAAATGGAACTCCTCGACAATCACTGGCAACCGCAAACCCACCTCCAGGCGCGTCCTTCGGAGGTCTCTTCGGCAGTGGATCGCGTTCTGATCATTGCCTATCGGAAGAAGAAAAAAGAGAGCCAGCGCCGTTTCTGGGCTCGCTTTGGCGTCACGCAATCGCGCGGCAGCCGCTTCGAGTCGGGCGCGGAGATCCCGGCGCCGGTGTCGATCCTGCTGGGTCTGTACTTCATGAAGACCGTGTCGGACGCCGATCTGGGTCGCGCCGAGCGTGTGATGTACAGCCGCGACGCGGCCGCGCTGCTCAACCCGGGTCAATAAGCCCAAGCTGCGCCGCGATCACGGCTGCCGCACGCCGCGAATTCACGCCGAATTTCGCCCTGATGTTTTTCATATGGAAGTTCACCACCGCTTCCGAGCAACTCAGGATGTGAGATATCTCCCACGTGGATTTGCCGCGTGCGGTCCATTTCAGACATTCTCTCTCGCGCGGCGTGAGCTTCGGCATCAAGGTCTGCGCATGTGAATTCAGATGCTGTTTGCTGGTGTCGATCACCAGGTCGCGCAACAGCACGAGGTTCGGCAACGCGGCGTTCACATGGCGCCTGAACCCGTCTGACGGCTTGTCGTCATTGACGAAGCACATCATGCCGGCTTCCTGATTCGGCCCATGAATTGGCAGCGTCACGCCCGCGCCCAGACCGTACGAGCGAGCTTCCTCATACAGGCAGTGCTGCGCCGGGCTGGCGAAAATCTCGGGCGTCCAGACTAGCGGCGATGAGCGTGACAGGCAGTGTGCGACCGTCGGATCGATATGCACCATGCCTTGCTCGTCGTACGTCTGGCGCCATGCCGGTGCGTAAGTGCTGCGCAGGTAAGCGTCCTCGAGACGCATGGTTGGCCGCGGCAGCAACGCGACCAGAATCTTCTCGAAGCCCCACGTTTCGGCTAAGCCCGTAACCACGCCGAACCATTCCGCCTCGTCGGCGGCGTCCAGTAGCGGTGCCATCTGCTCGATAAAGTGTAGCGACAATTTTTTGGCTCTCTCAGGCTCGCAAACATCTCGTTCGCGGTTATCGGCAGACAAACTTCGGTCCGCTCTTTTGGTCCGCGTAATCTATCACTAAAAACTCGAACGCAATGCGCCGGTGCTCCGCGGGGTAAACGATAGCCGCCACGTGATAGCAACGCCGGTGTCGCCTATTATTATGCTGATTGAAATAAATCTTTAACCCGGCCGGGCTTCTCGGGTGAGCGGCGCGGCTAATCGGCATCCGGCGACAGATTTTAATATGTTTCGTTGACAGCATTATTTCGTCGCGCTTTAGAATAAATCGTATTTACTCGATTATCTGGGAAAGCGGGTTATTGCTCGCCGTGTCCTTGTTGCCAAAAAAAGCCTGCGCCGATTCCACAGGCTGCGGGCCCGCTTCATTGTTATACAAAAGGAAATTTCGTGATCGGCTCCCGCGCAATTCGCCGCCGACGGCATGCTGGGCGATCGTCACGCGCAGGTTGTTTGACAACATTGTGATGCCGATGCTACCGTGAAACCTCTGCCTAGCGTGTTTCCGCGTCAACCATCATGAACGAATCACCGCTCCGCGACGGCGAGTTCGCCGCGTCGGTCATGGCCGTGCCGCCGCTCGCGCGCCGGGCCGACTACACGCTCGACCCTGCCCAGAATCTCGCGCTGATCCGCCATATCGAAGCGGGCGGCGTACGCACGCTACTGTATGGCGGCAATGCGAACCTTTATCACGTCGCGGTCAGCGAATACCGCGAGCTGCTGGACCTGCTCGCCGAGGCCGCGGGCCCCGGGACACGGGTGATTCCGGCGCTGGGTCCCGACTACGGCAAGATGCTCGATCAGGCGCGCATCCTCGCGCAGACGCGTTACCGCACGGCGATGGTGCTGCCGCTCGGCGGCTTCACGACGTCCGAGGGCGTCGAGACGGGCCTCACGCGGATCGCCGACACGGCCGGCATGCCGCTCACGCTGTATATCAAGAGCGAAAACTACGTCGCTGTCGATACGCTCGCGCGGCTCGTCGAGCGTGGGACGCTGAGCGCGGTCAAGTATGCGATCCCGCGCGACAACCCCGCTGACGATCGGTATCTGCGCCGGCTGCTGCAATGCGTGCCGGCCGCGAAGATCGTATCGGGCATGGGCGAGCGGCCGGCGCTCGTGCATCTGCGCGAGTTCGGACTCGCAGCGTGGACGACCGGAAGCGGCTGTATCGCGCCGAGCATGGTGATGGCGCTGCTGCGCGCGGTGCAAAGCGGCCGGAGCGCCGATAGCGCCGGTAGCGCCGATCACGACACCGCCCAACGTCTGTACGATGCGTTCATGCCGCTCGAAACGCTGCGCAACGACATCTCACTGATCCGCGTGCTGCACGATGCAATCACGTTCACGGGCCTCGCCGACATGGGGCCGCTGCAGCCGCTGCTCAGTTCGACACCGCGCGAGCATCATGCGAAGATCGCGCAGACCGCGCGCACGCTGCTCGCTCTCGAGCGCGAGTTCGCGCCCACCCGATCGAACCGCTCCGACACGCAGACAACCCCATGACCGATCACAGCCGACGCTATCCCGATCCCTCCATCCGCGTGTTCGATCCGCGCTTCAGGTCGTTGATCATCGCGTCGGCGTCGGTCGAATGCTTGTATCAGGGCACGCGTTGGTCGGAGGGGCCGGTGTGGTTCGGCGATGGCCGCTATCTGCTGTGGAGCGACATTCCGAATGACCGCATCCTGCGCTGGGACGAAACGACGGGCGCGGTCAGCACGTTCCGTCAATCGTCGAACAATGCGAACGGCCATACGCGCGATCGCGAAGGGCGTCTCGTCAGTTGCGAGCACCTGACGCGGCGTGTGACACGCACCGAGTACGATGGCTCGATCACCGTGCTCGCCGATCGCTATCAGGGCAAGCGCTTCAATTCGCCGAACGACGTGGTCGTCAAATCGGACGGCTCGATCTGGTTTACCGACCCGACCTTCGGCATCGAAGGTTTCTACGAGGGCGAGCAGCAGCAGTCCGAGCTGAAGGCGTGCGTGTATCGGATCGACGGCCAGTCGGGCGAGGTGTCGATGGTCATCGACGACGTGCTCGCCCCGAACGGTCTCGCGTTCTCGCCGGACGAATCGCTGCTGTACGTGGTCCAATCGCGCGGCGAGCCGCGCAAGATCCGCGTATTCGACGTCGAGGCCAATGGCAAAGGCACGACGCTGTCGAACAACCGCGTGCTGATCGACGCGGGTCCGGGCACCCCGGATGGTTTTCGTGTAGACACGCATGGCAACTTGTGGTGCGGGTGGGGCATGGGCACCGACGAGCTCGACGGCGTGCGCGTGTTCAGCCCGCAAGGCGAGCCGCTCGGCCACATCGCATTGCCAGAGCGTTGCGCGAACGTTTGCTTCGGCGGACGGCATCGCAACCGTCTGTTCATGGCGGCGAGCCACGGGTTGTATTCGCTGTTCGTCAATACGCAGGGTGTGCGCGGAGGTTGAGCAATTGTCCGCTAACCAGACAACATATATTGCTATCGCGGCGAGGGCTCGGGTTTGCCCTTAACCCGCGGTGCCGGGCATTGAACGACAAGGATTTCAGGTAAAACGAGCCATTTTCTCGCCCGACCCACGCTCTCGACTATTTGCTTGACATCGGCTGTTGCGCTTCGCTATGTTCCCTTGGTAGAAAGAGACCGCCCGCAACGCATCGACCAGCGGGCTTCCATACCAAGAAGCGAGGAGACGCAATGACTGTTTCGCACAGGTTGTCGTTCAAGCTGGTATCCGTCTGTATCGCCGCGAGCGCGGCGTTCGCCCTTGCCGCGCACGCGGCCGATCCGGTCACGATCAATATCGTCGACGTGGCCGGCGATCTTCAACTCACGCAGAAGGGCTTCGAGGCGTTCAAGGCGAAGAATCCGAATCTCGTCGCGAACATCACGTTCACGAACGCGCCCGCGCCGCAATTGCCCGGCAAGATCAAGGCGATGCAAGCCGCGGGCCGCTCCGACATCGACCTCGTTTTGACCGGCACCGATGCGCTCGCGGCCGGCATCGAACAGAACCTGTGGATCAAGCTGCTGCCTGACAACGCGGCGCAGTTCACCGGCGTGCTCGACAAGTACGCGCCGGGCCCGCGCAAGATGCAGGATCTCGCGCAAGGCTACGGGCTCGAGGTCGCGTATATGCCGGCTGGTCCGCTGCTCGAATACAACCCGGCCAAGGTCAGCGATCCGCCGAAGACACCCGAGCAACTGCTGCAATGGTGCAAGGCCCACCCCGACAAGCTGATCTACGCGCGGCCGGCCAATTCCGGTCCAGGCCGCACGTTCCTGATGGGCTTGCCCTACGTGCTCGGCGACAAGGACCCGCAGGACCCGGTGCACGGCTGGGACAAGACGTGGGCGTTCCTGAAGCAGTTGAACGACTGCATACCGTACTATCCGGGCGGTACCTCGGCGGTGATGAAGGAACTGGGCGAAGGCACGCGCGACATGACCGTGACCGTGACCGGCTGGGACATCAATCCGCGCGCGCTCGGCATCGTGCCGGCCGAATTCCGCGTACAGCCGTTCGACAACATGACGTGGGTCAACGACGCGCACTACATGGTGGTCCCGAAGGGCGTGCCGAAGGAAAAGCTCGACGTGCTGTACAAGATGATGACCTTCATGCTGGAGCCCGCGCAGCAGGCGCTGACCTACGACGACGGCTACTTCTATCCTGGCCCCGCGATCAAGGGCGTCTCCGTCGAGCAGGCGCCCGCGCATAGCCAGGAGGTACTGCAAAAGTATGGCCGGCCCGAATACGCGAAGATGTTGGCCGATCGTCCGCATGCTTTGCCGCTCAATGCAGCAGCGATGGTCGCCGCCTTCAGGAAGTGGGATAGCGACATCGGCGCGCAGAAGACCCGTTAGGCCTTCACCATTGCGACGGAAAACGAGGCGAAACGCAGCGCGGCGTGAGGCACCGCCGCGCTGCGTGTTTTCAGCGATCACGCGCCTCGGCTTAACTGCCTGATGCGCCGCGCCCACCGCACGCGCGGCACTCGCGACATCCGTCGCCTCACGCGGATCAGGAAACCGCCATGAAGCATCACTTTGAGCAGTTGCGGCTCGATTCGGTGAGCCGCAGTTTCACCAACGCGCAAGGCCACGCGATCGCCGCGCTGCAGGGTCTCGATCTGACGATCCGGCGCGGCGAGTTCATCGCGCTGCTGGGGCCGTCGGGTTGTGGCAAATCGACGGCGCTGAACTGCATCGCCGGATTGCAGCCGCTCACCGGCGGCGGCATCTGGCTCGACGAGCGGCGCATTGACGTGCTGCCGCCGGAAAAGCGCGGCTTCGGCATGGTGTTCCAGAACTACGCGCTGTTCCCGCATATGAGCGTGCTGGACAACGTCGGCTTCGGCCTGAAAATGCGCGGCGTCGGCAGAAGCGAGATCGCGCGCCGTGCACGCGAGGCCTTGAAACTGGTGCAACTGACCGGTCATGAGCACAAGCTGCCCGGCCAATTGTCCGGTGGCCAGCAGCAGCGTGTCGCGATCGCGCGTGCGATCGTGATCGAGCCGCCGCTGATCCTGATGGACGAGCCGCTGTCCAATCTCGATACGAAGCTGCGCATCGAAATGCGCGCGGAAATTCGCCGCATCCATACGCAGCTCGAACGCGCGACGCTGTACGTGACGCATGATCAGGACGAAGCGCTGTCGATGGCCGATCGCATCGTCGTGATGAGGGAGGGCGTCGTGCAGCAGGTCGCGACGCCGAAAGAGGCCTATACGCGGCCGCGCAATCTGCATGTCGCGCGCTTCATGGGTTATCGCAATGTCGCCGAGTTCACGCTGGAGGGAATGCAAGGCGATGGCGTCGTGGTCGGTGCTAACGGCGTGCGGCTCATCGGCACGCCGATGGCCGGCTTTGACGGCAAACGCGTGAGTGTCGCGCTGCGCCCCGAAGACATGGAGCGCGCCGAGCCCGGCGCCGACAACGCGTTCGAGGCGCTGATCGACGCGGTCGAATACGGCGGACACGATTCGCTGCTGCGCGTGAAGACCGCGTTCGGCGACGTGTGGGCGCGCGTGACCGGTGAATGCGCGGAGGGCGAGCGCATCACGCTGCGCGTGCGGCCGTCGTGCGTGCTCGTCTACGACGCCGAGGCCGCATGAACACGCCGACGCTTGTCCCGCCGCTTACGTCCCGCGCGCCGCGCGATGCCAAGGCCTGGCTCGTCGCGCCCGCGCTGCTCTTTATCGTCGCGCTGTTCATCTATCCGTTCGTGTATGGTCTCGCGCTGTCGTTCCGGCCGATGAACGGCGGCGGCGTGTGGGCCAACTATCTGACGTTCTTCACCGACACGTCGATGTGGCCGACGATTCTCGTTACGCTGAAGCTGTCGGTGCCGGCCACGCTGATCAACGTCGGCGTGTCGGTGCCGGTCGCGTTCGCGCTGCGCCGCTACTCGCGGTATCAGAAGATCGTCACGACGCTGTTGGTGATCCCGGTGACGCTCGGCACCGTGCTGATCGCCGACGGCATGCTCACCTACTTCGGTCCGCATGGCTGGCTGCCGCAGGCGTTGCAGGCGCTGCATCTGTACACGCAAGAGGTGCGGCTCACGCACAACTTCACGGGCGTGCTGCTGTCGCTGATCGTGTCGGGCTTTCCGTTCGCGTTTCTGCTGACGCTGTCGTACGTGACCGGCATCGACCCGACGCTCGCAAGCGCGGCCGCGACGCTCGGCGCGAGTCCGTGGCAGCAGTTTCGCCGCATCTATCTGCCGCTGCTCGTGCCGGGGCTCACGATGGCCGCGTGTCTGTCGTTCGTGCAGGCGTTCTCGGTGTTTCCGTCGGCGGTGCTGCTCGGCGCGCCCGCGGGTCCGACGCGCGTGATGTCGATTGCCGCGGCCGAAGCCGCGTTCGAGAGCTACGACTATCCGCTCGCATCGGCGATCGCGATGGTGATGGGCTTCGTGCAACTGCTGGTGGTCGCCGCGCTGCTCGGCGCGCGCCGCTGGTTCTATCGTGGTCCCGTAACGGGAGGCAAAGGCTGATGACGACCGATCGTCGCGCGACGCAGCCCGACTGGTCCGCGTCCACCTCCGCTTCCACGGCGCCTCAGCCGGGCGACGGCGCCCGCGAGCCAGCGCAACATGCGCGTCAGCGCGCGAATCTGCCGGGCCGCATCTGGCAGGTGCTGGTGTGGGCCGTGATGGCGTTCTTCCTGATCAACGTCGTGCTGCTGATTGCGACCGTCGCGGTGAATTCGATCGCGACGCGCTGGTTCGGCACCGCGTTGCCGCAAGGCTTCACGCTGCACTGGTATGCGCAGGCGTGGAGCGACTTCCAGCTCGCGAGCGTGCTGTGGGTGACCGTGCAGGTGGTCGGCGCGGTCGTGCTGCTTTCGGTGCTGCTCGGCGTGCCGGCTGCGTATGCGCTCGCGCGCGTGCAATTTCGCGGCAAGCGCCTTGCGATGCTGATCTTTCTGCTGCCGTTGATGGTGCCGCCCGTCACCTACGGCATTCCGATGGCGACCGCGATGTACAAGGTCGGACTCGCCGGCACGCTATGGGGCGTGATTCTTGCGAATCTCGTACCGGCGCTGCCGTTCGTGATTCTGGTGATGACGCCGTTCATCGAGCAGATCGATCCGAATCTCGAAGCGGCCGCGCGCATTTTCGGCGCGAACACGTTCCGCTATTTCCGTTACGTGCTGCTGCCGCTGCTCGTGCCGGGCATGCTGGCGGCAGGGCTGCTCGTGCTGGTGCGCACGATCGGCATGTTCGAGCTGACGTTTTTTACGGCCGGTCCGGCCACGCAAACGCTGGTGGTCGCGTTGTACTACGCTGTGTTTTCGACCGGCGTGCGCGCGCCGCAATCGATCGATGCGATGGCGATGATCTATATGGCGATCACGTTGATCTGGGTGCTCATCGCACTACAATTCGTGAGCCCGACGCAGATCGTGTCCCGCGTGAAAGAACAGAGGCGCTGACGTATGGTCGGCGCCAATCGTGGAGTAGACGTTGACGAAGAGAAAGACCCCCGAGGAATTGCGCAGTCATCGCTGGTACGGCGCGAACGATCTGCGTTCGTTCGGCCACCGCTCGCGCACCGCGCAGATGGGCTACAACCGCGACGAATACGCGGGCAAGCCGGTCATCGCGATTCTGAACACGTGGAGCGAGATCAATCCGTGCCACACGCATTTCAAGCAGCGCGTCGAGGAAGTGAAACGCGGCATCTGGCAGGCCGGCGGCTTTCCGATCGAGCTGCCTGTGCAGACGCTGTCCGAGCCGTTTCAGAAGCCCACCACGATGCTGTACCGCAATTTCCTCGCGATGGAAGCCGAGGAGATGCTGCGCTCGTATCCCGCCGACGGCGTCGTGTTGATGGGCGGCTGCGACAAGACCACGCCCGCTTTGTTGATGGGCGCGATCTCGATGGATCTGCCCGCCATCTTTCTGCCCGCCGGCCCGATGCTGCGCGGCAACTGGAACGGCGTGACGCTCGGCTCGGGTTCCGATTCATGGCGCTACTGGGCCGAACTGCGCGCGGGCACGCTGACGCCGGACGACTGGCAGGGCGTCGAGGGTGGCATCGCGCGCTCGCCCGGTCACTGCATGACGATGGGCACCGCATCGACGATGACGAGCGCGGCCGAAGCGCTGGGCTTCACGCTGCCCGGCTTCGCGTCGATTCCCGCGCCCGATTCGCGGCATGCGCAGATGGCCGCGAAAACCGGCATGCGTATCGTCGAGATGGTGTGGGAGGATCTGAAGCCGTCGGACCTGATCACGGCGGCATCGGTCGATAACGCGGTGACGACTTGTGTCGCGCTGTCCGGGTCGACCAATTCGGTCGTGCATATGATCGCGCTTGCACGGCGCGCGGGCATCGAGTTGACGCTCGACCGCTTCGACGAGATCGCGCGCCGCACGCCCGTGCTCGCGAACATCAGACCGACCGGCGCCTATCTGATGGAGGACTTTTTCTACGCGGGTGGTTTGCGCGGGCTGCTCGCGGAACTGGGCGAACTGATCGACGGCTCGCAGAAAACCGTGAACGGCCGCACGCTCGGCGAGAACCTTGCCGGCGCGCGCATTTTCAACGACGACGTGATCCGCCGCCGCACGAATCCGCTACTGCGCGACAGCAGCCTCGCGGTGCTGCGCGGCAATCTCGCGCCCGACGGCGCCGTGATCAAGCCGGGCGCGGCCGAGCCGCATCTGCTCGTGCATACGGGCCGTGCGGTCGTGTTCAGCGACTACGACGACATGGCCGCGCGCATCGACGACGACGCACTCGACATCGACGAAAGCTGCGTGCTCGTGCTGCAGCACGCGGGGCCGGTCGGCGCGGGTATGCCCGAATGGGGTCAACTGCCGATTCCGCGCAAGCTGCTGCAAAAAGGCGTGCGCGACATGGTGCGCATCTCTGACGCGCGGATGAGCGGCACGAGCTATGGCGCGTGCGTGCTGCACGCGGCGCCCGAGGCATTCGTCGGTGGGCCGCTGGCGTTGGTGCGAAGCGGCGATCTGATCGAGCTCGATGTGCCGCGCCGCAGGCTGAATCTGCTGGTATCGGACGAAGAGCTCGCGCGCCGCAAAGCCGCGTGGGTCAAACCCGCTGCGCGCTTCGAGCGCGGCTATGGCGCCCTGCATCAGGCGCACGTGATGCAGGCGGATCAAGGCTGCGATTTCGACTTCCTGCAGCGCAGCGGCGTGAGTCCCGATAGTTCGGGCGAGCCGGAGATTCACTGAGGTTCAATACCCCACGCGATACACGCGCCCCGTCTGCGCCCCTTCCACACTGCGCAGATAAGCAAGCGCCGCGCGTTGCGCGCTGACGGGCTCGAAGCCGCGAAAGAACGGCGCGTAAGCCTCCATCGACTCGGTCAGCACGGTCGGACTCACCACGTTGATGCGCAACCCGCGCGGCAGTTCGATCGCGGCGCCGCGCACGAAGCCCTCAAGCGCGAGATTGACGGTCGTCGCGCTCGCTCCCTGCGGGATCGGCTCGTCGCCCAGAATGCCGCTCGTCAGCGTGAACGATCCGCCGTCGTTCACATACGGCAGCGCCGCGAATACGACGTTGATCTGGCCCATCAGCTTGTCGCGCAGCCCGACCCAGAACTGCTCGATGCTCATCTGCTCCAGCGGACCGAAATGCACCTTGCCGGTCGCGGTGACGACGCCGTCCACCTTGCCGATGTCGCGAAACAGCCGCTCGACGCTCGCCGGGTCCGTGCTATCGACGTGATATTGCCCGCGCGTCGCGCCCACCTCGATCACTTCGTGACGCGCCTTCAGCTCCGCGCGGATCGCCTGGCCCAGCGTGCCCGTGGCACCGACGACGACGATTCTTTTCATCCGCAACTCCGTTAAACGACCAGCGTTAAACCAAGCAAAGCACGCACCAGAATAAAACAGTGCGTGCTGCGTGATTGCCTGATAAATCGGAATAAACCCGGTAATTCAAACGCGCGCGTATAAAGGGATGATACGCGCGCCTATTTCACCCGATGTAATTCGATTACGCGCGCAGGCCGCAAATGATTGAGCGCATAGTGAATGCGGCCACGATCGTGGCGCTTTCCGACCGGACGCGGGTCGTCGTACTGATGGTCGGCCGAGTAGGCGGCGAGCGGCTCGGCCATGCCCTTGTCGATCACCGCGTAGCCCGGCTCGAGCGCGAGCAGCAGATGGTTGCCGCCGACCCGGCTGTCGAAGCCAGCCATGCCATCGAGCGACTCGGGCACGCTGTTGTCGAGCGTCGCATTGCTGGTCGTGACCGCGTCGGGCGAGATCGCGCCGTGGCCCGCCAGACGGGCCGCTTCGCGGTTCTTGCCGTCGGTGTCGACGGTGCTGTCGTGCGTGCGGTCGTTGTGCAGGTCCGTGCTTCGTGGGTCCTTCGGGTCCGGTTTCGTACCGGCGTTTTCGGGTTTGCTGATCGCGCTGTTCATCGTGCATTCTCCTGAAGCGGACATTCGAAGAAAAGAGCAAAAGCCGTTCCGACTGACACGGCGCCGCAGTGCGCGGGAGTCGCGATGCGTTGTCCGCCATCCTTCGATGCGAGTGGCGTTACCTCGCGATTGAATGGCGATGACATCCGCGATTCATTTCGTTTTTTTTAATGGACGCGTATTTTCTACAGAGTATGATCTTACTCCTGCGACCGACGCGCGGATAAATTGGCGGCATGCTCCGGCTGTTCCAGCATGGTCGGAAAAAACTAACAAACAAATGGCCGCGGGACTGAGAAAATGTTACGGGGCTTCAGGGGCGGGTGACTCATGCACTTCGATGCTGCATTCACACATCGCGGCTATCTTCTGAATTGCGAACCGGCGCGCTCGGGCGACGGCTCCTGGCAACCGTATGTGGTGATCTCGCGCTCGAGCGACGGCGAACTGGTCGCTAACCGTTTCTTTCCCACGGAACTGCGCTTCTCCGACGAAGCCGCTGCCATCGCGCACGCGCGCGATTGGGCAGTGCGCTGGATCGACGCGAGCAGTCTGACTATCTGAAGTCAGGGAACGATGCGTGCGTGCCAGCGCACGTCGACGCAATGAATCCGAGCCGACCTGCGCGCTGCCGGGCGGGCACCGTTAAAACGCGGTAATCTCTGCTCGATAACCACTTCGAACCGTGCACGCCGCACGGCGCCGTCTCTTATGCCCAACGAGCCTTCCCATAACTGGGGCCTTGAACAGATCGTCGCCGACCTGCGCGCCTCGCGCGAGCAATTGCATCGCACGCGGCATCCGCTCGGCATTCGCGAATTGCCATCGCGCGAAGCGGTGGTCAATATCGTGGCCGGTCTGCGCGCCGCGATGTTTCCGACGCATTACGGCGCGCCCGATCTAACCGACGAGACGGTCGACTACTACGTCGGCCACACGCTCGAAAGCACGTTGCGGCTGCTCGCCGAACAGATTCGCCGCGCGCTGCGCTTCCTGCCCGAGTTCGGCGCGACGCCCGACGCCGAGTTGCGGGAGCGCGCGTTCGCGGTGGCGCGCGAGTTCGCGACGCAGCTGGCGGGCATACGCGCGCTGCTCGTCAGCGACATCCAGGCTGCGTACACCGGCGACCCCGCCGCGCAGCACATCACCGAAATCCTGCTGTGCTATCCGGGCGTGTGGGCGATGACGCATCATCGGCTCGCGCATGCGCTGCATCGGCTCGGCGTGCCGCTGCTGGCGCGCTTCATCAACGAGATCGCGCACTCGGCGACCGGCATCGACATTCACCCGGGCGCGACGATCGGGCCGAGCTTCTTCATCGATCACGGCACCGGCGTGGTGATCGGCGAGACAGCGATCATCGGCGAGCGCGTGCGCTTGTACCAGGCGGTCACGCTCGGCGCGAAGAGCTTCGCGGCCGATGAGGACGGCACGCTGATCAAGGGCAACGCCCGGCATCCGATCGTCGAGGACGATGTCGTGATCTACGCGGGCGCGACGATTCTCGGACGCGTGACGATCGGGCGCGGGTCGGTGATCGGCGGCAACGTGTGGCTCACGCATAGCGTGCCGCCGGGCAGCAGCGTATCGCAAGGCAAGGTCCGCGAAGGAGAGCGCACCGACAATGGACGGCAATGATGCATGGCTAGCCGCCGCGCCCGCGCGTCGGGCCGATTGCATCGCTGCGCCTAGCCGATCGGCCAATGGCGCAACCGCGGCAACGCATGCATGCCATGCAGCCACACATGCTCGCCGATAAACCACGCGGCCGCCCAAGACGCCGCGACGACGATCAGATCGCAGTGCCCGCTATTCCATAGATTCAACGAATGTCGCCCGGCGATCCACGGCACGCCGAGCGGATTCGGCCAGTCGGCGAGCAGATGCATCAGGCCGCCGCACGCGAAGCCGAACGCGGGCGCCGCGTAGATCGAATGTCCGAGCGTGTGATACGACACCGCGAGCAGCGCGAGCCAGCCGATGCCCCAATGCGTCAACGTGCGATGCGTGATCCACAGCCGCCGCGCGCGCGACCACCATGCGACTTCGAGCCAGTCCGGCGCGGTGCTGCCGGCCACGCCGGCGATGAAGCTCAGCAGCACGCCAGCATGAAACGGACCGCCGCCGCTGCGCGCGACGATCGCCGCCGCGATGATGCCGGCTGCGAAACCGGTCGCATGATGCGCTTTGCTGGATGCCATCGAAACTCGCGGCACACGTGCCGCGCGAAAAACAAAGGGCGGCTATGTTCGCAGATGGGCGCGTAAAAAAATAGCCGATGCGCGAGATAAAAATTCGCGCACCGGCCTTCCGTGCATGACGCGCACGGCGTTCAAGCGCGCCGCTCAGGTCGCGCAGCGCGCGATATCGAAGCGCATTTCCTCTTCGGGCGGATCGTCGGGCGCATTGGCCGGATGCACGACCTTGATGACCGTGTTGCCGTTGAGCGGGGTCAGCGTGACGAAGTACGAGTTGTGCGAATCGGCACCGACCGCAAGTTCGGTTGCCGCGCCGGCGTGCGAGGTGCGCACGCGCGGCAGACGTTCTTCGAGGCAGGCGGCGATGGACGCAGGCGTGCGTGACGACGACACGTACACGAGCGGTGCGGACGCATCGCGCGCGGGGCCGCCCGATGAACCGCAAGCGGCGAGGGTGGCGGTGAGGGCGACAGCTGGGGCAAGCAGGAGAAGTCTTTTCATGATCCGATCGTCGGCATACCCGGTCATGCATGGGAAGGTGAGGCGCGGGCGAAGCGCGATGCGCTGACGTACAGCGCGATGCTTCGCGACGAAGCAGCCGTGCAGGCGGCGCGGTTTCGCGGCGTCGCACGGCGGCCGGGGCAGTATACCGAGCATGTGTCGACGTCGTCACTAGCGCGGCCATGCGTTTATTGGTCTGACGGCAAACCGTAAGGCCCGTGAAAATACTCGAACGTGATCGTGTCGCGTGGGTTCGACCGCGCCACGCGGGGATGGCCGCGCGGCGCAATGCCTGCATGAAAAGCGTGATGAGAACCGCCGTCAGAAGCGATGCCGCAGACCGACTGCCGCGGCGACCCGGTTGCCGGTCGACGACGGCGCAAGCGTATTGATCGCCGCGACGTTCGCGCCGAAGTCGCCGAGTTCGCCCGATGCATGCTGGTACACGCCTTCGAGGTACACGTCGGTGCGCTTGCTCAGTGAGTAATCAGTGAGTAATCGCTCTGCAGCGACACGGTGCGCCACTTCGGATCGCCCGAGCCGTTCGAACCACTGATCTTGCCGTCGGTGAACGTGTACGAAGCGGAGACGCTCAATGCCGGCGTCAGCGCATAACGGCCGTCCACTTCGTAGTTGTCCAGATGCAGGTTGGCGCTCGCGATGCCCGGCAGCATCGCGCCGCCGACGTTCACGCCGATGATGCCGTCAAGTTGCGTGTGCGTGTAGACGAAGCCCGCGGGAGCCGGCGAACTGATCGCTCTTCGGGCCGACGAACGCCTGGCGATTGAACATCGTGTTGCTTTCGCCGTTCTGGCCATTGTTCAGGTTGAAGCCGTTTTCCAACGTGAAGATCACATGCAGACCGCCGCCGAGGTCCTCGCTGGCGCGCAGACCAAAGTAGGTGTTCGACAGCGAGCCGCTGCCCTGCTGCCAGTTGCTGTGACCGAGCTGGTTGTTCGAGTAGATGAGGCCCGCGTCGAGCGAGCCGTACAACGTGACGCTGCTTTGCGCGTGGGCGGCGAATCGGCATTCCAGCGAAGGATGGTGCTGGCGCCCCGTTGACTGTCGATTCGCAGCGAAGTGTAATTGCCGCTATGCGGATATTTAAACACGCGCCTTACAGCGGTTTATTTTCGAATCCGCGATTCTGTGAATTAATCGCGTAAGTGCAGATCCGCAAAAAGAAACTATTTTTTACGATCAATGGCGGGACGCGTTGTCAAGTCTGAGGCTATTGTCGGGCCGTAACGGCTCAAGGCCTCGCGGCGAGCACAAGGGGAAAGCGGACGAGGCCGTTTGCGCTGATTCCCACGGTTTTGCGCAATGCAGTCTTTCGAAGAAAGCCTTAAATCGAGGAGGGATGCCACTTATAATTTCGATAGACCCCTTCGACCAAAGGGCGTCTTTTTCATTTTTACACGCGGCTTTCGGGCCGCGTTTTTTTATCTGAAATTTAAAGCGGATTTATACATCGTCGCGTAGGGTAAATATAACTTTTCGCGCGTGGAGCGGCTGCGCCGTTCCGAACGCGCCTTGTCCGTTCGTCAGAGCGAGCAGGGCCAAGCGGGCTGGGCAGGTAGAATCGCGGGTTCGAAATCTGTTTGTGCGCCCCGCGAAGTGAGTGAACCTGTGATGACCGACACGCCCTTTCCCTCGACCGACACGAATGCCGAGTTCCTCGGACCGGATGACAGCGTGCATGAAGAACGTCTGTGGCGCGACAACGGCTGGACCGCGCGCATCATCAAGAACGAAGACGACGAAGGCTGGGCCGTCGAAATGATCAAGGACGGCGAGGCGGAGCCTGCGCTCGTCGGACCGTGGACGATGGGCCGCAACAAGAAGGATCCGAAGCCGCTCGACGTATCGGCGTTCAACACGCTCGTGAAAACCGCGGCGGAAGTGCTGCGTCGTCACGAGCAGCAGCTGCGCGCGCAACTGCACAAGACAGTGCGCGTGCCGAGCGCGGACGGCAACGACGAACTCGACATCACGCTCGACATCGTCCCCGACGAAGACGAGCCGTACGCACTGTTGAGCGCGCTCGATATTTTCGGCGAGCAGATCGCGCAAGTGCAGGTTGCGCCAACGTTCAAGCTCAGCAAGGCGAGCGCGGCGGCGTGGGTGGCAAACGAGTTTCGTCGGCCGGGGTAAGTGGCGGTTGTAGGCGCGGTTGCGTCGTGATCGGATCCGCTGGTCGCTGACACTGCCGGCGATCATGACGCAGTTGGCAGAGCGGCGCTGCTATTTCACTGGCCACTCGAACTGGCTCGTGGTCGAAGATATCGACGATCGTGGCGAAACGGTCGAATACGACGTCTCGCCAAACCCTAGCTGCGCTTGCAGAAAATCGCCGTGATGAGCGGCGCGACGTGATGCACGATCGCTGTGCTGCCGGCGTTTTCAACCGCGCTTTTAACCTTGTCGTCGCTGCCGAACACGACCGCGCCATACGCGGACTGCGCGACCGGTTCGCCGTCGCCGACCCGGAACATCGGGTCGTCCTTTTCGAAGCCCACCACCGCGAATACGTGGAAACCGAACGCGGTCAGATGCGCATCGGGCATCGGCGAGAACGCGTTGATCGAGTTGCTTTCGACGTGACTTGGCTTCGGGTTGATCAGCTGCTGCTGCATCAGATCGGCAATGAACTGGTGGCCGCTCTCATTGCATGTCAGCGGCGCGTCGAGCTCCACGGCGAACGAGGAAAGGGGCAGCGCGGCGGCGGCGGCAAACAGCAGAGGGACAAGCAGACGGTTCATGAGCGGAGGCGGGCGTCAACAGTCGATGTCGTGGATTAGCAACCACTGCGCCATCCCCCGGAGGGCACGAGCGGTGCTGCACATCGAACAGATTCCGCGTGACTGGCACAACTGGATTCGCACTTTACAGCGATTCGGTGAATTCCGCTTTGTGACGGACACACGAACGGCATTTGCAAATTGCAGAGCAACGTATGACATAACAGCAAGCTTTCAGAATCCCGTATATATTTCCGCCTTATGACTTCGCAACCCCGACCTCCAATCAACGTTCCGCCGCCGCGTACGTGGGACGCCCGGCTCGCCCGCCGGCTCGTGACACCGCTAGTTGACACCTGGGTCACCCCGAACCATTTGACCACGCTGCGCCTGCTGATCGGCGTCGCAGGCGCGCTGTGCCTTGCGCACGGGGGATTCGCGTGGGCCAATGCGGGCGCGCTGCTGATCGTCCTGTCGAATTTCGTCGATCACACGGACGGCGAACTCGCGCGAGTGGGCGGCAAGTCGAGCCGCATCGGTCATTTTTACGACCTCGCCTGTGATGCGCTCGTGACCGTGATGCTGTTCGTCGGCATGGGTATCGGTGTCGGCGGCGCGCAGATCGACGCTGTGAAGCTCGCGCCCGGCGTGCTCGGCGCGGTGGCTGGTGTCGCGGTCGCCCTGATCTTCTTTTTGCGCATGCGGACCGAAGAAATGGTCGGCAAGGCCGGCACGAAGCAGGCGTCGATGGGGGGCTTCGAAACCGAGGACGTGCTGTACCTGCTGCCCATCGTCACGCTGACGAATATCGTCGCGCCGTTCGTGGTGGTCGCGTCGATCGGCGCGCCGCTGTTCGCCGTATGGGTGGTGATCGACTACTGGCGCATCGCGCGCCGTAGCGCTCGTCCGACGGCCAAGGCCGCCAGCGCGTCTGAATCCCGTCAACAGCGGGCCAGCAAATGAATCTGCACGCCGAAGACGACGTGATCGCGCCCGTGTCGTCAGGCACGCCCGTGGCGGCGCTCACGCCCGCGCCCGATGCCGACCGCGCGGTCGCGAGCCGTACCCGCACGTTCGACAACGCGCGTCTGCGTAAAGACTTCGCCGCGCAGGACGCGTTTCTGCATCTGGACGGTTTCCTCGCGCCGGAAGTGACCGCGCAGCTGGTACACAGCGCGCGCTCGCTGCTCGACGAAGTGAACCGCAACTATCTGCCGGGTCACAAGCAGGGCGGCAGTGTCGGCCGCCATACGATCGACCGTCTCGCGCCGTTCATCGCCGAGCTGTATCGCTCGAAGGAGTTGATCGGCTGGCTCGAGCAGCTTAGCGGCGACCAGTTGCAGGTGTCGCCCGCCGACGATCCGCACGCCTACGCGCTCTACTACTACACGCGCCCCGGCGACCATATCGGCTGGCACTACGATACTTCGTATTACGACGGACGCCGCTACACGCTGCTGCTCGGCGTGATCGACGAATCGTCGTGCCGGCTCGACTACGAACTGCATACGCGCAATCCGGAGGTGCCGGACCAGCCGGGCTCGGTGCAGATTCCGCCGGGCGGCCTCGTGTTTTTCGATGGCGACAAGCTGCGTCATCGCATCACGCCGTCCGGCTCGAACGAGATGCGTGTGTCGCTGACGTTCGAATACGTCACCGATCCCAACATGCGGCCGTGGCGCCGCTTCGTTTCCAACATGAAGGACGCGATCGCGTACTTCGGTTTCCGCCAGGTGTTCCGTCAGATGGCTTCGCGCGGCAAGGACGCCGCGTGAGTCGGGCGGCGCTGCTTCTGCTGTCGATCGGCTCGGCGCTGTTCGTCGGCCTGCTCGCATGGCAGGGCTTCGGCTCGGTGGCGTCGACCTTGCTCGCAGCCGGCTGGGGGCTCGCCGTCGTCGCCGCGTTCCACGTGATGCCGCTCGTGCTCGATGCGGCTGCGATCGCCGTGCTGTTCAGGTGCGACCACCCCTCGCGTGACGGTGCGCATGAAGGTCCAGCAAGCGGTGCAACCAGCCGCCCGACGAGCGCTGCACGAGCCGAACCCTCGCTGCGCGATGCGCTGTCCGCGCGCTGGATCGGCGAGTCGGTGAATAGCCTGCTGCCCGCTGGGCAGATCGGCGGCCCGGTGGTCATGGTGCGTCAACTGTCGCAGCGCGGCATGCTGCTGCGCGACGCGGCCGCCGCGATCACCGTCAGCACGACCTGGCAGGCGCTCGCGCAAATCGTGTTCGCGCTCGCTGGCCTCGCGATGTTCGGCGCGTACGCCGCGCACGGCACGCTGCACGACCTGCGCACCGCAACGCTGATTGCGACCGGCGTGCTCGGCGCGCTGATCGCCGCGTTCTACTTCGCGCAGCGGCGCGGTCTGTTCGGCCGGCTGCTGGGCGTGGTGTCGAAGGTGTTCGGCAAGCGCGACTGGTCGTCGCTGATGACGCGCGCGGAAGCCGTCGATGCCGCCGTGCAGTCGCTGTACCGCGAGCGCGGTCGCGTGGCGGCGAGCTTTGCGCTGAGCCTCGTGGGATGGGTCGTCGGCACGGCCGAGGTATGGCTCGCGCTGCGTTTTCTCGGTCATCCGGTCGGCTGGATCGACGCGCTGCTGCTGGAAAGCATCGGCCAGGCGATTCGCGGCGCGGCCTTCATGATTCCGGGCTCGCTCGGCGTGCAGGAGGGCGGCTATCTGCTGCTCGCGCCGCTGGTGGGTTTGCCGCCCGACGCGGCGCTGGCGTTGTCGCTCGCCAAGCGTGCGCGTGAACTCCTGCTGGGCCTGCCGGGCCTGCTTGTATTGCACTTCAGCGAACGAAGCTGGCAACGGCGGCGCGCTCCACGGCGTGTGCCGGTTGCCGATTGACCTCCGTACTTTTTTCAAAGGACCGCGCATGCGCGCAATCATTCTCGCAGCGGGCCTCGGCCTGCGTCTCCAGCAGCCGCCGCAAGCCCAGTTTCCGAAATGCCTGTTGCAGTTCGACGGCATGAGCCTGCTCGAACGGCATCTGCAGATGCTCGAAACCGCCGGCGTGACCGACGTCGTGCTGGCGCTCGGGTTCCAGCCGGAATCCGTGCAGGCGGAACTCGCGCGCATCGACTGGCCGCACAAGGTCGAGACCGTGCTCAATCCGCGCTTCGATCTGGGCAGCGTGCTGACCGTGCATACCGTTGCCGACGCGTTGACGCGCGGCGGCGACGTGCTGCTGATGGACGCCGACGTGCTGTACGACGAGCGCATCCTGAGCGCGCTGGTGGCAGGCGAGTCGGTGAACCGTCTGCTGATCGACCGCGATTTCGAAGCGGGCGACGAGCCCGTCAAGCTGTGCCTGAAGGACGGCGTGCCGGTCGAGTTGCGCAAGCAGCTCGCGGTCAATCTGGAGTACGACACGATTGGCGAGTCGGTCGGTTTCTTCCGCTTGCGCGAGGAAACCGCGCGACGCTTCACGCAGATCGTCGCGGGCTATATCGACAGCGGCCGCGCGAACATGCCGCACGAAGAGGCGGTGCGCGACCTGCTGCTCGAGCGCAGCCAGGTGTTCGACACGGCCGAGGTGACCGGCGCGCCGTGGATCGAGATCGACTTCCCGAACGACGTCGCGCGCGCCGCCAACGAGATCCTGCCGCAGTTGCAGCCGCTCGTCAGCGCATCGCGCTGAGGCGTCCGTGCCGCGCGCGAAGATGCACGGTAGCGCGCGATGGCATACGGCAAAATCCCCTCGCGCGACAACATCTGTTGTCGCCGCGATGCCATAATCGACGCTTTCCATTGATGGCTGGCCGCCCGTCGCCATGACAATGCTGCTCGCTTTAGGCGCTTTCATCGTTCCGCTGATCGTCGCGTGCGCGATGTTCATGGAAAACGTGGACGGCACGGTCATCGTGACGTCGCTGCCGGTTCTGGCACGCGACCTCGGTCATGATCCGATCACGCTGAAGCTTGCGGTCACCGCGTATGTGATCGGCCTTGGCGTCTTTATCCCGATCTGCGGCTGGGTCGCCGACCGCTTCGGTTCGCGCACCGTGTTCCGCACCGCGATCGGCATCTTCATGGCGGGCTCGCTGCTGTGCGCGGCCTCCACTTCGCTCGATACCTTCGTGCTCGCGCGCTTCGTGCAGGGCATCGGCGGCGCGCTGATGGTGCCGGTGGGCCGCATCATCATCTTCCGGTCGCTGCCGAAGTCGGAGTTCATTCGCGCGATGAACTATCTGACGGTGCCGGCGTTGCTCGGTCCAGTGGTCGGGCCGCCGCTCGGCGGCTTTATCACCACCTATCTGCACTGGCGTCTGATCTTCGTGATCAACGTGCCGATCGGCCTGCTCGGCATCTGGCTCACCAACAAGTACATCGCCAATACGCGCGAGCCGCATCCGGGCCGGCTCGACTGGCTCGGCTTCGTGCTGTCGGCTAGCGGGGCTTCGCTGTTCATGCTCGGGCTCTCGCTGGTCGGCGGCGAACTGGTGTCGACGGGACAATCGGTCGGCATGTGCGTGACCGGCATCGTGTTGCTGCTGCTTTATGTGCTGTACGCGAGCCGCGTCGCGCTGCCGGTGCTCGATCTGCGTTTGCTGCGCATTCCAAGTTTTCATGCGAGCGTGATCGGCGGTTCGCTGTTTCGGATCGGTCTTGGCGCCGTGCCGTTCCTGTTGCCGCTCGCGTTGCAGGAAGGGCTCGGCATGACCGCATTCAGAGCCGGCGCGATCACGTGCGCGTCCGCGTTCGGTTCGATCTTCATGAAGACGGTGGCGTCGCGCATTCTCGAACGCTTCGGCTTTCGTACCGTGCTGATGGTCAACGCCGCGTGCGCGGGTCTCGCGATCGCCGTGTACGGGTTGTTCTTTCCCGGCACGCCGCATTGGGTGATCTGGTGCATCGTGCTGGTGGGCGGCTTCTTTCCTTCTCTGCAATTCACGTCGCTCAATACGCTGGCCTATGCCGATATTCCGGGCAGCGACGTCGGCCGCGCGACGAGTGTCGCGAGCGTCATCCAGCAGATGTCGCTCGGCCTCGGCGTGACGATCTCGGGCATCGTGCTGCAGATTTCGCATCGTGTGCAAGGGCATCCGAACATCGTGTTCTCCGATTTCTGGCCGGCGTTTCTCGTCGTCGGTCTGTTCTCGTGCCTGTCGATTCCGATTACGCGGCGGCTGCCGCGAGACGCGGGCAATGAGATCTCGCGCGGCCGTCGCGGGCGCGCGTAAGCCATCATGCGGATGTCGTCGTCGATGAGGATGTCATGAACTTGTTTCGCAACGTCAAAGCTTCAACCAGCGCTTCGATCAGCGGTCTTGCCCTGATCGCAATCCTCTGCGTTTCAACCGGGTTTCTCGAGGCGGCGCCTGCTGTCGCGAAAGCGCCCGCGAAGACGCAACCGGCCGTGCTTGCCGGTTCGGCGATTGCGGTGCCGGACTCATACAGCGCCGATGCCGCCGAGCAGATCTTCAACGAAGGCGGCAATGCGGTCGATGCGGCCGCCGCGATCGCCTTCACCCTTGCGGCCACATTCCCGGATGCGGGCAACATCGGCGGGGGCGGGTTCATGACGCTGTACGTCGACAACAAGCCGTATTTCCTCGACTATCGCGAGCGCGCGCCGCTCGCCGCGACGAAGAACATGTATCTCGACGACAAGGGCGAGATCATCAAAGGCATGAGCCTCGTCGGCTATCGTGCGGTGGGCGTGCCAGGCACCGTCGACGGTATGTGGCAAGCGCAGCGACGTTTCGGCAAGCTGAAATGGCAGCAGGTGCTCGCGCCGGCTATTCACTATGCACGCGACGGCTTCATGGTCGCCCCGCAACTGCAGAAGCTGCGCGACGATGCGGCGAAGAACTTCGCGGGCAAGACCAATTTCGACACTTACTTCGGCAATCTGAAGCAGGGCGTCACCTTCAGGCAGCCTGACCTTGCCGCGGTCCTGCAGCGTATTTCCGATCAGGGCGCGAAAGATTTCTACACGGGCAAGACTGCGGATCTGATCGCCGCTTCGATGCGCGGCCACGGCCTGATTACGAAGGCCGATCTCGCGCAGTACAAGGCGGTTTGGCGCGAGCCGGTGCAGGCGAACTGGAACGGCTATCGCGTGATCACCGCGCCGCCGCCGAGTTCGGGCGGCGTCGGGTTCGTGCAACTGCTGAAGATGAAGGCCGATATCGCGCCCGAGTTCAAGAACGTGCCGCTCAATTCCGTGCAATACGTGCATCTGATCGCGGAGCTCGAGAAGCGCGTGTTCGCGGACCGCGCGCAGTATCTCGGCGACCCGGATTTCTACAAGGTGCCGGTCGCGCAACTGATCGACGACCCGTATCTGGCCAAGCGCGCGGCCGAGGTCGATCCGAATGCGCCGTCGGACACGAAGAGCATTCAGCCGGGGCTCGGGACCTCGATGCCGGAGAAGGCGGAGACCACGCATTTTTCGGTGGTCGACAAATGGGGCAACGCGGTGTCGAACACTTACACGCTGAACGGCGCGTTCGGCTCGGGCGTCGTGGTGGATCGGGCAGGCATCGCGCTGAACGACGAGATGGACGACTTCTCCGCGAAGCCGGGCGCCGCGAACATGTTCGATGTGGTCGGCAGCGACGTGAATGCGATCGAGCCGAAGAAGCGCCCGTTGTCGTCGATGGCGCCGACGATTCTGACGAAGGACGGCAAGGTCGCGCTCGTGATCGGCACGCCGGGCGGATCGCGCATCTTCACGACGATCTTCCAGGTGATCAACGACATCTACGACTTCGACATGCCGTTGCCGGATGCGCTCGCCGCGATGCGTTTCCATCACCAGCTATTGCCGCCGAATACGATCTATTCGGAGCCGTACAAGCCGATCGAGGGCGAACTCGCACACCAGCTCGAGGCGAAGGGCTACAAGCTGGAAGGGCAGGAATTCACCGGCGATGTTCAGGTGATCAGGATCGATGGGGACGAGCCGGAGGCGGCGGCCGATCCGCGCGGGCGAGGGGTGACGCGGGTGGTTCGGTAGGGTTTCACGTTGGGCATCCAGGCAAGGCTGCCCAACGCAAAGTCCCCCATCACCCTGCCTGCTCCACCGGCGTCACCGTCAACTCCACCCGCTGCGCGCCGCGCAACACCGTCACGTTGACCGGCTTGTCGATACGCGAAGCATCGAGCGTGCGTTGCAGTGCATCCACATCCTGCACCGGCTGCGCGTCGATCGCGACGATCGTGTCGTCGGTGCGCAAGCCGCCGAGCGCGGCCGGACTGCCTTTGACGATCTCCATCACGCGCACGCCGCTTTGCGTGCCGAGCCCGAAGTAGCGCTGCACGCGCCGCGACAGCGGCGTCGTCGTGCCGGCCACGCCGATATACGCGCGTCGCACGCGACCGTGCGCGAAGATCTGCATGATGACCCACTTCGCGGTATCGATCGCCGTCGCAAAACAGATGGCCTGTGCGCCAGGAATGATCGCGGTATTCACGCCGATCACCTGACCCGCTGAATTGATCAGCGGTCCGCCCGAGTTGCCCGGATTCAATGCCGCGTCGGTCTGGATCACGTCGTAGATCATGCGGCCGGAGTTCGAGCGCAGCGACCGGCCGAGCGCCGAAACGACGCCGGTCGTCACGGTCTGTTGCAGCCCGAGCGGGTTGCCGACCGCAATGGCGATCTGCCCGACGCGCAGCTTCGATGATTCGCCGAGTTCGACATGCGGCAGCGGTTCCGGCGAACCGATGCGCAGCACCGCGAGATCGCTGCCGGGATCGTCGCCGACCAGATCGGCGTCGAACTTCGCGCCGTCGGCCAGCGTCACCTGGATATGCGTCGCGCCATGCACGACGTGGCTATTGGTCAGCAGGTAGCCGTCGGGCGTGAACAGGAAGCCCGAGCCGGTGCCGCCGCGCGCGCCGCGCCCATGCGCGGACGCGTCGCCGGGCAGCCGGCGTTCGACGGCGATAAACGCGACCGCCTGCTGCACGCGCTCCAGTGCACCGATCACGGTGCGGGAGTAGGCGTCGAGCAGCGCGTCGTCGTCGTGGGTCAAAAGGTCGGTGGATTGGGGCCCGGGGGCGTCGGATGCGGCGCTCGACAGGTCATCGATGAAGCGTGGGCGGCTTCCCATAACGATGCTCCGGATAGACGGGCTCTCAGATGCGGGACGGTGCGCGAGTTTTCAAGTGCATCCCGGGGGCGTCGACGGCGTCCCGGCCGCGCCGCCAGACCGGTGGCCACTGCCCGTGAGACACTTTCCCGGGCGGGCCGTCGCTCGCCGCTCGCTCGCGCCACGGAGACCCTGTTCATGTCCGCATCTAACGCTTCAGCGCCGCAATCCCAGCAGCCGGGTCCACGCATCGAGTCGCTCAGCGCGATCACGCTCGCCACCAGCGACATGCAGCGCGCCGTCGCGTTCTACGAAGCGCTCGGCTTCCCGCTCAAGTTCGGCGGTCCGCGCGATGCCTTCACGTCGTTCGCGTTCGGCAGTTCGTATTTGAACCTGATCGCCGATGCGCGCGCGCCGGTCAACTGGTGGGGGCGCGTGATCATCTACGTGTCGGACGTCGACGCGTTCCATGCCAGGGCGGTGGCGGCAGGCTTGCAGCCGACGTTCGCGCCGTCGGATGCGCCGTGGGGCGAGCGCTATTTTCATATCACCGATCCGGACGGCCACGAACTGAGCTTCGCGCGGCCGGTGCCCTAGCGGCGGAAGTTGGGGCAAAACTCGCTATCATGGGGTTATCACGCATGTGCAGCGGCCGCCCACGCGGTAACACGGCTGACACCTCGCGCTTCGATAATCGAACGCGACCGCGTCGCGCTAGCCGCCGCGCGCCATCCCATTCCTGTTGCGAGGAGAGCCGCAATGAAAGAGCCGGACCCGACACCCGATATCGAACTGATGGCGGAGCGGCAACGTCGTTTCGAGGAAGACCTCATCGACGCCTACGACGAAGAACTCGAAATGGAGGTCGACGACCGCATCATCGACGGCCCGACCGGCTTTACGCCCGAGCATCGGGAGGCGCGCAAGCAGTACTTCCGCGAACTGTTCCGGCTGCAGGGAGAACTGGTCAAGCTGCAGGACTGGATCGTCGCGACCGGGCACCGGCTCGTCGTGATCTTCGAGGGGCGCGACGCGGCCGGCAAGGGCGGCGCGATCAAGCGCATCACACAGCGCCTCAATCCGCGCGTGTGCCGCGTGGCCGCATTGCCCGCGCCGAACAATCGCGAGCGCACGCAATGGTATTTCCAGCGCTATGTATCGCATCTGCCGGCGGGCGGCGAGATGGTGCTATTCGATCGCAGCTGGTACAACCGCGCGGGCGTCGAGCGCGTGATGAACTTCTGCACCGACGAGGAATACGAAGAGTTTTTCCGCTCGGTGCCGGAGTTCGAAAAGATGCTGGCTCGCAGCGGCGTGCAGATCCTCAAGTACTGGTTTTCGATCACCGACGAAGAGCAGGAAATCCGCTTCCAGAACCGCATTCACGATCCGCTCAAGCAGTGGAAGCTGAGTCCGATGGATCTGGAAAGCCGGCGCCGCTGGGAAGCCTATACGCTGGCGAAGGAGGTGATGCTGCAGCGCTCGCATATCCCCGAGGCGCCGTGGTGGGTCGTGCAGGCCGTCGACAAGAAACGCGCGCGCCTGAACTGCATTCAGCATCTGCTGAGCCAGGTGCCGTATCACGAGATCGAGCATCCGCAGATCGACTTGCCGTCGCGTGTCTATCACGAAGACTATAGCCGTCAGCCGGTGCCTCAGTCGATGATCGTGCCCGAGGTGTATTAAAAGCGGATCGTATGAAATAGCTGGCCAATGAAAAAGCGCGGTACGTATATCAGCGTACCGCGCTTTTCTTCCTGCTTCGCCCCGCCAGATCGGCGAACTCAGAACACCGAACGGAACACCCAGAACAGCCCGCCCGCGAGCGCGATCGACGCGGGCAACGTCAGCACCCATGCGAGGATCAGACTGCGCACCGTGGCCCATTGCAGACCCGAGCCGTTGGCCGCCATTGTGCCGGCCACGCCGGAAGAGAGCACATGGGTCGTCGACACCGGCAGACCGTAGACGTCGGCGGCACCGATCGTGACCATCGCAACGAGTTCAGCCGACGCGCCCTGGCCGTACGTCAGATGCTGTTTGCCGATCTTCTCGCCCACCGTAACGACGATGCGCTTCCAGCCGACCATCGTGCCGAGACCCAGCGCGATCGCGACCGCAACCTTGACCCACGGCGGAATGAACTTGGTCGCGTGGTCGATCTGCGTTCTGAAGTTGGCGATGATCTTCGCGTCTTCGGGCGAGAACTGCGGCTGATTGGCCTTCTGCATCAGACGGATCGCCTCGGAGGTGACATACATGTTGTTGCGCACGTTATCGACGATGCCTTGCGGCACCGCGGCCATCGAGCCCGACTCGCCGACCTGGCGACCGATCTGCTCGGTCAGCTGCTGCAGCGCCGGCAGCGTGGCGGGCGTCAGCTGACGGGTGCGCACGAAGGCCTCGACGTCGGCGCGCGGATCCGCGGAAGGCACCGCGCCCTGCGTGTAGCGCGACAGCGTCGCCGCGGTTTGATGCGCGACCGCGACGAAGTTCTGCGTTTGCGCCGGCGTGACCGCCTTGTTCAGCGCGTAGGCGGTGGGCACGGTACCGATCAGGATCAGCATGATCAGCCCCATGCCTTTCTGGCCGTCGTTCGAGCCATGCGCGAACGACACGCCCGTGCAGGTCAGAATCAGCAGGCAGCGAATCCAGAACGGCGGCGGCTCCTTGCCCTTCGGCTCGGCATACAGCGCGGGCACGCGCACGACGGCCTTCAGGATCAGCAGCAGCAGGCCCGCAAGCAGAAAGCCCACGATCGGCGAAAACAGCAGCGACTTGCCGACGCCGAGCGCCTGATTCCGGTCGACGCCGCTGGTGCCGTTCGCACCATGGATCATCTGATTCATCAGACCGACGCCGATGATCGAGCCGATCAGCGTGTGCGAACTCGAAGACGGCAGGCCTAAAGACCACGTGCCCAGATTCCAGATGATCGCGGCGATCAGCAGCGCGAATACCATCGCGAAGCCGGCGCTGCTGCCAACCTGCAGAATCAACTCGACGGGCAGCAGTTGCAGCACGCCGAAGGCGACCGCCCCGCTCGACGTCAGCACGCCCAGAAAATTCCACGCGCCGGACCAGACGACCGCGATATTCGGCGTCAGCGAGTGGGTATAGATGACGGTGGCGACCGCATTGGCCGTATCGTGAAAGCCATTGACGAACTCGAAGCCGAGCGCGATCAGCAGCGCGACACCGAGCAGCAGATACGGCAGTACCGAGCTTTCGCGTACGGGCTGCAGATCGTCTATCAGATGAACGCCGCAGTACACGACGCCCGCGATGAGCAGGGCAACGAAAATAACCAGGCCCGCGTTACGGCCTTTGCCGCTGGCGGCGCCCGGTTGCGGGTGTCGCAACGATGACAACTACGTGACGGCATTGGGGGTGCGGGAAAAGCAGGCGCGGCGCGGCTTATGCTACCCCGCTCACGCCAGCAAATACTACGCCGGCTGGCGGACGGGAATAGCAAGATGTCCGAACCGGACAAAGCAAGTGATGAATAGCACGAGCGGCGAGCGGGCTTCGGTTGCGGTTACGACGCGCTGACTACTTCGCCGCTTGCGCTGCCACCGAGGGTGCGTTTATAAGCTTGCGCGACGATTTCCGCCGGTACCCCTTGCGACGGATCGCGGCCCATCGATTCGAGCGTTTCGGCGACCCACCCTGGGCTCACCACATTGACGCGGGCCTTGCCCCGCAACTCGAGCGCGGCCGAGCGCGCGAACGCTTCGACACCCGCATTGACGATGCTGACCGCGGCGCTGCCTTCCATCGGCTGTTGCGCGAGCACGCCGCTCGTCAGTGTGAACGAGCCGCCTTGCGACACATGGTCCACGCCGCAGCGCACCAGATTGATCTGCCCCATCAGTTTATTGGCAAGACTAAAAGAAAAGTCTTCGTCGCCAAGCGCCGCGAGCGGCGCGAATTTCGCCGAGCCGGCCGCGCAGATGATCGCGTCGAAGCTGCCGGCTTGCGCATACATCGCTTCGATGCTGCGTTTGTCCGACAGGTCGACGCGCAGTGCCGAACCTTTGCGGCTCGCGCCGACCACGTCATGCTCGCTGGCGAGCAGCCTCACGATGTGCGAACCGAGCAGGCCGGTCGCACCGACAACGAGTATTCGCATACATCCTCCTAAGGTCTGTTTGCGGCATTTGCCGCGCTGCACACTGCATCGTCAAGCCGGAGCACTCGCCGAACCGTGCAACGCGCGATCCTATTGGTCGAGGATAGACGCTGCCGGCGCGACGCGCCAACGCGTGAGGGAAGAGCCGGCTGACACGCGCCCCGATCCTCCTGAGCATCATTTTTGCTACGCTGGAAGTAAGGTCATGTATTCCGGGAGCGTCGATGAAGCAAGACAGCGGGACAGTCAACGAGCCGGTAGAGGACGAACCGGCACAGCGAGCCTTTACTTCCTATGCCACGCCGCTCGTCGATGAGGCGATCCGGCTCGCCAACGGGGTGCACGGCGACGCGTCACCCGAAGCCCTGCACAAACTGCGCGTTTCACTGCGGCGTTTGCGTTCGTTATGGTGGGCTTTCGCACCGCTGCTCGACAAGGGCGAAAATTCCCGGCAACGGGCGGTCTACAAGTTTCTCGCCACCGCGGCGGGTCGAACGCGCGATTGGGACATCCTGATCGCGTTGCTCAAGCAGGAAGACAGCGGCGCGCAAGCATTGATGCCAAAGCTCGAGCAGGCGCGCCGCGACACGCTGGCGACCAGTCGCGAGACGTTGTTGAACGCCGACGTCAAACACCTGCTGCGCGATGCGTTGGCCACCACTTCCGCGCAACTGCACGCCACGCACGATTCGGCTATTGCGCTGCGCCAATTTGCCGCTCGACGCATAGGGGCGTCGGAGCACTCATTGAACAAGCGCATCAAACGCGCGCGCCATGCGAAAAGCTCGAATTACGCAGCCTTTCACGATGTCAGAAAAGCGGGCAAGAAACTGCGCTATCTGTTCGAGTTTTTCGGGCCGGTGCTTAAAACCAGCCATAAGCGCACGCTCAAGCGCCTGAAAAAAATCCAGAAGCACTTCGGCATGCTCAACGATACCGTCGCGAGCGAAACGCTGTTGCGCGATAATGCCGCGTCGCTTGCCGACGCGGACCACATCGAAGCCGCGTTGGGTTGGCTCGACAGGAAACGCAAACGCCGCTTGCGCGCGGCGTCGGAGCTACTGGGCTGAGAGAGCGCGTTCGGTCCTCGCTAGCGCGAAGGATCCGCAGCCCAAAATGCACGGCGCACCGCGCTGCGGTCCGAAAGAATAGTCCGCGAAGGAGGCGACGAGCGTGGCACCGCATGGGCTTTCGCTGCGTCATCGGCTGCGCCTGACGTTGCGCGTCGTTCGAGCCGGGATGACCCGCTATGTGGGCAACCGCCCGTGGGTGGCCGGCGTCGCCGGCACGCTCGTCGCGTTGGCGATGTCGATCCTGACGGCCGTGGAGGTCGGCGAAGGCCGCCGCGAAATGCTCGATCATGCGCGCCAGACGTCGCAAAACCTCGTGTCGATCATTTCCGCCGATCTCGCGCGCAACGTCGAAATTTATAGTCTGTCGCTGCAATCGATGGTGGATGCCGCGGGCGATCCGCTCACCTGGACGCTGCCGGTCCCGGTGCGCCAGGCGATGCTGTTCGATCGCGCGACCACCGCCGCGTTTCTCGGCGGTGCGTATATAGTCGGCGCCGACGGTGAAGTGGCCGCCGCGCAGTACGACGACGCCAACACAACCGTCCATCTCGACGATCGCGAATACTTTCAGGTGCACCAGCGCAATCCGGCGGCGGGCCTGTATTTCTCGCATCCATTCATGTCGCGACTGCGTGGCGGCAAGCTGTCGATCGCGCTGACGCGGCGCATCGACGATGCGCAAGGCCGCTTTGCCGGCATCGCGCTGCTCGCGATCCGCATCGAGTACTTCCAGCACCTGCTGGACCGGATCGACACCGGCGAGCAGGGCTCGGTTTTCATCGTGATGGCGGACGGCACGCTGCTCGCGCGCAAGCCGATCGACGCGCGCACTATCGGCACCAGCGTCGCAAAGTCGCCGACCTTCGCACCGATGACGGTGCACGACTCCGGCAGCTACGTATCGGTCTCGCCGGTCGACGGTGTGCGTCGCATCTTCACCTACACGCACGTACCGGGCACGCCTCTGATCGTGGCCGTCGCGCCCGCTGTCGATGACGTGCTCGCGCCGTGGCAGCGTCGCAGCCACGTGGCCGCCGCGCTGACCATCTCGTTCGGCTCGGTGTTCGTGCTCGTGTCGTGGCTGCTCGCGTTCGCGCTGCGCGACAAACAGCGCGCGCAGGCCGCGTTGCTGCGTCTTGCCGCGACCGATCCGCTGACCGGGCTCAACAATCGCCGCGTGCTCGACAAGCGGCTCGACGACGAATGGAAGCGGGCGCGACGCGAGAAGAAGCCGCTGTCGGTGCTGTTCATCGATATCGATCACTTCAAGCGTTTCAACGATACCTACGGCCATGAGAGCGGCGACGAGGTATTGGTCGCGGTGGCTGATTGCATCGCGTCCGTGGCGCGGCGCTCGGCCGATCTGGTCGCGCGCTACGGCGGCGAAGAGTTCGCGGTGGTGCTGCCGGATACGACCGCGCAGGGCGCGTTCGCGGTCGCGGAGCAGATTCGTCGCAAGGTGGAAAACCAGGTCATCGTGCGCGGACACGATGCGCCGCAGGCGGTGACGGTGAGCGTCGGCTGCGCAACGGCGCTGCCGAGCGCCACGGATGTCGCGAACGGACTCGAGCTGCTGGCCGCCGCTGACGGACAGTTGTATGTGGCGAAGAACGAAGGGCGCAATCGCACCCGGTCGGCGCAGTGGGACGAGTATTCGGCGGCGCAGGGGGTCTCGCGCACGGGGGCGGCGCCTTAACGCCAGGTGTTCGTTCGCCTGAGCGTGAGCTTCGTCGGCGGAGATTGTCGTGATGCGGCGCGATTCAGGCGCGGTCCGCACTGCGCGGCGCGAAGCCGCGCAACGTCACGGCCGCAGATGTTTCGTCCCGCAACGCCGAGCGCGACCGATTGGCGGCCGCACCATCCGCGTGAGCCAGCAAGCCCACTGGGAAGCCACGCCGCTGCCATGCATCGAGCCCGCCGCGCAGTGCGCGAATCCGCGTGTAGCCATTGCTGCGCATATGTTGCGAGACTTCGAGCGCGGTCGCGCTGTCCGGGCAGATGCAATAGATGACCAGGTCGTATGTGCGCAGCGCGCCGTCGATCTGCTCAGGCGAATGCGGATCGAGCGCGCGCGCGTCGGGAATCTGGCGTCGCAGATCGAGCAGCGAAGCGCCGGGCCGCGCATCGAGCACGCGGGACGGCGTCATGCGGCGCAGGCGACCGAAGCGCCGCCAGCGCCACGGCATGCTCCACGCGGCGGCACTCGCCGATGAGGCCTGCGTCGGCGCGGCCAGCATCGGCGCGGCTTGGGCCGACGTGGCTCGCGTGAACCGACGCCGTTCGTAATATCGCAGATACAGCCGGTAGAGCAGATAGACGAGCGCCACCGCAAGAAGAATGTCGGCGATCGTGCCGCCGCGCTGCTCGACGAACGCGCGCAGCATGTGCACCTCGCGTTCCACGGCCGCGCCGCCGAGCAGCCAGAACGTCGCCCACGCGATCACGCTCGCCAGATCCCATAGTGCGTAGATGCGGATGTCAACGGCGGTCGTACCCATCAGCGGTGGCGTAATCAGGCCGAGGCCGGGCACGAACTTAGAAATCGACACGAGCGGCACGCCATAGCGTTCGAATAGTGCGCGCGCGGTTTCGAGCCTCATATCGACGGCGGGCGACAAGCGGCCGAGCCACGCGAGCAGTTTGCGTCCATACAGACGGCCCGCCGCGAACCAGGTGCCGTCGCCGATCAATGCACCCAGCACCGCCGCGCCGAGGGTCGGCCAGAACGCCAGGGTGCCCGCAGCGATCGCCGAGCCCGCGAACAGCAGCATCGGCACGGCCGGAATCGGTACGCCGAGGCGCGTCAGCAGGACGTTGACGAACACGATAGCGCTGCCCCAGGTTGAAACGGCCGACAACGGAAACTCGACCAATTGAGGCGCTCCTGTTGCTGCTGTTGGGCTGGCATGCGTGGACGGCCGGTGTCGACCATCGGCCTCAATCGTCAATACGCAACTAACTGTCAACCCCGCGTGCCCACCGCAAGGTGGCCGGCGCGCTTGAAGAGAGTGCGCGCGGGCGCGCACGCTGGATTCGCAGGGGCGGGGGCTGCATCGTCAACGAACCACAAACGGCCCCCGGGTCCACCTCATCAGGCATTCGGCACCGCCACCACGCCCGGATTTCCGACGATCGCCAGAAACTCCCGCCGTGTCGACGGATCGGTGCGGAACGTGCCGAGCATGCGCGACGTGACCATCGTGACGCCCGCCTTGTGCACGCCACGCGTCGACATGCACTGATGCGCGGCTTCGAGAATCACGCCCACGCCGGCCGGCTGCAGCACATCGTTCAGCGTATCGGCGATCTGCACCGTCATCTTTTCCTGGATCTGCAGCCGTTTCGCGAACGCATCGACTAGGCGCGCGAGCTTCGAAATGCCGACCACGCGATGGTTCGGCAGATACGCGACGTGCGCGCGTCCGATGATCGGCACCATATGATGCTCGCAGTAGCTTTCGAAGCGGATGTCCTTCAGCACTATCATTTCGTCGTAGCCGTCCACTTCGGAGAAAGTACGCGCGAGGATGTCGCGCGGATCGACCTGGTAGCCGACGAAAAACTCGTCGTAAGCGCGCGTCACGCGTGCCGGCGTGTCGATCAGGCCTTCGCGCTGCGGATCGTCGCCGGCCCAGCGCAGCAGCACGCGCACGGCTGCCTCAGCTTCTTCGCGGCTCGGGCGTTCGGCGGCCGCTACGGGTTTGGTCTTCTTTGCCTTGCTGCTGGTCATGCGTCGCTCTCCTGGATCGCGCGTCGACGCTGCGCGGCGCGCGGGGTCAGTAACTGAGGTCATTGTTCCATGTTTTGCGCCGAAGGTGCCGATGCCCCTTTCGCGGCCGGGGCAGTCGCGGGCGTGCTGCGCACGGCTACTTCGGCCACTCGTCCATCGCATCGTTGAACAGCTCGGCGACCACGCCGCGCAGCCAGCTGCCGCGCGGATCGTTATGGAACTTGCGATGCCAGTGCTGCCGCAGGTCGAAGCGCGGCAGCGGCAGCGGCGGCTCGACGAGCATGATCGACGCATGCTCCGACACGTACGCGAAGCCGATCGCGTGCGGCACGGTCGCGAGCAGGTCGGTGCGCGCGAGGATGAAAGGCAGGCTCATGAAGTGCGGCGTTTCGAGCACCGCGCGTCGTTTGATGCGCTTCTTTTCGAGGTACTGCTCGAGCACTTCCTGGCTGCGTCCCTCGGCGCGCACGACCGCATGCCCGGACGCCACGTATTGCTCGAGCGTGAGCGGCCCCTTCGACAGCGGATGTCCGCTGCGCATCAGGCAGATGAAGCGATGCGTGAAGAGCCGCTGCTGAAAGAAGTTGTTGCCCGCCAGGTCCGGAAAATAGCCGACGGCGAGATCGACATCGCCCGATTCGAGCCCGCGTTCCACTTGCGACGGCGACAGCGTGACCGAGCGCAGATTCGCGGACGGCGCGCGCTCGGCGAACAGCTGTAAAAGACGCGGCAGAAACACGATTTCGCCGACGTCGGACAGCGCGATCGAAAACGTGTGCGTGCTCGTCGCCGGATCGAAATCCTGCACGTCGAGCATGCCTTTCTCGATGCGCAGCAACGCGTCGCGCGCGGCGGGCAGGATCGCGAGCGCGCGCGGTGTCGGCTCCATGCCTTTCGATGTGCGCACGAACAGCGGATCGTCGAAGTATTCGCGCAGGCGCCCAAGCGCGGTGCTCACGCGCGGCTGGCTCACACCGAGCTGCTCGGCGGCGCGGCTCACGTTGCGCGTGTCTTCCATCGCGACCAGATAGGGGATCAGGTTCAGATCCAGATGTGTCTCGGACATGCTTGTTATGGCTCGCGGGGCGGGCGGGGCAAGGGAATGCTTATGCCGTATCGCTATAGAGCCTAGTTGAAAAATTGCCCGTAAGCATAGTGGGATTTTGCGCGGCCGGCATTTTCGCGCGCAGCGCGAGCCCTGGACGAGGGCATCCCGGACCTTCGCCGCCTCGAGCGGCGACCTATGATGAAGGGGGTTTCCCTGCCTTGACAACCCGCCCACAGGACAACCATAATCGCCGAAGCGTTCGCTAAACGAATCACTGTTCACGTAACGAACAATTCAGCGGCGAAGCAATCGAAGGCGCCAGCCCGCTCTCCCCCTCGCGAGCCGTCGCCAGCATGCCCGGAGACTGTTTCCGCGCGAGCCTTGCCGGTTACGGCTGTCAGCCCAGCGGCACGTAGCGCCCCCAAAGGAAATTCGACATGATCAACAAGATTTTCGAGACACTTCAATCGGCGGTCGCCGATGTCCACGACGGCGCGACCGTCATGATCGGCGGCTTCGGCACGGCCGGCATGCCGTCCGAGTTGATCGACGCGCTGATCGAGCAGGGCGCGCGCAATCTCACCATCGTCAACAACAACGCAGGTAACGGCGATATCGGCCTCGCGGCGCTACTGAAGGCCAAGCGCGTGCGCAAGATCATTTGCTCGTTCCCGCGCCAGACCGACTCGTATGTGTTCGACGCGCTCTATCGCGCCGGCGAAATCGAACTCGAACTCGTGCCGCAAGGCAACCTCGCCGAGCGCATCCGCGCCGCGGGGGCGGGCATCGGCGGCTTTTTCACGCCGACCGCGTACGGCACCAAGCTCGCCGAAGGCAAGGAAACCCGCCTGATCGACGGCCGTCACTACGTTCTCGAAGCGCCGCTGCACGCGGACTTCGCGCTGATCAAGGCGTACAAGGGCGATCGCTGGGGCAACCTGATCTATCGCAAGACCGCTCGTAACTTCGGGCCGATCATGGCGAGCGCAGCGAAGACCGCGATCGTGCAGGTGTCGGAAGTGGTGCCGCTCGGCGGCCTCGATCCGGAAGAAATCGTCACGCCCGGCATTTTCGTGCAACGCGTGATCGCGGTGCCGCAAGCGGCGCATGCCCCCACGCCCAATCCTCACGACGCTGCTGCCTGACCCGGAGACCGACATGAAGAAACTGACTCGCGATGAAATGGCCAAGCGCGTTGCCCAGGACATCCCTGAAGGCGCTTACGTGAACCTCGGCATCGGCGTACCGACGCTGGTGGCGAACCACCTCGCCGCAGACAAGGAAATCTTCCTGCACAGCGAAAACGGTCTGCTCGGCATGGGCCCGGCACCGGCGAAGGGCCAGGAAGACGACGAACTGATCAACGCCGGCAAGCAGCACGTCACGCTGCTGACGGGCGGCGCCTACTTCCATCACGCCGATTCGTTCGCGATGATGCGGGGCGGCCATCTTGACTTCTGCGTGCTCGGCGCGTTCCAGGTGTCGGCGAAGGGCGACCTCGCGAACTGGCACACCGGCGCACCCGACGCGATTCCGGCAGTCGGCGGCGCGATGGACCTCGCGATCGGCGCGAAGCAGGTCTACGTGATGATGGAGCATCTGACCAAGCAGGGCGAGAGCAAGATCACCGCTGAGTGCTCGTACCCGGTCACCGGTATCGGTTGCGTGACCCGTATCTATACGGACCTCGCAATGATCGACGTCACGAAGGAAGGCCTCGTCGTGCGCGAGATTTTCACGGACATCGGCTTCGACGAACTGCTGAAGCTGACCGGTGTGCCGATGACCGACGGCACGCAGGCCGCGCGCGCGGCCTGATGGTTGGCTGAGGCGTCGCGGCCGCGGTCTGCTTTGCGGCCGCGTCGATGGCGTCTCGTCTGAAAGCGGCATTGCGCGAACGGGCCAGCGCTGACGGGGCGAACTCCTCGTCAGCGCTGGCCTGGCAACTTCAGCGACGGGTTGACCACGTTTGGCGCACAATACGCAGCACATACCGCGGCATAGGCACGGCACGAGCGCTTGCTCCGCCACGGCGTCTGCTTCGAACCGCCGCGCACCGTGCCGCTTCATCGCTTCCGATTCCCTCAAACATCGGCGTCACCATGCTCGACTCCAGCGCCCGTCTGACTGGCCTTCTTTGCGGCACACAGCCGATGAACGACATCTGGGCGCCGCGTGCCACGTTGCAGCGGATGCTCGACGTCGAAGCCGCGCTCGCGCGTGCCTCTGCCGCGCACAAAGTCATTCCCGAATCCGCCGTCCCCGCGATCGAAGCGGCCTGCCAGGCCGACCAGCTCGACGCCGACGCGCTCGCACGCGACGCCGCGCTCGGCGGCAACCTCGCGATTCCGCTCGTCAAGCAACTGACTGCACGCGTCAAAGCCGCCGATGCCGAAGCTGGCAAATACGTGCATTGGGGCGCGACGAGCCAGGACATCATCGACACCGCGACGGTACTGCAACTGCGCGACACTTTCGACCTGCTCGACAGCGGCCTGCAAGCCACCTGCGACGCGGTCGCGAAACTCGCGGCCACCCATCGCGCGACACCGATGATCGGCCGCACGTGGCTGCAGCAGGCGCTGCCGATCACGCTGGGTCTGAAGTTCGCGCAATGGCTCGACGCGCTGTTGCGTCATCGCGAGCGGCTCGATGCGTTGCGCGAACGTGTGCTGGTGCTGCAATTCGGCGGCGCGGCCGGCACCCTCGCGAGTCTGCGCGAGGTGGCGCCGCAGGTCACGCAGTCGCTCGCCAAGGAACTCGGCCTCGCGGTGCCGACCTTGCCGTGGCACACGCAGCGCGATCGCATCGCCGAGACGGCGTCGCTGTTCGGCATGCTGATCGGCACGCTCGGCAAGATTGCGCGCGACGTGTCGCTGCAGATGCAAACCGAAATCGACGAACTCGCCGAACCGGCCGCGGCCGGCAAGGGCGGTTCGTCGACGATGCCGCACAAACGCAACCCGGTCGGTTGCGCGGCGGTACTGACGGCCGCGACGCGCGCGCCCGGCCTCGTGGCGACCGTGTTCGCCGGCATGGTGCAGGAGCACGAACGCGCGCTTGGCGGCTGGCAGGCCGAATGGGACGCGCTGCCGGATCTCGCGCGCCTCGCGGGCGGCGCGCTCGCGAACATCGAACAGATCGCCTCCGGCCTGAGCGTGAACATACCGCGCCTCGCCGCGAATCTCGACGTCACGCACGGCCTGATCCTCGGCGAAGCGGTGATGCTCGCGCTCGGCGATTCCATCGGCCGGCTCGACGCGCATCACCTGGTCGAGCGCGCGTCGAAGGCGGCGATCCGCGACGGCAAGACGCTGTATGACGTGCTCGCCGCCGACGCGGCCGTCACCGAACATCTTTCGTTCGAGCGCCTGAAGGAGCTGCTCGATCCCGCTCAATACGTCGGCCAGGCGCACGCATATGTCGACGCCGCCCTGACGCTTCACACCACGCGCGCGCAGCGCGCCCATTCCAAGGAGTAACCGGCATGCCCTACGCCGCAGTCAACGGCACCGAGCTTCACTATCGTATCGACGGCGATCGTCACGGCCACGCGCCGTGGCTCGTGCTGTCGAATTCGCTCGGCTGCGATATGTCCATGTGGTCGCCGCAGGTCGCGGCGTTGTCGAAGCATTTCCGCGTGCTGCGCTACGACACACGCGGCCACGGTCATTCGGAAGCGCCGAAGGGTCCGTACACGATCGAGCAGCTGAGCGGCGACGTGCTCGGCCTGATGGATACGCTGAAGATCGCGCGCGCGAATTTCTGCGGCATATCGATGGGCGGCCTGACCGGCGTCGCACTCGCCGCGCGTCACGGCGACCGCTTCGAGCGCGTCGTGCTGTGCAACACGGCCGCGCGCATCGGCTCGCCGGAAGTGTGGGTGCCGCGTGCCGCGAAGGCGCGCAGCGAAGGCATGTTCGCGCTCGCCGACGCGGTGCTGCCGCGCTGGTTCACGGCAGACTTCATCGAGCGCGAGCCGGTCGTGCTGGCGATGATCCGCGACGTGTTCGTGCATACCGACAAGGAAGGCTACGCATCGAACTGCGACGCGATCGACGCGGCCGACCTGCGTCCCGAAACGCCGGGCATCAAACTGCCGACGCTCGTGATCAGCGGCACGCATGACCTCGCCGCCACGCCCGCGCAAGGCCGCGAACTTGCGCAGTCGATTCCGGGCGCGCGCTACGTCGAGCTCAACGCCTCGCATATCTCCAACATCGAAAAGGTCGACGAGTTCACGAAGACCGTACTCGACTTCCTGACGGAGGCAAAGTGAACGACGAAGACCGTTACGAAGCCGGAATGGGGGTGCGTCGCGCGGTGCTGGGCAACGCGCACGTCGACCGTTCGCTCGCGAACCGCACCGAGTTGACCGAGGAGTTCCAGAACCTGATCACGCGTTATGCATGGGGCGAGATCTGGACGCGTGAAGGTCTGCCGCGTCATACGCGTAGCCTGCTGACGATCGCGATGATGGTGGCGTTGAATCGCAGCGAAGAACTCGCGCTGCACCTGCGTGCCGCGAAGAACAACGGCGTCACGCGCGAACAGATCAAGGAAGTGCTGCTGCAGACCGCGATTTACTGCGGCGTGCCGGCGGCCAACTCCGCATTCCATCTGGCCGACAAGCTGTTTCGCGAGGATGATGCGGCGGCCGCGGCGGCGAAGTCGTAAAGACTGAGCACACGTAACTGGCCCTGCGCATCGCGCAGCGCGGCGATAAAGGCCGGGTGTCGAGCAGCGCATTGAACTGCGCACCGGTCATGCTGTAGACGGAGAGGATGTCCGCGAGCGGCGCATCGCGCAGGATCAGGTCGAAGGTGAGGGCAGGCGTGCTCACGACGGACTCCGCAGCTTACGCAGGAAACGCTGCACGGCCACCCGCGCGATCTGCTGCACCCGACGGTGGGTCGCCTTCGACACCGCGCGCAGGTCATCGAGCAGTTCATGCGGTAGGTACTGGCGGTAGGAAGGGTTGCGGTAGCGGCCGGCCATTTCAGTTCGTCCATTCCCACCGGCCACGACAGGTCAGGACTGTCTTGCGTTCAATGCAGGCCAGCGGGCCAGGGCAATGAACCACAGCAGAATGACGTTCACCACCGGAATGAAGGCAAGCAGCGACCAGGCGCCCGCATATCCCGCCTTCTTCAGGATCAGCCATAGCGGGATAATCTCCGCGATGACGACAACAAGAACAAGCACCAGCCAGTGCCATATGGAAAGAGCGCCCACGCATACCTCCATTTTTTAAAGTTGACGGGCAGAGCTGAGTATAACGACGCACGGCTGACTCCTTCTCGATGTTTCCGGCTGCCATCGATGCCGCACACCCGCTGCGCTTTACGCGCGTAGTCCTGCAACGCGGTCAGTTTCCGTATGGTCGCATCCCCGTCGCTGGTGATACCGAGAAGATCGTCAGCAGCCGCTGCCGCTGCGGGAAGCGGCCAGACACTTCCGCGCCACGCAGCAGGCCGTACTCGACGCGTGCGAAGACTGGGAGGGCGATGGTTACATGCGGCCCGCAACGGGCTTTCGCGCCGGAAGCGGTATCGGATCGATTGCCCGCCTTGGCGACTATCTCGTGGAAGCCTACAGATAGACCCGAACCAGACGTACAGGCCGCGCGGGCAACGGGTCTAATGACTGAAACAGAGCGAGGCAGGGGCCTTATGACGCGCCGCTCGCAGGCAAAAAAAGATCCGCGCGATGCGGGTCCGGGTCTGAACTGGCGCGGTTCACTCGATATGCCTGTACCGAGTGTCCCCGCCGCCACGCTGCAACTGTTTCGAAACGATAAGAAACTGTTCGTCACTAATCGTACACTCCAGTTCGCCTATCTCGTACACAGCAACCAGCTTGATCTTGTTTCCGTTTCGCTCCTCAAAGGTAATCTGATAGACCCCGCGCCACATTGGTTCGCCATCCTCATATTTACCGATCTTCTCGGACGCCAGTCGCACGGCCCTTGTTTTCGTAGCATCGAAATCCAGGGAGAGGATGTCAGTTTTTCTTAGCGCCATCTGGGCCACATAGGCCGGAAACCGGTCGCCGCATGGCGGGTATGGTCCGGGTTCCGCCAGGCATAGCGCGGGAAGGGATAGCAGCAGGACTGCAAAAGCGTGTTTCATGGATTCAAAGGACCTCACTCTATCTGCTTGAACATTCTGTCAGCCTCGACTCTTGACAGCAAATGCTTCGAAACGACAAAGACCTCTACGGCACTCATTGAGCATTCAAATTCGCCAGCGTCGTTCACAGCAATCACCTTGACCTTGTTTCCGTTTTTTTCGTGGAAGGTGATGTGATAGACCTCACGCCACAACTGTTCGCCATCCTCATCTTTTCCTATTTTCTCGGATGCCAGTTGCACGGCTTGGGTTTTCGTATAGTCGATATTGCCAAGCATGCCTGCGTTTTTTAGGCTGTTTTCGGCGATGTTGGTCGGCCACCCGTCGCATGGCGGGTTCGGTCTGCCTTGCGCCAGGCATAGCGCGGGAAGGGATAGCAGCAGGACTGCAAAGGTGCGTTTCATGGATGTTCCACCCTAAGCATTCTGTCGCCGCTGTTCCAGATTTGCTTGCGATATGGCAAGTGCAGAACGATACATCCATTTGACGCGTTGCCGGGATCGGTCTGGCTGTCGCCGTGGATCATGAAGGCGGAACGTTCGCCTAAGCACGTTCCGCAAACAGGGTTAAGCCGCATCGAGAACGGTCCAGTTTTAGGGTGCGGAAACGGCGCCGTAATTTCATACAGGCCGACGGGGATTGGTTCCCAGTCGCGGACATACTGGCTACTGTGTCTATTCTTGTGCTCTCCCTTGCCTGAATATCCCTTATTTGTGACTAATTTGTCGTTGTGATACAACAAGTGGCTCTCATGCTTGTAAATCCACACCATCGTCTTTTTCTCATTGGTTGTACGAACCAACGATTACACCAGACCATCTGGTCGCACACAATTTTTAAGATATACGTCAGTTTGATCTGCATCCGCGTATTGAGCCGACAGAGGCAAGTGCAATTGATCGCGAAAGATCACGGCGAATATGAGTATGGGGCCGATTCGTGGGGAAAACAGAACCACGCCGCAACGATTGACGGCGCAACACAACGTAAGGAATGCGCATCATGGCAACGAAAAAGAACGCGAAGAATGCAGCCGCAACGAACGTTCAAAATGCAGATGTGCAAAAGCCGGACGTTAAGAACGTCGGCGCAGTGAAGCCTCAAGCCACGAAAACCGCAGCAAACGAAAGCCGCAAAACGAAAACGCCTGTTACCGTTGTGAAGGAATGCGCGCCGTTCAGGATTGGTATCGAAGGAATCCGCACGGCATTCGCGAATTCGGCGCGCACCGATATTTTTTTATGCGGTAGTAGTCGCTACAACGCTCGCCGGCACCTGCACGCACACCGCGCGCAACACCGTCTCCTTGATCACCTCGCGCCAATGCGCGAGCGCCGCCTTGTCCATCAGCGGCTCGCCGAGAAACGCGCCGAGCGTGTACTGATTGGCGTTATAGAAATAGCCGAGCGACGCGATCATCAGATACACGTCGCGCGCCGCGATATCGGCGCGAAACACGTGCTGCGCGCGGCCCGCCTCCAATAGCCTCTGCACGACCGAAATCGCGTAGCCCGAAATCTCCTTGAGCTTCTGCGATTTTTTCGCATGCTTGCCCTGGTGCAGATTTTCGCTCGACAGCAGCGTCACGAACTCCGGGTGATCGAGGTAGTACTGCCAGACGAACTCGACCATCTGTTCGAGGCCATGCACCGGATCGCGCAGATCGAGATCGAGTTTGCTTTCGGCTTCGTTGAACTGCGTGTAGATCGTCTCCAGCACTTCGATGAACAGCTGCTCCTTGCTGCCGAAGTAGTAATAGATCATCCGGTCGTGCGAACGCGCGGCCTTCGAAATACTTTCGATGCGGCCGCTTGCATAACCCTGCTTCGCGAACACCCTGATGGCCGCCTTCAGGATCTTGGCGCGCGTGTCCTGCGCCTGTTTCGCGCGGATACCGATGGCGCCCGGCTTGCGGGCGGCGGTGGGGCTCATGACGGTCTCGGATCTCTTTGTCAGCGTAGGTTTGAACGGCGGGCGCGCAGACTCAGCACGCCGATGCCGCATTGCACCATGATCCCGCGTGACGGAAAACACATTGCACAGTCGATTTTGATCGAGTAGATTTCAATCGAGTTTGGTGTAGAAGATACTACATGAACGGTGAGTGACCGCAACATGAAAATGGGCGGCCCACGCGGAAATGCCCTGAAACCTGGACGATTCGCGCACCACGCAGCACCGCCGGTCATGTCGCGGCTGTGATGTCGTAGGGAACCCCACGATGACAGAACATACGAAGGTCGATTTCGGTGCAGAGAGTGTCGATCGGCATACCGCGTCGACGCCGGGGCCGACCGTGCTCGCAAAGTCGGCGCCGCGCAGCGAGCGCATGGCCTCGAACAAGATCGAATGCAATGCGTGTCCGGTGCTGTGCCAGATCTCGGAAGGGCGCACCGGCGCGTGCGACCGTTATGCGAATGCGGATGGGCGGTTGATTCGCGTCGATCCAGTGGTGTTTCTGTCGCGTGCGAACGATGCCGACGCCGATCCGGCAAATGCGGCGATCGAATTCGGCACAGCCCCCGCCGCGGACCCAGCCACCACCGAACCCGCGCTGTTCGTCACCGGCGTTGGTGCCTCCTCGACCTATCCCGACTACAAGCCCGCTCCGTTCATCGTCGCGTCGAAGCTCGACGACGTCGACATGGTCACCGTCGTCACCGAAGGCATCTTCAGCTATTGCAGCTTCAAGGTGAAGATCGACACCGACCGCTTTCTCGGCCCGGAACAGGCGAACGTGCGTTGTGACGGCGAGATCGTCGGTCACGTGAGCACGGCCGAATACGGCTCGCAGATGCTGAGCCTCGGCGGTGTCCATCATCTGACCGGCGGCAGCAAGAAAGAAGGCCGCGTGACCTGCGACATGATGCTCGCGCTCGGCAACAAGGAGGCGGTCGAGCTTGGTATCGACGGCGGCGCGAGTCTCGTGATTCGCGCCGGCGTCGCGCCGATCGTCGACGGTGTCGAGGAGCAGCGCATGCGCGTCGGCTGCGGCTCCGCGACGATCGGTATCTTCGCGAAGCAATGGTTCGGCCACGTCGATGAGGTGGTGGTCGTCGACGATCACATCACGGGCGTGCTGACCGAGCACCAGGCGGGCCGCTGCCTCGGCATGACGCGCTCGGGACTCAAGATACGCGGCCGCAAATCGACGCCGGGCCGCTATTTCCAGGTTGCCAATCCTGGAACCGGTTGGGGGGGCACCGACATACAGGACCCGCTCGCGATCGTCGAAGGATTCGATCCGTCGGTCGCGAAGCCGGGCATGCGCGTGCTGATGGTCTCGACGACCGGCGAACACGCGCAATGGTACGAACTCGACGCACAGCTCGTGCCGCGCATCGCGCCGATGCCCGACGCGGTGCGCCGCACGGTCGAGCGGATCGGCGAGAACTGCGAGCCGTCGCTCGCGACGGTGCTGTTTCTCGGCGGCGCGGGCGGCAGTCTGCGCGCCGGCGCGACCGAGAATCCGGTGCTGCTCACGCGCGCGATCAAGCGCAAGCTCGTCAACGTCACGTGCGGCGGCGCGCCGGCTTATGTGTGGCCGGGCGGCGGCATCACCGTGATGGTCGACGTGACGCGCATGCCGGACCGCTCGTTCGGCACGGTGCCGACACCGGCGCTCGTCGCGCCGATCGAATTCACGATGACGTACGACACGTACCGCGATCTCGGCGGCCACGTCGAGGCGGTGCGCTCGTTGCAGAGCGTGCTCGCGAGCGGGCCGACGCATACGGAAGGGGCGCCGCTCGCGCGGCGGACGCTGGCTCGCGATCCGGACAATCCGTGGCCGCCTGCAATGCCCGGTTAAGCACCCTGACCAAAAAATCACACGATGACCTCCACCCGAACCCGCCTCGACGAACACCGCTGGCATTGGCAGCACGGGCCGATCGACCTGATCCTCGGCGCCGACGGCGAGCCCGACGCGGTGCGTGCCGCATATGACGCGTGCTGGGAGCGCTTCAGTCCTGTGCTGGAGGAGCTGGTCCGGGAATTGAACGTGCTTCGGCAACCAGTGCGCGCTGTGGCGGCACGACATGATTGCCCGCTTCGAGGGCCGGTCGCGACGCGTATGTGGCGTGCGTGTCATCCGCATCGTTCAAGCTTCATCACGCCGATGGCGGCGGTCGCGGGCAGCGTCGCCGACGAACTGATCGCCGCGTTCGCGCGCGACGGCATCGCGCGCGCCTTCATCAACAACGGCGGCGACATCGCGCTGCACCTCGCGGCGGGGCAGCAGTATCGCGTGGGCGTGTTGGCGGATCTCGCGCAATTTTCGGGCACGCGTTTCGCGCACGATCCTGCGCTCGACGCGCATCTGACGCTCGACGCTCGGCAGCCGATTCGCGGCGTCGCGACGAGCGGCTGGCGCGGCCGCAGCTTCAGTCTCGGCATCGCCGACAGCGTGACCGTGCTCGCGCGCGATGCCGCGAGCGCCGACGCCGCCGCGACGATGATCGCGAACGCGGTCGATCTCGACCATGCGGGAATCGTGCGGCGTCCGGCGTCGTCGCTGAAGGACGATAGCGATCTCGGCGATCTGCTGGTGACCGTCGACGTGCCGCGTCTGCCGCAGCCGCTGATCGATTTCGCGCTCGCGCGCGGCGTCGATGTCGCCAAGCGGTTGCGCGACCAGGGTTTGATCGAAGGCGCCGCGCTGTTCCTGCAAGGACGGGCGCGGGTCACCGGCATCGACGATTCACGCGCGTTGTCCGCCACGCGCGCTTCACTGACAACGGAGGCTCCGTGTTCGAAATACGCCGCGTGCTGACGCACGTCGAAGACATCTTCCACGAGTTCGGCCCCGCGCCCGCGCAGCCGCTCAGACGAGGCGCGATCGCCGCGGTGATGACGAATCCGTTCGCGGGCCGTTACGAGCCGAAAATAGAACACGCGATGGAAGCGCTGAAGCCGCTCGGCTTCGAGATGGCGCAGCGGCTGCTGACGGCGATGGCGGTGCCGCATGCGTCGATCGAAAGCTATGGGAAGGGCGCGATCGTCGGCGCGCGCGGCGAACTCGAGCACGGCGCGCTATGGCATGTGCCCGGCGGCTACGCGATGCGCGAGCTGCTCGAAAAGCACGGCGTGCCGACCCACGCGATCGTGCCGTCGACGAAGAAGGTCGGCGCGCCGTCCACCGCGCTCGACGTGCCGCTCACGCATGTGAACGCGAGCTACGTGCGCAGCCACTTCGATGCGATCGAAGTACGCGTGCCCGGCGCGCCCGCCGCCGACGAGATCGTCTACATCCTCGTGATGAGCACGGGGCAGCGCGTGCATGCGCGGGTGGGCGGCCTCGCGAAAGAGGCGATCGTCGGCGAGGACGGCTTGCGCTGAAGCGGCGCGCGGAAACCAGACAGCAAGGCAACGAAACTCGGAGAGCGCAAATGGCAATCAGGCTTCGCAAGCTGGTCGTGCAGGTGGACGAAACACGCATCGAAATGGGCCAGACCGTCGAGCCGCCCGCGCGCCGCGCGGTCGCGATCGCGGTGATCGATAATCCGTATGCGGGCCGCTATGAGGCGAAGCTCGACCAGCTGATCGAAGCTGGCGAGGAACTCGGCGCGCTGCTCGGCAAGCGCTGCGTCGAGGCGTTGGGCATCGCGCCCGGGGAGGCGCAAAGCTACGGCAAGGCGGCGATCGTCGGAGAGGCGGGCGAGCTCGAACATGCCGCCGCGATCCTGCATCCGAAGCTCGGCGCGCCGCTGCGCGCGGCGGTCGAGAAGGGCGCGGCGCTGGTGCCGTCGGCGAAGAAGATCGGCACCCTGGGCACCGCGATCGACGTGCCGCTCGGCCACAAGGACGCCGCCTACGTGCGCAGCCATTTCGACGCGATCGAAGCGCGCGTGGCCGATGCGCCGCGCGCGAACGAAATCGTCGTGGCGGTCGCGGTGACCGCATCGGGCCGGCCGCTGCCGCGCATCGGCGGCTTGCAGGCGAGCGAGATCAAGGGCGAAGACGGTTTGCGCTGAACAATCGCTTTTTTCGCCGCTTTTTGCCTGCGCTTGTTTTGCGGGTTGTTTCGCTGGTAGTGTCCTGCCGTTGACGCGGGCGCGCATGGTGCCGCCCGCGCTGCAACGTCCGCCGATCGGGCCGCTGCGCATGTTGCGCGCGCGCCGTTCGGCGAGCTGCCGAGGGTCGCGATGCTTTCGAATCTGCTGGTACAACTGGTCAATGGACTCGCCGACGCGTCGACGCTGTTTCTGGTCGCCGCCGGATTGTCGTTGATCTTCGGCGTGACGCGCATCGTCAACTTTGCGCACGGCTCGTTCTATATGTTCGGCATTTACGTCGCGTATAGCATCGCGAGCCGCTTTGGCCACACGGCGGGCGGCTTCTGGCTGTCGGTGCTCGCCGCCGCGCTCGCGGTCGCGGTGTTGGGCGCGCTCGTCGAAATCGTCGTGTTGCGGCGGATCTATCAGGCGCCGGAGTTATTCCATCTGCTCGCCACGTTTGCGCTCGTGCTGATCTTTCGCGACGCCGCGCTATGGCTTTGGGGCCCCGACGATCTGTTCGGCCCGCGCGCGCCGCATCTCGCGGGCGCGGTCGACTTTCTCGGTCATCCGCTGCCCACGTACGACATTGCGCTGATCGTGATCGGTCCGGTCGTCTTGCTGCTGCTGTGGTACGCGTTGACGCGCACGCGTTGGGGCACGCTCGTGCGCGCCGCGACGCAGGATCGCGAGATGCTCGGCGCGCTCGGGATCAATCAGGCGTGGTTGTTTACCGGCGTGTTCTTCGTCGGCGCGTTTCTCGCGGGACTCGGCGGCGCGCTGCAAGGGCCGCGCATGTCGGCGAACCTGTCGCTCGACCTCGAGACGATCGGCAATGCGTTCGTGGTCGTCGTGGTCGGTGGCATGGGTTCGATTCCGGGCGCATTCGTCGCGGCGTTGCTGATCGCCGAGATCAAGGCGCTGTGCATCGGTATCGGGCACGTGACGATCTTCGGCGTCGGTTTATCGCTGAGCCGCTTCACGCTGGTGGCCGAGTTCGTCGTGATGGCGGTCGTGCTGGTGGTGCGGCCTTGGGGTCTGCTCGGCCGCGCGAGCGCCGCGGTGCGCGCGATGGGTACGCCGGAAACGCCATTGCGTCCGGCGGGCAGGCGTCTGAAGGGGCTGGCCGCCTTCATGTTGCTGGTGCTGGTTCTGGCGCCGCTCGCGGCCAACGCGTTCCCGTACATGCCGGTGCTGCTGGTTGAAATCATGATTGCGGTGCTGTTCGCGGCGAGTCTGCATTTCATCATGGGTCCGGGCGGCCTGCATTCGTTTGGCCATGCCGCGTACTTTGGACTTGGCGCTTACGGCGCGGCGCTGTTTCTGAAGGTGCTGAATCTGCCGATGGAAGCCGCGTTGCTGCTCGGGCCGCTGCTCGCGGTGGTGGGCGCGCTCGTGTTCGGCTGGTTCTGCGTGCGACTGTCTGGTGTCTATCTGGCGATGCTGACGCTCGCGTTCGCGCAGATCGTCTGGTCGGTCGTGTTCCAGTGGGACGACGTGACGGGCGGCAGCAACGGCATTCTCGGTCTTTGGCCGTCGAACTGGCTGTCTTCGCCGGTCGCGTTCTACTACCTGACGCTCGCGTGCGCGGTGCTCGGCGTGTGGCTGCTGCGCCGCATGCTGTTCTCGCCGCTCGGCTATGCGATGCGCGCGTCGCGCGATTCCGCGCTACGCGCCGAGGCGATCGGCATCGACGTGAAGCGGGTTCAGTGGGCGTCGTTCGTGATCGCGGCGTTGTTCTGCGGACTCGCCGGATCGCTGTACGCGTTTTCGAAAGGCAACATCTCGCCCGAAGTGATCAGCGTGAGCCGCTCGGTCGATGGCCTCGTGATGGTGCTGCTCGGCGGCTTGCAGACGTTGAGCGGGCCGATCGTCGGCGCGGCCGTGTTTACGTGGCTGCAGGACACGGTCGCGCGACAGACCGACTACTGGCAGGCGATGCTCGGCCTCGCGATCCTGCTGCTGGTGATCGCGTTTCCGCAGGGTATCGTCGGCTTCATTCGCGAGCGTTTCGGCGATGCGAACGGCGATCAGGCCGACAAGACCAACGGCGGCGCCGCGTCGCCGTCGCAACGGGCCGCCGCGGTCAAGGAGGGGCTATGAGCCTGCTGCGCGTAAGCGGTCTGTCGAGATCGTTCGGAGGTCTGAAGGCGGTCGATAACGTTTCATTCGATCTCGAAGCGGGCCAACTGCTGGCGCTGCTCGGCCCCAACGGCGCGGGCAAATCGACTTGTTTCAACATGGTCAACGGCCAGTTGCAGCCGTCGTCGGGTTCGATTCTGCTCGACGGTCATGAACTCGTCGGCATGCGGCCGCGCGATATCTGGCGGCGCGGCGTCGGCCGCACGTTCCAGATTGCCGCGACGTTCAACTCGATGACGGTGCTCGAAAACGTGCAAATGGCGCTGGTTTCGCGCGAGAAAAAGACTTTCGGCCTCTGGAAGCCAGCGGGCTCGCACCATGCCGACGAAGCGTTCGCGCTGCTCGAACAGGTCGGTATGGGCGCGCACGCGAAGCGCGCGTGCGGCGTGCTCGCGTATGGCGACGTGAAGCGCGTCGAGCTTGCGATCGCGCTCGCGAACCGGCCAAAGCTGCTGTTGATGGACGAACCGACCGCCGGCATGGCGCCGAAGGAGCGCAACGAATTGATGGCGTTGACCAAGCGTCTGGTGACCGAACACGAGATCGGCGTGCTGTTCACCGAACACAGCATGGACGTCGTATTCGCGTACGCCGACCGGATGATCGTGCTCGCGCGCGGCAAGCTGATCGCCGAAGGCGACGCCGACACGATCCGCAACGACGCGCGCGTGCAGGAGGTCTATTTCGGCACCGGCAAGACGTTCCGGCCGCACGCGCCACTGCAAGACGCGTCAGGCAGCGCGCGGGATCGTGGAGCATTGCAATGAGCGAACCGATGCTGAAAGTCTCCGGCCTCAATGCGTTCTACGGTCGCGCCCACATCCTGTTCGACGTCGGCCTCGAAGTCGGCCGCGGCGAGGTGGTCGCGCTGATGGGCCGCAACGGCGCCGGCAAATCGACGACGATGAAAGCGGTGATGGGACTGCTGCCGCGCCGCCACGGTGAAGTGACGTTTCGCGGCCAGAACATCAGCGCGCTCGCGCCGTACAAGATCGCGCGCATGGGCGTCGGTTTCGTGCCCGAGGACCGCCGCGTGTTCGCGGACCTGACGGTGACGGAAAACCTCGATACGGGCCGCCAGCCGCCGCGCGAAGGCGCGCCGCAATGGACGCCCGACAAGCTGTTCCGCCTGTTTCCGAATCTCGGCGAAATGCCGAAGCGCCCCGGCGGCCAGATGAGCGGCGGCGAGCAGCAGATGCTGACCGTGTCGCGCACGCTAATGGGTAATCCGTATCTGGTGCTGCTCGACGAACCGTCCGAAGGCGTCGCGCCGGTGATCGTCGAGCAGATGGCGAACATGATTCTCGAACTGAAACGCGAAGGGCTATCCATTCTGTTATCCGAACAGAATCTGCACTTCGCCGAGCTGGTCAGCGACCGCGCGTATGTGCTCGAAAAAGGGCAGATCCGTTTCAGCGGCACGATCGGCGAACTCGCACGGAACGAAACAGTGAGGCGCGCTTATCTGAGCGTGTGAATTCATCGGGTAGTGTCGGCGAAAGGAGAGGCAGATGGCGGCAGAGACGTTGACAGGTTTGTCGGGCAAGGTCGCGGTAACGAACATCGGGCTGCTGCTGTCGGGCGATATCGATCAGCCGATTCTCGACGCGGACACGCTGGTGATCGACGACGGCGTGATCGTCGCGGTCGGCCGCGAGAAAGACTGCGATCTCGAAGGCGCGCGCACGACGGTCGACTGCAAGGGCACGACGGTCGCGCCGGGCCTGATCGACTCGCACGTGCATCCGGTGTTCGGTGACTGGACGCCGCGCCAGAATCAGCTCGGCTGGATCGAGTCGAATCTGAACGGCGGTGTGACGACGATGATCTCGGCCGGCGAAGTGCATTTGCCTGGCCGTCCGAAAGACGTGCTCGGCGTGAAGGCGCTCGCGATCACCGCGCAGCGCTCGTTCGACGGCATGCGCGCGGCCGGCGTCGGTGGCGGCGTCAAGGTGCTGGCAGGCGCGCCCGTGATCGAGAAGGGCATGGTCGAGCAGGACTTCAAGGAGCTGTCCGAAGCCGGTGTGAAGCTGCTTGGCGAAGTCGGCCTCGGCAGCGTGAAGGGTGGCGAGGAAGCGCAACAGATGGTCGCGTGGGCGCGCAAGTACGGTATTCAGAGCACGATTCACACGGGCGGTCCGTCGATTCCGGGCTCCGGCCTGATCGATCGGGACGTGGTGCTCGCCGCCGATGCCGATGTGATCGGCCACGTCAACGGCGGCCACACGTCGCTGTCGTACCGGCACGTGTGCGATCTGTGCGAGCAGTCGAGCCGCGCGCTCGAAATCGTCCACAACGGCAACGAGCGGATCGCGTTGCTGACCGCGCGCCATGCGATCGAACTGAAATGCCCGCATCGGATCATTCTCGGCACCGATAGCCCGGCCGGCTCCGGCGTGCAACCGCTCGGTATTCTGCGCATGATCGCGCTGATCTCGAGCCTCGCCGACGTCCCCGCCGAAATCGCGTTCTGCTTTGCGACCGGCAATACCGCGCGGCAGCGCCACCTGCGCCAGGGGCTGATCGAGGTGGGCCGTCCCGCCGATCTCGTGTTCATGGACCGCGCGCAGCATACGGCCGCCGACACGCTGCTCGAAAGCGTGCAACTCGGGGATATTCCGGGTGTGGGGATGGTGATGATCGATGGCCTGATCCGTTGCCGGCGCAGCCGCAATACGCCGCCCGCGACCGAAGTGCCGGTGGTGCTGTGAACGCGCGGCGCGACAGGGTGCTCGCATCATGATGAACCGCGCCGCTCAGCTCGTGCTGAAGGTGAACGGCGCGACGCATGTGGTCAGCGCGGCGGCGCAGACACCGCTGCTCTACTTGTTGCGCAATGATCTCGCGCTGAACGGGCCGAAGTTCGGTTGCGGTCTCGGCGAATGCGGCGCCTGCACCGTGCTGCTCGACGGCATGCCGACGCGCGCCTGCGTGACGACCGCCGAAGTCGCGCTGGGCCGCGAGATCACGACGCTCGAAGGGCTCGGCACGCGCACCGCCTTGCATCCGGTGCAGCAGGCGTTCATCGACGAACAGGCCGCGCAATGCGGCTACTGCCTGAACGGCATGATCATGACCGCGAAGGCGCTGCTCGATCGCGATCCGCATCCGACCGTCGCGACGATCCAGCGCGAGCTGTCGCGCAATCTGTGTCGCTGCGGCACGCATGTCGAGATCGTGCGCGCGGTGCAGCGCGCGGCGCAATTGCTCGACGCGCAAACGGACGTGGACGACGGAGCGCGCGTATGACCGGGCCGGACTTCAGCGTCGATCGTCGTGGCGCGACGCCGTCGCGCAGGCAGTTGTACGACGCGCACAGCGTGCTGCTCGTCGCGCGGCCGCCGCATGCACCGGTCAAGGCCGCGCGCGGCCAGCCGGGTTCGCGTTCTTCGTTCGTGCCGACCGAGGCGGATCTGTTTCTGGTCGTGCGAGACGATGGCAGCGTGGTCGCGTTCAACGGTCATGTCGACCTGGGCACCGGCATCGGCACCGCGCTCGCGCAGATCGTCGCGGAAGAACTCGATGTGCCGCTGACGCGTGTGTCGATCGTGCTCGGCCATACCGGCGAAACGCCGAACCAGGGACCGACGATCGCGAGCGCGACGATCCAGATTTCGGCGGTGCCGCTGCGGCAGGCGGCGGCGCAAGCGCGTCAGTATCTGGTCGCGCAAGCGGCCGCGCGCCTGAATGTAGACGCGAACGATCTCGACGTGCAGGACAGCCGCGTGTTTCCACGCGATGGCGACCCGGCGCAGGGCATTCACTATGGCGAGCTGATCAAAGGCCAGCGTGTCGAACTGCTGCTGTCGAACGATGCACCTTTGAAACCGCCGCACGCGTATCGCGTCGTCGGTAAAAGCGCGCCGCGTGTCGACATTCCCGCGAAGGCGACCGGTGAGCTGAGCTTCGTGCACGACGTGCGCGTGCCCGGCATGCTGCATGGACGCGTGGTGCGGCCGCCTTATGGGGGCGTCGCGCAGGGTGAGTTCATCGGGCATAGCCTGCTGGAAGTGAACGAAGCGGCGATTCGCGATTTGCCTGGCATCGTCAAGGTGGTCGTGATTTGCGATTTCGTCGGTATCGTCGCCGAGCGTGAGGAGATTGCGCAACAGGCGGCGCAGCGGCTCGACGTGCGATGGAAAACGGTCGATGGCCTGCCGCCGCTCGACACGAGCGAGCAGGTCGAAGCGGCGTTGCGCGCGAATCCGGCGACGCGGCGCGATCTGGTGATCGAAGGCGACGTGGATGCGGCGCTCGCGCAAGACCCGTCGCGCACGTTGGAACGCACTTACGTGTGGCCGTTCCAGATGCACGCATCGATCGGCCCGTCGTGCGCGGTCGCGGACTATCGCAACGGAGACGGCGACGACACGCAGCTGAAAATCTGGTCCGGCACGCAGAACCCGCATTCGCTGCGCGCCGACCTCGCCTTATTGCTGACGCTCGACGAAGCGCGCATCGACATCGTGCGGATGGATGCGGCGGGCTGCTACGGACGCAATTGCGCGGACGACGTCGCCGCCGACGCCGCGCTGCTGTCGCGCGCGGTCGGCGCGCCGGTGCGCGTGCAGCTCTCGCGCGAGGACGAACACGCGTGGGAACCGAAGGGCGCCGCGCAACTGATGGACGTGCGCGGCGCGCTCACCGCCGAAGGCGAACTGGCCGCCTACGACTTTGCGACGCGCTATCCGTCGAACGACGCCCCCACGCTCGCGCTGCTGCTGACCGGCACGATTCCCGCGCAGCCGCAGGTGTTCGAGATGGGCGACCGCACGGCCGTGCCGCCGTACGACTATCGCAGCATGCGCATCGTCTGCGACGACACGCCGCCGATCGTGCGCGCCGCGTGGCTGCGCGGTGTGTCCGCGTTGCCGAACACGTTCGCGCACGAGTCGTTCATCGACGAACTGGCCGAGCAGGCCGGCGTCGATCCGGTCGAATTCCGCCTCAGGCATCTGACCGATCCGCGCGCGATCGACCTCGTCAAGGCGGTCGCGGCGAAAGCCGGGTGGGAACCGCGCGAACCCGCGTTCAAAACGCGCGGCGAGGACGACGAAGACGGCAATATCGCGCGCGGCCGCGGCATCGCGTACGCGCGCTACGTGCACAGCAAATTCCCGGGATTCGGCGCCGCATGGTCCGCGTGGGTCGCCGACGTCGAAGTCAATCGCAACAGCGGCGAACTGGCGGTCACGCGCGTCGTGGTCGGCCAGGACACCGGCACGATGGTCAATCCCGATGGCGTGCGTCACCAGATTCACGGCAACGTGATCCAGACGACGAGCCGCGCGCTGAAGGAGCAGGTCAGGTTCGGCGACAACGCGGTGACGAGCCAGGAGTGGGGCGCGTATCCGATCCTGACGTTCCGCGAAGTGCCGGTGATCGACGTCGTGATGATGCCGCGCCACGGCGAGCCGCCGATGGGCGCGGGCGAGTCGGCGTCGCTGCCCGGCGCGGCCGCCATCGCCAATGCGCTTTACGACGCGACGGGGGTGCGTTTCCGTCGCCCGCCGTTCACGCCGGAAAAGATCCGCGCCGCGCTCGCCGACGCGCAGGCGGAAGACGCGGCGGCGGCGCGCAGGAAAAAGCGCTGGCGGCGCGGCTTTTTCGGCTTGTTGGCCGCGGGCGTGGTCGGCTGGCTTGGTGCGCTGTCGTTCGCATCGGTTTCCAGCGTGCCGCTTGCGCCGATCACGCCGCCGCTCGCGAGCGCGTTCGCGCCGGAACTGATCGCGCGCGGCAAGCTGCTCGCGTCGCTCGGTAATTGCGCGGTTTGCCATACCGCCCACAACGGCGTGCCGAACGCCGGCGGCAAGCCGCTCGCGACCCCGTTCGGCATCGTCTACAGCACCAACCTCACGCCCGACGGCCAGACCGGGATCGGCCACTGGTCGCTCGAAGCGTTCGTGCGCGCGATGCGGCACGGCATCAGCCGTGACGGTCATCGGCTGTATCCGGCGTTTCCGTACACGTCTTTCCAGAACATTTCCGATGACGATCTGCACGCGCTCTACGCGTATCTGATGTCGCAAACGCCGATGCGCAGCCGGCCGCCCGAAACGAAGCTCGCGTTTCCTTTCAGCGTGCGTCCGCTGATGGCTGCATGGAACGGCCTGTTTCTCGGCCGCACCGCGCTTACCGCCAACCCCGCGCAGAGCGCGCAATGGAATCGCGGCGCGTATCTGGTGAACGGCCTTGGCCATTGCAGCGCGTGCCACACGCCGCGCAACGCGTTCGGCGCCGAGAAAACCGGCGCGGCGTTCATGGGCGGAGGCAGCGCCGAGGGCTGGGAAGCGCCCGCGCTGTCGGCGTTGTCGAATGCGCCGGTGCCGTGGAGCGAGGACGAACTGTTCCGCTATCTGCGCGACGGTCACGCGCCGTTGCACGGCGTCGCGGCCGGGCCGATGGCGCCGGTGATCGGCGATCTCGCGGCGCTGCCCGACAGCGATATCCGCGCGATGGCCGTCTATCTCGCGTCGCTCAATCCGCTGGAGCCGAACGCCGATCCGGCCGCGACCGCGCGCGAATACGAACAGGTCAGCGCGATGACGGGCGCGCCGGTCACGGCGGGTGCGCGGCTTTTCGACGGCGCGTGCGCCGCGTGCCATCACACCGGCAGCGGACCTCGGTTGTTCGGCGCACATCCGTCGCTTGCGCTGAACACGAACCTGCACGGCGCGACGCCGGACAACCTGATTCGCGTGATTCTCGACGGCATCGGCTCGCCTGCGCGGCCCGAACTCGGTACGATGCCGGCTTACCGCGACAGTTTCAACGACGCCCAGGTCGCCGAGCTCGTGTCGTTCCTGCGCGCGCAGTTCGCGGGCGGCAAGCCGGCATGGCAGGACGTCGCCGCGAACGTGGCCAGAATCCGCGCGGAACCGCGCGAGCAATGAGCCGCCAGCCGTCGTCCGAAGGTGTGCAGGTCCACGCGCTTGCACGTCCGCACGTTCGCATGTCTGACTAAAACCACCATTCCTTCTGATAACGGAGAAACGCATGACCACGCGCGCAGGATGGATCTCTCGCCTCATGGTGTCGACCGTGTGCTCGTTTGCCGCGCTCGGCGCGAGCGCACAGCAGACCATCAAGATCGGTGAGATCAATAGCTACAAGGCGCAGCCCGCCTTTCTCGGGCCTTACAAGCAAGGCTGGAATCTCGCACTCGAGCAGGTGAACGCGGCGGGTGGCGTGCTCGGCAAGCAGCTCGAAGTTATTTCGCGCGACGACAGCGGCAACCCCGGCGACGCGATCCGCGTCGCCCAGGAACTGATCGCGCGTGAGCAGGTGCAGCTGCTGTTCGGCGGCTTCCTGTCGAACACCGGCCTCGCGCTCGCCGACTTCGCGAAGCAGAAGAAGATCTTCTTCCTCGCGGCCGAACCGCTGACCGACAAGATCGTCTGGGCCGATGGCAATAAATACACGTACCGTCTGCGTCCTTCGACCTACATGCAGGTCGCTATGCTGGTGCCCGAGGCCGCGAAGCTGAAGAAGAAGCGCTGGGCGATCGTGTATCCGAACTACGAGTACGGGCAATCGGCAGTGGCGACCTTCAAGAAGCTGCTGACGGCCGCGCAGCCGGACGTGCAATTCGTCGTCGAACAGGCGACGCCGCTCGGCAACGTCGACGCGGGCGCCGTGACCCAGGCGATCGCCGACGCGAAGCCCGACGCGATCTTCAACGTGCTGTTCGGCGCCGACCTCGGCAAGTTCGTGCGCGAGGGCAATACGCGCGGGCTCTTCAAGGATCGCGCGGTGGTGTCGCTGCTGACCGGCGAGCCCGACTACCTCGATCCGCTCGGCGCCGAAGCGCCGACCGGCTGGATCGTGACCGGCTACCCGTGGTATTCGATCGATACGGCCGCGAACAAGCAGTTCGTCGACGCGTATCAGGCGAAATATCACGACTATCCGCGGCTGGGCTCGGTGGTCGGCTATTCGGCGCTGATGTCGATCGTGGACGGAATCAAGAAGGCGGGTTCGACCGATCCGGACAAACTCGCCGCCGCGTTCAAGGGGCTCAACGTGCAGACGCCATTCGGCCCGATCATGTACCGCGCGCAGGACAATCAGTCGACGATGGGCGCGTATGTCGGCGTGACCGGCGTGAAGGACGGCAAGGGTGTGATGACGTCGTACCGCTATGTGGATGGCGCGAGCGTGCAGCCATCGGACGCCGAGGTGAAGAAACTGCGTCCGGCGGATTGAGGACGTGGCGCGCGGCGGTCCGTCGTGACTGCCGCGCAATGGTCGCGCGAGAGTTGGTGAATGCACGTTCGCAGCGGCTTTTGCCACGAGCGGGCGGCTTTGAAAACGGCGGTTGGCGTCGGCGAAACCTACTCTTCCGCGTCGTGCTCCGTGACGAAGCGCTTCAGATAAGCGAGCACGGCCGCTTCCATCGCGCGATGATCGGCGGTGTTTTTCGAGCCCGCGTTTTCTTCATCGCCGAACAGTGTGGACGGCGCGTTGTGCACGTCCACTTCCTGCCCCTCGCGGAACACGCGAATTTCGTGGACGTCTTCGACGTACTCGGCGATCCAGTGCACGCCCTCGATATGTGTGCCAGCTCGAACCGTAACTATCTTCATGGCTGTCTCCATGCAAGGCGGCCGATTTGAGTTAGCGCTTCGGCGCTTACTCCCGTCCCATGTCCACAACCATACGCCGTCCCGGCGACGCACGCGAGTCCCGCCGCGCAACCGCCGCCGGACCATGGCGCGGATGGGCGCTCCGGCACGCTCGTTGCTCAATGATAGAGACTCACCCACAACCGGAGAACCGTCATGCCAGAGCAGAAAACCTTGAAGCGTGCCGAGGCCGATAAACGCGCCGGCAAATCAGCGAGTACTCAAGCGGGAGAGTTCGTCAAGGAACAGGTGGACAAGGTCCGCGCCGGCAAGCACGGCGTGCGCTCGCCGAAGCAGGCGATCGCGATCGGGCTGTCCGAGGCGCGGCGCGCGGGCGTCGACGTAAAGCCGCCGAAGAAGGGCGCCACGAGCGAGGCGACCCGCAAGAAAGCGCAGAAGGACAGCGCGGCGGGCAAGCACGAAGGCGCCGCGAAGAAGAGTGCGAGCAAGGAGTCGAGCGCGAAACGCTCGCGTGTGTCGGAGAGCGTGCTCAAGCGCGAGAGCACGGCCGGGGCGTCGTCGGCGGCGATGTCGAAGCAGGCGAAGTCGGCGGCGGCAAAGCGGCCAGCTGCGAGCCGCTCGGCCGCAGCCAAAAAGGCCGCTGCGACGAAGGGCGCGGCTGGACGCTCCGCTGCCGCGAAGAAGGCCGCGCAAACGCGGGCGTCGCGCACGCATCACTGAGCTTGCGGCTCGCAAAGCGGCAGCAATAAAAAAGAGCGGCGCACGCATGCGCGTGCCGCCGCTCTTTCGTCGTCGCCTGGTGGCGCGCTTGCGCGCCTTTTTACTGCACCGTCGCCAGCACCTCGCCAACGATGCGGAAGAGCCGCGCGATCTGCTCTTCGTCGATGATCAGCGGCGGCGAGAACGCGAGGATGTCGCCGGTGAAACGGATCAGCACGCCTGCCTCGAAGCATTTGACGAACGCCTCGTAGGCGCGCGCGCCCGGCGCTCCGTCGCGCGATTCGAGCTCGATGCCCGCGACGAGGCCGAGGTTGCGCACGTCCTTCACGTGCTTCGCGCTGCGCAGCCCATGCGCGCCGGCTTCGAACGTCGGCGCGAGGCTGGCCGCGCGCTCGAACAGCTGATCGCGGCGGTACAGATCGAGCGTCGCGATCGCGGCCGCGGCAGCCGCCGGATGCGCCGAGTACGTGTAGCCGTGAAACAGCTCGATCGCGCCCGGCGCGCCGCTACCCACGACCGTGTCGTGGATCGTGCGGCTCGCCGCGACCGCGCCCATCGGAATCGACGCGTTGTTGATCGCCTTCGCCAGCGTGATCAGGTCCGGCGTGACGCCGAAGTGTTCGCTCGCGGTCGCCTTGCCGAGGCGGCCAAAGCCCGTGATCACCTCGTCGAAGATCAGCAGGATGCCGTGCTTCGTGCAGATCTCGCGCAGCTTCTGCAGATAGCCTTGCGGCGGAACCAGCACGCCGGTCGAACCGGCCACCGGTTCGACGATCACCGCGGCGATCGTCGAAGCGTCGTGCAGCGCGACGATGCGCTCCAGCTCCTCTGCCAGATGCGCGCCCCATGCGGGCTGGCCCTTCGAGAACGCGTTGTGTTCGAGGTTGTGCGTGTGCGGCAGATGATCGACCGCCGGCAACAGCGCCCCCGAAAACGTCTTGCGATTCGGCGCGATACCGCCGACCGAAATCCCGCCGAAACCGACGCCGTGATAGCCGCGCTCGCGGCCGATCAGACGCGTGCGCTGGCCTTCGCCGCGCGCGCGATGGTAGGCGAGCGCGATTTTCAGCGCGGTGTCGACCGATTCGGAGCCCGAGTTCGTGAAGAAGATGCGATCGAGCCCTTCCGGCATCAGCTCGGCAACCTTCTTCGCCGCTTCGAACGCAAGCGGGTGGCCCATCTGGAAGGTCGGCGCGAAGTCGAGCGTCGACAGCTGCTGCGTGATCGCGGCGATGATTTCATCGCGGCCATGGCCGGCGTTCACGCACCACAGCCCGGCGCAACCGTCGAGAATCTCGCGCCCGTCGGTGCTTCGGTAGTACATGCCCTTCGCCGATTCCAGCAGGCGCGGCGCGGCCTTGAACTGGCGGTTGGCGGTGAAGGGCATCCAGAAGGACGACAGATCGTCGATGACGGGGCGCGAAGTCATGGCATCTCCTCGAAGTGGCGCGGTTGGGGCTTTAAGCGTAGCCAAACTGTAGCCCTCGCGGTTTAATGGCGGCATAAACAGTTGACCAAGTGTGGTGTCAACTGTGCTGGTGGATTCGCGCGAACTGTTCCGGTAGGCGAGCGGTCCGCGGTCCGTCTTTTTGCCCCTCGTTTTTCGCCCGAAACATGATCGAACTGGACCTTCAACGCGACCGGCGCGCGGCGCCGACGCTCGTCGAACAGGTCGTGCAGAGCTTCGCGCGCGCGATCGACTCGCAATCGCTGCGCGCCGGCGCACTGCTGCCGTCGGTGCGGCAGCTTGCCCAAAGCCACGCGCTGAGCACCTTCACCGTGACCGAGGCGTACAACCGGCTCGTGTCGATGGGCCTCGTGGTCGCGCGGCGCGGCTCCGGCTATCGGGTGGCGGCGCGCTCGCCGTCCACGCGGGCGGCTGTCGCCGACTGGACGCCGCCGAGCCTGACCGCGACATGGCTGCTCTCCGACGTGTTCGCCGATCACTCGGTGCCGATCAAGGCGGGCTGCGGCTGGCTGCCGAGCGAATGGACCAACGAGAGCGGCCTGCAGCACTCGTTGCGCGCGCTGAGCCGGGTGCCGGCCGCGCGCCTCGGCGACTATGGCCATCCGTACGGCTTCGCGCCGCTGCGCGAGCGCATCGCCGAACAACTCGACCGGCGCGGGCTGCCCGTCGACGTCGCGAACGTGCTGCTCACGCAGGGCGCGACGCAGGGGCTCGATCTGATCGTACGCACGCTGCTGCGCGCGGGCGATGCGGTGATCGTCGAAGATCCCGGCTACTGCAATCTGCTGCAGATCCTGAAGCTCGCCGGGCTGCTCGTGTATGGCGTGCCGCGCACGCCGGCCGGCGTCGATACGGACGTTCTCGCAACGCTGGTCGCGCGGCACAAGCCGAAGGCGATCTTCGTCAACACCACGCTCCAGAATCCGACCGGCGCGACCTTCGGCATGTCAGCCGCGTTCCGCTTGCTGCAGATCGCCGAGCGCGAGCGCATCTGGGTGATCGAGGACGACGTGAGCCGCGAACTCGCGCCGGCCGGCGCGCCGCTACTGGCGGCGATGGAAGGCTTGCAGCGCGTGTTGCACGTCGGTGGCTTTTCGAAGACGGTGACGCCGTCGCTGCGCTGCGGCTATGTGGTGGCCGAGCAGGCGGTGCTGCGCGAACTCGCGCGCACGAAGATGGCGGTGGGGCTGACGTCGTCGGAAACGATCGAGCGGATCGTCGACAAGGTGCTGGTGGAAGGGCGTTACGCGCGCCACGTCGAGACGGTCAACGAACGGCTCAAGCTCGCGCACGTGGCACTCGAAGAACGGCTGGACGCGCTCGGACTCGAGGTGTTTCACCGGCCGCGCGCGGGGCTCTTCATGCTGGCGCGTCTGCCGATCGAAGCGGAGCGCGCCGCCGAGGTCGCGACCGCCGCGCTCGCGCACGGCATCTGGCTCGCACCGGGCTCCTACTTCCGTCCCGACGACGCGCCGAGCGCGTGGTTCCGCTTCAACGCGCCGTATTCGAGCGACGACGCGTTGTGGCGCTTCATCGAGCGGGTCGGGCAGGGGGCGTGGTAGACGCGGCGGCGCGCGTCGAAAGCTCAGCCGCCGTGCCCGAACAGCTTCAGCGCGATCGGATACAGCGACGCGACCAGCAGCAGCGCCATCGCGATGTTGAAGACGCGCAGCCGCTTCGGGTTCGACAGCACCTCGCGCATCGCGGTGCCGAAACCGGCCCACACGCAGATGCACGGAAAGCCGATCACATAGAACACCGCAGCCATCGCGACGGCGTTCATGCCGAAGCTGTTGCTCAGGTGAATCGTCGTCGCGGCGGTCAGCACCATCATCCACGCCTTCGGATTGACCCACTGAAACGCGATCGCCTCGTGAAAGCGCATCGGGCGACGCTCGCCGTTCCTGAGCTTCAGTTCGCCCGACGTGCCGATTTTCCACGCCAGATACAGCAGATAAGCGACGCTGACGACTTCGAGCACCGTGTACAGCACGGGAAAATGCACGAACGCCTCGCCGAGGCCGATGCCGACCGACAACATCAACAGCACCACGCCGACGCTGATGCCGGACAGATGGGGCAGCGTGCGGCGAAAGCCGAAATTGACGCCCGACGCGAGCAGCATCGTGTTGTTCGGACCGGGCGTGATCGAGGTGACGAGCGCGAACAGGATGCCGGCGGGCAGCGCGCTGAGAGTGACGAAAGACATGAGGGCTCCGGTGTCGCCAACAGAAAACGGTGAGGCTCATTCTAGCGACAGGTGCCGGTACAGTACCTGTACGGTTTTGAAAATGATGTCCGGTACGGATCGATGATGACCTGATTGGCCGGAAAGCGTCGCCACGCATAAGACGACATTAGAGTTGAGATTCCCGCCGCTTTAAATGAGATTTCCGACAATTTAAATGAGATTGCAATCGTGCGACGAATTTCCGCTTGCACGATATTTGATGATTCGGAAAATGCTGTGTGAGAATCGATCACGCGAATACGGCACAGTGAGGTGATCATGCAGCAAGGCAAAATGGCAGAGCGCTTCGATTTACCTGCAGACCCCGAATGGTCAGGCGTAGCAATATCTAGGGAGGAGTGGATTAAAGATCCTGATGCGGCGTTTGAATTTTGGATCACACATTCTCTCTCGAGTGGTGACCGTGAATTTGCTCGGAATTCGATTGCGATGTACGGATCAATGTTGCGTGCGTTTCAAAGATTCCTCAGTGAGTGTTGTCCGAAGCAAAATGTATTGACCGTCAACGCTGATCAGATAAGGCGGTTTCTGGAAAGTTTGGAAGGCCGTGGACGTACTCCTCCACGCAGAGGGCGGGAGAAAAAACCTCCTCAAGCAACAATAGTTCAGCGTGCTATTCAAATAAAAACAAAGCGCCGATACACCTTCTTGCTTTCCAAGCTTATGGTTCATCTAATAGAAATTGGTTGCCGCCAACTAAATCCTTTTCACGAGGATGTGCCGATTGTGACGGGTTACGATCTCGAATCGACAATAACCTTTTTAAGTGAGTCTGAAGATCTGCTGTTACAAGACTACCTATTGAATCGGCTCGACATGTCGGCATGGTGGCAAAAACGACAACGGGTCATGTTGCTTTTTATTTTGGCTACAGGAGTTAACGTGGGCGAAGCCACTGCCGCGGCGATCGACGATTTTATGATGGATAACGACACTCTTTATTTTTGCGCAGTTGGAGGTGATCCATTGACTAAGCGTCGTATAGTGCGTTATCGAGTGCCTATTCCAATGTTTTGCTATGAGCCACTACGAGACTGGCTCGACGAGAGACGCACCTATCTGGCTGATCCAGATTGCGATGACCAAACGCATGCATACCTTGCTTTTCCGCGAAGGGAAGCTGGTGGGAAATTGTCGAGCGTAGCTGTTTATTTCAGTGTAAATATTTGTCTGCATGAGATCGGGTTTCAAGCGAAAGATATGGGGCCGTGGGTACTTCGTTATACGTTTATGCGAAGACAAATATTGCGAGGGTTATCCGATGAAGCCATCATGTCAATGTGCGGGCTGACGACGTTTAAAACAGTGCGGAGAATGAGAGGCGTAATTTGAAATTTTGATTGCGAACGCAGTTAATTTTGTACATTGTGCTGTGCCTGCATCCATATCTGGTCATTGTCGAGCGCTTGCCGGGGGATTGTTTTCTCCTAAACCACTGATTTTGAGAGCTGTCAGCATCGGCCAATATTGCTCGTCATGGAAATATGATTAGAACGTGAAAGAAAATTCGAGGTGCTTGTCACTCGCCAATGCCCGCTAGGAAGGGCGGGAGCCTGGAGTTGATAATCGTCTGGAAGGCCTCCTTTGCCGCCCCCAAGGTAAGGGGCGGCAAAGGTCTACAGTTGCGGTGCGAACCACCAACCGACCTGTCAGGAGGCGGCATCGATCTGCACTCGAACAATGCCGTGGTCGCTGTGATCGACGACCAGGATCGGGTGCTTTACTGCAAGCGGCTCACCAACGATTTGCAGCTGATTATGGCTGCGCTCGAGCCACACAGGGATGAGCTTCAAGGAGAGTCGTGGAGGCTACGTTTTATGGACGCCCCGGAATTATGCACGGTTGGTCGGTCATTCTGAGATGCGACGCCCAATTCCTCTGGGTGCCAGGGCGCGGGCATGCCGATTATCGAGGCGTACAAGGCGCGCACGGTGATCGATGCCTTTACCGCCGCCGGCGCGGAGATCGTTCGTGATCCGCGTGCAGGATCAGGATACGGTCCAGCGCGCGCACGAGCACGTCGTTGACCTCGTAGTCCTCGCACGGATTCGAGAACATCAGGTGCATGAAGTTCGCGCTGTACGACAGGTTGTTGCGCGGGTACAGGACTGCAAGAGAAAGGTGGTCGCGTACCGGGCCACCACGGTCCGGCAGCGCCGATAAGGAAATGTCATCGTGCCTTTGTCAAAGATCGATCTGAATCTTCGTCGTCTTCGAGGCGATCTACAGGACGCGCAATATCACGCGCGCCGCGGAGATGCTCTTCATCACGCAACCCGCCGTCAGCAATGCGCTGGCGCGCATGCGCAAATCGTAGAGCGAAGGAAAGTTGTCACCGGTCGAGGCCCGCCCGGGCAAGGCGGAAGTCCTTCGAGTTGACGACTTTACTTCGCTTGTCAACGAAGTAAAGTTGTCACTTCGCATGAGTGCGCATTAAATTCGTCAACTTACGTTCGTCCTAGATCACGACATCCTCGGGCAGGGCGTGCATATGGTCGACATTCTGCGAAGTTTTGAGCCGCTCACGCTGCCGCGTCCTCCCGGCGCGCAGCGGTATGACGTGTTCAGTCCAAAGCTGGGGCGACGCCTGACTCTGTACAGGCGCAGCGCCTTCGAAGCATGGCTGATGCTGGAGGCGGACGCGGCTATAAACGAATTCTGTGAGCGGCCGGGCTTCATGGCAGTCGACGGTCAACGCTGCGTCGTCGATTTCTGGGCACGATCTGATGAACGCGAATCCCTGGTCTTGCTATGTGACGCGATACCGGCCTGTCTCCCGCAAAGTTGTCGTGACTTCGACATGGAATCGTTTGCCATGAGGCACATCGATGCCGCCGAAAGGGCAGCTGCGCGTGTCTGGACTGGAAACTGGCAGCGCATGTTGCCCGTGCTTGTCGCTGCACGAGGCCTCGTCAAGCGTTCGCTGTCCGGCGCGATCGAGCGCTTCCTCGCGACACCTCAATCGCTGATGGCTATTGAGCGTGAGTTCTCTACGGGCGACCCAGTGCTCGTCCGCGCAGCTGTCTTTGAACTACTGCATCGCGGTCGCATCCAGGCGCCCAGCTTACACACCGAGAGCCTTTCGTTTCTGACGTCCTTTGTTGCGAGCCAGGCGATGTCATGAGCCGCCGCAGACCAGAATTCCAGACACTGGACCTTGCCTCGTGGCCGACGCTCGCATGGACAGAACTTGGCACCGCCGCGCGCGAGCGCGTGCAGAGACATATCGACGCTGTTGAACGTTACGCGAACGGTGAATCGGTAGGCAGTATCGAGAACACGACCGGAATTAACCGCAGGCAGCTTTACCGGTTTCTCGAAAGGGCGCTTTCTGTTCATGCGGACGGGCGGCCATACGGCTATCGTGCGCTTATCGTTCATGCCCGCGTGACGGAATATACACGCCTGCTTCCCGTGACTCTCCATGATGGAAAGGGCGGTGCCGTCGGTGCGTTTTCCCTGCTGCTTGACCGGTATCCCGCGCTCGCTGGCTGGCTCATCCTTCAGATCAGACAGCGCCGGGTGGCAGTCAGGCAGATGCCTGCCGACGATGGCATGCGGATCAGACTGCACGGTCTTCGAGCGTTGCATCAGAGATTCTTGCAGGAGTGCCGGCAAATCGGCCTGACATTCGCCGACTATCCGTTCAACACGGCGGGGCGCGCGATCCGATCTCTGTCCTCGCGAGTCAAGGCGGAGCTGTTGCGCGGCTTCGGAACGGTCGCAGTTGCCGCCGGATGAGCGGGTCGATCACGGAACATACCTGGCGATCCTGGCGGAGGCAGTTCGCGCGCGCAATGGCTGGCGATGCATCGCAAAGCGGTGTGCGCCGTAATGACGGGTTCAGGACGCGGCCGCATCCAGGATCCGCGCGCTGCAGAGCGCGCTACTCGGCAATCGGAGGCGAGAGGGCGCGGGCGAGTATCGCGTCGAGGATTGAGGCAGATCAACACCGAAGCTGAAATATAGCGTCGATTCAATTTCCGGCACGAAGGCGATGATCAGGCAAAGCACTTCCACCTGCCGCCTGCAGCACGCGACAGCAACTAGGACCCACGTGGATGTCGGGGATTGGGGAAAAACGGGAGAACAGGGCTGGATGCCCATGAATTCAGGGAGGGCTCTAATACGATATGGCAGCGCCGAGTTTTGTCTATACCATCTCCTGTGTCGCAAAGATGCTCGGAGAGCCGGAGTATTGGCTGGAGGAACTGGCGAGTAGGAACCTGGAGCCAGAGGACGGGTGTCTCGGGATCATCGACGATTTCGATGTCCCCGCTGAGCAGTTGGCCACGGTAACCGCGTTCACGAATGCCGGGATCGAGGCGCTCAAGGAACTGGTTGCTGAAGCGAAGCGACAGTCTGGCGGGATGGGCAGCCAGGGTAGATAGGCGCCGATCAGGCGGGGCGCTTCTTGCACCTGAGACCAAAAAGACCCCTCGGGCGGGTCGGTATGCCGTTGGGCTCGCCAAAGCATGGGCCTGCCCTTGAGAGTGACCTGCACGGATAGTCGCCCGCGAGGCAATCATCAAAACCGCCCTCGGACTTGAAAAGCATTGGGTTGGATATACAATACGATTTATGTGTATCTATCGGAGATAATGATGCAAGTCGCTAAATGGGGCAACAGCCTTGCCGTCCGGCTGCCCGCGAGCGTCGTCGATGCACTCGGTTTGAAGGAGGGCGACGACATTGAGATCTATGCCGAGCAATCCGGCGCGTTCTCGGTCAGCAAAAAGCCGACAGTCGCTGAGCGGATCGAGCGCCTGCGCAAGTACCGCGGACGACTGCCTGCCGACTTCAAGTTCGATCGGGAATCGCTCAGCGAAAGGGGAAACGCTGAATGACGGTTGAGGCACCGACGCGATTTGCCGTCGATAGCAATGTGATTGCCTATCTGTTCTCCGGCGACGCCGCGAAGGCTGACCGGGCCGAGGCGCTGGTGGTGCGGGGGGCTCCGATGCCCGTCATCAGCACGCAGGTAATGAACGAGGTTACGCTCGTCATGAGCCGGAAAATGGGGCTCTCGTGGCCGGAGATCAACGTCCTCCTGGGCGATGTGGAGGAGTTCTGCGAGATCGTGCCACTGACGCTTGACGTCCACAAGGAAGCACGCCGTATCGCCGAACACTACGGATTCAGGTTCTACGATTCGTGCATCATCGCCTTCGCGTTGCTTGAAGATTGCGAAGTGCTCTACAGCGAAGACATGCAACACGGCCAGGTCATCTTCGACCGGCTGACTGTGGTCAATCCGTTCCGATCACCCAGTTGACCGCCGTCTGATTCGTCGTCGGGCGTCGTCCGGTTTGTACCGTCGACGCTTTTTCCATCCGGCGCGGCGGACTGCTGCGCCAGGAAACGGTCGACCGTCCATATCCACGCGCCGCTGTTCAGCTCGCAGAATTCCTTGCGCGAGCCGGTGAAGCGATTCGGCTCGCTTGTATCGACGCATGAACGCGGCGGCCACGATCGCAAAAATGAGACCGCTTGCACTCTGCCCACGCACTAATTTGACATAATTTAAGTTGTCGTTCGCAGTGGTGTCAGAGCTTTTTAGAAATGTCCGGTTCTGGCTCATTAGAAATGTCCGGTTTCCTGCTCCGGGCTGGCTGCTGTGGCGCATGCTGCGGCATCACAGCCAGCCCGGAGCCAGACCATGAACGGACGTGGATTCATCACGATCAGCATGCACGAGCTCGAGCGCGTGAAGATCATCGAGGCGGTCGTCCAGCATCGCCTGACGATCGTACTGGCGGCTGAACGGCTGCAGCTGTGTGAGCGTCAGGTCAGCCGGCTGGTGCGACGCTACGAGTCCGCTGGACCGGGCGGGCTCGTTTCGGCACAGCGTGGCCAACCCAGCAACCGCGAACTGCCGGTGGATGTCCGCTCGCGTGCCATGGCGCTGGTGCGTGAGCGTTATGCGGATTTTGGGCCGACGCTGTACGACCAATCGGATCCCCGATCCACGCTCTCTCCAGGCGGCGCAACAGCGACAGACTTTGCGGCCGCTGAGTATCTTCGGTTCTACGCGACGGAACCGCGGGAGAAGTCTGAGTCAATGAAAGTCTGGTACCCGACGAGATGCACGAGTTTCTGATCGCTACCTCCATACTTGACAGATTCAGCGCTGAACTGGCCGATGCAGTCCTGTTGCGGAAAGACAGGATCCAGTGCCCGGCAGCTCCGCGGGCAGGGCGCGATAACCCGCGCCTTATCACGGCAATAGCCTAGGTGGCGCCGCGAGCGGAATAGCGGATGAGCCGCCATCCACCGTCTCTCAACCCGGACGCCCGTTTCCCAAGGTTCAGCAGTCGATCGCGTGTCCAGACGCAGCGACGGGATCGGCAGAAATGCCCGAAGGCGGAACCGATACTCCAAGAGTTGATTCCCCGAATCCCCTTCGTCAACGCTTAGAGGACGCCGTCGCCCAGGCTACCTTCGAGCGCTCATGCGTCCAATGTTACGTCCCTTCCTCAACAGCAAATGCCCTTCCGTCACACATTCATTCGGCGTTCCGAAGAAGTACACCGATTTGCCTGTAGCCGATAACGCAAGAATTAATAGGGTTTTCCCTGATGTAATTCTGCGGCTGTTTGCCTTCCACCCAGGCCAGTAAATTCGATGGAGGCGCAATGAAGAGACACGCGCTGCCCTGTGAGCCACTCACACTCTTGCGCTGGCTTTAGAGTCGCGAAAGCTTGACCTCGCTTTGACGAGAACACCTGGGCACCCACCGGCTAAATCAAGGAACATTCAATGGAACACTACAGGGGTACCCTTTCCCCCGAGGCCGCAAACGTCTCCGCTGATCTTTTAGAGAGACTTGCATACGCTACGACGGAAACAGCCCCACTAGTAGCAGGTCGCCGAACATTCTTCAATTATCGGGACCTCGGTGTTTCCGACGCCACAGACGGTCGAATGAGGGCGCAGGTGACCATGGCGACAGGCGTGATGCAGCAGACCGGTTGGCATTACCATGTTTGCGAAACGCAGTTTATTTTCACCCTCCGAGGCTGGATAGATCTTCAGTTCGAAGATGGTCGAGTTATTCGGGTTGGAGGAAGAGATATTCCGGGCGCAGCTAAAGAATGCAGCGGCAGTCATGCCTGTCGGATCCATTGCGCGCCCGTGGAAAGCTTTTCGAGGCCGGCAACCGGCGGTAACCGTGCTCACGGGCGCTCCGAGTTCGTCGCCGCAACCTGTACAGGATCCATGCCTCGCAAACGGATTGCGTCGCGACAGGCGACCGGAGATTCACAAATCGGCGATACCACTGCGTCGTTATCGCACCCGGATTGTTCAGCTACGTATGGGGTGGGTTCCATGACAGAGCAAGCTTACGAAGCAAGCGCGTATGAAGCGCTTCCCGTACTAGCCGCAACATCTGGTGTATGCGCGCACTACCTTAAGGCAGGCTAAAGAAGTCGCCGTTCGTCGTCGCCGCAGCAGCAAAGCTGCGTCAAGTTGCAGGCGTAACGGCATCGCCGTCGTTTGATCGCGCCACGCCGCCCTCGGCAGGAAGGCCGATGGCGTCCAATAGCGCATTTGCGCGCGCGGTGAAATCCGGACTTGCTTGTCCCGCGATTCATTTTCGTCGCACCGCCAGAGCGGACGCTCGACATGGGTTGTTACGGCCGTGCAACCAACGACCGCGATGGCCGTTCATGTCCCTCAGCGCGGGATGTCGGATGATCGCTGTTCCAGAGTAAGCTGCCGTTGAGGTGACGGAGCTTCGAACGACGGCAGCGGGTCGATACTGTTGAAAAAGTCGCTGACCGTCTCTGTCGCGAGTTAGAGGTAGCCGCGCCCCCTCCCGGAAACGCGGCCCCCGAAGAACCGCACGTGCGAGTTTTCCCGCATACGGCTCGCGCACGGCATTAAGCATCATGTCGATGCCGGTTGCGGTTTGTGCACACACAACCTTCGCAAACGTCACATCGTCGATTCATCCCGTCGCCGGGACAAGGGCGCTGAACCGTAGCCCGATCGGTCTCTCACAAGCTTCCCTTTGGTGAATCTCTGACGTGCGCCAACGACAGCCGCACCACGCGCACGTCAGCACCCTTTCAGGTCGGGGCAAATCTCGAACCCCTATGTCACCCGTTACGGGCAACCCTTCGCTTCTTGCGCGTTCTCACTTCCGCTTCCCCAACAGTGTTCCTCACGGTCCACCTGCCACCGCTCCATTGAACCGGAGCGAGGGCGAGAAATCGGGGTTCCCGCGTTCCCATCCCTGCCGACCCGAGCACTTCCGGGCCTGTCCGTTTAGCACCTGTCTATTCCCCGATGGCCTCGTGACGACGTGCACCCACTTGAAAAAGATGCAACCGGCCATTTACCATTTTGGTCAGAGCCTCTCAGCAGCTTTGGCTCTTTGAAGATAACGAGGATTCCATCGACAGTTCACGTACGTTGTGCATGCGGAACTTGCCTGGCCCCCACACCGCACGGCTGCTGGCAGCGTCGATCCCTGCCCGGTCGCCCGGGTGAATCGCCCATAGGGTGGGTACGTTGTCCCCGGAGCTTCGAACCCGACCGTTACTGGTCGCGCACGTCCAGGTAGGCAACTGCTGGTCGTACAGCAGGTCACGGCTTCAATCTCCGATGTTCAGGTCGTTGAATGTGACAAGGCAGAGAAGAGCTTTGCCATCCACTACGTTGCCGATTTACGTCCGGCGGACGGCGACACGCGTCGCACTTCAGGGGTCTTCTTACCCTTGGCCGGCACGCGCGAGCGGTTTGTAGGCCGATCTAAGAGGTCGATTTTCGCGCAGGAGAACTGAGAAAACCACGCGGCGACTTTTTCAACAGTATCGGTCGCCTGCTGCCCTTCGCGACTGATAGGCTACATCCGCTTTTGCCGTGTCGCTGCTGCCCGTCGTCGTTCAAGGCGTCGGCCCGAACGCATAAACCATCAAAGCATGACCTTCACCGGCGGGACCGTGGCGAAAACCGCCCAGGTGAGGAAAAAAACTATGGCATGAGCATGCCATATCGCGATTTCACTCAAACGAGCGCGGCAACCGCCGTGTCTTTCGCGGCGGCCTTGTGAGACTTGGGGGGACCCGCTTCTGGTTCCGGCTCAAGGTCGGTGCCGCCGGTCTTTGCGATTAGGACGGTGCCCTCCCGAAGTTCCGGCCCGGTGTCGTCCCTGTTTTTTGCGCTGCCATTCCGATGACCCAGCTTCGTCTGCGGCGGCCTTCTGGGAAAACTGGTGACGGTAGCCACTGAGAATTTTCACTTCTGCGGCGCTTTCGCCCCAGTTTTTGCGCTCTACGCCGCCTCGCAGACGGAGTTCTCCATTGATTGGAACAACGCTTCCCTAGATGCCTCGGCCCTGTTCGGGGTCCATCCTGCTCGTTGAAGATGCTGAGCATTTACCTATCCTTGGTAACAGGCGGCCTAGTTTATTCAGCCAGGATGTTCCGATCAGACGGAGGGCGTATGTCGTATGAGGGCGAAGTTTTGGATGCCTGTGGTGTGGTCAACGTCGATTTCTCAAAAACGAGCGTTGTCGCGGTGAGCGGAGACGGTCCGAACGTGTGCGGGCATCTGCTTTTATATGCTGACAGCCGTGGCGGGTTTTATTTCCAGGTCGCCGGTTTGAAGGATTATCCACGTTACCTTGATTTGGGCGGCTACGGTCGTTATCTGAAAGAGAGCGGAAAGGTCGAGTTGATTCGCCGACCCGTTGACATTCCGGACCCAAACGGAGCACTACTCAAACTTGAAGAACTAATGTCAAAGTCCTGGACCTGGTGGGTGCTTCCGCACAACTGCGTTGCTTTCTGCGAAGACGTGATTACGGCTGGAGGCGGGACTTGGGGTTCCTACAGCAATTGTCCAGCCATCGCGACGGATGCCTACCTTCAAAATGCATACGATTGGCTGGTCAATGGCATCTATGGCATCTATGGCGTTCCTCGATAGCGAATAAAATCACAGTCTCCACACCTCTCTGTTGTTGTCGATGGCGGTCTACCGCATCTGTCGGGCGGAAGCACGGACATAATTCTGCGCGGCGTCCGATCGGCTAGCGGCACGAAATTGACACGACGCGGCGCGACATGCCTGGACATAGGCAGAGCACCTATGAATTGCGTGCAGTGAAGGATCAGAAGGTTTGCGCATATGAAGAATCTTTTTCTGTTGCCTCTTTGCGCGGCGTTTTTCTTGCTCGGCGTGGCGTATGCCGAAGTCGACCAGTCAGATCCGCGAGCGCTGATCAAGACTGCGACGCAGCAGATACTCGACGAGGTGCGGGACCGGGCGATCCAGCCGAACGATATCCCCCGCATCATGGATATCGTGAACCGGGACATTCTTCCTTACACCGATTTTCGACGCACGACCTCGCTCGCGATGGGGCGTTACTGGGGAACGGCGACGCCTGCGCAGCAGCAAGAGGTGGTCAAGCAGTTCAAGATGCTTTTGATTTACACGTATTCAGGCGCCGTGGGTCAGCTTCGTGCGGATCAACGGATCGACTATCCGCCTTCCCACTTCGCGCCGACCGATGAGGATGTGGTGGTGCGCACAGTTGCGGACAGGAACGGACAGCCGGCGGAGATTGACTACCGTTTGTACAAGACGCCGGAAGGGTGGCGTCTATATGATCTGAACGTCCTCGGCGTTTGGCTGATCCAAACCTATCGGCAGCAGTTCAGCGACAAGATCAAGCAAAGCGGCATGGACGGTCTGATCCAGTTTCTCACTGAGCGGAACCAGCAGCTTGCTTCGAGCAAACGGTAAAAGACGCTTCAGTGCGGTGACAATAAATGAATAGGCCTGGTCGATATTTGAGAGCCACGGTGATTGCGGCAGAATGTGTGATAAGTCCTGACGCGGAGAGGTGGGCGCGCAAATTCGGACAGTCGGATAAGTGGAATGCTCGGGGCCTGAGCCGGCGATAATGCCGAAAAAGGAACCAGGAAGATGACGAAGAGAACCCGACGGACGCACTCAGCCGCGTTCAAAGCGAAAGTGGCGATGGCGGCGGTCAAGGGCGAGCGGACGCTAGCCGAACTGGCGCAGCAGTTCGATGTGCACCCGAACCAGATCACCGAATGGAAGCGGCAGTTGCAGGAACGTGCCGCCGACGTGTTTGGCGCAGGCGGCACGGCGTCGAGCGAGCCGCAAGTCGATTTGAAGGAGCTACATGCGAAGATCGGCCAGCTCACGCTGGAGAACGATTTTTTAAGCGGCGCGCTCAACAAGGCGGGATTGCTGAGCGCAAAGCGATGATCGATCGTACGCACGCATTGCCGGTCTCGCAGCAGGCGCGACTCGTTGGTATCGCAAGATCGAGCGTGTATTACCGGGCGCAACCGGTGAGCGAGGCAGACCTGTTGCTGATGCGCCGGATCGACGAACTGCACATGGAGTAATGAGATGGTCACCCCCACCCTATGAGCGGACTACGCTGTAGGGGTTTCCTTTGTGGAGAGGCCCATCATGCAAGACGTGACACTGGTAGGAATTGATCTTGGCAAACATTCGTTTCATCTCCACGGTCAGGATCGGCGCGGCAAAGCCGTGTTTCGCAAGAAGGTGGGGCGCAAGCAGCTCCTGGAGTTTTTTGCCAAGTTCCACGCCTGCACGGTGGTCATGGAAGCGTGCGCCGGTGCACATCACATGGCTCGCAAGCTGGTCAGCTTGGGGCACCGGGTCAAGCTGATCTCGCCGCAGTTCGTGCGGCCTTTCGTCAAGAGCAACAAGAACGACTTCGTGCACGCCGAGGCGATCTGCGAGGCGGCCTCGCGCCCCGCCATGCGATTTGTGACACCAAAGACGGAATCACAGCAGACGCTATCAGCCCTGCATCGGGTCCGCGATTCGCTGGTCCGTGATCGGGTTAAAGCCGTCAATCAGATGCACGGCTTTCTGCTTGAGTTCGGCATCAGCCTGCCGATCGGCAACGCCGTTATCAAACGCTTGCCGGCGGTGCTCGCCGAACATTCACTGCCGCCGCACCTCGTCGCCATCCTCGAACGCCTGCATGCGCACTTCAAGTACCTGAGCGAGCAGATCGGCGAGATCGACAAGGAGATGACGCGCCAACTTGCCGACGATGAATTCGGTCAGCGTCTGCTGACGATTCCCGGAGTCGGCCCGATAACGGCGAGCGTGTTGAGCGCCGAGATGGGCGACGGCAAGCAGTACGGATGCAGCCGGGACTTCGCGGCATCGCTTGGTCTCGTGCCACGCCAATACAGCACCGGCGGCAGAGCCAACCTGCTGGGGATCAGCAAGTCAGTATGACTCCCGTTCGGCAAGGCTGGCCGCCGAGGGGAATTAAGCGCGGGTTAGCATTGCTGCCAGAGCCGCATTGAGTGGGGACGGAGCCACTGCTCAACGGTCTGTTCCGACACGGAGGCCAGCGTGGAAAACGATAGCACGTTGTACGTAGGACTGGATGTCCATAAGGATTCGATCACGGTTGCGTACGCGATCGGCATGAGCGAAGTTGAACTGTTTGGCAAGGTCGGCGCCATGCATATTGATATCGACCGGTTGTGCAAGAAGTTGCAAACAAAGGCGCGGCACATCTGCTTTGTCTATGAAGCGGGGCCCTGCGGATATGGGTTGTACAGGAGGCTGATCGATAAAGGCTTCGACTGCATGGTCTGCGCACCGTCACTCATTCCACGGAAACCGGGAGATCGCGTCAAAACAGACCGTCGCGACGCGATCAAGCTAGTGCGTTCGCTACGCGCCGGCGACCTCTCGGCCGTACATGTGCCATCGGTTGAAGACGAAGCGTTCCGAGACCTGGCACGCGCCTGGTCAGCTGCCAGGGAAGATCTGAAGGCCGCACGCTGCAGGCTCAAATCGTTTCTGCTTGCCCACGGCGTTCGTTACCTTGGTCACCCCAACTGGGGGCCCACCCACCGACGCTGGATAAGTACGTTCTCGTTCGACAGCGCATGGCAACAACTGGCGTTCAATGAACACCGGCGCACGATCGAAGACCGGCTCGCGCAATGTGAAAGGCTGGAACTGGCATTGCGTGAATCTGTCACCAGCTGGCGGTTTTACCCGGTCGTACTCGCGTTGCAGGCTATGCGCGGGATTAACTTCACGTCGGCGATCGGCCTGGTCTCCGAGCTGGGTGACCTGTCGCGCTTCGAGCATCCGCGACAGCTGATGGCGTGGCTCGGCGTGACGCCTTCTGAGCACTCCTCAGGCGGAAAGCGACGCCAAGGAAGCATTACCAAAACAGGCAACAGTTATGCGCGCAAGCTATTGGTCGAATCCGCCTGGAGTTACCGCCATCCTGCCCGCGTGAGCATTGACATCCAGCGCCGGCATGAAGGGCTACCCAAGCCGATAATCGACCGTGCCTGGGACGCGCAACTAAGACTGTGCAGGCGATATCGCAAGCTCGTCGCCAGAGGGAAGACCGCGCACGTGGCCATCATCGCTATTGCACGCGAGCTGGCGGGCTTGATCTGGGACGTCGGCCGATTGGGAATGACGCTGGCTTTACCGCCAAGCGCGCAATCCGCATGAACAAAGGGCTGTACGTAAAAAGACCAACCAGTATCAAGAGTTTCCTGAAGGCGGCGCAGCCCGGTATTCGAGTAACCCGCGACCACGTTTGGCAACGGCATCAGTCGACTTGCGTAGTAAGGAAGCGGCAGGCTCATGAGACGGACCTCTGTAATGCGGCAACCAACCCGCGAATGTCAGCGTGATCCACCGTCGAGTTTTACTGCTACGCCGCCTTCAGGAAATTTGCTTTGACCATGGAGTAAATGGTGAAAACCGATCCAGATTGACACTGGGAGGGCGGCCTCAAATCTGAAGTGCAACACCTGTTTCGTATAAGGTGTTGCGATGCACGAAAGAACTCAATATCAACAACTTCAGCCTGAAGAGCGCCTGATCATTGCAAGTCTGCATCTGCAGGGTTCGAGTATCCGGGCCATGGCCCGGATACTCGGTCGCTCGCCAGCCACCGTTAGCCGTGAACTGGCGCGAAACAGCTTGCCTGCTGGCTACGCGTCCGTGTCGGCTGAAGCGCTCAGTGCCGCACGCCGCAGCGCGGGTCGCCGCCCCCCAAAGCTTTGCCTGCAAAGCGTCTGCTGGCGCATCGTTCTCACTCTGCTCGAGTGGAAATGGTCACCTCAGCAGATATCGGGCACACTGAAGCGTATGTATCCGACCGACCCAACCCAGCAGGTTTCGCACGAAACCATCTACACGGCTATCTACGCCCAGCCGCGCGGCGAACTGCGCCGTCAGCTCATTGCGTGCTTGCGCCATGGCCACAGCACGCGCATGCCGCGTACACGGGGCACAGACCGGCGCGGACAGATTCCCGACATGGTCAGTACATGTGCGGCCGCCCGAAATCGAAGACCGACTGCTGCCTGGGCACTGGGAAGGCGACTTCATCAAGGGTGCCGGCAACCAGTCCTCGGTAGGCGTGCTGGTCGAACGGACCAGCCGTCTGGTGCTGCTTGCCAGGATGGAAGATGCCACCGCCGCTTCAGCGCTGGCCGGCTTCTCCGCCAAACTCAATTCGATTGTCGCGCCATTACGGCAGAGCTTCACCTACGACCAGGGCAAAGAAATGTCGCGGCATCAAGAACTCACCGCCGCAACCGGCGTGAAGGTGTACTTCTGCGACCCGCACAGTCCCTGGCAACGCGGCACTTGCGAAAACACCAACGGGCTGCTGCGCCAGTATCTGCCCAAAGGCACGGACCTTTCGGTCTACAGTCAGGACGAACTTGACGCTATCGCCGACAGTCTGAACAGCCGACCTCGTGCAAGTCATGCCTTCCATTCGCCGTTCGAGGTCTTCGCCGCGACCCTTGCTTCAGCAAGTCAACCTCAAGGCTCTAAACATTAAACCCGCTGTTGCGCTTCACTCTTGAAACCGCCGAGTCATATCAGCGGGGCGATAAAAACATCCGCGCCTGCTGGTTCAGTGCGCTAGAGCTTACATGCAGCGACTCGGGCGCCAGAGCGGCCCACTTGCCGATTGGGTTCGTGCCTTGCTGGCGCGGCGCCACTCCAATGTCGTGGCGTGTGCTCTCGCGAATAAGCTGGCGCGCACGGCCTGGGCGCTGGTCACTCGAAATACTGTCTTCGATGCGAAGGCGGCCGTCATGCCTGCCTGACCAGCCGATCCCACACTGTTTTACCGAGTACCTATCTGGTTTTGCGACCGCTGAAATTTGATGACGTGAACGGCACACCGGCCTGACGGAAAACCCGAAAACGGGAATGGCTCTTGAAGCCGATGGAGTTTTTTGGGACCGTCAGGCGCGATTCTCATCGTGGCGCGGGGAGCTATCCCTACACGACGCCGGATAGATTTTGGCAAGCCAACCACGCCGTCAAAAATCAAGGTTGCAAAAACGGGGGTGACCATAGATTCCGTTTGCCGGAGCGCGGATGCTGGCGCGACTGCTGCGTCGCGAGGCACACGAGATTGGCCGCCGGCGCGTGCGCACGCTGATGAAGCGCATGGGTATCGAGGCGCTGTACTGCAAGCCGAACACGAGCCGACGCAATGCTCAGCACAAGATCTGGCCGTATCTGCTGCGGGGCATGACGATCAATCGGGCAAACCAGGTCTGGGCACTGGATACGAGTTATATCCCGATGGCGCGCGGCTTCGTGTATCTGACCGCCGTGGTGGACTGGGCCAGCAGGAAGGTACTGGCCCACCGCGTAGCGATCACGATGGAGGCGATGCACGCTGTCGAGGCGTTGGAAGAAGCGTTCGCAAAGTACGGGCAACCTGAGATCGTCAATACCGACCAGGGCAGCCAGTTCACCGCGACAGTGTTCACCGGGGCCGTGCTCGGCAGGGGCATCCGCCTGTCCATGGATGGCAAAGGCGCCTGGCGCGACAACGTGTTCGTCGAACGCGTGTGGCGCAGCGTGAAATATGAAGAGGTGTATCTGAAAGCCTATGAATCGGTCGGCCACGCCCGGCGCTCAATCGGCGACTACATCAATCTGTACAAGTGCGTTTCATACTGCCCAACCTCGCTATGTTGTTGATAAATCTAGAGAGCCCTGTTGTGTCGTTGGTATTGTGGGGTGTCCACGCCGTGCGCGAGCCCGTCCGACGAGTTCGGTAACTGCGTCCCCGGTCAGCGAATTGCGATTGAAGATCCATGGCCCGTTGGGTAACGGATGTTCGGCTGGGATCTTGTTGCGCTCAACTGCGAGCCTGAGCGTTCCGGGGCTCACACCGATGAACGCCGATGCCTCGGTCAACGTCATCCATCCTTCAGCAGCACGTCGTTCGCTCGAATAGACCGGGATCTGATGGTGGCTGCGCAACGCGGTGACTCGCTCCTGGGTCCAGAAGTTACCCCGGCCGGTTCGCAGGTCATTGCGATTGAGTACGCCGGCGATCACCAGATCCGGACAGATACGGACAAGCTGGCGCACGGCATCAATTGCTTCACGTGACGTATGCGTAGTGTTCTCTCCGCGGCGCCGCCGCGGCACGCGAATCTCGGTATGTACTCCGCCCTTCCAGTGAATGACGAGCACGATTTCGCTCGTTGCGTCGTCAACGTCAACGACGACTTCGTGGATCAGGGTGCGCACTATGCGCTTCTTCAGGCGGGCGTCGGCCTGCGGCCAGATCGATTCCAATGCAGTGGCAAGATCGGCAAACTCCTCTGGCTGGGTAGGCGGTATCTGGCCGGATGTGCGCGACTGTTGCTCGATACGCGATTCCAGTTCCTCGACGCGTAGTAGCGCATGATTCCAGCGCCGCTCCAGTTCGTCGGCGACGAGCCGGTTCTCGGGGTCAGCAGCATCGTACTGTTTCTGCGCGCGTTGCGCGGCGTAGCGTGCAGCCTGAAGATCCCGCTGCAACGCGGCCAGCACTTCGTCCTGCTTCAGGGTCTCTTCTTCGCGCGCCACGATTGCTGCCTCAATTGCCGCCGGTTGAACGACCTGCAAGACCGCCTCGGCGATGGCCGCGTCCGCGCGTGTGCCACCGAACGCAATACAACGCGGTTGCCCCTTGTCCATCCAGCCGCGATGACAGCTATAGCGCAAGGCGTCGTGCCTGTTACCCGTGTAGTGTAGCGTCAGCTTGCTCGCGCAGCGCCTGCAGCGCAATAGTCCCGCCAGCAGGGCCTCACCGTTCTTCGGGGCGCCAGCGTGTCCGGCCAGACGCAGGTTGCCGCTAATGGCACACTGGATCCGTTCGAATTCGTCCCAGTCAACGTACCCTTCGTGGGCATTCGGAATGAGCGCAAGCCACTGATCCCGTGGTTTGCGGCGATCACGTTTGCGTGGTTCCCCAGCCTCGTAATGGATCGCGCATTCGGTTTTGCCATAGGCATACGTGCCACCGTAGATCGGGTTGGTCAGGATCCGGTACACCGTGCCGTAGCTCGGCCGTTTCCATTGGATTTCGCCGCGCGGCATGCATGCCGGCAACTGCAGGCCGTGCTCCAGGAACCATAACAACGTCTGACGCACCGAACCAATCGCGCCGAACTGGCGGAATACTGAGCGGATGGCGTCCTGCACGCGCAAATCCGGATCCTTCTCCAGGCGCTGGTCTTCGGTCTTGCAGTAACCCACCGGCGCCGCGACAATGAGTTCGCCGCGTTTGGCCTTCTCCCGACGAGCTTCGAGCGAACGCTGACGCAACAGATCCAGCTCGTATTCGTTCAGGCTGCCCTTCAAGCCGAGCAGCAAACGATCGTTGCTCTGCCGCGGTGAGTAGACGGTCTCCTGATCGACGAGCACCGTGTCGACGACGCGGCACACCTCAACCAGTTGCTGCCACTCGCGACTGTTGCGCGCGAATCGTGAAACCTCGCGAGCGGCAACTGCGCCGACGTGCCCAAGACAGACCTCTGCGACCATCCGTTCGAAGCCCGTGCGCGTTTGCGTTCCGGCCGCAGAGCGTCCCAGATCCTCGTCGATCACCTCGATCTCGTTCCAGCCCAACTGATGCAGACGATCCTGCATCGCATACTGCAGCTTCTGGCTCTCCAGATTGTGGCTGACCTGGTAGGCCGACGACTGGCGCACGTACAGCATGGCCTTGCGCGCCAGATGCTGCGCCCGAATCTTGTCACTCATCGCGCACCTCCGGCTCGTGTACGGCGGCGAGCAGCCCGCGACGGTGTTGCCGCAGCAGCTGCGCCAGCAAACGCACCGTCTGCTGCCGGACCTCTTGCGGCAGGTGCTCCCATTGTGGTGTCTTCGGAAAGAGACGGAACAGGTCGAGTTGACCGCCCGGTTGGGGGTTTGTCTGGCGTCGCATCAGCACCTCCTGTACGGAGCAAAGGATGGTGCTCGGCTTGTACCATACCGCGCGGCGTGGCAGCAGGCGCCTGCGCCAACAGGTACTTCAGTTCCCTCAATGCTTCACAGCTGACGGCGGGAGACGTTGCCGAGGTAATGCGACAGCAGGCAACGGGATCGAACATCCATTGCGGCACCTCCAGCAAGCCCGCCGTGTCGAACGGCTCTCGCCCACAGCGCAGCACTGACTCGGCGTTCTTCCTCTCTATCGTGGTGAAAATCCATACCGTGTGCCCGTACCACGGGTGCCAGCGGTAGAGAACCTCCTTTGATTCGCCGATATGGGCGTTGTGTTGACGGCTTGTACAACCAGAGACGACCTCATTCGAGCCTGGAAGACCGCACGCCGGATGAGGCATACTTCGCGACGCTGCCTGCGATCAAATTGGCAGCATGACTGCCCCGGACGTTCCACTTAAAAATCTCAGAAGACTGTCCGAACGAGTGAGGCCATCTCTCGGCCACTTTCGGCCGTTCGACAAGGCCGTTCAGATCCGCGACAATCGCCTCCGATGCCGAGGTTCGGTTTTCTATCTCAACGGTTCGACTTTCCTATGCGGGTGGCAGTTTGAATGACGAGAGCTACATCGGTTGGTTAAGACAGAAGGTCGGTAATGGTTTGATACTGAGCCCGTCAGTTGGGGCCGTGATTCACGATCACGAGAGCAGACTTCTCTTGCAAGAGAAATCTTCGGATGAGGCTTGGAGTTTGCCAGCTGGGGAAATTGAACTGGGTGAAAGCCCCCAAGAAGCAATTGCCCGGGAGGTGATGGAAGAGACCGGATACGCCATCCGCATTCATGGCATTCTTGGCGTCTTCGGCGGCCGAGCATTCCGGTACACGTATCCCAATGGCGATCAGGTTGAATACGTTGCGACGTTGTTTCAGTGCAAGATCACTGGCGGTTCCGGAATTCCTACCGACACCGAAACCAAGTCCACCAGGTATTTCAAAAGGCACGAAATGCCCGAACTGGCATTACCGTATTCGATCGACGATTTGTTCCGCAAGTTCTAAGAGCTGATGACAAGCCAGCTACGCGTGATCGGCAGCAGCCGGCCACGAACGGTCAGTCCATATTCGTGCATAGATCGTCGACAATTAATTGTTCACGTGAAACTTTTGAAACCTCTATTATCTGTTGCGTCTTTCCGAAAACGTTCTTGGAGCAGTCAATGCGGATTAGAACCACCTATTTGAAAGTGTCGGACATGGAACGCAGTTCTGCTTTCTGGGAAAACCTGTTGGAACGCGCGCCGAACCGCAGGTCGGATAGGTGGACCGAATTCTCGCTCGGTGAAGTCCGCTTCGGATTGCTGCTAAATGATTTTGGCGATGAGTTCGTCGGGAGCGGATGCGTTCCTGTGTTCGAATTTGACGTATCCGCCTTGCATATATTTCTGGATCGCGCCAAGGCTTTTGGGGCAACAGTCGCTCTCGACGGGCTAAACAATGAAGCCATGAAGAGCATTGTGTTGGTTAGCCCTGATGGCCATGAGTTCGAACTTTGCGCATGTCACGACTAATCGGTTGTTCTACCCCGAAAATCTAAGCCTGCGTTGCCCGTCGCGAGTGTCCGTTCCTAAGGGCGTCAACGGGCTGTTGTGGGTCGGTATATGCCCTTCATACAGCCAGCCGCCGGCAAGGGATCGCGCGGAGTACGGTCCAATTGCCGACGTTCGGTGAAGGCACCAAGATTTTGCATCGCTTCCCAGGTTTACTGTGGCGGCACAGTGACTACACTTGGTAAGGCTCGCGGATATCAGGTGCGTGGCCTTCTCAATTCGTTGCGCACACTCCACGCCGTCCGAAAGAGCAGTTCGAGGAGGCTGCACACATGGTTTGTGCGGCGTGCTCGTGTCGTTGGTCCATGAAATAGGAGGAGACAATCATGCAAACCGTAATAAGGACATATTCCGGAAAGGGTGCAAAGGAGTTATTCGATCTACTGGAGAAAAGAGCGGCTGACGTCGAGGAACTGCTGCGTTCGGTCAAAGGCTTCGTCGGCTACACCCTCGCACGCAGCGGCGATGGCGGATTCTCGGTTACTGTCTGCCAGGACAAGGCCGGCATCGATGAAAGCGTGCAAAAGGCGAAGGACTGGATCGCGAAGAACGCTGGAAACACTGGCGCGGCCGCGCCGGAAATATCGGAGGGATCAGTCCTCATTCACCTGAAGTAACTTCGCCTCGCGACTGGCAGCGCGTGAGTTCAGCGGGCGGATTGCGAAGCACGGAAGCGGCCTCACCGGCTGCTGCTCACGCACACTTCTTGCCGAGTTCATCCAGACCGGACCTTATACATGATGTTCGAAGAAAGTGAAGTGGCGGTCGCCATTCGGGAATGGTTATGGCGCAAACGTACTGCGCATTTCGTCGCCTATGCACCGCAGACTTGCGAGGTCAAGATTCAGGATGACCGTTGCAGTTTAGTCGTTGCCAATCACGATAGGCCGTGGGCGGCGGATGAGCGGATGTTTGGACAAACGCTGGGAAATCGCGGTAACAGATCTGGCCACAACGATATGAGCGACGCACCCGCGGTGCCGCACGGCGTGGCACGAGCGGGGAATCGCGCATTGCGGCCACCTCGGGGCTGGGTGTAGTCTGTTTTCCGGTAAAACGGGGAAGCAGGCCTGCTGCTCAGCGGCGGAACATTGAAGCGCGCCGATACATAAAGTTGCGCGTCATCGGTTTCGCCACGCATTGTTCGAAAGAGGGAAACGTCATGAACAAGCTTGCGTCCATTCTCGTGTGGGGTGTGCTGGCCGCTGTCGGCGCTTTCGCTTTCGCCAGGCTCGCGCTTGGGCGCGGTGAAAGTGTGAACGCGGTGTGGCTGGTGACCGCAGCCCTCATCGTTTATTTCATCGCATACCGCTTTTATAGCAAGTTCATTGCCGAACGCGTGCTGCGGCTCGACGATACTCGCCAGACCCCGGCCGAACGCCACGACGATGGTATGGATTACGTGCCGACTAACAGGTGGGTGCTGTTCGGCCATCATTTCGCCGCAATCGCTGGCGCCGGTCCTCTGGTCGGTCCGGTGCTGGCAGCGCAGATGGGCTACCTGCCCGGCACGCTGTGGATCCTCGCAGGCGTCGTGGTAGCCGGTGCGGTGCAGGATTTCATCGTGCTCTTCGCGTCGGTGCGCCGGGACGGCAAATCCCTTGGCGAAATGATCAAGATGGAACTGGGCCCGATTCCAGGCTCGCTGGCTCTGGTCGGCGTGCTCGCGATCATGATCATCATTCTTGCTGTCCTGAGCCTGGTGGTGGTCAAGGCGCTCACGGCCAGCCCGTGGGGCCTGTTCACCATCGCGGCGACGATACCGATCGCGCTGCTGATGGGCGTCTACATGCGCTTCATTCGTCCGGGGCGCGTGGGCGAAGCCTCCCTGTTCGGTGTCGTGCTTTTGCTCGTCTCGATCGTCCTGGGCAAGACGGTAGCCAACGATCCCACCTGGGCACCGATCTTTACGTTGACTGGCCCGCAACTGGCGTGGGCCCTGATTCTGTACGGCGCCATCGCCTCCAGCTTGCCGGTGTGGCTGATGCTCGCTCCGCGCGACTACCTCAGCACGTTCCTGAAGATCGGCACGATCGTGGCTCTCGCGGTGGGCATTTACGTCGTCGCCCCGGCTCTTTCGATGCCGCAGACCACACGCTTCATCGACGGCACCGGGCCGGTCTTCTCCGGCGCGCTCTTTCCGTTTCTGTTCATTACGATCGCCTGCGGAGCGGTCTCGGGGTTTCACGCGCTGATATCTTCCGGCACCACACCGAAGATGATCGAGCGCGAGTCGCATATGCGCCTAATCGGGTTCGGTGGCATGCTCGCCGAGTCATTCGTCGCAGTCATGGCGCTGACGGCGGCCTGCGTATTGCACCCGGGCATCTACTTCGCCATGAACGCCCCAGCGGCAATTATCGGCACCACCGCCGCACAGGCGGCGCAAGTCGTGTCCGGGTGGGGATTCGTCATCGCGCCGGAACTGATCAACCAGACAGCCGCGAACATCGGCGAAACCAGCATCCTGTCGCGCGCTGGCGGTGCCCCGACGCTCGCCGTAGGCATGGCGCAGATTCTGGGCCAGGCCCTCGGCGGCCAGGCCATGGAGGCCTTCTGGTATCACTTCGCCATCCTGTTCGAGGCGCTGTTTATCCTGACCGCCGTGGACGCCGGCACGCGGGTCGGCCGCTTCATGATTCAGGACATGCTAGGCCACGTCTATCGGCCGCTGGGCAACACCCAGTTACTGCCCGCGAACCTGCTGGGCACCGGTATCTGCGTGGCGGCCTGGGGCTACTTTCTCTATCAGGGCGTAGTCGACCCGCTGGGTGGCATCAACACCCTTTGGCAGCTTTTCGGCGTGGGCAATCAGATGCTCGCTGGCATCGCTCTGCTGCTCTGCACCAGCGTGCTGGTCAAGATGAAGCGCGAGCGCTACATCTGGGTGACACTGGTGCCCACTATGTGGCTCCTGATTACAACGCTCACCGCCGGCATCCAGAAGATCTTCCACAGCGATCCGCGCATCGGCTTCCTTGCGCTGGCGCACAAGTTCAGCGACGCCGCCGCACAGCGGACCGTGCTTGCTCCCGCGAAGTCGCTTGCGGAAATGGAGCGGGTGGCCTTCAACAACTACCTGGACGCAATTGTCTGCGGCTTCTTTGTCGTGCTGGTAATCGCAATGTGCGTCTTCGCTGTCAAGATCTGCTTGCAGGCGCGGAGGCAGGCGCAGCCCACCGTCGTCGAGACGCCTGCTGTTGTGCGCGCTCAGGGGACCTGACCATGAAAACGATCTTCAATGGCAAACTTGTGGCGATGCCGGGAAAGGGCACGTACAACCGTCCCGGCAGCACTGCACTTGCGACACGGCTCTCGGAACTTGCGCGCACCATGCGCGGAGCGTGCATGCAGATGTTCGGCATGCCTGACTATGAACGCTATGTCGAGCACATGGCCTCCCGTCATCCGTGCGATCCGCTGATGTCGCGCGGCGAGTTCTTCACTTGGGCCGTCGATCGGAAATACTGTCGCAACGGACCGAGATGCTGTTAGCCCGGCTCGCGTCCTCTGTATGGCCATCCTCCTTTGCAGAGAACGCGCGAGTTGATTTCTAGATGCGGCGGGAGCGAGATTACCTCCAATCATGCTTCCCGTTGCCCGCTTTTGCGAGGCTGGGTCGATCGGCCGATCGCCAGCTTCCCATCTCGGCCATCTACGGCCGTTTGGCTGGCGCCTTGATATGGACGCTCGAACGTCTCGTCCACCTTGGTAAGAGACATCCGAGCGTCGGAGACGATCGTCCCAACGTCGGCCGGAGGAGCCGATCGGGCCGCACTTTCGGCTCACCGCTTCAGGCTGACATGGAGCCGCCCTCCCTCACGAATTCGGCGCTTTCCTCGTTGGTCGTACCGATTCATTCGATGGTCCTCGAGACTGCCTCCACAGGAAAGTGGCGTCGAGACGGATGGTGCTGTTCACCCTGCGATGCCAGAAACCCTCGCTAGTTCACGTTTCCAAAGGGCTCCTGCCTGCAATCCGTTGCAATCGACCTCACGGCACTAACTGTGCTTGGAATCCGCAGAGACAAAAGAGGTTGATCGACAGGCGAACATAACGTTGGAGGCGTCATCTTTTTTATCAGCAGGGCATAGCGATACAACCGTCAGTTGCACGGAACGGCAACATTTTCGCCGCTCGAGTGTCGATACTGGAGGAGGACGGCGAGGCCACCTCACTCGGTGATCGTGGGCATTTTGCGAATCGTGAATCGGCGTTCGCGTTTGCCGTGTGATGTGGAAGCGCGTTCGTCGACGATGAGCCCCTGCCGAAGCCTCCGTGCTCAATCCGTCATAGCAGCATCGGTATCGGCTGAGCAAAACCAGTCTTCGGCCAGATCAATTTGATGTGAGTCGCACTGTTGCATACGCCGTGTACGCATTGCCACCGATTCTTCGTCACCGATGCCAAAAGACATCTTTCGTGGCTCGGTCATGAATTGAAGTGAGGGCCAGATTTGGGAGGCGATTTATGATTCGATCACAGCTGTACAGATGCCCCTATACGCGAACCGAGGGAATGCGACGAACGTACGACGTGACATTCAATCTAACGCGACGTGAATCTGGTGTATTTGCCTACGCCGCCTGGGTGCACCACGGGGGTTTATTCAAAGGCAACGGCGCCACATATCCGCTTATTTCGCGAACCGGTGCACAAGCTGCCGAAGAGGCACGTGCTCGCATTGACGAGTACATCGAGCATCTCATTGGCGTAGCAGAAATGAATTGACATCAATCCGTCCGGATCAGCCTGATGAAACTAGGCACCGTTACCGGCACGCGAAGCGCCAATGCGCACATGAGTTTGTATCCAATCGTGCCTGCAGCGTACGCGACATCGTCAATCTTCACCTGCTCATCCAGAGCTCGAATTTTCGAGCCAATTCCCACAGACGGGCAGGGCGTCAGTTCCACGGTTAGCATATGCATAGAGACGCGGGGCACGAGTTGATTCACGCGTGAGTTGCTCGGATGCCGATGACGCTGATTTCGGACGCCGATCTCGCGTACGGGTGCCTGAGTACGCTCGTGGTGCGCACGGGTTCATTCGGGGATGTCAGAAACCAACCCCGACACCGACGCCTACGCCCCCGCCGAAGCTGCCGCCTCCCACGCCCACACCGATGCTGGTGCTAGGCGCGTAGTAGCCGGGACCATATCCATACCCCGGATAGCCGTACGGCTGGGCGATGACACACCCCGCGATGCCAGCCCCTAGAGCCAATATGCAGAAAAGCCTGACCATGGTTGTCTCCCGTACATAAATCGATCAACGCAACATTCGGTCCCTGAGTCGGGCGGATCATCTGCCCCGTGGTCGGAAGGATATGCTTGCGAATGCCGTCTACATAACTAAAGCATAGCGAATGCGCGTGTTTTCCCTATGCATCCGCAGATGGGCGCGGGCATAGGCGGTGGTCGTTGTTCCGTTGTCGGCCGATGGTGTTGAAAAACTCGGCGTGGACGTGGAGCGCAGCACTTCTCAGTTTGTGGTGCGGCGCGGTTGGATCCTGGAGCATCCAGATGACGAGGACTTTCGCTCCTCTTTTCACTTTAGACCGCCATCGCAGTCATCGCTGCGTCGCGCGGAGCGAGCCTCCGGACCATTCGTCCAAAGTTTCTGGGCTGTTGCTGCCAACAGGAATTCGTCCTGCGCACACAGGCTTGATCAATCATGCACTCGCCAAGCGGTTAGCGCAACGCGACAGCCCCAGTCCTGCCTGATAATCTCCAGTGACGTCGCATACGCCCTACCAGTGAAGGGCTTTGTCACGTTAAATCGCTGACGGCGCAAAAGTGCAGCTCACGCGAGACTGCTCAGAAAGCAGACGGAGTTTGGGCCAACCCAGCAAAGCGATGCCACATGGCAAAGCGTTCGCCAAGTTGTTTGCGCTTGAGCGACATATGCTGCGCGCTTCGCTCTATGACGGAAGGCTCGAATGACGGGATTGGTCGAGTCGATGTCGGCGAATTCGGTTCGCCTTTGATCGCCTACCGCCTTTTCATGTATTTCCCCAGCACAAAGCCCGCCAGTAAGCCGGTCCCAAGAAGGACACTTCCTACCCACCACGTCGCCGGTAGCGGCATTGCGTCGGATTGGCACTTCGCGGCAACGATAGCGGCGATTTCGCGCGCAGTGATTTGCGTCATGTTCGAGATCTCGTTGATCCCATAGACGCAGATCTCGCCAGTCGGGAGCGCGCAGAACCGCTCAGCAGGGCATTGCGTCAGGAGCTTCTGGGCGGCTCCCTCACCGCACACCGCACCCACACCTTTCAGCACCCGGAGCGTCACGTCTGGATACTTGGTAATTTGTTCAGGCATCGAATCGGCTCCCTTAACCATTGCGTGATATAGGCATCGGCTCATTCACGGGCGGCACCAGACGCTCGCGGAACCTGAATTGAGCACTTCCGCTTCAGCGTGACGGTGGGCGAGAGATCCCGTCAGCCAGAATATCCGTCGCCAGTCTCGATTGAAAAACGTTACCGGTCCGCATCCACGCACGCATTGAGCCTTGAATTCTCGCGGCTGACGGCTAGGCTGAAACCATCGAGCGGCGACACGACGCTTTTACTGTGACCGTGAGCGTGGGCGGGCGAGCGGAAATCCGCGCATCGCACGCGTCGACACACACCGAACCGCCCAGCTGCAACCGGTCCAGCTTCGAGTCGATCACGACGTGTGCGGAGGAAGTCGTATGCGGACTGCGAGCGTGTCCGACCTGACTGCGGCGTTGCAACGCCATGTGAACATCCTTGCTGGAGACATTGGCGAGCGCAACGTGCTCCGCCCCGCTGCGCTGCACGCTGCTGCCGACTATATCGAACGGCAATGGGCGATACGTGGCTGTGCGGTGACGCGCCAAAAGTATCTGGTACGGGGCGTCCAGTGCGCGAACGTCGAGGCGGCGCTGCCAAGCTGTCTTGAACCTGACGAAATCATCGTACTGGGTACGCATTACGACACGGTGCCCGGCAGTCCGGGGGCCGACGACAACGCCAGCGGCGTCGCGGCGCTGCTCGAGACGATGTTCCTGCTTCGGGCGTTTGCGCCCCAGTACTCCATGCGCTGTGTCGCGTTCGTGAATGAGGAGGCGCCGTTCTTCTTCCGCCGCGACATGGGAAGCCTGCGGTATGCGAGGGCGGCACGTCTGCGCGGGGATCGCATTCGCCTGATGCTGTCGCTCGAGATGCTGGGCTACTACCGGGACGAGCCAGGCACCCAGGCGTATCCGCCGCTGCTGCGTTGCTTCTATCCGTCAAGCGGCAATTTCATCGGCTTCGTTTCCAACCTTCGCTCGGCGCAGCGACTGGGATGGCTAACCAACGCGTTTCAGGCCTCGTCGGATTTTCCGCTGCAACGCGCGGCGTTGTCGTGGTGGGTGCCGGGCGTCGCGCTGAGCGATCACTCATCTTTTTGGCGCGAAGGCTTTCCGGCTGTGATGGTCACGGACACCGCGTACCTGCGCAACCCACACTACCATACCGCGCACGACGTCCCCGCGACGCTCGACTATGGCCGCATGGCTGCCGTGACGCTCGGGCTCGCAGCGAGCGTCGCGTCGCTCACGCCCACGCCCGCCGGACCCGGCATGCGGTGAGTCCAATCCTGCTCGGGAGCACGCGGGCCCGTTGGAAACCACGCCGAATCAAACCGGATCATGCCGGATCAAGGATAGGCAGCCGCCGCGGCAAGATAGAGCAAGACCGCTATCACGACCACTGCGGTAAAGCCCAGATGAATTGCCAGTACCGTCGCCAGAACTGCAGCCATCACGGAAGTGCACGCGTTGACGCCCCAGGCCCACGGCACGAGCATTTCGGCGCCGGCAGCAACGCGGCTGAGCCCCAGCGGAAAGGGCATCCCCATCGCAAACGCGAGCGGCGCGACGAGCAGCACGGCGATCACGATCCTGGCCGGATCGGATAGCGGGATCAGCAACGGGAACAGAGCGGGGAGCACAAGCAGGTAGAAGGACGAGATGGCGGAGATCGCACCGATGGCCGTCGCCGCGACCGACCAGCGATTCGTGTTCCTGCACGGCTGCGGCGCGTAGCCGGCCAGGAGCGGCTCGCGGCCCTGCAGGTGCTGCGTGTACCGGCTTCCAAGTCCCGCGAACGAAAGGAACGCGCATAGCACGACGGCGACAGCGTAGAGCGGGTGACTCAGGAGCAGGATGAACTTCTGGATGAACGCGATTTCGATGAACATGAAGGCGAAGCCGATCGCGACGAAATATATCGCGACCCTACATCCGGATATCGCCGCCACCGAAGCAGCGGCGTTACCGCGGGAGGTAGCCTTTAAGAGCGGCGAACCATGCGCCGTGCGCTGGCGGCGCGTCATTACCCAGAGAGGAAAGAGGATCAATGCCATGGCCGTCAACGTGGCCTGAAGCAGCGTCGCGATCAGTACCGGATAGCCCCATTCCAGCAAGGGCAGGCCACCTCGCCCCTTCAACGCGAGAAACTCAGGCAGCGACCGCCATTTGAAGAAGTGAAAGAAGTACGGCTTGTCGTCCGTGGCGGGGCGGACGTCGAACTTGTAGCGTGCCCAGAACGTGTCCCGCCCGGGGCTCAGCAGAGCGCGCGCGGCTTCGAAGAAGTAGGGTCTTTCAAGCACATTGTAGCGATTCGCTTCGTCGGCCTGCATCCCCGGGTAGTATCCGACGTCGAACGAACGGGCGCGGCAGAAGGTGCCCAGCGCGGCGATGTCCGCGTCATCGAACTCGCCGTTCTTGACCAGCAGCGTCGCGGTATTCCAGCCGCGGATCAGCACGAGCCGACGAAACGGTTGCGTCACGCCGGTGCTCTCCATCGCCAGGACGCCCGTCGCAAACAGCTTCAGGACGTCGCGCGGGGGCAGCGTGACCCAGCGCGTGATCGCCAGCATGCCACCCGGGTTGAGATGGCGCAGATAGTCCTGAAACGCCTGCACGGTGTACAGGTAGCTCTCGGAAAGTGCGTAAAGGCCGGCCGAGGAGGCGCTGAACGAATCCAGCAAAGCGACCTGGATGAGATCGTAGCGCTCGCTGCTCGCGGCGACGAAACCCCGCGCTTCGCCGATCAACATGCGAACGTTGGGTGCGCTGTAAGGCTTGCCAGAAAAATCGGCGAAGCGGCGCTGCACCGCGTCGACTATCTGCGGATTCAGTTCTACCGCGTCGATCGCGCTCGCTTCGTGGTACAGCGCCTGCAATACGTCGACTCCAGCGCCGCTGCCAAGCACGAGGACTTTGGGCCGCCGCAGCAAATGATAAGGAAGCGCGGAGGTCAGATAGTCAAGGTAACCGAGCGGTTCCCGCCGTCCGTCATAGCGATTGAGCGCGGACAGTCCGTCGCCGTCGGTAAACACGCCGAGTTGCGGCGGCGGCTCCATCGTCGCGTTGAGGCTCAGCCCGGGCGCATGCCGGAAAGGAATCAAGGGGCTCTCCACCACCGTGACGAGACCCAGCGGGCTTGAGCTTTCGGCGACCACGTGCGCGTCCTTGATGCGCAGGGCCTGGCTCAATTCCTTGTACTCCGACGGCCGCAATGCGAGCCAGTCGCGCGGCAGGCCGACGGCCAATACGGTCGCGGCGCCGAGCAACAGGGCCGGCAACCACGGCCGGTGCCAGCGGCATTCGACACATGCCAGCGCCGCTGCCGCAATGCCCGCAGCACCCAGTAACCGTAGCGCATCCAGTGGCCGGAGCGCGAATAGCACGCCAATGATTGCGATGCTGCCCAAGCCCGCCCCGCCGATGTCGAAACTGTAAATGCGGGGAATCTGATCGTTGAACCGCGTGAACGTGAGACAGACGCTGGTCGCGGCGCAAAAGAAAGGAACGAAGAGGAGCAGATAGATCAGGAGCAGGCGCAAAGGTTCGCGCGGATCCCACAGAATCTCCAGCGGGTTGAACGCGACACGCTGAGCGAAAGCGAACGAGGCAACCGAAAGAACGCCGAACAGAAATGCGCTGCCGACGAACACGGCTGCGAACCGGGGCGCGAGCCAGCGTTGCGCCAGCGCAACCATCGCGCCGGCTGCTCCGTAACCCAGCAGGGCGACGCTGATCATCATGTACGCGAAGTGATGCCATTGAATGATCGAAAAGAGTCGCATCAACAGGATCTCGTAACCAAGCACTGCGGCCGAGAGCAGGGAGAGGGCGAACAACGGCGCGGCGGGCATGATTGCGTGTACCTGAAGGGGGTGGAGGACGGGGACGCTTAGCCCATGCTGATGGGGGGCGCGTTGTCCCTTTGCGTCGCCTGATTCCCGCGCAGAATCAGTGCCCGACGAGCGGCACGAAGCTGACGGGCAGAATCTGTCGCGTGGAGACGGTCCCGTCGTTCGCCTTCGTGATCAGCAGCAGATACTGTGTCAGAAACGGCGCGCCTACCGGAATGACAATCCTGCCGCCCGGCTTCAACTGCCGCACGAGAGGAGGAGGGACATGGCTCGCGGCGGCCGTGACGATGATGGCGTCGTAGGGTGCGTGGGCTTCCCACCCGTAATAGCCGTCTCCCACCGTGGTGTTCACCCGCTTGTACGCGAGCCGCTGCAGGCGCTCCTGTGCCACCTTGCCCAAAGGCTCGATGATTTCGATCGTATATACTGCTCGCGCGAGTGTCGAGAGGATCGCCGCCTGGTACCCGGAGCCGGTGCCGACCTCCAGCACGACATCAGTGGGCTTGATCATCATCAGGTCGGTCATCAGCGCGACAATGTACGGCTGCGAAATGGTCTGGCCATAGCCGATGGGAAGCGGCCGGTTCTCGTAGGCGTCGCGCTCCTCGCCAGGCCGGACGAACTGGTGGCGGGGCACCTGGTCCATCGCGTCGAGCACGCGCGGATCGATGGCGGGTCTGCCGGTTGCGGCGAAGGTTTCGGCCGTGAGATCCGCGATGTCGTTGATCATTTTCGCACGAAGGGGCGCAAAATCGTCGGCCGCGTGAATGCCGCAAGACATCCACACCAGAGCAATTGCTGGAATCAGGGTGCGCAGCCAGCGCAGCATGACTGGTTTCACCGTGCCGCCCCTGTTGCCTGACGTGCTGCAATTCTACGCCCGCGCACGCGCGGTCGGACAGGGCGCGCCCGGCCCGCCGCGTGTCAGGCGCAGCCCCCGAGCTCGTCGCCCAATGGCGGCGGCATGCGCTGATACAGCTGACTGACGTCTGAATGAGGATGCCCGGCTCGGGCCACTTCACCGCATGGAAGTGGCTACCAGCGAGCGTCGCATTAACCGTCGCATTAACGATGCAATGGCCTTGATTCCGGAATGCGCGAGCGCATCGCTTCACAACGAAAAACTTCGACACCCGTGAGTGCCGGAGTGTAGCGCTTGCCGCGTGTCAGACATCATCGCTGCGAGCTCTGCGCAACTTCCGACGTCAAGAAAGACCCGCCGGTCTAACAGAAGAGATCTGTTGTAACACTCAAAGCGCCGAACGACTATTGGACCTCGCATGGGATTCGCCCAATGCCGAGCAAACAGGAAACCGAATGGCCGGAGAGCCATTGAGAGCGGTCTTTGATCTCTCGCAACGGCATACGTCCGTTCCGGGTCGAGAGTGTGAGTTCGCTGATGCGGAAAGCTGCCGTAGGGTTGCTCGATGACGTCACCGTCAGCGGTCCGCCACATTGCTGACGTAGAACACCAGCCGTGCCAATGTCTGCAATGGCCGAATTGCGGATGTAGGCAACTGGCTTTTGTGATAGAACATCCGCGTCACATTCAATAAAGAAAATCAGGCGCCTAACTAATAGCGGACGAAAACGCCGGCTATTAGTCCCTCACTGCTAAGGGTGCCGAAGGACGGATACGACCCCAGCTAACCGTTGTCCATACGCGAATCGCTTGACGAACCGATCCCACGGCGAACCACTTTCGAGCGACCGTCAGTTCGCTAGTCGCAACGCTAACTGTGTGCGTTGGACAATTCACCACGGATCCCAGATGTCGGCGAAGCCAGGCTTTAAATTACGCTTCCTCAACTCATCCCCGTCTATCTGCGGATAAAGGCGGTAGATTCTTAATGGTCGCATATTTGCGGACGATTCACCCTCTGGAGGCCAAACTGGTGAAAGTGCCCGAATGCTTTCTGGTTCAAGTCTTTGAACGAGAGTCAGATACGGCTGAAAAACATGTGCGAATGTGTACTGCGTCGAATCTCACATCCGATGCAGCTCATTCTACTCAGCCCGCTCCTCAGGTCAATCGCCCAATCAGATTTTTTTCGATCTGAGGTGAGCGCTCGTCCAAAGAATCGTGCACCTCAGCTGAGGTAGCCCGAAACTGGAGCATAGCTATGAGCATAGATTTGCAAATTGCTGCTGCCCGAGCAGCGATAGCAGGGCACGACGGCGTTATAAGGGGACGTCGAAAACCAAGAATGGGGAAACCTGGAGGGAGGGGTTCGCTGTTTCCCGACATGGTCAGTATTCATGTGCGGCCGCCCGAAATCGAAGACCGACTGCTGCCTGGGCACTGGGAAGGCGACTTCATCAAGGGTGCCGGCAACCAGTCCTCGGTAGGCGTGCTGGTCGAACGGACCAGCCGTCTGGTGCTGCTTGCCAGGATGGAAGATGCCACCGCCGCTTCAGCGCTGGCCGGCTTCTCCGCCAAACTCAATTCGATTGTCGCGCCATTACGGCAGAGCTTCACCTACGACCAGGGCAAAGAAATGTCGCGGCATCAAGAACTCACCGCCGCAACCGGCGTGAAGGTGTACTTCTGCGACCCGCACAGTCCCTGGCAACGCGGCACTTGCGAAAACACCAACGGGCTGCTGCGCCAGTATCTGCCCAAAGGCACGGACCTTTCGGTCTACAGTCAGGACGAACTTGACGCTATCGCCGACAGTCTGAACAGCCGACCTCGTGCAAGTCATGCCTTCCATTCGCCGTTCGAGGTCTTCGCCGCGACCCTTGCTTCAGCAAGTCAACCTCAAGGCTCTAAACATTAAACCCGCTGTTGCGCTTCACTCTTGAAACCGCCGAGCGATTCGTGAAAATACTTGAGACTTGTGAAACGGAAATAATATTTCTTGATGAATTTAATCATCTCAAGCTTAAGGGCTCGACTTTTGGGAAGAATGTGTGCAAGTGGATTAAGACGTTGATCGATGCAACTTCTATAGCGATATGTTTGGTGGGAACGCCTGATTGTTTGGATTTGTTGGAAAGTGATGAGCAGCTTGCTCGGCGTTTCGCACGGAGATTTTCGCTAGGGATGCTTGTGGCGGGAGATGAAAAATTAGGAAAATCGCTGGATTCATATCTGATTGAATACATTGATGAGTGTAAAAAAAAGATCGGAATCTCTGAAATGCTTGATTTCTCAAACTATTTGAATGTATGGCGAATGTGCCTTGCTACACGAGGTATCCCTGGCTTTATCACTTTGCTCATCAAAGAGGCGTGTCTAAAAGCGTTTAGTTCAGGGCGAGATTCGCTGACGATGGAGGATCTGGCGGCGGCCTTCGATAAAGGGATAACCTCGTCGGTCGCGCTAACTCCGCCAGGTGTTAATCCATTTCGGCTGTCAGATGCGCGTGTGAAGGAGGCATACATGGAGCAGTTGAGGGATGAACGATCACCTATTGGCTCGTCCAAATCCATTTGCGGATGAATCGCCGCAAGGCGTCCTCCTCAGGGCCGCTTTATTGAACGGATGGCGATCACCGTTAGAGATGTTGCTCGCCTTTCAACTGCGGTTTCGTCGACCAGTACTGACTGACCCAAAGGTGCTTCAGGAGATATTTGACACATTGGGCATATCGTCACTGGCGTCCACGGTCGTTTTTAACGGCGAAAGGGATTTCTTTCTGAGTTATGCAGCACGACCACGGGCTTCGTTGCTCCGAGCATACGCGACACCTGTCTGCGTTTCATGTCTTTGCGAATGCGATTATCTTCGCCGTCGGTGGTCCAACCGACTTATATGTTCGTGCGTTATTCATATGCAGGCGTTGCTTTTCGAATGTCCTGAGTGCAGACAAACGCTCGGGTTGGACCGTGGTGCCCCCTCTGTCTGTTCTTGCGGATTTGATTTGCGGAAGGCAAAACCCCAGTCAGCGTCGCCTTTCGCGATGTCTATTGAACGTGCATTCGCCCGAAGAGATCATGGACTCGTTGGAGATCTCGTACGTCTTTTTCTCCTTCTCGAAGATATTGACTTTACGCGTAGCGAAGAAGATTTTGATTGGTCAAATACGGCCGCCGCCCTCTCACTGAATGATAGACGGTCGATTGACGGGCTTGCCGCTTTGCTGCGTCGCAACAGCAGTGCGGAAACTCCGCAACGGACGCTCCGTCCTCTGATGAGATACGGATCAGTGGCCCGGCTCCGCGCACTACAGGCGATCCGTATGTTTGGCCCCGAGCGTCGCGAGGGGTTTTAAGCTATTTTAATTGCTTTTCAATTAATAAGTTTTATCGTCAACAATGATACGAGAAGTCGCCGTGAACTTCCAAAATCTCATCAAGTTTGACGTGGAAGGCGGAAAATCTCATCTGGCGTGTCGGGCAGTCTCATTTGAGTTGGCGCTGAGCCGATCCGCGGCAGCGAAAGCCGCGCTTGTGATCTCAGTTATCCGGTCGTCTTAAGCCACGCGGCGTTTCAACACTCGGTAGTTAACATATGTTGCATTTATTTTTTTAATGGCAACATATGTAGACGGCTGGCGCAGCAGCCCGCCATCCATCAGGAACCTGCCGCACGATTGGAGATACCCATGAAAGTGATGAATTGGTCCACTGTTGCCATGCTCATGGCGGCAACGTTGGCGAGTCCGGGCGCGTTCGCGCAGGACGCGACGCCCACGCTCGCGAAGATCCAGCGAAGCGGCGTGATCGCGATTGGCCATCGCGAGACGTCGGTACCGTTCTCGTACGTCGACACGAACAACGAGGTGGTCGGCTTTTCGCAGGACCTGTGCAACAAGGTCATCGATGCGGTCAAGGCGAAAACGAAGCGTCCGGACCTCAAGGTGCGCTTCATCCCGGTCACCTCGCAGAATCGCATTCCGCTCGTGCAGAACGGCACGGTCGATCTCGAATGCGGCGTGACGACCAATCTCGTCGCGCGCCAAAGCCAGGTGACGTTCGCCGACACGTTCTTCATCGCGACGACGCGTCTTCTGACACGCAAGGACTCGGGCATCAAGGACTTTCCGGATCTCGCGGGCAAGACGGTCGTGACGAATCAGGGCACGACGTCCGAGCGCATCCTGCGCAAGATGAACGAGGACAAGAAGATGAACATGCAGATCATCAGCGCGAAAGATTACGGCGAAGGGCGTCTCACGCTCGAAAGCGGCCGCGCCGTCGCGTACATGATGGATGACGTGTTGCTTGCCGGCACGCGCACGCTGACCGCGAAGCCGTCGGACTGGATCATCACCGGCACGCCACAATCGTCGGAAGCGTATGGCTTCATGTTGCGCCGCGACGATCCGGAGTTCAGAAAGCTCGTCGACGACACGCTCGAACAGGTGATGAAAGGACCGGAAATCCACACGATGTACGACCGATGGTTCATCAAGCCGGTGCCGCCGAAAAACATCAGCTTCGACTTTCCGATGAGCGATTCGCTGCAACAGCTTTACGCGACGCCAAACGACAAGGCGCTCGAATAACGGCTTTGGCCGCTATTGCGCGTAGGAATGGTTTCTTGTGGCAGACTTTTGCTCTTTCCTCTATACCTGGCTATAGGCGGCGCGTTTCGGTTGAACGTCGCCTATAGCTGGAACGGAGGTGCAAAGTGAAGAGGCCGATGGAATCTTCGCGGCGCGGACGGATTTTCCCCAGTGGAATTCTTCGTGCTGCGCTGGCGTTGGCAAGCGGCGTATTCATGGTGTCCGCAAACGCCGACGCACAAATGCGCGCGATTACGATCATATCGGGCACCTATGGCGAGAATTGCGGCGCGCCGCGCGGCAACCTGACTCGTGAGCTCGAGCGTCATTGCAACGGACGGGAAACTTGCGATTACGCGCTGCCCGGTCTGCACAAAGGTGGCACGACGATGGCATGCCCACGCGACTTCCACGCCGAATGGCATTGCGACCACGCGGACTTCCACACTGCGGCGCTGGGTCCCGGCGCGAAATCGGGCGACACGCTCGTGCTGGGTTGCGTCGAGTCGCGTGGCGCGGGCAAATAGCTCCATGCGCGAATAAAAAGGCCGAGGCCCTAACGGGGCTCGGCCTTTGATTTTTACTGCGGTCTTTTTAGCTGGCTTTACGAACCGGCGCGAAGCGCCGCTTGCTGAGCGACGGCCCGATACGACGGAATCGTTCCCGTTTGTGTTCTTCTTCGAAGTGCGCGAGCGACGGCTTGACCAGATCGCTGCGCGACACGATCCCCACCAGACGCATGCTGTTGCGATCGGCGACCACCGGGAGGCGTTCGAGCCCCAGCACGGCGAGCCGCGTCGCCACCAGCCGGCAGGTTTCGGATGACAAAGCAAACGCGGTGTTGTGTTGCGCGAACACGTCGGCGAGCGTCATCGCGCGCTTGCGTTCCGTGTCCTCGGCGCAGAAGCGTTCGAGCAACATGCGGTCGGCCACGCCGATCACCGCGCCGTCGCGCACCACCGGATACGCGCGGCGCAGCTGGTTCGCGCCGAACAGCGTCTGCAGCGTTGCGCCGACCGTCGTGGCGGCATCGACCGATTCGACCGAGGCGGTCATCACTTCGTCGACATAGTGGCGCTCGAGCGGATCGACGCCGTACTCGCGATAGATGTGATAGCCGCGTCGCGCGATTTTTTCGGTCATGATCGAGCGCCGCATCACGACCGTGGAGAAGCCGTGCGCGATCAGCGTTGCCGTCAGTAGCGGCAATAGCGCGTTGGCGTCGTGCGTGAGGCCGAACGCGAACACGATGGCCGTCAGCGGCGCGCCGAGCGTGGCACCAAGCGTCGCGGCCATGCAGACGAGCGGCCACAGCGCCGGTTCGCTGCCCGGGAGCCAATGCCCGAGCACCGCGCCGAGTCCGGCACCGAGCATCAGGAGCGGTGCGAGCACACCGCCCGACGTGCCCGAGCCGAGCGCGATGACCCACATCACCGCCTTCACGGCGAGCAGCAAAAGGGCGACCTGCACCGCAATGTGCTGATGCAGCAGATCGCCGATCACGTCGTAACCGACGCCGAGCGCGCGCGGTTCGAGCCAGCCGCCGATGCCGACGACGATGCCGCCGAGCGCAGGCCACCACATCCAGTGGATCGGCAGCTTGCCGAACAGGTCTTCCACCTTGTAGAGCGCGGCGGACAGGCCGGACGCCAGCGCGCCCGACAACACGCCCGCGACCGCGCACGACAGCAGCGACCAGCCATCGGGCGCGGCAGTCTGTAGCGGAAACAGCGGACCTGTACCGAAGAAAATAACGCGGGCGAAGCCAGCGACCGCGCACGCCACCGCGACTGGCAGGAAGCTGCGCGGCCGCCATTCGAACAGCAGCAGTTCGACCGCGAGCAGCACGGCCGCGAGCGGCGTGCCGAACACCGCGGTCATGCCGGCCGCCGCGCCCGCTACGAGCAGCGTCTTGCGTTCCGCCGACGTGACCTTCACGCACTGCGCGATCAGCGAGCCGAGCGCGCCGCCGGTCATGATGATCGGGCCTTCCGCGCCGAACGGCCCGCCGCTGCCGATCACGATGCCCGACGACAACGGCTTGAGCACCGCCACTTTCGGCGACATCCTGCTCTTACCGAACAGGATCGCCTCGATCGCCTCGGGAATGCCGTGGCCGCGAATCTTTTCGGAGCCGAAGCGCGCCATCAGCCCGACGATCAAACCACCGATCACCGGCACGCCGATCACCCAAATGCCAAGCGTATTGGTGGCGGGCGAGCGGTCGACGAACGACAGCGTGCCGAAGAAAAACAGATTGGTGAACAGGCGAATCAGGTTCAGCAGAACAAAGGCGGCAATCGTGCTGACGAAGCCGATGCCTGCGGCGAGCGCGAAGATGCCGGGCAGCCGTGCATTCGTCGCGAAGTCGCGTTTGTGGGAATCCATGCTCATGGTTAGTCGAGGTCGATCCGTGGAACCTGGAAGGAGCCTTCGAGCGATCTCAATTCGGCGCGATGCAGTTCCGCAAGCCGTTCGAGTACCCGTTCTCCCGCTCTTTCGATGTGTACTTCAACCTGGCGGCGATCGGTCTCGCTGACCTGGCGGCGCACGAGATTCAGTGCCTCGCAGCGCGATACCAGCGCGACGACGCCGTGATGTTGCGCCTGCAGACGCTCCGCGAGTTCGCCGACGGTCGCCCAGTCGCGCTCCGGATAGCCCTTGATGTGCAGCAACAACAGGTATTGCAACGGCGTGATGCCCTCGCTTTGCGCGGCCTGCTCCGAGAAGCGCTCGAAGCGCCGCATCTGGTAGCGAAACTGCGACAACTGCTCGAAATCGCTCTTAAGGAGCTTGCGAGTCCGTACTTTCATGGCAAATCCGCCGATGCGAAGAAAACCGAAAATATATCACGTCATGACGTATATAAGCGAATTGCGGCCGTCGCAACGGCATTGCGCGGCAGGTCTCCTCGGTCTTTTAATTGAAAATCAGGCCGCCTCGCGGGCTCGGGTGGCGGTTTGCCGATACAGGCCGGAGATCAGGTCCACCTGCGTGATCATGCCGACCGCGCGGCCCGCGCGGTCGAGCACCGGGATGTGGTGATGGCCGAAGTTCGCGAACATCGGCACGAGTTCCGTGATCGGATCGGTGACGGCGACGGTGCAGACGTCGGTGGTCATCACGCTGCCGACGTTCGACGTGCGAAGCGCATCGCCGCGCAGCCAGCCGTCGAAGTAGTTCAGGATCGGACTGAGCGCGCCGAAGCTCCTTCTGTCGACGAAATCGGCGCGCGTGACGATGCCTAGCAGTTTCTGCGCCGCGTCGACGACCGGCAGCGCCTTCACGTTGTGGCGCTTGAACAACTGCCATGCGGCGGCGGCGCGCGTGCCCGGCGACACCGACACGACGTGGCGCGACATCACGTCTTCGCAGCGCAGTTCGTCGAAGCTGCGCGAGAACGCCTGAAGCTGGGTTTCGCGCAGCAGTGAATAGAGGTCGTCGGTGTCGATGTCGAGCAGTTCGTCACGGCGCCCGAGCACGGCTTTGACGTCTTCGCGCGTGAAGCCGACGCGCGCGGCTTCGTCGGCGGCCTGGCTCGGCGACGCGCGGTGCTGGCATCCCGCATGCGGATAACGGTGGCCGGTTGCCGCGTGATAGACGAGCGCCGCGAACAGCAGCGCGGCCGACTGGATCGCGATCGGTTCGAGCACGAAGCGGTAGCCGAGCGCATGAATGACCGGGCCGCCCAGCACCGCGGTCAACGCGACCGCGCCCGACGGCGGGTGCACGCAGCGCAGCGCGAACATGCCGGAGATCGACAGCGCCACCGCGAGGGCGGCCGCCAGCGTCGGATCGCCGATCAGCATCGCGCAGGTTACGCCGACCGTCGCGGACACGAGGTTGCCGCCGATGAACGACCATGGCTGCGCGAGCGGGCTCGCGGGCACCGCGAACAGCAACACGGCGGAAGCGCCCATCGGCGCGACGAGCAGCGGAATATTTGCGACGGGGCCGAGCAGCAGATACATCAGACCGCCGGTGAACGCGATGCCGAGCAGCGCGCCGAGGCACGAACGCGCACGCTCGTGCCATTTCACGGTGACCGGTGCAGGGAGAAAGCTGGCAAGCCAGCCGAGAGCAGGAGAGCGGGACAAGATAGGAGCAGAAAGTAGTCGATGATGCCGGGCCCGACATTACCGGGGAGACCCTGGCAACGCGAATACAGTCTGGTCATGATTATATTTCAATATGATATAAAAAGTTCTCCGCCCCTTGCGCGGCGCGCGGAATCTGTCGCATATCGCAGACAGTCGAGAACACGGCCGACGTGCTTCAGCATGGCCCTAAATCACCCCTCGGCGCGTTCTTGTTTATCACGTCGTGATATAAAATGAGAGCAGACGGATTGGGAGGACCGGTTGGCCCGTTGCCTGATAGACCGATAAAGGAGCCATCATGATGATCACGTTTCAATCGACGGCGTCGCCGGATGTCGTCATGCTCAGGGATCTCGCGCAATATCTGCTTGGTCTGATCGGCAAGCGGCTCGGCGAGCGGGGCGTTATCAGCCACGACGAGCTGCACCGCGCGATCGATCGGCTCGAAGCCGCCATCACCGAAGACACGGCCGCGGAAACGACCCTCGAAGCGTTGCACTGCTCAACCAGTAATCAACGCGAGTCGCGCAACCGGCTGTCGCAGCGCGCGTGGCCGTTTCTGGACATGATGCGTGCGGCGCGCGACTCGGACGCGGACATCATCTGGGGGCTGTAGTTCGTCGAGGGAATCGCGATGAAACAACTTGCGTCGCGTCGAGGTTTCACAATCCTCCTTATTTCGGTTTGCGCCGTTCCGCTTGCCTATGCGTTCTCACCCGCGCAGCAGACCGGCCGATACCCGCAGCCGGTGCGCGGCTCTTGCACCGCATCGTGCGGCACCGGAGTGCGAAGCAGTGTGATCGGCGTGTATGGCGGCACCCTTGTCGACCAGTTGTCCAGCGGAGCGGTGGTGCTCGTGAAATGGCCGAACGGTTCGCCGCACGAGGCATGGACCGCTCGGTCGCATGGCTATGGTTTGCCCGTCGATCCCGCGGCAAACGCTGCTCATGTTTTCTTTCTGTGGCCTGAGTCGTAGCGCGGCGTTCCTGACCGCCGCGCCGAGCAACCGCTATTTCAGGGCAGGGATTCGGTGGTAACCGAAACTCGCAAATAGCGCCTGTCTGACGGCGTTTCTGTAGGTATTTGCGTGCATCGGTGTTGCGCGGTATGTATCACGAATTGACATATAATTAATTGACCACGTGCCGCGCGGCGCAAGGAGGTTCTCATGTCGAGCTTCAAGCGCATTCTTCTCTGCTACGACGGAACTCGCGAAGGACAACACGCGTTGAAGGACGGTGCCGCTCTCGCGCAAGACCTGAACGCTGAAGTGCATCTGCTTTCCGTGCTCAACAATACGGCGTGGATGCAGGGCGCGGACATCACGTCCGCGGTGCCGGTCGATTTCATCAACGAATCCGCCAAAACGCTGCTCGACGAGGGCTTACAGAAGCTCGCCGCACGCGGAATTCGCGCGACCGGTCATCTCGCGATCGGCGAACCACTCGATGAGATTCCGTTTTTCGCTAACGATCTGAAGGCCGATCTGGTCGTCGTCGGTCATCGTCGCAGTCATGGACTCGCGCGATGGTGGGGTGGCCGGCACGACGGACTGCTGCTCGATCGCGTGACGTGCAGCGTGCTGGTGACGATGGGCGCGGCAACCGATGCGCCGGCCGCAGTCGCAGGCACGGGCGAGATCGCGCGGTCCGCCGAACATTCATGAGCGTCGTTTTGTGTGTTGAGTTGTGTTGCGTTGGCACGGAGGCACACCATGAAAGACGTCGACGAACCGTTCAATCATCCTCAGCCCGTCAGGCACAGCGATAACGAACAGAGCAAGCTGCCGCAGCGCGCCGCCGATGCGCAGCGGCCGAAGAAAAAACCCGAAGGCGAGCCGCCGGTCGAGTGACGAGGGGCGGCGCCACGCCGTTCAGTTCGCGCGGAAACACTAAAACGCTGCCAGCCCGAAAGCGTGGCAGCGTTTTGTCATGCATGCAAACCGCTGGCACAGGCGACCGACATCACGTCAGACAATCAGAAGTCGGTGCTGACCGACAACAGGAACGTACGCGGTGCGCCCTGGGTCAGGTACGTCGTCGCGCCGTAGGCCGACACGGCTGACCAGTACGCCTTGTTCGTCACGTTCTGCACGGTGGCGCGCAACGTCGTCCTCTTGCCGTAGATGGACGTCTCGTAACGCGCCCCCAGGTCGAAGCGGCTCCACGACGGGATCGACAGCGTGTTGGCCGCGTTCGCTTCCTGCGCACCGGTATGGATCCAGCGCGCGTTGACCGCGAGCCCCGGCACCATCGGAATGTCGTAATCGGCGCCCAGGTTGAACAGGAAAGTCGGCACGCCCACCGGACGGTTGCCGTCGTACGTTCCGCCTTGTGTGTTCTCGAGCGTCGCGTCCATCAGCGAAGCGCCGGCCAGCAGACGCAGGCCCTTGAGCGGCTCGCCGTGCACTTCGGCTCCGAGACCGCGATGGCGTTCGTTGCCGTTCAGGCCATAGATATGCGTGGCCGGGTCGGTGAACGCCGACGGCTGTTCGATCTGGAAAGCGGCAAACGACGCACCGAGCCTTTCGGTGTCGTACTTGACACCCACTTCCCACTGCTTCGTGCGGACCGGCGCCAGTTGTTGACCGTAGTTCAGCGTGCCCGCCGGGGCGATGCTGCCCGCGGCCAGCGCTTCGCTGCGGTTCGCGAAGATCGACACCTTCTGCGTCGGGCGCAGAACGACGCCGAACAGCGGCGTCGTGATGCCGTCGCTGTAGTTGCCGCTGCCGATGCCCGTGTTGTCGTAGTTGGCCGTCGCGATCTGCTGGCGACGCGCGCCGACGGTGAACAGCACCCGGTCATGCAGGAAGCCGAGCGTGTCGGACGCGGACACGCTGCGGATCACCGTGGTGGCCGTCATGCCCGGATCGGCCAGGTTGCCGCCTGACATCGTCGTGGCCGGGTAAGGCGTCTGCACCGTGTTGTAGAGCGAGACCGGCCCCATGAAGGCGTAGGTCCACGCGGAGTTGGTGTTCTCGCTCGTGATGGCGCCGCCCGCCGCAACCATATGCGACACCGGGCCAGTGTCGAAGCGGCCGCGCACGCCGACTTCGGCGGAGGTCGAATTCTGGTTGTACGGCACGCCGAGACGGGCACCGGTGACGCCGGTCGACGAATAGGTCGGCGAGTAGTACTCACCTTGCTCGACCGTGCGGCGCACACCACCGGCCGCATAAGCGGTCCAGCCCGGCAGGAAGTCGTATTCGGCCTTCAGGATGCCGACGGTGTCTTCGAGGTTCGTGTACGACCAGTTCTGCGCGTAGTTGTACGTTGCCGGCGGCACGGCGGGAATCGCGTCGGTGAAGTAGACGACCGGGCGGCCGTCGCTGACGTGCTCGCGCTGATACAGGAAGTCGCCGGACAGACGCAGCTTGTCGCCGCGCCAGTCGAGCGCGACGGCCGTGGTGTTGTCGCGGCGGTGTTCGCCGTCGATGCTCGTCTCGCCGTCACGATTCGCCTGGTTCACGCGGATCCCGAACTGGCCTTCGCTGCCGAAGCGTCGGCCGACGTCCACCTGCGCGCCGAACTCGCCGGAGCCGCTGGTTGCGAGTGTCACGTTGGTGGTCGGCGTGTCCTCCGCTCGCTTCAGCTGCACGTTCACGCCGCCGCCGATCGCCGAGCCCGTCGGCGAAGCACCGTTCAGGAACGCGTTGGCGCCCTTGAACACGTCGACCCGCTCGACCGCCGCGGTCGAGACCAACTGGCGCGGCGTAACGCCGTACAGACCGTTGATCGAGATGTCGTCGGCATTGAGCTGGAAGCCGCGAATCACGAACACTTCCGAGAAGTTGCCATAGCCGTACGCGGTTCGCACCGACGGGTCGTTTTCGACCACGTCGGCGAGCGTGCGCGCCTGCTGATCCTTGATCAGCTTGGCCGTGTAGGTCGTCATGCTGAACGGCATGTCGATGTTGCGCTGCTTGCCGAGCACGCCGTAGTCGGCGCCGCGTGCGACCTGGCCGCCTGCGTATGTCGGCGACAGGTCGCCGGGCAACTCTTCGACGGCGGCCGCCTGAACCTTGATGGCGGGCAGCGTGCCGTCGGCGGCGGGGGCGGAGTCGGTGGATTGAGCGAACGCGCTGGCCGGGACACTGAAAGCGACGGCGATGGCGGCAAGGATGGTGGCGCGATGCAGAGTGGCTTGAGCAGGCGTGGCCTGCGGGCGATTCCAGCGTGAAACGGACATGAATTGGAAAGTAGGCGTGCTCGTCGATCTTCCGTCCCGGGGCGCTAGTTGGAATCCGGGCGGCATTTTTCCTGGTTGCACGCGCGGATGATGCCGTTTATGTAAGCAGTCCGAGCGCGGAACGAAAGGTTCGGCGGAATTATAGTGCAAATAGGAATCATTCCTATTGTAGAGGCGCAACGTTTTACAGAACTGATGGCAAAAGTGGAGGTTTTCGATGACGTCGAGCCGCCGCGACGCACCGGTTTGACGCCGACGCAGGCGCGGTACAGCGCTTGCTACCCGCCCAAAGGTTTACTCGCAGGCCGCCATACATGCCACGAAATCCGACTACCTGCCAGAGGTGGAGCGCCCGAGAGGTCCAGCTATTGCACGACGTGCCGCGCGTGCTCGTCATCGACGACAACGAGAACGCCGGCGAAGCGCTTGCCACCTGGCTTTCCTACGAGGGCGTCGAGGCGCGCGCCGCGACCGGCTGCACGGCGGCGCTGCACTGCGTGCGCAACTGGGTGCCCGACGTCGTCGTGCTCGACATCATGATGCCGGAGCGCGACGGCTACGAAACGGCGAGCGCGCTGCGCCGCTATCTGCCGACGCACAGCCTCGGCATCGTCGCGTTTACGTCGCTGGACGAGGACCACGTGAGGCAAACCGGCCGCGAGCGCCACAACTTCGACGGTTATTGCCAGAAGGGCACGGCGCCGGCCGCGCTGCTCGCACTGCTGCGAGGGTTGTGGCGCGGCTAGCGACGGGGCGCGCGTCGATAAAAAAGCGCGGCGGCGTGGGCATCGCTCCACACCGCCGCGCTTTTCAACCGCGCTCTTTAGTCGGACGCGCAACCCGCCGCGCTCAACTGCTCAGCTCTTTCGCGCGGTCTGCATCCAGCCGGCTTGCACGCCGAACTGCGCGATCTGTTTCGCGACTGCATCGGCGAGGCGCTTTGCATCGTCCGACACGCCCGCGCGCTTCGTTTCGGTCACGCCGTGCAGGCCCGCGCCGGCCGCTGCCGCGGTCGCGACGGTGCCGGCCGCCGCGCCGACCCCGGCGGTTTCGACCATGCCGGGCATCTTGCCGCTGTCCGCGTTGGCCGTGAAGCTCTGCACGACACGCGGCGTGCCGCCCGCGGGCTGGTAGACGATCCGCACCGCGCTGCTCACCTCGCTCTTGCCCGCGCCCAAGCCGATCAGCGTGCGGCGACGGCGATTGCCAGCGTCGATCGTCTCGAAGCTGCCTTGCACGAGCAGCACGTTCTGGCCGGCGGGCACCGGCGCGTCGGTGCGCACCGCGTGCAGACCCATCGCCTGCAGCTGATGGACGATCTCGTCGGCGACCTGCTCGCGCACCTGGGCGGCATCGGCAACCTGCTTCTGCGCGTCCGACGAGCCCGACATCTGCATCTTCAGTTTTTGCAGCATGCCGCCGTTGTCGAGCTTGACCTGCTGCGGATCGGCATCGAACGTGTAGACGTAGATCGTGTCCGGATGCATCGTCGATTGCGTGCCTGCGTCGGCCGTCGCGGACGTGCTCGTCGCGCTCAGATTCGTGACGCTGGCGCCGGCGCAGCCGCTCAGCAGCGCGCCGCCGCACACGAGTGCCATGCAGGTGAAACGGGCGGCGTTCTTTTTGATGAAGTTCACTGAAGTCAACATGATGATCCTGTGGTCGGCACGCGGTGCCAGTCTGTTCGAGTCCATCGCCGATGATCGGGCAACCGTGGGATCGTCGATCATCGGCGAAGGGATTCGCACGTGAAGCCTTTCGATCTCATGCGTCTGTGATTCGTCACGCACCGGCAGCGAACGAAGTATGGGTGAGCGGCTCGCCGAACTCCATTCAACAATTATTTCGAGCGATGTCACGGCGAAACGAAGAAGAGCGCGCGGACGTCGAGCCGCCGATCAGTTCAAAGCGAGCTTGACGATGCAGCACAGGACGAAAACTAGCAGGGCGGCGGCAATGGCCATGTCAAGCGGATAGCGCATTCCTTCACCCTGCCCTGACGTTGCGGAGCTCCTATCGTAATCACCTGACGGAAGATGAAAAGCGTCAGTGAAGCGCCAATGTGGGACAGGTAACGTAGTCCCGGAAAGCTGCGCGGGGCGGGGCGGCGGGAGCGCTTCCGGCGCAAAGAAAAGGCGCCACGTGGGGCGGCGCTTTATTCGCAATTCGCGATGAAAATTTATTGCGGTTGTGCCGCTGGCTGACCCGGCGGCGGACCATGCGGCGCCTTGTTCGCCGCCACGAGATCTTCGGCGAGACTCGTGCGTAGCGTCGCGATCGCCTGCTCGGGATTGGCGGGCTTCAGTTGCTCGCGCGCGAGCGAGTCGTACACGTAGTGACGCAGCATCGGGTCCTGGGTCTTGTTCAGCACGTCGTGGTAGACGGCGATGATCTCGCCTTCATGACCGTTTAGCGCGTATAGACGGCGCAGTTGTTCGAGATCATTGATCACCGCGAAAGCTGGGCTCGGATGACCCATCATCGGACCATGCCCCGGCGGCCCGTCGCCGCGCGGGCCGCCGTCGTGCATAGCGGCGGGCGGGGGCGGCGGCATGCCGTCGTCGGCGAGCGCGGCCGTCGCGATGATGCCAAGAACCGCGGCCACGGCCGTGCCGAAGAATGCTTTTCTCATGATGTCGCTCCCATCGAAAACAGCGCCGGCGCCACGATGGACCGGCTCCTCGCAACGATAGTCGACCCGCTGATTCGTCGGGTTACGAAAGCCATTCAGTAACTTTCCGAGCCTTTCGCGGCGCGCGGCTTAGCGGCGCGGACCTCGAAGCGACGCAAGTTGCCGTGAACCGGTTTTCGCCAGGGTGAGCCCGCTGGCGCAACCCAGCCAGATAGCGCATGATTGCTCCGATGTGCCGTGCGACCCCAAAAGCACCTTGCTGTGGCGGCACGCGCGGCACACGCAGCCGCCGGCATCGGCGTCGCGCCTGGTGCGGGCGACGCAGAGGCGATGAGTCTTCAACCGCAAGGAGGATTTCGCATGGACCGACCCGATGCAGCCAATCCGTTTGGCGATCTAACCAAAATGCTGGAGCAGTTCAAGCTCCCCGGCTTCGACGTGCCCGCCATCATGGAAGCGCGCCGAAAGGACATGGAAGCGCTGGTTCAGGCGAATCAGACAGCATTCCAGGGGATGCAGTCGCTCGCGCAGAAACAGGCCGACATGCTGCGCACCACGCTGGGCGAGCTACAGGCGCTGACTGCGCAGCTCACGGCGGCCGGCACCGCGCCGTCGAGCAAAACCGCGGAGCTGATCCAGCAGAGCCTGCACAAATCGCTCGCCGACATGCAACAGCTCGCACAAGCCGCGTATCAGACGCAGGCGGAGTCGTATGGGGTGATCGCGAAACGCGTCGAGGAGAACGTGCAGGAGTTGAAGTCGCTTCTTCAGCAACAGAAGAAGTAGCGCACGCCGCGAGTTCCGGACGATCTATGACGCGGAGGGCCGCCAGGCCCTCCGCTTTTTTTGCCCGTCGGGATTTGCGTCGCAAGCCTCACGTAGTCAGAGGAATGTGGACTCCGCCCGCTCGTTATTCGGCAGACGCTTACATCGATGAACAAACGCTGCTCACGTTCGCAACTTTTACGCGTGGCGGCCGTAATTTTCGCAGTCGGTCAGTTCTAAACGTCAGACGGAAACCGAATAAGCGTCAAAGCATTGTCGCCAAAAGGCTTTGCCCACGCTGATCAAACCCGGTCGATCGATTCAACAACTCCGAACAGTTTCGATCGCGCCGCAAACGATTGCCGCGCGCCATTCCCCTGACTAAAGTTTCGCCTCCCCTTTCCGTAGACGCATTCACGCAGCCCAACCGGCGTGAAGGCAACCGGCTTTGCCGGTCAGGTGTGCGCCCCTAGTCTCGCGTTTGTGATCGGCTACATGCAGGTCGCGGCGTTTCACCTCGAAGGAAATCTCTTGAAACCGATGCTTCTTACCCGCATTGCCTGCGCAATGCTCGGGGCAAGCTGCGCGTTGCCGTTCGGCGCGCACGCGACGCTCGGCCAGAACGCCAGCACCGTCGACGGCGATCAGACGCGCCTGCATGCGGTTGCTCGCGCGGCCAGCGCACAGGGCGCGTTTTCGGTGCATGCGCTGACGCTGCCGTCCGGCACCCAGGTGCGCGAATACGTGGCGGCCAACGGCATCGTGTTCGGCGTCGCGTGGGATGGCCCGACGCTGCCCGATCTGAAGGCGATGCTCGGCGCGTCCTTCGATGCCTACGTCGCCGCCAGCACGGCGCGGCGCGGCGCGCCGCTCGCGGTCTCGAACAGTGATCTCGTGGTGTTCTCGAGCGGCCATCTGCGCGCGTTCACCGGCTACGCCTATCTGCCGCAGGCGGTGCCCGCGGGCGTCGACGTCAGCGTTATTCAATAACGGAGCGAATCATGCGATCCAGGTCTTCGTGGATGACTCTGCTGGGTGCGGCGCCCATCGTGGTTCTCGCGCTGCTGTTGAGCGCGTGCGGCGGCGGCGGCGGCGGGGGCGGCAGCGCGAGCACCACGGCCAATTCGAGCACCTCCAGCAACTCGAACGGTTCGGGCAGCTCGACCAGCTCGTCGGGTTCGACCGTGACCAACACGTCGCCGTCGCCGCAGGTGCTGGCCGCCAACGCGGTGCGCGTGACGGTCGACTCGGGCGTCAGCAACGTGCCGAACATGCCGTTCGTCAGCATCACGGTCTGCGCGCCCGGCACCAGCAACTGCCAGACGATCGATCACGTGCTCGTCGATACCGGCTCGTGGGGCGTGCGCGTGTTCGCGTCGCAATTGCCCGCGTCGATGAGCCTGCCGCAGCAGAAGGACGGCTCGGGCAACCTTGTTGCCGAATGCATGCAGTTCTTCGACGGCTACACGTGGGGCGCGGTGAAGCTCGCCGATGTGCAGATCGCGGGCGAGAAAGCCGCTGCGCTGCCGATCCAGGTGATCGATCCGGGCTATGCGTCGCTGCCGGGCGATTGCGCGGCCGTCGGCGCGGCGCGCAATACGCCGGCCGCCTTGCAGGCGAACGGCATTCTCGGCATCGGTGTGTTCAAGCACGACTGCGGCGCGAACTGCGTGCAACAGGCGATCCCCGCGACCTACTACGGGTGCAGCGGCACCAGCTGCACATCGATACCGCTCGCGGAGACGTGCCAGGTCGCCAATCCGGTGCCGTACTTCGCGATCGACAACAACGGCTCGATGCTCAGTCTGCCGACCGTGTCGGGCGGCGCGCCATCGGTGTCGGGGCAACTCGTGTTCGGCATCGGCACGCAGAGCAACAATGCGCTCGGCGGGGCGCAGGTGGTCGGTGTGAGCCCGTCGAACGGCACGTTCACGACGGTGCAGAACGGCACCACGTATACGCGCAGCATTATGGACAGCGGCTCGACGGGACTCTTCTTCCAGACCACCTTGATGCCGGCCTGCGCGAGCCCGAACAGCGCTTATTACTGCCCGAGCTCGACGCAGCAGTTGAGCGCGATGATCGAAGGCGTGAATGGCACGACGAGCGCGGTGACGTTCAACGTCGGCAATGCGATGTCGATCGCGCAGACTTATAGCGGCGACTCGGCATTGCCGCTGCTCGCGGGCCCGGCGTTCGTCACGTCGACGGTGTTCGACTGGGGGCTGCCGTTCTTCTACGGTCGCAATGTCTATGCGGCGATCGAGCAGCAGTCGACGCCGGGTGGGAAGGGGCCTTATGTGGCGTACTGAAGTCGCGTATTGAAGTGGCGAGCCGAGCGCGTGTAGCCGGTTGCTCGCGGCTCGATGATGCGCGTCATATGCGCCCGCTGCCGGCTGGTCCGGCGGCGGGCTTTTTTATGCGCTTGTTGGCTCGCGGTCGCCCCGCTTGTCGCGCTTGTCACCCGCTGCCGCGATCACGCGATGCACAAAGCGCAGCTTGTCGACCACCGGCGCGGCGAGCGTGAACGGATAGCCGTCGGGCATGCCGAGACTGCGATTCAGACTGTTCAGCGCATAGGTGAGCGGAAACCAGCGCTTCATCAGATTGCCGAAGCTCGCGTCCTCGACCGGCGTGCGGTCGGTCAGCGTCGGCTCGCTCGGATCGTCGGGCAGCAGCGCGAGGCCGTAAGACGTCGACGTGTCGAGCACGTCGACGATCAGCAGATAGTGCGCCCATGTCTCCGCCCAGTCTTCCCACGGATGCATCGTCGCGTAAGCGCTGATGTACGACGCCTGCCAGTCGGCCGGCGCGCCGTCGCGATAGTAGGCGTCCAGCGCTTCGCCGTAGTCGGCCTGCTCGTCGCCGAACAGCTTGCGAAACGGTTCGAGCCAGCGCGGCTCGGTTTCGATCAGGTGGCGGAAAAAGTAGTGGCCCGTCTCGTGGCGGAAGTGGCCGAGCAGCGTGCGGTACGGCTCGCCCATCGCGGTGCGCACTTTCTCGCGATGCGCGTCGTCCGCCTCGGCGATGTTCAGCGTGATCAGCCCGTTGTCGTGACCGGTCATCACGGGCTTGCCGGCGCCGCCGTCGGCGAGAAACTCGAAGGCGAGACCGCGCTCGGGGTCCGCGTCGCGCGATCGCACGTCGAGGCCAAGCTCGCCCAGCGTGTACAGCAGACGCCGCTTCGCGACTTCGAGCCGGTACCAGTAGAGCCGGTTTTCCGGTTCGCTCAGATTCGGAATCGTGCGGGTCAACTGGCAGGCGTGGCACAGCGTGTCGGGCGAATCGGCTGGGATCATCCAGTTGCAGACGTTTTCGACCGCGTAGTTGTGGCATTGTCGGAACAGTGCGCCATTCGCCTCGGGATGCAGGCTGCGCCAGCGGCCGTCGCCGGCGTCCCCGAACGCGCTGATTTCCCGCAGTTCAGGCAGATAGCCGAGCAGCGACTCGCAGCGCTCGCAGCGGACGTTCTCGTAGAACACGAGTTGCGCGCAGCGATTGCAGTGGAAGGTTTTCATCTGGCGGGCCTCGTGATCGGTGCTATGTCGTTTGCGGTGATGAGCCATGGTAAGCGGCATCATCAACGCGATAGCGGACGAAAGCCGGTCGCAATCTTCATGCCGCGATTGCCAGACGTCACCGCTTTAACGCACAGTACGGTCATGATCGTGCATCGGCGCTGCGCCGCTTTGGTGCACGGTCCGACGCGAGCCCGCGGCAGGGCGCGCGGTACGCAACGCAAACGCAGTTCAGACAACACCAAACGATTCATACGGGTTTGTCCAGCAACGGCATAGAGCTTGCTTTTTTGGCGGGCTGCCCCCCTTCGTCGAGGAGTCCGGAGTGTCCATACGCGTCGCGTTGCATCACGTTACTCATTACCGCTACGACAGGCTGGTCACGCTGTCACCCCAGGTCGTGCGGCTGCGGCCCGCGCCGCATTGTCGTACGCCGATCCTGTCGTACTCGATGCGCGTCGAACCCGCGAGGCACTTCATCAACTGGCAGCAGGACGCGTTCGCCAACTATCAGGCGCGGCTCGTGTTTCCCGAGCAGACCCGTGAGTTCAAGGTGAGCGTCGATCTGGTCGCCGAAATGGCCGTCTACAACCCGTTCGACTTCTTTCTCGAACCATCGGCCGAGCAATTTCCATTCGACTACGCGCCGGAGCTGGCGGCCGAACTCGCGCCCTACCGCGTGAAGCGGCCGATGACGCCGCGCTTCGCCGAGTTCGTCGCGAGCATCGACCGCACGCCGGCCGGCACCGCGAACTTCCTGGTGGCGCTGAACCAGCGGCTGCAACGCGAGATCCGCTACCTGATCCGGATGGAGCCGGGCGTGCAGACGCCGGAGGAAACCTTGACCAACGCGGCGGGCTCGTGCCGCGATTCGGGCTGGCTGCTCGTCGAGACGCTGCGGCAGCTGGGCTTCGCGGCGCGCTTCGTGTCGGGCTATCTGCTGCAGCTCGCGCCCGACGTCAGATCGATCGACGGCCCGAGCGGCACCGAGGTCGACTTCACCGACCTGCACGCGTGGTGCGAGGTCTATCTGCCAGGGGCGGGCTGGATCGGGCTCGATCCGACCTCGGGGCTGCTTGCGGGGGAAGGGCACATACCGGTCGCGTGCACGCCGGAGCCGGGCAGCGCGGCGCCGATCTCGGGTGCGGTCGACGAAAGCGAGGTCGAGTTCGGACACACGATGTCGATCGAACGCGTGCTCGAGTCGCCGCGCGTCACGAAGCCGTATAGCGAAGCCGCGTGGCACGACGTGCTGAAGATGGGCGCGCGGGTCGACTACGAACTCGCCGACATGGACGTGCGACTGACGATGGGCGGCGAGCCGACCTTCGTATCGGTGCGCGATCGCGACGCCGCCGAATGGAACACCGACGCGCTTGGACCCACCAAGCGCGGCTACGCGGTCGCGCTGATGGACCGGCTGCGCGACCGCTACGGCGCGAACGGCTTCCTGCATATCGGCCAGGGCAAGTGGTATCCGGGCGAGCAGTTGCCGCGCTGGGCGATGTCGCTGTACTGGCGCGCCGACGGCGAGCCATGCTGGCACAACCCGGCCCTGTTCGCCGACGAACGCGAGCCGGGCCGCTACACGGCCGCCGACGCGCAACGCTTCATCGCGCATCTGGCCGCGAAGTTGTCGCTCGACCCCGACTGCATCCAGCCCGGCTACGAAGACACCTGGTACTACCTGTGGCGCGAGCGTCGCCTGCCAGTCAACGTCGATCCGTTCGACTCGCGGCTCGACGACGAGCTCGAACGCGCGCGACTGCGGCGCGTATTCGACGCCGGGCTCGCGAGCCCGGCGGGCTACGTGCTGCCGATCGGCCGCGAGCGCGGCGCGCCGGGCATCACGCCGACGTGGATCACGGGCCGCTGGTTCTTCCGCGACGACCGCATGTATCTGATTCCCGGCGATTCGCCGATGGGCTACCGGCTGCCGCTCGAATCGCTGCCGTGGGTGTCGAAGACCGACTATCCGTATCAGCACGCGCACGATCCGTTCGCACCGCCGCAGCCGCTGCGCACGGCCGCGCAGTTGCGCGTGCAGTACGAAGGCGGGCGCGAGGGCCGGCAGATCACCGAGGAACAGACGAGCGCGCGGCAGGCGGCCGCGCTGTCGCTGCCGGCGGCCGATCTGCTGAGCGGCATGCCGCACGGCGGCGTGCTCGCGTATGCGTCGCAGCGCCATGACGAATCGCTGCCCGCGCTTGGCGAATCGTCGAAGGACACGCTGCGTACCGCGGTGTGCGTGGAGGTGCGCGACCCGAAACGCGCGGCCGGCCCGGAAGCCGAAGCCGATTCGTTCGGCAGCGGCCGTACGCTGCTGCACGTATTCGTGCCGCCGCTGACCGATCTCGACGACTATCTCGACCTGCTCGCCGCAGTCGAAGCGACGGCCGCGGAGCTGAAGATGCAGATCGTGCTCGAAGGCTATCCGCCGCCGCGCGATCCGCGTCTGAAAGTGCTGCAGGTGACACCGGACCCCGGCGTGATCGAAGTCAACATTCATCCGGCCGCGAACTGGGACGAGCTCGTCGATCACACCGAGTACCTATATCAGTCGGCCGCGCACAGCTATCTGAGCAGCGAGAAGTTCATGCTCGACGGGCGCCACACTGGCACCGGCGGCGGCAATCACTTCGTGCTCGGCGGCGCGACGCCGGCCGACAGCCCGTTCCTGCGCCGGCCCGATCTGCTCGCGAGCCTGATCGCGTACTGGCACAACCATCCGTCGCTGTCGTATCTGTTCTCGGGACTGTTCATCGGACCGACGAGCCAGGCACCGCGCGTCGACGAAGCGCGCAACGATCAGGTCTACGAACTCGAGATCGCGTTCTCCGAACTGCAACGCCAGGTCGATCTGCTCGGCGGCCGCGACAGCGGCAACCTGCCGCCGTGGACGATCGACCGCGCGCTGCGCAACATCCTGATCGACGTGACCGGCAACACGCACCGCGCCGAGTTCTGCATCGACAAGCTGTATTCGCCCGACGGCCCGACCGGCCGCCTCGGCCTGCTGGAGCTGCGCGGCTTCGAGATGCCGCCGCACGCGCGCATGAGTCTCGTGCAGCAACTGCTGCTGCGCGCACTGGTCGCGCGATTCTGGCGCATGCCGTACACGCAGCGGCTCACCCGCTGGGGCACCGAGTTGCACGATCGCTTCCTGCTCGGCACCTTCGTGAAGATGGATTTCGACGACGTGCTCGCCGAGCTCGGCGAAGCCGGCTTCGCCTTCGATAGCGCCTGGTTCGCGCCGCACTTCGAATTCCGCTTCCCGCTCGTCGGCGAGATGACGCTGAGCGGCATCGACCTGACGATCCGCAATGCGCTCGAACCATGGCACGTGATGGGCGAGGAGGGCGCGAGCGGCGCCACGGTGCGCTATGTCGATTCGTCGGTCGAGCGGCTCGAGGTGCGCGCGCTCGGGTTGAACGGCAATCGTCACGTGCTGAGCGTCAACGGCGTGCCGGTGCCTTTGCAGCCGACCGGCCGCGTCAGCGAGTACGTGGCCGGCGTGCGTTTTCGCGCGTGGTCGCAGTCGTCGGCGCTGCATCCGACGATCGGCGTACACGCGCCGCTCACGTTCGACCTCGTCGACACATGGAGCGGCCGCTCGCTCGGCGGATGCCAGTATCATGTCGCTCATCCGGGCGGGCGCAACTATCAGACCTTCCCGGTGAACGCCTACGAGGCGGAAAGCCGGCGACGCGCGCGCTTCTTCGCGTCGGGTCATACGCCCGGGCCGCTCGTCGTGGGCGGACCGCAGCGCAGCCGCGAGTTTCCGTTCACACTCGATCTGCGCCACCGTTGAAAAACACGCATCACTGACAGCAAACGACCTTGGCCTTTCAATCGACTTTGCCCTTCGAAGCGTCCGCCATGCCGGCGGACGCTTCGTCCCTGTTGCGATTGCTGCCGGGTCATGACGGACATTGGGACGAGCTGCGCGACGCGTCGGGCGCGCTTCGCGAGCCGTGGCGGCAGTTCTTCGCACTGCTCGACGAAGACGGCGTGGCGCGGCTCGCGGACCATCACGCGTCGATCGCGCAGCAGATCCGCGACAACGACATCAGCTACAACGTCTACGCGGACAACGGCAAGTCACGGCCATGGGCGCTCGACCTCCTGCCGTTCCTGATCAGCGAGGCCGAGTGGGCGCACCTCGAGCGCGGCGTCGCGCAGCGCGCGCATCTGCTCAACGCGATCGTTGCCGACATCTACGGACCGCGGACGCTGCTCGAACATGGCCAACTGCCGCCCGCGCTGGTGTTCGGCCATCCGGGCTATCTGCGTTCGGTGAAGGGCTTTACGCCGCCCGGCGGTCAGTATCTGCAGGTCGTCGCGCTCGATCTCGCGCGTACGCCGGGCGGCGAGTGGAGCGTGATCGCGCATCGCACCGAGGCGCCGTCCGGCCTCGGCTACGCGCTCGAAAACCGCCTGATCGTGTCGACGCTCCTCGCGGAGCCGTTCCGCTCGCTGCGCGTGAGCCGGCTCGCGCCGCTCTATTCGCAACTGATCGCGACGCTCGTGCAGGCCGCGCAAGCGACGATGCGCAACGAGGAAAGCGCTGACGCGTCACCGCATATCGCGCTGCTCACGCCTGGGCCGTACAGCGAAACCTATTTCGAGCATGTGTTTCTGGCGCGCTATCTCGGCGTCACGCTGGTCGAAGGCAAGGATCTGACCGTGCGCGGCGACCGGCTCTATCTGAAGACCCTGGCCGGCCTCGAACGCGTGCACGTCGTGCTGCGCCGTCTCGACGACGCATTCTGCGACCCGATCGAACTGCGCGCCGATTCGACGATCGGCGTGCCGGGGTTGTTGCAGGTGATGCGCGCGGGCAATGTGATCGTGTCGAACGTGCCGGGCTCGGGGTTCGCCGAGTCGCCGGCGTTGCACGGTTTCATGCCGGGTATCGCCGAAGCGTTGCTCGGCGAAGAGCTGCTGCTGCCCGGCGTGCCGACCTGGTGGTGCGGCGAACGGCCCGCGCGCGAGCATGCGTTCGCGCATCTCGACGACGCGTTCATCGTGCCGACCTGGCCGCTCACGGGACGCGATGCGCCGCCCGGCATCGAAGGGGGCAGGCAGCCCCTCGCGGCATGGCGCGAGCGCATCGACGCGTTGCCCGACGCGTTCACGATCCAGCAGGAGCAGCGCTTTTCCTGCACGCCGCGCTTCGAGGAGGGCACGATCGGCGGAAGGCCGTCGGTGCTGCGCGTCTATGCGATCGCCGACGTCAACGGCGGCTGGCACGTGATGCCGGGCGGTTTCACGCGCATGGCCGCGGAGCGTCAGACCACGGTATCGATGCAGCACGGCGGCAGCAGCGTCGATACCTGGGTGCTGTCGAGCCAGCCAAGCTCGACGTTCACGCTGCTGCCTTCGCCGATGCAGCCCGCCGATCTCACGCGCAAGCATCGTACGGTATCGAGCCGTGCCGCGGAGAACCTGTTCTGGGCGGGCCGTTACGGCGAGCGGGCGGAAAACAACGTGCGTCTGCTGCGGCTGATTCTCGGCTCGCTCGAAAGCAACGACGCCGATTCGATGTTCGCGACGCTGGTCGAACTCGCGACGTGGTGCGGCCTCGTGCAGTCGGGCGACTTCGCGTCGCCGCACGGGCTGCCGTCGCCGCAGACGTTCGAGCGCGCGCTCGTCGCGAATCTCGGCGAGAGCGCGGGCAGCGTCAGCATCAGCCAGAACCTCAATTGCCAGGCGCGCGCGAACGGCGAGGTGCGCGGGCGTTTGTCGAATGATCATTGGCGCATGATCCTCGCGGCGCGCAACGACTTTCAGGACGCGTTGCAGGTGTTGTCGCCAGCCGTGGGCGCGGGCAACGGCGGCGCGGGTGCCACGAACAGCGGCAATGCGTTCGATCGCTACGACCGCGTGACGCTCGCAAATGCGCTCGAGCATCTGTCGGTGCAACTATCGGCGATCAGCGGCGCGCAAGGCGACCGCATGACGCGCGATGAAGCGTGGCGGCTGCTGTTCGTCGGACGTCATATCGAGCGCGTCGCGACGATGGCCGCGTTCATGCGCGGTGTTGCCGTGAACGGCCAACTCGCGACGCCGGCCGGCTTCGATCTGCTGCTGCAAATGTTCGACAGCACGCTCACGTATCGCTCGTTGTATCCGGGGCGTTTCGAGGTGCCCGCGCTGCTCGATCTGCTCGTGATCGAGCCGCACAATCCGCGCGGTATTTATGGCGTGTACGAGCGGCTGCGTAACAAGCTTGACGAGATCGCCATCGCGGCGGGCAGCGTGCGGCATCGGCCGTTCGCAGAGTTGCTGCCGCCCGTCGAGGTGCTGCCGTCGCTCGAATCGCTGTGCGAGGTCGACGAACACGGTGCGTATGTCACGCTCATCGCGTTGTGCGATCAGATCGGCGGCTTCGCCAACGCGGCCGCGCATGAGATCAGCGCGCGCTATTTCAGTCACGCGACCACGGTCGCCTCGCAGGTGTGGGCATGAAGAACGCGTCGACGGTGCTGTCTGTTTCGCATCGCACTGTTTACCATTACTCGACGTATGTCGAAACCGCGCAGCATCTGGCGACGATCCGGCCGCTCGCGTGTCCGTGGCAGCGTGTGATCTCACGCAGCGAGCGGATCGAGCCGCAGCCGTCGTATCAGCATAGCCGCATCGACGCATTCGGCAACGACGTGCTGTACTTCGCGCTCGATACACCGCACGAGCGCCTGCAACTCGTCAGCGAAACCACGGTCGCGCTGACGCCGCGCTGGACCGACCTCGACGCCGAGGCTACCCCCGGCTGGGAAACGGTGGCCGAGGCGCTGCGGTTTCGCTTGGGCGGCGCGTTCCGTGCCGAGGCGGAGTACTGCTTCGCTTCGCCGAATATTGCGCTACGGCCGACGCTGCGCGCCTATGCGTTGCCGAGCTTCACGCCCGGCCGGTCGCTCGTCGCGGGCGCGATCGATCTGATGCATCGTATTCACGAGGACTTCACGTACAAGCCATCGGCGACGCTGTTCGATACGCCGGCCGAGCGCGCGTTCGAACTGAGGAGCGGCGTGTGTCAGGATTTCGCGCAGGTGATGATCGGCTGTTTGCGCTCGCTCGGTTTGCCCGCGCGCTACGTCAGCGGCTATCTGCGCAACGATCCGCCGCCGGGCCAGCCGCGGCTGATCGGCGCGGATGCTTCGCATGCGTGGGTGTCGGTGCATTGTCCGGCTAGCGGCTGGATCGATCTCGATCCGACCAATGACGTGCTTGCCGATCTCGATCATGTAACGCTTGCGATCGGGCGCGATTACAGCGATGTGTCGTTACTGCGTGGGACGATTCTCGGCGGCGGCGCGCATCGGATGGAAGTGGGGGTGACGGTGTTGGGGTTAGAATGACGCGGCCCCTGTCAACGCGCCTGCGATGATTTCCAACCAGTACATCAGCCGGATTTCCCTTTTACGCGAGAAGGTCGACTCGTTCGACCGCTATCCGTTTTGTCTACCCGCCATCCGGGCGTTCGAATCGCTGGTCCCGCACCCGAAGGTCACGTTTCTGATCGGTGAAAACGGCTCGGGAAAATCGACATTTCTTGAAGCGATCGCGGTGTCGATGGGATTCAATCCGGAGGGCGGCACAAAGAACTTCCACTTCGGAACGCGCCATTCGCATTCGAATCTGGCGGACTATCTGCGTATCGCGAAGGGTGTCAGGCATCCTAAGGATGGCTTCTTTCTTCGCGCCGAAAGTTTTTTCAACGTCGCAACCGAAATCGAAAACCTCGATGCGGAGGCGGGACTCGGGCCGCCGGTCATCAATTCGTATGGCGGCCGCTCGCTGCATGAGCAGTCGCACGGGGAATCGTTCCTGGCTCTGCTGATGAACCGGTTCGGCGGCAAAGGACTTTATCTGCTCGACGAACCGGAAGCCGCGTTGTCACCGCAACGGCAGCTTGCCGCGCTTGCCCGAATCCACGCTCTGGCGAGCGACGACTCGCAGTTTGTCATCGCGACGCACTCGCCGATCCTGATGGCTTATCCCGAGGCGGCGATCTATCACTTTCATGCGGACGGCGTGTCGCAAGTGGCCTACGAGGAAACGGAGCACTACCAGGTTATGCGCTCCTTTCTGATGAACCCGCGGCGCATGCTGGATACTTTGCTGGGCGGCGAGTAGCGGGTGTCCGCTACGTGCGGGCTATGGCGAATGCAACCTTCACTGCGATAATGTCGAAAACGTCGCCGGAGTTCACATCCTCATGAAGTCCCTTTGGTTCGCAGCAGCGCTGGTCTTTCTCACCGCCGGCTGCACTTCGACCTCGGCGCCGGCGGACAATCAGACGGCAGCCAATACGGACGCCTACATGCTGCACACGCCTGACGGCGCGTCGCCCGCCGACTCCGCGTCGAGACCACCGCGACTCACCGTCGGCACCAGCTATTCCGACACGCAACTGATTCTGCCGTGGTTTCTCAACGACATCATCAACTTCGTCAACTATCGCTAGTCTGGTGGATAGGCGAAGGAACCCCGAAGGTGTTTTAAACGATTTTGAATGGCCGTGTCGAACGGCTGGAACTGGGCCGAACTACGCCAATCATCGGGCGCGTGTGTCGGACGGTGCATCAGTTGGCCAACGAGGGTAAGGCTTACGAGTACGACGAGACGGTGGCCCATTTGGCGCTGTCATCGGACTACCCCGAGTCGATCCAGATGTTGCCCATTGACTGGCAGTTGCCGTGCGGTGCTTTCAAGCAGGGCGCCGGCCCGCAGTAGGCTATGTGCAAGGATTCCATCAACCTACGACTCCCGCCCGCGTCCTCACGAAGGCCGTTGGGCGTTTCTTCCTGTCCTTTTCGGTGTGGTTCGGAACGCGGAATTTTCCTCGGTATGCACGCTTGCGCGCACCGCCAGCGGCAACAAAAGGCGCGCGGGGCGATCCTGTGGTTAGCGTGGCCAGAAACAGCGGGCGGGCGTGACAGTAGTGCTGTCGTGACAGCGCGGATGACTCAAATCGGCTAGGTGAACTATCATGGTAGAAGCATTCATCAGCGCAGGAGCACATCATGACCTCCAATCCATCCGCTGAGCCGACCGGCACCTCTCTCGACCCCGCGCAAACTTCCGCCGGCAAGACTCGCCAGCCCCGTCCGAAGGGCCTGAAAAATCCGGCCCCAGACGACCTTCCTAACGCCGACGCGGCAGAGCCCGAGCCTCACGAGCACCTCCCGTCCAGAAGCGACGACAACTGATTCAACACCGCCGGTGCCGACGTCGTCCGCATGACAATCCGCGCGGTGGGTTCGCGAGTGGATCGCGCATGCTTTCGCGCCGACGCCGTGAAGTCGGGGAGCGCTCGCGGTTCACGCAAATGGCTCGACGCATTTCGTCCAACAAAGTCACGGCCCAGTTTGAACCGCACAGGAGCAGATCATGCAGAACGTGCTGGTAGGTTATGACGGATCGGCGTCCGCGCAATATGCCGTTGCTTTCGCGGTCGATCTCGCGAAGCGTTTCGACGCGCGCTTGCATGTGCTCGTCGTCGCGCGCACGCCGGACTGGGGTGCGATAGAAGTTGAGCGAAAAAACCTGATCGATCTGGAAGTGCGCCATGCCACCGAGATCCTCGACGACATCAAGGCGAAGCTCGCCGCTTCGATCGGGGCCGTGGAGTTCGATCTCGTGGTCGGCCCGCCGGCAAAGGAGATCGTGCTGTACGCGGAGCGGCATGCTATCGACCATCTCGTGGTGGGGCATCGCGGACATACGCCGTTCGATCGCTGGCTGATCGGTTCGGTCGCCCGCCAGGTGCTCGCCTACGCGCCGTGCGCGGTCACCATCGTGCGCGATCCGGCGACGATGAAAAAATCGCGGCATGAGAGCGAAGCACCATCGGCATAAAATCCGCACCTGGCCAATCACGCACACGGCTTGCGCGATTGCGACCACGTAGCGCCTATGGCGTCTTCCGGCCAGCGCTCATCGAGCGCTCACCCGATCTCTCTCCGGTCATTTGCGGGCCGTTAGGGCAACACTGAAGAATCATGAAATTGCAAAAGATCGAAGCTGGGAAACTGCTGCAGATGATGGGCTCAGGACAAACGCGACCGATCTCGCAAGCTGGAAGCGGCTTGAGCGTAGAGACGCTGAGAACGCTTGCGTTGACGAGCAAAGGCTCGCATGGCCGCGCCTATCAGCTCGCTGCGAAACGCCGGGGCTCATGATTCGCATGCTGATCGTGGGTTACTGCTTCGGTGTCCGGTCCGAGCGACGGCTATGCGAAGACCTTTGAGCTTCCTCGACGACATCATCAACTTCGTCAACTGTCGCCAGGCATCGAGCGCGTCGCGCGGCTCTTGACATGATCGATGAACGCACGCAGCTTCGGCATGATCTGGCGGCGGCTCGGATAGTAGAGAAACACGCCCGGGACCATCGGCGCGTACGCCTGCAGAACGTGCACCAGCTTTCCCGTTCGCAACCCCTCGGCGGCCATCGGCTCGGGTAGCTGGGCAAGGCCAACGCCTTCGATCGCCGCGCCCAGCACGCTCGGAAAATCGCTGGCGATGAAAGGACCGGAGACGGCGATCTCGATCGGCTGACCGTTATCGTTGAACGACCACAACGCGAGCGCGCCGCTGGAGCGCCGCCAGCGAATGCATGCATGCTCGCGCAGATCGTCCATTTGCTCGGGGCGGCCGCGCGCCGCGAAATAGGCAGGACTTCCCACGACGACAAAACGGAACGGTGCCGTGAGCGGCACCGCGACCATGTCGGCGGCGACGAACTGACCGAGTCGGATGCCGGCGTCGAAGCCTTCCGTCGCGAGATCGATCAGCTCCTTGCTGGCCGCTATTTCCACCTCGACCTCGGGATTGGCCTTGCAGAATGACGCGATCAGCGGCTCCAGCAGGATCGGCACGACTGCACGCGGCACGGAAAGACGCAACAGGCCGGACGGTCGCTCGCCGAGTCCGCGCGCCACCTCGCTGGCGGCGACGAGTTCCTCGAAGGCGGGCTTGGCCCGAGCGAGAAAGCGCTCGCCGGCTTCGGTCAAGCCGACGCTGCGCGTGGTGCGGATGAAGAGCGTCGCACCGAGGCGGGCTTCGAGCACACGCACCGCCTGACTGACGGCCGACGGCGTCACGCCCAGTTGTGCGGCGGCCCCGCGAAAACTGCGATGCTCGGCAACGCTGAGGAAGACTTCGACGCCGTCGAGCGCGCCCTGCCTGACTGTGAAGTTCTGCTTCATAGCCTGTCAACATTGTGAGGAATAGTCACCCGCGCGAGACGATGGTACACCTAACATCTGCGCATCCAACACTTGACAAGGAGGCACCATGTCATCGCGGCTTCTGTTCCAGTCGCACCTCGTTTTGGGCTATCTCGCCTGGCTGCTGTGCTTCGGCACCTACGTGTGGCCGAAGCTCAAGTCGATGGCTCCATTCGACGCGCAACGCGCGATCGCCACGTTGCACAGCTTCCGCTTCTTCGGGCTCGCCTTTCTGTTGCCTGGTGTCGTCAGTCCGCAACTGTCCGCGAGCTTCGCCGTGTTCGCCGCCTATGGGGATTTCGCCACGGGAGTGCTGGCGATGCTGGCGTTGCTGACGGCCCGGATACGTCCGCTTTTCTGGTCGTTCGTCGTCGCTTTCAACCTTGTTGGTATGGCCGACCTGATCATCGACTACTACCACGCAACCGCGGCCGATCTGCCCGCGCATGCAGGCGAGCTGGGCGCCTTGTACGCGATTCCGATCATCTATGTGCCGACGCTGGCGATCACGCATGTTGCCGCCTTCTATCTGATGTTGCGCCCTCGGCTGAAGCGGCGTCACGCCCGTCCTTCCGTCGGCCGTGACATTTCCCAGGCGTAGCCTGTTGCACTGGCCGCAGTTCGGCCACGTAACGAGGAATCCGATCAGCATCGAGCGACGTTTTTACGCCTTCCACCTGCGTTATGCTGTCGGTCGTCGAGTCGATGCTCGCGGCCTGAACTAAGCAGGTGCGCAAAACCGGCCTGATGCGGCCGGGTGGTACCCTTCACTGGCACTTCCGGCTTTTGTGCATGCGACCTGATTCTCGCGTCCCTTGGCCCGACGACGCGAGCAAACGCCCGGAACGGCCACTGAACTCAGCGAGGTGCCGACGTGAAATACCGCATGCTATTGCTGCCGCTTTTTCTCGCCGCCTGCGCACAGGCACCGGAAGTGACAGCGCCGGCGCCATCGGCAACCACGGCGGCCGCCAACCCGGCGTCGCCGACCGGCACCGATCTGTTGACCCGATACCACTGGCAACTGAACAACGCGATCGATCGCAATGGCACGCACATCGATGCCCTGTTCGCCCGCCCAGACAGGCCAGTGCAGCTCGACTTCAGTCCGTACCGGATCACCGTCGTCAATAGCTGCAACAGCATGGGAGCGGGTTACACCGTCAGGAAAGGGTATTTGCAGATCGGCCCGATGGTCAGCACGATGATGGCCTGCCACGATGCCGCGCTTGCCGCACTCGACGATGCGATCTCGCAGCGTGTGCGCGGCAGCGTCAACGTGACCCTGCTCGCGCGGGACAACGCGCCGAGCCTGCAACTGGTCACCGATAGCGGCGACACGCTGAGCTTTACCGGTGTGCCCACGGCCGAGACGCGCTACGGCGGCCCCGGTCAAATAGCGTTCCTTGAAGTGGCGGCGCAGTCCGTGCCGTGCAACCATCCGTTGATGCCGAACGCGCAATGTCTGCTCGTGCGCGGTCGCTTCTTCGACGAGCAGGGCCTGGCGACCGGCACGCCTGGTCCGTGGCACCCGTTGAATCAGGATATCGAAGGCTATACGCACACGCCGGGCATCCGTAACGTCGTGCGCGTGAAGCGTTTCACAGTCAGGAACCCGCCTGCCGATGGGCCGTCGGCCGCTTATGTGCTGGACCTGGTCGTCGAATCGGAGAAGGTCGGGCAGTAATGCTTCTTCAAACGTGCCGCCAGGCACATTGGCGGCACGGCTCCCCACCAGCGTGACTTCACACCTTCTGAATCAGCCGCCCCAGCGGCGCGAGCGGTCCCACCGGCAGGTATTCATACTTCATCAGCCCGTCAGCCACGAGCGGCAACGCGTTGAGTATTGCCTTGGCCTCGTCGACCGACCCGACGTTCATCAGGAAAATCGGTCCGACCTTGTCGCGGAACCAGAACTGCTCGACCTTGCCGTCGAGATAAAGCTGGAGCGTGGCCGGCACCTCGTGGGGCATGTGCTGCTGGAGCTTGTCCGGGGTGAGGGTCGGTTGTGCGGTTGCGATGGCGAAAACTTTCATCAGTGACCTCCTGGGTCGACGTTGGTTGCGATGTACAACGAGGCTCACTGTAGCCCTCGGCCGGGAAAAGCTGTATCGTCGCAAATGACAACTTTAGGGTCATTTACGCCATGCGCATCGCCGTGCTCGCCTTGCAGGGGCTGTTCGACACCGGTCTCACCGTCATGCTCGACGCGTTCTCGCTCGCCAACCGGTTCGCGGCCGCGAAGATGGGCGGGCGGCCGCACTTCGAACTGTCGGTCGTCGGCGTGCGCAAGAAGGTTCGCTCAGGGCAGGGGCTGACCATCCCCGTGCAAGCGATCACCGCGGACCTGAAGCCGGACTGGGTGATCATTCCCGCGCTCAGTACCGGTACGCCGGAGCAGCTGGTACCCGCGCTCGAGCGGCCGGACGTGCGCGACGCCAGGGTGCAAATGCTGGCATGGCATGCACAGGGCACGTTGATCGCCGCGTCGTGCATCGGCACGTTCCTCGTCGCGGAAACCGGACTCCTCGATCATCGCGAAGCGACCACGACCTGGTGGCTGGGTCCATTGTTCCGGCAACGCTATCCGGCCGTGTTGCTCGACGAGTCGCGCATGCTGGTGCCATCGGACGTCGGTGTGACTGCGGGCGCGGCGATGGGGCATCTCGATCTCGCGCTGTGGTTGATCCGCCGCGCGAGCCCCGAGCTGGCTACGCTCGTGTCGCGCTACCTGCTCGCCGACCTACGCTCATCGCAGGCGCCGTACATCATCCCGAACCATCTGGCTCAGGCCGATCCGCTGATTCAGCGTTTCGAGCGATGGGCGCGCGATCATCTGAAGGAAGGGTTCTCGCTGCAGCATGCTGCGGCCGCATTGGCGACGAGCGCGCGTACGCTGCAGCGTCGTTGCCAGGACGTGCTCGGCAAATCGCCATTGGCTTACTTTCAGGACCTGCGTGTCGAGTATGCGCAGTCGCTGCTGCATGGCAGCGGCCTCGGCATCGACGCGATTGCGGCCGAGGTCGGCTATGTCGACGGTGCCACGTTGCGCACGCTGTTGCGCCAACGGCTCGGCAAAGGCGTGCGCGATCTTCGTGCGGATCTGCGTTGAAGGCTATAGCGAGCGCGGCAGCGAAGCCGATTGCAAAGTCGACTCTTTCTTCTTTACTCGCCTGACACTATTTGCCAGGCGGCCAGCACATTCAATCGTCGGTTGCGATCCGGAGAGCGCGTCGCCGTTGGTTGAGATCCTTTCGCGGAGACCTGCAATGCATGCCGTGGCCCGCCGGCGGCTCGCGGCACGCCGCTTGCCATGCACCGCATTGCCGTATACCTTCGCGCCTCATATCCCGGCGGCGGCTACGACGGCACGATTCCCGCGCCGACAGGTAACGTGCCGGCCGGCCCGACCGCGCAACTGACTCCGCTTGGCCGCGGCTACGCGGTGTTCGCGAGTGACTCGGGACACGAGGCCAATGCGCTCGGCAGCGAGGACGCGTCGTTCGGCGTGAACGACGAAGCGATGCAGAACTTCAACGGCGACGCACTGAAGAAAACCCGCGACGCGGCCGTCTATCTGATCGACGCGCGCTACGCGGTGAAGGCGCCGAAGCGGGCGTATTTCGCGGGCGGCTCGTCGGGCGGACGCGAGGCGCTGGCGGTGGTGCAACGCTGGCCGCAGGATTGGGACGGCTCGATCGTGCTGTATCCGGCATAGGCGGCCGCGAGCCTCGATCTGCAGTTCGGCCGCATCACGCGCGCACTGGCGGCGCCGGGTGCCTATCTCGACCAGGCGAAGCGCACGGTGCTGCTCGACACGGTACTCGCGAGTTGCGACGCGCTCGACGGCGTTGCCGACGGTCTGATCAGCAACGTCGTTGCGTGAAACGCGACCTTCAATCCCGCGACGGCGACGCTGAACGGCACGCCGCTGCGTTGCGCGGGCGGCGCGGATACCGGCAACACCTGTCTGTCCGACGCGCAGATCGCGGCGCTGAACGTGTACAACACGCCGGTCACGTTCGGCTACACCCTCGCGAGCGGCGAGACGCAGTATCCGGGCTTCAACGTGTATGGCGCCGATCTCGGTATCGCGAATCCTTCGGCGTTGCAGCCGACAGTGACCACGCTCGCGCTCGGCATGTCACAGCCCGCATCGTCGATGCCCACGACCGCGCCGTATCTGAGCGTGTTCTGGGACCAGTGGATCCGCTACTTCGTCACGCGCGACCCGAACTACAACCCGCTCGCCGTCGATCCGCAGAATCCGGGCAGTCTGCAGGCGCGCATCAGTCAGCTGACGGGCCTGCACGACGTCAACAAGACGGATCTGTCGGCCTTCAATGCGAAGGGCGGCAAGATCCTGATGGCGCACGGCATGACCGACGCGCTCGTCAGCACGCGTTCGACCGAGCAGTACTATCAGCGTCTGCAAGCGACGATGGGCGTGTCCACCGTGGCGAACTTCGTGCGCTTCTACGAGATTCCCGGCTATGGCCATGCGGTCAGCACCGTGTTCAACGCCTCGTGGGATTCGCTGACGACGCTCGAAAACTGGGTCGAAAACGGCGTGGTGCCGCCCGCGCAGATCGTCGCCGATACGGCGGGCGTGCCCGGACGCACACGGCCGCTGTGCCAATATCCGACCTTTCCGCGCTATAACGGCTCGGGCGACGTGAACGTCGCGGCGAATTTCACCTGCGCAAGCCAGTAGGCGCTGTTCAACTGACGTTGAAATGCACGCGGATGTTTTGCGTGCTTTCGACGGGCCGGCCATCGCGCAGCGCGGGAAAAAAGCGCCAGCGCCGCAACGTGTCGAGCAGCAGCTGATTGAGACGGGGGTTCGGCGTCGCGTGAATGAGCTCGACATCGACCGAGCCGTCGGCGTGGATCGTGAAGCGGGCTGTCGCGATCGTCTGATAGGCCTGCTCGCGCAAGTCGTCGGGCAGCGTCGGTAGCGGTTGCGATATGGAGCGGGCGGCGGTGTTGGAGCTTGCCGAGGCGGCTGGAGCGGCGTCGCGCTGTGCGGATGATTGCTGCGATCCCGCGGCGGCCGTTTGTTCCGGCTGCTCGTCTTGCGACGGGCGTTGTGCCTGACTAGCAACCGGTGCCGACGGCGCCGCGGCAGCGGGCGTCTTCAGCGTCTGCGGCCTGGTTGGCACAGGCGGCACCGCGCTATGCGCTGAGGTACGCGATTGCGTCTGCGCGTGCCGTGGCGCCTGTTCCGCTGGAACCGCAACGGGAGTTTGCGACGGACGGGATTCAGGCGGCGCAGGCTCGTCGAGCACGACCACGCGCATATCCAGTGGAGCAGGCGGTGGGGCTGGCTGACTCGACTTCAGCAACCCGGACGACAGCGCAGCCAGCACCAGAAGCCAGATACCCAGCGAGATCAGACAAGCGACGGCGGTACGCAGCGGTCCCACAACGTGCCCCCCGAACAGCTCGCGGCAGGCTTTAATCACGATGCACGGCAATCAGAAAGTGTTCGGCGCCCGCACGTCGCGCCGCGAGCATGGCCTGCACGACCGCGCCGTGACCCGCGTGATCGTCGGCCGCGATGACGACGTTGCCGTCCGCGCGCAGCAGGCGCTTCACTTCAGGCTCGATCTGATCCGCGCGAACGACGTGGCGATTGACCGAGACCTCGTCGTTGCCGTTCACCGATATCGTCAGCGGCTCGCTCGTGCTGATCGGCTGCGCGCGTCCCGAAGGCAGGTTGATCCGCACCGCGTCAAGACGTTGCATCGCCAGCGAGGCGAGCATGAAGGTCGCGAGCAGAAAGAACATCACGTCGATCATCGGAATGATTTCGATGCGGCCGCGCCGCGAGGCGCGCGAGCGTTTGAGTTTCATCAGCGCTCTCCTCGCGCCTCTTGTTGCAGGCGCAGCGCGCTGAGTCGCGCGTTGGCGAACAGTTCGAGTTCATCCATCAGACGCTCGAGCCGCCGTGAAAAATAGTTGAACGCGAACAGTGCGAAGACCGCGACGATGAGTCCGATCGCGGTCGCCACCAGCGACTGCGCCACCCCGCCCGTGACGCCGCCCGGATCGACGAGCCCATTGCCGCCGAACAGCTGGAATGACTTCATCATCCCGACGATCGTGCCGAGCAAGCCGAGCAGCGGCGCCGCCGTGACGATCGTCTCCAGTAGCCACAGACCGCGGCCCATGTCGCGCTCGATCTGTGACGCGATCGATTGCGCCGACGCCTCGCGCAGCCACAGCGGCGAGTCGGATTCCGACAGCCACGGCGCGGCCATACGCCGAAACGCGTGGTGGGGGGCGAGACGGTCGAGACGGTTGTCATCGGCTGACGACGTGGGTTGCAAAACGCGCGCCGGTGCGCTTGCGAAGCGGGCAAACACATACGCCCGCTCGATGATGATGGTCAATGCGAGCACGCCGAGCACGCTGAGCGGATACATGATCCACCCGCCGGTGCGCATCGCCGCGATAAAGCCTGTCCATTCCTGCATGATGGTTCTCCCTGCCGTCGATCAGAAGTACTTGGTCACGCCCGCATAGACCGCGAAATGCGGACCGTACTGCGGCGCGCCGACGCCGATGCCCGAGCCGTCACGCAACTCGTACACGCGGTTGAATGCGTTGATCACCACCATACGCGCGTCGAACTTGCCGATCATCGGCTCGTTGAAGTGCTGGATTACGCCGAGGTTGAACTGCGCATAGACGGGCAGGCGATCGGTGTTCGCAAAACCGCTGCGCAGGCCGGAGCCGACGATTCCGTCGAACGTGAAGGTGGTTTGATGGAAGTCGTATGCCCCGCCGAACGATGCGGTCACGCGCTGGTCGTGATCGAGGTACACCCAGTTGTTCGAGATGTACGCCAGTTCGTCCGCACCGAAATTGAACTGCGCGGAGTTGATGTTCTTGCCTTGCGCGCGGCTATACGCGAGGTTCAGATAAGCGGAGAGATTGTCCTGTTTGTAGTTGGCGGTGAATTCGACGCCATACGTTCTGCCGTACTGGTAGTTGAACGGCACGTAGATCAGAGCGGAACCGAACTGTCCTTCGTCGAGCAGGTCGGTCGATTTCTTGTAGTACGCGTCGAGTCCGAGCGTAACGGCAGGGCCGAGTTTCTGCGTGATGCCGAGATCGAAATAGTGGCTGCGTTCCGGCTTTACGGGATCGTTCTGCGTTACCGAACTCTGATTCGTCGTGCCGTCGAACTTCGATATCGTCGAGCCGGACACGAGTTCGAACGGCGGCGGCGTGAAGTAGCGCGCGTAGCCGGCGTGCAGCGTCGTCGACGGCGTGAGCGTGTAGACGAGGCCGACGCGCGGGCTCAACTGGCTCGCGCTCGTGTACTCGTCCATGCGGTCGTAGCGCAAGCCATAGTTCAGCGTGAGCCGGTCGGTCAGCTTCCATTCGTCCTGCGCGTAGAGGCTGTACAGATAGCCGGTCTTGCTGCTGCTGTCCTGGATGTTGAAGGGCACGTCGGAGAGCTGGTTGCCGTCCGCGTCGGCGGGGAACACAGACACGTTATTGTCGAATACCGCGTGTTCCTGCTGGAAGAAGACGCCCGCGCGAACCGTGTGACTGTCGTTGATGCGCCAGGTCGTATCGACCTGCACGCCGTTGGCTGTGTTGCTATGGAAGTCCTCCGATGCTACGCCGTTGAACATCAGGTCGCCGATCGGATCGGGGTTGAACTTCGTGCGCGTATAGCGCGTAAAGAAGGCGACCTGGTAATCGAGCGCGCCGCCGTTGGTGCCTTGAAGCGCGAGCGCCGCGAAATTGTTCAGCTCCGATTGCGTTTCGTTCAGTTGCGACGAATCGAACGTGCTGCGGCCGTTGAGCGCGAAGTTCGGCGTGAGCCCCGGCGTGTTCGGAATCTCGAACTGGTTGCTGGTCGCGCCGAACAACAGACTCACACGCGTGAGCGGATTGATCAGATACGACAGATAGCCGAATGCATTGCCCTGGCGCGTGTGATCGTGAATCGCATTGGCGCTCGCCGTCGGATTCTCGATGCCGAGATTGTTCATGCCGAGCGAGCCGCTCAGGTAGTAGCTGAACGGTCCCTCGCTGCCGAACACGTCGGCGCTCGTTTTGACGGTCTGATGGCTGCCGCCGAATACGTCGATCGAGCCGCCGCTGCCCATGTCGCCCGATTTGGTGCGGATGTCGACGATACCGGCCGTGCGGTAGCCGTACTGCGCGGGCAGGGCGCCCGTGAGCAGGTTCATTTGATCGATGATGCGCGTGTCGAGCGACTGGCCGAAGCCGCTGATCGGCTCCGGAATGATGATGCCGTTGATCCGGTATTGCAAATTGGCGTGCTCGCCGCGCACGTGCAACTGGCCGTACGAGTCGTTGGCGACGCCGGGCGCTTGCAGCAGCACCTGATTGAGCGGCGTGTTCGCGCCCGCCGGCATCGTGTCGATGTCCGCCTGCGTGAAGCGATAGACGCTGCTGCCCGTTTCGGGCAGCAAGCCGTTGCGGGCAGCGTTCAGACGTTGTGCGTTGACCTGCACGTCGAGTGTGTCGCTCTTTTGCAGTTGTACGCTGACGCTCGCCGGGGCGCCGGACTGGGCGGTCGCGATGCTGCTGCCGCTTGCAAAACCGGGCGCGGTGACGACGACCGCATACGTGCCGGGCGCCACGCCGTCGATCGAGAAGTGGCCCGACGTGTCAGTGTTCGACGCGCCAATGGAGGCGCCGCTCGCGTCCTGTACCTCCACTTTCGCGTGAGCGACGGGATGGCCCGCGGGATCGGAGACCGTGCCCGTCAATATGGCGTCGCTTGGCGCGCCCCATGCGTTCGAGATGGCGGTACAGAACACGATCGCCGCCTGTGCGGTCAGTGTGCGTTTTTTCATTGTTGTTGCTCGCGCTATGGACGATGGGTTGATGAACAGAAGCATTCGGCAAAAGCTCACCCACCTCGCCCCTGGCCGGCAGGGGAAGGACAGGCGAACTGGAGGTTGACGACGCGCGATAGCAGGCCCGTCGATCAGGACCACTTTTCGATGAGAACGGTAATGGCGATGACGGTCATAAGTGGTCGTTGAGCATGGACTGTCCGCTCATAGGTCGGACGGATTTTGTTGGACGTCGCAGTGGGCCCGTGTGAAAAACGGCAGGGCTGGAGCGCCAATTTTTGGTCATGTTATAACATAACAATTACAGCTGGCAAGTCGCAAGATGAAGGCCGCCGTAGCGCAACGGGTGAGGCATTTGCCCGTCGCCATTCGAAAAACTTGACACAGTGCATATGCACACATAAACTTCGCTCCATGAACCGTCCTCTCTCCTACGACGAATGCAACTGCTTCGCGCTGCGCCAGGCGGCGCGGCACGTCACGCAGATGTACGAGCGCCATCTCGGCAGCGTCGGGCTGACCGCTGCGCAGTTCACGATCCTCGCGAAGCTCGCGCGCACACCGAACCTGCCTATGGCGGAGCTCGCGGACGCGATGGTGATGGAGCGCACCACGCTGGTCCGCGCGATGAAGCCCCTGCAGCGCGACGGCCTCGTGCTGGCCGAGGCGGCGGACCACGACAACCGCACGTTGCTGTTCAGCCTGACGGAAAAGGGCGAGACGACGTTCGATCAGGCCTCCGTCGCATGGCGCGCCGCGCAGGATGAATTCGAAAAGAAGTTTGGCCGCGCCCGCGCAAAGACGCTGCGTACCGAGCTGTTCAGCATCACCGGTTAGATCGCGCGTAGGAACCTGCTTCGGCGGGTTTTATAACGCCGCTTGATGTGCATATGCACTAAGGAGCAAAGGAAGTGAAGCGAATGGAAGCGCTTTTCGACGACGACTGCTTTGCGATCCGCCAGGCCGCGCGTCACGTATCGCAGATCTACGACCGGCACCTGTCGAATGTCGGGCTGACCATCACGCAGTTTTCGCTGCTGGGGCGCCTGAAGCGCACCGGTCCGATGACGATGAAGCAGATTGCCGAGGCCATGCGCATGCAGCGCACCACGCTGGTCCGTACGATTCAACCGCTGCGACGCGACGGGCTGGTGTCGAGCGAGGCGATGGGCGCGGATGCGCGCGCGCTGCTGATCTCGCTGACCGCCGCGGGCGAAGAGCGGCAAGACGCAGGCCGCGCTCATTGGTATGCCGCACAGGCCGAGTTCGAGCACCGCTTCGGCGAGGAGCGCGCGGCTGCACTGCGCACCGAGCTGTTTGCGATCACCCGGGATACGCTTTGACATCAACGCTGAAGATCGCGGAGGCCGGCGCACTGCGCCGTTTTTTTCAATCTGAAGAGTGCATACGCACATATCGACACCATGTCCACAACTCCTTCGACCGTCGCGCCGCCAAGCGCGGTACAACCCGTCAGACAGGCGCGGCGTATCCCGTGGATGCTGCTCGCGATCCTCTCCGTTCTCGTCGTGTTGGCGCTTGCCACTTCGTACTGGTTCTTCGTCGGCCGCTTCGTCGAGAGCACCGACGATGCGTACGTCGGCGGCGACGTCACGGTGATGGCGCCGAAGGTCAACGGCTTCGTCACCGACGTGCTCGTGCACGACAACGAGTTCGTGCACGCCAACCAGGTGCTCGTGCGTCTCGATGCCCGCGACTACGACGCGCGCCTCGCCCAGGCCAGTGCTGAAGTGGAGAGCGCGCAGGCCGCCGTCACCGAACTCGAAGCGAAGAAATCACTGCAACTCGCGGCGATCAACGAGCAGGCCGCCGAGGTCCGCGCTTCGGGCGCCGAGCTCACACGCAGCGCCGCCGACCAGACGCGCTACCGCGAGCTCGTGAAAGACGACGCGGTGTCGAACCAGGTCGTCGAGAAGGCCGACGCCGATCTGACCAAAGCGCGCGCCGCGGTCGATCGCAGCAGCGCGGCGCTGCTCGCGGCGCAACGCCAGATCGCGGTGCTCGACGCTCAGATCGGCGACGCGAAAGCGCGCATCGCGACCGCGCAGGCCGCGCAACGCGTCGCCGCGTTGAACGTCGAGTACACGACGATCCGCTCGCCGATCGATGGCTATGTCGGCAATCGCACCGCTCGCGTTGGGCTGCTCGCCAACACGGGCGTGTCGCTGCTGACCGTCGTGCCGGCGAGCGGTTTATGGATCGACGCGAACTTCAAGGAAGATCAGCTGCGCAAAATGCATTCGGGCGACAGCGTCGACGTCGAACTCGATGCGTCGAGCACAAAGCTGCACGGCGTGGTCGACAGTCTTGCACCGGCGACCGGTGCGACCTTCAGCGTCTTGCCCGCGGAAAACGCGACCGGCAACTTCACGAAGATCGTGCAGCGCGTGCCGGTGCGCGTGCGCCTCGACGTGCCGAAGAACATGCAGGGCGTGCTGCGTCCGGGCCTGTCCGCGACCGTGAAAGTGCACCTCGATGCGGGCCATCCGGCCGCGCAGGGATGAACCGATCATGACTCACGCTTTTGACAACCCCGCCGACCAGCCGACCCGCACCAAGGTCTTCGCATTCGCGCTGATGTGCGTCGGTTTTTTCATGGCGACGCTCGATATCCAGATCGTTGCATCGTCGCTGCGAGATATCGGCGGCGGACTGTCCGCCAGTCAGGATGAACTCTCCTGGGTGCAGACCTCGTATCTGATCGCGGAGATCATCGTGATTCCGATGTCGGGGTGGCTCACGCGCGTGTTCTCGACGCGCTGGGTCTTCACCTTCTCCGCGTTCGGCTTCACGGTCACCAGCATGCTGTGTGGTCTCGCGTGGGACATCAACTCGATGATCCTGTTTCGCGGTCTGCAAGGCGCGCTCGGTGCCGCAATGATCCCGACCGTGTTCACGACCGCGTTCGTACTGTTTCCCGGCAAGCAGCGTTTGATCGCGTCGACGACGATCGGCGCGCTTGCGTCGCTTGCGCCGACGATCGGCCCGGTGATCGGCGGCTGGATCACGTCGCAATGGTCGTGGCACTGGCTGTTCTATCTGAACCTGGTACCGGGCGTCGCCGTCACGCTGTTGGTGCCGAAGTACGTGCATATCGACAAGGTCGATCTGTCCTTGCTGAAAAAGGGCGACTACTTCGGCATCTTGCTGATGTCGGGTTTTCTCGGTTGCCTCGAATACGTGCTCGAAGAGGGACCGCGCAAAAACTGGTTCGGCGACGACGTGATCGTGCTGTGCGCGTGGGTCGCGGCGATCTGCGGGTTTCTGTTCCTCGTGCATGCGTTCACCGGGAAGGAACCGATCGTCGATCTGCGCGCACTGGCGTTGCGCAATTTCGGTATCGGCAGTCTGCTGTCGTTCATTACCGGGATCGGAATCTTCTGCACCGTGTTTCTGACGCCGGTGTTTCTTGCGCGCGTGCGCGGCTTCGATTCGTTGCAGATTGGTCTCGCGTTGCTGTCCGTTGGCTGTTTTCAGTTGCTCGCGCTGGCCGCCTACTCGACGCTCGCGCGCTTCGTCGATATGCGCATGCTGATGGTGTTCGGACTCGCGCTGTTTGGTATCGGCTGCTATCTGTACGTGCCGTTGACGAACCAATGGGGCTGGCAGCAGTTGCTGATTCCACAAGCGTTGCGCGGAATTGGCCAGCAATTCTGTATTCCGCCGATCGTGACGATGGCGCTGGGTGCGTTGCCGCCGTCGCGGCTGCGCTCCGCGAGCGGGCTGTTCAATCTGATGCGCAATCTCGGCGGTGCGATTGGCATCGCGGTCAGCAGCACGATGTTGAACGACCGCCTGAATCTGCACTACGAACGGCTCGACGAACATCTGAATGCGGGCCGTCCGGTCGTCGAATCGATCTTGCAGAAGCAGGCCGAGTATCTGTCGGCCGTTGGTGGTGATGTCTTGAACGCCGCGAGTGCGGGGCTCGCCGAATTGCACGCGGCATTGATGCGCGAAGCGCTGGTGCTCGCATTCTCGGACGCCTTTCTGGCGGTTGCGCTGTGCTTCGTGGTCGGCTTGCTGAGCGTACTGTTTTCGCGCCCGTTCGGCAACACCGCGCCACCGCCCGATGCCCATTAGGAGACCAACATGAAACGAATCGTGATGAAGTTACTGGCGAGCGCGGCGTTCCTGACGCTCGCGGCCTGCGCGGTGCAACCCGCGACGCACGCGGATTTGCCGCATACGGTGCAGACGCTCGCGCCGGCCGCGTGGAACGTCGACGCGCCGCAAGACAGCGTGAACACCGATGCCTGGTGGGCGCAATTCGGCGACCCGGTCATGCATCAACTGATCGAGTCGGTGTTGACCGGCAACCTCGACGTGCAGGCCGCGGCCGAACGCGTGAAGCAGGCGCAGGACCTGGTGACGCAGAATCGCGCGGCGCTGCTGCCGGAGCTGAATGCGAACGCGCGCGCGTCGACCGAGCGGCAGAACACGCCGCCGCCGCTCGGCTATGTGCGCCAGGCCGGCTTCGGCCTCGCCGCCAGCTGGACGCCGGACGTGTTCGGCGGCGAACGTCTCGCGGTGCTCGCCTCGGAGGCGCAGGTGTCGGGTAGCGTTGCGGCGCTGAACCAGTTGCGGCTCGCGCTCGCCGCGAACACGGCGGCTGCGTATATCGATCTACGCTGGGCGCAGGCGCAATTGCAGATCCTCGACGACAACGAGCAGATTCGCAGCCGCGCGCTGAAGCTCACGCAGGAGCGTCTGCATTACGGCCTGTCGACGCAGCTCGACGTCGCCCGCGCGCAGAATCAGTTGCAGGACTTGCAGGCGCAGATTCCGCGCATGCAATCGGTGGTGCAGCATCAACTGAGTCTGATCGCCGTGTATTCGGGGCGTACGCCGGAAAGCCTCGATACGCTGCTGCTTTCCAACGCGCGCGAGATTCCGGTGCCTGCGCAAAGCGCGCCGCAGGTGTTGCCGTCCGACGCGTTGCTGCATCGACCCGACGTGCGCACCGCCTATGCGCTCGTCGAACAGCGTGCGGCGGAAGTGGGGGTATCGAAGGCGCAGCGCTATCCGCAGTTCAAGATCAACCTGACGAATGGGCTGCTCGCATCGTCGTACCTTGGCTTGCCGACGCTGACCGACAATCTGTTCAGCGCTGCGTTGAATGCGACGAGCCCGATCTTCAACGCCGGGCGCATCACCGCGAACATCGACGCGAGCGAGAGCCGCATGCGCGAATCGCAGCTCGGCTTGCAACAGACGATGTTGCAGGCGCTGAAGGAAGTCGAGGACAATCGCAGCGATCTCGTCAGCGGCGCGGTGCAGGTGCAGCGCCTGGCCGGTGCGCTCGATGCGTCGAATCACGCGCTGCGTTTGTCGACCGAGCTGTATAAGGGCGGTGCGTCGAGCTTCCTCGATGTGCTCGACGCGCAGGAAGCGTATCTGCGCGACTCGGAGTCGCTCAACCAGGCCCGTCGCGAGCACGCGCTTTCGGCGATCGCGCTGTACCGGTCGCTGGGGGGCGGGTGGGAGCAGGGGGAAACGGTGGCGGCGCAGTGAAGGCAGCGACATGAGAGCGTATAGGAGGGTTGAAGTCCGATCAAGCGTTTCGCAATCGTCACGAGTTGGTGTGTCGTGGGCGCCTGCTGGCAACGCTCCCCGGAACCGATCCCCCAATCTTTGCTACATTCCTGCACAAGCACCGAATACGCGGCACCATGAAGATGCGTCCGCCAGCGACGCGCATGATCGGCAAATCGAAATCTTTCAAGAGGCTCAAGATGCGAATTCTGGTAGTAGGAGCGGGCGCGGTAGGCGGTTATTTCGGCGGACGTCTGGCCGCGGCCGGGCAGGACGTGACCTTCCTCGTACGCGCCGGTCGCGCGGAAAAGCTACGGAGCGACGGCCTCGTCATCAACAGCCCGCGCGGCAATCTCCAGTTGCCCGACGTGAAGACGATACTGGCCGGTGTCGCCGCCGAGCCGTTCGACCTCGTGCTGCTGAGCTGCAAGGCCTACAGTCTCGACGACGCGATCGATTCGTTCACGCCGTTCGTCGGCGAAGACACGCTGATCCTACCGATGCTCAACGGCATGCGCCATATCGACGTGCTGACCGCGAGCTTCGGCAAGGAGCGCGTGCTCGGCGGTCAGTGCGTGATCGCCGCGACGCTCGATGCCGAGCAGCACATCGCGCATCTGAACGACATGCACGCGATCACGTTCGGCGAACTCGTGGGCGGCACCTCGGAGCGCACCGAGGCGATTGCCGATGCAATGTCCGGCGCGAACTTCGACGTCGCGGTCAGCGACAACATCCTGCTGCGCATGTGGGAAAAATGGGTGTTCCTCGCCACATTGGCCGCGAGTACGTGCTTGATGCGCGGTTCGGTCGGCGATATTCTGGCTGCGCCGGACGGCAAGCGCGTGATTGAGAATCTGCTCGGCGAATGCCGCGCGGCGGCCGAGCACAACGGCTTCACGATGGCCGCGGACTTCGACGTGCGCGCCACCCAGGTGCTGCTGACGCCGTCGCCTCTGACCGCGTCGATGCTGCGCGACGTCGAAAACCACTCGCACACCGAGGCGGATCATATCCTCGGCGACCTGATCTCGCGCGGCGGCGACGCGCAAAAGGGCGAACACGGCGTGTCGCTGCTGCGCATCGCCTATAGTCATCTGAAGACGTACGAAGCTCGCCAGACCCGCACTTCCTGACGGCTCGCCGCGGCCGACGCGAACGCGGATCGGGCCGATGGCGCGACGCACGCGAGCGCCGCCGCAACCTGACGATCGGAGGTCAAGCATGCCGGCTCCAACTGGATCGGTGCCCGCGCTCAGCGCCGCTTCCGCGACCGTGTTCTCGATCGGCATCGTGTTTCTCGGCTACTGGGGTATGTATGAGCCGACTGCCTGGCACAAGGCCGACGTCGTGGTCTTTGTGCTCGCGCTGGCCGGCTTCGCGTGCCTGGGCCTCGTGCCATGGATGGCGACGAGTCCCGTCGAGCCGGAGAACAGCGACTCACGCGTGCGTATCGCGCGGCATCTGTTTCTCTCGGGCGTGACCGCGATTTGGCTCGCGGTGGCGGTTTCCGTGATCTTCTGAAGCTCCGCGAAGATGCGCCGCCGCTTACTCCGGCATCTTCCTGAACGACACCGCAATGCGGTTCCAGCCGTTGATCGCAACGATCAGCAGCGTCAGGTCGCTGATTTCCTGCTCGCTAAAATGCGGCTTCACCGCGTCCCATACCGTATCCGGCACGCGCGTTTGCGCGACCAGCGTCACCGCCTCCGCCGATTCGAGCGCCGTGCTTGTGCGCGTCGGGCGTCCGTGGCGGTAAGCTTACGTTCGCCACTGGTCGGTCGAATAACCATTTCGCCGTTATTTGAGGTAACCACCCGAATGGACATTCACATCGCGGTCGAAGGCCATCACGATCTGTCCGGACAGATTTATCGGCAGTTGCGCGGGGGCATTCTCGAAGGGCGCCTTGCCGGCGGCACGCGTCTGCCGTCCACGCGCGATCTCGCGACGCAGCTCGGTGTGTCGCGCAAGACCACGCTCGACGTATTCGAGCGGCTGCTGTCAGAAGGTTATCTGAGCGCCCGCGCCGGTTCGGGCACCTTCGTCGCCGACGGACTCGAACGGTTGCCGGTTGAGCGTTCCGCCCACGCGCGCGCGGCGGCCCGCTCGCGCGAACGAGCCGCCGCGCAAGCGAAGGCCGCCGCGCGCGCGCAGCCGCTGTGGGAGCAGATGCCCGACAGTCTGCCGTTGCCGCGGCCGTCGGTGCCGTCGCCGCTCGACTTCATCGGCGGCGCGACCGACAAGACGCTGTTTCCCTTCGACGTCTGGCGCCGCTGCGTGAATCATGCGCTACGCGGCCAGGCGCGCAGCCCCGGCACCTATCGCGACGCCGCAGGGGAGCAGCAGCTGCGGCTCGCGATCTCGCGCTACCTCGCTTTCAACCGTGCGGTGTCGAGCAACTGGGAAGACGTGATCGTCACGCAGGGCGCGCAGCACGCGCTCGATCTGATGGCGCGCATCACGCTGCGGCCCGGTGAAATCGCGGCCATCGAAGACCCCGGCTACTCGCCCGCGCATGCATGCTTCAAGGTGACCGGCGCGCGCGTGGTGCCGGTACCGGTCGATCGCGAAGGCCTGATCGTCGGCAAGCTGCCGGACAAGGCACGGCTCGTCTACGTGACGCCTTCGCATCAGTTTCCGCTCGGTATGCCGATGAGCCTCGAGCGTCGCGTCGAACTGCTCGAATGGGCGCAAAAGCGCGGCGCGGTCATCATCGAGGACGACTACGACTGCGAGTACCGTTTCGAAGGCCGGCCGATGGAGCCGCTGAAGAGCCTCGATCGCGCCGGCCTCGTCGCCTACGTCGGCACGTTTTCGAAGACGATCTTCCCCGAGCTGCGCATCGGCTACCTGGTGCCGCCCGCGTCGTTGCATGGCCCGCTGCTGAAGGCGCGGCAGATCGCCGATTGTCACGGCTGCACGCTGACGCAAGCGGCGCTCGCGTCGTTCATGCTCAATGGCGACTTCGCGCGCCATCTGCGGCGCATGCACAAGGCTTACGCGGCCCGCCGCGCGATGCTGCTCGAGCATCTGCAAGGCGGTCTCGCGCGCTGGTTCGAGCCGATCGTGCCGACCGCCGGCATCCATCTGGCGGCGCGGCTCAAGGGGCCGTTGGCGTCGCTCGGCGAAGAGGTGCTCGTTGCCGCCGCGCGTGAAGCGTCGATCGGCCTCTATGGACTCGCGCCATTTCACCATCGCGTGACACCGCAGCCTGGGTTGATCTTCGGCTATGGCAGCATCGCGGCCGAACATATCGACACGGCGCTGACGACGCTCGCCGACATCCTGCAGCGCATCGCACGCTGAAACGGAGCTCGCCGCAAGCGAGGCGTAGGCATCGTCGAAACGTTGGGGGTGCGTTGCTTGACGCGTCAAACGAAGAAAATGCCCTGTTTCAAGGGGCGAAAACACCGGCTCGCCCCGACGCAACCGCCTCGAAACCACGGCCGAAACGAACTGTAACGAGCGTTACTCCTGCATGTTAAAGAGCTCGCCACGCACGTTTTAGCCGCTAAAACAGGTACTAAAACGTATTGCACCGTCGGCGCCGCGCAAAAAACTTCATCGCAATACATAAAAGAGTCGCGCAAATCGCTTTAGCGCTTGTAGAATCCGGCGTTGAAGCGTGCACATACGGTGTGCGCTTCGAGCAATTCACTGACCACAACAGGTAGGAGAAACATGCCGACTTCCGCAAAAAAGGTGGCCAAGAAGGCTGCTGCCCCGGTACCGACCAAGAAGGTTGCTGCAAAGAAAGTTCCTGCGAAGAAAGCCGTCGCAGCCAAGAAGGTCGCCGTGAAGGCGTCTGGCGCACCGTCGCCGATCAAGGACACCTTCACGAAGGCCTCGTTGGCAGCTCACATCGCTGAACGCGCTGCAGTGGAACCGAAGACCGCCAAGGCCGTGCTGGCCGCGCTCGAAGACACGATCCTCGGCACGGTGCACAAGAAAGGTGCTGGCGAATTCACGCTGTCGGGTCTGCTGAAGATCGTCGTGCAGGCTGTGCCGGCGAAGAAGAAGCGCTTCGGCAAGGACCCGTTCACGGGTGAAGAGCGCTGGTTCCCGGCCAAGCCGGCCAGCGTGCGCATCAAGACACGCGCGCTGAAGAAGCTGAAGGACGCAGCGGCAGCCTGAACGCGTTGCTCGCACGACTCAGGCGTCGGCATAGCGCTGTTGTGTTTAACCATGCCTGACGTTTGAGTGCGTGAAAAAGCGCCTGCATGCAGGTGATCGAAGTCCCCGTGGATGAAGATTCACGGGGACTTTTTTTATGCGCTCGCTTCGTAGTGCGCGTCGAGTCCATGGGCGAAACGGCAAGCGCGGCTCTCATAGTGTGCTCCCTGATGGCGCACACGCACCTGACTGGCGCATCATGATCCACGACAGTACGATCAAGGCAATCCGACGCCCTGCGGATGCGCCGTTAGCGGGCACGTCAACGCGCTCTATCCCGACACATTCAATGGCATAACGCTTGCTTGATCGAAGGTCGAATACCGAATGCGCAGCGCATTCGCCTTCCATTTGACAACAAGACTGGGGCTGACATGCGATGCTATGACGAGATGCGCCATCACGCCGATGGCGTACGGCCGCATTACATGCGCTTTGAGCGATGGTTGGACAGTCAGGGCGATGAAGCGATCGCACGCAAGCGCGCGGAAGCGGACCTGCTGTTCCGGCGCGTCGGCATCACGTTCGCAGTAAACGGCGACCTGTCAGGCACCGAGCGGCTGATTCCCTTCGATCTGATTCCGCGCATCATCCCGCGCGGCGAATGGCAGACGCTCGAAGCGGGTTTGCGACAGCGCGTGCAGGCTCTCAATCTGTTTATCCACGACGTCTATCACGATCGCAACATCGTGCGCGCGGGCATCGTGCCGGCCGACCAGGTCTATACCAACGCACAGTATCGTCCCGAGATGCAGGGCGTCGACGTGCCGCTCGGTGTTTACGCGCATATCGCGGGCGTCGACGTGGTGCGCGCCGGCGATGAAGGCGAATTCTACGTACTCGAAGACAATCTGCGTGTGCCGTCGGGCGTGTCGTACATGCTCGAAAACCGCAAGATGATGATGCGGCTCTTCCCCGAACTGTTCGTGCAGAACCGCATCGCGCCGGTCGCGCATTATCCCGACCTGCTGCTCGATACGCTGCGCTCGGTCGCGCCCGCGGGCGTCGACGATCCGGTCGTCGTCGTGCTGACGCCGGGCATGTACAACTCCGCGTATTTCGAGCATACGTTCCTCGCGCAGCAGATGGGCGTCGAGCTCGTCGAAGGCAAGGATCTGTTCGTCGACGACAACTACGTGTTCATGCGCACCACGCAAGGACCGAAGCGCGTCGACGTGATCTACCGGCGCGTCGACGACGATTTTCTCGATCCGCTTGCGTTTCGCCCCGACTCCGCGCTCGGCGTACCGGGTCTGCTCACCGCCTATCGCGCCGGCCGCGTCGCGCTCGCGAACGCGATGGGCACCGGCATCGCCGACGACAAATCGATCTACCCGTACGTGCCGGACATGATCGCGTTTTATCTTGGCGAAAAGCCGATTCTGAACAACGTACCGACCTATCAGTGCCGTAAGCCCGAGGATCTCGCCTATACGCTCGCGCATCTGCCGGAGCTGGTGGTCAAGGAAGTGCATGGCGCGGGCGGCTACGGGATGCTGGTCGGCCCCGCCTCGACAAAGGCCGAAGTCGAGGCCTTCCGCGAGCGGCTGATCGCGCGTCCGGCCGGTTATATCGCACAGCCCACGCTGGCGCTGTCCGCGTGTCCGACTTTCGTCGAATCGGGCATCGCGCCGCGCCATATCGACCTGCGGCCGTTCGTGCTGTCGGGCAAGACCACTACGATGGTGGCGGGCGGCCTCACGCGGGTCGCGTTGCAGGAGGGCTCGCTCGTCGTCAATTCATCGCAGGGTGGCGGGACCAAGGATACCTGGATGGTCGACTGACGCGGTTGCCGCCGCGCTTTTCGCCTCGCTCGCAACAGAGCAGAGCAGGGCGCGACACTCGCAACCTGATGCGCGCTGGCGCTCAACGGATAACCAGCGCGGACCTTTGTCGCTGACGAAGGCCTCGCGCGTTCAGATCACAGACATGGAACGTCGTCATGCTTAGCCGAACCGCCGATCACCTCTTCTGGATGGCCCGCTATATGGAGCGTGCGGAGAACACCGCCCGCATGCTCGACATCAACCTGAAGGCGCAACTGCTGCCGCAGACGGCCGAACAGGAGGCTCGCGCGCAGCGCTCGGTGCTGCGCATCTCCGAGCTCGAAAGCGCCTTCGCGCAGCGCTACGACGAACCGACGCGCGACCACATGCTCGACTTCATGGTCGCCGACGCAAGTAATCCGTCGAGCATTCATTCGTGCCTGCAGGCCGCGCGTGAAAACGCTCGCGCGGTGCGCGGCACGCTGACGACCGAGTGGTGGGAAACCATCAACGACACGTGGCTCGAATTCAACGAGCGGCTCGCGAGCGGGCAGGCCGCGAGCAATCCGGGCTCGTTGTTCGAGTGGGTCAAGTTCCGATCGCATCTGTCGCGCGGCGTGACGATCGGCACCGCGCTGCAGGACGACGCGTTCTTCTTCACGCAGCTGGGCACGTATCTGGAGCGCGCCGACAACACCGCGCGGATTCTCGATGTGCGTTTCGCGAACGTCGAACCGAATTCACGCGACGCGGCGCGCCAGCTCGAGGACTTCTATTACTGGACCTCGATCCTGAGTTCGGTGTCGGCGCTCGAGATCTACCGCAGGGTATATCGCGACGTCGTGACGCCCGCGCGCGTCGTCGAGCTGATGATCCTCAATCAGCAGATGCCGCGCTCGCTGCTCGCCTCGCTCGACGGCGTGTGCAGCAATCTCGCGATGCTGCGCACGTCGGGCTCGAACCAGTGCGAGCGCTTCGCCGGCAAGCTGCGCGCCGAGCTGTTGTATGCCGACATCCGGCAGATTTTCGAAAGCGGTCTCCATGCCTATCTGACGCAGTTCCTCGCTCGCGTGTTCGATCTGGGCAATCTGGTGGCGCGTACTTATCTGATGCTGCCAGTGGCCTGACGGAGTTTTCTCATGTACCTGACGATCCGCCACGACACCTCTTACCGCTACGAAGCGACGGTTCACTATTCGATCCAGCAGTTGCGCCTGACGCCCGCGAGCGGCGCCGGACAGACCGTGCGGCGCTGGAACATCGACGCGCCGGGCAAGCTCGACGCGACGCTCGACGCCTACGGCAACGTGCTGCACACGCTCGTCATGAACAAGCCGCACAACGAGATTCATCTGAGCGTGTCGGGTGAGGTGGACACGATGCCGCTCGTCGACGGCGTGCTGCGTGATCCGCCCGGCCCGATTCCGCTCGAGCATTTCACCTGCGCGACGCGTCTGACCGAAGCCGACGGCGCGATCCGCGAACTGGCGGAGTCGGTGGCGAATCTGGCGAGCCCGGCAAGCCTGCTCACGCTGTCCGAGCAGATCGTGCAGCGCGTGCAATACCGGCCCGGCGTGACCGAGGTCACGAGCACGGCCGCCGAGGCGCTCGCGCTCGGCAACGGCGTGTGCCAGGACCATGCGCATCTGATGCTCGCGTGCTGCCGCGCGCGCGGCGTGCCGGCGCGCTACGTGAGCGGATATATCGAACCCGGCGACGTACCGCATGGCGCGAGTCACGCGTGGGTCGACGTATGGCTCGACGGCAAAGGGTGGATTTCGATCGACGTTACGCATGCCGGGTTTGCCAGCGAGATCTACTGCCGGCTCGCGGTCGCCCGTGACTATGAGGCCGCGGCACCGGTGCGCGGCCGACGCATCGGCGGACTCGAAGAGGAGCTTCACGTGGCGGTGGCGGTCAGCGCGCAGATGTCGCAGTAGCCGCATTGCAACGCCAACGCGCGCGACGTCATTTAACATTCCTGCCACGTGTTCGGAATCAGTTGCCAAAAGGCTGCAAAAAAGGGCCGTAAACACGGATAAAAGGCGCCTGTGCGCCGCATTACAATAGCCCCGTTCCTTTGCCATCCGCGGATTCCTTATGACTTACTGCGTAGCGATGGCCGTCAACGACGGCCTCGTATTTTTGTCCGACACGCGTACCAATGCGGGCGTCGATCACATCAGTACCGCGCGCAAGATGTCGGTGTTCGAGCAACCCGGCGAGCGCATGCTGGTGCTGCTCGGCGCCGGCAATCTGTCGATCACGCAAGCGGTGCTGCACGAGCTATCCGAGCCCGCCGATGCCAGCGAGCCCACGCTGTGGAGCGTGCCGACCATGGCGGACGCCGCCCGCGTGGTCGGCAGCGCGGTGCGTCGCGTGCATGAGCGCGAGGCCGAGGCGATGCAGAAGTTCGGTGTCGACTTCAATTGCAGCTTCATTCTCGGCGGCCAGATCGCGGGCAACCGGATGCGCCTTTTCATGATCTACGCGGCGGGCAATTTCATCGAGGCGTCGGCCGTGAATCCGTATTTCCAGATCGGCGAGGCGAAGTATGGCAAGCCGATCATCGATCGGGTGCTGACGCCGTCCACACCGCTCGACGAGGCCGCGAAGTCCGCGCTGATCTCGATGGACTCGACGCTGCGCTCGAACCTGTCAGTGGGCTTGCCGCTCGATCTGCTCGTGTACGAGAAGGATGCGCTGCGGGTCACGCGGTTCGTGTCGATCGATCGCGACAACGCGTACTTCGACATGCTTCACCGCACATGGGGCGAGCGTCTGCGCCAGGTGTTCGCCGAGATTCCCGATCCGGACTGGCAGCAGTCGCTGGATGCGCCGTCGCCGCAGTCGGAGCGGGCGCTGGTGCTATATCGCGCGCCGGTCGGCGCCGATGGCGTCGAGCATGAGCACGATGTGTCGCCCGCGCAGATTCTCGCGCAGGCCGACAAGGGCAAGGCGCAGCGGCGCTAGCTGCGTTGGGTTCGGAGCGCGCGTCAGGCTCGCTCGGGCCCGCACCAAAACCTCAGGACGAAAAAAAACCAGCCATCGGCATCGCCTCTGGCTGGTTTCTGGTCTCTGGCTACGCAGCGCGTCAGCTGCGTAGCAGGTCCGATTCGAAGTCCGATTAGAACTTGTGACGGATACCGAGGCTGACCATGACCTGGTTGTTGGTGCTCGACTGGTTGCCGTACGAACCGATCGAAGCCGTGGACGATACAAGGCCACCACCGACGCCCGGCACACGCTGTTCGCCGCTTGCATGCTGCCATGCGCCGACCGCGTACAAGTCCGTGCGCTTCGAGAGCGAGTAATCCCCGCCCAGCGACACCTGGTTATACGTTGCGGACGCATCGCCGTGACCCTTCGTGTAGGCATAGCCAACACCCACCAGCGCTGCCGGCGTGAGCTGGTAGCCCAAATACGCGCGACCCACTTCGTACTTCTGGGTCTGACCGAAGGTCGATGCGCCGTCCCGGTAGTACTGCGCATTGCTGTAGCTCAGGTTGCCCGTCCACGGACCGGTCACGTACTGAACCGCGACCGAAGCGATGCCGATCGAACTCGCCGTAGCGTAAGCGGAGTTGATGCCGGCGAACGTCGGGAAGTTCGTGTTGAACGTCCCGGTCGTGGTGGTGCTATTCCAGCCAGACCGTAGGGTCGGGCTGCTTGCGTTTTTCGTACGCACGTAGCCCGCGGCGACGCTGATCGGACCCGTTGCAAACGTTGCCGCGCCCGCATACGTCTGGCCCGAACCCGTTGCACCGGCGACGCCGCCCAGCCCGTACAAGCCTTCGAACTGGAAGCCCGACCAGACCGGCGACACGTACTTGACTGAGTTGTTCACGCGGAAGCTGTTGTCGTTGTTGTCGACGTCACCCGGCGTAGTGAACGTGCTGCCGAAGTAGTTGTCGGCCGTCAGCGGCTGGACCATGTCGACCAGCGGGTCGTACTGACGACCAGCCGTCACGGTACCCCAGGAATCGCCCGTCAGACCGACATAAGCCTGACGACCGAACATCAGGCCACCCTGTCCGAGCTTGCCGGTGTTGACGTCAAAGCCGTTTTCCAACTGGAAGATTGCCTTCAGGCCACCGCCGAGGTCTTCCGTGCCCTTCAGGCCAAAACGGGGGGCTTGCAGGTTGCCGCCAAACAGTTGCACGAGGCTACCGCCATGGGGGGTAGCGTTGTTCACGTACTGGATCGATTCATCGATCAGGCCATAGAGAGTCACGCTGCTTTGCGCGTGAGCCATGCCGGAAACGCCGAGGAGCGCCAGCGAGAGGGTAGACAGTGCGATTCGTTTCATCCATTTCTCCACGCAGATGATTGTTCGTTGTTGCGGAAAGCAGAATAGCTCAGTGGCTCGGTGGGGTAGAAACGAAAAAAAAGAGTGTCGCCAAAAACTGACAATCGATGCAAACCCTTGTATTTAAAGCTCTCAACGATTGTTTCCATTTGCGCAACATTTATTGGTCTGATGCGCATTATTGTTGAATTGTTGATAGTGGCTGAGTGAATGAACGCACTATGAGCATCGATTTGCATGCTAAATGTAATCTAGTCGTCTACACGTCCACTCGTCTTTGTAGTGAAATCATAAAAGAGACGGCTGACGAAAGGACTAGACAGGCTGGACAGAAGGGGCGCGTTGTGTGTCCAAGCGCAATCGACTGGATTGACGGCGCAACACGTGCATCTATAAGGGTATGGACGGTAGCGTGGTGTGAAGCGCCCGCTTCAGCGCCGGTCGGCGCCACGGCGCGCCATGGCCGCGGCCGTGAGCCCCGCGGCGGCCGCGAGCAGCACCGAGGTCCACGGGTTGCGTCGCACGTAGCGGTCGGCGGCCGTCGCCTGGCGGCGCGCTTCGACGATGGCGCACGCCGCGAAACGGGTGGCTTGCGCTTCGGCGTCGAGCACCTTGCGCGTAACGTCCACCGCGGTCTCATGCGCGGAGCGCCTTTGCGCCGCCGCGTTGATTCCCGCGGGCAGCAGCGGCGTAGCCGTTTGGCCGGCAACACCCACAGCAGCGGAAGCAGACGGCGCGGCATTTGCCGCGACGGTCGATGCCGCCAGTACCGACGCGAGCTTCGCGCGGCTGCCCGGCGGCGACTCGCCCTGCATGCCCCAGCCGCCACGCGGATCGTGCAGCCGGCCGCGCGCCGCCGAAAACTCCGCGCCGAGCAGCAGCACCAGCGCCGAGAAGTACAGCCACATCAGCAGCACCGCGAGCGAGCCGGCCGCGCCGAACGCGCTGGCCATTCCCGCATGCGCGAGATAGAGCGCGAACAGCTTCTTGCCAGCCGTAAACAACACGGCCGCGACGATGCCGCCCACCACCGCATCGCGCCACAGCACCCGAGCGTCGGGCAGAAACTTGAGCAGTCCGGCGAACGCGAAGATCAGCACGAGCAGCCCGACGCCGAGCTGCAGCAGATTGCCGATTACGACATACGGCGAGTCGCCCCACAGCCAGTTGCCGATAAAGACGATCACCGTATCGAGCACCAGCGACACGATCAGCAGGAACGCGACGCCGAGCACGAGCCCGAACGAAATCAGTCGCACCCGCACCAGCGCGAGCCAGCTGGAAGTGCGCGGCCCGCTGTCCGGCCACACTAGATTGAGCGCGCTGTTCAGCGACGAGAACGTCGCCGACGCGCCGATCGCCAGCAGCGAGAACGAGATGATCGTCGCGATGCCGCCTTTGGCGCCCGCGTGATGCGCGTTCTCGACGATCGTCTGCACGCCGGCCGCGGCCTGGTCGCCGATCAGGCCGTTGATGTGGCCGAACAGCTCGCCGCGCGCGGCCGCCGGGCCGAAGAACCAGCCGGCCACCGCGATCACCATCACGAGCGTCGGCGCGAGCGAAAACGCCGCATAGAACGCGATGCTCGCCGCCATCTCAGGACAGCGGTTCTCCGCGAACTGCCGCAGTGCGCCCATCGCCCAATTGGCCTGATGACGCGCGGCCTGCTGGAGGTTCTCGCGAGAGAGCGTGTCGATGTCCATGATCGTGTCTGAATCGTAAGGGCGCCTTCAGGGTGTTTGCTTCATTGCATTTCGCAAACCTCGTGCCCGTCACTATACAAGTTAAGCGGCGCGCTGCATGGCCTGCTTTCATGGCCTGTTTCGCGGCCTGTTTCGCGGCCGCCCGCGCGTACCGCTAGAATGCAGCGGGTTAATGTCACCTTTCCGCTCATCATGCATTCGCACGAACTCGTACAGCAACTGGACGTCATCGAGCGCGACCAGTGGAGCGCGCATCTGCCCGCGCACGTCATCGAACAATTGCCGGCGCGCGGGATCACGGTGTTCGCCGTCACCGACGACGCCTCCGACACCGCCGCATTCAGCGCTCGCTACGGCTTCGGTCTCGAAGACTGCGCGAACACGATCGTGATCCGCTACAGGAAAGAGGGTGGCGAGCACTATGCGGCGCTCGTGTCGCTCGGCTCGCGGCGGCTCGACATCAACGGCGCGGTGAAGGCCGCGCTCGGCGCACAGCGGCTGTCATTCGCGAAGCGCGAGGCGGCGGTCGAGCATAGCCAGATGGAGTTCGGCGGAATTACCGCGTTCGGTCTGCCGGCCGACTGGCGCATCCTCGTCGACGCCGCCGTGATGGAGCGTGCGCAGATCGTGATGGGCGCCGGCGTGCGCGCGGCCAAGCTGCTGATGTCGCCCGACGTGCTGCGGCAATGGCCGCGCTGCGAGGTGGCGGCGCTGACGCTGCCTGCGGACGGAAACCCGCAACCTTGAAGCCGCACTGAAGTTTTCTTCCGTCGCGCCGTTAATCCCGACTACGACATGAAACGTTTGCGGCGTCCGTTCGCGCGGACAGCCGCCGACCACGACAAGGGATACGGAAGATGGAACGGTTTCGCCTGAAAGTGCGGCTGTGGCTCGCGCTCGCGGTGATGTGCATGGGCATTCTGGCGATCGGCCTGTGTGGGGCGTTCAAGACACGAGACACGATGATCGCCGATCGCGAGGGCGAGCTGAAAAACGTGGTCAGCATCGCGTACAGCGTGCTCGATCGCTACAACGCGCTCGTCGCGGCCGGCACGATGCCCCTCGCCGACGCGCAGCGCGCCGCGATGGACGACCTGCGCGCAATGCGCTACGACGGTGCCGGCGGCTATCTCGTGCTCGAAGACAGCCAGGCGCACGTGCTGATGCATGCCACGCGCGCCGACCTCGTCGGCAAGGACATGACCAACGTCACCGATCCGGACGGCCGCCACGTGTTCAAGGAAGGTTCCGAGCAAACGCAGCGCGAAGGCGAGGCCTTCGTTCATCTGCAGTTCCCGAAGCCCGGCACCGACAAGCTTGCGCCGAAGATCAACTACATGCGGCTTTACAAGCCGTGGGACTGGACCATCGTCACCGGCGTCTTCACGGACGACATCGACGGCGTGTTCTACCGCACCCTCGTGCAATACGTGATCGCGGCGGTGGTGCTTTGCGCACTCGTGTCGCTGGTGATCGGCGTGATTCTGCGCAGCATTCTGCGTCAGCTTGGCGGCGAACCGGCGTACGCGCTGCAGATCGCATCGCGTATCGCGGACGGCGACCTCGACGTGGTCGTCGACGCGAAGGCCGGCGACAGCACGAGCCTGCTCGCCGCGATGAAACGGATGCAGCAGCGTCTCGCGCAGGCGATCGAACAGATTCGCGGCGGTGCGACGCTGATTTCGTCGGTATCGAACGAGATCGCCGCGGGCAATTCGGACCTGTCGCGCCGCACCGAGCAGCAGGCGGCCGCGCTCGGCGAGACCGCGTCGAGCATGGAGCAGATCACCGCGACCGTGCGTCAGAACGCCGACAACGCGAAGCAGGCGAGCCAGCTCGCGCACAACGCGTCGGAGACCGCGGCGCGCGGCGGCGCGGTGGTCGGTCAGGTGATCGACACGATGCGCGGGATTTCACAGTCGTCGCACCGGATCGGCGACATCATCGGCGTGATCGAAGGGATTGCGTTTCAAACCAATATTCTCGCGTTGAACGCGGCCGTCGAGGCGGCGCGCGCGGGCGAGGAGGGCCGCGGTTTCGCGGTGGTCGCGGGCGAAGTGCGCACGCTCGCGCAACGCAGCGCGGCGGCCGCGAAGGAGATCAAGGCACTGATCGAGGAATCGGCCGCGCAGATCGCGGGCGGTTCGGAGCACGTCGGACGCGCGGGTGACACGATGCAGGAAGTCGTGCAGGCGGTACGTCGTGTCAACGACATCATGGGCGAGATCAGCGCGGCGTCGGCCGAGCAGACCTCGGGCATCGAGCAGGTCAACATCGCGGTCGCGAGCATGGATCAGGCGACGCAGCAGAATGCGGCGCTCGTCGAGGAAGCGAGCGCGGCGGCCGATGTGCTGAAGACGCAGACCGGGCAGTTGTCGGCGGCGATCGCGGTGTTCCGGTTGCCCGAGCAGCGCTAAAGCACCAGGCCGCATTGTCGACGCGCGCGAGAATTCACCGCACGCGCGCTCGCAGCGCGGTGCGTGTCTCACGCCAAGCCGATCCCCGCGCGGCTCAACAATTGGCGGTTGCGCTCCGACCGATTCTTCATGCGCAATTGCTTGCCCGCCTTGCGATAGCGCTCGGCCAGACCCTGCAACGCGGCGAGCGCCGAATGATCGGCGAGCAGCAGGTGACTGCAATCGACGGTCACGCTCGCCGGGTCGCGCGCCGGATCGAACAGCTCGTGAAAACGCGTCGTCGACGCGAAAAACAGCGTGCCGCGCGGCACATAGGTCTTATGGCCCGCTCGATCCTCGGCATGCGTGTGAATTTCGCGCGCGTGCTGCCACGCGAAGTTGAGCGCGGCGATCACGATGCCGCACATCACCCCGATCGCGAGATCGGCAAACACGGTGATGATCGTGACCGCGACGATCACGAGCGCGTCGTTGCGCGGCACCTTGCCGAGCACGCGCAGCGATCCCCACGCGAAGGTTTGCTGCGCGACCACGAACATCACGCCCACCAGCGCCGCGAGCGGAATTCGCTCGATCAGCGGCGACAGGAACAGGATGTACAGCAGGATCATCACGCCGCTGACGATTCCCGACAGCCGCGAGCGTCCCCCGAATTCAGGTTGATCATGGTCTGGCCGATCATCGCGCAACCGCCCATGCCGCCGAACAGCCCCGATGCGAGGTTCGCCGCGCCGAGCGCGACGCATTCGCGATTCGGCTGACCGCGTGTTTCGGTGATTTCGTCGGTCAGGTTGAACGTCAGCAGCGTTTCGAGCAGACCGACGATCGCGATCAGCACGGCGTACGGCAGGATGATGCGAAGCGTCTCGAGATCGAGCGGCACGTCGGGCAGATGCAGCGTCGGCAGATTGCCGGCGACATGCGCCATGTCGCCGAGCCTGCGCGTCGGCAGATGCAGCAGCTGCGTGAAAAGGCAGATGCCGAGAATGGCCACGAGCGCCGGTGGCACTGCTCGCGTAAGTCGCGGCAGCAGATAGACGATCGTCATCGTCAGCACGACGAGCGCGCACATCGTCGCGAGCGCGCTGCCGTGCAGCCAGGCTTCGCCGTGCGGCGTGACCGTTTTGAAGTGAGCGAGCTGCGCGGTCGCGATGACGATCGCGAGTCCGTTGACGAAGCCGAGCATGACCGGATGCGGGACCATGCGGATCAGTTTGCCGAGCCGCAATATGCCGAACAGCATCATCAGGAGGCCGCTCAGGATCACGGTCGCGAGCAGATACTGCGCGCCGTGCTCGACGACGAGCGCGACGATCAAGACGGCCATCGAGCCCGCCGCGCCCGAAATCATGCCGGGACGTCCGCCAAATAGCGCGGTGACGGTGCAGATAAAGAATGCGCCGTACAGACCCAGCAACGGATTCAGATGGGCGACGAGCGCAAAGGCGATGCATTCGGGCACCAGCGCGAACGACGAGGTCAAGCCTGCGAGCACGTTGCTGCGAATGCCGGACAGCCAGGCGGGCCGACCGGAAGCGGGACTAGCGGTGTTCATGTTCTACGAGGTGGCGCGCGAGCGCAATGCTGAGGCTTGTATGGGCTGCGCTGAACTGGCGTGGCAACGCGCGGCTGCGCGAAGGATTGCGTCCGCTGGGCGCGGACGGTTGACGAAAGGCGTGAATTCTACCGTTGCGCGATGAACGGCGCAGGCGAAGCGGGCGGGAACGCTATGGCCCGAACGCGCGGCGCGGATCTGTCGTGCAATCGCGCGGCGCGCTCGCGCCACAAATCCGCAAGAGGGAAAGCTTCGCTCAGATACTCAGATAATCAGCCGCGACACCTTCGTGCCCTCGAGCGACACGCCGGCCATCAGGCCGCCGTTGGTCAGCACGAAAGCCTGCACCGGGCTCGTCGCGGTCGACGAATCAACCGCGCCGTTCGCGCCGACTTTCAGCACGGCGACGGTCGCATTCGCGCCGACTGCCCAGCCCTGGCTGTGCATGAATTCGTCGAGCGCTTCCTGCGTCATGAACAGAAACACGAGCGCCTTCGACTGCGCGCCGATCTGCAATCCGAACGAGCCCGCGACCGTGCTGTAGTAGCCGACCGTGCGGCCGCCGATACGCATCGCCCCTTCACCATACTGTCCGCCGACCCAGAAGCCGGCCGAGATCACCGATGGAAACACCAGTACGCCGCGCGCTTTCGCAACGAGCTCACGCGCACCGTCGACGTTTTCGTAGAGACGCGCGAGCGTCGAGTCGACGCCGGCGTTGATCGTGTCGCGCTTGCCGGCGTTGGCAGACAGCGATGCGTTCGAGGACGGCGAAGTCGTCGTGCAACCGGTGAGGCTCAGGCCTGCGACGGCCAATGCAGCGCTGCCGGTCATGATGAATTGTCGTCTGCGCATGACGGTTTTCCTTTGCGTTTCTCACGCGTGTTGTACGTTTTGGAGGAGTGCGGCGAGTCGCCTGCTTTGCTTTGTTCTCATTTGCACGCGGGAGGTTCCTTGCGCGGTCATCGCAGCCAGGCGGCGGCGTGCCGCGACGTTCGCATCGCGGACGTCCACCGCTCAAAAAGCAGGTAGCGTGCCCAAGGGCCGCGCCGCCTTGCGCGAGAGCGGCGCGGCCATTGCAGTTCGGGTTTTTGCGCCGCTTTCCGTCACGCGTCGTCGCTACGCCGTTGGGCGAATGTTCTGGTTATGGCGGAACAGGTTGCGCGGATCGTAGCGGTTCTTCACGGCGACGAGCCGCTCATAGTTGGGCCCATAGGCATCCGCGATACGGCCGCCTTCCTCCTGCGTCATGAAGTTGACGTACACGCTGCCTAGCGCAAAGGGGCGCGACGCGTCGAAAAAGTCGCGCGCCCATTTGACACAGCGCTCGTCGTCGCGCGCATCGTCCCAGCGGCCGTGCACGTTCATCGCGTATTGCGTGTCGCGACTTGGGTAAGCGGTCGCGTCGACCGCCACGCGCTGCGTTTGCGCGCCGATCAACCCGAAGAAAATTTCGCATTGCGCGGACGGCAGTGTGTCGATCGCGCGGATCAGCGCGTCGATCAGTCCATCGTCGATGGTGGCGAGGTTGTGCGACTTCCAGTAGTTGCGCGCGCCCGGCGTGAGCAGCGGATCGAAGGCCTGTTGCCACACTTCATAAGGCATCGGACCGAGATGTTCGCCGAGCGGCTTGCCGAAGCCGCGCACGGCTTCCACCGCGGCTGGGCCTTTTTCGACCGGCCCGTTGTAGCACATCGCGAGCACGAGCACGGGTTGGCCGTGCACGTCGGGCGGCAGGAACGGCAGCGGTGGCGCGAGCCGCGCAACGGCCCAGACGGCCAGCTCGTCGGGCATCGCGGGCGCGGCATCGCGGTATTTAATCAGCGCTTCCTTCGCGTCGGCGAGCCGCAACACGACGAGGCCGCCATACACGAGCGGGCCGACCTCATGCAGCGCGAACTCGAATAGCGTAACGACGCCGAAATTGCCGCCGCCGCCGCGAATCGCCCAGAACAGATCGTCGTACGAAGTGGCGCTCAGGCGGCGCAATTCACCGTCCGCGGTGACTATGTCGGCCGCGACGAGGTTGTCGACCGTCATGCCGTAGCGGCGGCTCAACCAGCCGAAGCCGCCGCCGAGCGTCAGACCCGCGACGCCGGTCGTCGAGTTGATGCCGAGCGGCGTCGCGAGTCCGAATGCCTGCGCTTCGTGATCGAGATCGTGCAGCGTCGCGCCCGGTTCGACATAGGCGCGCCGCGCTTCCGGGTCGATGCGCACCGATTTCATCGTGGACAGATCGAGCACGAGGCCGTCGTCGCACACAGCGCTACCGCCAATGTTGTGGCCGCCGCCGCGAATTGCGAGCGGCAGGCCGTTGTCACGCGCGAAGGCGACGCCGCGGCGCACGTCGGCAACACCCGCGCAGCGCAGGATCATCGCGGGAGAACGGTCGATCATTGCGTTCCAGATGCTGCGCGCCGTGTCGAAGCCGGGCGTGTCGGGCAGCAGAAGCTGACCGCGAAGTCCGGATTTGAATTCGTCGACCGCGCTGCTGGAGATAGTAACCATGTTGTACCTCGTCGGAGAGGGGAAGGCGCTCGCAGAGCACTGCTCCGCAGACCAAACAAAAATGCGGGCGGTGAATGAAAGCGGATTGAGAGGTTCGGCTGCGTGCAGTAAACGGGGCGACGAGTCGAAGTCAAACAAAGGTTTACCCGCGTTCGTGGGCGATTCCGCGCGGTGGCTCGCGGGGACAGGCTTTGCGGCCAGGACAACGACGATACGCGGCGGTACCGCCGAAGATGGTGGGAATGCTCCGGGAAAAGCGTGCGCGCTGATGTGTTGGTTATCCGACGCGCTGGTGGTTGTGCCACGACACTTTGCATATGGGCGTGGCTCGTGATCGCGTGCGATCGAGGCAGACGTTCGACGACTGTGCGAGGTAGCGCACATCGCGACAGCGATTTTCGCGACGCACGCGCGTTGCCCGACGACGCGCAATGTTTCGCACGCGCGTTTCGGTGATTTTGATTGCGTTGTCTATTGGATTTCTCTCATTCGGTTTTCCTATTTTATTTTTATGTGCGAATGGCCACATGAATAAAACGAATGATGTGTAAATGATCCGTATTTGTCCGATAAAACCAAAGGCTAATTTTCTTTTTTCTGATCAGATTGCATTGAGCGCGATAGTTTTTAACTTCCTGTCTGAGGAATGTGGAGTAGCGGATTTAGCGGGCGGATCGTCGTTTAACGCCGCCTGACGGGCCGTATCGGCAATATCGCATTGCGTGGTCTAGCGCACGGTCGAGCGATTGCGCTGCGAATAACTTCAACGTCCATCAAGCCTCGCTGTGCGGCTCTCACGATCTCGTGCGCGCACGGCCAGCCGATTCTCTCGAAGCACGTCAAATCGAACCGGGGATTTTCCGTGAGAGAAGTGTTTAGTGCGAACGCATTTTCAATTCGCATAAAGCGAATCTGCGCAAAGGCTTTGACTTTTCGTTTTTTTTGACGAGCGGAGATTCACTCGTTAATTGGACCGGTCTTTTTGGTGAAATAATTCGGAGAGTGAAATGAAAAAGCAAAACGGGGACGCGTGGATATTGGGATCGCGACGGGCGGCTTTGGCGGTCGCGGTCAGTCTTTATGCGGCGATGGCGGGTGCGCAGACGAATTCGGGGAGCACCGCTGCGCCGGCAACGAATCCCGGAGTGATGGTGCTCGCCGAGGCTAGCTTGCACGGCGGATGTCCGTCGGGCGGCGGGCCGGGCTGCACGTCGCAGGGTTTCGGGCAGGTCGGGGCGGGCGCCTTCGGCGTCGCGGCGGCGGGGCCCGGCCCGACATCGCCCACCGGCTCGCCGGCGGGCAACGGGACGTCCTCGACGGGTACGGGCGCGGGAAGCGGTGGCGGGAATAGCTCGGCTAATTCCGGTCCGGGCGGGGTGGGCTCGGGAAATACCGGCGGCAACAACGGCAATGGCGGTGCCGGCGACAACGGTAACGGCGGCGCGGGTAGCGGTGGTGGCGGGAATGGCTCGGGGAATGGCGGCACGGGCGGCGATGGCGGCGGTAACGGAGGCGGTGATAGCGGCGGCGGTGATAACGGCGGGGACGGTGGTGGGGATGGTGGTCATGGTCATGGTCATGGTCATGGGCACGGTGGCGATGGTGACGGCGATGGCGGCCATGGCCATGGCCACGGTGGTGACGGTGACGGCGATGGCGGCCATGGTCATGGCCACGCTGGCGATGGTGACGGCGATGGCGGTCACGGTCATGGTCACGCTGGTGACGGTGACGGCGATGGCGGTCACGGTCATGGTCACGCTGGCGATGGTGACGGCGATGGCGGTCACGGTCATGGTCACGCTGGCGATGGTGACGGCGATGGCGGTCACGGTCATGGTCACGCTGGCGATGGTGACGGCGATGGCGGTCACGGTCATGGTCACGCTGGCGATGGTGACGGCGATGGCGGTCACGGTCATGGTCACGCTGGCGATGGTGACGGCGATGGCGGTCACGGTCATGGGCACGCTGGCGATGGCGATGGTGATGGCGATGGCGGTCATGGTCATGGGCACGCTGGCGATGGCGATGGTGACGGCGATGGCGGTCACGGTCATGGTCACGCTGGCGATGGTGACGGCGATGGCGGTCACGGTCATGGTCACGCTGGCGATGGTGACGGCGATGGCGGTCATGGTCATGGGCACGCTGGCGATGGTGACGGCGATGGCGGTCATGGTCATGGGCACGCTGGCGACGGTGATGGCGATGGCGGCCATGGCCATGGGCACGGTGGCGACGGTGACGGCGATGGCGGTGACGGTCATGGGCACGGTGGCGACGGTGACGGCGATGGCGGTCACGGTCATGGGCACGGTGGCGACGGTGACGGCGATGGCGGTCACGGTCATGGTCACGCTGGCGATGGTGACGGCGATGGCGGTCACGGTCATGGTCACGCTGGCGATGGTGACGGCGATGGCGGTCACGGTCATGGTCACGCTGGCGATGGTGATGGCGATGGCGGCCATGGCCATGGGCACGCTGGAGATGGTGATGGCGATGGCGGCCATGGCCATGGGCACGGTGGCGACGGTGACGGCGATGGCGGTCACGGTCATGGGCACGGTGGAGATGGTGATGGCGGTCGTGGCCACGGTGACGGCGGCCGCGGCGATGGCGGCCACGGCGCCAGCGGTCACGGCGACGGCGGTCACGGCGACGGTGGTCATGGCGACGGCGGCCACGGTGACGGCGGCCACGGCAGCAGCGGTGGCGAAGGCAAAGGCGGTTCCGGCAACGGTGGCCGTGGCGGTGAAGGCGGTGGCGGCCAGGGCAAAGGCGGTTCCGGCAACGGTGGCCATGGCGGTGAAGGCGGTGGCGGCCAGGGCAACGGCGGCTCCGGACACGGCGGCCATGGTGGTGAAGGCGGCGGCCAAGGTAACGGCCGTTCCGGCAACGGTGGCCATGGCGGTGAAGGCGGTGGCGGCCAGGGCAACGGTGGTTCCGGAAACGGCGGCCATGGCGGTGAAGGCGGTGGCGGCCAGGGCAACGGCGGCTCCGGACACGGCGGCCATGGTGGTGAAGGCGGCGGCCAGGGTAACGGCGGTTCCGGCAACGGTGGCCATGGCGGTGAAGGCGGTGGCGGCCAGGGCAACAGCAACTCCGGACACGGCGGCCATGGCGGTGAAGGTGGCGGCGGCCAGGGCAACGGCGGCTCCGGCAACGGAGGCCACGGCGGCCATGGCGGCAACGGTGGCGGCGAAGGCAACGGCGGCTCCGGCAACGGAGGCCACGGTGGCCGTGGCGGCAACGGCGGCAACGGCGGCAACGGCGGCGGTCAAGGCAGCGGCGGCCACGGTGGCGGCTACGGCGGCGGTGGCTCCGGCAATGGCGGCCACGGCGGCGGCAACCACTAACCAGTGGCAGGAGTCCCGCGAACCTTGCGGGGCTCCCAAGGGCGGAGGCCGGCGCCGCCCGGCCTCCACACCGACCGCGCTCGCGCGCCGCAGGGAGTTTCCAGCGAAAAAGCCAGCAAAAAAACCCAGCCAGCGAACCGGCAAACCAACCGGCAAAAAAACCAACCAGGCAACAAAGTGGACGGCCCCCGCCGTCCACTCAACTCCTCAACTCGATCACTCTCTGCTGTACCACCAGAAAAACCCTCTCCCCCAGAACGCGCCCCCTCTCACGCGCGCCTCCGGTAAAACTACCGAACGCCGGCAGCACCCCCCGATCGATCCCAAAGCGAAAGCACGGCACGCGCACTGAATCGGTCCGCGTCGCGATCCGATAGATCGGATGCACGTGCCCTGCGAGCACATACGCGTGATCGACCCCATGCGGGTGATGGCACAGCGCCCACGCCCCGATATGCCACGGCTCGCGCACGGACTCGACATCTAACGTAAGCGGCAACGCACCGGCATGCCGATCGTGATTGCCCTCGACAAGCACCACGCGCCTCGACGCATGCCGCGCGCGCCACGCATGCAACGCATCGAGCGTGAGCGTCGACAGCGACTCGCGCGCATGCAGCAGATCGCCGAGAAACACCAGCGTCGCCGGCTCGAACTCGGTGATCAGACGATCGATCCGCAGCAGATTCTCCGCGGTCGAACCAGTCGGCACTGGAATGCCGCGCGCGCGAAACACCGCATCCTTGCCGAAATGCGCATCGGCGATAAAAAGCGCGCGCAGCGCCGGATCGAAACACGCGCGCAAGCTCGACAGCACGAGAGGTCGTCCGCCGACGTCGATCGCGAGCGAGGTCGGCTTCATCGTTGCGCCGCCCGTTCGAGCTCGGCCAGCATTCGCTCGACGCGATCGGCGAGCTTCTCGGTGCTGACTTTTTCGCGCAGGCGTCCGACGATCAACGGAAACGCGAACGGGGTCGGCTTCTTGGGCCGCGTGAGCACGACGCGGTTCGCGTTCATTCGTTCGAGCGCAATACGAATGCGCCGCACGTCGAGTTCCTGCAGCAGTACTTCGGTATCGGCCTGGCCCAGCAGCAGATTGCCGCGATCGTGCTGACGAAAGATCTCGTAGAAAAGCCCGCTCGATGCCTGCAATTGCCGCGCGCTTTTCTGCTGTCCCGGATGCGCCTGAAACACGAGTCCCGACACTCGCGCAATCTCGCGAAAACGTCGCAAGGAGAGTTCGGACGAATTGAGGCTCGCAAGAATGTCGTGATCGAGTTCGTCAGGTGAAAGCAGGCCATTCTCTAATTGCGCGGGCCAATCGAAAGCCTGCGCGCACAGCAATTCGAAACCGTAGTCGTTCATCGAAATCGAAAACGTGCCGGGCTTGTCGCGCGCGACTCGCCACGCGAGCAGAGCGCCAAGTCCGATATGCGCGGTGCGCCCCGCGAACGGATAGCAGAAGAAGTGATGACCCTCGCGCGATTTGAGCAGCTCGACGACGAGTACCCCCGGCTCGGGCAACGCCGACCACTTCTGCTGCAATTCGAGCAGCGGCCGCACCGCGCGCAATTCCGGTTCGTCGTAGATGCCGTCGGCGGCGCGCGCGAGCATCGTCAATGTGGCGTCGGCGAGCTCGGACGATAGCGGCATGCGGCTACCGGCCCATTGCGGCATTGCGCCACGCGATGAGCTCGCGCGCCGCACCCACGCCGTCATGTCCTGAACCCGGATCAGTTCGAGCGCGCGGCCCGCCGAACGTGAACACATCGCCGGGCCTGAGCCGCGAAATGAACGATTCCTCGATTGCACCAATGCGCCCGCCCGATAGATACGCAACGTTCAACGTGCCATTCGCGACGATCGTGCCGATGTTGTTGCGATGCCGGCGCGCGAGATCGTTGCGCGGGACGCGGTACAGACCGTCGCTATCGCGCGCGACGCGATGGTAGTCGGGATATGCGCGCAGCGTCGCGCCGCCGCCTTCGACGAAACCCAGCGTCCAGTCGAACTCCTGCTGGGTCAGATCACGATATGCATAGGTATGCAGAAGTTCATCGTACAGCTCGAGCGCGTCGAAGCCACCGCCGATCGCAACGGTGACGAGGTGCTGCACCAGCACGTCGAACGGCTTTTGCGGCGTATCGCGGCTTTCGATCTGCTGCTTGTCGACGGCTTCACGCGCGGCCGCCGCTTCGATCAATTCGAGCGCATGCGTCGGCCCGATCGTCACGCGAGACGGCAAACCGGGCGCATGTCCCGAGCGGCCCGCGCGCTGCATCAAGCGCGCGACGCCTTTTGGCGAGCCGATCTGGAACACGCGTTCCACCGGCAGAAAATCGACGCCGAGGTCGAGACTAGACGTACACACGACAACCTTTAGCAAGCCGTTCTTCAACCCACGTTCGACCCACTCGCGTACCTGCTGATCGAGCGAGCCGTGATGCAGCGCGATCATTCCGGCCCACTCGGGGCGCGCCTCGAGCAGCGCCTGGTACCACACCTCGCATTGCGAGCGCGTGTTCGTGAAGACGAGCGACGTATGTGCTTCGTCGATCGCGCGCGCGACTGCATCGACCTGCCGCATGCCCATATGACCGCCCCACGGAAAGCGCTCGATCGTGTCGGGAATGATCGTGTCGACGATCAGTGCTTTCGGCAGCGCGCCGTGCACGCTGACGCGCGGCGTCGCGACCGGCGCGAGCAATACCTCGGTCGCGAACGACAGATTGCCGAGCGTCGCCGACAGCCCCCACACCTGCAAACCGGGCCGCCAATGCGTGAGACGCGCGAGCGCGAGTTGGGTCTGCGTGCCGCGTTTGTTGCCGAGCAATTCATGCCATTCGTCGACGATCACGAGCCGAACCTGAGCCAGTACTTCGCGCGCATCGGCGCGCGTCAGGATCAACGTCAGACTCTCGGGCGTCGTGACGAGCGCGGACGGCATGCGCCGGTTCTGCCGCGCGCGTTCGGCGGCCGACGTATCGCCAGTGCGCAGACCGACGCTCCAGGGTACGGCGAGTTCGGTCGCGGAGCTTTGCAACGCGCGCGCGGTGTCGGCCGCGAGCGCGCGCATCGGCGTGATCCACAGTACCGTCAGCGGTTCGGGATGCTTGCGCGGCGTCGACGCTGCACTGGTGAACGCGGCGAGCGCGCCGAACCACACGGCCCAGGTCTTGCCGGCCCCGGTGCTTGCGTGCAACACGCCGCTCGTGCCGGCGGCGATGTTGCGCCACATTTCGCGCTGAAACTCGAACGGTTGCCAACGACGCGCGGCGAACCATGCGTCGAGTTTGTCGGCGAACGGGCGGCGCGCGTCGTCAGGTGAATACGAGGGGAACGGTAGCGGTTCGAACGCGGGTTCGCGCGCATCGAGCCGCGCCTGTTGTGCGCGGCTGCGTGGAATCCGGCGCGGCCTTGGCGCGCGAACGCGCTCGTCGGAGGGGGCTGGCGCTGCGGAGGGATCGCAAGCGGGGTCGTCGGAATGGGCCGGCTCGGTCATCGAAAGCGCTCTCAACAAGTGTGGCAGATTCGCTTGCCGGCGACTCGCGCCGGACGTTCAAGTGGACCGCGGGGTCGCGCGACGGTTCAGCGAGGTTCCTGATGGGCGCGCAACGACCCGCGTCATCGGGCAATATGTGGGAGCCTCGGCCGACACCCGATCCGTTACAATCAAACGGACTACCCCACTGGAGATTCGCTTTGAAATCACTCGTTGCTTTGCTGGCCGCAGCCGTTCTGTCCTCGACCGCGATGGCTGCCGCGCCGACCACGGAGAAGCTGCCGTCCGGCGTCATCGTCGAACATCTGACGCAAGGCACGGGCCCGCAACCGTCCGCGACCGACGTGGTAAAGGTCAACTATCGCGGCACGCTGCCCAACGGCACCGAATTCGATAGCTCGGCCAAGCATGGCGGGCCGGCCACGTTCCCGCTCAATCGCGTGATTCCGTGCTGGACGCAAGGCGTGCAGAAGATGAAAGTCGGCGGCAAGGCGCGACTCACGTGCCCGGCGGCGACCGCATACGGCGATCGCGGCGTCGGCCCGATTCCGCCGAATACCGATCTGACCTTCGAAGTCGAACTGGTCGACATCGTCAAATAAAGCACGCGAGCGGCGCTAAAGATGCACTGACACCCGAGCCTCGCTGCGCCAATCGCAGCGAGGCTTTTTTATGGGCGCCGAATGGCCTGCCAGGGGATTCACCATGAAACGTGACAACAGTAGCGTGCAGGTGGCCAGCATTGGTTTTACCGGCAAGAGCGCCCAGAAGTTCTTCGGTTTGTTGAAGGACGCCCATGTGCGCACGGTGCTCGACGTTCGCCTCAACAACACGTCGCAACTCGCGGGCTTTGCGAAAAAACAAGATCTGCCTTACTTTCTCGACCAGTTGTGCAATGCGGCGTACGTGGAAATACCGGAGCTGGCTCCCGAGCCGGACCTGCTCAAACGCTACCAGGGCAAGCAATTGAGCTGGGAGAACTTTCGGGAGGAATATTTCGACCTCATCGCGCGCCGCCGCGTGGAAAGTAATCTGGATATCGCGCTATTCGAATCGGGTTGCCTGCTTTGCAGTGAACATTTACCACATCATTGCCACCGGATGTTTGCGCTCGAGTATCTGAACCAGCACTGGAATAATCGTCTTTCCGTTACACATTTGACCTGACCGGCGCCGATCGGGCCAGGTTACGTTTTTCCGCCTCATTGGCCGGCGGCTTTCCGTGCCGGCAGGTTACATCTCGCCGGCCGCGCCCGCGTTTCCTTCAGTAGCCCGAATGGTTGCGTGGTGCGAAACGTGGAAAAGCGCGTCCAGTACGCATGTTTTTTCAATGCGTGTGCCGCTCGCTCGTCTACTATCTACTCACGCGCAGCTCCCTGTATTCGTTTCGCCCCATCGCCGGCCACGAACCAACCGGCCGTGATTATGCGCGCCAGGAGCGCTTGCCATGAACATCGACTTTCATTACGGCGTGGTCTACATTGCCGCGCGCGTCGGCGGCATGACGGCCGGCGATGCGCAAACCATCGCGCATGCCTGCCAGTATGTCGACGACGCAACGACGAGCGGAATACTGCGGTTCAAAGGCGGCGAGACATTCGAACGATTCGCGACCGCGCACAAGTTATTCGATTACGTCAATACCGAGAACGACCAGAACCGGCTCGTGTGGACGCCGTTCCATTTTCTGCCGGCTGGCGAGGGTGAAAGTCTCGAGGAAAAGGCGGTTTGCCGGCCCGACAGTGAAGTTGCGCGCGAAGTCGTGCGGCGCGCGATCCGGCAGCGCGATTCGGAGACCGCGTTGCACCGGCTCGGCGTGACGCTTCATACCTATGTCGATACGTGGGCGCACCAGGGATTCGCGGGCATCGAAAGCCCGTGGAATCGCGTGCATCTTCTCGAGGCACAGGATTGCACGCGCAAAGGCTGGCTCGCGAGCCTCGAACTAGCGGTCGCGCATCTGATCGAGCATGTCGAGGAGGACGTTCTGACGATCGCGTTGCCGGTCGGCCACGGCGCCGCGTTGCATTATCCCGACCAGCCATGGGCGCGCTGGCATTACATCGACGGCCGCAATCACTTCATCTCACGACATAATTTGCCGGATTTCGTGCAGGCGGCGGACATGAGTTGTCGTGTCGTGCGAGCTTATCTGGCGGGACGCGAAGATTTCGAAAACCAGCCAGGCATGCCGGACGACGTTAAAGACGCACTGACCCGGCTGCTCGATACGAACCGCGAACCCGACGACAACCTGCGTCTGAGAACCGTTTGCGAATGGGTGAATGCAGGCCGTATTCCAGGTTTGAAAGAACCCGTGCCCGGCTATATCGCCAAAGGACAAGGTTCGTGGAAGTACCAGGCCACCGGTTTGTTGTGCGATGACGACACCGGGGACAGACCGGAGTGGACGACCGCCTTCGAGAAGAGCGACTACCGGCTCTTTCACGACGCGGTCAAACAGCACCGTTTCGTGACCACTCAGGAGATCTTGCCCGCGCGCGGATTACGCATTGCCTAAGTGATCGGAGCAGGGCGCGTCGCCGCGAACGGAGATTCGAAGATCATTGCCGCGTCGCTCGTGCGAACGTTTGCGGTGGCGCCCGTATTCTCCAGTCACTGCATTCGGGCTTGCTGATGCGGCGCAGCCTGAGTCGCCGCCTGCTGTTCTTCGGCGTGCTTTTTGGCCATATGCCGTCCGACGATACAGCCGCCGACCGCGCCGACCACCGCGTGATGTCCCGCGTAGTGCCCGGCGACGCCGCCCACTACCGCTCCTTTCAGGCAACCGGCCGCGTTCGCGGTGCCGGCCATTGCCAACGAGACTGCAATTGCCCCGAGGGCGGTCCGAATAAAACCAGCTTTCATTGCAAGTACCATCGTGTTTGAGTGGATCGGAATTAGGGTGGCCCGGCGTCCATTTCAATAGCCGCCGCGAGCATGGCGGCTGACAAAGGACTCTCTATTGGCCATACGTCCGCCGCTGGGCACGGATACGAAGTGTAAATGGACTTGGCCGGTACAGGAGCAACGGGTGCTGCAAGATCGGTAACGGCACGTTACCGGAGCCGGGGCGGTGTCTTTGCACGCGTCGTCAGTGGCGTTTCGCGCATGCTTGAATCCGTTCGCTATAGCGGGCCACGAAAAAAGACCGTTTTCAGATAAAAAGTGGACTACTCTCCTTTGAATATCCAAAGGCCTGGCTATAGTAGAAGCGACTAATGCCAGAAAGCACGGCGGCGCCCCTTTCTGTCGCCGGTGCGGATGACGGGGAAACACAAATGACGCCATCGAATGCAGCGATCTATCAGACCAGGACTTGCACGCCGGAGTCGTTGCGCACCCTCGCGAGCTTTCTCGAATTGGCGCTCGACGAGGGAAAAAGCGTGGTCGTGATGCGGATCGGCAAGCAGGCGCGCAGCGTTTATGTCGGAAATCCATCCGGGGCATTGGAGGATTTAACGGATTCCGGCGTCGTCGACGCTTTCCAGGCAGATGAAATGCTGGTATTGACCCGCCTGGGCCTGAACCGGATAACGGCGGACGGTCAACACTACCGCTTCATACGGAGTGTGAGGTACATTGCCGATCGCCAGGTCGTCGTTTTTACACCGATCTGAGTGGTGGTGGAACCGAAATGAAAAAGAAGAATCAGGAGGCAAGGAAAAGGAAGAAAGCTTCGATGACCCGGTAGAAAACCTGAAAGCTTCGTTATTTGAACGCCACATCGGTGCTCGTATCGATGTATTGAAGCTCGGGATAGGTCAATACACTGCCTTTCTTCCGTCATTCATGGCATAGTTCGACGATTACCACATAAGGAGCAATCAAATGCCTTCGTTAGAGCAAATCCAAGCAAAGCTTAAGAAGCTCCAGGAGCAAGCTGACGTTCTCATTGCCAGAAAAGCACAAGCCGCGGTCGACCAGATTCGCGAATTGATGCTCAAGCACGGTCTCACGACTGCCGATATCGAAGCACAGGCGAAGGCACGACGTGCCGCGCGAGGTCTGAATGGCAATCCGGCGGGTCGCGGAAGACCTGCGGGCACGAGCAAAGCCGCCAGGTCGGCAACCCCGGCGAAGTATCGCGACCACAAAACCGGCGCGACCTGGACGGGGCACGGCCGCGCGCCTGGCTGGATCGCCGGCGTGAAGGACCGCACGGCGTTCCTGATCGACGCTGCGAGCGCAAGCAAGCCCGCGGCTGCTCCCGCCGCGAAGCGCGGCAAAGGGCAGCCGAAAGGCGCCCAGCCGCCGAAGTACCTGAATCGGAAAACCGGCGCGACCTGGAGCGGCCGCGGTCCGGCGCCGGCATGGCTCGCGGCCGTCAAGGACCGCAGCAAATTCCTGATCGATGGCGCGAGCATGGCTGCCGCTCCGAAAGCGGCGAAAACGGCGGCAAAGAGCAGCCAGGCGAAAGCGACCGCGAGTGCAGTAGGCAAGAAGACCGCGGCGAAAAAAGCAACGCGCAAGACGGCCGTGAAAAAGACCGCAGCCAGAAAGGCAATTCCGGCAAGCCGGAAAGCCGCGGTGAAGAAGACCGCCGGCCGCAAAAGCGTTGTGAAGGCGGCAAGAAAAGCACCGGCGCGCAAGGCTGCTGCAAAGAGTACGGCCGCACCCGTCGCGGCGGCTCCCCAAACGCCAGAGACGCAAGCAAGCGCGTAATAGCCGTGGAGTCGTGAAGTAGATGGTTAGCACTTTCGATGCACCCCGGCAGGAAGATCAGGTCTTCCTGCTGGACTCCGCTCCTCATCCGGCAGCCGATGCCGCCGAACCATTCATCGTCGCCAGCGAGCGCCGCGTGATCCTCACTTATCCGCTCGCGGAGTCGGACTTTGAACGGTTCGGGCCATTCGATCCCGACGACGATCCTTTTTGCGCGGTGCTGTTCGCCGACGCCATCTTTCACCGTCTCGGGCCGCCGGGCGATGACGATCTCGCCATTCATCCGCTCGCGGCCCAAGGTCTCGTCGGCTGCGCGGTGCATGAAGTCGTCAATTCGTCGTTGTGCGCCGAGATTGCCGCCGTGGCGACAGACTCCGTCGCCATTGCTCCCGAGGCACCGGCGCGGCGGCATTTCGTCATTACGTTTCAGGCATCGACGTTCGAATGCGTGGCGTCGGACTTTACGGTCATCGGCGTATTCGGCGCGGGCGAAATCGCAAGCCGCGAGGCGTTTGCATTGGTCAGATAAAGCGTTGGAACTAGAAAGCAAGGCGCGGTCCTGAGCCGGGCACGCGCCGTGCATGACGGGCTGATAGTGAAAGCCAGGCACGAGTGCGGCATTCCCCCGTCGGATGCGGGACTCGTATGCCGTGACCCGCCGCCTGCCATCGAGGCCACGCATGCTGACCATTTCTATTACCGCGTTCGTCACGCTCGTGATCGTTCTCCTGATCGCCAATCTGTCGAGCGGCGAGAAGAAAATAGAACACAGAATCGAGCGGCTTTATAAGAGCGAAGATCCGCAATTCCTTCGTTCGATGGGTTTATTGCTCGGTCCACCCGTGGTGCCGGGTAATCGCTTCGAGATGCTGCTCAACGGCGACCAGATCTTTCCGTCGATGCTCGAGGGCATTCGGTCGGCGCGCGAAACCATCACATTTGAAACGTTCATTTACTGGTCTGGCGAGATCGGCGGACAGATTGCGCGTGCGCTTGCCGATAAGGCGCGCGAAGGTGTCGCCGTGCATGTACTGCTCGACTGGGTCGGTTCGTCGAAAATGGATCGGCATTCTCTGCAACTGCTGCGGGAGGCCGGCGCCGAAGTGGTCAAGTATCACAAGCCGCATTGGACCGGACTCGGTCGCATGAACGACCGTACGCACCGCAAACTATTGGTGATCGACGGCCGGATCGGTTTTACCGGCGGGGTCGGGATAGCGCCGGAGTGGACTGGCAATGCGCAGGACGAAAAGCATTGGCGCGATACGCATTTTCGCGTGACGGGTCCAGTGGTCGGCCATATGCAGGCCGTGTTCATGGACAACTGGATCAAGGCGACCAGCAGCGTATTGCACGGTACCGAGTATTTTCCGCACATCGATGCCGAGCCGAAAGGAGCGGGCCAGGGTCTCGCGCATATGTTCAGCAGTTCGCCGTCGGGCGGCAGTGACGACATGCAGTTGATGTATCTGATGGCCATCACCGCCGCCACGCGCAGTTTGCAGCTTGCGAGCGCGTACTTCGTGCCCGACAAGCTCACCATCAACGCGATCGTCGAAGCCGCGAAACGCGGCGTGAAAGTACAGATCGTCACGCCGGGCAAGCGCATCGACACGCACACGGTGCGCGAAGCGTCGCGTGCATGTTGGGGCGATCTACTGAAAGCGGGCGTCGAGATCTACGAGTACCAACCGACCATGTTCCATTGCAAGTTGCTGGTAGTCGACGAGTATATGGTGTCGGTCGGCTCGACGAACTTCGATAGCCGCTCGTTCAAGCTGAACGACGAAGCGAACCTGAACATCTACGACCGCGATTTCGCCACGCAGCAGACCGCCGTGTTCGACGACGACATCGCGAAGTCGAAGCGCGTCACGCTCGAAGCATGGACGCGGCGTTCGTTCACCGAGAAGCTCGTCGAAAAATTCGTGCGGCTACTGGACACGCAGCTTTGAATGCCGGTGCGAACGAGACGAAGCGCCGACGGATCAGTCAACGGAGCTGCTCAGATACGCTTCGACGTCGGGGCGCGCTGCTCGCTTGCCGTTGCGGCGCTCAACGGCAGCCACATCGACGAGGCGCGCCTTTGCGTGTTGATACGCATTGGCAAAGCCGCGCAGTTGTTGCGTGACCGGACGATCGTCGAGCCGGCGTCGTGTGAGCGCTTGCGCGATGCTGCGTTCGATCAGCGCCAACTGGCTGTCGATATAGTCGATGCACAGTTCGCGGCAGCGCGAGGATACCGCCGCGACGCAAAGCAGTGCGGGCACGAGCGAGATCGTCAGAAAACCGCCCGCGGGTATGCGTGCGAGCGCGGCGGGTGAATCGAACAGGTCGGCGCGCAATGCGTCGAACACGGCTTGCGTCCAGATCGCGCGCTCCTGTTCGAGCGCGCGACGCCGTCGCGCGAGCGCATCTTCAGCATGCGGATCGGCAAGGCGGCCCTCGTCGACCAGCAACGCCGCATCGTCGCGTTTGCCTTCCTGGATGCATGCACTGCCGACATAGACGGCGCTGTCGCCGCGTTCCGCCAATACCAGGTGTTGCAGACTGTTCGGGAGGAGCGGGTCGAGCGGTACCACTTCGCACGTCAGCGGCTTGCCTTGCAGATGAATCGCGCAGCGCCCGTCGTCCGCCAGCGCAGGGCAGCGCGCGAGCGACGGATAGTCGAAGCCCTGCGCGACGATGCTGAAGGTGTCGCCCGCGCGATACAGCAGCGTATCGGCCAGCGCCTCGGACCCCGCGCAATCGGCTTCGTCGAGCACGGCTTCATGTCGACCGACACGCAGCCTTTCGCCGGGCCGCCTGCGCGCCACGCGTCCAATTGCGATGCAGCCGATAAACCGGTTTGGATGGCGAAACAACTCCGCCAGCGTCATCGACGGGGGACTGTTGCAGCATCGACCGCACGCGGAGCAGGAAAACGAAAAGGTGTTCACCACGGCCGACGTACCGAGTCCTGATAACGCGTGAGGATGAAGTGCGCGACGTCGTTCGAATGATAGGCGGCGACCAGTTGCGCGACCCATGCGTTGTGGCGATCGCTGTCGCGCACGGTCAGCACGTTCGCATACGGCGAGCGCGCGTCTTCGAGACTGAGACCATCGCGAGCGGGACGAAGACCTGAGCGCGCCGCTGTGTCGCTGTCGATCACCGCGAACGCGACGCTGTTCAACGTGTCGTACAGACGCGCACGCGGTACCCCGCGAATCTTCAGATGGAGGCGGTTGCTCGTGATGTCGGCGAGCGTCGCGTGCAGGCCCGCGCTATCGCGGAACGTCAGCAGCGTTTCGTTTTGCAGAAGGATCAGCGCGCGTGCCGTGCCGGCGGGGTCGTCGGGAATCGCAATCGTCGCGCCGCGCTGCAATTGCACGAGGTTCGTCAGCTTGCGCGAGTACAGCGCGACCGGAAACGTGACGGTCGTGGCCACACTCGTCAGTGCGTAGCCATGCAGTTTGCGCTGTGCGTCGAGTGCGGATTCGTCTTCGAAGCTCGCGACGTCGATCTGTTTCGCGACGAGCGCCGCGTCGATCCGCGACGGCTGATCGAACACCACGACGTCGAGCGCGAGACCCTCGGTCGCGGCGACCCGGCGCACTTCGTTCATGATCTCGGCTTGCGGGCCCGAACTCACGCCGACCCTGATCGTCCGCGAGGCGGCGTGCGAGGGTACAGGAAGCAACGCAGGCAACACCGAGAGCGCAAGCGCGGCAATCGCATATCGCTTCATGACGCATTCCTCGACACCGTGCGAAAGCCGATATGCGAAGCCGGCAAATCGGCTTCCTGCTGCTCGCGCGACGCCGCGCGATATCTGACGCAGTAGTCGCGCGAGCACAGGAACGAGCCGCCTTTGATGACCATCGGCGTATCGTGGCGGCGGCTGATTGGCGCCACGGCGGCAGTATCGCCGTTCGTATGCGACTGGTGCGGACCGCTGTACACGTCCTTGGTCCACTCCCACGCATTGCCGATCATGTCGTAAAGCCTGAAGTCGTTCGCCGCATAGCAGCCGACCGGTGAAAGGCCGACATGGCCGTCCTCGCCGGTGTCGAGCACCGGAAACACGCCTTGCCAGTAGTTCGCGCTCGGCTTGCCGCGCGCGTCGCGCGGCGCGGTGTCGAGGTCCGCGCCTTCATGGCCGGCTTTGCCCGCGTATTCCCATTCGGCTTCGGTCGGCAGATCGCGGCCGAGCCAGTGTGCGTACGCGAGCGCATCGGCCTGCGTGACCATCGTCACCGGTTGATTCATCCGGCCGTCGAGCGTGCTGCCGGGGCCGGTCGGATGATTCCATGCGGCGCCTTTGACCCAACTCCACCACGCGAGATCGCGCGCGTTCATTTCTTCGCGCGTCGGCGTGTGAAAAACCACCGCGCCGCCCTGACGCTCCGCATCGCTCACGTAGCCGGTCGCCCGCACGAACGCGGCGAACTGCGCGTTCGTGACGTCGGTCTGGTCGATCCAGAAACCGGCAACGTGCGTCTTGCCGTCGCCGGGGCGCTCGTCTTCGTAGCCGAGCTTGCTGCCGAATACGAAGTCGCCACCATGCAGATGCACCATGCCGGCTTGCGGGTCGTCGCGCCAGCGCGCGGGCAGGCCCGAGTAACGCTCGCATTGCTGTTCGGAGCCGAGCGCGACGAGTGGACGCGAGCGGTTCAGGCTGTCGAATCCGCTGGACGGGCCACCGCCGAATACCGCCGCGCTCGCCGCACTGATGGAAGGCGCGGCAAACGCGGCGGCGAATGCGACCGCCGCGATCGCGGCGTATGCGCCATACAGCGCCACGCCGCCTTTGAGCTTGAATGAAAACGCCATCGTGTGCTCAGTAGTAGCCGCGCGGACGCAACGGCTCGACGCCGCCGACGCTGGTCATGTAGTCGTTCCACTGCTGCACGAGACTATCGATGATCGACTCGTTCTGCGCCAACACGTCCTGCGTTTCGCCGCGATCGGCGCTCATGTCGTACAACTGCCAGTGACCGTCGACGGGGCCGAGCGGCGGTTCGGTCCACAGGGCTTTCCAGCGGCCGTCGGCGCTGCGCAGATAACCGCGGCCATAGGCTTCGTCGCCGAACGACGCGCTATGCACCGGCGCCGTGCTCTGATCTTCGAGCTGCGGCAGCAGCGATTGTCCGGTGATCGGATACACATAGCGGTTGTTGTAGACCACCTTGCCCTTGTTCTGATCGACGCCGGTCAGCGTGTTGATGAGCGCGGGCGCGGGCGTGGTCGGCGGCGCGATGTGCGCGACCGCGAGGAACGTCGCGGTGTTGTCCGTCACGTGCGTGAATTCACGCAGCGTCGGCATCTGCGAAGTCTGGCCCGGCAGATGCACGATCAACGGTGTGGACACGCCGCCTTCGCCCGAATAACCCTTGGTCAAGCGGAACGGCGTCGCGCTGACTTCGGCCCAGCGCAAACCGTATTGCAGACGTTGCGCGTTCTGCTTGCCGCTGTCGGTGCCGAGTTGCGAGTAGGTCGGATCGGCCGCGTTCGCCGTGTCGGTAGCGGTCGGGTCCGCGCCGGAATCGATCGGCCAGCCCTCGGCGCCGTTATCCGACTGGAACATGATGAGCGTGTTGTCGTATTCGCCGATGTCCTTCAGATGCTGGATCAGCAGGCCAATGTTGTGATCGAGGTTCTCGACCATGCCCGCGTAGATTTCCATGTATCGAGCCTGCGCTTTCTTCTCGGCCGGCGACAGGCTGTCCCACTTCTTGTTCACATAGCCGGGGCCGTAATCGGTGTAGCCCTGCGCGGCGCTGTGCACGGCGCTCACGTATTTCGCGCTCGCGGTGCCATTGTTCGCCGTGGCCGGGCTCGCGGCCAGCGTCTCCGACGCGCCGCCGAACGGCACGAAGTCTTGCGGAATGATGCCGAGCGCTTTCTGCCGGGCGATACGCGCATCGCGGATCGCGTCATAACCGGCATCGTATTTGCCGACGTAGTTGTGAAGATAAGGATCGGGCACCTGCAGCGGCCAGTGCGGTGACGTATAGGCCGCGTACGCGAAGAACGGCTTGCCGTCGCCCTTGTTCGAATCGATGTAGGAGATCAGGCGCTGCGTGTAGAAGTCGGTCGAATAGAACACCGCCGGGCTGCCGCCCACGCCGCCCGGTTGTCCCGGCTGGCCGGGCTGCACGTACTTGCCGTCTTCGGTGTAGTTCTTCGAGCCGGCCAGTTCGTGCGCGAAGTGATTGGTCGCGGCGCCGCCGAGCAGCGCGTAGCTGTGCTCGAAGCCCCATTGGTCCGGCGTCTGTCCGCTGCCCGTCGCGCTGCCGACGATGCCCGAGCCGATGTGCCACTTGCCGGCCATGTACGTGTGATAGCCGCCGTCTTTCAGCAACTGCGCAACCGATAGCGCGCGATCGTTCAGATAGCCTTCGTATCCCGGCAGTCCTTTGCGCTCGTCGGTCGGCACGCCCATCGTGCCTTCGCCGACCAGATGGTGATCGGTGCCCGAGATCAGCATCGAACGCGTGATCGCGCAGACGGTGCCCGTGTGGTGATTCGTCAGGAGGCGGCCGCTTTGCACCAGCGCATCGAGATTGGGCGTGTTGATTTCGCCGCCGAACGCGTGGATGTCGGAGTAGCCGAGGTCATCGGCCATGATGTAGAGGATGTTCGGCCGCTTCTGCGCGACGACCGGCGTGGACGCGGGCGCGGCGCTCGACGCGGCGGACGCGCTCGGCAGGTTGTCTTCGCCGCACGAGGCGAGCGTGACGAGGCTCGCGACGGCGGCGCCGATCACGCCGAGACGCAAAGTAGGGCGAAAGTTGGTACGGCGAAATCGAAGTGTTGTCATTGTTATTGCGGGCCGTCAGGTAGGGCCGCTGATGTTAGCAATGACGTCATAAAGGCCAAACGAACGATTTCTGCGTTGCTATCGATGTTTGTCGATATAGCAGGCAGTAGACGGCAGAGGCAAAGACATCGCCATCTACCGCGCTAATTGCCCGGATTGAGCACGGGCTTGTCCGGGTCCGCCTGGGTGCGGTAAGGCAACTGCGCGGCGTGAGGATCGGTGATCGTGTTGTCGATCACGCGCTCGACGTCCGCCGTTTTGGCGAGTTCGGTGAGGAAAGTCTTCTTGTCGAAGCCCGGCGCGACGCAGCCTTCGACGTAGATGAAGCGGCGTTGCAGCGTGAGCCATAGCGTCGATTGCTCGCGCCAGTGCGTCGCGACGTTCAGATTCGCGAGACGCCGTTGCACGCTCTCGGCGATCTCCGCGTCGTACAGATACGCGTTCGGCAAACGGCAACGGCCTTCGATCCAGCAGCTATTGCCGCGTTCGATTCTGTAATGGCTATCGTCGAGCCATTCCTTTTCGGTTTCGAATGGGCCAAGCGGAGTTGGGCAATCGGCGATCGCTTTGGATATCTGCAGGAATGGATCGTGGCCGCGATTGACGCGCGCCGGTTCGCCATAAACGCGAGCCGTGGCCACGCAAATCATCAGACCGGCAAGACTCCGTTCGAACACGCGCTTCATGTCGTGGTCGCTCCAGGTGTGGACCGCTCATTATCGCGCGCCCGCGAACTTCAACGCTTGTTGCGCCGGTTCTCGACCGCGAACTTGATCAACTCGGCCTGTCCTTCGATATCGAGCTTGCGCTTCAGATTCAGCCGATGCGTCTCCACGGTTCGCACCGACAGATCGTTGCGCTGCGCGATCTGCTTGCTCGACAGTCCCTCGGCAAGCGCATCGAGAATGTCGCGCTCGCGCGGCGTCAAGCGTTCGACCGGCGATTGCGTCGCCGACGCCTGGATCAGTCGAGCACCGATCTCCGCGCTGAAGAACGTCTTGCCGTCGAGTACCGCGCCGATCGCCTGAATGATTTCGAGCGCCGGCGAATCCTTCAGAACGTAGCCGCCCGCGCCCGCGCGCACCGCCTGCGTCACGTATTCGAGGTTGTCGTGCATCGACAGCATCAGCACACGAATCGCCGGAAAGCGCTCGTGAAAGAGGCCCGCCAACGCAATGCCGTTCATGCCGCTTTTTATGCCGACATCCATCAGCGCCAGATGCGGCGCCTTTCGTTCGGCCAGCGCGAGCGCTTGCTGCGCGTCGCCCGCTTCGCCGACCACTTCGAAGTGGCGCACTGCTTCGAGCCGTGCGCGCAGACCGTCGCGCACGAGCGGATGATCGTCGACGAGCAGCAAACGCGCGATGGAAGGAGAGGTCGTGTCGTTCATGATGAGAGTTCCTGCAGGGACGGCACCGTTGCATGCGTCGTGGGCAGCGGCACGCGCGCGGCGACGACGGTGTGCCCCGGCTGCGAGTTCAGCGACAGCGTGCCGCCGAGCGCTTCGAGCCGTTCGCGCATGTTGCGCAGGCCGACACCTTCACGACCGCCGACGAATGCTTCGGTCACGTCGAAGCCGCGGCCGTTGTCGGAGATCGTCAGCGCGACCGCATCGCGCGAAACCTCGAGCGCAAGCGCCGCGCTCGACGCCTGCGCATGTCGCACGATGTTCGTCAGCCCTTCCTGGGCGATGCGAAACAGCACGGTGTTGACCGTGTCGGGCAACGTGGCGGCATGCGTATGCGCGATCTGCGTGAAGCCAATCGCGATGCCGGACTCGTCGCCGAGTTCGCGCGTCAGTTGTTCGAGGGCGGCCGCGACGCCGAGATCGTCGAGCATCGACGGACGCAGCGCATGAGAAATGCGCCGGACTTCGCGCAGCGTATCGCCGAGCCGCGTGAGTCCGGTCGACAGGGCGGCCTCGGCGGCGGGCACGCGTGCGTCGCCGCGTTCGAGCCGCGCGAGCGCCGATTCGAGCAGCAGCTTCACGGACACCATCATCTGGCTGATGCCGTCGTGCAATTCGCGCGACAGGCGCGCTCGCTCGTTTTCCTGCGACTCGACGACCTGCTGCGCGAGCCGCTTCAGCTTCGCGTCGGCGCTGCGATATTCAGTCACGTTCAGCACGAGTGCGCACAGCGCAATGACCGCGAGGCCGGCCACCGCGATCGCGTCGATCCACTTCATCGTGCGATCGATATTGGCCGCGGCCTCCGCGTCGATGTGCGCGAGCGCCGTGTCGACGTCGTCGAGATAGATGCCGGTGCCGAGCATCCAGCCCCAGCGTTCGAGCGGCACCACGTAGCCGAGTTTCGACTCCTCCTTGCCGGTCGACGGCCGATGCCACAGATAGCGCACATAGCCGCCGCCGCGCGCGGCCGCGGCGAGTAGCTGCTGGATCGTCGGCGTGCCCTGGCTATCGCGCAACGACCACAGATCCCGACCCACCAGGTCCGGCTCGCGCGGATGCATCAGCGTGCGGCCGTGCAGGTCGTACACGAAGAAGTAGCCGTCCTCGCCGAAATTCATCTTTTCGAGCACCGCGAGCGCACGCGTGCGCAGCAGCGCGTCGTCGCGTGCGTTGTCGCCGCCGGCTTCGTAGAGCGGCGCGATCGCGGTGGTCGCGAGTTCGACGTAGTGCTTTAGCTCGATCTCCTTACTCGCCATGTACGCGGCCTGGGTGGCCGCGTGCTGCCGCTCGGCGAGTGCGGTCGCTTCGCGGCGCACGCCCGTCTCGATGCTGGCGATCGCCACCAGAAAGGGCACGATCGCGAGCAGCACTATCTTTGCTTTGAGTTTCATCGTTGAAAAAAGCCAGTCAACGGGCTACGTAATATTACGTAGACGGCTTACGTAGTTGCGCGCTTGAAAGCAAGCGCGCGAAGGCGAATACTACATGCCCGTCGCATACCGCGCCGCGCGTGGCCTGGCGCTCGAGTGTGCGACGTTCCCCGATGTTCCGCCTGACCTCAGGCAACCGGGCATTTGCGCGTCGGGCCACGAGCCATCGCGCGCGCTGTCGATAATACTCAGGAGACGTTCGTGGAGACCTCCCCCTCGGCCGGCCGTTCATGGCTCTGGCTCATTTTGCTGATCCCTTATATCGCGCTGCTGTGGCTGCCGTTCTATAACGATACGCATCCGCCGCTCGCGGGCTTTCCGTTCTTCTACTGGTATCAGTTTCTGTGGGTGCCGTTGACCTCGCTGCTGATTTACATCGTGTATCGAGGTCTCAAATGAGCGATCTGAATCCTGTGAACCCGGTTGCGATGACGGTCTTCATCGCGTTCTTCGTGCTCGTCACGGTGATGGGCTTTTTCGCGGCGCGCTGGAAACGCGGCGATCTGACGCAGCTGCACGAGTGGGGTCTCGGCGGACGGCAGTTCGGCACGGTCATTTCGTGGTTCCTCGTCGGCGGCGATTTCTATACCGCCTATACGGTGATCGCGGTGCCCGCGCTCGTTTATTCGGTGGGCGCGTATGGCTTCTTCGCGCTGCCGTACACGATCATCGTTTATCCGTTCGTGTTCGCAGTGATGCCGAAGCTGTGGAAGGTTGCGCACGCCAAGAACCACATCACCGCGGCCGACTACGTGCACGGCGAGTACGGCGGCAAGTGGTTCCCGGCGGCCATCGCGCTGACCGGCATCGTCGCGACGATGCCGTATATCGCGCTGCAGCTGGTGGGCATGCAGGTCGTGATCAAGGGGCTCGGCGTCAGCGGCGAATTGCCGTTGATCGTCGCGTTCGTGGTCCTCGCGCTCTATACGTATGCAAGCGGCCTGCGCGCGCCGGCGATGATCGCGTTCGTCAAGGACATCATGATCTATATCGTCGTGATCGCGGCGGTATGGCTGATTCCGGTGAAGCTCGGCGGCTATGGGCACGTGTTCGAACTGGCCGATGCGCACTTCCAGGCGAAGGGTGGCGCGACCGGTATCCTGCTGAAGCCGAATCAGTACACGGCGTTCGCATCGCTCGCGCTCGGCTCGGCGCTGGCCGCGTTCATGTATCCGCATACGATGACGGCGGTGCTGTCGTCGGCGTCGGCAAAGACGGTGCGCAAGAACGCGATCTTCCTGCCGGCCTACACGGTGCTGCTCGGCCTGATCGCGCTGCTCGGCTATATGGCGATCGCCGCTGGCGTGAACGTGAAGTCGGCAAGCGACGTGGTGCCGACCCTGTTCGGCATGCTGTTCCCGTCGTGGTTCGTCGGTTTCGCGGCCGCCGCGATTGCGATCAGCGCGCTGGTGCCGGCCGCGATCATGTCGATCGGCGCGGCGAATCTGTTCACGCGTAATCTGTGGCGCCCGCTGGTGTCGCCGAACATCTCGCCCAAGGCGGAGGCAGCCAATGCGAAGATCGTTTCGCTGGTCGTCAAGTTCGGGGCGCTGCTGTTCATCGTGTTCCTGCCGACGCAGTATGCGATCGATCTGCAACTGCTCGGCGGCGTGTGGATTCTGCAAATTTTCCCGGCCATCGTGTTCACGCTGTACACGCGCCGTCTGAACACGCCGGGTCTGTTCGTCGGCTGGCTCGTCGGTATCGTGCTCGGCACGGGCCTCGCGATTTCGCAAGGGCTCAAGCCGGTGTATGGCCTGCATTTCGGCCACGAGAACTATCCGCTGTATATCGGCCTGATCGCGCTCGTCGCGAATATCGTCGTGAGCTTCGCGGTGTCGGCAGTGTCGCCGCGACGGGCTGCCGTGACGGCCTGATCGACGGTTGTCCGGCTCGATGAAGAACGCCGCGGGGCTGTCGGCCCGCGGCGTTTTTTATTGCTTCGACGGCTGGTGGCTTGGTTGGAGGCGTGCCGTGAGGGTGGCTTTACCGTGAGATGACGATAATTGCGCGATGAAGGCGGGGATTTCGAGCAGGCCTCAGACCATCCGGCTAAAACCGCTCGACTCGAAACGGCCGCGGATCGACCAGCGTCTGCTCGCCGGTCATCATCTCGGCGATCAGCCGCCCCGTCACCGGTCCGAGCGTCAGACCATGATGCGCATGGCCGAACGCGAACCACAGTCCCTGATGTTTCGTCGCGGGCCCGATGATCGGCATCATGTCCGGCGTGCACGGGCGGCGTCCCATCCACGGTTCGGCATCCAGACGTTCGCCGAGCGGAAACAGCGTGCGCGCGATCGGCTCGACCGTGTCGAGTTGCACCGGCGTCTTGGCCGCCTCGGGGCGCGCGATTTCGGCGCCCGTGGTCAAACGGATGCCGCGCGCCATCGGCGCGAGCACATAGCCGTGTTCGACGTCGAGAATCGGATGGTTGAGCCGCGCGCTCCGACGCGGCGCGTAGTGCATGTGATAGCCGCGCTTGACCGCGAGCGGCAGCCGATACCCGAGCCGCGTGCTCGCGCGATCCGACCACGGTCCGAGCGCGATCACCGCCGACTCGGCCGTGATCGCCCCGTCCCGCGTCTCGACCTGCCAGCCTTCACGCAGCGTATCGGCATCGCCGATGAAGAACCGTCCGCCGAGCGCTTCGAAGTACCGCGCGTATGCGGTGACGAGCGCGTTCGGATCGCTGACCGAATCGGATTGCGGATAGTGCAGCCCGCCTTGCAGACGCTTGTCGAGATCGGGTTCGAGCTGTTGCAGGCGCGGCGCGTCGAGCGTTTCGAACTCGACGCCGTACTCGCGATGCCACTGTTCGGCGAGGGTGGTTTCGGCGTCGCGCGCGGCGGCATGGCGAAACACCTTGATCCAGCCGATCGGCCGCAGCAGCGTGCTGGCACCGGCGTCCGCGGCAAGCGCGCGATGTTCGCTGACACAATGCTCGATCAGCGTCGCGTACGACTTCGCGATTTCCGCGTGCCTCGCCGGATGTGAGTTGCGCCAGTAGCGCCACAGGAACGGCGCGACCTGCAGCATCGCGTCGGCGTGATAGCGCACGTCGGGCGACTGGTTGCGCGCGTAGCGCAGCAGGGTGCCGAGCCCGCGCGGAAACGCGTACGGATAGACGCCTTCGCGCTGGATCAGCCCGGCGTTGCCGAACGAGGTCTCGTTGCCCGGCTGCTTACGGTCGATCAGCGCAACCGCGCGGCCGCGTTTCTGCAGATGCACGGCGACGCACACCCCGACGATGCCGGCGCCGAGCACCACGGTATCGAATTTCATGCTCCCTGTCCGCCTTGCGTGTGTTCTGTGTGTTGTCGACGCTCCGCCGTGTTCCAGTGCGCAGCGAGGCGCCAGCTTTCATCTTATACAGGGATAGGTCCACTTCGCTATTGGCAAAAAAACCGCGCTCGGGAAAACGCCCGAATGCCAGGTTCGATCGGGCAAAACCGTGTCTTTCGACGCACGATCGAGCGGGTGACTTCGGACTCGCTGGCGTCAGCGTGTAAACTGCTGACTTTTTTGCGGCCGGTGGTATGTTGCAAGCCCCTCAGCGCAGCGCCTTCACTGGGCCTGCGCTCGTTCGCTTACTGGCCCGTCTCGCCGAGGCCGACGTCGCCGAATCGCGACAATCGCTGGCGGATCGGCTGAGCCAGTGGCTCGGCTGGACCGACGCGATCGCGTTGTCGTCGGCGCTGGATGGCAAGCCGCCGTCCGTCGCTGGCGGCGCGCGCGCGTTCGGCCGTGCGGAAGAGGAAGAGTGCACGCGCGTGCGCCGCTCGCTGGTGAGCGCAATCGCCAGCGATAGCGTGCTCGCCGGCTCACGGCGGCGTGGCCCGCCGCCGTCGTCCGCCCGGATGTCGGCGCCGCGCGTGGCGGTCGACACGCAGGCCGACTACGCGGTGTTCCGACAGCGCTATCTCGCGCTTCAGCAGTCGATGGAAACGGCGATCGGCACGTTGCGTGGCCGGCTGCGCGCGCTGCTGGCGACGCAGGCGCCGTCGCTCGCGCGGCTCGCGGTCGTCGATGCGGTGATGGAGCGTGCGCTCGGCGAGCGCGAGCGGAGTTTGCTCGGCGCGGTGCCCGGGTTGCTCGGCGGGCACTTCGAGCGCTTGCGCGAGGGTGAGAAGCGGAGGTTGGCGGAGGCGGAAGCAGCGGCCGAAGTTGCCGCCGATGCCGATCCCACGCGGCAGCAGTCGGCCGAAGTCGAAGCCGGCGCTGCAGCCACGCAGTTGGAATCAGCCTTGGCTCACGTCAACGCAAGCACCGCAGCCACGCGACTCGCCAGGTGGACCGATGGCGGCAACGCTGCCGTGCCGCTCGCGTCCGAGGCGTGGCTCGACGTCTTCCGCAAGGACATGCAGAGCGTTTTGCTGGCCGAGCTGGAGGTTCGTTTTCAACCGGTCGAAGGGCTGCTCGCGGCTCTTCGCGCCTGCTAACTGGGACCCCATGTCCAGATATCGTATCGATCTCGTTGTATTTCTCGCGGGGCTCTCCGCGGCGTGCTGGATCGCCGTCGGTTATGCCGCTTCCAATCCGCTCGCGTTCGCCGTCACGCTGCTGATCGGCGTCTTCTACGTGCTAGGCGCGCTCGAATTGCGCCGCTATGGTCAGGCGACCGCCACGCTGACGGGCACGCTCGCCGCGTTGTCCGGACCACCGCCGAGCCTCGGCGCGTTTCTCGAAGCTGTCCATCCGAGTCTGCGCAATAGCGTGCGGCTGCGCGTCGAAGGCGAGCGCGTCGCGTTGCCGGGACCCGCGCTGACGCCGTATCTGGTCGGTCTGCTGGTGCTGCTCGGCATGCTCGGCACGCTGCTCGGCATGGTGATGACGCTGCGCGGCACCGGCCTTGCGCTGGAGAGCGCGAGCGACCTGCAGGCGATCCGCGCATCGCTGGCCGCGCCGGTCAAGGGGCTGGGCTTCGCGTTCGGCACGTCGATCGCGGGTGTCGCGACGTCCGCGATGCTCGGGCTGCTGTCCGCGCTGTCCCGCCGCGAGCGGCTCGAAGCGGCGCAACAGCTCGACGCGAAGATCGCGACGACTTTGCGCGTCTACTCGCAGAGCCATCAGCGCGAAGAAAGCTTCCGGCTGCTGCAACGCCAGGCCGAAGCGACGCCGCTACTGGTCGAACGTCTGCAGACGATGATGAGCGCGCTCGAACAGCAGAGCGCGGCGTCGAACGAGCGGCAGATCGCGAGCCTCGACGCGTTTTACGGCCGCACCGAAGCCGCCTATCTGCGTCTCGCCGGTGTGATCGAGCAGTCGCTGAAGGACAGCGTGGCCGGCAGCGCGCAGGCCGCCGGCAAGGCCCTGCAGCCGGTCGTCGAAGCGACGATGGCCGGCCTCTCGCGCGAAACCGCCGCGTTGCACGACGCGGTGACCCAGGCCGTGCAGCGCCAGCTCGACGGCATGTCGAGCGGCTTCGCGGCGACCAGCGCGAACGTCGCCGAGATTTGCCACAGCGCGCTCGCCGGACATCGGCAGGCGAGCGACGAGTTGGCCGCGCAACAGCGCGCTTCGGTCGAACGCGTTGCCGAAGCGTTCGAACAGCGCTCGCTCGCGCTGCTCGACGGCGTGTCCGCGCGGCTCGAAGCGACGGCGAGCGGCATGTCGCAGGCCTGGGGCGACGCGTTGGCTCAGCAGCAAAGCGCGGGCGACAAACTCGCCGCCAACAACGAACAGGCGTTGGCGCGCGCCGCCGCGACGTTCGAGCAGCATGCCGCGGCGTTGCTGAGCGCGGTCGGTAGCTCGCATGCGAACTTGCAGACCGAACTGAGCGCGCGCGACGAGCAGCGTTTGGGCGCGTGGGCCGAGGCGCTCGACGCGATGGGTGCGAAGCTCAGCGAACAATGGCAGCAGAGCGGTGCGCAAGCCGCCAGCCATCAGCAGCAGATCTGCGACGCGCTTGCGCAAACGGCACGCGATATCTCCATGCAGACGCAAACGCATGCCAGCGCGACGATCGCGGAAATCGATCGACTGGTTCAAGCCGCGGCTGAAGCACCGAAGGCGGCGACAAACCTGCAAGCCGAACTCGCCGCGCGCGACGAACAGCGCTTCGCCGCATGGACCGAATCGCTCGCCGCGATGACCGCAAAGCTCGACGAACAATGGCAGCAAACGGGTTCGCAAACCGCGACCCGTCAGCAGCAAATCTGCGACGCACTCGAGCAAACCGCGCGCGATATCTCCGCGCAGACGCAAACGCATGCCAGCGCGACGATCGCCGAAATCGAGCGCCTCGTGCAAGCGGCGTCGGAAGCGCCGAAGGTCGCTGCCGAAGTCGTCGCGGAGCTGCGCCAGAAGCTCTCCGACAGCATGGTCCGCGACACCGCGATGCTCGAAGAGCGCAGTAGTCTGCTCGCCACGCTGGAGACGCTGCTCGACGCAGTCAACCATGCGTCGACCGAGCAACGCACGGCCGTCGATGCCTTGGTCTCGACGTCGGCGGGTCTGCTCGAACGCGTCGGCAATCGCTTCACCGAACACCTCGAGCACGAGACCGGCAAGCTCGGCACGGTCGCCGCGCAGGTCACCGGCAGCGCGGTCGAAGTCGCGAGCCTCGGCGAAGCATTCGGCGCGGCCGTGCACACGTTCGGCGAAGCGAACGACAAGCTCGTCGCACATCTCGAACGCATCGAAGCAGCGCTCGACAAATCGCTCGCGCGCAGCGACGAACAGCTCGCCTACTACGTCGCGCAGGCGCGTGACGTGGTCGACCTCAGCGTGATGTCGCAGAAGCAGATCGTCGAAGACCTGCAGTTGCTGGCCGCGCAGCGCGCGACCGCCGGAGCCGACGCGGTATGAGCGAGGACATCGACGGTGGCGTGGAAACCTCCGCGCCGATCTGGGCCGCGTTCGGCGATCTGATGTCGGTGCTGGTCGGCGCGTTCGTGCTGATTCTGGTCAGCGTGATCGGCGTGCAGCTCGAACTGTCGAGCAAGCTCGAGCAGGAGGTCAAGCAGCGCCAGGCCGAAACGCAGCGCCGCAAGACGCTCGAACAGGCACTCGCGGGACCGCTCGCGGCGGGGCGCGTGACGCTCGTCAATGGGCGCATCGGCATTAGCGGCAACGTGCTGTTCGCGCTGAACTCCGCCCAGCTGCAGCCTGAGGGTCGCGCGCTGCTGAAGAGTCTCGCCGGGCCGCTGTCCGCGTATCTGCACGCGAGCGATCGGATCCTGATGGTCAGCGGCTTCACCGACGATCAACGCCTGCGCGAAGGCAATCGACGCTTTGCGGATAACTGGGAGCTGTCGGCGCAGCGCGCGTTGACGGTCACGCGCTCGCTGATCGACGAGGGCGTGCCGGCGTCGTCGGTGTTTGCGGCGGCGTTCGGCTCGGAGCAGCCGGTCAGTTCGAATGCCGACGAACCCGGCCGCGCGAAAAACCGCCGCGTTGAAATCGCGCCGGTGCCGCGGCCGTCGAGTACGGCGGCAGCGGAGAAGTCCGGTGCTTGACGACGCGATCCACGCGACTCGCGCGAGGCTCGATGCATGGCGCGCGAGCGGCGCGGCTCGGCTCGATCCGGTGCGTTTTCATCTGCTCGACGCGCTTACGCGGCGCGCGGCACAGCACAGCGGCGAGCCGCGACGAGTGCTCGAGCAACGATTGGCAGGACTGCTGGCAGAATATACGGCCGAGGTCGAGCGTGCCGTTGCGGCCGAGAGCGCGTCGCAAGCCACGTCCGGTGAAGCCAACGCGGCCAACGACGCCACGCTCGCGGCGCTGATCGAACGCCTCGCCCGCCACCACGCGCGCGCCGATGCTCCGCACGCCGCCGCCTATCCCGATCTGCCCGCAGTCGACTACTTCCGCGAAGTCTGGTCCAAAGTCCGCACCGAAAAGCAGTTGCGCCAGTCGCTCGCGCAGGTGCCAGGCAACGCGGGACCGCTCAATTCGAGCAGCCTCGTACATCGCGCGCTGTCGTTGATGCGCGAGCTGTCGCCGGAATATCTGAAGCAATTTCTGTCGTATGTCGATACGCTGTCGTGGCTCGAGCAGATGAACGGCGGCGCACCGCTCGAGAAGGAAGCGCCGCGCGCCGCGACGACCGGCAAGGGCGCTCGCAAGAAGGCGCGCTGATGCGCTAACGGCGGTTGGAATTTGCGTGCGCCAAGCCGCCGAAGCGTTCAGTCGAAGTCGAACACATCGAAAATCGAGCGCTTCTTTTGATACCCGCGATGTTCGTCGCGACGCTCCTCGTAACGCTGCCGCTCGCTTTCCAGGGCACGCTCGCCGCGCCGCGAGCCGTCGCCGTCATCCTGCGCAATCAGCTTGTCCAGTTCGCCGCGATCGAGCCATACGCCTGGGCAGTCCGGACAGTAATCGATTTCGATCGAGCGGCGCTCGGTCATCAACAGATCGGTCGTTTTGCAGACTGGGCATTTCATCACGGCATCACTCCTCGCTGCTTGCCAGACGTTTCGTTTTCGCGCGCCGCGCGAGCGTGTTCATCGCCTCGACGAACGCGGAAAACGCCATTGCCGCATAGATATACGCCTTCGGAACGTGCGAGCCGAAACCATCGGCGATCAGTGTCATGCCGATCACGAGCAGGAAGCTCAGCGCCAGCATCACGATGGTCGGATTGCGATCGATGAAGCGCGCGAGCGGCTGCGCCGCGAACAGCATCACCATGATCGACACGATCACCGCGACGAACATGATCGGCAGGTGCTCGGTCATGCCGACCGCGGTGATGATGCTGTCGACGGAAAACACGAGGTCGAGCAGGATGATCTGGCCGATCGCGGCCGCCACGGTCAACTGTACGGTCGAGCTGGTTTTCGCGGCGACTTCGTCATCGGGGATCATGTGCTGACGGATTTCGGTGGTCGCCTTCCACACGAGGAACAGGCCGCCGCCGACGAGGATCAGGTCGCGCCACGAAAAGCCATGATCGAACAGCGTGAACGCGACCGCGGTCAGCTTCGTGATCCACGCGATGGTGCCGAGCAGAAGCAGCCGCATCACCAGCGCGAGCAGCAGCCCGATGCGCTGCGTGCGCGCGCGTTGCGCTTCCGGCAAGCGGTTGCTGAGGATCGAAATGAAGATCAGGTTATCGATGCCGAGCACGATCTCCATCACGATCAACGTGACGAGCGCGGCCCACGCGGCGGGATCGGCAACGAGTGCGAACAGGGAGTCCATGAGGTGGCGGAATCGAGTGCGCCGCGAGCGGCGGAACAGCCATCATGGGCCTATTCGCGGTTCGAATGAACCAGTGATAACCTGAACGACGTTTCGGTTTTTTCGAAGTATCGGATCAGCATGTTCAACTATCGTCACCTGTACTACTTCTGGCTCGTCGTGAAGGAGGGCGGTTTTGCGCGCGCGGCCGGGCGGCTCGACATGGCCGTGCAGACGATCAGCGCGCAGGTGCGCGAGCTCGAGAAAGCGCTTGGGCGCCAGCTGTTGAAGCCGGCCGGGCGTGGCGTCGCGATGACCGAGGCCGGCGAGCAGGCGTTCGATCGCGCGGAGCAGATCTTCCTGCTGGGCGAGGCGTTGCTCGACGAGATGCGCGAAGCGAGCGGCGCGGACTCGGTGCGGCTCGCGGTCGGGCTGTCGGATGGGATTTCGAAGCTCGCCGCGCATGCGTTGCTCGCGCCGGTGCTCGCCACGCCGTCGCTAAGGCTGCTGTGTCACGAGGGGGAGCCCGCGCAGCTGTTGTCGGAGCTTGCGCTGCATCGGCTCGATCTGGTGCTCGCCTGTCAGCCGGCGCCGCACCGCGCGGATCTGCGCGTGCTGAGCCAGCGCGTCGCGGGCTCGCCGGTCGACTGGTACGGGCCCGCGCAGGTCGTGCGCAAGTCGGCGCGCGACGGCTTTCCGCTCTGTCTCGGTGACCTGCCCGTGCTGCTGCCAACCCGTCACGGCGCGCTGCGCGCGCGGCTCGACCGATGGTTCGAGTCCCAGGGAATCAGGCCGCGCGTCGTCGGCGAATTCGAGGACAGCGCATTGATGGCTGTGTTCGCGGCGCGCGGGCTCGGCGTGTTTCCGCTCGCCGAGCTCGGCGCCGAAGAGCTCACGTTATCGAGGGGCTTGCGCTGGCTCGGCCGCGCGGACGGCGTGATCGAGGAGATTCACGCAATCCGCTCGCGACGCGGCCAGCATCATGCGCTCGCGTCGCAGGTGATCGCGGCGGCGCAGTCGTGAGGGCATCGCACTGTCGCGGCGCGCAGCATCAGAACGCGTGACGCATGCCCACCGTGACCGCGACCCGCGCATTCGTCGACGACGGCGGCAGCGTGTTGAGAATCGCGTGCGACAACACCGAATCGGCCGGCGGGCCCTGCGCGTACGAAAGGCCGAAGCCGTACGAGCGGTTGTTCGCGAAGTTGCCGGCCTTGTTGCCGAACGAGTTCATCGTCTCAAACGTGAGACCGTGGTAAAGCGAAACCGGGGCAAATACGCGCCCTTCTGTGGGAATTTGCGCACATCGCGTAGAGGCCGTGAGCGTCGTCAAGGGCGACGGGCCGCCCTGGCCGTTTCATCGACACATGGCATAGTGACTGAACCCATCATCACCGGAGGCCGGCATGCGTATCCAGACATCCTTTCTTTTCGACCTCGACGGCACACTCGTCGACAGCGTCTATCAGCACGTGCTGGCGTGGAAAGAGGCGCTCGACAGCGAAGGTATCCCGCTGTCCGTCTGGCGTATCCATCGCAAGATTGGCATGAGCGGTGGGCTGTTCACGGACCAGTTGCTGCGTGAGACACACGGCGAGATCAGCGTCGAACGCGCCGAACGGCTGCGGCACGCGCATGCGGCCGCCTATCAGCGGATGCGCGCCCAGGTCTGTCCGCTGCCGGGCGCGCGCGAACTGCTCGACGCGCTGACACAGGCCGGCACGCCGTGGGCCGTCGCGACGAGCGGGCGGATGGAAACCGCCGCGCTGAATCTGGCGGCGCTCGGCGTCGATCCGGCAAAGGCGGTCGTCGTCACGCGCGACGACGTCAAATACGCGAAGCCCGATCCCGACCTGTTCCTCGCCGCGGCCGAGCGGCTCGGCGTGTCGATCGAGCACACGGTCGTGGTCGGCGACAGCATCTGGGACATGCTTGCGGCCCGCCGCTGCCGCTCGCTCGGTGTCGGCCTGCTGTCGGGTGGCTATGGCGCCGAGGAACTGGAGCGCGCGGGGGCGTTGCGCGTCTACGACGATCCGGCCGATCTGTTCGCGCACCTCGACGAGGTGGCGTCGCGGCCGTGAGCCCCGCGTCGCTCAGGGTTTGATGATCGGCGGCTCCGCGGCGGGCTGCGTCGGTCCCACCTTCGACGATTCGCGGACGAGCCGATCGGTCATCGCCGACGCGACCGGATTCGTGCCGCGGCCGCTACCCGCGCCAGCCCCCGGGGGATTGGCAGACTGCAACGGCACGGTGACGCCGGACGGCATCGGCAGCGACGGGTCGGGTTTCGCCGATTCCTTGACCAGTTGGTCCGTCAGCATCGCGGCGACCGGGTTGGCGCCATTCGGGTGCGTGTCGTCGCGCCGGCGCGCGTGGGTCTGGTCGATGCGCGGCCCGTACTGCGGCCTCGGTTGAGCTTTTTGCTGTGCGTACGACTCCGACTTCGAGGGGGTGTGCGCGCCCGCGGCCGGATTGGCCGCGGGCGGCGCCGCGTTATCGATGCGGCCGCTCGCGGTCTGACTCGACTGGGGCGTGACGCTCGGCACGGGCGCGGCCGCTGTGGCGGACAGGGACGGGGCGGGGGCGGGCGCCGCAGCAGGTGCCTGAGCGGCTCCCGGAGCCGGAGTGGCCGACTCCATCTGCGGCAGCGCCGATTGCGGCGCGGGCGGGCTCACGGGTTGCGCAGGCCTCACGCTGGCGCCAGCGGCACGCGTCGCATCGGTCTGCGGTTCCGATTCCACCGCGCCGGTGACGCTGCGGGTCACCGCGCCGGTCACGGCCGGCGCCTGATCGTCCCTGGGGTACAGCAGATAACCGGCGACGCCCGCGTCGACCACGAGCAGCCCGACTATCATCATCTTGCCGGTATTCGTCATATCTAATCAACAACCATTAAGCAACTGCGATTGACTGATGATAAACGACCATTTCGACATCGACGCTTCTTGTCGGCATATTGCGGCGCGTCACGATGATTGATGTCCGAACGGACCTGGCACGAACGGCGCGCGCTTGCCGCTAAAGTCATTCGCCGGCACGACGGAAGCGGACATTTTTTCCGCGTGCCGCGATTTTCTTTTTCGACCAATTAGTCCCCCGCAATTGTGCGGCCGGCGCCTGCAGGAATGCGATTTAAGTTGTGCCGCCAATGCGCGGAGCCTGTACTATACGAACCGTTGCAGACGACCGGCAGCCACGGTTCGATTATCCGGCGTGTGAAAGCGACTTGCAGCGACTGGCTCGCAGCGCACATGCCGGCAGGGCCGCGCCACCCGAGACGCGCGAACAGCGTCGATAGCGGCGCGCACAGCGACGGCAGGCGGTCACCGGTAGTAGCGACAAGAACCCATTGATCATGCGGACCCGCGGGCGAGGCATCGCCCGGCATTCCTTGGGCAGTCGCCTGGCGAAACGTCAGATCGACCGACCGGTCGGTCGGGGACCTTCGCGGCGGCGTGGGAAACACGTGAAGATATGAACAACTTTATTCGACCTCCCGTTTTTTATCCGTCCACAGTGGTTTTCGTCGACGACAACGACAGCTACCTCGACGCGCTCCGCCGTTTCTTCCCGGGCACCTACACGAACCTGTTTTTCACGCGTCCGCAAGCGGCCCTCAACTATATCCGCCAGCACGCACGCGAGAATTCGCTCGAATTCGCGGCAGCGTCGGCGTGTCTGAGCGAACCAGGCGTCGAGCGCTTCGTCGAGACCTCGGCGGAGCGCGACATCGTCGCGCAGCCGTCGCGCTTCGAGGAAGTGGCGGCGGTCGTTGTCGACTACGACATGCCGGGCATCGGCGGCGTCGAGTTTTTGTCGTCGATCTCGCACCTGCGTTGCGCAAAGGTATTGCTCACCGGCGTCGCCGATGAAACCGTCGCGGTGAAGGCCTTCAACGCCGGCATCGTCGACCTGTACCTGCGCAAGACCGACGCGGATTCGGCCAATCGCCTCACGCATTTCCTGAAGGACGCCAAAAGCCGCCATTGCGCGGAGTCGGGCTGGCTCGCGCTCGGCGAAAACGGCATGACCTACTGCGATCCGCGCACGCGCAAGGTGATCGACGAAGTGGTGGCCGCTCAGGGCATCGTCGAGTATTACTGGCGGCCCGAGCAGAACGTGATCCTGATGTTCGACGCCGCAGGCAACCCGAGCGTGTTCGTCGCGTGGGCCGAGAACGACTGGGTCTCCCAGGGCGAGATCGTCGCCGACGAGGGTGGCCCGTCCGACCTGCTGCGCCAGCTCGCCACGCGCGAGGTGATGCCGCTGTTCTGGCCGGACCTCGCGTATCGTTGCGGCATGAAGTTCCGGTCGCTGACGCCCCAAAGCATTCCTGGCTGGGACGACGCGTTCTTCGGCTGGACCCGCATAGAGCCGGCCGACGTCGGCCTCGATCTCGTCACGTTCGCGCAGTGGCGCAGCGACCGCAATCGCTGAGCCGCGATAACGCGTCGGGCGCGGCGGTGCATATCGCCGCGCTAATGGCGTGCGTTTTCGCGGAGAAATTCGCATACAGCCCTGTGCATGGCCTGCACGCCGGGGCTTGTTTCAAGCGCGCGCCAGCATCCATGCACGAGCCCCGTGCCGACCAGCAGCCGGGCATCTCCACCAGCTTCGCGAATCCGCTCGACGAACACGCGCGCGTCGTCGCGTAGGGGGTCGTGCTCGGCGCCGATGGCCAGCGTCGGCGGCAATTCGTCGAAGCGGGTTGCGGCGAGGGGGATCGTCCACGCGGGGCCGGGCGTTGGGTCGGCTTCCTCTCCTTTTCCCCAGTAAGCGTCGCGAAACTTATGCACGTCCGCGAGCGTCAGCATCGGCGCATCGGACTCGGTGTCGCGCGCGGGCAATTGCGGCTCGGTGCCGAGCATCGGATAGACGAGCGCGATGCCGCGCACCCCGCTCGCACATTCGTCACGCAGGCGTAGCGCGACGCTTGCCGCGAGCGTGCCGCCGGCGCTATCGCCCGCGAGTTGCAATGCGGCGCGCTCCGGGAGGTCGAACGGCAGGCGGTGGTTCAACGCGGCACGCGTGATCTCGAGGCAGTCGTCGTGCGCGGCCGGCACGCGATGCTCAGGCGCGAGCCGGTAGTCGACCGCGATCACGTCGAGGCCGGTGTCGGCGGCGAGGCGCGCCGTCACCATCTGATGACTGTTCAGCGAGCCGAGCACGAAGCCGCCGCCATGAAAATACAGCACCGTGCCGCGGATCGTGCCGTGTTCGCTTGCCGTCGCTGGATGCCGGTAGAGCCGTAGCGGGATCGCATGGCCCGCGTCGGTGTGAAAGCTTGCGTCCCGTGTGGTGAGTTCGCTGGGCAGTGGCGGCGTCAACGTCGCGGCGTAGCGGTCATACAGCTCGCGCTGCTCGCGCGGCGTCATCGCCGCATGATGCGACGGATAGAGCGCGCGCGCTCGCTCGATAAAGGCGGCGATTTCCGGCTCGAGCATGGTCACTCCGTTTGAGTAGTGTTTCCCGTTTGCGCTGCGCATGGCAAAGCGATCACACGTCCCGCGAAACGCGCCGGCGGCAATGCCGCATGGGCTTGCGCGAGTTCGTGTACGCGCGCTTTGACGTCCGGATCGAAAGCAACGCCGCGCGGTCCGCTGGTATCAACGTGCAGCAGCATCTGCTCGCCCGCGGCGACGGGGCCGGTGCGTTGGCTTTGCGTCGTGTCCAGCGCAAACATTTCGACGTACACGTGAATACGTTTCGCGTCGTAGCCGAGCACGCGCATGTCGACACGCACCTGCGTGCCTTGTTTGATTTCATGCAGATAGTTGAGATGCGCCTCGAGCGTGTAGATCGATCGATGCCGCTCTTTGCGCACCGCATCGGGCAGGCCGATCAGATCGATCAGCCCGTCGACCGCGAGACTGAAGATCAGCAGGTAGAACGCGTCGCGCATGTGGCCGTTGTAATCGACCCATTCGGCGCGCACGTTGTCGCGGTAAGTGGGCAGGGCAACGGGATGCGACATGAGCGTCTACCTCCTCGATCGAATGCGATGGCTGCGGCGCGTCGTTGGGCGTTATCAGTGTAGTGCATCGCGTTGAGGCTGCGCCGGAACGTGGTGGCCTCGAATTGTGGCCGCTATAGCAACAGTGAATTCATGGTTCAGGGCTTACTACGTGGCTCGACCAGCTTCTAAACTGGCTTAACCGCTGCGGATGGCCGATGGTCGCACCACGCTCCGCGGCAATCGCATGAAGCCATCTCGGGAGGTTGGAAATCATGAAGTCCATCAGGTCACTGATCGAAGCAGGGGCTATCGCCGCTCTCGTTGCCGCGCCGCTCGCGGCGTTTGCCCAGTCGAATCCGGCCGATCAGCCGCTCTCGCGCGCCCAGGTCCGCGCCGAACTGATTCAACTCGAAAAGGCCGGTCATGATCCGTCCAATGCGAACGTGATCGACTATCCGGCCAATATCCAGGCGGCCGAAGCAAAGGTCGCGGCGCAAAACCAGGCTGCGCAGAATAGCGGCTACGGTGCGCCGTCGAATGGCTCGTCGCAGCGCAGTGGCCGCACCGATTTCGCGCCGACTTCGTATTCCGTGCCGGTGGTGAATTACACGCGTTGATTGCAGCGTGTACAACTAACGTCACTTCCGAAGTGCAGCAACGCGACGCCGTCGAGTCTGACGAGCGGCGCGGTCGACAGCACGGGCTGAGGCTTCAGTTCACCGTTCGTCGTGAGCCCGACGGGCGCGGACACCGACCAGCAGCGCATCCTCGGTGCGGGCGCGACCTACGATTTCGGCTTCGTCAACCTGCTCGTCAGCGCCGAAAGGCGAGCGAGACGATGCCGCACGACACGAGCGCGATGCCGGGCGCGGCGAGCGGCTTCAGCACCTCGCCCGCGAACACGAGTGCGCCGACGAGCACGAGCATCGGCGAAAGACCGCGCGCAATCGGATAGACCTGACCGAAATCGCCGCTTCTGTACGCGCGGATCAGCGCGAGCAGATAGCCCCATTCGAGCACTGCCGACGCAACGATATACGGCCACGCGGCCAGCGCCGGCAGCGGCAGCAACAAAGCCGGAATGGCGGAGTGGATGATCGAAGCGAAGGGACTTTGTGCGGTGGAAAGCGGCGGTATGAGGCGCCGAAGAAGTGTTGGCATCGCCCGGTGATCGAGATCACCCCCCTGCAGCACCGAGTGCAGGTGACGCGGAAAAAAACGGGAGGAGCGGCAGTGCGCTTCGCCCGTGCTGTCCGTTTTGAATTCGGCCGCTCAGTGCCGCGCGCGCGACGCGCGCCATCCTCAGATCACCCGTTCACGCAGCCACGCCGAGCCGAGATCGATCACCGTCACGACGACGATCACCATGATCATCACCGCGGCCGTCTGCGCGTAGTTGAACGAGCGGATCGCTTCGTACAGCACGACGCCGATGCCGCCCGCGCCGACCATGCCGACCACCATCGCCGAGCGCACGTTCGACTCGAAGCGATACAGCGCGTACGAGATCCACAGCGGCAGCACTTGCGGCAGCACCGCATAGACGATTTCGTCGAGGCGCGTCGCGCCGGTTGCGCGCACGCCTTCGGCCGGGCGCGGATCGATCGCCTCGACCGCTTCTGCGAACAGTTTGGCGAGCACGCCCGTCGTATGCACCCACAGCGCGAGCACGCCGGCGAATGGCCCGAGGCCGACCGCGACGATGAACAGCATCGCGAAGACCATTTCGTTGATCGCGCGGCATGCGTCCATCAGGCGGCGCATCGGCTGCACGACCCACTGCGGCGCGAGATTGTGCGCTGACATCAGGCCGAAAGGCACCGCGCAGACGAGGGAGAGCGCGGTACCCCAGATTGCGACCGCCAGTGTCACGTACATCTCGTGCACGTAGCTGCGCCACTCGGTGAAGTCGGGCGGGAAGAAGTCCGCGGCGAACTGGCCCATGTTGGCCGAGTCGCTGAGCAGATCGAGCGGCCGCATGTCGGCGCCGTGCCACGCGCCGCCGAGTACCGCGAGCACCGCGATCCAGCCGAGCAACGACCACCAGTTGCGCTTGCCGGCACGACCTTTCGCTTGCGCCGCCTGCGCGGCGGCCGCTTCGCTCGAGCGCGCGGGCGACGTGGTCAGATCGGCGGAGTTCATTGCTTCGACTGTGCGTTGCTGAGCGCGCTCAGCTTCGCGTCGAGAGCGGCCAATTGCGTCTTGCGGTCGCTATCGGACAGATGTGCATCGTTCTCGATCTTCTGCTTCTGCTGGAACAGCACGATCTCGCGAATCGGCAGCAGTTGCCGATCCGACGATGCCTCGAAGCCGCTGTACTCGGTGATGCCGGCCATCACCGCTTTTTCGTGCAAATCGGTTTTCGCGTAGTTCAGGAAGAACTTGCGCAGCTTGTCCTTCGTCGCTTCCGGCAGATCCTTGCGCCACACGAGCGGGTCCGAAGGAATCAGCGGCGAGGTCCACAGCACGCGCACCTGCGCGAACTTGTCCGGATGCTCGCGCTTCAGCGTTTCCATCATCATGCTGTTGTTGGTCGCGATGTCGATCTTGTTGTTGACGACGGCCAGCAGATTCGCTTCGTGGCTCGACGGCAGCACGCTCTTGAACGACGTGTTGACCGGCGCGTTGTGCTTCGCGAACAGGTAGTAGCCAGGCACCAGCGTGCCCGACGTCGAGTTCGGATCGCCGAACCCGAGCGTCACGCTCTTCGTGTCCTTGAACACGTCGTCGAGCGTCTTGAAGCGGCTGTTCACGTTGGTGATCAGCAGCGAGTAGTAGCCGCTGTCGCCGTTCGCGTGCTGCGCTTTCGCGAATACTTCGCCACCCGAACGATCGACGGCTTCGATCGCCGACGCGTTGCCGAAATAGCCGACCTGCACCTTGTTGAAGCGCATGCCTTCGATGATGCCCGCGTAATCGGTCGCGAAGAATGCCTTCACGTTCAGGCCGGTCTGTTTCTTCATGTCATCGATCAGCGGTTCCCAGCGTTGCTTGAGCACCGACGACGAATCGGTCGAGATGATCCCGAGGTTGATGTCCTCGGCGTGGGCCGCGGCGATGCAGGCGAAAGCGGCAGCGCCGGCCGCGAGCGTGATCAGGGAGCGCAGGAATTTCATCGGTTGAGATCCGGTTGAGTGGACGGAGAGAATCAAAAGCGCGCGACAGCGTGCGCGGTTCAGTTCGACGGCGCGGCGTTCAACGCGAACGCGTAGCGCGCGGCGGCGGTGTCGGGGGCGTCAGGCTCGTCGTGAGTTTCGTCTGCGTCGTGCGTCGCGTCGTCGAGCAGTTCGCGCGCATCGCCGCCGTAGAGTTTCTTTAGCAGCGCCGGTGTCAGCGCACTGGAAGGGCCGTCGTAGACCACCTTGCCGCGACGCAGCGCGACCGTGCGCGGGCAGTACTGCATCGCGATGTCGACCTGATGCAGCGACACCAGCACCGTGATCTGGTGCTCGACGTTCAGCGCTTGCAGCATGTCCATCACGCGGCGCGACGACTCGGGATCGAGCGAGGCAATCGGCTCGTCGGCGAGCACGATTTGCGCACGTTGCACGAGCGCCCGTGCGAGCGCGGCACGTTGCTGTTGACCGCCCGACAGGTTCGCGGCCCGCTCGCGCGCATATTCGCCGATCCCGACCTCGTGCAGCGCGGCCCGCGACAGCGCGCGTTCCGCGCGCGGGAAGCGGCCGGAGAGACGCCGCCACCACGGCAGGCGCGCGAGCGCGCCGATCAGCACGTTGGTTTCGACCGACAGCCGGTTCACCAGATTGAACTGCTGGAACACGAAGCCGATGTCGCGGCGAATGCTGCGCACCTCGCGCACGATGCGGCCGTTCTGCTGGATCGGCCGGCCGAGAATCTCGATTTGCGACGGCTGCGCGTCCGACGCGGTAAAGCCCGCGATATGCCGCAGCAACGTCGATTTTCCCGAGCCGGACGCGCCGATCAGCGCGACCATTTCACCGGGCGCGACGCGCAGATCGATTTCGTCGAGCGCTTTGCGGCCGTTACTGAACGTCTTGCTCAAACGCTCGATTCGAATAGCTTCACGGATCGCTTCCATCTGTATTCCCTCTTGCATCCGGCCACTGCCGGCAGGTGTGGGCTCATTCTAGGAAGCGACTGTGACGGTTGAGTGAAGGCATCGCAACGTCTAGACGACTACATCTTTGTGCGTCGCGTTTTCCGCTGTGTCATGTGTCGTCGGGATGGCAAAACGAAGTCAGAGCGAAGTCAATGATTCGAACGGAAAGTGACATACGGATGACACGATTCGCCTGCACACGTGCGCGCTCGCGCGTGCTGACACACAGCCAGGCTATAGTGCGGGTTTTCCGGCCGTCCTTAATAATCCCGACACTCCGGTCATGCCGTCATGCCGACTCCTTTGAGCTTTCTTCCGGACAGTTTTGCCGAATATGAAGATCTCAAGTCGATACTCGACCAGGGCAGGGCGAGCTTCGAAATCCGCGCGGTCTGCGAGACCGAGGTACGCGGCCGGCGCTTTTCCATCTACACCGCGAGCATCGGTTCATCCGATCCGCTCGCGCCAGCCATTGGCTTTTTCGGGGGGATTCACGGGCTCGAGCGAATCGGCTCGCAACTCGTCCTCGACTATATGCGCGCGCTGCTCTCTCGGCTCGAATGGGACGAATTGCTGGTGCGGCAATTGCAGTCCATCCGGCTGATCTTTTTACCGATCGCGAATCCCGGCGGCATGTGGGCAGCGACGCGCGCGAATCCGCACGGCGTCGACCTGATGCGCAACGCACCGCAAGACGCCGACGCGCGCGTGCCACTGCTGGCGGGCGGCCAGCGCGTCGGCGCGTGGTTGCCCTGGTATCGCGGCCGCGCGGGCGAGCCGATGGAGGTCGAGGCGGCCGCGCTGCTGCATGTAGTCGAGACGCAGCTCGCCGCGCGGCCGCTGAGCATCGCGCTCGATTGCCATTCCGGCTACGGCTGGAGCGACAGCATCTGGTTTCCGTACGCCCGAACCCGCCGGCAAATGCCGCATCTGCCCGAAATGTACGTGTTGAAGAGCATGTTCGAACACGCGCATCCGCATCACGGCTACACGTTCGAGCCGCAAAGCCATCAGTATCTGGTGCACGGCGATCTGTGGGACTACGCGTATGACCGCACGCCGGCGCCGAACGTCTTTCTGCCGATGACGCTCGAACTCGGCTCGTGGCTGTGGATCAAGAAAAACCCGCGGCAGTTGTTTTCGCGGCAGGGCATGTTCAATCCGGTCATGGAGCATCGCACCGCGCGCGTGCTGCGGCGCCATGCGAACCTGTTCGACTTCCTCGCGCGCGCGGCGTTTTCGGCGCAGCGCTGGCTGCCGCAAGGCAACCGTCGCGAGCAGTTGCTGCAAAGCGCGCTCGATCACTGGTACAGGCCGGATCGCGCATGAGCACATGGATTCTGCTGCGCGGACTGACGCGGGAAACGCGGCATTGGGGGCGCTTGCCGGCGGCGTTGCGCGAAACCCTGGGTCAAATTTCGGGCGATCGCTTGCGCAATGCAACCCCAGCCGCAACGAGCACGACCGGCTTGCGTTTGCTGCTGCTCGATCTGCCTGGCAACGGTGAATACGTGCGGCGGCGCGCGCCCGCGAGCGTCGCGGGCATGGTCGCATTCGTGCGGCAGGCAGCGCTCGAAACGGGCGTGCCGGGCCCCTACAACGTGCTCGCGATGTCGCTCGGCGGCATGGTCGCGACCCACTGGGCACAGCGTCATCCCGGCGAGATCGAACGGCTCGTGCTGATCAATACGAGCATGCGGCCATTCAGCCGCATGCACGAGCGGCTGCGGCCGTCGGCGTGGCCTGGTCTGCTCGGCGTCGCGGCGCATTGGAGCGATGCCGCCGATGCCGAGAGCGGCATCCATCGACTCACGTGCAATAACCTCCACGCCTTGGGCGCGGATCTCGCTGCCTGGACCGCGATTCGCCGCAGCGCGCCGGTGAGCCGCGCGAATGCGCTGCGGCAATTGTGGGCGGCCGCGTGCTTTAGCGCGGCGCCCGCCACGCCGGAGTGTGCACTGCTGATTCTGTCGTCGGAAGCCGATGGGCTCGTCAACCCGGTCTGTTCGGCGAAGCTCGCGGCGGCGTGGGGCGCGCCGCATCGCAAGCATTCGTGGGCCGGCCACGATCTACCCCATGACGATCCCGCGTGGACGGCCGCGCAGATTCGCGCGTGGCTCACCCAGCGCGCCGAGGATAGCGATGCGGCCGCGCCGGCACCGGCGCCCGCAAAGCCCGCGCGTTGAGCCACGCACGACGTTGCCGCGCCGCAGCGATGCGAGCAGAGCCTGGCGATTCTTCGACGACCGGTCAGCGGGTATTACCTGACTGCGCGAAACGGCCGTATCGCGTACGGCAGGCGCATAATTCCAAGTCAGACGTTGCCTGCGAATCACGCGATACTCACCATTGCCGCCAGCCAGGGGAGTCGATCATGCAAGCAAAGAACGAAGAAGCCGTCACACACCTGCTGAACGATGTTGTCGAATTTGCGCGGGGGCGGTTGCCGGAGCCGACCTTCAATATCGTCGAACCCTTCCTGCGGCATTACTACGATTTCGTCGACGCGGGCGATCTGCAAAGCCGCTCGATCGCCGATCTGTACGGCGCGGCGCTGGCCCACTGGCAGACCGCGCAGCGCTTCGTGCCGGGCGAGCAGCGGCTGCGCGTGTATAACCCGATCCTCGAACAGCATGGCTGGCATTCCGATCACACGGTGATCGAAATCGTCAACGACGACATGCCGTTCCTCGTCGATTCGGTCTCGATGTCGGTCAACCGGCATCGGCTCGCGCTGCATTCGGTCGTCCATCCGGTATTTCGGGTCTGGCGCGCGCCGGACGGCAGCATCGCGCGCGTGAGCCAAGGTGCCGAAGAAGCCGGCGATACGCGCTCGCATCTGACCTCGTGCATCCATTTCGAGGTCGATCGTTGTGGCGATGCCGCAAAACTCGACGCGTTGCGCGACGACATCGCGCGCGTGCTCGGCGACGTGCGCGCGGCGGTCGAGGATTGGCCGAAGATCATCGAACGCGCGAAGCAGACCATTCAAGATATGAAGGTGCGCGAAACCGGTCCCGAGGGCGTCGAAGCGCGCGCGTTCGTCGAATGGATGGTCGCCGATCATTTCACGTTCCTCGGCCACCGTGATTACGAACTGGTGCAGCACGACGGCGGCTACGGTTTGCGGGCGGTCGCGGGCTCCGGTCTCGGCATTCTGCGCGATGCGCAGCAGCCGGGCGGCGCGGCGGAAGTCACGCCGTTGCCGCCGGCGGCCACGGAGATCATCTCCGGGTCGTTGCCGATCTTTCTGACTAAGGCCAATTCGCGCGCCACGGTGCACCGGCCCGGCTATCTCGACTATGTCGGCATCAAGCTGAGCGGCGCCGATGGCAAGGTGACGGGCGAGCGGCGCTTCATCGGCCTGTATACGTCGACCGCTTATTTCGTGTCGGCCGCGGAGATTCCGATCGTGAGGCGCAAATGCGCAAATATCGTCAGACGCGCCGCATTCCTGCCGAAAGGTCATCTGGCGAAATCGCTGGTGACGGTGCTCGAGACCTATCCGCGCGACGAATTGTTCCAGGCCGACGAGGACCAGCTGTACGACACCACCCTCGGCGTGCTGCGTTTGCAGGAGCATCAGCGCACGCGGCTGTTCGTGCGGCGCGATCGCTTCGATCGCTTCGTATCGTGCCTCGTGTTCGTGTCGCGCGACAAGTACAACACCGATCTGCGGCAGCGCATCGCGAACCTGCTCGCCGACGCATTCAATGGTGAGAACGTCGAATTCACGCCGCTGCTGTCGGAGTCGACGCTCGCGCGAATTCATTTCGTCGTCCATGCCAAGGCGGGCGGCATGCCGAGCGTCGACACGCGCGAGCTCGAAGCGCGCCTCGTGCAGGTCGCGCGACGCTGGCAGGACGATCTGGCCGATGCATTGCTCGACGCGTACGGAGAAGAACAGGGCAACCGTTTGCTGCAGCACTACGCCGATTCGTTCCCGGCCGGCTATCGCGACGACTATCCGGCGCGCACGGCCGTGCGCGATATCGAACTGATCGAGCGCGTGCAGGGCAGCGAGCGGCTCGCGATGAACCTATACAGGCCGATCGAATCGGGACCGCGCGCGTTCCGTTTCAAGGTGTATCGCGCGGGGCTGCCGATCGCACTGTCGCGCAGCTTGCCGATGCTCGAACATCTGGGGGTGCGCGTCGACGAAGAGCGGCCTTATCTGATCGAGGCGCCCGGTGCGATGCCCGCGTGGATCCACGACTTCGGCCTCGAACTCGCGGACGATACCGAGTTCGACATCGAGCGGGTCAAGGATCTGTTCGAACAGGCATTCGAGCAGGTGTGGACCGGCACGATCGAAAGCGACGACTTCAACCGCCTCGTGCTGCGCGCGCAGCTCAATGCACGCGAGGTGACGATTCTGCGCGCTTACGCGAAGTACTTGCGACAGGTCGGTTCGACGTTCAGCGACGCGTATATCGAACGCGCGGTGACCGGCAATCCGGCGATTGCGCGCATGCTCGTCGACCTGTTCATCGCGCGCTTCGATCCGGCGCTCGGCGCGGTACGCGAGGCCCGCATCAACGCTTGTCTGGAGACGATCGACAGCGCGCTCGACCAGGTGCCTAATCTCGACGAAGACCGCATCCTGCGGCAGTTCCTCGGCGTGATCAAGGCGACCAAGCGCACCAACTACTACCGCCATGACGCTCTGGGCCAACCGAAGCCGTATCTGTCGTTCAAGTTCGATCCCGCCCAGGTGCCCGGCTTGCCCGAGCCGAAACCGATGTTCGAGATCTGGGTCTATTCGCCGCGCGTCGAGGGCGTCCATCTGCGAGGCGGGCGCGTCGCGCGCGGCGGCCTGCGCTGGTCTGATCGGCGCGAGGATTTCCGCACGGAAGTGCTCGGCCTGATGAAGGCGCAGATGGTGAAGAACGTGGTGATCGTGCCGGTCGGCTCGAAGGGCGGCTTCGTCGTCAAGAATCCGCCGCCGCAGAGCGAGCGCGATGCGTGGATGCGCGAAGGCGTCGCGTGCTATCAGACCTTCCTGCGCGGCCTGCTCGACGTGACCGACAATCTGGCGAGCACCGACGTCGTGCCACCGCCTGACGTGGTGCGCCACGATCCCGACGACCCGTATCTGGTCGTCGCCGCCGACAAGGGCACGGCCACGTTTTCCGACTACGCTAATGCGATCTCGCAGGAATACGGTTTCTGGCTCGACGACGCGTTCGCGTCGGGCGGCTCGGTCGGCTATGACCACAAGAAGATGGGCATCACCGCGCGCGGCGCGTGGGAGTCGGTCAAGCGGCACTTCCGCGAAATCGGCGTCGACACGCAGAGCGAGGACTTCACGGTGGTCGGTGTCGGCGACATGTCGGGCGACGTGTTCGGCAACGGCATGCTGCTGTCGCCGCATATCAAGCTGCTCGCCGCGTTCGATCACCGCCATATCTTTCTCGATCCGAATCCCGATCCCGCGGCGAGCATGGCGGAGCGCGCGCGGCTCTTCATGCTCGACCGTTCGAGCTGGGCCGATTACGATCCGTCGCTGATCTCGGCCGGCGGCGGCGTGTTCCCGCGCAGCGCGAAGGCGATTCCGCTGTCGACGGCGGTGCAGGCGGCGCTCGGGATCAGCGCGGCGGCGCTCTCGCCGGCCGAGCTGATGCGCGTGATTCTGCAGGCGCCGGTCGATCTGCTTTACAACGGCGGCATCGGCACCTATGCGAAGGCGAGCCGCGAGACCAATCAGCAGGCGGGCGATCGCGCGAACGACGCGATCCGCGTGAACGGCGCGGATCTGCGCTGCAAGGTCGTTGCCGAAGGCGGCAATCTCGGCTTGACGCAACTCGGGCGCATCGAGTTCGCGCAGCGCGGCGGCCGCATCAATACCGATGCGATCGATAATTCGGCCGGTGTCGATTGCTCGGATCACGAGGTCAACATCAAGATTCTGCTGGGCCTCGTCGTCGCCGACGGCGAGATGACGGAGAAGCAGCGCAACGCGTTGCTTGCCGAAATGACCGATGAAGTCGGTCTGCTCGTGCTGACGGACAACTACTATCAGACCCAGGCTTTGTCGATCGCGGGCCGTTTTGGCGTGGAGCTGCTCGATGCCGAAGCGCGCCTGATGCGCTATCTGGAGAAGGCGGGGCGGCTCAATCGCGTGATCGAGTTTCTGCCCACCGACGAGGACATCGCTGAGCGCGCGGCCGCGAAGCAGGGACTGACGACACCCGAGCGCGCGGTGCTGCTCGCGTACAGCAAGATGTGGCTCTATGACGCGCTGCTCGAATCGTCGATGCCGGAAGACCCGCTCGTCAGCGATATGTTGATCGAGTACTTTCCGAAACCTCTGCGGCAGCGTTTCCGCGAACCGATGCAGCGCCATCCGCTGCGCCGTGAAATCCTCGCGACGCATCTGACCAATGCGCTCGTGAATCGCGTCGGCTGCGAGTTCGTGCATCGGCTGATGGAGGAGACCGATGCACAGCCCGGCGACATCGTGCGCGCGTGCATCATGGCGCGCGACGTGTTCGATCTCGATCAGATCTGGCGCAGCATCGACGCGCTCGACAACCGCGTTCCCGACGACGTGCAGGCACGCATGTTCGCGGAGGTCGCGCGGCTCGTCGAACGTTCGGCGCTGTGGTTCCTGCGGCATCTGCAAACGGGCGCGGCCGGCGACGACGTGACCGGCCTGCTCGCGCGCTGTCGCGACGCCGCGCAGCGTCTCGCGCCACAATGGCCGGCGCTGTTGCCTGGCGCGGACCTCGAAGCGTTGTCGGAGCGGCAACGGGTGTTCGTCGATGCGGGTGTCGATAGCGATCTCGCGGTGCGGATCGCGAGCGGCGAGGTGTCGGCCGCTCTGCTCGATATCGCCGAAGTCGCGTCGACGTGCGGGCGCAATCTCGAACAGGTCGCGGGCGTCTACTTCGCGCTCGGCACGCTGCTGAATTACAGCTGGATCAGCGAGCGCGCCGCCTCGTTGCCGGCGCCGACGCATTGGGACATGCTCGCGCGCGCATCGGCGCTCGCCGAACTCGCGCGGCTCAAGCGCGCGCTGACCACGAGCGCATTGGCCGGCGCGACCGATGCGTCGACGCCCGATTCGCTGGTGCAAGCGTGGCGCGACAATCGCGCGGCACAGCTCGAGCGTTATACGCGTCTGCTGACCGATCTGCGCGCGACGGGCGGCGCGAGTCTTTCGGTGCTGCTGGTTGTCGTACGGGAGATGGCGGCGCTCGAGAGGGCGTGAGCCGCACGAACGGTGCAAAGGACGCCTGGGGAGCTGGCGGCACGACGGCACATCAGGTCCGATTCCTGCAAGCGGGTGTGTCGTTGTCATCCATAATATCGAGTACTTGCCGATCACTTCGCTCGTGCAATACCCAAAAATACCCAGCCCACTCACCGACCCCCGCCAGCAGATGAAAGAAGAATCGCCGAAAGCCATTTTCTACGCACTTGCCGCCAACCTCGGCATCGCCGTCTGCAAGTTCGCCGCGGCGGCGTTCACCGGCTCCGGATCGATGTTCGCCGAAGCGATTCACTCCACCGCCGACTGCGGCAATCAACTGCTGCTGCTATTCGGACTGCGCGCAGCGCGCAAGCCGGTGAGCCCTTTGCATCCGATGGGCAGCGGCCGCGAAATCAACTTCTATTCGCTGCTGGTTGCGTTGCTGCTGTTTTTTGTCGGCGGTGCGTTTTCGGTGTATGAGGGCGTACATCGACTGATTGCGCGCGAGCCGTTGCAATATGCGTTCGTCGCGTTGGCGGTGCTCGGTGTGTCGGTGGTGCTCGAATCGCTATCGTTGTGGGGCGCGGTCAAGGAGATTCGCAAGACGCATCCGGATAAAAATCTGTGGCACTGGTTTCGCGAGACGCGCGAATCGGATCTGCTGGTCGTGGCCGGCGAAGATATCGCCGCGCTATTCGGTCTTGCGATCGCCTTCGTCGCGGTGCTATCGACGATGGTGACCGGCAGCCCCGTGTATGACGCGCTCGGCTCGGTGGGGGTCGGTCTTCTGCTGATGACGATCGCGTGGCTCGTCGCGCGTGAAGTGAAGTCGATGCTCGTCGGCGAATCGGCGAGCCCGGAAGTGCGCAGCGCCATCGACGCGCATCTGCGCGCGCGTCCCGAGATTCGCGGCATCATCAACATGATCACGCTGCAGTGGGGGCGTCACGTGGTGGTGGCGGTGCAGGCGGAAATGATCGACTATGCGAGCGGCCGCGCGATGGTCGATGCGATCAACGTCATCGAGGCCGACCTGCAGGCCACGTTTCCTCAGGTGCGCTGGGTGTTCTTCGAACCGGATGTGCCGCGCAATTAAAGAAGACTTCTCCACTCGGGCATGAATCGGGTCCATGAAGCCCGCGGACGAGAGGAGGCGAGCGCAGGCGAAGCGACCTGCGCTGCGATCGCGGGTCATTCCGCCCGTCCCGACTGGATGCCAGTACGCTTCACAGCGTTTATTCGAACCCCGCCACCGCATGCGGCACATACAGTTCTTCGAGCCGGTGAACTTCTTCGTCACTGAGCTTCAACGAGAGCGCCGCAACCGCATCGTCGAGATGATGCAGTTTGGTAGCACCGACAATCGGCGCGGTAATCGGCTTCTTCTGCAGCACCCACGCTAGCGCAACCTGCGCGCGAGGCACGCCGCGCTCTTTCGCGATCTCGCTGACCCGCTCGACGATACGCCGATCCGCTTCCTGCGTGTGCGCGTACAGCGTGCGGCCGAATTCATCGGTTTCGGAGCGCGCGCTTTCGGTGTCCCAGTCGCGCGTCAAGCGTCCGCGGGCAAGCGGACTCCACGGAATCACGCCGATGCCTTCGCTTTCGCACAGCGGCAGCATTTCGCGCTCTTCCTCGCGGTACAGCAGATTCACGTAGTTCTGCATCGTCACGAAGCGCGTCCAGCCATTGCGCTCAGCCACCTGCAGCGCCTTGGCAAACTGCCATGCGTACATCGACGACGCGCCGAGATAGCGCGCCTTGCCGGCTTTCACGACATCGTGCAGCGCTTCCATCGTTTCTTCGATCGGCGTGCCGTAGTCCCAGCGATGGATCTGATACAGGTCGACATAGTCGGTACCGAGCCGCCGCAGGCTGTTATCGATCTCCGCCATGATCGCCTTGCGCGACAGCCCCGCGCCGTTCGGGCCCGGATGCATGCGGCTATTGACCTTGGTGGCGAGCACGATCTCATCGCGCTTCGCAAAGTCCTTCAGCGCACGGCCGACGATTTCCTCGCTGGTGCCGTCCGAATAGACGTTGGCCGTGTCGAAGAAGTTGATGCCGTGATCGAGCGCCTGCTTGATGAAGGGCCGCGCGGCTTCGTCGTCGAGCGACCAGGGGTGCGTGCCGCGCGAGGGTACGCCATAACTCATACAGCCGAGACAGAGACGCGATACATCGAGGCCGGTGCGGCCGAGTTTCACATAATCCATCGTGTTGCTCCTATAGTGAAGCGCACAAACCCGCTGCGAGGGAAGGACGTTCGATTATAGGGAAACGACGGCAAGCGCGTCGTCACGGGCCGCACCCGCTTTCGATCGCTTCAATGCAAATGCGCCCGCAAAGCCACTTCGCGGGCGCATGACGGCGAGTGCCGTGAGCGACAGCCAACGCTCAGTGTTGTACCGGGCGATACGGTGTCCACACGGGCGTGTCGGTATTCCAGTTGTCGAGTTCCGATGGTGTCATGATGTGCTCCTTGATGAAGAGGCGCGCAGTTTTGCGCCGCAAGCGCGCCGGGTTCTGAATCAACTTCTTCTAACTCGTTACTGGCCCTTCGCAACGCGCGTCACTTCGACGTTCGTTCCTTCCTGCAACGCGATGCGCGCGGCTTGCGTCTGGCCGATCAGGCCTTTGTCCGGATACGAGGTGCGATTCAGTGAGGGCAGCGAGCCGTCACGATACGCGGCGACCAGTTCGGCCTTGACCTCGGCGCGTGTCTTCGTGCTCGCGGTCGGTGCCGGTTGCGTGTCATACGTTCCCGCGCGGCCGATACCGCCGCCGCCTTGCGCAAATGCCGGAACGCTGACGAGCAGCGACAGAGCGAGGCCTGCCAACAGATTGCGTTTCATGATTCACTCCTGTCGATTCATTGGCAGCGCGATGGCGCTGCGACAGGGTGAAATGTAGACGTCGACGCGGTGTGGATAAATCGCGGTTTTGCGAAATGAATTGTCGCGATTCAGGAACAATCGCGAACGAGGCTTCACCGGGGCCGTGCGATTGCACAGTTGCCGCGGCATTGGCGCCGCGGCTGGAATTCACTGTTTCACTTCCCGTACTTCATGCGACCCATTCGGTCATCACCGGCGTGTCGAGTGCCGGCGCGGACTCGCGCTGCTCGAACGTGCGCTTCGTGCAGGTGGCGTCGAGAGTGCCGCGTCCGCTCAGCAATGGGCAACGATCGAACAGCTCCGCGATCCAGTCTACGAAAACGCGGACTTTCGGCGACAGATGACGACTGTGCGGATAGACTGCCGAAATCGGCATCGGCAAGGGTTTCAAGTCCGGCAGTACTTCGACGAGCTGACCCGAGCCCAGATGCGGCAGCACCATGAAGCGCGCCGGCTGAATCAGGCCGAAGCCTTCGAGTCCGCAGGTCACGTAGGCATCCGCGTCGTTGACCGACACGATGCTTTTCATCTTCACTTCCACTTCGTTGCCGTTCACCAGGAACGCCCAGTCGAGCGTGCGTCCCGTGCGGCTCGAGAAGTAGTTGACGGCTTTGTGATTGTCGAGATCTTCGAGCGAAGCGGGCACGCCCGCGCGCTTGATGTAGTCGGGCGACGCGCAGGTCACGCCCTCGAACAGACCGATGCGGCGCGCGACCAGCGACGAATCCTGCAACGCGCCAACACGCACCACGCAATCCACACCTTCTTGCAGCAGATCGACGGGCCGGTCGGTCAGGCCCAGTTGCAGATCGATGTCCGGATAGCGCGTGTGGAATTCGCACAGCGACGGAATGACGAGCAGACGGCCAATCGAGCCCGGCATGTCGATGCGTAGCTTGCCGTGCGGCTTCTTGTTGCCGCTCTGGAAACTCGCCTCGGTCTCTTCGACGTCCGCGAGGATCCGCACGCAGCGCTCGTAGTACGCGGCGCCATCGGGCGTCAGCGACAGACGGCGGGTGGTCCGGTGCATCAGCCGCGTGCCGAGAAACGCTTCGAGGTTCTGAATAATCGTAGTAACCGATGCGCGCGGCAGGTCGAGCGTTTCCGCTGCGCGGGTAAAGCTGTTGGTGTCGACGACGCGCGTGAACACTTGCATGGCCTGAAGCCGGTCCATTGCAAACCTCCAGAAGGGGCAGGTGCACAGGCGGGAATGGAGTCCGCGAAAACAATCACAACGGGATTGTTCAAAGGCACCGAATTGTGTTGCCGGATTATAGGCATTTATTTACGAGTCTGCCGAACCCACAATTCGCACCATTGAAGTTCTATGCGCATTTGCGCGGCTCGACATGGATGCATTCAAATCGCCGTACCCGCCTTTTTCCACCGGCGTTTCCGCCGAAGACACTGGCGCTGAGGCCAACGACCCGACACTTGAAGTCACCGACGTGGGAATCGATGGGTACGCTCAACCCATTACATTGCGCCTGTATCGGCTGACGAAAAAAACCGCATTGCCGGTACTGCTTTATTTTCACGGCGGCGGTTTTACGAAGGGTTCGATCGAGTGCGCGGACTTCGCCGCGCGGTATTTCGCAGAACACTTACCGGCGCTCGTGGTGTCGGTCGGCTATTCGCTCGCGCCGCGGTTTCCGTTTCCGGCCGCGCCGGAAGACGCGCATCGCGCGGCGCTGTGGGTGCAGACGCGGGCGCGGGCGTTTGGTGGCAATAGCAGAAAGATCGGCGTGGCGGGCCATGACTCGGGCGGCCAACTCGCCAATTGTCTCGCGTTCATCGCGCGCGATCGTGGCGACGTGCCGATCAGCGCGCAGGCGCTGTTCGGCCCGATGCTGGATCCGAGCCTGACGCGGCTCGGCGACGAGCAGCGGCTCGGTTCGGATATCACCGCGCGCGAGTGCGCCGCGTGTTATCGCGCGTATCTGCCGCAAGCGTCTCAGCGCATGCATCCGTATGCAGCGCCGCTCGAATCGTCGCGGCTCGCCGGCTTGCCGGCCACGCTGATCGCGACCGCGCAGAACGACGTGCTGCACGTCGAGGCCGAGAAGTATGCAAGCAATCTGATCGACGCGGGCGTGCAGACCCAGGTGGTGCGCTTTCCGAGCGTGTCGCACGCGGCGCTCGCCGATCATCCGTCCGCTTTGCAGGAAGCGGTGCGCTTTTTCCAGTGGCGCTTCGACGCGCGCGCTCATCGATAAACAGAAATTCAATCAACGATACCGGGAGCTACACATGACTATCCTTCCTCTTTCCCGCCGCCGCGTGGCGTTAGCCGCCGTGGTCGTCGTCGTTCTTGCCGGGCTTGGCACCTTCGGCGCAATTCGTGTCGATGCGAGCTCGCCGGCCGCACCCACCATCGTGCCGGAAGTGGACGTGGCGACCGTCATGCAGAAGACGATCACCGACTGGCAGTCCTATTCGGGACGTCTCGAAGCCGTGCAGAAAGTGGACGTGCGTTCGCAGGTGCCGGGCACGATCGTGTCAGTCAACTTCAAGGACGGCGCGCTCGTGAAGCAGGGGGACACGCTGTTCGTGATCGATCCGCGTCCGTACGCGGCCGAAGTCGATCGCGCGGAAGCACAGCTCGCGGCCGCGCAGGCACGCACCGGCTACACGCAAAGCGACTGGGAACGGGCGCAACGGCTGATCGTCGACAACGCGATTGCCAAACGCGACTACGACGAGAAGCAGAACGCCGCGCGTGAGGCGAGCGCGAACCTGAAGGCCGCGCAAGCCGCGCTGGAAACCGCGCGCATCAATCTCGGCTACACGAAGATCGTCGCGCCGGTGTCGGGCCGCGTGTCGCGCGCGGAGATCACGGTCGGCAACGTGGTGTCGGCGGGCGCCAGTTCGGTGCCGCTGACGACGCTCGTGTCGGTGTCGCCGATCTACGCGTCGTTCGACGCGGACGAGCAGACCTACCTGCAATACCTGAGCCGCGCGAAGGACGGCGGCAAGGTGCCGGTCGAACTCGGTCTCGCCGATGAATCCGGCTACTCGCGCAGCGGCACGATCGAGTCGGTCGACAACCGGCTCGACACGTCGTCGGGCACGATCCGCGTGCGCGCGAAGTTCGACAACGCGGACGGCGCGCTGATTCCGGGCCTCTACGCGCGCGTCAAGGTGGGGGGCAGCGCACCGCATCCGGCGCTATTGATCGACGATGCCGCGGTCGGCACCGACCAGGACAAGAAGTTCGTGCTGGTCGTCGATCAGGGCAACCACGTCGTTTATCGCGGGATCACGACGGGTTCGATGCAAGGCAATCTGCGCGTCGTCAACGACGGCCTGAAGCCGGGCGATCGGATCGTCGTCAACGGCGTTCAGCGCGTGCGTCCAGGCGACATGGTGCGCGCGCACATGGTGCCGATGATGACCGACGACGACCCGAACAGCGCAGCGCTCGCGCAGTCGCGTGCCAAGGCCGAGGCCGGCGCGAAAGGCAATTCGTGAGCCGCATGCTCCAACGCGCATGCTCCAACGTTAAGAGCTTCCAATGAACATATCCAAATTCTTCATCGATCGCCCGATCTTCGCAGGCGTGCTATCGGTATTGATCCTGCTCGGGGGCATCATCTCGCTGTTCAAGCTGCCCATTTCCGAGTATCCGGAAGTGGTGCCGCCTTCGGTGGTGGTGCACGCGCAGTATCCGGGCGCGAATCCGAAGGTGATCGCCGAAGCGGTCGCCGCGCCGCTCGAAGAGCAGATCAATGGTGTCGAGAACATGTTGTACATGCAGTCGCAGGCGAATAGCGACGGCAATCTGACGCTGACCGTCACGTTCAAGCTCGGCACCAATCCCGACCTCGCGACGCAGCTCGTGCAGAACCGCGTCAATCAGGCGCTGCCGCGTCTGCCGGATGACGTGCAGCGGCTCGGCGTGACGACGATCAAGAGTTCGCCGACGCTGACGATGGTCGTGCACCTGATCTCGCCGAACGATCGCTACGACATGACGTATCTGCGCAATTACGCGCTGCTCAACGTGAAGGATCGGCTCGCGCGGATTCAGGGCGTCGGCGAAGTGCAGCTGTGGGGCTCGGGCGATTACGCAATGCGTATCTGGCTCGATCCGCAAAAAGTCGCGCAACGCGGTCTCACGGCGACCGAAGTCGTCAACGCGATCCGCGAGCAGAACATCCAGGTCGCGGCCGGTGTGATCGGTGCGTCGCCGTCGGTGCCGGGCACGCAATTGCAGTTGTCGGTGAATGCGCGCGGCCGTTTGAAGACCGAGGGCGAATTCGGCGACATCATCGTGAAGACCGCGCCCGACGGCGGCGTGACCTATCTGCGCGATATCGCCCGGATCGAGCTCGCGGCGTCGGAATATGGTCTGCGGTCGCTGCTCGACAATAAGCCCGCGGTTGCGCTTGCGATCAATCAGGCGCCGGGTGCGAACTCGCTCGCGATTTCAGAGCAGGTGCGCGCGGCGATGAAGGAACTCGCCGAAGACATGCCGGCCGGCGTCGAATACCGGATCGTCTACGACCCGACGCAGTTCGTGCGTTCGAGTATCGAGGCGGTGATCCATACGCTGCTCGAAGCGATCGCGTTGGTCGTGATCGTCGTGATTGTGTTCCTGCAGACGTGGCGCGCGTCGATCATTCCGTTGATCGCGGTGCCGGTGTCGATCGTCGGTACGTTCTCGCTGCTGCTTGCGTTCGGCTTTTCGATCAACGCGTTGTCGCTGTTCGGCATGGTGCTCGCGATCGGTATCGTCGTCGACGATGCGATCGTCGTGGTGGAGAACGTCGAGCGCAACATCGAAAGCGGGCTCAGTGCGCGCGATGCGACCTACAAGGCGATGCGCGAAGTGAGCGGGCCGATCATCGCGATCGCGCTGACGCTCGTCGCCGTGTTCGTGCCGCTCGCGTTCATGACGGGTCTCACGGGCCAGTTCTACAAGCAGTTCGCGATGACCATCGCGATCTCGACGGTGATCTCGGCGTTCAATTCGCTGACGCTGTCGCCGGCGTTGTCCGCGCTACTGCTGCGCAGCCACGGCGAGAAGGAAGACTGGCTGACGCGTGTGATGAACCGTGTGCTCGGCGGCTTCTTCAAGCGTTTCAACAAGGTTTTTCATCGTGGTTCCGAAGCGTACGGCCGTGGTGTCACCGGCGTGCTGCGCCGCAAGGGCGCGATGCTCGCGGTGTACGCAATCCTCATCGGTGCAACCGTATTGGTGGCGCGGGTCGTGCCGGGCGGCTTCGTGCCCGCGCAGGACAAGGAGTATTTGATCGCGTTCGCGCAGTTGCCGAATGGTGCGTCACTCGACCGCACGGAGAAGGTGATCCGCGATATGAGCGCGATCGCGCTGAAGCAGCCGGGCGTCGAAAGCGCGGTGGCCTTCCCTGGTTTGTCGGTGAATGGCTTCACGAATAGTTCGAGCGCGGGCATCGTGTTCGTCACGCTGAAGCCGTTCAAGGAGCGCGGCGACAAGAAGCTCTCGGCAGGCGCGATTGCCGGTGCGCTGAACCAGCAGTACGGCGCGATCAAGGACTCGTTCGTCGCGGTGTTCCCGCCGCCGCCGGTGCTCGGGCTCGGCACACTCGGCGGCTTCAAGATGCAGCTCGAAGATCACGGCGCGCTCGGTTACGCGGAACTCAACAAGGCTGCCGAAGCATTCGTGAAGCGCGCGGCGCAAACGCCCGAACTTGGGCCGACCTTCTCCAGCTATCAGATCAACGTGCCGCAGCTGAACGTCGATCTCGATCGCGTGAAGGCGAAGCAGCTCGGCGTGCCGGTCACGGACGTGTTCGACACGATGCAGATCTATCTGGGCTCGCTGTACGTGAACGACTTCAACCGCTTCGGTCGCGTGTATCAGGTGCGCGTGCAGGCGGATGCGCCTTTCCGTCAACGCGCCGACGACATCCTGCAACTGAAGACGCGCAACGCGGCGGGCGAGATGGTGCCGTTGTCGTCGCTCGTCACGGTGACGCCGACCTACGGACCGGAGATGGTGGTGCGCTACAACGGCTACACGGCGGCCGACATCAACGGCGGCCCGGCACCCGGCTTTTCGTCGGGACAGGCGCAGGCCGCGGCCGAACGCGTGGCCGCCGAGGTGCTGCCGCGCGGCGTGAAGCTCGAGTGGACCGACCTCACGTATCAGCAGATCCTCGCCGGCAATGCGGGCATGTGGGTGTTCCCGATCAGCGTGCTGCTCGTGTTCCTCGTGCTCGCCGCGCTGTACGAAAGCCTGACGCTGCCGCTCGCGGTGATCCTGATCGTGCCGATGAGCGTGCTTTCCGCGCTGACCGGCGTGTGGCTCACCGGTGGCGACAACAACATCTTCACGCAGATCGGTTTGATGGTACTGGTGGGCTTGTCCGCGAAGAACGCGATCCTGATCGTCGAGTTTGCGCGTGAGCTCGAACACGACGGACGCAGCCCGCTCCAGGCCGCGATCGAAGCGAGCCGTCTGCGTCTGCGGCCGATTCTGATGACGTCGATCGCCTTCATCATGGGCGTGGTGCCGCTGGTGTTGTCGAGCGGCGCGGGCTCGGAGATGCGTCACGCGATGGGCATCGCCGTGTTCTTCGGCATGCTCGGCGTCACGCTGTTCGGCCTGATGCTGACGCCGGTGTTCTATGTGGTGCTGCGTTCGCTCGCGGGCGGGACGATTCACGTCGCGCAGAAAGATTCGCCGCGCTATGGCGCGCCCGTTACGGACGCCTGAGGAGAAAACAACAATGAAACGCTTTGAATCTCGCTTTGTATCTTTGCGCGGATGGGGCCGCGCGGCCGCGAGCGGTTTGCTGATTGCCCTGCTGGCCGCTTGTTCGGTCGAGCCGACGTACAAGCGTCCCGACGTCGATACGCCGGCGGCGTTCAAGGAAGCGCCCGCGATGGCGACGTCGGCTGCGGCGGCGTCGGGAGTGGCGGCTGGTTCGGCCGCGTCGGCGCAAAACACCGGCACATGGAAGCCAGCCCAGCCCGCCGACGACGCCCTGCGTGGCGAATGGTGGAAGGTGTTCGGCGACCCGCAGCTCAACGCGCTCGAAGAGCAGGCCGCCGCCGCGAACCAGGACCTGAAGGCCGCAGCCGCGCGCGTGCAGCAGGCACGCGCGGTCACGCAGGCGGCGAAGTCCGACTGGTTCCCGAAGCTCGACGCGGGCTTCGGCCCGACCCGGGAGCGCGCGTCGGCGGCCTCGCAATTCCTGCCGGACAGCGCGGGCGGCACGACGGGCACGATCTGGCGCGCGCAGGTCGGCGCGTCGTATGAAGCGGATCTGTTCGGGCGGGTCAGCTCGAACGTGAACGCGTCGCGCTCGGACGAGCAGCAGGGCGAAGCGCTGTTTCGCTCGGTGCAGCTGTCGTTGCAGGCCGATGTCGCGCAGAACTACTTCCAATTGCGCGAGCTCGACACCGACCAGGATCTGTATCGCCGCACCGTCGCGTTGCGCGAGGACACGCTGAAGCTGGTCGAGCGGCGCTTCAAGGAAGGCGATATCAGCGAGCTGGATCTGTCGCGCTCGCGGAACGAGCTCGCGAGCGCGCGTGCCGATGCGGTCGGCGTCGCGCGGCAACGGGCGGCCTCGGAGCATAGCCTCGCGATTCTGCTCGGCAAGCCGCCCGCGGATTTCTCGTTCGCGGAAGAACCGCTCGCGCCGGTGGCGGTGCGCGTGCCGCCGGGTTTGCCGTCGGCGCTGCTCGAACGCAGGCCGGACATCGCGGCAGCCGAACGCGCGATGCAGGCAGCGAATGCGCGCGTCGGGCTCGCGAAGTCGGCGTTCTTCCCGAAGCTCGACATCACGGGCGCGTTCGGCTTTGAATCGGCGACGCTCGGCGATCTGTTCATGTGGTCGAGCCGCGCGTTCATCCTCGGTCCGCTCGCGGGTACCGCGCTGACGGTGCCGATCTTCGACGGCGGCCGCCGCAAGGCCAATCTCGCGCAGGCCCGTTCGAAGTACGACGAGGACGTCGCGCAATATCGCCAGCAGGTGCTCGTGGCGTTCCGTGAAGTCGAGGACAATCTTGCCGATCTGCGCTTGCTCGACGACCAGATGCGCGAGCAGAACGACGCGGTCGATGCGTCGCAGCGCGCCGCGCATCTGTCGCGCACGCAGTACACGGAGGGCGCGGTCAGCTATCTCGACGTGATCGATGGCGAGCGGCAGGTGCTGCAGTCGCAATTGCAGGCGAGCCATCTGGCGGGCACGCAGGCGGTCGCGACCGTGAATCTGATTCGCGCGCTCGGTGGCGGTTGGGGCGATGTGACGGCGGGGGATACGGCGGTGGGGGCGGCGCCGGTGCCGGTTGGTGCTTCCGGCGGCGCGGCGGCTTCGCTGGCTGCGGCTTCCGACTCTGCGGCCGGAGCCGCATCGGTGTCAGCGCAGCAGCAGGTGGCGAAGCGCTGAATTCCTAACCCTGTTGGCACGCGCTTCATCGACCTCATCAACGACGCCGGGTCGCGCGCAAGCGCCCCCGGCGTTTTTCATGCAAATCGCTTTTCGCGCTTTCCTTGTGCAAATCGCTTCGTAGACCACGTGGGAGCGGCTCCGTATCGTCGTTCGATCCAGCCAACGACGACCTTAGGGCAAGCCAGTGACTTTCGCGCATGACGGCGTCGAGCAGATTCGCGAGCAGCGACACACGGATTCCGCGCTCGATCTCACCCCACTGCTCGCCGCATTGCGCGCGAAGCCTGCGCACGCTGATCTCGCAACAGGTGCTGACCAATCTGTTCGTCGGGATTGCGCAGGGCGCGCGCGCCGCCAGCGCGTTCGACGACGCGTGGCAGCGACGTGCATCGCTCGATGCCGGGAACCGTGCGCGGGTCGCGTTTGCGACCTCGGAAGCGAAGATCGTCGCATACCGGGCGGCGCTCGACATCGGCGAAAAACTGTTCGACGCCTGCGGCGCCCGTGCGTCTCATGCGCCACTCGCGCTCGATCGTTTCTGGCGCAACGCGCGAGTGCATACGCTGCACGATCCGCTCGACTACCGCGTGCATGACGTCGGCCGCTAGGCGCTCAGCGGGACATTGCCGGAGGGTTCTCTGTACACTTGAGGCGGCTCGCGACGCCCGCCCGAGGCGTCGTGTCGATTCCTCTCGAGAGATTTCCGGCTTGCTGTTCAAACTACCAACAACCGCCACAGCGCCGTTCTGTCCGTCCGAGGTACAGGGCTCGGTCGCCGTCTCCGCAGGCGCACCGTTCTGGAAGAAGATTCTGCAATTCGCGGGGCCCGGCCTGCTCGTATCGATCGGCTATATGGACCCGGGCAACTGGGCCACCGCGATCGAAGCCGGTTCGCGCTTCGGCTACAGTCTGCTGTTCGTCGTGCTGCTGTCGAGCCTCGCGGCGATGGCACTGCAATGTCTGAGCATGCGCCTCGGTATCGCGACCGGGCGCGATCTCGCGCAACTGTCGAGCGCTCGCTATTCGCCGGGCGTCGCGCGTGCGCAGTGGCTGCTCGCGGAGCTGTCGATCATCGCCTGCGATCTCGCCGAAGTGCTCGGCGGCGCGCTCGCGTTCCATCTGCTGTTCAACTGCTCGCTGACCACCGGCGTGTTGCTGACCGCGTTCGACACGCTGATCGTGCTCGGCCTGAAGGGCAAGAATTTTCGCGACCTCGAAGCGATCATGCTCGCGCTGATCGCGACGATCGGCGTCGGCTACATCATCGAGCTTGCGCTCGTGAGGCCGCATTGGCCGTCGGTCGCGCAGGGGCTGATTCCGTCGTGGCAGGCGTTGAGTTCGCGCGAGCCGATGTATCTCGCGATCGGCATTCTCGGCGCGACGGTGATGCCGCATAACCTGTATCTGCACTCGTCGATCGTGCAGACCCGCGCGGTGAAGCGCGATCCGGCCAGCATCCGCTCGGCGATCGGCATGTCACGGATCGACACGATCGCATCGCTCGTGATCGCGGCGCTGATCAACATGGCGATCCTGATTCTCGCGGCCGCCGCGTTTCACGCGACGGGCCACGACCAGGTCACGCAGATCGAGGACGCCTACCGGCTGCTAGCGCCGATCGTCGGCACCGGCTTCGCCGCCTTCCTGTTCGCGATCACGCTGCTCGCGTCGGGACAAAGCTCGACGTTCACCGGCACGGTGGCGGGGCAGGTCATCATGGAAGGCTTCCTGAAAATGAAGATTCCGTGCTGGCAGCGGCGCTTCATCACGCGAGCGCTCGCGCTGATCCCGGCGCTGATCGGTGTGCGGATGCTCGGCAATGGCGCGGTTGGCCAACTGCTCGTCGCGAGTCAGGTCGTGCTGAGCCTGCAACTGCCGTTCGCGCTGTATCCACTGATCCGCATGACGAGCGACCGATCGCTGATGGGCGAATTCGCCAACACGCTGCCGACGCGCCTGCTCGTGTGGACGCTGTTTGTTGCGATCAGTGCGGCGAATCTGTGGCTCGTTGCCCAGACGGTGGGGCTGGCCGGTTGATCTGAACGACCGGTATTCGGCGCGCCGGTTTGCCCGGCGCGAAGGCGAAAAAAATCCGCGCAGTTCAATCACTGCGCGGAATCATGTGAGCTTCGGTTTGAATCGGGTCGAGCGCGTCTCGCGACGGCGAATCGATCGGTCAAGCGGCCTGCGCGACCTGCGCCGCATCGAGCGCTTCCCGGCGCGCGGCTGCTGCCTTCTTCGTCTTGCCGGCACGCGACGGCGGCTGGCAGGCGCCGCACACGACGTTGTGCTGCAGGTCGTGCTTGTGCGCGACGAACTTGCCGGTACAGCGGCAGCATCTGGTCAACTGCAGGATGTCGGCGTCGAAGAAACGCACGAGCGTCCACGCGCGCGTCAGATCGAGCACCGGCTCGGTTTCGCTGTGCTGACAGTGTTCGAGATACAGCCGATAGCCCTTGGTCAGCGCATCCAGATGCGAGCAGCGCGCTTCGTTCTTGAGGAACAGGTACGTGTTGTAGAACAGCGACGCGTGAATGTTCGCGAGCCACGTCATGTACCAGTCCGCCGAGAACGGCAGCATGCCCTTGGGCGGCGATACGCCCTTGACCTCGCGATACAGGCGGATCATACGGTCGCGCGACAGCGTCAGCTCGCTCTCGAGCACCTGCATGCGGGCGCCGAGCTCGATCAGCGCGATCGCGCGAAATACTTCCTGTGCATCTTCGGTCAGGCTTCGCTTGAGCATTGCAGTCACCTCGATCAGGCAAATTGCTCGGCGGGCTGGCCTGCAAGCAGGATCGCCGTGTGAGTCGGTGCAACTGCGGTGTGCTTCGTCGTTTGCGTCAATGCCGACAGCATCGCGTGGTCGTTGAAGCGGAAGAAGCACAAAAGCTGGTCGGAAGCGGCCAGCTTGACGATTTGCGCGAGCGACAGCCCGGCAAGCAAGTCAGCCAGTTCCGACGACAGTCCCAGCCGGAACATTCCGACCGGTTTGTCCTCGCGCAACATGCGTTGCGCGAGCATGATGTAAGACAAGTTGATCTCGCGGATTGAATCCAGCGTCTCGCTGCTACGGTCCATTTTGTCTGTTTCCGAAGCCCCGAATTACTATGTCGGCTTTGCGCCGTTATGTCTTTTCTGCCTCGCCGGCAACGTGGCCTCCGGCTACATGTTGCTACTTGCTACAGACAGCGAACATTTGATACAAGACGTTACATTTCGTAACAGCTCGGGACGAATTGTATGAAGGCTAAAACCAGAAATCAATCCCTTCTCAAAAAAATATCTCAAAAAACTACATCATTTTTCGGTAAGTTTTTCACGCCATTGTAATGAATGATGCCAAGTGAATTTATAGCCTTTCGACACTGGCCTCTATTCCATGAAAACCCTTGCTGGATGGGAATCCTACGCGATTGGCCGAGAAGTGCGTCCGCACCGCGCGGCGATCGGTAAATTTGTTTTGGATTAGAAAGGAACAGAAAGCGATGGAATGGACGGTAATAAATACTCGTGCTGGGTGGCGTGTGAGGGGCGGATGGAGCCTGTAACCGTATGAAGCGTCCCCCGTTACAAACTACGCAAACGAGTGTCGGATTTGTAACGGCTCCATGAGGATGGGCAGCCGGTCTGGCGCACGCGTTCGACCCCGAGACCGAAAGCGGGCGCAGACGCGTACCGATCACGTTGCGGACGGAGGCTGCGAGAAGCCAGTGCCGTGCAGGCTGCCTGACACGATGTCGGTGCAATAGGACGACATTACAACGTTGACGAGGCGCAGGAAATGGCCGCAAGGAGGCGTTGTCAGCGATTCCCGGGGGCGCTACGCGAGGAACCGCGCCATCAGATCCTCGTCATGGAACACCCCGTCGACGTTCAAGGCGCCGACTTCGCACCCATATTTGCGAAAGCCGAGCGATTCATACAGCCTGCGCGCCGCGTCGTTGCGGCTACCCACGGTTAGCTGCACCTGTCGCAAACCGTCGACTCGCGCCGCGCGCGTCAGCAACTCGCCGAGCAGCGCGCGCCCGACCCCACGACCAGCCGCTTCCTGTGCGACATACATGCCGACCACGTTCGCCTTGTGCCGCTCCTTTTGGGCTTTATTGCGCAGCAGACCGACGACGCCGATCAGCGGAGCGTCGGCCGACGCATACGCGCCAAGCAGAAACGTGCCTTCCGTCTCCGAGCCCTGCAGTGTCGCGTCATGCTGCCCGGCGCCTTTCGCCAGCGCTTCGTCGTGGCTTTGTCCGAACGAAGCGGGGTGCGCCTTCAGCCCGCGCAGACGAAGCTGGAAATAGGCGTCCCGGTCGGCGGGTCCGAGTTGGCGGATCAACAGGGTGTCGACGTTGACGGACATCTCACTTATTCGTGGTGAGTGGAGTGGAGGTACGCGAGCGGCTAGCCGCGCTGGTGTTCGGCAAATTCGCGCAGCGCCGACGCGGTTTGCCGATCCGCCGGAAAGAACGCCTCGATGGCGAGTTCCGACAGCGTAACGTCCACGGGCGTGCCGAACACCGTGGTGGTGCTGAAAAACGACAGCACGCCAAGCGGCGTACGCAGCCTCAATGGCACGGCGATCTGGTTGAGGACTGCATCGTCCAGCGTCGAGGCGTCTGCATCCGGCGGCGCGGGGTAGCCGGCCAGTTCGTCGCGCAGTGCGCTCAGCGTGTCGTCGCCGCTGACATCGATCTGCCGTTGCAGGCGGGCCAGCACATGCTCGCGCCACGCATGCCAGTTGACGATCGACGCCGCAATGCCTTGCGGATGCAGACTCAGGCGCAATGCGTTGACCGGTGGCTTCAACAGTTCGGGACTCGCGCCGCTCAACAACGGCGCAATCGCATTGTTGGTCGCGACGATGGTCCAGTGCCGGTCGATCGCGAGGGCCGGGTAGGGCTCATGTCCTTTGAGCACCAGTTCGACGGCTTCGCGCGCGGCGGCGAGCTGCGGGTCGGAGAGGGGACGTTCGCGAAACAGCGGCGCGTAACCGGCCGCGACGAGCAGAGCATTGCGCGCGCGCAACGGCACGTCGAGGCGCTCGGCGAGATGCATGACCATTTCCCGGCTCGGTAGCGCGCGCCCCGATTCGACAAAGCTCAGATGGCGGGTCGAAATGTCAGCCTCCGTGGCGAGCAGCAACTGACTCATGCGCCGCCGCTGCCGCCATTCGCGGAGAAGTTCGCCGACCGCCCGAGTGCCGATAGGCGCGGATGATGGAGCCGCTTGTGCAATAGAGAGTGTGTTCATGCCACCGATCATAGTCAAAGCGTGCAAGCAATCGATTACCTGAGAGGTAATGCCCCGCCAATTTCAGTCAACGAGACGCGTGCCCGGCTCAGGCGGGAGCCAGGCGCAACGGCACGGCGGTGAATTTGACGCCGATCGCACTCGCCAGTTTGAGGACCGTGTCCATGCGTGGCTTGGAGCCGGGTGCGAGTGTCTTGTAGAGGCTTTCGCGGCCCAGGCCCGCTGCCGCGGCGATCTTCGTGATGCCGCGTGCCTTGGCGATATCCGCGATGGCGGCGAGCAGCAGATCGGAGTCGCCTTCGTCGAGGGCGGCGTTCAGATAGGCCGCGACCATTTCGTCGTTGTCGAGGTATTTCGATGCATCGAAGCGCGCCGTTTTGATCTTGCTCATGACCGTTCCTTTCTGATGGTTGTCCACATTGCTCCGGCATGCCTGATATCCGCCAGCTGCGTGGGCTTGTTACCCCCGCAGAGCAGCAGATACATCATGCGTTCCTCGCGCGCGTAGTAGACCCGGTAACCCGGCCCGCAATCGATGCGCATCTCGAACACGCCGTTTTCCAGCAACTTCGCGTCGCCGAAAAGCCCGCGTTCCGCGCGGCGGATCCGCACGAGAATTTGCGCCTTCGCCTTGAGGTCGGTGAGGCCGTGAAGCCAACGGTCGAACTCTTCGGTGCAGTTGATCGTGTACACGCGCGGTGTTTCGATCTGCGGACGATTGTATCTCCGGGGATACGGTCGTGCAAGCGAGAAAAGCGTCTCGATGAAGCGGTCCAAGCGGTCCTCCTGTTCATTGCATTGCCCGCCTCGCGATGTCGTCGGCGGGCTTCTATAAGTCACTTGAGGTTAGCGCTGCGAAGGTTTTTTGACGACTCGGCTGAATGGCCTTTTTGGCGAGAAAAACAGTGAAAAGCGCTGCGTGACAGCGAAGGCTGCTTCCGCTTGATTACCTCTCACGTAATCGACGCAATGCATGCGAGCAGTCAATCTTCATTCCGAGCCCGCCGCATGCGATGCGCATGCCGCGCGAAGTGCTCAGTCCTGTCAATCGAGGAGTTTGAGATGAATGCGCATACCGATTTGATCGACCGTTATTTCGATACCTGGAACGAGACCGATGGCGCGCGGCGTCGCGAGTTGATCGCGGCAACGTGGAGCGCCGATGCCGACTATCGCGACCCGCTGCTGGCGGGCGCGGGCCACGATGGCATCGACGCCATGATCCGCGCGGTGCATGAGCGTTTTCCGCATCACACGTTTCGCCGTACGACCGACGTCGACGGCTTCGCGAATCGCCTGCGCTTCTCGTGGGCACTGACGACCCCCGCGGGCGAGGCGATCGTGAAGGGCTCGGACTTCGGCGTGGTGGACGCGCATGGGCGTCTGCAAGCGGTCACCGGTTTTCTCGACGAAACCCCCGGCGCCGCCTGAGGCGTTTTTCACGGAGACGATCATGCACGAGCCCGCCGCTGCCAAGCCCGCACAAGTCCATCTCGCGTTGCTGCGCGCCGCGGCCGCGCTCGATGCGTTATCGAGCGCGATCGCCGGTTTCGCGCTGCTCGGCGGCGCGCGGGCGTTCATGTTCATCGCACTGCTCGGTTGGCGCGAGCCGGTGCTCGGCGGCGCGGGGCTCGTGCTGCTCGCTTTGGTCGGATGGCTGCGCTGGCAATGCGGTGCGAGCGCAGCGCCGCGAGACGTCCGGCGCGCTTGCTACAATCGATCGTCGTGCGGATGAAGCGTGACACGCGTCATCTTGCGCAAAGCTCACGACCTTACCCCCGCAGCATGTTCCCAATCGAACGACCTGGAGACCCCGTGCTGAAAAATCTGGACCCGCTACTGAACGCCGATATCCTGCACGCGCTGCGCTCGATGGGCCACGGCGACGAGCTCGTGATCTGCGACGCCAACTTCCCGGCCGACGCCGTCGCGCGCGATACCGTGCTCGGCAAGCCGCTGCGTCTCGACGGCGTCAGTTCGCCGCGCGCGATCCGCGCGGTGTTGTCGGTGCTGCCGCTCGACACCTTTATCGAGCATCCCGCGTCGCGCATGGAAGTGGTTGGCGAGCCCCAAACGATTCCCGCGGTGCAGCGCGAAGCGCAAGCCGAGGTCAACGCGGGCGAGGGGCGCGAGGTGCGCTTCGTGTCGATCGAGCGATTCGCGTTTTACGAGCGTGCGCGCCAGGCATACTGTGTGATCGCGACGGGCGAGGAGCGCGGCTATGGCTGCTTCGTATTCACGAAGGGCGTATTGCTCGCGCCGGACGCGCCACGCGCATAGTCGCTACCCCCTTTCTCGATTCATCACGACAAACCCATGAGCTTCCAGCTAGCCAGTCTCGATCATCTCGTTCTGAACGTCGCCGACGTCGAAGTGAGCGCGGCATGGTACGCGCGGATGCTCGGCATGCGACGCACCGAGTTCGCGTCGCGCACCGGCACGCGCGTGGCGATGAACTACGGCAATCAGAAGATCAACCTGCGTCCCGCGTCGGCCGATACCGTCGCCTGGTTCACGTCGCGCGAGGTGGTGCCGGGCACGGCGGACCTGTGCTTCGTGACCACCGCAAGCCCGGACGACGTCAAGGCGCACTGGCTCGCGCAAGGCGTCGCTATCGAGGCGGGGCCGGTGGAGCGCGACGGCGCGCGCGGCAAGATGACCTCGGTGTATTGCCGCGACCCGGACGGCAACCTGATCGAGGTCGCCACGTATCCGTCAGCGTGAGCGGGCTTGGAAATCGCGGCCATTGCTCATATGCTCAGGAGCGAGGCGGGGAACTGAGCCCTTGCATTCGGGTCTGCTGCTTATTCATTACAGGAGTCCCCCCATGTCGCGTCCCGTCGATTTCGGCATCATTTTCATCGCCCGTCTTGCGCTTTCCGTGCTGTTCCTGTGGAGCGGGGTGATGAAACTGCTGGGCTATGCGGGCTTCGTCGGCTACCTGCATTCGAAAGGCGTGCCGTTCGTGCAGATCGCCGCGCCGATCGCAACCGCGGTCGAGGTGCTCGGCGGCCTGCTGCTCGTGGTCGGCTTCAAGGTACGGCCGCTCGCGCTGGTCATGGCGGTGTATACGGTCGCGACGGCGGTGCTCGGCCACGACTTCTGGAATATCACGGACCCTGCGTTGCAGCACGACATGGTGATTCATTTCTGGAAGAACATCGGAATCGCGGGCGGTTTCCTGCTGCTGTTCGTCACCGGCGCGGGGCGTCTGAGCATCGACAATGCGCGCGCGCCGCGCAGCGGACTCGGCGGCCTGTAAAGCGGGCTGTAAAGCGTGAGCGCGCGCAGTCGGCGCGGCCCGCATCCTGCTACATAGCAGGATTTCCAATCCGCGCCAATCATGGGAGCAGATGATGATTCAGAACTTCGAGCAAATGATCGGCGGCAAGCTCACGCAACTGTGCGCGAGTCTCGGCGAAGGGCCGACGCCGCATCGTGTGATCATCAGCCTCGCCGAGTCGGCGAAGACGCTGGTGGTTCTGGATGCGTCCGGATTCATCGGCACGCTGAAGGCGGAGATCGAGGACCCGGAAAAGCTGGTCGCGGATGCGATCGCCAAGGCGCGCAACGAAGGCCTGATCGAGCGCGCAATCGATACCGGCACGATTCAGGAGGCGTCGCTGTAGGCGCCTGCATTACACACCGCTTACTTACTCGCGGCGCTCGCGCCGCGCGCAGACGATGCCGCCGCGTGCGGCTCCGGATGCACGAAACACGCGAGCACGAGACCCAGCACCAGCAGTCCCACCGAAATAGCCGTCGCCGCTTGCATCCCCGGCACGATCTGCGTCGCGGCCGCACCGCCCGCGAGCGCGCCGAAGGCCGCCACACCCACCGCGCCGCCGGCCTGGCGCGCCGTGTTCAATACCGCCGACGCCGTGCCCGCGCGCCGCGCTTCGGTCGATGCGAGCACCGCCGTGGTCATCGCCGGCACCGCGAGTCCCATGCCCGACGGAATCAGCAAAAACGGCAGCAGCAGGCCAATCAGCGGCGTCTCCGCGTCGACGAGATGCAGCAGGCCATAGCCGAGACCGGCCGTGATCGCGCCGAGGATCATCGGCACGCGCACTCCCAGGCGGCCGATTACCCAGCCGCTCGCGACGTTCGAAATCAGGAAGCCGCCCGTCAGCGGCAGGAACGCGAGGCCCGCCTGCAACGGCGTGTAGTCGCGCACGCGCTGCAGGTAAAGGCTCAGCACGAACACCATGCCGTAATACGTCAGATTCACGCAGATGCCGAACAGCACCGCCGCGCTGAACGTGCGCGTGCCGAACAGCGACAGCGGCAGCATCGGGCGCGCGACGCGCGCTTCGACGAACACGAACGCACCCGCCGCCAGCAGCGCCAGCACGAAGCCGCCGGCGACCAGCGGATGCGCGAGCCCGAGCGGCCGCCATTCGATCACCGCGGCGACGAACGCGGTTAGCGCGACGATCGCGAGACACTGGCCGCCGAGATCGATGCCGCGTGGCGTCGCGCCGGTGTTGCCGCGAGCGGCGGCCGGCACGCCGCGTTGCGAGGTTTGCGGACGCGGAATCCACAGCAGTGTCGCGAGCAGGCCGGCCGCGCAGATCGGTAGATTGACGAGAAAGATGCTGCGCCAGCCGAAGGCGGCGATCAGCAGACCGCCAGCCACCGGCCCGGCCGCGATCGAAATCGCGCCGGAGGCGGTCCACAGGCCGACCGCGCGTGCCCGCAGCTTCGGTTCGTGGCCGAACGACTGATTGAGCAGCGCGAGCGAATTCGGCAGCATCGCGGCCGCGCCGATGCCTTGCACCGCGCGCGCGGCGATCAGCATCGGGGCGTCGAGCGCGAGCCCGCAGGCCAGCGACGCGAGCGCGAACAGCACGATTCCGCACGCATACATGCACCGCGCGCCGAAGCGGTCGCCGAGCGCGCCGGCCGACAGCATCAGCACCGCAAACGCGAGCGTGTATGCATCGACGACCCATTGCAGGCCCGCGACGTTCGCGTGCAGGTCCGCGCCGATTCGTGGCAACGCGATGTTGACGATGGTCACGTCGAGTTGCGTGACCACGAAGCCGACGCTGACGGTCGCGAGAACGCGACCGAGGGCGGCCGAAAAGGAGGGTGTGGATGAGTTCATGACTGCATCGTAAGCACGATGCAGCGCGCCACGTTTCGGCGTGGCGTGAAGTATGAATGTCGCCTGAACGAGCGACGGCGCGTCGAAAGCCGCGCCGTCGGAGCGTTGCGTCGACGCGCTAGATGTGGATCGACGAAGCGAGATCCACCGGGTCAATGGCCCCGCGGCGCATCCTTGATGAACAGCGTGGTCAGCGCGCCCAGCACGCAGATCGCCGCGACGTACAGCGGCGCGGCCAGCGGGTTCGACTTCATCATCAGCGATACGGCGATCGGCGTCAGACCGCCGAACACCGCATACGCGACGTTGTACGAGAACGAGATGCCCGAGAAGCGCACCACTGGCGGGAATCCGCGGACCATCACGAGCGGAATCGCGCCGATCACGCCGACGAAAAGTCCGGCCAGTGCATACAGCGGCACGAGCAGGGAGGTATCGACGGCCAACTGGCGAAACATCACGTAGTACGTGATCGCAAGCGCAACGCCGCCGACGAAAATCGTGCGACCCGCGCCAATGCGTCCGGCGATCGAACCCGCCACCACGCAGCCGATCGTCAGGCACAGCGTCGCGACACAGTTCGCGAGCAGCGCAGTGGCCGGCTCGATGTGGAATTGCTTTTGCAGCAGCGTCGGCGTCATCAGGATCACGACGACGATCGCCGCCGACAGCATCCAGGTGAGCAGCATCGACACGATCACCGCGCGGCCGTGATCGCGCAGTACGGCCTTCAGCGGCACTTCCGCGGCGATCGCCTTGCGTTGCTTCAGTTCGGCGAACACCGGCGTCTCGTGCAGCCAGCGGCGCAGATAGACCGAGAACATGCCGAACACGCCGCCGATGAGGAACGGAACACGCCACGCATATTCGGAAATATCGGCCGGCGTGAAATGGCGATTGACCGCCGACGCAATCAGCGAGCCGAGCAGAATGCCCGCCGTGAGGCCGGCCGTCAGCGTGCCGCACGCATAGCCGACGTGCCGCCCGGGCACATGCTCTGCGACGAACACCCATGCGCCCGGGACTTCGCCGCCGACCGCCGCGCCCTGCATCACGCGGAACAGCAACAGCAGCACCGGCGCGAGCACGCCGATGCTCGCGTAGGTGGGCATCAGGCCCATCAGCAGCGTCGGCACCGACATCAGCAGCACGCTCAGCGTGAACATACGCTTGCGGCCGAACAGGTCGCCGAAGTGCGCCATGATGATGCCGCCGAGCGGCCGCGCCAGATAACCAGCCGCGAAAATGCCGAAGGTCTGCACCTGACGCAGCCAGTCCGGCATCGCCGCCGGGAAGAACAGCTGGCCGATCGCCGGCGCGAAGAAAACGAAGATGATGAAGTCGTAGAACTCGAGCGCTCCGCCGAGCGCGGCGAGACCGAGTGTCTTGTAATCGCTGTGCCCAAGCGGGCGGGGGGTGACAGCCTGCGCTCCACCCAGATTTGTCGCTTGCATTGCCATGTCTTTTGATGAATTGTGAGCCACGCGGCGGGTGACGCGTGGACATACGGCGGTCGTCGGGCGAGAAGTGTGGCAGGCGCTGGGTAGAGCACGGGACACGGGCGCGCCGTCCGGATAGGGCGGGTGCGCTGACGACGGAGGCCGGCGCGGATTTTACAGGATGAAAGCGGAAGTCCTGCGGAAGCGCCCAGTTGGGCGAAGAAAGCGGCGGAAAATCGGAATGCTCCGAAGGGAGGGACCGGGGTGCGGCTCGGAGAATGGACTGCATGTCCTTGTCGAGAGCCCATCCCATGCGCGTTGCAGTTCTTCAGCGTGACCCGGTCATGCGTCAGTCCATTGAATCAAGTCTGGTAAGAGCCGGCCATTTCTGCGCGGCCTATGACGACGGCGTTGCGTTGTCGAGGTCGCTCGTGCGCTCCACGATGGATCTGCTGGTGCTCGACTGGCAGGATATGCGGTCCGCCGGCGCGGACCTGTTGCGCTCGGTGCGCCGCGTGGCAGGCGAGCACGTGCCGATCATGTTCGTGTCGAACGACGGCTCGGAGGAAAGCATGGTGCGCGCGCTCGCCGGCGGTGCCGACGATTACCTCGCGTTGCCGCTGCGAGACGCCGAGTTTCGCGCGCGAGTCGCGGCGCTTCTGCGGCGCGCGTATCCGGAGCGTTTCAGCGCCGCGACCTGTTTCGAGATCGGCCCCTATTGCTTCGACACGATCCGCCGGGCGGTCACGCTGCGCGGCGAGCCGGTGTCGCTGTCGCCCACCCAGTACCGGATCGCGGCGCTGTTCTTTTCCAACGTCGATCGCGTGATGTCGCGCGACCATATCTTCGCGACGGTGTGGGGCCGCGAACTGCACGAGTTCACGCGGACCATCGACAGTCACGTGTCACGGCTGCGTCTGCTGCTCGCGATCGAGCCGCACAATGGTTTCCGGCTGCAGCCGGTATACAGAAGCGGCTACCGGTTGCTGCGGCTTCACGACCCTGTACTCAGGGAGTGAAAATTGGCAGTCGGCGCGCACGGCATGAGGTCGCCACGGCCAGGTATATGCTGAAATCCGCGTTGCAGCCGGTCACGCTCGCCAGCGGTGTTCATTCTCCTTACCTGTCCGTATCGGTTAGCCGGGTTACCGTGTTTGCACTGATGGTCGTCGACGCCGATACCGAATAGCGGGACGTTTCGCGCGCCGCGCGTGCGGCGGCTCGCGCATCGCGCCGCTATGCCGAAATCGTCTCAATCCGCGCGTACGCGCACCAAGACCCACCGGCCCGCGATTCCTACCATGGGCGACATGAAAACCCTCAACATCATCGACTCGCACACCGGCGGTGAGCCCACCCGCCTCGTGGTGTCGGGTGGCCCGGATCTGGGCGGCGGCACGCTCGCGCAACGGCTCGAGGTTTTCCGCACCCGCTTCGACGACTGGCGGGCCGGCATCGTCACCGAACCGCGGGGCTCGGACGTGGTGGTCGGCGCATTGCTCTGCGAGCCCGACGATCCGACTTGCGCGGCCGGCGTGATCTTCTTCAACAACGTCGGCTATCTCGGCATGTGTGGGCACGGCACCATCGGGCTCGTCGTGTCGCTCGCGCACATGGGGCGGATCGGGCCGGGACGACACCGCATCGAAACGCCGGTCGGCATGGTCGAGGCGACGCTGAACGAAGACGGCGGCGTCGCGGTGCGCAACGTGCCCGCGTATCGCCACCACAAGGCGGTGAAGGTCGACGTGCCAGGTTATGGCGCGCTGACCGGCGACATCGGCTGGGGCGGCAACTGGTTTTTCCTCGTCGCCGAGCATGGGCACGCGCTCGAAGCCGCGAACATCGCGAGCCTGACGGCTTTCAGCTCGGCGATTCGCGACGCGCTGATCGCGCAGAACATCACCGGCGCGAGCGGCGCGCTGATCGACCATATCGAGCTGTTCGGACCGGGTTCGCGCGAGGGCCTCGACAGCCGCAGCTTCGTGCTGTGTCCCGGCAATGCGTACGACCGCTCGCCGTGTGGCACCGGCACGAGCGCGAAGGTCGCGTGTCTCGCGGCCGACGGCAAGCTCGCCGAAGGCGCGGTTTGGCGCCAGGAGAGCATCATCGGCAGCGTGTTCGAGGCGAGCTATCGCGCGGCGGGCGACGGCGTCCACGTGATTCCGACCATCACCGGTCACGCGCACATCATGGCCGAAGGGCGTCTGTGTTTCGACGAGCGCGATCCGTTCGCGTGGGGTATCCGGACCGCATGAGCCCGGACGCGCTGATCATCGGAGCGGGTATCGTCGGTGCCGCGTGCGCGGCGGAACTGGCCGCGCTCGGCATGCGCGTCGACGTGCTCGACGCGCAGCGCATCGGCGGCGGCGCGACGGCGGCCGGCATGGGCCATATCGTCGTGATGAACGACTCGCCTGCCGAATTCGCGCTGAGCCGCTATTCGCGCGAGCTATGGCTCGAACTCGCGCCGCAGCTGCGCGCGCGCGACGCGTTCGCGCGCTGCGGCACGCTGTGGGTCGCAGCCGACGACGAAGAACGGCGAGCCGCCCGCGCAATGCAGGCGGCGTTTGGGAGCCAAGGCGTCGCCGCGCAATTGCTGGACTCGGCCGAACTGCGCGCCTGCGAACCGGCGCTCGCACCATCGATGGCGGGTGGCTTGCGCATCGAGCACGACAGCATCGTTTATGCGCCGACCGCCGCTGAATGGCTGCTCACGCAGTCGCCGCATGCGGCGAATATCAGCGTGCGACTTGGAGCGCCGGTCGCGTCGCTCGGTGCAGGTGGCGTGACCCTGACGTGCGGCGAGTGCACCAGCGCGGCGCACGTGGTCGTCGCGAACGGCCTCGGGGCGGCGCAATTGTTGCCGTGGCTGCCGTTGCAGCCGAAGAAAGGCCATCTGCTGATCACCGACCGCTACCCGGGGCTGATCCGTCATCAACTGCTCGAACTTGGCTATATCAAGAGCGCGCATCACGCGACCGGCACGTCGGTCGCGTTCAACGTACAGCCGCGTCCGACCGGGCAACTGCTGATCGGCTCGTCGCGCCAGTTCGAAACAACCGATTCCGCCGTCGAGATGCCGGTGCTCGCCCAGATGCTGCAACGCGCCGCGCAGTATCTGCCGCGGTTGCCGGCGCTCAGCGGCATCCGCGCGTGGACGGGGTTTCGCGCGGCGTCGCCGGACGGCCTGCCGCTGATCGGACCGGCCGGCGAGTTCGCGCCCGACGTCGGCTCTGGCTCCGCATCCCGCCTATGGCTCGCGGTCGGCCACGAAGGGCTTGGCGTAACGACCTCGCTCGCGACCGCGAAACTACTCGCGGCGCAGATCGCGGGCCATGCCGCGCCGATTCCGTGCGAACCTTATCTACCGGTGCGTTTTGCAGAGCAGGTGGCCCATGACCGACACTGACACGGCCCGCATTCGTTTGACCGTCGACGGCCGCAGCATCGAAGTGAAACCCGGCACGACCATAGCCGCGGCGCTCGCGATCGCGGGTGTGCGCGGCTCGCGGCTGTCGGTCAAGGGCGAGCCGCGCGAAGCCTTGTGCGGGATGGGCGTGTGCCAGGAGTGCCGCGTGACGATCGACGGTCACGCGCACGCGCTTGCGTGCCAGACGCTATGCCGCGACGGCCAGCGCGTGCAGACACGAAACGGGACAGAACACGCATGACGCAGCACTTCGACATCGTGGTGATCGGCGGTGGTCCGGCCGGGCTCAATGCCGCGCGGGCGGCGGCGCAGGCGGGCGCGACGGTCGCGCAGATCGATGACAATCCGCGCGCCGGCGGCCAGGTCTGGCGCCAGGGGCCCGCCTATCCGCCGCAAGCAGCGTTGCATGCGTTGCTCGCGGCGTTGCAATCGCAGCAAAACTTCACCTACTGGCCATCGACGCGCGTGATCGCGCCGCTCGGCGCGCAAGGCTTGCTGCTCGAATCCGCCGAACACGGCGGCGTGTCGATCACCTATGACAGACTGATTCTTGCGACCGGCGCGCGCGAGCGTCTTCTGCCGTTTCCCGGCTGGACCTTGCCCGGCGTGACCGGCGCGGGCGCATTACAGGCGCTGATCAAAGGCGGCATGCCGGTGCGCGACGAACGGATCGTGATCGCCGGCAGCGGCCCGCTGCTGATGGCCGCGCTCGCCACTGCGCGAGAAGCCGGCGCGCGCGTGATCGCGGTGGTCGAGCAGGCATCGGCGGCCGAGGTCGCGCGTTTCGGCGTGTCGCTGCTGCGCGAGCCCGCGAAGCTGCGTCAGGCGATCAGCCTCACGCGCGGCTTCGCGGGACTGCGCTACTGGACCGGCAGCATCGTGAGCGAAGCCCGTGGCGCGCAGCGCGTGCAACAGGTGACGATCCGGCGCGGTGAACGCGAGGCGACGCTCGATTGCGACCGCGTCGCGTGCGGCTTCGGACTGCTGCCGAACGTCACGCTTGCCCAGGCGCTTGGCTGCGCGATCAACGACGCGGGCGAAATCGTCATCGACGACGGACAGCGCACCTCGCTCGAACGCGTTTATGCAGCGGGCGAGTGCACGGGCGTCGGCGGCGCTGAGCTCGCTGGCGCGGAAGGCGAGATCGCCGGTCTCGTGGCGAGCGGCGCGGCGAGCACGCGACGCGCCGCGCTGGCGGCGCTCGTCGCGCAACGCGCTCGCTGGCGGGGCTTTGGCGCGCGCGTCGCGGCGTCGTTCGCATTGGGCGAGGCCGCGCGCACGCCGCCCGCCGACGCGACGCTGTTGTGCCGTTGCGAGGACGTGAGCGTCGGCGAGGTGCGCCGCTGCGCCGACTGGCGTGACGCGAAACTGCAGACACGCTGCGGTATGGGCCCTTGCCAGGGGCGCATCTGCGGCGCGGCCGCGAGCCTGTACTTCGGCTGGCCGGCCGCCGCGGCGCGTCCGCCGTTCAGTCCGGCGCAAATCGGCACGCTGATGAGCGCCGCCGAACCGCTGACTGCGGCGCCATGACGGCTCCGCGCTTACCCTCGGTAGATATTGGCGGGCGACGCGCGGCTCTATAATCGACCGCAATCAACCGCACGAGCAGGCTGCCCGGCCGCACCGGCGCAGCGATCCGCGAACGCAACCTAACGCAATCAACCAGGCACGCACCCACGGAACCGCACGATGAACACGCTGGCGCATCCGCTCGAAACCGACGATACGACGCTGTCCGGCATGCTGTCGCATTTCAGGTTGCTCGAGCCGGTATTCGATGCAATGCCGGATGTCGTGTTCTTCGTCAAGGACGCCGACGCGCGGTATGCGCTCGTCAACCGCACGCTCGCTTCGCGTTGCGGCTTCAAGGAAAAGGCTGCGCTGCTCGGCAAGACCGCGGAAGACGTGTTTCCGCGCCGCTTCGGGCGCATCTATACCGCGCAGGACAAGGCGATCGTCGGCGTCGGCAACCAGATGCTCGATCAGCTCGAACTGCATCTGTATCCGGGCCGTCAACCGGGCTGGTGCCTGACCTGCAAACAGCCGTTGCGCGATGCGACGGGCAAGGTGGTCGGCCTCGCCGGCATCTCCCGCGATCTGAAAGCCGACGAAAGCAGCCATCCGGCCTACAGCCGGCTTGCCGCGGTCGTGCAGTCGATCCAGGAGAATTACGTGCAGCCGCTGAACCTGAAGCAGCTTGCGGCGATGGCGGACATGTCGGTCGCGCAGCTGGAGCGGTACTTTCACAAGGTGTTTCATCTGACGCCGCGCCAGGTGCTCCTGAAAACGCGACTCGATGCGGCGACCGCGCTGCTGGTGTCGCACGACAAGGTTACCGACGTCGCCGCGCGTTGCGGCTACACCGATCACAGCGCGTTCACACGGCAATTCAAGGCGACCGTCGGCGTCACACCGACCGAATACCGGATGTTGCTGCACGGTACGCTGCGCGGCTGAACGGCGTCGCACGTGTCATGGCGGGTCGCGCGCATCACTACTACGTGTACGTCGTCGCGCTCGACGACAAGGTGTGGAACGAGGCGCGCTTTCGTCGCGCGAATCCCGGTTACCGTTTCGACAAGCCGTGCGTGTACGTCGGCATGACGGGGCTCGACCCGGACTTGCGCTTCGATCGGCACAAGGCGGGCATTCAGGCGAATCGCTATGTGCGCGACTACGGCCTGCGTCTGATGCCTGAACTGTACGACGTGTTCAACCCGATGCCTTACCGCGGCGCGCAGGATATGGAAGTGGAATTGGCGATCGGGCTGCGCGAGGCGGGGTATGGGGTGTGGCAGGCTTGAAAGGCTTGATGCGGCCGAATTCCATTGTGACGATCGTGCTCAATGTGCTCGCCGCCATGCGATGACGCTTGCCGGCACTACCAATGCGATGGCGACGATATATCCCGAAACGATCAGCACAAAGTTGCCCCAGGCCTCGACATCGTAGGCGTCGGGCTCCCAATTGGGATATAGGCAACGCAGTAGCCATCGAACGGAACCGGCGAACCATAACGGTATCTGGAACGATAGTTGTTGCGTGCCCCATGCGAGTGCAGTGCCCAATGCGACCCATATCCCAAGTGCACTGATGCACCATCGAAGCAATTGGGCGTATCTCATCGCACTTCCACTCGCCCGTAAGCTCGCATGTTAGTTCCTGGTATTGGCAGCGTTGGCGAAGTCCGACGGATATAGCGCTGCAGCCGCTCAAAGCCAGCCAGATCTTTTACGGTAATGCAACCTTGGCTTAGATGCCTCGACCCTTCGGGATGAAGGCGGAATTGACCCCGCCGGATGCCTTGAATCATCGTCACGTCGCCGCCGTGAGGATTCCACAGCGTGAACCATTTGTGCCGATCACTACTTCCGAAGTGTTCACCGATAAAGTCCCTTAGTCCCCCGATGCGTCCGCCGGATTGGCGGTCAATCAGGTAGTACGTGCCGGGAGGTATCGGGCCGACATCCACATCCGCGACATTGTCGGGATTGTCCCTGCCGGCTCTCTGACCCGAATAGGCCTCGACCGCGCCAAAGCCTGAACAGACGAATCGTGAAGTCTCTTTCCGATTGAGTTCGAAGGTACAGCTTACTGTCATTGGTTTTTGCTCCAGAATTCCCTGAGGTGGCGGAGCAATGACTATTGCGTGTACGTCGGTGCCAGACAATCGGAGCGTTCTTAAAGATGCCTCGCATGTCTACGAAACTGATGCGGAAGCGCGGCGGTCTGATCTATCGCCAAAAACGTAGGCCACGCTCAATGGCTGTGCCTGAATAGAAAAAAGCCGCGTCAACGCAAAGCGTTGACGCGGCATCGGATGACCGGGTCGCGAGCCGATCTGCTTACTTCACCCCAAGCCCTCGCAACACCGCATTACCCTCGGACGTCAGACGGATATGCGGCGTGCCCGCATCGTTCGAAACGGTCTCGACGAGACCTGCTTCGTAAAGCTGCGGAATTTCGGGTTTTGCGGATGCATCGATCGGCGCGTGCAGCAGCAGCAGCAGCGTCGCGAGCTCGTGATGGCTCAACAGACGGCGCAGGATAGTAGGCCGTTTGGCCGGTGTTTCGTTGGTGTTCGGTTCGGGCTGGTTCATGGAGCGCACCTGGTACGGGGACATGTCCGGGGATCTTGCGGACGAAGTCTTAAACGATTCTTAAGACTCCATTGTCCTGTAACACCGTGACATGAACGTTGCAATGGATCAGATTCCGGCGCCTGCAACTTCGCCTTTATGCGCCACAAAGCCTTATGGCGCGCAGGTTTTGCTTGCCGATTCGATCCACAGGTTGCTTACATGACGCTTGCCCGCATAGAAACGGTAAGTTGTCGCGCCGTTGTCGCTGCGTACCTTGACGATGTTCGAGTCGCCGAAGTCGAGCATCTGACCCTGCGGGATCCCGGTCGACTTGAACGCGGCGTTGTGGTGGTTGGCTATCTGCGTCAGACAGGCGACCACGTCGTCGACGGAACGCTGTGTCGTCGTGTCCGTGATGGGTTCGCCGGAATCGGGGTCTTTCTGGAAATACGCGCAAGCGCTGAGCAGTAGCGAAAGGGACAGGACTGCAGCGAACTTCTTCATATCTCTCCTGGCGTTGATTCGGCGATTCGGCTGAGCAGGCGCCATTATATCGAGACGGCGAGCCTGTCCCAATCGGGGACGCAGGTCGCGTGCCTGAAAAGACGAAATCCGTATCGACGCGGCGACTTCCAATGGCGAAGCCGCCGTCGTGCCTCCGGTGTCCGCCCGTTACTTGCGCCGCTGCGCCTGCGCCGCGAGCCGCACCGCCGCATTGGCCGCGCCGTAGCCGTCATAGCCGCCGCGCCGCTCGACGATCTCGAGGAAGAAGCGCTGGTCGAGTTGCTCCGTATAACCGTGGAAAAACTCGCCGCCGCGTTCGTCGCGGTCGTACAGGATATTGTTGGCGCGCATCGCTTCGAGCAGCGTGTCGGACAGCGCGTAGCGGGCCGCGAGGTCGTCGTAGTAATTGCGCGGAATGCGCAGGATCGGCACGCCGTCGGCGACGAACTCGGGGATAGCGCTGAAGATGTCGCCGGTACTGAACGCGACGTGGTTTAGTCCGGAGCCGTGATACGTGTGCAGCGCCTCGGCCACCGCCGTATGGCGATCCACCGATGCATTCAGCGCGATCCGCACCGAGCCGTCGGGGCTGCGCAGCGCGCGGCTGCGCACGAGGCCGTACGGATCGGGAACGAGCACCCCCGGCTCGGCCAGGAAGCCGAACGCGGTGCGCAGAAACAGCACCCACGTATCGAGCGCACTCGCCGGCACCGACAGACACACGTGATCGATGCGCTCGAGCGGTCCCACCTCGGTCGGGCCGTTGACGTCGGTCAGCACGAAATCGGCCTCGAACAGCGTGGGCTGATCGGGCGTTTCGTCGACGAAATAGTTGAGACTGCCATCCGGCGCCTGCACGGCCGGCAGCACGCGCTCGTTCGGCCCGATCTGGCCGGAGAACGGCGCGTAGCCAAAGCCGGCCGCGCGCTCGAATGCGTGGCTCGCGTCATCGACACGAAACGCCGATGCGCACAGCGACAAACCATGCTGCTGAAAAAACGCGTTCGCGAACGAATCGGGCTCGGCGTTCAGCACGATCGAGGCCGCGCCGTGCTGATACAGCGTTACGTCCTTCGAGCGATGCTGGCCGGCCTGGCGAAAGCGCAGCTTGCCGAGCCAGTCGGCTAGCTGCGTGCGCGTGGTGTGATCGACCGCGAATTCGAGGAACTGATAGCCGACGTGCGCGGGCGCGGCGGGCGAGCGGTACAGGCCGCCTGTCGTTTTGCGCGGCTGCTGTTGCTCTTCGAGCAACGCGCGAGTTTGCTCTTCGAGGAACAACAACGAGCGATGGCCATCGGCGGCCGTGATCGTGGTGGGGGCGGCGCGAAAGCCGTCGTTGAAGATTTCCAGCGAAAGCGGGCCCTTGTAGCCAGCTTTGACGACCTGTGCGGTGAAGTTCGCGAGATCGAAGTCGCCCTGGCCGGGGAAGCAGCGGTAGTGGCGGCTCCATTCGAGCACGTCCATCGCAAGCTTCGGCGCGTCCGCGATCTGCACGAACGCGATGCGCTCGCCAGGAATGTCGGCGATCGCGTCGGGCGTGTCGTTCAGCGACAGCGTATGAAAGCTGTCGAGCACGAGCCCGAGATTCGGATGATTCACGGCGTCGACAAGCTTCCACGCGTGGCGATAGGTCTTTACGTGCCTGCCCCAGGCGAGCGCTTCGTAACCGGCGACCACGCCAGCCGCTTCGGCCGTGCGGGCGAGCGCGCCCAACTGGTCGATCATCAGCGAGTCGTCGCAGATCGTGTCCGGCGACACGTTGCTGCACACGAGGATGCGGTCCGTGCCTAGCTCGTGCATTACGTCGAACTTGCGCTTCGCGCGGTCGAGATTACGCTCGAGCCGTTCGGGACTGACGCCGTCGAAATCGCGAAACGGCTGGAACAGCATGATCTTCAGGCCGAGGTCGTCGGCGATGCGGCGCACGTCGGCGGGCGAGCCGTCGAAATACAGCAGGTCGTTCTCGAAGATTTCGACACCTTCGAAACCCGCCGCGCGGATCGCGCTCAGCTTCTCGACGAGGGTGCCGCTAATCGACACGGTGGCAATCGAACGTTGCATGAACGGCTCCTGCAAAAACGGACAAACGAGGGGGAAACTCAGAGAAAAACCGCGGCGGCGCGCCTGGCGGCGCGGCCTGCCGGGCTTGCTGCAATGCGCAAAAATGAGCTAGTTCGTTACGCACTGAAGCAAGACGCAGGCCAGAATACCCCACACTATCCGGGAGTTTCGATAGTCTATACAAACTAACTAGATGGTACAAATTCGTAGAAACCCCGAATGACGACGACGGCCGATGCGCGCACACTTCGCCATGCGTCGAAGAACCGCCGCGGGTGCCGCGGTTCGAGTCGCGCCTTATTTTGCGGGAGTCGTTGTCATGAGCTTTGCCTCCGTACTGGTCCTGAACGGACCGAACCTCAATCTGCTCGGCACGCGCGAGCCGGCCATCTATGGCGCGGAAACGCTCGACGACGTCGCGAAGCTGTGCCGCGACGCGGGCGAGCGCCTCGAGCTCGCGATCGACTTCTGCCAGTCGAACGCCGAGCATCAGCTGATCGACTGGCTGCACGCGGCGCGCACCAAGGTCGACGGCATCGTGATCAATCCGGCCGCTTACACACATACGTCGGTCGCGATCGCCGACGCATTGAGCGCGATCGAAAAGCCCGTCATCGAGGTGCATATCTCGAACGTGCATCGGCGCGAAGCGTTCCGGCATCACTCGTACGTGTCGGCGGTGGTGGACGCGATCATCGTCGGCTGCGGCACGCAGGGCTATGTGCTCGCGCTGGAACGGATGGCGGCGATTCTTAAGAATAGGGCGGCGAAATGAACACTCAAGCGAACACTAGGGGAAATTCCCGGACCGACGCGCAGATCGCCGCGTTGGCCAATGCGCAGGCGAGCTTGCGGGCCACTCCCCACTCCTTTCTGGTCGGCCTGATCGGCTCGGGCATCAGCGGTTCGCTCACGCCCGCGATGCACGAGGAAGAGGGCAGCAAGCTCGGACTGCACTATGTCTATAGACGCATCGATCTCGATGCGCAGAAGCTCGACACCGCCGCGCTGCCGGAGCTGCTGACGGCGGCCGAACGGATGGGTTACAACGGCCTGAACATCACGTATCCGTGCAAGCAGGCGGTGATTCCGCTGCTCGACGAACTGTCCGACGACGCCCGCGCGCTCGGCGCGGTCAACACCGTGCTGTTCAAGGACGGCAAGCGCATCGGTCACAACACCGACTGGTCCGGCTTCGCGCGTGCGTTCCAGCGCGGCCTGCCGGACGTGTCGCTGGAACGCGTCGTGCAGCTTGGCGCCGGCGGCGCCGGCGCGGCGGTCGCGCACGCGGCGCTGAACATGGGCGCGCAGTCGCTGACGCTGTTCGACGTCGATGCCGCCCGCGCGCAGTCGCTCGCCGACGAGTTGCTGGCGCGTTTCCCGAAAGCCAAGGTCAGCGCGGGCACGTCGCTCGAAGATTCGCTCTGCGCCGCGCAAGGCCTGATTCACGCTACGCCGACCGGTATGGCTAAAATGCCGGGCCTGCCGCTGCCGGCCGAATTGCTGCACCGCGACCTGTGGGTCGCCGACATCGTCTATTTCCCAATTCGCACCGCGCTGCTGCAGGCGGCCGAGGCGCTTGGCTGCCGCACGCTGAGTGGCGGCGGCATGGCGGTCTACCAGGCGGTCGACGCCATGCGTATTTTCACGGGCCTCGAGCCGGACGCCGAGCGCGTCTACACCCACTTTCAATCGTTGTTGCAACGCTAACCGGCCGCGTAGAGACCGGCACCCAAGCTGATCGAGGAGACAAGCACGACATGACGCAATCGTTCCAATCCAGCTCCGCGGGCTCGCCCGCGCAGAACAAGGCGGCGAGCCCCGCGCGCCGTTCGAAAGCCCGTTACAAGATCCTCGCGCTGCTCGCGGTCGGCACGATGATCAACTATCTCGACCGCACCGTGCTCGGCATCGCGGCACCGCAGCTGACGAAGGAACTCGGCATCAACGCCGCGCTGATGGGCCTGCTGTTCTCCGTGTTTTCGTGGAGCTACGTGGCCTCGCAGATTCCGGGCGGCCTGTTTCTCGACCGCTTCGGCAGCAAGCTCACATACTTCCTGTCGATGACGTTCTGGTCGCTCTGCACGCTCGCGCAAGGGCTCGTGGGGGGCATCGGCGGCCTGTTCGCCTTCCGTCTCGGCCTTGGCGTTTCGGAGGCGCCATGCTTTCCGACCAATAGCCGCGTGGTCGCCACGTGGTTTCCGCAAAGCGAGCGCGCGATGGCGACCGGCACCTACACGGTCGGCGAATATATCGGCCTCGCGTTTTTCAGTCCGTTCCTGTTCATGCTGATGGGCGCATTCGGCTGGCGCTCGCTGTTCCTCGTGGTCGGCGGCGTCGGTATCGCGTTTGGCGTGGTGTGGTGGCTGCTGTATCGCGAGCCGCGCGATCATCCGTCGGCGAATCAGGAAGAGCTCGACTATATCGAGGCGGGCGGCGGTCTCACGCAACGCAACAAGGATGTCGCGGGTGCGGCCGCGGGTACACCCGATGCGGCGGCATCGAAGAAGAGCGGCTTCCAATGGGGCACGATTGGCCAGCTGCTCAAGCATCGCCAGTTGACCGGCATCTGCCTCGGCCAGTTCGCGGGCAATTCGACGCTGGTGTTCTTCCTCACGTGGTTCCCGACGTATCTCGCCACCGAACGTCATATGGCCTGGCTGAAGATCGGCTTCTTCGCGATCATGCCGTTCATCGCGGCTTCGATCGGCGTGATGTTCGGCGGCGTGTTCTCCGACTGGCTGCTGCGCCGTGGCAAATCGCCGAACGTCGCGCGCAAGCTGCCGATCATCGCGGGTCTGCTGCTCGCGTCGACGATCATTCTCGCCAACTATGTCGAGAGCAACGTCGTGGTGATCGCGATTCTGTCGGTGGCGTTCTTCGCGCAGGGCATGGCCGCGCTCGGCTGGACGCTGGTGTCGGATATCGCGCCCGAGGGTCTGCTCGGCGTGACCGGCGGCATCTTCAACTTCGCCGCGAACCTGGCGGGGATCGTGACGCCGCTCGTGGTGGGCCTGATCGTCGCGGCGACCGGTTCGTTCGTGGGCGCGCTGGTGTTTATCGGTGTCATCGCGTTGATCGGCGCGCTGTCGTATATCTTCGTCGTCGGCGATATCAAGCGGATCGTGCTGGTGGATTGAGTCTTCCCCGGAGAGCCGTCGCGGTGCGGCGGCAACCACGTCGACTGCCGTCACCGGTTTGCCGGGGCAGTAAGCCGCTGAACGCGCTGCGTTTCTCGAAGCGATAAAAAACGGGATGTGGCTTTCACCACATCCCGTTTCCATTTCAGCCGGTCGCCGCGCAACCGGCGTCAATCGTCCTTCTTCACGAACCGCAAGATCGCATCGACGATCATCGCCCGATGCCGCGCCCGCAGCCGCGGATGCGACGGATCGCGCCCAAACGCGGTGCCGAACGTATGCCGGTTGCCCACGCGATGGAAACACAGCGAGCTGATCATCAGATGCAGATCGATCGGATCGATGTCGCTGCGGAACTGGCCCGCCGCGATGCCGCGCGCGAGCAGATCCTCGATCGTGTGAATCACGGTGACGTTGCGTCCTTTGAACGTCTTGACCTGCTCGACGTACTTCGCGCCGTGAATGTTTTCGATCGTCACGAGGCGCACGAAATCGCGCTGGCGGTCGTGGTAGTCGAACGTGAATTCGACCAGCGCGCGCATGCCTTCGACCGGATCGAGTTCGCTGATGTGCAGGTCCTGTTCGAGCGCGCGAATGTCTCCATACACCTTTTCCAGCACCGCCTGGTACAACCCTTCCTTGCTGCCGAAGTAGTAGTACAGCATGCGCTTGGTGGTGTTCGTGCGTTCCGCGATCGCGTCGACGCGGGCACCCGTCAGCCCCATCGCGGAGAACTCCTGGGTCGCGACGTCGAGGATGTTGCGCTTAGTCTGCTCGGGATCGTATTTGCGTGGGGCATCCACACGCCGGGCGTCGGTACGTCGGACGTCGACACGCCTGGCGCCGGTACGTCGCGCGTCGGCGTGCGGCGTGCCAGACACGATGCCGTTGGTATCAGGCTCGGCGGCCTTGCTTCCCTTTTTCATTGTGGTTTCGAGCGGCAGTGACGGCGCATTCTAGCATGGCGAAATGGGCCTCTGGCGTGGGTCCCGGGCATCGAAGAAGGCATCTCGAAGGAGCTTGCGTGGCGCTTACGCGACCGGGCGCGTGGGCCGGCGGCGCGCGGCGAGTGCGTCGCGTGTTTGCATCGCGGTGTACGTGAGCTGCGCGGCCGCGAGACCGAGCGCGCCGTACGTGCGCGTGAGGCCGAAGGTCGCGAACGCATCGGGCACCGGCCGTTCACCGGAGATAGCCGCGGCCAGCAGTTCGCCAGACACCGTGGTCGGCGCCATGCCGTGTCCGCCGAAACCGACCGCGTACCAGACTCCGTCCGTGCTTTGGCCGATCTGCGGCATCTTGTGTCGCGCGTAGCTCATCAGGCCGCCCCATGCGTGCTCGATGCGCACGTCGCGCAGCTGCGGATAGACCTTCAGCAGGTCCTGTCGCAACAGACGCGCGATCGCCTCGGGCTCGCGGTCGCGCACGGAGATGCGGCCGCCCCACAGGATGCGCGTGTCGGGCAACGGGCGGTAGTAGTCGAACGCGAAGCGGGTGTCATAGATCGCGGCGCGTGTGGCGATTGCGTCGTGCAAGCGTTCGCCGAGCGGCTCCGTTGCCATCACGTAGGTGGCGATAGGCAGCACCGCGCGCTCGACGCGCGCGTACACGTTGCGTGCATAGCCGCCGCCCGCCATCACGACGTGACGCGCGTCGAGCGCACCTTGCGGCGTCTCGACGACGAAGCCCGCGCCGTCGCGCCGCAAGCTGACGACCGGCGAGCGCTCGTGTATCGTCACGCCCGCTTGCGCGGCCGCCGCGGCGACGCCGACAACGTACTTGAGCGGATGAAAATGGAACGCGTTGCGCTCGAACAGGCCGCCGTGATAGCGGCTCGTTTTCAGTTGCGCGGCGAGTTGGCTGGCAGCGATCGGTTCCCAGTCGACGCCGAACGAATCGCGCATCAGACGCCGTTGCGCTTCGAGACGCGCAGGTTCGTCGAACCAGTTCGCGAGGATCACGCCGGCATCGGTCGCGTCGCAATCGATCCGATAGCGCGCAATTCGCTTGCGCATCAGCTCGACCGCGTCGGTGGTCAGCGCATAGAGTTCGCGCGCGCGAGTCGGCCCGAGCGTCTTCAGCAGGTCGGCGCAATCGAGGCTGTAGCCGCCGAACACGAAGCCGCCGTTGCGTCCCGATGCGCCGAAGCCGACCTGCTCCGCTTCGAGCACGACGACGTCTTCGACGCCGCGTTCGGCGAGTCCCAGCGCGGTGGAGAGTCCCGCAAGTCCGCCGCCGACGATGCAGACGTGCGCGCTGCGTCGGCCGTTGAGCGGCGCGTAGGCGGAGGAGCGGGTGACGGTGGCTTCGTAGAAACTTTGCATGGGGCGCGAGCTTGTGAACAGGCCCTAGGTTAGCGGCAATCGCGTGTGCCCGTCCAGCCCGCGTGAGCCCGCACCTCGACAGGCGCCCCGCCGCGCTTCGTTCTGCGTTATCGACCCCAGCGCAACACCAGCGGATCGAGCCGGCGTGCGATCTTCAACAGTCCTTCGCGCGTCGCCGGATGCATCTGCGGCAGCGGGTGACGCACCGCGTCCGAACCGATCACGCCGCCTTCTTTCATCAGCGCCTTGCACGATGCGAGGCCGCCCTGGCGATTCTCGTAGTTGATCAGCGGCAGCCACTGCTGATAGTGCGCGGCGGCGGCCTCGGTATCACCGGCCGCATAGGCATCGACGATCAGGCGGATGCCATCGGCATAACCGCCGCCCGTCATCGAGCCGGTCGCGCCCGCATCGAGGTCGGCCATCAGCGTGATCGCTTCCTCGCCGTCCCACGGACCGACGATCGCGTCGCCGCCCAGTTCGATCAGCTCGCGCAGCTTGTTCGCGGCCTGCGGCGTTTCGATCTTGAAGTACGACACGTTGTCGATCTCGCGCGCCATGCGAGCGAGGAACGGCGCGGACAACGGCGTGCCGCTGACCGGCGCGTCCTGGATCATGATCGGAATCTGGATGGCATCGGACACCGTACGATAGAACTCGTAGATGCCGCGCTCGCCGATGCGGATCGTCGCGCCGTGATACGGCGGCATGACCATCACCATCGCGGCGCCCGCGGCCTGCGCTGCGCGGCTGCGCTCCGCGCACTGGTACGAGCTGAAGTGCGTGGTCGTCACGATCACCGGCACGCGGCCCGCGACGTGTTCGAGCGCGAGATGCATCAGTGTGTTGCGCTCGTCGTCGGACAGCGCGAACTGCTCGGAGAAGTTCGCGAGAATGCACAGGCCGTTCGAGCCGGCGTCGATCATGAAATCGAGGCAGCGCTTCTGACCTTCGAGGTCGAGACGCCCGGCGTCGTCGAAGATCGTCGGCACGACGGGGAAGACGCCGCGCAGGGCGGGAGAGTGTGACGCTTGGCTCATGGCGATTCGGTCCGTACGGGGATGGAAGGATTGCGCTCGAACCCGCGAACGGGCGGCGCAACTGGATGAATGTCTCCTTCGGCGACTATACGGCGCTGGGCCTCGCGGGTATATTGAATTGTTTCCATATCGTGATCGCTTTTGCGACTCACCCGACCGATGAAAGACACGCTCAACGTCCTGCTGTCGAAGCTGCGCATGAAGCAGCTGCATCTGCTGATCGCGCTCGACGATCACAAATCGCTGCACAAAGCCGCCGGCGTGATGTCGATGACGCAATCGGCGGCGAGCAAGGCGCTGCAGGAGCTCGAATCGATGCTCGACGCGCCGCTTTTCGAGCGCTCGAAAAGCGGCATGATCCCGAACCAGCTCGGTCATTGCGTGATCCGATATGCGCGAGTCGTGACGTCGGACCTCACCGCGCTCTGCCAGGACGTCGCCGAAATTCGTTCGGGGCGTGGCGGGCGGCTCGCGCTCGGCGCGATCATGGGCGCGATTCCCGACTGCGTGGTGCCCGCGCTGAATCAATTGCATGCGGCGCAACCGGGTCTGTCGATCGAAGTGGTCGAGGACACCAGCGCACGAATGCTCGCGCAGCTCGACGACGGGCGGCTCGATCTGGTGGTCGGCCGAGCGGCGGTCGCGGCCGATCCGTCGAAGTATCAGTATCGTCCGCTCGGCGACGAGCCGTTGGCGGTGGTGGTCGGTTATCAGCATGCGCCGTTGCCGCGCCGCGAGATGATGTTGCGCGATCTCGCCGGGCATCGCTGGGTCATGTATCCGTCACACATGCCGCTGCATGCGCTGCTCGAACGCGAGATGGATCTCGCCGGCCTCGACATGCCCGACAATCCGATTTCCACGGCTTCCACGTTCGTGACGGTTGCACTGCTGCAAAGCAGCGCCGAACTCGTTTCGCTGCTGCCGAGCGCAATTGCTGGGCCGTTCGTGCGGCACAAGATGCTGCGCGTCGTGCCGGTCAGGCTCAAATCGCCATCGCAGACGTTCGGCATCGTCACGCGCAAGGGCGGCGTGCTGTCGCCGCCGGCGGAACGGTTTATCGCGCTGTTGCGTGCACAGACGAAAGCGCGAATTTAGGCGCGGCGCAATCAAATTGCTCAGCCGTCTGCCCGGTTGCCGGTAAGAATGCCAGCAAAAAAACGACTTTCTTTCGGCAAGGCCCGCCAGAAACGGCAAAACCGCCCGAAAAGGCGGTTTGTTATTCGTGTGAAAAGAGCTTCAATATCTCATGCCGGTTCGCGTTTTGTCATCCGGCGCCAGCAGGTGTTGTAGCCGCGACACTGTCGCATCAATCCGAACCGATGAGGGTTTCTCGTTCCGAGCTACACTGGTTTGAATGAACTGAGCCAGGCTCGACACCCCTGGCCATCGCTCGGGGAGAGCAGCCATGAATCGGCCACCGCTTCGGTTTCCGCTTCGCGTGACCAGCACCGTGCCCGTGCGGAGTTGGCGTTGGCTCAAATGGGGGCTTGCCGCGTTTTTGCTGCTCGCGGTGGCGCTGATTGCGCGGCTCGTGCAGATCGAGATCGAGACCTCGCGACTGCAGGCGCGGTACCTTTCCGAGCTGACCCGCGACGTCGCTTTTTCGGTCGACGACGGTCCCAGTCATTCCCTCCGCTTTCCGCAAGCCGACAAGGGCCCGTACGACGCGCGCCTCGGCTACGCGCTGTTGCCGGCTATCCAGCAGCGTCTGTTGCAACATGGCTTCGAAATCAGCTCGCAGGCGCGCGATTCAGAACGCATGCTTTCGCTAGCCGATGACGGCCTGTTCCTGCCTTACGACGAAAAAGACACGGCCGGCCTGCAATTGTTCGACGGCACCGGCGTGCCGCTATACAGCGCTCAGTTTCCCGGTCGCGTGTACGACAGCTTTGGCGCGATTCCGCTGCTCGTGGTGAACTCGCTGCTGTTCATCGAAGACCGCTATCTGCTCGATCCGGATCAGCCGAACCGCAATCCGGCGATCGACTGGGGGCGCTTCAGCCGCGCGCTCGTCGACCAGGGCGCGCGCATGTTCAATCGTCATCAGCAGACGCCCGGCGGCAGCACGCTCGCGACGCAGATCGAGAAATTCCGTCACTCGGCGGGGGGCCGCACCGCGACGCCGCCAGAAAAGCTGCGGCAAATCGCGTCGGCGTCGGTGCGCGCTTATCTGAACGGACCGCAAACGCTGCCCGCGCGCGAACAGATCGTGGTCCATTATCTGAACTCGGTGCCGCTTGCCGCGCAGCCCGGCGTCGGCGAAATCAACGGTATCGGCGATGGGCTCGCCGCCTGGTATGGGCGCGATTTCCGCGAGACCAACCGGCTGCTGAAGTCGCCGTCGACCGATGCAAATCTGCCCGACCAGGGTCTGGCGTTTCGCGAAGTGCTGTCGCTGATGATCGCGCAGCGCGCGCCGTCGTTTTTCCTGCAGCGCGGCTATCCCGAGCTCGAACGGCTGACCGACAGCTATCTGCGGCTGCTCGCGAGTGGCGGCGTGATCACTGCGCAGTTGCGCGACGCGGCGCTGGCGGCGCAAGTCGAACTGCATCGCGCGCCGCGCAGCACACCGGATCTCGGTTCGTTCGTGTCGCGCAAGGCCGTCACGTCGATGCGCTCGCATCTGCTCGCCGCGCTCGGCGTGCGTAGTTTCTATGAACTGGACCGCCTCGACGTGCAGGCGACAGGCACGCTGAACAATGACGTGCAACAAGCCGTTGCCGAGCGCCTCGCCGCCGCCGCGACGAAAGACGGCGCGAAGGCCGCGGGTCTCGTCGGCTACGAAATGTTGCGCGGGTCCGACGATCCGTCGCAGATCGCCTACAGCTTCACGCTGTTCGAGCGGCACGGCGACGCGAACCTCGTGCGCGTGCAGACTGATAGCGTGAACCAGCCGTTCGACATCAATTCCGGCGCGCGCCTGAACCTCGGCTCGACCGCGAAACTGCGCACCGTCATCACGTATCTGCAGATCGTCACCGATTTGCACACACGGTACGCATCGCTGAGCAATGTCGAGCTGAAGGCGATCACGCCCGATCCGAACGATCGGCTGACGCGCTGGGCGATCGACTATCTGCTGCACACGCGCGACCATTCGCTGCAGCCTATGCTCGACGCCGCCGTCGAGCGTAAATACTCGGCGAGCCCGGGCGAAACGTTCTTTACGGGCGGCGGCGCGCAGACCTTCGCGAACTTCGAGTCCGACGACAACAGCCGCATCCTGACCGTGCATCGCGCGTTCCAGCATTCGGTGAACCTCGTGTTCGTGCGACTGATGCGCGATATCGTGCACTATGAAATGGTGCAGACCACCGGGCCGTCGTCGCAATGGCTCGGCGATCCGGCGACCCGCAAGATGTACCTGACACGTTTCGCCGATCAGGAAAGCCGCGTGTACATGAAGCGTTTCTACACGAAGTACCACGGCAAGACGCCTGATCAGCAGATCACGCTATTGCTGCTCGGGGTGCGCAAGTCGCCCCCGAAAGTGGCGACCGCGTTGCGCAGCGTCGCGCCGGATCAATCGAACGCGTGGTTCAACAGGATGATGTACGCGGCGCTGAAGAACACGCCGGCGGCTTCGATGCTCGACGACGAAGATCTCGCGAATCTGTACGACAAGTACGGCATCAACCGCTTCAACCTGAACGACCGCGGCTATATTTCGAGTGTGCATCCGCTCGAACTATGGACGCTGAACTATCTGCGCTCGCATCCGGATGCGACGCTTGCGCAGATCGAAGCCGCGAGCCAGGACGTGCGCCTGTCGACTTACTCGTGGCTCTTCAAGACGCGCTATCACGTGACCCAGGATCACCGCATCAAGCGCATGGTCGAGCTGCGCGCCTTCGACGCGATCGGCAAATCCTGGCAGGCGCTCGGCTATCCGTTCGCGTCGCTGACGCCGTCGTATGCGGCGGCGATCGGCGCGTCGGGTGATCGTCCGGCGGCGCTCGCGCAACTGATCGGCGTGATCGCGAACGGCGGCAACAAGGTGCCGACCGAAACGCTGACGCAAATCGACTTCGCGAAAGATACGCCGTACGAAACGCATTTCAGGCGCGCGGTGGTCGCGCCGCAGCAGCAGGTGTCGCCGGAGATTGCCGGGGAGGTGCGGATGCTGTTGCGCGACGTCGTGACGGGTGGCACCGCGAGGCGTCTAGCGCAAGGCATGACGTTCCCGAACGGCGAAACGCTCGAAGTCTATGGCAAGACCGGCACCGGCGATCAGCGCTTGAACGTGTACGCGAAGGGCGCGCGGTTGATCGAGTCGCGCAAGGTGAATCGCAGCGCGACCTTCGTGTTCGCGCTCGGCGACCGCTTCTACGGCACGTTGACCGCGTGGGTGCACGAGCCGTATGCCGCGCATTACGACTTCACGAGTGCGCTGGCGGTGCAGTTGCTGAAGTCGATGGCACCGGCGTTGCAGCCGTTGCTCGATAAGCCGGTTCAGAAAACCGTGACGGCGGCGCCGGCGGGATCGACGCCTGCTGCGACGAAAGTTGCCGCGCAGTGAATCGCTCACCGCTCGTCATAACCCGTCTCCGACGCCGCCGGCTTCAGGAACAGCTCATGCACCGGCGCGAAATGCGCATATAGCGGCAGAATCGCTCCGCCCATCGCGCGGGCATCGGCGCCGATCGCGCCTTCGAGCAATTGCGGCCGCACCATCCCTTCCCATTCGAAACGATCGAGCACGCGCTCGGTCCGGCGAATGATCTCGCGCAGCAGTAGCCGGTCGAACTCGCCGTCGATCACGACGGCTTCGAGATCGAGCAACGCGGCAGCATTGGTTAGCGCGTTCGCGATCGCCGGGCACGCGCTGTCGAGCCATCGCTCGGTATGCCGCCACAACTCGGGCGACAACGCGCGATGATCATGCGCCGCGGCCGCCGGCGCGCCCGCATCGCTGAACAGTCGTTCGAGCACGAAGCCCGATGCCGCGTGCAGCAACTGCCGCGCGGGTTTGCGTGCGCCGCCTTCGCGCAGCGGGATCGAACCGACCGCGCCCGCGTTGTCGTGCGGACCGCCATGCAGACGTCCGTCGATCACGAGACCCCCGCCGATGAACGTGCCGACGAACAGATACAGGAAGTTGTGAATGCCGCGGCCCTGGCCCATCACGAGTTCGGCCGCGCACGCGGCCGTGGTGTCTTTGGCGAACTCGACGGGCAGGCCGGTTATCGTCGCGATGCGCGCGCGCAGATCGATCTCGGTCCAGGCGTCGAGCGCGTCGGGCGGCGCGCCGAGAAAGTCGCGCCAGCCGCCGAGCCACAACGGCGCCGCGACACCGACGCCGACCACCTTGCCCGCCTTCGCGCCGAGCGTCTGGTTCACGCGCGCGAGTTTGTTTTCGAGCGCGGGGAACAGCGCGCGCGGATCGGGATACGCATACTCGAATACGTCGCGGCATACGATGCGCCCGGCGAAGTCCATCGCGAGCACGTCGAGACTGCGGCGTCCGACCTTGATACCGATCGTGTACGCGCCGTCCGCGCACAACGCGATCGGCACCGACGGCTGGCCGATCTTGCCGCGCACGCGTGCGTGCTTTTCGAGCAGGCCGTCGGCGATCAACCGGTCGACGATCATCGACACCGTCTGCATCGAAAGACGCGTGAGGCGGCCGACCTCGGCCTTCGGCAGTGGTCCATGCAAGCGGATCGTTTGCAGCACGATGCGCTCGTTGAATTGCCGCATGCCGACCTGATTCGAACCGACCGTGCGTTTGACCGGCGAACGCCTGCTGGTGCTGGGGGTGTCCATTGTCGTGTACCGGCCTCGTGGCTCAGCGGATTGAGTGGCGCGTCATGCGATCGCCTTCACGTCGGCTGTCTTCGCGCCGGTCATGATCGCGACCGCTTCCGACATGTGCACATCCTTCGTATTGACGAGCGCCGCGCGCCGGCCGAGCCGCTGGATATGGATGCGGTCCGCGATCTCGAACACATGCGGCATGTTGTGGCTGATCAGAATCACCGGCAGGCCACGATCGCGCACGCGCCGGATCAGTTCGAGCACCATGTTGCCTTCCTTCACGCCGAGCGCGGCGGTGGGCTCGTCCAGAATCACCACGTGGCGCGCGAATGCCGCGCTGCGTGCAACGGCGACGCCCTGGCGCTGGCCGCCGGACAACGTTTCGACCGCCTGGCGCATCGAGCGGATGCCGATTTGCAGATCCTTCATGGCCGCGGTCGCTTCGTCGAGCATGCGGCGCTTGTCGATCATCTTGAACAACGAGCCGCGCCAGCCGGGCTTCAGCAATTCGCGGGCGAGAAACAGGTTTTCGGCGATGCTCATCGCCGGCGCGACGGCGAGTTCCTGGTACACGGTCTCGATGCCTTGTGCGCGCGCATCGAGCGGACTGCGAAACTTGACCGGTTTGCCGTCGAGCAGAATCTCGCCTTCGTCGGGCACCGTGGCGCCCGAGAGCGCCTTGATCAGCGACGATTTGCCCGCGCCGTTGTCGCCGATCACCGCGAGGATCTCGCCGGGCAGCACTTCGAAATCGCAACCGTCGAGCGCGGTCACGTTGCCGTAACGTTTGACGAGCCCGCGTGCCTGCAGAACCGGCATCGCAGCGGACGTGGAAGAGGAGGTGGAGGTCGACATGACAAGGCTCCTGTGCGGGATCAACGGCCGCGGTGCGAGAGTTTATCGGCGGCGACCGCGAGAATCACGAGGATGCCGGTGATCAATACCTGGTACACCGAGGAAACACCGATCAGCGTCAGGCCGTTACGGAATACGCCGACAATCAGCGCTCCAAGCAAGGTGCCGACGATCGAGCCGCGGCCACCGAACAGACTCGTGCCGCCGAGCACGACCGCGGTGATGCTGTCGAGGTTCTCGGTTTGCCCGGCCTGCGGATCGCCGACACCGGTGCGCGCTACCGACAGCAGCGCGGCGATGCCGTAGATCGCGCCGGCAAGCGTGTAGACGGACAGCAGAATCCGCTGTGACGACAGGCCCATCAGTCGCGCGGCCTCGGCGTTGTTGCCGAGCGCGTACAGATGCCGGCCGGGCACCGTGTCGCGCAGCACGAACCACGTGGCCAGATACATCAGCAGCGTCAGCACGGTGCCGTACGTGACTTCCGCCGGTCCGAGCCTGAACGTGCTGCCGAGGAACATGATCGCATCGGGCAGGTTCGACACGCTTTCCGCGTTCGAGTAGATCTGCGTGAGCGCAAATGCGATGTTCAGCGTACCCAGCGTGACGATGAACGCCGGCAACTTGATGCGCGTGATCAACAGACCGTTCAGTAAGCCGAACAAGGTGCTGGCGCCGATGCCGCACAGAATCGCGAGGATCGGCGGCACGCCGAGCACGACCGCGAACTTCGTCATGATGATCGAGCCGAAGGCCATTACCATGCCGCAGGACAGATCGATGCCACCGGTCAGCACGATCAGTGTCTGGCCGATCGCGATGACCGCGACGACCATCGTCTGTTGCAGGATCAGCGACAGGTTCTGGAACGATAGAAAGCGGGTGCTCTGCGAGATAAAGAATGCGCAGGCCAGCACCAGCGCGATCAGCGGTCCGATTTCGGACAGCGACGGCAGGTGCTCGGTGAAAGACGGGCGCGGCCGGCCGGCGGGCGCGGAAGGGGTCGACATGATGGCAGTCCTCGGTACATGAGCGTGACATGAAGGTCACGCTGCAAATCAATTGGCGGCCCGGTGCGACGCGCAACGGGCCGCTGTGCAATGCGCGTTACTTGTTGCCCCAGCAGTTGTCGAGGCCGAACTTCGTGTCTTTGCTGTCGATGCCGGAAATCGGCTTGTCGGTGATCAGCGTGACGCCGGTGTCCTGATAACCGGACACCTTCTTGCCGGTTTTCGCGTAGTCGACGCCGGCGGTGACGCCGAGCGCGGCCATCTTCAGCGGATACTGCTGCGAGGTCGCCGCGATCGCGCCGGCCTTCACGTTGCGCACGCCTTCGCAACCGCCGTCGATCGACACGATCATCACGCCCTTGTCCTTGCCCGCCGCCTTCAGCGCGCGATACGCGCCGGCCGCGGCCGGTTCGTTGATCGTGTAGACCACGTTGATGCCGGGCGCTTTCTGCAGGCAGTTTTCCATCGCCGTCTGGCCTTTCGCCTGATCGCCGCGGGTGTCCTGGCTGCAAACGATCGACGCATCGCCTTCCTTGACGCCGAAGCCTTCGAGGAAGCCGTTGTGACGCAGCACGCCGACCGACACGCCCGGCGCGAGATCGAGCGTGGCGATCTTCGCGGGCTTGCCGTTCAGCGCGGCCTTCGCATATTTGCCGATCAGCACGCCGGCCTTGAAGTTGTCGGTGGCGAACAGGGCGTCGGTTGCGTCCTGCGGATCGGTCGGCGTATCGAGGGCGACGACCATCACACCGGCCGCGCGCGCCTTCTTGATGCTCGGCACGATCGCCTTGGTGTCGCTCGGCGTGATCAGGATTGCTTTCGCGCCCGCCGTCATCATGTTTTCGATCGCGGTGACCTGACTCGCGTTGTCGCCGTCGAACTTGCCGGCGGCCGTGATCAGTTTCGCGCCGTCTTTCGACGCGGCCGCGTCCGCGCCCTGGCGCATCTTGACGAAGAACGGGTTCGTATCGGTCTTCGTGATCAGGCCGATGACGGGCTGGTCGGCGGCCTGACTCGCGCTTGCGCACCACAGCGCCGCTGCCGCGGCGCACATCGACGCGATTGTCCTGGCGACAGGACGCCTGTGGAAATTCAGATTCATGAGACGCTCCTCCGGTTATTGGCAACGACGTATGGGACTGCAGATAGATCGAAACTGCGAAGCTGCGGGCTTAACGTTTGGCGATGACGCTTCGATGCAATGTGGGCCGAAGGAAATCGCCTAAATCACTTGGGTTGATTTAGTACAGCAGGCGCGCGACTGCTCGTCAAGGAAATGTGAAACGCGGAAATTCGCCGCGCCGCGAACCGCGTGCAGGCTGAGAGCATTGTGTGGTAACGCTTTGGCGCTATGCTGCAGTGCGAAGCGGCGCTTCTCGGCTTGGGGAAAGTCCTGGCCCGTTTGAAAGCGCGTTGAAATGTCAACGATGGTTTTTCAACGCAATTCGCGGTGCGTAGCGCGCTTTTTCAGTGGGCGCTGAATGTTTGCGAGAGGTTGCGGCGGAACAGCGCTTGCTCGCGTCGACAGAATGCGAACCTTTCGGAGAGACCCATGCCTTCGCACTGGTGGCAGCGACGACTCGGCTCCCGCGCATCGCTGATCGCCGCCGCCCTCGCGATCGGCGTTCTGTACGCGGGCAGCACGATGGTCACGCCGCTTTATCCGCTCTATCAACGCCGGTTCGGCTTGTCCGATCTGACGATCACGCTCGTGTACGCGACCTACGTGATCGGCAATCTCGGCGCTTTGTTTCTATTCGGTCGCGTGTCCGACCAGGCCGGGCGCCGATCGGTCAGTCTGCTCGTGCTCGCAGCCGCGATCGCGAGCACGATGTGTTTTCTGTTCGCCACGCATGCGACGTGGCTTTTCGTCGCCCGGGCGGCGAGCGGCCTTGCAATCGGCGTCGGTGCCGCGACGGCGACCGCGTGGATCGCGGAATTGCACGCCGGCGCCGACAAGGCGCCCGCCAGCCGTCTCGCCGCGGCGGTCAATCTGGCTGGGCTCGGAGTGGGACCGCTGCTGACTGGTCTGCTCGCGGAATTCGCGCCCTGGCCATTGCGCACGGTGTTCGTCGTTTATCTGTTGACGCTTCTGGTCACCGCGGCGTTGGCGGCGCTCGCATGCGAAACGGTCCAGGCGCGCGTCCGGACGTTTGCACAGGTGTCGTTCGCGCCACGCATCGGCGTGCCCGCGCAATTGCGCGTGGCATTCGTCGTGCCTGCCGTCACCGCATTCGCGACCTTCGCGCTGCTCGGCTTTTTCGCGGCGCTGTTGCCCAATCTGATCGCGAACAGCATGCATCTGCACAGCCCCGCGCTGAGCGGGGCGCTCGTCGCCGAACTGTTCGCCGCGAGCACGATCACCGTGATGGTCACGTCGAAACTCGCCGCCCGCACCGCGATGCTCGCCGGACTGTGGCTGTTGCCGCCGAGTCTCGCGTTGCTGCTGTGGGCGCAGGTTGCCGCGTCGTTCGTAGTGCTGAGTGCGGCGACGGCGCTGTGCGGCATCGCAGCCGCGCTCGGGTTTCGCGGCAGTTTGCAGGAGATCAACCGGATCGCGCCCGCGGACCAACGCGCCGAATTGCTATCGGCGTATCTGCTCTGCTGTTACACCGGCAACTCGTTGCCGGCGGTCGGCATAGCGCTGCTGTCGACCCGGGTCGGACATTTGTGGGCGAACGTCGCATTCGCGACGGTTTCCGCGGTATTGGCCTGCATTGCGTTGGCGGTCGGTGCGCGCCGGCCTCGTCACGCGAGTTGACGCGCGGCAAGCTGGCCGAGCCTGGTCCAACTGCTACGAACTGCAACGTTGCGGCGCGGCTGTAACCGCCACATCAACGCGAACGCGGTGCGGCCGTCGATGCGCGCACGACCAGTTTCGGCTCGGACGAAATCCGCATCGGCACGGGCGCCGGTATGTCCCGCTCGACGCGTCCCGGCTGTCCGTACGAAGTCTCGATCAGTTCGCGCAGCAGTTCCACTGCAAGTCCGGCGACCTCGACCGTCGGCACCGCCACCGTCGTCAGTGCGGGGCGCGATTCGCGCGCGAGCTGGATGTCGGTGATGCCGATCACGGACAGATCGTCCGGCACGCGCAGGCCGAGATCCGCGGCCGCGTGCATCGCGCCGAGCGCAGGCAAATCGTTGGTCGCGAAGATCGCGCTTAGTTGCGGATCGGCTTCAAGCAGCGCGCGGGCCGCCAGGTAGCCGCCGTGGATCGTATCGACCGCGTGCCGCACGCGATTTCTCGTCACACCGGCCGCGCACAACGCGTCGACGAAACCTTCGAAGCGCGCCGCGTGAATGCCCGACGCCTTGCTGCCGACGATCGCACCAAAGCGCCGATGCCCGAGCTCGAGCAGATGCTCGCCGGCCAGTTGGCCGGCCAGCCGGAAATCGACCGCGACGCACGGCAGCCCGGGCGGCTCGGTGGGCCGCTCCCACATGCACAGCACGACCGGCGTGCCGCGCGCTTCGGTCTTGTGCAGATCGGCGAAATCGAGGTTCGCGTTGGTCACGAGCACGCCTTCGGACAAGGTGCCGGCGATCTGGTCGAGGTACGCGCGGCCGCTTAGCGGATCGTCGTTGGTATTGCAGATGATCACGAAGTGGCCGCTCGTACGCGCAGCGCGCTCGACCGCAAGCGCGAACTCCGGATAGAACGGATTCGCGATGCTCGACACCATCAGCGCGAGCGTCGGCGCACGGCCCTCGGCGAGCGCGCGCGCGGCGAGATGCGGGCGATAGCCGAGCGCCGCGACTGCCTCGAGCACACGTTGCCGGGTCGTTTCGCCAACGCGGCCGCGATTGCGCAGCACGTTGGACACCGTGGCTGGCGTGACGCCGGCATGACGCGCGACTTCGCTGAGGGTGGGCATGATATGGTCAGTATTTGGGATGACTGTCCGACATTTGCGTCGCGGCGCGAGGCGCGGCAACATCTGTCATCGAACCAACGTACAAAACGATATCGGAGACAGACCAACGATCGCTTGCGATCGATTTTTCGGTCATGCTGATTAAGCGCTTAATCTCCGACTTCGCACCGATTAAATCACGGAGTCGATGCAATGGCGAGCATTTCGTTACGAGGCGTGCAGAAGGCGTATGGCGACGGTGCGCCGGTGATTCGCAACGTCGATCTGGACATCGGCGAAAACGAGTTCTGCGTGTTTCTCGGCCCGTCGGGTTGCGGCAAGTCCACGCTGCTGCGCATGATCGCCGGGCTCGAGGATTTGACCGACGGCGACCTGTCGATCGGCGGGAAGATCGTCAACGACGTGCCGGCCGCGCAGCGTGGCGTAGCGATGGTGTTCCAGAGCTATGCGCTGTTTCCGCACATGAGCGTGTTCGAGAACATGGCGTTCGGCCTGAAACTCGCGAAGACCCCGAAGGATGAAATCGAGCGCAAGGTGCGTGAAGCCGCGCGCATCCTGCAACTCGAGGCACTGCTCGAGCGCAAGCCGAAGGCGCTGTCGGGCGGGCAGCGGCAGCGCGTCGCAATCGGCCGCGCGATCGTTCGCGAGCCCGGCGTGTTTCTGTTCGACGAACCGCTGTCCAATCTCGATGCAACCTTGCGCGGACAAACGCGCGTCGAAATCGCGCGTCTGCATAAGCAGTTTGCGAAGGCGAGCGTGGTCTACGTGACGCACGATCAGATCGAAGCGATGACGCTCGCCGACAAGATCGTGCTGCTGCATTCGGGCAAGGACACCGAGCGTTACGGCAGCATCGCGCAAATCGGCGCGCCGCTCGAGCTGTATCACCGCCCGAAAAGCCGCTTCGTGGCCGGCTTTATCGGCTCGCCGCGAATGAATTTCCTGCCGGGCAAGGTGGCGTCACTCGATGCGCAGGGCGTGCTCGTCACGCTCGATCACACCGGCGAGAACGTGCGTGTGCCGGTCAGCAGCGCCGGACTGCAGCCAGCGCAGCCGGTCACACTCGGCGTGCGTCCCGAGCATCTCGAGTTCGTCGATGCATCGGCCACGACGAATGCGGGCGTGTCGCAAGACGGCGCGCTCGCGCGCACCGTATCGCTCGTCGAGCAGCTTGGCGAACACAGCTACGTGCACCTCGATCAACCCGGCGGCGCCGTTCTGATCGCCAAGGCGCCCGGCAACACGCGCCTCGCTCCAGGCGATCGCGCGAGCCTGCGGGTGCCGCACACGGCCTGTCATCTGTTTACCGAGGACGGTTTCGCGGCGGCGTCGCTCGAATCCGTCGAACACTACGCTTGAAAAACATTGGGGACATAGGGATGCGTCTTGGAGTCTGTTATTACCCGGAGCACTGGCCCGAGTCGATGTGGGACGACGACGCGCGCCGGATGAAAGCGCTCGGCATCGAGCAGGTGCGGATTGCGGAATTCGCCTGGAGCCGGATCGAGCCGACTCCCGGCGAATACGACTGGGGCTGGCTCGATCGCGCCGTCGACGTGCTCGGCGCGGCTGGCCTGAAGGTCGTCATGTGTACGCCGACCGCGACGCCGCCGAAGTGGCTGATCGATCGTCATCCCGAGATCCTGCCGGTCGGCACCGATGGACGTCCGCGCGCGTTCGGCTCGCGGCGTCATTACGACTTCTCGTCGCCCGCGTATTTCGAGGCTTCGCGTCGTATTTGCACGGCGGTGGCGGAGCGTTACGGCAAGCATCCGGCGGTCGCTTTCTGGCAGACCGATAACGAATTTGGCTGTCATCACACGGTGGTCAGCTATTCGCCGGCCGCGGTCGCGCGCTTTCGCGAGTGGCTGAAGGCGCGTTATCACACGATCCAGGCGTTGAACGAGACGTGGGGCACGGTGTTCTGGAGCATGGAGTACCGCGGCTTCGAAGAAATCGACGCGCCGGTCGGCAGCGTGACCGAGGCGCATCCTTCGCATCGTCTCGACTACCGGCGCTTCGCATCCGACGAAGTGGCGCGCTACAACCGCATGCAGGTCGAGATCATTCGCGCGCATTCGCCGGGGCGGCCGGTCGCGCACAACTTCATGCAGCTCTTCACCGAGTTCGATCACTACAAGGTCGCGGCCGATCTCGACGTCGCAACGTGGGACAGCTATCCGCTCGGCGCGCTAGAAGAGCAGTGGTTCGCGCCGGACATCAAGGCGCGCTGGTTGCGCACTGGTCATCCGGACTTCGCGTCGTTCAATCACGACGTGTATCGCGGCATGTCGAAGCTGCCGTTCTGGGTGATGGAGCAGCAGCCGGGACCGGTGAACTGGGCGCAATGGAATCCGGCGCCGCTGCCGGGCATGGTGCGGCTGTGGAGCTGGGAAGCGTTCGCCCACGGCGCGGGCTGCGTGTCGTATTTCCGCTGGCGTCAGGCGCCGTTCGCGCAGGAGCAGATGCATGCGGGGCTCAATACGCCCGACAACCGGCTCGACGTCGGCGGCAATGAAGCATCGCGGGTGGCGTCCGAAATTCACGCGGTGCTCGCCGCGAACGCCGATGCCAATGCGTCGATCCGCTCGAAAGTCGCGCTCGTCTACGACTATGAAGCGAAGTGGTTGTTCGAGATTCATCCGCAGGGCGCGGACTTTCACTATCCGCGGTTCGCATTCGAGTACTACTCGGCTTTGCGCGCGCTTGGACTCGACGTCGATGTCGTGCCGGCCGATGCATCGTTCGATGGTTATAGCCTCGTCGTCGTACCGCCGCTGCCGGTCGTGCCCGACGATTTCGCCGAACGTCTCGCGCGCTCGGGCGCGCAGGTCGTGCTCGGTCCACGCACCGGCTCGAAGACGCGCGAGCTGCGGATTCCGGCGAATCTGCCGCCTGGAGCATTGACCTCGGTGCTGCCGCTGCGCGTGTGGCGCGTCGAATCGATGCGGCCGAACGTGACCGAAGCGGTGGTGCTCGAACAGCAGGGCGGTGCCGCCGAGGGCTTCGCGCGACACTGGCGCGATTTCATCGACAGCGATGCAGCATCTTCATTCGACGTGCGCGCGCGTTTCGCGGACGGTCATCCCGCGTACGTGCGAAGCGGCGCGTTCCACTACCTCGCGAGCCTGTTCGACGACACCTTGACCGTGCGCCTGTTCGCGCTGATTGCGCAGGAAGCGGGCCTCGAAACGCAGGCACTCGGCGACAGCGTGCGCATCAGCCGTCGCGGCGGACTGACGTATGTGTTCAACTATGGCGATCGAACCCACACGCTCGACGACATTTCCGACGACGCATTCGTGATCGGCTCCTGGGAGGTGGCGCCGCAAGGGGTAGCGGTCTACCGCTCGCAATAGAAGTCTGGCCTTGGCAATTCCACGCGGTCATTCGATATAGAAGCGACAACGACGTAAAAACCATGGAATGAAGGAGACAGTCAGGATGAAACTGAAACCACGCAAGATTCTGTTGGCGCTCGCGCTGGCCGCGGTTGCCGCGGGGACCTCGGTCGTCGGCACCGCGCAGGCGGGCACGCTCGCGCTGAACATCGCGTACAAGGGCGCGGGCCAGCGCGCGGTTTGGCAGCAGGTGGTCGACGAGTTCAAGAAGGCGCATCCCGGTGTCGACGTGAAGGTATCGTTCATCGATGAGGAAGCCTACAAGGTTCAGTTGCCGGGTTGGCTTTCAACTGTCGCGCCAGATATCGTCAACTGGCACGACGGCGAGCGTATGGCGTATTACGCGCAGCGTGGCCTGTTCGAGGATCTGACCGGCGACTGGCAGAAGAACGGCTGGAACGACATGTATGCGTCGACGAAGGAAGCATCGTCGTACAAGGGCAAGCAGTATGCCGCGCCGACCGTGTACTACTCGTGGGGGATGTTCTATCGCAAGGACCTGTTCGAGAAGGCCGGCATCAAGGGCGAGCCGAAAACGTGGAACGAGTTTCTCGACGCCGCGAAAAAGCTGAAGGCCGCCGGCATTGCGCCGATCGCGGTGGCGGGCCGCGATGCCTGGACGCTGGCCGGCTGGTTCGATTATCTCGATCTGCGCCTGAACGGCAATGCGTTTCACCAGAAGCTGATGGCCGGCGAAATTCCGTACACCGATCCGCGCGTGAAGAAGGTCTATACGACGTGGAAGCAACTGATCGACGACGGCTACTTCATCAACAATTCACTGTCCTACGATCTCGATGCGGTGCAGCCGTTCCTGTTCCAGGGCAAGGCTGCCATGATGCTGATGGGGACGTTCATTGCGGCGGGTTTCCCGGACAACGTGAAGCCGCAAATGGGGTACTTCCAGTTCCCGATCATCGACTCCAAGGTGCCGACCGCCGAGGACGGGCCGGTCGAATCACTGCATATTCCGTCAAAAGCGAAGAACAAGTCCGATGCGCACACGTTCCTTGCGTTCGTCGAGACGCCAGAGATCGGTGCGCAACTCGCAAAGGGACTCGGCTCGTTGTCGGCGAACAGCAAATCGCCGGAACCTGAAGATCCGATTTCGAAGATCGGCTTCCAGATCCTGTCGAACACGAAGGGCGGCATTGCGCAGTTCTACGATCGCGACATGACGAAGGAAATGGCCGACGAAGGGATGAAGGGGATGCAGCAGTTCGTCTCCGATCCGTCGAAACTGGACAACATCCTCGCGCAGCTCGAGCAGACGCGTCAGCGTATCTACAAGAAGTGAGCGGCGGCGGCCGCAAGGCCGCTGTCCGATGCATCGGATTGGATCGGGAGGTTGATCGTGTCGCATTCCGTCAGCCGTCATAGCGTCGACGGTCCTGTTGAACCCGGCGGCCCGGGCTTGCCGGCGTCGAGCGGTGCGCTGAGCGGCGCGTCCGTCGCGTCGCGCCGGCGCGGCCCCACGCCGACCGCACGGCGGCAGCGGCGCGCCGCGTTCCTGTTTCTCGCGCCGGCCTGCTTCATGGTGGCCGTGTACGTGGTGTGGCCGATCCTCTCGACGATCCGTCTGAGCTTCTTCAACTGGGATGGGATGACCGAGCCGACCTTCATCGGCCTCGCGAACTATATCGAGCTGGTCCATACGCCCACGTTCTATACGGCGCTCAAGAACAACCTGATCTGGCTCGTGCTGTTTTTGCTCGCGCCGCCGATGGGCCTCGCCGTCGCGCTGTATCTGAATCAGGCGGTGGCGGGCATCCGTATCGTCAAGTCGCTGTTTTTCGCGCCATTCGTGTTGTCGGGGGTCGTGGTCGGACTGATCTTTTCATGGTTCTACGATCCGACCTTCGGCCTGCTCGCGATGATGCTCGGCCACGGCGTGCCGGTGCTCGGCGATCCGCGCTATGCGACGCTCGGCATCGTGTTCGCGGCGCTGTGGCCGCAAACCGCGTACTGCATGATTCTTTATCTGACCGGCTTGACCACGTTGAACGCCGAGCAGATCGAAGCTGCGCGAATGGAAGGCGCGCAGGGCTGGTCGATGCTCTGGCATGTAATCTTGCCGCAGTTGCGGCCTACGACGTTCATGGCGATCGTCGTGACGATCATCGGCGCGCTGCGCAGCTTCGATCTGATTTCGGTAATGACGGGCGGCGGTCCGTTCGAAAGCTCGACGGTGCTCGCCTATTTCATGTACGACCAGGCGATCAAGTACTACCGAATCGGCTATTCGGCGGCGATCGCGGTGGTGCTGTTCGGCATCATGCTCGTGTACATCGTCTATCACCTGCGGCGAATGCTGCGCGCCGAGCAATGAGGATCCGCTGATGTTTCCGATTCCGATCGACAAATGGAAGCCGGCCACGCGCCGCGCATACAAACTGACGTTGCCGATTGCACTCGTGATCTGGCTGCTGCCGATGATCGCGGTGCTGGTCACGTCCGTGCGTTCGACCGAAGAACTGAGCGAGGGCAACTACTGGGGATGGCCGAAGCACTTCGCGATGTTCGATAACTATCGCGAGGCATTGACGACGTCGCCGATGCTGCATTACTTCTGGAATAGCGTGCTGATTACGGTTCCTTCCGTAGTGGGCTCGATCGCACTCGCGTCGATGGCGGGCTTTGCCCTGGCGATCTATCGCTTTCCCGGCAATTCGACGTTGTTCGCGACGTTCGTCGCGGGCAACTTCGTGCCGATTCAGGTGTTGATGATTCCGGTGCGGGATCTGTCGTTGCAACTCGGTCTGTTCAATACCGTGAGCGCGCTGATTCTGTTTCATGTGTCGTTCCAGACCGGCTTTTGCGCGCTGTTTCTGCGCAACTTCATCAAGCAGCTGCCGTTCGAGCTGGTCGAGGCGGCGCGCATCGAAGGGGCGAACGAGTGGACCGTGTTCTTCAGGATCGTGCTGCCGCTGATTCGTCCCGCGCTCGCGGCGTTGGCGATCCTCGTGTTCACGTTCGTGTGGAACGACTATTTCTGGGCCTTGTGTCTGACGCAAGGCGATGACGCCGCGCCGATCACGGTCGGCGTGGCCGCGCTGAAAGGGCAGTGGACGACCGCGTGGAATCTCGTTTCGGCGGGATCGATTCTGGCGGCGCTGCCATCGGTCATGATGTTCTTTGCGATGCAGAAGCATTTCGTCGCGGGCCTGACGTTTGGCGCGACGAAGGGGTGATTCTGTTCACGCGTGGCGCCGCCGCGTAGAGAAGGGTTGCCCGCGGAAGCGGGCTTTTTTTCGGCGTGGCGAACTGCTGCTCGCACGCTGACTTCTCGATCAACGCTTTTCAGCTGACGCCGGGTTGACCCGCTGCATAACGGTATTCAGCGCCGCGCGCGCACTATCGAGAGGCCGCTTGCCTTCGCCGACTTCGCTCGCGAGGTTCAACTTGTGCTACCGGTATGGCTGCTACCCGTATCAACCATCGAACGAGGCCTTCCTCCCTGAAAACAGGAAGGAAGGCGCTTGCCGCTATCAGGCCGGATCGGCGTACTTCAGCGTCCACGTCAGCGTGCGGCTGGCGCCGCCAGTCAACGCGAACGGGTTGGTCGTACAGGCGAAGTTGGAGTGCAACTGTCCAATCGGCGTGGTCGACAGCGGGTTCGTCGCACCGTTCACCGTATCGAACTGCGACAGCGCGCAACTATCGAAACCCATGGCGGCGTAGTTCGTGGCGGGGCTATTCGTGTAGCTGACCGAGTAGCCGTCGCTATTCGCCGTCGTGTTCTGGAAGTCCGCGAACGACGTGTAGTCCGTTTCCACCGCGAGATTGCCCGTCAACGTGCCCGAGCTCAGCGTATCGGTGCGGGTGATCGAGCCCTTGGCGAACGTCATCACGGTGTGCACCTGCAGATCGAGATCCGTCGTGTACAACGCGTTCTTGGCCGCTTGCCTGAACTTCGCGGTGTCGAACGTGACGACCACCTGACCATTGGTTTCCTGCACGTTCAGATTCTTGTAGTACGTGACCGGGATATAGGTTTTGCCGTTGTACGTGACCTGCGGAATCATCAGCGCATAGCCGAGGTCAGTCGTGCCATACGCGAGATTGTCCGAGAACGGCGCCGGATAGTACGGCGTGTACGAGTTGTAGTCGGGCGCCTGGCTCAGGTTCAGGTTGATCACGCGCTTGCCGTCGCGCACCGTGATCAGCGCGGCGCTATACGGATGCGCGGTATCGCTCGGCTGGTTGTACCAGGTCAGCGTGTAGTGCGGGAACGCGTCGAGGTAAGACTGCATGTCGGTGTCGGACAGCGGCGCCTTGCCGTTGAAGCCGAGCTTGTCCCACCACGCGTTCACGTACATGTACTGATGCAGCAGGCTGAAGTTTTCGCCCATCACGCGCGGCTTGCCGCGATACGAATCGGTGCCGCGGCCCTTGACCCACATGTTGACGGACGGCGTCGGCAGCGTCGGGTCGTACCAGAAGTTGCTGAAGCGCAGAGCCGACTTGTAGATGTACGTATAGGCGACCTTCGTTTCCTGATCGGTCAGGACGCCGGCATTGGCCGCCGCGGTCAGCACTTCCATGAATGCCGAGTCGCCGTATGGGCCGATCGAGCGGCCATAGTTGAAGCCTTGGCCATGGGTATTGAGCTGCGGAAGAATCAGGTCGACCGATTTGCGCAGATACGACTTCAGTTCCGGCGTCAGGTTCGCCTGATTGCCCATTTCCAGCGTGCGCTCGGTCACTTCGCCGATCAGCAGCGTGCTGTATCGGTCGTAGCGCGCCTGGTCGTAATAGGTCGTGTGGGTGTTCGCCGCTTCGTCGGAGAAGCCGCCCGTCGAATCGTTGCGGATGTGCTTCGTCAGCGTGTACAGCAGCGCGTCGCGCGCGTTCATCGTAGCCACGGTCGCGTCGGTGGACGACGAGAACGTCGGATTGCTCCAGCCGAGCTTCTGCCTCAGCCCCGCGATGCCATACGACACCGCGTAGTAGTTCTGCGCGGTATTGAGCGACGCGACGTCGATCGGCGTGCCCGCGGCGGGGCAGGTGTCGGTCTTGCCGCTCGCATCCGCGCCGAACATGTCGCAGAAGGTCAGGCGTGCCTGCAGCGTCTTCAGCATCGCGTCGCTGAACACTTCGTTGAGCATGCCGTGCGACTGCAAATTGTTGAGCGCGACGAGATAGTAGTACTCGCCCCAGGACGTATTCGCATACGTGTAATTGGAGCCGGTCATCTGCGTCATCATCGCGGTCGTGATCTTCTGGTACGTCGCCAGATAATCGGCGTAGGCCGGATCGCCTTTCGTTTTCATGTCGATCAGGATCCACGACAAACCAAGCGCGAGCTTGCCGGGCAGGAATTTGTCGCCGGTGTTCGTATCGAGCACGTGGACCGGGCTGCCGTCGCCGAGATCCATCACCACCTGGGTGAAATCGGACGATTTTCTGATCAGATCGAACAGCGCTCGCATTTGCCCCATCATCGTGATCGGAACGCCCGCGCCGGTCGGCAAGCTGGTATCGGCCGCGCCGTAGACGATTCCGTGCAGCGAAATCGCGCCGTTTTTCGACGGATCGGGCGTGGGAGCCGGCGAGCTCGTGGACGGATTGCCGGCGGAAGAGGATGAAGCGTCATTCACACCGCCGCCGCAGGCGGTGAATAAAAGCGCGGTGGCAGCGCTGAGGGTAAAGGCAAGCGTGGTTTTCTTCGGGGAAAGCATTTCGTCTCCAGATTTTAATTGATTGAATATCTGATTAATTTTTTCAATATTGGATGATTATTTTTTGTGGCTCCTTTTCAAGAGTTGGTGATTTTAAAATAATCTGGCAGTCCGCCAGAAATAACGCCTCATGATTAAAACATCAGTCATCATATAACATAGATTGATGAGCACAGAGGCGCCTTACGCCGAGGAATGAATCATCCTCGTTGCTAGTCTTGCGATGGGCCATTTTCCTTATGCTGCCTGGCTGTCTCCCCAATCAAACGTCGCTGTGTTGCAGCATGGCGATTCCGGGCGCCGCTGGATTGCGTTACATAAATATTCTGTAAGTCATAGGAGATCATATCTCAAGGCTGTTTGCAAGAGGTCCAAAACGCGACCAGACTGTGATCTCGTTACTTGGGGCGGGGAATGGTTCGATTTTTCTCTGATTGATCTGCCTTTCCAGGTTTCGATTTTGAGGCTGATTTTATGTGTGATCCACATTGATTATCGATTTGGTTAATTTTGTCAAAGTTGGTTAGGTTGACGAAGCATTCCTCGTCGTGGAGCCGACGCATTGCTTTCGCCTCCATGCCGACTTCCTTCGAAAGTGATTACACGGTGGCCGAATTCGTGCGCGTTGTGCGTTTCAAGTTAAACGTTTTCTTTGATCTGTCGAGACCAGAATCCATGCGAAAAATTGCTAGGAATACCAGGTATCAGATGCGCGTTCCGATCCGTCGTGGCCACCAATTCGCCCGCTCGCCGCCCATCGGATAAGATACGGCCCGCCATGCATTTTTTAGAACGGAAGGAGTGGTTTCAATGATCGAACCGAGCAACGTTTTCAAGGAAAATCTCGCCAGAATGCCGGCGATCGACGGCATCGCACGCATCGATCTGGTCAATGGCAGCGGTACCGTGGTCGCTAGCATCGAGAACAAACCTGGCAAGCAGGGGTCGCTCGCGGTGTACAACTACCTGCGCGGCGCGTTCGGCACGCTCGACGCGAAGGCGGCCGAACACGGCCTCGCGCTGTTTGCCGAGCATACGGCCGACGCGCGCAACCGTCCGGGCGCGCATCCGAACGTCGATCACCTGCTGGCGATTGCCGCTGGCGGCGAGGCATTGCGCATCGATGTTGTTCCGGCAGTTTGAGGCCGCTCAAAGTCTTTTCCGCGCCGGCAAGGTAGACGTTTTCCTGCCGCTGCCGCGAATTCCAACGCCCCGGCGACGGGATTTGCGGCCCACCTGCGCTAATTGCTCCGTAAAAACCCTCGTTTTTCCCGAAGCCCCCGGATTGGCTTCAGATTCGGCTTCTGTTCGGTGAATTGAAACGCGGGGGGGCGGCGCACACTGGGTTCGTCCCGTCGCGTATATCGCGCTTTTCCGTCAGGAGCTCCGGATGTCTTCCCGTCACAACAAACCCCGCCGGTTCGACGCCGACCTGCCGGAACTCACCACCTCGGAACGGGATCAGCCGACGCCGGGGCCGGACGAGCCCGCGATGCGCGAACTGCAACGCGGTTCCGAAGCCATCGTGCGTCTCGCCACGCAGGCACACGCGGCCGTCGCCCGAAGCGACGAAGCCGGCGCGCAAGCCGCGCGCCAATCGCTCGAAACGCAGCTGACGTTCACGACCGCCCTGATCGATGAGCTGCTGTTCGGTGCGCCCGAGCGGTCCACGCTGCATTGACAGCCTGCGCGGCAGCATCACCGTACTATCCCGAAGTACCGGAAACTGACATGAGCGCTTTGACCGTCATTCTTTGCATCTGGGCCATGGTCGCGTTTTGCGCGGTCCTGTTCATCCGCGGCGCGAGTCCGCGCGTCGAACGTGAGGCGGAGCAGCCGCGTGCTCGTCCGTCGCGCTATTCGATCGCAGAGTAACGCGCACGACCAACAACGCGGAACCAACGGGGTAACATGAGGAGCGCCGGCGCCACTGCCGGCCGGCACCGACGATGTTCCCCACGGAGGTTCCCGTATGGACACACATTCGATTCTCGGCATGCTGCATGCCGAAGAGGCTTTGCTGGTCTCCATCGTGCGGTCGCTGCCCGACGATATCAAGCGCAGGATCGCCAACGACTTTCACGAGCAGGCGCAACTCGTCGAAAGCTCGCATCTGAATTCCACCACGAACCGCGAAACGAGCGACGCGTTCAAGGCCCATGTCCGACGGCTGTCGAACATGCTTGCTTCGTTGTCGTAACCCGGTCGCGCAACGGCGACCCCGACGTCTCGCTCCTGAGCAAGGACTCGACGCAGGCCGTTGCCCGCGTGCCGATACCGGCGTCGGCACCCGCACCGGTCGTGCCCGCTGCGCAAGCTCCCGCGTACACCGTGAGGGAAGCGCCGGTCGAGCGTACATTCGCGGCCGCCGCGCAGAGCATCGGCGTCGATGCGGGCCACCACAGCCATTCTGTCGCGCGCGTTTCACGATGAACTCGATCTGTCGCGAGATCTGCAACCTGGCGACCGCGTGAGCGCCGTATTCGACACCGGTAGCGACAACAGCAAAGACGCATCGCGCGAACCGCTCGCGGTGCGCATCATGCGAGGCTCGACCGCGCATGACGTGTTCCTTCAGAAAAATCTTCACGGCCAACCGGTCTACTACTCGAAAGACGGCGTCAGCCTAGGGCCTGCGTTCGAGCGCTATCCGCTCGACTTCACGCGCGTGTCGTCGGCTTTCTCGTTGCGCCGCTTCGATCCGGTGCTGCATCGTTGGCAAAGTCATGACGGTGTGGACCTTGCCGCGCCGGCCGGCACGCCCGTGCGTGCCACCGCGCGCGGCGTAATCCGCTTTATCGGCCGTCAGACCGGTTATGGCAACGTGGTCGTCATTCAGAACCCCACACCGTTTTCTACGACGTTCGCGCATCTGTCGCACTTCGCGAAAGGACTGCGCTCCGGCAGCCGCGTCATGCGCGATCAGGTGATCGGCTATGTCGGCAAGACCGGTTGGGCAACCGGACCGCATCTGCATTTCGAGGTCCACGTGAACGATGTGCCGCAGGATCCGCTCAAGGTTGACCTGCCGCAGAAGAGGTCGCTTGCCGCCGATGAATTACGGCAGTTCGAGTCGCGAGTCGCGCAATTGACCGCGCTGCTGTAAGCTGCTTGCCGTCTCAACTTTGCGACACGCCGGTCCGCATGATTCAGGCGCGCTTTCATCGCATGACGTGTCGGCATATTGACTGGTAAGGGTCGCAAACCTTGGTCCGTCAATGCGCGTTCGGGTATTCCCGCGCGCGTCGAACGACGTGTGCGAGCCAGCACGAAGGCGTCGGGGCATCCCCGCGGCGTCTCATTTCCGATGCATTGCGTGCGATCAGGCCCGCTTCGAAGTGCCCCGGCACGCATTTCTCCATACGTAGCAAGCCTTCATTCCAGCATGGCATAGCCATTGCAATGACGAATGCACAAGAACTACACATGTTGCAGCCGGGATTTCACGCAGTGAACAAATGCCGACGGCAGCAAAAGTCTTCGCGGTTCGCGCTCGGGGAGCTTGGCGCAACTTGCGAGATGCGGCGGGGCCAATACCAAACGGATGTCGACAAACAACGACGACGCGAGCGGACGATACGGCTGCATCTAACGTCCGCTCGCGATCGTGACGGCGTGAAGCGATGACCCCGCCATTTTTTTCCGTGCTTGCGGGTGAAGCCGAATTCGCGGCGGGCCCCCGCTAAAGGGCGCTTGCGCGCGGGCCGGCGGGCTGCGAAGATCACGCTAACGACCGCCGCATCCGGGAATTCCATGTTAGCGTCGAGCCCGTTTCCCGCATTGCTGCACCACGCGAGCCTGTGGCTGCAAGCCTATGCGCTCGTGCTGGTCATGATGGGCGTCGGTGCGTTGCTCGAGCGTCGCTGGCCAGCCGCATTGCTGCAATCGCGCGCGGGGCAGCGTCTGAACATGGCGTATGCGGGCCTGTATCTGGCGTTGGCGGAAGCTACGAAGCCGCTGACGGCTGCCGCGAGCGTCGCGATCGTCAATGCACTCGGCGGCGGGATGGTGGTGCTGGTGTCGCGCGGGTGGGGCGCGCTCGCTTCGTTCGTGATCGTGCTGCTGACGATCGATTTCCTCGAATACGCGTTTCATCGCTTGCAGCACACATGGCCCATCCTGTGGAAGCTGCATTCGCTGCACCATAGCGCGGTGGATTTCAACGTGACGATCACGTTGCGGCATCATTGGATAGAAGTGCTGCTCAAGGGCTGCCTGCTTTATCCGCTCGTCGGCGTACTGTTCAAGGTCGAGCCGTGGATCGTCGGTGCGACCTCGATCGTGTTCATGTTCGGCAACTATTTCGCGCATCTGAATCTGCGCGTGGACCTTGGCCGCTACGTCACGTGGGTCAACAATCCGCAGTATCACCGGCTTCATCACTCGATTCGCGCCGAGCATTTCAATCACAACTTCACGCAGCTATTGCCGATGTGGGATCACGTGTTCGGCACGCGTTGGGTGCCCGCGAAACACGAGTGGCCCGCCACTGGTCTCGACGTTGGTACGCAGCCGAGCTCGCTGCTCGGCGCGTTCAGCTGGCCATTGGGTCAGCATGCGGCGCGCGATGCGTTACCCGTTCGCAAGCCGCTTGCCGTGCTCGACAAGAAAGCGAAATAACGCTGGCTACGCGGGTTGCGCGGCGCGCACCGCCTTGCCGCCCAGCAGCGACACGATCAGCGTGGCCATCACGAGCACGCCCAGCGCCGCGCGCAGGCCGAGCACGCCGGCACCGAAACCAATCAGCGGCGGCCCGACCAGAAAGCCCGCATAGCCGAACGTGGCCGCCATCGACACGCCGATCGCCGGCGTCGCGCTCGAGCGACCCGCCGCGCTGAAAATCACCGGAACGATATTCGCGAGACCGATGCCGACCATCGCGAAGCCGACGCACGCGGTCAGCACCGTCGGCAAGCTCAGCACGAGCGCGAGTCCGGCGAGCGCGATCAGACCGCCGAGCGCGACGACCTTGCTCGAACCGAAGCGCCGCACCGATGCATCGCCGGCGATCCGGCAGGCCGCCATCGAAAACGCGAACGCGGAGTAGCCGATCGCGGCGACGCTCGCTTCCTGGTTCAACGTGGAGCGCAGGTACACCGCGCTCCAGTCGGCCACCGCGCCTTCGACGAGCATGCACATGAACGCGAGCAGCGCCAGTTTCATCACGCTGCTGTCGGGCCATGCGAAGCCGCTTGACGCGGTGGCCGCGCGCGGACCGATATCGCGCAACGCAAACGACGCGGCGAAAATGATCAGGGCCGCGATGAACAGATCGGGCGCGAACAGCCCGCCCACGACGCCGACGCCGCTTTTCTGCAGCATCGCGCCGCTCGCCGCGCCAAGCAGGCCGCCCGCGCTCCACGCGGCATGAAACGACGACATGATCGGCGCGCGCCAGCGTGTTTCGATCGCGCTCGCATGTCCGTTCATCGACACGTCGAGCGCGCCGTTCGACGCGCCAAGCGCAAACAGCACCACACACAACGTCAGCATGCCCGGCGCGAGCGCGGGCAACGGCAGCGCGATCGCGAATGCCGCGCCGAGCAGCGCGGTCGCGCGGCCGCTGCCGAGGCGCGGCGCGAGCTGTCCCGCGAGCGGCATCGCAACGATGGCGCCGAGCGCGAAGCAGAACAGCGCGATGCCGAGCGAGGTGTCGCTGAGCGCCAGGCTTTCCTTGATGCGCGGCACCTCGACCGCCCATGCACCGATGCCGAAACCGTTGGCGAGAAAGACGGCGAGCGTCGCGATGCGTTCCCTGACGAGTGAGTTCATGGGCGTGCCGCCATCACGTTATCGCAGACGGCCTGGAGGCTCGCGACACGCGCGTCCGGCACGTCCGCTTCGACGAACAGATAATCGACGGCCGAAACAGGCGCTACCGCGAACGGCGCCGCTGTCATGAGCTTTTCCGAGGTCAGTGCGATGGCGATCTGGCTACTCGCTTTGACCATCGCGCGTTTCAGTTCGGCGTCCTCTGCGTCGAATACGGCGACGCCTTCGTCGGGGTCGAAGGCGCAGGCGCCGAGAAAACAGAGGTCCGCGCGGATCTGCTGGATCTGCAGCAGCGCGGTCGCGCCGAGCGAGCCCGCCGCGCCGCCGGCGATGCGGCCGCCGATCAGGATCACGTCGATACCCGGGCGGTTCAGCAGCCGCGCGCAGGCCTCGGGCGAATTCGTGACTACGGTCAGGCCGGCGTTGTCGGGCAGCGCCGACGCGATCGCGACGTTCGTCGTGCCCGCGTCGAGCAGCACGATCTGCTTCGGACGAACGATCGATACGGCCGCCGCGGCAAGGCGTGCCTTGCGATCGACGGCCTCATGCATGCGCAGCGCCGCGGGTTTGTCGGCGGGCGACATCAGTAGCGCACCGCCGTACACGCGCTTGCAGTGCCCCTGATCCGCGAGATCGCGCAGATGACGGCGCACGGTGTGCTCGGAGATCTGTAGCTCGGCGGCCAGTTCGGTCGCGAGCACGCGACCATGCGTGCGCAATCGCTCCAGAATCAGTGCTTCGCGCTGCTCGGGCAGTAGCCCGTTGATTGCATCTTCCCGGGTGCGCTGCATGGGTCTCGTCTCCGTTTCGGTGTGAATCGATCATAAGCGAGCAAAATATATCGTAAACGCTCGTGAGACACAAGCGGTGCGCCCCGGCTCATCTTGATCTCACGCCACGCCGTGCGGTTCGGGTCGTGAGTCACGGCCGAAAACCAGCCGGTCGAGCAGCCACACCGCGACGAGCGTTGCGCCCATCAGCGGGAAAACGACGCCAAGAAGCGCGAGGCCGGTTTTCCAGCCACGCATCGGCGGCGCGGCGCGCTCGCGCGACGGCGCGCCGAGCGAGCGTTGCGGCCGACGTTTCCACCACATCACGAAGCCGGTCACAGCGAGCGCGCCAAGACCGAGCGAAATGGCCGCGCACAGTATCTGATTCGCGACGCCGAAGTAGCGACCCATATGCAGCGAGGTGCCGTACGACACGGCCTTCGCGATCGCGCCGTAATCGCCGTAGCGAATGTCCTTCAGGATCGCGCCGCTGTATTGGTCGACGTACAGCGTGCGTTCGTCTTTGGGATTCGCGGGGAACCAGGAAAGCGTGTAGACGCCGGCTGCGGAGTTCGGCAGCACGATGCTGTAGCCGTCCGCGATACCGAGCGACGCGGCGAGCGCGACGATATGGCCGAGCGACAGAGGCTGCGCCGCGTCGGTGACCGCGGAAGAGGGCACGCTCGCGTTGCCCGCGGCCCACGGCGTCAGCGGCAACGGCAGGTCGTCCATGACCATGCCGGGCATCGAGTCCATGTCGGCGTGCGTGGCATGCGCGACCGTGGCGCTCGCGTGGTCCGGGTGGTCCGAGTGCGTTCCCGGCACGATGGAGCGCAACGGCAAACCGCCCCACGCGCCCGGCGGAGCGCCAAGCTTCGTCGCGGTCGCGAACGCCTTGAACTGCTTGCCCCACGAGCCGGTCCACGGCAGCCCCGTCAATACGAACGCAAGTGCGCCAAGCGCGAGCCAGATGCCGATCACCGCGTGAAAACTTTTCCATAGCGGACGTCCTTTCAGCGCCAGGCGCGGCAGCAGCACAGCGCGCGTGGTCGTTTTGCCGCGCGGCCACCATAGTGCGACGCCGGTGCCGATCATCACGAGCGTCCAGCATGCGGCCAGTTCCATCAGCAGTTCGCCGGGCTTGCCGAGCAGCAGCTTGCGATGAAGCATGCGATCCACCTGCATCAAGCGATGCTCGACGCTCAGCGTGCCCAGCACATCGCCGCTATACGGATTCAGATAGACGCTCTGCTGCGTGCCGTCCGCGAGACGAAATACGAATTCCGCGCTGCGTTGCGGATCGCGCGTGATCACGGCGGTCGTCGCGATCGAGCCGGGCGGCATCGCCGCGCGCGCTTTCGCGAGCAGCGCGTTGTCGGCCAGCCTCGGGACGGCTTGCGGTGCGACGACCAGTTGCTGTCGATAAAGCAGCGGCTCGATCTGCGGCTGAAAGCAATACAGCGTGCCGGTGATGGCGAGCACGAGTAGAAAAGGCATCACGAAGAGGCCCGCATAAAAATGCCAGCGCCACAGTGTTTTATAGCCTGGATATGCGGGGCCGCTCGTTGCGGCAGCGGTTTGAGTCGTGGACATGAAATCCTCGTCGGGCAAATGGGGCGATGGTTCGTGTGCGACAAGCGGTTTGCCGCGTCTTGCGTCAGGCCTAGATATGCAGCTTCGCTTCGACATAAAACGTGCGGCCCGGATATGGGTGGTAGACGAAGTAGCGCGCGTCGAACAGGTTGTCGACGCCGATGCCGAGTTCGCTGAGCTTCGTCGGCTTGAACGTGAACTTCGCGTCGGCGACCGTGTAGGTGCTGGCGCCGCCGAACACGTTGGGGTTCGTGTCGGTATTCGTCAGCGTGTTGTACTGACGACCCGAGTAACGCGCGGCGAGCGTCAGCGCCGCGCGCGCGTCGAAGTGATACGTCGCGGCAAGATTCGCGCGCCACAGCGGAATGCGGTAGAAGTACTTGCCGACCGAGGCCGGATTCCGTGCGTTCTCGAGGATCTTCGACTGCGTGTACGCGACGCTCGCGAGCAGATCGAGCCCGCGCACGAACACGTCCTCGCCCGAATAGCTTGCTTCGACGCCGCGCGAGCGAACCTTGCCGATGTTCTGGAAGTTCGTCACGTTCGGAATCATGGTGGTGTCGGTCTGACTGAAGATCGTGTTCTTCACGTCGTCCTGAAACAGCGAGAAGCGGAACACGCCATTCCAATGCGCCCATTCGGCGCTCAGCTCTTTCGACAGATCGTCTTCGGGCTGCAAATATGGATTGTTGTTGACGATCGCGGAGCCATTGATTTGCCCCTGGAACAGTTCGCTCGCGGTCGGAAAGCGATACGCGCGAGCGATCGACGCGCGCAAAGTCAGCTCGTCGCTGACATCGAACGATAACGACGCCTTCGGCGAAAGGTGGCGCTGGCTGGCATCGCTGTACGCGATCGTCGTGCCGGGCAGCGACTGTGCGCCATCGTAGGCTTGCCAGTCTTCATAGCGCACGCCATAGACGAGCTTCCAGCGCGGCAGAAAGCGCCACGCGTCCTGCGCATAAAGAGCTTGCGTCTGCGTCTTGCCGGTGAACGCGTTGGCGAACGAGGTCGCGTCGCCGTCGCGCCAGTCCTGCGTGTTGTAGGTCTGGTTGTCGACGAAGTAGTTGTCGTAGTGGTAGCCGACGCTCAGTGCGTGATTGGCCAGTCCTGGCTGGTTCGTCGCGGGCGTATAGGTGCCGCGCAGGTCCAGCGTCTTCCAGCCGGTGCCGTCGTTGAACAGCACGGTGCCGGGGCCATTGCCCGGGCCGCCGGCATTCGCGGTGCGTGCGACGCCATTGCCGATGTCGTAATACGAGGCGATCGCCTCGCCGTTCCAGCCGGTCGCGTTGCGCGTTTTCAGCGACACGCCGTAGAGCCAGTTCTCGCTGTGCCCGACACCCGGCGCGAACGCGGCCACCGGAATCGCGTAGTGGTAACCGTTGATCGATACGTTGCCGCTGTACACGGGGTTGCCGGCCGCGTCGCGCAGGAACGTCGATGTTTCGCTGTTGTACGTCTGGTGCCAGTAGCCGAGCGTGAAGCCGCCCTGCAGCGTCGGCGTGAAGTCGTACTGCATCTTCAGCTTGAACTGGTCCTGCACCGTGTGCTCGATGCCTTCGCCGTTCACACCGAGCACGGCCGTCGGCGCATTGGTCTGGTTGTTGTAGAAATAGGCGCCGGTGACGGGCGTGTCGCCGGCCTTGGCGGGCGTGGTCGAATGCGCGAGTGTTGCGAATTGCAGCGGCTGACTCGTGTTCTCGAGATGATTGACGCCGAGCAGGTACGAGAACTTGCCGATCCGATCGCCGATCGACGCGCTCGCTTCACTGCCGTTGAAGCTCTGGTTCACGCCGAACAGGCTGAAGTGCTGCGTGAATGCCTTCACGTCGGCGTTGGCCTCGAACTGCTTGGGCATGCGCGTGCTGATCAGCACGGTCGCGCCGAGCGAATTGCCCGGATACAGCGCGGAAAACGGCCCGTAGATTACGTCGACCTGCTGGATTTCGTCGGGATACACCATCGACCAGCGCGGCGGAAACGAATAGCTATTGCCAAGCAGGTTGCTCAGCAGCAAACCGTCCGCATAGACGAGGCCGCGCGCGCTCTGCGTATTGCTGGTGCCGCGCACCGCGATGATCGAATTCAGATCGCCGGTAAAGCGCTTGCGTACCGCCAGGTTCGGCATGTACTTGAGCACGTCCTCGGTGTTGACGACGTTCCAGTTCGCGAACTGATCGCGCGTCACGGTTTCGACGGAGGCGGGCAGGCTCGGGTCGACGGCGCGCGGTGCGGCGCTCGTGCTTGCGCTCGCATTGACGCTGACGGCGGGCAGCGTCGCGTCGGTGATTGCGTCGGCGGCCTGCGCGGATGTTGCGACGAAAGCCGGCACGAAAGCCGGCGCGAAGGCAGGCATGAGCGCGGGCCAAAGAACGAAACGACGAACCGCGCGATGAGCGGAAAAGACAGCGTCACGACGGACGCAAAAAGACAGCCTTCGCAGCGCGAAGTTGAACATGAGCGTTTCCTCGATGCATTGAACAGGCGATCGCAGGCCTCGTCGATGTGAGCGACGAATGCGCGATCAGAACCGGTAGCGATCAGGAAACGGCAGGTGGGGCGCGCGGACGTCCCGACGGGAAGGCGCCAAGCGGGGTGAAGCGGGTGGACAGCGTGGGCGGCGCGGTGCCGGACAGCGGCAGCGCGGCCGGCGGCTCGACGGCGGCGAGCGTCGGCATCGCGACGTGATGTTCGAGCAGATGACAGTAGCCGCAGGCGCCGAATGCATCGTCGTGGCTCAGATGCACGGGCGCGGGGCTGGTTTGAGCGACGACGCTCGCATCGCTCACGTTGCTTGCACCAGCCGGATGAAGCGCCGAACATAGCGCGGCAATCGGCTCGTGGGCGCGGCCCGATTCGAGCAACTGACTCATGAGCGGTGCGAACACGACGAGCCACATGGCGACGAGGCCAAGCCATGCGGTCAGGTGGTTGCGCGAGTGTCGAGTCATGATCGTCGAAGAAAAGACGGGCGCGATTCTAGCATCACCGCGCGATCCTTTCATTCGCAATGACGGGCATAACGGCGGATTAGACGGTGAAAAAGCGCTTATTTCGGGGCGCTGAGGCCGAGGCGAATCACTTATGCTGTGAAATCGCGCGAGGTGCGCGTATCGAATCAATAGCGCAACGGCGGCGCACCCGCTGCACGGCCCCGCCGCTGAAACATCGCCACGACACATGACACTCACGCAGACGCCTGCTTCTTCGATCGCCGACATCAACCAGCGAGCCGTGGCGCTATGTTCGGCCGGGCAGTTCGCCGACGCGTTGCCCCTCGTCGCGCCGCTGCTCGAAGATTCCGCCTTGCCGAACGATCAGCGGGCCGATGCGTTCAATATCGCCGGTGCGTGTTCGTTCGCGCTGGGTCAGTGGGCGGACGCGGAGAATCGTTGGCGCCAGTGCCTGTATCTGAAGCCCGATTACGCGGACGTCTACGCGAGTCTCGGCTCGCTATTCCGATCGCTCGGCCGCCTGTCGGCCGCGAAGTCGACGTATCGGCAACTGGTGTCGCTGCGCCCGCTCGACGCGAACGCGCATTATCAACTCGGCAACGTGCTTTACGGGCTCGGCTACCGCGCCGAAGCGGAGGCGGCATATCGGCAGGCGGTGACGCTTCAGCCCGACCACGCCGAAGCGCATTACAACCACGGCATCGTGCTGCGCGACCTGCGACGCCCGCAGGAAGCAGAAGTGGCTTATCGTCATGCGCTGCGCGGCTTGCGTGCCCATGCCGAATTGCACAACAACCTCGGCAGCGTGCTGATGGAGCTTGGGCGTCTCGCGGAAGCGGACGCCGCGTATCGCGAAGCGCTGACGCTGAAGCCGCAATATCCGGAGGCGCTCAATAATTTCGCCGGTGTGCTGAAGGCGACGCGGCGTCTCGCGGAAGCGGAGCTGGCTTGCCGGCTCGCGATCGCTATCCGGCCCGACTACGCGGAAGCGCATCTCAATCTTGGCGCGGTGCTCGTCGACCTCGATCGGGTCAGCGAGGCCGAGGCGGCGTACCGCGAAGCGCTCGCGCATCGGGCGGACTACGCGGAGGCGCATTACAACCTCGGCGTGGCGCTGTTCAGGCAGGAACGTTATGAGGAAGCCGAGCAGGCTTACCGAGACGCGATTCGCTGCCAGCCAGGGCTTGCTCATGCGCACAACAATCTGGGTTGCGTGCTGCGCGTGCTCGAGCGTTTTTCGGAAGCGCTCGACGCGTTCCGGCAAGCGCTCGCGGTGTCGCCACAACTCGCCGAGGCGCACTCGAACATTGCCAACGCGCTGACGCAACTCGGGCGCTTTGCCGAGGCTGAAGGCGCGTATCGACAGGCGATTGCATTGAAACCCGACTATGGCGAGGCGCGTTTCAGCCTCGCCGTGTTGCTGCTCGGCTTCGGCCGCTTCGACGAGGGCTGGCCCCTCTATGAATGCCGCTATGAGCAGCCCCATTTCATTCATCGAAAGTCGCGGGCGATGCTCAGTTGTCCGCAATGGCTCGGCGAGCCGCTCGGGGGCAGGTCCGTGCTGCTGTGGCAGGAAGACGGCCTCGGCGACATGCTGCAATTCAGCCGCTACGTTCCGCTGCTGAAAGCGCTGGGGGCCGCGCATATCGCGTTTGCGTGTGCGCCGGCGTTGCATCGGCTGATCGGCGAGGTGGATGGCGTCGATGCGGTGCTCGACCACCATGGAGCGCTCGCGCGCGTTGCGACCTACGATTGCTGGACCAGTCTGCTGAGCGTGCCGTTGTATCTGCGCACGACGCTGGATACGATTCCGCGTCCCGCGCGACTGAGCGCGGATCCCGCGCTCATCGAACAATGGCGCCCCGCGCTCGACGCACTGCCGCCCGGCCACCGGGTCGGTCTGGTCTGGAAGGGCAACGCGAAGCATCATAACGACGCGAATCGCTCGATGCCGTCGCTCGCCACGCTCGCGCCGCTGTGGAGCGTGCCAGGCCTGAGCTTCGTGAGCTTGCAGAAGGGGCAGGGCGAGGACGAAGCGCGCAATGCGCCGGTCACGCGGCCGCTGCTCGATCTCGGCGCGCGCGTGACGGACTTCGCGGACAGCGCGGCGATCGTCGCGCAACTCGATCTGGTGATCTGCGTCGACACATCGATCGCGCATCTGGCGGCGTCGCTCGGCAAGCCGTGCTGGGTCATGCTGCCCGAAAGAGACGTCGATTGGCGCTGGATGCACGAGCGCGACGATTCGCCGTGGTATCCGCACACGCTGCGCCTGTTCCGGCGCGCGCCGGGCGAGGACTGGGCGAGCTCGGTCGAGCGCGTGCGGCAGGCGTGCGTCGAGCGATTCGGCGGCGCGCTATGACGCCTCTGTGAGCTGCATGTGATACAGGCCCCACGGCGACAATTCGAAGCGGTCCTTCAGTGGCCTGGCCGCGAGTTCGGGAATCTGATCGGCGTCGTAGATCGTCCATAACGGCCCCACGCCGCCGAGCGCCAGCGGCTTGCCGTCCATTTGTGTCGCGACGATGAAGTGAAACTCGCGCACCTTGTCGAGCGTCGTCAACACTGCGTAGCCATCGACCGCGTGCATGACGATTTGCGTGCTGCCCGCGTCGGGCGCGCCGACGTTTGCGAGCACGTCGGTGAGCAGCGGGCCGCTAAACGTATGCATGTGCGCATCGTATTCGATCGTCGGATGGATCGTCACGGTTTTCATGCGGGCGAGCCACGGCAGATCGACGCCGTACGCTTGCGAAAACTTCACCTGATGCTTCGCCAGCAGTTGATCGAGAGCCGGATTGAGCGCGCCGCGATTGCTGTGCCTGATCGCGCCGGAGATCGTCAGGACGACTGGAGACGGCCCGCATTCGGCGTGCTCACGCTTCGCGCCGAATGCGGGCGCGACCGCCGCGCCCAGTGCCGCGGCGCTGGTCAGGAACTGGCGTTTGTTCATTACGTTTTCTCCGGGTGTCGTCGAGGCGCCGCGTGGTGAGGTACGTGCTCTTCTATTGTCGGAGAATTGTCGCCGCAGGTGATACGGCGATGCTTCATTAACGCGTCATTCCCTATGCTATTTCCGCATGCGGTTCGTGCCGGAGCTGGCACGGTTCCTTGCGCGGCGGTCCAATGCGGTGCGCGTCTTCGCAGGTTTATGACGAAGTCCTTTTCCAATGCCAAGGGACGCACGAACCAGGCGCAACGCAAGAAGCCTCGCGTACATCGGGGAAATCACACTCGACATCAACTCTTTGTCACCCTAATCAATGGAAGTGCTCAGTTCGCGCCGATACTGACGGTGCGCGTCACATCGACGACCGACAGCCGGATCGCGTCGATCAATGCGCGCGCCGCCGGTGACGGCGTGCCCGCCGCGCGCATCGTCAGGCCGATCTCGCGCCGCGTGTTGTGCAGCGGTACATCGAGCACCACCAGTTGCCCGGACTGAATCTCGTGATGCAGCTGCTGCGCCGACAAGGCCGCCGCCATGTCGGTACCGAGCAGCAGGCCGCGAATCACCGCGAGGTCGGCGGTCTCGACGGTCGGCAGAGGAGGCTTCACCTTCATCCGCTTGAATTGCGTTTCGAACAGCGCACGCGCCGGCGCGTTGCTGCGCGGCAGAATCCACTGCGCGTCGCGCAGACCCATGATGGTCAGATCGTGCGCGTGAGTCAGCGGATGACCGCGGCGCACCAGCACCACCATATCTTCCGACATCAGCCGCTCGTTTTTCAGGCCGCTCGTCGCGTCGTTGTCGCGCAGCGCGCCGAGAATGAAATCGATGTCGCCCGCGCGCAGACCGGCCACGAGCGTCTCGTATGCGCTTTCGTCGGTGACCACGCGCACGCCCGGATTCTCCGAGGTCATTCGCGCGATCGCCTTCGGCAGGATCAGCGTGCGCCCGAGCGGCAACGCGCCGACTGTCACCGAGCCCTGAATCTTGCCGTGCAATGCGGCGATATCGTCGGGGACGTGGCGCAGTTCGTTCAGCGCGCGGCGTACGTGAAGCAGGAACGTCTCGCCCTCGGCCGTCAGCAGAATGCCGCGCGGGCTGCGGTGAAACAGACTCAGTCCCGAGCCGCTTTCGAGTACCCGGATCGCGGTACTCACCGCGGGCTGGCTGATGCCGAAGGTTTTTGCCGCGCTCGGCATATGCCGATGCCGCGCGAGCGCCGCGAATAGTTGCAACCGCCGCGTGTTGAGCAGGTACGCGGGCAATGCGCCTTCCGCGACGGGCCGGCGGCGCGTCTGTCGCGTGGTGCACCATCGGGCGAGTTCTTCGAGTTCAGCGAAGATCCGCTCGCAGCGATGCAGCACCGCGCGGCCGACCGGAGTGGGCAGCATGCCCGAAGGACCGCGATCGAACAGCGGTTCGCCGAGCGCCGACTCGAGCTCCTGCACGGAGCGCGTGACCGCCGACTGCGCGCGAAACAACGCGGCCGCCGCGCGCGTCGCGCTGCCCATATCGGCGACGAGCCGGAATGCGCGCAGTTGCGCGAGATTGAGCAGGTCCTTGCTGCTGACCGACAGCGGCGCTTTGGCGGTCGCCTGGCTGGTTGCGGCGGAAAGCGTGTCGTTGCTCATGCCGCGCCCGCGATCAGATGCAACGACGGCAGCGACAGATTCAGACTTTCCTTCGAGATATGCGTGTGCTCCTTCATCAACGCATCGACGCGCGCGCCTTCGCCTTTTTTCAGCGCGTCGACGATCGCGTGATGCTGGCGATGCGCGTACATCAGCATCATGAATTGACGCTCGCGCGCGGATTCGTCGAACGCGATCGTGAACGGCGACACGAACGGCACCTTGTCGTTCAGACTGAGCGCGGCCGTGACCGCCTGGTTCTGCGCCGCTTCGACGATCAGCGCATGAAAGCGGCCGTTCATCTGCGCGTAGCGCACGTCGTCGCCTGGCTGCAGATGCTTTTGCTCGAAGATCGCGTCGCCTTCACGCAGGCAGTCGTCGAGCGCGGCGGCGAGCGCGGGGCTCACGCCGTTTTCGGCGACCGAGCGCGCGGCGAGTCCCTCGAGCACGCCGCGCACGTCGATCGCGTCGAGCACGTCGCGCACGCTGAAGCGGCGCACGACGTAACCGCGCGAGCCCGAACGATCGAGCAGGCCTTCCGACGACAGCACGCTCAACGCATAACGCAGCGGCGTGCGCGACACGCCGAGCCATTGCGCAAGCTGCGCTTCGACGAGCCGCTGCCCGGGCGACAGTTCGCCCGACAGGATCTTCTCGCGTAAGGTCTGCACAATCGCTTGCTGGGTGGTCTCGTTCATCGTTTCGTCGCTCGTCGGAAGCAGCGCAGTATAGCCACGCGTGCAGCACCGCTCCAAGCCTTGGAAATGTGCGTTGCGAGTTGTTTTCCGGGCCATCTGTTTTATTTATCGCGTGACGAGATGCCAAGGCGTCGGGGAAGGCTTGCCTCACGGGCTTGGGATACCGAGGGAGCCCTGCGCGGCGTGGGTCAGGGCGCGCTTCATCCGCGCTCCGGCCGCGCAAATGCCGGGTTTTTACTCATCAACCCTGCGCTGCCTGAGGTATACCCGTGCTTCCCGTATCGCGGCACAATTTCTATCTTTGTATCCCAAGACGGTCGTGGTGACCAGCGCGGTAAACCTGGCGACCTATCCGATTGGCAGCAGCACGAAGTGACGGAAGAGAACGAATATGGCAAGAATCATTGGTGGTATCGGCACGTCCCATGTACCCACGATCGGGTTGGCGTACGACAAGGGCAAGCAGAACGAACCGGCATGGGCGCCGATGTTCAAGGGTTATGAACCGGTGGCGCAGTGGCTGGCCGAGCAGAAGCCCGACGTGATGGTGATGTTCTACAACGACCACGCGAACAGCTTCTTCTTCGACTGCTATCCCACGTTCGCGCTCGGCGTGTCGCCCAACCACGAATTCGCCGATGAAGGCGCCGGCAAGCGTCCGCTGCCCGACATCGCCGGGCATCCGGATCTCGCGATCCATATCGTCGAGCAACTGGTCGCCGACGAATTCGATCTGACCGTCTTCCAGGACCGCCCGCTCGATCACGGCGTCAATTCGCCGCTGTCGCTGATGCTGGCGCATCAGGGCGGCTGGCCGCTGTCGCTGGTGCCGCTCGAAGTCAACGTGCTGCAGTATCCGCTGCCCACCGCGAATCGCTGCTACCGGCTCGGCCAGGCGCTGCGTCGCGCGATCGAATCGTTCGAGCAGGATCTGAAGGTCGTGGTGGTCGGCACGGGCGGGCTGTCGCACCAGGTGCATGGCGAACGCAGCGGCTTCAACAACACCGAATGGGACATGGAATTCCTCGACCTGATCGTCAGCGATCCGGAGCGTCTTGCCGCGATGAAGCACGTCGATTACGTGCGCCTCGGCGGCGCGGAAAGCGTCGAGACGATCATGTGGCTCGCGATGCGCGGCGCGCTGGGCCAGAAGGTCCGCGAGCTGCATCGCAACTACTACCTGGCGACCAGCACCGCGATGGCCGTGACGATCTACGAAGAAGAGGTGGCGTAATGAATCCGCAACTAATTGGCGTCGAAGAACTGACCGGCACGTATCCGTTCGATATCCGCCAGAGCATGAAGGCGATGCGCCTGAACCGCTTTTTCTGGCAGATGCGCGAAGCGTCGGCGCGCGCGCTGTGGCTCGAAGACCGCACCGCCTCATACGATGCGGCCGGCCTGACGCCGGAAGAACGCACGCTGGTCGACAACACCGACTGGATCGGTCTGATCCGTTATGGGGTGTCTTTCTTCGTGCTCGAGAAGTTCGCGCGTGTGGTGAAGATCACCAATCTCGGCGTGTACGCGAGCATGCGCGGCGAAACGCTCGAAGCGTTTCTGAAAACTCGTCAGGTACCCGACGCCGTTTAAAGGCCGTAGTCCAAACCATCCGACTTACTTCGACCGTGATTATCGGCGGGTTCACGTCGCATATCTTCTTTACTGTGCCGTTGGCGTTGACCGTCAAGCGGTTGATGGAGAATCAGCGGTATTGACGAGGTTGTTCGGAAAAGAAAGCCGGGTTCGGTTGAGCCCGGTTTTTTTCATCTGGATGCTGCGTTGCAGCGATCGCGACTGCCACTTCGCTCTTGCTTAAGTTGCGAGCCGCAACTATATTGATTGCGCAACGCAACTGATATGTGAGCCCCATCGTGGACCTGATCGACGCCCCCGCCAAGCCCCGCGACACGACGATTCTCGAACTCCGCGAGTTTTCCCGCCGGCTGGTCCGCGAACTTGGTTTCATGCGCACGACCATCGCCGACAGCGATCTGGCGCCATCGGCCGTGCATGCGGTGATCGAGATCGGCATGTCGCCGGGCATCAGCGCCAAAGATCTGGCGACCATCCTGCGGCTCGACAAATCGAATACGAGCCGGCAGATCGCAAAGCTTGAAGCGAGCGGACTGGTCGAGCGCACGGTCTCTTTAGACGATGCCCGTTCCTCCGAGCTGTACCTGACGGCCGAAGGTCAGAAGTTGCGCAAAAAGATCGACCGGTTCGCGACCGATCGCGTGTCCGGCGCGCTGCGGCGCATGGTTCCCGCCGACCAGCAGGCGCTGGTCCGTTCTCTCGCGCTGTACGCGGACGCCCTCGCGCAAGGCGACGTCAGCAAGCTTGCCGCGCCGGAAGCGGGGTCCGCGGGAATCGTGGAAGGCTACCAAGCCGGCTGCATCGGCGATATCGCGAGTCTGCACGGGCGCTATTACGCGCAACACTGGGGTTTCGGCGCCTTCTTCGAAAAGAAGGTCGCGACGGGGCTGGCGGAGTTCGCGGGCGCATTGCCGGCCGAAGGTAAAGGGCTTTGGCTATACGTCGAAAACGGCCGCACGCTCGCGTCTGTCGCGATCGACGGGGATAACGACACGGCTGTCGCTCATTTGCGCTGGTTCATCGTCGACGATTCCTTGCGCGGCTCCGGGATTGGACGGCAATTGCTGTCGCATGCCATGCGTTTCGTCGACGAGCGGTTCGACGAAACCTATCTATGGACGTTCAAGGGACTCGACGCGGCGCGTCATCTGTACGAGTCATTCGGCTTTCGGCTAAGTGAAGAATCGGAAGGCACGCAATGGGGAACACGCGTGGTCGAGCAGCGTTTCAACCGGCTTTCCGCAAGGAAAGGCGATAGCGGTACTGCGTGATCGATGCGGCAGCGAACTCGACGCCGTCGGTCAGTGCGCGAGGACCGACGCCGCGATCCGGTCGGCCAATTCGCCGAGAACGCGGCTCAACGCGGCCGCCTGCGCGAGCGCATCGTGTCCATTGATCGCGGAGTCGAGCGTCACCTGCTGCCGCAGCGGCGCCTGATCCGAGTGCCCGGCCAGCAGCGTCCACTCCGCTTGCAGCGTCAGCGTGCCGCTCGGGTCGGCCATGGCATTCAGCACGGTGACGACCAGCGTGCGCGTGCCGGGCGGTGCGGGTGCATCCGGAACGACGGACGATCCGGCGGGCAGCCGCATGAGCAAGTCCTGGGCAAGCGTTTTGCGCATCATCTGAGCGAGCGGTGCGCCCCACCGGTCGCTATCGTCGATCGTCAGCCGGTTCTGCGAAGCCAGCGTGACGACTTCGAGCCGATCGAGCACCGCGGGAATATGCACGGCGGTCAGTTGAATCGGTGGGATCGGCGCCGTGGCGGGCGGCGCGTCGGCGGGCATCGGGTTCAACGTCACATAGCGTGTCGGTATGCTGTGTCCGCATCCGGCGAGCGTCATCGCCGCGACGGTTACGACAAACGCCGCCGTCCTGACGCTCGTCGCGAGCGATGTCGCGACGGCGCGTCCGACGGGGAACGTGGACCTCGTCATCATTGAGCCTCCTGCTGCCTGCCATGGATCAGCGCCTCCGGATGGCGGTCGAGATAGTCGGCCAGTGCCCGAATCGAGCGTGCGGTGTCGGTCAGCTCCTGCATGGCGGCAGGCAGGTCGTTCTGGCTCGACGCGTCGCCGCCTAGCGTCCGGTTCGCCGCGGCAACGGTGCGATCGGCCGCGTTCGCCGTCTCGCGCAATTGCGCGACGAGCGGACCGATCTGTGGCGAGACCTGCTGCAACGTGTGATCGATCTGCGCGACCGAGTGGTCGATGTGCGTCAGGCTGTCCTTGATCTGAGGCGAGGAACTGAGCGCGTTGATATGCGCGGCGATACTGCGGACCTGTTCGCCGGTTTGCCGGATCGGAAGATCGTCGATTTTCTGGATCACCTCGTTGGCCTTGGCCATCGTCGTGTCGAGATTCGCGGCGGCGACACTCGGAATGACGGGCATGCCGTCCTCGCTGGCGAGCGTCGCCACCGGCGCGCCTTGCACGAAGTCGAGGTTGATCTTGGCCGCGCCGACGACCGGCGGGTCTTGCGACAACCGCGCGCGCAACCCGGTGGCCACGAGGCGGGTGAGCATGCCGTCGACGAGCGGGCGCCAGTCCCCGTCGGCCGGTGGCGGCGCGCCGACGATGCCAAGCTGCGACGGGTTCAGCGCGATCTGCACCGGGGTGCTCAGCGCGCCCGTGCGTGCGTCGTAGTTCAGGCGCACGCTGGTGACGGTGCCCACGTCGAAACCGCGCAATTGCACATCGGCACCACTCTTCAGGTCGCCGACCGCACCGTCGAAGCGCACCAGATAGGTGACGACCGGGCCGTGCCCCGGCGCGAGCGCGGGGCGGCGATCGACTCCGTCGAAACGCGATGCCGGTTCGCCGGGCCCGGGCTCCATCACGATCTCGGGGCCGGACAGCACTCCCTTGAACGACGCTGGATCGTTGAGATCCACGTGTGCGCCGCGCAGGAAAAACCTGGTCTCGCTGCGCAGATACTTTTTTTCGGCGCGATCTATCTTGAGCTCGGCTTGCACGTGTTGGCCATCGGGCGCGAGCGTGATCTCCGAGACGGCGCCGACCTTCACGCCGCGCAGCGTGACGATCGTGTCGTCGGGCTTCATGCCGTACGCGTTGTCGAAGGTCACCGTGACCGTCTCGCCCTGATGCATCAACGCGCGAACGCCGAGCCATCCGGCCATCGCGAAGGCTGCGATCGGCACCGCCCAGATCCAGCCGGGCCACGCGCTGCGCCGCACCTGGGCCTGCGAACGACGGGGACGCGTGCCGCTCATCGCTTGCTCCGCGGGTGGACGTCCCACATCAGGCGCGGGTCGAATGCGCGCGAAGCGGCCATCGTCAGCAACACGACCAGCGCGAACGCGGTGGCGCCGATGGCGGGTCTGGCCGCGGCGATGCCGTCGAACTGGATCAGCGGCACGAACGCGGCGATCGTGAACACGTCGACGTACGACCATCGGCCGAGTTCGTCGATCAGGCGGTACAGATGCGCCTTGACCCGCAGATGCCGGCGCGAACGGCGCCGAACGGAGACGACGAACCATGCCATGCCGAGAATCTTCGCCACCGGAATGACGATGCTCGTACAGATGATCAGAATGCCGATCGGCCACAGGCCAGCGTGAAACAGCTGATAGACGCCGTCGATGATCCGGTGCGACTGGGTCCGCCCGAGTTGCATCGAAGTGGTCATCGGAAAGAAGTTGGCCGGGATCGTCAGAACGAGCGCGGCGAGCGACAGCGCAGCCGCGCGCACGACGGCGTCGGTTTTGCGAGCGCGCAACGTCAGTGCGCAGCGAGGGCAGGGGCGCCCCTCCTGCGACATCGGCACGACCAGATCGCAAACCGTGCAGGACAGCGGCGCTTCATGTTCCGGCAACTCGTTTTCCGCGGCGATCGCGCGCCACACGGTTCTCCGGTCGAGCGACGCGCGCGTGAGCATCGACAGCAGCGCCGCCGCGATGAAGCAGTAGCCGCCGGGGGCGATCGTGCCGGTCAGATTCTGCGTCACGCGCGCGTAACCGACGAAGCAGCCGACCAGATAGACATCGGGCATGGTCCAGATATCGAGCGAGGTGGTCCAGCGAAACAGCGCACCGATTCCTCTGGTACGCCGGCCGAGCCGCAGCGCGACGAGGACGATCACGAGGCCGCCAAAGCGGATGAATGGCAGCACGATACCGAAGGTGCCGAGCAGTACCGCGAGAATGAACCAGCCATCGTTCCACATCTCCACGATTCCCGACGACAGCAGTGATGAGCGCTCGACGCCGAGCATATGGACATACATCAGGGGCGCGAGGTTGGCCGGAAACAGCAATACGAAGGTCGCGCTCGCGCAGGCGAGCGCCGCGGTCTGGCTTCGGCCGCTACGCCGCTCGAGCGGAAAGTGACAGGCGCGGCAACGCGCGTAGGTATGTGCGGTGAGCGGCGGGATGTCTTCGAGCGCGCCGCATTCGGGGCAGCCGATCGTCATGCGACGTTCTCCATCGGCTGTCCGTTTTCAGGCGGGCAGTGCGTTGCGAATGAGGTTTCGCCGATCATCACTCGACCCCTGGCGCCGTTTGGCGCGTGCATATACGGCAGACGCGCTGGCGCGCCAGCTCTTGTCCTCCACCAGCATGGCGCGTTCCCGGCCGGCCTCGGCGCGCCGGGCCGCACGGACGAACGGCGGCCGCGGTGTGGCGTCAGTCGGGTGAGCGGTTCCGATCCGCTTCGCTTTGCGAGCCGGGCGGCGTGCCCGGTTTGGTGTCCGGCGCCGCTGACGGAGCGGCGTCGGCAATGATCAGCAACCTCGAAGACAGCGCGTCGGGATGGCCCGGCTTGAACCAGTTCATCTCGGGAATGCGTGAATCGGTCAGGTAGATCGTGCCGTCCGGCCCTTCCGCGAACGTATCCGGCCATCGCAGGCCGGGCTCGTGCAGCAACGTCGTCAATGTCGCGCCGTCCCATACCTTCACCGCATGTTCTTCGACCGCGGTAATCAGCAGGCGTCCCGTCCGGTCAATGTGCAGCCCGTCGGCGGGGCGATGCTCGAGCACTTTCTCGACGCGGTTGCCGACTTCATCGGTCGCGAGCGTGGTATCGCGAAGCGCTTCGGTGGGTACGCGGTAAAGCGTTTTGCCCTTCACCGCCTGCCAGTACAGATACAGTCCATCGCGAGTGAGCGCGATGCCGTCGGCCGCAAATTCGACGCCGCGTCCATCGGGACGCCGCAATGGTGCGCCGCCTGCATGGACCGTGACGCCCGGATCCGTTTGCGTCGACGGATGCCCGTCGAGCACGCGGCACGCTTGACCGGTGCCGAGATCGACCACCACGATCGCGCCGCGTGTTCCAGAGTCCGTGATGTAGGCGAAACGGCCGTCGGGACTGATGCGCACGTCGTTCAGATAGCTGCCCTGAGGCGCGATTTCGAGCGTGAACGCAATGCAGCCGGCGACGCTATCCGTCGCAAGATCGATGCGGACCAGTTTAGGGGCACCCGGCACGACGAACGCCTGGGCCGGCGCGCCGGGGTCGAGTACCCACAGGTTGTTTTGGGAATCGCACAGCATCGCCTGCACGCAGACCCAGCGATCCTGCGGGTTCAACTCGTCACGCCTGGCGTTGCGCCAGCCGTTCCATCGATCGTCGGGATAAGGACGGACGTCGCCATCGGGCGTGAGTACGCCGACGGAGATCGGCGCGTCTTCTGTCCAGCGCGGGAAGTTGACGAAGATGCGTCCGTCCGCGGCGACGGCGACGCCGGTCACCTGGTGCCCGAACGACGCAATCTCGCGCAGATGCGGCAGCGAGCCGTCGTCACCGGCGCTCGATGCAGGCGCGGCGGTCAGTGGAACCCGATCCGCGGCGGTTGGCGTGGCGGTGTCTTTCATGGGCTGTCTCCGGGACAGGACGGAAATGTCCGTATTCAGTAAAGCGAATGCCGCGTGCAAAGATAAAGTGAATCGTAATCCGCGAATCTTTCGGAAGGTATTCAACGTGAATTGCGGACCGTCCTTTATGCGAATTGTTTGACTTTCGCGCGAGCAGAGAACGGTAGTGCGCGCAATAGGGAAAGCTGAGTTGTCGCGTGGCGCTTGATACGACATGGCGCGCTAAAAGGCCGCGTTGCTACTACGTCATTCAGGGCGAAAAGAATCGCTCCGCGGCGGCGTGCGGAGCCGCCGTACCAAGCAGTCCATTTCGGCAACTCTGACTCTCAGGGTTTCTCCTGACTCGCCTTTGGACCCGCCGTGTCACTCGTGCGCTACACCGCTCATTTGCAAAGAAAAAATAATGCCGACGTCAAAGGAATGTGCTAAAAAATAACAATTGCACGTGCAGACAAATAGCCACACCTGCAAGTAAAAATTTCGGCTTTCAACACTCTTAATCGGCCGCGAGGTGGATCATGAGAACAAGGACGCTTTGGGGGCTCGGGGTGACGACGGTCGCTTCGGTGCTAACGCTGCAGTGTTATCCAGCGTGGGCCGACGGGCCCGAAGCGGCGTATGCGTCCGACGACGAGGTGCCGGCCGGCTCGCTCAGTCCGAACGAGTACAAGGTCAATGCGGACGGCATGAAAGAAGATCCGAATGCGAAGATGTCGGACGTGGCCCGCGCGTATCGCAATGGCTATATCAACCGCGGCAAGCAGGATCAGGCCGATTACCAGGCAATGATCGACTCGCACAATCACGGTCAGCGGCAACCCGCCAGGACCGACGTCGCGCGGGTCGACGTGCCGCCGCTGCCGCCGGGCGTTCCCGAAGACGATAACTCGAAGTACACGAGTATTCCGCCGCAGCCTCAGAAGCCGCGGCCGGTCCAATACGCGCAGCGTCAGGTGCCGCAACCGCCGCCGCAACAGCAATATCAGCAGGTGTACCAGCAGCCGCAATACGCGCCGCCGCCAATGCAATACCAGCAGGCGCCGGCCTACGCGCAGATGCAGCCGGTCTACGACAACCAGCCGGTATACGTGCGGCAGGACTATCCTCAGCCGCCCGTGCAGTACGTGCCGGTTTATCCGCAGGCGCAATACGATGAAATGCCGCAGGTCGTGGAAACGGTGGTTCAACCGGCCGCGCCTGTCGCTTATCAGGTTTATCGTCCGCCGGTCTATTGGGCGCAGCCGCGCGTGTATTCGTATCGCGCGCCGGTCTACAGCTATCGTATGTGGCGTTGAGGTATTGCGCGAGTCCTGGCGGCGTTGCGCAACAATGGAGCGCCGCGGCGAATACTCGCACGCATCGATTGATTGGTTGATAGAAAGTACTCAGCCCGGCGCATTCGTGTCGGGCTGAGTACTTTCTTTTATTCGTTTCGCGCTAGTGACCGCTGGCACCTCTCGTGCGCACATTCAGATGGTTATTCACCTGTCTGACTCCGCGCACCGATCTCGCGACACTGCTCGCGCGTTGCACCTGAGCGCGCTGCGGTACCCAACCGGTCAGCGTCACGATACCGCGGCGCGCCTGCACGTGAATCGACGTTGAATGCAGGTTCGGCGTGCGTGCGAGCGCGCGCCGCACGTCGCGCGCGAGCTCGCTATCGGGTCTGTTGCGAGCCGGCGATGCCGCGATGGATTGGCTTTGCGCGGAAACATCGTTCGGCATGCCGCCACTGGTTTGCGCATTCGCACAGGTCGCAGTGCCGATCGCAATCGCTGCCGCGGCAATGGTGCCAATAAGGGTGCTCGCGCTGTCTTTTCTCACAAGTCCTCCTGTATCACCTGATTGTCGCTCGCCGCGCGGCAGATCGACGTTGCGACTATTGCGGTTGCCCGTTGCCCAATAGCGCGTCCGTCGTGACGACCGTGCAGTACTCGTGATCGAGATTGGCCAGTGACATCGCATGAATGTCGTCGGCGCTGCGCGGCGTTCCGTGCCAGTCGGTCCGTGCAAAAGTGAAACAGCCGTCGGCCACGAGATACGTATCGAAACCGAGGTTGCCGGCCATCCGCACCGTGGCCTCGACCGAGTTGTTGGTGATGACACCCGCCACGACCAGCGTCGTGTGGCCGGCGGCGCGCAGGCGGTCCTCGAGTCCCGTGCCGATGAACGCGTTATTCGTGCGTTTCGCAATCACCGGTTCGTCGGGCAACGGCACGTTCGACGCCTTGAATTCGTGTCCCGCCTGACCCGGCCGATAGTGCGACCCAGGCTCCGTCGAGTCGTGCCGCACATGCCACACCGGCCAGCCTCGGCTACGCCAATGCGCGAGCAAGCGGCTCACCTGCGTCTCGGCTGCGGGATTGTTGCGCTCGCCCCAGCTCGGATGATCGATCGCGCGTTGCAGATCGATCAACAACAATACGGCGCCGGCGGGATGAGCGGGAGAGCGCATGGGTCGAATGAGTCTGTGTGGGTGTCGATATGATTCTGGCAGACTTTACCGTATTGCCGCCATCAATAGGCATGTATGATGGCGGGCTCGCGCCCGGCAGGGGCCCTGCGCGGGCGGCTTGCGCGGATCGCGCGCCGTCTGCCGCGCCCACCGGGCCGCAACGCATCCCTTCAAGATGATCCAGAGGAAGACCGCCATGACGGCTGCAACGCAATTCGACCAGGTTTCTGTTGTCAAACGAGCCAACGTGTACTTCGACGGCAAGTGCGTGTCGCACACCGTGCTGTTCACCGACGGCACGCGCAAGACGCTCGGCGTGATCCTGCCCGGCACGCGGAACTTCGGCACCGACGCGCCGGAGCTGATGGAAGTGCAGGCGGGCAAATGCCGCATCCGTCTCGACGGCAGCGATGAGTGGAAGACCTATGGCGCGGGCGAATCGTTCTCGGTGCCTGGCAAGAGCCGCTTCGATATCGATGTGGTTGAAACGCTGGACTACGTTTGCAGCTATCTGTAAGCGGCTTTAAGGCGCGTGCAGTGGGATAAGAAAGACCTGCTGCAAGCAGCCGGGACGGCTTGGACAATGGACCCAGGCTATCTTGGCTCAGATGTGTTGAAGAGACAACACGCAAGCATTCGCGAGTGCATGCGTGAGCCAGGTGCTCAGAATGGGCCGTCCATTACGCTTCGCTTCGACGATGAACACCGCCGCCAGCACCACCGCGCCCAACAGAATCGTCGCGACCGCACGATCGACATAGCCGTGCATCAGCGTGAACAGCGCGATCGACGCCGCCGCGGCAACCCGCCACGACGAACGAAAGACGCCGTTGATGAGCCGAATGGGCAACCATTGCCCGACGATCGTCTCCAGGAACGGCATCAGAATGGTGATAAAGAACAGCTGAACCGGAATCGGTTTATCGGCGAGCGGGTTTTTATGCGGCGCCGGCGGGCCCCACAGCGCGTATTGAGCAAATATCAGCGCGACCTGCCCGAAAAACATGATTGCCGCGCCGCCGATTATCAGCCCCCATCGGGGCACCTCGTTCCAGCTTCTTTTCGTTAAAACCGTCAGCGCGTGCAAGATGGGCTCCGTTAGCAATTGGCCGGATCTTACGCTGTCTCTTTCGCCATGATCTCCTCGATCACCTGCACGAATTGCTCGACCGGCTGGCCGCCGGTCACCAGATAGCGGCGGTTGAAAATGATCGACGGCACCGATTGAATGCCCATTTCCTGATTGTTCTTTTCCGCTTCGCGCACTTCATCGGCATACGCGCCGCTCGTCAGCACGTCGCGCGCTTCGTCGGCGTCGAGTCCTACCGACCGGGCCGCTTCGACCAGCACGTCATGATTGCCCGGATTCTTGCCGTCGGCATGATACGCGCGCAATAGCGCGAGCTTCAGCGGTAACTGGTGGCCCTTCAGGCCGGCCCAATGCAGCAGGCGGTGCGCGTCGAACGTGTTGTAGGTGCGGGTGCGCGGTCCGAAATCGAAGCCGACGCTCGCGCCGCGTTCGCGGATCATTGCCTGCGTTTCGGCAATCTGCGCGGCCGTGCGGCCGTATTTCTTGCCGAGATACTCGACGATGTCTTCGCCGTCCGGTCCCATCTGCGGATTCAGTTCGAATGGATGCACGACGATACGCGCGTCGATTTTGTCCTGAAGCCGCGCGAGCGCGAGCTGCAGCGACGACAGGCCGATCGCGCACCACGGGCAGGCGATGTCGGAAACAAAATCGATGGCGAGCTGCTGTTTCATGGTTGTCCTGGCGGAATGAAGTGCGATGCGGCGGCGGCAAATGCGGCCGCAACGATACCGACAGCGTAGCGTGAATCGTGCGTCCGTGCCGTGCGGCTGAATTTGATAGCAAGACCCGGAGTGTTTTCCCGCCACCACACTCGTACACTAAGCTCATCGAGCTACCTACTTTGATGGCGCGGGCGACGAGCCCGCGCCGCCCACTCATCGACGATGAACGCAATCGCTCCCACCCAAACGATCGACCAACGCGCCGACGCACTCGACTGGCCGCGGATCGAGCACGATCTCGATCAGTACGGCTGCGCCGCCGTGCCGCAACTGTTGACGCCGCGCGAATGCGACGCGCTGAGCGCGCTCTATACACGCGACGCGCTTTATCGCAGCCGCGTCGTCATGGCGCGCCACGGCTTCGGTCGCGGCGAATACAAGTACTTTGCGTATCCGCTGCCGTCGCTCGTCGGCGGCTTGCGCGGTGCCCTTTATCCGCACCTCGTGCCGGTCGCGAACCGCTGGAACATGGCGATGGGCATCGACGTGCGCTATCCGCCGAAACATGCGGATTTCATTCGACGCTGCCATGACGCCGGCCAGGTGCGTCCGACGCCGCTGATCCTGCAATACGGCGAGGGCGATTTCAACTGCCTGCATCAGGATCTGTACGGCGAACACGTGTTCCCGCTGCAGGTTGCGGTACTGCTGTCGGAGCCGGGGCGCGACTTCACAGGCGGCGAGTTCGTGATGACCGAGCAGCGTCCGCGCATGCAGTCGCGTGCCGAAGTCGTGCCGCTCGCGAAGGGCGACGCGGTCGTGTTCACCGTGAACAGCCGGCCCGTGCAGGGTACGCGCGGGCCGTATCGCGTGAATCTGCGGCACGGCGTGAGCCGCCTGCGCTCGGGACATCGGCATACGGTCGGCATCATCTTTCATGATGCGCTGTGAGGACCGCCGTCGGCGCAATGGCGCAACACCGCGTGCCGTGAGACGATAACGACCACGATTCCAGCGATCTGCCGCCATTGTCGTAAGATCCGTCGCCTCGTCCCATGGAAAACCTGCTCAAGAAACTCGATCTGACTTCGCTGCGTCTGTTCGTCGCCGTTTGCCAGGAGCGCAATATCGCGCGCGCGGCGGAGCGCGAGTTCATCGCGTCGTCGGCGGTGAGCCGGCGCATCGCCGAGATCGAGGCGCTGATCGGCCTGCCGGTGATTCAGCGGCAGTCGCGCGGCATTACCGTGACGCCGGTCGGCGAGACCGTGCTGCGCTACGCGCTCGCGATCATCGGCAATATCGAGCGGATGAGCGCGGAGTTGTCGCGCTTTTCGACAGGCGTCAAAGGGCGCGTGAAGGTGGTCGCGAATCTGTCGTCGATCGTGCAGTTTCTGCCTGAAGACGTGGCCGCGTTCGGCCGCGCGTTCCCGGATGTATCGATCGAACTCGAAGAAGAAAACAGCGCGGACGTGCTGCGTATCGTCGACGAACACGGCGCGGACTTCGGCATCTGTAATCCGGTTGCTGGCAGCGAGGCGTTCGAGCAGGTGCCGTACCGGCAGGACCGGCTCGCGGTGCTCGTGCCGGGTGGGCATCGGCTCGCCAGCGCGGCGCGGGTGAACTTCGACGATCTGTTGCACGACAGCTTCGTCGGCTTGCGCAGCGAAAGCGCGCTCACACGTTTGCTCGCGCAGCAGGCGGCGAGCGCGGGCCAGCAGCTCGACGTGCGGATGCGCGTGAGCAGTCTCGATGCGCTGTGCCGGATGGTGCATGCGGGGCTCGGTATCGCGATCGTGCCCGAGCCGGTCGGCCTGCTCTACGTGAACACGCTCGACGTGCGGCTGCTGCCGCTTGCCGATGCCTGGGCGGAGCGTCATCTGATCATCATCTTCAAGGCGCGCGAGCAGTTGAGCGCGAGCGCGGCCGCGCTGGTGTCGTTCCTCGGCAACCCGCCTTAGACGATTCCACCACCCGCACTCCGCGCCGCGGCTGCGCCATCGAGCATTCGCGAAACGAGACGGCAGCGTTGCCGCACCGGCACTTCGGCATCCGCCTTGCGCACCGTATAGTGAGCGCAAGGAGAATGCAGTGATGAGCGATACGATTCGTTTGGACGGCCGCGTGCTGTACCTGTCGCAAGACCCGGCCGTGATCGAGGCGCAACTGGCCGGCGAAAACTTCACTCGCGACACGGCGGGGCCGTTGCGCGACAACGTGTCGACGGACGAGATCACGCCCGTCACCGTAATGCTCACCTACGACGAGCGCCTCGGCCAGTACCCGTACGTCGGCTTCAAGGCCGGCGAGCGTCTGCCGATCGGCCGCAATGCGGTGAAGGACGGCGGCTTTCGCGTGACGGTGGCCGGCAAGCGCTACGGCAAGGGCTCGTCGCGCGAATCGAGCCCGCTCGCGGAGTTGTCCGCAGGTATTCGCCTGATCGTTGCCGAAAGCTTCGAGCGTATCTATCAGCAGAACTGCGACAACATCGGCATTCTGACCACGACCGATTTTTCCGTGCTCGATCGCCTGCTTGCAGGCGTTGCGGTGCCGATCGACGAATTCCTGAAAGGCCGCGACTCGCTCACGCAGCAGATCATCCGCAGCGGCGGGCTGCTCGCGTATAGCCGGTTCGCGGAGTGGCCAGCGCCGGGCGGCCGCGCGAGCGATGCCCCGAACGAGGCGCCGGGCGCCGAGCCGAAAACGCTGGTCGAGAAGATCATCGACCGTCATCTGCATCCGGGCACCGCGAGCGCGCAGCGCGGCGACGGCGTGTTCATCGCCGCCGACTGGCGCTTCAGCCACGACTATTTCACCGGCATGTGCGCGCATCTGATGCATCGGGCGTTCGGCAAGCCCGCGCCGCTGCATGCGCCGGATCACATCATCGCGTTCCAGGATCATCTGGTGCTCGCGCCGCAGAGCATCCCTCACGTGCGCGACGGTCTGTTGCCGGGCGTCGCGAATCTGATGGAAGGCCACACGTCGTTTTCGCGCGGCTACCCGGTGCGCTCGCACGGCGCGCTCGATGGTGTGCCCGGCTCCGAGGGCATCTGTCATGCGTTGATGGCCGAGCAATACGCGCTGCCGGGCCAGGTAGCATGCGGTACCGATTCGCACACGCCGCATTCGGGCGCGCTCGGCTGCCTCGCATTTGGCGCGGGCGCGACCGAAATCGCCAATAGCTGGGTCACGGGCTACGTGCGCTGCAAGGTGCCGGAGACGCTGCGCATCGAGATCGACGGCCAGTTGCGCGACGGCGTGAGCGCGAAGGACGTCGTGCTGCATCTGTTGCGGATGGAGGCGATTCGCTCGGGCGGCGCGATCGGCCTCGTGTTCGAATACGGCGGCGCGGCGGTGCGTGCGATGTCGATCGACGAACGTGCGACGCTGACCAACATGGTCGCGGAACTCGGCGGCTTCACCGGCATCGTCGAACCGGACGAGCGCACGGTCGCGTTCCTGAAGGAGCGGCGCGGCGTCGATTTCGTGCTGGAAGGCTGGATGAAAAGCGACGCGGACGCGATCTATCGCGACACGATCCATATCGATGCGAACGCGATCGAACCGATGCTCGCGCGTCCGGGCGACCCCGGCAATGGCGTGCCGGCGCCGCGGCTCGAACAGGACGTCGCGATCGATATCGCGTACGGCGGCTCGTGCACCGCGGGCAAGCGCGATGACTTCGATTTCTATCACGAGGTGCTGCGCTGGGGCGTCGAGCACGGCCTACGGGTGCCCGAGCGCACGCGTTTGTATCTGCAATTCGGCACGATGGCGGTGCGCGCGTATTGCGAGGAGCAGGGCTATCTGTCGGTGTTCGAGCGCGCGGGCGTGACGCTCGTGATGCCTGGCTGCGGCTCGTGCGCAAACTGCGGACCGGGGCAATCGGCCAACCCGAACGACGTGACGATCAGCGCGATCAACCGCAATTTCCCCGGCCGTTCGGGACCAGGCGACGTCTGGCTCGCGAGCCCGTACACGGTCGCGGCGAGCGCGCTGGCCGGGAAAATCACCACGTTCGAACAATTGCAACGCGGGCACGGCTAGAATGCTGGCCGGACTCCGGTCGACCCATCGTGGCGCGTGCGACGCGCGACAAGACGCAAGGCCGGCATCGAACCGGCCGCGGTAAGCGATCAGCCCTGCCGTAAAAGCAGTCGCAACAGAAGGAGACAGACAACATGGCATTCCCCGATCCCGCGGGGTCCGTCGCGCGCAGCGGCGGTACCGTGGCGCATTCCACTGACGCGGCCGGCAGCGCCGAGCGCAGCGCGCCCGCGCAGGTGGCGGGCCACGCATCGCTCGACGCCGGCAGCATTTCGGCGCGCCTCGACCGCTTGCCCGCCACGCGCTCCGTCTGGAAGCTGGTGGTGCTGCTGAGCCTCGGCTTTTTCTTCGAACTCTACGACCTGCTGTACTCCGGCTATATCGCTCCGGGCCTCGTGAAAAGCGGCATGTTGACCGCGACCACGCATGGCCTGTTCGGCTCGACCGGCGTCGCGAGTTTCATCGCTGCGCTGTTTAGCGGCCTGTTTATCGGCACGATCGCGTGCGGTTTCCTCGCGGATCGCTTCGGGCGGCGCGCGGTGTTCACCTGGTCGCTGCTGTGGTACACCGCGGCGAACGTCGTGATGGCGTTTCAGGAGACCGCGACGGGCCTTAATTTCTGGCGCTTCGTCGCCGGTGTCGGCATCGGCGTCGAACTGGTGACGATCGGCACGTACATCTCCGAGCTGGTGCCGAAACAGATCCGCGGCCGCGCGTTCGCGTGCGAGCAGGCGGTCGGCTTCACGGCCGTGCCGGTGGTCGCGTTTCTATCGTTTCTGCTGGTGCCGCGCACGCTGTTCGGTCTGGACGGCTGGCGCTGGGTCGTGCTGATCGGCGCGCATGGCGCGCTATTCGTCTGGTGGATTCGCCGCGCGTTGCCGGAAAGCCCGCGTTGGCTCGCGCAGCAAGGACGTCTCGCCGAAGCCGACCGCGTGATGAACGCGCTCGAGGCGAAGGTACGTCACGAATATGGCCGCGAGTTGCCGCCGCCGGCGCCGCCGGTGACGATCCCACCGCGCGGCAGCTTCCGCGACATGTGGGTACCGCCGTACCGCAGCCGCACGCTGATGATGACGATCTTCAACGTCTTCCAGACGGTCGGCTTCTATGGCTTCGCGAACTGGGTGCCGACGCTGCTGATCAAGCAGGGCATCACGATCACGACGAGCCTGATGTATTCGAGCGTGATCGCATTGGCCGCGCCGCTCGGTCCGATCATCGGGCTGTTTATCGGCGATCGCTTCGAGCGCAAGACGGTGATCGTCGTGATGGCCGGCGTCAATATCGTGTGCGGGTTGTGGTTCAGTCAGGTATCGGGTGCGGTGCTTCTCGTGAGCCTCGGAGTGTGCCTGACGCTGGCCGGCAACATCATTTCGTACAGTTATCACGCGTACCAGGCCGAACTGTTTCCGACCAGCATCCGGGCGCGCGCGGTCGGCTTCGTCTACTCGTGGAGCCGCTTTTCCGCGATTTTCACGGCCTTTCTGATCGCGGCCGTGTTGCGCTACTTCGGCACGACCGGCGTGTTCGTGTTCATCGCGGGCGCGATGCTGATCGTGATGCTGGCGATTGGCTTGATGGGGCCGAAGACGAAAGGGCTCGAACTCGAGAAGATATCCGCATAGCGAAGGCCGGCTGTCGAGCCGGCCCGCCACCATGTGCCGCATTTGCTATGCCATCAATGGAATGCACGGTCAGAGCGCCGGCCTTCCTGCAAAGCGGGGTCCAGGACTGCTTCAGGTGCCCACAGGACGGATCGACAGCGCGTTCCTGACCGAAGTTACGCCAGGTACCCCTTTCGCCACCTCGGTTGCCCGGTCGCTTTGTGCCTGAAGCGGTACGCTGCCCTGCAGCGTGACAGCACCATCGCGGGCGCGAACTGTGATATTGGCCGTTGAGATGTTCCTGTCTTTCACCAGCGCATTTCGAACCTGACGCTGTAGCGCCCGGTTCGCTGCTTTCATTGACTTGTAATGCGATCGGGCTTCGGGCGTCGTGGTCGGGGCAGACGCAGGGGCGTTAGCGTTGCTCGCCTGCGCATAGGCGTGAATCGAACCCGAAATCAGAAGGGCGGTACCGACCAGTTTGACGGCGTGGATTGCTTTCATGCATCTTCTCCTGTCGTTGCAGATCGTTGGGGCTACAGATTCACGGATATCACACACACGCCCCCACAATATTTCTGAGGCCGATCAAATGGCACTATAGGACAATAAAGGGTTAGGTCAAGCAACAATGCAAATCCGGCCAATTGCGCGGACAACCGAAGAAATTAGAATACTTCAAATTATGATGGCTCTCTAATTCTGTTGATAGGGTTGCAAATCAAAACTAAGGATTAGTTTTTTTCCGCCTTTAACCACGGATTACCGGTGTCTGATTGACATTTTTAGCCATCCCCGATGTAGCGGCACAGTTACATTGCGCCGTCGATTTACGCCGGCCTGGAGAGCGCGGAGCATGCGATACGCGACCCGCGGCAACTCGCTCTGCCGCACCTTTGCTGTGCATAACACGCACTCCGATGAAGAGGCCGGGCCGCCGTCCATGGTGAAGTAGGCAATTCGTCCATGCTCGCAGCCGCGCGTTCGCCGCCCCGATCAGAACAACTGCTTCTGCCCCGACATCAGCGTCGTGAAATCGTCGCGTAGCAACGGCAGAATCGCGTCGGCAACCGGCTGCAATTGCCGCGTCAGATAGTGCTCGTAGTCGATCGCCGAGCGCAGCGTTTCGAGCGGCTCGGGGCCGGCCACCGTCATCACGTAGCTGATCCAGCCGCCGTTCTGATATTGCAGCGGACGTCCCTGCTGGCGATTGAACTCATCGGCGACGCGTGCCGCGCGCACATGCGGTGGCACGTTGCGCTCGTAAGCGTCGATCGGTCTGCGCAACTGCTTGCGATAGACGAGCTGATCGTCGAGCCGGCCGGCGAGCGTATCGCGCACATAGTCGCGCACGTAATCCTGATACGGCTGCTGCTTGAAGATGCGCCGATACAGCTCCTGCTGAAACTGCTGCGCAAGCGGCGTCCAATCGGTGCGCACGGTTTCGAGCCCTTTGTAGACCACGTCCTCGCGACCGTCCGGCAATACCGTAAGTCCTGCGTAGCGTTTCTTGCTGCCTTCCTCGGCACCGCGCACCGTCGGCATGAAAAAGCGCCGATAGTGCCGCTCGAATTGCAGTTCCAACGCGCTGTCGATACCGAAGCGCGCCTGCAGCTTCTGCCGCCACGCCGCGTTGATATGTTCGACGAGCGCGCGGCCGATGCGCGCGGCGTCTTCCTCGTCATGCGCGTGCCTGAGCCAGACGAAGGTCGAATCGGTGTCGCCGTAAATCACTTCGTAGCCTTGCGCCTCGATCAGCTCGCGTGTGGTGTGCATGATCTCGTGGCCGCGCATCGTGATTGACGACGCAAGCCGCGGATCGAAGAAGCGGCAGCCGGTCGAGCCTAGCACGCCATAGAACGCGTTCATGATGATCTTCAGCGCCTGCGATAGTGGCTTGTTGTGCTCGCGCTTGGCCGCTTCGCGTGCCTGCCACACCTGCGCGACGATCGACGGTAAGCAGTGACGCGTGCGTGAAAAGCGCGCGCCGAGAAAGCCTGGTACCGAGCTCGCGTCGTCGGGATGCAGCATGCCTTCGACCAGACCGAGCGGGTCGATCAGAAACGTGCGGACGATCGACGGATACAGGCTCTTGTAGTCGAGCACGAGCACCGAGTCGTAGAGCCCGGGCCGCGAATCCATCACGAAGCCGCCGGGGCTCGCGGCGCCGGCCACGTCGCCGAGATTCGGCGCGACATAGCCCTGCCGATGCATGCGCGGCATGTACAGATGCGTGAACGCCGCGACCGAGCCGCCGCTGCGATCGGCGGGCAGGCCGGTCACGGTCGCGCGTTCGAGCAGGAACGGCAGCAACTCGGTCTTCGCGAAGATACGCGTGACGAGTTCGCAGTCCTTCAGGTTGTAACGCGCGAGCGCGGGCTTGTCTTCGTCGAAGCGGCGCTGGATTTCGTCCATCCGCTGATACGGATTGTCGATCGCCTTGCCTTCGCCCAGCACCGAGCGCGACACGTATTCGAGGCTGAACGACGGGAAGCTCCACGTCGCCGAACGCAATGCCTCGATGCCGTCGATGACCCAACGACCCGCCACGCCCGCGAAAAAGTGATTGCGCGTGACGCCGTGTTCGCGCCACTCCATCACCGCACCGCCTCGTCCGATGCGCAGCGGCACGCGATACTGCTCGGCATGTTGTTGCAGTACCTTCAGATCGAACTGCACGAGGTTCCAGCCGATGATCGCATCGGGATCGTGCCGCTCCATCCACTCGATCAGCTTTTCGAGCAGCTGTGCGCGGGTTTCGCAGTATTCGAGCTTGAAGTCGATGGCGTCGATGGCGTTGCCGTCGTTGCCATTCGGCGGCCCAAGCATATACACCTGCCGCTCGCCGCAGCCTTCGAGCGCGATCGAATATAGCTCGGCATGCGCGCTCGTTTCGATGTCGAGCGACACGAGCTTCAACGGCGGACGATATTCGTTGGACGGTTTGAGTTCGCTGTCGAGCCAGGGGCCATCGAGCCCCGGACCATTCTGCTGCGGCACGCCGCTGAACCACACCGGCGCGGTGATGAAGCGCTCCATCATGTAGCGCTCGGGCGGCTGGATATCGGCTTCGTAGACATCGACACCGCCTTCTCTGAGGCGCTTCTCGAAGCCCTTCAATTGGCGGTATTGCGCACAGTAAAGCCCGCTGACCGGCCGATGCTGGAAGTCGCGCAATTCGAGCGAACGCAGATCGAGCGGTGCGTCGCGGCGCAGGATCGCTTCGGCGCGTTCGCGATGTTCGGCCGGAATGAAGGCGACGGACGGCTGAGGGCGCAGACGGATGTGGCGCGGCCCGCTGTCCGTGGCCAGCCAGAACTCGATTTCCGTGCCGGCGGGCGTGTCCCGCCAATGTCGGGTCAAAATGAAACCCTGCTCGAACTCAGTCAAACTTCCACCTTTAAAGCGGCGCAATCGCCTTGCGCGATTTTACCGCCGCAGGCAGGGACTGTTGAACGGGCAATGAAAAGGGCGCTTCGTACTGAAGCGCCCCAACCAGCACGGCTTCAACTCTTCAAAGCCGGTTCAGTTCGTTCCCGGTTCGCTCAAGCTTCGAGCGCCAGCGTCGCGAACGTGGCGAGCCAGTGCTCGCCCATGTAGTGGCCGGCCACATGCGGCAGCGCGCTGTGCAGATGACGCTCGGCCGCATCGAACAGCACGGTGCGACGCACGTCGCCGGCGGGCAGCGCACGCGCGAGCGCACGCTGGCACCACGCGCGGCTCAGATTGAGGCCGTCCAGATGCGCGATCTTGCCGTCGCTGCGATCGGTCACGGTGACGGGCTCGAACAGCGTCGCCGGTTTTTTCGCGCCGAGGTCCGGCAGGAAGCGTCCGAACCAGTCGGCGAACTGCGCCGACGGCAACACACGCCGCATCAACTCCGCTTCCATCAGCGACGGCGACAGGAACTCGTCGCCGGCCGGCTCCCACGCCTGACACGCTACGTCGTCCAGATACCAGCGCTCCGCGGTGCGGACGATCAGCGCCTCGAGCGATTCGCGCGAGGTTTGCCGCGCGAAATCGAGCGTCAGCGCGAGCGCGAACGCCATGTTGAAGTGCGTGCCGACGCGCAGCGGATAGGTTGCTTTCGGCAGGAACTCCTCGAAGCGCTCGACGAACGCCTCGGTGAGCGGCGCGAACGTCTTCGCACAGCGCGCGGCTTCCGAGATTTTCATCGACTGCAACTGCGCGCCGAGCGCGAGCAGCCACGCCCAGCCATACGGACGCTCGAAGCCGCGGTTGTGCGGCAGGTCCAGATACGCGAGTTCGCCGGCGACGTTCGCCGCGGTGAAATGCTCGTCGACCACGGCGATGATGCGCGCGGCCTCGGGCAGATCCGGGAAGCGTTCGAGCAGATGCAGGATCAGCCAGTAACCGTGCACGCACGAATGCCAGTCGTAGCTGCCGTAGAAGATCGGATGCAAGGCGCGCGGACCCTGCACGTCCTGCGGTCCTTCGAGCGAGTGCGTGAGCTTGTTCGGGTATTCGCGCGTGAGATGGGCGAGCGCGACATTGGCGAATCTGGACGCGAATTCGCGGGTGAGCTGGGTGGTCATCGGCGGCTCCTCAGAAGCGGAATACGAACGCGTACAACAGTATGGTGTTGACGATCAGCAATAGTAAAGCGGTCGGCCATTGCGCCTGGATCACGCCGTTCTGGTCCTTCAGTTCGAGCAGCGCGGCGGGGACGATGTTGAAGTTCGCCGCCATCGGCGTCATCAGCGTGCCGCAGAAACCGGACAGCATGCCGATCGCGCCGAGAATCGCGGGGTTGCCGTTGAACTGATGCACGATCAGCGGCAGGCCGATGCCGGCCGTCATCACCGGAAACGCGGCGAACGCGTTGCCCATGATCATCGTGAAGATGGCCATGGCGAACGTGTAGGCCGCGACGACCGCGAACAGCGCGCCGAGCACGAGCGAAATCAGCGTGACGTTCTTCGTTTCGACGAAGGGCGCGTACTTGAGCGTCAGGGTACCGACCAACGTGATGAGAGCACGCGGCCGGTGGTGGCCGCATGCAAGCGCGAGATCAGATGCCGCGCCTGTTGCTTCGACCGTTGCGTTCGAGCAGCGCGATGACCGGCAGCGTGAGCCAGATCAGGCCCATATAGCGGTTATCCGCGAATGCCTTGCCGAACGCGCTGACGATCTCCCCCGTCTGCAAGCCGCCGGCTATCCCGGTCGCGACGCCCGCGATCGTCACCACCAGCAGCGCGTTGAAGCGCAATGCGAAGCCGAGCACCACGATCGGCACGCCAATCAAAACCCCCATCCGGCTCTCCTTGCTTCGTTTCCTCGACGCATGGCGACGGAATCTAACACGAGACTTTATTGATAAATAGTCGATAAAATATACTTATCGGGTAAACGCCGAGAAAGTGGCAGCGTGTGCGGGAAACGATCGACCCGCAGTCGTGCCCTCCGCCGTCAACTGCCGCAACTGCTCCAGCAGCTTGACCGCCGGGCTCGGCAGAATCCCCTGGCGCCGCCGGAACGCGGTCAACGTGCGCCGCCCGACCACGCCTGGGACGCCGAGCGTATCGAACACGCCGGCCTTGCTTTCGGTCACGTACATCGTCGACGCCATCCAGCTCAGAAAGCCCGAACGCGCGACCAGGCTCTTCAGCGCCGTGACCGAGCGCGTTTCGACGACGACGTTCGGCAGTCCCAGCCCGCGCCCGGCAAACACGCTCTGCATGTGCTCGAACGGGCCGGTGCCGCGTGGCGGAATCGCCCAGCGTTCGCCCAGCGTGTCGGCGAGCGTGAGGTCAGGCTTGCGCCGCAGCGGATGATCGAGCGCGGCGACCACGTAGCTCGCGTCTTCCCAGCGGCAATCGGCGATCGCGGTGATCTCGTCGGTATCGGGCACGGCCATTCGTCAATGCGGTGCAATCGACGATGTACGCGCTGTGCGCACACGTCTATCCGACCAGCGTGCGGGCGACGGGCACCGCGTCGGCACTCGCGTTCGGCCGCGTCGGCGCGATTCTGAGCGCATTCGCCGGTGCCGCGGTGATCACGGCCGGTGGCGCATCTGGCTATCTGCTGATGCTCGGTATCGCAATGGTCATCGTGCTGATCGCGCTGGCGGTGGTGCAGCGGCATATTCCGCGTCGAGGCGCCGCGAGCGCGCGCTGATCGACGCGACGTCTCTCGCGGTGCGTTCCTATCGCGAGGGACTTTTGCGCGCGATCTGATTTTCCCCTTTGCAAGAACCTGTTTCTCGCGCATCGCGGCGGTTTCCACTTGCCCAATGCACGAGCGACGCTATCAACCTTGCTGAATATAAACCGGCAACGCCACTGCATTCGCCGCCGGATCGCCGGCCGCATTGGTCGGCAAATACTGTGTCTGAAACGCGGTAAACATCGCGGCAAACCCATCGGCGCGCTGCACGATCACCGCGCCGTCCTGGAACGCGCCGTTTTCGTTGTAATGCGGGCCGCGCGGATTGCCCTGATTCATGTGAGTCTCGTGAAGACCGTCCTTCTTCGGCAGAAACAGAAAGCCGAACCCGTAGACCACGATGCCCGCGGTGGTCGGTGTCCAGAAATCGCGGTTGTGCAACTGGCCGCTGCCGTTGTCGTAGGGCAGACTTTGCGACGGCTTGCTTTCGTCGATGGTGAGGATTTCGTCGATGATGTCGTTGACGTCGGCGCGGTTGCCGTTTCGATCCTCGTAGGGGACCGGCCGCATGCGGTGAATGTCGAGCAGGCTGCTGTCCTGGAAGTAATCGAGCCGTGGAAAGCCGCTCGTGTAGAGGCCGAGGTTCAGGGGCTGCAGTTTCGCGGTGAGTGGATCGGCGAAGTTCAGATCGGCATAGAAGTACACGTCGTCGTTACCGCTTGCGCCCGGTTGCGTCGACGCCGAATTGACGACGATGTTGAATGGCGTGTTGTCGTTGCCAGTCACCGTGATCACATAGTGCGGACTGCCTATATACGAATCTTTGAAAGGCGCCGCGCGCAGTAGTTTTCCCTTGAACATGCAGTATTCGTTCATGACTGAATGACCTTCTCGAAGTTGACGAATGGAAAGCGACGTATCCAAGCATACGGTGCTACACGTCGATAAACAACCGCGCCCGCTGTCATACGCTTGCAATGTTTTTATCGCACCGCTATTGCGGTGTGCGAGCAATGATCATTACGCGTGGCGCTACGGGTTGGAGACGCGCAAGGACAAGGCGTGGCATTTCCTCGCGTCGGACGACGGCTGACGGCCAGGCGGCCGTCGAACAGATCAACGAGCCGTATCGAACCCGGCCGCCCACCGAGCCCATTCGACCAGCGCTTCGGTCACATCGTCGGGCCGCTCCATCGTGCACATGTGACCGCTTCGTTCTATCACGCGAAGCTTCGAGCCACGAATCTGCGCGTGCATTTCCTCGTGACGCGCCAACGGACTCCATTTGTCATCGCGGCCGCAGACGATCATCGTCGGGCACGCGATGTCGCGAAGCAGGGCCGTTGCGTCGGGACGATCGAGCAGCGCGCGGATCTGCGCCGCGAATTTGTCCGGCGTGCTTCGCTCGATCATGTCGAGCACCGCCTCGTAGATGGCGCAATCGTGGCGGTCGGCGTTGACCATGCCGGGCGCCCACTCGTTGCCCATGGCCCGCATGCCTTTCGTGCGCGCGAGCTCGAGCAGGCGCAGTCGCTGCGCGCGTTCGTTTTCGCCGGCCTCGCCAGCGGCGCGCGGGATATAGCCGGTGTCGAGCAACGCGAGCCCGGCGACCCGTTCCGGTGCGCGCCGGACCACTTCGAGCGCGACCCGTCCTCCCATCGAATGACCCGCGACCAGCAGGCGGTCTACCGAAACCGACTCGAGCACGCGTTCGGCCATCGCGCCGAGCGAGTCGCGCATGCCGTAGTCGGGCACGAAGCAGGCGCCGATCGCGCCAAGCGCGCCGCGCTGATCGGCCCACACTGCGTCGTCGCAAAGCAGTCCAGGGAGCAAAGCGATCTGGTGGGTCATGGGTGGGTCCTGTGATGCGTTAGACGGATAAAGGACGGCACTCGATACGAGGCCATCGTCGAATGGTAACGGCGCACGCGGAAAACTCTGAACGAAACGCGCACACCGACCTGCGAGTCCTTTCCGGAACACTGCGCAAATGTCATGCCGCCGACGTCGATAACCGGCCATTCATAGCCATGATTCGGCCGTTTCGGACACTTGTCAGTAATCAATCGCCCTATCGTGGACGCAATGCGTTCAGGCAGTCCGACGACAGCCAACTGTAATGCGAGCGACTCTCCATGTTCATGCAGGAACCCTAAGGTCTTACCGTTGTAACCAACGGTAAGGAGACGGCAAATGGCGACATTCCACCTGTCACAACGATGCAATAAGCTGTACCTACGACTTTCGATGTCAGCAGTTGCGGGAGCGGCCGCGCTCGCATTCGCTACGATGCCCACAGGGGTGTCTGCGGCAAGGGACGATCATGCGGCCCAGACCCTAACGCCAATCAAGCATGTGATCATCGTTGTCGGCGAAAACCGAACGTTCGACCACGTGTTCGGCACCTACCAACCACCGCAAGGCCAATCAGTGTGGAATCTGCTGTCGCGGGGCATCGTCAATGCGGATGGTTCGCCGGGCCCGAACTTCAACAAGGCGCAGCAATACGAAGCGCAATTGGTTGGACCGGCAAAATTTGCGTTAGCCCCGCCGAACAAAACCCCGTACATGCTGCTGCCGGCCCCCAATACCGGCGGTGCGCCGACGGCGGCTAGCGACGCAAGTCCGCCACCTTTCGCGACTCACGATGCGGCCGTGCAGGCCGAAGGCACGGCACTCGAGGCGTCCGACATCGATCAGTTGCTGAGCGGCGCGACCGGACTGCCGAAGGATGTAAAGGATTCGCGGGTGGCCAACTACAACGCGTTGCCGAGCGGTCCATATCTGTTGCAGCCGCCACTCTACGATGCGTACATGGGCGGTCCGGTGCACCGCTTCTATCAGGCGTGGCAGCAAGCGGATTGTGCCGTCGCACATGCGAGCCGCGAGAATCCGAGCGGGTGCCTCGGCGATCTGTTCGCATGGGTGGAAACCACCATCGGCGCGGGCAGCAACGGCAAGCCGCAACCGACGCCTTTTACCGATCAGACCACCGGCGAAGGCTCGAATGCGCTTGGCTTCTACAACGTGAACAACGGCGACATGCCGTACTTCACGAAACTGGCCCAGCAATACGCGATGAGCGATAACTATCACCAACCGGTGATGGGCGGAACCGGGGCGAACAGCATCATGATCGGTGCGGCTGATGCGTACTACTACACCGACGGCAGCGGCAATGCGGCAACGCCGCCGTCGGATCAGATCGAGAACGCTGATCCGTTGGCCGGCACCAACAACTGGTACACCCAGGACGGTTACTCGGGGGGCAGCTATAGCAACTGTTCGGACCCGGGCCAGCCCGGCGTCGGCGCGATCCGCCAATACCTTGAATCGCTGCCCTACGATCCCAAGCCGAACTGCGCGCCGAAGCACTATTACCTGCTCAACAATTACAACCCGGGATATAACGGCGACGGCACGGTGCTCGACAGAACGAAGTCGCCGTTCACGATCCCCCCGTCACCCGTGCGCACCGTCGGGGACACGCTGCTTGATCGCAAGATCCCGTGGAAGTACTACGGGGAGGGCTGGAACAGCTTCATTAAGGATCCGTCGACAAGCGTCTACTGCAACATCTGCAATCCGTTCCTGTACGAGACGTCGATCATGACGAACAAGCACGTCCGGAACACACATCTTGCGGACTTGCCAGACCTGTACGCGGATATCCAGGCGGGCAATCTGCCAGCTGTGTCGTTCGTGAAGCCTGGCGGACTGCTCGATGGGCATCCGACATCGTCGAAGTTTGGGCTTTACGAGGCATTCGTGAGAAAACTGGTCGACGCGGTGAAGAGCGATCCGAAGCTATGGGCCACTACCGCGATCCTCATCACCACCGACGAGGGCGGCGGCTACTACGATTCCGGCTATGTGCAGCCCATCGACTACTTTGGTGACGGCTCGCGTATCCCGATGATCGCAGTGTCGAAGTATTCCGCTGGCGGGCGCATTTCGCACGGCTATGCGGATCACGCGTCGTTGGTCAAGTTCATCGAACGCAACTGGGGGCTGCCACCGATTACCGGACGTAGTCGTGACAACTTGCCGAACCCGGTCCAGCACAGCGATAACCCATACGTGCCGGTCAATGCGCCCGCGATCGGCGACCTGTTCGATCTTTTCGACTTCGACCGGGACTCCGACACGCACGGGCATCATGACGGGTCGCACCCGGACCATGATGCAGACAACGGCGGTAAGGGCTGGTGGCCTTTCTGACCATAACCTGGAACGCTCGCGCGACCGGTACAACGTAAAGCAGGACCGCCGCGCGTTCCGGCGGCGGTCACGGGGGGGCAGATGATTGGTGCGATCCTGCGGCCGACCGGCGATTTGAAGGCTGTGCGGGCACTCGAGGGCTGAGGGAAACTGAATCGCAACCACGCAGTGCTATCGGATGCCCACCTGCCGCGCGGTCGCATCGATCGCCGCTTCTGCCTTCGAGACGATTTCGTCGATTTCCGGCCGGCTGACCACGAGCGGCGGCGACAGCAACATCCGGTCGCCGCTCGCGCGCATGATCAGATTGCCGTTGAAGCAGAAGTCGCGGCACATCGTACCGACATCGCCGCCATTCGCGAAGCGCTTGCGCTCGAGCGGCTTCTCAGCGAGTTGCACGCCCGCCACGAGGCCCGCGCCGCTGATCTCGCCAACGATAGGATGACCGGCGAACGTCTCACGCAGTTTGTTCTGAAAGTACGGACCCGTATCCACTTTGACGCGCTCCACGATCCTCTCGTCGCGCAGCAGTTTCAGATTCGCAAGCGCGACGGCCGCCGCGACCGGATGCCCGGAGTAGGTGAGGCCATGATTGAAGTCACCGTTGTCGATCAGTGCGCGGGCGACGCGATCATGTAGACCGACGGCCCCCATCGGCACGTAACCGCTCGTCAGTCCCTTCGCGAGCGTGATCAGGTCCGGCTCGAAGCCGAAGTGCTGATGCGCGAACCATTCGCCGGTTCGGCCGAAGCCGCCGATCACTTCGTCCGCGACGAGCAGCACGTCGTACTTGCGGCAAATGCGCTCGATTTCCGGCCAATACGTCTCAGCCGGAAAAATCACGCCGCCCGCTCCCTGGAAAGGCTCACCGATAAATGCGGCGACATTGTCCGCACCGAGTTCGAGAATCTTCGCTTCGAGCTGCCGCGCGCGAGCCAGTGCGAATTCTTCCGCCGTCTGATCGCTTGCCGCTTCGCCGAAGAAATAGGGCTGATCGATATGTACGATGTTCTCGACCTTCGATGGCATCTGCTCATGCATATAAGCCATGCCGCCGAGCGTGCCGCCCGCGATCGTCGACCCGTGATAAGCGTTTTTGCGCGCGATGACGAACTTCCTCGCGGGCTGTCGTTGCGTCGCCCAGTATTGATGGACGATGCGCAGCACGGTGTCGTTGCCTTCCGAGCCGCTGTTGCAGTAGAAGAAGTGATTGAATGGGGCGGGCGTCAGTTCGGCGAGCAGGGCAGACAGTTCAATCACGGGCGGATGCGTCGTCTTGAAGAACGTGTTGTAGTACGGCAGCTCCCGCATCTGCCGGAATGCGGCGTCGGCCAGTTCCTGGCGGCCGTAGCCGACGTTCACGCACCAAAGTCCCGCCATGCCGTCGATGATCTTGTTGCCCTCCGAGTCCCACAGGTACACGCCTTGCGCCTTGACGATCACGCGAGAACCCGCGCGATTGAGCGAGCCCATATCCGAGAACGGATGGATGTGATGCGCGGCATCGAGCGCGCGGTATTCGGCGGTGCTGCGCGATGTGGCTTGCGAGGTCGGCGCGTCTTTCGTGCCGCCATGCTGCGACGTTTCCTTTTCCGCATACATCACGTCTTCAGTCTTATAGCTCATACTGCCTCCGTCTTTTCAAGGTTCTCATTGACCGATTGGCCCGCAGCACTCAAACGTGCAGCAGCAAATGCCGGCGTTCCCACGAACTGATCACCCGGAAAAACGCTTCGTATTCGGTCTCTTTCAACGCGAGATACGCGCGGACGAACTGCTCGCCGAGTACTTCGGCAATCGGCTCGCACGCGCTCATCAACGTCAAGCCTTCTTCGAGATTGCGCGGTAATTGATAGGGCAGGGCATAGCCGTCGCTCGCCAGCGGTTCGGTTGCGGCGAGCCGCTGCGTGATGCCGAGATAGCCCGCCGCCAAGGTCGCGGCAATCGCCAGATACGGATTGCAATCGACACCCGGAATCCGGTTCTCGATGCGGCGCGCGACCGGCGCGGAATGCGGAACCCGGAAGCCGACCGTGCGATTGTCATAACCCCACGCGACATTGATCGGCGCGGCCATGAAACGCGACAGACGCCGGTACGAATTGATGTACGGCGCGAAGATCGGCATCAGCGCCGGCGTGTATTTCTGCAAGCCGGCGATATAGCCGGTGAACAGCGAGGTCGGCTCGCCGTCGGCGGCGGTGAACAGGTTGCGGCCGGTTTCCATATCGACGAGGCTTTGATGCATGTGCATCGCCGAGCCGGGTTCACCTTCCATCGGCTTCGCCATGAAAGTCGCGTACATCTTGTGACGCAACGCCGCTTCGCGCACGGTGCGCTTGAATAGAAACACACTGTCCGCGAGCTTGAGCGGATCGCCGTGCATGAAGTTGATTTCCATCTGCGCGGCGCCGACTTCGTGTATCAGCGTATCGACTTCGAGTTCCTGCACGTCGCAGTACTCGTAGATGTCTTCGAACAACGGGTCGAATTCGTTGACCGCTTCGATCGAATACGCCTGGCGTCCGGTTTCCGCGCGACCCGTACGTCCGACCGGCGGTTGCAACGGCAGATCGGGATCGCGGTTCATGTCGACCAGATAGAACTCGAGCTCCGGCGCGATCACCGGTTTCCAGCCGCGTGCCTTATATAGATCGAGCACGCGCCGCAGTACGCAGCGCGGCGAGATTTCGACCGGCGTGCCGTCGAAATGCACGCAATCGTGAATCACCTGCGCGGTCGGGTCGACTGCCCACGGAATCATCCGGATCGTGCTCGCGTCGGGTACGCACACCATGTCGGGATCGGTGACGCCGGTCAGCGAATCGCTTTGCGGATAGTCGCCGGTGACGGTCTGGATCATCACCGCCTGCGGCAGACGCATCGATTCGCCCGATCCGAACTTGCTGCGCGGAATGATCTTGCCGCGCGCGATGCCGGCCATGTCCGGAATAATTGCTTCGATTTCGGTGACATGATGCTTTTTCAGAAATTCGTCGATGTCATGCATGATTGTTCTCTCTGTTTTGGTCCGCGACCTGGGTCATGTGTGCAGGGTTTCGTGTATGCATGCGCTGGCGACACGCGTCGCCGAAGGCGCGAAATATCGCGGTCGATAACGAGTCGGCAGCATGTTTCCATTCCGCATGCCATTGCACGCCGAGCGCAAATGCGCGAGCGAGTCGTCCTTGTTCCCGCGATGGTCGTTCAGTCCGCCGACCACGTGCGACGGATGAGCGCGGAGCATCGTTCTATCGGCGGTGATTCCTGCTATTGGTTGGTTTCGCATAACGAATAGGCGTGTCGATCCCACGCCGCACACCACGTGAACGGCGTTAAATAGCGCGCGCGGCGAGGTGGGAAAACGCCAAGGCGAGTCGACGCCAAAGCGAATCCGCGCAATTACGCGCAGCGCTTACCAGATTAGAAGCGGTTCGATTGAATCCGTCGCGATGCGCGGTGATCAGTCAGTGCCGCGCGGACGCAAGCAGCCAGTTCGCGAAAACGCGTGCAAACGGACGAATCGAGCAGCGAAAAGAGATGAAAGAGGAGAGGCGCTACGGCAGCAGCGAAGCGACTTCGTCTGTGCGCACCGCGATGAACGCGCGCGCGGAGAGGACGTTGCGGCGTCGAACGGAACGACGCGACAGGACTGTGATGACGGACAGAAAGCGGCGAAACGCAAGGCTGCCGTTGCTGCCGTCGGCGCTGGCGCCGTCAGCGCAAGTACAACGCGCCTGACTGCGATTCCAATTCACCAAAGGGCCTCGGACTCTCACAATGACACTCGACTGGCGTAGTTGAGGGTATTGAACGGCCTGTTTCGACTCCACAGCGGATATTGAAGAAACAGGACACGGGTTGATCGAGAAGAAACGGTACTAGACGGTAGTAGCTTAATTCGCCGCGCCGCCCACGCGATCTCCCAATAGCTAGAATATACGAGCTAAAAATGCCGTCAATTTATTTTTAGATTTTGGCAAAGCGGCATCGAGCGTGATGCCGCGTGTTTCGTCCACTGTTCATTCACACCGCGAGACGTGCGCGCACCGCGTATTCGCCTTCGTTGCCCTTGTCTTCGAGCATGTGTGCCATCGCCATATTGAAGTCGGTCGGCAGTGGCTCGACCGGATAGCCGCGCATTTCCCACGCATCGAGACCGCCCTTCAGCGCGCGCACGTGATGAATGTTCTTCCGATGCAATTGCCTGACGATGCGCTTCGCGGTCGCTTCGTTGGGACACACGCAATAGACGACGATCGGCCGCTTCAGGTATTCCGGATGAATCGGATCGGGCGACTCGAGATCGAGCGGCCGCGCGCCGGCAATGCGGTGCGATTCCTTTTCGCGGACGGTGCCCGGGCGCGCGTCGAGAATCAGCGGCGGTTCGTTCGACTTCATCATCGCGTCGAGCTGATCGGGCGAAATGCGCGTATGCGCGAGCCAGCGACGAAACTGCAAGCGGCGCAGCCAGCGATACACCAGAACCGCCGCGAAGATCACCGCGAACGTATCGAAGATCGTGCCGCCGTTGTGTCGCACGAGCAGCATCATTTGCACGATCTGGTCGTGCAGGGCGCCGCCGCCGATCACCCAGACGCTGGCCCACAGCGTGGCACCGACCATGTCCCACCACAGAAACACGCCGACGCCGATAGCGGTCGTCCCAAGCAGCGGCGCGGAAATCAGGCCGAGACCGGGCAGGAACTTCGCGACGGTTAGAATCGGTGCGCCATAGCGCTCATAGGTATTGCGCGCGACGCGTACCGTGGTGTCCAGCGACAAAGAGAAGCGCACGAGGTAATTGAGCAGACGGCGGCCGTACGCGCGTCCGGTGAAAAACCACAGCGAGTCGGCGATCAGCGTCGCACCGACCGCCGCGCAGATCATGTTGACGTACGAGGCTTCTCCCACCGCGGCCATCGTTCCAGCGAGAATCAGCATCGGCGCGGCCGGAATCGGCATGCCGAGCTGCGTGACGAGCACGCTCATGAAGACGGCCCACACGCCGGCAGACGGTGGAATAGCGACCGGGAAATGCCACACAACCGCGCTCCTGATAAGCCAATAAAAGAAAAAAGAATCGTCAGCGCCGAGGCCGATACATGCCACAAACGACGCGAACGGCCGTGCGGGGGCACGCGCGCGCGTCGACGCGAAAGACGGATTTAAGCACAGGTGGCGAGTCGGCGTTGTGAAAGAACGCCGACGAAATCGCGCGCGACCGACGAATGGGCGCGGCGCACGACGCGGCGCGGCCTGCATGCGCCGCGCGGCAAGTTGATCAAACCGGGTTGAGAAGCATGATTTGCCTCGTTTCAGGCGAGGCGGTCCGGGAAGAGGCCCGTTGCCTCACGCATCCTCGGACGGATCATAGGGCACCACGCGCTCATGCTCGTCCGCGTGATTGCGCGCGACGATCGCGCGCGCCGCGGCGTTCGCGTCGAGATTGAACGGCTGATGCGGCACGCCCGGCGGAATGAACAGGAAGTCACCCGGCTCGGTGATGACCGACTCGCGCAAGCCCGGGCCGTAGCGCGTCTCGATCTTGCCTTCGAGCATATAGATCGCTGTCTCGTAGTCGGCGTGAAAGTGCGGCTCCGCATGGCCGCCAGGCGGGACCACGACCATGTACATCGACAGCCCGGTGCTGCCCGCGGTGCTCGCCGAAATCCCGACGAAATAGGGCAGCCGCTGCATCGTCGCCATTTCCCGTTCGGGCCGCACCTTGACCACCGGGGCCCGCGCGTCGTGCGTAACGTTTGACATGGTCGCTCCTTTCGTCGCCGCCGTGCCGGGCGGCTTCACGCATGCCGAACTGAAAGTCTAGACGATACGGGCGGCAATGTCGGACGTGATCGAGCGGACCCGGTGAAGCGCGGGCGACCGCGAAATCGCGTTGCTACAATGGTCGGCATACCCCGACCGAGATCACGGAGACAGCGCATGGCCACGCTTCAGCCCATCAGCCGCTACCCGGTCCCCGAGCCGAGCGAGTGGCCCGAAGACATCAGTGCCCGCATTCTCGAAGTGCAGGAGAAAGCGGGTTTCGTGCCGAACGTGTTTCTGACGCTCGCGCATCGGCCCGACGAATTCCGCGCGTTCTTCGCTTATCACGATGCGTTGATGCTGAAAGAGGGCGGTCTAACGAAAGGCGAGCGGGAGATGATCGTGGTCGCGACGAGCGCGGTCAACGATTGTCTTTACTGCGTGGTCGCCCACGGCGCGATTCTGCGCATCTACGAAAAAGCGCCGCTGCTCGCCGATCAGGTCGTGGTCAATCACCGCAAGGCCGACATCACGGACCGCCAGAAGGCGATGCTCGATTTCGCGCTGAAGGTGTGCCGCGCGTCGGGCACGGTCGACGAAGAAGACTTCCAGACACTGCGCGGCCACGGCTTCACCGATGAAGACATCTGGGACATCGCGGCAATCACCGCGTTTTTCGGGCTGTCGAACCGGATGGCCAACGTGATCTCGATGCGTCCGAACGACGAGTTCTATCTGATGGGGCGTGTGCCGAAAGCCACGGCGGATGCACCGAAAAAGTAGCCTCGACTGGAATCGCTTCATCATCTCTATCGGCAATTCGCATCACGCCTGCGCGGGGCGAGATGAACGCCGCGCGGGCGTCATCACCACGGTGTCGTCGATCGGGAAATGCAGCAGTGCCGCGATCAATCCCGCCGCGACCGTCGCTACCCATAGCAGTGAGTACGAGCCCGTCAGATCGAACACGAGGCCACCGAGCCACGCGCCGAGAAAAGAGCCGATCTGATGGCTCAGAAAGCACACGCCGAACAGGCTGCCGAGGTGACGCGTGCCGAACACCTTGGCGACTAGCCCGCTCGTCAGCGGTACGGTGCCGAGCCACGTGAGGCCCATCACCGCCGCGAAAATCACCACGGACACAGCGCTTTTCGGCAGCGCGAAGAATGCGGCGATCGTCGCGCTGCGAATCAGATAAAGCCAGCCGAGCACATGATGTTGGCGGAACCGGCCGCCGAGCCAACCACATGCCCAACTGCCCGCCATGTTGAACAGGCCGATCAGCGCAAGCGCGGTGGCGCCCAGCCCGATCGGCATATGACACAGCGTCAGATACTCGGGCAGATGCGTCGCGATGAACGCGAGCTGAAAGCCGCAGGTGAAGAAGCCGAGCGTCAGCAAGCGGTAGCCGCGATGGCGCATCGCTTGTGACAGAACCTCGCGCAGCGCCGCCGCGGGCGCGTCCTCGAACCGCGCCTGAGCCGTTGCGTGGATCGGCGCACGCCGGTCGAGCACGATGCCGAGCGGCGCGATCAGCAGCATGGCGAAAGCGAGCACGAATAGCGATGTCGCGATGCCCGAATGCAGCCGGATGCCTTGTACGAGCGGCACCATCAGCACCTGTCCGGCGGAGCCGCCGGCGCTGACGAGCCCCATCGCGACGCTGCGCTTCTCCGGCGACGCAACGCGGCTGACCGCTGGCAACACCACGCCGAAGGTCGTGCAGCTCACGCCGATGCCGACCAGCAATCCCATGCCGGTCACCAGTAGCGCACCGCTCGGGGCGACCGCCGACAGCGCGAGGCCGGCCGCGAACGTCGAAGCGCCGAACGCGACCACCGGCGCCGAGCCATAGCGATCCGCGGCCGCGCCCGCGAACGGCTGCGCGAAGCCCCACACGAGATTGTGCAGCGCGATCGCGAAAGCGATCAGTGTGACCGGCAGACCGCGGTCGAACGAGAACGGGCCGATGAACAGGCCGAAGGTCTGGCGGATGCCCATCGCGGCGCTCAGGATCAGCGCACCGGCGACGATCACGAGCGTCGTGGTGACGGTCGTCGCCGGAGCGAGGGCGGGGGCGGGTTGCTTGCTATGGGTCGTCGACATGGCGGCTCCTCCTTGGCCACCATCGTCGCAGCCCGCCGCGCAGCCGGCAAAGGAAAAGATTTCGACGACAGGTGAAAGTGGCTCACCTATGCGTTGCTATTTCGTCGTTCGCCGCCGCGTCCGCATGCGCGTCGAAGGCCGCCGCCTCGTCGACGAGCCAACGTTTGAAATCGGCGAGCTCGGGCCGCCGGATCGCGCTGTCCGCATTCTCCGCGCTGACCAGCCAGTAGGCGGTGGTCGATGCGACGGTGGCCGCGCAAGCCTCGACCAGCGCGCCGCTCGCCAGATCGCCGTCGACCAGCGGCTTGCGGCCGAGCGCGACGCCGAGGCCCATGCTGGCCGCCTCGAAGGCGAGCTGGATCGTGTCGACGTGCAAGCCGCCGCGTGTATCGATGCCGCCGGTGCCGGTCGCGTCGAGCCACGCCTGCCAGTCTTCACTTGCGGCGTTCACGTGAATAAGCGTCGCGCGTCGCAGGCTCGGGACACCGTGCTCGTCGCGCAGCGTTTCCAGATAAGCAGGGCTGCACACGGGCACGAAGCGCTCGCCGAACAGGCGCGTCCATGCCGTGCCGGCGACCGGCGCGCGACTCATGCGGATCGCAAAGTCGAAGCCGTCGACCGGAAAGCCGACCTGGCGACGCGACGTGTCCACGCTCACGACGACATGGGGCCAGCGCGCCCGAAAACCGGCGAGGCGCGGCAGCAGCCAGCGCGACGCGAAGGTCGGCGCGCAGCTGAGCGCGATCGGCCGATCCGCGCGATGATTGGGCAGACGTTGCGTGCCGATCGCGATCAGCGAAAACGCCTCGGAGACGTACGACAGATAATCCGCGCCAATCGCCGTTAGCGAGATGCCGCGCGGCTCGCGCACGAACAGTTCGACGCCGAGCGCTCCCTCGAGTCCGACGATGCCGTGACTGATCGCGCTCGGCGTGACGTTCAGCTCGGCGGCGGCGAGCTTGAAACTTTGATGCCTGCCGGCCGCTTCGAAAAAGCGAAGCGCGGGCAGGGGTGGCAGACGAAGCGGCATGTGCGTTCCCCAAGGCGAGCTTGCTGTTTGGCGCAAGCATACCTTGCGGCGACGCCTGGCGAGTGGGTGGTCAAACCGCCGGCAAAATCGCCGCAAAAAGCCGCCGCTGCAAAATCATGGCGAGGCCTGTCGATTTTCCGCGGCCTCGTTCGTCGTCCCTACAGGAAGGGCGGCAAAGCGACGATGCCCGCTCGTCTTCCGTCCGTTTTTCTGACGATTTCTCACAAGGAGATGACTGATGAACGACGCAAACACTTCGATGCATACGCTGAAACCGGCCCGCGAACTGGCCGACTTGCCCTCGCGCTTTCCGGGCGAGAGCCCCGAATATCGACGCGCGCGCAACGCGTTGCTCGCCGAGGAGATCGAGCTGCGCCGCCAGATCGAGCGTGTCGCCGCGCAGCGTCGCGCGCTGCCGGCGGGAGGCGTCGTGCCGGAGGATTACCGCTTCGACGGCGAAGCGGGCCCGGTCCCGCTATCGCAGATGTTCGGCGCGCACGACACGCTCGTGACCTACAACTGGATGTTCGGACCGCAACGCGCGCGGCCGTGCCCGATGTGCACGTCGCTACTGAGCGCGTGGGACGGCGAAATGCCCGATATCCTGCAGCGCGTCGCGTTCGCGGTGATCGGCCGCTCGCCGATCGACAGGCTCGTCGCGTTCAAGCAGGAGCGCGGCTGGCGGCATCTGCGGCTATATTCGTCGGGCGGCAACACGTTCAATCGCGATTACGCGGCCGAAGATCCCGCCGGCGACGACCTTCCCGCGCTGAACGTATTCACGCGCACGGGCGGCGTCGTGCGGCACTTCTGGGCCGAGGAGATGGGGCCGTCGACGTCGGACCCCGGACAGGATCCGCGCGGCGCGCCCGATCCGATGCCGTTGTGGACGATCCTCGACATGACGCCGGGCGGCCGTGGCACCGACTGGTATCCGAAGCTGGCGTATTGAGCGGCGCTGCCATGGAGCGATCGAGCGCTACGAATGCGTCTCCGCCGCGTGGCTCTGGGCGAGCGCGGTCCACAGAAACGTGCCGACCGCGCTCGCCCGCATCGGCAGGCTGAACAGATAACCCTGCACCGCGCGCGCGCCGAGCGCCTTGACGACCTGGGCCTGCAACGGTGTTTCGAGTCCTTCGACCACGCATTCGAGCCCGAGGTTGCGGCATAGGTCGATCACGGATTTGATGATCTTCTTCGAGGCGCTATTGGTATCGACGTCGCTCACGAAGCTGCGGTCGATCTTGATCGCGTCGAATGGCAGCCGATGCACGTAGCTTAGGCTCGAATAGCCGGTGCCGAAATCGTCGAGCGACAGCCGGCAGCCGGCCTGCTTCAGCATCGTCATCGCGCTGTGCGCCTGCTCGAAGTCGCGCGTCAACGCGGTTTCGGTCATTTCGAACGTCACGCGATGCGGCGACACGCCGCTTGCCGCGACGATGTCGATCAGGCGGCGCGCGCGCGCCGACGTCGAGATATCGATCGCGGACAGGTTGAACGACAGATACAGATCGGCGGGCCAGTGCGCGACCTCGGCGAGCGCCTGGCGCAGCAGCACGTCGGTGATGCCGAGGATCAGCTCGGTCCGCTCTGCAATCCGAATGAATTCCTCCGGCCTGACCATGCCGAGCCGCGCGTTGTGCCATCGACCGAGCGCTTCGAGGCCGATCGGCCGGCGCGTGAGCAGATCGTAGATCGGCTGGAACTCGAGGAACAGTTCCGCTTCGAGGTCCGCATGGCGCAGCTCCTGCGTGACGAGGCTTAGACGCCGCATCTGCGTTTCGTGTTCGGTCGAGAAAATTACCGGCATGCCGCGGCGGTTTTCCTTGCCGACATAGAGCGCGGCGTCGGCGCGTTCGAACACCTGCGCGACTGTCGAGCCCGCGTCGGGAAACGCGGCCCAGCCGATCGTGCCCGACAGCTCCGCGACATTGTCGGCGACTTGATAAGGCTGGCTGAGCGCATCGCAGATACGCTGCCCCAACTCGACCAGCGCTTCGTTCGACACCTTGTGGCGTACGAGCACGCCGAATTCATCGCCGCCCAGACGCGCGAACATCAGGCCCGTTTCGCCGATCAACACGAGCCGCGTGCCGACTTCCTGCAGCACGAGGTCGCCGCTCGCGTGACCGTAAATGTCGTTGACCTGCTTGAAGCCGTCCAGATCGATGAGGCCGACGTTGAAGCCGCCACCGGTTTCGAGCGCCTGCTCCGATATCGCGCTCAGCGCCGCGAAGAAACTGCGCCGGTTCGGCAGGCCGGTCAGACTGTCGATGCTGGCGAGCCGGTAGTTGTCGTCGCTGAGCCGTTGGGTGTTGTGCTGGCTTGCCTGCAGTTCGCGTTGCGCGTGCACCGCGTCTGCAAACGTGCGCCAGTAAAGCTGGATGACCACCGCGAGCGCGACGCCGACCAGCGCCATGTCGACGGCCATCGCGAAGAACACCGGCGAGCCGCTCGACACGAGGAAGCCGGAGAAACTCAGGATGACGATGCAAAGCAGCAGAAGCGCGGGCTTGCGCAGATGGATCAGGCAGAACATGCTGCCGACCAGCGTCGTCGCCATATAGAACGCGACCTGCGCCTGCTGGTAGGCGGTGCCGTACGGAAACAGCAGCACCGACCAGCCGCTGAACGCGACGCCGAACACGCCGACGATCCATGTCACGCTGCGCAATTCGCGGACCGCCTGAGCGTCCGTCATCTTATGGTTGCGTTTGCGCCACCAGCGCACGCAGCGAAACACACACAGCGCGCCGAGCGTGCCGGGCACATACATCGACAGCCAGGCCGGCGAGCTGTCCAGATGCGTCGCCGCCACCGCCGCCGTGTTGACGAGCAGGATGAAGTAGAGAAGCGGTACCTGGCGGCGGAACGCGTGCAACTGCGCACGCATCAGCTCCCGGTCGCCCTCGGCGACCGACAGTACCTTCTTCAATCTCGCAAGCCAGGCCATCGCCATCCCTTTAACGTTTGCGCGCTAAACGCAGCTGTTTATATCGGCGCGAGGCTGATTAACTTGAGCGCTCCAGGGGATAACGGAGCATCGCAGTCAAGGGCCTGTGAGCCCGGCTGCGCGCTTACGGATAGTCGGGCGGTAAGTACTACCTGGCGGCGCGTGTTGGCGGCGCTGGAACCAGACGTTTGTGCCGGATGCCGATCGCGAGACTCGAGCAGCAAAAGGCGGCCTTCGTGCATGCTCAAAGCGTGGGGCACGACAGGACCCGCTGCGGCCGCATGGCGGTGCCGGGCTGGCCGGCCGGCGCGGGCGTGCCACGCGGCGCGGCCGAGACGAGCCGGACCGCGTCGGCGCCAGCATTCGCGAGCACGTATTTTTCCGGGCTGTCATCCGGCTGCCAGTACGCGCGAAACACGTCGCCGTCGCTGAACACGAGCAGCTTGCCGTGCACGGTTTTTCCGCCGCCGACGAAGTCGACCGGTTCGCCGTCGCGTAGCGGAAAGCTCTGCGCGGTGCTGGAGTTCGTCGCACCGACGAGGGTCGCGCACGCGTTGTCGTCGGCCGCGGCCGCCGCCGACGACAACGCGGCGAGCAGCGCGAATGTTGCAAAGTGGCGAATTCTCACTTCTTTATGTCTTGCCGATCGTTAACTTGTGACATGTGTCGCAAATGGCGCGCCCGCGCATCGCGAAAGGGGCTATCGTCATCGGGAAGCCGGCGCGGGATCGCGTAACGCGACCTAAAGTACTGAAATTGCAACGGATTGTGATGCGCGGCGAACGGTCATAAGGCGGCGCACGCGCATAAGCTCGCGATTCTTATGGCAGTTTGGGGCGCAAAAACGTCAAACCGGCGCCTCCGCCTTGATACAAGCCTTACACCAAGGGTTTGCGCGAAGGTGCGCCTATGCGTTAGTGTGTCGGTCCCGGCGCCTCAGAGGGCGCCGGTTCCATGATTACCATACGGGAAGTGCTATGAACAAACAGGAACTGATTGATGCAGTCGCCGCAGCGACGGGCGAAAGCAAAGCGGCAACCGGCCAGACCATCGACGCGATCGTCGAGGCAGTGACCAAGGCCGTGGTGAGCGGCGATACGGTGCAACTGGTCGGTTTCGGTTCGTTCTCGACCGGCGCGCGCGCGGCACGTGTGGGGCGCAATCCGTCGACGGGCGAAGAGATCCAGATCGCCGCGGCCAAGACGGTGAAGTTCACCGCAGGCAAGGCGTTCAAGGAAGCCGTCAACGCGTCGTAAGCAACGCGCTTCACGCCGGAGCATTCGCGATGCGCGCCGCAGCCCCGCTGTGAGGCGCGCGTGAGTGATGCGTCGGGCGTGAGGATCACGCGCTGCCCAACCCGGCCAGGCGATTCGCCGGCAACTGGTGCGGCGCGTGTGTCTGGCTCCTTGAGCCAGGCGTTCGTGGGCTCGACCGGCTTCGATCGAGTCTAAAGCGGACCCGGCGCGGCCATCGCGATCGGGCAGTCCGTGCGTTGCCCTGTCAGCCCGCGCGACGCTTGCGGGTTGCCTCGGCGAGCGTGGCGAGCACCGGTTCGGTCTGCGCCCAGCTCACGCAGGCATCCGTGATCGACACGCCGTAACGCAACGGCACACCGGCCTTCAGATCCTGACGGCCTTCTTCCAGATGACTTTCGAGCATCACACCGATGATGCGGCGCTCGCGCTCCGACAGTTGCCGCGCGATATCGTCCGCGATCTCGATCTGCCGCAAGTGCGATTTGTTCGAATTCGCATGCGAGCAGTCGATCATCACCTGCTCGCGCAGACCCGCTGAACTTAGCGCTTCACAGGTCGCCTGCACCGACGCGCTGTCGTAGTTCGGCCCTTTCTTGCCGCCGCGCAGGATCACGTGCGCGTCGTCGTTGCCGCGCGTTTCGAAGATCGCGGCCATGCCCATTTTCGTCATGCCCATGAACGCGTGGCTCGCACGCGCCGCGACGATCGCGTCGGCGGCGATCTGCACGCCGCCGTCGGTGCCGTTCTTGAAGCCGATCGGGCAGCTCAGGCCCGACGCGAGCTGACGATGACTCTGGCTCTCGGTCGTGCGCGCGCCGATCGCACCCCACGCGATCAGATCGGCGATGTATTGCGGGCTCAACAGGTCGAGAAACTCGGTCGCCGTGGGCAGGCCCAGAGCGTTGATGTCGAGCAGCAATTGCCGGGCGAGACGCAGGCCTTCGTTGATGCGGAAGCTGCCGTCCAGACGCGGATCGTTGATGTAGCCTTTCCAGCCCACCGTCGTGCGCGGTTTCTCGAAGTACACGCGCATCACGATCAGCAGATCGTCCCGGTAGTGATCGGCGGCGGCCTTCAGCTTGCGCGCGTATTCGATCGCCTGGTCGTGGTCGTGAATCGAACAGGGGCCGACGATCAGCACGAGCCGGTCGTCGCGGCTGTGCAGAATGTCGGCGATTTCGACGCGAGTCTTCTCGACCAGCAACTGCACCGCGGGCGGCACCGGCAGTTCGTCCTGCAGCAGCGCGGGGGAAATCAGCGGACGGACCGCGCCGATGCGCACGTCGTCGATGCGCGTGGTGTCCTGGGTGGCGTCGGCCGAGCCGACTTCCTGATCGTGCAGGGGATTGTCGAGGGCGCTCAAGATGTTCTCCGCAATCGGTTGATGAGGCGGGCGGCCTTGCCGCCTGATTATGCGAGCGCCGCCGCGATGAGGGCGTGCGGGCGCCGCGTGGGTTTGACGTGGGCCGTGCGGGTTGGGTTACTGCGTGCCTCGGGCGAGGTTTTGACGCAAGGTCTTGCGTCGGGCTTGACGCGAAGCCGACGCGTCCGCGCACGGTTGCGCTGGCGCGATTATGACACCCGCGCCGGCCTCATGGCGGGCGGACCGGCAGGCAGGCGGCGCGGCGGATTCAGAGCTTCCTGAGCAACGCCATCGCGGCGGCCGGATTGCGCTCCTTGAAGCCGCTGATCACATATAGATAGACGTCGCGCGTGGCGGCTTTCGCGGGCGGCTCCGCGCAGGTCTCGAGATCGTCGGGCGTGATGCCCGCGGCGAGCTGGCGCGCGTTCGGCCCATGCGTCGAGCGCTTTCGTCGAATAGCCTTTGGCTTGCTTTTCGCTCGTGCCCATGATGCGCGCGTAGACGAACGGCGCGGTGATGTCGGCGATCTGCGGATACTCGCTGTCGGCCGCGAGCACGACCGCGACCTTGTACTTGCGCGCCAGCGCGATGAATTCCGGTGTCCTGAACGACTCGTGACGAACCTCGACCGCGTGCCGCAGCTTCTGTCCTTCGATGCTCGCGGGCAGCAGCTTCAGAAAGGCCTCGAAATCGTCAGCGTCGAATTTTTTGGTCGGCGCGAACTGCCAGTTGATGGGCCCGAGCTTCTGCCTGAGCAGCAGCACGCCGCTTGCGAAGAATCGCTCGATGGTGTCGCCGGCTTCGGCGAGCACCTTGCGGTTGGTCGCGTAACGCGGCGCCTTTAACGAGAACACGAAATCGTCGGGCGTCTCCTGATACCACTTCTCATAGCTGGCCGGTTTCTGCAAACCGTAGAACGTGCCGTTGATCTCGGGGGAGCGTTGTAAGGCTTGCCAGATAAGGCTGGTGTATCGCAGAGCTAGCAGTGCGGCTACCCACCTGGCTACCCAGCTGCGTTCCAGCGCCGATTCCAGTCTCAACAGCCATACCGTACGTCGCTGCAGACTGCACCGGAGGCCGATAAAGATTGAGGGGAGAGGATTGAAATCGCTGGGATGGAGGTAGCGTCATCGGCCTTATGGAAAGCTTCGCATAAGGCCGACCATCAGCCAGCCAATGTGGTCGAGTGAACGACCGTTGTGCCTGGAAGCGGCCGCCAGAGCAGCGCTGGGTTGAACGACGGCAACGGGTCGGCTCATGCCTTTTGCATAGCTCGCACGCCCGAGACGATCGTCGCGCTCGTTCGTCGGGCGCTGGTCGGCCAGTTGCTGACGTTCAGCCGCATCGAGCGGTGGACATTCAAGTGGCCGATCCATTTAGACAGCGGCCGTTCGCAGAACGGCTTATTGCGACGCGCGCTTGCATGGCCACATGCTTCGCGCGACGCAGTGGCTTTACCTGGTTTTCTGGCGCTTGCGTTAGCGCGCGATGCCGCCGACCGTATCTCTTCCTCAAGCGATTCCCAGCGCCTGCAATATCGGAAGATGTATTTCAGCGAAGCGATTCGCTTCCGCAATTAGATCGCGGCTGGTGTTCGGCGGGCTAACGGAAACGTCCTCCATGGCGTGAGTTGGCGCGGGACTCGTGCGCAAAGCAGCCTCGGCGAATCCGGCCCACTGTGCTGGTTCCCTTAAGTGACGCCGCCTCGCCAATAGGAAGAGCTGTGGAACACGGGGAATCAAAACACCCGATCCGGACACCGGACTGACCAGAAATTGTACGTCCCCCTGCTGGAGCGCCTGCTCGCAAATAGCGGCGTTCAGCCTGTCCGATGACGGACGAGCGAGCTCAACGCGCGCCTCATCCTGTACATTCAGCAACACGCCGGCCCCCACTAACAATGTCACGGCCTTGACGATGAAGGGGAGCGTAATCCCACGTCCGCGGACGTTGTTTTCGATATCGGCCAGACTGGCGGGGTGATGGCTGGCAAGTGCGTCGAGAATCGGACCATATGAGCTTTCCGGTAGTGTCGCTTCTCCCAGCGCTCCGCGCACCTTCAGCAAGACCGAAGCCCTCGGCAGCGCCAGCATGACGCGATGCGCGCGCAGCGCCGTCTGCTGCGCCTCTTCACCGAGCGCCCGGCTCCCTTTGACCCAGTAATCTCGCCGCATTGACCGGTTGATGCAAAAGTCTCGGACGGTCTCACGTAAAGCGGTATCTGGAATGCCCGCCAACAAGGCGCGTTGAACTGGGTTGAGATTGATCTCGTCAACGTGATCGCGATAGTCTGCAGAGCAGCCATAAGTCAAACCACTCGCGGCAAGCGATGATGTGACCTGCGAGAAAGTCATGGGCTGCCAGTCACGATTGAAATATTCATGTGCTAGGTAGTGCGTGTTCTCCTTGCACAATGCGTCGACACGTTCAGCCAGCAGAGGGTTGACCACTGTGTAGCCGGGTTGCGTCGCAATCACGGTCTTTAGGAAGTCTATCGCCGCTGCAATGTGCGTCTGGGCTCGCGTTTCGGTGGGCACGTCGCCGTGTGCATTCAGTCGCGCGCTCGCCTGAAAATGACCGTGCATCAATTCGCGCACCGGCAACATCGTGGCCCACCCGGGCTGGGTGTTATAGCTCATATACACGACGCCGCCGTCATTGAGTTTGCGTCGTATGAAATCGGCAATGAGCACACGGTTTTCGTCGGAAATCCAGCTCCAGATGCCGTGCATGCCGATGAAATCAAATTTCGGCAAATCGTCTCGCATACAGAATTCCGAGAAGCTTTCAGCGAACAATCTCGCCTGCGATCCGGCGCACTGTGTCAGTTGCCGTGCAAAGCTTGCATGAGACGGGTTGAAGTCAGTACCGAACCATTCTGTAGCTGACCCGGCTGCGTGGATATTCACGCTGACGCCGTGGCCGAATCCTAGCTCGCAGGCGGTATGCAGCGCCGGAGGGGCGACGCCCGACTGTAGCAACGGAAGTCTAAGGCGCAGCGGATCCAGTTCGTCGCAATAGCCGTACGTGTACGCAATACCATCAATGCTGCCAGGTTCCCACTCACTCACGTTCTAGCTCTCGTTATCTTTAAGGATCGCCGTGCCGGCATGATGCGAAGCCTCTCATAGCGCAGGCTCCTTTGTCTATCCACAGTTCGACGCTAAATATTCCTCTGCGATTTCCCGCACTGATGACACGTCCTTCAGGTTCTCATAAGGTAACTTCCTCTACATTCATGCGCCGACAGTAACGCCCCCAATCGACAATGGCCCCTCGACATGAATAGCCGCGACTCCCAGCCGCAATCCGATGTGTGGTCCGATTGGCTGTTGCATATTCGGCATGCCGATGATCCAGGGCACGAACGAGCCCTCCATGCCGAACTCAAACAATCTGCGGACCGCGTCCTGGACGGCGCGAGGCTTGCTCCTGGCATGACGCTCGCCGACATCGGTGCCGGTGATGGCCTGATCGGCTTTAGCGCTATCGACCGCATAGGCCCATCACTGCGCGTGCTTTTGACAGATATTTCGGCGCCTCTGCTTCGTCACACTGAAGCACTCGCAGTTCAGCGGAACATTCAGGATCAATGCGTCTTCATCCAATGCTCCGCCGAATTGCTCAACGGCATTGAAGGCGACTCTGTCGATGCAGTCACGACACGGGCAGTTCTCGCTTATGTCCCCGACAAGATGGCCGCCATACGGGAATTTCACCGGATTCTCGGACCCGGCGGCCGGCTATCGATCGCTGAACCGATTATGCGCGACGATGCAATCGAGGCAAGCTCTCTGAGGCAAGTCGTTGAGGGCCTGCCCGAGAACGCCGGGGACAACTTCTTTCACCTGCTGCATCGCTGGAAAGCCGCTCAATTTCCCGATACTGAGGAAAAAATTTCTGCGAGTCCGATTGTAAACTACGGCGAACGCGATCTGGTCCGCTTCGCATTAGATGCAGGGTTCACGGATATTCATATGGAGTTCCACATTGATGTACGCCCCGCCGCGGTCACCTCCTGGGATGTGCTGCTTGGCAGCTCCCCTCACCCTTGGGCTCCGCGGCTCGGCGACATTCTCGCGAAACAGTTCACAGCGGACGAACGACTGTTCTTCGAACAGATCCTCCGCCCGCAAGTTGAAGGTCGCCGATTGGTCACGGCCGAGCGCACCGCTTACCTTACCGCACTAAAGCCTCCTCGCTGACGCGCGCGGCCGCTTCCATCATTTAGCTCAGTTTCCGTTCGGGAACGCCGGTAGGCCAAGAAGCTTTGCCGAACCATTGGAAGTGTTTGAACACCCCGGGCTCGGTAGCCGCTCTCGGTGTATCGCCAGCGCAGGATTCGCGCCGAGTGGTCATCCGGGAAAGTAGTGCGCAATACCGCGCGAACGACGCTTCGGCTGATCATTTGCCGGCCAACGAGGCTGTACCAACGGCTGTTATACATGGCGGATTCAACCGGTCGATGCAATAGTTCGATGGAACCGTTCAGCCGGCGTTTCGTAATCCAGTGTCTTCCTTGGACGCTCGTTCAGCCTTCGAGCCACGGCATTGAGTTTGGCCTGTGAGTAGACCGACAGATCGATGCCTTTCGGGAAGTATTGTCTCAACAGGCCATTGGTGTTTTCATTCGAGCCCCGTTGCCAGGGGTGTTTCGGATCGCAGAAGTACACGGCAATGTCCGTGGCGATGGTGAACTGCTTGTGGTTCGCCATCTCTGATCCCCGATCCCAGGTAAGCGATTTATACAGCTCCTTCGGCAGCTTTCCGGCATGTCTGATGAGCGCATTGACTACTGTTTCGCTGTCCTTGCTGGCGATCTTCACCAGCATCACATAGCGCGTCTGACGCTCTACAAGCGTTGCAATCTGGCTACCGCCACTGCCACACAGGAGATCGCCTTCCCAGTGTCCCGGCACCGCGCGATCTTCCACGGTGGCGGGGCGTTCACTGATTGATACCGCTTCGCGGATTCTGCCGTGATCGTCCGTTTTCTGGGTGTGATGGCGCGAGCGGCGCATGGCCCGGGTGCGCCGTAAATGCTCCAGCAGTTCTTTCTTCAGTGCACCCCGTGCCTGAATGAAAAGACTGCGGTAGATGGTCTCGTGTGACACGTGGTAGTCCTCGTTGCCTGGCCAGGCGCGTTTGAGCCATCCAGCAATCTGCTGGGGCGACCACTGCAACTGGAGCTTGTCGGCCACGATATGAGCCAGCTTCCGGTGCTCGACCAGTTTGCAGACTTTCGGGCGCAGCGACCGATCCCATGCCAGCTGGTCGGCGTGGCTGGCCCGATAGCCGCCCTGCCCACTGTTGCGCTTGATCTCGCGACAGACCGTGGACGGTGATCGCGACAGTCGCCGGGCGATTGCCTGAATCGAATCACCCGCGACGAGGCCTCGCGAAATCTCCTCGCGTTCGGCAAGCGTCAGCGCCAGCCTGGATCGCTGGCGGGGTGCAGGCTGGATTCCTCCAGTTTGCGCCAGAATTCCCTGTACTGACGAGTGATTGCGGTCAAATAGCTGGGCGATGTGCTGCAACGACTCGCCTTTGCGCCAGCGTTCCCACATCAATGCCTTCTGGCTTTCGCTGTAATAGATCCGGCGCCTCTGTTTCATTTGCAACACTCCCGCCGCTCATGCGACGTTCATTGTGTTGCATCGACCGGTTGAATCCGCCATTGCGAGCCGCCGTTCTATTCGGGCGGCGTCGAAGGGCCGAAGTGGGTCGGGTTTCGACGGTCATATTACGAGCCTCAACGCATAAAAGGGAATTAGCACGTTCGGACAGGAACTGACGCCGGTGGGCGTCGCACATAATCGATCGCGCTGCCCGAAACCGCGTGTCGGCCGTTTGCATTCGACGTCTTGCCCGTCCATACTTTGTGAATGTCGCATTCTCGAGGCGGATGCAGATGAATCACGACCCCGTACATGACCCCTCGCGCCATCACGCGCCTCACCACCCTCAGGCGCATGAAGGACATGAAGGCAGCGCACTGCCCGACATGGATCTGCGCGTGCGTGCGCTCGAATCGCTACTGATCGAGAAGGGCTATGTCGATCCGCAAGCGCTCGACGTGCTGATCGAAACCTACGAAACGAAAGTGGGTCCGCGCAACGGCGCTCGCGTCATCGCAAAGGCGTGGAGCGATCCGGACTTTCGACACTGGCTGCTCGACGATGCGACAGCCGCCATCGCGTCGCTTGGCTTCACGGGGCGCCAGGGCGAGCACATGGTCGCGCTGGAGAACACGCCGGGCGTACACAACATGGTCGTCTGCACGCTGTGCTCGTGCTACCCGTGGCCCGTGCTCGGCTTGCCACCCGTCTGGTACAAGTCGGCGCCGTACCGCTCGCGCGCGGTGATCGACCCGCGTGGCGTGCTGGAGGATTTTGGCGTAGCGTTGCCGGACGACATCGAGATCCGCGTGTGGGATTCGACGGCCGAGGTACGCTATCTGGTGCTGCCAATGCGTTCGCTTGGCACCGACGCGCTGAACGGAGACGAACTCGCCGATCTTGTCACGCGCGACTCGATGATCGGCACAGGCTTACCGCTCCCTGCGCACCAGGCGAAAGTGCGCAACGGAGGCTCATCGTGAATGGCGCGCAGGATCTGGGCGGGATGCAGTCGTTCGGGCCGGTCGTACCCGAGGCCGACGAACCCTACTTCCACGCCGACTGGGAGCGCCATGTGCTCGCGCTAACGATCGCGATGGGCGCGACGGGCACATGGAATCTCGACATGTCGCGCGCCGCGCGCGAGAGCCTGCCGCCGGCGCAGTATCTGTCGAGCAGCTATTACCAGATCTGGTTTGCCGGCTTGTGCAAGCTTCTGATCAACTCGCGCCTCGCCACGCCCGACGAGATCGACAGCGGCGTATCACAGCATCCCGCCGCGCCGGTGCCGCGCGTGCTGGCTCGCGATCAGGTCAACCCCACGCTGTTTAGCGGGAGCCCTGTGACGCGCACGCCGCCGCATCCGGCGCGTTTTGCCGTCGGCGACGAGGTACGTACGCGGCTGCTCAACCCGCAAACGCACACGCGCTTGCCGCGTTACTGCCGTGGCAAGCGCGGCCGGATCGTCGCAGTGCACGGCGCGCATGTGTTCCCTGATTCGAACGCGGTGGGACGCGGCGACGATCCGCAGTGGCTGTACACGGTGTGCTTCGATGCGGTCGAATTGTGGGGCCGCGATACGACGGCCGCTTCCGTGTGCGCCGATTGCTGGGAGCCGTATCTGGATGCGAGCGGAACGACATGAGCGTACCCTCATCGAGGAAGACTTTCAAGACTGCGCCTCGCGTGTTGCTCGATGCACTGCCCGGCTTGCCGCGCGACGATGCCGGCCCGGTCTTCGCCGCGCCGTGGCAGGCGGCGGCCTTCGCGATGACGCTCTTGCTTCATGAGCGCGGCGTGTTCACCTGGGCCGAATGGGAGGCCCAACTCGCCGATGCTATCCGCGACGCGCAAGCGCAAGGTGATCCGGACCGCGGCGACACGTACTATGTTCACTGGCTGACCGCGCTCGAACGGATCGCGACCGCGAAGGGCTGCGTGACGCGCGATGGACTGGTGAAGCGGAAAAACGCATGGGACGTAGCGGCGCGCCGCACGCCCCACGGGCGGCCGATCGAACTCGACTGAGCGGCAGACGGCGTCCTGCGGCAATCGAAGTCGGCCCGCGTTGCCGTTACTGAACCTTCCCGTCGTGACGGGCTCGTTGTCAGGCGGGAGCCTTCGAGACGCAGCAACTCATCGTCGTGATGAGCCCGGCGAGGACTCTCGCCCGGACGACTGGCCGGTCGATATCGCTGATCGAATCGCCGTTTCAGTTGGCGAAGCTGCCGCAGCGGTCGCGTCAAGTCGAAGTGCGGCTAGGGGTCGACGGCTGCCCGATGCGGCCCGCCGGTGGTCGACCACGCTGCCCGTGCAACGGTCGGGCCGGGCTCGGCCAACAACGGCCGGTTGTGAAGGGCCGCTTCGGAGTAGCCTACACGGAACCCTAGAAGCCTCATCGGACACGAGCATGCGCCACTACAACGGACGTTGGGACGAAGATCGAGGTGACGAATTTGCCTAGTAGGGAGCTTCCGACTGGTACTTCGAGGTCGAGCCGAAGAAGACCGTAGTGCGGCAGATGGAGGTGTACCGCGGCAGTCGTTCTGCAGTACGAGCAACAGCATCTTGAGGTGATTCGGAGTTGTCACAGACAAGCCGTGCGATGCCGCGGGGTTTCCAGTTGCCGAGATTGCGCGCAACGATTTCGAGAGAGCGTGGTCAACTCATGCTGCCGCGAATCGCCACCCGAGAGGGACCGCGCTTGGGGCCAACTGGCTTACGGGCTTCGACTTCCAAATCAAGGTGACCCCTCCTATCCGAAACGGGAAACGATTGATCGGGTTTGAGGGGCGCGCGAAGCGGCAACTATCAAAGCCTACTGCCCCGCAACGCCCCTTAACGCCGGCGTCAACTTTCTGGCGCCGCGTTTCCACGCCGCGGTTGGAGCACCAAGTCGGCCGCTTCCTCAGCATCTTTGAGGAGCGTCTTGCGCGGCGTGCCTATCCGCGCACGCATGGTCAGGCCACGAGCAAAATCTGTGACTTGGATCGCGCGCACGGCTACCGGAAAGGCAGGCGGGATGTCTCCCGCACAGATCCCGTCCCGGAAACGGCGCTCCACCAGCGCCGCGCCGCCCGCGACCGTGCTCTGCAGAAACCGCTGAACCTCAGCGTCGTTCACAAGCGGGGCGACGCACACCAGAAGGCAGCCCCGGGCGGACCCTTTCTCGGTCGCACTTTCGACGGCGTACCTTAGAAAGCCCTCGATCGAGTCGCGAAGACTCTGTGGCGAGAGGAGTGCCTTCGCGGCTGATGCGCCCTTCCGTTCTGCGTACGCCCTAAGGACGCGCAAGAATATCGCCCGCTTGTCCCCAAAGACGGCATACAGGCTCGGCCGTCCCACACCCATCCCGGCGACGAGATCGTCAATCGTCACTCCGTCGTAGCCTTTCGACCAGAACACCTGAGTCGCCTTTTCCAGCGCCCCCGTCTCGTCGAAGCTGCGCGGTCGACCCCGCGGCCTAGCAGTATTTTGAATCATTTGGTTCAAAACTCATTGACAATGGCTATCGCATCAATATATAACCGAACAGTTCGAAATTAGCAAGCCGGCCCTGGCTTTGCGGGGCCTCACGACTCGACCTTCACCTTTCACCACGGAGCCGCCCATGGAACATTCGATCGCTCTCGTCACCGGCGCCACTTCCGGGCTCGGGCATGCGGCAGCCCGCATTCTTGCAGGAGAAGGCTGGCGCGAGATCATCGTCACCGGGCGCAGCCTGGTTCGGGCCCAGCAAACGGCCGCTCAGCTCGCCGCTGAGACCAGAATACAGGTCTTCACGCCGCTGGAGCTGGAGCTGGACACGCCGTCCAGCGTTCAGTCCATCCTCGCCGAGCTCGTCAAGCGAGGTCGGCCGATTGATTTCCTACTGCTCAATGGCGGGATGGTCCCAGGTAATAAGCGCGTGCTCACTGCGACGGGCGTCGAGGCGGCTCAGGCCCCGCTGATCGGCCATCATCAACTGACTGTCGGGTTGCTCCGCGCCAACCTGCTGAGCCCCAACGCGCGGATCGTTATCGCCGGGGCGGAACCTGCCCGAGGGGGCGTACCCCTGTTCAGCTACACCGACGTGCCAGCCTTCGCGGCCAAACACCACCAGGGTGACCGAACCGCCGCTGTTGAAGCCCTGCTGCGCAACGGGCCGAACGTGAAGTACGTGCCCAACCGGGCGTATGCCGACGCGAAGCTCATCATCGCTTGGTGGGTCGCGGCGCTGGCTCGCCGGCTACCCTCCGGCATGGCCGTATACGCCGTCTCGCCCGGTAGCGCGCCCGACACCCAGGCGGTGCGAAACGCTAGCCCGGTCCTAAAGTGGCTGATGATTCCACTGGTGAAGCTCATCCCCGGCATGTCTCAGACGCCGGAGACCGCGGCCCGTCGGTACCTCCAGGCGTCGGAGTTCGGAACCGACGTCTCAGGGCAATTCTTCGCCTCGGCGCCCGGGAAGCTCACAGGCCCAATTGAGGCGCAGCTCCACCCACACCTCCACGATCGCGCCAGCCAGGAAGCCGCATGGCAGACCGTCGTCAAGGTCTCCGGCGTCGACTTGTCTAACCCAGCATCCTTGAGCGCGGTGTCCTGAAGAAGCGCTGGTCGCGGCGAAATGGTCGCGGTGACCAGAATCCGCAGGCGATTGCGGAGCTACATGGTCATCCACCGGGTCCTACTGAATTTTGAAATAATTAGTTCAAAAGTCCTTGGCCGCGATGATCATGCCTATTATTGTACAAAACAGTTCTAAATCAGCAAAGCGACCCAGACGTCGCAAGGAGAAAACGCATGGAACGGTACGAAGGTAAAAAGGTTGTAATCATCGGCGGCACGAGCGGCATGGGGCTCGCGACGGTGAAGATGCTCCTCGATGGGAGTGCGCGCGTTCTGGTGACGGGTCGCTCGCAGGCGGGTCTGGATTCGGCGCAGCAAGAGCTTGGGAAGGGCGCCATCGTGGTTTCGAGCGACGCGCGCTCATTGACGGAAATCAACGCCCTCGCCTCTCGGGTGAAGGCCGAGTTCGACACCTTCGACCTGCTCTTCGTCAACGCTGGATTCGCCCTCCGAGCGCCTCTCGAGAGCATGACCGAGGCTATCTACGACGAGATGTTCAACCTGAACGCCAAGGGCCCCTTTTTCGCGGTCCAGAAGCTCGCACCGCTGATCAATCGGGGAGGCTCAGTCGTCCTCACGACCTCGGTCGCCAACGTCAAGGGAATGCCCGGCGTCGCCGCATATGGAGCGGCCAAGGCTGCGCTGCGGTCATTCGCCCGGGTGCTCGCCGCTGAGCTTCTACCTCGGGAGATTCGCGTCAACGCGGTGTCGCCCGGTCCCATCGACACGCCGATCCTCGACAAGTCCTTCCCCGATAAAGACGCGGCCGCCCAGATTAGGGAGCAGATGAACGGCATCATTCCAATGAAGCGCTTCGGGACGTCGGAGGAAATCGCCAAGGCCGTCCTCTTCCTCGGGTTCGACGCGACCTTCACGAACGGCGCCGAACTGCCGGTTGACGGGGGGGCGTCGCAGCTTTGAACGCGGTACAGACCGCACGCGTTACCAGACGGGGGCTTCACGATGAATAGGTTGGCAGCCATCCGCTGCTCGACCGGATGAGCGTCCGCTTCCGGGCGCTCGGTGCGGCCAGGCCGATGGCAGCTTCGGGTCGGTAGTACGCATCCGCTGATAGTGAACACGACATTCGCGGTTGTGCAGATTCGAACGGCAGGAAGGCAACCTGAAGCTGCCCGATGAAGGGCGAGACCTGAACGTCGGCAATCGCCGACGACTTGTCGTCATGCCGAAAGCATTGACACCTTGGAAGCAGCCGCTAACCTCTCGTGAGTACCACAGGGTGTTGAGGGTTGCGAGGCGCCTGATAGATTGATATCCCTTTGTCCGGTCTAAGTTTCAGGCGCTTAGCGGTTGTTGTTTGAACGGCTGTGCGTCAGCTCGCCGACCAAGTATCAGAGGAATGCCTATAATGTCAGCCTTTGTTTTGGGCTGGAGCTTACTCCCAGTCCGACTAGCCACTCATTGATAGTGGCGCCGATCACCTCAGGATGATCCTCCTGCAAGTAGTGAATTCCAGCGCCAAGCTCAACTACTCTGCAGTCGTTAAGTTTCTTCGAAAAACTCTCGGCGACGGTCGGCGAGACCAGAGAGCCTGGATTTGCAGTGAAAAGCAGCTTCGGATAAGACGACTGTGCTAGAGCACGATGTGCGTTCTCCAAGGTTAAGTACACATCCGCCGGTTCTCCAGCGATCGGCAGTTCATTCGGGAAACGCCAGGTTGGTCGACGCGACTCGGGAGTTGGAAATGGTGCTCTGTAAACCGACATTTCCTCATCCGTCAGTTTTCGTACGGTTGCAGCGGGAAGAACCTGCTCTACGAATGCATTTCCATCAAGAATCATTTTTTCACCCGCGCCAGGCGTCCTGAACTTCTGAAAAGTTTCGCGTGCATCCGCGTGAAAATCCTCCCAGGTAGGCATTGGCCAGGTGAACTCCATAAAAGCAAGCCCACGGATAAACTCCGGCCTTCGGGCAGCCAGGTGAAATGCCAGTGCGGTTCCCCAGTCCTGCGCTATGACAAATGTTGACGAGATTCCAGCGTTATCGAGGAACGCATCCAGGTATCGAACATGATCGGCAAACCGATACGCAATGTCCGGTTTTCCCGATTGACCAAACCCGATGAGATCCGGCGCGATGCAGTGCGCCACGGGTGAGACCAGGGGAATGATGTTCCGCTATATGTACGACGACGTTGGGTTTCCGTGCAGAAAAAGCGCGACCGGTGCTTCGGGATTTCCCGCTTCCCGATAGGCCATGGTGGAACCCAGCACATTCACTCGCGGCAATACAACGTCAGAAAGGACGATCATTTCTGCTCCTTGAATATGGTTTGGAAAACGATGTTCTTGAAGCGATCGAGGGCGGCAGGGCCGCGTTCCACCTTCATGCGAAGAATTGCGCCTTCCCAGGAAGCCAGGAGAAATTCGGCGAGATCCACCGGATCGAACGTTGAATCGATTTCGCCGGCGGCTTGAGCCTCGGCGATGCACGAGGCAAATGGAGCACGCCATTCTTGGAATATCGCCTCGAGCCTTTCGCGCAAGAGCTCGCTTTGAGAGGCGGTCTCAAGACTGAAATCGCCGATCAGGCAACCGCGATTCCATTTGTCGTCTGCCAGCACGCGGCTGATGATGTCCAGATACCGCTTCAGTCGCTGCCGGGGAGTAAGTGACTTGTCGTTCAAAGCCTCTTTGACTAATCCCTTGGTGTGAGCAAAATAGCGGTCCAGCACTTCCTCCGCAAAAGCCTCCTTGGAGCGGAAGTGATTGGTGAAGGAGCCGTGCGGAGCACCTGCCGCTGCGCAGATATCGCGCACACTCGCCCCTTCGTATCCCGACCGAAGCATCACCTGGAGGCCGGCAGCGAGAATGTCTTCGCGAAATGATGGTTTGCTCATAATAGGAATACAGTCGTACGTATTCCTATACAATACAGTCGTGCGTATTCATGTGTCAAGTTCTAATTTAACCGCCCGGAGCCTGCCCATCGCATGTACCGTCGCCTGGATGGAGCCGCATTAATTTGACCGGCAGCTACGGGTGGCACGGCTAGGGGGGCTTCCGGCCGTAGCAGACGATAGATCGGCACGCCAAAGCCTTAGCAGTGGCAAGGATTCGTACAAATTGGCCGGATAAGCCGCACCTTCATCTCCAAGACGATTGGCTTATCGACGCCCGTTTGTCAGCCGTGGAACGGGCATTGCGAAATCCTGAGCTTCGTCTCAACCAGAGAGTCAGCCAGGGCTGAGGAGTGGCTTCCATTACGGGATCAAACGGCGGCTCGGCAACTCTTGAGCAGACATTCGCCAATGAATTGCGGAGGACCGTAGATGGCCGACTCCAGTCCACGATGCTCATTGCCCACGCTGCGCAGCAGGAAGATGGGTGGTGTTCTTCCAAGTAGACGAGCGCAACCTCTTGTGGCACCGGGGCTGACTCGATGGCCCCGGGCTCGCCGCACGTCACATCATTCCGCTGTTGCTGCCAGTCCTGCCAGTGCCGGAAGAAGGTGCGGACGTCGCTGTAAGCGGATGGGCGAGACCCGCCGCGGACAGCAGCGAGACGGCGGCCTGATCGGGCATGCCATTGGCGTCGAGAGCCCCTGCTGCCGCTAGCGCGCTCAGGTCGCTGTCGACACCTATTTGGTCAACTGTAAAGGATGTTGTTAGAAACGCCGGTGCCGTCAGCGTGACCGCATAGCGCTGCTGTAGATTCGTGACGACTGCCGATTGCGCAGCCTGCACGTCGGCCTGGTTTGCCAGCACCTCCTGGAACTGTGAGTTGGTCGGGAAGCCCGCTATCAGACCGCTCTCGCTCGTGCCGAGTTGCGAAGCGATGTCGACAAACATCAGTTCGGTCTCTGGCGTCGTATTGAAGGTGCCGCCGGCCAATGCCACCGAATGCAGGCCAATGCCACCAGAGGTCACGGTGAGGATGCAGGGAGGCGTGGCATTGAACGTAATCGCGTAGTGTCCACCGCCGTCGGACAGGGTGGAGCCCGAGCCCTGCACACAACTGAAGCTGACCGTCGCGCTGGCGACCGCACTACCGGTGGCGGCCGTGCCGGATATAGCGACGGTTGGCGTCACGTTTCCGCCACCGCAACTGTCGAGGCCGATACAGGCGTTTCCGCCGCAAGCGGCGAGCGTTGCGAGGGAAGCCACGCAAATTGCAGCCAGCGCCGGACGAACGAAACACGCGTAGTGAGTGTTCATGGTTGCCTGCCGTTGATAGATCGGGATGGGGCAATCGGTTTCACGGAACGGACCAATGCTACGTACAATTTTAGCGCCCCATGCCTGGAGACCGTTCTACACGTCAATCACATTCGCCGGTGTTATCAACTGCTGAACGGTGGCTCGTCGGCTCGCCGACAGGCGAAGGTCGACCCAGCCGCCGGTCAACCAAGCGCTGCGTTAAGGCCGCTTTCGAAAGCGGCCATTGCAGCATTGTGGCTACCAACGGCTGACTTGGGTCGTGTACGGCAGTTCAGTTGCCCGGATTCTGCCACCTCCTTCCATTCGATAACCGCTGTGGTAGAAGGAGACTTCGCGAGAAGTCGATAATCGCCCGTCCGCTCATCCTCTGGTCCTTTGCGAGGATCGACCCGTCTGATGTCCGGCGGCAGGAGCGGCGGCATAAGCCGCGCCATTGCCGCCGCGCGAGCCGGTAACAGGCAAATGGCGCAGAATAGAATTGCGCGCATCTTCGCGCACGCGAGAGGACGTGGCGCCCGACTTTGGACGTCAGAGCCTCCATGTTAGTGAGACAACCTTGCTGTAGTGAGACCATGAAGAAAGGAAAGACAAAACTCACCCGCCACGATGCCGAGCGCCTTTTCGAAGGCCTGCCCAGCGGGAACGTGAAAGTAAGCGGCCGGCCCGAGAACCCATTCGAAGCCGGGGCGTTCGACGTAGTCGAGCGCGTCGACAACGAAACCAAACTCTGGAAGGACAACCTCATTACTCTTCCGATGGCGATCGAGCTGCCTACTGGCTACGAGTCGGTGGCTCACGTACGCGAGGCGATGGCGAAAGCATGGCACGCGAAGTGGATAAGGGAAGGTAAAAACGAGGTTGTCACTGAGTTTCCTGAAGGTTGGACAGCCGTTCGCCCGGAAAGCGGACCCATAGAGTTGCGAGATCCCTCCGGCGTGGTCCGCGCCTTATACGGGTGGGCCGAGGACGCTGAGCTCAGGATTCTGCCGCGGTATCTGGTTGAGTCACAGACGAACAGTTCAAGCGGACTGGGCAGCCTGGTTGTCCGTGATCGCGTGAACGGTCAGGGTCTTGAAAGATCGTCAATATGGTCTGCCCAAACCGGTACCAACCATCCCGACTGGGCCAGACTGTCGGCGTGGCTCAACTTACACTATCCACAATATCGCGATCCGCTTCGGTACTGGGAAGATAGAGATGGCCGCGCAAATTCGGACAGTCGGATAAGTGGAACGCTCGGGGCCTGAGCCGGCGATAATGCCGACAAAGGAACCAGGAAGATGACGAAGAGAACCCGACGGACGCACTCAGCCGCGTTCAAAGCGAAAGTGGCGATGGCGGCGGTCAAGGGCGAGCGGACGCTAGCCGAATTAGCGCAGCAGTTCGATGTGCACCCGAACCAGATCACCGAATGGAAGCGGCAGTTGCAGGAACGTGCCGCCGACGTGTTTGGCGCAGGCGGCACGGCGTCGAGCGAGCCGCAAGTCGATTTGAAGGAGCTACATGCGAAGATCGGCCAGCTCACGCTGGAGAACGATTTTTTAAGCGGCGCGCTCAACAAGGCGGGATTGCTGAGCGCAAAGCGATGATCGATCGTACACACGCATTGCCGGTCTCGCAGCAGGCGCGACTCGTTGGTATCGCAAGATCGAGCGTGTATTACCGGGCGCAACCGGTGAGCAACGCAGACCAGTTGCTGATGCGCCGGATCGATGAACTGCACATGGAGTTTCCGTTTGCCGGAGCGCGGATGCTGGCGCGACTGCTGCGTCGCGAGGCACACGAGATTGGCCGTCGGCACGTGCGCACGCTGATGAAGCGCATGGGTATCGAGGCGCTGTATTGCAAGCCGAATACGAGCCGACGCAATGCGCAGCACAAGATCTGGCCGTATCTGCTACGGGGCATGACGATCAGTCGGGCAAACCAGGTCTGGGCACTGGATACCAGTTATATCCCGATGGCGCGCGGCTTCGTGTATCTGACCGCCGTGGTGGACTGGGCCAGCCGGAAGGTACTGGCCCACCGCGTAGCGATCACGATGGAGGCGATGCACGCTGTCGAGGCGTTGGAAGAAGCGTTCGCGAAGTACGGGCAACCTGAGATCGTCAATACCGACCAGGGCAGCCAGTTCACCGCGATAGCGTTCACCGAGGCCGTGCTCAGCCGGGGCATCCGCCTGTCGATGGACGGCAAAGGTGCCTGGCGAGACAACGTGTTCGTCGAGCGCGTGTGGCGAAGCGTGAAATATGAAGAGGTGTATCTGAAAGCCTATGAATCGGTAGGCCACGCCCGGCGCTCAATCGGCGATTACATCAATCTGTACAAGTGCGTTTCATACTGCCCAACCTCGCTATGTTGTTGATAAATCTAGAGAGCCCTGTTGTGTCGTTGGTATTGTGGGGTGTCCACGCCGTGCGCGAGCCCGTCCGACGAGTTCGGTAACTGCGTCCCCGGTCAGCGAATTGCGATTGAAGATCCATGGCCCGTTGGGTAACGGATGTTCGGCTGGGATCTTGTTGCGCTCAACTGCGAGCCTGAGCGTTCCGGGGCTCACACCGATGAACGCCGATGCCTCGGTCAACGTCATCCATCCTTCAGCAGCACGTCGTTCGCTCGAATAGACCGGGATCTGATGGTGGCTGCGCAACGCGGTGACTCGCTCCTGGGTCCAGAAGTTACCCCGGCCGGTTCGCAGGTCATTGCGATTGAGTACGCCGGCGATCACCAGATCCGGACAGATACGGACAAGCTGGCGCACGGCATCAATTGCTTCACGTGACGTATGCGTAGTGTTCTCTCCGCGGCGCCGCCGCGGCACGCGAATCTCGGTATGTACTCCGCCCTTCCAGTGAATGACGAGCACGATTTCGCTCGTTGCGTCGTCAACGTCAACGACGACTTCGTGGATCAGGGTGCGCACTATGCGCTTCTTCAGGCGGGCGTCGGCCTGCGGCCAGATCGATTCCAATGCAGTGGCAAGATCGGCAAACTCCTCTGGCTGGGTAGGCGGTATCTGGCCGGATGTGCGCGACTGTTGCTCGATACGCGATTCCAGTTCCTCTACGCGTAGTAGCGCATGATTCCAGCGCCGCTCCAGTTCGTCGGCGACGAGCCGGTTCTCGGGGTCAGCAGCATCGTACTGTTTCTGCGCGCGTTGCGCGGCGTAGCGTGCAGCCTGAAGATCCCGCTGCAACGCGGCCAGCACTTCGTCCTGCTTCAGGGTCTCTTCTTCGCGCGCCACGATTGCTGCCTCAATTGCCGCCGGTTGAACGACCTGCAAGACCGCCTCGGCGATGGCCGCGTCCGCGCGTGTGCCACCGAACGCAATACAACGCGGTTGCCCCTTGTCCATCCAGCCGCGATGACAGCTATAGCGCAAGGCGTCGTGCCTGTTACCCGTGTAGTGTAGCGTCAGCTTGCTCGCGCAGCGCCTGCAGCGCAATAGTCCCGCCAGCAGGGCCTCACCGTTCTTCGGGGCGCCAGCGTGTCCGGCCAGACGCAGGTTGCCGCTAATGGCACACTGGATCCGTTCGAATTCGTCCCAGTCAACGTACCCTTCGTGGGCATTCGGAATGAGCGCAAGCCACTGATCCCGTGGTTTGCGGCGATCACGTTTGCGTGGTTCCCCAGCCTCGTAATGGATCGCGCATTCGGTTTTGCCATAGGCATACGTGCCACCGTAGATCGGGTTGGTCAGGATCCGGTACACCGTGCCGTAGCTCGGCCGTTTTCCATTGGATTTCGCCGCGCGGCATGCATGCCGGCAACTGCAGGCCGTGCTCCAGGAACCATAACAACGTCTGACGCACCGAACCAATCGCGCCGAACTGGCGGAATACTGAGCGGATGGCGTCCTGCACGCGCAAATCCGGATCCTTCTCCAGGCGCTGGTCTTCGGTCTTGCAGTAACCCACCGGCGCCGCGACAATGAGTTCGCCGCGTTTGGCCTTCTCCCGACGAGCTTCGAGCGAACGCTGACGCAACAGATCCAGCTCGTATTCGTTCAGGCTGCCCTTCAAGCCGAGCAGCAAACGATCGTTGCTCTGCCGCGGTGAGTAGACGGTCTCCTGATCGACGAGCACCGTGTCGACGACGCGGCACACCTCAACCAGTTGCTGCCACTCGCGACTGTTGCGCGCGAATCGTGAAACCTCGCGAGCGGCAACTGCGCCGACGTGCCCAAGACAGACCTCTGCGACCATCCGTTCGAAGCCCGTGCGCGTTTGCGTTCCGGCCGCAGAGCGTCCCAGATCCTCGTCGATCACCTCGATCTCGTTCCAGCCCAACTGATGCAGACGATCCTGCATCGCATACTGCAGCTTCTGGCTCTCCAGATTGTGGCTGACCTGGTAGGCCGACGACTGGCGCACGTACAGCATGGCCTTGCGCGCCAGATGCTGCGCCCGAATCTTGTCACTCATCGCGCACCTCCGGCTCGTGTACGGCGGCGAGCAGCCCGCGACGGTGTTGCCGCAGCAGCTGCGCCAGCAAACGCACCGTCTGCTGCCGGACCTCTTGCGGCAGGTGCTCCCATTGTGGTGTCTTCGGAAAGAGACGGAACAGGTCGAGTTGACCGCCCGGTTGGGGGTTTGTCTGGCGTCGCATCAGCACCTCCTGTACGGAGCAAAGGATGGTGCTCGGCTTGTACCATACCGCGCGGCGTGGCAGCAGGCGCCTGCGCCAACAGGTACTTCAGTTCCCTCAATGCTTCACAGCTGACGGCGGGAGACGTTGCCGAGGTAATGCGACAGCAGGCAACGGGATCGAACATCCATTGCGGCACCTCCAGCAAGCCCGCCGTGTCGAACGGCTCTCGCCCACAGCGCAGCACTGACTCGGCGTTCTTCCTCTCTATCGTGGTGAAAATCCATACCGTGTGCCCGTACCACGGGTGCCAGCGGTAGAGAACCTCCTTTGATTCGCCGATATGGGCGTTGTGTTGACGGCTTGTACAACCAGAGACGACCTCATTCGAGTCTGGAAGACCGCACGCCGGATGAGGCATACTTCGCGACGCTGCCTGCGATCAAATTGGCAGCATGACTGCCCCGGACGTTCCACTTAAAAATCTCAGAAGACTGTCCGAACGAGTGAGGCCATCTCTGATTCCGAGGAAAATCTCCAACACTGAGCTACTTTTTGGGGACTCTGTTCCCGCGTCTGCTGCACCCAGCGTGACGGGGGCGAAAGGAGGGCTCACGGCTTGATTGAGCTTCCGAGCTCGGCCACATTGTCGTGACTCGGCGTTGGCTTCGCGCGTATGCCATCGGCACCATGCCGAACTGGACACTAACGAAATCCGGCAATTGATTGTCAATCTGCTCCGAAAGGGCGCGATCCTGGACGTTAACCACAGATGCGCACGCGGTTCGGCTTACACCCGCTGCCTCATCCAGCATGCAATGCTCATGCGGTCGCGCGTGGCGGGCAGCACCTCGTGTTCAAACTCCGCCGAGAGAAACAAGAGCAGCGTTCCGGCGCGCGGAAAGACGTCGTGATAAGACTGATCGGCAAGGTATAGCCGCAGTGCGCCGCCCTCGGCGTCCTGCCACGCTTCGTTGAGGTAGAACACAGCGGAAATCACGCGGCTGTCGCTGTTACGCAGGCAGTCGAGGTGGCGTGCGTATCCGGCACCTGGCGGATATACCGCGTAGTGTGATTCGCTATCGACCAGACCGAGAAACAGGTCGCGGTTGAGCGCGTTCCGTAGCGCGTCGATGCGATCGGCGAACGCCTGCTGCCGCGTGCTCAGCGCGTCGGGTTGGAACCAGTGCGTGCTATCGCCGCGCAAAAGTGTGGCAGCGCGATTGGCCCCCACACGGGCTGGTGTCAGCAGCTGCGCGTCGTGCATGGCCATGCATTCGGTCGATAAGGCCTGCGTCTGGCTCTGTGACAAAAAGTTCGACACGACACACCAGCCGTCGACGGCGAGCGCGCGTGTCGCGATGTCGAATTCGCTGGATCGGGAATTCGACGCGACATCGATTGCCTCGTCCGGCGCGGCGTCGCCGATCAGGCAATCAACCAGCAATTCGATTTCCGCTTCAATCAGGGGATGTTCCAGAAATGCATCCGTTTTATTTGTTCTTCCGCTGGCGGCTCGATCGAGTACTCGCTCGGGTCTGCTGGTCAAAACCATCAAGCGTTGTCGGGGGCGCGTCGAACGCGGGCATTGACACACGCCGGACCCAAGAGGAAGAGCCGGGTCGAGGTGGTCGATCTGTTGGGACAACCGCGCAGTCTACACGAGTGGGACGAACTGACCGTTGATACTCGATCGAACGCTTTGGCCGATGCTCATTGAAGTTGACCCGCGAAAACGGACACCTATGCTTTTGATCAGGAGGTGTCGAAAATGGGCAGGCATCGTACCCCATACCCTGTGGAATTCCGGGCTCACATGGTCGAGCTGGTTAAGGCCGGAAGAACGCCTGAGGATCTGGCGCGCGAGTTCGAGCCGACCGAACAGACGATCAACAACTGGGTCGCGCAGGCCGATCGCGATGCGGGTGTGCGTCACGACGGGCTGACCACGGCCGAGCGGCAGGAACTCACACGGTTGCGTCGCGAGAACCGGCAACTGAAGATGGAAAGGGACATTCTCTCGCAGGCCGCGGCCTGGTTCGCGAGGGAGACGGGAGCCGTTCCGCCGAAGGGCGGTACGGATTCATGAGAGCGAACCGGGCCAGGTGGCCCATTGCCACGATGGCACGGCTGCTCAGGGTCTCCGCGAGCGGCTACTACGCATGGCTGGTGCGTGAGCCATCGAAACGCTCGTGTAGCGATGCGCAACTGCTCGAGCGCATCCGCACGCTGCATGCGAATTCACGCGGCACATATGGGGCGCCACGTATCCATGCGCAGCTCGCGTGGGAAGGCGTGCATGTGGGATGCAAGCGGGTCGCACGTCTGATGCACCTGGCCGGCCTGCATGGTGCGAGCCGGCGGCGCTGGCCACACACCACGCGGCAACGCGCGGGGGCTCGGCGCGCTCCGGATCTGGTGCGTCGGCACTTCTGCGCGGAGGCGACAAACATGCTGTGGGTGGCGGACGCCACCTACATCCCGACTGGCGTGGGGTTTCTGTATCTGGCCGTAGTCCTCGACGTGTTCAGTCGCCGAATTGTAGGCTGGGCGATGTCAAGCCATCTGTACACCGAACTGATGCTGCGCGCACTCGATATGGCGTTGCTGCAGCGACGCCAGGAGGGCGTAATTCTACATTCGGACCAGGGATGCCAATACACCTCTATTGCATTCGGACGGCGCTGCCGCGAAGCCGGTGTGCAACCGTCGATGGGGACGGCCGGCGACGCGTACGACAACGCGATGTGCGAATCGTTCTTCGGCACGCTTGAAGCGGAGCTACTCTCGCGAGAACTCTTTGCGACTCGTGAACAGGCCCGGCAACGCATCTTCTGGTTCCTGGAGGGCTGGTACAACGTACGCCGCTTACACAGCGGCATTGGCTATCGTTCGCCGCTTGAATTCGAAAACCTCAACGTTAAAAGGCAAACCGTATCGCCTTGCGGGTTGTCCACCGGCGGGCAGCGTCATGGTCGTGAGAGGCGACCCGCCGCCCGCCCGTGGACAACCCGCGACTCAACACTCAACGGAGGTTAGATCGCATCAAATCGCAGGCTGCAAATCCGTCCGTCGAACCGGGTCAACCTCACATAGCGTGACAACGGCCATTGGAGCAACGTCGGAATCGTGTCGCGTGCTGCCGGTCGTAGTCATGCAAGGCCAAAGCGAATATGCCAATCGCATGAGGCGGCACCCGGCCAGTATCGGCCATTCGCCATCGGTGTCGCGATCGTTGACAATCTGTGAATCCAACGCGGCAGCAACAAAATTGCAACGGGTTACCGGGCGGATATAGGCTTAAGGAGGTGGTTGCTGAACGCACCCATTGCCAATGTTTTCGGTGTCAGTTTGACAGGTCGTATATTCGATCGGCCAACTTGAGACCGCTCGATAATCTCTTGTGTCCCGCGTCGTGCAACTTGCATATTGAAGGGCGGCCGGTTGATCCGGCATTGGAACAGACGCCAATCTTCGTTGCACCGACTCGTATGCTTTGACGGGATAGTAGGCCGAACTGCCCGTCAGTTTGCCGCTCTATGCGCAACTCGCAGCATTGTAGTTCGGCGAGCAGGCCCGACGGGGCTGCCACGGTGGCCAAGGTGGTGCGGTGCCCGATCATGTCGACTCTGTGTGACGACGTAAATCACGCGGGCCTGCATGAGAGAGGGATCGGCGAATCATCATCTGCTCGAAAGCGTCCACGATGCGTTGTACGTGACCGTTCTTGTGTTTCAGCGGACCGTCGTCGCGTTCGTAATGCACCAGCATCGTTGCATTGGCTTCGAAGACGAACACGCGGCCGTCCGGCAAGATCGTGAAGTCGATGCCGGCGTAATCGAGCGCGAGCCGTTGGCCGATGTTCGCGATGGCACGTAAAGCGCGGTCGCCGATCGCGCCACGCGGATCGGCGAGAAACCGGCGCTCTTCATCGAGCTTCCACGCCTGCGCCTCCATATCCGCCGAGAAGTAGTGGACCATCCAGTGTGGCGAGATCGCGAGATGATACGCGAACGGCTCGCCGTCGATAAAGTTCATCCGGTACTTACGATAAAACCCATCCGCGTCGCGTGTATTGTGGAACGCGCTCAGGTAATGCGCGCCGTCCATTACGCGTAAATGAGCGTTAAGTGTGTCGGGGTCGTCGCAGCGCACTAGGCTATCGCCGCCATGCGAGGCGACCGGCCGCAACAACAGTGGAAACGTCAGCCCGTTATCGGCGACGCGGCGCGCGAGCGGTTCTTCGGCGCCAGTCGGTGCGATGCCGAGCACGCAATGCGCGCTTACCACGTCGGTCAGGCCACGCAGCAATTCGGGCAGCCAATGCCGCCGCGTGCGCGCCACTACGGCCGAGCGGTTGAGCACGGGCCGCGATGAGCGCGACTCGAACCGAGCGAGGCGCTTGGCAATCAGCTCCGCGATGTCCGGATCGCCGAGCGCGTTGAACACGATGTCGAATGGCGGAAGATTAGCGTCTTCTTCGTCGAGGGCGTGATCGATTGCGTATTTAATGCGGCAATTGACCGTACCGGGCAGCAACGCTGCGAACGGCACGTTGCCGGTGCCGCTGCCGCTACAAAGAATCAACACGCGGCGCGTCTCGCCGCCCGTCTGTTCGATGAACACGCGCTGAGACTTGTACGCGCGCTCGCGGCATGCCGCGGCCTCGTGTTCGTCGTCCTGTTCGGCGTGGATCGCCGCCAGGTTCAACCAAGCGACGGCGGTATTGGGATTGATATCGAGCACGAGACGATACCAATGCGCAGCGGCCTCGTAGTCGCCTTTCATGAAATAGCCGGTGGCGACGTCACACAGATTGCGCGTTTGTGCGACGGACGGTTGCGCGGCGAAAGCGTCGAGCATTCGAGCGGCGATCAGATTTGCGAGCGCGGCGAGTTCGTCGCCCGCCGTGCGACAGACGTCGGCCTGCCTACGGTAGAACTCTGGATTGAGCTCGCCCGGCGCGCGGGGTTCTTCGATGGACATGGGATCTCCGTCAGCTCAACACGGGCGCGGCCGGTGTCTGGATGTGCGCGGCGAGGGCGCGTTGCCGGCGCTGCACGGCCAGCACATCGGCGATGGCGTAGCCGGTCGCGAGGATCAGAATCATCTGCAACGCGAGGCCGGGGATGTTGAACGTGCCGCCGTGCAAGGCAGTGGGCATCGTCGGCAGCGATGCACACGGCGCGAAGAATGTGGCCAGAAGGTAGACCACCAGCGTCAAGCCGATTGAAAGCACGGACGGGTTAGGCATGACCTGTTCGAACACATAAACCAGCCATGCTACGAACCTACGGCTCGGCACGGCGTTCGCCGTGATGGCCGACGAATTGCTGTTTCTGTTTTCCATGGCGTGTCTCCTGCAATTGCATGTCGTTATGCAGCTTACGCTGGTGTGGACCATCGGCGCTGCATCGCGGGCACGCCACCGATCCCGAGCATTACAGGTAGGTTGCGTAACCACCACAACGCCGCGCGCGACGCAGCCAACAGAACGTTGGAAATTTTAATAGTCGAAGCGCTCATGCGCACCTAAACAATCAATGCAGATCGTTCCTCATGCTTCGGGGATGCTACTGGAGTCTCTACCTGGAATGGCTGCTTTTGGGCGAGCTGAAGGGCGGTTTGGGGTCGGCTACGGCCGCGGGTCGGGCAGCAGGCGGCAAGAACCCGTCATTCAGCATGAGGAAATACTCTAGGGCGTCCAGTTCAGGTCGGCGGATAACTGCCGTTCAGGAATGACCGGAAAACTTGCTATAGAGGCCGGCAGGCCAGACGGCCATGAGAGAATTCTTGTTCTTGCTCTTGCACTTGTCCTCATCGCCTCATGAAGATTCTCGAATACACAGGTCTCGACACCTCACGCGTCAAGGCCAGCTACGACAAGGTGTCCGCGGCCATCGCCCGCCACGACTTCCGGGCTGCCCAAGTCAAGAAGCTCGCCAATCTGAGTCACGGCAAGTTCTACCGGGCCAAGCTAGATGACGCCGACCGGCTGTTGTTCTCGCTGGTGCGCCAGGGGGATGAAGTCTGCGCACTGATGCTGGAAGTGATCGCCAATCACGCCTACGATAAGTCACGTTTCCTGCGCGGCGCGGCGATTGACGAGAGCAAAATTCCAGACATCAGCGCTGATGACGCCATCAGGGAGGCGCAAGCTCTACGCTACCTTCATCCCGAGCGTACCGGCATTCACCTGCTCGACAAACCGATCTCGTTTGATGACACGCAGGAGACCATTTACCGACAGCCACCTCCCTTGGTTGTCGTCGGCAGCGCTGGCAGCGGCAAGACCGCACTGACGCTTGAAAAGCTCAAGCATGCCGAAGGTGAGGTCCTCTACGTCACTCACTCCGCCTTCCTGGCGCAGAGCGCCCGTGACCTTTATTACGCCAACGGTTTCGAGCATGGCGGTCAGGATGCCGTATTTCTGTCCTACCGGGAGTTTGTCGAGTCGATCCGCGTTCCGGCAGGACGCGAGGCTAGCTGGCGCGACTTTGCGGGCTGGTACTCGCGTATACGGCAGAACTTCAAGGATGTCGATGCCCACCAGGCTTTCGAGGAGATTCGCGGCGTGATTGCCGCCGGGTCGGGCGGTGTCCTGTCGCGCGACGAGTATCAAGCACTGGGGGTGCGTCAATCGATCTTTCCCATAGAACGGCGCGACTAACTCTACAATCTGTTTGAGAAGTATCGCGCCTGGCTGGCCGAGGCAAAGCTCTACGACCTGAATCTGGTCGCCCAGGACTGGCAAGCGCTGGCTGCGCCGCGCTACGACTTCGTGGTTATTGACGAGGTGCAGGACATCACCACCGTGCAACTCGCGCTCGTGCTGAAAACCATGAAGAGGCCTGGCCATTTCATGCTCTGCGGGGATTCCAACCAGATTGTCCATCCCAATTTTTTTTCCTGGAGTCAAGTCAAGAGCCTGTTCTGGAAGGACCCGAAACTGGCCGAGCGGCAGGAATTACGCGTGCTAATGGCCAACTTTCGCAACGGCCTGGAGGCCACTCGCGTCGCCAATCAGTTGCTCAAGATCAAGCAGCGGCGCTTCGGCTCCATCGACCGGGAGAGCAACTTCCTGGTCCAGGCCGTCGGCGGCGAGACCGGCCAAGTTACACTGATACCCGACAAGGACGCCACCAAGCGCGAACTGGACCAGAAGATTCGCCAATCCGCCCAGTTCGCCGTCCTGGTAATGCGCGATGAGGACAAGGCCGACGCCCGCAAGCACTTTGCCACGCCACTGTTGTTCTCGATCCACGAAGCCAAGGGTCTCGAATACGAGAACATCGTGCTCTACCGTTTCATCTCGGATCACCGGGGCGAGTTCAACGACATTGTCGAGGGCATCGCCAAGACCGATCTGGCGGTCGAGACACTGGATTACAAACGCGCTAAAGACAAGAGTGACAAGTCGCTCGAAGTCTATAAATTCTTCGTCAATGCCCTGTATGTAGCGCTGACGCGCGCCATCAAGAACATCTACATGGTCGAGTCGGACACAGGGCATGACCTGTTCGGGTTGCTGGATCTGATCGTCGGCCAGACCAGGATCGAGGCCAGACAATCCACGCTCGAAGACTGGCAGAAGGAAGCACGCAAACTTGAACTGCAGGGCAAGCAGGAGCAGGCGGAGGCCATCCGTCGCACCATCTTGAAGCAGGTCCCGGTGCCGTGGCCGGTGTTCGATGAGGCCAAGGTCAGGGAACTGCTGATCAAGGTCTTCCGCGAGCAGTCTCCGGGCAACAAGGGCAAGCAGCAACTCTTTGACTATGCCACCTGCTTCGATGAACCGCAGCTCGCCGAGTGGCTGGCAGTCGAGGCGAAATTCGAGCAGGCACGAACCTTTGATCAGCAGCGCCCGGTGTTCGCCCGCAAGAGCTACGTCCCTTTCTTCGCCAACCGCTTCAAGGACATCCTCAGGCAGTGTGACCAGCATGGCGTCGATCATCGTCTGCCAATGAACCAGACGCCGCTGATGGCCGCAGCTGCTGCAGGAAATGTGGCGCTGGTGGAAGCCCTGCTGGAGCGCGGTGCCGACCGCGATGCCGTCGATCACTATGGTCACAATGCCCTGCACTGGGCTTTGCGTCAGGCATTTGGCGATGCAACGTTCGCTGCTGGCCCGCTGGCGGCAATCTATGAATGCCTGGCTCCGCCCTGCATTGATGTCAGAGCGGGTGATCGCCTGGTCCGCATCGACCGGCATCTGTCTGAATACTTTCTGTTTCAGACCTTGTGGGTATTGTTCAAAGCCCGATTCAGCAAGATACGAGGCAATGCAGACAGCGCGTTCCAGACCCAAATCATCCTCGATGCCTGGCAACACTTACCCGCTAACATCGCGCGGCCAGAGCGCAACAAGCGCCAGCATCTTTCTGGCGTGCTGGCGAGGAACGAAATCGACAGAGACTATGCCTACAATAGATCCCTGTTCCTGCGCGTATCCACCGGGCGGTACCAGTTCAATCCCAAACTCGCTGTGCGTCGCCGCCAGGGCGAAGAAGAAAACTGGGTCCCGATCTACACGGCACTCAATCTCCCGTTGATTAGCGAGTTTGCCTACAACGACGGCTGGATCAGCACCTGGGACAATATCGACAAGCTTGTGGTCCTTGCTGGACTACCTGAACGAACCACACCCATCGCGGCTGAACGCTTCGCCGAGCGGCAAGCGGCCAAAATGAGGGAGCTGGACGAACGCAGAGCCAATCAACTTGCTGCCAAAGCACGCATTCGTGCCACCGCCGAAGCCACCCGGAACAGAGCGCCACGATGGGGAACAAAGGAAGGGCGGCCTCAAATCTGAAGTGCAACACCTGTTTCGTATAAGGTGTTGCGATGCACGAAAGAACTCAGTATCAACAACTTCAGCCTGAAGAGCGCCTGATCATTGCAAGTCTGCATCTGCAGGGTTCGAGTATCCGGGCCATGGCCCGGATACTCGGTCGCTCGCCAGCCACCGTTAGCCGTGAACTGGCGCGAAACAGCTTGCCTGCTGGCTACGCGTCCGTGTCGGCTGAAGCGCTCAGTGCCGCACGCCGCAGCGCGGGTCGCCGCCCCCCAAAGCTTTGCCTGCAAAGCGTCTGCTGGCGCATCGTTCTCACTCTGCTCGAGTGGAAATGGTCACCTCAGCAGATATCGGGCACACTGAAGCGTATGTATCCGACCGACCCAACCCAGCAGGTTTCGCACGAAACCATCTACACGGCTATCTACGCCCAGCCGCGCGGCGAACTGCGCCGTCAGCTCATTGCGTGCTTGCGCCATGGCCACAGCACGCGCATGCCGCGTACACGGGGCACAGACCGGCGCGGACAGATTCCCGACATGGTCAGTATTCATGTGCGGCCGCCCGAAATCGAAGACCGACTGCTGCCTGGGCACTGGGAAGGCGACTTCATCAAGGGTGCCGGCAACCAGTCCTCGGTAGGCGTGCTGGTCGAACGGACCAGCCGTCTGGTGCTGCTTGCCAGGATGGAAGATGCCACCGCCGCTTCAGCGCTGGCCGGCTTCTCCGCCAAACTCAATTCGATTGTCGCGCCATTACGGCAGAGCTTCACCTACGACCAGGGCAAAGAAATGTCGCGGCATCAAGAACTCACCGCCGCAACCGGCGTGAAGGTGTACTTCTGCGACCCGCACAGTCCCTGGCAACGCGGCACTTGCGAAAACACCAACGGGCTGCTGCGCCAGTATCTGCCCAAAGGCACGGACCTTTCGGTCTACAGTCAGGACGAACTTGACGCTATCGCCGACAGTCTGAACAGCCGACCTCGTGCAACTCATGCCTTCCATTCGCCGTTCGAGGTCTTCGCCGCGACCCTTGCTTCAGCAAGTCAACCTCAAGGCTCTAAACATTAAACCCGCTGTTGCGCTTCACTCTTGAAACCGCCAAGCTAAACGGCTTGAAATCGAACGTGTGAAACAAGAAATCGAAAGACGAAAGAAGGGGTGACTTGCCGATATTTCTTTTGGGCGGCTTTCGGCTATCTCCGGCCGTTCGACCGCGCTCTGGGCCGGACATTCGAACGTCGGCTCGACCCAAGCAGCGGACCTTCGGCCGCCAATTGCGCTCGCCGCATCATGCGCGTTTGCGGCCTTTCGCGAGCGCAGCCAGTTGTCGTAAAAGTCCTTAATCCTGCTGTTGGCGACTCCAGCGCAACCATCGCCCGGGATTTTTCGGCGATCACTGCTTCACGTGCGTAAGCTCGTACGGTCGGCGCGGGCAGATCAAAGAGCACTGGCAAGGAGCCTCCTCTGCACCCGTATATCAGTCGCGATCGGCATGCGCCCCCAGCCAGCGCGGCAGTGAGTCGTCTATTTTAAATAGCTCACTATTTGACGGAGCAGCCTACGCTGCCCTTGCGCACAACTACACGGATCATTTCTACAACCGCTCCTTTGTTCTAAATTCTTGTTGCCCAGATCGTTTTGAAAGAGTCACGTCAAATCCGGCGCGACAAGTGCATCCTCAACAGCGGAAGGAGTTGGAAATGGCTTACAACGTCGATAACTGGGGCGTCATTGAAAACGGCGCCACGATCGGAGTCGGATTTCTGATCAATGGCGGGCAAAATTTTGGTTCGCAGTGGGCGGAAGGCGAGCCACAAGACGCCGGCAATACGCTTACAACGACTAACGCTCGAATCGGTTTTGGAGATGACGGCTTGTTTTCCTACGCATTCGATTTGCACTGCGACGGCCGCGGCTGCCGTTTCGGCCTTCACGGGGGCGGGCAAACCTGAGTGTACCCATACTCGCTCTTCCAACATTCACTTCTGAGCACGAGCGTTCAAGCCGTTGCCCAGATCACTATGAAAGGCAGGGAATATCATGACGCACAAGATGACGGTCGTCACAGACACAGCGGGTAAATTTCTTGGCGCGGTACGTTCCGGCACGGTCCAAGACGGGGAAAACACGCTCCATGTCCATGCATTGCCGCACCCAAACCACAAGCACCACGAGGTCGAAGTCGATGAAGAGATGATGCGCAAACCTTTTGAGGAGGTACGCCAGATCCTGCTTAGCAAGATCTGATAGTTTGTCGAAGAAGGCCGTTCGTCCAGAGCGTGGCGTGTTAGCGCGAAGGCGAAGGGTTATGGATTCGATCGGTTCTGCCGGGGCCAGGGCTCCCGTTCTGGCCTTTACGGAGGCATGCAACATGCCGCTCACGACGGCATCTCGCACGCACGGCATCTTGCCTTCCGGTCGACGCACGATCCAGCCGCAAAGCAGGAGGGCGGCAAGCGCAACCAGATACGCGGCGCCGACCTGGCTGGTTTGCAGTGCGTGCAGCACGGTCGGCAAGTAACGTCGTGTCGCAGGGACGCCGAATAGAGCACGGGAGCGTGGATGACCGAAGCCCCATTAAGCTGCCATTGAGATAACGTAGGTTTGTACGGCGGTATTGGGTCGGGATATGCCCTTCATACAGCCAGCCGCCGGCAAGGGATCGCGCGGAGTACGGTCCAATTGCCGACGTTCGGTGAAGGCACCAAGATTTTGCATCGCTTCCCAGGTTTACTGTGGCGGCACAGTGACTACACTTGGTAAGGCTCGCGGATATCAGGTGCGTGGCCTTCTCAATTCGTTGCGCACACTCCACGCCGTCCGAAAGAGCAGTTCGAGGAGGCTGCACACATGGTTTGTGCGGCGTGCTCGTGTCGTTGGTCCATGAAATAGGAGGAGACAATCATGCAAACCGTAATAAGGACATATTCCGGAAAGGGTGCAAAGGAGTTATTCGATCTACTGGAGAAAAGAGCGGCTGACGTCGAAGAACTGCTGCGTTCGGTCAAAGGCTTCGTCGGCTACACCCTCGCACGCAGCGGCGATGGCGGATTCTCGGTTACTGTCTGCCAGGACAAGGCCGGCATCGATGAAAGCGTGCAAAAGGCGAAGGACTGGATCGCGAAGAACGCTGGAAACACTGGCGCGGCCGCGCCGGAAATATCGGAGGGATCAGTCCTCATTCACCTGAAGTAACTTCGCCTCGCGACTGGCAGCGCGTGAGTTCAGCGGGCGGATTGCGAAGTACGCAAGCGGCCTCACCGGCTGCTTCTCGCGCACACTTCTTGCCGAGTTCATCCAGACCGGACCTTATACATTATCCGGAAGAGCCCACTGAGCGGATTGAGAATTCGGCGATCTCATGAGGTGCTGCGGATGGCTTGTGTTGACTTCGGCAGCGTTCTCCGCGAACAAGCAGCACCACGCCGCTGCCGGTTCAACGTACGGCAATCCGTTTTCCTTTTTGTCGAGCGGCGAGTCGCGGACAAGCCGCGCACGTGACTCACGTCGAACGTTGAACGGCTGGTCCGGAGAGGATTGACTGGCCGGAGTGGGTCCGATAACGGTCCCATAGCGACCAACGGTAACGATCGCGGTGTATCGATCAACAATTTCCCAAGACTCAGGGTAGCGCAACGCGAGGGCTATTCTGGACATCCTCCGGGGTAGCGCGATTTCGCCATGACGGCGTGCAAAGGCAGCGACCGGGCATGAAGCGCCATTCACCCGTCGCGTCGCTCGGACGGTCAGACGTCGGCTCCGCCCGCTAAACGGCAGTTCGATTGGCGAAGACGAATGTTGCTTCATCGGCCAACCCTGCCGTTCGCGCCCTTCCAGTAGGGGCAATGCACAGTGTCCGCTTCCGTGTATAGCGACCATATTCTGGTTTCCCGAAGACTCGTGTGCGCTAGGCCACCGACGCTAAGACGGGGAACTTGTGGATCCTATCTAACACGTTCAAGATTGTTGGCAGAGGATTCTCACGCTCCGATTCGGAACTCAGACGATTGACCGGTTCGACGTGAAGGTCAGGGAGAACCCCTATGAAAACACCGAGTCGTATCCGCACTTTTGGTCGCCGCACGCTGCTCAAGGGAGCCGCGGCCGCCGCCGCCGTGCAGTTCGTCCCTCCCTTCCTCATCAAAGCCCGCGGCGAGACCCCCCTGCGAATTGGTATGGTCGATCCCTTGACGGGCGTTTATGCTGCGGTCGCACAGAATGAAGTGACGGGCGCCAGGCTTGCCGTTGAGCAGATCAATGCCAAAGGCGGCATCCTTGGGCGACCCATCGAGCTTCTGGTGGAGGATTCGGCGAACGACGTCGGCACCGGTGTCCAAAAGGCACGCAAGCTGATTGACCGTGATCAGGTCACCTTTCTGATCGGCGACGTGAATTCCGGCATTGCCCAAGCGATCGCGCAGGTCAGCAATGAGAAGAAGGTGCTGCACATCGTGTCGGGAGGCCACACCGACACGATCACCGGCAGCGATTGCAAGTGGAACGTTTTCCGCGTCTGCAACACGACCAGCATGGAGGCCAACGCGGTCGCGGACCTCCTCTTCACCAAGTACGGAAAAAAGTGGCATTTCATTACACCGGACTACGCGTTCGGCCACACTTTGCAGAAGGCCGCGGTAGCGGATTTGCAGAAGCTCGGCGGCACGATGACCGGCAACGAGCTCACGCCGCTCGGAACGACCGATTTCTCCGCGTATCTGATCAAGGCGCGTGCTGCCAATCCAGACGTTCTGCTGGTGCTGCCGCAGGGCTCCGACATGGTCAACTGCCTGAAGCAGATTGCGCAGTTCGGCATCGGAAAGCAGATTCACATTGCCGGCCTGCAGCAGGAGCTCGAATCGCTCGAGGCGATGCCGCCGGAAGCGCGCGTCGGCTTCTGGATGTTCGAGTGGTACTGGAAGCAGCCGGGTGTCCCAGGCGTAGACAAGTTCGTTGCCGACATCCGCAAGATGAACGGGGGCAAGGTTCCCACCGCGCGTCACTGGTTCGGCTATACGTCGGTGCATACGCTCGCGGCCGTTGCCAACAAGGAAAAGACCCTCGATGCGAAAAAACTCGCCGAGGCGCTCGGCGGATTCGAGCTGGCGAACGACATCAAGCTGCAGCCGAACAAGTGTTACTACCGCAAGGGCGACCATCAGCTCATGACCTCGTCGTTCGTGGGTGAAGCACTGTCTCAGCCGGCTGGTGATCCTGAAGACCTGTTCCGTGTCGAGCGCGTGGTCGCCGGCGACAAGACCGCGCCACCCGAGGACGCGACGGGTTGCAAGCTGCAGTGGCCCGCCTGATACCGAAAACGGTGCGGGCGCGCTATTGCTGGCGTCGTTCCAATGACCATGACGATGACGCGCGTGCATGGAAAAACAGCGGCCCAGGCCGCCCGACGTAGTTTGTACACGGTGTGCGTCAGGATGTGAGCGGCCGATGACTCAACTACTCTTCTTCAACGTCACAAACGGGCTGATCATCGGCGCGTTTTACGTGCTGATGGCGCTTGGGTTATCGCTAATTCTGAATTTGAGCAACGTGATCAACTTTGCCCACGGAGGCTTCCTCGTCGTTGGCGGCTACATTGCATATACGATCACGCCGTACGTCGGCTTCTGGGGCGCGCTGCTGATCGCGCCGCTCTTCACAGCCATCATCGGTCTGGTCCTTGAACGTACACTCATCCGGCGAGTCTATGGGCGCGATCCGCTTTACAGCCTGCTTCTGACGTTTGGACTGGCCTTCGTCTTCGAGGACGGCACACGTTTCATCTGGGGCGCACAGGGCAAGCCGGTGACAATTCCAGCCGCGCTGGCTCAGCCCTTGAGCAATGAGTTCTTCTTCATCACGGGCTACCGCCTTTTCATGGTCGGCACCGTGAGTGTCGCAGTCGCGGGACTCTTCATGCTCTTGCGGTACAGCCGGCTCGGCATCCGTATCCGCGCAGGCACCCTCGATCTCGAAACCGTCGCGGCGCTCGGCATCAACGTCGGCAGGCTGCGCTCGCTCAATTTCGCTGTCGGCATCTATCTCGCCGGTCTAAGCGGCGTGCTCGCCGCGGGTCAACTAGGGCTGGAGCCGACCATGGGAACGGGACTGCTGATGCCGAGTTTCATCGCTATCATCGTCGGCGGCGTCGGCAGCCTAACCGGCACGCTGCTTGGCGGTCTGCTGATCGGCATCGCTTCGGGCGCTACGGCGGTATTCCTTCCTGCAGCAAGTGAGGCGGTCATGTACGTGCTGATGGCCGTGGTATTGCTGATACGCCCGCGTGGCCTGCTCGGCGAAGAAGGCATGCTGACATGAGCGAACAGGCGCGACCTCGCCGCTTGCTAGCGGTGGCGGCGATCTGGACCGCGCTACTGCTCGCGCCGTATTGGATGACACCGCTCGGCGGCTATACCGCGCTCGGCACGCGCGTTCTCGTGCTCGGATTGGCCGCCATGTCGGTCAACTTCCTGCTCGGCTTCACCGGTGTGCTGTCGTTCGGTCACGCGGCGTATTTCGGGCTCGGCGCCTATGGCGCCGGCTTAGCTTTGAAATTCCTGGCGCCGAGCACGCCTCTCGCGCTGCTGTGCGGCACGCTGCTGGGCGGGATTGCGGGCACCCTGCTTGGCGCGCTCATCGCACGACGGCGCGGCGTCTATTTCGCGATGGTCACCATCGCCTTCGGGCAGGTCTTTTACTACATCGCCTTCCAATGGAGTTCCTTGACTGGCGGCGACGACGGGTTGCGCGGGTTTTCGCGCCAGCCGCTCAATCTCGGCATCGCCAGGGTCGACATCCTCTCGAACTCCAACGCGTTCTACTACTTCGTGCTGTTCTGTCTCGCGCTGGCGGTCGGCTTGATGGGCTTCATCCTGCGCTCCCCGTTCGGCCGCACGATGATCGCGATCCGCGAAAATGAGCGGCGCGCCCGCTTTCTCGGTATTCCCGTCGACCGCCATATCTGGATCGCCTTCACGCTGTCCTGCTTCTTCATGGGGTTCGCCGGTGCCCTCTACGCGCTGCTGAACAACTTCGCCGACCCGCGCGGGCTGCACTACAGCCAGTCCGGCGATTTCGTGATGATGGCGGTCATGGGCGGCATGCGCAGCGTATGGGGACCGCTGCTTGGCGCCGCGGTATTCGTCGTGCTGCAGGATTACCTGTCAAGCGTCACCGTCAATTGGATGTCGTTCGTCGGCATGCTGTTCGTCGGGATCGTGCTGTTCTTCCCACGCGGCTTGCTCGGCTTCGTTCGGCGCAAGGGCGAATCATGAGCGTTCTCGAGGTCAGAAGCGTCAGCAAGCGCTTCGGTAGTCTGGTCGCGGTGCGCGACGTATCGCTTGCCGTGGAGAGGGGCGAGTTGCGCGCCATTATCGGACCGAACGGCGCTGGCAAGACAACCTTTTTCAATCTCATCAGTGGCTTTTTCCCACCGACCCTTGGAACGATCGTATTCGACGGACGCGACATCACGGCGCTCCCAGCACATGGCCGAGTCGCTGCCGGCATCGCCCGCACGTTCCAGATAACAGAGATTTTTCCCGAACTCACCGTGTTCGAGAACGTGCGCGTCAGCACGGAAGTGACAGAGGGCTTTCGCCTACGGCCGTGGATCAGCCGGTACGAAAGGGCGAGGGTCCGCGCTAAAGTCGAAGAGACGCTCGAGCTAACAGGTCTTCGTGCCAAATCCGACCGTCTGGTCGGAGAGCTCTCGCATGGCGACCAGCGAGTCGCCGAGATCGCGATGGCGCTGGCACTGCGGCCGCGTCTGCTGTTGCTCGACGAGCCCACCGCCGGCATGGGCGACCAGGAGACCGGCGAGATTACGCAGCTCGTGCGCCGCCTGCATCGCAACAACAACTTCACCATCGTGCTGATCGAACACGACATGCGCATGGTCTTCGGTCTCGCCGATCGAGTCACGGTCCTCGATCAAGGCAGCCTCCTCGCCGAGGGCACACCCCAGGAGATCGCCTCCAACGAGGCCGTACAGGCCGCTTACCTGGGTAATACCGCATGAGTGCAGCGCTTACCGCACAAGGCCTCAATACCTACTACGGCAAAAGCCATGTCCTGCATGGTGTGAGCCTGGAGGTTGCGGAAGGTCGGATCACCGCATTGCTCGGCCGCAATGGAGCCGGCAAGACTACGACTTTGCGGACTCTCATGGGCTTGACACCGGCGCGTCAAGGGCGCGTGACGATCTTCGGCATGGATACCACGCGTTGGCCGACATTCCAGATCGCGGCGAGCGGCGTAGGCTATGTCCCTGAGGGGCGGAGAATCTTTGCCAATCTCAGTGTCGAGGAAAATCTGAAAGTGCCCTTTGAACGAGGCGGCCCTTGGACAATCGCGCGGATTTACGAACTGTTTCCGCGCCTGGCAGAGCGCAAGTTCAGCCGAGGGCGCCAGCTCTCCGGCGGCGAGCAGGAGATGCTGTCAATCGGTCGCGCGCTACTGCTCAATCCCCGGCTGCTCATTCTCGATGAGCCGTCGCAGGGCCTTGCCCCGCTGATGGTTCGGGACGTGTTTCGCGTTGTGTCGCAGATGCGCAACGAGGGGATTTCAGTCCTGCTTGTCGAGCAGAATGCGCGCATGAGTCTTGAGATTTCTGATTACGCTTATGTCCTGGACGATGGGGGCATCGTCTATTCAGGAAATTCACGCGAGCTCGCTACCGATGAAAGCCGTGTCCGAGCCCTAACCGGTGCGAGCGCGGAGCAATGAGCGCCTGCATAGCCGGCTTGCCGGTCTCCGCTGCACAGAGTCCGTGTCTGCTTCTTGGCAGACGCGACGCCTGCGGCCCGCGCGTGCGAAAGTGAGAGTCTACCGTCAGCGAGGATCTTCTAGCGGTGCTTCTTAGAGCGCGATGGACGGTCGCTTCGCCTATAGCAGCGAGTGACCGGCAAAGGTCGTGTCGCCCGATCGCGTCGCTCGAAACCGGTCATTGTGGAATCACCTCGGTTGTGAAGGAATGACCGGCGATTTTAGCCGACAAAGGACCGGCGTCCGAACGTGAACGAATGGCGGTTAGACTTTGATTGTGTTGAAAAAGTCGCCGCGTGGTTTTCTCAGTTCTCCTGCGCGAAAATCGACCTCTCAGATCGGCCTACAAACCGCTCGCGCGTGCCGGCCAAGGGTAAGAAGACCCCTGAAAACCTCGCGACAGAGACGGTCAACGACTTTTTCAACAGTATCCTTTGAGAACGGTCATAGGCATCGCGGAGACCCGAATGACGGCAACGGGTCGACGGACGCCCATGGCGCTCTGTTGATCTTAGTTTAAGAGCTGGTTGCGATGACGTAGGAAATGCGCTCGGTAGCTGTGTCGTTGCGATAACTTTTCTGACTCAACACACTCCTTATTCGACTAGACTCCATATCACGAAAGCGCGCCTCACTTTCTGCTCCGCTTGCGCGCCGGTAACGGACAGGCTTTCCGGACGCGTTGAAGGCCGCGGCGAGACCGAGTGGCTCGCGACGATCAACTGACCGATGCTGATCGCCCTTCTCGGATCGGCGGCGTTCCTGTCCGTCAGATGGCCAGGACCCTTGATGCGCCACTACGTCGCGCTGTGATATTTCCACATCGGCGCCGCAGCCATCTACGTCGTCAAGTTTCTGGCGGAGCCGCTGCTGGGAGGCAAGCCCGGATGAGCGTCACGCGTCCTCGCGGTACGTATTGCCTGAAGGCAGCCGCCCGCTGCGCGCCGCTGGTCGTTGCCGCTGGCTTCGCCGCGGCAACCCCATTACCAACGCCGCCGTGCGGGACACCGCCGGTGCCGGCCTACGCGTCGCTGGGCATGCAACCCGCGATGGCGATCGTGCGCGCCGAGGAGCTCGATACGGGCGTGTGGCGGCCGTCCTCGTGCACCGGATGGCCTGCCGCGTCCCGCTCACGGGTTGTCGTTGCGGTCGCGGGGCTGGTCCGCGTCGCCGACGGTCCCGAGACGCTGTTGGGACGTGCCGGGGCGGTCTCCGCCCTGCGCACCGTGCGCTACTGGTCCACGACCGACAAGAGGTGGCGTCCCTTGTTCCTGGATGCCGCAGCGCTGTCCGCCGAGGGCGGGGAGCGGCGCGGTGATTTCCGCCCGTCGGAACTGCAAGCCGGTCGAACCTTTTACTACTGGGTGGACGACAGCCGCTCCGGACCCTTGGTGTACCGGGTGCGGGTGCTGGAGCATACCCCGCACCGGGTGGCGCTGGCCGAGGAAAATGTGTCGCCGGTCCGAGCGTTGGGACTGACGCTGTTTCAGCCGGCTGCGCTGCAGACGGTGGTGTTCGCACAGCGCCAGACGAACGACGTATGGGGCCTGTACATTCTTGTGCGTATCGACAGGCAAGCCAGCAGTTTCATTGCGAGCGGGCACGAGGCTTCTACGGCGAACCGGGCGCTGGCACTGTACCGGCACTTGGCCGGCGTCCCGACCGACGCCGATCCACCGGCCGTGCGATGACTTGGGTCGTAAGGGCGTGATCTGACGCGGACAATGCCTTCGTCGATACCTCAATCTCCTGCCGCGCTTCGCGCGCGGACGCTTGCGGGCGTGTTGTACGGCCTCGCGTTTCGCAGTGTTGTTCGTCTTAATCGAAAACCGTCAGTGGGAATTCAATAATTCGATTTATGGGAACTGAGTTCCCCACGTCCGACTATGAGCCGGTTCGCGCCGAAGGGGGCGTATCGGCCGCTGTTCTGTTCGTGTGACAACACCCGGCCAGGAACTGTCATTCGCCGCTGCTGTTGACCAGACATTTAGACGTCGGTTCTGCAGCCGCCAGCGGCCATTGGCCACCGCAACACAACTGATCTTCTTGGTCCGCCTTCTTCGGGTTCGGTATGTCTACAGCCTTGGTTTGGACCTTCCCTTGTTTCCCTTGTGATTACCGCGTTCTGAACAAGCGAGGTGGCACAAAAGTCCGATAAGAAGGCGCGAAGCGCTGAGATATAGGCATGCACGCGCGAGGCCAACTGCTATTCTTCAGACGTCGCGACTCACGCGTCTCCGGTCGGCTCTGCGGGTCGTTGGCGGCCGTTCCGCATGCATGCGGAAAGGGGGCTGTATGTCACGTCCAGAACAACCTCGGTCCGCGCGATGCGCACCCCATCGTCAACAGTCAAACCGACGCATCTGGCTCGCCATTGGCATTTCGCTGACTGGACTGTCCCTGACACCCGTGGCGTTCGCGGCGGGCAGCCTTCCGCAGGGCGGCCGTTACGTCGCCGGCACGGGCACGATACCGGGCGCGGGCAACAGCCTCGTGATCACCCAACCCGGTTCGACCCGCGGTGTGATCGACTGGAACAGCTTTTCGGTCGGCGGGAGCAACAGCGTTAGGTTCGACAATGGCACCGGCGCAACCTTGAACAGGGTCACCGGCGGCTCGCCCTCTGCCATCCTCGGCAGGCTCGGCGCAACCGGCAGCGTCTATGTGATCAATCCGCAGGGCATCGTCGTCGGGCCATCGGGCGTGATTACCACCGGCGGACGTTTCGTCGCGTCGACGCTGGACATCTGCAACGACGCGTTCATACAGGGCAGCGGCTCGCTCACGCTGTCAGGCAACTCGAACGCAGCCGTGATCAATCTCGGCAAGATCAGTTCGGGCGGCGGCGATGTATTCCTGATTGCGCGACACGACGTCATCAACGCAGGCACCGTCGCAGCGCCCCACGGCCAGTTCCGCCGTGCCGTTGGGGGAGCAGGTACTGCTGCAGGACTCGGCCGGCAGCAGGCAGGTGTTTGTGCAGACAGGCAGTCAGGGCACGGTCGTCAACAAGGGGCGGATAACCGCCGCGCAGATCAGTCTGCAGGCTGCTGACGGCAACGTGTATGCGCTCGCAGGCAGCGGCACGCGCATCCGCGCGACGGGCACGGCGAGCCGCGACGGCCATGTGTGGCTGGTCGCCGACAGCGGCCGTGTCGAACAGTACGGCACGATCACCGCAAACAACGCGGACGGCAGCGGCGGAACGGTCGATACGCAAGCGGCACAACTCACTTTCGGCAGGCACGCAGCGGTTTACGCGGGGCAGTGGAATCTGTCGACGCCCGACTTCACGATCGACGACTCCGCCGCGCATACGTTGCAGCGCAGCCTGAACGCGGGCACCTCGGTGGACGTCGAGACGACGGGCGCCAACGGCGCGACGGGCGACCTGGGCGTCGCGTCGAGCCTGCGCTGGCACGGTCCCGCTTCGCTCACGCTTGCCGCATACCGCGATGTCTCCGTCGCGAACGGCACGACGATCGCGAACAGCGGTGCGGGCAATCTGACCTTGCGTGCCGACGCCTCCGGAATCGACAACAGCGGCAGTGTCGTCAACGGCGGCACGGTCGACTGGTCGAAGAGCACGGGCATCGTCAGCGCGCTCTACGATATGAACGGCAGTTTCAGCCCCGGCACGCTCGTCAGCAATGCGACCTGGCAAGCGCCGCTCTACAGCGGACTCGTCACGCAGATAACCGGCTATCAACTCGTCAATTCGGTCACGGACCTTCAGAACATCGGAAACAATCTTGCCGGCAATTACGCGATAGGCAAAGACCTCGACGCTGGCAATTCCGCGTTCCAGACGCTTGGTTTCGCTGCCGGCACGTCGTTCACGGGGCAGTTCGACGGTATGTGGCATACGATCTCCAACCTCTTGCCGAGCTTCGATGCGGTGTTTGGCGATATCGGTCCAAGCGGCGTCGTGCGCGACCTGAACGTCAACGCGAACGTCGGCCAGGTGTTTTTTTCCTTGCTAACGGGACCGCGATACTGGCCATTCAGAATCACGGCGCCATTGCCAACGTGTTTACGTCCGGGGTCATTGCCTCAGAGAACCCTGGCAACGACTACGCCGGACTTGTCGCGACCAACTTCGGGTTGATCGCGCGCTCGGGCAGCAGCGCTACCGTCACGGCGGATAGTGCTGTCGGCGGGCTGGTTATCAGTAACGAAGGCACGATCACCGAGTCATATGCCACCGGCCCGGTCTCCGGATTTAGCTCGCACAGTTCAGCCGGAGGACTCGTTGGATCATTCGTTGGGAACACCGGCACGATCACACAGTCGTTTGCGTCCGGAAGGGTGTCCGCATTATCGGGGATAGCTGGCGGTATCTGCGCCACGTGCGGTGCTCTTGGGAGCGACGTTTACTGGAACGTCCAGACGACGGGACAACCGGCGAGCGGCGGCAATCTGCCGGCGGCGAACGGGCTCACTACCGCCCAGATGAGCGACCCGACAAGTTTTGCTGGGTGGAACTTCGGTCCCAACGGCGTGTGGGTGATGCTGCCCGGTGCCACCCACCCCGTTCTCGCCTGGCAGGTCGCCCCGCACTGAACCCAGGGTTCGTCTTGCGGAGCATCAATAGCACAGCCTCAGTCGCATAGTCGGATTGCGGGCACCACGGTCATTGGATGAGTCGGAAATGCGGGCAGTGGAAATTGCGTTCTCTCCGGAACTGGCCGGTTGACCCATCGTCTTCGACCGATTGATTGCTGCTCTAATTGAGGAGTTGTCAGGGGAAGTGGGCACGGACGAGATTGTGATAGCTTCACGGATCTCGCTCGACGGCGAAGTCATCCGAGATGACGCCTGTGTGCCTTGGCGTGATACGCACCGAGAACGCTTTTGTGTACGCGTATCGCATCGCCGATTACCGGTCGCCGGCAGCAACGCGCGGACGTCTCAAAGACTTCGAAAACGGTCGTTCATGGCGACCGTGCCCGAGGGACCGTTGAGGGTCGGCTACGGAAGTTCGACGCGGCGGTGCGGCCGACAATCACCGGAGGCCGCTCGATTTCCGGGATCGGCCAACTTCGGCCTGTGGCCCGTGCTTTCAGGCGGACATTCAAACGTCGCCTCCACGCAGGTAACGGACCTTCGCGCGGCGACCGTGTCCGTCGCGTCATCTGGAGGTTTGTTTGACGCCTGCCTTGCAGACGTGAAAGCGCGTCGCAAGAATCGCAACAAGTCGAAGATCCTGGCTCGAATTGACTATGTTTGCGCTGTCGTCAAGCGTCTGTGGAGATGCACGAACGTGCCCTATCGCGGTCTGGCGAAGAATCCAAACCGCGCGTTCGTGGCGCAGGCCTTGGCGGGCATCCATTTCTCGCGCGCGCAATTGATAACTCGCGCGCGCCGGTAACGGGTGAAAGATGGCTAAAGGCTCTCGCGCAAGGCCCGCTCGGACCAAAATCCAATGGGTGAAGCGCGGCTTCATGAATTCGCCGCATTCAAAGCGTTGACACACCGCAAATTCATCGGCTCGTTCAGCGTTGCCCTAATGTTCGCCAACGGGTTCACGAACGTCGCCTGACGAAGGTAGCAAAGCCCAATTACCTTCAGCGGCGCTCAACGCAATGCGCGCTGGTCAATTGACGCGAAAAACCTGCAGGCCGGCTTCGGCGGCTTGAGGCCCCTTCGTATGCACGACATATAACCGGTGCAGCGAAGGGATGTAAGCAGAGGTCTTGCCACCTAGGGTGTCGATATGCTGTTCGATCCGATAGTGGTCAGGGTCCGTTTGCTGCACAACGTCCAATCCGCCTGCGCCCGTGACATAGAGCCGATGATGATTTGCGTCGAAGTGCATGTCGTCGGATACGTCAACGATATTAAGCGACTGGACAACAGATCCGGAATCGGAGTCGAGCACGTAAAGCTTCCCCGGCGTCCTCGAACCAATGAACAGGCGCTTGTGCTCGCTGTCGAATGCCATCGCAGAGTTACGGCTCGGGCCGGGAACGGTCCAGACGCCAACTAACTTGCGTGCTTTGAGATCGATCACGCCGACTTGGTTTTTGTCGCGAAGATTTACAAAGAGGCGGCCCGAGGCATGATCAATGACCATCCCCTTCAACTGAGCGCCGGGCACGTGGATTTCTCCGAGAACCGCGCCATCCGAAAGCGAGAGCAGAGTGATATAGGCGTCGTCTTGATGGGACTGCACGCCTCCGTTTCCCATATAAAATATTCCGTTCTTCCTGTCAGCGACCCCGGAGTCGGGTTGGGGTTCAAGGGAGATCGTCTTCTCCACCTGGAAATTCGACATATCGACGATCTTAACATTTGCATCGCCAGCATCCGCGATGAACATAGTTTTGCCGTCGTTCGTCAGGAGGATTTTGTGCGGCGACTTTGCCACGGCTCGTTTGCTTGACAGATGCTCGCCGTCTGGCAGGCTGAACACCTCGATTGACCCGTACTGCTCTGCCGAAACGTACAACCGACGATGGGGCAAGTCGACAGCGAAATGATCAAAGTCTCCGCCCGTGACAGCCGGTAACGGTATCGTTTTTAACCAAGTCAACGGCGCCGGGCTCGCCGTCGCCATCAATGGAAAAATGATCAGGCAAGCCGAAAACAGACGGAGGAGAGTCGGGAGTACGTTCATGACGTTTTGATCATCCGAGCGACGAGCGCCTTGTTTGAGGAATCCGCATTATGAGCCACGCAGGTTAACGGGCGGCGACGCGATGATTACAGATCTGTCATTGCGATCGCGACAGGTGCTTGAGTTCGAACGTCCCGAGGGCTGTCATTCGCGAGATGCTGATTCTGTGACAGCCCTAACGGCGGCTTCGGCCGAGCAACCTCCGACCTGCACTAATGCGCGAACGGCCGTTGTACCTTGATACTGTTGAAAAAGTCGCTGACCGTCTCTGTCGCGAGGTTTTTAGGGGTCTTCTTACCCTTAGCCGGCACGCGCGAGCGGTTTGTAGGCCGATCTGAGAGGTCGATTTTCGCGCAGGAGAACTGAGAAAACCACGCGGCGACTTTTTCAACAGTATCCCTTGGAAGCCGCCGTCAAGGACACGCTGGGTCGAAGGGCCGAAGTGGGTCGGCTACGGAAGTTCGACGCGGCGGTGCGGCCGACGGTCACCGGAGGCCGCTCGATTTCCGGAATCGGCCCAGGTCCGGTCAGTCGGACTTCATGCGCGAATGACGGGTACTTGGACCGAACCGGCCGGTCGTGTGCACCGCTGCAGCGCGGCTTAAAGATCCTGGCCAGTAATCTCGATGCGCTCTCCACTCGATGGAGGTATTTTGCGTTCCGCAACGCCCACTAACTTTTGCTTTCCCAACTGAAACGCGAGCAGCAACTGCTTCTGGCTGTCGTCTGCCGCTCCGAGGTATTCGCAAACAACCTCCGGTCTGAGTTCGAAGGCGCAGTATCCCCACCCGAAGCCGTACGCGGAGAACCACAGCGCTGACCGGCTGTCGACGATTGGGGTTGTCAGTTTGATGTGTGGCGAATCCATGGCGTTCGCCCTCCAGACTGGTGGTTGCCGAACTGGATTGTCCCACAACGCGTCCTCGTGGCCGACCGCTAGGCGACCGCCGCACTGATGACAGGCGGCTTCGGCTGGTTGTCGAAGGTCTGCCCGGCGGGGTGGCATCTTCGGCTGCATACCGGTCTCACCTAAAGTGGGGCTTTGAATGGCACATCAGGGTCGGCTACGGAAGTTCGACGCGGAGGTGCGGCCGACGATCACCGGAGGCCGCTCGATTTCCGGGATCGGGCAACTACGGTCGTTGGTCCGAGCTTCCAAACGGACATTCGAAGGTCTTCTCCGCCCCTGCCAACAGACGTTCGGATTCAAGACACCATCATTGCGTTTCCGGCCGAAGCAGGAACTCGCCCCCCGCATCCGCAGCCCGTGTCGAGCACCCGCTTTCACCGCGCGGGTGCTTCAGTAACAGCGTGTTTGACCCTCCCGAACTACGTCGCGATGGTCGTCCCTGATCTAGCAAACGACAGTTCAGATTGCCGCATCGCAAGCGTGGCCAAAAAGCGTTCGATAGACCATTCGACGGTTGCAGCCAAACGTATCTCTTGCCGATGATTTCTGCTGGTTACGCTTCGCAGGCAATCCGAACATGACATCAATGTAATGTGAGCGTCAGCGTGCATCAACCTTCGTTGTACAGAATGAAGCTTACTCACTCCCGTTTCCGACGAGATGGTGAGATCGGGGGCTTCAATCATCGCGCGTGAAGCTCCTCATACCCTAAATTCAGGAGGTGATTCACTATGAAGGCTCTTATCTATGCAGCGCTGGTTGCCGGCGTACTTGTCGCTCCCGCGGTCTCTTTTGCACAGGACGCTACCGCGCCGTTGTCACGTGCCGAAGTGCGCGCTGATCTAGTTCGGCTAGAACACGCCGGGTACCGGCCGGCCGCCAACGATGTGCACTACCCGGCAGATATCCAGGCGGCTGAGGCGCGGCTTCAAGCGCAGAACGTCACGATGTCGGGGAGCACAGGCGAAGGCGGAGTGTCGGATGGCTCCTCGCAGGCGGGTGCGCCAACGGCGACCGAAGGTACTCACTCGATCTACTTCGGTCACTGATGCTCGGATGTCCTGCGAGCAGCCCTCGCCAACCGCTGAGATGCGACGTTGATCCGCTGCTAGGCGGTCCGAACCATTGTTCGTGATCGCCAGGATCAGACATGGATGACCGGCTGCAGTCCAAGAGCCTGAAAATCCCGTTTGACCGATCACTTGCCATCCCACATGTCTAACGAGTGGCCGCTACACCATTGGCAACTGACGTTGAGTTCGCGCCGGATCGAAGGGCTGCTCCGGGTCGAAAGTGTGAGTTTGCCGAAACTGAAAGCTGTCGTCCGCTGCACTACGCCACCGTCGTCGGCAAACCGCCGCATTGCTGACGCCGAACCCGGACCGGCCCAATGTCGGCAATGGCCGAGAAGCAGGCAGCGGTAGTTGCGCGCACAACGACTGAAGTTCGGACAGGGCGGACGCTCGTCGACCAGGATGGGTACGACGGGACACTGGTTTAGTCCGGCCATTCACCGAAGGCAACGGTGGAAGTTCGCTACCCACCTGGATGAATACATAACTCCGAACCGAAAGCGCTGTTTGGATTTACTCGAAGCAGCCATTGGAGGAAAAATTGGCTGCTGGACCGAAGTTGCTAATGCTGTGACGCGCCAGCTTGAGAGCGAACCCTTTGCGGGCTTCGCTCTTTTTCGTGTGCGCCCAGCATGGGCGCACTCCTGGAGGTGCAAGTCCTCCCATAAGCTGACCACAGCGAATGAAGTGAAGCGCAACTGCGTAAGGGTGACCGAGCGTGGGGAGGAAGCGTGGAGCAAAGCCGTGAGCCGATGGACAAGAACCGGATATGAGGCGGCACCGATCAGGGCGAGCGGGCACGAATCTGCGAAGCTCTTGTGGTCAAGGATTGGTGCCGTAAATCCGGCGGTTGTGCGGTGAAGGAGTGCGTTCTTACCTGGGGAGATCTCGCCTCATGCCTGAAAGGGCAACGGTGTCGAACCGGAGCGAGAAGTCAGCCGAGGTCGTAGTAGTCACAGGACAGGTCGGCAAGGCTGAAGCTGGTGACGAAGGACCGAACGGGAAGGAGTGTTCAGGGATATGCCGATGCGGCAGGCAATGCGTCAGATGCCCGTGCAAACGGGGCGAGCGGGAGCAGCGCGTGGTGAAGCTGCGCATGTACCTGTGAGCGACGAAGCCGGCTGCCCGCGGCATGAACCCGGGAGCACAGGGTCAGCGTTGCTGGAAGCGGCGTTGACGAGAGAGAACCTGAAGCGGGCGTTCAAACGGGTGCGGGCCAACAAAGGAGCCGCTGGGGTGGATGGTCTGGGCGTTGACCAGACTGCGCGCCATCTGGTGACGGCGTGGCCAGCGATTCGTGAACAACTGCTGAAGGGGACGTACCGGCCCAGCCCGGTACGGCGGGTGACGATTCCGAAGCCGGACGGAGGCGAGCGCGAGCTTGGTATCCCGACGGTAACGGACCGGTTGATCCAGCAGGCTCTGCTGCAGGTGCTGCAGCCGGTTCTGGATCCCACCTTCAGCGAGCATAGCTACGGCTTCCGGCCCGGACGGCGTGCACACGATGCGGTGCTTGCCGCGCAGTCGTACGTGCAGTCAGGCCGGCGAATCGTGGTGGACGTTGACCTGGAGAAGTTCTTCGACCGGGTCAACCACGACATCCTGATCGACCGCCTACAGAAACGCATTGGAGACGCTGGTGTAATCCGGCTGATCAGGGCGTATCTGAACAGCGGCATCATGGATGATGGAGTGGTTCAGCAGCGAGCCCAGGGCACGCCGCAAGGCGGGCCGCTATCGCCGCTGCTGGCCAACGTGTTGCTGGATGAGGTGGACAAGGAACTGGAGCGGCGGGGCCACTGCTTTGCGCGCTACGCCGACGATGCGAACGTGTATGTTCGTAGCCGCCGCGCGGGCGAACGGGTAATGGTGCTGCTGCGACGTCTGTATGGGCGATTGCGCCTGAAGGTCAACGAGACCAAAAGTGCGGTCGCGAGTGTGTTCGGTCGCAAGTTCCTGGGTTACAGCTTATGGGTGGCTCCAGGCGGTGTGGTCAAGCGCAAGGTGGCGGCCAAACCGCTGCTGGCGTTCAGGCACCGCATTCGTGAACTGACCCGCCGATCTGGCGGGCGCAGCATGAAGGACGTGGTGGCACGGTTGCGGACTTATGTGCAGGGCTGGAGGGCATACTTCCGGTTGGCGCAAACCCCCAGAGTCTGGCGTGAGCTGGATGAGTGGCTGCGCCACCGACTACGCGCCATCCAGCTTAAGCATTGGCGCCGTGGCTCAACCATCTACCGGGAACTGCGCGCGCTGGGCGCGTCATGCTCTGTGGCACAACAGGTGGCGGCGAACAGTCGCCGCTGGTGGTGCAACAGCGGCAAGCTCCTCAACAGCGTGCTGACCATCACTTACTTCGATCAGCTGGGTGTGCCCCGACTCTCCTAACCTCAACTTCCCGAACCGCCCGGTGCGGACCCGCATGCCGGGTGGTGTGGCAGGGGCGCAGCCTCAGGCTGCCCCCTATGCCGATTGCGTGCACCTCGGGTTCTGCTCGCAATACGATCAACGCGTACGCATATCACTCAACCTTAGCCTGTCACAGGCGCTCGATGATGGCTTTTGCCGCGTCCGGGTTGCGTTCCTTGAAGCCGCTGATCACGTAGAGGTAAACATCGCGCGCGCTTTTTGCGGCTGCCTTGGCCTCGACGGGTTCGATATCTTCGGGAATGGTGCCTGCGGCAAGCTGGCGTGCGCGCTCGGCCCACGCATCGAGCGCCTTCTTCGAATAACCTTGGGCCTGCTTTTCGGACGTCCCCATGATGCGCGCATACACAAAGGGTGCGGTGAGACTGGCGATCTGAGGATAATGGCTATCGCCTGCGAGTACGATCGCCACGCCATATTTGCGCGCCAGCGCGACAAAGACTTCGTTGCGGAAACTCTCGTGTCGAACTTCGACGGCATGCCTTAGCGTGAGTCCGTCGAGCTTCCTGGGCAGCAACGCCAGAAACGCTTCGAAGTCGTCTGCGTCGAATTGCTTGGTTGTGGCGAACTGCCAGTTGATCGGACCGAGTTTTTGTTTCAGATGCACGAGGCCACTGCCGAAGAAGCGTTCGATACTGTCGCCGGCCTCGGCCAGCACACGCCGGTTGGTCGCGTAGCGCGGCGCCTTGAGTGCAAATACAAAATCGTCAGGCGTCTCGTCGCGCCACTTCATATAGCTCTCGGGTTTCTGCAAGCCATAGAAGGTCCCATTAATTTCGATGGTCGTCAGCTGGCGGCTCGCGTATTCGAGCTCGCATTTTTGCGTCAGATCCGGCGGATAAAACACCCCGCGCCATGGGCCATAGGTCCAGCCTCCAACGCCAACCCGGATTCGCGGTTTCGTGCGTGTCGCCATATGCGGTTTTCCTCGTAGCTCCGGGTTGCCTCGGGGCGCTCAGGTGTCGACTCCAACTTAATAGCTGTACCGTGCGTCCATGCAGGCATGACCTGTGGGTCGTTATTACAACTGTCTCGCCAATGGTAGCGGACAACACCCACGCCTGTCTGCTAGTAGCAGCCTGCCCGATCATGCGTCGCTGGTAATGACGGGGGTGGGGAACATTGCGGAAAACGACCGCGAGCGTGAGGCCTGCCCGGAGCCGGGCGGGGAGGCAAAAGCCTGCAGGCATCGGTGCGGGAGCTGGAATGGCGCGATCGCGCAGTAAACGCGAGGAGAACTCTCGCGAGCGTCGTGAGTTCAATCCAGCCAAAGACACTAGATACTATGGAAGGGCCGCGGAAGTAAGCCTCCTGGAGTAAAACGAGGATTCCAACACCCGTTTTCCGAGAGGAGTACGCAAATGAATGCGCCTCGCACGGCCCTTCATGGGCAGGATACAACCATCACCGGATCGCTGTATGTCGCCTTCGAACTGGGTGACAGGAGCTGGAATCTCTCGCTGGGCGATGGGGTGCGCTCGCCAAGCCGCTGCACAGTGGCCGCTGGCGATACGGCTGCAGTCTTCACGGCGATTTCAAAGGCCAAAGTGCGCTGTCATCTGGCCACCGATGCCCCGGTGCGCAGCAGTTATGAAGCCGGGCGTGACGGCTTCTGGCTGCACCGCTGCCTGGAAGCACATCAGATCACGAACCTCGTGGTGGATTCAGCCAGTATCGAAGTGAACCGGCGCAGACGTCGCGCCAAGACCGACCGTCTCGACAGCGACAAGCTGCTGTCGATGCTGATGCGCTACTACGGTGGTGAGCTCCGGGTTTGGGCGGTCGCACGTATCCCCACCCCCGAACAGGAAGATGCGCGGCGGGTACACCGTGAACTCGATCGCCTGCGGCAAGAGCGCACTTCCCATAGCAACCGCATCCGCTCGCTGCTGGTACTCCACAACCTGCGGCCCGAGCGAATCAGCGGCCGCGCGTGGGTGCACTGGTGGGCGCAGCACACCACACAGCTGTTGCCAGCCCTGCGCGCCGAGATCGAACGCGAATTCGAACGGCTGTTGCTCACTGCCAGGCAGATCAGGGCGCTCGAGGTACCGCAACAGCGCGAGGTGCGCAGCGGTGCGCAACCCGCGATCGCGCGGCTCGCGCGCCTTGCGGGTATCGGCACCGGCAGCGCCTGGGTCCTGATCAGGGAACTGTTCGGCTGGCGGCAGTTTCACAACCGCCGTGAAGTGACCGGCTGCCTGGGCCTGGCCCCGACGCCCTATGCCAGCGGTACGAGTGAAGTTGAGCAGGGCATCAGCAAGATCGGCAACAAGCGAGCCCGATGGCTGATGGTGGAACTGGCGTGGAGCTGGTTGCGCTTCCAGCGCAGCAGCGAGCTAAGCGACTGGTTCAACGAGCGCTTTGCAGGCGGCGGCAAGCGTATGCGACGCATCGGCATTGTGGCACTTGCCAGACGTCTGGCGGTCGCGCTATGGCGCTATCTGGAATTCGGCGAGATTCCCCTCGGGGCAACCCTCAAGCCCCCCGCGAAGAAGGCGACAGCGACCTGAGTACCAACGTCGAGCGGCAACAGCATTTGAAGGTTCGGCGCGCCCGGACAGTAAGAGGGTTACCTTCGCAGGTAACCGTAGTTCTAGATGGGGCGCGTCCATAATGGGGTGGTTCCAGCGCCTTGCGCATGCGGTACGTGGTGCCCGGTCTCGTGCCGGCACGGATAGAAGTTGGTCCGGTCAAGTGTCCGGACTTCAGACACCCCGACCTCACTACTGTTCTCGCTTGATATGGAGGATTGCAAAACATCTGATCGAGTAGGTTATCCACCACTGGCCGGCGTCGTGGTCGTAACAGGCGACCCGCCGGCCGGCCGTGGATAACCTGTCGCGCTCTCGAATGGGAGATAACTGACGGAAAAACGGATCGCGAAAGGGCTTGACTTCCATTGCCCCATAGAAATCTTACTGTGTCACAAAATATTTTGATGAAGAGCAGAACGGACATCGTCGGAGGCGTTGCGCGATGTAAGCCGCGAGACGCCAGCGCAAGCTGGCAATCGAATCAGCCACGTGCCGTTGGGCGCGCTGGGGAGCCTCGCGGCACGTAGTCGTCGGGTAGGGTAAAGAAGCTGCCGACGGCGAAGTTTTTTTTACCAGCGCCCTGAATCAGGCGCTGCGTAACCAGAAAGCCGTAGGCCGCGATGCAGAGCGACGCATGATGGTGGAACCCGCGCCAACTGCGCTCTTCGAAGTGGCCCAGGCCGAACTCCTGCTTCAGATCCTGGTAGTCGCGCTCGATGCGCCAACGCATCTTCGCGACATTCACCAGGCGTTGCAGGGACGTCACATTCGGAAGTGTTGAGAGCCAATATTTAGCCGGTTTAGGATCGCCCTGAGGCCATTCAATCAGCAGCCATTCCTCATCGCGCTGTGTGGAGCGCCAGTAATCACGGTGCGAGGCACGTACGCGTACGGCAGCAAACCGCGAACTCAAGGCGGCACGGGTTCCTTCGCGCCAATGATCACCTGGTAGCACTCGGCATCTAGACCGAGCGCGAGCGCTTTGACTGATACCGGCTCGTGCCCGGGCGCGCGGCGCAACAGTTTGCGTGGCCGCCCAGGCTGTCCGGTGGGCGGCTCGACACTCAGGGGTGCCGTGCCGGGAGCCCAGACGCGGGCGCTGGACTGAATACCCACTGCGTAAGCCAGTCCCAATTACGGCCAGATCTTGTGCCGCGCATTGCGTCGGCTCGTGTTCGGCTCGCAGTACAGCGCCTCGATACCCATGCGCTTCATCAGCGTGCGCGCGCGCCTGCGGCCAATCTCGTGTCCCTCGCGACGCAGCAGTCGCGCCAGCATCCGCGCTCCGGCAAACGGAAACTCCATGTGCAGTTCGTCGATCCGGCGCATCAGCAACTGGTCTGCGTTGCTCACCGGTTGCGCCCGGTAATACACGCTCGATCTTGCGATACCAACGAGTCGCGCCTGCTGCGAGACCGGCAATGCGTGTGTACGATCGATCATCGCTTTGCGCTCAGCAATCCCGCCTTGTTGAGCGCGCCGCTTAAAAAATCGTTCTCGAGCGTGAGTTGGCCGATCTTCGCATGTAGCTCCTTCAAATCGACTTGCGGCTCGCTCGACGCCGTGCCGCCTGCGCCAAACACTTCGGCGGCACGTTCCTGCAACTGCCGCTTCCATTCGGTGATCTGGTTCGGGTGCACATCGAACTGCTGCGCCAGTTCGGCTAGCGTCCGCTCGCCCTTGACCGCCGCCATCGCCACTTTCGCTTTGAACGCGGCTGAGTGCGTCCGTCGGGTTCTCTTCGTCATCTTCCTGGTTCCTTTGTCGGCATTATCGCCGGCTCAGGCCCCGAGCATTCCACTTATCCGACTGTCCGAATTTGCGCGCCCACCTCTAAGCACGTTGGAATGCACACTGGAAAATAACGTATGCATCATTGCTTCTCATCCGATGCCGACCAATGGTTTATCGGCGCACGACAACAGCGCGACGTCGCCTGGCGCCGGTCGCGTGGTGCGATAATGGCGACCGTTGGATTGTCCGACGGAAAGAAGAGCTGCGCGAACGCCAACGACGCCGCAGTCGCACGGATGAAGAAGTCGTAATGCTCCAATGCCGGGCCAAGCCAGCCGCTGGGTGCGGCGATCTTCCACTGGCGCTGGTCGTGGGGCTTAACCAGGGTGTTCCGATTCATGCCTGTCTTATTATGAGAGTTGTCAAGGGAGCAGTTGACCGGTCGCTTCAGGCGATCGAGTTGCTCGCACGTGAGGCGCGCTGGATGCGCATCTCCGATATCGCCGCCGAACTCGGGCTGGAGAAAGGCCCTGCCCATCGGGTGCTCGCGCAACTGTGCGAGCAGGGGTGGGCGGAGCAGGATGAACAGACGTCCCAGTACCGTCTGACCTTGAAGCTGTCCTTGCTCGGTCAGCGGTACCTGCATGGGCTCGGTCTGCCGGGTCTGGTGCAGCCGATCCTTGACGAAGTCGCCGCGCAGTGCCGCGAACTGGTCCGGCTGACGGTCGTCAACGAAGGAACCCTCGCGTGGCTGGCAGCGTCCCAGGGCGCGGCGCCGGGCCTCATGTATTCGCCGTCCATGCACAGCCCCATCGTCTTGCATGCCACATCGGTTGGCAAGGTGTGGCTGGCTGGAATGCCGAACGACCAGGCGATCGAATACGCCCTGCGTGGCGGACTTGGAAAAGCGTCCGCCGCCGGCGCATGGACGCCGAAGGCAATCACCAGCGTCGAGCAGTTGATTCCGGAGTTGGAGCGGACCAGGCAGCGTGGCTATGGCCTTGTCGTTGAAGAGGCCGAGCCGGGTGTCGTCGCACTGGCGGTGCCGGTGCGTTCGCTGCCTGACGGTGCGGTGGTGGGCACGATGAGCATTGCCGGGCCGGTCACACGGGTTCAGCCGGAGCGTTACGAGTCCTTTTACGCGCTATTGCAGCAAGCGTCTGCCAAGCTGGGTGCCGTATGGCCGCGCCAGAGCGTCGGTGCGCATGTGAGTGAAGCGGCATGAACACGCCGGGAGCACATCAGGCTATCGAGCGAATCGCCGCGTTGGATGAGCAGGCAGCACGCCTTCTCGTCGCGGCGCGTCGGCGGGACAAGCGGCGCTCACGCTTATGCAATGGGCTGATACTCGTGACCGACAATCGATAGTCTAGCGTGCCTTGGCCGCAGCCATTTATTGATCGCAGCGGAATTCACTTTGGACTGCGGAGCGGACGCTTCCAGTCGTCCCGCTGCGCTTCTATGTCGCAACGGGCTTTGGCGCCAGCTCGCTTGATCCACTGAACGGCCAATACGAGCATCGCAGCGACAACACCATCGGGCGGCCGCTCAAGGCCGACGTGAGAGCAGCAGCGTCACGTTCGGCCGCCGCGCGGCGACAGCAACACTCGTCGCCGAACGGAACCATGGTCGTTGCTCGAAAGACATGTTGTGTAGGTCCAGCGCAATAGCGACGCGCCGGACGAACGGGCGCCGTATTGTCGGGTCAGCATCACCTGGAGGCGCGGCGTGGGGCCGATTGCAGCAGTTCCTGCAGCTCAGCTTTGTAGAAACGAGCCAGGCCGCTGGTACCGTGGCCGCACGTATCCCCGCTGGCAGGGATCAAAAACAGCCGGCCGTGGCGCACATGCTGCATCGCGCGCTCCAGCAGACCAGTCTCGGGCGGATAGCGTTCGTCGTCGGCCGCGTTGACGGCGAGCACCTTAGCCTGGACGTGCTCCAGACCCGGTGCGGGGTTATAGCCGCGCGAGGCACCCCATTGATATAAGTAGTCGTTGGCATCCAACGTGAAGGGCTGGGCCAACTGGGTGTCCACGTAGTTGTCGGCCAACTCCATTGTCGGCGCCGCCTTCTGGCAGGCCAGCGTTCCGCCGTTGGTGGCCAGCGCGAAGAACGCGCTGGGAATGCGCAAGGAGCGGGGCGGACTGGCGTAATTGCCATCCTGGTACTCCGGGTCGTTGCGGACCAACTCGGTGAGCATGCGGCGCAGCATCCAGTTGCGGCCGGACATCTCTGTCGGTTGCGACGCCAGCGGCACCAGCGCGTCCATGAAGTCCGGATATCGCACCGCCCAGATCCATGCGTGCATGCCGCCCATCGAGTTGCCGATCAACAGCCGCAGGTGCCTGATGCCCAGGCACTCGGTTACGAGCCTGTACTGCGCAAGCACCATGTCGTCGTAGTTGTAATCCGGGAACCGCGTGCGCAGCCCGTCGGACGGCTTGGACGATCCGCCGGTTCCAATCCCGTCCGGGAGAATGATGAAATAGTTGTTTGCATCGAGCGGCTGTCCCGGCCCGAACAACTCTCCCGCGAATGCGGGCGTCAGCATGCTGGCGCCTGTGCCCGTCGTGCCGTGCAGGACCAGGACCGGTTCTCCCGACGGGTCGCCGATGGTTCGGTAGTGTAGCCGCAGCTCCGGCATCACCTCCCCGGTGTGGAAACGGAAGTCTCGCGCGATCCAGTCGCCTTCCTTCGGTGCAGGATAATCGGCCAAATTGCAATATCTCGTTAGCGGCATAGGCGTGCAGGGCGATCCCGCAGCTCGGGTCATACGGAAATTGGCGCAAGAGTCAGAAGCGCACCCCCTTGCCGAGCAGAAGCGTAGGCCGCATCCATGACCTGCATCATCGCCTCGGCGTCGCGCAATGACGCGATCGGCTTTGCACCTGTGCGGCATTCAGCAAGCACCCGCTTGACGAACAGTGGGTAGTAAATGTCAGTCTCTAACTGGAGACGGCGACTTCGCGTGCCGAAGGCAAGACTGCTTCGGTCCCGAATCTCGATCCGGTCGGGGCCCGATTTCGCGTACATGCGATCGGATGAAAGGGTGAAGGAGAATTCGCGCTGCTCGTCTGGAGTACTGGGAAAGCTGTATCCGGTCTCCACAAGCCCGATCACGCCGTCTTCGGTTTGCATTGTCAGCAATGAGTAGTCCTCGACGGCGCCTCGATGCGTTCGGGAGTTCATGGTGGCGGAGACTCGCGCGACCTCTTTACCGGTCAGTAATCTGAAGAGATCGATGAAGTGGGTTGCGACATTGATCGTGGATCCGCCTCCGGAAAACGCGGGGTCGAGCGCCCATCCTGCGCCCGCAGCTTCGTAACGACCCGGCGGACCCACAATGAAACGGAACGACATGTAGTTGAAGTCCGACGGTATGCGTCCTTCAGCCTCTTGCAGTGAGCTGAGCAACTCGCTCATCCGGAAGATCAACGGTACCGCGCAATACAGATTGGCTTCCTCGGTCAGTTTTCGGAGCCGCGTGACCTGCGACATGTTGACACCGCACGGTTTCTCCAGCGCGAATGGAATTTTTCGCGCGATCACCGCCTCAGCGAGCGTCGGCATTTCGGAATGTCGCCCGAACACAAATGCAAAATCGACTTCCTCGCGCTCTAGCAACTCATAGGCTGACGAGTACAACCTGCTCCCAAATCGCCCGGCAATTGCCTGTCCCTTCGCCTGCTCCGCATCCGAAACGGCTACCACCTGGATCCCGGGCGCCTCGAGCGCATCAAGATAGAGTGGGACATGCCAATGGCTGGCCTCCAGCAATGCGACTTTCATGCGTGTTCTCCCTTAGCACCGCCGACAAGTCGACTTGGTGCTTGCGCGATGCGCGCGTTAAGGCCATCCGCACATACTGATGTGAAAACGTTGAAACTATTCATCGCATCTTTCCTCCGTTCAGACTGGTGACAACTGTTGATTCTGGCGTTTTCCCTGAGGCGTTCGGCATCAAGGGCTTGCGTTCATGGTAGGCGCGAACAGCAAGCCATCGTCTGGTGCTGGCCTTCCAGCAGGGCGGTAATCGAACCCAAGGAAGCGTAGGGCATGCAATGCCTGCCCTTCATGCATCGGCCCCCCGTCCTGGGTACGACAGCCGCGCGCCTGCGCGGCGCGGCGAAGGGGCGTCGGCTCGGGCGCATTGATGATGTCTACGACGATGGTGCCGGGCGCGAGCCGCTCGGGATTTACCGGTATGGCATCGTTCCTGTTCATTCCGAGCGGTGTGGCATTGATAACGATTTCGAATCCGTGTGGGTCGGGTGGTCCGGCGTGCGTGATGCAACCGGTTTCGGCAGCCACGGATTTCGCGAGATCGCCAGCCCGATGCCCGTCGACGTCGGATATGGTTAACGTCCGGGCGCCCGCGGACGCGACGGCAAAAGCGATAGCTCTGCCTGCGCCTCCGGCACCGACGAGAAGAACGGACTTGTTCGCCGGGTGGTTGCCTTCCCATTGCATGCCAAGCACACAGCCGAGGCCATCGAATATGGCACCGACCCAGCGTCCATCTTCTTCGCAACGGATGACGTTCAGTGCGCCCACCTGACGAGCAGTTGGATGTAGCTCGTCAACAAAAGCGAGCATCCGTTGCTTATGAGGCATCGTGACTAGCATGCCGGAAAGATTGCCTATCGCTCGTGCGCCGGCCACGAATGCGGACAGGTCCTCCGCCTTGACCCCAAACGGGATGCAAACCGCGTCCGCGCGCTGTTCGATAAAAAGCTGGTTTAGCAATTGCGGCGACCTGGCTGCCGTCAGTGGATCGCCCACCAACCCGTAGAGTCGCGTTCTTCCTGTGATATGTGGATGCATTGCGGCCTCATGTCCGATGTTGACGGAAGGTGCAGTCATAGCTTGGTGATCACTTCCAGGGTGCCGGCGGTTCGGCGAGATCCCATGTTCCGTAGACCGCGGGCTCGTTGATCTCGATCACTTCAAGGTCATCGGAGCGCCAGATCACGTTGTGCGGAACGCCGGCGGGCTGCGAGAGGTCGTCTCCGGCCTGGAGCGTCACGTCGCCCTCGACGCCGGCGAAACGGAACGTGACCGATCCGCGCAGCACATACAGGTAGTGCGCAGTCATGTCGTGCCAGTGCCACCCCGTGGCATCGGTGAACGGCTTCAGCGCGCGAATGTGCTTGGCTCCGACGCGACCGTTGGTCACTGCGGCGAGCCCGAGGTCGCGATACTCGGAGTCCGCGCGCAGCCCCTCCTGGTTCCAGACGGCCGCGGCCGCACTGACGCGTGCGAACGGAGTCAGGGAGTGCGCGAGTTCGCGCGGGCCGTCGTAACGTGGCGTACCTTCGTTGTGCATGTGCCTTTCTCCTGTGTGGCATCAGATATTCGCAAGTGCCGCGACCGCTTGATCCTGCCCGGCCCATCCGAACGTCCTAAGTTGCGCCGACATGGCGGTCGCAGCGATATTGCCGTGGCTTCAGCTACGAGCGCAGTTGGTTTGTTAAGTCCTGTGGGTCGGCTATTCCGGTCGTCCCGGCCATCGTCCCGGCGCGCAGGCGATCGTAGTCGCCTTTGGGTACGGGGACCGCGTTGCGGTCGCCGAGGTCGTGGAGGCGGACCCGGTACGTCTCGCGCGTGGTGAAAGCGGCGATCGCGGCCACGACACAGATGCCGAATGTCAGGGCTCCGATCTTCAGCGGAATATTGGCGGAGCCGGGGGGCGCGACCGCGACGAAAAATGCCGGGAGAAGCGCGGACAGCGTCGTCCCGACGTTCTGTCCGATGGCCATCCCTGACACGCGCACGCGCGTGTGGAACAGTTCCGGGAACAGGCTCGGGAATACGCCGTTGAAGCCCTGATAGGCGATGCCCCACATGAGCACCGAGAGAATCATCGCCAGCCACAGGTTATGGATGCTGATAGCGTACAGATACACGAACGAAAGCAGTCCGGCGCTGAGGGTGCCGACAATGACGGGCGGCCTGCGGCCAATCTTGTCCGAGAGATTGCCGACGTAGGGAATCAGGATCACTGCGCAAATATTGCCCAGAACAGGAATCCACAGATACACGCCGGACGGGAAGCCGATGCCGTACGCGGGCTGAACCGCATAGGCGGCACCGAAGACCGCAGCGACCAGGGCGATCACGGCGGTAAGCGCCATGCAGACCACGCGCACGATATCGTCCCAGCTCTGCCGGAATACTTCGACGACCGGCGAGGCGGGAACTTCGCCGTGTGCGCGCTCCTCGGCGAAGGCCGGCGTCTCGTCGACTTCGCGGCGAATGAAGTAAGCCACGATCATAACGACGATGCTCAGCAGGAACGGAATCCGCCAGCCCCAGGAAGTGAACTGGTCCCTGGGCATGAAGTGCGCGAGAGGCAGGAAGACCGCTGCCGCCATGAGCTGTCCGGCCTGCACGCCCTGGAGGGTAAAGCTCGCGAAGTAGCCGCGCCGACCGAACGGTGCGTGCTCGAGAATCATCGAGCTGGCGCCGGAAAGCTCCCCGGCGACCGCGAAGCCCTGGATCAGGCGAAGAATCACGAGCAGCACCGGCGCCCAGATCCCGATCTGCTTATACGTTGGCAGGGCCCCGACGGCCATTGTCGAAAGGCCCATGACGAACATGCAGAGGATCAGCACCGTCTTACGGCCGTGGCGGTCGCCCCAGTGCCCGAGGACGACGGCGCCCACCGGCCGGGCGATATAGCCGACACCGAAGCTCGCCAGTGACGCGATGATCGCGACCGTTGGGTTATCAGACGGAAAGAAGAGCTGCGGGAACACCAGCGACGCCGCGGTCGCGTAGATGAAGAAGTCGTAATACTCCAATGCCGAGCCAATCCAGCCGCTGGCCGCGGCTATCTTCGACTGGCGCTTGCTGTGAGGCTTTACCTGAGTGTTCCGAGTCATGCTTGTCTCCGTCTTGATTGACTTTTGGGTGCTGGTTGTCTATTGTTGTAACACCGTTCCAGTAAGAATCATGTTACGTCAATTATGAGAGTTGTCAAGGGAGCAGTTGACCGGTCGCTTCAGGCGATCGAGTTGCTCGCACGTGAGGCGCGCTGGATGCGCATCTCCGATATCGCCGCCGAACTCGGGCTGGAGAAAGGCCCTGCCCATCGGGTGCTCGCGCAACTGTGCGAGCAGGGGTGGGCGGAGCAGGGTGAACAGACGTCCCAGTACCGTCTGACCTTGAAGCTGTCCTTGCTCGGTCAGCGGTACCTGCATGGGCTCGGTCTGCCGGGTCTGGTGCAGCCGATCCTTGACGAAGTCGCCGCGCAGTGCCGCGAACTGGTCCGGCTGACGGTCGTCAACGAAGGAACCCTCGCGTGGCTGGCAGCGTCCCAGGGCGCGGCGCCGGGCCTCATGTATTCGCCGTCCATGCACAGCCCCATCGTCTTGCATGCCACATCGGTTGGCAAGGTGTGGCTGGCTGGAATGCCGAACGACCAGGCGATCGAATACGCCCTGCGTGGCGGACTTGGAAAAGCGTCCGCCGCCGGCGCATGGACGCCGAAGGCAATCACCAGCGTCGAGCAGTTGATTCCGGAGTTGGAGCGGACCAGGCAGCGTGGCTATGGCCTTGTCGTTGAAGAGGCCGAGCCGGGTGTCGTCGCACTGGCGGTGCCGGTGCGTTCGCTGCCTGACGGTGCGGTGGTGGGCACGATGAGCATTGCCGGGCCGGTCACACGGGTTCAGCCGGAGCGTTACGAGTCCTTTTACGCGCTATTGCAGCAAGCGTCTGCCAAGCTGGGTGCCGTATGGCCGCGCCAGAGCGTCGGTGCGCATGTGAGTGAAGCGGCATGAACACGCCGGGAGCACATCAGGCTATCGAGCGAATCGCCGCGTTGGATGAGCAGGCAGCACGCCTTCTCGTCGCGGCGCGCGGGCAAGGCACGCTCGCGGAGCGCCTTCCCGTCGAACTGAGACCCGTGAATCCGGACGAGGGTTTCGCGATCCAGCAACAGGTCGGCGATCAGCTCGGCCAGCAGGCTGGCGCGTGGAAATGTGCGCTGCCGCCGGCGGGCAAAATCATCGCCGCACCCATCTATGACGCCGTCATCCATCGAGGCGCCCAATGCCGCATTCGCGCGGTGCGTGGGCAGTCTTCTGTAAGGGCAGAGCCTGAACTCGCCTGTTTGCTGGATCGCGATCTGCCGCCACGGCGCGAAGCATACAGCGAAGCGGAGGTGCTCGAGGCTCTCGGGAATGTTCACCTCGCGCTCGAACTGCTGGGCAGTCGCTATGTGCATCCGGAGGCACTGACGTTTCCTGAATTGCTGGCAGACGGTCTGTTCAATGCCGGTCTTGTCATTGGGCCACGCGTTGAGTTGCGCGACGGCGCGACGGCGGCCGATCTCCCTGTCGAATTCACCGTCAGTGTGACTTGCGCCGGACACAAGGCGGTCAGTTTTGCTGGCCGCCACCCTGATCGCAGCGTGCTCGCGCCGATCGTGTGGCTCGCCAACTTTCTCCGCGTCCGCGGCCTTGGATTGCATGCCGGCCAGGCTGTGATCACGGGCTCCTACGCGGGCGTGCTCGAGTTGCCGATCGGCTGTGAGTTGCATATCGGCTTTGGTGATCTCGGCACATTGCCCATACTTTTTTCGTCTTGATAGGAGTATTCAAATGCGTCTCGTCCGTTTCGGCCAGCCTGGTCAGGAGCATCCCGGTGTCATCGATTCGAGCGGCGCGATCCGCGATCTGACCGGCGTCGTCGACGACATCGACGGAACGACCGTTTCGCCTGCGGCCCTTGCAAGGCTGGGCGAACTCGATCTGAATCGCCTGCCCGTCGTGGCAGCGGGCACGCGCCTTGGCGCGTGTATCGGCAATGTCCGTAACCTCGTATGCATTGGTCTGAATTACACCGATCATGCCGCTGAAACCGATACGCCGATCCCGCGGGAACCTGTCGTGTTCAACAAGCATACGGGTTCGATCAGCGGCCCGAACGATCCGGTCATCTTGCCGGCAGACGCGCAAAAGCTGGATTGGGAGGTCGAACTGGGCGTGGTGATCGGCAAACCCGCCTGGCAGATCGATGAAGCCACCGCGCTTGATCATGTGGCGGGTTACTGCCTTGCCAATGACGTTTCCGAACGCACGTATCAGCTCGAACGCGAAGGTCAGTGGACCAAGGGCAAAAGCGGCTTCTCTTTTGCCCCGCTCGGCCCGTGGCTCCTCACGCGTGATGAAGTGCCCGACCCGCAGGTGCTCGACCTGTGGCTCGACGTCAACGGCACACGTCGTCAGACGGGCAACACACGCACGATGATCTTCAACGTCGCGCATATCGTGGCGTATCTCAGCCGCTTCATGCCGCTGATGGCTGGCGACGTCATCATTACCGGGACGCCTCCCGGTGTCGGCCTCGGTCAGAAGCCGCCCGTCTTTCTGAAAGCGGGCGACACCATGACCCTCGGCGGCAGCGGACTCGGCGAGCAGAGCCAGAAGGTCGTGCCGTACGCGGATCCGTTTGGCGTGGCATGGGGCCGCGGCGAATATCCGTTGGCACGATAGAACGATTCAATCTGTAAAAGGAGGAGATATGAGCCTTGCTGGAACGGGCGTCGTCGCGATCTGGCATGACCTGCTGCCGGAAGCGAAGGATGAATTCTACGAGTGGCACAACCGCGAGCACATGCCGGAACGCGCCGGGATTCCGGGGTTCAGGCGCGGCCGGCGCTACATTGCGCTGGATGCGGGCCCCGAGTACTTCAATCTGTATGAAGCCGACACCGTGGAGGTGCTCGGCGCGCAGGACTACCTGCTTCGGCTCAATTCACCGACGCCATGGACGAAGCAGGTCGTCGCCTCGTTTCGCAGCGTGGCCCGCTCGATCTGCCATGTGGCGTATTCCGACGGTGTGGGGCAGGGCGCCAGTCTCGTGACGGTGCGCTTCGATGTGCCTTCGGCGGCGCGGGCCGATGTCGTGAAGGGATTGCGTCAGCAGGTCTTGCCGCCGCTCGCCGACCGGCCGGGCATCACGGGTGTGCACCTTTGTCTGGCCGACGAGGCCGTCAGCAAGGTAGAAACTGCCGAGAAGAAGGCGCGTTCGGAAGGCACCGAGGTGCCGACATGGATCGTGATGATCGAAGGATGCCGCGCCGACTATGTCCGCACGGCAGTGGACGCTTTCCGTGTCGGGCTCGCTGCTTTGCCCGGGGCCGCTGCGGTTGCGCCGGACGCCACGCTCTATCAACTGGAGTACACGCGCTGCAAGACGCCGTGGAGCGCTGGCTGAAACGTCGTTTGAACACGGCTGCACGGCACGTCACGCGACGTCGCGCAGCCGGCCCCGAAAATGTCGTCACGTTGAGAAACGAAGGAGTAGTTCCATGTCGTCCCCTGTTGCGGGCAAGTCCGACGCATCGACCGCGTTCAGGCCGGTTCGCGTCATTCGGCTCAATCCCGCTGACGATGTCGTCATCGCCCTCGATCAGCTTATGTCCGGCACGGTGCTGGATCGGGAAGCGGTGACGGTCTCGGGATTGATCCCGCCCGGTCACAAAGTGGCGACACGCGACATCGACGAGGGTGAAGCGGTGCACCGCTATGGCCAGATCATCGGCTTCGCGAGTCAGCCGATCAGTGCGGGGCAGCACGTTCACACACATAATCTTGCGATGGGAGAATTTGCCCGTGACTACGCATTTAGTCAGAGCGTGCGTGCCAGCGTCCCTTCAACTGAGCCCGCGACATTCCAGGGCATTGTGCGCGAAGACGGCCGTGTGGCTACGCGCAATTACATCGGCATCCTCACCTCGGTGAATTGCTCGGCCACGGTCGCGCGAGCCATTTCCGACTATTTCCGCCGTGACATTCGTCCGCACGCGCTGGCCGCGTTTCCGAATGTCGACGGCGTCGTCGCACTCACCCATGGTTCCGGTTGCGCCATCGACTCGGAAGGCGACGGTCTCGCGATCCTGCAGCGCACGCTTGGCGGCTATGCATGCCATCCCAACTTCGCGAGCGTGCTGGTCATCGGCCTGGGCTGCGAAACGAATCAGATTTCGCGGCTGCTCGAAACCCAGGGGCTCAAAGAACACGACCGCTTGCGAACCTTAACGATTCAGGACACCGGTGGCACGACCCTGACAATTGCAAAGGGTATCGAACTGGTTCGGCAGATGTTGCCCTACGCTAATGACGTTAAGCGGGAAACGGTTTCGGCAAGTCATCTCACCATCGGCCTTCAATGTGGTGGGTCGGACGGATATTCGGGCGTCACGGCCAATCCCGTGCTGGGTGCAGCCGTCGATTTGCTGGTGCGGCAGGGCGGTACTGCGATTCTTTCGGAGACGCCGGAGATTTATGGTGCCGAGCACCTGTTGACCCGCCGCGCGGTAACGCCCGAAGTGGGACAGAAACTGGTCGATCGCATCCGGTGGTGGGAAGCGTACGCGCAGCGGCAAGGGGCGCAGATCAACAACAATCCGTCGGCGGGCAATAAGGTCGGCGGCTTGACGACCGTTCTCGAGAAATCGTTGGGCGGCATTGCAAAGGCAGGTTCGACGAATCTCGTCGAGGTGTACGAATACGCCCAGCCGGTTAAGGCGCGCGGCCTGGTGTTCATGGACACGCCTGGCTACGACCCGGTGTCGGCTACCGGCCAGGTTGCCGGCGGTGCGAACCTGATCTGCTTCACGACGGGACGCGGTTCGGCTTACGGCTGCGCTCCCTCGCCGTCGGTAAAGCTCGCGACAAACAGCGCACTCTGGCAACGTCAGTCCGACGACATGGACCTGAACTGCGGAGAAGTGCTGGAAGGGAGCGTAACGATCGAGCAACTTGGCGCAGTGCTGTTCCAACTGCTGCTCGACGTGGCCTCCGGGAAACGTTCCCGTAGCGAGCAGCACGGTTACGGACAAAACGAATTCGTCCCTTGGCAAATCAGCGCAATCATGTGAGCCGCCGGTGTCCGGCATAAGTAGAGCGCATGCACCGCACTGATGTTCAGCAATAACCCAGGTTGGAGAAAGATAGATGCCATTGAATGACCGATCCGCGCTGCCTGACGATCTGGAGCAGGCTGTGCTCGTGGGGGCGCATGGTGCCCGGCTATCGGCGACCCCCGTCCTGTCGCTGTTATTGGTGGCGAACTGGTGGATGTGTCGTCGGTCGCGCTGACGACCAGCACGTTGCTTGAGCAACCAGAAATCGGCCTTCGGCTGAAGGAGGGCGCTGCGAACCCGCCGAGGCTAGCGGCACTGGACCCCGTTCTTGCCAATTCCGCCTTCGATCGACGCGATCCGTCCACCCCTAGCTTATCGCACCATGTGACCTTCAGGCGGTCAAGGCGAGCGGTGTGACGTTCGTCGAAAGCCTGCTGGAGCGGGTGATCGAGGAGCGCTCGGGAGGCGACGCGAGCCAAGCCGACGAAGTGCGCGCGCGTGTCATGTCCGTGCTGGGCGATCGGCTCGCAAGCGTTCGCCCGGGGTCTGCGGAAGCCGAGGCGGTGCGCCACGTTGTTTGCACCCACCGCGGATCGCGGCGTGCCGGGGCAAGGATTCACGCATCAGATCGGCGATACGGTGACGATATCGAGCCCGCGATTCGGAGCGCTCGTCAACACGGTCAACTATTCGCATCGCATTGCGCCCTGGGAGTTTGGGGTCGGCGCACTGCTCGCGAGCATTCTTCGTCGGCATACCGGGAAGGCGGGGGCGTAGTCGCTTCATTGCCCATGGGTCCGCAGATATTCATTGGGTATCAGCGGACACGGTTCCGATTAAACGTGCAGTCTTATTTGAGAATCTAGTTATGCGAATCGAAGGAAAGATGTTGATAGGCCACGAGACTGTTCTCCGCACGAACGGTTCGATCCGTGCGATCCACGCGGCAACCGAGGAGGTGATCGAACCGCCGTTCGGGGGCGCGGCCGATGCCGACCTCGAATGCGCCTGCGCCCTGGCCTGGTCGGCATTCGACACCTACCGGGAGAGTTCGCTCCCGGCTAGAGCGGACTTTCTTGAGGCGATTGCGCAGAACATCCTTGATTTGGGGGATGGCCTGATCGAGCGCTGTGTCGCAGAAAGCGGTCTGCCGCGTGCGCGGGTCGAGAGCGAGCGCGGTCGCACAGTTGGTCAGCTAACGGGTAATGCCGGTGCAGGAAAGGGGCCTCAGTTCAAGACAAGCGCAACACGTAGTGAGGGACCTGGAGATTGGGCAACCTTCTATGAGCAGGATGTTGTCAAGGCCTTTCACGAACTGACTGGCGAATCATCGGTCGAGCCTCCTTCTGCGCCTTTGTGTGAAAGCGCGTAGCTGGGTCAAGGGCAGGCGAAGCCTGGCGCAGCGGACCCTTGACGCTGCGAAGGGGCGATATGCTGGCGTATGTTGGCGAGCGCGAGTTATAGCGCTCGCCAACATAAAGCGCATTTTGCGCCTGCATATTTCAGCGGAGTTCCACTGCGGTCAGCAGTTGCTGCGATCCGGTCTAGGTCGCTGGTCTGAAGCCGGTCATCGCGCGCGTAAGACTCCAGCGTCTCACAACCTTCTCTCCGCTGGCACCCGGCCAGCCTCATCCTGTATGCGTGTTACGCTGGAATTTTTCCAGGAGCATGCCGCATCTATAAAATCGGCTACGTCGGTAACCAAGGTTGCCCACGGGCATGTTCACTTCAAACGGCCAATGCGCCGGGCTTCGGAACCGTGCATGATGGTGGTATTGCGATACCTTGCTGACTCAGGCTGATTTCAGCTGTGCGCCTTGGGGTATCACGCCATCCATCAGATAGCGCACAGCGCAACTGCGAGGCGCCGCGCCACCGCGACGATTGCAATGCGCCTCGCCCGGCAAATCGGTCCGTGACCTGCGTGCGCTGGTTGAACCACTGCGTCAGCGCACTGCTAGGCTGGTAGGGCAGCCAGGCCAACGCCATCTTGATCAGCAGGGCGCGCACCCGTCGGTTGGCTTGCTTTGCTTGCTGATTCCCTGGACCAGCTGGCTCTCGCCGCTGTCGTAAGTTGCGGCACCAGCCCTACGCACGCGCCCGCCTGGCGCTGGTTGTGGAACTCCCGCCAGAACAGTTCGAGTGCGAGACGCGCTGAACGGCATGCTGGGTGTCGACCTGACGCAGATTCACGGGCTCGGGCCTTACGTGGCACTCAAGCTCATTGCCGAATGCGGCAACGAATGTCCCGCGGGCCGAGCGCGAAGCACTTCACGTCATGGCTATGCCTGGCGCCTGGCAACAAGATCTCAGGCGGCAAGATCCTGTCCTCGAAGACACGACTTGCGGCGTACAAGGTTCCGCGAATCGTCACGTTTGTTGACGACCTGCCAAAAACGGCATCCGGAAAGATCTTGCGACGTGCACTGCGCCAATAGCATGTGCGTGGCGTTCATAGAAGAGGCCTGTTTCCTTGATCGAGTGCGTTGCGTCGCATCGCACCCGACAGGACGGTGGCATAAGGACAAGGAAGGAGAAGTGGATGGCGAGTGGTGCGAAGTCGCTGCGCTTGATGGGCCAATGCGTACAGTCGGCCACAACCTGACGTTCAGGGAGTGGGAGTACCAGCCGTTTGAACGGGCCGCCCCCGAGTACCAGCCGTTCAGCACAACCATATGGACGTCTGCAGTTGGCCGAGATGGTGTGTGAAAACGCATTGATCGCCTAAACCGAATCAACGTACTGAGACCAGGTGACTCATGAAGCGATTCGTTGAAGGCGATGACCGCAAGCAGGTCGCACTGCTACCCGAATGCGTAGATGACTACATCGGGCAGGGCAATCCTGTCAGGGTCATAGAGGCCTTCGTCGACGAATTGGACCCTGTGGACCTTGGTTTCAGCGGCACCACGCCGGCGATCACGGGCCGCCCGTCGTATCACCCAGGCGTGATGCTCAAGATCTACATATACGGGTATCTGAACCGGATACCGTCCAGCCGGCGTCTAGAGCGCGAATGCCAGCGCAAGGTCGAGCTGATGTGGCTGACAGGACGTCTGGCGCCAGACTTCAAGACGATCGTCGACTTTCGCCGCGACAACGGCCCCGCCATTCGCAACGTATGCCGTCGTTTCGTCGAACTATATCGCGGACTTAAGCTGCTATCCGGCGACATGGTGGCAATCGACGGCAGCAAGTTCAAGGCTGTGAACAGCCGTGACAGGAACTACACCGCAGGCAAGATCGACAAGCGTCATGAGCAGATCGAGGAAAGCGTGCAGCGATATCTCGACATGATTGAAACCGCAGACCGGACCGGTACGACAGGTTTTGATGTGAAGACCGTGCACCTGTACGAGAAGATCGCGCTGTTGCGCCAGCGGATGCGCCACTACGTGCAAGACCGTTTGGAGGGCAAGGTTCGCGACGCTGATGGTCGTGAGATTTCTGGGCCTCGGCAAGCGCCGTTCAAAGGAAGAAACAAACCGCATCGCGGTGATCGCAAATGGGTCAATGGCTGGTCGCCCGAACAGATTTCCAAACGGCTGTAGATCGACTTCCCGGATGACGAATCCATGCGTATATCTCACGAAGCCATTTACCAAGCGCTCTATATCCAGGGCCGCGGTGCTCTCAGGCGCGAGCTGCTCAGCTGTCTGCGCACGGGGCGGGCGTTGCGCGTACCGAGGGCCAGGGCACAAGCCAAGGCCTGGGCGTACGTTAGCGAGAATGTGATGATCTCTAGCCGGCCTGCAGAAGCGCAGGATCGTGCTGTGCCAGGCATTGGGAGGGTGACCTGATCATCGGCCTGAACCGATCTGCTATTGGGACGCTGGTGGAGGGATCAAGCCGTTTCACCATGCTCGTGCGCCTGCCTCGGAAGAAAGGCTATGGGTTGACTCCGCGGACGAAGAACGGCCCGGCGCTGGCTGGCTACGGAACTGTCACGATGGCCAATGCGCTCAAGAAGACCGTGACTGACATGCCTGCCCAGTTGTGGCAGTCATTGACTTGGGATCGTGGCAAGGAACTATCCGATCACGCCCGCTTCACCGTCGAGTCCGGGGTAAAGGTATTCTTCGCCGACCCGCACAGTCCATGGCAGCGTGGCACGAACGAGAACACGAACGGCCTTCTGCGACAATACTTTCCAAAGGGCACATACCTATCCCGTTGGAGCGCTCGAGAGATCCATGCCGTTGCCAATGCACTGAATACCAGGCCCCGGAAAACGCTTAATTGGAAGACTCCTGCCGAAGCCCTGGACGAATACCTAAAATCTGTTCAACAATCTCGCGTTGCGACGACCGGTTGAATCCGCCCCTTGAACATGCCTGATTCCCTTCCTTTCCGTCGAGTTTATACACGACCTCTTGGAAGGCGAAATTTCGGGGGAAGCTCAGGTTTCAACGCTGGCACTGCAGCGATGCAGGCATAACGAGCACCGAATAGCAGTACACAAGTTAAGGAAGGTCTGCAAAACCCGCATTTGAAGCGTTGCCTTTCACATTGAGCGCAGCCTCGGCGTTCAGATCTGTGTTGATGCGTGGATTGGAGGATTTTTCCGTGCGCCGGAGCGTTCCAGCCAGACATATGGCCGTCATTGGCCCGCTGTTTCAAGCTTTGCGCAAAGCTCTACGCGCCATCCATAAATTGCCCAAAGCAAACAGCGTAGTGATCTGGGCAGTGTTCTTCATCAAACCGCGATCGCGGGTCTTCATGTAACCGAACTGCCGCTTGAGGATACGAAACGGGTGTTCGACCTTGGCCCGAATACCCGCTTTCAGGCGTTCGATCTGATCGTAGATCGCGTCCAATGAATCACTCAGATCCAGTTTCCTGCGCTTTGCCGGTCGCATTGCAACATGCCACCGAACCGCGTCAGTCTCACAACGCTTTTCGATCCCCTGATATCCGGCGTCCGCGTACACATCCGTTTCTTCACCATGCAGCAGCGCCTGGGCTACGGTGATGTCGTGAACGTTGGCCGCAGTCCCAACGACCGTATGGACCAGGCCCGAGTCGGCGTCCACGCCGATATGCATTTTCATCCCGAAGTACCAGTTGCCACCTTTCTGCGTGGATTGCATTTCCGGATCGCGCGTTTTGGAGTCGTTCTTTGTCGAACTGGGTGCGGCAATCAGGGTGGCGTCGACTGCCGACCCGGCCTTAAGCATCAGGCCTTGCGCCGTCAGGATTTCATTGACCAGCGCCAGCATTTGCATCGCCAGCCCGTGCGTTTCCAGCAGATGGCGGAACCGGAGAATTGTGCTTTCATCCGGCAAGCGGACCATCTCGCCGTCGAGACCCGCGAACTGGCGATAAAGCGGCACGTCATAGAGTGCCTCTTCCATAGCAGGGTCTGACAGACCGAACCATTGCTGCATGAAATGAATCTGTAGCATCGTTGCAATCGGGAACGGTGGCCGACCGGTTTTGCCCGTGGGATAGTGTGGCTCGATCAGCGCAATCAGCTTCAGCCAGGGCACGACGCGTCGCATCTCATCGAGAAATTCCCGCTTGCGCGTGCGCTTCGTTGACAGATCCAGACCAAGACCAAGCTGCGTCATCACGTTGCTCCTCATCTAATTCGCTCTGTTTCCAGGATAGCTCAGCAGCAACGCAAAGCCAGGGCTTTTGCAGACTTTCCTTAACCAACTGGTTTTGCGACCGCTGACAGCTGATGACGTGAACGGCACAGTGGCCCAACGAAGAACCCGAAATGAATTGGCTCGTATATGAAGCCGCCGTCGTTCTGAGGTTCGTTGGGCGCGACTCTCATCGTGGCGCGGGGAGTGATCCCCTTCAAGACGCCGAATAGATTCAATCAAGCCAATCACAACATTAAAAGTCAGTGTTGCAAAAACGGGGAGGACCATAGATTCTTGTTCGACTTCACGAACTGCCGCACGAACTGGGCAGCGATGAGCCGCACGTCGCGGCCAACCCGCGCCAGGACGCGGGCCCAGTGATGCGCGCTGCAACAGGCCTCGATGACAACACGGCTCGCAGGCCGGTTGGCGAAGAACGGCACGAGCTGGGCGCGTTTGAGTACCTTGCCGTGAATCGCGCAAGACTCAGGCTCGACATAGTGAATCTGGAAAACGTGCTTGGCCAGATCTATGGCAATGGTCGTGGGTTCCATCAGGTTCTCCTTGACGGCAGGACTGCCGAACCTCCAATGTCTCACGCTCGGGGCGAGAGCCTGCTGCATCGGACGGCCCTGAAGGCAAGAGGCGACCATTCCGTCTAAAAAGCCGCAACCCTGACATTTCAATCTGGCCTCAACATTGAATGTTCTTCATGCCATATCCTATGGTCGTGTTCTGTGTAGGCTCAGTTGGACATCCAGTTCAGTGCGTCGGGGACGAATACGACGCGCACGACCACGACGACGACGCGGAGGCTGCGCTGACGACCCTCTGGAATTCAGGCGTTGGCCCCTTGGGCGCCTGAAACCAGCGATAGCCTATCCTGCCGTTACTGGTTTTTATGTCTTTAAGATCGCCGTTCGCGAATCCGGTGAGTGGGCCTGACCATGGTCGAGCGGATAGATGGACTACCGCTGCAAAACGCCGTGTCTGGACGCGCAGGAAAAACGCGTGGCCCGCGCTGGAAGATGAAACATGCGCAGTGAAATGAACAGGACGTCGCATGGACATCTCCGGCCGTTCGCGCGAGTAAGCTGATCCACTTGGAACACGAAAGCTAAACGCCGAGCGCAGCATGCAAAACCATTCCGGTCATGCTTCGCGCAAAAAGACAGCCGCTCCGATGCACGAGGGTGTCAATGCTCGCGCAGGTTAAACGAGTCTGCTCCCGTGTGGCAGCGCAGGAAAACCTTGTCTGCCGTGCAGGTTTCAGCAGGTCCTGCGATCACCTGACATAGTATCGTGAGCCACGAATTTCAAAGACAGTCAGTCGCCAACGAACGGTGATTGATCGTTAGATCGGAGGCGGGACGTCGCTGCATATCTTCGCGTGCAATTGAAGGCACTGCCGCTCGCGACGGAGCAAAAAAATTTCTGATTCCGGGCAATTCCGGTCCGCTCCTGGACGTTCCGATACCTCGAATTGGGTCTGTTTTCAGGGATTGACGACCGTTAATCTCCTCCGCAAGATGGCATGAAGGCAGTGTGTTGAGGCGGATCATGCCGCTCGTGAAGAGCTTTACTCAAGCCCAATGGGACGCTGCGGCGCGCCGTCTCGACGCGCTGCCGGAAAAGCCTGCGCACGAGCATCGCGTCAATGTGTGCGATGCGGTGAAGTCGATGCAACCTCAAATCAGTGGCGCGAAAAGGAAAGGGTACACGCTCGAAGAGATCGTCCAGCAGCTGGCGCAGGAGGGCGTGGACATCAGTACCAGCACGTTGAGGTACGCGATTCAACGCGCGACGAAGGAAAGCAAGTCCGAGCCCGTGGGAAAGAAAATCACGACGACGACTCCGACGGTAGCATCGCCTCGCGCCAAGAAGCCCAATCAGACAAGGTCGTGGAGCGCGGACAGCGCAGAGAAGGAATCCAGGCAGGATGGGGGAAAGACAGTGACCACGCCGGGGTCAATGGTGATTCGGGATGCTTTCTCGTTCGAGATCACGCCCGATATCGAAAACCTGTAGAGGGCTCATATGGCAACGACTTATCCCATTTATCTGGTCGGTGGCAGCAAGGGCGGTGTTGGCAAGAGCTTTGTTTCACTCGCGCTGGCCGATTACCTGCAGCGGCACGACTTTCCTGTCGCCCTGGTTGAAACCGATACTTCCAATCCAGACGTAATGAAATCTGTTCAGGACGAGATGCATTGCATCGCCTATAGCCTGGACGAGGCAGACGGCTGGATCGGTCTTGTCAACTTCTGCGACGAACGCCGGGACGCCGCCGTCATCGTGAACACGGCGGCTCGCAGTCAGACGGGTGTCGCACGCTTCGGTGCGACACTCGCCAGTACGCTCGGCGAATTGCGGCGTCAGCTCGTCGTGCTGTGGGTGATCAACCGGCAGCGCGACAGCCTCGAGCTGCTGCACGCATTCAGTAAGACATTTCCCAATGCGGTGACGCACGTGGTGCGAAATGGCTATTTCGGCACGCCCGACAAGTTCGCGCTGTATCAGTTATCGCAGCTTCGCAAGACCATTGAGGCGAGAGGGCACTCACTCGATTTTCCAGATCTTGCGGATCGTGTGGCCGACGAACTTCGGAGTCGGCGGATGTCCATCCGCAAGGCGTCGGAAATGATGCACATAGGGGAGCGAGCGGAACTATTGCGTTGGCGGGCGTTGTGCGATGTCATGTTCGCGAAGGCGATCGGCGCCGACGGGACCGCCCATGAGCAGTAGACGATCGCAGCCGGTTGATCCGCTCATGCGCCTGTTTCATGAAATATCCGGCGATGTCCCGGACGAGGCTAGTCTGGCCCGTATGCGTCGAGTATCGAGCGTACTGAATCTGCAAGAGAACGACGCGCTATGGTCGATCATCGCGGTGCTCGAATACTATGCGCGCCTGTATGAGGGGATGCCGGAACGTATTCGGTGGGTGAGCGAGGGCAGTCTCGAAGCCGCGCGCCGAGAAGTCGGCGGCGCGACCGATGCTCTGATGCAACAACACCAGGATGCGCTTGAGCGGTGCAAGTCGACGATCCAACTCGCGGAAAAGCTGATACGGGAACATGAGGCGCGGTATCGGGCTGCGCTGGCGAATCTCAATGAGGCGGCGCTGACGGCTTTGACCGTGCGTATAGCAAATCGGGTCGCGCGCTCGGCAGGTAATCGGCTGATTGGCGCAGCTGCAATTTCGGGGCGCGAGCAGCGTGAGCGGCTGGATGATGCGATTGGCGCGTTCGGACAGGCAACTGATGCAACGGTGGTGCGGGTGGATGCGATGGCGACAGGGATGGAAAGGCGTTTTGCACGCTCGATGCGCCGTCTATTGCTGATGGGCGGAGCCGTGCTCTGCCTGATGTTACTGGTCGTGGACGGTTTAGTGGAAGGGGGGGCGGGTGGTCATACGGCGGGCGCGAATTGTCGCGCGGTGCAGTTGCGGCAGGCACACGGCGGCCCCTAGAGGGTGCTGCCGCCTGCTGTGCCGCGTCATCAGTACGAGGCGAAGCTTACGCGTCGCGAAGGGCAGCCTTGCGCCGTATTCACTATGGCGGCAGTCGGGAAGGGCCACGCCGGCTGTGCGCTGATTCCGCGTCGTCGTCGTTGCTGTCCCGCGAGTTTCCTGTGTCGCTTCCGGTAACGGAGTCGTCCTCATCCACGTCGTCGCGGACGGCCCACGAGGGTATGGTCGAAATCTCGCGAACGGTGAGGACTTCCGGGACCCGTGCGACTTTCGCGGGCCGCAGTTCGGCGGTGGCAGCGGCGTCGACCTTCTTCAGCAACGGCGGAGAATGGGCGGCGCGAGTGCGCCGCCCCACGGTCGGTTACACCTTCATCTGGCGCATGGCGTCCGCGAGCATCCAGAGGGCGCGGTTCAGCTTCACGTTCTGATCGATGCCGGTGATGGGGCGCGTGGACATGGACCGGCCCGTGCGCGAACGTCCATGTAGACCGCCCTTGGTCAGGTTTTCCTGAATGCGGTTGAAGACCGTCCAGAGATCATTGCGGCGATCCTCGTAACGACGCGGCGCGAGCAATTGGCTTTCGGTGATGGGGGCGGGTGCTTCGGCGTCGCTTGGGTCGTAGCGCAGTGCGAGCGCGGAGCGGGAAAACGCGTGCTGTTCGTCGCGGTCGAGCGTCACGGCGCGCATGCCTTCCTTCTGCTCGCGGATCAGGTCGAAGCCGTCGAGCACGTCGAACGCGCCATTGATCACGTTCTGAACGACGTTGCCTTTGTGCGGCACACGGATATCGGCGATGTTCTCGCCAGCCACCATGCCGTTTTGGCACACAAACCGGAACGTGCCTGCGAGCATCTGGTAACTGCTCGTGCCGTCGTGCGAGTTCAGCAGCACGATTTCGTCGGCTTCCTCGCCGGTGATCTGGTCGGCATGGCGCAGCCGGAGCATATGCTTGGTGAATTCGCGCTTGCCCTCATCGCGCACGCGGGTCTGGCAGATCATGAACGGCTGAAAGCCTTCGTTGCGTAGGCCGCGCAGCACGTCGATGGTGGGAATGTACGTGTAGCGTTCCGAACGGCTTTCGTGCTTGCCGTCCGCGAAGATGGACGGGGCAACACGGCGAATCTGATCATCTGAAAGGGGCGAGTCAGCGCGCAGCATCGGGGAGCCGTAACGGAAAGAGGAAGCGAGTTGCATGGCAGTCTCCACGGTCAAGGTTGAGGACCTGAACCGGGCGAGGGGATGTGACTTGCCGTTGCGGCTGGACACCTCCCGGTGGAACTCGGGGTTGGCGTTGCTGCCGCCAGGGTCCCGGGTTCCCGCCCGTGCGACTGGAGGAGCCGATAGCGGGCAGGCGTCAAGGAAAAAGGCGAGGGAGGGGTGCGGGCGACACGGTCCCTCGCCCCTTGATGCCTGCCCGCTATCGGCTACGGTCGCGGGTCAAGGGCGGGAACCTGGGAGCCGGGTGCATGCCATGCCACGAGTTGACCGGGTGAGGGTGCCGCGCGGCAGGCGCGGCAGCGTGGCCGTGCCGGCCACGCCTGGCTAGGAGGGGACGGGGTTGTCTGCTGCGCCCCGGATGGACGCCTGGAACGGGTGAGGCGCGGCACTCTGCTCAACGCTCAGCGCGAAAACCCGGCCTCGCCGCATAAACGAATTTTGACTCCCGTTACGATCGGTACGGATCGCAGCGGTGTCAACGGCGGGTCACCCATGTCCAGCGGTCATTCGCTGACACCGGGCTGGCCGCAGCTCTTCGGCCAATGCAGACGCTCAGCTACCGACATTCATCGGGCGGCTGCATAGTGCTAACCGGCCGTTCGCCCGAGCCGGCTCCGGAGCGGCAACGCTCACATAGGCGAACGCGTACTCACGACCCGCTCCGGCCGCCGAAGATCGTGCCACCTTAATGGCAGCTTCCCGGGGCGGATTCAACCGGTCGATGCAATAGTTCGATGGAACCGTTCAGCCGGCGTTTCGTAATCCAGTGTCTTCCTTGGACGCTCGTTCAGCCTTCGAGCCACGGCATTGAGTTTGGCCTGTGAGTAGACCGACAGATCGATGCCTTTCGGGAAGTATTGTCTTAACAGGCCGTTGGTGTTTTCATTCGAGCCCCGTTGCCAGGGGTGTTTCGGATCGCAGAAGTACACGGCAATGTCGGTGGCAATGGTGAACTGCTTGTGGTTCGCCATCTCTGATCCCCGATCCCAGGTAAGCGATTTATACAGTTCCTTCGGCAGCTTTCCAGCATGTCTGATGAGCGCATTGACTACTGTTTCGCTGTCCTTGCTGGCGATCTTCACCAGCATCACATAGCGCGTCTGACGCTCTACAAGCGTTGCAATCTGGCTACCGCCACTGCCACACAGGAGATCGCCTTCCCAGTGTCCCGGCACCGCACGGTCTTCCACAGTGGCGGGGCGTTCACGGATTGATACCGCCTCACGGATCCTGCCGTGGTCGTCCGTTTTCTGGGTGTGATGGCGCGAGCGACGCATGGCCCGGGTGCGCCGTAGATGCTCCAGCAACTCTTTCTTCAGTGCATCCCGTGCCTGAATGAAAAGACTGCGGTAGATGGTCTCGTGTGACACGTGGTAGTCCTCGTTGCCCCGCCAGGCTCGTTTGAGCCATCCAGCAATCTGCTGGGGCGACCACTGCAACTGGAGCTTGTCGGCCACGATATGGGCCAGCGTCCGGTGCTCGACCAGTTTGCAGACTTTGGGGCGCAGCGACCGATCCCATGCCAGCTGGTCGGCGTGGCTGGCCCGATAGCCGCCCTGCCCACTGTTGCGCTTGATCTCGCGACAGATCGTGGACGGTGACCGCGACAGTCGCCGGGCGACTGACTGAATCGAATCACCCGCGACGAGGCCTCGCGAAATCTCCTCGCGTTCGGCAAGCGTCAGCGCCAGCCGGGATCGCTGGCGGTGTGCAGGCTGGATTCCTCCAGTTTGCGCCAGAATTCCCTGTACTGACGAGTGATTGCGGTCAAAATAGCTGGGCGATGTGCTGCAACGACTCGCCTTTGCGCCAGCGTTCCCACATCAATGCCTTCTGGCTTTCGCTGTAATAGATCCGGCGCCTCTGTTTCATTTGCAACACTCCCGCCGCTCATGCGACGTTCATTGTGTTGCATCGACCGGTTGAATCCGCCCCAGGTAGCGGCCGTTGAGATGCAGATCCGATACGCCACACCCTCGGCCAATGCCGACGTTGGAGGTTCGATCGTGCTCGGGCAACCGCGAGAGCTGCCGCCCAGGAAGCAAAGCGTGTATCGGCGCTATGACATTCCGCTTTCAGTTCCCTGGACACGTCTGAATCTTGGCCGGAAAGTACGACTCAACTTCCTAATATTGTCGTGTGATTCGCGAGGCATTCCGCTAGTGAATTACCGAGCCATGTCCGCGTTTCGGCGGCATTCATGCGCCGGCCGTCCCTTCTGCACGCCATCGGAGTCCAAATAAAACACAATTCAGGCGGGGCGGCGTCCACGGACCTCTTAATCGTCAAACAGGAGATGAAAAATGACCCGCAACTTCTGGAAACAGGCGGTGCTTGCAAGCGCCGCATTGCTGACCGTAAGTGGTACGGCGCATGCAGAAGATAGGTGTTCCAACGCGACGCTCAAAGGCCTCTATGGCTTTTCGCTTCGCGGCGAATTCATCGGCTTCTTCGAAGCAGACGGCACTCCACACCGAATCCCCAATCCCTCCCTCGTTGACGCAGTGTTTATCCAGAAGTTTGATGGCACTGGCGGCTTCACCCGGTCTGACTACGTGACTAGTGACGGGTCTAAACGGCCCGGATTGACAGACCCGACGACCGGATTTGATACGGGCGAAACTGGCACATATACCGTCTTCCCGAACTGCACGGGCGTGATGCATATTACGTTTCCTGCTCCCATCGCTTCCACCATCATTGACGTTAGATTCGTGCTGACCGAAGGGGGCCACCGACTTCACGGTGTTGTAAGCCATCAGGAAATTGCCGGCCCTTTCACTGCGTCGAATGGAATAACAACCTGCGGCCCGACGCCGGCGTGCAACATGCGGGCTCAGGAAAGCGTGGTTGGCGAGAAGTTCGACGTGGAAGGACGAGGTCGCTGAAGAGGCGTTGGCGACTACTGGATCACTCTGTTTTGAGAGCTAGAGCGAACTGTGGCGATAGCACGCTTGTAGGCCTCGAGGACGCGAAGCAAGGCTGGTAGAGACGACTTTGGGTCGGGGGGCATCTGTTCGATTCGCTCGAAAGCGGTCATTGCAGCATCGCCACTATCGCGGCGCGGTGAATGGCGGGTATGCCGACATGCCGTCGAACGGACGAGGAGAGTGGATGGCCGTAGTACCCGCTACAAGCGGCCTTTGACTGCGCGCGGGCCTAACCGTCAGTTGTGGGTCGACTGCTGCCCGCCCCGACGGGCCCGTTAGGTAAAAGCCATCGGCGGCGAACCAGGCCGCCGTCGGAAAAAGCTGCCGAAACATCCGGCATCTTGGCCAAATAGCTCGAGGTTATCCCCGGTTGCGGCTGAATTCGTGTGCTATACCTGAGCGACATGTGTAGCGGTGCGCAAGTTGCTTTTGCAGCCCGTAAATGTTGACACGACCCAAAAGCCGCCGCGCCGACCCGGCACACGAAGGCTTCCCCGATGACTCTCACTTCCCGCTACACCGAAATCCCCGATCTCGCCGACGATGCCCCCTCCCTGCGCGAGATTCGCCACCACATCCACCAGCATCCCGAACTCGCCTTCGAGGAACTGCGAACGGCCGCGCTCGTCGCGGAGAAGCTTGCCGAATGGGGCTGGCAGGTGACGCGCGACGTCGGCGAGACGGGCGTCGTCGGCACGCTGGAGGTCGGCGAGGGCACGCGCAGCATCGGCCTGCGCGCGGACATGGACGCGCTCCCGATCGTCGAGCAGACCCGCAAGCCCTACGCCAGTGCGATCTACGGCAAGATGCACGCATGCGGCCACGACGGTCACACGACGATGCTCCTCGGTGCCGCGCGCCATCTCGCGCGCATGCAGCGTTTCAGCGGCACGGTGCATCTGTACTTCCAGCCGGCGGAGGAGCGCAGCGTCCCGAGCGGCGCGCAGAAGATGATCGCTGACGGCCTCTTCACGCGCTTTCCGTGCGACGCCGTGTTCGGCGCGCACAACCATCCGGGCATGCCGCCGGGTACGTTCCTGTTCCGCAAGGGTGCGTTCACGGCCGCGGGCGACAAAGTGACGATTACGATCAAAGGCGTCGGCGGGCACGCGGCGCGGCCGCATCTGACGGTCGATCCGGTCGTGGTGGCGTCGAGCGTCGTGATGGCGCTGCAGACCATCGTCGCGCGCAACGTCGATCCGTCGCAGCCGGCGGTCGTCACAGTCGGCTCACTGCATGCTGGCACGGCGAACAACGTCATCTCGAATTCGGCGAAGCTGGAACTGAGTGTGCGCTCGTTCAGCGAGGAAGTGCGCGCGCTGCTCAAGCGCCGCATCGCCGAGTTGGTGCAGGCGCAGGCCGCGAGCTACGGCGCGACGGCGGTGGTGGCGTACGAGGAGGGCCATCCTGTCGTCGTGAACACTGACGCGGAGACGGAATTCGCCGCGCAGGTGGCGCGCGAACTCGTCGGGGAAGAAAACGTCGTCGCGAACGCGGACATCCTGATGGGCAGCGAAGACTTCGCGTTCATGCTACACGAGCGCCCGGGCTCGTTTCTGTGCATCGGCAACGGCGCAGGCGAGGACGGCTGCATGGTCCACAACCCGCACTACGACTTCAACGATGCCAACCTTCCGGTCGGCGCGGCGTACTGGGCGCGCCTCGTCGAAAGGTTTCTCGCGCAATAACTTTTATCAAATTTTCTGCGCATGACGCTCGTCACGTATGGCCGAAGCGGCGGTCAGGCCGGCAGCGAGAAGTTTTCGATCGCTTCGCGCAGCACGTCGACCTGAACCTTCAGCGAGTGGGCGGCCACCGCCGCTTCCTCGACGAGCGCGGTGTTCGGCTGCGTGACCGGGTCCATCTCGACCACCGCGCGGTTCACCCGCACCGGACGTGCAGATCTCCCGCATTCGCCTCTCGGACAAGACATCACGCCTTCGTTCACGGCTCGCAACAAGTACAAGCTTAGACGTCGCAGGGGCGGTAGCGGCTTTGTCAGGTTGATGGGAAGGCGGCGGTAGAACGAAGTGATGAAGAAGACAAAATCTCGTCCGTGAGTGACCATACCAAGCGACTGCTCGCCGTTGAGACAGGCCACTCGACCGCGCGTCTCGGGCGCAAAATGGGAGCTTGGAAAGCAACGGCTACAACGGTACGGCAACCGGTCAATGCAGTACCGCAGCAGACTTGTCCGTTCAATGGTTCGAACCGGAGGCGAAAGATGATCCCGAGCCGCAAAGCTGCCGCGCTGGTGTTACTCGCTGCATTGTCGCTGCGCATGTATGACGTACACGCGCAACACACTGACCAGCAAATCGCCGCCATCCTCATGGTTGCGAATCGAGCCGAAATCGAGGCGGGCAACCTCGCGCTAAGCCGAAGCCAGAGTAGAAGCATCCAGAATTTCGCTGGAAAAATGATCGCAGAACACAGGGACTTGTATCAATCAGCCGTCGAATTGACGCAGAGGCTGATGCTCTACCCCGAAAATAGTAGGATGAGCGAGGCGTTTCGGACCGAAGGGGATGACAACCTCGCCAGGTTGAAAGCGGTCGATGAGTACGCGTTCGACGGAGACTACCTCTATCAAGAGATCACATATCACCAGCAATTGGTTCATGCGGTGGACAACACGCTGATTCCCTCCGCGAAGAACGCGCAACTGAAGGCGCTGCTCGTCAGAGCGCGCGTGATTTTCATCTTGCATCTCGACTATGCGATTCGACTGCAATCGGCACGGCTCTGGTAATCCCCAGGGGATTCGGGTGAGCCAGCCTCGCTTGCGGGTGCACCTTCGCTGATGCCGACAATGCCGGCTTCGAGCTGATGTGCGACGCGCTCGATACTGCGCACGTCCCGATGCATTTCAGGCGGCGTCCGCCGATTAAGTAGCGCCCATATGCACACTTTTTGCGCAACCGACACCAACGAATTTCACTGCGGAGCAAGTCATGCCGGCCCGGGCGAAGGCATTCGTCGACTTTGCGACGGAATACATGGCAACGGTGCTCAACGCTCACAGCACGCAGTGACGAAGCGTCCCCTGGCTGCGGCGACGTGCAGATTCCGTCGGTGAGCGACCAAGGCGGCCGGTGCGCGCCCACGGGCGAATGGCCGTTGTAGCTAAGGAAGCGCCGCTAGAATCCTCGCGACTAACCGGCCTATATTGGGTCGCGTGCTGCCGATCGACGCTTCGCGAAGTTCAGGGCTCGCGTGCGAATTTCATGAGGCAGTGATCGGCCACGGCCAGTCGAGCGTGGTGACCGAAAAAGCGGCCACTCGGCGGTACTTCTGCCCACAATTACGATCCGCGTCCGACGATTTCGCACGAGGACGTGATGAAGAAGGCCGAAACACACGCATCGAGGCGATGCGCAAGGGCAAGCGTGCGAAGGCTTGAATGGAAGGTGCAGGCAGAAAATGACCTGTTTGATATCCTTGATTACAGCGGTCAGGACAATCCCGATGCGGCGCTCGAACTGGTGCGGAAGATCCGCGCGAAGGCTGACGGCCTCCGCACGCGGCCCAGGCTGGACCGCGCCGGCCGGATGCGCGGCACGCGCGAGATGATCGTGCATCGCAACTAGGGGTGCCCTCAAGAAACGGATTTTTTCGTACGCTAAGCGCCTACGCCAGGCGTTTCGAATGTGTTTGCGCGACCCGCACCCGCCACTCGCGAGCACTCATCAACGGTCCGGTTTCAGATATGTATGAGACGGCTGTCGGAGTAGTGACAGTCCCATGATTGTTTATACGGCAGCCGTCCCTATGGCCCGAGTACTAATTGAGCGGGAGGACCATCTATCTTGGGGTCGTCTCAGAAACGGAAAACAAAAGCACGCTAAGCCATTACCTGCCGTCCTCGGCGATAACGGCGACGGCTTGGCTCAGTAGCAGCTAAGTCTGCTTGCGTAGCTTCTCCATCGTGCAAATCCCTGCACTCCTCTGGAGAAGCATCATGTACCGCTACACCAAACTTTCCCTGCTGGCCATCGCCATTGCCACGACTGGCGCTGTCGCCTACGCCGCCAAAGGCGGCATGGAGATCGACGCCCTGGCGATCAGCAAAGCAAAGATTCCGCTCACCCAGGCTGTGACCGTTGCCGAACAGCACGCCAATGGCAAGGCGTCACGCGCCGAGTACGAGAACTCGAAACAAGGCTGGGTCTACGACGTGGAAGTCGTCAGCGGCGCCAAGGTCTTCGACGTTCGGGTCGATCCTGACAGGGGTACGGTCATCTCCTCTGCCGAGGACAAGGGGGATCACGATGACGACCACGACAAGCAAGACTGACACCGCCAGTGTGGCCGGATCACGCGTGACGCGGCGGTCCGGCCCGGAGACCTCATGGAACATCTCAATCAAACACTCTTTCTATGGCTCAACGCGCCTGAACACCCCGAATGCCCTCGTGTTGACGCTGACCACTTTCCTTGCGGAATGGCTTATCTGGATCATTCCTGCCCTGATCGGTATCGGCTGGTTGCGCGGCAACGAGGGGACTCGGAAAACGATGCTCATTGCCACGGCCTCGGGTCTGATGGGGTTGCTCATCAACCAACTCATCGGCCTGACCTGGTCGCATCCCCGGCCTTTCATGATCGGGCTGGGTCATACGCTCATTCCGCACGTCGCTGATTCATCATTCCCGAGCGACCACCTGACGCTGTGGTGGTCGGTTGCCCTTAGTTTCTTGCTTCAGCAAAAGCTGCGGCGCGCAGGCGTCGCATTGGCCTTGTTGGGCGCACCCATCGCCTGGGCGCGCATATACCTGGGAGTTCACTTCCCGCTCGACATGCTCGGAGCCATCGCTGTCGCTGCGCTCAGTGCCTGGCTGACGTTGCGCGCCGCAGACTGGTACCTCGGGCCGAGCTACCAGCTTGCCTCTGGCATCCATCGCAGGCTTTTCGGCAGGCTGATCACGCTGGGATGGGTGCGCGACTGAACCTATGGCTCGGCTAAGTCAGCCTGGTCAGACTGATTACAAGACCTTACATCGGCAGGAGAACACCATGAACAAAATGCCCACGACCAGCTTCACAGGCTGGCTCAACAAAGTCCCGGAAGTCGCGCTGTCGTTCTGGATCATCAAAATCATGTCCACCACGGTGGGCGAGACGGGAGCCGATTTCCTGGCGGTCAACGCGGGCTTGGGCCAAGGCGTGACACGCACGGTCATGGCCGCCTTGCTGGCGGCAGCCCTATTTATGCAGTTGCGCACCAGCCGCTACACCCCTTGGATTTACTGGCTGACGGTGGTGTTGGTCAGCGTGGTAGGCACCCAGATCACCGACTTGCTGACCGATGGCCTGGGCGTCAGCCTGTACATCAGCACCTCGGCGTTCGCCGTGGCGCTCGCCGCGATCTTCTTCGTCTGGTATCGAGTCGAGCGCACCTTGTCCATCCATGACATCGTGACGCGCAGTCGAGAGCTGTTCTATTGGGCTGCCATCCTCTGCACCTTCGCGCTGGGCACCGCTGCTGGCGACTTGGCGACCGAGGCATTGGGCCTAGGCTTTACGTGGGGCGCGGTGGCGTTCGGTGCGCTGATCGGCATTACCTACGCCGCCTGGCGCATGGGTGGCAATGCGGTACTGACCTTCTGGATCGGCTACATCTTGACTCGTCCGTTTGGGGCCGCGCTCGGCGATCTGCTGACGCAAGCCAAGACCTACGGTGGCCTTGGCATGGGTGCCATGTGGACCAGTGCCTTGTTCCTTTCGGTGATCGTCATGCTCGTGGCCGTCGCACAGATCGGCATGAACGGAAGCCGCTCTGCGCGAGCCGCCGAGTAACCCTCTTTCTACTCTCAAGGAGAAATCATGCCCATGCAGCACTCAATCGCTCGTCCTGTGGCCGCCGTGTTGGCAGCCGTGCTCCTGGCCCTGGCGGCCGGTTGTTCCAAGCCAGCCGATCAGAGCAACGCGAGCACGGCACCTACCACACCGGCCCAGACTGCCTCGGCACCGCAGGGCAAAACCGCCTCCAGACTGGGCGACCTGTCGGCGTTCCGCAGCATCGCCACGGATGTGGCCACCATTGTGGACAAGGGCGATCTGCCCGCAGCCAGGATCCGCATCAAGGACTTGGAGGTCTCGTGGGATTCGGCCGAGGCAGGTTTGAAACCACGGGCAGCCGAAGACTGGCATGTGCTCGACAAGGCCATCGACAAGGCGTTGGCCGCCCTGCGTGCCGACTTGCCGAACCAGGCGGATTGCAAGGCAGCCATGGCGAACCTGCTGAAAGCCTTCGACGCGCTGCAAGGCAAGGCCTGATTAGCAAGTGGTCCGTGTCGGTGAGTACCGTCAGTTCGCCCAGGGCGGAAGCCTTCTACTGGCTGACGATCATGTTCTCCCAGACCTTGGGTACGGCGTTGGGTGACTGGACGGCTGACACGGCGGGCTTGGGTTACACAGGCGCGGCCATCGTGTTCGGCGGGCTGCTCGCCCTGGTCGTGGCAGCCTACTACTGGACCGGCGTGTCCCGCACTCTGCCGTTCTGGGCGGCGTTCATCCTGACCCGCCCGCTGGGTGCCGTGGTCGGTGATTTTCTGGACAAGCCGCTGAGCGCGGGCGGTCTGGCCTTAAGCCGCTACTCGGCATCGGCCGCGCTGCTCGCTTTCATGCTGACGGCTATCCTGCTGTTCAGGCAGCAGGCGGCCAGGACGGCACATTGAACAACGATTGAGAGGAGGGCGGATGCGGGTATTGCTAGTCGAAGACGATCCCATGATCGGTGAAGCCATTCAGGGCGCATTGAAGGATGTGTCATATGCGGCTGACTGGGTGAAGGACGGGCAGACGGCGCTCACGACACTGGGGTGCCAGCACTACGACCTGGTGCTGCTCGACCTGGGCCTGCCCGGCAAGGATGGGCTAGAGGTGCTGGCCAGCATCCGTGGCAAGGACAACCCGATTCCCCTGCTCATCATCACGGCGCGCGATGGCCTGGATGACCGCCTGCGCGGCCTGGACGGTGGGGCCGACGATTATGTGCTCAAGCCCTTTCAGATGGCGGAGCTGCTGGCCCGGATGCGCGCCGTCCTGCGGCGCAAAGGCGGCACCGCAGTGCCCGTTCTCAGCAACGGCGTGGTATCGCTCGATCCGGCCACGAAGGAAGCCAGCGTCAACGGTGGCCCCTCGGCGCAACTGTCCAACCGTGAGTTCTCGCTGCTGCAAGCCTTGCTAGTTCGGCCTGGGGCCATTCTCTCGCGCAGCGAGCTGGAGGATCGCATCTACGGCTGGGGGGAAGAGGTCGAAAGCAATGCCGTCGAGTTTCTGATCCATGCGCTGCGGCGCAAGCTCGGCAGCGAGATCATCAAGAACGTAAGGGGAGTCGGATGGATGGTCTCAAAAGGCGCTTGAACGAATCGGTTCGGATCAAGCTGTCGTTCACCCTGTCGCTGGCCATCCTCGTGGTGGCGATCGTGGCCGGCGTCTTCTCGTTCCTGTCGGCTTTTGACGAGGCCCACGAGCTACAGGATGATGCCCTGCGCCAGGTGGCGCAGCTCATGGATCGGCAGCGCCTCTCACCGGCCTCTCCAACCACAGATGCCCGTCTCAAGGATGGCGATGAAGAATCGCGCGTGATCGTCCAGCGCTTGGGCGAGGCCAGTTCCTTTCCGGCAGGCGTGGATGCGGGAGGAACACTACCGCTACCGGCCACACTGGCCGATGGGCTGCATACGCTGGAGGTTGGCGGCGAGACATTCCGCGTGCTCGTCAAGACAACGACTGCTGGCGAGCGCATTGCCGTGGCGCAGGAATCCGGCTTCCGCAATGAAATCGCCCGCGATGGGGCGCTTCGCACTGTGATGCCTTTCCTGATTCTCGTTCCGGTTCTGCTGCTGATCGTCGCCGACCTGGTGCGCAAGATGTTCCGCCCCATCGCCGCGCTCTCCAAGGAAATTGACCAGCGCGCCGAGCAGGAACTGCACCCCGTCGAAGACCGTCACCTTCCGGTCGAGGTGCGGCCGTTCGCCGTGGCGATCAATCGCCTGCTCGCCCGTGTCGGCCAGTCCATGGAGTCACAGCGCCGCTTTGTGGCGGATGCCGCGCACGAGCTGCGCTCGCCACTGACCGCCCTTTCGCTGCAAGCAGAACGACTGGCGGAAGCGGAAATGTCCGGCCTGGCGCGCGAACGATTGACGGTGTTGCGCCAAGGGATCGAGCGCGGCCGGAGCCTCCTGGATCAACTCCTGACCTTGGCCAAGGCGCAGTCGGCCGCCGACTCGCCGAAGTCGCCTGTATCCGTCCAGGGCATCTACCGCCGTGTGCTGGAAGACCTCATGCCGCTGGCCGAGGCCAAGCACATCGACATCGGTGTCGAAGGCATGCAAGACGCCGAAGTTTGGGTGAGCGAGCTGGACATGATCGCCGTGGTCAAGAACCTGGTTGATAACGCCATCCGCTACACGGCAGAGGGAGGGCGTGTCGATCTTTCGGTGGGTGTGTCGGACGGGAAGGCCGAGTTGCGCATCCAGGACAACGGACCAGGCATCCCGTTGACCGAACGGGAGCGGGTTTTTGACCCCTTCTACCGCACGCTGGGCAGCGAGCAGATCGGTTCTGGCCTGGGGCTGTCCATCGTCCAAACGATTGCCAATCGTATTGGTGCGGAAATTCGCCTCGACTTCTCTGACCTGGAGAAGCTAACCGGTCTGGACGTCACCGTCCTCTTTCCGACTGCCGCCACAGTCCATGCAGTTCAGAAGGAGTCAGATTAGGCTATACCTCAACTGGACGTCAGGCCAACCCTCGAAACACGTCAGACTAGAGTTGGTTTCGTACGCCCGGGGAAATCGGGGCGCTGCTGGGAACGGGCGCAGACACGATGGGAGACCGCGGCGGGCAGGAACCATATGGACCTGATCCGCCAACTTCCCTGAAAAACGATGCGTTTTAACTTCCCTTTGCTGCCCGCCGAATCCGGAATCCCCGATTCCCGGTGGTCCGATGCCGGCATGACAACCTTTCGCGCGAGTGAGCCGGGCTACCGGTCGAGCCCGGATGCGGTCCGGGTGCCGCTTCAGAAGATCGAGCCGCCGTTTCGCAATCCCGAAGTGATGCGCGACTGGCGCGGATTCGACCGGACGCGAATGGTCGATGTTCTGAGCGGGCTGGCAACCGGCGCCAAGATGCCGCCGGTTCCCTTCGTCGCCTTGCCATCGGCCGACTATCCCGCCGCACCCTTCGCCTATCGCGTGTGCGACGGCTTTCACCGGTTCTACGCGTCAGTGGCGGCAGCGTTCGCGATGGTGCGGCGCCGCGCGCTTGCAGCGGGCATCGGCACGGTGATCGGCAACCACACGTTCCGCGCGACCGGCATTACCGCCTATCTGAAAAACGGCGGTACGCTGGAAAACGCCGCGGCGATGGCCAACCATGCGTCGACGCACCACGCAACTCTACGACCGGCGCCGTGACGACATCAGTCTGGACGAGGTGGAGCGGATTCGCGTGTAATTACTTCGCATTACAGAGTAAATAGACTGTCTCTAACCGGCCAACTCCCGACGCTCACTTAGGCAATATCAGTGACCGCTATAGGGTAGATACTGTTGAAAAAGTCGCTGACCGTCTCTGTCGCGAGGTTTTCAGGGGTCTTCTTACCCTTGGCCGGCACGCGCGAGCGGTTTGTAGGCCGATCTGAGAGGTCGATTTTCGCGCAGGAAAACTGAGAAAGCGACGGGGCGACTTTTTCAACACCATCGGGTAGGCTACGGACATTCGTTACGCCGGGGGGGGGGGGGGGGGGGGGGGGGGCGGAATGTGCGATATCTTGCGATCCTCGCAGCATGCCCGAACGCCGTTATGCCCGTGTGCCTATGAACCTTGGGTAGCCGGAAGTTGCGGCGAAGTCTCTAGATTTTTCGCGCAGAAGCCAGCACGGCGGGCATCGGTACCCGAACCTCTCCGTCAACTCGATATTCCGCCGCGCTTTCAGACACTGCCTCTTCAATTAACGCCAACGCTTCCGGCGTTTGCGCCTTCAGGATTGCGGCCACGCGCACTCCACCGCGCATTAGGGCGTGAAATGGGGTTTCCGGCGCGCGAATACGCCAGATTTGGGCGACGTCCTCGACCTTCGGCTCAACGAAGCAGGCTTCGAGCAGTACGCGCTCGCATTCACGCCAGTCGCTGAAGCGAAAGAACGGGGGCGCCTGCGGAAGATCAACGTTTAGGTTGCCGTGTGCTGCTATCGCTTTAAGGACCATGTCGATTCCGGCGCACTTTTCCGGGCTGGCCCAGACGGTGAAAGCGATTCTTCCGCCCGGACGCAGTACGCGATATGCCTCCGAAAGCGCCTGTTCGGGATGGGGGAAATGGTGCCATCCGAAATTGCTGCCTACCGTGTCGAAGCTCTGGTCGGCGAACGGCAGCGCTTCAGCATTTCCGAAACGAAATGCGAGCGTGGGATAGAGTCTTCTTGCCTGCTCGACCATCGCGGCTGCGAAGTCGACGCCGACAACGTTCGCCCCTCGTGCCGCTGCCGCCGCAGCGAGATAACCGGGACCTGTCGCGACATCAAGCAGGTGCATGCCGGGCTGGAGATTGAGCGCATCAAGGAGTGCTTTAATCGATTGATCTGTTAAGGTCGCGTAATACGCGTGATATGGTTGGGCAAGCTTTTCCCAGCCTTGTCTTTCGAAAGCGCTGAATGCATCCTCTTCCATGTTAGTGTCTCCAAAGGTTGCCTGCCCAAAGTAAGCGGCTCACCTAGGCCATTCGTCCACGCGCGTGCACGTAAGGCATGATGGTGATCCGGATTTGTCCGGTCAGGCAGGGGAAGTCGGCGGACTGCCAGGTGTGTGCAGCTTGTCGGCCACTCGCCACGGTAGAAGCTCGTCAATGCGATTGATCTTGTGATCAGCGATGTGCGTTAGTACGTAGTCCAGATAGGCGCGCGGATCGATGTCGTTCAGCGCGCAAGTGCCGATCAGCGCGTACATTGCGGCGGCCCGTTCACCGCCGCTGTCCGAGCCGGCAAACACGAAATTCTTCCGGCCCAGGCTTACGCAGCGCAGCGCGTTCTCCGCGATGTTGTTGTCGATCTCGAGCGTACCGTCTTCGCAATACAGTGTCAGCGCGCTCCACTGGTTAAGCGAGTAGTTGATCGCCTTGGCTGTATCGGACTTCGACGACAGCGGGCATGACATGCCGCCTCGCGTATCGAGCCGTCGCGGAACAGCTCATCGAAGCCCGCGTAAGCGCTTACGCCCAAAGTTCCCAACGGGTTTATCTCTGCGCCGCTAGAGTCCCCTGCGAAGGCATCAAACACCGGGCGTCGTATAGCGCCAGAAGCAGTGGAATCCTCGATAAAACGACGCGATCGCACATGGACAGTGCAGGGGGGCGCTGGTAGGACGCCGTCTATAGCACTTCGACGCCGGGCCTCAGCTTTTCATAGTGAAGCTGGTGCAAGTCAGCAATGTTGGGTCCCGAAGCGGCGACAACGAGAATCGCAACGGCCAGTGAAGCAAAGTCGGCCCGGAATTGCACCGTACTCTTGAGCATGAGAATGCGATATTCCGCCGGATCGGCACCGACATGCCGGAACATCGCCCGGTCGCCTGCCTGCTGCTTACGGGTGGACACCACGATCTCGACGGCGTCGGGGCCCCCGCATCGCACTCGGGCCATCGGCCCGAGGCTCATTCGACAGCCGCGATAAAACGGACCTGTACCGAGGAAGGAGCCGCTGCCCAACGCAAGGACTTCAAACGGTGCCTGCAAAGGCGGAGTACCTGTCGTGCTGTCCGCTGCCCCCAAGGGCGCATCAAGAACCGCGCCGACGCCAGCTTCCGTGGCCAACCGTACAAATTCAGCGTCGGTCAGCACACCAGCACAAACCCGTCTGGCGCCCCTTCGTACTAACTCACGCAAGATGTCAGTTGTATCGCCGTTGCCACCTCCGCCCGGATTGTCTTGCGAATCGGCAAGTATCACGGCGCCTGCAGCGGGGCGGCTAGCGTACTGCATTGCCAATTCGACTGCCTCTGCCGGCGTGTACAGGCGTCCGCAAAAACCGCTGCGCTTCTCTAGAACGGCTTCGTTCAACCGGTTGACGACGGCTTCGACCACCCTTTGATCGGATCCGTAAGCAATGACACTCGGGCCGCTGTCATAGGTATCCGCGAGCGGAAGACCCGGCAAAAAATCGGCGGAGACCAGATCAACCGACTCCATGGTCGCACCGAGAGTGGACAGACTGCACATCGGTTCGGTCAAGGTGCTTTGCCATGGAACAGGGATCAGGAAAGGGAGTTGCCGATAGCCTTTGTACAGGTCAAGACCCGCAAGCAGTGGGGCCATCAGCTTCAGCGCCCGATGTCCCGTTTGCGCCATGTCGACGTGAGGGAAGGTGCGATAGGAAACGAGGCCGCTCGCAAGTTCGACCATAGCCGGCGAGACGTTCGCATGGAGATCCAACGCTGCGACAATCGGCAGTTTTGCCCCGACCAGCTCACGCAAGCGTCGGAGTAACTCGCCCTCTCCGTCGTCCACGTGCTCGGCCACCATAGAACCGTGAAGATCGAGGAAGAGACCATCAAGCGGCCCTGCATCGTGGATCATGCGGCAAAGCATGAAGCAAATGGCTTCAAATGCGTCCTCGGTTACCATGCCGGACGGATTCGCCGACGCCCACAATAGCGGAACCAGTTCGTGAGACGATCGCGCCGCGGCGATAAATCCTTCGACGGCAAGGTTGGCGTTAGCTACCGCATCGAACATTTCGCGCCCGACGAGCAAACCCGGCCACGCATCAGCCTGAACAAACGTTCTGAACGTGGCCCGCGTGGAGGCAAATGTATTCGTCTCATGCAAGAAGCCAGCGATTGCTATCCTTGCCATGCGATTACCTTTCGGTGGGTAGGCGTCCGCCGTTGGTTAACTCAGCTGCCGCGCAGTCAGATATAAACGCTTCCTTGAATGCGGAGAAAAGGCCTCTGGAGGCGCCGGACATGTGTTCAGTAAAGTCGCCTTCCGCTGGTCAATCAAGCTAATTTGCGACGCATGAAGTAAGTGGCACACGTAGTGCTCACGATGCTAGGTGGAGCGAATCTATGTCCTGTAAAGGGCGGAGGTGTGAGGAGGTTGGGAGGTTGGAGCGGCGGGACATACCTCTTCGCTCTCCAGTGTCGTTGAATTCTCGTAGCGCCCGATCGGAAGACCCATACGCGACCGACTGTAGCAGCTGTCCGAGCGACCACTATTTCCTCATATCATCTGCCCAGAGGCAAGAGCGCTGACCCGTGAGATATACCTGCCATGAGTTAGTCGGCGCAGCGCCGACGCCCAAGGGGTCCACGTAGTACAGGATCGTGTTTGCGGTCGTGTACTGGCGGCCGAGCGCGAGTTCGCCGTATCGATCGTGGCCGAGCTTCACGTACGCCTGGCGGCCGAAGAGCTGTGCCTGCTGGTCAAGCTTGCCGCTTTTCGCCAGGAAGCCGTTTTCGAGCCTGAATCCCGCTTTCCAGCCACCCCCGAGATCCTCGTTGCCCAAAAGGCCAAACCGGCTGCCTGCCAGAAAGCCCTCATTGCCCTGCTGGAGCGACCAGGTGGAATCACCGGCCGGATTAGTGTGCGTCTGATAGCTCACCGCCTCATCAATTACCCCATACAGCGTCACAGCGGAATGCGCGTGCACACTGGCGCCCATGGTCAGCGAGATGGCGGTGCATTGCTTCATCATTTGTAGTGTTCTCCCTGATTACCTGTCTTTTGAACATCCTTACTTCTTGAAGTCCGGCCAGCCATCGGCAACAACCGGTCCCTTGATCCGCGCGAGGGGGAAGGACTCGTTTGATGCGATGTTGACGGTCGTCGTCGAGTCGACGAAGTGAAGTGCGCCACGCTCTCCGAGCACAGTGCCGGTCACCCCATCAGAGAGCAACGCAGATCCTTCGGGAAGTGCCAAAACCTGCTCGGGCACATTGATCTCGAGGAATTCAGCGAGACGCTCTTCCCGGCTCTCGCCGTTGTGTCCCACCGGCTTGCCGCTGATGAAGTGCGGATTGATCTGGAAAGGCACAAGTCCGAGCGCGCGCAGCGTAGGTGGCTGGACGATGGGCATGTCATTCGCGGTACGGATAGTCGGGCAAGCTACGTTGCTTCCCGCGCTCCATCCGATATACGGCGTGCCCGATTTCACCTTTTCCCTGATGACGTCGACGATGTCAGCGTCGTACATACGTTTAAGCAGCGCAAACGTATTTCCACCACCGACGGCAATCGCGTCGGCCTGCTCCACAGCCTTGCGTGGATCCGGACTGCGGTGGATCGCTTCGAGTTCGTAGCCGAGCTTTTCGAAAACAGGCTTGACGATCCCTTCGTAGGTATCGAAGCTGAACGTCACGCCCGCGTAGGGAACGAAGACGATCTTGCGTTTCTCGCGGCGCAGGACCGCGTGAATCTGTTCGGGAGCGTGTTCAAGGTAGCCAAGGTTGTCCTTGCGCGAGCTACTCATCAGCAAAATGCGTTGTGTCATGATTGCCTCGTCGGCTATAGCCGGTCAGTGCGTGATGGCTGCGCGAATCAGCGCGGCCGTTTCTGGTTGCTTGCGCATCCTTGGTCATTGGCGCAGTGCAATCATTCCGAGAAAGCAAAGTCCGGTCTTCGTCCATCATGGGACGCTCGCGGCGGCGTTCTGAGAGGCGGCTCAGGGTCGTGAAGAGCCCGCCGTGTCGCCCGTGAACAGACATCGGTCGGCGCGTGCGCCGTTGGCCAGATCTCGCTCCCTCAACGACGACCTTGCATTGTTTGGCCGGCTCCCTCCGCTGCGCGCTTGATGAAGGCCAAGCTGGGGGGCGCAAAGGGCGCGCCCGCGGCCAGCAGCTCTGGCAGGTCCGCATGCGTGGGCCTATGATGGCCCCATCCGCTACCGTGAGTGACTGCGCCCCATGAGCCGTTTCCTGATCGTCGTTGGCATACTGTGCATTCTTGCCGGCCTCGGATGGCACTGGCTCGCGCGCATCCCGTTCGGCCGGCTGCCTGGCGACGTTCATATCGTCCGCGACGGATTCAACTTCCACTTCCCGATCATCACGTGCATCGTGATTTCGGTCGTGATATCCGCACTGTTGTGGTTCTTGCGGCGTTGAGAGCGGTGCGCGTCGGCGCACACAATGACGCCGATTGTGTAGGCGCGAAGCGGTCGGAAAGTGGGTCGCGCGCTCAGTTGTTCGGAAATCTGCGACGCCAGCGCCGACGGCAAATTCCGGATCACCGATTCGGATTTTTTCGCTCCAGCAACTGGCTGAGACCTTTCCGCTTTCCTGGACGCACTATGTCCACCTGATGCGGCGTACGCGTTCGCCTTAAGAGCGTCGCTTTTACGAAGCCGAGGCGTTGCGTGGCGGTTGGAGCGTGGGTTAGCTGGACTGGCAGACTGGCAGATTGGCAGCCAAGGTTCCACACTCGCACGCTGATGTCCCAAAACAAGCGCGCGATGCTGGAGAGAGGTAGCATCGCGCAGCACGGCGATGCAGTCACGCCCGAAGAAGCGATCAAGGATCCGTACGTCCTCGAACTCCTCGAACGCCTCGACCTGAAAGACGAATATTCGGAGACGCGGCTCGAGGAAGCACTAATCCACCGGCTTGAGGACTTCCTGCTCGAGCTCGGTAGTATGGGCCGCCAGCGACGCCTGCGAATCGGTGACAGCTGGTTTCGCGTCGACCTGTTGTTTTTTTTACCGGCGCTTGGGATGCCTCGTCATCATCGATCTCAAGCTCTGGTCTCATGGTCAGCGACCGCAGGAGGAATACATGGAGGACAAGGGACAATTCCAAATCCAGATCACCGTCGTGCCCGAATTGGCCGATTCGTTGCGGGCGCGTGGGCTGCAAGAGGGGTGCGATTTGCTCGATGCCGTCTTGCGTCAGCGCAACGCCTCGTTGAAGTGCCAGTTCGACGTATTCGCCGATTACGTCGAGGAGGCGGAGCATGCGGGTCGGGACCAGTATCCGCTGTATCAATGGACGAAGGATACGATCGGCAACCCCCAAGAAAAAGGCGAAGTACCTGAAGTCGCTTACGGTGTACGTGGGCGGCGAACAGGTCTACGACGAGGAAACAGCCGACTGGCTGCATGCAAAACTGTCGGCAGTCTCGCCCCTGCCCGCGAGCAAGTCACGAAGGTCTCGCGTCACGCAGGATCGCGGTTCAATAGTGTGGGAATTGACGTTGGGTGCGGTGCGGTCGTAAGGCCTTTCCCGGTGTGCCAGATCGACCGGGTGCCTCTGGTTGATCTACTAAGCAGGTGCGAACATGGCCGCTGTCCTTCTGACTGGCGCAAGCGGTTTTCTAGGTGGGCATTTGTTGCGTGAACTGCTTGCTGCGGGCCACGAGGTGCGGGCGCTTTCCCGTCGAATTGATTCCGACGCGATCATCGCCGAGCAAGGCGGTGTGCCAATTCGCGCCGAGTTAGCGGATCCCGCATCCCTGAATGTCGTGCTGGCCGGTTGCGAGGCGGTGTTTCATGCAGCGGCGGATACCAGCATGTGGAAGACGAGGGCAGCGACGCAGACGGCCACCAATGTGCAGGGGACCGAAAACCTGCTGAGAGCGGCCGAGGCGGCCGGTGTGCAGGCCTTTGTGCACACGTCTTCGGTCTCGGCGTACTCGCACCTCGCGCGCGAAACGCTCAATGAATCAGTGCCGCAGCGAGGGGCCGAGAGCTGGATCAATTACGAGCGCACCAAGTTCCTCGGCGAACAGGCCGTGCGGCGCTCCAGCGTGCCGTGGATTGTCTTTAACCCCTCCCACATCCTGGGTCCGGGCGACCGTCACAACTGGGCCCGTCTCATCTTGATGGTGGACCGCGAGGAGCTACCGGGCATACCACCGGGCAGTGGTTCTTTTGCCGATGTACGAGAGATCGCCAGGGCTCAGCTGTGTGCTTGGCAACGGCGGCGGTTTGGCGAAAGTTATTTGGTCGGTGGCGAGCATGCAAGCTACGTCGACCTCGTGCACCGCGTGGGCGCTGCATTGTGCAAGCGCACACCTGGCGATGCCACGCCGGCGTGGGCATTGATGGCATTCGCTCACCTCGCCGAAGCATCGTCGTGGCTCACTCGAAAGGAGCCTGACGTGACGCCCGAAAGTGCGACGCTGGTCTGCGGAACACTCCGCGTCGATTCGACGAAGGCCATGCGTGAGCTGAACTATGTTGAAACGCCGTTGGACAGCCTGCTTGCAGATACAGTTGCCTGGATGAGGAAAGAAGGCTTGGTCGGGCGCTGATTGCAATCGTCTCGTGGGGCAGCGATCGGCCAGAAGCTGTCATTGCGGCGTTCCTCGACAGGGACATTCCGACGTCGGCTCGATCAACGACAAGGGACGCTCGCGGGACGGCTTGTGGCAATCTTCGCCTCATCGTCGAGCAAGCTGGCTCACTCAACGGCTCTCTGACTGTCGGCATCGCCGAGCGACACGGTGATGGCGTATCCTTTACCAAATGCGGCGATGACAATAACACCGACATCGTGCGTAACCGGTGGGGGCGGGGCATCTTCGCGTCGCTACGCCGCCGCCAGACCTATCGCGCTTCGCCCTTCAAGGACAAGCGGGGCGTCGAACCCGGCGGAAAGGTTTGCGACAAACAGAATGAGCTACGCTGCAGGCTTTTTGCAGGCTACGACCATGGAGCGCTCATGGGTGTGTGCCCCAGAGAACCCCCCCGAACCTCCAGAGAATCCGCCGCTGACCATTGACGCGTTTTCATCGCTTCGGTCGAGGACATCATAGCCGGACGACTTGCAGAGATCGCCGGCCGACTGAAAGCATTTATCCCAGCCCCGCGCGAGCCCACTGCAGTTAAGGGTGTAGGCCTTCCGGCCGTCAGAGGAATAACTCTCGTGCACGGTAGCGCACCCCGACATTGCGGCTACAACCGTTAGGAATATAAACGTACGTTTCATAGATGCGTCGTTCTTTGAATTCGTAGAGCAATTTCGTTGGGCTAGGGAGGATAATACGCAGTGATTTTTTTCAAGTCTTTTTCAGCTTCCCAGATCCGCACGTTGTCTAATTCATGGAAAAGAGGCGTCTTTTTCGCCCAATTCACTTGATGGCGTTCCGTCGCCGTAGTCGGGGCGCCTTGCGACCGACCTAATGCGCTAATGAACACCCAAGAGACGCCTCATGTGTAGTCAGCACGAAAGCAAGCTGCCTGCCGTAAGGCTAAGATCGGCCATGAAGCGCCATTGGTCCGCACCATAGCTGGGACATTCGAGAGTCGGCTCCGCTCAGCAAACGGCCATTCACCGCGCGACGACTTCGAACGGCTGCTACCGTGGCCTCGCTGAATGCTTAAACTCGACCCCAAACTGCCATTCAGCAAGCCTGGGGGATGCGATTGCGCGCTCCGGCGCCTCTTCAGATGCCGCAGCTCCGGTGTTCGGCTTCGCGGCGCCAGGCGCGGTTCTCGGTGCGCAAACGGGAGGCGATCAGAGATCACGGCTCGTGATCTGTTCGCTAACTAGGGCAGACCGGCCAAAATCTTGTCGCCTTCCGACTCGGCGATTTCGACGACGTCCCTGCAACTAGCATCCATAAACGGGCACAGTGAGAAGCCGAATAAACCATGGGAGAAAGCAATGGCAAGCGTGCCACTCAATATTGACGATTCGGGCTGCAGCCTTGAAATCAGCGTCGACGAGACACCGGCGAGCTCATGTCGTGCCCGGGGTGCCCGGGCCGGTGGCAAACAAAATGAAGCAGCATTATTTTGCAGTGAGTTTCTCTCTGTCGACATCGATCAGATCGTCAGCGATCTAAATGAAAAAGGATATTACGCCTTCCCCTCGGCGATATCGCAAGACACGCTGAAAACCATCGAGCGCGACGCGACGCAATCGAGAATTGGGCTGAATGAAAACTCCATCAGCGGCGTCTACTCCGAGAAACAGTACTACCTGACCAATCTTCTCGCAGTTTCGAAGACCTTCTACAACTTTGCCACCTCGTCGTTCGTGTTCAAAATCTGCGAGCGATATCTGGGCAATGAATTCCGGTTGAAAGCGCTGCGTTACTATGAAACATATGGTGGACATCATATGCAGTGGCACACCGACAACAAGACGGACAAGGCATTCGCTCATATTCCGGGAATCATCTTTATTTTTTATGTGTCGGACGTCGAGGATGGCGAATTTCAATATATCGAAGGCTCTCACCTTTGGTCGGGCGAAAAGGCATATAGCAACTATACCGACGAGTTCATCGAAGCGAACTACGAGTCCGCGATCAGAAGCTTCAAGATGCCAAGTGGCTCCTTGCTGATCTACAACACATACGGCATACACAGAGCGAGACCCGTGAACAACAAGACTTTCGTCAGGAAAAGCGTCTTCTTCCAGGTAGACAGCGAAATCGAAAGGTCCGAGCCGATTATCGTCAACACTGAATTCATGACCCGGTTGAATGACCAGATCTCGATGTTTTTGGGCTTTGGGAAAGCGTCCGACTATGAGGTCTTTCCAAAAACCACGCTGAACTCCTTGACCCTCGACAAGAAGATGATCCGCGTGATGACGAGGTATGTTTTGTATCGCCTCTCCCGCGGGGCTTTTTCCAGACTCCCGCAGTCTGTCCGACCCGCTGTCAGGCGGCTCATCAAAAGGTAATCGGTTGCGAGGCGGTTTGCGTGCTCTCTTTTATACTGCCTTAGGGAGTCCTTCTTGACCAAGCTTGTTGTCCATTGCCACGGATGACACGGGCGTTCAGGCGCGCGTCCTGATGTAGCCTGAGCACCGAGCCTTCGAAAAGGGCGTCGAAAAGAGCGTCGAAACAGCCGTCGGCGCTGCCAGCGCCGGAGGGCGCGATAGATGCGTGCGCAGTGGGTCTCCAAGCGTCTGCAGTGGTCCTTCGCGATGTGCAGTTCATTCCACTGGCAACGGGAGACGGCACCTTCAGGATGTAGTTGAACATCGCGTGCGCACTGAGGGTACGCGGTGGACCGCGTACGGCACGGGCCGACTACGCGCCTATTGTTTCGATTCGTCGGCGGCCGTTGCACCTCAAGAGCCGCCGATGGCCGCGGTGCGACCCCAACGGCGGTTGAGGGTCGAGAGTGTGAGTTCGCTGATGCGGAAAGCTGCCGTAGGGTTGCTCGATGACGTCACCGTCAGCGGTCCGCCACATTGCCGACGTAGAACACCAGCCGTGCCAATGTCTGCAATGGCCGAGTTCGGGGCATTCGGCGTCGTGCGGCGTATGCCTGTTGTATCTCGGAAGCCGTCATTGCGGCAGCGTTGATTTCGGTGGGAGGAGAGGAGCGCTAGCCCCTGATAGATTGGTATTCCTCTGTTTCGTCCAAGTGTCAGGTGCTTAACGGTTGTTGGAGCGGCAGTGAGCGTGCTTTTGCTTACGGGAAGCGCTGTTCGATCTTTGAATGATCGGCGAGGTTCGGTCGACCGCTTTGAAAAGAGTATGACTTGACGGTATCTCTCTGCGGGACATTTTGAGACGACCCACCTTGACGTTTTTGTAAATCTGGCGGCGTTGATCTGCCAGTGCGGCCCGATGAAGGCTGTCAAGTGCTGGGAGGAAATTTCGGTATCGCTGGCGGTATCGGCGCTAAATAGCCGGGCGAGAAAGCCGTCTCGACAAGGGTTCAACCGTCTGATTGACGATCGAGTGGGGCATGCCAAGAATGTGAGCATCAGATGACCGATGCTTGCGTTCCTTTGCTTTTCCAGACCCAGCAAGCATTTCACGCTCGCGCCGAAGTGATCGGCACGACGTTCGTTATGCCTCGCTCGCAACGCACTAGATAGTCGGACCACAACTGCAGCGCGACGCGCAGTTCCGGAACGTCTACGCGCACGTCGTAGATTCCTTCGATGCCCCGGCGTTTATGGTTCAATGCCAGTTCGCTAATCTCGTTTGACACTCCGAGGTTGCGCATGTGACCTTTCGCGGTGCTGCGGGTGTCGTGTGGCGTGAAGTAGCGCGTGTTGAACACGTGATCGTCTTGAAGCCCCGACAAGACGTCCCACAGGGTGGTCACGCCCATATGACTCCCCTCGCGCGTGTACATCCCTGGCAGCAGGTATTCCGAGTCCCCTGACATCTCCATCAACTCTTGAACCCATTCGGTCAGGGCCGGACTGAGAGGGATCAGCATTCCGTGGCGCGTCTTGACGTTTTCCGGTACGACCCACCACGTCCCTTTGTCGAGGTCAAAGTCGTCCTTTTTCGACTTAACCAACTCGGCGGTCCGGACGCACGTCCCGAGCAGGCAGCGAAACATCAAACCGTACCTTCGACCCGCTGCATGGTCTATCTTAGACAGGATGTTGTGCAGTTCCTCAGCTGTTAGCATCACGCGTTTTCTCGGAGGAGGCTTGGCTCCCTTGATGGCCTCTAGCGAAATGCCAGCACAGGGGTTCGCGTTGATGAGGCGTCGGCCGACCGCGTGATGAAAGAGGCGCGACACCGAGCACAGGATCTGTTCTGCCATCGACCAACTGCTGACACGTTCGATCATGAGCACGATATCCGCAGCAGTCACGACGGACACGGACAGGGGGCCAAGGGTGGGGCGGATCCTCTTCTTGAAGTGTCGCTTGCGAGCGCCGGCGCTCCCCTCGGCCAGCGAGGGCATGATCTTTTCTTGATAGTCGTCGATCAGCACATTGACGGTCCAGTCCGCGGCAGCTCGCGCCATCTTGATGCGCTTCTCGCGCGCCGGGTCGCCGCCGCCATCGATCTTGACCCGGTGCTGCCGGGCGAGCTTGCGTGCCGCGGCGAGGGACATGTCCGGGTAGTTGCCAAGCGTCAACTCGCGCCGGGTGTTGCCGCCGAGGCGGTAGCGAAGAATCCAACTCGCGGTCCCGGTCTTGGACAGCGTAAACGTGAGGCCGTCACCGTCCGATTTGGCAACCGGCTCACCTCTGCATATCCAGGCGCGGAGTTGGATATCGTCCAGAACGTGAAGCTGTTTGGGCATGTCGTATCTCCTCTGGTGGACTTGCCCATTATAGCTACCCACACGTGTTCCAAGCCACCCAACTAGCTACCCGTTTCAAAGTGGATGTTATCGGCCAAAAATGGATGCTATAGGAAGGTAGCTAATTGAATATATTAGAAAAAAATGACTGACCGGACGGTGGCGGATGCTGCCGGAAAACAATCCATACTAGTGCCGTTGATTTCGATCGACGTCAGACGCCGGCTCGCATATTCGAGTTCGCGGCTTTGCGTCAGGTCTTCCGGATAAAACGGCCCGCGCCACGGCGCATAGGTCCAGCCGCCGATGCCGATGCGAATGCGTGCGGCGGACGTGGAACTGGACGACGTTTCGGTTGATTTTTTCGTTGGCGCTTTCTTTGCGGCTTTCGGTTTGTCGCCGCGTTCTTCGCCAGACTTCTCGCTTCGCTTGTTGCTTTCCTTCGCGCTTGTCGCTGCGGGCACTTGGGCTCTCCTTCGGGCTGCGGCGGGAAAGCTCGTAGATTAGCCGCTTTTCTCGCGGCGCGCGGCGCTGGCTTCGTCGAAACGACGGCTCGCTGCGGCCACTTCCACGCGAAAGCGCTGCAACGCGCCGAGCGCGAGGTCGGGCGGCGTCAGCGCGACCCACAGCACGTCGATCAGCTGATCGGCGGTGGCGTCGATATCAATCTGCCGGTTCGTCAGCGTCGCGTCCCACAGCACGTGCTCCATCGGGCCGAACACCATCGAGCGCAACAGGCGCAGCGGCATGTCGGAGCGAATCTCGCCGCTTCGCTGGCCTTGCGCGAGCACGCGCATCAACGGCGCGGTGTAGCGGCGCTGCAGTTCGGTCAGCGCCTCGCTCAGTTCGTGATGCCGCGTGCGGCCTTCGGACAGCACGAGCGCGCACAGATCGGTGCCATTCACGAGCATCAGCCGCAGATGCATGCGCACGATGAACGCGAACTGCTGACGCACGTTGCCGTCGCGCGGCAGGCCCGCTTCGATCGCGTCGATGATCTCGTCGTACCAATCGCCGATGACACGAGCGCACAACTCGCGCTTGCCGCGAAAGTAGCTGAACACCGTCGCCTCGGAAACGCCCAGGCGCTGCGCGATTTCCGCGGTCGTCGCGCGTTCGTAGCCCTTTTCGGAGAACACGTCGCGCCCCGCCTGAAGAATCTCCTTCACGCGCTGCTGCGACTTGCGCCCGGCCGGCTGGCGACGCGAGACAGGTAATCCGGCCTTCTCGGCAACCGTCATATGAGTAAAATTCAGATTTTTGATGCGGATTGGGGCTCGAGCTGGCGTTTGAACGCTGCGTCTGTGCCCGATGAACGCGATCGTAGCACCGAATCGGCCGGCTGATGCGCGTTTGTAAATTTCTGAGTAACACTCAAAAATACCTATTGACGCTTACGTCAATCTGGCGTGAAATGCGCGTTGACATGCTTTCGCGTGCCGCTTCGCGTTCCACCAGCGGCCGCCCACGAACTCAGGAGACACCGCAATGCCCAATCTGCCCGGTTTGCAGTTCCCGCTCGGCGAAGAGATCGAAATGCTGCGCGACAGCATCGCGTCGTTCGCCGCCAAAGAAATCGCGCCGCGCGCCGGGGAAATCGATCGCACCGATCAGTTCCCGATGGACCTGTGGCGCAAGTTCGGCGACCTCGGCGTGCTCGGCATGACGGTTTCCGAAGAGTACGGCGGCGCGAACATGGGCTATACCGCGCACATGGTCGCGATGGAGGAAATTTCGCGTGCGTCGGCATCGGTTGGCCTGTCGTACGGCGCGCATTCGAACCTGTGCGTGAACCAGATTCATCGCAACGGCACCGACGCGCAGAAGCGCAGGTATCTGCCGAAGCTCGTGTCGGGCGAGCACGTCGGCGCGCTCGCGATGAGCGAGCCGAACGCGGGCTCGGACGTGGTCAGCATGAAGCTGCGCGCCCAGAAGAAGGGCGATCGTTACGTGCTGAACGGCACCAAGATGTGGATCACCAACGGCCCCGACTGCGACACCCTGGTCGTCTATGCAAAGACCGATCCCGAAGCGAATTCGCGCGGCATTACCGCGTTCATCGTCGAGAAGGGCATGAAGGGTTTCTCGGTCGCGCAGAAGCTCGACAAGCTCGGCATGCGCGGCTCACACACCGGCGAGCTGGTGTTCCAGGACGTCGAAGTGCCGGAGGAAAACATCCTTGGGGCATTGAACGGCGGCGTCAAAGTGCTGATGAGCGGTCTCGACTACGAACGCGCGGTGCTCGCGGGCGGCCCGACCGGCATCATGGTCGCGGTGATGGACGCGGTCGTGCCGTATATCCACGACCGCAAGCAGTTCGGCCAGTCGATCGGCGAATTCCAGCTGATCCAGGGCAAAGTCGCCGATCTGTACACGACACTGCAGGCATGCCGCGCGTATCTGTACGCGGTGGGCCGCCAACTCGACACGCTCGGCAACGACCATGTGCGCCGGGTCCGCAAGGACTGCGCGGGCGTGATTCTGTACACGGCCGAAAAGGCGACCTGGATGGCTGGCGAGGCGATCCAGATTCTCGGCGGCAATGGCTATATCAACGAGTATCCGGTCGGTCGTCTGTGGCGCGATGCGAAGCTCTATGAAATTGGCGCGGGCACGAGCGAGATTCGTCGCATGCTGATCGGCCGGGAGCTGTTTGCCGAAACGCTGTGATGCAAGCGCGCGTGAACCCCCTCAATACGCCGCACTTTGGAGAAGCGACGTCATGCCGATCATCGAATCGAAACTGAACCCACGCTCGGACGACTTTCGCGCGAACGCGGCGGCGCTCGAAGCGCTCGTCGCCGATCTGCGCGCGAAGATCGAGCAACTCGCGCAGGGCGGCGGCCAGGCCGCGCGCGACAAGCATACGAGCCGCGGCAAGCTGCTGCCGCGCGAGCGGATCGCGCAACTGCTCGATCCGGGCACGCCGTTTCTCGAACTGTCGCAACTCGCCGCGTACGGTATGTACAACGACGACGCGCCGGGCGCCGGCGTGATCACCGGCATCGGCCGCATCGCGGGACAGGAGTGCGTGATCGTCTGCAACGACGCGACCGTGAAGGGCGGCACCTACTATCCGGTCACCGTGAAGAAGCACGTGCGCGCGCAGGAAATCGCCGGCGAAAACCGCTTGCCGTGCGTGTACCTCGTCGACTCGGGTGGCGCGAATCTGCCGAATCAGGACGACGTATTTCCCGATCGCGATCACTTCGGCCGCATCTTCTACAACCAGGCGAATCTGTCGGCCGCGGGTATTCCGCAGATCGCGGTCGTGATGGGCTCGTGCACCGCGGGCGGCGCGTATGTGCCGGCGATGAGCGACGAGTCGATCATCGTCAAGAACCAGGGGACGATTTTTCTCGGCGGCCCACCGCTCGTCAAAGCCGCGACCGGCGAAGTGGTCAGCGCCGAAGATCTCGGCGGCGGCGACGTGCATACGCGTCTGTCGGGCGTCGTCGATCATCTTGCGCAGAACGATGCGCATGCGCTCGGGATCGCGCGCAGCATCGTCGGCCATCTGAACCGCGTGAAGCCGGCGCCGCTCGTATTGCAGGAGCCGAAGCCGCCGCGCTACGACACCCGGAGCATCTACGGCGTGATTCCGGTCGACACGCGCAAGCCGTTCGATATCCGCGAGGTGATCGCGCGTATCGTCGACGATTCCGCGTTCGACGAATTCAAGGCGCGCTACGGCACCACGCTCGTCACCGGCTTCGCGCATCTCTGGGGGCACCCGGTCGGCATCGTCGCGAACAACGGCATTCTGTTTTCGGAGTCGGCGCTGAAGGGTACGCACTTCATCGAGCTGTGCTGCCAGCGCAAGATCCCGCTCGTGTTTCTGCAGAACATCACCGGCTTCATGGTCGGCCGCAAGTATGAAAACGAAGGCATAGCGAGGAACGGCGCGAAGATGGTCACCGCGGTCGCGACCGCGAAGGTGCCGAAGTTCACGGTGATCATCGGCGGCTCGTTCGGCGCGGGCAACTATGGCATGTGCGGCCGCGCGTATTCGCCGCGCTTCCTGTGGATGTGGCCGAACGCGCGCATCTCGGTGATGGGCGGCGAGCAGGCCGCGTCGGTGCTCGCCACCGTCAAGCGCGACGGCATCGAAGCGAAGGGCGGCAACTGGAGCGCAGAGGAAGAAGAGGCGTTCAAGCAGCCAATCCGCGAGCAATACGAGCATCAGGGCCATCCGTACTACGCGAGCGCGCGGTTGTGGGACGACGGCGTGATCGACCCCGCGCAAACTCGCGACGTGCTTGGGCTGGGTTTGTCGGCGGCGATGAACGCGCCGATCGAAGACACGCGTTTCGGCGTGTTCAGAATGTGATGGCCCGCGTCACCGCGATGCGACGACGCAAGGCAAAGGAGTGCTACGCATGCAATACGAAACCCTGACGGTCGAGATTGCCGGCCAGACCGCGACGGTCGCGCTCAATCGTCCGGACGTGCGCAACGCGTTCAACGAAACGATGATCGCCGAGCTGACTGCCGCATTCACCGCGCTCGACACGCGCGACGACGTGCGCGCGGTCGTGCTCGCCGCGAACGGCAAGGCGTTCTGCGCGGGCGCCGACCTGAACTGGATGAAGAAAATGGCCGGCTACTCGGACGACGAGAACCGCGCCGATGCGATGCGGCTCGCCGTCATGCTGTCGGTGGTGTATCGCTGCAACAAGCCGGTGATCGCGCGCGTGAGCGGCGACGCATACGCGGGCGGCATGGGCCTGATTGCCGCGTGCGATATCGTCGTCGCGGTCGAAAGCGCACACTTCTGCCTGTCCGAGGCGCGGCTCGGGCTGATTCCCGCGACGATCGCGCCATACGTGATTCGTGCGCTCGGCGAGCAGGCGTCGCGGCGCTACTTCCTCACCGCCGAGGTGTTCGACTGCGCGACCGCGTTGCGGCTGGGATTCGTCAGCGAAGCGGTGAGCGCCGAGCAGCTCGATGCAACGGTCGCGCAGCTCGCGCAGACGCTGTGCGCGAACGGCCCGCAAGCGGTGCGCGCCTGCAAGCGGCTCGTGCAGGACATCGCGGGCCGCGAGTTGAGCGACGCGCTGATCGAAGACACCGCCGTGCGGATTGCGAAAACGCGGGCCGGCGCAGAGGGCCGCGAAGGCGTGGCGTCGTTCCTCGAAAAGCGCACGCCGGGCTGGCGCAACTGACATGCTCCGCTAACAACCATCGCCCCGTACCGCCCATTTCATCGAGACACTCATGTTCAACAAGATCCTGATCGCCAACCGGGGTGAAATTGCGTGCCGCGTCGCGGCGACCTGCAAGCGGCTCGGCATCGCGAGCGTGGCCGTCTATTCGGACGCCGACGCCAACGCGAAACACGTCGCCGCCTGCGACGAAGCGGTGCATATCGGCGGTTCGACGGCGGCGCAAAGCTATCTGCGCATCGAGCGGACCATCGAAGCCGCGCGCGCGACCGGCGCGCAGGCCGTGCATCCGGGCTACGGCTTTCTTTCGGAAAACGAAGACTTCGCGCATGCGTGCCAGGCGGCCGGCATCGTCTTTATCGGACCGCCGGTCGAAGCGATTGCCGCGATGGGCTCGAAGGCCGCCGCGAAAGCGCTGATGCACGCGGCCGCGGTGCCGCTCGTGCCCGGCTATCACGGCGACGACCAGGAGCCGCAGCTGTTGCAGCGCGAAGCGGACACGATCGGCTATCCGGTGCTGCTGAAAGCGAGCGCGGGCGGCGGCGGCAAGGGCATGCGCGTGGTCGAGCGCGGTGCGGACTTCGCGGCCGCGCTGCTGTCGTGCAAGCGCGAGGCGGCGAGCAGCTTCGGCAACGATCGCGTGCTGATTGAGAAGTATCTGACCCGGCCGCGTCACGTCGAGGTCCAGGTGTTCGCCGATCGGCACGGCGGCGCCGTTTATCTGTTCGACCGCGACTGTTCGGTGCAGCGGCGTCATCAGAAAGTGCTCGAGGAAGCGCCCGCGCCGGGGCTCCCGGCCGAGGTCAAGCGCGCGATGGGCGAAGCGGCCGTGGCCGCCGCGCGCGCGGTCAACTACGTTGGCGCGGGTACGGTCGAGTTCATCATGACGCCGACCGGCGAGTTCTATTTCATGGAGATGAACACGCGGCTGCAGGTCGAGCATCCCGTCACCGAGATGGTGACGGGGCAGGACCTCGTCGAATGGCAATTGCGCGTTGCCGCGGGCGAGAGTTTGCCGCTCACCCAGCAGCAGTTGAAGCTCGACGGCCACGCGATCGAGGCGCGCATCTACGCAGAGCATCCGGCGCGCGGCTTCCTGCCGTCCACCGGTACGCTCAAGCATCTGCGCATGCCCGAAGGCGTCGACTTCGCGATCGACGCGGCCGGGCTCGGCGAGCCGGGCCGCAAGGCGCCGGTGCGTATCGACAGCGGCGTGCGCGAGGGTGACACGATCACGCCGTTCTACGATCCGATGATCGCCAAGCTGATCGTGCACGGCGCGACGCGCGAGGAGGCATTGGCGCGCCTCGCGCGTGCGCTGCATGCCTGCGAGGTGGTCGGGCCGCACACGAACGTCGAGTTTCTGCGGCGCATCGTCGCGAGCGAGCCGTTCGCGAGCGGCGAGCTCGACACCGGTTTGATCGAGCGTCATCACGACGTGCTGTTCGCGCCGGCACAGAAGCCGTTCAAGGAAGCACTCGCGCTCGCGTGCGCCGCGTTGTTGACGCGCGAGGGCGGCACCGCGCACGGCGCGTCGCCGTGGGACGCGTTGTCGCACTGGCGGCTCAATAGCGGCTACACGCAAACGCTCGGCTGGCGCGTGATCGACGACGGCGCCAACGACGACAGCCCCGACGCGTTCAGGGTCGTTTTCGCGCGCAACGGGGACACGCAAGCGCTCGTGCAAACACTCGAACACGACGGCTTGCGCGAGGACTTCACATGGTCGGTCGCCGCGGGCGCCCATGAATTCCGCGCGACGATCGGCGATGCGCGCGTGACGGGGCGTGTATTCGTCGACGGCGACAGGTTCCACGTGTTCTGCCATGGCGAGACGCTCGCATTCGAATGGCAGAACCTGCTCGCGCATGCCGCGGATGCCGAGCACGGCGAAGGCCGTCTGACCGCGCCGATGCCGGGCAAAGTGATCGCGGTGCTGGTCGAACCAGGCGAGGTGGTCGAGAAGGGCGCGCCGCTGATCGTGATGGAAGCGATGAAGATGGAGCATACGATCGGCGCCCCGGCGGCGGGCACGGTCGCCGAGGTGCTGTATGCGGTCGGTGATCAGGTCGCCGACGGCGCGCAACTGCTGGTGCTGGAGGTGCAGCAGGCGGGTGAATAAGCGCGTCGAGTGGCAGATGAGCGAGTAGGTGAATCAAGCGAGCCGCGCGTAGCCCGCGGCGCGCGCTTCGCTTTCCAACTCGCCGATGCGCGCGTAGTCGGTCAGCGGCAACGTCGAAAAACCCCTTAAACGCAGGCGTTTTGCGCGCTCGGGGCGGACGCTCAGCGCCTCATTCAACGCGTCGCGCAACGCGGCGATCGTGGCCGGCGGCACATTGGCCGCGGCGATCAGCGGCAAGCCCGGCGAGGCGGCGGTCATGCCGATCGCGCGCACGCGCCCCGCGAGTTCCGGCAGCACGTCGCAAACGAAGGCGAAGGTCACGCAGTCGATCGCGGTGACGTCCGCGCGATTGTCCGCGACCGCGCGCAGCGAGCCGACATGCGAGCCCGTGCGCAGCACCGCGCCGAAGAACATGCCGGCGCGCGCGAGCGGCGCGACCGCGTGACGAAATGCGTTCATGCCGCTGTTCGAATCGTCCTGGTTGTAGGCGGCGCGTGCGCCGCGGCACGAGGCGAGTGAGTCGAAGCTCGCGTCGGCGCGCGTGACCAGTACGCTCGAGTAATGCGCGCCGTCGCAGCCGGGCGCATCGAAACAGGGTGTCGCGACCAATTGCACCTGCGCGTGCAGCCCCTGCATCAGCGGATAACCGCAGGTCTGGGAAATCAGCAGATTCGGGCGCCGCCAGAAGCCGTGCAGTTCCTCGTCCGGTTCGACGATGCGGCACGCGGGCTTGACCCGGCGCAGCACGTCGTCGAGCCACTCGCGCCATTCGAGGTCGAGCGCGGGTGTCACGTTGTACATCGGCAGGGCGGCGATCCAGCTCATGAAGGCGTCTCTCGCGCCTAATGTCTGACCAATTTGAATTCGTCGAGACCGAGCCGCACCGGCTCGCTCGGCGTGAACTGCCATCTCTGTGCGGCTACGGAGAGGATCTCGTCCTGCGCATCCTCGAACGCGACCAACAGGTCCTGCTTGCGGCGGCTCACGGCGCCACAGAACTCGACCAGCGCGTCGGCGCTAACTTCAAAAATCTGCGCACGATCGTCGCAGCACACGCGGAACGCGACCGTCTCGCATTCCGTCACACAGGGCCGGAACCCTTCATCGACATAGACCGACATGGCGAACTCCTTCGGACGCCTGAATCGACAGGATGACAAACCGCGCCTGCCAGGTATGTGGGAGAACCGGCATTGACGGCCAAATGCCCGGCGCCGCAGCAGGCGCGACGGTCCGGAAACTGGCGGAAAGTAAGCCAGAAACTGGCGGCGGACTCGTTCAAGTCCGAGCCAGGGCCGCGGCGTGAACCGTGGCCGGAGGGAGACGGCGGCGGTTCGACTCGCCATCGGTCTCGCCTGCTGGTGGGCCGCCTCGGGTCAGAATCGCGGCGGGCACTGCTCAGGAAACGCTTAAATCGGACGCTCCAATCCAGTGTCGAAATCGACGCGAGAGCCGCTCGCGCCGGTCTCGGACTGTGTTTGGATTTTCTCACCAACCTCGCGGTGCAGATCGGCGTAGGTATCCACTTTACGATTAGCGCGCGTTTTGTGCAGGCGATGCGTCCGGCGGGGCTGGCCGGGTTGCGTGAGCGCCCGGAATATTGAGCCGACGGATCAGCGGGCCCAATGTCGTCGCCTGAATCAGCAGGCTGAATACCACGACGAGATACGTGACGCCGATGAACATTTCGCGTCCGTGAAACTCCGGCAGCGACAGCGCGAGCGCAATCGAGATGCCGCCGCGCAGTCCGCCCCACGTCAGCACGACAGCCGAATGCGGACTGAGCCGCCGGAAGTTCTGCAGCGCGAGCAGCGGAATCGCGACGCTGACGCCGCGCGCGAACAGCACGACAGGAATCGCCGCGAGCCCGAGCCAAACGATCTCGACGCGCAGCGACAGCGCAATGATTTCGAGTCCGATCAGCCCGAACAGCACGAGATTGAGCAACTCGTCGAGCAGGTCCCAGAAGTTGAACAGATGCTCGCGCGTCTTCTCCGACATCGACGTCGACGCGCCGTGATTGCCGATCACGAGCCCCATGATCACGACCGCGAGAGGCGCTGACACGTGCAGCGCTTCGGCGAGACTATAGCCGCCGGTCGCGAGTGCGAGTGTGATCAGGATTTCGACTGGATAGCTGTCGATACCTCGCAGCAGCAGCGACGCGCCGAAGCCGAGCGCCGCGCCGAGCACGAGCGCTCCGGCGACTTCGCGCAGCAGATCGAATGCGATCGCGCCCGCGGAAAACTCGTTCGCGCCGGTCGCGAGTCCGACTAGCGTGACGAATGCGACGACGGCCGTGCCGTCGTTGAACAGCGATTCGCCGGTAATCTTGGTTTCGAGGCTTTCGGGCGCCGCCGCGCGCTTGAGCACGCTGAGTACCGCGATCGGATCGGTCGGCGAGATCAGTGCGCCGAACACGAGACACCACGGCAGGCTCACCGGCTGGCCGAGCCATTGCGCCGCGTAGTAAAAGCCGAGGCCGACCACCGCGATCGAAATCAATACGCCGATCGTCGCGAGCATCAGCACCGCGCGCCGCTGCGTGCGCATCTTCGACAGATCGACGTGCAGCGCGCCGGCGAACAGCAGCAGACTGAGCAGGCCGTGAAACACGATGTCGGCAAAATCGATCTGCACGACGATCTTGCGCGCGGGCGATCGCCATCGCCGGATAGTAGAACCCGAGCGCAGAAATGCCGACGCAGACGACGAGCCCGACCGCGGTGATGCCGAGCGTGTCGGGCAACCTGATGAATCGATAATTGAGGACGCCGAACAGCGCGACGATGGCGAACAGCACACCGGCAATCTGGAAGACGCTCATCGTGCACGCTCTCCCGCTTGGCGGCGGCGCAAACGCGTGATCACGGTGGCACCGAGGTAACACGCGCGACAAGGCATAAAACAGGCAGGCAGAGCATGCCGACACAATTGCGATATTGAACCTGCGAGATGTTTCACCAGCAATTCCTTATTCAGGCTCATTCAATCCGATAAGCGATCTGCGGTCTGTAATGACACGATCTTTGCCGCTGGCGATCGAGCGACGTACCGGGACGGACGCTTTATTCAAACGCAACGGACGATGCGGTCAGACGCAGCGTGCTGTTTATTGGACCACGAGCGGATGACGGCGAACCGGGCGGAGCCAGGCTCGCCAGACGGGCGCCACGATGGGCAATCGCAGTGTTCGGACTACAGAAGCGCCGGACGAGTTCCGGTCTTTATTTTAGGATATAGCTTTTTATTTCGAGATGGTTCGCGGGGCTTGATTCGTCAAGGTTATTCGATCGAATCTGAATAAACGGTATGAATTTGTAATCCGAATTTGCCGGTCCGATGACTTCACATTGCATGGAGCCCGGTGATTCATTGTTCCAAAATCTGTAAAGCATATATCTAATCTCACAGTAAAACTGTTCTGCTCGTCATTAAGCATGATTGACGCCGGAATTGGCAGGTCGAGAGCAGGGAAAGCCCTAACCGGGAATCGCCCAAGATATGACAATTTTTGACAAACTCAAGTCGAGAATGATGCAGCATCGATACATGGCGAAATGCTGTTGTGTAGCAATGGGTGAAGACGGAGAAGAGCATGGAGCAAACCTATCGTTATCGGGGATTCGACATCGTGGTCAACGCGTTGCGCGCGACCGATATGTCCACCCGTGTCGGCAGTGCCACGGCGCGGCGCGCGTACGTGGCGAGCGTCACGTTGAAGACGCGGCTGATCGGCGGCGAGTGGTCGACCGCTTTCCGGGTAGCTTCGGTGCCCGGTCGTTCGTCGACCGATCTGCGGGAAGCGCTGGCGGCTGGATTCGCGGCCGCCACTCGGGTCGTCGACGACGTGGTGAGTGTGATGGGCGACGGGTTCGCGCGCAAGGCGGCCTGAGTTCCACATGGGCGCTCGGCGCCGTGGTGCCACGCGGCAGGCGTGAGCGCGCACAGGGGTGCCCAAGCGGTCCCGGCATTTCAAAGCACTCGCGATCATTGACCGTCGACTACGGTTGTCGGTCGTGGCGAGCGTCGAAATAACCACGCGTATCCCTGCGGTGCGTGTGGGTCCCAGGCAGGGCGTGCTCGTCTCCTCAGCGTCCTGTTGTTTTAATCCCGCTCCCCTGTGCGGGATTTTGCTTAATCGTTATAGTCGAACGAGCATCTCGAAAATGTGATTCGGGGTTCACTTTTTATTTTTTATGCGCAAGCGACACAATGAAAAGTGCATGTTTAGCTCGCGATTTATGCCGGCTGTGTGAAATGCGGGTGAAAAAGCAAGCGGAACAAATAATGCTTATTCGAAACTCCTTTCTGTTTGCAGTTATTGTCTCCGTCGTGGGGACGACTCAGACCGATAGTCCCGATCCTCACGAACGGCCCGCGCGCATGAATGCGGCGGACGGCACACTGGCGACGTGATCGCTTGCTAACGGGGCAGCAAGGAAAAAAGCCTCGAACACGAGGCGTGATCGAGGCTGCCGAAGGACAGACTCAATGCCTGTCTGGGAAGGTCGATCGGACCCGTGATCGACCTTGCCCACTATAGCGAGTTACCCGCCGAGCAACTGTGAACAAATGTCGCAGTCGCATCGACCGGCGAATTCCCGAATAGATCTGAATCGTAGCGTCGGATTCGACCAGCCTGCGGATAACGCTGATTACCCACGCCCCTGCATCCGGCGTCGTATATGCAGCCGCCCCGGCGGCTCGAAATACGTGCCGAAGCGCACGAGCCCGGCCTTCTTCAAATGACATGTCATTTCGAAGCTGACCAGCACGCCGGGGTCGTCGTCCTCGAGGATGTCGATGTCGATCGCGCGAATACGAGGTTCATATTTCAGCAGCGTCGCTTCCATCTGCTGCTTCAGCGCGTGCGCCGACGACGGCAATGCCTTGTAGATGTTCGTCATGTCCGGCAGACCGTAATCGGGCAGGTGCTTCAATGCGCCCGCGCGCGTGTTCAGAATGCGCTGCACGTTCTGCTGCACGCTCAGGCATTCGAGCGTGCGGTCGTCGTATGCGTCGAGCGGCTCGCCGCCGATCTGGCCGAGCAGCATATCGTAGAGAGACGGTCCCGCCGGCATCGAGTGGCGCTCCGTTAGCCGTTCGCCGCATGTTCAGCCACGGCTTCTTCGCGATCGATGAAATCGATCGTCAGACTACCTTCGGGTGAACCGGTCAGCAGGATCCTGGCGGGCGCGATTCCGTATGCCATGCGCGCGAGCAGTTCGCGCGACACCGTGGGCAGAATGCGCTGATTGACAAACGCATCGACGTTGCGCGCGCCCGATTCGCGCGCGAGACACAACGCGGCCATCGCATCGATCAGCGCTTCGTCGCAGCTCAGTTCGACGCCGTGCTGACGGTGCAGACGCTGCGCCACGTTACCGAGCTTCAGGCGCACGATCGAGGCCAGCGCGCTCGCATCGAGAGGGCGGTACACGAGCGTCTGGAAGCGCGCGAGCAGCGCCGGTTGAAAGTGGCCGACGAGCTGCGGATGAATCGCGACGAGCAGTTCGTCGTGCGAGATCTCGGGGCTTTCCGCGGTCGTGTCATCGATTTGCGCGCTGCCGAGATTGGACGTCATCAGGATCACGCAATTGCGAAAGTCGATCTCGCGCCCCTCGCCGTCGCGCATCATGCCGCGATCGAACACCTGATAGAACATGTCGAGCACGTCCCGGTGCGCCTTTTCGACTTCGTCGAGCAGCACGACGCTGTACGGACGCTGCCGCACCGCCTCGGTCAGAATGCCGCCGCGTCCATAACCGATGTAGCCGGGCGGCGAGCCCTTCAGTTGCGAGACTGTGTGCGATTCCTGGTACTCGGACATATTGATCGTCGTGAGCGCGGCTTCACCGCCGAACAGCAGGTCGGCGAGCGCGAGCGCAGTTTCGGTCTTGCCGACGCCCGATGGTCCAGCAAGCAGAAACACGCCGAGCGGCGCGTGTTCATTCCTGAGCCCCGCCTTGGCGGTCCGCAGGCTTTCGGACAGGGCGGCGAGCGCGTCGTGCTGCGCGACGACGCGTGTCGCGAGCTGCGTTTCCAGCGTCAGCAGGCTTTGCAGTTCGTCTTCGACGAGACGGCCAACCGGCACGCCGGTCCATTCGGCGACGACGCGTGCGATCGCCTGGGCGTCGACGTCGGCGAAGATCAACGGGGCCTTGCCTTGTGCAGTCGTCAGTGCGCGACGTGCTTGCGCGAAAGCGCTGGCATCGCGCGAGACGGCATCGCTGTCGCGTTGGCGGTGCAACGCTTGGACGAGTTCGAGCTCCTGTTCGTAACGTGTTTGCAGCGCCGCGAGTTCGGCCTTCGCGCTCGCGAGCGCGGCGTCCAGTGCGCCGCGGCGTGCTTCGCTATCGTCGATGCCGATGCGTTCGTCGTCTGCGAGCGCCGCGTGTTCGAGCTCCAGCGCGGCGACCGCGGCCCGCGCGCGTTGCAACTCGGCCGGCGGTGCTTCGAGGCCCATGCGTACGCGCGCGGCGGCCGTGTCGATCAGATCGACGGCCTTGTCCGGCAGTTGCCGCGCCGGGATGTAGCGACGCGACAGCTTGACCGCGGCGACCAGCGCTTCGTCGCGAATGTGTACATGGTGGTATCGGGCGTAGCGGCTTTTCAGGCCGCGTAGCATCAAGCAGGCCGCGTCGTCGTCGGGTTCTTCGACCTTGATCATCTGGAAGCGGCGTTCGAGTGCCGCGTCGCGCTCGAAGAATTCCTTGTATTCGGACCACGTGGTCGCCGCGATCGTGCGCAATTCGCCGCGCGCGAGCGCAGGCTTCAGCAGGTTCGCGGCGTCGGCGCCGCCCGCCGCGTTGCCGGCGCCGATCAGCGTGTGCGCTTCGTCGATGAACAGCAGGATCGGCACGGGCGAAGCCTGCACCTCGTCGATCACGGTCTTCAGGCGTTGCTCGAATTCGCCTTTCACGCCGGCGCCCGCTTGCAGCAGGCCGAGATCGAGCGTGAGGATGCGCACGTCGCGGATTACGTTCGGCACGCTGCCTTCGGCGACGCGCAACGCGAGCCCTTCGACGAGCGCGGTCTTGCCGACACCCGGTTCGCCGACGAGGATCGGATTGTTCTTGCGACGGCGCGCGAGCACGTCGACCATCTGCTGGATCTCGCGCTCGCGCCCGAACACAGGATCGATGTCGCCGCGGCGCGCCTTGTCGGTCAGGTCGATCGCAAAGCGGGCGAGGGCGTCGGCGCTGGCGGGCGGGGTCTCTTTTGCGCGAGAAACGCCGTTCGCCCCGGGAGCGCTGGCGGAACGTTGCGGCGTTTCGGATTCCTGTTTCTCGGTTTCGCTTTCAATTTCGCTTTCGCACGACCGATGCGCAATTCGCGGCAGCAGACGCTCGATCTGCGTACTGCTGACGGCAAGCAGCGGCCACGCATTCTGGGCGCGCAGCATATGCGGCGCATCGACGATGGCCTGCAGCAGATTGCCGGAGCGGATTCGCGCATGGTCGCGCTCCGACGACACATGAAGCCAGGCATCGCCAAGCATCGCGGCCAGCTGCGGCGACGGCGCTGGCTTGCCCCGCAGGTTGCGCGGCAGATGATCGATTGCACCGAGCAGCGTATCCCATACCGCGTCGATATCGATCGTGTAATACCGCAGGATAGCGGGGATGTCGCCGTCGCCGGCTTCGATCAGCTTCAGCAACCAGTGCTCGACTGTGATCTCGTCAGCCAGCCGCGTCTGGCAAAGACTCGCGGCCGCTTCGAGCGCCTGCGCGCAGTGCGGGTTGAGTCGGCGCAGCAGATGAGTGGTGTCCCAAAGGGCGCTTCTTCGGTCGTCGCGCAAGGTCATGTCGGCAGTCCGGTCACGGAGGTAGGCGGCAAGTGCGCTGTGCACTCGCCGATGAAAAAGGACCAGCCCGCCACGCGGACCGGTAAAGACGCGTCGACGCGCGTCCCGAGACCGCCGGCACGCCGGTCTCGCGTAACACGCGGAAATCAGGAACGCTCGTTCCAGGTGTCCTTGTGGATGATGTTGCCGTCCTTGTACGACCACGTGATCGTCTCGTAGCGAAGCTCGACGTCTTCGAGGTGGTTGTGCTTCTCGTAGTCGGGGTTCTTGATGTCGAACATTTTCGGCTTGACCGCGACGATCTTCACGTTGTCCAGCTTCGTGTTGAAGTACTCCTTTTCCTTGCCGGCGTCGTCGATCTTGTACCACTTGATCTCGACCGACTTCAGCGTCTGACCGCTCGTGACAGCCTTGTACAGATATCAGTTGCTGCTCGAATACTTCACGTTCCGCGAGAAATTCCTGTTCGTCGATCTGTGTGGACTCGACGTGACGAAGCTACCGGAGAAGTCGACGCGCTTCGATCTGGAGATCTTGCTGAAGCACGCGTATCCGTCCGATCAGCGTTTCAACGCGGAAAACCTGCGGCTTTTCTGCACGCCGGTGATCAACCTGTTCGAACTCGATGCCGAGCCGATCGAGATCGACCATCACGAAACGGAATACCGCGTGTTGCCGGCCGGCCATCAGGGCGAGCACGTCGAGACCTATTCGGTCGATGCAATCGACGCGTTCGATCACGACACCGCCGAGCGCTACGAGTACGTCCCGTTCGCGACGTTCCGGCATCGCGGCGGCATGCTGCGCCACGAGGCGCCGGAACGCTACTTCCATGCGCGCGTGCGGCCCGGTGTCGCGGGTCTGCATCAGACGTGGGTCGTGCTCGGCGGTCACGCGTGGGACACGATGGACACGCTGCCCGAGGAAAGCCTGTCGCTGCGCGTAACCGGCACGAACGGCATGCTGCCGCGCAAGGGCCTGCGCGAAGCCAGCATCGCCGAGCTGGCGGCCAGCACGCCGAACGTCGCGGGCGTGAACAATCTCGTCGCGCCGACCCTGCCGCTCTATCCGCCGACCGGCGACCGTTTCCAGTTGCGAGTGCTGTCGCACCTTGCGCCGAACTTCCTGTCGATGATGAACGCGGAAGTGCTGCGCGGCGCGCTCGCGCTCTACGACTGGACCAGCGACGAACTGAACCGCCGGCGCCTCGCGGGCATTCTGTGGGTGTCGCAGGAATTGCTCGAGGAGGTGTCGGGCGGCTCGGTCGAGCGTGGCGTGCACATCGAGGTGACACTCGATTCGCATGCGTTCGCGGGCGACGGCGACGTGATGTTGTTCGGCGAGTTGTTGCAACGCTTTTTCGCGCTGTACGCGGAGATCAATCTGTTTACGAAGCTGTCGATCGTCAGCCTACCGTCGCAGACCCGCACGGTCTGGCCGCGCAGCAAGGCGCAGCGGGCTCCGCTATGAGCGCGTACGCTAACGCTTGCGAAGCGCGCAACGATCCGCCCAATCTCGACCCGCTCGTCGCATCGCTCCTCGCGCGCGCGCCGCGGATGAACTTCATGCAGTTGTGCCGACTGCTCGAATTGCGGATGCCGCGGCAGCCGGGCTTCGGCACGCTCGATACACCGGCGCATGAACCAGTGCGCTTCCGGCCACGCGCGCGCACAGGCTTTCCGGTGGGCGAGATCGCCGCAGTCGAATTCGATGCTGATCCGGATTCCCTGGTCAATGCCGCGGCGCCGACCGTGCGCACGACGTTCATGGGTCTTTACGGCGTCGACGCGGCGATGCCGTCGCACATGATCGACGAGATCGTGATGCGCGAGGAAGGGCACGAAGCGGTCGAGGCCTTTCTCGATCAGTTCAATCATCGTTTCGTCACGCTGCTGTATCGGGCGTGGAAGAAGTACCGCTATGCGGAAAGCTTTCGCGCCGGCGGCGGCGATGCGCATTCGCGCAATCTGCTGTGCCTCGCCGGCTTTGGCTGGGGCGACAAGCCGCAACGCGCCGGCTTGTCCGATTCGCGGATGCTCGCGCTGCTCGGTCTGCTGATCCAGCGAACGCGCACACCTGAAGGGCTCGCGGGCGTGATCGCGCTCGCGGTGCCCGGCGCGGACGTGCGCGTCGATGAGTTCTTTCCCGCGCTCGCGCGCGCGGGCGAGCCGCAGCCGCTGACGTCGTCGGCCGCTCGTGCCGGTGCGGTGAACGAGGACGCGCGTCGCGGCCTCGGCGGCGGCTATGTGCTCGGCAAGCGGCTTGCGTATCGCAGTCGCGCGGTACGCGTGACGTTGCGGCCGGCCCATGCCACGCAGGCGCACGATCTGTTGCCGGGTGCGTGGCTGCATCGCGAGTTGATGGCGTTCGTGCAGTTGTATGTCGGGCTGAAGGCCGACGTGCATCTGCGGATGGCCATGTCGTCGCGCCTCGCGCCGCTGCCGTCGATCAACTCGCGTGGCCGGGTCGCTGACGGATCGGCCGGAGCCGCGCCGCGCCTCGGCTGGACGACCGTGCTGCCTGCCGTGAACGAACGCCTGATCGACGTCGCACTCGGGGTCTATCGGGCGCTTCCGAAGCCCGCCGCCAATCCGTACCTGACTCATGCCGCGTCATGAACGACGCGCCGAAAGGACCATTGATGAACCTTCGTTTTACCGTTTCCACCCTTGCGTCCGTCGCGCTGCTGTCGGCATGCGGCGCCTGGCAATCCGTATCGGACGCGTCGTCGAGCGCTTATCACGCGGTGTTTTTCAAGCAGATCAAGGTGCTCGACATCGATCTGTCCGCGCGCGAAGCGCTGAACCCCGACGATGCTGGTCGTGCGACATCGGTCGCGGTGCGCGTGTATCAGCTGAAGGACCGCAAGATGTTCGATGGGGCGTCGTACGAGGATCTGCTGAAGAACGACCGCACGGTGCTCGCGCAGGACTTGCAGGCGAACATGGCATCGGTGCTGAATCCCGGTGCGTCGGCAAGCCTGTCGCAACCGATGCGGGCCGACACGAACTATGTGGCGGTCGTCGCGTTCTATCGCAATCCGGGTAGCGGGGATGGTTGGAAGTATGTGATCGAGAAGAAGAAGCTCGATGCGGACAAGCCGTTGAAGATCTCGTTGATGGATCAGTTTCTAGTGCCGGCGGGCAGTGCGGCCCACGATTAAGTGGGCCGCCGGCTCAATCCGTGCGACCGAGATAGCCCGGTAGCCCCAATGCAGAGTCGCTCCTGGCCAGCTTCAAGGCTTCCTTGAGCAAAGCTGTGAACTTCTCGTCGCTATCGGGCCGCGGCAACGTCGCGCGAAAGAAGTCGGCCCAGCGAAATTCTTCCAGCGGGACACTGGTTTTTTCATAGCCGCCGGCATCGCGGACCGCTGCCGCGAGGCTTCGGTATTCATCGTCCTTCATTTCCCACACGTGCTCCGCCAATTCGGCAAACGGCCGGCGCACGCCTTGCGCGTCATACGGAAAGGTCCATCGTTGGTTTTCCATGCTGAGCCAGAACGACGCCCACGTGTACGACGAAAGATCCCGCACCAGCACGACCGGAACCGAGCGCACGCCCACCTGCCACAGCGCCGCCGCCACATGGTGATGATCGATCGCGAACGGTATGCCGTTGGGTCCGCAGACGACCGGTATCGGCTTTTCGGCGATGGCCATCTCCAGGTCATGGCTGCTCAGAGACTGGTATTGGCGGGCTTTTTCGCGGACCTCCCGCGCGCCGTGGGTCATTTGTGTGGGATGGAGCTCTTCGATTTGCCGCGTGTCCATGTCGGTCTCCTTGTCTGGATGCGTTGACGCGGCTCCCGCAAATTTCATGCCACCGGGCGAGGCGTCGCCCACTTTCCGCCCAGACGTCTACGGCGCATCGTCCACGCACAGCACCGGATCGCTGACCAGACAATCCGCATCAGACGCGGCAGGTCCGCCGCCGCGCGTTTTCAACGACGTCTGCTGCGCGGCGATGCGCAATCCCTTGGGTAGCAGCACCCACATGCGCAGCCGCTCTTTGGTGTGGCTCGCCTGGGTCTGCGCGGTTTGACCGAAGCCGTAGAAGTAGTCGGCTCTGACTGCGCCCTGAATCGCACCGCCCGAATCCTGCGCGAGCATCAGGCGATTGATCCCTCCGGGTGCCTGAGGGTCGTCACGCGTGGACACGAATACCGGCGCGCCGAGCGGCGTGGTGCGCGGATCGACGGCCACCGAGCGGCCCGCCGACAGCGGCACGCCCAACGCGCCCAGCGGACCGTTCGGTGAATCGGGGATCACACGAAAGAACACATAGCTCGGATCTGAAACCGCATACACGGGATGAGGTTTCGGCGGGTTCGACGCATGGGCATCGGTTCCGGCGCCAGTTGCATTACCGGCACCGTGTCCGCCAGCGGAGCCCGTGACCGCCGGCGTGACCGCGCCGGCGGTCGTTGGCGTGGTCGTCGCCAGGGTGAAACCGCGCAGCAACGGCGACGTGGGTTCGTCGTCGTCACCGTCGGCGGGCGCCGCGTTGCTTCCGTTGCTCGTAGCGGGCGCGCCGTCGTCGCTGATGTCGACCTCGATCTCCATGCCGCGCACGACGAGCTTGCGCGCGCCAGCCGTCGCGTTGCCGCTGTGCGCGAGCGGCGGCAGGAACGGCCGGCCGTTCTGTTCCGCATAGGCGAAGCGGCGAATCGAGCCGTCGCTCATGCGGACCTTGCCCGCGCCTTGCAGCTGCATCGAGTACAACATCACGGGGTCGTCGACATAGGCGAGGATCGGCGCCTTCAGTGCGCCGCGCTCGATCTCGGCGCGGGTGTAGTACGGCACGATGCGCCCGCCATCGAGCCGCAGTCGAATCTTCTTGTCGCGGATATCCGGCACGCTATCGCGCAGGTCCAGCGCGTAGACGCCTTTGAGGTCGCCACTCGTCGTATTGCTGAGCGGGATCACGTTACGTCCATCGATGCGAGCCGCGCTCACGTCACCTCGCGCGCGGTCCGGCAGGCGCCGCGCGTCGAGGTAGAGCATGTCGGCCGGCGTGCCATAGACCGGATAAAGGTAGGCGCCGCCGTACTGCTGGCTGCCATTGAGCAGCGGCTCGTAGTAGCCGGTCATCGTACCGTCGAGCGAGCGGTCGGAATTGCGGATCTGGTACGCGTTGAAATACGTTTCGAAGAATCGCCGGATCGCCGCGACGTCGCCTACGTCCACCGCTCGCGCGGCATTGCACGGTTCTGACCAGCCGCTGCGCGCGCCGAGCACGGTGCAGCTGCGGCGAAACGCTTCCCATGACGCGGTGACGTCGTCCGTGTCCCACCCGGGCAAGTCGGCGAAAGCGATCGGCTCGTAGTAAGCGTGGCGCGTGGCGAAGCCGCCGCTCAACGCAGCCTTGGGACGCGGGTTATTCGAGCCGGTGGACGCGCCCGAGACCGTCGCGTGTGTCGTTACGGGAGCCGGCATCGGCCCAGGCATCGTCGGCGGCGCGAGTGGCGATGCTTGCGCCATCGGCGTCACCTGCTCGACCGGCGACGTCGCGGTATGGCTCGCGTCCCCCAGAATGACGCTGGTCGCGGGCGTGTTGCTCGCGCAAGCCGCGAGCGTGGCTGTCAGCGCAAGCAGGAGAAGCTGAGCCCGTCGCATGCGGCCTCCTTGCGGACCATCGCGAACGTCGCGCGCGCTAGCCTGGCGGCTTGATTGCATCGATGGTGAACGTGGCGGCGCCGAACGCGCCGGCGCAATCCGCCGTACCTGCCGGGCAACGCGGCTTGCCCGCGAACGGCGAGTAGCGCGGGCCGCGACGCGCGGCCGCTTGCTGCTGGGCATCAGCGGGGAATGACTGGAATGGCGCCGCGGACTTCAATCCACCGTCGGAAAAATCGCGCGGCGTCGTCGATACCAGCGTCAGAAAGTGGTTGGGACCGGGCGGGTTGCCCGCCAGCATCGGCCAGCTGGCGCGCGGCAACGACAGCGTCTGACCGGCGGCGATCCGGTTGTTGCGATCGAGTCCGTTCGGAAACAGCATCAGGTACTGACCGTCCGGATCGACCATGAACACATACACGTAGCCCGCGCGGTTGCTGTCGAGTTTGAACTGCAGATAATCCTTGCCGATCGTGGCGGACGTGCTGCGCGGTGTGGCGGTGATCTGAATCGATGGATCAGCCAGCGTCACGATTCGCTCGAGTTCGCTCGCGGGGGTGAAGGGCGCGAGGTTGTCGGCCTGTGCGGGTGGTGTGGCGGGCGCGGCAACCGTGGCGGGCGAGGCAGGAGCAACCGGGGTAACCGGGGTAACCGGGGCAACCGGGGCAACCGGGGCAACCGGGGCAACAGCAGCAACGGATGCCGGGCTTTGAGCGGCATTGCCAGGCCTCGGCGAAGCCGTGTCGCGCGCATCCGTGCTTGCCGTGACAGCCGGGCTCGCGGCCGGTGGCGAACGCATGGCAAACCACGTACCGACCGCCGCGAGCGCCACGACGCAAACGGCAGCTGCTGCGATCAAGCCCGTGCGTTTCTCTTGACTACCGCCTGGCGCAGGAACGGCCGCTGTGTCTGGCTCATTGCGCTTCGCCTCGACTGTCGCGGCCGTCGTTGTTCGCGGCGCACTGGCACCCGCTGTCTCGACGGAAGCGCGAGTCGTGGGTTCGATCGCCGCATCGGCGTCATCACGCGTATCGATGGCAATGCCCAGTTCGTCCGCCAGCGCCTGAACGCTTTGCGGGCGCTGTTCGGGGCGGACCGCGAGCGCATGGTCGATCGCGCGCAGGAACCGCTCGCTATAGCGGCCGGCCGCTGCCGTGGCGAGCGGCACATACGTGTCGCTCATCAGTCTGCCGACCGACGGCGGCGGTGTCTTGCCCTGAATCGCGAAATAGATGACCGCGGCGAGTGCGTACACATCGGTCCACGGCCCCTGTTTCAAGGCCGCCACTTCGGCATATTGCTCGACGGGCGCATAGCCGGGCTTCAGGATCACCGTCAATGCCTGGGTCATGTCGCCGATCACGCGCCGCGCCGCGCCGAAGTCCAGCAGCACGGGGCGGCCGCTGCCCTTGAGCAGCATGATGTTGTCCGGCGCGATGTCGCGGTGATAGCACTGCGCCGCATGCAATACCGCCAGCGCTTCGAGCAGCGGCGCGAGCAGGGCGCGCAGCCATGCTTCATCGGGTGGGGCACTCATGCGGCGCAAGCCGTCGCGCAGCGTCACGCCCTCGTAGTACGGCATCACCATATACGCGGTGCCGTTGGCCTCCCAGAACCGGTACACCTTGACGAGCGAATGATGATCGAAGCGGGCGAGCAGCCGAGCCTCGTTGATGAAGCTTTTCAGGCCGGCGCGAAAGGTGTCTTCATGACGTTCCGAGCGGACCGACACTTCGGCCGCGCCGACGCGCGAGGCCAGCGCAGCGGGAATGTATTCCTTCAGCGCGACATGACGTCCTAGCTGGGTGTCGTAGGCGAGATAGACGATACCGAAGCCGCCTTCGCCAATCAGATCGACGATCTCGAACTCGCCGAGCCGTGTGCCGGCGGGCAGCGCATGTTGCGCGTTCGAACCCTGCGCGGCGGGGCGGGTGACGACTGTGCGATCGGCGTGCGCCGCTTCGGCGGGGTTCTGCTGGCCGTCCGGTCCGGACGCCCGTTGCACGATCACGGTTTTGTCGTCGGGGCTGCTCATCGGCTTTGGCTCCCTGGAGGGTACGACGGCAGAGCCCGGCACACGCGAGCGCCACCCTCACGCGCAGGCGCGTCCGTCTTTAAGACGAACGAGCGGGTCATTTTTTGAAATCACGCGGGCGCGCGGGCCTGAGCGGTGGTCCGCGTGCGGCCGCCGGTTTCAAAATCGGCCGGCCGGATTCGTCTATACGGTGTTAGTCAACCGCTGCGTGCAGCTTGCGGGTTGTACGCGCATTCCATCCCAGCCGCTTCCTTTTGCCTTCTTGCAGGAAGTTAAAGTGAACGAGCGCCAAGGCTTATCGAGCGGGATGGCACACCGCGTCGTGCGACGCGACTCGCGGCGCGCGGTCGTCGCATGGGCACACCGGATCGACGCCGCGTGGATCACGGGCGCGCTCGTCATGGGCTCGACGCTGCTGGGCGCGGCGGGCAATACGCTGGCCGCTGGCACGTCCGCCGCCGCGGCGCGGCCCGCGAGCGCCGTGGCCCTCGCGCCCGAGTCGTTCGGCTTTCGTCAGGCCGATGAACGCGAACGCGACGCCGAAACGATCAACACGTTGACGTCCGAGGGACGTCTGCTGCTGTCGCGAGACCGCGTCAAACTCCCTGCCTACGACTATTGCAGCATGTCCGTCGCGGCCGCCGAGCGCGGCGACTTCCGCGACAGCGTCGATGCCGCGGCGCGCGCCCTGGTGGTGGCCGGGCAGACCAACAATGCGGATCTGGCGGCCCTGTCCAAACGCGATCTCGCGATCGCCTACAGCTATGCCGGCGACCTCGACAACGCCGAACGTTACGCCCGCGATGCGCTCGCTTCGACGCCGAAGGCGCCCGAGCAGGTCTTTGCTCCGGCCAACAAGGTGCTCGGCGATGTCGCGTTGCGCCGGGGCAAGCCGCAGCAGGCGCTGGCCGCCTACGAAGACGCGCTCACGACCGCCTCGCCGCGTTACAAACCGCTGGTGCTGATGTCGATCATCAACGCGCAGCTCGCCGAGGGCGATACGCCTGGCGCGCGACAAACCTTCGATGCCGTCGGCGCACCGGCCACTGCGGAACTCGCGCCCGCCTACCGGCGCATCGAAGGCAATCTGCTGCTGGCCGAAGGCAAGCCCGAGGATGCGAAACACGCGTTCGAAGCGCTGTTGAGCCAAAGCGGCAATTCCAGCGACGCCAACTACGACCGCCTGTGGGCCCACGAAGGAATCGGCCGCGCCGATCTCGCGCTCGGCGACAAGCCGCATGCGCGCGAAGCCTACCTGCTGGCCGTCGACGACTCCGAGAAAATCCGCACGCGGTTTCGCAGCGACGAGTTCAAGACGGCGCTGTTCGGCGACACGCAAACGGTATTCGAAGAGGCCATCGCGCTGACGGTCGAAGCCGGCGACTACGAGAGCGCCTGGAGTCTGTCCGAACGCAGCCGGGCGCGTGCGCTGCTCGACGTCGTGCGCAACCGCGTCGACGCCGGCGTCGACGACCGTCAATTGAACGGGCAGGTGCCGAGTCTTGCCGCGACGCGCGGCGCGCTCCGGCCCAACGAGGCGATCGTCGAATTTCACAGCCTGCCCAACGAGTTGATCGTCTGGGTGGTGCGCAACGATGGCCTGACCGGCCACACCTTGCCGATCGCGCGCACGGACATGGATGCCGCAGTGACCGACCTGCGCAATGCGATCGTGCGCCGGCGACCGGCCGCGCTGACCTATGGCGACAAGCTCGATGCGTTGCTGATCGCGCCGCTCGGCTTGCGCGCGAACGAGCGGCTCATCATCGTGCCGCACGGCGCGCTGCACTATCTGCCGTTTCAGGCGCTGCACGATGCCGACGGCTTTCTGATCGAACGCCATGCGATCGCACTCGAACCATCGGCGAGCGTCGCGGTACAACTCGCGCAACGCCAGCAGAAGATCGCGAGCGATCTGGTCGCGTTCGGCAATCCGACCATCACACCTGCCTATGCGCTGCCAGGGGCCGAGGCGGAAGTGCAGGGCATCGCGCCGCTGTTCGCGCGCAACGAGGTGTTTCTGCATAGCGACGCCACGCGCCTGAGCTTTCGCGACAACGCGCCCGCCGGACGCGTGTTGCACGTGGCGACGCACGCCCAGGCCGACACGATCGATCCGTTGCACTCGAGCATCCTGCTCGCGCCCGCGACGCAGCCGGCCGACGGCCCGGACTCGCTGCTGGCGAAAGACATCTACAACCTGAAGCTCAACAACGTCTCGCTCGTCACGCTGTCGGCCTGCGAGACGGGGCTTGGCCGGATCGCGCGCGGCGACGAAATTCTCGGCTTCACGCGGGCGTTCTTCTATGCCGGCGCCACCAGCCTGATCGTGTCGATGTGGCCGGTCGCGGACGAATCGAGCGCGCTGACGATGCGCACTTTCTACGCGCAACTCGCGCAAGGCCATGACTCGATCGACGCGATGCGCACCGCGCAACTGGCGGTTCTGCACACGCCGCGCTTCGCGCATCCGTTCTTCTGGGCGCCGTTCGATCTGATGGGTGGCTGGCGTTTGACCATCGCGCGTCAGCAACAGGGATGAACCCAACAGACCCTAGACCGATGAACAGACTCCGACTGATCGCCGCGGCGGTGTCCTGCAGTAGTGCGCTCGCGTGGGGCCAGACGCTGCCGAACGCGGGCAGCATCCTGAACCAGACGGCGCCGCGCGAGACCCGGCCGGCGCCGCCGGGCGGCAATCAGGCGTTACCCGCCGTGCCGCCGCCGGCGGCCCCCGTGACGGCGCCCGGCCCGACCTTCCTGCTGAACAGCATCAAGTTGAAGGGCAACGACACGATCGCCAGCGACGCGCTGCTTGCGCCCGTTCAGGACAAGCTCGGCAAGCAAACCAGTTTCGCCGGGCTCGAAGAGATTGCCGCGCGCATCACGCAGATTTATCGCGATCACGGCTATCTGCTCGCCCAGGTGGTGATCCCGCCGCAGGACGTCACGTCCGGCAACGTCGAAATGAGCGTGCTCGAAGGGCGCGTCGGCCATGTGCGGCTCGACATCGCGGCCGGCACGCCGATCCGCGAAGACCTGTTGCGCGCGCGGGTCGCGCAGATTCCGTTGGGCAAGCCGCTGCAGCAGCACGAACTCGAACGGACCATGCTGCTGCTGTCCGATCTGCCGGGTATTCAGGTCTCCTCGGCAATCGAAGCGGGCGAGGAGCCGGGCACGGTCGATCTGACCGTCAACGTCGCGCCGGCCAAACGCTGGACCTTTGCGCTCGATGTCGACAACTTCGGGGCGGAGTCCAGCGGTACCTGGCGGCTCGGCGCGCTCGCGCGTCTGAACTCGCCGTTCATGATCGGCGACAACCTGGACCTGCGGCTGCTCGGCACCGAACGCGGCGACACCCTTTACGGGCGCGTCGGCTACGAAGCGCCGATCAATGCGCAAGGTACGCGCGTCGGGGTCGTGGTGTCGCGGCTCAACTATGCGCTCGGCCAGGAATTCGCGTCGCTCGACGCGCAGGGCGAGGCGACCGTGGTGGACTTCACGCTCACGCATCCGCTCGTGCGCACACGCGATCAGAGCCTGTTGGGGCGCGTCAATCTGGAGTATCGCGACCTGATCGACAACGTCGGCATCGTCGATCAACACAATCCCAGATCGCTGGTGGAGGGCAGTATCGGCCTGAGCTATGAAAGCCGCGACGCGCTGTTCGGCGGCGGCTTCAATAGCGCGGATGTCGAGCTGTTGATCGGCAGTCTGCATTTCCGCAACGCGCAAGCCGAGGCGCTCGATGCCTCGCCGCTCGGGCGCGACACGCAAGGCACCGAAGTGCGCGCCACTTTCTTCGCCAACCGCCTGAACGCGATCACGGAGCGGCTCAGCGTATTCGCCGGCGTGTCCGGCCAGTGGGCCGGAACCACGCTCGACAGTTCGTCGCGCTTCCTGCTCGGCGGCCCGCACGCGGTGCGCGCTTATTCGCCGTCCGAGGCACTGGTCGACGAGGGGTTCGTCGCCACCTTCGAAGGGCGCTTCGCGATCGATGCGCGGGCGACCGTGTTCACGTTCTTCGACTTCGGTACCGGTTGGTACAACGCCACGCCGCGTCCGGGCCAAGGGTCGAACGTGATCACGCGCAGTGGCGCAGGTCTCGGCGCATTCTGGGCCGCGCCGGGCGGCTTTTCGCTACAGGGCACGGTCGCATGGCGCACGACCGGGCCCGATACGACCGGCAACGACAGGCTGCCGCGCTTTTATGTGCAACTGACCAAGACGTTCTAGCTGGCAGCCAAGCGCAACGAAACGAGACGAAACGAAACGCAACGACAAGCAGCAGCAATCTGTGCCGAGGTGTGCGATGAACAAGCGATGCAATGTGCGACCGGGGCATGTGAGCACGATCGCCGGCGCGGTCGCCGCGTTGTTCGCGGCGTCGTATATGCCGCTCGTGCTCGCGAATCCGACCGGCGCCCAGGTGGTGGCCGGCACGGTCAGCATCAACTCGCCGGGCGCGGGACAGATGCACATCACGCAGGGCTCGTCCAATGCGATCGTCAACTGGAACGCGTTTTCGATCGGTAGCGGCGAAGCGGTCAGGATCTCACAGCCGTCGGCTTCCGCCGCGCTGCTCAACCGCGTGACGGGCAACGACCCCAGCTTGATCGCCGGACGCCTGCAGGCCAACGGCAAGGTGTTTCTCGTCAATCCGGCGGGGGTGATCTTTGCGCCGGGATCGTCGGTGAACGTGGGGTCCATGATCGCCTCGACACTCAATATCTCCAATGCCGATTTCCTTGCCGGCAACTTCCATTTCGTCGGCTCGTCCGCGGCGGCGCTCAGCAATGCGGGGTCGCTGACGGCGGCCGCGGGCGGCACCATCGCGTTGCTCGGCGGCACGGTCAGCAATAGCGGCACGGTCAGCGCAAAACTGGGCAGCGTCGCGCTGGGCGCGGGCAACGACATCACCGTCGACTTTGCCGGCGACGGTTTGACCACCCTGAAGATCAACCAGGGCGCGGCGCACGCGCTGATCGGCAATACCGGCACGCTGGCCGCCGACGGCGGCACCGTGGTGATGAGCGCACAGACGGCCGACGCGCTGGCGGGCACCGTCATCAACCAGCAAGGCATCGTGCGCGCGCAGAGCCTGAGCGAACACGACGGCCGCATTCTGCTCGACGGCGGCACGAACGGCGTGACACAGGTGGGCGGGACGCTCGACGCCAGTGGCGGCGCGGGGCAAACCGGCGGCAGGATCGACGTGACCGGCTACGACGTGGCGCTGCTGGCCGGAGCGTACGTCGATGCGAGCGGCGCCGTGGGCGGCGGAACCGTGCACTTCGGCGGCGGCCCGGCGGGTGCGGACCCCTCCGTTCGCAATGCCAATGCGATCTGGATGTCGCCGACCGCCAGCCTCCATGCGGATGCGCTCGTCGACGGCAATGGCGGCAACCTCGTGGCTTACAGCGAAACGGCCAGCCGCATTTACGGCACGTTGACCGCGAAGGGCGGGCCGCAGGGCGGTAACGGCGGCTTGATCGAAACGTCCGGCCACACGCTCGACACGACCGGCATGAGCGTCGACGCATCGGCGGCGAAGGGGCAGGGCGGCAGGTGGCTGCTCGATCCGTTCGAGGTCGACATCGTGACGCAGGTGCCGGATGTCACCGCGGCGCCGGTCCCGACACAGACCGCAACCGATTCCAACACCATGACGTTCGGGCCGATCACGGGCAGCACGTTCATCCTGAACACGGCGCTTACCGGTCCGCTCAGCCTCGGCACGTCGGTGACAGTACTGACAGGGACCGATCCCAACTTCGGCGCGGGCGACATCGTCGTCGACGCGCCGCTCAACCTCACGACCGGCACGCTTCCCGCCACGCTGAAGCTGAGCGCGACGGGATCGGTGCTGGTCAACAACACCATCACGTCGAGCGCGGGGCCGCTCAGCCTCGTATTCGATGCGAACGTGGGCGGCACGAGTCCGCTCAGTCTGGTCTCGTTCCGGGGCGTTACGGTGAAGACCAACGGCGGCAGCGTGACGTTGGGAAGCGGTGGCGCGAGCCCGGTCCTGATCCAGAACTCGAACATCGACACCGCGGGCGGCGATCTGACGGTCACCGGCACGTTCCCGATCAATGGCGTGGCGATTGGCTATCTGATCACGTCGTCGTCGGGCATTTTCATCGACTCGTCGACCATTTCCACGGAGGGCGGCGTGTTCTCGCTGTCGGGTGTCGCGCTGGGCCCGAACGCCAAGGGTGTGGCGATCAACGGCACCAGCTCGCTCTCGACGACGAGCGGCGCGCTTCGCATCACCGGCACGGCTACCGCCGGCGGCGGAGGCAACGACGGCGTGATCGCGCAAGGTGACAATACGATTCAAACCGGCAGCGGCGCGCTCACCATCAGCGGCGCCGGCAGTTCGAATATCGAGGATCAGGGCATCGGCGTGCTTCTATCCGGCACTTCAGCCAGCACGACGAGCGGGGCACTGAGCGTGAACGGCAGTTCTTCTGGCAGCAGCGCGATGGGCGTGTTCCTGACCGGCGGCGCCACGGTGGGCGAAGGTCCCGCGTTGCAGCCCGGGCTCAGCAGTTCGGGCGGCGCGATCACGATCAACGGTAGCGTGGCGCAAAGCGCGCAAGGGGGCTTCGGCGTCGAGATTCAGAACACCACGATCTCCAACACGACCGGCTCGATCGGCGTGACGGGCAATGTCACCGGTACAGCCGCCGGCGGCACCTTCGCGGACGGCGTCTATTTCTATGGCACCACGTTGAGCACCGGCAGCGGCGACATTTCCGCCGCCGGCAGCGTGTCGTCGAACATGAACGTCAGCATCGGCCTCGACATGCATGGGTCGTCGGTCCAGTCGACGAGCGGCAACCTCAAGTTCACCGGACAAAGCGTGGGAGCCGCGGTCAACGGCGACTCGGTGATCGGGCTGATGTTCGAGAACACGCTATGCGTGGACTGCATCCAGACAGCCCCCGTATCGGTGACGACCGGCACGGGCACGGTGAGCCTGTTCGGCAGCGGCACCGGTCCGTTCGTGCAGGGTGTGCTGATCACCGACGGCACGACGATCACGTCGACCAACGGCGGGGCGATCGATATCCGCGGCGCGGTGAGCGGCCCGGCCGGCAGCAGTCCGAACCTGCAGAACGACTATGGCGTGCTGATCGCCAATGGCGCGATCAGCGCGACCGGGACGCGTACCACCACGATCGGCATTGCCGGTTCGACCACGACGTCCGATCCGGGCGTCGCGATCGGCCTTGCGGTGCCCGAGATCGAGCAGAGCGAGTTTGGGCTGATCAATCCGACCTCCATCGTCACCGGCGGCGGCGTGACGAGCGCGGTCGCCAATGCCACCGCCGACAACGTGACGATCTCGACGACGAATCCCGCTTCGATCGTGTTGCGCGCATTCAACGACGGCACGGCGAGCAGCCTCGCCATCACGCAGGCGACGCTGTCGTCGCCGGGCGGCGTGCTGTCGATCATGCCGGCGTCGGTGGACCCGTCGAGCTTCACGATCACCGCTCAGAACGCGACGCCGATCACGCTGCTCGGCACGGGCGGCGGTCTCAGCATCGACGCCCCGACTTTCTCGACCTTCGCGTCGATTCCCAGCATCGTGCTCGGGTCCAGCACGCAAACCGGGCGCATCACAGTGAACGGGCAGTGCGTATCGGGCGGCTCGACTTGCGTGCCGCCACGTCCGGGCTTCGCGAACAATCTCACGCTGTCCAACCCGGGCGCGGGCAGTCAAGGGATCGCGCTGACCTACGGCATCTCGACTCCGGGCCACACCTTGATGCTGCTGTCGGCCGGTCCCGTCACGGACCCTGGCGGCATCCAGGCCGCCGGGCTGATTCTCGCCGGCCCCGGTACCTTCACGCTGACCGATCCGCAAAACGACGTCGGCGTGCTGGCGATGGCCAACGCGGGGAGCGTCGACTTCTCGAACTCGCATGGCTTCGTGATCGGCCCGCTGACGAGCCAGACGTTCGACTCCGCCGCGAGCCAGTTGAGCCCGATGAGCGTGACGAACTCTACGCTCACCGGCAGCCTCGTCGCGACCGCTACGACCGGCAATATCGGGCTGGGCGCGAGCACGCCGTCCGCGACGGCTCCGAATACGAATCTGAGCGCGGTCGGCTCGATCGATCTGGTGATGGAGAACGGCGTGTTCGTCGATGCGAACTCCGGCACAGTTGGCGCCGGCAACGCATGGCGAGTCTGGGCCAGCACCTGGAACGGCGAGACACGCGGCAGCGTGCAGCCGAACACCGCGCAGCCCAATTTCTACGGCTGCCTGTTTGGCTCTGGCTGTAGTTGGGGCGGCACGGTGCCCACCACCGGCAATCATTTCGTCTATGTCGCACGGCCGACGGTCACGGTCAGCGCGGACGGCGCGACGCGCTACGTTGGGGCGCCGAACCGGGCGTTCACCTACGCGACGAGCGGCCTGATCAACGGCGATACCGCCGCGGGCACGTTGAGCGGCTCGGAGACGACCACGGCCACTCTGACTTCACCGGCGGGCGGCTATCCGATCGACCCCAACTTCACGTCCACTGTGGGCTATATCGTCAACGAAGTGCCGGGCACGCTGACGGTGATTCCGTTTCAGAGCACGATCCTGAATCCGCAGGGCCCGATCCCCAATCCGGTCGCGCAAAGCGGTCTGCAGACGTTTTTCAGCAGCCAGGAGCAGACGTTCGTCTACGAAAACAATCTGCAGGGCACCAACATCTGCATCGGCTCGAACCAGCCGCTCTTCAGCACGACGCCGCCTGGCGAGAAACAGGACATCCTCGCGGTCGAATGGAAGCGGGTGCGTTCGCAGCCGAACCTGAACAGCTGCATGCTGACGAACGCCCAGCACGGCTGCGGTGACTTCTAGCGGGAGCCGGGCGAAGCGGGCGGGACGGGTGGCGCGGCGCCTGCGGGCGAATGCAGCGCGCGCAGTTGCGCGATGGCGGCCTCGGCGCTCGCGACGAACCGTTGCGAGAGCCGCCATGCTTCGACGACCTCCTGATGGACGGGCTGCTCCATCCCGAGGTGAATCCGGAAGAATCGTTCAGCGTGGATGGCCGGGTGGTAATGCTGGCGCACCCGCTTCGCGTCGATCAGCCGCCGGTTGCCGAACAGCCTGCTCAATGCCCACGAAAACGCGCCGTCTTCTCCGCCGACGCGACGAAAGAACGCGTCGAGCGGAAACCCGCCCAGCGCGCGATACACCGCCCGCCGGATCACGAGACTGCTCGGCACGGTGTTGCTGAGGATCGCCGCGTATTTTTCGAAATCGGGGTGCTCGACGATCGCGCGCGGAAAGCCCGCATAGTCGACATCGAGCCGCACCGATGCCTCGCCCGGACAACGCTGCAGATAGCCACTCGCCGCGGCCAGCGCGCCGGGCAGATATTCGTCGTCGGCGTCGATGAATCCGAGCAGATCCTCGGTCGCGTGCATCGCGGCCCAGTTGCGCGCGGCGGCGACGCCGCCGTTCACGTGCATGCGCAGTACTTCCACGCGCGCGTCGAGGCGGCCGTAATGTTGCGCGACTTCGATCGAAGCATCGGTCGAGCCATCGTCGACGACGATGATTTGCGCCGCCTCCGGCTGGATCAGGCAGCTTTCCAGTGCGCGGCCAAGCGTTGCCGCCATCTGCAGACAGGGAATGATGATCGAGATCGGCATGATGCGAGCCCCGTTCCGATGCTGATCCGCTGCGTTACGCCTGTGCCGGGCCGGGCATCAATTGCGTCGCCTGGGCGTCGTCGCCGACCCACACCGCGAACGCCGTGAAGTTGTCGTGATTCGTGCTGGCGCTCGCGCGCACCTGTTGCGCGAGCGCGTCGAGCCAGGCGCCGGGTGTCGCCGCATGGGCCAGCGCGTCGGCGATGCCGGCGTCGTCGGCGTACTCCCACAGGCCGTCCGTGCAGATCAGGAAAGCGTCGCCGTCATGCAGTGGGAAAGTACCGTCGACGCCCGCAATAGATAGTGCGTCGCGCGTGCCCAGCGCCGCATACAGCACGTTGCGGCGCGGATGATGACGCATCTCTTCCTCGGCGAGCAGCCGCGCGTCGACCATCTGCTGAACCATGCTGTGGTCGCGCGTGCGCGCGCAGATCTCGCCGTCGCGGAAACAGTAGAGGCGGGTGTCGCCGCAATGGGCCCACGCGGCCGTCGCGCATTCGCGGTCGATGGCAAGCACCACGGCCGTCGAGCGCATGTCTTTTTCATTGCCTTTGCCGCGCAACTGTTCTTCGACGATGTTCTCATTGGCATGCGTGAGCGCGCTGATCAGCCGGTCGCCCGTCGGCGGCAATTCGGCCACGGTCAGGTAGCGCAAATCCGCCAGCACCGAAGCGACGACGAGGCGCGAGGCGGTGTCGCCGCCGCCGTGTCCGCCGGCGCCGTCGGCGACGACGCAATAGTAGAGCCGTTCGCTCGACCAGTCGCCGAACGAATCTTCGTTGCGCGGGCGGTCGCCCCGGTCGGTCAGGCTTGCGGTGGCAAGTTGCACCGTTGACCTCTCATATGCTCGTGGTCTGTCGAGCTCATTCCTGCGCGTGCGACTGCGCGGACAGAATGCCCAGAACCAGCAGGATGACGATGCGATTGCCCGGCGAGATGTCGATGCCGAGGCTGTGCTCGATCCATTGGCCGATTTGCGTGCGGGCGAAGTCGGCGGGTATCGAGCCTTTTTTCAGCGTGACGCCAAGCTTGCGCGCCCGGTAGTGATACGACGCGATGCCGTAACGCGCGGCCACCTGCGACAGACCGCCTTTCTCGTTCGACAGCCAGCCGAGACTGCCGGCGAGCAGCATGCGGTCGGCGTCGTCGAGCGAAGCGATGAAATGCGACGCGGATTCGCGTACCTCGGCTTCGTGCAGACCGTATTGCAACAGGACCGAGCCGATCGGATCCGGATGAAAAGCCGTTTGCCGGTCGATTTCGAGCATCACGTCGCCTTCGTCGAGCGACACGTTGCGCTGATGGCTCGCGCTGCGCAGACAGTCGATCAGATAGCGGCGGAAATAGGCGCACACGGCATGGCTGGTCGAAGGCGCGCTGTGCAGCGGGAAAGTGGGCAATGCCGTCGGCGCGGTATCGAGGCGGAACACCTTGAGATAGAGGAACTGCGAGATCAGTTCTTCCTTGTCCTCGCCAAGCGCCTGCAATTCCGACGGATGGTAGCCGGTCAGCGCGCGGCGCACGATCGTATAGATCGACGCCATTTCGTCGTGGCTCAGGCAGGTGCGGCGTTGCCACAGGTCGGGCAGTGCGCTTTCTCCAGCGTGGTCGGCAATTGCAGCGCTTTGGATATCTGCCACTTTTCACCCCGAGGTGGTGAGCCCCGCTTCTTAAGGGCGGAGCCCGGCTGCTGACACTACCCATTTCGCCGCGTTTGTGGTGCGCCGGTTTTCTGTCCCCAATGAATCCGGCACTCGCTTTGCCGCCATATCGGGCAGATGCGCGTGCCAAACGCTGCAATACCGGCAATTCCGCCGTGCAACCGGCGCGTGATTGGAAAACAGACTTAGTCTATTGGCACGTTTTATTTATTACAAGGTAAAACTTAATATGTTATTCACCGCTTTGGCGACAGGTTCTATCGCTATCAGGACTAACCCTAAACGCAACGTAAGCGCTTACCGGCAGTCCAGGAAGGTCAAATTTTTTACAAAATACGAGCACCTGATTCGTTTACCCAAATGTCGGCCGATCCCGCCAATCGACCGTCCTGAAAGGGCGCGCTGGTGAGGTCGTAAGACGACCGTCCGAGCTTGTGATTGTAATGGTGCCAGAACGAAAGGGTTAAAACGTCTTAAGTGTTTATGGAGTTGAATGGTATTACATATACTGTTTCGCTTAATTAAACAAAATCCGTTTCGTTTCTATTGCTATCCGGCTTTGATTTTCCGGGCTGCGTGCTATTCTCATATCGGATTGCCGCCGAGAAAGGACAACGCTCGCTAAAAACATCGCAATAGCTGGCGAAGGCAATCTAATCAGAGTTAACACGTATTTCCGGGAACGCTGATTCCCGGCGGGCAAGGGCAACCCGTACCGGTCACTTACGGTGCGTCGAGACTACTCATCCGAGACCGATACCAGACATGGCCACGCTTCTCGCGGGCGAAATGCTTGCCGACCTATCAGCTGCCAGTCCATGCGGGGACGACCTCGAGTACGACCCTGACTTCCTTGCGCTCGAGCAGGTCGTCCACGGCAAGCCGGAGGTGCAGTTCGGCGAGACCATGGTCGCCGCCACGCCGCCTGACTGGAAAGTGGCCGAAGCGCTATCGCTCGATCTGCTCGCAAAAGGCCGCGACTTGCGCGTCGCGGTACACCTGGCGCGCGCGCTACTCAATCGCCGTCGTTTCGCCGGCTTCGCCGAGGGCCTCGCGCTCGTCGAAGGCCTGCTCGAACAGCGCTGGGACCATGTCTATCCACAGCTCGATCCCGACGACGACAACGATCCGACCGCCCGCGTCAACGCGCTCGCCGCCCTCGTCGAACCGTCCGGCATGCTGTTGGACGTGCGCGACGCACCGCTCGCGTCGTCGCGCGCGCACGGTGGCGTCAGCTTGCGCGACATTGAATATGCGACCGGCGAAGTGCCGCTGCCCAAGGGCGTCGAGGCGGCGTCGCTGAGCTCGATCGACGCGGTGATCGCCGACGCCCAACAAGACGCCGCCGAAGCGCACACGGCCTTGCTCGCGGCCACGCATAGCGCGATGCGCATCGAGACGGTATTGACCGAGCGTGTCGGCGCGGCGCGCTCCATCGATCTGTCGCCGCTATCGAGGCTGCTGCGGCGTGCAGCCGACTTTCTCGGCGAGCGTCTCGACGTCCCGGGCGGAGCGCCGCAAGTATCGCCGAACGGCGACGTGACCCTGGGCGAAAGCGTCGGCGCGGCGCCGGCACCCGTGCCGCTGTCCGGCGACATCACGGACCGTCAGGACGTGATCCGCATGATCGACAAGATCTGCGCGTACTACGAGCGTCACGAGCCCTCCAGCCCGTTGCCGCTGCTGCTGCTGCGCGCGCGCCGGCTGGTCGACAAGAACTTCATGGAAATTCTGCAGGACCTCGCGCCAGAAGGCGTGCGCCAGGCCAGGCAGGCCGGCGGTATCGAAAACGAGTAAGCAGTCAGGCGGGGATGGGCTTTTTCGCTTCTAGCAACGCCAGTCATGCGCCACGCTGCTCGCGGCCGTGCGGCGTCAACCAGGGGAATGGTCGTGGCCAAGGAAAGCAGCCAGAAATTCATCGCGCGCAATCGAGCGCCGCGAGTTCAGATCGAATATGACGTCGAAGTCTACGGGTCGGAGAAAAAGGTCAATCTGCCCTTCGTCATGGGCGTGCTGGCCGATCTCTCCGGTCAGCCGGCGGACCCGCTCGCGCCGGTGGCGGATCGAAAGTTTCTCGAGATCGACGTCGACAACTTCGACGAGCGTCTGAAGTCGATGAAACCGCGCGTCGCCGTGCAGGTGCCGAACGTGCTGACCGGTCAGGGCAACCTCGCGGTCGACATGACCTTCGAGAGCATGGACGACTTTTCGCCCGCGGCGGTCGCGCGCAAGGTGGACGCGTTGTCGAAGCTGCTGGAGGCGCGCGGCCAGTTGCAAAACCTGCTGACCTATATGGACGGCAAGACCGGCGCCGAGGAGCTGATCGCGAAACTGCTCAACGATCCTGCGTTGCTGCAGTCGTTGGCGTCCGCACCGAAGCCGCAGCAATGAGCGTGATCTACAGGGGAGTCTGACCATGGCTGAACCTAGCACCCAAGGGCAAGCGCAACCCGGCGAGGCGTCGCTTGAAACGAGCGATTTCGCGAATCTGCTGCAAAAGGAATTCAAGCCGAAGAGCGAGAAGGCGAAGGAAGCCGTCGAGACGGCGGTGCGCACGCTCGCCGAACAGGCGCTGCGCGATACGAACGTGATTTCGGGCGATGTGCTCGCGACGATCGAATCGCTGATCGCGCAGATCGACGAGAAGCTGACCGCCCAGATCAATCAGATCATCCACTCGGAAGAGTTCCAGAAAGTCGAGAGCGCGTGGCGCGGCTTGCACTATCTGGTCAACAACACCGAGACGGACGAGACGTTGAAGATCCGAGTGATGAACGTATCGAAGGGCGATCTGTACAAGACGCTCAAGAAGTACAAGGGCACCGCGTGGGATCAAAGCCCGATCTTCAAGAAGCTCTACGAAGAGGAATACGGCCAGTTCGGCGGCGAGCCGTATGGCGCGCTGGTGGCCGATTATTACTTCGACAACGGCGGGCCCGACGTCGATCTGCTGACGCAGATATCCAGGATCTCGGCCGCCGCGCATGCGCCGTTCATCGCCGGCGCCGATCCCGCGGTGATGCTGATGGATTCATGGCAGGAGCTGGCCAATCCGCGCGACCTGACGAAAATCTTTCAGACGCCTGAGCATGCGGCGTGGCGCTCGCTGCGCGAATCCGAGGATGCGCGCTACGTCGGTCTCGCGATGCCGCGTTTTCTCGCGCGCGCGCCGTATGGCGCCAAGACCAATCCGGTCGAGGAATTCGATTTCGAGGAAGACACGGCCGGCGCGGACAGCGGCAAATACGCATGGGCCAATGCCGCCTATGCGATGGCGAGCAATATCAACCGCTCGTTCAAGATGTACGGCTGGTGTTCGCGGATTCGCGGCATCGAGTCGGGGGGCGCCGTCGAGAACCTGCCGGTGCACGCGTTCCCCACCGACGACGGCGGCATCGACATGAAGTGCCCGACCGAAATCGCCATTAGCGATCGCCGCGAAGCCGAACTCGCGAAGAACGGCTTCATGCCGCTCGTGCACAAGAAGAACTCCGATTTCGCCGCCTTCATCGGCGCGCAGTCGCTGCACAAGCCCGCCGAGTTCGAAGACCCCGATGCCACCGCGAACGCGAACCTGGCCGCGCGTCTGCCCTACCTGTTCGCCTGCAGCCGCTTCGCTCACTACCTGAAGTGCATCGTGCGCGACAAGATCGGCAGTTTCAAGGAGAGGGACGACATGCAGCGCTGGCTGCAGAACTGGATCCTTCAGTACGTCGACGGCGATCCGGCGCACTCGACGGAAGAGTCCAAGGCACGACGCCCGCTCGCGGCCGCCGAGGTGGTCGTCGAGGAAGTCGAAGGCAATCCCGGTTATTACACGTCGAAGTTTTTCCTGCGTCCGCACTACCAGTTGGAAGGCCTGACCGTATCGCTACGGTTGGTTTCGAAGCTTCCGTCCGCCAAGGCGGCATGACGGAAATCCCCATTCAGTGACGAATTGCTTTGAGCGGAGAAGAAGATGGCCATCGACATGTTCATGAAGCTGGGCGATATCAAGGGCGAGTCTCAGGACAAGACCCACAAGGAAGAAATCGAAGTGCTCGCGTGGAGCTGGGGCATGAGCCAGAGCGGCACGATGCACATGGGCACGGGCGGCGGCGCCGGCAAGGTGTCGGTGCAGGACCTGTCATTTACCAAATACAGCGACAAGGCGAGTCCGCCGATCATGGCAGCCTGCACCAAAGGCACGCACATCGACACGGTGTTGCTGACGGTGCGCAAGGCAGGTGGCGACAATCCGCTCGAGTACTACAAGATCACGTTGAACGGCGTGCTGATCAGCTCGTATTCGACCGGCGGCTCGGGCGGCGAAGAACGCTTCACCGAGAACGTCACGCTCAACTTCGAAAAATTCCATGTCGAGTACCAGCCGCAAAACGCGAAGGGCGAGAAGGAAGGCGGGGTGGTCGAAGTGAAATGGAACATCCCCGCCAACGCGACTACCTGATCGGCTGACCGCAAAGGGCGACTGCACTGCGGCGGTCCTGCCGTCGCAGTGCGGCGGCGGGTGGGACGACTCGAGCCAGACCGGAGCGAACCGGCATGAACGCAGAAGAATGCTTGCGCGAAGGCGATCTGGACGGATGTCTGCGCGAATTGCAAAAACAGGTTCGCAAGGATCCGTCGAAAGCCGCCTATCGCGTCTTTCTATTCCAGTTGCTCGCGGTGACGGGCGCCTGGGATCGCGCATTGACGCAACTGAACGTCGTCGGCGAACTCGACGCGGCCGCGTTGCCGATGGTGCAAACCTATCGTGAAGCGTTGCAATGCGAGGCGCTGCGCGAAGCGGTGTTCAAAGGCGAGCGCGCGCCGCTGATCTTCGGCGAGCCGACCGGCTGGCTTGCGTTGCTCCTCGAGGCATTGCGGCTCGACACCGCGGGCGATAGCGGCGCGGCGGCCGCCGCGCGCGCGCGGGCGCTCGACGAGGCGCCCGCCACCGCCGGCGCATTGAATGGCGAACCGTTCATGTGGCTCGCCGACGCCGACAACCGGCTCGGCCCGACACTCGAAGCCGTGCTGAACGGCCGCTATTACTGGATTCCTTTTTCGCGCATCAAACGGATCGAAATCGAGCCGCCGTCCGACCTGCGCGACCGCGTCTGGATGCCGGCCGTTTTCACGTGGGCCAACGACGGCCAGGCCGCCGGTCTGATTCCCGCCCGCTATCCCGGCACGCTCGCCGAGCCGAATCGAGCGTTGTGGCTCGCGCGCCTGACCGAATGGATCGGTGACGATCCCTTGCTCGCGCGGCCGGTGGGACAGCGTATGTTCGCCTCCGATGCGAACGACTACGCGCTCTTCGACGTGCGCACCATCGAACTGACGAGCGGCGACGCGCCTCCCGAACACGACGGCGCGGCCGCTGCGGATCATGGCTGAACTGACCGCGCGTGATCGCCTGCAACCGTCGCTGCTCGACCGGCTGACCGATCTCGAACCGGAGGCGAAGCAGGAAGCGCGCGAGCGGCGCGTTCTGTCGATGCGCGCGCTGCGCGAAAGTGTGCAGCGCGACCTCGGTTGGCTGCTGAACGCGAATGGCCTCGCGTCGGTGCAGGATCTGAGCGGCTATCCGTATGTCGCGAAATCGGTGATCAATTTCGGCCTGCCGGACATTGCCGGCAAGACCGCCTCAGGCATCGATCCGTCGCGGCTCGAGCGGCTCGTGCGCGATGCGATCTGGGCGTTCGAGCCACGCATTCTGCGCGACACCGTGCGGGTCAGTTCGATGCAACTCGAAGAGACGACCGGGCGCCACAACACCGTGTCGTTTCTGGTGGAGGGCGATCTGTGGGCGCAGCCGTATCCGGAGCGGCTCTACTTCAGGACCGAACTCGACCTGGAAGTCGGCGAAATCCGCGTGATCGACCAGGGCGGGCCGCGCTGAAGCCATGAATCCAGACCTGATCAAATACTACAGCCAGGAACTGCAGCATCTTCGGGAGATGGGCGGCGAGTTCGCGCGCGAATTTCCGAAGATCGCCGGGCGCCTCGGACTGGAAAACCTCGAATGCGCGGACCCCTACGTGGAGCGTCTGCTCGAAGGCTTCAGTTTCCTCGCGGCGCGTGTGCAACTGAAGATCGACGACGAGTTTCCGCGCTTCACCCAGCATCTCGCGGAGCTGGTGTACCCGCATTACCTCGCGCCCACGCCGTCGATGGCCGTGGTGCAGATCCAGCCGGACCTGACCAGCTCCAATCTCGCGGACGGCGTGCGGGTTCCGCGCGGCAGTACGCTGCGCAGCGTGCTCGACAAGAACGGCTCGACGCGCTGCGAATACCGCAGCGCGCACGAACTGACGCTTTGGCCGCTCGAAATCGCGGAAGCGCGGTTTTTTACGCACGCGGGCTCGCTCGGTGGCATCGACAGCGCGCTGCCGGCGAGCATGGCGGCGGGCGCCGCAATCAAGGCCGGCCTCAGGCTGCGCCTACGCGCCACCGCTGGTCTGAGAATCAACCAGCTGAAACTCGACCGGCTGACGCTGTATCTGCGCGGCACGGACGGGATGGCCACGCGTATCCACGAGCGTCTGCTCGGTTCGGTGAGCGGCGTCGTCGTGATGCCGGCCAAGCGTCCGGCGTCCTGGCATGTGCAGTTGCCGGCGAGCGCGCTGCGGCCGCTCGGGTTTGCCGACGATGAAGCATTGCTGCCGGTCAGCCGGCAGTCGTTCCAGGGCTACCGGCTGTTGCAGGAGTATTTCGCGTTTCCGCAGCGCTTCATGTTTCTCGCCATCGACGGTTTGCACGCGGCGTTGCGGCGTTGCGCGGACACCGAAATCGAAGTCATCGTGTTGCTCAAACGCGGTGATCCGCTGCTCGAACAATCGCTCGATGCCAATAATTTCGCGCTGCATTGCACGCCCGCGATCAATCTCTTTCCGCGGCGTACCGATCGCATCGCGCTGTCGGACGAACAGTTCGAATATCACGTGGTGGCCGACCGCACCCGGCCGATGGACTTCGAGATCTATCAGATCGAGAGTGCGACCGGCTATAGCGCGGGCGCCGGCGGCGAGCAGCGCTTCGAGCCGTTCTATCACGCGCGCGATCTCGGCGCCACCTATCGCGCCGGCGCGTACTACCAGGTGCGCCGCGAAAAACGTCTGCCGTCGGCGCGTCAGCATGAGCGCGGCACGCGCACGAGCTACCTCGGCAGCGAGATGTTCATCGCGCTGGTGGACGCGAGCAATGCGCCGTTTCGCGCTGACCTGCGGCAACTCGGCTTGCAGGTGCTGTGCACGAATCGCGACCTGCCACTGACGATGCCGGTCGGCGTCGGCCCCGCCGATTTCACGCTAGATGTCGAAGCGCCGGTGCAGAGCGTGCGCTGCGTGAGCGGCCCGAGCCGGCCGCTGCCGTCGTATGCGCACGGGGCCGTGGCGTGGCGGCTGTTGAGTCACCTGTCGTTGAACTACTCGTCGCTGCTCGATAACGATGCACAGGAGGGCGCCCGCGCGCTGCGCGATCTGCTGAGTCTCTACTGTCCCGCCGACGAGATCGCGAGTCAGCGGCTGATCGAGGGCGTACGCTCGATCGATTCGCGCTCGGTGACGCGACGCTTGCCAGGCGCGGGGCCGATCGTATTCGGCCGCGGTCTCGAAGTGACGCTGACGCTCGACGAAGCCGCGTTCGAAGGCGCCGGCGCGTTTCTGCTCGGTGCCGTGCTCGCGCAATATTTCGCGCAATACGTATCGATCAACTCGTTCACCGAGACCGTCGTGAAGACGCTGTCGCGCGGCGAGATCATGCGCTGGCCAGCGAGGGTCGGACAATGCCGGACGCTCTGACACTGTTGCGCCGGCTCGAAGACGATGCGCGCCGCTTCGACTTCTTCCAGGTCGTGCGGCTGCTGGAGAACGCGTATGCGGACAAGCCGCGCGTCGGCGAGTCGATGCAGCCGCGCGACGATGCGATCCGTTTCGTGCAGGAGCCCGAACTGGTTTTCCATCCGACGACGCTCGGTGACTTCACCCCCGCCGGCGAGCATCACGCCGCGCGCCTCGCGGTCAAGTTCTTCGGCCTGCTCGGGCCGCACGGTCCGTTGCCCACCCATCTGACCGAGTACGCTCGCGACCGCACCCGCAACGCGAACGATCCGACCTTCGCGCGCTTTCTCGATGTCTTTCACCACCGGATGGTGTCGCTGTTCTATCGCGCGTGGGCCAATGCGCAACCGGCCGTGAGTCTCGACCGTCCGGGGCGCGATCGCTTTTCCTTTTATGTCGGCAGCGTGTTCGGGCTGGGCGAGCCGACGCTGCGCGAGCGCGACGCGGTGCCCGATTTCGCCAAGCTGCACTTCGCCGGATTGCTGGGCGGGCCGACCCGTCCGGCCGCCGGTTTGAAACTCGTGCTGGCGCGCTTTTTCAACCTGCCGGTCGACATCGAGCAGTGGGTCGGCCATTGGATGACGCTGCCCGCGAATTCGTTGTTGCGCCTGGGCGCACCGGACGGTTCGGCCGCGCTCGGCGTGTCGACGCTGCTCGGCGCGCGCGTCTGGGATTGCCAGCATAAATTCCGCATCGTCATCGGACCGTTGAGCCGCGCTGATTACGAGCGCTTCCTGCCGGGCGGCGAGAGTCTGAAGCGCCTCATCGACTGGGTGCGCAATTACGCGCGCGACGGGCTCGATTGGGATCTCCGGCTGGTGCTGAAACAGGAGGAAGTGCCAAGCCTGAAGCTCGGGCGCCACACGCGGCTCGGTTACACCACCTGGACGCTCGGCCGCCCGGCGCGCGGCGATCAGCGTCAGCTGGTGTTGCGGCCGACCGGTCCGGACGGCCGTTCACGGATTGCCGTGGCGGCCCGCGAGGCGTCCGCGGGGGCGCCGCCATCGACATCATCGAGGGAATAGAAAAATGGCCGAGATCAAACGGGCAGCGTTGTTCGGCAAGCTGAACAAGCTCGGATTCCGCGCAATCGAGAGCGCGAACGTGTTTTGCAAGTTGCGCGGCAATCCTTATATCGAACTGTCGCACTGGTTCCACCAGATCCTGCAACTGCAGGACTCCGACCTGCACCGCATCATCAAACACTACGGGCTCGAGCCTTCCGCGTTGGCGCGCGATCTGACCGAAGCGCTCGACCGTCTGCCGCGCGGTTCGGCTTCGGTGACCGACATCTCGTCGCAAGTCGAGGAGGCGGTCGAACGTGGCTGGGTGTTCGGCTCGCTGATGTTCGGCGAGTCGCAGGTGCGCACCGGCCATCTGGTGGTCGGCCTCTTGAAGACGCCGTCGCTGCGCAACGGGCTCTACGGCATCTCGCGTCAGTTCGAGCGCATCAAGCTCGATTCGCTCGTCGACGAATTTCACAGCCTGCTACGCGAGTCGCCGGAAGCGGCGATGAGCGCGAGCGATGGTTTTCAGGCGGGCGGCGCGCAGCGCGAAGGCGGCGACGCGGACACCACGGGCGGCCCGGTGCCGGCCGCCGCGCTGGGCAAGCAGGAAGCGCTGCGGCGCTTCACCACCGATCTGACCGAACAGGCGCGCAACGGCAAGCTCGACCCGATCGTCGGGCGCGATGAGGAAATTCGCCAGGTGATCGACATCCTGATGCGCCGCCGCCAGAACAATCCGATCCTGACGGGCGAAGCGGGCGTCGGCAAAACCGCGGTGGTCGAAGGCTTCGCGCAGCGCATCGCGGCGGGCGACGTGCCGCCGTCGCTGCGCGACGTGCAGTTGCGCACGCTCGACGTCGGTCTGTTGCAGGCGGGCGCGAGCATGAAGGGCGAGTTCGAGAACCGCTTGCGGCAGGTGATCGAGGAAGTGCAAGCCTCGGAAAAGCCGATCATCCTGTTTATCGACGAAGCGCACACGCTAGTCGGCGCGGGCGGGGCGGCCGGCACCGGCGACGCGGCGAATCTGCTGAAGCCGGCGCTGGCGCGCGGCACGCTGCGCACGGTGGCCGCAACCACGTGGGCCGAATACAAGAAGCACATCGAGAAGGACCCCGCACTGACGCGGCGCTTCCAGGTCGTGCAGGTCAGCGAGCCGGACGAGTCCCGCGCGATCCTGATGATGCGGGGCGTCACCTCGACGATGGAGCAGCACCACAAGGTTCAGGTGCTCGACGAAGCGCTCGAAGCCGCGGTACGTCTGTCGCATCGCTACATCCCGGCGCGGCAGTTGCCCGACAAGGCGGTCAGCCTGCTCGACACCGCCTGCGCGCGCGTGGCGGTCAGCCAGCATGCGACGCCCGCATCGGTCGACGATTCGCGCAAGCGGATCGTCGCGCTCGAAACCGAGCTGGCGATCATCGGCCGAGAAAGCGCGGTGGGCGTCGACACGCGGGAGCGTGAAGCCGCCGCGGCGGAAAAGCTCGCCGCCGAACAGGCGCGTCTCGCCATGCTCGACACCCGCTGGCAGGCGGAGAAAGAACTGGTGACGCGGATTCTCGCGCTGCGCGCGCAACTGCGCGGCGAGACCGGCAAGGTGGAAGGCGCGGCGCAAGCCAGCCGCACGAACGAAGCGAACGAAGCGAACGAAGCTGCGAACGGAACGGTAAACGAAACAGCGGCCACCGGCGCGACTGACAACTCCGCCAGCGACACCGCGACGCGCGAAGCGCGGCTCGCCGAACTGCGCGAGTTGCAGGCGCAGCTCGCGCAGCATCAAGGCGAAGATCCTCTGATCCTGCCGACCGTCGACCAGCAGGCGGTCGCCTCCGTCGTGCAGGACTGGACCGGCATACCGGTGGGCCGGATGGTCCGCAACGAAATCGAAAACGTCCTGAAGCTCGCGGAGAACCTGAACCGGCGCATCATCGGCCAGGCTCATGCGACGGAGATGATCGCGCGGCGCATTCAGACTTCGCGCGCGGGTCTCGACAATCCGAACAAGCCGATCGGCGTGTTCATGCTCGCCGGCACCTCCGGAGTCGGCAAGACCGAGACCGCGCTGGCGCTCGCCGAGGTGCTGTATGGCGGCGAGCAGAACGTCATCACGATCAACATGAGCGAGTATCAGGAAGCGCATACGGTGTCGTCGCTGAAGGGCGCGCCGCCCGGCTACGTCGGCTACGGCGAAGGCGGCGTGCTGACCGAGGCGGTGCGCCGCCGTCCATACAGCGTGGTGCTGCTCGACGAGGTCGAGAAGGCGCATCCCGACGTCCACGAGCTGTTCTTCCAGGTGTTCGACAAGGGCTGGATGGAAGACGGCGAGGGCCGCGTGATCGACTTCAAGAACACGCTGATCCTGTTGACCACCAATGTCGGCACGGATCTGATCACGAGCCTGTGCAAAGACCCGGAGCTGATGCCGGAGCCGGAGGGTATTGCGAAAGCGCTGCGCGAGCCGTTGCTGAAGGTGTTTCCGCCGGCCTTGCTGGGGCGCGTCGTGGTCATTCCGTACTTTCCGCTGTCCGACGAGATGCTCGGCGCGATCATCCGGCTGCAGCTCGGCCGGATCGAGAAACGCATCCGCGTGTCGCACAAGATTCCGTTCAGCTACGACGACGACGTCGTGAAGCTGATCGGCAGTCGCTGCACCGAACTCGAAAGCGGCGGACGCATGATCGACGCAATCCTGACCAACACGCTGTTGCCGCGTATCAGCACCGAGTTTCTGACGCGCATGATGAACGGCCGCCCGGTCACGAAAGTGCAGATCGGCGCGCGCGACGGTGAATTTCTCTATACGTTCGATTGATCGAAAGGGGAGGATGCCTTCTTATGCCGCAACAAGTCAGCATGGGCGCGACGCTGCAATGTTCGTTCGGCGCGGCGCCTTCGACGCTCGTGGTCTTGCCCGTCAACCGGGTGATGGGCGAAGGGCCGCCCGCGGCCAACATCATGGATCACATTCCGCTCGTCAATATCATGCCGTTCGGCGTGTGCAGCTCGCCCGCCAATCCGACCGTCGCCGCCGCGACGGCGGCGGCGTTGGGCGTGCTGACGCCGATGCCGTGCATTCCGGCCACCATGACGCCGTGGACGCCGGGCGCGCCGACCGTGCTGCTCGGCAACCAGCCGTCGCTCGACAACGTGTCGACCTGCATGTGCAACTGGGGTGGCGTGGTCACGATCGTCAATCCGGCGACAGTCAAGACCATGATTCCGTGACATGACCACGCAAAACCCGAACCGACACGTCACCGTCAGTTGCGCGCCTGCCGGCGAGGATCTGCTGTTTCTGCATCTGAGCGGCACCGAGGAGTTGGGACGCCTGAGCGAATGGCGGCTCGATCTGCTTGGCAAGCGCAACGATGTGCAGGCCGGCGATCTGCTCGGGCATGACATCTCGATTGCACTGTCGTTGCCAGAGGACGGCGAGCGGCAATTCAACGGGATCGTCACGGCGTTCCGGATCGTCGCACCGGGCGACAACACCCGCAACCGCATGGCGCGCTATGAAGCGGTGGTGCGTCCGCGGCTGTGGCTGCTCACGCGCGCGGCGCACAGCCGCTTTTTCCATGAAAAGAGCGTGCTCGATATCGTGACCGGCGTGCTGCAGGACTACAACATCGACGTCAGCAATAAATGCCAGGCGACCTATCCGCCGCTGCAGCACTGCGCGCAATACCGGGAGACCGATTTCGCCTTCGTGAGCCGCCTGATGGAGCACGAGGGCATGTACTACTACTTCGAGCACAAAGGGGGCAAGCACACGCTGGTGTTGACCGATTCGAGCGACGTTCACGGACCGATCGAACACTATGCGTCGGTTTCGTACGATGCGTGGTACGAGCCTTCGAACGAGAAGGAATGCGTGTATGCGTGGAGTTCGGGCGCGGAATTGCAGACCGGCAAGTACGAAGTCAACGACTACGATTTCGAAAAGCCCACGTTGAGCAATCAGCAAGGCCTGCTGTCGCGCGCGACGCGGCCGAAAGTGTACGATCCGCCGGTGTACGCGATGCAGGAACATCTGAGCGGCCACGCGCAGTCCAGCGATGGCGACCGCTATGCGAAGGTCGGTATCGAGATCCGTCAGGCGCGCAACGACAGCATTTCGGGCCGATCGAGCGCGCGCGGCATCTGGCCGGGCGGTCAGTTCAAGCTCGAGAATCACGCCTGCGATACGCAGAACCACGAGTATCTGGTGGTCAGCGCCGCGTACGAGATCAATTCGGATGTCTATGTGTCTACGGTGCGCCACGATCCTTCGCTGCCGCTCTTCGACTGCGAGTTCACCGCGTTGCGCAAGGAAAACCACTTCCGCTCTGAGCGGCTGACGCCGCAGCCGGTCGTGGCGGGCCCGCAGACCGCCATGGTGGTCGGCCCGGACGGCGAAGAAATCCTCACCGATAAATATGGCCGCATCAAGCTGCAGTTTCATTGGGAGCAGTTCGCTCCGCCGGCCGATGCCGACGCGCGCATGAAGCGGTGCTGGGTGCGCGTGTCGCAGAGTTGGGCCGGCAAACGCTGGGGCACGTTCTTCTTGCCGCGGATCGGTCAGGAGGTGGTCGTCGAGTTCGTCGAGGGCGATCCGAACCGGCCGCTCGTGACCGGTTGCGTCTACAACGCGAACACGATGCCGCCGTACGAACTGCCGGCCAATCAGATGTTCTCGACGCTGAAGAGCAATTCGACCAAGGGCGGCAGCGGTTTCAACGAAATGCGTTTCGACGACGACAAGGGCAGCGAGCAACTGTTCTTCCACGCCGAAAAGGACCACGAGACCTGGGTCAAGAACGACATGCTGAGTAACGTCGGCAACGACCGGCATCTGAAAGTGACCGGCAACGAGTTCGTGGCGATCACCGGCGCGCGCCACGACGCCGTGACGGGCGACCAGAACGCCCAGGTCGATGGCAACGCGTCGCTGAAGGTCGGGCAGAAGTTGCAGGAAAAGGTCGGCATGGACTATGCGATCGACGCCGGCATGAATATCCACATCAAGGCCGGAATGAACATCGTGATCGAAGCGGGTGCGAGCATTACGCTAAAGGCGGGCGGCGCCTTCGTGGTGGTCGGGCCGGTCAGCGTGGCGGTGTCGGGCACACCGATCCTGCTCAATTCGGGCGGCTCGGCGGGCTCCGGCAGCGGCTCGTCACCGACCGCGCCGAGCGCGCCCAAAGACGCCGACGACGGAACCAAAAAAATCAAATCGTGAGTGATGCACCTGACCGCTCGTGGGGAGCCAAGTGAACTATCCGATTCTTTCGCTGCGGGTTGCGCGATTCAACGACGAGACGCTGGCCGAGCCGATCGCGATCGCGTTCGGCCCCGCCGGAGGCACGATTGGCCGGGCCAACGACTGCACGCTGGTGCTGCCCGATCAACAACGCGCGATCTCGCGCGTTCACGCGCGCGTCGAGTTTCGCGGCGGCGACTATCTGCTGTGCGATCTGGGCAGCAATCCGAGCGTGCTAAATCAGCGCGCGTTGGGCGGCACGCGCGAGGCGCGGCTCGCGGACGGCGACCGTCTGCTGATCGGTCCGTATCTGCTCGAGGTGTCGATCGGCGAGCAGGCGGCCGGCGTGCGCGGTCTGACGGGCGGGCGTGATCCGCTGAGTGCCGCGCAGGTGCTCAGTGGACCGTTGCCGGCCGATTCGCAAGGCGACGCGTTGCAGATGGGCGCGCTCGATCCACTCGGGCAGCCGGGCTTCGGCGAACCGCAGCGGGTCTCGTCGGGTCCGGGCTTTGCGGGCTCGGAGAGCGATCATGTGTCGCCGGAGTTGCAGGCGTTCTCGGCGCCGCAAGCGTCCCGGCCCGATCCCGGCCGGCCTGCCACACCCACGGGGGGTATTCCGGCGGACTACGACCCGCTCGCGGAGGCGTTGGCGCAATGGGAAACGCCCGTGCAGCCGGGCAGCGGTTCGCCGGCCGCGCCGCATCCTTCGCACGAGTTGCCGGGGTGGCCCACTGCGCCCGCGCCGGCGGCCGCGCCTTTGGGCGGCCCGACCGGCTTGCCGCCGGGATTGCTCGATCCCGGCGCGGCAGGGTCGGCGGCGACACCGTTCGATGATCTGTTCGGGATACCGACAACGCCGTCGACGCAGTTTGCGCCATCGACCCCTTTGGCTCCCGTGGTGCCGGTGGTCGTGCCGGTGGTCGCGCCGCAAGCCGCCACCGCGCGGGTGGCTGTACCTGGCGCGGCGCCGGGGCCGTCGTCCGCTGCGCAGCCCGCTTTGGAGCCTGTGGCGCAGCAGCTTCAGCAGCTGGCTCCGTCCGCGGACCCGATCACGCCACCGCCTGCCGCGCCAGCGCCGATCGCCCAGCCGGCCCCGGTTCGGCACGCGGCCGCCGCCACTTCCGCGAGCCAGAACCTGGGCACCCTGCAGGCGCTGCTCGAAGGCCTCGGCCTCGATCCGTCGCGCGCGCCGAACCTGCCCGAAGCGGAGTTCGCGCGTCTGATCGGCACGATGCTGCGCGACGCGCTGCGCGGCACGATGGGCGTGCTGCGGGCGCGCTCGATGACCAAACGCGAAGCCCGTCTCGACACGACGATGATCGTCGCGCGCGACAACAATCCGCTCAAGTTTTTCCCTGACGTCGACAGCGCGCTGGCGCAGATGCTGACTGGCCGCTCGGCCGGTTATCTGCCGCCCGACGAGGCGCTCAGGCGCGCCTTCGACGATATCGAGGCGCACGAGCTCGCGGTGCTCGCCGGCATGCGCGCGGCGCTCGCGCACGTGCTCGGACGCTTCGATCCCGCTTCGATCGAAGCGCAGCTGAAAGACTCCGGCGCGCTCGAAAAAGTGCTGTCCAACCGCAAGGCGAAACTGTGGGATCTGTTCGTCGCATTGCAGGGCGCCGTCGCGCGCGAAGCCGACGACGATTTCCAGAAGCTCTTCGGTCAGGCGTTCAATGACGCATACGAGGCCCAGATCGACGAACTGCGCGCGGCCCGCGAGCGTCAGCCGAAGCATCCCGCCGATCCCACCTAGAAACGTTTGAACGAGACAACATGTCCTGGAACAGCAAAGTCATCTGGTCGGAGGGGATGTTTCTGCAGCCCCAGCACTTGCAGCAGCACGACCGTTATCTGCAGCGGCAACTGGAGACGCGCGCGGCCGGCCTGCGTCCGTACAGTTGGGGCTTTACCGCGCTGGAGATCGACGAGTCGCTGCTCAAGCTCGGCAAGCTCGCGCTACTGTCGTGCTCCGGCGTGATGCCGGATGGCACACCGTTCGATCTGCCCGCCGACGATGACTTGCCCGGGCCGCTCGAGATTCCCGAAGGCACCCGCAACATGCTGGTCCAACTGGCGTTGCCGGTGCGCAGGCCGGGTGTCGCCGAAACCGGCAACGACGCCAGCGAGGAGAACTTCGCGCGACACCGTGTCACTGAATTCGACGTCAGCGACAGCAACGATCCGAATGCCGGCGCGGCGTTGCTGCAGATCGGCAAACTGCGCGTGCGTCTCGCGCTCGCCCCCGAAGTGGCGAATGCCTACACCGCGCTCGGCGTCGCGCGCGTGCTCGAGCGTCTGCCCGACAACCGCGTCGTGCTCGAAAACGACTACAGCCCGCCGTGTCTCGACTATCGGGTGGCGCGCCGCCTCGCGGCGTTCGTCGACGACCTCGTGGGCCTTCTGCATCAGCGCGGCGAAGCGCTGGCCGGACGGCTTGCGCAGCCCGGCGTGACGGGTGTCGCGGAAGTGGCCGATTTCCTGTTGCTGCAGTTGATCAATCGTCACGAGCCGCTGGCCGCGCATCTATCGACGATGACCGGTCTGCATCCCGAGGCGCTGTACCAGGCGGCGGTGCAGTTGGCGGGCGAGCTGGCGACCTTCAGCCAGGCGTCGAAGCGGCCGCCGGCGTATCCGGTGTATCGCCATGAGTGGTTGCGCGAAACCTTCGCACCGGTGATCGACGACATTCGCGCGTCGCTGAGCATGGTGATGGACCCGCACGCCGTGGCGATCCCGCTCGAAGAGCGCAAGTTCGGCTTGCGCGTGGCGATCGTGCCGGACAAGACGCTGTTTGCCGGCGCCACCTTCGTGCTCGCGGTGCGCGCGCAAATGCCGGCCGAGCACATCCTGACCGGCTTCGCGCCACAGGTGAAGATCGGCCCGATCGAACGCATTCGCGATCTCGTCAATCTGCAATTGCCGGGCGTCGGCCTGCGCGCGTTGCCCGTGGCGCCCCGGCAACTGCCGTTCCATGCGGGCTTTACCTACTTCGAACTCGATCGCGGCAACGAACTGTGGAAACAGTTCGCGAATTCCGCGGGCATGGCGTTGCACGTCGCCGGCGACTTTCCCGGACTGACGATGGAGTTCTGGGCAATTCGCCGCTGATGCATTGATTGAGGAAGTTCATCGTGAGTCCAGACGAACCGCGTGGCCCCGCCGACGATCCCGGCGCGACGATTCTGATTCCGACACCGGGCGGCGCGCGGGCGGCGTTCATGGCGGCCGCGGCAACGCCCGCGCCGATGCTGCCCGCCGGCGGCGGTCTGAATCCGCTGTTGCGCGCGGCCAACCCGCTGATCGAACTGGCGGTGCCGTTGCGGCAGTTGCCGACTCATCCGAATGTGGACGACCTGCGCAACCAGCTGATGCAAATGGTGCGCAACTTCGAGACGCAAGGCCGCGCCAACGGCATCGACGACGAGAAGCTCGGTGCCTCGCGCTATTGCCTGTGCACGTTCCTCGACGAAGCGATCGCCAGCACGCCATGGGGGGCGGGCTTGTGGGGCAGCCGCAGCTTGCTGGTGACGTTCCACAACGAGGCCTCGGGTGGCGAGCGCTTTTTCCTGATCCTGCAGCGTCTCGCGCAGAACCCCGCGGCCAATATCGACGTGCTCGAATTGATCTACGTGATTCTCGGCCTCGGTTTCGAAGGACGTTACCGTCTGATCGACGGTGGCCGCACGCAGCTCGACACGATCCGCGAACGCCTCGAACAGATGATTCGCGGCCAGCGCGGCGCGGCCGAACGCGATCTGTCGCCGCACTGGCTGCCGGTCAAGGTCGAACGCAAGCCGTTGCTGCAACTCGTGCCGTTGTGGGTGGCGGCAGCAATCGCCTGCCTCGTGCTGGTGATCGTCAATCTGGTGTTGAGCTTCAGGCTCAACGACATGTCCGACCGCGTGTTCGAAGCGCTGCACGGCATCCGCGTCGCGCCGGCTCCCGTGCTTGCGTCGAAGCTGGCGGCGGCGCCCAAACCTGCGCCGAAGCTATCGCAGTTCCTCGCGCATGAAATTGCCCAAGGCCTCGTGCGTGTCTCGGAGTTGCCCGACCGGACCGTCGTCACGATCAATGGCGACGGCCTGTTCGGCTCGGGCAGCGCCGATCTGGCCGCGGGCTTCGTCCCGCTCATCCAGCGTATCGGCGACGCGTTGAAGGAAGTGCCGGGCAACGTGGTGGTCGCGGGTCACACGGACAGCCAGCGAGTCTTGTCCGCGCGCTTCCCGTCGAACTGGCATCTGTCGCAGGCGCGCGCCGAAGCGGTGCGCGACATGCTCGCGTCGCGGGCCGGCAACCCCGCCCGCTTCAGCGCCGAAGGGCGCGGCGACGCCGAGCCGATCGCACCGAACGACACCGCCGCGAATCGCGCGCGCAACCGCCGCGTCGATATCACGGTGCTGGCGCCGGGAGCGGCGTCGTGAAGGCCTTCGGGATGAGTCCGTCGCGGGTGGCACAGGGGAGCCGGGTATGAAAATCTTTGGCTGGCTCAGACGAGCCATCGTGCTGTCGTTGCTCGGCGTGCTCGCGCTGTCGCTGATCGTGTGGGTCGAGGGGCCGCTCGTCGCGTACGCGGGTCATGAGCCGCTCGAAAGCAACAGTAGCCGCTGGGCCGTGATCATCGTGTTGCTGCTGGTGTGGGCGGTGTACTGGAGCGTGCGCTGGATCGCGGTGCGTCTCGCCAACATCCAGTTCACTCGCGTGGTGGCAGAGGGACCGGCCGAGCCCGCGCCCGGCAAGAAAGAATCCGAGGCCGACATCGCGGCGTTGAAGCAGCGTTTCGAAGCCGCCATGGCGACCTTGCGCAAGGCGCGGGTCAAGGGGCGCTTCGGTAGTCAGTACGTGTACCAGTTGCCGTGGTACATGTTCGTCGGCGCGCCCGGCACGGGCAAAACCACCGCGCTGTTGAACTCCGGGCTGAAGTTTCCGCTCGCCGAGCGGCTCGGCAAGCAGTCGATCGGCGGCGTGGGCGGCACGCGCAATTGCGACTGGTGGTTCACCGACGATGCGGTGCTGCTCGATACCGCGGGCCGCTTCACCACCCAGGATAGTTTCGCCGAAGCCGACCAGGCCGCGTGGGCCGGCTTCCTGCAACTGCTGCGCAAGTATCGGCCACGCCGGCCGCTGAATGGCGTCATCGTGGCCTTGTCGACGCGCGACCTGCTGCAACTGTCCGACACGCAACGCGCGCAGCAGGCGCAAGCCGTGCGCGAGCGTCTCAGGGAACTGTACGGCAAGCTCGGCATGCGTTTTCCGGTCTACGTGATCGTGACCAAATGCGATCTGCTCGCGGGTTTCGCGGAATTCTTCGACGACCTCGGCCGCGACGAGCGCGAACAGGTCTGGGGCATGACGTTCCCGTTCACCGAGCGAGGCTCACCAGACGACGCACTGGCCGCATTTCCCGCCGAATTCGACGCGCTGGAAAAGCAGTTGCAAGCCCGCGTGCTGAACCGTATGCAGCGCGAGACCGATGTGCGCCGGCGTGCGCTCGTCTATGGATTTCCGGAGCAGTTCGCGGGTCTGCAAGCCGTACTGAAAAGCTTTCTCGACGAAACCTTCAGTACCTCGCGCTTCGAGGAGTCCGCGTTGCTGCGCGGCGTGTATTTCACGAGCGGCACCCAGGAAGGCCGGCCGATCGATCGCGTGATGAGCGCGGTCGCCTCGGCGCTCGGCTTCCAGCAACAGGTCGTGTTGCCCGATCCGGCGAGCGGGCGCGCGTACTTCATCACGCGGCTGCTGCGCGGCGTGATCTTCGAGGAAGCCGGACTCGCGGGCGTGAACCAGAAGCTGGAGCGGCGTCGCGCCTGGTTTCAGCGCGCCGCGCTGGCGGCGATCGGCATCGTCACGGTGCTGGCGCTGGTTCTGTTCTTCGTCAGCTATCAACGCAATCGCGCTTACGTCGCCGATGTTCGACAGCACGTTGCCGAGTTGCAGAAGCTCGCGCAGACCACCCAGCCGGGCGACAATCCGCTCGCGCTGCTGCCGCTGCTCAATGCCGCGCGCGACCTTCCCGGCGGTTACGCGGACCGCGACAGGAGCGCGCCGTGGCTGTCGCGCCTCGGCCTTTATCAGGGCGATAAGCTCGGCCTCGAAGCGCAGACCAGTTATCGGCGGCTGTTGCGGCAGACTCTCTTGCCTCTGGTCGTGAGCCGCATGGAAGAAGAATTGCGCCGCGGTGACGCGAACAATCCCGACTTCCAGTATGAGGTCTTGCGCGCATATCTGATGCTGGGCGATTCGCTGCACTTCGACGCCGACTCGGTGCGCTTGTGGGCCGATGTCGATTGGCGCCGCGGGCCGTTGCGCGATGCCAGCGACGATCAGCGCAACGATCTCGACGGCCATCTCGCCGCGCTGTTCCAGCCGGCGCGCTTCGATGCGTCGCTGCCGCTCGACAAGGATCTGATCGCGCAGGCGCGCGCGACGCTCGCCAAAATGCCGCTGACGCAGCGTCTGTTCAACCGCGTCAAACGCGATCTCGAACAGAGCAGACTGCCGGAGTTCAGCGTCGCCAACGCGGCCGGGCGCAATGCCGCGCTAGTGCTCGTGCGCAAGAGCGGCGCGCCGTTGACGCGCGGTGTTTCAGGCGCGTACACGCGGGCCGGCTATCAGAAGTTCGGCCAGTTGCGCGACGCGGCGGTGATCGATATCGCGAAGGACGATTGGGTGCTCGGCCGTCAGGAATCGGTATTGACGCCGAACGGTATCGAGGATCTGAAGGCGGGCATCACCCGGCTTTACTACGACGAGTACATCCGCCAGTGGGACGCGTTGCTCAACGATATCGACGTGGTGCCGTTCGACGGCGTGCAGCAGGGGGCACGCGTGGCAAATGTGCTCGCGGCGCCCGACTCGCCGCTGCGCTCGCTGATGCTGGCCGCGGCGCAGGAAACCACGCTGGGCGGCACCAAAACAGGCGGTTCGCTGACGGAGCAGGGCGTTGCCGCGTTGACCAACAAGCTCGATGCGGCCAAAAAACGCCTCGAGAGCGCACTCGGCAACCAGCCGGAAGACGCGGCACCGCCCGCGCCGGCCGAACTCAATCCGGTCGACGCGCATTTCCAGGCGCTGCATGAACTGGCCGGCAAACCCGGCGCACCGGGCCCGGCTCCGCTGGACGCGCAACTCGCCGCGCTGAAGGACGCCGCGACCTATCTGGAGGCCGCGGACTCGGCGCGCCGTCAGGGCTTGCCGCCACCACCCGGCGATGCGTTGAACAAGCTCAAGCTGGTGGCCCAGGGATCGCCGCCGCCGCTTGCGACGGTGGCCACCAGCGTCGCGAGCGGGGCGGGGTCGCTGATGGTGGGCGGCGAGCGGGCGCGCCTGAACGCGTTGTGGCAGGCGAACGTGGCGCAGCTGTGCCGGCAGGCGCTCGACGGTCGCTATCCTCTCGTGCGCGGCTCGACGCGCGACGTCGCGCCCGACGATTTCGGCAGGCTGTTGAGCCCAGGCGGCCTGATCGACGATTTCTTCCAGAAGAATCTGGCAACGATGGTCGACATGTCGGGACCGCAGTGGAAATGGCGCAGCGGCGTCGATACGCTCGGCATCCCGGTCGACGTGCTCGGCCAGTTCCAGCGCGCCGCGCAGATCCGCGACGCGTTCTTCCGGGCCGGCGGCCGAGACGTGTCGGTGCGCTTCACGGTGAAGCCGCTCACCATCGATCCATCGATTACCCAGTTCACGCTCGACATCGATGGGCAGCAAATGGTCGTCAAACCCGACACGCCGCAATCGATGGTGTTCCAGTGGCCGAGCGGCAAGGGCACCGGCCAGGCGCACGTCGAGTTCACGCCGGCGGGCAGCACACCGGCGGCGCGCGCCGACGGACCGTGGGCACTGCTGCATCTGATGGACGATGCGCGTCTGCAACCCACCGCGCAACCCGACCGCTTTCGCCTGAGCTTCGACTCGGATGGCCGGCGCGCGGAGTTCGAACTGGCAGCCAGCAGCATCGTGAATCCGTTTCGCCGTGCCATGCTCGAGCAGTTTCGCTGTCCGGATCGGCTATGAGCGGCGAGCTTGCGCAGGAGCCGACATCCGGGCCCGGCTTCTTCGGCAAGGTGCGCACGCATGGCGACTTCGTGGGACGGCGCTTGCCAGTCGAGTTCGTCACGCGTTGGGATGAGCGCTTGCAGGAAGGCATGTTGCTCTCGCGGCAGCGCTTTGGCGCGCAGTGGCTGGAACTGTATCTGAATGCCCCGGTGTGGTGTTTCGCGCTGGGCGCGGGTCTGTATGGCCCGAGCGCGTGGGCGGGCGTTCTGACGCCGGGCGTGGACCGTGTGGGGCGCTATTTTCCGTTCACGATCGCTGAGGCGATCGACGGCGCCGAACTCGCACGGCGACTAGCCGATGCGCAAGGATGGTATGACCGCTTGGTGGCGCTCGCATTGTCGACACTGACGCAGGAATTTGCCCTCGATGCTTTCGACGCGGCGTTGCGAGCCGAGAGCCTGTTCAATGGGGATCGCGCATCGATGCCGTGGCGGCTCGCCATTTCTGATGCAGCCGACGGCGGATTCGCCGCCTTGCTCGAACAGACCGTCGCCATGGGACACGCGGTCTGGTGGAGCGACGGTTCACCCGCCGTGCCGGCTTCGGCGAGAGTTTCCGCGGGCACGACGACCGGCTTGCAGTTCGCGAGTCTGCTCGACGTCGGCACGCAAGAGTGGGATTCGGTGATCGACGTGATTTCGAACCCGGGCGCACAGCAACGGCATCACTGACGTCGCCGCCGCGGGTAAGGGTAAGCGTTTCAAATTGACTTCCCATGATTCGTCTTTAAAGGATGAGGCTGTCATACGCCGGTTCCCGCCGGTGTTCGCCGACGGTCCGTAAAGGGGCGCTGGCGGCCTCACCGCAACTCCATTCTGCGGAGATCGCCGTATGTCACGCCTGACGCATCCGTCTTCCGCACGACGCATTCCGGGCGGCGTTCTGTCCGCCACGCTGTGCTTGCTCGCATTGCTGTGCACGGCCTTGCGCGCAGCCGAACCGGTCCTGAACGAGCAGGACATCAACGAGCAGTCGGTGACGCGCGCGCTCGAGCCCGACGAGTCGAGCGAGTCGGGCGAGAACGTCGTGACGCGCGGCTTCGTGCTGTCGAACAAGCCGCCGTCCGCCGCGCCGCGCCCCGCGCCCGCGAGAAAACCCGCCGCGCAAATCCTGATCACGTTCGCCACCAATTCGGCCATGCTCACCGACAGCGCGAAGGCCGCGCTCGACAAGGTCGCCGGTGCATTGCAGTCGGAGAAACTCGCGGCGTACCGGTTTCGCGTCGAAGGGCACGCCGATCCTCGCGGGTCTCCCGATGCCAACATGAAGCTCTCCGAAGACCGTGCGGCCGCGGTGGTCGAATATCTGACGCGGAAAGACGGTATCTCGGCGGAGCGGCTATCGTCGCTCGGCAAAGGTTCTTCCGATCCGTTGAACAAGCGCAATCCGACGGCGCCCGAGAATCGTCGGGTGACGATCGTCACGGTCACGGATTAGGCGCTTTCGAGGTTGCCACCGATGACACGTTATCGCGTGTATTGCGACGTGGCGACAGGTGTGGCGCTGCTGTTCGCGTGCGTCACCACGATCGCGGTCGCCGCGGGTCCGCAGGACTCGAACAACGCCGCCGACAGACCCGCGGCCGTCGACGACGACACCGGAGCGGTGCGCTTGCCGCTTGCCCGGCTCGCCGCCGCGTTGGCTCCCGACGCGCGCCTGCAACTGTTCACCGTGACGGACCAACCCGGACTCCATGTGATGCAGGCGGCCAGCCTCGAGCAACAGGGCGCGATGTTCACGCGCGTGGTGGCATTGCTCGAACGCCGCGATATGCCGCGCGACCGCGTGGTGTCGGCGGCGGCCATCGCGGCTCACGCGCGGCGCTTTGGCACCGACCCCGCCGGGCTGACGGCGGGCAACAACTTCAGCGCGGAGGAGTTGGCGCATTTTTTCGAACTCGCGCGCGAGCAGGGCGTGGTGCTGAACCAGGGCGAGCGCACGTTGCAGACGATTCTCCTGCGATGGCGTTTGATTCGCGAGGAGCAGGGAATCTGGAAAGCGGCGAACGCACACGATTTTTTGATTACCATTCCCGGGCTGGGTCGCGCGCCAGGCGGCGAGACGATCGACGCCACGGTCAGGGCCGCGATCCTCAGTCACGAATTAGGCCATTGGCGGTACTTCTCGGACGGTGCCTACGCACACGCGTGCCGCGCTTTCTGGTGGCAGGTATTGAGCTTCGAGGAACGCGCGGAGTTGACCCGGCAACTGGAGAATCTCGGCTACGACCCGAGCGACCGGATCGTGATCGATGAGATGCAGGCCTATTTGCTGCATACGCCTGCGCGCTATATGCCGATCAGCGACACGCCGGGACCTGGCGGCGTCGATGTCGGCAAGGTGCGGCGGCGCTTGCAGGAGGCGGTCGCGAGAGCGGGCGGATAGCAAGGACGAAGCGAGCCGCGCGAACCGCGCGACACACGCTGTCGAGGTGACACATGACGGATTACGCAGAACTCAACCGCATTTTGCCGCGCCTGTCGCACGCGCATGCGACCGCTGCGTTTAGCGACGAGGTGGCCCCGCTGCTGGTCAACCTGTGGGCTGATGATTATGTCCGGCGCGTGGCATCGTGCGAATTGCTCGAAACTTCCGTGGGCCAGTTTTCATATCTGTTCGATATGACGACCGAGCGCCTCATTGCAGCGTGGGGAATCAGTCAGGGAAAGAGTACGGTGCCGCGCAAGGAAATCGCGACGCGGATGCGCGGACATCCGCTCGCCAACGGCGGGACCTATCACCGGGGTCACGCCATTCCGCACACGCTCGGCGGTTCGACCGATATCAACCTCGTGCCGCAGCTGGGCAAGATCAATTCGGGGCCGTTCCAGACGTTGGAACGACTGGCGGTCAGCCATGCGGGAGCGCTTTACTTCACCTACTGGCTGTACGGGCCGGGCAATAGTCAGGTGCCCGTTGGCGTGGAGCAGGGGCTTCTGATGCCGGGGGCGACTGCGTGCACGTTCAAGCTGGCGACGTTTGGGAATTGAGGCAAGCGCGGCGGTCCGCAAAAAACAACGCGATGCGCGTCTTTTTGAAAGCCGCGCGCCGCGATTGGGGAAATACGCCGTGTGTCGGCCTTCGTCGGTGAACCCCTCGAGGAATCGGACCGTCTACGATAAACAGTACCGCAGACACCGACGTAACGGACCCCGATGATGCCATCCGCTCGCCGTTTCCTCGTCATGCTGGCGTCAGCCTTCCTGCGCGCACGCGCGGGCGGCGCGCTGGCGCTGTTTGCGTCGGCGGTGCCGCTCGTCCACGCGGACGTCGTCGTCTCGTTCGCCGAGAGTCCCGTGTCGGTGATTCGCGGCGCCTCGCTGTATCGGACGGGCGAGGGCGCCAGGCTGCGCGACGACGACATCATCGAAACCGACGCCGGCAAATCCGCGCAGCTCGAAGACGGTGCGGGGACGCTGATCGCGCTCGGGCCGCAAACGCAAATACTGCTCAAAACGCCGTCGGCGTCGCAAAACGCCGCGGTGGGACCGCTGCGAATCACGATGCTGAGCGGCTGGCTCAAGGGCGGCTGCAACGTGAGCGCAGGTGCGCAACCGCCGCTGTCGATCGAACTTCACGGCCTCGACATCAAACCTTCAGGCAATGGTCCGTGGTCGGTCGTCGCGATGACCACCGGCGAGCGCGCCGCAATCTTCGCGGAGTCCGGGGACGACGCGATCGTCGTCGTTCGCGCCCCTGGCCAGGCGCCCAGGCAAATCCTGCACGCGGGCCAGTACCTCGAGCGACTTGTCGACGGGCCCCTGCGCGCGCAAGCCCGGCCATCCGCGGAGTTCATCGGCACGATGCCGCCAGGCTTTCGGGACGCGCTGGTCGGGATGGCGGGACGGCTCGCGAGCAGGCACGAACTTGCCGCGCCACTTCGCGCCGTCGACTACGCCGACGTCTCCGACTGGCTCACGAGCAGCGTCAGCGAGCGTGCCACCTTCGTCAAACGCTTTGTGCCGCGCCTGAAGACAGCGGCCTTCCGCGCGCAGGTCGACGCCCATCTGGACGTTTTGCCGGAATGGCGGCCGATATTGCATCCGCCGCCGCCACGCCCGGCGAGCGAGCCAACCAAAAGGCCCGCGCAAGCGCCGCCGGCGGTGCGTCCCGAAGCGAGCGAGCCACACAAAAGGCCCGCGCAAGCGCCGCCGGCGGTGCGTCCCGAATCCGGCCCCAGCTGGCTATACCGGCACTAACCTACGCCGGACGACGCCGACGCGCATTGACGTACCATGCACCACCGGGCGTTGACGCCCTTGCACACCATTCGCGTGGAGCAGCCATGAACCTGTCGTTGACTCTGAAGTTCAATCTCGCCTTCCTCGTCGTGTTCGCCGCGGGATTCGCCGCGACGGGTTTCGTGGCCGACCGGGTGTTGCAGGAAAACGCGGTGCAGACGACCGTGCGCGACGCGAGCCTGATGATCGAAGCCGCTACCGCAGCGCAGAACTACACGTCCGAACAGGTGACGCCGCTGCTTGCCACGCAGATCAAATACGCGTTCGTCCCGCAGTCGATTCCCGCGTATTCCGCCGTCGAGAGCCTGCTCGCGATCCAGAAGAAGTTTCCGGGCTTCTCGTACAAGAGCGCGATGCTCGATCCGACCAACCCGCGCGACCGCGCCACGGACTGGGAGACCGATGTGATCCGGCGCCTGCATGACCACCCCGAATTGCCCGAACTGATTGGCGAACGCGCGACGCCGTCGGGCCCCAGCCTGTACATCGCGCGGCCCACCCGCATCGACTCGGGCGCGTGCCTCGAATGCCACAGCACGCCCAGCGCGGCGCCGCGCACGATGATCGACAAATACGGGCCGGCGAACGGCTTCAACTGGCCCCTGCATGAAACGATCGGCGCGCAGGTCGTGTCCGTGCCGATGTCGCTGCCGCTGGGACAGGCGCACAGCGTCTGGCGCACGTTCATGCTGTCGTTCGCCGCGGTGTTCGGATGCGTGCTGATCGCGCTGAACCTGATGGTGCATTTCCTCGTGACGAAGCGGCTCAAGGCATTGTCGCGCGCGGCCGACGAAGTCAGCCTCGGCAAGCTCGACACCGCATCGTTTTCGACGCGCGGCGGCGACGAAATCGCCTCGCTCGCGGTCTCGTTCAATCGCATGAAAACGAGTCTCGTCGAAGCGCTGCGGATGCTGGGAGCGTAAGCTGGCGTGATCGGCCAGGCGCCCCTCGACCGGAACCCGAATGAGCAACGAAGCAACGCCTACGTGCATTGGCAAGTACCGCATCGACCGCGTGCTGGGGACGGGCGCCATGGGCCTCGTCTATCTCGCGTTCGACCCGCACCTGGAAAGACCGGTGGCGCTGAAAACCGTGCGTCGCGAACTGCTCGCCGGCGAGGACACGAGTGGCGACATGCTGCTGCGTTTTCGCAACGAGGCACGCGCGGCCGGTCGGCTCGCGCATCCGAACATCGTCACGGTCCACGATTTCGGCGAAGACGGCGATACGGCTTATATCGTGATGGAGTACGTCGCCGGGCATGGCCTCGATACATTGCTGGTGCCGGGCCACGCGTTGCCGCTGTCGGACGCTTTCCACTGGCTCGCGCAACTGCTCGCCGCGCTCGCGTATGCGCATGAGGCCGGCGTCGTGCACCGCGATATCAAGCCCGCGAATCTGCTCGTCACGGCGGCAGGGCTTCTGAAGGTCGCCGATTTTGGCGTCGCGCGCATCGGCTCATCCGCCACCTCGTCCGGGTGGATGATCGGCACGCCGAGCTACATGTCGCCCGAGCAGTTCGAGGGCGAATCGGTCGATGCCCGCGCGGACCTGTTCTCGGCCGGCGTCGTGCTGTACCGGATGCTGACCGGCCGCCAGCCGTTCGTCGGCTCGCCGGCCACGATCAGGCAGAAGATCCTCAAAGATGCGCCGGCCCGGCCATCGGAAATCGTCTCCGCGTTGCCGCCGGCGCTCGACGCGATGGTCGCGAAAGCACTCGCGAGACGGCCGGACGACCGCTTCGGTTCGGCCGCGGAATGGCTCGCGAGCTTGAGGTTGTTGGCCGTCTCACCGGCGGCGGCCGACGATGACCGGACCATCGTGACGCCGTCCGCGTATTGGTCCGCGTCCGCTTCCTTGCCAGCGCATGCGACGGGCGTCGACCCCGCACCTGTGCCGGCGCCTTCGGCGCCGCCGAGTTGGCCGCCTGAGATGCTCGCGCGCATCGAACGCCAACTCGCGACCCAGATGGGCCCGCTCGCGAGCCTTCTGGTGCGACGCGCGGCCACCCAGACGAACGACCTGCCGACGCTCGGCGCGCAGCTGGCGGCGGCGTTGCCGGACACGGCGCGGCTCGAATTCGAGCAGGCCTTCGCGCGGCTGACGGCGGGCTTGCCCGATATGTCGATGATGACCTCGTCATCGCCGGGCTCACGCGTCGCGACGGCTGCCGCAAAGGTATCGGCTGTATCGCCCGCGAGCGCCGCGGGCACGTCGCCAGACAGTGCGATCGATCAGGCCAGCATCGATGCCGTCGCCGTTAAGCTGGCCGTCTATCTGGGCCCGATCGCGAAGATGATCGCCAGTCGCGAGGCGCGGCATGCCGCGAATTTCGACGAGTTCGTCCAGCGGGTCGAGGACTGCATCACCGACCCCGCGCAACGCCGTCGATTCCGGCACGATGTCGATTCATCCAGTTAGCGCCGCGACCGACCAGCCTCTTCATGACCGGCTTCACTGCACGCAGGTAAACGAGCTCGCGCTGTTCACGTCGCCCGCGCCGTTATAGCTGGGCCACGCCGGATACTGGCATAGCGGCCGCGTGCGTCCCGGCACACCCTCCGTATCGGTGACCACCTGATGCGCCGGCGGTGTGCCGTGCTCGACCCAGTTCTCCAGCGTCGTCAGCGAGTCCCACGACGCATTGAACTCGGTGCCGACCGCGTGCTGCAGCCCCGGAATCTCATAGAAGCGCGCGAACGAGCCGACCGCGCTAAAGCCCATCGTCACCAGCATGCGCTGACAGTAGATCTCGGTTGCCTGCGTGCTGACGGTCTGATCGACGGTGCCGTGCGCCATCAGCAACTTGCCGCCGTGCCGCATGAAGGGCGTCAGGTTCGCATCACCGCATATCCGCACTTGCATTCGATTTGGTAGAAGTCTTTCATCGGCCTGTCGATGTGGTTCCGGTGGGCCAAAATCAACCAATCAATCATAGTCGCTAACTCACGCAACACGGGCCGAATCGTTATCGCGGGCACACCAGAGTGTCGTACTCGCTCGACACTGCGAAGCCACGTAAATCGAATCGGGAATAACCACCGCATCCCCGCGGTCTTGCAGGTAAGACTTGACGGCAAATGGGTGATCAAATGAACATCGTCGATATGGTTCGCGCATCGGAACAGGTCGTCATCGAAGCCGCGTTTGCCCGACACGTGGCGCACGACACCGGCGGGACGTTCGCATGACGTTGCGGATACAAGCCGCGTTGCGCCGGATGCAACTCGGCTCCGGCGTGGTGTTGCTGGTCTATCTCTTTCTCCATCTGCTCAATCACGCACTCGGAATCTGGTCGCTCGAACTTGCCCGACGTGGTCTCGTTCTAGCGCTACGGCTCTGGCGCAGTGCGCCTGGAACGATTGCGTTGTATGGGGCGGCCGCGCTGCATTTCGCGCTGGCGATGCGAACCATCTATGCGCGCCGTCACTGGGCGTTGCCTGCGGTGGAGTGGGTGCGTCTGTGGGCAGGAATCAGCCTGCCGCTGCTGCTGATCCGTCATGCGGTGACGACCCGGCTCGCGTCCGCGCTGTATGGTTTCGAACCGGACTACGAGCGCGTCGTGATCCAGTTGCTAACGACAGGTACGCAAGGTTTGCAGCTTGCGCTGCTCGCGCCCGGATGGATACACGGATGCCTCGGACTATGGTTTCGCTTGCGTCACATGCCATGGGCGCTTCGCATGAAGCCTGTGCTGTTCACTTCGGTCATCGTGCTGCCATTGCTGTCCGCGGTGGGCTTTGTGCGGATGATGCGAACCGTCGAAGCGAAGCGGGCGATCCTCGCGGCTCCCGATCCAAAACTGATCGCGCATCAGCTTACGCTGAATGCCTGGCGTCACGATCTCGTGGCCTTATATCTGGCTCTGATCGTCGGCGCGTTCGTCGCGGGGCAATTGCGCAACGGGATCGAGCGGCGAAGATTGCGTGGGAGTTCTATTTAGGCGTTTGGAAGTATCCGGATTATCACAGTGCTCTTTGACGCGAAGCCCGGGAATATCCAACGAGAAAACTCCGTCTACCGGATGTGCATCGCGTAACTCTCACAATCTGACAAGACGGTTCGAAGTGAATGCAGATGCGCGAATACATCCCCATGTCAAAAGGAGTACATCATGAAATCCGGATCGTTGAATCAATACGCGGTTTCCCTGCTACTGAGCCTCGTGATCGTTGGTGTGATGTTGATGGCGAGCTCTGCAAGCGTGGATGCACAAACTGTGTCGGAGCCCGAGCCTCATCAAGTCACGCGCGCGGAGGTCATGCACGAACTCGAAGAACTTGAAGCGGCGGGATACAACCCGTCGATGGGCGATGATGGTTCGTATCCTGCCGATCTACAGGCCGCGGAAGCGAAGGTGGCCGCGATGCATCGAACGGAAAGAGCCGCGGCGATGAACGCGGGACAGAGCGGGCAAACGCTGCGCACGCATTGAGGGAAAGGCTGGAACGTTGATCCACCTGCGGTGGCGCACTGCGCCATTGCAATAGGCAATGTTCATATTGCGTTCATTGCATTGCCAGCATGACGTCGGAATCGTATCTTCGTCTCCATATCACGGAGACACCTATGAAGATCGCATTCCTGGGGGCCGGCGCGTTGGGTTGCGCGATCGGCTCCGCGCTGACTGAAGGTGGCCATCAGACGTGGCTGGTCGACCGCTTCGCGGCGCACGTCGAGGCCATGCGCTGCGACGGCCTGTTAGTCGACGATGCCACCGGGTCATGCCGCGTGAAAGTCCGCGCGACGACGAACCCCGCCGAAGTCGGGCCGGTGGACCTCGCCATCGTGCTGGTCAAGTCTTTCCACACCGATTCGGCGATGCGCGGCGCGCTCGACCTCGTCGGACCCGACACGCTCGTGTTGTCGCTGCAAAACGGTCTCGGCCACGAGGACGTCCAAGGTCAGCGACAACATCCTCGGCACCATGTGGGACAAGTTGCTGATCAATGTCGCGACCGGCGCGATCACCGGCATCACCAGTCTGACGTATGGGCAACTGTACGAAGAGCCCGTTCTGAAAGCCACCGCGTTGGCGGCGATCGAAGAAGCGATGGCAGCCGCGAAGGCCGCCGGCATCCATCTTTCGATGACGAAGGCGGAGGAAGCCTGGACGCTGGCGGCAAGCGTTCGGCGTCAGTGAAATGCCGCAAGGGCGCAACTGGCTGCGTCTGCCGGATGGACTTGCGCTCGAACTCATTCAGGCCAAACCTGCCACGTGCGTTGCGCAGGCGCTGGCGATCAATCCACGCGCGGAGGCGTAAAGCATGAGCACGGTCATCGAAAAGTACTGGGACGACGCGAACGAAGGCGACGCGTGCGTGAGCCCGACCTATACGGTCACGAAAGAACGCATTCTCGCTTACGCCGATCTGACCGGCGATCACACGCCCGTGCATGTGGACGAGGAATATGCGAACGCGAGCCACTTCGGGTCGATCGTCGCGCACGGGCTGTTCGGCTTGTCGATCGCGGACGGCCTGAAGACGCAGAGCGACTATCGCTTCCTGCCCGGCATGTCGCTCGGCTGGACGTGGGATTTCCTGCTGCCGATCAAGGTCGACGATGTGCTTCACGTCAGGTTCCGCGTGGGCAATATGCGCGCGAGCAACAGCCGTCCGGATTGGGGCATCGTCGTGCTGCCGTCCGAGCTGATCAATCAGGACGGCCAGGTCGTCCAGCGCGGCGAACGTCGCCTGATGGTGCCGCGCCGTCCGGGAGCGAACTGATGCAAGCCCGTCCCCTCGAAGGTATTCGCGTCGTCGACTACAGCCACTTTCTCGCCGGTCCCTATGTGGGCCGCTGCCTCGCGGCGCTCGGCGCCGAAGTGATCAGTGTCTTCAGCAGCTCGGATTGCTGGGTGACGTCCTCGGAAGCACAAAGCAGCGCGCTCACCGCACCGTCGTCGCCCGTCACTGGCGTGAGCGTGGAGTTCCACCACCTGGTACGCCCCGACTGGCTCGCATTCTGGACCGGCGAGGACCGCACGGCGGCCGAGAAGGATTTGGCGGGCGCCGTTTCCGGCAAGAGCCCCGCGCCGGACAGTTGCTCCGGTGACTCCGCTTCCATCAACATCGCGCCATGCTCCGACGCCCGCAGCATTTTTCCGTCGGTAGCGAGCACCTTCAGGCAGTCGCGATTCGCGTGCAGAAGCCCGCTCGCCAGTGCGGTGGCGGCGCTTTGCCGCGCGTAATCCACGCCGAGTTTGCGACGAACGATCGCGAGACCGGCTGCGCCCGACACCATCGACAATGCGACACGTAGGGTAATCGCCGCTTCACCGGCCGCTTGATGCACAAGAGCACCGATGCCAACGCCGGCAACGACGGCAATGCAGAGACTCGAGAACGGTATGGTCCTGCGTTGACCGTACCGCGACAGGAAACAGGAAAGAAACTGCTGGTTGCGGGCTGACCAGCCATTGGCATGTGCGTCGCTATCGACCCGGGACTCAATCGGATTGGTTTCTTTAGGGCACGAAGCCGCCTTGAATCTCACGCTGTTCTCCGACTACCGGGTTGAGCGGCGGCTCGAACGCTGCGAGCCGCCTCACTTCTATTATTACGGTAGGAAGTCACAAATCTTTAATGCGGGGAAACGCGCGGGAACCGCGGTTCGCATGAGATCGGGGGCGGATTGTGCGCCCATCAGCCTTGGTGGGGCTTGACCTGCGCGAACTGACGAATGCGCTCCGCAAGAGCGGGTATTCCCGAGTCGCGAGCCACGTAGTGAGCGACCTGCCGGGTGGCCAGATCGATGGTCACCTGATCGTCGGGGGTCTTCGTGTTGGGTCCGTCAACCGCGGGATGGTATTCGATACGCAGTTGCCTCGCGTTGGCGACGAGCCGTAAATAGCCGAAGTTGCGGTCGTCGTAGCTTTCAAGGACCACGGCATCCGTGTCTTTCGACGCAGCCTGGATCAGCTGCGGCGCGCGAAGGGGCGGCTGTCCGTTGGTGGTGAGTCGCTGCACGGCGTGACCGCCGTTCCCGCAAACGATGTAAGGGATGTGGGTGCCATCGGAACGGGTTCGCGTAAAGCGCTGATAGTTGTGCGCGTGTCCCGCGAGGTCGGCATGCGGCCAGATACCGACCTCATTGCAAACAGTATCGATCTGCTGTTGCATTTCGAGGCTCCAGCCATGACGGCCGCGCGCCACATAGGGCGGATGGTGATGCGCGAAAAGCAGGGCGCCTCGATAGTTCTCTTTCTTCACCCGCAATAACGCCGCTTTCAGGAACTTCAGCTGGCTGTTGCCGATTTGGCGGTCCGAGATCACGCCTGGGTCCTCGAGCGTATTGCTGTACAACGCAATGATGCGCACGAACGGCGCCTCGAACGTGAAGAAAACGCCTGGCTGAATTTGCGCCGTCCGTGAAAGGTTGCCCGCATCGGGAGAGACCTGGAAGCAGTCGGAGCAGAAGTTCCTCAAAAACGCCTGCAGGCTCTTCTCATGCTGCAACGGCGAAACCATTCCGTCGTGATTGCCGGCAGCGGCGAGAATCGGCGCATGATAGTTGCGGTACGGCTCATAGAACTGATCGTAGTAGTACTGCGCTTCGCCAAAGCTGTAGACGATGTCGCCCAGCAGGAAGTTGAATTGCGGCACTTCGGCGGGATCGGCTTCGTCGAAGTCGCTGACCATCTTGTCCGAAACTTCATTCTGGGTGGCCGGACCTTTCGTACTGCCGCAATCGCCGGTGGCGTGAAAGACGATCTGTCCGTTCGCGCTGATCGTATCGAGGAGCTTCTGGTTGTTGTCCACCACCTCCGCAAACGTCAGCCGGGGCTCGGTGCCGCCGCGCGGTGGCGGAAACGGCAGCGCCTTCAGCTTGTGCTCGCGGTTCAGTTCGTCGATGACCTTGTAGGCTGCGGCATCGGATGCGTGCCTGACCACGAAAGTTTGCGGGTCCGGCGTGGGTTGTGGCTGCGAGAAAACGGGCGCGGCTAGAATCCTGTCGCTGCGGTTGCCGCGTGCGGCTGACGATTCATCTGAACGCTTTTTCGGCATTTGCAATCCTCCTTGATTGGCGAACGGGAGCGGCCACGCTGTTGTCGGCAAACCGTCAGCATGTGACGGCGCTGTCGCTGGCCGGATGCACGGTTCAGACGAACCTGAAACGGGGAAGTTCAGATTCTCTTGCCGTTGCGCAACCCGTGCGGCCCGAATTGCGGGGCACCGCTGTTCCGTGCGAAAGCCGGGTTCGCGGTGGCACGCGTCTGTTATGACGGTACGAACACGCCCACAGCCGCCAGCGCCATCGCGAGCGTTGCGAGCCATCCTCCCCAGGCCAGCACGCCCTTGACGGCGAACTGTCCCATGACCCGCCGGCTTCGCGCCATCAGCATCATGATGACCATGATCGGCACCGCGGTAACGCCATTGATCACCGCGCTCCAGTACAGCGCGCGGATCGGGTCGAAATGCATGAAGGTGATGGCCACACCGCCCAGGATGGCCAGTGCGATCACCGCATAGAACTCACGCGCGAGTGTCAGATGCAACGCGAGACTGCTGCGCCAGCGAAAGCTGCCCGCGGCGGCGTAGGCGGCCGAACCGGCGAGGACCGGCAGCGCGAGCAGGCCGGTTCCGATGATGCCGAGCGCAAACAGGACGTAAGCGAAGCGCCCGGCAAACGGCTCGAGCGCGCGCGCGGCATCGGCCGAGGTTTTCACGTCGATGTGATGCAGATGCAGCGTGGCCGCCGCCGTCAACATGATGAAGAATGCGACGAAGTTGGACACCCCCATGCCAACCCACGTATCGAAACGGATCCTTCGCAACTGCGCGGGCGCCTGGTGCGGTACGCGGCGCAACGGCGCCTGTTCCGGTGCCGAGCGCATTTCTTCGACTTCCTGCGACGCCTGCCAGAAGAACAGGTACGGACTGATCGTCGTGCCCAGCACCGCGACGACCATGGTCAGATAGTCCGACGTCAGCGAGATGCGCGGCAACACAATGGCGCGCGCGACTTCACCCCAGGGGATCGGAACGATGAATGCGACCGCGACGTACGCGAGAAGCGAGAGGGCGGTCCACTTCAGAATGCGCGCATAACTGTCGTAGGGGACAAAAATCTGCAGAACGACGCAGAGCGTCCCGAGGCCGACGACATACAGGTGCTGCGGACCTGGCAGCAGCAATCCGGCCGCGGCGCCCATCGCCGACAGATCGGCGGCGATGTTGATCACGTTTGCCACGACGAGCAGGGCGACCGCGCCGTACAGCAGCCATACCGGATAATGCGCGCGTATGTTGGACGCGAGGCCCTTGCCGGTTACCCGGCCAATCTGCGCGCTAACCAGTTGTATTGCGGTCATCAATGGATACGTGATCAGGATCACCCAAAGAAGGTTGAATCCGAACTGCGCGCCGGCCTGCGAATAGGTGCCGATTCCTGACGGATCGTCGTCCGCGGCGCCCGTGATCAGGCCAGGGCCCAGGCGTCTGATCCAGGATCGCTCCACGGAATCGCGTACGGCGGATTCCGGCTCTATCAATTTTTCGTCGTTCATATATATGTCACCTCGCGGCAACATTTAGCAAATTGCGGGCCCGGGCATTCGTGCCGGCGTTGCGCGGCTTCGGGAGGCGGGCATTGGGAATCGGCTGCACATCATGGACGCGCTCGACGAGCGCACCGGCGAAGATGCGCAAGGCGCCTCCGGTGAAAGTGAGCGGAAATGCGGGTTTCTAAAACGGGAGTAACGAACGTTGGGCCGTCCCGGCGGACACCGTCACGCATGGTGCGCAAGAGGCTTCGTCCGCAACTGGATCTCGTCGATCGCGTAAGGCAAGTCTTCGAGCACGATTGGCTTGGCGCGGCTCAGTCCAGGCGCGGCTCAGTCCAGTCGCGGCTCAGTCCAGTCGCGGCTTGAACGCATACTGCCCAATCTCGCCGCCGCGCGCGACCACCGCCGTGCTCTCGGGAATTTCCTCCCAAAAGCCCGGCAAGTCCGCGAGCGGCTCGGACAACACGAGGAACGCATTCTCGCCGGCCGTCTTGATGCGCTCGTCGTCGGGATACAACTCGCGCAGATGACGGAACGACGTGCTGTGAAACAGCGAGCGCGACTGTCCTTCGCTCGAATAGCGGGCCGCGATGATCTGCTCGCCGTCGGTCGCGCACACGGTCATGTTCAGCGGTTCATCCACGCCATGCCGGCGGCCGGTGGCTTCGACGAATCCGACCATCCGTTCGAGCGCGGTGACGGGCGCGAACTCCAGCCCGAAGGTCAGCGCGAGAAAAAACAGCACCTCGGAATCGGTCGAGCCTTCGATGGACGGGAACAGATCGGGGTCGATCTTCACCATCAGGTCGCGGCGCACCGCCGGATAGTTGCGCACCAGGCCGTTGTGCGCGAACAGCCAGCGGCCGTGGCGGAACGGATGACAGTTGGTTTCCTGCGACGGCGTGTCGGTCGCCGCGCGCACGTGCGCGACGAACAGCGGCGAGTGGATTGCCCGCGCGGCCTCGCGTAGATTGCGGTCGCTCCACGCGGGCTGGATGCAGCGGTAGCGAAACGGAATGTCAGTGGGATGTCCATACCAGCCGATCCCGAATCCGTCGCCATTGGTGGTGGTGGCGCCGAGCCGGGAATGCATGCTCTGATCGATCAGCGAATGCCGGGCGTTGAACAGCACGGTTTCGAGCTGAACGGGATTGCCGGTATAAGCGAGCCAGCGGCACATGATTGCTCTCCTGTCGGTTGCGCGTAACAACCCTACACCACCCGCGGGCGGCGATTGTAGGACCAAAGTCCGATTGAGGCAGACACCGTACCTGTCACTATGCCAGATGGCGTTTAGGTGCTTCCGTGCCGGGCATCGCTTTGAGCTTGCACCGGCCTGATCTGATAGAGGCAGGACGCGCATGAGCCACTTTCTGGACAGGTTACGTTACTTCAAGGCCCCCCGTCCCCAGTTCTCGGATGGTCATGGTGCTGTCACAGATGAAGACCGGCAATGGGAGGAAGCTTACCGCCAGCGCTGGCAGCACGACAAGATAGTTCGCTCCATGGGCATCGTCACCGGGATCGTCGGGCTTGCAGGGGGCTTGGCGGATTCCTGCGGCCGATCATCTTCGGCATCCTGCTGGATTTTTTCAGGGTGCGTTCCACCTGTTTTATGTTCCTGTACGGGATCGTCTGGGTTTCGCTGATCCTGATCTGCCTGTCGGAAGTGCGGCACACACCGGTCGTGGGTTCCGTCGCTTAGCCGTGTTCGTGTTTGCTCCGCGCGAGTGGTCGACTGCGCCGTTGCCGCTCGACGGACCGCCCCGCAAAAGACGAGGCGGCAAACGTGCAGCACTGAGATTCGCGCAGGCTGCAGGCTCTGCCAGCCAGCCTGCTTTTTTGCTGATGGAGGTGCCGATGAAACGCCGTGAACTGTTGGTTGCGCTGGCCGCAGGCGCGCTCGCCGAGGGTTCTACCGGCCTGGCGCAGGCAAGCCAGGCGAAATTCACCGGTCAGATCGATCTGCCCAAGCCCAACCTCAAAGGCACGATGTCCCTCGAAGAAGCCATCGAGAAGCGCAGGTCCGTGCGCAGATTCGCGCCAAAGCCGCTGCCGGTCGAGGCCATTGGCCAACTGCTGTGGGCCGGGCAGGGCATCACCAACTCGGACGGCAAGCGCGCGGCTCCGGCGGCCGGCGCTTTGTACGCGCTCGAACTTTACGTGGTGACCCCCACGGAGGTGATGCACTATCTGCCTGATGGCCACCGGGCCGAGACGCGGGCGACCCACGACCTGCGCCCCGAGATGAGAGCACTGGCGGTCAACCAGGCGTCCGTCGAGGCGGCCCCGGCCTTGCTCGTGGTGGCCGCCGACCCCAGTCGGCTGACCGCGAGGTATGGCGGGAGAGCGAATCTGTATGCCGATCTCGAGGTCGGGCACGCGACCCAGAACATGCTGCTCCAGGTCGTCACGCTTGGGCTCGTCGCGGTGACCGTGGGCGCCGTCGACGGAGCTCCGGCGGCGCGCAAGCTCGGCCTGCCTCACGCCCAGACCGTCGTCTATCTGATCCCGGTAGGTTTTCCGGTCTAAGTCATTGCGTGAGGCAATATGAGTTCGATCGACGTCGGCCTCCATGAGGCGATCCAGCGATATCTGGGGCAAGACGAGAAATACGAGCAGCGGGCGCGACTGGCCGAGGGTCCCGTTTTCCTTTCGGAAGCGTTCGATCTGGGGCCACCGCCGCCAGCCGGACAAAATAATCGGCGTAGGCGATGTGCTATTCGAGCTCCGCAAATTGCTGACCCGCGAACGAAAGGTGCTCGATACTTTCAAACAGGACCCGGACCTCACGTTCGATAAGCTGACGGCAATAGAAGACACCTACAAGGCACCGCCCGCTCCCTGACACGCGGGCTCGAGGACTGGGTCCTTCCCGGCGCGACGGCCTGCGCGGACATCGATGCACCGGCCAGCAGTGCGGCAAACACGAACTTCGAAGGAGCGGGTATCGTGTGTGCCATGTCAACTCCGCGTGGTGCCTATGAAGCCGATTCTCGTGCGCTCGACCCTGGTGGAATATTCGAAGCGTCGTGCTGTCCGTTTCGCGATGACGGTGATCGCGACGATCATGGCCGGATGCGTTTCCTCCTCACAGCTGAGCGGTCATGTCACACCTTCGCAAGCTTCCGATGCGAAGGCGCTCGACCTGGCGGTCGCCAATCCACAACGCAGTCAGACCGCCCGGGCGCGCGACGTCTATCGTCACCCGGCGCAGACGTTGCGCTTCTTCGATCTGAGTCCGACGCAAACCGTGCTGGAGATCGCGCCGGGCGGCGGGTGGTACACGGACATTCTGGCGCCCTATCTGCACGACGCGGGTCACCTGTACGAAGCGCAATATCTGAGCACGTCCGCGGACCTGGCCTCGGAAGACCGGTCAATCGATGCAGAGTATTTGCGTAAGCTCGCGGGCACCCCCGCAATCTACGGGAACGTCGTGGTCGGCACATTGCACGCGGGCCAGTTTTTCGGCTTCGATGCACACGAGCGGTTCGATCGCGTGCTTACTTTTCGCAACATTCACAACTGGATCAAGGATGGGCAGCTCGATGCCAATCTGCGTGCGTTCCATGACGCGCTGAAGCACGGGGGCGAACTTGGCGTGGAAGAACATCGCGCCCGGCCCGGCTCGACGGTACAGCAGATGATCGAAACCGGATATGTGACTGAAGCTTTCGTGATTGACCGGGCACAGGCGGCCGGCTTCGTGCTCGCGCAACGCAGCGAAATCAACGCGAACGCGCGAGATACGAAAGATTATCCGCAAGGCGTATGGTCGCTGCCACCGGGCTACGCGGGCGGTGACGTCGACCGCTCGCGCTACGCCGCAATCGGTGAATCGGATCGCATGACGCTGAGATTCGTCAAGCCTTAGCGTGTTCTACGGGCGCCAGCCGCGAGCGGTAATCGGCCGACGCGTTGGGCTGCGCTCAGTTTGTTGCACGACCCGCAGTAGCGTATCGACACAGTCCAGCGCGTCTGACAGTCGCCCGAGCACGATCAGCGAGCGGGCCGCATCGAGACGACCGTGAAACATCGCGTCGCGCGGTCCGGCCCGTTCCACCATGTCGATGAGTTGCCTGATCTCGGCCTTGACCCGCGTGTAGTCGGCGGGCCAGTAGCGGTCAATCCAGTTGCGTAGTGCGCGGATCAGCACCACGCAATCGTCGTACTCGCACTGCACGCTATCCATTGTCACCCTCATCGGTATCCCGCTCGGTGCCGCAAGCGGGATGCCGAATCTTCCCAGCCCAGTCTCATTGCCTCTTCGACATGCCAGTTCGACTTTTGCAGATCGCACGACTCCGAAGCTCGATCGTCCATCTGCGGCCCCCATTGGGGGGAAGCCACCCCCCAATCTCGCCTGCATCTGTAAACGAAGCAAGCGGCGCGCCACGTGTCGCCGGCGCTGCGCATCATTGCTAGAGCGGGGCGCGGCCACGTTCTCGCAGTTCGGGCTCGAAGAATATCCATCGTGCGGCTGGAAAACGCGCACGGTCCTCCCCGGAGGGAGGGCGGTGTCCATTCCATCTCGACCCTGAAGGGACCGTCCGCTCTCTCGATAGCGGACGGTCGCCGCCCACACAACGGCTCGGCTCGTTGATCCCGCGTACGAACCTACGATGTCGCATCGATGTGGCGTTCAACCCAAATAGTGTTCATGCGCTGGTTGCCTCACCCTGTCCATCGGCGGCCATATCCGCAGCAGCCTGAATTCGCTTTCCCATCTCGAATGCACGAATTTCGTAGCCAAGCTCCTGGTACAAATCGACCGCCTTTTCGTTGAACGCCCAAACGGCCAGCCTGACGTCGGTGGCACCGTGTTTCCGCACCCACTCTTCTGCGAGTTTCATCAGTGTGCTGCCGATTCCGCGTCCCCACAGTCGTTCGGAAACAGCGATCGAGCCGATGCGGCCAACGACCATCGGCTGCAATAACGAGCTTATCGGCTGCATCACCTGAACGGTGACAAAGCCGACCGCCTTGCTGCCAAGCTCGGCAAGAAACGTAGCCCGATCTTCTTCCTGAAGGCTGGAGAGCCAGTGCAGTTTGTCCCGATCCATCTCGGTTGTGGCATCCGCATAGATATCGGGGCGTGCCAAGTGGTGGATCGCGTTCAAGATTTGACCCAACTCGCAAATTTTCAAAATGTCGTCGATGGTTGCGCGGCGATAGCTTATCGAGTCGGTCATCTTCAGCTCTTGATGGTGGGGAAATAAAAAAAGGCGCCTTAAGCGCCTTGGTCGTTTGCACATGGAATGGACCGTGAGGTCGAATTCCTTGCTATGGACGTAACGACCCACGGCGCAACGGATAGCGACCGTGATGATGGTGGTGAGCCTTGCTCGGGACGTTACGAAGTTCCATGCTGTCAATATTGGCACAAAAACAATTTCTGCGTGAGCACATTATTTTTTTGAGTGGCGGCTGTGTCTAACCGGGCATATCGGCCAGCAACGCCCATCGCTCGTGGTCGCGCCATTCGCCATTTATGCGGAGATAGCGAGGAGAAAAACCTTCCTGTTTAAAACCCAACCGCCGCACAAGTGCGATCGACGCGATATTCCCCGCTTGAATATTTGCCTCCACCCGATGCAATCCAAGTTCGCTGAAAGCATAGATCACAGCTGCCCGTACCGCGTCCGTCATCAACCCCGCCCGGGCGAAGTTCGACATTCCGTAATACCCGAGATAGGCGCTGCGAAAAGCGCCCATTACTATTTCGTTAATGTTCACCACGCCGACAATTTGATTCGATGCCACTTCACGCGCAATGAGGCCGACGTTCGACCCGGTGAGACCACCCGAAAACCAGTTATCAAAGCCCGTTTGATCGGTAAAGGATGTGACCCAAGGCAGGTGATAGTCCTGACTTGCCAAGTTTGCGGCGATCAAATCGGCGGCGTCGGCACGGATCACTCGGCTTAGCTGAATGCCACTCATGATGCTCCATCGTATAGGCGTGTGCAGGGCTTGAATTGTCGCCGATCCAACAGAGATGGATCAATCTCGGGAGTTGGCCGAACAGGGTCCGACAGGTTTCTCAGTCGTCTAGCTCAATGCGATAACGAAGAGTTTCCGCGAATCCATAGGCGGCGGTCTTTTTGAACCGGTCAATCAGGACACCACTGCATGCTGCGATCACCCGCTGTGAGGCTATATTTTCAGGATCAACCGTTAGTTCCACGTAGGGCAAGCCTTGCAGCCTCGCTTCGCCAAGCATCAAATTGAGCGCCTGCTTGGCGTAGCCGTTGCCTCGCTTCCACGGCACGACTGAGAAGCCGATATGTCCGAGCACATACAGCGGCAATTCGGCGGATCCAGCCTGCCAACGAAATCCGATCGCACCGCTAACATCGCCGTCCCAAATCCATCGGATGATGCTTGGCAGACGGGCAACGGTCGAGCCATCGGGCAAAGGAATCGGGCCGCCTGATGCGGTCGGATCATCCAGCCCGTCGACGAATGCCTCCGCGTTCAACTCGATAGCATTCAACTGTTCGCGCGCAGCGACCTCCTTACGAACATTGTCAGGTGACCATCCCGCTTCAAGGGCCGAAACGTAGCTTGCCAGCAACGCAGTCGTAGGCCTCAAGAGTTCGATCTCAGTTGTCATTTTCTTCGCGTCAGGAGGAGTGATTGTCAACAGTTTAAGCGGCGGCGTCGAGTGTCTCAAATTGGCCGAACCCGGTCCGACGCCGAGACAGTCGAGGTAGCCGCCGTCGACGTTCTGTGTCCGGCAGAAGTCGACCCTGTATAAACATTCGCCTTCCGAGGCGAGCCGTCCGCTCACGGACAGGCAGCAGAAATGCCGGATTGCAAATAAAAAGTAACTTCTGAGTCTACTAACTCGAAGGAATCGCATAACTGGTTGATTTTGCAATGAAATAGTCCGCCTGATACGCCAGGCGGCATGCTTTGTTGCGCGCAGCAAAATTACGTCTTCGACTTTACGCGTTGCTCGTCCTATTGTGCATGCGGAGGCTTCGTCCACTCGTGGCGTGGTCTCGCAACCTTGAACCAAAAATGGTCCCCGTTCCTGACCGAACATGCGGACCTATTCCGGAGACAACAATGAAAAGACAGCTTGGGTTCGCGTTAGCGCTTGGCGCGTCCGTTCTGCTCACCGCGTGCGGGGGAGGCTCGGAAGTCACCTCCACTTCGCCGACCATCAAGACTGCCATCTCGGTACCCAATTCAGCCACCCCGCCGTTCAGTTTCGACATCAGCTACGCCGATAGTGGCAAGTACTACCTTGCCGACCGCAACAACGCGGCGGTCGACGTGGTCGACACGAAGAGCAACACGCTCATCGCGCAGATCAAGGGCAGTGGCCCCACCGCCTTCACCGGCTTTAATGCGAACACCGATGTGGCCGGCCCTGATGGACTCGTCGGCATCCCCGGCACAAACATCCTCTATGCCGGCGATGTCAACTCGATCAAGGTCATAGACGTCGCCCAGCAGAAAGTCGTCAGCACCATCGCAGTCCCACCACTCAACACGGCCCCGCACCGCGTCGACGAAGGCTGCTACGACCCGGACGACAACCTGGTGATGTTTTCGAGTCCGGGGGAGACGCCCCCGATTGCGACTTTCATTTCGACGAAGACAAACTCGATCGTCGCGACGTATAGGTTCACGACGTCGTCCGGCCTCGAGGCATGCGTGTACGACTCGAAGTCGAAGAGCTTCATCGTCAACAACGACGGCACGCCCACCAATCCGGCAGGTGAGGTGAACGTGATTGCCGCGAATACGGTGGTCGCAGGCGCACCGGCGGTGAGCAAAGTATTCCCGCTTGGCGCATGCGGGCCAACAGGACTCGAACTCGGTCCGAACAACGACATGCTGGTGGGCTGCGATCCGGCCGCCGGGAAGCCGCTTATCACGTTGATCCTCGATCGGACGACGGGCGCCACGCTTGCGAGCATTCCATTCGGCGGAGTCGATCAGGTCGCGTACGACGCAGTGTCGAATCGCTATTTTCTCCCGGCTCGTCATGAGACCGCGACCGGCATCGCGGCCGCCTCCGGCTTCACGCCGATACTCGGCACAGTCGACGCGTCGACGCGCACACTCATCGACAAGCTGGCGGTCGGCAACGGTGTACATTCGGTCGCGGTGGATGGCGCCTCGGGTCAGGTGTACGTGCCCTTCCAGCCAGGGGTCGCGGCTTTCCCGAATGGCGGGATTCATGTCATCACTACGCATTGAGGACGTATGAACCGCTGCCGGCGTGGAGGTTGCTGCACGATCCTCGCCGGTAGCGCTCCTTGAAGCTTGGGGGCTTCAAGGAGCGCGTTCGCGCTGCGCAAGAATGCATTGGGTTGTCTGCTCCTCGCCGACTGTGAAGGTCGAGACCGACCGCCGACCCATAAAGCGGCCCGTCAACGCGTCGAACGGCAACATCATTCGCCGACATCGTCTTGCTGCCACGAGCGGCTGTTATGGCCGATGACACGACGCCTGTAATCGGCGGGCGAAGATCCGCTGTCTGGATGAAGCTGATGCATGAGCGTCCGTCTGGGCGTGCAGGCGAACTGCTGGAGATGGCCCAGACTGTGTCAAAACGCACGTCGCTTCGGCGCACCGCAAAAAACGGCTTGTCAAAACGACCTATACCGGCCTCGCGGCACCTCGGGAGGGATAAAGCGACCCACTAAAACCTAGTGAATTTGAGTTTTGACGCACCCTCGGCCGCATGCTGCCGGACGCATCGGGCGCATGTCGACCCGATATAGATAGTCCGTTCCGCTTTCATCGATACTGGTGGGACTGGCAGCTCGCTGCCAGTCAATGCGGAACATGCACCCGTGGACTACGAATAAGTCGACCCAAACGCCTGGACGATTGCCGCTTTAGCTTCGAGTCCACGGGTGCGCTTGCGTCCGATAACGAATACTCAGGGTTCGCCGTCACACCGGCTCACTATATTGCCTTCGCTGAACGCAAGCATGCATGTCCCTACCGGGTAATCTATCACTTGCGGAGGTTCGCATGGCGCCGCTATCGAATCAGCATTTCAAGGCTTTTGTCGGCATCGACTGGGCCGATACCAAACATGACATCTGCCTGCAGCAGGCTGGCGACGACAGGCGCGAGTTCGACTGCATTCCTCACCAGGTTACACGCATCGATGAATGGGCAAAGGTATTACATCGGCGCTTTGGTGGCCCCATCGCGATCGCGCTTGAGCTGGCCAGAGGGCCGATCGTCTCTGTGTTGCAGAAACATGCGTTCTTCACACTGTTCCCGGTCAATCCCGCAATGCTTGCGAAGTACCGTGAGGCGTTCAAACCGAGCCGGGCCAAGGACGATCCCACCGATGCCGAGCTGGCACTCGACCTGCTGCTGCGCCATCCTGAGCGGTTCAGCCCGCTCAGGCCGCAGAGCGCCGGCATGCGTTCCTTGCTGAGCCTGATCGAACAGCGTCGTGAACTGGTCGGCGACAAGACCCGGTTCACCAACCGGCTAACCAACGCACTCAAGCAGTATTACCCTCAACCCCTGGAATGGTTCGACGATATCGACACGGTACTGTTCTGTGATTTCCTGACCCGCTGGCCAACTCTGCCAGCAGTCAGGCGCGCGAGCAGAAAGACCCTTGAAACGTTCTTCCATGCGCACAACTGTCGGCGGGCCAAACTGATTGAGGGACGTCTGGAGTCGATCCGTTGTGCTGCATCGCTCACTGATGATCCCGGGATCGTTGCGCCTCACCGCTTGCTCGCATTGATGTTGGTTTCGCAACTGCGCACAGCGCTCGCCGCGATCGACGTGTTCGACAAGGAGATCGCGGCAGTCGCACGCACACTGCCCGACTTCGACCTGTTTGACAGCTTGCCCGGCGCAGGTCCGCATCTGACACCGCGCCTGCTGGCTGCATTCGGTGAGCAACGTGACCGCTTCAGCGGCGCTGATGAACTGCAGAAGTACTCCGGCATCGCGCCGGTCACCGAGCGCAGCGGCAAGAAGTGCTGGGTGCACTGGCGCTGGCAATGCCCGACCTTCCTGCGCCAGACCTTCGTCGAATGGGCCGGCCAGACCATCAACAAATCGTTCTGGGCCGGCGCCTATTACCGGCAACAGCGGGCGAAGGGCAGCTCGTATCAGGCCGCCGTGAGGGCGTTGGCGTTCAAGTGGATACGGATCCTCTACCGCTGCTGGCAGACCGGCACACGATACGACGAGAGCGTCTACCTCAACGCCCTCAGGAAGCGTGGTTCGTCACTCCTCAGGAACCTCGAACTTCCGGGGTAACCCGTTCCGGTCGACGATGACGCAGCTGGTTCCGGGGCCGTGGGTTGCCTCCATTTGACGTGATGTCGCGAGTTGTCCACGGCCGGCCGGCGGGTCGCCTGTTATGACCATGACGCTGGCCGGCGGTGGGCAACTCGCCAGGTGGGCGCGCGACGTTTCTTCGACATACGCCGTTTCATGAATGAGCGACGCCCGAGACTACAGGGTCAAGGATGTGGGCTGCACATGCCCTCGGAAAAACCTTGACGGACTGCCTCAGGGCGTGAAGGGGACTTTCCGGTTTCCCGAAAGCGGCCCTTCACAGCAAGGAAGCAGGGACGGTTGCCATTGCGGGACGTGTGCATAGACGCTACATCACTCATTTTGCCGATCCGAAATATCCTCCAGCGAACACTGCGCGACAGGCATCGCCCAACCGGTGGTCCCTCAGGCGCACAATCATTCTCGTAAGCCTTCCCGAACAGAACCTTCACACCATGTCGGCGCGATCGACCGACTGAGCGATAGAGTACAAGCCAGCAGGACCGCAACTGCTGTAAAAAGAGTCAATAAAACTTGTACGCCCCAGTATTCGGAGATTACCCCAGCGAGCGCCGAACCTAGGGGATACAAAGCAAAGGCTATTAATCGGCATAAACTGTTGACCCTTCCCTGAAGCTGCTCGGGCACGGACCTAACACGGTAAGCGAATTGCATAACGGCGTAGAGAGAATAGAACGCTTCGACTAGCCCATAAACTAAGCCAAGCTTCGGCAAATTTGTCGCTATGAACAACGCACCAAAGGCGATCGCATGGAGCCAGGCGGCCAGCACCGCTCCTCGGCCAAAACCATGCAAACGCAACCAACGCATGCCGCAAATGGATCCGAGAACACTTCCGATACCTCCGCATGCGACCATCGTCCCAATCGACGTATCGCTGACGCCCAAACGTTGTCCCAGAGTGATTGCCAAAAGCGGCATTGCGGCGTTGATTAAATTCAAGCCCCCCATGATGCATGCAAGCAAAAGAACTAGGCGGGCACCTGAAAGCCATCGAATTCCCTCCGCAATTTCCTCGGTCAAGGAACGGCGCGCATCCACACGCGAAACATTTAGTTTGGTCTTAAGTACTTTGAGGAGGATGAAGGAACAAAGGTAGCAGAAAGCGCCGGCGAAAAGCGCCCCGCTAATCCCAACAATTTGATAGACCAACGTCGCGGCCGCCGGCCCGAGAATCATCGCGGTACCGAAGCCAGCCTCGTTCGTGCTAGATGCCTGAGACAGCAGTTCGCGGGGCACTACGCTCGACAGGACTGCCGCTTCAGCGATATTGAAAAATACAAACAGGATGCCGTCTACTATGCAGACGAAGTAAATGTGCCACTGATTGACGACGCCGTAATATGCCATTAGGCCAAGGGCGAAAAAGCAGAGGTACCGCCCGGTCTGACACGCCATCATGATGTGTCTGCGGTTCCATCGATCGACTAGCGCCCCTAATGGCAGGCTCAAAAATAAGTAAGGCGCGGACCTCAAGACGCCCACCACCCCTGCGGCAGCCATCGATCCGGTGAATTTTAGGATCAACAGCGGAAAGACCACGTTCATACCCGCACCAACCAAGGTGGACGCCGATTGCGCTGAAAGCAAAAACACGTAATCGCGAATGCTCCAAAGCTTCATCGAGGACATCCTTGCCGACGGCTGGATTGAATATAGGGATGTATCAGATTCCTGGCGTACCGGTGAATGTCGCCTTCTGGCCGGTCCTCGGCTTATGCGGGCGGCATAAGGCATCCCTAGGCGGCGGTATGCTTCTTCCGGAAGCTGCTACGTGCGGACTACCAGCGTACTTCCCGTCGATCAAACCTACAGCTCGTTGTTCGCGAGTTACCTAGAGAGGGCGCAACCGTTGGCCGCAACGCGGCGAACCGCTGGTCGCACGATCAACTCATGTACCGCAGCGAAGAATTCAAACCCTTTGTCATTTTCACGCGTCACTCGAAAGCCAAGTTTGCGATGGAAGGCGACAGATAATCGGTTGGTCTTGTAGACGTGACTCCTCAGATCGACAATCCCTCGGTCGATCGCCAGCGTGGCCACCTTCGCGAGCAGTTCGGCTATGACGGCATAGGTTCGGTACAAGGGATGTATAGCAAATGCGCCAACGAACCAGCACGCTCCCGACTCCGGGCGAAGCATCGCGTAAGCAACGAGTTTGCCGCCCCGCCGCACTGAGCACACTTCATTCACCTCCAACGACTTCCCCAACTGCACCCGGTGCTCGTCCAGGTCGAAGGTATCACCAGCCTGCTCGGTGTGTTCACGTAATGTAAGAGCGTCAAGCGCGAGAAGTTCGTCAACAGACGGCAACATGTCAGGAGATTAGGGCAAGAGAAAGAGATTGCGGAAGCGTACTTCGAATCAAAATTGTCGCCAATTCTCGACGGCTTACCGACCGACCGCTCCTTGCCGGCCCCTGAAAGTCAGGGGCGACAACAGGTTCGCTCGACGGTAATTGGGACCGACGCTTCCGGCGCGGCGGATAGCAAACGTTTCCACGTAGCGGCTAGAATTGGGCATGCTCTCACAGATACCCCGAAGCGGAAGCCCAAACGGAGGAGTCATCTGTTCGGCACGCAACTGCTCGCCGCGGTTACAGCTTTTGCCTTGCTGATGTGCGAAGTCCCGTTCGAAGCGCGCGGCTCGCAAGATGAGCACGTGTCCACGGTTATGGTGGGAGAGACGGTAATCGAAGGCAGTGGCGGCGCAATATCGACCGCTCGATTCATGTCCTGCCCCGTTCCCGCAGATTTGGGACTGGGGGTAACCTGCGACTGCACATCGATCTTGGCAGGGGTGAACAGCAGGAGCGCCCCAAGGAAGACAGTCAACGCGGCCGCGACAAGCACGGCGATCTGCGACAGAAACAACCACAAAGCCTTATTCTGATTTGCCGCGTGGACGGTTCGGTTCGCCTCTACCCACTCATCAGCCCATTTGCTATAGACCCTGTTGCGCCCCTGACGAAAGCTATCTGGGTCTGCCGCCAGGATCACTGGCGAGCACTCCGACAGGCATTGCTCGGCTGTCGGCGGAAGCTCCGTGGCTCGCGCAAACATCGCCCCGACCGCGAGCACAACACAAGTCAGTAGCACGATCATGAGGAGAAAAACCAACCACACAACGATACTATTCGTGCTGCCATCGACGTGCGAGGCTAATGCGAATACAGCCGCCAGAAAGACACCCGCGACTGCAGTAGTAGCCTGTGCTTTCCGGTCTATGGTTTCGTAGGTGGTGGACAGGCTCTTGTACTCTGTCTCAGCGGTCGAAATAAAGGATGTCGTAACCTCATGCTGCAGGTCGAAAAGGTTATCGGTCATTGTTTCCCCCTCGTCGTTGTTTTTGCGTGCAGCATTGCGGCCGCGTCGAAGCTCAGTCGCAACTTTGTCTGACAATGATTCGTGTCACTTGAGCGACAGCCCTCACTCCTCCAAAGGGTGCGGCGCGGCCGGATCTGGCCTCATAACGGAGGATTGCGCTTGAGCGCGTCCCCCCGGGAGCAGATTGCTACGTCTCGCCTGAGCAAGCGGCCTCATATGTCCGGTTCACGATTTGTAGCGATATTCTAAGGCGAATGCAATCGCGCAGGCAGCAGCCAGCACCGAAAGCCTAGATGAGGGTCGTGTCAGTCGTGGATACCCACGTGCTTGCAGGCTTATTGTTGACGATCTCGGTCCCCGAGTCGACCGGCTGCTTGTGGCCGGCTGTACTCATTGACAGAACACGCCCGGAAGCGTTCCAAAGCGGCCCGCTATGCTTGAACGTCAAGAATGATCGACAATATTTGCTTTCATATCAGCTTGACCGGCCAGTCGACCGACGCTCGTAATGCCGCACCAGCTTACTGATCTCGGGATCGGGTGATCATTCCGTTGATCCGGGCGAAGAAAACGGCCAAGGTGAATGCCCCAGCAGCCCGTGCAGCCGGGCATTGAACAAGTGGCCGCGCCTCTGCGCTGTCGAACTCAATCCTCACCGGCGTCATGAGAACCCAAGCTATCGCTCTTCCCGATCAATTTTCTCGCGATGGCCTCCGCGCGCGTCATGTCATCGTCAGGCGCTGGTGCCGCGTTCGCACCTGGCTGCGCGGTGGCGCTGGTGCTTAGCGCTCCGTCGCGTTGATGCGTATCGACCGACACTGTCATCGAGAGGCCGACTCGCAACGGATGCGCGGCGAGCTCCTCGGGGTACAGCGAAATGATGACGGGCACGCGCTGAACGACCTTGATCCAGTTGCCGGCCGCGTTCTGCGGTGGCAACATGGAAAAGGCGCTGCCCGTTCCCGGTGACAGTCCGCCAACCCGGCCGTGAAACACCACGCTCGATCCGTAGAGGTCGGCGACCGCGGAAACCGGCTGGCCGATACGCAGGTTGCGGACTTGTCCTTCCTTGAAGTTGGCCTCGATCCACAACTGCTTGACGGGCACGACCGTCATCAGCTGTGTACCGGCCGCAACCGGCTGGCCGATTTGCACCGAACGCAGGGCAACGGCGCCTTCGACCGGCGCAACGAGTGTCGTTCGCGCGTTTCGGACATACGCAAGCTCCACTTGTTGTACGGCTTGCATCACGGCCGGATCGTCTTCGATTCGGCCCGAGCCGCTCGCGGCGAGTCCGCTGGCAAGCTGACTGCGGGCCGATGCAAGATTGGCCCGCGCAACTTTCACCGCTTCCTGGGCCCGTGCATACTCTTCCGCGGAGACCACTTCCACCGTTGCGCCCGAGCGCGCTTTCAGGCTCTGTTCGGCGAGCGCGAGCTCGGCGGCGCGCGAGTCGACGGCAGCCCGGTACATGGCGTTGGAAAATCTGGCGCTGCGCGCCTGCCTCACCGCGCGGATCAACTGTGCCTCGGCCTCTTGCAGCGCAATGCGCGCCTCGGTGTCGTCGAGCCGGACAAGTGGTTGACCAGCCTTGACGTACTGCGTATTGCCGACCAGCACTTCGCGCGCCGTGCCTGCAATCCGCGCGGCGATTGGCACCACATTGCCGCTGACATACGCATTGTCCGTTTCCTCGACGTAACGCCCAGAAACAAACCAGTGCACGCCCGCCGCAACCGCCGCCATCGACACGACGCCGAACAGCAGCGCGAGCCGCCGGTTCCGGCGGCTGACCTTCGTTGTGTCGCGCTCCGTCATCGGCACGCGTTCGCCAAGCAGATTTTCTGTACTCATGAGGCCTGGCTGGAGGAGGGAAGGGAAGAAAAGCGGCTATCGCGGCGGATATCGCTGATGTTTTCGCGCGACTCCTGATTCGCGTGGCTGGCCGGCGAAGCGGCCGAGGGGCTGCTTGCGGTCGCGTCGAACCCACCGCCGAGCGCCCGGATCAACGCGATATGAGCGTCGCGTCGTTGCCCGTTGAGTTCGAGAAGACGCAACTGATCATCGAGCCGCATGTCACGCAGCGCCAGCACGTCCGCCTGCTGGACGAGGCCACGGCGTTGCCGTTCGGTGGCTACTGTGAGCATCCTGTCGCGCGCCGCGACTACCTGTGCCTGTGCGTCGATGAGTGCGGTGACGTTGCGCAGTGTCACGATGGAACGGGCGACCTCGGCCAGCGCGCCGTCGAGCGTCTTGTTGTACAGCGCGATCATTTCGTCGGCTTGCGCGTAGTCGCCATGCAGTTGCGAGCGCAGACGCGCGCGGTCGAAGACCGGCAACGAAACGGCAGGGCCCAACGCGAAGAAGAGCGACGCGCTCGAAAACAGCGAGCCGAGGCTGAGCGACGCCAGGCCGCCCGCCGCGGAAAGATTGATGTTCGGATAGAACGCCGCGCGCGTTGCCGCGATTTTTGCGGTCGCTGCCTGCACGCGCAACTTTGCGGCGACGACGTCCGGGCGCCGGCCGAGCAGGTCGAATGGCAGATTCGCGGGCACGGACATAGCAGCGGCGTCGGCGTTGGCAAGCGTCGGGCGCCGCAATGCGAGGCCGCGTTCCGGTCCCTCTCCAGTCAGGACGCCGATCTGCAATTGCGTTTGCGTGATCGCGTCGTCGGTCGTCTGTAATTGCATGCGCAGCGCGGCCTGATCGATACGTGCCTGCTGTGCGGCGTAGGTGCTGTCGATTCCCCTTGCCTCGCGCGTGCGCCGGATCTCATCGAGTTGGTCCGCTTGTTGCCGCTTCGCCGCAATCAGATCCCGCTTTGCGTATTCGTCGGCAAGACGGCCGTATAGCGTGACCATTGACGTGGTGATGATCAGGCGGGCCTGCTGTTCTTCGACATGCGCAGCGTCGCGTGCGGACACGAGCTCCTGGGTCACGGCGCGGTTCCTGCCCCACAGGTCCAGGTCGTAGTTCGCACCGGCGATAACGCTCGCGGGCGAGACCCACGGATCGCTGAAGAGATTGATGGGAACCGTGGTGCCCGCCACATTCACGTCCGCCGCGCCGTTGATGGCGGGCATGCGCGCTTTGTAGGCCGCGGCCGCGACGCCGCCCGTGAGTCCCGTGCCCGAAGCGAACTGGTCGAGTTGCGATTGCGCCTCGGCCAGACGCGCGCCGACGGCCTGGATGTCCGGATTGCCGGCGCACGCCTCGGCGATCAATGCATCGAGCTGCTTGTCGTGAAACGACTCGAACCATTGCGCTTGCGGCCATGCGCCGTTCGCGGTCTGCGCATCCTGCGCGGTCCGCGCGAGCGCCTCGGGGCCCGGCGAATGCATCGCAAGCGGATGGTAAGAGCTGTTGTCCGCGCAACCCGCGACTGCGCACAGCGCGCATAGCGAAGCGGTGGACACGAACGCCGTCCATAGGCGCTTTCGTGCGAAGCCGATGGGGCAAGAATCGGTCGTCATCGGTCAGCCGTGTCCGAGACGCGCCGCAAGCCGCGGGCGCGCCGTTTCGAGCGGACCGAGCCGGCCGAGAAGGCCGTCGACGATCCCGCAACCGATACTGGATAGTTTCGCCAGCTTGCCGGACTCGAACAGCAGCACCTGGAAGACTTGCAGCAGCGTGATGAAATTGGGCACGAGCGCGACCGGCAGGGACGGGACATATTGAACGCACAGGTGCATGCCGTTACGCGCCATGTAATAGCGTCGAAAAGCCGGGTGATTCATCGACGTGATACGCACCGGGCCGAGACGATGTTGCCGTTTGTGGCCGATGCGATGTAACAGCGTGAGCCGCGGCTCGACATAGAACTGGACGCCGTGCAGCAGTGCGCGCAACGAATATTCGGTGTCGACGTGATCGATGACCAGCGCTTCCGCGAACGCACCGAGGCGCTCGTACGCGAGGCGCGAGACCACGCAACCGGAGGACAGCAAAAAGGAGCACGGCTGCAAGGATGCGTCCGCTTCGAACACCAGCGTGCGGATCGAAAAGCCGTTGCTAACCATCTGCGGCAGGAAGTGCCTGACGTTCTCGTCGTAAATACGCGGTCCGATCGCGAAAGCTCGTGGGCCGAGCGCTTTGCATGACTCGAGCATCAACCGGAAGTAATCGGTGCTCACCTGCGAATCCTGATCCAATAGCGCGACGGCGCCGAGGCCGCGTTCGAACATCCGCGCAAGGCCCCGGTTATAAGCACCGGCAATGCCGCCACGATTCGCGTTGCAGAGATACTCCGCGCCGTGCGCGTTCAGCGCATCGGCCAACGCGCCGGAGGCCGCCGGCGAATTATCGACGACCAGCAACGGCGTGCCGTGCGCGCAGAGTTCCAGCAGATGAGTCAGATGCTCGGCAGTTGGGCGGTACAACACCACCAGCGCACCGAGCAGCGGCACTGCGTAACCGGCGCTGGCCGCAGCGCCGGGAGAGGAGATCGTCTGGCTCATGATCGTCACCCTGTCAGGAGTATTAATGTCCGGCGCGCTGGGCCGATACGCCGCGCCAGGGTTTGGTGGCCCACATCAGCGCGGCGAGCGCGAGGCACACGAGGCTCGCCATGTAAAAGAGGTCGTTGGTCGCCATCATGTACGCCTGCTGCTGAACGACATCGCGGATGGCCGCCAATCGGTTGGCGCCGAATCCGAGTGTTTGCAGCGACCGCGTGAAAAGGCCGGTGCCCTCGGATGCCTGCGTGACAGATTGCGCGAGTGTGCCGTAGTGATGTGCGGCGCGGTTGTCCCACCAGGTCACGCTGAGGGCGGTGCCGAGCGCGGCGGACAGCGTGCGCAGGAAGTTCGACAGGCCCGATGCGGCAGCGAGCTTCTCGTTGGGGATGCGCGACAGAATCGCTGCGCTCAGCGGAATGAAGAAGCACGGCAGGCCGATACCTTGAATAAACGTTGGCGTAACGATTTGCCAGAAAGACATCGTCAGCGTGAAGTGCGCGTCCCATGCCAGCACCGCGAAAAACACGAGAAAGCCGAACGATGTCACGACGCGGGCATCGAACCGGTCCAGAAAAATCCCTATCAGCATGGAAAAGACGAGGGCGAGGATGCCGAGCGGCGCAACGCTCAGTCCGGCCTGAAACGCGGAGTAGCCCATCACGGTTTGCAGCCACAGCGGAAAGATGACGCCGATCACCGAAAAGCTCACCATCCCGAGACAAATGATCGCGACGCCGAAAGAGAAAGTGCGGTCGCGAAACAGGTCGAGGTCGATGACGGGAAAAGGTTCAGCCGACTCCCAGATCAACAGGCAAACCAGCGCGAGCGCGGCGATCAACGACAGCGCAACGATCAGCGGTGAGTCGAACCAGCCGTGGTCGCGCCCGAGGTCGAGCACAGCCTGTAGTGCGCCCACGCCGACGACGAGCAGCACGATACCCATCGTGTCGATCGGCGGCTGCCGGGTATCCGGACGCTCGCGCGGCAACAGCGCGGCGCAGGCCGCGAAGGCGAACAGGCCGATCGGCAGATTGATGAAGAAGATCCACGGCCAGGAGAATTGATCGATGATCCAGCCACCGAGCACCGGACCGAAGATCGGCGCGAGCAGCACCGTCATTGCCCAGAGTGCAAGCGCGAGCACTCGCTTTTGCGGCGGAAACGAGCGCAACAGGATGGCCTGCGACAGCGGCACCATCGGACCTGAAAAGAGTCCCTGCATGGCGCGGCATAAAACGAGCAGTTCCAGGTTGCCGGCGATGCCGCATAGCAGCGACGTCAGCGTGAACAGCAGCACGGACCAGACGAAAAGACGCGCTTCGCCGATCCTCTGCGACAGCCATCCCGTCAGCGGAATCGCGATAGCCGCCGCGACCGAATAGGAACTGATGACCCACGTAGCCTGGGAATTCGACACGGCGAGGCTGCCGGCGATGGACGGCACGGCGACGTTCGTGACCGTCGAGTCGAGCACCTCGATGAAGGTGGCGAGCGAGAGCGCGAAGGTCAGCAACGCGAGCCACGCGCCGCGCAGTGGCGGCGCGGCGCGGCCGCCGACGTCCTGTATGACCATGCCTCTTGAAGTACTCATGTGGACGGTATTTCCCGAAGCCGTTCAGGCGACCGAACGGATGCTGAGGTCGCCGCGCTGATCTGCGCAGCGTTCGATATATCGCGCGGCCGCCTCGCAGGCGTCGGGCGCTGCGTCGATGAGCCGTTTGGCGATCGTGCAACGGGCCGTCACGAGCTTGTCCGTGGTGACGCGCACGAGTGCCGAGGCCTGCGCCTTGCCGCTTGCAGGACTGTCGATGCGAAGGCCGCAGCCGCTTTTCGCCACGCGCTGCGCATTGTCGAACTGGTCGTGCGCGAACGGGGTGACGACCTGTGGAATGCCAGCCGCGAATGCGAGCGCCGCCGTGCCGATGCCGCCGTGATGGACCATGGCTGCGCAGTGCGGCAAGAGCATTCGCAAGGGTACGAAGTCGCGCACCAGCACGTCGCGGCGCGCGAGCGCCCGCGCTGCGGCGGTGCCGGCGAGCACGATCGCGCGGGCACCCGTGCGGCGCACGGCTTCGTCGACGGCGCTCAAATAGGTCCGCTCGTCGATCCGCGAGGAGCCTGGCGTGAAGACGACCGGAGGTTCGCCCGAGGCGACGAAGGCGCGCAGTTCGTCGTCGAAGGCGTCGGGCGCTACATCGTTGAAGAGGGGAAAGCCCGCCATGAAATGATTGCGCGGCCAGTCGGGTTGAGCCGGGGCAAACCAGTCCGGGAACAGGCACAGCACGCCGTCGGGCGAGTGCAGCCACTCACCTAGTATGCGGCTCGCGGGCGCAAGCCCAAGGGTTTCCCGGACGTCGTTCAGAGCAGGTCCGCACGCCTTGTCGAGCACGCCTTTTTCGATCATTTCCATGCACTTTGCCCTGACGGGCAGTGGCAGCCACATCGGCACGGTCAGACGCTTGTGCGTGGGAGGAGCGCTCGCGGAAAGCAGCGTCGAAGGCGACACCTGGACCGAAACGTAGGGCGTGCCATGAACCTCTTGCATCAGACGCGCGGCGAACGCCCACAACGAGCCGACCAGTATGGTGTCGGGGGTCGCGATCGCGGCGAGCGCATCGAAGTGAGGGCGGATAGTCGGTGCGATGACGGCCCATAGCGTGCGAAACGAGGTCCGCGGATTCCACAGCGCCGGGCTTGCAATCGCCCGCGCATACTCGTCCCACGTACCGATCGGCACAAACGTGAAGCCGTGTTGTGCCGCGAGCGCGGCGAATTGCGGATGCGTGCAGAACACGATCCGATGTCCGCGTTCTGCCAGGGTTCGCGCAATGCCGATGAACGGATGAACGTCGCCTGCCGAGCCGATTGCAGTAATGACGATTTGTGCCATGGTTTGCTTGCGGCTCCTCAATAGAGCCACGGCACGAGCGCCCGTACCTCCTCGCGATAGGTACGGTATGGTGCACCGAAATACTCGGAGAGCCACTGTTCCTCGACGCGCACCTTGTACGCGAGCGAAGCGAAGATCAGTATGAAGCCGATCACGCCGCGCCATTGTTCGTTGACGAGCGCGGCGCCCGCAATCGCCAGCAGGCAACCTGAGTAGATCGGATGACGCACGAGCGCGTAAGGGCCGCTGCGTACGAGTTCGTGGTCGGCTTTCAGCGTGACCGACACGCTCCAGTTAGGGCCGAGATGGCGACGGCCCCACACTGAGAAAGCGAGACCGGCGACAACGATCGTGAGGCCGATCCATTGCTGTAAATCGAAATGAGCGCCCGCCGGACTCGAGATGGCGGCGCCGTCCGGCAACACAACCAGCGCACAGCCGATGATCAGCGGGATCGACTGAAGCGTGCGTGAAAGTCGATCCTCGCGTTTTAGGGTTTTCTTCACACCGGACGATGCTTTCATCCAGTAGGCGACCCAGACGGCCCATGGGCCGAGAACGGCAAGCGTGTGATAGATCGTCACTTTCCGCTCCCGAATTCGATGTTCAGTCCCGAGTGAGCAAACGTTTGCGCTTCTGCCGCGGGCGACAGCGCGTCGAGCCGTGAACGATCGAACTCCTGGTTGACGCCGAAGAAGCCGAGAATTTCTTCGCGCATCGTGGCGGCCTGCGCCCGTCCTTCGAGTTCAAGAAAATGCCCGGTGTTCGGTGCGGTCGCGAACTGCGCGTGACGGACATAGCGCGCCATGGTGCGAATGTCGTGCGCAGTGGTGTATTCATCGAGCTCGCCGTTGATGAACTTCACCCTGCAGCGGATGTTCGCCAATTGATCCAGATACGTTTCGGGCCTTAACGCCAGTATCTGCTCGACGTGAAAGGCGACCTGGCTTTGCTCTTCCTCCGGCAGGCTCGTCAGATAGCGGTAATTCAGGAGTTTCAGTATGCGCGGCAGATGTTTTCCCACGGTGTCGTTCAGCAGTTGCGCGGCTTGCAGATTCTCGCCCGTACTGAGCAGATGCCTCGCTTGCGTCACATAGGCGACCATCGCATCGTTGAGAAACGGTGAGAAGGAGCCGATTACCGCCCGCTCGATGGAAGCAGGCTGCCGCGCCAGCGCGAGCAATGATGCGAGTCCTCCCCATGACACGGAATACAGGAAGCGGGGCTCGAAGTGTTGAATCAGGTTCAGCAGGATTTCGACTTCGTCCTCTTTCGTCAGGAGGGAACCGGCCCGATTGTGCTGCTTTGATTGCCCCGCATAAGGCAGGTCGAAGCAAATGACGTTATATCGCTCGCCGAGATACTTGATTGTCTGTCCGAACGACGCCGTTGTCGCTAAAGCGCCATTCACCAGTATTACGGTTTTACGACCGACTTCAAAAATATGCGATTCGACTTGTACTTTAAGCGAGTTAGGTAAACGAAAGATAAGTTTCTCGACGGACATAGGGCCCCCCTGCATTTAGAAATGCATGACGAATTGACGTTTAAATGTCGGCGACAATGCGACATACACGACAGGACACAGCCAGCTAAGCTGCTGAAATCAATCGCATTTAATGGTGGCTCGACGCAATGTCCGGCGAATCGATATTGTCTTAACAAATGTGAAAAATCAAGCGCGTTTTTTAATTTTTTATACAAGAAAATTGTGTAAAAAATACTGCTTCATGCTTAATGAATTATCATTCTTCTGGAGATCGCCGACAAGCGCCATTAGCATGGAAATTCACGGCATCAGAAAAGCAAAGTCGGCCGCAGCGCACGCATCGACGCCATTCACGAGGCGCGAATGTCTGGAAACCAACCCGTAGGCTTCTCATCAGCGCAAATGCCGGGATGACGGAAAACGCCGAAGATCACCTGACGCCCGGTTCGATTCAACGAATCACGGTTGCACTTCGATAGCGGCCGTCAAGCCGGTGCCGGACCAAGAGCCAGCGACCGGATGCGCGATCGGAGCCAATGAGAACAGACTCGAAGAAGATCTTCGATGAACAAAGCTGTATCTGGCCGAGTTAGGCCACGGGCTAGCCAGGCTGCGCGGTAATGGGCGTTCGCAAGGCGCGCGGCGCGGGAGAGGACTCTAGAAATCGTCGCGATGCGTTGTGGGTCCAACGTCAACCATTAGATATCGGATCTGCCGACGATTAGGCTACGAATTTGCGAGCGCGGCGCCCTCGCCAAGACCTGAACCGGCCCGGTCCGGACTGGTAGCCCGATCGTGGGGCACGGGTGCCGCTGCAGAGCCGGGCCGGTGGCCGGACTGGAGGCTTTGCGGGCTGCTTCTGTTCCTTCCTGAATACTCTCAGGATTCGGTCTGCAACAAACGGGAGCGGATTATTTTCCCCTGTCGCCGATTTTCGATTGCTACGGTATCGCTACGGCTTTCGCGCCGGCACGCTGCCGGGGGCGCCGCGATCGTCTGGCTGTGGCTGGGACCCTCTACGGTCTGCCCCACGGTCCTGACGCGCACTGTCGCCGCCCGAAGCGTTGCTCTTCTTCGGCGCGGCATCTGACGCCATACGATTTAAGGTTTGCAACTGCAGCAGCTTTAAAAGCCTGTCGTTTGGCTCCGCCTTGCCCGTACCCGCCACGCAGCACGCGCATATCAAGCCAAACATCAGCGTCGATCTGGTGATGATGGTCATCAGCGTCTCGCTCCGCGAGGGGAATCATCTGGTGCGTTTCGCGTAACGCTATCGGATCCCCAGCGCATGTTTGCGGGTGGCTTCGACAGCGCCCGCAGAACGATGCGAATCCAAGAGGCTTCCAGGCCCGTTTCGACGGACAGGATCTTTCGGAACGCAACAATTCATGATATCGCGACAGCCTGACGCTCGCTGTCCGCGGTCCAGGCTCAAATCCCGGACAATCCCAGCGGGTATTGTCAAACTTGGACTGTGCCGGACGCCGTCGAGGGAAAGCATCGAAGGTTTGACCATTGTCCCCGTGGACGTGACGGACTTCTCGGCGCTCAAGTCTGCTCTCGACGCAATCGCCTCATGCGATGCACTCGTGCACGCAGCTGGGTTCACGCGCACGGCGCCGCTCGGCGAACTGACCGAAGATGAGGGCGCCGCGATGTGGCGGATTCATGTCGATGCCGCCGCATTTCTCGCCAATGCGTTGATGCCCAAAATGCCCGCCGGTGGCCGCATCGTGCTGATCGGCAGCCGGACCGCGAACGGCGCCGTCACGCGCAGTCAATACGCGGCCACCAAAGCGGCGCTGGTGGGCATGGCACGCTCCTGGGCCGCGGAACTCGCGCCGCGCGGAATTACGGCAAACGTGGTGGCGCCCGGTGCGACGGATACGCCGTTGCTCACCGACCCGATGCGCGCAGGAACGCCGCCGAAGATGCCACCAATTGGCCGCTTCGTTCAACCGTCGGAAGTGGCCGCATTGACCGCGTTTCTGCTGGGCGCAGAGGCGGGTGCGATTACTGGTCAGCAGATCGTTATATGCGGTGGAGCATCGCTATGAAGTTTCAAACGAGCGCTGTTTTTGCCTTCGGCAGAAGCGAACGGCGGGTCTGACGACGCGGCGGCGTGGTTGCGCCGCGCCAGCGCGCCAAACCTGTCGACGCGGACTAGAACGCATTCCCCTGTCGGTGCTGAATGTCTAAAGTCGACCTGGAAGTGCAGCTTTACGAACTTCAACAACTAAAGCGGCATGCGCCGCCCAGGGCGGCCGCGGCGATCCGCTTATGGCATCGACGATCACCTGCTTTTAACTGGCAATTCAACCGGCTGAATTCGCAACTCAACCCAGTCGCACGCGGGTAACTTTACCGTCCGCATCGTTGGGTGTGACCTTCTTGATGTCAATTCCGACCCAACGCTCTTCAGAAGATTTCAGATGCGAACGCATCGCCGCTTCTGCAGCAATAGGGTCTCCTGCTTGCAGTGCATGCAGGACTTTTTCGTGCTCCTCAACCGCAGCCATCCATGTGGCCGTATTTTCGACGAGTTCGCTAATCCTCGCCCCGATCGGATCGCGTCTCGCGTCAAACAGATCGGCCACATACCGGCTCAACACCGTATTGCCGGCCGTTTCCGCGATGATCAGGTGGAATTGCCGGTCCGGTTCCAGAGGAGATTTGCCGGCAGAGGCGAGGCGATGCATCGCATCCACGCTGCGCCGCAACCGGTCCAGAGAGCCGGCCGTAAGCCGCGTGCTGGCAAGCACGACGAGGCTGCCTTCGATTACGGCCCGGGCCTGCATGATTTCCGTCGGACTTTCGCCTAATACAGCCAGTGACCCTTCACTTTCGTTTGCGGTTTCGAGCACATAGACGCCCGAACCCATGCGGGTCTCGACGCTGCCGCCGATTTCCAGTGCGATCAACGCCTCGCGCAGAGACGGGCGCGAAACACCCAGTTGCTGCGACAACTCGCGCTCCGGCGGCAGTCTCGACCCCGGAGGGAAATCCCCCCCGTGGATGAGGCCGCGAATCTGGTCGGCGACCAATTGGTAAAGCCGCTTTGGCTCGGTCTGTTTCATTTTGCTGCCGCAAGGATAAATGGCCCGGGTCGTCTGTCGACCAGCGATCAAAGTCTACCACGCAAGCCTGACAAGGTTTTCGGCGCATTTCGCAGGAACAGTTCGGGTTTGCCCTTGGTAAGGCCAGAAGAAGTATATTGCAAATTGGCTTGACCAAAATCGCCGTTTATTCTTTAATCTGCATCAGATTGGCCTGACCGATGGCAGCGCCTCTACACAAAAGAAGGAGACACGTGTGACAGATCTGAGCACTGACCTGGCCCCGCGCGTGGTGGACGCCTTCGCGTCAAAGGAACCCCCGGAGCTATTGAAACTGAGCGGACTGGGCAAGCGGTTTCCCGGTGTCGTTGCACTGGAGGACGTGCACTTCCAATTGCGCCGCGGCGAAGTGCACGCAATTTGTGGCGAAAACGGCGCTGGCAAGTCAACCCTGATGAAAATCGTCAGCGGGCAATACCAGCCGGATGCCGGCACGATCGTTTTTCGCGGCATGGAAAGGCGGTTCGCGTCCTCACTCGAGGCACAGGAAGCAGGCATTGCGATCATTCACCAGGAACTGAATCTGGTGCCGCACCTGTCGATTGCGGAAAACATCTACCTGGCACGCGAGCCCAAACGCGGGCCGTTCATCGATCGCGCACGACTGAATGGGAACGCCCAGCGCGCGCTCGCCCGCATTGGATTGTCGTTGCCGCCCACGAGGCTGGTGGGGACGCTGTCGATCGCCCAGCAACAGATGGTCGAAATCGCCAAGGCGCTCTCGCTCGACGCCCAGGTGCTGATCATGGACGAACCCACTTCGTCGCTCACGGAATCCGAAACCATGCACCTGTTCCGGATCATCAAGGAGTTGCGCGAGAACGGGGTCGGCATTGTCTACATCTCTCATCGTCTCGACGAAATGAAGCAGATCGTCGACCGCGTGACGGTGCTGCGCGACGGACACCACATTTCAACCGACGATTTCGCGGCGACCAGCATGGATGAGATCGTTGCGCGGATGGTCGGCCGGGCGCTGAACGATGCGTACCCGCCGCGCCGCTCGGTCCCGACGCAGGACGTGCTGCTGCGCGTCGACAATCTGTCGCGCGCACCGGCATTTGGGCCGGTTTCGTTCGAACTGAGGCGAGGCGAGATTCTCGGCTTCGCCGGTTTGATGGGCGCAGGCCGGACCGAAGTGGCACGGGCGATTTTCGGCGCTGACCAACCGGACGGCGGCGAGATTCATATCGGGAGCGAGCGCGTCTCGATCCGCTCGCCTATCGATGCGATTCGCCACGGTATCGCGTATCTGTCGGAAGACCGCAAGAGCGACGGTCTCGCGCTGAAGATGCCGGTCGCGACCAACATCACGCTGGCCAATATCGAGGCGGTGTCGGGGCGCGCCGGCTTCATCCGCTTCGCGGAAGAAGCGGCGATCGCGCGGCGTTACGTCGAAACGCTCGGCATCCGCACGCCGACGGTCCATCAACTCACGCGCAACCTGTCCGGCGGCAATCAGCAGAAGGTTGTCATCGGCAAATGGCTGTTTCGCGAATCGAAGATTCTGTTTTTCGACGAGCCCACGCGCGGCATCGATGTCGGCGCGAAATACGCGATCTACAAGCTGATGGACAAGCTCGCCGCGCAGGGCATCGGCGTTGTGCTGATCAGTTCGGAATTGCCTGAAATTCTCGGCATGTCCGATCGCGTCGCGGTATTCCACGAAGGCCGGATCGCCACGATCCTGGAGACGCGCCACACCAATCAGGAAGAAATCATGCACTTCGCATCGGGACGAAATCATGCTTGAAATAACATCCGAACAGACCACTACTGTCGACACCAGCGCGAAGCTCCGGCGTCGCGACCTGATTCAGAAATTTGCCGCGCTCGGCAGTCTGATCATGCTGGTGGCCGTCTTTTCATTGACCAGTTCCGCTTTCTTCTCGGTCGACAATGGCATGACAGTGGCCTTGCAGGTGACGTCGATTGCCTATCTCGGCGTGGCGGCAACCTGCGTGATCATTACGGGCGGAATCGACCTGTCCGTGGGTTCCGTACTCGCGCTGTCTGGTGTGGTCGCCGCGTTGCTCGTCAAGGCTGGCGTGCCGATTCCTCTCGGCATGCTCGGCGGCGTCGTGGTGGGCGGCCTGTGCGGATTCGTTAATGGCCTGTGCGTCACGCGTATGGGTCTGCCGCCTTTTATCGCCACGCTCGGCATGATGCTGGTCGCGCGTGGTCTCGCGCTTCAGATCACTGGCGCGCGCCCGGTTTCGGGACTCGGCGACGCGTTCGGCGAACTCGGAAATGGCGCGTTGTTCCGCATCTCGCATATCGGGGCAGACGGGTTCCCCGATACGGTATTTCCGGGGATCCCGTATCCCGTGATCATCATGGTCGTGCTGGCGGTGGCCGTGTCGATCATGCTGACGCGCACCTCGCTTGGCCGCCACATCTACGCAGTCGGATCGAATGCCGAAGCTGCGCGGCTCTCCGGCGTCAATGTCCGCCGCGTCACCTTGTTTACCTATGTGCTGTCCGGCGTGCTCGCCGGTTTGACGGGTTGTGTGCTGATGTCGCGCCTCGTCACGGCGCAACCAAACGAAGGCGTCATGTACGAGCTCGATGCGATCGCCAGCGCCGTGATTGGCGGGACGTCCCTGATGGGCGGTGTAGGCACGATCTCCGGTACGGCCATCGGTGCGTTTGTCATCGGCGTGCTGCGCAACGGCCTGAACATGAACGGCGTATCGAGTTTCATCCAGCAAATCATCATCGGACTGGTCATTCTCGGCACGGTCTGGATCGACCAGGTCAGAAACCGTCGATGAAGCACATCGAATGAAGCCATTCGAGAAGTCCAACAAAGCAGTGCAATCACCAACCCAAGGAGTGAGACATGAGGAAGACGTATCTGGCATTGGCCGCCGCACTTTTGACCGCAGTGACGGCGCACGCGAATGCGGCGGGCGGAGAGATCGCCGTGATCGTCAAGACGGCCAACTCGAATTTCTGGCAGAACGTGCAAAAGGGTGCAACGGAGGGCATGAAAGGGCTGAACGGCTACACGATGACGTTTCAGGGACCGGCGACCGAGTCAGCCGTGGCGGACGAGGTCAATATGGTCGAGAACGCGGTGAACCGGCATGTCGCGGCGATCGTGCTCGCGCCGTCCGATCCCGACGCGCTGGTCCCGGCAATGAAGAAGGCCTGGGAGGCAAAAATTCCGGTCGTCCTGATCGATTCGCTCGTGTCCGATTCCGGCAAGCAGTATTACCAGTCGTTTCTCTCGACCGATAACGTCAAGGCCGGTGAGTTGTGCGCGAAAGCGATGATCGACCGTGTCGGACAGACGGGGAAAGTCGCTGTGATGTCGTACGTCGCCGGCGCCGGTTCCGAGATTGGCCGCGTGGGTGGGTTCCGGCAGTATCTCGCGCAGCACTCGAAGCTGCAGATTGTCGGACCGTTCTACTCGCAGTCGCAGATGGCGACCGCGCTCAATCAGACGACCGACGTGCTGTCGGCCAATCCGGATCTGAAGGGCATCTTCGGTGCAAATGAACCGACTGCTGTGGGAATGGGGCGCGCGTTGGCGCAGTCCGGGAAAGCCGGCAAGGTCGTCGCGATCGGCTTTGACGGCAACCAGGACCTCCAGGGCTTCGTCAAGGATGGAACCATCCAGGCCATCGCTGTCCAGGGCTCGTATCAGATGGGCTACAAGGGTGTCAAAACGGCGGTGGATGTCATCGAACACAAGCCGGTTACGAAGCAACTGGATACCGGTGTCGTGATGGTCGAGAAGGACAACATCGATCAGCCCGCCGCGAAGAATGTCTTGTACTGAAGCGCGATGCGGACGACGCCAGACGGCGTTGTCCGCCCTTGAGCCCAGCGCTACTCAAGACGCGCTGTGAAGCGTTGAACATCCAGCAATGAATCCCTGGGAACGGTATTCCTGATGAAAGCAAGTGATCTGCGTGAGGTGTCGCGTGCCGGGGTGCAACTGAGCGCACTGGGTATGGGCTGTTCGCAACTTGGCGGCTTGTATCGCACGATGCCGCCGGAACAGGCGCGCGCGCTGATGGACGAAGCATGGTCGCTCGGTCTGCGCTATTTCGACACTGCGCCGTTCTACGGGTACACGCTTTCGGAACGCCGCGTGGGCAACGCGTTGTCAGCGCGGCCACGCGACGAGTTCGTGCTGAGTACGAAAGTCGGCAGGCTTCTTCGGCCGGATCCGACTGTTCAATGCGGCGACGACGGCTGGGCTGAGCCGCTTCCTTTCCGGCCGCACTACGACTACAGCTTCGACGGCGTCATGCGGTCTTTCGAAGACAGCCAGCAGCGTCTCGGTATTGCGCAGATCGATCTGCTGTATGTGCATGACATCGGTCGAATGACACATGGGGATGCAAACGTCGAATTCTGGAAACAGCTTACAGAAGGGGGCGGTTTCCGCGCGCTCGACACGCTGCGCAACGCAGGGGTGGTCAAAGCCATCGGCCTCGGCGTGAACGAGTGGCAGGTCGCGCATGAAGCCATGCAGGAATTACAGCTCGATGTGACGTTGCTGGCGGGCCGCTATACCCTCCTCGAGCAGGATTGTCTCGCGCCGTTTCTCGACAATTGCGTACGGTATGGGAATTCGATCGTGGTCGGCGGTGTGTTCAATTCTGGCGTGCTGGCAGGTAACGGCAAGTTCAATTACGGGGACGCCCCCGCCGGTGTCGTGTCGCGCGTCAACCGGCTGGCTGAGGTTTGCCGCGAATTCGAGGTTCCGCTACCCGCTGCGGCACTGCAGTTTCCGCTTGCGCATCCTGCGGTTGTGTCGTGCGTGGTGGGCGCGCGCAGTGTCGAACAACTCCAGCAGAACGTCGCGTGGTTTGAGCAGGCGCTGCCAGCCGGATTGTGGCAGGAGCTGAAGTCGGACGGTCTGATTGCGGACACCGCACCTGTGCCCGAGGTGGTCGAGTGAGCCTGCGTATCGACGCACATCACCATTTCTGGCACCTCGCGGCGCGTGTGGGGCATTGGCCGCCTGCCAGCCTCGAAGCGATCTATCGAGACTTTGGGCCGGCCGATTTTGAACCGCTGCTTGAGCAATGCGGCATCGACGCAAGCGTGCTGGTCCAGTCCTTACCGGACAGCAAAGACACGGGATTCCTGCTCGAACTGGCGGAGCGTTACTGTTTTATTCGCGGAGTGGTGGGATGGGTCGACCTGAAATCACCGGAGGCGCCGCAACAGATCGATGCTTTGGCCCGCCACCCGAAGCTGAAAGCGCTGCGGCCGATGCTGCAGGATCTTGCCGACGACAACTGGATCGACGACCCCGCATTGCGATCGGCGATCACAGCGATGCTCGCGAATGACCTTGCATTTGATGCACTGGTCGTCCCGCGTCAACTCCCCGGTGTGGTCGCGTTCGCGAGGCGTTACCCCGGCCTTCGGATTGTTATAGATCATGCGGCCAAGCCACTGATCGCTGTCCGGCAAACTGGAGCCGTGGCGAACCGACATGGCAGATCTGGCCAAACTCGAAAATGTACATTGCAAGCTGTATTCGGCGGCAACGCTTATCGCTTCTACCGGCTCGAAGAATAGGGAGAGTGTAATGCAACGAATGGGAATGGTCATCGGTATCGATCCGCAGCACATCGACGAATACAAACGCTTGCATGCGCAGGTGTGGCCGACGGTGCTCGATCGCCTGAAACGCTCGAATGTCACCCGCTACTCGATTTTCCTGCGGGAGCCCGAGAACCTGTTGTTTGGTTACTGGGAATACGTCGGAACTGACTATGAAAGCGATATGGCGAAGATTGCGAGCGACCCGGAAACACAACGTTGGTGGAGCCTGTGCAGCCCGTGCCAGAAACCGTTGGTGAGTCGTGCGCCGTCGGAACACTGGGCACAGATGGAAGAGGTCTTTTATCTCGAATAGCGTTGTCTCGACACGGCACTCGTTTGACCTCGCCATGAAGAAACAAATTAACCGGGCTCGCATCGAAACCGCACTATGGCTTCGCGGGTTCTGTAGCTGAAAAAGGAAACCTCATGCTCACTATTATTTGTGAAACTCCCGGCGTACTACGCGCTGAGACGCGCTCACGGCCACCTCGCGATCGCGGCGAAGTGCTGCTACGCGTGCGACGCGTCGGCGTATGCGGCACCGACCTGCACATCTTTACCGGCAATCAGCCATTTCTCGCCTACCCCCGCGTGATGGGACACGAACTGTCGGGCACGGTCGAAGAAGCCGACACGGATTCCGGCCTGGACGCCGGCGACCCGGTCTACGTGATGCCCTACCTGTCATGCGGGCAGTGCATTGCCTGCAGGAACGGAAAAACGAACTGCTGCGTGAACATTCAGGTATTGGGCGTGCATCGTGATGGCGCATTGACGGAGTATCTAAGTTTGCCGCGTCAGTTCGTTCACAAGGCTGAAGGAATCACGCTCGATCAGGCGGCAATGATCGAATTTCTCGCCATTGGCGCGCACGCGGTTCGTCGCGCAGACGTTCAGACGGGACAGCGCGTGCTGGTAGTCGGTGCAGGTCCGATCGGTATGGCCGCAATGATCTTTTCACGTCTGCGCGGGGCCACGGTGACGGCGCTCGATACACGGCTCGATCGTCTCAAATTCTGCGCTGAGAAAATTGAAGTGGCGGCTACTGTGCAAATCGGTGATATGGACGTCGACGAGTTGGCGAAACTCACCGACGGCGAATTCTTCGATGTGGTCTTCGATGCGACGGGCAATCCGGCTGCCATGGAGCGTGGCTTTGAGTTTATTGCGCACGGCGGGAAATACGTGTTGATTTCCGTGGTGAGAGACAAGATCACTTTCTCCGATCCGGAATTCCACAAGCGCGAAGCCACCTTGATCGGAAGCCGCAATGCGACTGCGGAAGATTTCGAAACTGTGCTCAGGGCCATGCGTGCCGGTCAGGTGCCCGATGCGGCACTCAACACGCACCGGATGAAGCTTGCCGATGTTCCTGCCGAATTTTCGAAACTGCTCGAACCGTCCGCAGGTGTAGTGAAAGCCATCATCGAATGCTGACTCTGACGCATATCGGATATTTGCCATGAGCCAGCCAATTCTCCAGTTCGGCACTAGCCGCTTTCTTCAGGCGCATGTCGACCTGTTTGTTTCGGAAGCCATGACGCGGGGTGCCGCGCTCGGTGGCATTACAGTCGTGCAGACCACCAGCAGCCAGTCCAGTCAGAAGCGTATTGCAGCGCTGGCAGAGGGCGGGCGATATCCGGTACGGGTTCGAGGTATGCGTCACGGAGTGCTGGTGGACGAGATGCTGAGCGGCAACGCGGTGCGCGCAGCATGGCACGCCGAGTCTCATTGGGCACAAGTGCGAGACGCCGTGGCAGAGCACGTCGAAGTGATTGTTTCCAATACGGGAGACAGGGGATTCCGGCTTGATGACCGAGATACCGCGACGCTCGTGAATCATCCGGAGCGCGTGCCACAGAGCTTTCCGGCAAAACTGCTGGTGTTGCTTCATGCCCGTTGGGAACGAAACCCTGATGCGCCGCTCTCCCTTTTTCCATGCGAACTCGTGGTCAATAACGGCGATACGTTGCGCGAACTTGTTGTGACTCTCGCGGTAAAGTGGCGGCTGCCGGAGCCGTTCACCACCTACCTTCGAACGCATTGCATATGGGCCAATTCGCTCGTCGACCGCATCGTTTCGCAGGCGATTGAACCGGTGGGCGCCGTTGCCGAACCGTATGCGCTCTGGGCGATTGAGCAGCAGCCGGGGCTGGTTCTACCCTGCACTCATGAAAACATCGTTTTGACTGACGATCTGCAGCACTTCGAGCGCCTGAAGTTGTTCCTGCTCAATCTCGGTCACAGCTATCTGGCGGAGCGGTGGCTAGAGGACCGCAGACCGGTTGACGAGACCGTATGTCAGGCAATGAACGACCTGATACTACGCGCCAGCCTGGAAACTGTCTGGGCGGAAGATGTGCTCCCGACATTTGCGGTCCTCGGTCAGCGCGAGCAGGCTCTCGCCTATCTCGTCGAGTTACGCGACCGCCTACTCAATCCGTTTCTTGAGCACCGGATAGCGGACATCGCGCAGAATCACACAGAAAAATTGCAGCGGCGTTTTCTGCCGCTCGTGCAACTTGCCGACAAACTCGGCGTGAAGCCTGGACCGCTGCGAATACGAGCGATGCTGGAGCGCGTCGCATCGATTTAGCCAAGCCCGAATACCTGCCATTGCGAAGCTTGGAAATGCCTTATGTGGCAGTCGTACGCACCAGCGCAATCCATTGCGTTCAATGCCGCCCGCGCTCTATGCGCGAGCGTTTGGCTCGCTGTCCGGCATCAGGTTCTATAGCCTGCAGGTCGACGGCGAGAAAGAGCTTGCGACGATGGCGTCCGACGGACTGGATGTCGTCGACTGCACGAAAGAACTGAAGTCGTTCGACGAGTCGGCGGCGCTCGTCGGCAATCTCAATCTGGTCATTACCGTATGCACGTCGGTTGCTCATCTGTCGGGCGCGCTCGGTGTGCCGACACGGCTGCTGCTCGACGTCGACCCGGTATCCATCGATGCGGATTTACCGGCAGCGACAGTACGGCGACTGGTTGCCAGTGCTCGAACAGATCCGGGGCGATTTCATGACAATGACCTCAAGGGCAACACCACGGCGCGCTTTTTAAAACCGATTCCCAGCGCAAATTCGGAAATAATCGGACGCCCAATAAAAAGCAAACGTTTGACTGACCATATTTAACATTTTAAACGCTTAACTTTGCTCTGAAATAGCCGATATATAGATTGGAATTATTTGGGGCCACGCATTAAGTTCCGCTGTACAATAGCGCCGCTCATCCTGAACGCAAGAGTGTCTCATGAGTTACACGCTCGTACCGCAGCGGCGGGGCCCTCGGTTGCCTTGGCTGAAAAATAAGACCTGGGCGCGGCTCTCCTGAAGAGGTCTCTAAAGGGCGAGTGTATCAACGGCGCCGCCTCACGATTTGGGAATTATTATGGCGGACGCAATGATGTAACGGAAATAATGGTTATCCTTATTCCTAAGTAAAAATTACAGCAGATTGCCCGACCAGTACGCGGTGCAGTCTGCAACAAACAATATGGCCAGTTCGACGGGGATGGCGTATGAGCGGTGCATCAGACATTTCGAATCTCTTCCAGATGTTGGGCGTGAGCCCGTCGCATTATCAAGAAATAGAAAGAATAGAGCAGGTGCAAGGTTCGCGTGGGCGTTGGTCCATGCAGACCACGTCGTCGCCAGGGGACACGACCCGGGACGACTCGGCTCGCGAGGCTGAAGCCGTTCTTCCCACCGATGTGACTGAAGTGGCCCCCGCCGCGCCGCCGCAGCTGATTGCGCCAGCCGTCCCCGCTGCCGTGTCCGGATCTCTTCCGGTATTGCAAGCCGCCCCCGAACAGCCGGTCCTTCAGTTCAATCCCGAACCTGTCACCGCTCCTCAACAGCCGGACTCTCTGAGCGCCGTGTTTGCGCGCCTGCGGGAACGGAGTGAGCCTCAAGAAGGTGGTCCGCAACGCCAGACGTCATGAACTTCGTCACAGTCTGTTCCGTCAATGACGGCCTGGTTAAAACCACGGTGGCCGCGAACCTGCGCGTCGTGCCGAACCGGCGCACGCGCTAGAAGACCTTTCCATGGCACAGATCAAACGTAGGCTGAGCAAGACGGAGCAGCGGCGGCAAACGCGCAACACGGACCAGAGTAACGATGCCGGAAGTTGGGACGTCAAACTTCTGGAAGCGGGGACACCGCTATGGGCGTCGAACTGGCTGCGGCTGGCAGTGACGCTATTGGCCGCGCTGTTGTTCACTTCTGCCATGACGGTCAATCTGGCCGTGTCGAAGCAATGGACGTTTGGCATCCTTTGCATGGTCGTCGCGGTTCTGCTGAACCGCGTTCGCGGCAGGATCATCACGGTGTCCATGGTGGCATTGTCGGTGTTTATGTCCTTGCGCTACCTGTACTGGCGCCTGACGCAGACGCTGTCCTTTACCACCTCGCTCGACATGACCTTTGGCTGCCTTCTGCTGCTGGCCGAAGGGTACGCGGTGCTCATGCTGTTGTGCAGCTACTTTCAGACGCTCTGGCCTCTGCATCGCCGGCCTGCGCGATTGCCGGCCGATAGCTCGGCATGGCCGACGGTGGATGTGTACATTCCCACGTTCAATGAGCCGCTGCAGGTCGTGCGGCAGTCGGTGCTGGCCGCCACGCTGCTCGACTGGCCGGCCGACAAGCTGCGCGTGTATGTGCTGGACGACGGCCGTCGTGACGAATTCCGGCAATTCTGCGAGCAGGCTGGCGTGGATTATCTGACCCGGCCGGACAACGCACATGCCAAAGCAGGCAATCTCAACGCGGCACTCTCCAGGACGAGCGGCGAGTACATCGCAGTGTTCGACTGCGATCACGTCACCACGCGCTCGTTCCTGCAGGTCTGCATGGGTTGGTTCCTGAAAGATCCGAAGATGGCCATGGTGCAGACGCCGCACGTCTTCTACTCGCCCGATCCGTTCGAGCGCAACCTCGAAACCTTCCGCACGGTGCCCAACGAGGGTGACCTGTTTTACGGCGTGCTGCAAAACGGCAACGACTTGTGGAATGCCGCTTTTTTCTGCGGTTCCTGCGCGGTGCTGCGGCGTTCGGCGCTGGAGGATGTAGGCGGGGTGGCGACGGAAAGTGTCACGGAAGATGCGCTCACCGCGCTCAAGATGTGCACGAGGGGCTACAACACGGCCTATCTCGCCATCCCTCAGGCAGCGGGTCTCGCCACCGAGAGTCTGGGGCGTCACGTCGGTCAGCGCATACGCTGGGCACGAGGCATGGCGGAAATATTCCGTCGCTTCAACCCGCTGTTGATCGCAGGGCTAACACTGCCTCAGCGTCTGTGTTACCTGAGCGCGATGATGCACTTTTTCTTCGGCTTGCCGCGCATCGTGTTTCTGATCACACCGATGGCGTATCTGTTCTTTGGCGCGCACGTCTTTCATGCTTCCGCGCTGATGGTGCTGGCCTATGTCGTGCCGCATCTCGTCATTTCGAGCGTCGGCGCCTCGCGCATTCAAGGGCGTTTCCGACATTCGTTCTGGAGCGAAGTCTACGAAACGGTACTGGCCTGGTACGTGATTCTGCCCGCGTTGCAAGCCGTACTCTTTCCAGGCAGCAAAGGCTTCAACGTGACGTCCAAAGGCGGGGTGATCCGTCAGTCCTTCCTGGACTGGGCGATGGCCCGGCCCTACATCGTTCTGCTGCTCATCAATCTGACCGGATTCATGGTGGGTGTCGCAGGTCTGATCCGCAGTCCGGGCTGGCCCGAAGCGACGAGCATTCTGTTCAACCTGATATGGGTAACCTACAACATCATGAACCTCAGCGCGGCCGCGGGCGTAGCGAGCGAATCGAGACAGTTGCGTCTCGCTCCGCGGGTCCAGATCGAACTGCCGGCCGCCGTGATTCACGCCGACGGAACTCGCATCGACTGTCAGACCAGCGACTATTCGCACGGTGGTCTGGGGCTGGTGTTGCCTGAGGGCGCACCGTTGCCGGAGCACGGCGATCGCATCACGGTGGCGGTGTTGCGCGACGACTACGAGGACGTTTTCCCGGCCGAAGTGCAGGTGTGCCGCGGACGCACCATCGGCGTGAGTTTTCCGACCCTGACGATCGCTCAGGAGCGCGCCTGGATAGGGGCGACGTTTTCGCGCGCCGACAGCTGGATCGCCTCATGGGGCAGCTATCGTCCCGACAGGCCGCTGCGAAGCCTGTTTGAGGTGCTCGGCATCGGCATGCGCGGCTTCGGGGAGTTGTTCCGGCATCTGTTCCTGGGTGGGCGTGAGCGCCTTGGCCGTTCGTCCGCGGACCCGGCAAGCGACTTGGGAACAAAGCAATCGTGAGTGTCGGCTACCTGTCGCTTTTGCGCTCCTTGACGAGCGCGCGCCGGTTGGGCGCGGTGTTGTGTTCGGTCCTGTTGCTCGGAGCGGGCGACGTGCTGGCCGCGACGGTGCCCGCTGCATCGGCAGCGTCGTTCGCATCTCAGGCGTCTACGCCGGCGATGCCCGCGTCGGCTGTCCCGGTCGATGCCGTGCGGCAAAGCCCGCACCCGGAACTCAGCGCGGCGGCGCCGGCCGACGCGTATACCTACCGGATCCCGCTGCTGCGGCAAAACGCGGAGCAGGGATTGACCTTGCTCGGCGAGGATGCCTATGCGGGCATGGAGTTCGGTTTGCGCCGCGACGAGCGCGTGGTCGGCGCGCGGCTCGTGCTGGACTACAGTTACTCGTCCACATTGCTGCCTACGCTCTCGCATCTCAAGGTGTTGCTCAACAGCGTTGTGGGGGCGACCGTAGCGTTGCCCGAACCGGCGCCGCGGACGCCGGCGCATATCAGTGTGGATCTGCCGGTGTCGCTGCTGTCCGGGTTCAACCAGCTCACCCTCGAGTTGATCGCGCATAGCAAGGCGAGCGATCAGGGCAACAATCCGCTGAGTTCCGACCTGTGGCTGAAGCCCGGGCCGGACAGTGCGCTGGAACTGACCGTGGTTCCGGCGACCCTGTCCAGTGACCTGTCGCAACTGCCCGCGCCGTTCCTCGACGTGCGCGATGTGCGCAGGGTGGACCTGCCCGTCGTGCTGCCCCAAGCGCCTCGCGCGCAGCGCCTCGAATCGGCCGGTATCGTGACCTCGTGGCTGGGTGCGCAGGCGGGCTATCGCGGTGCGCACTTCTCCGCGAGCCTGGGTGCGATACCCGCGCATGGACATGCGGTGGTGCTCGCGCTGCCGGGCGAGGTTCCGGGCTTGACCCTGCCTGCGGTGGAAGGGCCGATGCTGGCCATCGTGCCCAACCCCAATGACGCTAACGGCAAGCTGCTGCTGGTCATGGGCCGCAACGACGCGCAGATCCGCGAGGCCGCGACCGCGCTGGTGCTTGGCGCGAAGACGCTGTCGGGCTCTCGGGTCAAGATCGACGCCCCGGTTTCCGTTGTGCCGCGCAAGCCTTATGACGCACCCAACTGGCTGCCGGGTGACCGCCCGGTGCAGTTGGGCGAGATGCTATCGGCGGACCGCTTGACGGTGCAGGGCTTTCGCCCTGGGGCGATCAATGTGGACCTGCGTCTGCCGCCGGGTCTGTTCGGTTTTGACAACAGCGGCGCGGTGCTGAACCTGCATTACCGCTATACGGCCCGTCCGGAGTCAACGCGCTCGGAGCTCGGTGTGCTGGCCGGCAACACGCCCCTGCAGACCTTGCCGCTGACAGGCGACGCGTCGGACGGTTATGCGGTGATACGCGTTCCGACCTATCTGCTGCCGTCGTTGACGACGCTGCAATTCGACTATCGCTACGAGTCCGTGGCGCCGAAAGACCGCGTCGAGGATGTGCCCGGCGGCCCGCTCCTGAGCGCCATCGATCCGACTTCGACGATCGACATTTCCCAACTGCCGCGTTACGCAGCCATGCCGGATCTGCGCGCCTTCGCAGACGCAGGCTTTCCGTTCACGCGGATGGCCGATCTGTCCGAAACGGCGGTGATCCTGCCCGCACAGCCGGTCGCTGGCGACTATTCCGCTTACCTGACGCTGATGGGCAGCATGGGTCAAACCACGGGTTATCCGGTGCTGGGCGTGACGGTGGGCGATCCAGCGCAGGTTGACGCGCTGCGTCGCAAGGACCTGCTCGTCCTGGCTTCGGGCGATAACCAGCCCTTGCTCAAAGCATGGCGTGATGATCTGCCGCGCGGCTTCTTCGCTCCGGTTGCTTCATCGGACCGCTGGATCGCCGCGTGGTGGGAAAAGCTGACGGGTGGGCATGCGCAGGCTGAACGCGAGGCCGCCATCGCCGCACTGTATAGCAGCGACGACCATGACGGCATGTTGGCGGGACTCGAGTCGCCGCTGGCTCGCGGCCGCAGCGCGGTGGTCGTATCGGGCAATACGCCGGACGGTCTCGACGCTGTCGTGGACGTGCTGCAAGCCAACCGCTACCTCATCAGCAAGCGTCCGGACGACAAGATCAGCGGCAGCCTCGTGGTCGTGCATGACGGCACGCTCAGCACGCTGAGCAACGATCAAAGCTATTTCATCGGGTCCTTGCCGCCTGGGCTCGCGCTCGAATGGTTCTTCGCGAGCCACATCCTGCTGCTGCTCGTGGCGACGCTCGCCAGCGTCGGGCTCATAGGTTTGCTCGGCGGCGTGTTTCTGCACCGGCGTGCCCTGAATCGATTAGACCTGGATATTCCCCAGACATCGCAACGAGAAGAAGGACGAAGAGGTTCTCATGTTTAGAAGACGGCCTGACATCTCCCGGGCACGCCTTGCGCGTTGCATGACTGCGCAACCCGTATGGCCGGCACTGTTGCTCGGTTGTGTGTTTGTCACATCGACGGTAACCCAGGCCGCGCAACCAGCGGCGGCTGCGGCCGCTGCGCGGCAGGACGCGTCGGCTTCGGCCGGCGGCGCGGCCAACCCGTCCGCGCGGCCGGCAACGGGAGATAGCAACGCGGCGCCGCTGCAGTCCGCGCCGGACGCCGGAGCCGCTACCGCGGCTTCTTCGACGGTGACCTATTCGCTGCAGCAACTCGGCGCGCAATACGCGCTCAACCTGCGCGGCGTCGACGGCAGCAATACGCTGCCGGTCGGCGTGCGCGACGATCGGGTCGTCACAGGTGCGCGACTGAACCTGCGCTATGCCTATTCGCCGGCGCTGCTGCCCGATCTGTCGCACATCAATGTGCTGGTCAACGATCAGGTGGCGGCATCGATCGACGTACCCAAAAACACGTCCGGCACCAACCTGCAGCGCACTATCACGCTGCCGCCGTATCTGTTCACCGCGAACAGCAAGCTGCGTCTGCAACTGATCGGCCACTACACCAACCAGTGCGAAGACCCGCTGCATTCGAGCCTGTGGGCCAACATCAGCAACGACAGTACGCTGAGCATCGACACCCAGCCGCTGGCGCAGGCCGGCGATCTGGCTCGCCTGCCGCGACCCTTCTTCGACGAGCACGATATTCGCCGGTTGAACCTGCCGTTCGTGTTCGCCGGCAATCCTGATACGGCAGCGCTGGAAGCGGCCGGCGCCGTGTCGTCGTGGTTCGGCGCATTGGCGAACTATCGCGGCGCGCAATTCCCGGTATCGATTTCTACCGTGCCTGCCAGGGGCAACGCGGTCGTCATCGTCGACAGCGCGGCGCAAGCGAGCCTGGCGGACTCGCCGCTGCAAGGTCCGACTCTCGCCGTCGTGACCAACCCCAACGATCCCAACGGCAAGTTGTTGCTGGTGATGGGCCGTGACGGCAAGGAACTCAAGCAGGCCGCCGACGCGCTGGTCACGGGCGGCCAGACGCTGTCGGGTTCGAGCGCGCTCATCACGCGGTTCGCCGACCTCGCGCCGCGCAAGCCGTACGATGCGCCGCGCTGGCTGCGCACCGACCGTCCGATGTCGTTGGGCGAACTCGTCGACGCCAAACAATTGCAGGTGTCGGGCTACAGCCCCGATCTGATCCGCATCAATATGCGCGTGCCGCCCGACCTGTTCGGCTGGCACGCGCCCAACGTGCCGATCGACCTGCATTACCGCTATACGCCGCAGCCTTATATGGTCAATTCGTCGCTGCTGTTCAGCGTCAGTGACCAGTTCATGAAGTCGATTCCGCTGCTCTCGCTCGAACGGCTCGAGGGCGGCAGCAAGCTGCGGGGTGAAGTTTTGCCCGACAGCAGCCTGCCGCGCCAGGCGAAACTGGAAGTGCCGCTGGAGGCGCTGTTGCAGCCGAATACCCAGTTGCAGTTCCGCTACATGTACGACTACATCAAGCAGGGCGAGTGCCGGGACATCATCATCGACAACGTGCGCGGCGCGGTCGATCCCGAATCGACGATCGATCTGTCGCAGTATCCGCACTACATCGCCATGCCGAACCTGGCCTCGTTCGCCCAGGCGGGCTTCCCGTTCACGCGCATGGCCGACCTGTCCGGAACGGACGTCGTATTGAGCCCCAACGCGGGCCCACCGGAATACAGCACGTATCTGGCGGTGATGGGCCGCATGGGCGATTCGACCGGCTATCCGGCGCGCGGCGTCACCGTGCTGCACGGTCAGCGCATCGACGCGATGCCGTCCGACAAGGATCTGCTCGTGATCGTCTCGGGTGCGGATCAAGCCTGGCTCAAGGACTGGGCGCAGACCATGCCCGCGGCGTATGACCACAGCGCGCAGTTCGCCGTATCGGATCTGCCGGGTCGCGTGCTGGGCTGGTTCCATGCCAACCCGCGCCTCGACGCCGAACCCCGCCGCCTGTCGTTGGCCTGGTCGGGGCCGGGCGTGAGCGCCGTGCTCGCAGGCTTCGAATCGCCGAAGCAACCGGGCCGCAGCGTGGTCATGCTGGCCAGCAATCAGCCCGACGGCCTGAAGGATGCGGTCTCCGCGTTGCTGGATGCGCCGAACTCCGGCGAGCAGCCCATCCAGGGAAGCCTCGTGTCCATCCGCGGCACGGAAGTCGATTCGCTCGTGAGCGAGCATACCTATTACGTCGGGCATCTCGGCATCTGGCGCGGCCTCGACTGGTGGCTGGCTTCATTCGGCCTGTCGCTCGCGTGGGTGCTGAAGGCGCTGGGCATCATCGCGCTCGTGCTGATCGCGGTTGGTCTGTTTTCGTTCTTGCGGCGCCGCCAGGCCCGGCGCGACGCTGAAGCCCGTGAGCGGCTGCGGGCATCGCGGCAGCAACAATCATAATCAAGGAAAGTCATGGTAGTCAGACGCAGCCGCAACCGGGCCTGGATTCTCGGACTGATGGTCGCATCGGTCGGCCACCCGGGCTGGGCGCAGGATGCTACGTCCAACATGCTGCTGGAACAGGGCCGCTACTGGCAAACGCATGACAAGCCCGATCTGGCCGCGCAGTCCTGGTCGAAACTGCTGCTGAGCGACCCGAAGCAGCCCGAGGCGCTGTATGGGATGGGCACGATCGCCGTCGGCAAGCAGCAGTTCGCGGCGGCGAACGGGTATCTGGCCAGACTTCGTGCGGCCGCGCCGGGCAGCCGCTTCGTGCCGCTGCTCGAGCAGAGCTTGCGCCTCGCGGTCGAACCGGGTAAGTCCACGTTCGCCAAGGCGCGCCAGATGGCGCAAGACGCCGTCAACCAGAAGGATCAGGCCGCGTTGTTGGCGGCCATCACCGAATATAACAAGGCCTTGGGCGGTAAAGCGCCGCAGGGCAGTGTGGCGCGAGAGTATTACAGCTATCTGGGCTATACGGATGGCGGTGTGGATCAGGCCATCCAGGGCCTCGAGCGCCTGAATGCCGAGACGCCGAACGATCCGAACCTCATGTTGCCGCTGGCCCAGCATATGGTGCGCGACGAACAGGATCGCGCGGCGGGTGTCGCCCTTCTGGAAAAGCTTGCCGCTCGTCCGGACATCGGCGGCGAAGCGACGGAAGTCTGGCGCTCCGTGCTGACTTGGGTCACGCCCACGCCGAAAAACAGATCGTGGTTTGAAGACTATCTGAAGCTGCATCCGGACGACGACGAAATACGCCATCAGATGCTGGCGCCGCATCCGCTCGCACCGGCCGGTCCGGTCGTGGATGCACGACTGACACGCGGTTTCGCCGCGTTCAAGTCAGGCGACATCACCGCGGCAGAGCAGTCCTTTTCCGCTGTGCTGCGTGACAAACCCGACAGCACGGATGCGCTGGGGGGACTGGGCCTCGTGCGCATGCAGCAAGGCGACCTGGCGCAGGCGCAGACGCTGCTGTCGCGGGCGGTGTCGCGTCCGGGCGCGGGCGCGAACTGGGCCAAGGCCCTCAATTCAGCGCGCTACTGGCTGCTGGTGAACCAGGCCGAGGGCGCGCAAAACGTGGGCGACTTCGCCGCCGCGCGACGCGAACTCGATCAGGCGCTGCGGCTGGATCCAGCCGAGCCGGGCGGGCGCAATGCGTCGGCCCGGTTGTATGCGGCGCAAGGCGATCTGACGCGTGCTGAAAAGGGCTACCGCGACGTGCTGGCGACAAGCCCCGATAACCGCGAGGCGGCGAGCGGCCTCATCGATATCCTGGCGCAGACGGGACGCGCCGATGAGGCCCAGAAGTTGATCGACGGCATGTCACGCGAGCAGAAGGCCGGCATCGGCGGGCTCGATCGGCTGCGCGCCGCCGTCGCCGCCGGTCGGGCCGATGCCGCCGCGCAGCGTGGCGATCTGAGCGCGGCCCGGCACATTCTGGAAGACGCCCAGCGCAGCGCGCCCGACAACCCGTGGATTCGTCTGGAACTGGCGCGCTACGATCTCAAACAGGGTCATGCCGACGAAGCGAAGCAACTCGTCGACGGCCTGCTCGTCACGAACCCGGACAATCCCGAAGCGCTCTATGCGAGCGCGCTGCTGGCCATGCAGATGGGCGACTGGACGCGCGCGCAGGACACGATGACGCGCATCTCCACCGCCTTGCGCACGCCGAACATGGTTGCGACGGCGCAGCAGATCGATTTTCAGGTGGTCGTGGCGCAAGCCTCGCAAACGGCGCTCGAAGGCAATCTGGAGGATGCGCGCAGTATGCTGGCGCGGCTCGAACCCGCGGCGGGTCAAGACCCGGCCAAGGTGGGCGCGTTGGCGCAGGCGTATGTCGACGCGGGCAACACGCCGCGCGCCATGAGCCTGATGCACGGGCTGATGCCTAACGGTCTGAAGGGCAGCGGCCCGGATGTGCAACTGGCTTATCTGGGCCTGTTGCTCAAGACCGGCCAGAATGTCCAGGCCGGGCTCGCGATGCGCGAGATGCACGGCCAGACGCTGACCGCGGACCAGCGCCGGCAACTGGACGAACTGAACTACCTCTACACCGTGCGACTGGCTGACCAGCAACGTCAGCAAGGTGACCTCGCGCAGGCCTACGACACGCTGGCGCCGATCCTCGCGAAGCGCCCCAACGACAGCCTCGCCACGGCCGCGCTCGCGCGCATGTACGCCGCCGATGACAAGTATGACCAGGCACTGTCGCTTTACCAGAAGGCGCTCGTCAACGACCCCAACAATCCGGGTTTGCAACTGGGCGTCGCGATGGCGGCAGTGCAGGCCGGCAAGAACAGCGTTGCCGACGCGGCATTGAAAGAGGCCGTTGCGAAGGCGCCCAACGATCCCGACGTGCTGGCCGGCGCCGCGCGCATTTACGTCATGCAGGGCAAGACCCGCGAAGCGCAGTCGCTGCTGGAATCCGCCATTGCCGCCAAGGAAAAGCGGCTCGGCGTGCAGGCGCAAGACGTCCACGTGGCGGGCAATCCCTTTGTCCACCACGACGACGGTCACCGTCGTCAGGTCCGCCACAGTCGCGCGCCCGCTGCCGAAACGTTCGCCCCGCAACCCGCGGCGCCGGATAGCGTGCCGGCGAACCAGAAGGCTGGTTTCGGGCCCGCTGCTGCTCCGGCTGCTCCGGCTGCTACCGCGGCGAGCGCGACTGCTTCGACCGTGACATCCACGGCTGCGCGCGAGCGCTCGTCCTCGGGTTCATCCGCTCTGCCAACCGTGGCGGGCACGCCGGTTGGCGGCCTGGCGCCGCAAGACACGGTCGCGGTGAGCGAGCCTCAGGACGGATCGCCGTCGCTCGAGGAAATGCGTAATGAACTCAGCGACCTCCGTGCGCAGCGTTCACCGGAAGTCAGGGGTGGGCTGTTCGTCTCGTCGAACAACGCAGCACCCGGTACGGGTCAGTTGACGAGCGTGCAGCAAGCTCTGGAAGGGGTGCTGCCGGTCGACAACGGCAAGCTTTCCATTCGCGTGACGCCGGTTGAACTCGAGGGCGGCACGTTGGGTACCGACGTCTTCAGCGCCAGTCAGTTCGGCGGCGGCCCGGCCGCCACCCGGGCGCAGCAGGCCGGCAAGGTCGCCGCACCGGGGAAACAGACCGCCTATGGCGTCGGTCTGGGTCTCGGCTACGAGACTGGGAACTGGATGGCCGACATCGGCACCACGCCTTTGGGTTTCAAGTACACCAATGTCGTTGGCGGCGTGATGTTCAGGAACTCCATCGATGCCGGGCAGGGCAGTTGGTTCAACGTGGGCGTATCGCGCCGCGCCGTGACGGACAGCATCACGTCTTTTGCTGGCTCGACCGATTCGCGATCCGGCTTGAGCTGGGGTGGCGTGACCGCCACCGGCGTGCATGGCGCGATCGGCCTCGACAATCAGGACTACGGCGTCTACGGCTACGGTTCCGTGAAATACCTGGACGGTCATAACGTCCAGTCCAACGTCGGTGCCGAGGTCGGCGCCGGGACGTACTGGTACCTGCTGCGCACGGAAAACAGCATGCTGAGCGCGGGCGTGAACCTGAGCGGCATGATCTACGACCACAACGAAAACAACTTCACCTACGGCAACGGCGGCTACTTCAGCCCGCAGCGGTTCTATGCGTTCAACCTGCCGCTCACGTGGGCGCAGCGTTCGGAGCGCTGGACCTACAAGCTGCAAGGGGCCGTCGGTGTGCAGTACTACCACCAGGCCGGCTCGCCGTATTTCCCGACCGACAGCGGGTTGCAGGCCGCAGCCGTGTCGGCGGCTTCGACGATTGGCCTCGCCGACGGCGCGATCCATCCCGACCAGTCCTCGACCGGCTTCGGCTACAACCTGCTGGCCACGGCCGAATACCGCTTCACCAATCATCTGACTGGCGGAGCCTCGGTGGGCGCCAACAACTCGTCCAGCTACCGGCAGTGGGCGGCGGGCCTGTATCTGCGCTATACCCTTGCGCCACAGACGAAGGCGCTGGATATGCCGGTCATCCCTTACCAGTCGCATTACAGCGATCAGTAGCCCGCCATACTGATCGATCGGACATTGATTATTTTTTCAGGAGTCGAAGAGTCATGCTTGCTTCCGTACTTGCTGGTCTCAGCATTCTCATAGTCGGCGATAGCCATCTGAGCGAACCCGGTTATCTCATCGATACGTTGCAGGATCAGTTGATCGCCGCTGGCGCGCAGGTGCATACCTACAGCGTCTGCGGCAGTATTCCTGGCGATTGGGTGAAGTCCGTGCCCGGCACATGCGGTGGCGCCGAGCGTAACGGCAAGGCGCCCCTGGTCATCGACCACAACGCGAAGACCCAACCCGTCGATCAATTGATCGACGCGAACAAGGCCAAGCTCGTCATCATCGTCCAGGGCGACACGATCGGCGGATACAGCAAGGACGATTTCCCGAAGGCCTGGGCCTGGCAGCAGGTCACGGCGCTGACGCAAGACCTGGCCGCCAACAAGACGGCTTGCGTCTGGGTAGGGCCGGTCTGGGGCACCGAGGGCGGCAAGTATCAGAAGAGCTTCGCCCGTGTGAAGCAGCTGTCGTCTTTCCTCGCCGCCAATGTCGCGCCGTGTCAGTACATCGACTCGCTCACGTTTTCCAGGCCGGGCGAATGGGCGACGGTCGATGGTCAGCATTTGACGACGACCGGCTACAAGTACTGGGGCACGGACATCATGAAGGCACTGGTCAAGCTGCCTGTCGTTCCGCAGAAATGACGCGCCGGGCTTCGAGCTGCGCCTGCCCAGGTCTCCCGTTTGAGAAAAGAATGAAAAATTTCCTCTCCTCCCTGTTGTTGTCCGGCTTCGCTCTGTCCGGTCCCGGTTTGTCCGTGCAGCCGGCCATGGCCGCAGAAATTCCGCTATACCTGACCGGTCCCGCGGAGGACTCGTCGTTCGTGCGTTTTGTCGATGGCGGTTCGGGTCCGATCGACGTGAGCGCGGCGGGGTCGAAAGCGCGTCTGACGCTCGACGCCGCGAACCCGGCCACTCACTTCCTTCCGATCGCCGCCGGCAAACCGGTGGCCGGCACACTGAGAGCCGGTAGCGCGCACCAGGACGTATCGGCGACGGTGCAGCCTGGCGAGTTCGTCAGCATCGTTGCGCTCGATGGCGCGGATAAAGCGGGTGGCCTGCATACGGTGACGGTCCGCGAAAAACCCGACGACTTCAATGCGCTCAAAGCTTCGGTGGCTTTCTACAACCTCGACGCTGGCTGCGCGACACCCACGCTGAAAGTGCCGGGTCGCGACATCGTGCTGCTCGACGGCGTGGCTGTGGGACAAGCCAAGCGGCGTCAGGTCAACCCGGTCGCCCTCTCGGTGCAGTTGGTCTGCGGCGGCCAGCCTGTGGGGCAGCCACTCACCCTGGGTACGCTCGCGGCCGGGCAGCGTTATACGGTGTTGCTCGTGCCGGGCGGGGCGCATTCGCGCATCTTCATTGCGAACGACGCGGTGAGCCACTGATCGCATTTGCGCCTTCTCCTTGAAAGCGACGCCGCTCATCGCCGATTTCCGGCTGTTCCCCGTTTTTCATCTGGTCACGACGGGCAGAGCGGGGTTCGGTGTGTTTCGCGATGGCGCGTCGGTCCAGATATCTTTTTCGATTGAGAACGATGCATGGTTTTCGCGTCCCTCGAATTCCTGACGCTGTTTCTGCCGGCCTTTCTGGCGATCTACGTCGCGTTGCCTGCGCGTTGGCGCAATGGCGTGCTGCTGTTTTGCAGCTGGCTTTTCTATGGCTGGTGGAGCCCGGTCTTTCTGCTGCTGTTCATCGCGCTGACCTTCTGGGGCTGGTTCGGCGGCATGGTCATAGACAGGGCACCGAGCCAGCGTGCACGCGGTGGCTGGCTGGCCGTGTTCATCGTCGTCAACGTCCTGATATTGGGCTGGTACAAGTACGCCAACATCGTGGTCGATAGTCTCGACAGTGTGCTGGGGGCAGGCCATGCAGGGTCCATCCCCTGGCGACACGTCGTGCTGCCCATCGGGCTTTCGTTCATCGTGCTGCAATCCATCTCCTATCTGATCGACGTGCAGCGCGGCACGGTGGCGGCCGATCGCAGCATGATCCGTTACGGCGCCTATCAAGGGATGTTCGTGCATCTGATCGCGGGGCCGATCATTCGCTATGCGTGGGTGAGGCGCGAGCTGGTGTCGCGCGAGGTCGACTGGGACGGTTTTGCAGCCGGCGCAAGGCGGCTCATGGTGGGCATGAGCATGAAGGTGCTGGTGGCCGACACACTCTCGCCGATGGTCGACGCGATCTTCTCGTTGCACGCGCCCACGCTGGCCGACGCCTGGCTGGGCTGCGGTTTCTACACGCTGCAGTTGTTCTTCGATTTCGCGGGCTACAGCGCCATGGCCATCGGGTTGGGGCAGATGCTGGGCTTTCGCTTTCCCGAGAACTTCAACCATCCGTACCTTGCCAGCAGCATTCAGGATTTCTGGCGCCGTTGGCACCTGTCGTTGTCGAGCTGGATACGCGATTACCTGTACATCCCGCTAGGCGGCAACCGCCACGGTGAGTGGCAAGCCTGCCGCAATCTGTTGCTGACCATGGCGATCGCCGGCCTGTGGCACGGCGGCGATAGCTGGAACTTCCTGCTGTGGGGCCTCGGTCATGGCATCGCTCTGATGGTCGCGCGCCTCTGGCGCCGGTTCGATATGCTGACCATGCCGTCCTGGTTATCGCACGTACTGACGCTGGTTTTCGTCATGCTCGCGTGGACACTGTTTCGCGCGGCGGGTTTCCATGCCGCGCTCGCCATGTATCGCGGCCAGTTCGGTTTGAATGGCATCGGCCTGAGCGACGCGACGCTCGTGCTGCTGCGGCCCGTGCACGCTCTGGCTGCCGGGTTGGGCATCGTGTGCGTGCTGCTGCCGCTCTGGCAACAGCGTTGGGATAGCCTTCCCGACACGGCGCTGCGGCAGCTATGGCAGGCGGGATGGCCGCTAGCGGGTTTTCTGTTGTCGTTCGGTCTGATCGTCGCGCGCGGCGCGGTGCCTTTCCTCTACTTCCAGTTCTGACGCCATGGAAGATCCCAAGCCGCTACCTCAATTACCCGCCTCGCGCGCCAGCAAGATCGCTGCCGTCATCCTGATGGTCTTCCTGTTCGCGGGCCTGCTTTCCAATCTCAGGTTCGCGTCGACGACCGAATCGGTGTTGCCTCATGCCGTGACCCGGGCCGGCATTCTGGACGGTGCGGTATCGAAAGAACTCGCCAATCGCATGGCCGATACGCCGATCGCCGCCGACGCGGCGCGCGCGCAGCGTGCGCTGGGCTGGCTGACGCTGCACGATCTGGGGCCGCGCGTGCGGCAGGGCTGCCCGGGCTGGTTGTTCCTGCGCGACGAACTCAGCGTGTATGCCGATAGCGACAGTCATCTCGCCACGCGCGCGGACACGGTGGCCGCCGTGCGGCGCGACCTGGCGAGGCACGGTATCGCGTTGCTGGTCGTCGTGGTGCCCGACAAGTCGCGTATCGAGCCGCAACATCTGTGCAGCCTGTATCGTCCGGTTTCGTTGGGTGCGCGTCTCGCTGACTGGACCTCGCGTCTGACCGCTGACGGCGTGCAGGTGCTGGATCTAAGTCCGGCGCTGCGTGGCGCGCCGGGCGGCGCTTTTTTTCGGACTGACACGCACTGGACCGAGGACGGCGCGGGTGCCGCGGCGCAGGCCGTGGCGCAGCGCATCCGTGCGATGGGGGTGCCGCTGGGTTCGAGTAAGCCCGACTATCGCGTCACAGACAAGCCTCCCGGCAGGCGGCCCGGCGATCTTGTGCGTCTGGCCGGCCTGGATGATTTGCCGCCGTCCTGGCAGCCGAGGCCTGAGATTGCGGCCAGCCGTGACTACATTCCTCAGGCTCAGGCGGCCGCGTCAGCCGACGATCTGTTCGGCGATGCCGATCTGCCTGGCATCGCCGTGATCGGCACTTCTTATTCGACGACGTCCGATTTCGTGCCTCAGCTCGCTTTGACACTCGGAACAGGCGTGGGTAATTTCGCACGCGAGGGCGGCAAGTTCGGCGGCTCGGCGCGCGCCTATTTCGCGAGTCCGGCTTATGCTCAGACACCGCCCAGGCTCGTCGTTTGGGAATTGGACGAACGGGATCTGCAGTCGCCGCTCGAAGCGGAAGATACGGTCGTCGTGCCGAAATCCAGCGCCATAGACTCACGGACTCCGCATGTCGAAGCCAGCACACTTTAACTGCCATAGCTTGATGGCGATGATGCTAGGGGCGGGCGCGCTGCTATACGCCGATCTGCCCATGGCTGCGCCGCTGCCGGTGATCATTACGGTGGATGCCGCGGCCAACCGGCATCCAATCAGCCCGCTCATCTATGGCTTGAACTTCGGGACGGCGGAAATCCTGCGGGATCTGCGCGTGCCGATCAACCGCTCGGGCGGCAACACCGCTTCGGCTTACAACTGGCGGGTCGACGCTCACAACACAGGCCAGGACTGGTTTTTCGAAAGCCTGCCGACCGATCCAAAAGACATCTACCAATATAACGACCGTTTCGCGGCGCTTACCCGTGACGGACACGCTTCACCGATGCTGACCATCCCGATGATCGGCAGGGTAGCGCGGCTCGATAAGGACGGTAAGCCGCTCGTCAGTTTTTCGGTCAACAGGTACGGCAAGCAGCAGAGTGTCGACGCTCACGGTTTGTCTGACGCGGGCAACGGCATCGCACCCGACGGCACCCCTATCAGGAACGACCCGGACGATGCTTCGTTGCTGGACGATCCGCAGAGCCAGCAGGAGCGCGTCAGGCAACTCACGCGTGGATCCGGTAGTGCCGGCTCGGACGGTGTGCATTACTACCTGATGGACAATGAGCCGAGTCTGTGGCAACTCAACCATCGCGACATGCATCCCATCGGCGCCCATGCCGGCGAGGTAGCGAACAAGGTGATCGCCTATTCGCACGCCGTGAAGGCGGCAGACCCGGGCGCGCGGGTCGTGGCACCGGAAGAGTGGGGTTGGACCGGGTATCGCTTTAGCGGCTTCGATCAGCAGTACTTCGCCGCGCACGGCCAGGGCAATCCGCCGGACAGGGAAAACGAAACGCGAGGCATGGATTACGTCCCATGGCTGCTCACGCAATGGAAGCAGGCCGGCCGCCCTGTCGACGTTTTCAGCCTGCACTTTTACCCCCAGGGCGGAGAATTCAAGGAAAACCAGAATGCGGCCACGGCTGAAACGCCTGCCATTGAACTCGCCCGTAACCGCTCCACGCGCGATCTGTGGGATACGAGCTACAAGGATCCGACCTGGATCAATAGCGTGGTGGCCCTGATTCCGTTGATGCGGCGGTGGGTCGACAGCTATTACTACGCTGGTACGCCGATCGCGCTGACGGAATACAGTTGGGGCGGCGATACGACCATGAACGGCGCCACGGCCCAGGCCGACGTGCTGGGCATCTTTGGCCGGGAAGGGTTGGACATTGCCACGCGCTGGGGCACATTGAATCGGGACATGCCGGTCTACAAGGCGATCAAGCTCTATCGCAACTACGATGGCCAGGGCTCGGGCTTTGGCACCACCAGCATCTCCGACACGCAGCCCGACCCGGATCGGGTCTCGTCTTTTGCCGCCGTGCGTGATCACGACCGCGTCATGACCATCGTGGTTATCAACAAGCAGCTTGATCAATCGGCTGACGCCACAATTGCGATCAACAACTTTGATGTGACTCAAGGCAAAGCCCAGACCTGGCAACTCATGGACAATGCCTTATCCCGTCTGCACGACACCGACTATGCGAGCGGCCAATTGCACCTTACTCTGCCGCCGAAAACCGTAACCTTGCTGGTTTTGCACGGCGCGGGCCGGCAATGACTCCGTTACTCGCATGCTGGTGCGGGCCAATTCCGGCCCGGTGCTGTATGACTTTGGGCATCATCCGCCGAAAACGCCGGCCCGGCCAGCAATCGACCGATCAACGTATTGCGGAAAACCAGCAATGAACGAATCGCGGTCTCTGCGCGCTGCCACTCCGATGCGCTGACGAAATAGCTTTCCGGGTCGCTGCCGGGCTCGGTCAGATGCGCATGGTCGTGATGCCGCAGATGCGACTCGCGATACCCGTGATAGGGGAACCACACGGCGAGCGGCGCGAAACCGAGCAGCGCGTTGACGAATCGCGAGCGCGTCGGATGGCCGTGCAGCAACTCGTGCTGCAACGACATGTACCCTGCGCCGAATACGGCCAGCAGCGCGGCCGTCAGCGGCAGACCCAGCGGACGCGCGTGCGTGGCGACACTGACCCAGCCACCGTAGATCGCGACGATCAGCGTCCATGTCGGCCATTGCGTGCGCCAGGTCCGGCATGCGGCCAGACGGTCGATATCGTTGCGCTGGGTGTCGTCGAGATAGATCGCCATCGTTGAACCGGTCCGAATGCATGTTCGAACCCGCGGTGTTGACTCGCAGGTTCAGACCGATCGTACGGGGCAACGCTGTGCGCCCGAACCATTTTATTGAGCAATGCATCTGCGCAATCGTGGAAAAGCGGGCGCGAATTCTGCGTGTTCGGCAAACGCTCAATGATCGTCCGCGACGCGGCACGCGTGATCGAGCAGCCCTTCGGCCGTGCCGCTGCCGCCTTCGATGTCGATACCGCTGTTGACGATCAGCCAGCCATCCCGAACCGCGGACGGTCCCGCGCCGGTAACCAGGATGGTTTGGGTGGCCATCGTCGCCGGATCAGGATTGTCGCGGGCGACGATCCGGAACGGGTTGTCGGCGCCGCTCAGCGAGTTCACCCGCATGATCCTGTAGCGCTCGCCATCGAGCGTCTCCCAACGCCACTCGCCGGGCGTGTCGTGGGCGTGATTGGCGAGCGCGGCGCTGACTTCACGCCGCATGCAATCGATGTGGATATGCAGCTGGTTTTGCGAGCGACGAGATTCGGAGTTGATTTCGAGGCCGAGCTGATCGTCGGGCAACTCGCGTTTGACCGCTTGCTGCACGTAATGACGCGAATCCCACGCGTCACGCCAGTAGTCCTTCGCATCGGGCGCGACGATCAGCGGACTTTCGATGCCGGTGATGCGATCGGTCGGCATCAGCAGAAACTGCGAGCGGCCGAGAATGTCCTTCAGGACGACGTAGCGTTTGTCGAGATCGACGACCGTGCATTGATCCGGTGTGCCCGTAGCCTGCTGCGACGGCACGCAGCGGATGTCGACGATCTTCCACAGCACGTTGGAATCGACCGTCGCGAGGCGCGCGCAGGCGCTGGCGGCGAAAGCGACCGCGAGCACGGCGCTCAAGTGAACGACGCGGTGTACGAGGCCGTGAGATGAGAGGGCGGTGGCGGGGGTCGTCATCGTCGCTTAGGGGGAGGTTCGGGCGGGCAAAGCGTCGGAATGCGGGCTGCAACGCGCAGGCATTAAAGCACAAACCTGATGGCGCGCACGTGAAACACGGGCTTCAAAGCACCGGCGCGGGCAACGTTCCCAGTACCTGTTCGAACGCGACACCGATGGCCAGCAGGCGCCTGTCCGAGCCGAGCGGTCCATCGAGTTCGAGGCCGACCGGCAGCCCGCTCGCGCTGATACCCGCCGGCAGCGACAGCCCCGGAATGCCGGATGTGCTGGCCGGGTCGGTATTACGCAGGAACGCTTCCATCGTATCGATCGGTGGACCGCCGTCGATCGTGACCGTCGACGAGCCGTTCAGATCGTCGATCGGTACCGCGACGAGCCGCGTCGTCGGAAACAGCAACGCGTCGAGACCGGCATTCGCGAACGTCGCGGCGACGTAGTTCCGCAGCCGCGGTCGCCAGTAGTTGAGCGCCGCCGAGTAGTGCGAGCCGAGCACGTCGGCGAGCACGTCGTCGTAGATCGCGCGCACATCCGGGCTCGCGATGCGCACGGCCAGTGCGGCGACGGTTTGCACCGGCGCCCGATTCGCGACCAACCACGCGAGCACGTCGTCGCGCGCTTCGTGAATGGCGAGCGGACCGCCGACCATCCCGTTCAGATACTCCAACTCATTCATCGCGACCGGCACGAACGTGACGCCCGCCGCTTCGAGCTTTTGCAGTGCGGCGCGCGCGACGTCCTCGACCTGTCGCTCGAGAGCATCCCACAGCGGCGCGGGCAAGCCGATGCGCAAGCCATCGAGCGCAATCGCAGGCAACGCGCCGTCGCCGGTGATCACGCCGTCGAGCAGCGCCAGGTCGGCGACGCTGCGTGCCATCGGCCCGACGGTGTCGCGCGTATGGCTGATTGGCACCACCGCGTTGGGGTCGTGATAGCGCCGCTCGGCACCGCCATTGCCGACCGATGGACGCAAGCCCACGGTGCCGGTCAGCGCGGCCGGGATGCGGGTCGAGCCGCCGGTGTCGGTGCCGAGTCCGGCGGGCGCGATGCGCGCGGCGATCGCGACCGCGGTGCCGCCCGACGAGCCGCCCGGTATCAGCGACGGATCGTACGGATTGCGCACCGGCCCCGCGTGCGCGGACAGGTTGGTACTCGTGATGCCGAACGCGAGTTCGTGCATGTTGGCCTTGCCGAGCACGATCGCGCCCGCGTCGACGAGGCGTTGCACCGATGGGGCGTTGGTGTTCGGCACGAAGCCCGCGAGCGCGGACGTGCCGGCCGTCGTCGGTAGACCTGCGGTGTTGATGTTGTCCTTGACGACGATCGGCAAACCGGCGAGCGGCAGACGTGCCCGTTCAGCCGGCGGCAATGCGTCGATGCGCTGCGCCGCCGCGAGCGCGCCGTGGAAGTCGAGCGTGGTGAGCGCATTCAGGTGCGTGAGCGCGGCGGCGCGCGCGAGCAGGGTGGCGACGTAGTCGGCGGCTTTGAGGCGGCCCGATTGCAGCGCCTCGACCGCTTGTGTCGCGCTGAGCGCGAGCTGTGCGTCGACGGTCCATGTCATGACCGGCGTCTCCGTATCGATGGGTGCGTCGCGGGCGGCGCGAGTTTCGACTGCATCCGTCGAAGTAGCGGACAGGTCACGCGGGCAGACAGCGAACGCAAGGGTTCATCTATTCTGGCACATCCGCCTCAAACCCGATGTCGGGCGATGCGCAACGCGTGTCGCGCTCGCTGTCATCGATATCGATGCGCTCCGGGATCGCCTTATTGGTGATTATCGATCCACATACGCCCCCAGTCCGACGCGTAGGCGAGCGCATGCTCTTCGTCGAAGAAGTAGTCGAGCGCGTCGAACGAATAAGCCTTGCGCGTATTCTCGTCGCGCTGCTCGATCGTCAGATTGGCGGCGAATAATCCGTTGGGGAGCAGTTGCGTTGCCGCTTCGACCTCGTAGCCCTTGTAGCGGATGTGTGAGTTCATGATCTTGACTTGTCTGTGTGCCCGCGAATGTCGTGCGGAATACCAATGCGTGTGGCGCGACCCTGTCGTTGCCATAGGTGAGTGAAGCGGCGGGCAGGTCAAGCGTAGGGTGCGCTGCGCAGCGGGTGAACCAATCTTTCGTCGAAAGCAAATCAGCGCGGGGCCGGAGTGGTAATCAGAAGCCCGGATTGGATCGAAGTCGCTGTGTCCGGTGACTCTATTCGCGTGGAGGCCCGGTGTCTGTTATGTGGCGCACGGTCGCTCGGCGCAAAGCGTGGCGCCGCGCGCGATTGCGGCGGCGTCACGGTGCCCGGGGAGTATTTCAGACCGCGTGCAGGACGCGCGCGGGACGACCGTCAGCGGCGATGGAGGCGGCGGGGCTCGGTGGGGAGGCCGGGCTCGCAGTCGCATGGCTCGACGCGGCGGGCGTGCCGTGCGCACGCTGTGCATTGAACGCGAGCGCGAACTGCGCGGCCTGCTGGCCGACGGTCGCGAGTTGCTCGATCACCTTCGGATCGGAGCAGCTGTCTGCGCTATCGAAGCGCGTCTCCAGCGTGTTGATGCCGGCACCGAACGGCGTCGGCCAGCCACGCAGTGCATGCACGATCGAGCGAAGCGACGTCAGCACGGAGCCCGCCGCCTGCCAGCCGTAGGCGGTGACGATGCAGCCCACCGCGCGGCCATCCAGATACGGGCGCTCGTCGGCGCGCAATTCCTCGAGCGTGTCGAGTGCGTTTTTCACGAGCCCGGACACGCCGCCGTGATAGCCGGGTGTCGCGATGATCACCGCGTCCGCGCGAGGCACCGCCTCGATCAGCTCGAGTTGTTCGTCGGTGCGGGCCGGCTGTTCCGGCGCGTAGTGTGGCAGGCTATGCAGAAAGGTGCCGCCGAACAGGCGGGTATGGGCGCCCGCGGCTTCGGCGCCGCGCAACGCGAAGGCGAGCGCGCGCTCGGTCGACGAGGCCGCGCGCGTCGTACCGCCAATACCGACGACGAGCGGCGGGCGGAAATGATCGGATCTGCTCAACGAAATGCTCCTTCGATTGCGGTTCACGGTGCGGTTCATGCGGAACTCATGCAGCGCTAGCAACGCACGTGCATGGCCGCGAACGGACCGGCCGGAGCGAACCGGACTTTGAAGCGTCATCTTAATGAGCGGCCGCCGCGCGCCTAAGCGACTTTTTGTTCTAACGATATAACCATGCATGAGCAGGTCGCCGAGCCGCTTCGCAATGCACGTGAGCGCGCGGCCGATAAGCATATGGCGAACCGTTGGTTGGGCGCGTGCGGGTCTGACGATAAGATGGGCTCGTCTCCTCCATGACATCTCCTTAGACATGGGACTCGGTCTCGCCACGCAAGTGGTGGGGCCTTTTTTTCGTGTGCCGTTGGAGGGCGATCTGCCGCCGTGCCATCGCGGCAATGCCGGCATGCGCGTGCTTGCGTGGAGGCCGGGTCACGATGACGCCGCTTTTAGCATGCTACGATGCCCGCAGTGATTTTTCGCGAGATCGAGTCCAGCATGGCAACCCTGTATGACACGCTCGGCGTGCCCACGCACGCCAACGACGACGAAATCAAGCGCGCCTACCGGAAAGCCGCGATGAAGTGGCATCCGGACCGCAACCACGGTGCCGAGGACGTGGCGCGCGCGGCGTTCCAGGAAATCAAGGACGCGTACGCGATCCTGTCCGATGCCGAGCAGCGCAACGTCTACGACGCGGTCTACACCGAGCAGATGCGCGAGTGGGAGGCGCAGCACACGCGTCGGCAACGCGCGCAGGCGAAGCGCGAGGCAGCGGCGCGCGCGGCCGACGAAGCCGCGTATGCCGAGATGGTGTCGATCGCGATCCGCTTCGCCGACCAGGGCCACAATCGCGACGTGCTGTTCGGCGTACTGCTCGGGCGGCAATGCGAACCGCAGCGCGCCGCGCAGATCGCCGACAGCGTCGCGGCGTTGCAGGCCGCGCGCCGCGACGAGGCGGACGCCGCGCAAAACGCCCAGCGCGCGGGAAAGACCGCGAAGAGCGCGCAAGCGGCGCAAGCCAAGGCGTCCGAGCCCGAACTGGCGGACCCCGCGCAAGACACCGGCACGGCCTCGCAAACCGCCCCTCACGACACGCAGCCTTCCAGACGCGAGAACCATGCGAAGCGCGACGAAACCGTCAGCGACATGCATCCGGCCGGCGCGCTCGGTAACCTGTGGTTTCAGTTCCTCAACAGCCTGAAGTTCTGACCCGCCGCCGACGGCGACCGGGCCAAGCCCATCGTGCCGGACCGGCGGGCCGGCGGCAGCGTCGGTTGATCTGGCAAATATTGACAGGGTGCTGAAACAGTGGGCCGGACACTGGTACACTGCCCATCGTTCGCAAAGTTGTGCTCTGTGCCCGTGAGTCGAGATACCTGGTGCGAATCCCGAGGCGCAAATAATAAAGACGCCGTAGTGTCACGGGGGCGCAAGACTGGAGCGGCACAATTCCGCCCAGAGGCCAATAAAAAAAACATCGGTACGGGGTAAGCGTGTCCAGAATATATAAGGTGTTGTTTCTCTGCCGCGATAATTCGATCCGCAGCATCATTGCAGAAGCTTTACTGCGCGAACTGGCGGGGCACCGGTTCGAGGCGTTCAGCGCGGGCCCTGAACCGGCCGCGCGCCTTCATCCACTCGCGGTCGCGCAATTGCGGCCCGGCATTTCCGGGCGCGCGGTGCTGAGCCCTAAAAGCTGGCTCGAATTCACCGGCGAATGGGCGCCGCGCATGGACATCGTGATCGCGCTCGACGAATTCGTCGGCGGACTGCACGCGCCGGTATTTCCCGGCGCACCGGCGTTCGTCTATTGGACCATTACCGATCCGCTCGCGGGCGGCCACGGGTCCGCTGACGAGCAGGCCCGTCTTTTCGACAAGACCTTCTGGCAGATCGTCCGGCAGGTCAGCGCGCTTATCGAACTGCCGCAATATGCGCAGCCTGCCTCGAATCACGCGAATCTCGTCGATGCGGCGAATGCCGTCAATGCGGGGAATACGGTGAATGCCGCGAATGCCGTAAATGTGGCAAGCGGTGGCGCAAAACCGGTGCGTGGCACGGCGGTTCGTCTCGAAGCCGCAGCCATTGTGCCCGCGCCTTCGAGCGCGGCGGCCTGCACCTAGCGGTTATTCGGGCGCGCGAGCCGCGTGCCGGCGAACGGGTCATTCGACCAGTCCACCTGTTTTGTCGGTTGGGGCGCGGGCGCCGGTTTTGCGGCCAATTCGAAATGCTCAATGCTCTGGCCGGCACTAATAGCCTGCTTCAACCATTGCGGCATTTCGCCATTGCCGTCCCAGCTGTCTCCGGTCGCATTGCGATAGCGCTCAGCCTTTTTGGCCAATGACTCGGTCGCTAGCGCTGCGGCAAGGTCTTCTGGTCTGATACCAAACTCTTCCATACGATGGCGGAGATACGCAATCATGCTATCTCGCTTCCTTTCGTCCATAGGATATTCGTCCTTCTAAAACGTGCAGCGTGCTGTCGAAGACAGATTGCGGGGAAAAAGCTGCGAAGCGTCGAGCCCGACTGAATGGGGCCGCCCCGCGGTGGGGTTGTCGATTGATGGAAATGCCATGTGCCGGGTTAAAAAACGTTGCTCCCTGAATTGCAATACGGCCTCGGACAAAGACGGCCGCTGGAACAACCGACCCTCGAACCGAGGGTCTCGATCAGCAAATATTTCAGCATGTCGCAACGTGACGAACGAGGCCGGTAAGCCTGACGTTCGCTATGAAAAACTCTGTGTCTCGATGCAATGATTGCGAATGGATGGAGTCATTCCACGCTGTCTTTCACCGGACTTTCGTCGATGTGCGGGTTCGCTTTTTGTGCGTTGTAGCAACATGATAGCGCAATGCGCGAGCAAAGCACGCTTAGTTCATGTTGAATTTGTCGGTGAATGCGGTTTCTCGAACGGTGTGGACGATTGGCGACACCGCTGGAAGCTCCTGGATTGAATTCCGGGGTGCGCGAACTATAAAAGAAGGACGACAAGCTGCGAATGCAGACTTACAGCCGCCTTGTGCGCGCCGATTCCGCCGACGCTCGGGAACGCGTCGAGTATCGGTTGCAAGCGCGGTAATTCTTTATCTGTTTAGTTCGGTGACCCGTCGCAGCAGTAGCGCATTGGCATCGACCCGTTCCTCGGCCCGATTGGGCAGGTTGGCTGTTCTCGGATCAATTCTTATGGAGGACGAACACTGCTGCGCCGGATTCGAGGAGTCCGGAAATGAGAGTACGTATATTGATGATTGCCGCGACCGCCGTTCTGTTTCTCGCGCCGAGAACGGCCATCGCGGAGGAGTTGAGCGGCCAGGCGGACCACGCCGTGTCGGGTCGCGCGATGATGGAGCACGATGCGAACGAATCGGCGCAGGCGACGACCGACATGTCGTTCGGTCAGAACTGGGACCCGCGTGAGCAGGGCATACGCAACGCGTCGTATGGTGGTGTTCCGGCGGGCGAGTCGCAAGCGGGAGGCCGGCGCAGCCAGTCATGCTCGTTTAGCACGGAGTGCAAGACTTATTTCGGTCAATGACCAGAGTTCGCGAGCGGCAGCGGGGCGCCAGGAACGACCCCGGATCGCGAGGCGACGAACAGGTGCCGCGCGCTGCCGCCGCCTTTCACGCGCTTGATCGCAAGCGCATGCCATTTCACGCGAATGCCAATTCCCGCTGGGCCTCGACGCAGCGCTCGCCGAGGCGAGCGACGATATCGTCGACGCCGCGCGCCGCGTCGTTTTCCGCCGCTTCGTAGTAACCGCGGAACTCCTCGAGCAGATCGCGCCATGACCCATGCCAGCGCGTTTCTCTTAGACAGGCCCCGGACGAATCGGCAATACGCAACACGCCGTTGTCCGGATAGAACGTCAGCGTGACGAGGAGGCCGTCGATGACGCAGGCGGCGGTGCAGGGGCGAGTCGTGACCATGTGTGGTGTCCTTTCGATAAACCAATGTGTGTGCGTTTGACCGTGACGCGAGCGTTAGCAAACGCTGTGCCTGTGATGCCCACATGACCGTGGCCATCGGCTCGGGCGTCCTTATTCGTTGCCTTGACGGCAAAATTCGCTCGATCAAAAGCCGTGTTCGCAGTATTCCAATGATTGACGACAATTTTTTGTATTCGTCGCGCAGCGATGCGTAATCGCTTCAGTATCATCCATTAAGGGTTTGTGCGGAGTCGTTCGGCGATTGCCAATCTGCCGCGCGCCTACCGCTTTTCAATGCATATCGAATGCGCCGATTCGACTGTTGTCAGGCAACCGGACAGAGTCAGAGCGAGGACGGCGTCGCCGGGCATCTGAGCTCAGCGAATTGCAGCGATCATATTTTTATCGCAAATGAATCGCCCACCGTCATAAAAGATTTGACGCGGCAAACCCGATTAATCGGGAATGGCGATGCGCCACTTTTCTTGCCATTCCTTTGCGCGTTTGCTAGCATCTCCGAAACCGTTTTAAATAGTCATAACGTTCGGCAATTTCCGGACCCGCTCACGTTGGGTCGCCCGGTAGTCCATCTCGTTGCGAGGAATATGTTATGGCTAGCTCTCTACCCCTCCGCTGACGCTCGCGGGAACGCATGCGCAAAGCCGCGCGGCTCCTTGCGCAAGCTCATCCGCCACGACTCCGCATACCGATTGCATCGCATGGAGAAGCACGCGCTTTTCGCGATCAGCTCTCCAGGACAAATCGACGCATTAGAAAGGAACCGCCATTGGTTTCAAAAAGCGTAACCCCGTCCGATAAAAGCGATTAATAGTCCGTTTTTCTTTTTATTCGAAGCGACTGCACTTGCCGCTGCTAAGCGTAGTACGCGATCTGCGACAAAACATTTGCCGTAACATCGACGCAATCAAAAGGAGCATTTCATGGCTTGTAATTCAACGGACTCCGGGCTCATGCGGGTGAAGGCGATCGCGGTTGCGTTGGTGGTTTGCGTCGCGGCGGCGGGTCCGGCGCTGGCACAGGACAACGCGGCCGCGTCCGCGCCGGAACAGCGGGCAATTGGCGCCGCCGCGCTGCTGCACGTTCAGGCGCGCGTCGTCGCGATCGATCCCGCGACGAACAGCGTGACGCTGCGCGGCCCGCAAGGCGGCGAGGAAACTTTCGACGTGAATCCGCAAGCCGCCGACGTCAGCAAGCTGCATGTCGGCGACGTCGTGACGATTGCGTACAAGAAGGCGGTGCTGGTCGGCGTCGACAAACTCGCGCCGAACGGAATCCGCCAGCGCATCGATACCGAAGTCACGCAGCCCGCGGCCAACGGTGTCGTTGCATCGGCGCGGCGCGTCGAGGTCGTCGCGACGGTGCGCAAGATCGATCGCAAGAAGCGCACGATCACGCTGCGCGGGCCGTCGCGCACGGAAACGCTCGACGTGGCGCCGGACATTGCGCTCGAGAAACTGAAGGTCGGCGATTCGGTGCGCGCGGTGTTCGTCTCGGCCATCGCGGCGTCGGTGTCGCGCAATGGCGCGGACGTCAAATAACGGCGATCGAGAAGGCTTAAATAAACTACGCTGAAGCGTATCGAGGTGCACGGCGTGGAACCGCAACCGGCGGTTCGATGTCGCGCGCCGGCCATTGCGGCTCAGGTTTCACGATGGTCATCGCGTCGCGCGCGAAGGAGCGGGGAATGGAACAGAGCGAAACGGAAACCACTGCCGAATCGGAGCGCAAACGGCTGGTCCGCAGCAAGATACACGTGGGCCTCGCGGCGCTCGGCACGTTATCGTCGGTGTTCGGGATCGGCATAGCGATCATCGGCGGGATCAACTACGACCAGACCAAGGTGCTGGTCGGCGTCGGCATCATCGTCGTGTCGACCATTCTGTATGTCTCGATGCTTTTCGTCGCTGCCGATGATTAGCCGCTTCGCCTCCCTTTAGCGCTCGCTCCCGCTGCCGATCCACTTTTGCTATCGCCCCCGCGAATAGTCGGATTGTTGGCGCATCGCGCCGCCCGTATATTGGCTGCAGCGATATACGACAACTCGATGGCACGCCGCACGGCGGCCTACAGGAGCGCAGCAATGAATCGAATCGATCTGGAGGGGCGCACGGTCGTCATCACCGGCGGCGCGCGTGGCATCGGCTACGCGGTCGCGCAGCGGGCGTTGCGCTCGGGCGCGTCGGTCGCGTTGTGGGACGTCGATAGCGAACGGCTCGCGCGCAGCCAGCGCGAGCTGAGCGAACTCGGCAAGGTGAGCGCCATCACGGTCGAGCTGACCGACGACGCCGCGGTCCAGCAGGCCACCGCGCAAACGGTCGCCGGGCACGGCTCGATCGACGTGCTGATCAACTGCGCGGGCATCACCGGCGGCAACGGCACGACCTGGGAGCTTGCGCCCGACATGTGGCGCCGCGTGATCGACGTGAATCTGATCGGCCCGTACCTGACCTGCCGCGCGGTTGTGCCGCAAATGCTGAAGCAGGGCTACGGCCGCATCGTCAATATCGCGTCGGTGGCGGGCAAGGAGGGCAATCCGAATGCTTCGCACTACAGCGCATCGAAAGCGGGGTTGATCGGGCTCACCAAGTCGCTCGGCAAGGAACTCGCGACCAAAAACATCCTCGTCAATGCGGTCACGCCGGCCGCGGCCAAGACCGAAATCTTCGATTCGATGTCGCAGCAGCACATCGACTACATGCTGTCGAAGATTCCGATGAACCGTTTCCTGCTGCCGGAAGAAGCGGCGTCGCTGATCCTGTGGCTGTCCTCCGAAGACTGCGCGTTCAGCACCGGCTCGGTATTCGACCTGTCGGGCGGCCGCGCCACCTATTGAGCGCACTGCTCGCGCATTGCTCACGCAGTGCTCACGTCCCGCAGCGTATTGCACACGCGTCGAACGCGCGGTGTCGAGTCGCTTCGACGCCTCTCTCACGGAGCCCTTTCATGGCCATGCCTACCATCCGGCACGTGCGTGCCTTCATCGTTCGCGGCGGCGGCGCGGACTATCACGACCAGGCCGGCGGACACTGGATCGACGATCACATCGCGACGCCGATGGCGCGTTATCCCGAGTACCGCCAGAGCCGTCAGTCGTTCGGCATCAATGTGCTCGGCACGCTGGTCGTCGAGATCGAAGCGAGCGACGGCACCGTGGGCTTCGCGGTGACGACCGGCGGCGAGATCGGCGCGTTCATCGTCGAAAAGCATCTCGCGCGTTTTCTCGAAGGGCAGCTGGTGACCGACATCGAGAAGATGTGGGACCAGATGTACTTCGCGACGCTGTACTACGGGCGCAAGGGCGTCGTGCTGAACACGATTTCCGGTGTCGATCTCGCGCTGTGGGATCTGCTCGCGAAGGTTCGCAAGGAGCCCGTGTATCAGCTATTGGGCGGCCCGGTGCGCGACGAGCTGGTGTTCTATGCGACCGGCGCGCGGCCCGATCTCGCGAAGGAGATGGGCTTCATCGGCGGCAAGCTGCCGTTGCAGCATGGTCCCGCGGAAGGCGAAGACGGACTCAGGCAAAACCTCGACAAGCTGGCCGACATGCGGTCGCGCGTCGGCGACGACTTCTGGCTGATGTACGACTGCTGGATGAGCCTCGACGTGCGCTACGCGACGCGGCTCGCGCAAGGCGCGCACGAATACGGCCTCAAATGGGTCGAGGAATGTCTTCCTCCCGACGATTACTGGGGTTACGCCGAACTGCGCCGCAACGTGCCACGCGGCATGATGGTGTCGACCGGCGAGCACGAGGCGACGCGCTGGGGCTTCCGGATGCTGCTGGAGATGCAGTGCTGCGATCTGATCCAGCCCGACGTCGGCTGGTGCGGCGGCATCACCGAGCTGATCAAGATTTCCGCGCTCGCCGATGCGCACAACGTGATGGTGGTGCCGCATGGGTCGTCGGTGTACAGCTATCACTTCGTCGTCACGCGCCATAACTCGCCGTTCTCCGAGTTTCTGATGATGGCGCCGAAAGCCGACGAAGTCGTGCCGATGTTCAACCCGCTGCTGCTCGACGAGCCGGTGCCGGTGAACGGGCGCATGAAGGTGCCGGACACGCCGGGCTTTGGCGTGCGGCTCAATCCGGAATGCGCGCTGGTGCGGCCTTATCAGCATTGAACGTGTCGAACGTTTTGAACCTGTGCCGAACGGCGAACCGCCGCAAAGGAGATTAGGGTGCTGCTCAAGGACAAAGTCGTGATCGTCACCGGCGGCTCGCGCGGCATCGGACGCGCGATCGCGGTGGCATGCGCGCGCGAAGGCGCGGACGTGGCGATCAACTACTGGGGCGACAACGACGCATCGTATGGCCGGCGCTCGGCGGTCGAGGAAGTCGTCGGCGAAATCGAGGCGTTGGGGCGGCGCGTGATCGCGGTGGAAGGCAACGTCGCGGCGCGCGACACCGGCCAGGAGCTGGTGCGACGGACGGTCGACGCGTTCGGCAAGCTCGACGTGCTCGCGAGCAATGCCGGCATCTGCCCGTTTCACGCGTTTCTCGACATGCCGGCGGACGTGCTCGAATCGACGGTCGCGGTCAACCTGAACGGCGCGTTCTTCGTGACACAGGCTGCCGCGCAGCAGATGAAAAAGCAGGGCACCGGCGGCGCGATCGTCGCGACGAGTTCGATCAGCGCGTTGGTGGGCGGCGGCATGCAAACGCATTACACGCCGACCAAGGCCGGCGTGCATTCGCTGATGCAGTCGTGCGCGATCGCGTTGGGGCCGTTCGGCATCCGCTGCAATTCTGTCATGCCGGGCACGATCGCGACCGATCTGAACGCCGAAGATCTCGCCGACGAAGCGAAGAAGGCCTACTTCGAAAAGCGCATTCCGCTTGGCCGCCTCGGGCGTCCCGACGACGTCGCCGATTGCGTCGTGTTTCTCGCGTCGGACCGCGCGCGCTATGTGACGGGCGCCGCGCTGCTCGTCGACGGCGGCCTGTTCGTGAACCTGCAATAAGCGACGCGATGCGGGCGTCAATTGACCGTGACGGGCGTAGTCGGCGTGCCGGGTGCGGCGGCCGGATTGTCGCGCGCGAGGTCGCGCGAGAAGCCGCGCAGCAGTTCGATGAAGCGCAGCGCCGGCTCGGCGAGCTGCTCTTCCTTGCGCGTGAGAATGCCGAAACCCGCGAGACTCTTGCCGATTTCGAGTGGCAGCGCGACCAGCAGCCCGCCGCGCACATGATCGCGCACGACCGACTCCGGCAGCATCGCGACCGCATCGTAATTCTCGAGCAATTGCAGCGTCGCGAAGATCGACGCGCATTCGGTCAGATTGACTGGCGTGGCGAGCCCGGCACGCGCGAGTTCTTCCTCGAACAGCACGCGCGCCGGACTCGTGACGGGTTGCGCAACCCACGGCCACGCGACCAGTTCGCGCAACGTGATGCGCGTGCGCCGCGCGAGCGGATGCACGGCGCGAACGACGAGCAGCAGCGTTTCGCGCGCGAGCGGCTCGAAGCTGAAGTCATTGTGCTGCAGAGGGTTGGTCAGGCGCCCCAGCGCGAGATCGACCTCGCGCCGATGCAGCAATTGCACGACCTGATCGCTTGTTTCACCGAGGATGCGCACGCTGAGCAGCGGGCTTTCGGTCTTCAGCGCGGCGACCGACATCGCCAGCAGATCGGGCGCGGCGCCCATGATCGCGCCGACGGTCAACTGGCCGTGACCGCCGCGGCGTTTGACATCGAGGTCTTCGGCGAAGCGTGTGAGCTCGGCGAGCGCACGGCGCGCGTAAGCGAGCGTGACGACGCCGAGCGGCGTCGGCGTCATGCCGCGCGCGTTGCGCTCGAACAGCAGGAAGCCGAACGCTTCCTCGATGTCGCCGAGCATGCGGCTCGCGCTCGGTTGCGCGACGTTGACGGCCTCGGCGGCCTGATGCAGGTTGCGGGTGTCGTCGAGTGCGACGAGCAGGGCGAGATGCTTGAACTTGAGACGATTGACGAGTGCGACGGCGGCTGAATGTTGGCTCATGGTGCCAGTAGGAGTGCCCGTGCGATTCGGTTTGTGGATCGACCAATCCCAACAACGGATTGAGAGGCTATCGATGCAGGAATTATAGTCGTTCGAAGAGGTCGACAGGAGACAGGCCGCAATGGAGACAATCGCTTTCCGGATGGTGCTGAACCCCGGCATGCGCGAAGAATACGAACGGCGTCATATGCAGATCTGGCCCGAGCTCGTTGACGCGCTGCACAACGCCGGCGTGCGCGACTACCGGATTTTCTTCGACCCCGCCACGCATCATCTTTTCGCGGTGCTCTCGCGCACCAGCGATCACACGATGAACGAGTTGCCGCAACTCGACGTGATGCGCAAATGGTGGGATTACATGGCCGACATCATGCAGACCGCGCCCGATCACACGCCGCTGACGCAGACGCTCGAACCGGTCTTTCATCTCAGTCATTGAGTCGAGCTGAACGCAGCTGAACCCCGCAACGACGCACGAACCTCGAAAACGCTTTTCACCGGACGAAGGTGCCGCATGCAGGTTGTCGATTCGCATATCCATCTGTGGGATCTGAAGACGCATCGCTATCCGTGGCTGGAGAACCCGGGCGTGTCGTTCGTCGGCGATGCGCGCGATCTGAAGCACGACTATCTGCTCGACGATCTGCTCGGTGAAGCGGGCGACATCGACGTGCTGAAGCTCGTGCACGTCGAAGCGAATCACGATCCGGCCGATCCCATCGAGGAAACGCGCTGGTTGCAGTCGATCGCGGATCGCGACGCCTCGCGCGGCATGCCGAACGCGATCGTCGCCGCTGTGGACCTGTCCGCGCAAAATGCGCCCGCGTTGCTCGAAGCGCATGCGACGTTCGCGAATACGCGCGGCATCCGGCAGATTCTCAACGTGCACGACAACAAACTGTTCAATTACGTCGGCCGGCATTACATGCGCGAGCCGCGGTGGCGCGAGCATTTCGCGTTGCTGCGCCGTTACGACCTGTCGTTCGATCTGCAACTGTATCCGTCGCAAATGGAAGAGGCGGCCGCCTTGGCGCGTGCGCATGCGGACACGCTTCTGGTCGTCAATCATGCTGGCATGTTCGTCGATCGTAATAGCGTGGCCGGTTACCGCGCGTGGCGCGAAGGCATGCGCCTGCTCGCGGCGTGTCCGAACGTCGCGGTGAAGATCAGCGGGCTCGCGATGTTCGATCATCACTGGACCGTCGAAAGCCTGCGGCCTTATGTGCTCGAAACGATCGATACGTTCGGCGTCGAACGTGCGATGTTCGCGTCGAATTTTCCGGTCGACCGGCTGTTTGGTTCGTATGCGGATTTGTGGCGCGCCTATGCGGCGATCGTTGGCGATGCCAGCGAGGCTGAGAAGGACGCGCTGTTTCGTCGCAACGCGGAACGGTTCTACCGGATTTGACACGCCGCGCGTCGAAGAGAAGACAGCCGCAAAAAAGGAGACACGCAGTGCAGCCATCCCCTTCCACGGTGCCGCGACTCGAATTGCGGCACGCGAGCAAATCCTTCGGCCGGGTGCGCGCGCTGTCCGACGGCGAGCTCGTGCTGTGGCCCGGCGAGGTGCATGCGCTGCTCGGCGAGAACGGCGCGGGCAAATCGACGCTCGTGAAAATTCTCGCCGGGGTGCATCAGCCCGACGCCGGCGAGCTTCTGGTGAACGGCGAGCCACGTCGCTTCGCGACGCCGGCCGAAGCGCGCGACGCCGGGCTCGCGGTCATCTATCAGGAGCCGACGTTGTTCTTCGATCTGTCGATCGCGGAGAACATCTTCATGGGCCGGCAGCCGGTCGACCGCTTCGGCCGCATCCAGTACGACGCGATGCATCGCGAAGTGGACGGACTGCTTGCGTCGCTCGGCGTCGAACTGCGCGGGGATCAACTGGTGCGCGGTCTGTCGATCGCGGATCAGCAGGTGATCGAAATAGCGAAGGCGTTGTCGCTAAACGCGAGCGTGCTGATCATGGATGAACCGACGGCCGCGTTGTCGCTGCCCGAAGTCGAGCGGCTCTTCGCGATCGTGCGCAAGCTGCGCGAACGCGACGTCGCGATTCTGTTCATCACGCACCGGCTCGACGAAGTATTCGCGCTGACGCAGCGCGTGACGATCATGCGCGACGGCGCGAGAGTCTTCGACGCACTAACCGCCGATCTGACCACCGACGCAATCGTCGCAAAGATGGTCGGCCGCGATCTGGAAACGTTCTATCCGAAGGCCGATTGCACACCGGGCGACGTGCGTCTGTCGGTGCGCGGCCTGACGCGCATCGGCGTGTTCAAGGATGTCTCGTTCGACGTGCGCGCCGGCGAGATCGTCGTGCTCGCGGGCCTCGTCGGCGCGGGACGCAGCGAGGTCGCGCGGGCGATCTTCGGTATCGATCCGCTCGATTCGGGCGAAGTATGGCTGGCCGGCAAGCGGCTCGACACCGGCAAGCCCGCGGCCGCGGTGCGCGCCGGGCTCGCGCTCGTGCCGGAGGATCGCCGCCAGCAGGGGCTCGCGCTCGAACTGAGCATCGCGCGCAATGCGTCGATGACGGTGCTCGGACGGCTCGTTCGGCATGGGCTCATTTCGACGCGTAGCGAAACGCAGCTCGCCAACAAGTGGGGCACGCGTCTGCGCCTGAAGGCGAGCGACCCGGGGGCGCCGGTCGGTACGCTGTCGGGCGGCAACCAGCAGAAGGTCGTGCTCGGCAAGTGGCTCGCGACCGGCCCGAAAGTGCTGATCATCGACGAACCGACGCGCGGCATCGACGTTGGCGCGAAAGCCGAGGTGTATGGCGCGCTCGCCGAACTCGTGCGCGATGGCATGGCCGTGCTGATGATTTCGAGCGAGCTGCCCGAGGTGCTCGGTATGGCCGATCGTGTGCTCGTGATGCACGAAGGCCGCATCAGCGCGGAGCTCGCGCGCCCCGACGCGAACGAGGAGCGCATCATGGGCGCCGCGCTCGGTCAGGGACTTTCACCATTGGGACGTGCAGCATGATGCGCCATTCCACCCATCCCGCGCCGGTGCGGCAGTCGCTGCCGAAGCGTTCCGCCGCTTCATCGGGCGGCCTCGTCGCGAGCGTCGCGAAGAGCCGCGAAACCACGTTGTTCGTCGTGCTGATCTTGCTGATCGCGGGGACCGGGCTCGCGAAGCCGCAGTTCCTGAATCTGCAGAATTTGCGCGACGTGCTGCTGAACGTGTCGATCATCAGTCTGCTGACAGCTGGGATGACCGTCGTGATCCTGATGCGGCATATCGATCTGTCGGTCGGCTCGACGGTGGGTATCAGCGCGTACGCGGTGGGCAGCCTGTACGTTGCGTTCCCGCATATGCCGGTGCTCGTCGCGCTGGCCGCGGGGCTAGCGATCGGGCTCGTCGCGGGTGGCATCAACGCGCTGCTCGTCGCGGTGGGGCGCGTGCCTTCGCTCGTGGCGACGCTGTCGACGCTGTACATCTTTCGCGGCGCCGATTACGCATGGGTGCACGGCGGCCAGATCAACGCGACCAGTCTGCCCGACGCGTACTCGCGGCTCGCGACCGGCACGCTGCTCGGCATCCCGACGCTCGCGCTGATCGCGATCGTCGTACTCGCCGGCCTGTCGGTGTATCTGAAGCAGTTTCGCGGCGGTCGCGAGCACTATGCGATCGGCTCGAATCCGGAAGCCGCGCGGCTCGCGGGCGTGAACGTCGAGCGTCGCGTGATGTCGGGCTTTTTGTTGTCCGGGGCGATTGCGGGCTTTGCGGGCGCGTTGTGGCTCGCGCGCTTCGGCACCGTCGATGCCAGCACCGCGAAGGGCATCGAATTGCAGGTCGTCGCGGCGGCGGTGGTCGGCAGTGTCGCGATTACGGGCGGCGTCGGCACGATCCTCGGCGCGACGCTCGGTGCGCTCGTGCTCGGCGTGATCAGCATCGCGCTCGTCGTGCTGCACGTGTCGCCGTTCTGGGAGCAGGCGATCCAGGGCGCGCTGATCGTCGCCGCGATCGCCGCCGATACGCTGCTGGCCCGCTCCGTCGCCAAACGCATGATGAGGAAACGCGATCATGGCTAAACCCGATTCCGCGCTGCTCACGCGCAAGCGCGAAACGCCGCTGCAATGGGAAGTGTTGCTGGTGATCGTGCTGATCGTGTCGCTGGTGTTGGGCCGCTGGCTGTCGCCGGTGTTTCTGACCGGCGCGAACCTGAGCAACGTATTCGCCGATCTGACCGAGATCGCGCTGATGGCGCTGCCGATGACGCTGATCATCGTCGCCGCCGAAATCGATCTGTCGGTCGCGTCGGTGCTGGGCGCGTCGAGCGCGCTGATGGGCGTGCTGTGGCACATGGGTCTGCCGATGCCGGTCGTGATCGTTGTGGTGCTGATCGCCGGCGCGCTGGCGGGCCTGCTGAACGGTCTCGTGATCGTCAAGCTGAACCTGCCGTCGCTCGCGGTCACGATCGGTACGCTCGCGCTGTTTCGCGGTCTCGCGTACGTGCTGCTCGGCGATCAGGCGGTCGCGGATTTTCCGGCCGCGTTTACGGCGTTCGGCATGAACACGCTTGGCCCCACGTTCATTCCGTTGCCGTTCGTGATCGTGATCGTCGCCGCCGTGCTGTTCACGGTTCTGCTGCAAGCCACCGCGTTCGGCCGCAGTCTCTATGCGATCGGCGCGAATCCGACCGCCGCCGCGTTCTCCGGCATCGAGGTCGCGAAGATCCGCTTGCGCCTGTTCGTGCTGTCGGGTCTCGTCAGCGCGCTCGCGGGCATCGTCTATACGCTGCGCTTCACGAGCGCGCGCGGCGATAACGGCGAGGGCTTCGAGCTGTCGGTGATCGCCGCGGTGCTGTTCGGTGGCGTCAGCATTTTCGGCGGACGCGGCTCGATGGTCGGCGTGCTGCTGTCGCTGCTGATCATCGGCGTGCTCAAGAACGCGCTGACACTCGACGACGTATCGAGCGAAACGCTGACCATCGTGACCGGCGTGCTGCTGCTCGCGTCGGTGCTGATTCCGAACCTCGTCGCGCGCTGGCGGGCGGCACGCGACCGGCGTTTCATCGCGAAGTCCGCAGCCACGTCTTCTTCATCCGCAACCTAGCTTCCCCTCTCTGTCCAACAACAACGCAGGAGACACTTCATGTTCAAACCTCTACGTCACACCGGCATGGCCGCGCTCTGCGCCGCGTTGCTCGCGATCAGCTGCGGCGGCGCGTTCGCCGCGGAACTGAAAAGCGGGTTGAAGATCGCGTTCGTGCCGAAGCAGATCAACAACCCGTACGAAGTGATCGCCGACGACGGCGGCCTCGCCGCGATCAAGGAGTTCGGCGGCGTGGGCAAGGCCGTCGGGCCGTCGGATGCGGGCGCGTCGTCGCAGGTGTCGTACATCAACACGCTGATCACGCAGCACCAGGATGCGATCGTCATTGCCGCCAACGATGCGAACGCGGTCGTGCCGTATCTGAAGAAGGCGATGGGTCAGGGCATCAAGGTCGTCACGTTCGACTCCGATACCGCGCCCGAGGGCCGCCAGCTGTTCGTCAATCAGGCGAACGCCGAAGGCATCGGCCGCGGCCAGGTGCAACTGGTCGCGAAGCTGATGGGCGGCGAGGGCGAGTTCGCGATTCTGTCGGCGACGCCGAACGCGACGAACCAGAACACCTGGATCAAGTGGATGCAGGAGGAACTGAAGAAACCGGAGTACTCGAAGATCAAGCTCGTCAAGATCGCGTACGGCAACGACGACGATCAGAAGTCCTTCGTCGAAACGCAGGGCTTGCTGCAGGCGTATCCGAACCTGAAGGCGATCGTCGCGCCGACGACGGTCGGCATCGCGGCGGCGGCGCGCTATATCTCGTCGTCGTCGAGCAAGGGCAAGGTGGCGGTGACGGGCCTCGGCACGCCGAACCAGATGCGCGCGTTCGTGAAGAACGGCACCGTGACCGCGTTCCAGTTGTGGGACCCAAGCGAACTCGGCTATCTGGCCGCGTACGCGGCGGCGTCGCTCGCGTCGGGCAAGATCACGGGTAAGGAGGGCGAAACGTTCGACGCCGGCAAGCTCGGCAAGCGCACGATTGGCGCGCAAGGCGAAATCATTCTCGGGCCGCCGACCACGTTCGATGCGAGCAACATCGACAAGTACAACTTCTGAGTTTCGGCAACGCCGACTGTCCACCTGATCGCCGTTGACGGGTCGTGGGCAGTCAGCGCAGCGGATCTCGGGGCTTTCGCGTGCGGTTCCGCTCAGCGGCGGATCGCAAAACGCCGCGCATAAGCGGCGGATGGTGAGCCGCTTCCCCACACCGCGCCATCGATCAGTTCCCTTGTGACGTCCTCGCCGGGCACCGGCACGTTCACGCGCGCGGCGGCCTCGCGATACAACTGCGTCTGGTTGATGCGCGCGGCGACCGCGTCGTAGTCGTTGTGCGCATCGATGATCCCCCAGCGCTCGAACTGCGTGAGGAACCACGCACCTTCGAATGGATGCGGATAATTGACCGCGCCGTCGTCGAAGAAACGCATCGGCAGGCGGCGCGGGTTCGCCGTGTCGAGCTGGTCGCCGAGCCGCGCCGCGATCAGCGTCTCGTCGATACCGATGTAATCGGGCCGCGCGAGCCAGCGGGCGATCTCGTCGCGATGCCCGGCGCCGTCGAGCCAGCGGCACGCTTCGAGCACGGTCTGCACGAGCGCGCGCGTCGTGCGCGGATGCGCATCGACGAAATCGCGTCGGCAGGCGAGCACTTTCTCGGGATGCTCGGGCCACACCTCGCTCGAATAAGCGATCGTTTTGCCGACGCCGTGCGCCTCGGCCATTTCATTCCACGGCTCGCCGACGCACAGACCGTCGAGCCGGTCTTCGGCAAGCGCGGCGACCATTTGCGGCGGCGGAATCGCGACACTGTCGATGTCGCGCAACGGATCGACACCTTGCGCCGCGAGCCAGTAGTACAGCCACATCGCATGCGTGCCGGTCGGGAAGGTGTGCGCGAACACCGGCTTGCGGCCGAGCGTCGCGAGCGCCTCGCGCAATGTCCCATGCTTCGCGAGCGCATCGGCGAGCCGATTCGACAGCGTGATCGCCTGGCCGTTGCGGTTCAGCACCATCAGCACGGCCATGTCGGTGCGCGGGCCGCCGAGGCCGAGCTGCACGCCATACACGAGCCCGTAAAGCGCGTGTGCGGCGTCGAGATCGCCGGCTAGCAGCTTGTCGCGCACGGCGGCCCACGACGGCTGGCGGCACAATTCGAGCGTGAGCCCGTGCGCATGGCCGAACTCGAGCAGCTTCGCCGCGATCAGCGGCGCCGCGTCGGACAACGCGACGAAACCGAGCCGCAGATGGGTCTTTTCAGGCGGCTCGGCAAAGGCCGCCGCGGTGACGGAAGTGGCTGGATTCATGAGCGCATCATTTGAGCGAGCCGGCCGACGCGACGACCTCGCGCGCCACCTCGGCGAGTTTGACGCCCTGGTTCATCGCGCGTTTGCGCAGACTCGCGTAGGCGGCCGGTTCGGTGAGTTTCTGCTGATCCATGAGCAGGCGTTTCGCGCGATCGATCAGCTTGCGCTCGGCCAGTTCGTTTTCGGCCTGCGCGAGCCGCTCGCGCAATTGTGACTCCTGCGCGAAACGCGCGAGCGCGACTTCGAGAATCGGCGCGAGCCGCTCGGTCGCGAGGCCTTCGACCAGATACGCGGTGACGCCCGCGTTGACCGCTTGGCGGATCAGTTGCTGGTTCGCGTCGTGGCTGAACATCAGCACGGGGCGCGGCGCGGTCGCGTGCATCACGGCGAGCTGTTCGAGCGTATCGCGCGACGGCGACTCCGTATCGATGATGATGACGTCGGGCCGCTCGTCCTGAACCGCGCGATGCAGCGCTTGCGGCGTCGCGGTGCCGGAGAGCATTTCGCAGCCGAGACAGGCGAGCGCATCGCGCAGATCGCCGATGGGTTTGTCGGTGTCGGTGACAAGAAGAACACGCAGCATGGAGTCGGGGGAAGGGACATCTGACTATCAGTAAAGCAATGGGTATGCCAGTCTTCGCGCGACGGGCTTGGCGAGGTGCGTGAGAGTGTGCGCGCGCGAATGGCGCGGGCCGATTGGGTTTTTTGCGGGCGATGGCTGCGAATCGTCCGCGAAAGAGACGGTGCGGCCATGCCGGTCGCGCTGCACCGGCGCGGGGCATGCAGGACAGTGGACGCCCGATGCACCGAAGCGACGCATCGCGTTCGTCGCGGCCGCAGCCTTGGAGCCTTAAGCCAGCGCGAATAACTGCGCGGTGAAAACAGCAAGGTCACCGCCATCATCGCGGCGATGCAGCCGGCATGATCCACGCAGCGACGAATCGGCCGCTCCAGCCGCGCACGATGCCGGCCACGAGCGGCGCAACCGCCGCGACGATAAAGCCGATGCTCTGCGTGAACGCGACCAGCTGACCGGCCACGCGATGATCGGTCGAATGATCCATCGCGGTCACGAGCGTCAGCGAAAATATGCCGCCGAGCCCCGCGCCCGCGATACCGACCCACAGCAGCGGCGCGGCGTCGGGCAGTGCGATCAGGCCGAGCACGCCAGCCAGCGGCGCGGACAGCCCAAGCAGCGCTTGCGCGCGCACGTGCGCGGCGAGGAAAAGGCGCTGCGCGCGGGCGCCATCGATGAATCCGTGCGACTGGCCGGCCAGTTTCACGTACTGCTGACGGAGCTGGCGGGCGGCACCGAGTTGCTTGGACTGGTCGGGCAACTCGTCGCGAAGACCAAGCCGTACAAGGCGCTGTTCGATCCGTCGAAGGGTTCGAGCTGTTCCGCCGATGAGCACGCGCGGATCATCGACGCACTCGATGCCGGCGACCTGCAGGCCGCGTTGACGGCGACGCGCGAGCATCTGTCGGAGCTGGAGGAGCGGGTGGTCGAGCAGGTGCGCAAAAGCGCGGGTGGGGAGGATTTGGAGGCGGTGTTTGGAGTTTAGCGAGACGTGCTGCGACGTGCGTGGTCGCCGAAGCGGCGTGCCGCCAGATTCCAATCAAGACGCCGCGCGTGTTGCGGCGTACGACGTTCGCGCATGCGCTAGAGAGCATTCCGAATGTCAGGGAAGACGTCTACTATTTCACGCGCCAGGGCGGCGAGGCCCACGTAGCGCGTTCAAGCAGAACGCGGAGTCGGAAGGTATGGCGCGAGTCTGTCGGGCCTCGCGCTTTCGCGTGGGTTCGGGCGGGCTGCCCGCATCGCCTGCACAAACATCACAGGTACGCAGGGCGGCGCCGTGACCCCTGCTTACCTCCGCCGCGCCGCCTGCCGTGGCGCACCGCCGCCACTCGAACGCTCGTCCTTGTGGCGGAAATTGATCCGCCCCTTGGTCAGGTCGTACACCGACAATTCGAGCGTCACGCGATCGCCCGCGAGAATACGGATATGGTTCTTGCGCATGCGCCCGGACGCATAGGCGCCGACCACGACGCCGTTGTCGAGCGTCACGCGGTAGCGGCTATCCGGAAGCACTTCGTCGACGATACCGTCAAGTTCAATCAGTTCTTCTTTCGCCATGCATAACTCCTGGTCGATGGGATAAAGGGGAATTCGGCCGCGGGCATTGCGAGCGGCGCGACTGTGGATTCGTTTGAAAAGCAGCGGCGCCCGAAAGCACGCTGCGCGACATGAGTGACGCGCCGATGACGCCGCTCAAAGATCGGTGACCGATTGACCGCTCACATGGCCGTCGATCAGCCGTTCCGCATGCGCCATGCACGCGATGCGCGCCTTGCCCATGCCGTCGAACGGAAACAGGTACTGCAGGCGAAATACCCGGCCGTCGGCCGCCGCATTGGCGCCGACGCGGCAGATGCGCACCGAAGCGTCGTAACCGGCGCCCGGATTGCGGGTCGCTTGCGCGCCCGCGGGGCGGCGCGGATAAACGAGCGGGTGAATTTCGTAACCCTTGTAGGTCCTGACTGCTGGATTCATGAGAAACATGTCCTGTATTGCGTGGTCCACGCGCCGCGTGCGGGGCGCTGCTTCCGGCAACGCTCCTTTGACGCGTCACGGCGCGGACCGGCGGCGGAGCACCGATGGGCGCGCCGCGATAAAAATGGTTGGCACAGGCCTGCTAGACCCGGCGGGCTCAATGACAATGGCCCGAGCGGTCGCGCGAAAACGCGGATTCGACCGAAAAAACGCTGAGGCGGCGCGTTAATTCGGGCGCCGGACGCATGATGCTGAACCGCTCGGTGTACTTCTCGCGACGGCGAATGCGGGCGGCGCATTGCCGGAGTGACGGGATCGCAGATAAAGGGCGGTCGAACAGTCGGGGGTGGTGCGGAGATGCCGGGTTGAGACTGCCTGGTGCTGCCAGTGCTATATGGGTGCGAGGTACAACAATTGCAACATGATGCCTGAAATAGGGCTGATTGGATAGTGCCAACTTCGGCGCACGACCGGAACGCCCGACTGGCGGGGCTTCGCGGGTGGTTGGCGAAGTCGTGTCGGATGCGGGACCGGTGACGGACGCGCGAATTGCGAGTGGCGCGCGCGAGGCTCGCTATCCGAACGCGCGCGTCAGCGCGACGTCTCGGCGACGCGCTTCTGCAATTCGCGCGCGGCCACCAGCGGCAGGCGCGCATCGTCCCAGCCGGCCAGCCATTCGACTTCCTTCGCTGTGAAGACCTGACCATAGTTGCGCAGCGCGTACTGCAGCGAATCGATGATGTGGTTGCCAATGATCTCCGGCGTGCGCTTGTCGTCGAGCACGGCGCGAAGCGCTTCGAGTGTGGCCATCGGTTGGCTCCGTTCGGTTGGGTGTCGGCGGATCAGTGTTTATCGCACGAAAAAAATGCGCTCGCGAGGTAGACAAAATTGCCGTCCGGCGTCAAGTCGCGGCGCCAGCGCGAGGCCGCTACAATGGCGACTTCCTGAATTGCGGACCGCGCGGGCGCGCCGGCGTCCACTGCGGGCATCTGGCTTCGTCGTCATCCGCTTTCGCGCGCCGCCTCCTTCAAACTCGCGTTTTTTCCATGCGCAACCCGAACGTGTCTCCTGTCAAAGACCTGCTGCTGAAGCGCTACGCGCCGATCGCCGACGGCATCGCCGCGCTGCTCTATCCGTGCGCCGAGGTGGTGATTCACGATTTGAGCGATCAGACCATCGCGTATCTGGTGAACAATCTGTCGCGGCTCGAGGTGGGCGCGCCGTCGGTGCTCGACGACGCGCACTTCGCGGCGCGCGGCCAGACCATCGGCCCCTACGAGAAGCTGAACTGGGACGGCCGCCGCATGCGCTGCGTGAGCAACATCCTGTTCGACGACGACGGCAAGCCCGCCGGCATCCTGTGCGTGAACTTCAACATCGCGGTGTTCGAGGATGTGCGCTCGACACTCGATCTGTTCATCAAGGGCGGCGCGATGACGGACGCGCCTGCCGACGATCTGTTCCGCGACGACTGGCAGGACCGCATCAACACGTATCTGCACACGTGGCTGCGTGACCGGCAGATCGGCATCAATGCGCTGACGCGCGAGCACAAGCGTGAAATCGTCGAGGCGCTGCACGCGCAGGGCGCGTTTCGCGGCCGCAGCTCGGCGAATTACGTGGCCGCGGTGCTGACGATGGGCCGCGCGACCGTCTACAAGATCCTGAAGCAGTTGAAAGAGGGCGGCTGAGCTCAGGCGCGCCGTGCTTGAAAATGCATCGATGACGCCCAAAATAAGGACACACGCCATGCGCTACCGACACTACAAAGGCGCCATTTACGAACTGGTCTGCGAGGCCACGCTCGAATCGGATCCGACGGTCACGATGATCGTCTACAAGGCGGCCAATGGTACGATCTGGACCCGTCCAGCGACGGTGTTTTTCGAGCTGGTAGAGCAGGAAGGCGTCAAGGTGCCGCGTTTTGCGCCGCTCGATGAGTTCAACAACGAGGCAGATGCGTTCCCCGCGGACTCACCCATGCTGCCGTAATCACAGGAACAGGAAAACCGAATGCGTCTTTTGCTTGCCATCATTCTGCCGTGGCTGCAGTTTTTCACGATCGGCCGTCCGTTTGCGGGCATCATCTGCCTGATTCTGCAAATCACGCTGATCGGCTGGGTGCCGGCGGCCATCTGGTCGGTGTATTCGCTGAGCCAGTACAACACGGACAAGAAAATCGCCCGCGCGATGGGCAACGGGCGGTAAGACACAGCGCGTGAAAGCGTCGGCGAGCGGGGCGCCAGGCCCGCACGCTCCCGCTCACCGTGCCGGTATCGCGACCGCATCCGGCACTTCGATCACCACGTCGGTTTCCGCGACCGCCACGCACGGCAGGATATAACCGTCCGCCTTTTCCTCGCGGCTCACGCCGGGCCATTCAATCGAGTAGCGCACACGCCCAGACGTCATCCGGCACAAGCATGTTCGGCACGTGCCGTTGCGGCACGAACGCGGCAAACGCAGATTGGCGAAAGCGGCGGCTTCGAGAATCGTCAGCGAATCGGGCGCTTCGAAGCTCTGGCCGAGCGGTTCGACGCGAACCACAGGCGGGCGGGTAGGAGCGGACATCGTGCAGGTCAATGACTAGGTGCGCGACACTTTACACGGGATCGGACACCGCTTTATGCCGCGCCGCAACATCGGCGCGTGAGTCGCGCCTTCAAGAAAAATCGGGGAAATCTTGCACCTGGCCCGAACTCGTCTAAAGTGAATCAATTCACCTCCGCGTGGCGCGAACTGACGATGCCGCGTCGAGGCGACGGCCCGCGTCGGCTGCATGGGACAAGGAGGAACGAGCGGCGGACGCGATAGCAAGCAATCAGCGCGTGCATTACCCGAGCGCATCGTGCGCGCACTCTTCCAGGTGACTCCCATGCAGATCCAATTCCCGAACGAAGCCCCTGAATATTCAGGTCGCGAACTTACTTTGGCGTTTCCGGCAATGGTCGATGGGCAGAGGGTGGAGTGCATGATCACCGCGGAAGCGCTCGAAGATCACTTCGGCGCCGCGTCCCCCCGGCTGGAGGACATGATCGTCGCGTTCGACGCGCACCGGCCGCGCATCGAGGCCGCCACGCGCCGGCTGTTGTCGGAAACGCGCGCGCAGTGTCTCGTGCTCAGAAGCGGTTACGTGCGGTTTTACGAGGCGAACTGGCGTAACTGACCGATCTGAAATTATCGGCTGGCTACCGGTACCGAAGCTTCGGCAAGCGCGACTGCTGCCGAAGCGCGAAGTTCGGATTCACCCGTGCCGCTGCCGCTGGCTGGCCTGCGCGCAAGCCGCGACCGCGTGCAATGCATCGGCGGCACGCAGCTAACTCCATTAATTTCAAATGATCCGCCGCAGCGCCCGATCCTTGAACACCACATGGTGCGCGATCGCCGCGAGCGCGTGCAGTCCGATCACCCAATAGAACACGTTGCCGAGCCACTCGTGCGCGTCCTTCAACAGCGGCCGCGCGATCGAATCCGCACGCACCAGCGTGAAGCTGATGTCCGTCCATGCGAGCGACACCGGCCGCCCGCCCGCATTGACCATCAGCATGCCGAGCAGCGGCTGCGCGAAGATGAACACATAGAGCGCGAGGTGCGCGGAGCGCCCGAGAAAAGCGAGCAGCCGATTGCTGTCGAGCTCCTCCGGCGCGCCGGCCCACAGTCTCCACAGCAGCCGCAACACGGCCAGCCCGAGCACCAGCGTGCCGGCCCAAAAATGCACGCCGGTCCAGAACGCGCGGCTGTCGGAGCCGCGCGGGCCGCGGATTTCGATGGCCAGATAGGCCAGCGCGACCAGCAGAAAAATCATCCAGTGAAAGAAAATCGCGGGTTTCGTGTAGCGGTCCGTCGTGCGGTTATATGAGGACATCGAGGCTCCTGGGGTGGCGACCCGAGCCGCTGCGACCCGGTCGATCGTCATTCGAAACATCGGATGATAAACGGTCCCCGAACCCGACGACACATTCGACCCCCCGGCCGCGCGACCTCCTCATTCGCTGCCGAGATAGAAATACCGGAACAGGAAAATCGCCGCGATGATCCACACGACCAGCTTCACCTGGCGCGCCTGGCCCGTCAGCAGCTTGAGTCCCGCGTACGAAATGAAGCCGAACGCGACGCCGTTCGCAATCGAGTAGGTGAACGGCATCAGCAGCGCGGTCAGCGCGGCCGGCACGACTTCGGTCGCGTCGTCCCACGGCAGGTCGACCAGTTCGCGCAGCATCAGGCACGACACGTACAGCAGCGCGGGCGCGGTCGCATACGGCGGCACCACTTCGGCGAGCGGCGCGAAAAACAGCGCCGCGACGAACAGCACGGCGACCGTGATCGCGGTCATGCCGGTACGGCCGCCGGCCTGCACGCCCGACGCGCTTTCGATATACGCCGTCGTCGACGAAGTACCGAGTATCGAACCGGCGAGAATCGCGGTGCTGTCCGCGAGCAGCGCGCGGTTCAGCCGATGCATCTTGCCTTCCACCAGCAGCCCCGCGCGGTTCGCGACGCCCATCAGCGTGCCGGTCGCATCGAACAGCTCGACGAGGAAGAACACCAGCACCACGTTCAGCACGCCGCTCGACAGCGCGCTGCGGATATCGAGCTGGAACAGCGTCGGCGCGATCGACGGCGGCGCGGACACGATGCCGTGAAACTGATTGCCGCCAAAGAAAAAGCTCAGGATCGTCACGCCGACGATACCGATCAGGATCGCCCCGCGCACGCGCATATGATCCAGCGTGACGATGCCGAAGAAGCCGACCGCCGCGAGCACGACGTGCGGGTCATTCAGATTGCCGAGCGTGACGAGCGTGGCCGGATTGCCGACCACCACGCCGGCCGACTTCAGCGAAATGATCGCGAGAAAGAGACCGATGCCGCCGGTGATCGCGATGCGGATCGAATGCGGGATGCCCTTGACGATCACCTCGCGCACGCGGAACAGCGTGACGATCAGGAACAGGCACCCGGAGATGAATACCGCGCCGAGCGCGGCCTGCCACGTGTAGCCCATGCCCTTGACGACCGTGTATGCGAAGTACGCGTTCAGGCCCATGCCGGGCGCGAGCGCGATCGGGTAGTTCGCGTACAGACCCATGATCAGCGACGCGAGCGCGGCCACGAGGCAGGTCGCGACGAACACCGCGCTCTTCGGCATGCCGGCGTCGCCGAGAATCGCCGGGTTCACGAAGATGATGTAGGCCATCGTCAGGAAAGTGGTCACACCGGCTAGCACTTCGGTGCGCAGGTTGGTGTCGACGGCGTCGAAGCCGAAGTAGCGTTTGATCGAGTCCATGTGGCGGGTTTTCCCTCTTTCGTCGTTCAGTGTTTTTGTCATCGAGGCGGTGACAGCGCGGCGCGGCAAGGCGGGCCGCGCGGCGGCGTTACGGCGGAATTGTAATCACGAATGGCAGCGCCCCGGCGCCTGCGGCGGCGCCAGCAGGCCGCCCGGGCCCGTCAGGCGGGCGGTTTGCCGTGCGACTGTGGCGCCTGCGCATCACCGCGAGGCGCCTGACGCGCGAGCCAGCGATCGAGTTCGCCAGCAAACGCCTTGCCATCGCGCGCGCTGAAGGCGGCCGGCCCGCCCGTGTCGACGCCGCTCGAGCGCAACTGGTCGAGCATCGAGCGCATGCGCAGCCGTTCTTCGATCGTGCCGGGCGTGTACCAGTTGCCGCGCGGATCGAGCGCGTGGGCATTTTTTGCCAGCACGGCGGCGGCGAGCGGGATGTCGGCGGTGATCACGAGGTCGCCCGCGACGACGCGCTCGACGATCAACTGATCGGCGGCGTCGAAGCCGGCCGGCACCTGGATCGCGCGAATCAGCGGCGACGGCGGCACGCGCAGGAACGCATTGGCGACCAGCGTCAGCGGCATGCCGGTCCGGCGCGCCGCGCGATAAAGCATGTCCTTGACGACGGCCGGGCAGGCGTCGGCATCGACCCATGGTGCGGGTTCCGGCTGTGTGCGGCTGGTTTGCTGCGTGGGGGATGGAGGGACCGGATGATACCTTGCCGCGACGCAAGCCGTGCCATGCCGCCCGCGGCGGGCGGCATTCAGGCTGCGACCATGCAAGCCGCGACCGCTTTACTGCACGGCCGTCGGGGCGTTGCCTTGCTGCTGCTCGCGGTGTTGCGCGACGATGCGGCCCGCGCGCTGCGCGTTCTCCGGATAGTTGATCCAGTCGAACGGGTCGTAGCCGGCGGCGAGCCATTCCGCGAGGTCAGCGCGGACCTGGGCGCGCGTTTTCGGCGCCGACGGGTCGGCGGGCTGCGTCACCGCTTGCGCGTAGACGGTGCTGATACCCACGGCGGCCAACAGCGCGCCGAGTCCAATGCGGGAAGACAGTCTCATGGCGGGCTCCTGCGGAGCGGAAAAACAGCCGGACCTGGTGATTTTTCGGTGCGCCGGGTAAGTCGGTACAAGCAACGCACCATTTCTGCCGGCAAATCGAACCCGCCGCGAGCCTCGTTCGCCACGTCAGCGCAAGCAACGCGCAAGCGGGCGGGTATGCCGAAACGTCGACGCCAATCCGCGCCGAATGGATGTCCTGACAAATATCGTCCTATCACGCCGATGGCTTGTTGAAGCGTTCCAGCACCGCACTCACGAGGTCGATCGGCAGCGGAAACACGATCGTCGAGTTCTTGTCGGCGGCGATCGTCACCAGCGTCTGCAGATAGCGCAACTGCATCGCCTGCGGTTGCCGCGCGAGCGTCTGGGCCGCCTCCAGCAACTGCTTCGATGCCTGCAACTCGCCTTCCGCGTGAATCACCTTCGCGCGCCGTTCGCGCTCGGCTTCGGCCTGACGCGCAATCGCGCGGATCATCGTTTCATTGATATCGACGTGTTTGATCTCGACGATCGATACCTTGATGCCCCACGCGTCGGTTTGCGAGTCGAGCACTTTCTGGATGTCGGTGTTCAGCTGCTCGCGCTCCGACAGCAGTTGGTCGAGGTCGTGCTTGCCGAGCACCGCGCGCAGCGTCGTCTGCGCCAGCTGGCTGGTCGCCTCGAAGTAACGCGCAACCTGGATCACCGCCTTCTCCGGATCGACGACGCGGAAATACACGACCGCGTTGACCTTGACTGACACGTTGTCGCGCGTGATCACGTCTTGCGTCGGCACGTCGAACACGACGGTGCGCAAATCCATGCGCACCACCTGCTGCACGATCGGAATGATCAATACGAGCCCGGGCCCCTTGACCTTCCAGAAGCGGCCGAGCATGAACACGACGCCGCGTTCGTACTCGCGAAAAATCCGCACCGACGACGCAATCAGCGCGATCACGAGCAGGATCAGGATGCTGCCGAAGCCGAATGTGAAGCCGATCATGAACGTTCTCCTTGTAAGGCGTCGACCGACGTTACGGGCACCACGGTCAGTGTGAGGCCGTTGCGCGCCGTCACGCGCACGCTCTGACCCGGCGCGGCCGGCGTGGTGCTCGAGACGCGCCAGCGCTCGCCGTGCACGCGCGCCCAGCCGGCCAGCGGGCCGCCCGCCGCGTGTTCGGGTTCGGGCAGCAAGCCGCCGTCCAGCACCACGCCGACGCAGCCGATCAGCGCCTCCGAGCCCGTCACGACCGGCCGCCGCCGCGCGCGCAGCGCGAGCTGTGACACGCCGAGCACGAACGCGACGCTGAATACGACGACCGCGGCGATCAGCGGCAGCGGGATGCCGTAGCCGGGCACGTCGGTATCCATCAGCATCATTGCGCCGACCACGAACGCGACCACGCCGCCGAAACCGAGCGAGCCGAAGGTCGGCAGGAACGCTTCGCCGATCAGGAAGGCGATGCCGAGAAAGATCAGCCCGAGGCCGACGTAGCTGATGGGCAGCATCTGCATCGCGAACAGGCCGAGCAGCAGGCTGATCGCGCCGACTACGCCGGGCAGCACGAAGCCCGGATTGGCGAATTCGAAGAACAGGCCATACATGCCGAGCATCAGCAGAATCAGCGCGACGCTCGGATCGGTGATCACGGCGAGAAAGCGGCTGCGCCAGTCGGGTTCGAGTGTGATCAGCGGCGCATGCGCGGTGTGCAGCGTGACGCTGCCCGCGCTCGTGACGTACGTGCGGCCGTCCAGCTGGCGCAGCAGGTCCGGCACGTCGCGCGCGACGATATCGACGACGCGCTGCGCGAGCGCTTCCTCATCGGACAGGCTCACCGCTTCGCGGACCGCGCGCTCGGCCCAGTCGGCGTTGCGGCCGCGCATCTGCGCGAGGCCGCGGATGTAGGCGGCGGCATCGTGGACCTGCTTGCGCAGTTCGGTCGATTGGGTGTCGAGCGGCAGTGCGCTGGCGGCTTCGGATGATGCGCCGGCTGACGCAGGCGCAGGCGCGGAGGCGCCGCCAGGCAGCGTGCGCATGTCCGGCAGTCCCGGCGTACCTGGGGTGGCTGGCGTTACCGGCGGGCCGCCGGCGGGCGGCTCGTTGCCGCCGATGCCCATCTGGATCGGCGTCGCGGCGCCGAGGTTGGTGCCCGGCGCCATCGCCGCGATGTGGCTCGCGTAGACGATGTAGGTGCCGGCGCTGGCCGCGCGCGCGCCGCTCGGCGCGATGAAGGTCGCGACCGGCACCGGCGAGGCGAGGATTGCCTTGATGATCTGCCGCATCGACGTATCGAGGCCGCCGGGCGTATCGAGTTGCAGGACCGCGAGCTGTGCGCGCTCGCTGGCAGCGCGCTGCAAACCACGCACGATGAAATCGGCGGTGGCCGGTCCGATCGCGCCATTCACCGGAATCACGACGACGCTGTTGGCGGTCGCGGCGGCGACGTTCGCCGCGCTCGCCGCATTGGCCGCATTGGCCGCTTGCAGCGGCGCCAGCGCTTCGCGCGTCGCGAAGCCGAACGCGCATAGCACGCCGAGCACGGCGATGCCGCGCATCAAACGGCCCACGATGCCGCCGCGGATAAGCGGCCTGCGCGGACCGGACTGCCGGAGCGGGAGACGCGGAGTCGTGTTCATCGCTGACGGCCGTCGCGCCAGCCGGTGCGAACCGGCGGCGCGGGCCCATACCCTCGATCAAGGCTGGCCTGTTGCCGCTTAAAGCTTAGTCCGATTCGGCGCGTCGCGTGAGATCGAGCCCCGCGGTCCGGGCCGGCCGATAGTCGGTCGGGCGCATGCCGGTCCATTTGCGGAACGCGCGATGAAACGCGCTCGGCTCCGCGAAGCCGACGGCGTTGGCGATATCGGCGATGGTGCGCTGCGTGCGCTGCAGTTCGGCGATCGCGATGTCGCGCCGCAGCGCGTCCTTGATCGACTGATACGTGTGGCCCTCCTGCTTCAGGTGCCGCCGCATCGTCGCCTCGGCGACGTGCAGGCGCGCGGCCATCTGATCGGCCGCGGGCCAGCCCGACATCGGCAGCGCGCGCAGCGTCTTGCGCACGCGCGCGGCGAGCGAACCCGGATTGCGGTACTTGACGATGAAGCTGCCCGGCGCATCGCGCAGAAACGGCCGCGCCGAGCGCGAAGTCTGGATCACCGGCAGTTCCAGAAACGCAGGGTCGAGATCGACGGACGACTCGGGCTCGTCGAAATACATGTCTTCGCAGAACATCAGCCGGTATTCGTGCGCGGCCGGCGGCGCGGCGCAGCGAAAGCGCGCTTCGAGCAACGGAATGCGCCGGCCGACGAGCCAGCACACGAGCCCGTACACGACGATGAAATACGTCGCGTAAGCGAACATCGCCGGCTTGCGCGTGCCCGCGCGCTCGACGAACTTCAGGCGCACGCGCTGCGCGTCGGTGTCGATCGTCGCGCCGAGATCGTCGAGCACGAGCCGCATGAAGCCGACCGCGCGCGCAAGCGCCTGCGCGCCGTTGCGCGCGCCCAGCGCCATCTGCGTCATCGCGATGAAGCTGCCGCTTTTCATCGGATGCGAGTCCTGGCCGAAGAATTCGTCGTCGAGCGCGCGTGCGATGCCGGCCCACAGCGCGCCGTATTGCGCCGACGATACGCGGCTTTTCGGCGACGCGAGCATCGCCGCGGCAATGCCGGCCGCTTCGGCGAGCGCTCGCGCGTCGAGGCCGCGCGCCGTCGCGAGCGCGAGCGTTTCCTCGACGAGACTGACGGAGATCGTGCCTTTGTCGCTTTTCATCTGGATTCGGTTTTTCTGGCAAAAGCGCTCAGCATGGGCTGGGTCGCGGTTCATGAAGCCCCTGAAATGGCGAGGCTCCATGCACGTGCATGGTAGCAGTATGGCAAAAGCGCTCAGCAAGAATGAGCGGAGCGAGCATCGAACGGCGCGGGCCGCTTGCCTACACTTGCCGCATCACCGCGATCGCCAGCACGGTCGTCAGCACCAACGAGGACGCAGTCATGGACAGCTTCTACACCGACGAACAACGGATGATCCGCGACGCCGCGCGCGACTTCGCGACCGAATGTCTCGCGCCGCACGCGGCGCAATGGGATCGCGACGCGCAACTGCCGGCCGAGGTCGTCGCGCAACTGGGCGAACTCGGCTTTCTGGGCATGATGGTGCCGGCCGAGTGGGGCGGCTCCTACACCGATTACGTCGCCTATGCGCTCGCGCTGGAAGAGATCGCGGCCGGTTGCGCCGCCTGCGCGACGCTGATGAGCGTGCACAACTCGGTCGGCTGCGCGCCGATCCTGAACTTCGGCAGCGCCGCGCAGAAGGACCGCTTATCTGCGCGAGCTCGCCATCGGCCGGACGATCGGCGCGTTCTGCCTGACCGAGCCGCAGGCGGGCTCCGAGGCGAACAATCTGCGCACCCGCGCGGAGCGGCGCGACGGGCAGTGGATTCTGAACGGCAGCAAGCAGTTCGTGACCAACGGCGCGCGCGCCGGTCTCGCGATCGTGTTCGCGGTCACCGATCCCGAGCGCGGTAAGCGCGGCCTGTCCGCCTTCATCGTGCCGACCTCGACGCCGGGTTTCGACGTCGGCCGGCCGGAGCACAAGCTCGGCATTCGCGCGTCCGACACCTGTCCGATCTCGCTCGATCAGTGCGCGGTGCCCGAGGCCAATCTGCTCGGTGAGCCGGGCGAGGGTCTGCGCATCGCGCTGTCGAATCTCGAAGGCGGACGCATCGGCATCGCCGCGCAGGCAGTCGGCATTGCGCGCGCCGCGTTCGACGCCGCGCGCCGCTACGCGAACGAGCGCGAACAGTTCGGCAAGCCGCTGAAAGACCACCAGACGATCGCGAACATGCTTGCCGACATGGCGACGCGCCTGAATGCCGCGCGCCTGCTCGTGCATCACGCGGCACGGCTGCGCTCGGCGGGGCGGCCGTGTCTGTCGGAGGCGTCGCAGGCGAAGCTTTTTGCGTCGGAGCTTGCGGAGGAGATCTGTTCGAACGCGATCCAGATTCATGGCGGCTACGGCTATCTGGAGGACTATGCGGTCGAGCGCCACTATCGGGATGCACGGATCACGCAGATTTACGAAGGGACGAGCGAAGTGCAGCGGATGGTGATCGCGCGCCATGTTTGAGGGCGGCGTTTGAGCGCACAATAGCCTGGCCGTGGATGCTCGCCTGGATCACCGCGGCGAAAATAACCGAGCGCGCCCCGCGCCACTTGCAACTACGTTGCATCGGACCAGAGTAAGCGCTAAAGCGCTAACTCTGGTCGACAGGAGACGACGATGACAGCAGCGAAAGCCTTTCTCGAAGCGCGCGATCTGCTAGTGCGCCATCGCACCGACTACGAGCGCGCATACCGCGAATTCGCGTGGCCCGCGCTCGGCGAGTTCAACTGGGCGCTCGACTACTTCGACGCGATCGCGCATGACAACGACAACCCCGCGCTGTGGATCGTCGACGATCCTTCCAGCGACGGCCTGCGTCTGTCGTACGCGCAGATGTCGGAGCGCTCGTCGCGGATGGCGAACTTTCTGCGCGGCGCGGGCGTCGGCCGCGGCGACCGTGTGCTGCTGATGCTGCCGAACCGCGTCGAGCTATGGGACGTAATGCTCGCCGCGATGAAGCTCGGCGCGATCGTGCTGCCCGCCACCACGCAACTATCCGCCGACGACGTGCGCGACCGCGTGCAGATCGGCGGCGCGAAGTTCGTCGTGGTCGACGGCGCGGAGCTGGGCAAATTCGATGCGCTCGACATGCCGCTCACCCGCTTGTCGGTCGGTGCGCCGCGCGACGGCTGGATCGATGTTGCCGCCGCGTACGAGGCTTCGCCGCATTTCACGCCGGACGGCCTCACCCACGCCAGCGATCCGCTGTTGCTGTACTTCACGTCCGGCACCACCTCGAAGCCGAAGCTGGTCGAGCATACGCACCAGAGCTATCCGGTCGGGCATCTGTCGACGATGTACTGGATCGGCCTGCAACCCGGCGACATCCATTGGAACATCAGCTCGCCGGGCTGGGCCAAGCACGCGTGGAGCTGCTTCTTCGCGCCGTGGAACGCGCAGGCCTGCGTGTTCGTGTTCAACGTCCCGCGCTTCGTGCCGAAAGACACACTCGCCGCGCTCGTGCGCTTCAACGTCACCACGCTGTGCGCGCCGCCGACCGTCTGGCGCATGCTCGTGCAGGAGCCGCTCGGCGACTATCCGGTGAAGCTGCGCGAAATCGTCGGCGCCGGCGAGCCGCTGAATCCGGAGGTCATCGAGCGCGTCAAGCACGCGTGGGGCATTACGATTCGCGATGGCTACGGCCAGACCGAAACGACCTGCCAGATCGGCAATTCGCCGGGCCAGCCGGTCGTGGCCGGCTCGATGGGGCGTCCGCTGCCGGGCTACCGGGTCGAGCTGCTCGACGCCGACGACCAACCGGTCGGCGAAGGCGAAATCGCGCTGCCGCTCGCCGAACGGCCGCTCGGCCTGATGACGGGTTATGCGAACAACGCCAACGCGACCGCGCAGTCGATGCGCAACGGCCTCTATCGCACGTCGGATGTTGCGCTGCGTCGCGACGACGGCTACTACGTGTACGTCGGCCGCTCGGACGACGTGTTCAAGTCGTCCGACTATCGCCTGAGTCCGTTCGAACTCGAAAGCGTGCTGATCGAACACGAGGCGATCGGCGAGGCTGCCGTCGTGCCGAGCGCGGACGCGTTGCGTCTGTCGGTGCCGAAGGCGTTCGTCACCGTGCGTCACGGCTACGAAGCCGGTCCCGAACTCGCGCGCGCGGTGTTCGCGTTCTCGCGCGAAAAACTCGCGCCGTACAAGCGGATTCGCCGTCTGCAATTCAGCGAACTGCCCAAGACGATCTCCGGCAAGATCCGCCGCGTCGAATTGCGGCGCCGCGAAATGGAGCGCGCAGCCGAGCCCGCGCGTCTGCCGGACGAGTATTGGGAAGAGGATTTTCCCGACTTGCGGTGACTGTCTTTATTCCTCGCCATTGCTGGTTTGCCGCCCCGGTTTGAATCGCACGCGTTGAATTAGCTTCGGATTCGACGCGTCGGGGCACTGTTTTCTAAATCACAGGAGTTTCAGGATGAGCACCCTTGCTTCGAACGAGACCGGCCGCGACGTTGCCGGCGCCGTGGCCACCGTCAAACTGCTGATCAACGGCGAGTTCGTCGAGTCGAAGACGACCGAGTGGCGCGACATCGTGAACCCGGCCACGCAGGCGGTCCTCGCCCGCGTGCCGTTCGCGACCGTCGCGGAAGTCGACGCAGCGGTGCGCAGCGCGCACGCCGCTTTCAAAACGTGGAAGGACACGCCGATCGGCGCGCGCATGCGCATCATGCTGAAGTACCAGGCGCTGATTCGCGAGCATATGCCGCGCATCGCGAAGACGCTGTCGGCCGAGCAAGGCAAGACGATTCCCGATGCCGAGGGCGACCTCTTCCGCGGTCTGGAAGTCGTCGAGCACGCGTGTTCGATCGGCACGTTGCAGCAGGGGGAGTTCGCCGAGAACGTCGCGGGTGGTGTGGACACCTACACGCTGCGCCAGCCGCTCGGCGTATGCGTCGGCATCACGCCGTTCAATTTCCCCGCGATGATCCCGCTGTGGATGTTCCCGATGGCGCTCGTGTGCGGCAATACCTTCGTGCTGAAACCATCCGAGCAGGACCCGCTGTCGACGATGCAGCTCGTCGAGCTTGCGCTCGAAGCCGGCGTGCCGAAGGGAGTGCTGAACGTCGTGCACGGCGGCAAGGAGGTCGTCGATGCGCTGTGCACGCATGAACTGGTGAAGGCGATTTCGTTCGTCGGCTCGACGGCGGTCGGCACGCACGTGTATCGCCTCGGCAGCGAACACGGCAAGCGAGTGCAGTCGATGATGGGCGCGAAGAACCATGCGGTCGTGCTGCCCGACGCGAATCGCGAACAGACCCTCAACGCGCTCGCCGGCGCCGCGTTCGGCGCCGCTGGGCAACGCTGCATGGCGAGTTCGGTGGCGGTGCTGGTCGGTGCCGCGCGCGAGTGGCTGCCCGAACTCGTCGCGAAGGCGAAGACGCTGAAGATCAACGCGGGTCACGAGCCGGGCACCGATGTCGGGCCGGTCGTGTCGCGCGCCGCGAAGCAGCGCATTCTCGGTCTGATCGACGCTGGCGTGAAAGAGGGCGCGACGCTCGTGCTCGACGGCCGCGATGTGAACGTGCACGGCTACGAGCAGGGCAACTTCATCGGCCCGACGGTGTTCACCGACGTGACGGCCGAGATGGAAATCTACCGCACCGAAATCTTCGGGCCGGTGCTCGTGGTGCTGAACGTCGCGACGCTCGACGATGCTATCGCGCTCGTCAACGCCAACCCGTTCGGCAACGGCGTCGGCCTCTTCACGCAAAGCGGCGCGGCGGCGCGCAAGTTCCAGAGCGAGATCGATATCGGCCAGGTCGGCATCAACATTCCTATCCCGGTGCCGGTGCCGTTTTTCAGCTTCACCGGTTCGCGCGGCTCGAAGCTTGGCGATCTCGGTCCCTACGGCAAGCAGGTCGTGCAGTTCTACACGCAGACCAAGACGGTCACCGCGCGCTGGTTCGACGACGACACCGTCAACGATGGCGTCAACACGACGATCCGCCTGCGTTGAAGGCACACACGGAGACGACATCATGAAGATCGGCTTTATCGGACTCGGCAATATGGGCGCGCCGATGGCGCTGAACCTGCTGAAGGCGGGCCACGCGCTCAACGTGTTCGACCTCAGCGCGGAAGCTGTGCGCACGCTCGTCGACGCGGGCGCGCAGCCGGCCCGCTCACCGCAAGCCGCCGCGAGCGACGTCGAATGCGTGATCACGATGCTGCCCGCCGCGGCTCACGTGCGCAGCGTGCTCGTCGCGGACGATGGCATCCTCGCCGGCATCGCGCCGGGCGTGCCGATCATCGATTCGAGCACGATCGATCCCGCCAGCGTGAAAGCGTTTGCCGAACTCGCCGCGGCTCATGGCAACAGCTTCGTCGATGCACCGGTCTCGGGCGGCACGGGCGGCGCGGCGGCGGGCACGCTGACCTTCATGGTCGGCGGCAGTGCGAGCGCGTACGAGCAGGTCAAGCCCGTGCTGTCGGCGATGGGAAAAAACATCGTGCATTGCGGCGACGCCGGCACGGGCCAGGTCGCGAAGATCTGCAACAACCTCGTGCTCGGCATCTCGATGGCGGGCGTCGCCGAGGCGATGTCGCTCGGCGAGGCGCTCGGTATCGACACGCAGGTGCTCGGTAGCATCATCAATACGTCGACTGGGCGCTGCTGGAGTTCGGACACGTATAACCCGATGCCGGGCGTGATCGAGACCGCGCCGTCGTCGCGCGGCTATACCGGCGGCTTCGGCACCGACCTGATGCTGAAAGACCTCGGCCTCGCCACCGATGCCGCGCGTGGCGTGCGTCAACCGGTCTATCTCGGCGCGCTCGCGCAGCAGCTTTATCAAACGATGAGTGCGAACGGCGCGGGGCGCCTGGACTTTTCGGCGGTGATCAAGCTGTATCGCTCGCGTGAGCGCGGCGGTACCGACCAGGGAGGCACGCAATGATCGACCTCGATTACGCACATGACGGCGCCGTTGCTTTGATCACGTTGAAACGGCCGCCCGCGAACGCTTTCACGCCCGACGGTCTGCTGCAATTGCAACGCACCGTCGAGCAGTTGAACGCCGATGCGCGCGTGCGCGCGCTCGTGATCACCGGCGACGGTCCGAAGTTTTTCAGCGCGGGCGCCGATCTGAACACGTTCGCCGACGACAATCGCGAAGTCGCGCGCACCGCGGCCGCGCGTTTCGGCGCGGCCTTCGAGTCGCTGCAGAACGCGCGGCCCGTCGTCATCGCGGCGCTCAACGGCTTTGCGATGGGCGGCGGTCTCGAATGCGCGCTCGCCTGCGATATCCGCATCGCCGAGCAGCATGCGGTGCTGGCGCTCCCCGAGACGGCGGTCGGTCTGCTGCCATGCGGCTGCGGCACGCAGACGCTGCCGTGGCTCGTCGGCGAAGGCTGGGCCAAGCGGATGATTCTGACCGGCGAGCGCGTTGATGCGGCGACCGCGCTCAGCATCGGTCTCGTCGAAGAAGTGGTGGAGCGCGGCGCCGCGCGTGAAGCCGCACTGAACATGGCGCAGCGCGTCACCGGTTTGAGCCCGGAGGCGGTCAGCTTCAGCAAGGAGCTGATCCATCAGGCGCGGCATGGCGTGCCGCGCGCCGCCGCGCTCGCGCTAGAACGCGAGCGCTTCGTCGATCTGTTCGATGGCGCCGATCAGCGCGAGGGCGTCAACGCGTTCCTCGAAAAACGCGCGCCGCGCTGGCAGACGAGCCGTGCATCGCGGGAGACGCAGCGATGAGCGCTTTGCACGGCTTTGCGGTCGAAATGCGCGCCACGACGAACACGCAAGCCGAACCCGACGTGCTGTTTCGCGTCGTCAACCGCGTGGCGATCATCACGCTGAACCGGCCTGCCGCGCTCAACGCGCTGTCGCACGCGATGATGCGCGAACTCGCGGTGCTGGTCGAGCATTGCCGCACCGATGCCGGGATCGTCGCGCTGGTGCTGAAGGGCGCTGGCGACAAGGGCTTTTGCGCGGGCGGCGACGTGCGCGAGGTACATCGGCTCGCGACGCAGGGCGACCCACGCTGGCTCGCGTTCTTCGTCGACGAGTACCGGCTCGATTACGCGTTGCATACGTTTCCTAAGCCGGTGGTCGCGCTGCTCGACGGCATCGCGATGGGCGGCGGCATGGGCCTCGGCCAGGCGGCGCGGCTGCGCATCGTGACCGAACGCAGCCGCATCGCGATGCCGGAGACGCGCATCGGCTTCGTGCCCGACGTCGGCGCGAGCCACTTTCTGAGCGTGATGCCGGCCGAGCTTGCGCTGTATGTCGGGCTGACCGGCGCGACGCTAGCGGGCGCCGATGCGATGCGCCTGCAACTGGCCGACCTGTGCGTGCCGGCCGACTGGCTCGCGAGCTTCGAGGAACGTTTGCAGCGCATGTCGCACGACGGCGAGCGCATCGACGCGCTGCGCGCCGTGTTCGAGCCGCCGTGCAATATCGTGCCGCACGCGCCGCTCGGCGCGCTGACGCAACTGATCCTGCGCCACTTCGACCGGCGTTCGGGCGTCGAGCGCATCGTCGCGACACTGCGCCAGGATCTCGAACGCGAACCGCCGCGCGAGGTGCGGCAATGGCTGCAAGCGACCTACGACGCACTGACCGCCCATTCGCCGACGATGCTGCACGTGACGCGCGAAGCGCTGCTGCGCGGCCGGCAGATGACGCTTGCCGAATGTTTCCGGATGGAGCTCGGCATCGTGAAGCGCTCGATCGAGGAAGGCGATTTCCGCGAGGGCGTGCGCGCGCAACTGATCGACAAGGACCGTCGGCCGCGCTGGTCACCGGCGACGCTCGCCGATGTGCAACCCGAGCGCGTGCGGCATTTCCTGAGTTCGCCGTGGCACGGCGACGCGCATCCGCTGGCGGCGCTGGGCGTGGAGCATGGCGACTGACTTGCGCGGCGTATCGCATGCCGCGCGGGGCGCGCGGCCCGGCGCACCCGCGCCCGCCCTTAGGTCTGCTTGGCATGTCCCGCCCATCAGCCGCCGGTGCCAATTGTGGTCTGGCGTACACAGACTACGCGCGCCAATTGACATCTTTCCGGGCGCGATCTTAGATAGATAGTTCAGCTCCGTCCCGACCGGCAAAGCCTGCTCGCAGCCCTCATCACGGCGCTCGTCCGACCTACGGTGCGTTTATACGTCACCGCTTCCCGCATTCCCGTGCTCTTGATCGATCAGGAGGCAATGCGTATGGAAAAGCCGTCAGATGAGAATCGCCGCTCCAAACCCTTCGGCGACAAACCCGCTTCCCACGTCGAGCAGGGCCCTCATGCAAAAAAGCTCGTCCTCACCGCGCTAGGCGGCATTGCGGTTCTGGTGGGCAGCGGTATCTACTGGGTGGTGACCTTTTCGCATCGCGTGCCGGATGCGGATTGCTTTCCTCCCGGCATCGAGTGCGTTAAAAAGATCGCCGCGGTGATGAAGGAAGTCAGCGACGCGGATCGCGCAACCAGCATGGGCGAGAGCTGGCTGCTTGCGTTGCTGGTCACAGCCTTCACGTTCCTCGTGTTTTATGTCCACATTTGCCGTGGAGAAGAAGAACGGGCGCGGACCATCGCGGAACGCGAGTTCGAGGAGAAGAAGCGTTTCGCGGAAGAGGAAGGTGAGGCCGCTCCCGACGTCGACTCACGCTCGAAGGGTGTAGTCGGCATCCTGCGAACCTGGTTCGCGTCGCGCTGGTGCATTCCGGTGTTCTGCTACGTCCCGGCGGTATTGCTGTTCGGCGGAGAGTCTTCGCGTGATTTACGACGCCTATCGCGACCCGAACCACGACCAGTCCCGCGCAGAGGAGAGGAAGCGCTTGCAGCCGGGCGCGGTGCACCAGGTTCACGGCGGCGCGGCGAACGTTCAGGAGTCGGAAAAAGGCATTTTTTCGATCTATCGCTTCTTCGATATCGACAAGCAATGGTGGGCGCGCGAGTCCTGGGACGGCTATCGCAGCAGCCCCGCGGCGACGCTCTATCGGACCTTGAAGGAAGGCGCGCGCACGAAGATGACGCTGGTGACGCCCCTCGAATATCCCGAGTTCGACGACGGCTCGATGCAGGACAAGGCACTCTTCTTCGGCAAGTTCATTGGACTCGTATGGCATTACGTCGTGCTGTGGCACGTACGGCGCGCGCTCGAGGCCGACTCGAAAGACGTCGTGTGCGAACACAAGATTCGCATTGCGCAGACTTCGCTGTGGCTGCATGTGGTCGACCGGACCGTCTATCAGATTCTCGGCGACGATCGCGGCAAGGACGTCAAGGTGCGCAACCTGACGCACGACATGGATGAGATCTCGGTATCGCTCGCCCGCTGGGCCAAGCGTGAAATTCAAACGCTGGCGGCGCGTGGCCCGACCGTCGAGGAGTACATCTGCACCTGCCTGACCGATGCCCATCAGGCCATACCCGCGGACGGCGCGGCCACCTTCGGACAGAACGAGGATCACGTACTCGAAAGACTCGGATTCAAGGAATGGGCGAACGAAGGAGACGCGCCATCGGGAATTCGCAAGCGAGTGTTGGCCGCGCGCTGCAAGGGATTGATCCGGGATGCCGTGGCGATCATCGCCACGTCCGAGCCGAGGCAGACGGCGACCATCGACGGCCAATACGATCCGTCGATCGAAGAGATAGCAGCGGAGGTCGAGTGATGACTACTTCCATCGATGCGATGCTGGCCGACCTGGAGATCATCAGCGACCTGGTGATGTCCCTCGTGGTGCCGACGAAAAACACGGACCGGTCGAATTTCACGACGCCGATCTCGCTGATGGTCAGACACCATCTGGTCGGCGGGCAGTCGCCGCTTGCCGGTCGCGACGTGCGCGGTCTCGTCGACCGGCTCAAGCACTGCGCCGGCGCGCTGTGCAAGGTCGGATCGGGCAAGAAGCTGCTCGCCGATTCGCAGTTGATGCGGGGCATTCCTGCGGCGCCATATCAGGCGAATCAGTTCTACGTCGAGTTGCTGACGGCGGTATCGCTCGGTCTTTACTTTCTCGGCGTGCCGATTGGCGAGCCGTGGGATCTGTGCAGACCTGGGCCGACGAGGAGGGGGGCGGGCTACCGAACGGCATCTGCGTGGCGAAGGCGATCGGCGATATCGTGCGCTCGTCGCGCAAGTGGCATCCGACGCTGCTGGTGGAAGCCGACGCGAACGAGCGCGCCAAACGCAGGGCGTCGATGGATCTGATCGTCCATTCGTTCCTGCCGATGATCCTGTTTCGCGATCTGATCCTGTGGGGCGGCGGACAGCCGGAACCGGAGAATTGCGGGTTGCCGGAACATCCGTCGATCCGCACTCAGACGGCGACCGGACCCACCGAAGGCGACGAGTCGGATGAACGGTCTTTGCTCGTGCCGTCGATCCATGCGTTGGGCCGCTGTTACGAAGTGTTGCAACTGCAACTTTACCTGAGGGCGGGTTATCCGATTTACTATGCCGTGCCAGAGGACATTCTGAAGACCGAAATTTTGCGGTCCTGCGCGGCGGGAAAATCCACCGAGGAGTGCTGGGAAGAAATGTGCACGTTCCTGCGTGACAAGATCTTCCGCGGCAAGCTGCCCGACGCCGGCAATCTGCAGAAGCAGTGCGTCTACGTGATCGACCGGACCAAGCCTCCCGCGTGCTTCATCAATCACGATGCGGGGCTGCTGACCTTCGAAGGCATCGATCTCGACGTAGGCAGCCGCGAACTGCCGCTACCGGCGAGTTACATGCTCGACGAACGCAGGGAGCGCTACCGCAAGAGAGTGCTTTCGTTCAAGCCGGCCGATGACGAAGCCGCGCTGCGAAACCTCTTGAATGGCGCAAAGAACAAGGAACTTTTCAAGCATATCTTTCATGGCGCGAAAGATGATCATCCTGATCCGGCTCACGGCAAGGATGCCGCCAACGACGCCGCGAAGGACACCGTCACGGTGAGGTGACGATGCGCGGCGCACTGGGTATCGGGAACGCCGCATGCTAGGAATTTTCAGGTTGCTCCGACGCGGATCGCATCTGGCGAAGCGATCCGCGCCATAACGAGGCGCGTCGCGCCGTACGTTGGCTGTTTCGTTGCAACACCAGCAGGCAACTCCACAGTCAAACCTAGCAGGAAGGCACCATGGACAGGAATCGTGCAGAAGGTACAGCGAAGGAGCTCAAGGGCTCGGTCAAGGAAGCGATTGGCAAGGTCACCGGCAATCGCGCGAAACAGGCCGAAGGAGCGGCCGAAAAAATAGCCGGCAGGATACAGGCGAGAATCGGCGAAGAAACCGAAGAGGTACGAGAGCGTGTTAAGAGTTAGCGAGCCGAAACTTCACGTACCCGCAGCTTCATTTATCCTGCCCCCCGGTTTCGGGCGCATCAAGTCAGGCACGCAAGCCGTGCAATGACGCACCGCGAGCGTAGCGCCTCGCACGACGCCGGTGCTCGCCGCGTCGCGCCCTCGCGGCGCGGCGTTCGACACACGCAACGTGTAAATTTCTGTTACGGTCCAGAGTCAGCCGGCGCACTCGTCGCGCCGGCGCCGTATCGCCCATTCGAGGACGCTTCATGCTGGGATTTGACGTCGGCGCGGCCAGGAAAGTCTGGACCGCGTCTCTGCTCGCGCTGCTATTTTTCCTCATCTATATCGCGTCGACGACGGTGCTCGTCGTCGTGTTCGCGGTGTTTTTCAGCTATCTGATCTACCCGATGGTGGTGCTGGTCGAACGCGTGAGGCCGCGCCGCATGCCGCGCGTCGTGTCGATCGCGGTCGTGTTCGTCGTCGTGGTCGCGCTGCTCGCGGTGGTTGGCTCACTGTTCGGCGTGGAATTGCAGGATCAGGCGACGCGCCTCTTCACGCAGCTGCCCGCGCTGCTGCGCACCGATGTGCCGAACCGTTTTCCGCTTCCGCATTTTCTCGAACCGCTGCGCGAGCGGATCGTCGATTTCGTGCGCAGCCAGATCGAGACCGGTTCCGACAAGGCCGTGCCGTTGGCGCGCAGCCTTGGGCTCGGCGTCGTCCACGCGGCGAGCAACCTGATCTACCTGGTGCTGATTCCGATCCTGAGCTTCCTGCTGATCAAGGACGGCGAACGGATGCGCGACGCGTTTCTGGCGTTGCTGAACAGCCGGCATCGCGTGCTGTGGAACGAGATCGTCGACGATCTGAACGTGCTGCTGTCGAAGTACGTGCGCGCGCTGCTGTTTCTGTCGCTCGCCACGCTATTTAGCTACGGCGTCGTGTTCTCGCTGCTCGGCGTGCCGTACGCGTTTCTGCTCGCGGTCAGCGCCGGGCTGCTCGAATTCGTGCCGTTCGCGGGGCCGCTTGCCGCGGTCGCGATCACGCTCGTGGTCGCCGTGTTCAGCGGCTATCCGCACCTGTTGTGGCTCGTGATTTTTATCGGGCTGTACCGGCTGTTCCAGGACTACGTGCTCAATCCGTATCTGATGAGCGAAGGCGTCGAGGTCAGTCCGTTTCTGGTGATCGTCGGACTGCTCGCGGGCGATCAGCTTGGCGGCGTCGCTGGGATTTTTCTCGCGGTGGCCCGTCATCGCGACGCTAAAAATCGTGATCGGCCGGGCGCGCGTGTTTTACTCGGCGTCGCACGGGCAGGGCGAGGCCGCGCGGCGCGCGCTGACGGGCAGCGCCGACGATGAGGCGTAACGCGCGGCGCGCAGTTGGCGCAGCGACACTGCGCGCTGCCTGGCATCGCTAACCTTCTTCAGCGATGTGAGCTTCGATGCCGGCGCGAGGCATCGTCGCGCCAGCGGCGCTGGCCGCCGCCACTTCGCGCGGCACGCCCTTCACGCGCGAGACCCACAGCACCGCCGCGCATGCGACCGCCACCGCCGCCCAGCCGACGGTTCCATACCCGGCGATGCGGCCATCAGCCGACGTGCTCAGCATCAAGCCGCCGAGCCACGCGCCAGTGCCGGTGCCGAGCGCCTGCAGCGCGCTGTTCGCGCTCAGGAACGCACCGCGTCGCGCGGGCTCGGGGACCGTGGTCAGCAGTGCCTGCATCGGCACCATGCGGCCGTTCATCAACACGAGGAAGCACGGGAAGAACAGCACGAGCGCGTAGAACGGCAGGTTCGGCAGATGCGTGATGAACAGCACCGGCACGAACGACAGCAGCGCCGCGCAGCGGAACACGCGCTGCGTGCCGAAGCGGTCGGCGAATCTGCCGACGAGGCGCGACGTGAAGAAGGTCGCCGCGCCGCCGGCCATGTACAGCCACGACAGCTGTCGCGGCGCGACGCCGTGATTGGCGACCAGCATCGGCGCAATGAACGGGATCACCAGCATGTGCGCGATCATCATCATGAACGTCAGCGCGAACGCGTTCAGATGGCTTCGGTTGCTCAGCAGGCGCCACAGCTCGGGCAGTACTTCCGCGAGCGGCGGCTGCCGGCGGCTCAGATGCGCGGCCAGCGACGGCACCTGTTGCGAGGCCGCGAACCACACCAGCAGCGACAACGCGACCAGCAGGAAGAACGGCGCCGCCCAGCCGAACTGCGCGCCGAGCATCACGCCGGCCGGCACGCCGGCGATCGCCGCGAGCGAGAACGCGGTCATGATCGTGCCGGTCGCGGCGCCGCGCCGTTGCAGCGGGATCACGTCGCCGACGATCGCCATGATCACGGAGCCGAGCACGCCGCCCGTGATGCCCGCGAACGCGCGCGCGGCGAGCAGCAGCGCGAAGCTCGACGCGAGCGCGCACGCGAGGTTCGACAGCGCGAACAGCGCGTAAATGGTGAGCAGCAGACGGCGCCGGTCGAATCGGTCGATATAGGTCGCCGCGAACAGGCCCGACAGCCCCGAGCACCACGAATACGCGGATACGGCCGTCGCGAACGCGGCCGGCGCTGGTCCGGGAACCATAAATCTTTAACTTGGGCAGGAGATAAGTGCCGATTCTTCCTTTTTGTGCCGTGCTTTCTAAGGGGTTGAGACACGCACGCTCCAGAAAAGCACGTATTCTTTTTGAAAGGTACATTACACAGTTCGACTTGTGCGAAAACCGTGTCTACAAGGGGGACTTGGCGCAGCGGCGCACTTGCCCGGTTGTCCGTTATGGTGCGTATGGGCAGTCGACGCCACGGAAACAAGGGGCGGATCAAGGGAGTCTCTGTTTGCGATCGGTCTTTGGTGCGACGACGGAGCATCATCCGGCCGTTAGTCGGCCACAGCTGACATTCGTGCGTTGACGCTAGCATGCCTGCTTACGGCTGCTCACCGGTCGTTCGCCTAGTAGCAGCGACGAACGACCGCTACCGACTTCAACGAACGCGTACTGTCGTTCAGGGTTATTCGACGCCTGCCCATACGCACAGGACCGTGCGGCACTTGCGGGGAGGCGTCGAATACGCCTCAAAGGGATTGGCGAAGTGGGCGCGTCACGCCTCGCGCTCCGCGCCGGCTGAGATTGAAGCGGTGGACCAACTTACCGCGCAACTGATGGTCGCTGCCGGAAAGCGAAAGCCATGATAGGGTGATCTGTTTGCCTTTATGCGGGCATATTACCGTGTTGCGCACTGAAATTGAGAATGCCAGTCGGGGCGATCGGTCACCGTCGAGGCCCGCGGTGGTCAGGCGGTTGCGTGTCGAATGCAACGTCGCAGCCGATCGTGTCGGACCGTCCGGCATGCTTTGACTGTCCGCTCAGGACTGGCCTGCGCCATGACGACGCGTGATGTAATCACCGCAAACAGCTAGTATTTTTTTCACGTCGGCTTTGCGATAGTCAAGACGGGTCAGGGCCAGGATCATTTGAATTAAACTGGCTTCGTCCTCGAACGGCGGTAATCCGAGAAACTGTTCAGCCACCTCGACCGAAAGCCGCGACAAGTCAGAGCGTTCCCGGGCACCGCAATTGCCACCGTTAGCGGAGAGCCAAAGCAGTACAGATTCGCAGACATGCGCTGTTTCAAGCCATTGCCCAGTTCTGGCTCGCGCGATGAGTTGGACGACCACCAGATACCCTAGCAGTTCAGTTCGAGCTTCATCGTCCAGATTGTAGTGCAAGAGGTGCATTTCCATCGCGCGGGTTCCTGTCGCGCCCCTTCGATCAAGCCTTCGACAGCCGGACGGAGTTATCAAACCGATAATTTAACCTGCTTTTGCCCTGCACAACAGGAGATCTGGACCCTGATGTAATGAGTTCGCAAAGCATTGTCGCGTTTTGACGGGACTCCTGAGCGGTATCGAAGCCGCCAGGAACCTTGCGCATGTGGCAGCCTCTGCATGAAAGCGGCATGCTACTCATGTCCGGACCTGTAACCATAGCCCGGTGTGGTCTGGTCGGGATCAGTCACCAGAAAACCCTCCGCCATAGCTGCTCTTCTCTAGCTGCCTCTCCTCTCGGGCAAGGTTTCCGCGAGTACTCGGATTCATTCGGATCCTTAACGGCAATTATCCATCGTCAGGCATCGAGCGGCACAACGTTGTCGGTCGAAGAGAGGCCTCAAGTCATCGCGGCGTCGCTTGAGTGTACCTGCAGAGCCGAGCCACGGCCGCAGCCGTCCGGCTCTGCGCGCGAGATTCGATCGGTGTTCGGACAAAACGGGGGCGAGAATGAAGGACGAGAAAGCCGTTCAGTTGCTATTAAACGAGGAACGGCAGTACCACCGGCAGATTGTGGCCAAACCGCTCAAGCGAGCTAAACGCTTTGGGTGTCTGGTGACCTTTGCGAAGACGCCCGAGTGCAACTTCGTTTATTTAACCGCATACGCGATACGCGCGCTCAGGGCGCGACCGAAATAAAAAATTCATCCAGACGCTTCGCGGAGAACCCAAGGGTCACGCAGCGGGAGGCCTCGATGAATAGCCTGGATCTTGACGTTTGCGCTCCTTGACTTGCCTGTGCACCGAACTATCACTAATTACTGCGGAAGACAGGAGACGGAGATGCCCGCATGGGCTGCTACATCGCCTTCCCTCGCCGGCAGGCTCGCAGCACAGTATGTGCGCATGTCTACCGAGTTCCAGCAGTACTCGACCGAGAACCAGAAGCGGATCATCGCAGAGTTCGCGGTCGCGCAGGGGCTAACTGTCGTAGCAACTTACGAAGACGCCGGAAAAAGCGGTGTGTCGTTAAAAGGGCGGCAGGCTCTCGTCCAACTGCTTCGGGATGTACAGTCGCCCAGCCGTACCTTCAGCGTTGTACTGGTGTACGACGTTAGCCGGTGGGGACGCTTTCAGGACGTCGATGAGAGCGCGCACTATGAGTACGTCTGCCGCCAGGCAGGTGTGCAGGTTGTGTACTGCGCGGAACTGTTTGGCTGGGATGGCAGTCCGGCGGCGGCGTTAATGAAAGCGCTCAAGCGGGCAATGGCGGGCGAATACAGCCGTGAACTCTCCCGAAAGGTTTTTATCGGCCAATGCCGACTTGCCGAGCGAGGCTTCTGGCAGGGAGCAACTCCCGGATATGGACTGCAACGGGTCCTGGTCGCGTCGGACGGAACCGTTAAAGGTGCCCTGCGCCCGAGGGAACACAAAAACATCAAGACAGACAGAGTTATCGTGACGCCCGGTGAGGCTCATGAAGTGGCGCTCGTTCTGCGCATCTACGACTGGTACATACGTCAAGGACTCGGATGCAACAGAATTGCGGAGAGACTGAATGCGTTCGGCATCTGCAACGCGTATGGCCGCCCCTGGAATCCCCAGCTTATTACCAGCATTCTGAGCGGCGAAAAATACATCGGAAATAATCTCTACGCCCGGACGTCAAGTAAACTCGATGCCAACTGGCAAAGGAATCCCGCGTCGGAATGGACTCGTTCGGTGGGCGCTTTTCCGCCTCTCGTCGACCGTGGTACGTTCGAAACAGCCGAGCAGATCCGGACGCAGAGGACAAGAAATCTCAGTGATGAGGAGATTCTGAAAAAGCTTCGCGACTTCGTGTGTTCCGCCGAGGTCGTCAGCGCGAGAGAAATCGACCGGACCCCGTCGATGCCGGCAGAAAAGACCTATTGCAGGCGATTCGGCAGCTTGAATATTGCCTATGAGCGCGTCGGATATGAGCCACGTTACTATCGCCCAGGCCCTAAGGCCTTTCATGCGTCTCGAACTGCCTTGCAACGCTGCATTGAAAGGACGACTGATGCGCTGGTGGCACAAGGCCATCGTGTGGAAATCTCCGTGGACGGAAGCACCATCCGGATAGGTGACGAACTGGTCATCAGATTCACCGTTCGCCTGATACTTCAGTACGACCGTCGCAGCCCGCGCTGGCGAGCGCGGTGGCCGACCTACTGCTCCCCCGACCTTCTAGTCGTATTGCGGCTGGACTCCGCACTTGAAACCCCGCTCGACTTCTATGTGTTCCCGCGGGGCAGTCTGGCACCCGGCTACGACTTCTCAATGTCCATCCGAAGCGGAAGTAGCGGGCCTTTCGAGATGTTCCGCTATCCGGACGAAAGCATTCTGCTTGAGCTGGCAGCGCGGTCTCACATGGAGGCATACGATGGCAGGCAATCCTCTGATTCCAATCACAGATATTCCGGTCCAGCAGATTCGGGTGCTGAATCCGCGGACCCGTAGCAAGCGTCAAAAGCAGGCGATGACGGAAAGCATCGCGGCGGTGGGATTGAAAAAGCCCATTACGGTGAGCCGTAGGCCATGCTCAGACGATATCGCTCAGTTTGACCTGGTTTGCGGTCAGGGACGACTCGAGGCGGTGCAGGCCCTCGGCCATGACATCATTCCTGCACATGTTGTTGACAGGGCCGAAGATGAGTGCCTCGTCATGTCGCTGGTTGAAAACGTTGCGAGACGAAACCATACTACCCTGGAACTACTCAGGGACATTCAAAGCCTACGCAAGGGAGGATACCCAGACGGCATTGTCGCGGACAAAGTTGGCCTGTCCGTTGCGTATCTGGAAAACCTGATGTTTCTCCTCGACCACGGCGAAGAACGACTCATAAACGCTGTCGAAGCCGGCACTATGCCCATTGCTATCGCCATGCACATTGCACGCTCCAACGACGCTGAGGTCCAGGCCGCGTTGCTGGAAGCGTATGAGGATGGAACATTAAAGGGCCCCCAGCTCGCAGTTGTCCGCAGGCTGTTGAGCCGACGCATGAGGTCGGGTGGAAAGGCTCCGCCTGTTTTCTCGGGGCCGACCGCTGCCCATCGTCGGGAACTGGCTCCAGAGCAACTACGTCGTCTCTATATGCGAGAAAGTGACCGTCAGAGGGTCCTCGCAAAAAGGGTTGAGTTGACCCATGCACGACTGCTATTCATTGTTCATGCGATGCGGCAGTTAATGCGTGACGAAGGATTCATCAAGCTGCTGGAGCAAGAGGGCCTCACGAGTCTTCCCCGAATTCTGGACCAACGTATCCGCGCCGAGGGGCAGTCATGAACAAGCTGCCAGCGAAACCCCTGAAGGTCGCATTTGAGAGCCAGCCGGTCGTGCTACAGCTGAACGCGCTCGAGTCGTCAAGGCCGCTCCCGCACACCGCTACGTCGAGCATAAAATTCCTGCAGATTCTCGCCTCCGTCGCGACTGTTGGTCTCGTTGAACCCCTGATTGTGGTGCGAGTCGAAGATACCGATGACAGATTTCGCATCCTCGATGGGAGACTGCGGATAGAGGCTCTGCGCCGCCTGGGGATGAACGAAGCCTTGTGCCTCATTGCGACAGACGATGAGGCGTACACATACAACAAACACATCAGCCGGCTGACATCGGCGCAGGACGCACGCATGATTGCAAAGGCAATCGAGCACGGTGTACCACGCGAACGGATAGCGTCAGTACTAGGCATTGAGGTCAATACGGTGAAGCGCAGGGCAAGCCTTCTTGATGGAATATCGGATGGGGCCGCTGCGCTACTTGCGGACAAGGCCTGTCCAGCGACAACCTTCAAGGCGCTGAAGTTGATGAAGCCGCCGCGGCAAATGGAGGCCGTCGAACTTATGTGCGGGCAGGGAAACTTCACGTCGGCCTTTGCGCGAGCAATTGTCGCCGCCACTCCGCCGGAGCAGCTCGAGTGCGGAGCTGGCGTTCGTGGGAAACGGGGCAAGGAAGTCGCAGAGCAGCTCGTCCGTCTTGAGCGTGAACTGGCTACGCTTCAGACGACCGTGGCACAAACCGACGAACGATATGGTATTGAGCACCTACATCTCACCGTTTCCGCTGCTTACGTTGCCACGCTCCTCAGGAACGAGCGTCTTGCCCGTTGGTTAAAGGACCATCATCCTGACTTTGCGACGCAATTTGAGACCATCAGCCAGGAAGCGAGGGATGCACGGTCTGCATCGGATTCTAGCGGGCCAAGGTCAAAGAATTTTCGTCGGATCGGGGAAAAGCTGCCCAGCACTGCGTCACCTGGATAACGTGCTTCGCGCAGCAACGTTGTCGTCGGCATTTACTGGTTGATGCGTCCACGGAATGCTGCATCGCAAAAGCCCCGCAATCGTGAACCATAAAATCGGGGGCTCAATTTGACCACACAGTCGCCGGTCGCGACTGTCCGAACGAGTGAGACTATCTCTCTTTCGAACGAGAGAAGGTGTACCGACGCATTGCCCGCACTCAATTAATTGTTGCAAAGGGTCACAGCTTACGGGCGACCATTCCGGTACTGCGATCTCAAAAAAACAATCAAGGGATTTTACTTCGACAGATGCAGCTTCTTCGATAGCACGATACCCCGCTGCGGGCTCACCAGCCAGATGGCGCGAATGTTCGTGTACAGCGTCGAGGTTCTTGTTGTGATGTCTGTGGGCTCGTCGTTGCTGGGATCGCTATGTTCGCGTCGGTCGGTCAGGTAAGGCGGCGCCATGCTACACATCAGCACAATCGCGAAGTCTCCATTCGCTTCGTCGAACGCCGCCTGCGAGAGTGTCACGCGTCCGTGAACCCTGGTTTTGCTCCGTTTGCCGGACTTGAGTTCAATCAGATCGATGTGTTGGATGTATCCCTTGGCCTTCGCCTCAGGCGCCACCACAAGCCCTCGACCGCGTGGTCCGGTTATGGTCTTCTTGAGCAGGATCACTCCCGGATTGTCATCCTCGGATAGATCTACGTTTACCGTCAACAGGTGCGTCTTTGACTGATATCGTATTCCGTAGGGCGCCGGTACGACGAAAGCCAGGTCGCGGTCGAGACTGGCTTTCGGCAAGTCGAGATCGCGTGGCGCCTTAAGGACAGGGACGTGGATCAGGTTTCTGATGCGATCGCTCAACGAAGGCGAGTTGGCATCGAAGCTCTGCTCCGCCAAGGCGTCTCTGATGGCAACCGGGTCGTCGCCCACGAAAGGCCGAGTCGACAGGACATCTGCAGAGGCAGATATTTCAGGCTCGGTCGCATGGGTAACCGTGGCTGGGTCTGCCGACGTCCCGGCGTGCGTCAGCAGCGACATGCAAAACAGGGCGCAAGCCGCGTTCGAACGGACCAACATGGTTTTAAGATCAGCCACGACAAACCCCTCCAGGATCAAGGTAGTCTATCGCAAAGCCTTGCACGGTCAACGCGACCGCGCGACAGCGGCCGTAGGCACCCGCTTGATTCGTTCTTCGTCAGCTCAGCAAACCCAACGGCGGCAAAGGCCGAGAACTTCCCGGCCAAGACGGTTGCTCGAATGGCTGTTCCACTTTGGAAGCTGCCGCAACGATCGCGTCGGGTCGAAGGGCAGATGTGGGTCCAGGCTGTGTAAAAACGCGAATCGACGTGGCTCGACGACTTCGCGGCGTCGATCACCCCGGCGGTCGGTCAAACTCCCCCGGGTATGGTCACTTCAAATTCCCCCACCTGACGACCGTCGGCTGAGCCACTAAAGCTGCCGGGAGAGGTGTTGCAGGACGTCTATCTTCGTCTCCTTCGAACAAGAAGGAGTTCAGGGAGTGAACGTCTTGAAGCCGCACCTGCAAAGCACCGTATTCACACTACTAGAGCGTAACAAGAGCCAGCGCCAGATCCAGCGGCTCACGGGCATCGACCGCAAGACGATCCGTCGCTATCAGGCGATCTTCGAGTCCGAGAAGTCCGCTTCGGCAAACTCCCCCACGGCGACCACCGGCTCTGAAACCGCTGAACCGCAAACTCCCCCACCGTCGCGACCACCGGCAACCGCCGATTCCAGCGCGGCCACAACGTTCAATTTCGCCCGCTCGGCAAGCGAACCACACCGCGAATGGATCGAGCAGCAGGTCCGCCTGAGGCGCAACGCGCAGGCGATCTATCAGGATCTGGCCGATCAGTTCGCATTCACCGCGAGCTACGAGAGCGTCAAGCGTTTCGTGCGCGCCTTGCGCCACATTGATCCCGAGCAGTTCGACCGTCTCGCGTTCGCCCCCGGCGAAGAAGCCCAGGTCGACTATGGCGAAGGCGCACTGACCCGCGATCCGAAGACCGGCCGCTACCGACGCCCGCGGTTGTTCGTGATGACCCTGCGGTATTCGCGGCGCAGTTTCCGGCGCGTGGTCTGGAAGTCCAGCAAGCAGGTCTGGGCCCAGCTTCACGAAGAAGCCTTCCGCTACTTCGGCGGCGCTGTCAGTTATGTCGTCCTGGACAATCTCCGGGAGGGCGTCATCACGCCCGATCTATACGAACCCGAGATCAACCGGCTCTATGAGGCGATGCTCGAGCATTACGGCGTCGTCGCCGACCCTGCCCGAGTGCGCGACCCGAATCGAAAGGGGACCGTCGAGAACGCCATTCAACATACGCAGGGCACCGCGCTCGCCGGCCGCCGTTTCGAGTCGCTCGAAGCCCAGAACGAATTCCTGATGCACTGGGAGGCGAACTGGGCGGCCAAACGCATTCATGGCAGCACCCGGCGACAGGTTGAGGCCATGTTCCAGGAGGAGAGGCCGCATCTGCGGGCGTTGCCGACCACCGGCTTTCGCTACTTCATGGAGGTCGTGCGTACCGTCTGGGACGACACCACTGTCAACATCGATCGCAGCAACTATGCGGCACGACCCGCACCGATCGGTAGTCTCGTTTCAGTGCGGATCTACGATTCCACCATCGAGATTCGCGATCGCCGTACGCAGGCCTTGCTGCGCACCCATCCTCGCGCCCTGCAGGCCGGTTCGCTTGAACTGCCCGAAGACGAACGCCCGTTCAATCCGTCCCGCCAGAGCGCCTTCCTGCTCGCGAGCGCTGGCGACATCGGGCCGCAAACAAAGGCGCTTTGCCAACACATGTTCGACAGCGAAGGTCGCGTCGGCCATCGCGCCATGTGGGGCATCGTCGGTCTGGCGAAGAAGTATCCCGCCCGGCTCGTTGAACAGGCCTGCGACCACGCACTACGTCATCACGTCTACCGGTACAAACAGGTGCGCGCGATCGTCGAGCAGCTGTTCGAACAGGCACTCGAGCGTCTCGATCAGGCACCGCAACTCGAACTGCCTCTCACGCAGGACCACCCGCTGATCCGTCCTGCCGCCGAATACGGCGAACTCTTTACCCTCGGTGCGCAGCACGGCGCCGAACCTCAACCTCCGACGGGAGAAACGCAGGCATGACCATGACATTACCGGAAATCGAACGGGCCCTCGGACAGCTTCGTCTGTCCGGCGTACGCGACACACTTGAAACGCGCGTGCTGCAGGCCCAAGGCTCCCAGCAGCCGTTCCTTGAAACCTTCGCACTGATCCTGCAGGACGAACTGGATCGCCGCCAGTCCCGGCTCATCGAACGCCGCTACAAGCTCTCCGGCCTCGAAGACAAACTCACGCTCGCCGAATTCGACTGGGGCTTCAATCCCAAAGTGCCTCGCCAGACCTGCTTCCAGCTACACACGCTGAAGTTCATCGCGGCCGGCGACAACGCGCTGATCATCGGCAAACCTGGCACCGGCAAATCGCACGTTGCGAAGGCCGTCGCCTACCAGGCCGTCCTGCAAGGCCACAAGGTTCAGTATCTTGAGACCGACGACTTCTTTAACCGGTACGCGCTGAGCCCGACTGCCCAGCGCGAAGCCCGGCTGCGAGCCATCCTCGAAAGCGATCTGCTCGTGCTGGACGACCTGTTCCTGTCGCGTACGATCCCCGACGCCGCTGGCGCGCTGCTGCAAACACTGATCCATCAACGCTACAAACTGCATCGCAGCGTTGTCGTCACATCCAACCGCGTTGTGCAGGATTGGGGCGCATACCTGGGCGACAACACGATGAGCACCACGATCCTCGACCGGCTCATGCATCACTGCCACCTGCTCGAGTTCGATGGTCGCAGCTATCGCCTTAAAGAGGCCGCTGAAACGCTTGCGAGAAAAACGAAAACCAGCTAAATAAAACCCTTAGTCCTGCTGCATGCGTATTCCACACCAAACCGAACACCAATTCCACGGCGAACCGAGCACGGATTCCACAGCAAGCCGAGCGTCGATTCCACGGCAAATCGAGCAGGGATTCCGCGACTGCCCGAGCGCGATTTCCACGCGTAACCGAGCGGTAAGCTGGAGGGACGGCAACGCGGGATAACCATGGCACGCTTGACGATTTTGTCGAGCGAGCGAATGTCGAATAAAAGGTTATCCATGCGTCAAATCAAGGAAGTGCTACGCCTGCGCTTTGTGTGCCAGCGTAGCCAGCGTGAGATCGCGACGACGATAGGCGCATCGAGCGCGACGGTCTGGGACTATCTGGATCGCGTACGGCGCGCACAACTGGACTTCGAGAAGGCGATGACGATGGAGGAGACAGCGTTGGATGCGCTGCTATTCCCGCCGCCGCCGTCGTCAAGCCGGACACGGCCGATGCCCAATTGGCCGATGGTACATCGTGAGCTCGGCAGGAAAGGCGTGACGCTTGACCTGCTATGGAACGAGTACAAAGCGCAGGAGCCCGAAGGCTACGGCTACAGCTGGTTCTGCAAGTATTACGAGCGATGGGCGGCAGCGTTGCCGGTCACGCTTCGCCAGACGCACACGCCCGGGGAGAAGCTGTTCATCGACTATTCGGGTAACAGGTTGGGCATCGTCGATCCGCACACCGGCGAGATCCGTGAAGCAGAGGTATTCGTCGCGACGCTCGGCGCATCAAACTACACCTACGCCGAAGTCACCTGGACCCAGCAGCTTGAGGACTGGATTGGCTCGCATGTGCGCGCCTTGAACTTCATTGGCGGTTGTCCCGAGATCCTGGTCCCCGACAACCTGAGGTCCGGCGTGCACAAAGCCGACTTCTACGATCCGGTTCTGAACCGGACCTATGGAGAGATGGCCGCGCATTATTCCGTGGCGATCATCCCAGCCCGCAAACGTCGGCCCCGTGATAAAGCGAAGGTCGAGCAGTCGGTGCTCCTGGCGCAGCGCTGGATTCTGGCACGGCTGCGCAACCAGCGGCTGTTCAGCCTCGACGAAGCCAACCGCGCGATCGCGGCACTCCTCGTTGAACTGAACAACAGGCCGTTCAAGAAACTGCCCGGTTGCCGCCGCAGCGCCTTCGAGGAACTTGATCGTCCGGCACTTCGTCCGCTGCCAGACAGACCCTACCAGTATGCGCAGTGGAAGGTTGCTCGCGTCGGCATTGATTACCATGTCGAGCTCGACGAACACTTTTACTCCGTCTCATACAGCCACGCCCGCGAGCAGGTGGAGGTGCGCCACACGAAGACGACCGTCGAGATCTTCCTGCGCGGTCAGCGCATTGCCGCGCACGCGAAGAGCGAGCGCCGCGGCCATCACACCACGATCGCCGCCCACATGCCGGCGAATCATCGGGCAGCGACCACCGAGTGGAATCCGCAGCGGCTGATCAACTGGGCCATGGAGATCGGCCCGCACACCGCCGCAGTCATCGAACACCTGCTTGGCGGTCGCCAGCATCCACAGCAGGCTTACCGCGCCTGTCTGGGCGTGCTGCGCATGGGCAAGGACTATGGCCATGCGCGACTGGAAGCCGCCTGCCAGCGTGCCATTGATCTTAAAGCGCCGAGCTATCGGTTCATCGCCTCGACGCTGAAGAACGGTCTGGAGAACAGGGCCGACACGGCCGCCGCCCAGACCGAATTGCCGCTCGCGCATGCCAACGTGCGTGGACCGTCTTACTACCACTGAAAGGAGATCATGACATGCTGCATCATCCAACTGTCGAGCGGCTGCACGAGTTGCGCCTGTTCGGCATGGCCGCCGCGCTGGCCGACCAGCAATCCCAGAGCAGCATCGACCAGCTCGGCTTCGAGGAGCGCCTGGGGCTGCTCGTCGAACGGGAAGCAAGCGAACGTCAGTCGCGCCTGCTCACGGCGCGGCTACGCCGCGCGAAGCTGCGTTTCCCGGACGCGGTGCCCGAAGACATCAACTACCGCGAGCCCCGTGGACTGGATCGTGCGCTGCTCGCCCGGGTGCTCACTGGCGAATGGGTACGGGCGCACCAGAACATCATTCTGGTCGCACCAACCGGGCTCGGTAAAAGCTGGCTTGCATGCGCGCTGGTCAACCAGGCGTGTCGCCAGGGCTTCTCGGCCTGCTATCTGCGCATGCCGAAGTTCAACGAGGAGATGGCCATCGCGCACGGCAGTGGGGGCTACGCAAAGCTGCTGGCACAGTTGGCCAAGACCGACATCCTCGTCATGGATGACCTGGCCATGGCACCGCTGTCAGATGCGGCGCGGCGCGATCTGCTGGAGGTGCTCGACGACCGGCACGGCCGGCGCTCGGTGATCGTCACCAGCCAGATTCCAGTCGACAGCTGGCATGCTGCCATCGGAGATCCGACGCTCGCTGATGCAATTCTCGACCGGCTGGTTCACAACGCGCATCGCTTCACGCTCTCAGGCGAATCGATGCGCAAGCGCCGAAATAGTTTGACCGCCGAAGGCGGGAAGGAGTAAAAAAACTCACCCCGCGTCGCCATGTCCGCAGCGCTCGCTTTGTTGTGGAATGCCTGCTCGGTTTCGCGTGGAATGCTTGCTCGCTTTGCCGCAGAATGGCCGCTCGATTTGCGTGGAATATGCATGCTGCACAGGGTGGGGGAATTTGCGCGACCATAAGTGGGGGAGTTTCAACTGACCGTCCGGGGTCGATCACGGCCATTGGCGGCTGTTTTAACCCGCTGCGTGGTTGGAGGACGTTCAGGCCGGTCAGAATGCGAAGATTCGCCGACGAGCCCAGAAGCTCTCCGGTTCGCCGCGGTGCAGCCTGTTTGATGTAAGGCCTCTCCTCAGGCCCTCATCTTTTGCATTAGCGCCGCAGTGCCTAAGATCGCCATGACGCGCTTGAGATTGTATGCGAGCACATGCAGACTCATTTCGGTGCTGACATGCTCGCGTGTCTTCATCAGGAAGTGCGCCGCGCCCATCCAGAACTTGAGCGTGCCAAACGGATGCTCCACGGTCTGACGGCGTATGCGCATCATCTCCGGCTTCTGGTGGAGTCGCTGCTGCATCGCTTCGACTACGCCCTCATGCTCCCACCGCTTTATCCGGCGGGCCTGCTTTCCGGATGTGCATTGCTTTCTGATTGCGCAGGTAGCACAAGCCGAACTTGAGTAGCAATGCAGCGTCATACCGTGTTCGATGTTTGTGAAACGCCAGGTGAGCCGCTGTTGCGCTGGGCAACGGTACTCATCATCTTCGGCAACGTAGACAAAGTCCTGCTTGCCGAAGTACCCATCTGCTTTACTGCCCGACGTCAGTGGTTTGGGATCGAAGGCCGTAATACCCGCCTCGTCGCATTGCAGGATTTCCTCGCCCTTGAAGTAACCTCGGTCAGCAACAACGGTCAGATTATCGATGCCGGTAGCGGCTCGCGCCTGCCCGGCCATGTTCGTCAGCTGGTTACAATCATTGCCAAGATTGGTGACCTCATGTGCCACGATCAGATGCGACGTGGCATCAACAGCTGTCTGAACGTTGTAGCCAACCATCCCCGTTCCCCGACCGCTGGTGGCCATGGAGCGCGCGTCCGGATCAGTCAACGAGACCTGTCCATCGGGTGAGTCGCGCAGTCGCTGCTCCATTGCCTTGAGGTCTTGCATCTGCTGCCTGAGCTTCTTGATCTTTTCGCTGATGCGGCTCGTCTTCGCCTCGGCGACATCGGATTGTGTCCGGTCCGCTGTTTCCATCGCCGCAAGGTAACGCGCGATGCTCTCATCAATCTGCTGCATGCGTGCCCGGACCTTACCACTCGTGAAGTTGCGATCACGATTGTTGACGGCTTTGAACTTGCTGCCGTCAATGGCCACAATCGACTTTGTGAACAGGTCCAGGTTACGGCACAACACGATGAATTGCCGGCATACATTGCGGATCGCTTTGCCATTGTCACGGCGAAAGTCGGCAATGGTCTTGAAATCCGGTGAAAGGCGGCCTGTTAGCCACATGAGCTCAATGTTGCGTTGAGTCTCACGCTCCAAACGCCGACTCGACTGAATGCGGTTCAGGTACCCATAGATATAAATCTTGAGCAGTACGGACGGATGATATGAGGGGCGCCCCGTCGTTGCGGGAGCGGTTCCGTCAAAGCCGAGCTCATGAAGATCAAGCTCATCGACAAAGATCTCGACTACGCGCACTGGATTGTCGTCGGACACATAGTCCTCAAGATACTCGGGCAGCAAGACAGCTTGCTTACGGTCTTTGCCTTCAACGAATCGCTTCATGTGCCCGTCCGACCTGAATGCGTTACTTCAGTTTAGGCGATCAGCGTGCGTTTTCACACAAGCTGGGTCGCGTGCTGCCGATCGCCGCCGTCCAAGGTCGAACACGATATGCGATCCGCATGAGGCATCACTCAGCCAATTTCGGCCGATCGACGAGGCCGTATAGATCCGCGATAATTGGCCCACACTCTGCGGGAGAACTCATGTTCGATCACGTCAAATTCGGAGTCAGTGACTATGCAGCGAGCAAAGCGTTCTTCCTCAAGGCACTCGAACCGCTCGGCGTAGCTGTTGTCTCGGAGGGGCCGCCGACGTACGGTGTCGAGCTTAGCCTGCCGGGAGATAAGACTTCATTGTGCCTGTACCAAACCGAGGAGAAGCCGGCGCAACTTCATCTGGCCTTCATGGCGGAGAATCGCCAGCAAGTGGACGCTTTCTATCGCGCGGCTCTGGAAGCGGGTGGCAAAGATAATGGTGCGCCTGGTTTGCGCCCGCACTACCACGCGAACTACTATGCGGCTTTTGTCATTGGTCCGGACGGGCACAACATCGAAGCGGTTTGCCACCAACCCGAGGCCTAACCCTTCGATCGAGCGGACTCGTGAGGTATGGGATTGAGCCTCTTTCGAGTGTCCGTTATCGAGAAAATCGAATGTCGCTTGAGGGTCGATCAGCGACGCTCGCAACGCGCACCTTGCGCGCTTGGCGTACGAAAAATCCCTTTCTTGACGGCACCCCGAATCGTCAGTTTTCCCTGCTGCTGGTCCGGCGCGTCGGCGGTCTGCCATAAAACCTCGGTCACCGCCCTCGAATTCGCGCCCAAGCCGGTGAAGCCACACGCGGGGCATCGCTCGAAGAACTGGTCGGCAAGGCCCTCATAGCCAAAGCGGGGTTTCGGCCAACGGCACTTCGGGCACGATTTCATGGGCTTTTAGCTCCTTGCGCTGGTCTTTGTTTTTGCGTCGAGCGCTGCGAGCTGGCGTTGAAGTACCGCAATCAAATTTTTAAAGTTCTGAATGTTTTTCTCTGCCTCCGCGATCCTATCGACCAACAAGGTGCGGACAACATCGTCGGACGCAACGTCATGTTTATTGCTCATCGTTTTACCTCCGCGTTAGCTTCCTGCCGTGGCTTTTTGACCTTGGGGGTAATAAAGCCGTCGATTATGTACGTCGCCATTTTCGTCACGAGAAGAATGACAATTCCCATGAACAGCGGATCTACAGTGTCCAGCAATTTTGAGAATGAGTATCCGCCTGTCTCGCGGATGCAGCCTGCAACTGCAACGACACCGAAGACGATTGCTATTGCGCCATAGGCATACAGAAGAATGGCGATAGCCTTGTACAGGCCTCGGGTTATCCGTTTGATACGTGAAACTCCCTCGTCAACATTCATTCAATCCCCCGGTTCATAAGTAATAGTTATGTAAGGCGCGCGCATTATACGGACATTTCGGATTCGCTGTATGGCTGTTGCGGTGCGACTGGCCTAGTCTGACGTGCTTCGAGGGCTGGCCCGACGTCCAGTTGCGGTACGCCTCACTGGACGACAACACGGCTTATGAGGCAGCGACCGGCCATGAAGCGTCATTCACCTCCTCCGTCGGCGGACAGTCAGACGTCGCATCCGCATTGCAAACGGTCATCGACCTTCGCCGGGAACACATTGCCCGTCGAGCAGTTTCGAGCCGATTTCGCAAGCGCGTCAAAAGATCCCACACGATAGGCGGCCATAAACGGCGAGGCAAGTAGGCGCAAAAAGCAGAGGTCTCGGCATGCATTCGCGACTCCAGCGGCTATTCTTCAGACGCTGGGACTAACGCGTTTCAGGTCGGCTCGCGCGTCGTCGTCAGCCATTCCGCGCCCCACGCGGAAAGGGGGTTGTATGTCAAATCTAAAACTACCTCGGCCCGCGCTACGCGCACCGCGCCGTGGCCAGTCACACGGACGCCGGTGGCTCGTCATCGGCGGCGCGCTCACCGGACTGTCCTTTACCCAGGCGGCGCTCGCGGCGGGCACACTTCCACGAGGCGGCACTTATGTGGCGGGCACGGGCACGATAGCCAGCAACGGGAACGGTCTCGTCATCACGCAACCCGGTTCGACGCGCGGCGTGATCGACTGGAACAGTTTTTCGATCGGCAGGCACAACAGCGTGATGTTCGATAACGGCTCGGGCGCGACGCTGAACCGGGTAACGGGCGGCTCGCCGTCGGCCATTCTCGGCAGGCTCAGTGGAACGGGAAGCCTCTATGTGATCAATCCGCAGGGCATCGTTGTGGGCCCATCGGGCGTGATCAGCACGGGCGGCCGCTTCGTCGCGTCGACGCTCGATGTCTGCAACTGTGCATTCATGACCGGGAGCAGCCCGCTTACATTCTCGGGCGACTCCGCTGCAAGCGTAATCAACCTGGGCAAGGTCAGTTCGAGCGGCGGGGATGTGTTCCTGATCGCACGGCGTGCCGCCATCAACGCGGGCACTATCACCGCACCCAACGGTACGGCGGAACTGGCTGTCGGCGAGACGGTGCTGCTGCAGGACTCGGCCAGCAGCAGGCAGGTGTTCGTGCAGACGGGCAGTCAGGGCACCGTGGTCAACAGGGGGCCCATCAACGCCGCGCAGGTCAGCCTGCAGGCCGCCGATGGCAACGTGTATGCGCTTGCAGGCGGCGGCACGCGCATCCGCGCGACGGGCACGGCAAGCCGCGACGGCCATGTATGGCTGGTCGCCGACAGCGGCCGCGTCGAGCAGCTCGGCAAGATCGCCGCAAGCAACGCGGACGGCAGCGGCGGAACGGTCGATACACAAGCGGCACAACTGACGTTCGGCAAGCACGCGGTGGTCGATGCAGGCCAATGGAATCTCTCGACGCCCGCTTTCACCATCGATGATGTCGCAGCGCATGCGTTGCAGCGCAGTCTGAACGCGGGCACTTCGGTCGACGTGACCACGACGGGCGCGAACGGTGCAACGGGCGACCTCGGCGTCGCGTCGAGCCTGCGCTGGTCCGGTCCGGCTTCGCTCACGCTTGCCGCGTACCGCGATGTCTCAGTCGCGAGCGGCACAACGATCGCGAACAACGGCGCGGGCAATCTGACCTTGCGCGCCGACGCCTCCGGCATCGACAACGGCGGCAGCGTGATCAACGGCGGCACTATCGACTGGTCGAAAAGTACCGGCATCATCAGCGCGCTCTACGACATGAACGGCAGCTACACTCCCGGCATGATCGTGGCGAATAGCGCGTGGACAGCAGCTCCGTATAGCGGTCTCATCACCCAGGTGACCGGCTACAAGCTGGTCAATTCGGTCGGCGATTTACAGAACATCGCGCGCGATCTCGGCGGCGCGTATGCGCTCGGCAAAGACCTCGACGCCAGTTCGACCGATACGTCTTTCGCTTTCTCTTCGCTCGGCAATGCGACCACGCCATTTTCCGGTCAGTTCGACGGGATGGGCCACGTGATCGACAGGTTCACCCAGTTCGATCAGAGCTCGACCGAGCAGCCGGCGACGGGACTGTTCGGCACGATCGGGCCGACCGGTGTCGTGCGGAATGTCGGGATGACCAACGCCCGGGTCGTGACCCATATCTATTTCCCGGGCGGGATCCCGCTTGGCATTCTGGCCGGCGAGAACCAGGGCTTGATTACCTACGCCTATACTACCGGCGACCGCGGCTCTGGCGCGTTCGAAGGTGCGGTGCTCGGCGGCCTGGTGGGACGCAACGTCGGCCTGATCGAGCGCTCTTGGAGCAGCGCGTTCGTCGGGTCGGCCGGCCTGCTCGGCGGCCTCGTCGGTGGCAACGGCGGTACCATCGTGCAATCTTATGCGACAGGGACGGTGAGCGGCGGCAATCATGGCTCCGGTGGCGGTCTGGTCGGCGCTAACGACGGAACGATTTCGCAGTCGTATGCAACGGGGATAGTGTACGGCCCATTCAGCGCTGGGGGACTGGCTCTTTCGAATACCGGCCTCATCGAGCAGTCGTTTGCGTCGGGCGAAGTCAGAGGACCAACGTTCCAGGGCCCGGATTATGGCACTTATGGCGGCATCGTCGCCTTCCAGGGCTTACCGGCTGGAGTGCCGCTCGCGTCCAACGTCTACTGGGACAAGGAGACGACAACGCGAACGAAGAGCAGCGGGTACGGCGCGCAGCTATCGGCGTCCAACGGGCTCACGACCGCACAGATGAGCAATCCGGCCAGCTTTGACGCCTCGTGGGATTTCAGTGAGACCGGGACGTGGGTCATACCGGCGGGCGCGACCCACCCGATCCTGCGCTGGCAACTAGCGCCCTAGGCGCTGCAGCGAACTGGGGCGCGCACGCAGAACTGGCTCAGCCGCGTCGGCTGGTGGCATCGCAACGACAGATTGGGGGGAAGCCGGCCTCCGACTGCCTGCCTGAGCATGTCTACGAACGTCCGAAGATGGCCAACTGAGCCGGTGATCTGCAGCTTGTCTCCAATGCCTTTTTCGCTCGACGAAAGACTGACCGAGCGTGCGGTCATTCTGCAATAGCTCGCGCCGCTTCGGTAGTGGATTCGCATGCGCACTTATCCCTTGGCAGCAGGTCCGGCCAGGCAAGATTTCTCGCAGACCAAGGCGCGCCCAGTCCGCATGCAAACGTGCCTGATTGCGGCGATAGGATAGCTACATTCGGACTCGTTATTCGCGCTACCATGCCCGATCGCCGCCGTGATATCGGCGTTCATCGCGACAGTCCCAGCCGCGCTTTTCGGTAAAGCCGGTAATGCGTCTGACAGTGAAGCCATTAGCAACGCACAGGCTTCCGTCGGGCGCGAAGCCGAGACCGATTGGTCCCGCGAACATTGCCTGGTTGGCGAGCCCTCCTTCATCACCATAGACCCGTGTGCCGGTCCCGGTCGTGCTGACGACTCCCGACAAAGCACGGATGACCGATGTAGCTTGGAAGCAGTCGTTGATGTCGCGCTAGGTCGAACGGCAGAAGTGGGTCGAGTTCTGCCGAACGCGTACCGGCCAAGCAGGCCTGGCTCGCGCGAGGCCGACGTCGGACCGGGATCGGCCGTCGGGCGGACATTCAGACGTCGCATCGCATTGCAAACGGTCATCGACCTTCGCCGGGAACACACTGCCCTTCGAGCAGTTTCGAGCCGATTTCGCAAGCGCGTCAAACGGTGCCACACGAGAAGCGGCCACAAACGGCGAGTCAAGTAGGCGCAAAAAGCAGAGGTATCGGCATGCATCGGCGACTCCAGCGGCTATTCTTGATACGCTGCGACGATTGCGTTCCCGGTCGGCTGTGCGTGGTGGTCGGCAGCATTCCGCGCTTCTCGCGGAAAGGGGGTTGTATGTCACGTCCAGACCGATCCCGGCGCGCGCGACGCGCACTCCATCGCGGGCAAGCAGACGGACATCTGTGGTTCGCCATCGGTATTTCGCTCACGGGGCTATCCTTTTCGCAAGCGATGCTCGCGGCGGGCACCCTTCCGCAAGGCGGCACATACGTGGCTGGCGCGGGCGCGATAGCAGGGCACGGAAACGGCCTTGTCATCACGCAACCGGGTTCGACACGCGGCGTGATCGACTGGAACAGCTTTTCGATCAGTAAAACCAACAGCGTGACGTTCGACAACGGTTCGGGCGCGACCCTGAACCGGGTGACGGGCGGCTCGCCGTCCGCTATCTTCGGCCGGCTCAGTGCAACGGGCAGCCTGTATGTGATCAATCCGCAGGGCATCGTCGTCGGCTCATCGGGCGTGATCAGCACAGGTGGCCGCTTCGTCGCGTCCACCCTGGATATCTGCGACGACGCCTTCATGAAAGGCAGCGGCCCGCTTACGCTTTCAGGCAACTCGGATGCAAGCGTCATCAACCTCGGCAGGATCAGTTCCAGCGGCGGCGATGTGTTCCTGATTGCCCGGGACGCAGTCATCAACGACGGCACCGTGGCAGCGCCCACCGGCACGGCGGAGCTGGCCGCAGGCGGGCAGGTGCTCCTGCAGGATTCGGGCAGCAGCAGGCAGGTGTTCGTGCAGACGGGCAGTCAGGGCACGGCCATCAACAAGGGGCGGATAACGGCCGCTCAGATCAGCTTGCAGGCCGCCGACGGCAACGTGTATGCGCTCGCAGGCGGCGGCATGCGCATCCGCGCGACGGGCACGGCCAGCCGCGACGGCCATGTGTGGCTAGTCGCCGACAGCGGTCGTGTCGGGCAGCTCGGCAAGATCGCCGCAAGCAACGCGGACGGCAGCGGCGGAACGGTCGACACGCAAGCGGCGCAACTCGCATTCGGCAGACATGCAGCGGTTCATGCGGGCCAATGGAATCTGACGACGCCCGGCTTAACGATCGACGACTCCGCCGCCCATGCGTTGCAGCGCAGCCTGAACGCGGGCACCTCGGTCGCGGTTACGACAACGGGCGCCAATGGCGTAACGGGCGATCTGAGCGTTGCGTCGAGCCTCATCTGGCAGGGTGCCGCTTCGCTGACGCTTGCCGCGTATCACAACGTCTCAGTGACGACGGGCACGACGATCGCGAACCACGGGGCGGGCAATCTGGCCGTGCGCGCTGATGCAACGGGCAGCGACAACGGCGGCAGCATCGCGAATAACGGCATCATCGACTGGTCGGCAAGCACCGGCATCGTCAGCGCGCTCTACGACATGAACGGTACCTACAGCCCCGGCACCTTAGTCGGCAATGCATCGTGGTCCGCTCCGGCTTACAGCGGGCTGGTTACGCAGATCACCGGCTATCGACTCGTCAATTCGGTAGCGGACTTTCAGGCGGTCGGCAACGACATGACCGGCAACTACGCACTCGGAAAAGATATCGAAGCGAACAACGCCGCGTTCACCACGCTGGGCACTACCCCGTACACAATTAGCACGTTGTTCACCGGTCAATTCGACGGCATGTGGCATATCGTTTCGAATCTTTCGCCGAGCCTCGACGCCATCTTCGGCGATATCGGGCAACACGGCGTCGTGCGCGATTTGAAAGTCGACGCCCACCCGCTCGCCAACGACACTGGGTTTTACTATGGAATTGGCCTCCTGGCTATTAACAATCACGGCACTGTAGTCAATACGTTCACCTCTGGCGCGAACAGCTGCGATTGCTTCTATGCACCACTGTCAGGGCTCGTTGGGACGAACTTCGGGCTGATCGAGCGCTCGGGAAGCAGCGCTACGGTTCGGACCGGTGGCGTAGCGGCCGGACTGGTTAGCACCAACTATGGAAGCATCGACGAGTCGTATGCGACCGGCTCCGTCACAGGCTTTTTGACGCACGGCGGTGGTGGCGGACTGATGGCGAACAACTACAACTACGCCACCTCCAGCTACGGCGTCATAACGCAATCTTTCGCGACAGGTCGCGTTATCAGCGGCAACGGATTGGGGATGGGCGGCATCTGCGCAGGCTGCTCGGGTGGCCTTGGCGCCGACGTTTACTGGGACGTTCAGACCACCGGGCAACCGTCGGGCGGCGGCAATCTACCTGCATCCAACGGGCTCACCACAGCCCAGATGAGCAACCCCGCCAGCTTCGTCGGCTGGGACTTCGGGCCGAACGGCGCGTGGGTCATGCCGACCGGCGCCACGCATCCAGTGCTGCGGTGGCAAGTGGAACATTAGCCTGGCGCGATGTTGGTGGAACTGCCCGTCACGCAGACGATCGGAGACCGAAGCGAGTCGATCTGGGCTATCGACGCCTTGATGCCCGCGTGCTGGGGAGCGCATCGCTATGTCTGTGCTGGAGTTCAGACAATGACGTTGAACGTCTGAGAATGGTCTGGTGTGAGACGTATGCAGAATCCCGCCCCCGATGTCTCTGATGGGTCGGGTTCGGCCGACCGCGTCGGGCGGCAGTCGGCCACAAACTGCCGGTCACATGCGCCGCCGGAAGGCCGCTCAGGCGTCGGCTCTGCTTCGCAACCGGCCATCTGATTGTCGCAAGGCGAGCGCTCGTTCAGCGGCCAGAAGGGACATCAATCTGGCCGGCCAAAGACGCCCTGTTCCACCGAGCGGAGGCATCTCCCCTGTTAATCCCTGTCAGCTTGCCGGATTTCGTGCCATGACGACCCATGCCGCGCCGTTGATCATCACCGACCCCTCGCCGGGGAGGCTCGCGAAGGCGGCACGAACTGCGGCGGAGGCACGGGCGCGGATGTCGTCGGGCTGACCAGCGAGCGCACGCGACAGCGGGCCGACCTCAAGCGTCATCCTCACTGCGTCGTCGATCGCCGCGTCCCGCGTTTCGCCCTCGCCGAATGGGACGGCCGCGTCGAAGGGCGAGATAACGATTTCGGTGAAACCGGCCGCCGTCAGGATGCGCGCCACGTGCTCCCGGTCGCCGAACGAAAACGGGCCGGGCGCTTCGGGATCGGGGAGCGCGCTCGGCGGGACGATGTCCTTGAGCGCGCCCACCGGCAGTCGCATCCAATCGTTCTCGGCCGCACCGCGCCAGCAGACGAAAGCGACCCGGCCGCCCGGCCGGAGCGCGCGTCGCATATGGGCGAACGCCGCTGTCGGATCGGGGAAAAACATCACGCCGAAACGCGAGAACAGAATGTCGAACGCGCCTTCGGGCAGCTCTGCGCTGCTGGCGTCGGCCACCTGAAACAGGGCCGGCGTATCGTGGCGCGCAAGCGCGCGCGCTCGATCGATCAGCGGTTCGGATATGTCCACGCCCAGCACTTGGCCCCCCGCGCCGACGCGAGCGGCCAGAGCCAGACTTGACGCACCCGCGCCGCAGCCGATGTCCAGCACGCGCTCACCCGTCGCGGGCGCGGCGGCTTCGATCGCGGCCTGGCCGAACACCGCCACCAGAGCGTCGAGCCGGGCCTGGTTGGCGACCCAGCGCTCCCCGCTTTGACCATTCCAGTCACCCACCTGATCAGCACTTTGCTTTGCCATGTCATCTCCTTGACTCGACGATCCGCCTTTCGCCGCGTCGATTTACGCCAACCTTTTCGAAGGCGACGACGCAACAAGAGCAGGGATCTGTGCTCTCAAACCACCATCGACTGCTGGGCGAAGATACCCGCCATCGCGCCCTGCGATGAAGCCTGGGTGACCGAGGGCAAGAAGGGCGTGGCGAGGTCGCCAGCGGCGTAGATGCCGGGCATGCTGGTTTGGCGGCGCTCGTCGACTTTGAGGACGATGCCGGTGGGCGTATCGACCGTGGCGAGGCCCAGTGATTCATGCAGGCGTGCGGACGGCTTGTTGCGCGGATGGGCGAACAGGACGTCGACCGCGACATTGCGGCGGGTATCGAGATTGACGGTGTTGATATGGCCCTTGTGATGGGCGATCTCGACGATCCGGCCATCGACGACAGGTATGTTGCGACGCGCCAGATCGACTTGGATATCGGGCGCAATGTCATGACCATCGGCGAAGACAGTCAGCTTGTCCGTCCAATCGCGGAACAGCCTGGCAGACTGGTGCGACTGCGGGCTGGACCAGACGAGGCCCCAATGCTGGCCGGCGACTTCAAAGCCGTCGCAATAGGGGCAGGGCACGATGGACGTGCCCCAGCTTTCGGCAAAGCCCGGAACATCAGGCATCTGGTCGGCGACGCCATAGCTCAGGATCAGGCGGTGCGCCCTCAGGCTTTCGTTATCGTCAGTGACGACGCAGAAATCGTCGATGGCGCCAAACACGCTCTCGGCCCGGGCATTGACCAGCCTGATCGTTGGATAGCGCGACAACTGCTGCCGCGCCTCGACCAGGATGTCCAGCGGTGGCTTGTGATCGTGGCCGAGCAAGCCATGCGAGTGGCCTGCAAAGCGGTTGCGCGGCCGGCCGGTATCGAGAACCGTGACCTTGCGGCGGGCACGGCCGAGCTGCAGGGCGGCGGCGAGGCCGGCAAAGCTGCCGCCGATGATGATGACGTCATCCATGGTGATGGGCTCCGTGTTGTGATTGGAGGGGTGGGCTGGGCGTGGTGTGCAATATCGTCCAGCGATACGCGCTTGAGACGGTCAGCGAGTAGGGCTTCGGCATTGGCGAGAAAGTTGCTGATGGCTTCTATGAGCAGAAAGTTGTCAAGGCCATTCGCGAACTGGCTTACAAAGGATGGGTCAAGTCTCTTTCTCCTCGCTGCAAAGTGGTGACATGCTGGCGTATGGCGGCAAGCGCGAGTGATGGCGCTCGCCGCCATACAAGCCGCATTTTCGCGGCATAGTCCGGCGGATTCCCACCGCCCTCAACTTCAACCATGGCTACAGTCCGGTCAACGTCGTTAGCCTGAAGCCGCTTATCGCGCGCGTAAGACAGCAACGTCTCACCAACTTCTATCCGCTGGCGTATGGCCAGCCTCATCCTTTATGCGCGTTACGCCGGAACCTGTTCCGGGAGCATGCCCCATCTGTTTAATCGGTCGCGTTAGCAACCCGCCATCAACACGGGCATGTTCACTTCAAACTCTCTATCGACAGGTATCGTTCCACCCTTGATTGCGTTGTCGCGATACCTTTCGGGCTCAGACTGACTTCAGTTGTGCGCCTTCGGGTATCACGCCGTCCTGCAAGTAACGCCACAGCGCGATCGCGAGGCGTCGTGCTAGTGCGACGATCGCAATGCGCCGCACGCGGCGATTCGGTCCCGTGCCTTGCGTGCGCTGGTTGAACCACTGCGTCAGTGCACTGCCAGGCTGGTAACGGATCCAGCACCACGCCATCTCAATCAGCAGTGCGCGCACGCGACGGTTGCCCTGCCTGCTGATCCCCTGGTCCACCTGGCTCTCGCCACTGTCGTAGGGTTGTGGAACCAGCCCTACGCAGGCCCCAACTTCGCGCCGGTTATGGAAGTCCCGCCAGAACAGCTCGAGCGCCAGACGCGAGCCACCCACCGGGCCAATGCCATTTAGCTGCGTCAGAAGATCGATCCTTTCGCGTGCGGGTGCGGGCAGGCCAGCGTGTTGCGTTTTCTCGAGTGCCGCGAGTTGCTGCACGGCCAGCGCCAGCCGTTCGCACTCGCGCAGCAGCCGCTCCCGCAGCTCGCGCGGCAGTGGCGCACCGTCGTGACACCGCACCTGGTCACGGGCGAGGCGGGCGGCGAAGGCCTTGTGGTCAACCTCATCCCAGCAGCCTAGCGTGACAAGCAGTTTGCGCATCCGGTCACGATGCTGTAGCACCTCTTTCTGCAGTTCCCCTCGGTCGCGCATCAGATGGCGGGACGCTTCGTCCTGCGGTGATGGCACGTGCACCACGTGCATGCGGTCGCGCTCGCCGCGCAGCCACGCGCGCAGGCTGATCACCAGCCTGATTGCATCAAGCCGGTCAGTCTTGGCACGCCGCTTGTGGCGCTCGACCGGAATGCTCGCTGGATCGACCACATGACACTCGATACCGCGTGCCCGTAGCGCCCGATAGATCCAGAACGCGTCCTGGCCGGCTTCATAACTCACGACAAGGTGCACGCCCGCGGGCAGCGACCACTTCAGCTTCTGTTGTTCGATCACTTCCAGCACGGCCTGTAGGCGCGCGGGGGCTTGCGGTTGCGCTACGGTGTACACCGCCGGCTGCTCCCGCTGCCCGTCGTGCAACGCTACCTTCCACTTCGCCGCAGCGAGTTCGAGTGACACCGCCAGCGCCGGTTCCGCAGTACGCGTGTATCCCTGATCTGTACGCATGATGCTCTCCCGTGAGCAAACCTCGGTACGCCGATTTTAGGCGTTAGCCAGTCGACGACCTGGATGCTTCATAGGATCTGTATTGATCGGCCCCACAATCCCGCATTCGATATCGCCAGGCGCCCCGGGGAAACCTGATTTGGGCAACTGGTTGAAACCTATCCTTGGCTTGCACATTTAAGATACTGCGTGGTATCGTAGTGCAAGAATTTGAATACTGTCAAGTACTGGAATTGTTGTGACCGAAAACAGCCAGAGCCGGCGCGGCCGGCCCGCCAACGAGGCGCTTCGCCAAACGATCGTCGACGCCGCCTGCGAACTCTTTGTGGAATTGGGTTTTCAAGCGACGACCATGGACAAGGTCGCGCAGCGGGCGAAGATATCCAAGCTCAGCATCTATCGGCACTTCGAGAACAAGGAGGCGCTGTTCAGCGCGGCCATGGTGGCCCACTGCCATCAATTTGCACCCCAGGCCCTTTCTGAAAGCGTCGACGGTTCAGCCGAAGATCAGCTCATGGCGGTGGGATCATCCCTGCTTCGCACGCTGTTGAGCCCGGACGTCCGCAGTGTCGAAGCCATGGTTTTGGCCGACAAGACGAATCAAAAGTCGTTAAGCAAGCTCCATTACGAAGCCGGGCCCGCCCATGTCATCGCCCAAATCGAGGCCGTGTTGCGTCAGTTGCACGCGAAAGCGATTCTGAACGTACCCGATGCTCTCCGATCCGCCCGCTTGTTTGCCGCGCTTTTCAAAGGATCCGATCTTCTGCTTGTCGCACGCTTCGATGAGGCGAGAGCAGAGGATGACAACGAAATCGAATCCTATTGCCGGTCGGCCGTCGCCATGTTCATCGCCGCGCACGGTGGCATCTAAAGGTGCGCTATCGCGGCTTGATGAAGAACCCGCAGAGTTGCACACGCTGTTCGCTCTAAGCAATCTGTGGATGACGCGCGAACGACTGATGCGCGAGGCCGCTGCATGAGCGCAAAAGCCGCCCGCGCGGGCAGGCAATCGGCGCCTTCCTTATGCCGAACGTAGCGCTGCATTCGAGCCAGGTGCCGCACCGCTTCCACCGCATCGGCCCTATGTGGATGGCTCAGTGCGGCAAAACGAGTTCTGAACACCATCCCTAACCTTGCGGGCGCTTCCTTTCGATCTGGTGAACGACAAGCTGATTGCTTATAGAGAAATCAAACTTAAGTTCGAGAGCAATTCGAGGGTCGAGCAGGACGTCATCCTTGCACGGCGTAAGCCGCCTCACCAACTCACGGGTCTAAGCGTCCGCAGAGGCCGATGACTTGCCCGCCAGGCGACGGCACGGAATGACCGTTCCACTCCGATACCTACCCTTAGAACAGAGACTGCTCGACCGGCTGCAACGGGTCGACAGCCGAAGTTCGCCGCCGTTGGCGGTGCGGCTTGCGACGAACTTCCGGGTTCGGCCAAACCGCGTCGGGCCCGACAAGGGGAAGTTAGCGAAAGGCAACGGTGCTGCGGGCAACCTGGGATCCGAAGGAAGCCGGAAGTAAAGCGCTGGTCCGACGAACAGAATCTCGAAACCCTGATTACCCTCCGGCGTCGTCAGGCGGCGGCCGCGACCGTCACCGCATCGCCGACCGAACAGACGCCGTCGCTCAGCACCTCAAGATAAATGCCGAGATCGGCATGGCCGAAATGCTGCATGATCGCTTTCGGCAGATTGGCATCGCGTGTGGCGCTCTCGGGGTTGACGTTGATGGCGGCACAGCGCCGCGTCGGTAGGGCCCCGCGAAAGCGTATCCCGCCAATCTCGACTTCCCGACCGAGCCAGTTGAGCTCCGCCCAGGCAGGCACGCCGTCGAGATAGATGTTGGCGCGGAAGCGCAGGGGGTGCACGGAAGTCCCGGTCGCCTCCTCAAGCGCCCGCACGGAGGCCAGGTTGATCACCGAGATCGCTTTCATCATGACCGGCGAGACCACGCTGACATCCGTGAATTTGTGGCCTGCGGCCGAGACTAGGCGGGGGCGGCCTTCAGTCGCTTCGCCCAGATAAGCCGCCATGAAATCCTCTATCGCCTCGCGGCCCGCAGCACTCGTCGTCGCCGCCTCAAGCACAAGCTCACCGCGATAGCGAATGGTTAGCGTGCCGGTCTCTGGATCCAGCCGCGTCGCCAGCGCGGCAAGCTTTTCATTCTTGCGCAGCATCAGGAAATAGCCCTTGTCGAGGGGCTCGGGGGCTTCCGGATCGAAACGCGTCGTGCCGAGCGCCAGCGCGAATGCGCGGTCGAAGGACAGTCCTTGCCCGTGGCTGACGGCCATTTCCGTCAAGGGCTCGGGAGAGAGACCCTTGATTGGATAGCGGTAGAGATTGATAATTTTCGCCATTATTCCTGTTCCTTCACTGATTGTCGCCATTATTCCCGCAGTGCTTAACATAGCACCTGGTGAGGGTGACAAGCCACCAGGAACCGGGGATGGATCGACAAGCGGCTCGCTCAATATGCGCAGAACAGTCCTTTGTGAGCATGGACAGGCGGGGACACAAATCGGTGACGTCGAGTTGCGTTCGAGCGGCGGCGGGGCAGAGCGGTCGCTCTGGAGGGCAGTGGCGGCATTCGCAGAAACTAACTGGGGACGGGAAGGGGCCGACTCCCGCCGAGCGTCGTCGGACAGAATCCGGCCATTTTCCGCCAGTCGCGACCGGCCGCTCCAGTCGCGACCGGCCGCTTCACGCCCTGAGGCAGTCCGTCAAGGTTTTTCCGAGGGCATGTGCAGCCCACATCCTTGACCCTGTAGTCTCGGGCGTCGCTCATTCATGAAACGGCGTATGTCGAAGAAACGTCGCGCGCCCACCTGGCGAGTTGCCCACCGCCGGCCAGCGTCATGGTCATAACAGGCGACCCGCCGGCCGGCCGTGGACAACTCGCGACATCACGTCAAATGGAGGCAACCCACGGCCCCGGAACCAGCTGCGTCATCGTCGACCGGAACGGGTTACCCCGGAAGTTCGAGGTTCCTGAGGAGTGACGAACCACGCTTCCTGAGGGCGTTGAGGTAGACGCTCTCGTCGTATCGTGTGCCGGTCTGCCAGCAGCGGTAGAGGATCCGTATCCACTTGAACGCCAACGCCCTCACGGCGGCCTGATACGAGCTGCCCTTCGCCCGCTGTTGCCGGTAATAGGCGCCGGCCCAGAACGATTTGTTGATGGTCTGGCCGGCCCATTCGACGAAGGTCTGGCGCAGGAAGGTCGGGCATTGCCAGCGCCAGTGCACCCAGCACTTCTTGCCGCTGCGCTCGGTGACCGGCGCGATGCCGGAGTACTTCTGCAGTTCATCAGCGCCGCTGAAGCGGTCACGTTGCTCACCGAATGCAGCCAGCAGGCGCGGTGTCAGATGCGGACCTGCGCCGGGCAAGCTGTCAAACAGGTCGAAGTCGGGCAGTGTGCGTGCGACTGCCGCGATCTCCTTGTCGAACACGTCGATCGCGGCGAGCGCTGTGCGCAGTTGCGAAACCAACATCAATGCGAGCAAGCGGTGAGGCGCAACGATCCCGGGATCATCAGTGAGCGATGCAGCACAACGGATCGACTCCAGACGTCCCTCAATCAGTTTGGCCCGCCGACAGTTGTGCGCATGGAAGAACGTTTCAAGGGTCTTTCTGCTCGCGCGCCTGACTGCTGGCAGAGTTGGCCAGCGGGTCAGGAAATCACAGAACAGTACCGTGTCGATATCGTCGAACCATTCCAGGGGTTGAGGGTAATACTGCTTGAGTGCGTTGGTTAGCCGGTTGGTGAACCGGGTCTTGTCGCCGACCAGTTCACGACGCTGTTCGATCAGGCTCAGCAAGGAACGCATGCCGGCGCTCTGCGGCCTGAGCGGGCTGAACCGCTCAGGATGGCGCAGCAGCAGGTCGAGTGCCAGCTCGGCATCGGTGGGATCGTCCTTGGCCCGGCTCGGTTTGAACGCCTCACGGTACTTCGCAAGCATTGCGGGATTGACCGGGAACAGTGTGAAGAACGCATGTTTCTGCAACACAGAGACGATCGGCCCTCTGGCCAGCTCAAGCGCGATCGCGATGGGGCCACCAAAGCGCCGATGTAATACCTTTGCCCATTCATCGATGCGTGTAACCTGGTGAGGAATGCAGTCGAACTCGCGCCTGTCGTCGCCAGCCTGCTGCAGGCAGATGTCATGTTTGGTATCGGCCCAGTCGATGCCGACAAAAGCCTTGAAATGCTGATTCGATAGCGGCGCCATGCGAACCTCCGCAAGTGATAGATTACCCGGTAGGGACATGCATGCTTGCGTTCAGCGAAGGCAATATAGTGAGCCGGTGTGACGGCGAACCCTGAGTATTCGTTATCGGACGCAAGCGCACCCGTGGACTCGAAGCTAAAGCGGCAATCGTCCAGGCGTTTGGGTCGACTTATTCGTAGTCCACGGGTGCATGTTCCGCATTGACTGGCAGCGAGCTGCCAGTCCCACCAGTATCGATGAAAGCGGAACGGACTATCTATATCGGTTGACTACTGTTAGCTGCGGTCGCTAGCGCCACGTCAAGTCGCCGATGCGATGCGGGAAAACGAGCATGACGGGGCTGGGCTTCGCCTACTAGTGTCTTTAGATGCGGAGTGGGTGCTTCACTTCTGCAGGTGGCGCTTGTGGGGCCTTCGCCGAGCCTATCGCGAAACGCCACGAGGTCGCGGAAAGGTCGTCATTCGATTGGCTGGACTAGTCGCTGAAAGCGGCATGCGTCCTGAAATTCGCGATATACGCGCGATTTCGCGCAGAGGCTGGCCAAATCCATCGCCACCATCCCAGGCCAGGAAGAGCAACCGACGCACGAAACAACGCGCGTTGTAGAAGTCGGAGGTAGCGCTATGAACGGGAAAGCTCTCCTTACGAGCATCTTGCTGCTGGCTGGATTGTTCTGCTCGGTCTCGCCTGCATTTTCTCAGTCATCGCCCCCGGCGTCGGAGAAAACGAAACAAACCGAAGCGTTGGTCGACAAAGCCGCGGCACTGATTGACGCCAAAGGTAAGGCCGCGTTTACCGAGTTCAGAGTGAAAGGCAGCGAGTGGTTCCAAGGGGACACCTATCTGTTCGTCTACGATCTGAAAGCAAATGTCTTGTTGAATCCGGCCTTCCCAGCCCGTGAGGGCACCAACGTTAGCGGTCAGAAAGACACCAACGGCAAACTGTTTCACGACGCGATGATTCAGACGGCGGAAACGAAGGGATCGGGCTGGGTCGATTACATGTTCCTGAGGCCCGGGCAGACTCAGCCTTCACATAAATGGACCTATGTGAAGGCAGTCAAGATCAATGGAGTTCCAGGCCTTGTAGCTTCGGGTTTCTATCTGGACTAGATTCTGCCCGGTCTCGGTGGATGCGTGAGCATCTTCTCTCGTGCTTCGCTTCCCTTTGCCGATGCCGGTCATTTCGAAAATTGAACGACCGCTTTCGGCCGTCGAATTCGATGCCTTGTATTTCCGCTTCACGCCCTGAGGCAGTCCGTCAAGGTTTTTCCGAGGGCATGTGCAGCCCACATCCTTGACCCTGTAGTCTCGGGCGTCGCTCATTCATGAAACGGCGTATGTCGAAGAAACGTCGCGCGCCCACCTGGCGAGTTGCCCACCGCCGGCCAGCGTCATGGTCATAACAGGCGACCCGCCGGCCGGCCGTGGACAACTCGCGACATCACGTCAAATGGAGGCAACCCACGGCCCCGGAACCAGCTGCGTCATCGTCGACCGGAACGGGTTACCCCGGAAGTTCGAGGTTCCTGAGGAGTGACGAACCACGCTTCCTGAGGGCGTTGAGGTAGACGCTCTCGTCGTATCGTGTGCCGGTCTGCCAGCAGCGGTAGAGGATCCGTATCCACTTGAACGCCAACGCCCTCACGGCGGCCTGATACGAGCTGCCCTTCGCCCGCTGTTGCCGGTAATAGGCGCCGGCCCAGAACGATTTGTTGATGGTCTGGCCGGCCCATTCGACGAAGGTCTGGCGCAGGAAGGTCGGGCATTGCCAGCGCCAGTGCACCCAGCACTTCTTGCCGCTGCGCTCGGTGACCGGCGCGATGCCGGAGTACTTCTGCAGTTCATCAGCGCCGCTGAAGCGGTCACGTTGCTCACCGAATGCAGCCAGCAGGCGCGGTGTCAGATGCGGACCTGCGCCGGGCAAGCTGTCAAACAGGTCGAAGTCGGGCAGTGTGCGTGCGACTGCCGCGATCTCCTTGTCGAACACGTCGATCGCGGCGAGCGCTGTGCGCAGTTGCGAAACCAACATCAATGCGAGCAAGCGGTGAGGCGCAACGATCCCGGGATCATCAGTGAGCGATGCAGCACAACGGATCGACTCCAGACGTCCCTCAATCAGTTTGGCCCGCCGACAGTTGTGCGCATGGAAGAACGTTTCAAGGGTCTTTCTGCTCGCGCGCCTGACTGCTGGCAGAGTTGGCCAGCGGGTCAGGAAATCACAGAACAGTACCGTGTCGATATCGTCGAACCATTCCAGGGGTTGAGGGTAATACTGCTTGAGTGCGTTGGTTAGCCGGTTGGTGAACCGGGTCTTGTCGCCGACCAGTTCACGACGCTGTTCGATCAGGCTCAGCAAGGAACGCATGCCGGCGCTCTGCGGCCTGAGCGGGCTGAACCGCTCAGGATGGCGCAGCAGCAGGTCGAGTGCCAGCTCGGCATCGGTGGGATCGTCCTTGGCCCGGCTCGGTTTGAACGCCTCACGGTACTTCGCAAGCATTGCGGGATTGACCGGGAACAGTGTGAAGAACGCATGTTTCTGCAACACAGAGACGATCGGCCCTCTGGCCAGCTCAAGCGCGATCGCGATGGGGCCACCAAAGCGCCGATGTAATACCTTTGCCCATTCATCGATGCGTGTAACCTGGTGAGGAATGCAGTCGAACTCGCGCCTGTCGTCGCCAGCCTGCTGCAGGCAGATGTCATGTTTGGTATCGGCCCAGTCGATGCCGACAAAAGCCTTGAAATGCTGATTCGATAGCGGCGCCATGCGAACCTCCGCAAGTGATAGATTACCCGGTAGGGACATGCATGCTTGCGTTCAGCGAAGGCAATATAGTGAGCCGGTGTGACGGCGAACCCTGAGTATTCGTTATCGGACGCAAGCGCACCCGTGGACTCGAAGCTAAAGCGGCAATCGTCCAGGCGTTTGGGTCGACTTATTCGTAGTCCACGGGTGCATGTTCCGCATTGACTGGCAGCGAGCTGCCAGTCCCACCAGTATCGATGAAAGCGGAACGGACTATCTATATCGGGTCGGCAAGCGCCTTTCCCTGGAAATCCTCGCGAGGACTCATTCGGCGTAGTGACTTCGGGCGGTGAATCGGTTCGAGATACCGACGACCACACCGCCGTCCTCGAAGTCCGACCTAGCTAGGGGCGGCCCTTCTCACGAGTAATCGGCGGCCATGACGTGCTGGACGTGGCGCGGCGCACAGTTCAGGCGGTCATTGAGCGGGAATGATTTAGACTGCTCCCAAGCCGTCCCGGGAGCGCCGGTTTTCCCTGTTTTTCCGTTAAAAAACATGGGGTTACTGTCCGATTCGATCCGTTGCAATCCGGACAGTGCCCGAAGGAAATGTCGGTATCGTTGACGGTATCGGCATTTCTCCCTCGGACGGCCTCGTCCGATACCGTCAAAGCGGTATGACGGTATCGGCTGACGGTATACGTTCGAGGAGTTCTTATGCTCACCGACATGCAGTTGCGAGCGCTGAAGCCTGCCGAAAGAATCTATAAGGTCACCGATCAACGGGGGCTCTATGCGGCGGTGACGCCGTCAGGCGCGGTGAGCTTCCGGTACGACTACCGGTTGAACGGTCGCCGGGAAACCCTGGTTATCGGTCGGTACGATCCATCACTTTCCGCACGGAAGCCACGCAAGCCAGACGAACTCGGATTCGGAATGGCTATCAGCCTCCCGGAAGCCCGGCTTCTACGCGATCAAGCCTACGGAGCAACCCAACGCGGAGAAAGTCCTTCACGTGCGAAAGTCGGGAAACGGGTCGAGGCGACCGAGGCACTGACGTTTGGTAAGTGGGCGGAGAAATACTTTGTGGAGACTGCCCTTGCCGACTCAACACGAGCGATGCGCAAATCGGTATACCAGCGGAATCTCGCGTCGGAATTTGGCCGGCTGAAGTTGGAAGAGATCACGCCCGCACGACTAATGGCGCGCTGCGAGAAGATCAAGGAGAGGGGCGCCGCGGCCCCTGCCGTGCAGGCGCGCGACATCGTTCTGCAGGTCTACCGTTTCGTGCAGGCGCGGGGACTAAAGGTGGACAATCCTGCGGAGGCCATCCGCCCGTCTGCCATCGCCAGCTTCAAGCCGCGTGATCGGGCACTGTCGCCTGCCGAAATCCACGTCTTTTTCAGTGCACTGGAACGGACGCCGACGATGCCTACGCTGCGTCTTGCTATCAGATTCATGCTGCTCACGCTGGTGCGCAAGTCCGAGTTCATTCTGGCGATGTGGGGTGAGATAGATTTCAACGCCGCAGTCTGGACAATTCCGAAGGAACGGATGAAGGCCGGTCGCCCCCACATTGTCTATCTGAGCCAACAGGCTTTGGACATTCTGGTTGCATTCAAGACGTGCTTCGGAGCGAGTTCGTACGTGCATCCCGGCCGCTATGAGACGGCTTCCCCAATAAGTGCGGCGACCCTGAACCGTGTTATCGACAGCACGGTCAAGCTGATGCGCGACGACGGGGCAGATTTTGATCCTTTCACGGTGCACGATCTGCGTCGGACAGCCAGCACGCTGTTGCACGAAGCAGGGTTCAACACCGACTGGATCGAGAAATGTCTCGCTCACGAACAGCGTGGCGTGCGCGCGGTCTATAACAAGGCGGAGTATGCAGAGCAGAGGAGGGCGATGCTCCAGGCGTGGGCAGATATGCTGGACGGCTGGATTGCTACGAATCCAGAGGCAAGCGTCCTAGCGTTGGCACAGCCTCCCAAGACTCGTGAGTACGTCTCTTGAGCTCGAACTTCTGTGTGCTCAAGAATGTACCCGTTTGCACTCGGATCGCCATGTTTGACGCTGGACCGCAAGAAACAGAATTTGGTAGTACGTCGAAAATGTTTTTTGATGAATCGGACTCCTATTTATCACGGAAAACCTTGTTTTGGTTCCGGGAGAGGACTCGAATTGAATGAGTAACCTTCTGAAAATCGCAAGAAAATTACTCTCTATCTCAGCGATATACGCACTTGTATGCGCAAAAGACCAAGATCTCAGCGGCGCATTATCGTTTCCGTGAAACGATTCCGATATTTCGCTTGGGACGAGGGCAGTAAATCGCACCCGCTATCCGGTCTTTTTGCCCAGGAAGTTACAGCATGCAGACTCGGCTAAAGTCTACAGTCCGACGGTAGACGTTCCGGTTCAGCCAGGGAACAAACGTGTATTCGTCGTATGCGTTGCTGCCCATATAAATCCAATTGCTGAGAATGTTGGACATTACCGTCTCCTACCCTTTCCGTTACTAGTTGGTCGCGCCTGGTTTGCGGCATACCCGCTCCAAGCCACGTTCTAGCGTCTTCTGATCCCATGGTGCCGGGCTGCTACCCGAGCGGCTGCAGCACGTCACCGCCATAGAGCAAGACCGCACGCCGCATCGACACCGCCATTTCGCCTAAAAAGTGATCCGAGAAGCCGGTCTTTACGCGTGGTATCCGGATCGTGGATGTTTGCAGAGGAACACGGCTGACGCGACACCATTCGTCTGCCGCGGCCAGCGCGACCGCAGATACCGGATATTTTCATCACGTAGTACACGATGACTAAGATAGGTCAAAGTACAAAATAAAGCAAGGAAACCTGGACAGCACGCCCATCGCCTCGTGTCAACCGAAGGCAGGGACTCGGTCGCCCACGCCGCCTGCCGGAGCGGAAAGCCCTATCCCGCGACTAACGGAGTGGCTGGCTGATCCGTACGCTCACAAAGGCAGGGAATTCCCTGTCTTTCTTCTTTTTTGGAGTTTTGTATTATGACCTAACTTTGGTGGTATTTTCTACTTATGGCGCCACGGGAAGCGTTTGCAACCTGGTCGCCGATTGACGGTTCAGGAGTCGATCATGGATGAAGTCGCGCACAAGGCGTTTGCGGAAGACGGCGCCGTTCTGGTCAAAGGTCTTCTCAGCGAGCAACAGTTGGCACGGTGCCGGCAGGTCTTCGACTGGGGCATTGAAAACCCAGGGCCCATGGCCTGCAGCCTGTTCGAAGGCACGGAGCACCAGACGCACAACGACAACGCCAATCCGTTTGCGAAAGAGCGTCTGGACGAGCTGGCTGGAGAATTGCCATTCGGCCGACTGCTCACGGATCTGTGGGGCTCGGATAGCGTCTGGTATTTCGCGGAGGAGCTGTTTCTCAAAAGCGGAGGCAAGAGTGGTCGCTCGCCGTGGCATCAGGACACGTCCTACCTGCCATGGGAGGGGTTGCACTTCGCCAATGCGTGGATCAGCTTCGAGGCCGTACCCAGACAAAATGCGCTCGAGATCGTGCGCGGCTCGCATCGAGGCCCGCGTCACGACGGCACGACCTTTCAAAATGCTGAAGATCCGACTGATCCTCTGCATGGCGGCGATGCGTGGCCGCGCCTACCGAATATCGAAGCTGAGCGCCGGGTCGACCCCGCTGCCTACGACATCATTTCGTGGGCGACGGAGCCGGGCGACGTCCTGCTGCTGCATCCCGGCGTGCTGCACGGCGGCGGCGCGGTGGACGCCGCATTTCCAGATCGCCACACGCTCGTGCTGCGCTTCTTCGGCGACGACGCGGTTTTCAGTCCACTTCCACAGCCGAGCGTCTCGGGCTTCACACCGGCGGGCGTCCTGTTCCTCGATGACCTTGCCGGGTTAAAAGAAGGTGATCCGTTTCGCGCGCCGTGTTTCCGTCAACTCGTGTGACCATAGGAACCCACATCATGACAACGTCCACCAGGCGGCAATCGATCGTTCCGCCGCCGTTCCAGGCGTTCTACGACGCTTACCATTTTTCGCCCGCGACACGCGTGGGCGACACGATCTGGGTCTCCGGCCAGGTTGGCATCGGCCCCGATATGAAAGCCGGCGAAGGTATGGAGGCGCAGGCCCGCATTGCCTTCGAGTCCCTGAAAGCCGTGCTCGAGAGCGCGGGCGGCAGCCTTGCAGACATTGTGGAGCTGACCACGTTCCACACGGACCTGCGCGGCGAGATCGAGGCCTTTTCGGCGGTCAAGGACGCGTACTTCCCGGCGCGCTATCCGTCGTGGACCGCGGTTGGCGTAACACAACTGGCGCTTCCCGAGTTGTGCATCGAGATTCGGGCTGTGGCGGTGGCAGGGTGCGGCGAGGGCTGAGCGGTCCGGTCCCGGGACGCCTGGTTTGAATCAAACGATATGTACTGCAAATGAACGTGGTATAGGACGGAGAGTCATGATGAGAAAGCACACAATCGGAGCCGCATCTGCCATCACGGCGGCGTTATTGTTCATGGCCGGCGTGGCCGCTGCCGACGACCTCACGCCGGTCGGCGGCGAGCGAGCGGCCAGCAAGGACGGGCTCGTCCCGGCGTTTGCCGGCAGGGAGGCCACGCCTGCAGGCTGGGAATGGGGCAAGGTTCGCGGCGAGTTCTGGTCGCACAAGAACGAGAAACCCTTGTACACGATCGATGCGTCGAACGTCGACAAGTACGCCGACAAATTAGCGCCGGGGCAGATCCAGCTCATCAAGCAGTCGAAGGGTTACCGCATGGACGTCTATCCGTCCCACCGCGAATGCCAGTTGCCGGACTTCGCCGAGCAGAATTCGAAGGCTAATCTCACGACGGCGAAACTCGCTTCGGATGGTGAGACGGTGCAGGCCGCAGTGCTTCCCGGGGTGGCTTTCCCGCAGCCGAAGAGCGGCGCCGAAGCGATCCTCAACTACGAGACGCGCTATCGCGGCGAGGGTATCGAGTGGTCACCGGTTGTGACATCCATTTCTCCGCGCCCCGGCAGTAGTGACTGGATCGACGCAATCGGCCCGCAGGCGTTCTATTTCCCGGCGGGCAAGGAGGGCAAGACCACACCGCAGGACGTCGATCAGTTCAACCTCGGCGCCTATTTCTCGGTCGATTCGCCCGCGGCGCTGGCCGGACAGGCATTCGTGCAACGCCAGTACTTCGACAAGGACTCGGAGACCTACTACTACTTCCCTGGACAGCGGCGCGTGAGACGCATGCCGGCCTATACGCACGATGCGCCGCTGATCGGCTTCGAAAACCAGTACCTGATCGACGAATCCAACATGTTCAACGGCTCCATCGACCGCTTCAACTGGAAGCTCGTGGGCAAGAAGGAAATGATCGTCCCGTATGACGATTTCGGCATGTACACCTTCAAGGACAAGCTGCACGACGTCGCCACGCCCAACGGCATTTCGTCCGATCATCGTCGTTACGAGGTGCACCGCGTCTGGGTGGTCGAGGCAACGCTTAAGCCATCGGCCCGCCACGTCGCTTCGAAAAAGGTCTTCTATCTGGATGAGGACAGCTGGCTCGCGCTCGTGGGCGAGGACTATGACGCGCAGGGCAAGCTCTGGAAGATGCGCGAGAGCTATCCGATCCCGGTATGGGAGTTGGGCGGCGCCTGCGATAACGAGCCGATGGCGCAGTACGACCTCAACAATGGACGCTACGTCTTTGACGCCTCGTCGATCGGCCAGGGCAAGGACGTCCGCTGGTACCAGCAGGTCAACGATCCTCGTTTCAAGACGGACTTCTACTCGGCCGAATCCCTGCGATCGGTGAGCGAGCGCTGAAGTTCGGCAAACCACAAAGGGGGCCGGCGCGCATCGATGAGGCGCGCTGGCAATGAGATTGGCGGCAGGGGAGGGTGATGAAAACGAAGACGATAGTAAGGACTGCGACAGTTTCGCTGGCGATCGCCGGCGCGGCTGCCACCTCCAGCGCGTATGGCTACGAGTTTACGACCGGGATCAACGATCTTACCGGCTCGTGGGTGACCAACCTCACGGCGGGCGCAGGCATCCGCACCAAAAACCCGAGCTGCTCGCTCACGGGTGACCCGAACGCGTTCGACTGTGGAGCAGGCGCTAACGTGAACCAGTGGGGCGTTGGCGACAACGGCAACCTGAACTATCGCAAGGGTCAGCCCTTCAGCACCTACGTCAGCGCGACGAGCGAGCTGCTCTTCAAGATGCCGAGCGAGGGACTCAAGTTCATGATTCGCGGCACCGGCATGTACGACTTTCTTGCCGGTGATACGAACAGAACCCCGCTATCGAGCACCGCGTCGGCACAGGTCGTCTATGACGTGCAGTTGCTCGATCTATGGGGCGAGAAGGACTTTACGATCGGTGGTAACGCCGCGCATGTGCGGCTCGGCAATCAGGTGATCAACTGGGGAGAAAGTATCTTCGCGATGGGTGGCGTGAACGCCACTAATTCTCTCGATGTCCAGAAGCTGCTGATTCCCGGCTCGCAACTGAAGCAGGCGCTGCTTCCGGCGCCCATGATTAGCTTCGCCGCCGATCTTTCTCATGGTTTTAGTACTGAGGGTTACTATCAATTTTGGTGGAACGGCAACCGCTATCCACCGGTCGGTTCCTACTGGTCAGTGTCCAACAGCCTCGGCCGCGGGACGGAGCCATATACGGTCAGCACCAACAACCTCAACGTAGCCGGCCCGAGTGCAGGCACGATCGCCGGGCCTGCCAGCGGCAACCAGGACACGCTCAACGGCATCTACACGGGTCTCGTCAACGGCGCTTTCGCCGGGCCGCCGTACAACGTGATTGGCCTTCCGGTCGAGTGGCAGGCACCATCAAAGTACAAGCCCCAGTTCGGCGTGAAGTTCAACTATTCGCCGCGCTCGTTTGACGCAAACTTCGCGATTTACTACCTCAACTATACCGACAAGTCGCCGGTGCTTTCGTCGCTGGCCAACGGGACATTGCAGTGGTCGTATCTGCAGAACCGTCAGCTCTTTGGAGCGAGCGCAAACTTCGGGCTTGGTCCCTGGGCGATCGGCACGGAGCTTTCGTACCGGCCTCATGATGCCGTGGCGCTGTCGAGCTGCTATGGCGCGGGTGGCCCGCTGGACCTGAACACCAACGGCGTGGCAGGCATCGACTGCCAGCAATGGGCCGATAAAAAGAGATTCCAGTACGACATCAACGGCATTCTCGCGCTCACGCGCAGCGAATATCCGTTTCTCAAACTGATCGGCGCAGACGCTGCGGCGCTCACCTGGGAACTCACGTGGATCTACTACCCGGGCCTGGGCTCGAATGGCGTTACGCGCACGGTCAACGGGCAGAGCGTCACGCAGGTGCCGATGGCGGGATATTTCCCATGGCTGAACAACAACTCGAACCTGGGCTATCCCATCGCTATGGGACAGGGAACGTCGAGCTCGGTGGGCGCCACGGTGGACTTCAACTGGACCTATGACGGTTCTCTGATTCATGGCTGGCAGGTGACGCCGGGCATTACATTTGCCGATGGCCTGTACGGCTATACACCAACGCTGAGCGCGAACTACATGCAGGGGGCGAAGTCGTTGAACCTCTACGTGCTGTTCAACCAGAACCCGACGGTGTGGCAGGCGGGGATCAACTACACGCTGTTCTGGGGAGGGCACAACACGGTCGGACAGCCTTATGCGGACCGAAACTTCGTCGGGATGTTCGTCACCCGCAACTTCTGACGATTCATCAGCCAGAGGGCGATCCCACGTATGGGATCGTCGAAACACCTGAAGGGATAATGCCGTGTTAAATCGCCTGGTAAAAACGCTGGAAAGGGTCTTCTTCGGTTACCGTGCGGCGGTGCTCGTGAGCATCGTCCTGTTCACCGCCGTCATGGCCTTTTTCGCGGTGCAACTGCGCATGGACGCGGGCTTCGAGAAGCAGATGCCGATCGGCCACGAATACATCCAGACCTTCCAGAAATACCGCTCCGACCTGCTCGGCGCGAACCGGATCACCGTGGTCGTGCGCGCCCGCAAGGGCCCGATCTGGACGAAGGAGGGCCTTACGCGTCTGTACAAGGTGACCCAGGCCGTCTCGTACCTGCCGAACGTGGACCGCATTGGCGTGCAGTCGCTGTGGACGCCAAACGCCTACGTGAACGAGATCACCGACGAGGGCTTCCGCGCAGAGCCGATCATCTCCGGCACGATCACGCCGGACCAGCTCACGCCGGACGTCGTCGCGAAGATCCGCCGCGCGACCACACTCGGCGGCTATGTCGGCACGCTCGTTTCGCACAACGAAGACAGCGCCATGATTACGGCCGAGCTCAACGAGCGCGACCGCAACGGCAAGGTGCTCGACTACGTAGCGTTCAACCACCTGCTGGAAGCGCAGATCCGCAAGCAGTTCGAAGACGCGGGCTATGAAATCCAGATCATCGGCTTTGCCAAGCAGATTGGCGATATCGCCGATGGCGCGACCGCCGTGCTCGGCTTCTGCGGCATCGCACTGCTGCTGACTGCGCTCGCGGTCTACTGGTACTGCCATTCGGTGCGCTTCACGGTGCTGCTGATTTCATGCTCGCTGACGTCGCTCGTCTGGCAATTCGGCACGCTCAAGCTGCTGGGCTTCGGACTGGATCCGCTCGCGGTGCTGGTGCCATTCCTCGTCTTTGCGATTGGCGTCTCGCACGGCGTGCAGCAGGTCAACTTCATCGTGCGCGAGATCGCGCACGGCAACAGCTCGTTCGACGCAGCGCGGCACAGCTTCAGCGGTCTGCTGATTCCGGGCGTGCTGGCACTTGTCACCGCATTCGTCTCGTTCATCACGCTGCTGCTGATTCCGATTCCGATGGTGCGGGAACTGGCCATCACGGCCTCGCTGGGGGTCGCATACAAGATCGTGACGAACCTCGTGCTGCTGCCGGTCGCGGCGTCGTGCTTCAACTTCACGAAGCGCTATGCGGACAGTGCGCTCAAGCGCAGCGAGCGGCGCTCGTCGTGGCTGCGGGGGCTCGCGCGCATCGCGCAGCCGCGCTATGCAGGCGCGACCGTGGCATTGACGCTGGTGGTGTTCGCACTGGCCGCCTGGCAAAGCCGCGACCGCGTGATCGGCACGCTTCAGCCGGGCGCGCCGGAACTGCGTGCGGATGCGCGTTTCAACCGCGATGCCGCGTCGATTGCGTCGAGCTACGACATCGGCCTCGACTGGCTCACGGTCGCGATCGAGTCGGCGCAGAAGGGCTGCGATAACCCGGCGGTCGGCCTGTACGAGGACGACCTCACGAGTGCGATGCGCACCGAGCCCGGCGTGGTATCGGCACAGTCGTACTCGGCGATGCTGCGCCGTTACAACCAGGGCTACAACGAGGACTATCCGAAGATGAATGTCGTGCCGATCGACCCGGAGAACTATGGGGCGGTGTCGGTGGACGTCGGTCGTGTCAAAGGCTTCATGAAGGCGGATTGCAGCATGACGGCCGTGCATCTGTTCCTCACCGATCACAAGGCCACGACGATCAGCCGGATTCTGGATGACGTGAAGACGTATCGCGCAACGCATCGGTTCCCGGGCATTGCCGTGCGTCTCGCAGCCGGCAATGCGGGCGTACTCGCCGCAACCAACGAGGAAGTGGCGGCAAGCGAGCTGCCGATGATGCTTTACGTGTACGCGGCGATCCTGATCCTCGTGTTCCTCGCCTACCGCGACTGGCGCGCGATGCTGGCGTGCTGCCTGCCGCTATCGGTGGCGACGTTCATCGGTTACTGGTTCATGAAGGAACTGCAGATCGGGCTTACGGTAGCCACGCTTCCGGTGATGGTGCTGGCCGTGGGCGTTGGCGTTGATTACGCGTTCTATATCTACAACCGGCTGCAGGTGCATCTGGCGGGTGGGCAGAACATCGTCAAGGCGGTGCAGCACGCGATGCTCGAAGTGGGCGTGGCGACGATTTTCACCGCGATCACGCTGGCGATCGGGGTGGCGACCTGGAGCTTCTCGGCGCTGAAGTTCCAGGCCGACATGGGCAAGCTGCTGGCGTTCATGTTCCTCGTGAACCTGCTGATGGCGATGACGGCGCTGCCCGCACTGGCTTCGGTGCTGGAACGGTGGTTCCCGAGGCGCAAACCGGCGCGCGCGCCCGGACTCTTCAGTCATTGAACATGGGAGACGCAGTCATGATCAAGATGCTTGTTGCCTGTGCCGCGCTGTGCGCGATTGCGGCAGTCTGGGCCCTGCCGCCGGGAACCGTTGCGCAGTGGGCGGCGATGCCGGCGCGCGCATGGGCGGGCCCATCCCACATGATGTTGCTGGACGCCGCGCGTGCGGGCAAACGCATCGTGGCGGTGGGCGAGCACGGCGTGATCGTTCTATCGGATGACGAAGGAAAGACGTGGCGCCAGGCCCGGCAGGCGCCGGTCTCGGCCACGCTTTCGGCGGTGACGTTCATCGATGCGCAGCGCGGCTGGGCGGTCGGCCAGTGGGGCGTGATTCTCGCGACCACCGATGGCGGAGAAACGTGGGAGAGGCAGCGCATGAATCGCTCGGTGGACCAGCCGCTGTTCTCGGTTCTGTTCACGAACGAGAGGGATGGCCTGGCGGTAGGCCTGTGGTCGCTGATGCTGGCCACACACGATGGCGGCAAGACGTGGGCCAAAGTGACCGCGCCGAAGCCGCCGGGCAGCACGAGGGCGGACCGCAACCTGTACCACATCTTCGCGGACCGCCAGGGCGCGCTTTATATCGATTCGGAACAAGGCATGGTGCTGAAGTCCACGGACGGTGGCGCGAACTGGAGCTATCTGGCGACGGGCGGAAAGGGCACGCTGTGGAGCGGCGTGGCGCTGCCTGACGGGCGGATCGTGGTGGGCGGCGCTGCTGGGCAGCCTGTACCAGAGCAGCGACGGCGGAGCGACGTGGGCCGCGCTCAACTCGGGTACGAAGAGTTCGATCACCGATCTCGTGGCGACTCAAAACGGACTGATGGGCGTCGGGCTCGATGGCCTCGTGTTCCGGCAACGCGAGGGCAGCATGTCGTTCGAGGTTCAGCAGCGCGACGATCGCGCGACGCTCACCGCTGCAGTGATCGATGACGCCGGCAAACCGGTGTTGATTTCGCAGGACGGGGCGCTGACGGCACGTTGAGAAACGCCAGTCGCTACCTTGTCAGAACGTTCTCCTGAGGTGCAGAGAAGAAAGGGGAGAAATAATGAAACTGAATTGGGCATCAAGCATGGATCGGAAAAATAAGCCGGATGCACAGACCCGGCGTCAGCTGCTACGTGTTACGGCGTTGGGGGCGGCGTCACTCGCCGCCGGCGGCATGTCGCTGGCACAAGCCGCCGTAACCAAGCCCATCAACGGCGACATTCTGGACGTCGCGATCGTCGGCGCGGGTCTAGCAGGACTGACCGCGGGTCGCGACCTCAAACAGGCCGGATGTGATTCGTTCGTCGTGCTCGAGGCACGCAACCGCGTCGGTGGACGCACGTATAACCATGACCTCGGGCATGGCGTCGTTTCCGAAGCCGGAGGGCAGTGGATCGGTCCCGGCCAGACGGCGATCTTCGATCTGGCGCGTCAACTCGAGATCGATACGTTTCCGAGCTGGTACACCGGCAAGACCGTGGTGATGGCGGAAGACGCCACGGTGGCCCAGGACTTCCATGGTGGGACTGGCGGCGATGACACGATCGGGAACCGGCTTGCCGAACTGTCGCGCGGTGTGCCGTCCGGCGCGCCGTGGACGGCGCCTCATCTGGCGGAACTGGACAAACTCTCCTACGGCGAGTGGCTCTTGCAGCAGGGGGTGAAATACGAGGACGGCTACTTCCTCGCACTAGCCGCGAAGCTGACCACGGGCGGCGCGCCGGCGCAGCTGGGTCTGCTGCATTACTTATCGATGATCAACAGTGCAAGCTGCAACTACACGCAGCTCGAAGCGTTCAAGGGCGGCGCGCAGGAAACACGCATCGTCGGCGGCTCGCAGCGTCTGAGCATCAAGATGGCCGAGCAACTGGGCGACAAGGTCAGGCTGTCCTCGCCGGTGCGCAGGATCGCGGGCTGGGATCGTGATGTCGTTGAGCTTCACACCGATCAGGGCGTCCTCAAGGCGCGTCGTGTGATCGTTGCGATGAATCCGGCCCTGTGCAATCAGGTGGTTTTCGATCCGCCGTTGCCCGGCGGACGGGCGCAACTCCAGCAGAACTGGCCCACGAACGCCCCCATGCGCAAGACGGTCCACGTCTACGACAAGCCGTTCTGGCGTGACGCCGGATACTGCGGAACGATCTTCCAGGTCGGCGGCCCGGTCTTCATGGCCTACGACAACTCGCCTCCCGATGCATCGCTCGGCGTGATCGCCGCATTCGTTGCACCGGGGATGCTGCCGCACGACTCGGCGATGGCCGAAAAGACACTGTCGGCCACTTATGCCAAGGCATTCGGGGACCGCGCGCTGCATCCGACGCAGTTCCACGATTACGACTGGGGCCGGGTCGATCCCTGGACCCTGCATTGCATCGATCCTGTGCCGCCGGGCTTCTGGACGAAGTGGGGCAAGTATCTGCATCCCGAAGTGGGGCGTCTGATCTGGTCAGGGACCGAAACCGCGGACATCTGGGCCGGCGCAATGGACGGCGCAGTGCGTTCGGGCCACCGCGCTGCCTTGCAGGCGCTGGCCGGCTTCACTCGACGCGGCGAGGTGGCGTGAATGAAACGCACATGGATCGTGAGCGCAGCCGTCTTGCTGGCAGGTGTCGTGAGCGTTGGAGCGCTCTACGGACGCGATTACATCGACGGCATGCAGTTTGAGAAAGCGATGAGCGAGGTCGACAAGACAGAGGTGGCCAACGGCGGCCCCTGGCCGCAACGTCAGGAGACCTGCTACTTCTGTCACGGTGCGCACGGGCAATCCGTCAACGCCTCGTATCCGGCGCTGTCCGGACAGCCCGAGGCTTATCTCGTCGCGCAGTTGCACGCGTTTGCCGATGGGCAGCGACTCGACCCCTACATGGGTGCGATTGTGAGGGAGCTTACGGATGAGCAGATCAAAACACTGGCTGTCTATTTCTCGCGGCAGATGCCGGTCCAAAGTGAAGCGGAGCGCGGCCAGCCGGCGCTCGAACAGCGCGGCATGGCACTCGTCGCGGCGAAAAGCTGCCAGGCCTGCCACGGGGCATCGTTCATGGGCCGGGAACAGATTCCACGGCTGGCCGGCCAGGGCGAAGCCTATCTCGCGGAGCAGCTTGCTGCGTTCAAGACGGGCGAACGTCGTGACCCGAGCGGCGCAATGAACGGGATGGCCGCTACATTGTCCGGCGAAGACATCCACGCGGTGGCCAGCTACCTTGCGGGGTTGAGCCCGGGAGGCGGCAGCGCAGGCATGCAATAGCCGCTATGGCGTAGAGCTACAGGAGTCGGGAAGAAGCAGGAAATAACCTGCTTTTTTTTAAATCTATGTATTTTGTAACGTGACCTATATTTGGTATTATGTTCTATAACATCGGAGCGCATTATCGCGGCAAGCCCGGCATCTAGCCGACGCAAACATTCCACCAATCAAGTTTCAGGAGGCAGGTATGGCAAGGCACCCCGTCGTCGTTTATGGCGCAAGCGGTTACACCGGCATGTTGATCATGGACTGGCTCATCGACCAGGACATTCCCTTTACGGCGGTTGCGCGCAATGCGAAGCGTACGCAGGACATGATGGCGCGGCGAGTCGTGCGCCTCGAATCAGCGAACTACGAAATCATCGAGGCCGACCACAATGTTGATGCGCTCGTGAATGCATTTCGAGGTGCGAAGGTCGTGTGCACCACCGTCGGGCCGTTCTTCGATTTCGGGCTGGTTGCGGTAGAGGCGGCACTCAAGGCAGGTTGTCACTACCTCGACACTACTGGCGAGCAACACTTCATCCGCCAGGCGCGCGATCAATTTGGCGAGTTGTACCGTCAGGCTGGTCTGCTGTTGTCGCCGTCGAACGCGTACATGTACACGTTCGCGGAAATTGCCGCCGAGCTGGCACTCGAGACGCCGGGTGTCGACGCGCTCGAGACGGCGACCTTGACGCGGGGCCCCCGCGGTGCCGGCGCCGGTGTGAGCGTCGGCTCCACGGCGACCATCTTCGGAGGCTATCGCCAGGAGTCGTGCTATCTGTGGGAAAAGGAGCTGGTGCCGCATGAGAAGCACGCTTCATTCAACGTTGCCTCCCCCGATTTCCTTCAGCCCGTGTTCGCGCTCCCTTGGGGTGGCACGTCGCTGCCGGTGTACTTCGAGCACGATCCGCGCGTGCGCAGCTGCATTTCTTGCGTGGGCTTCTACGACAACAACGCGATGCAGATGGTGCATGCGCTCGGACAAAAGTGGGATGCCGAGTACGCGAACCTGCCCCGCGAGCACCAGGATGCGGTGCTCAAGCAGCTCGTCGATTCCACCACGCCGGCCATGCCGCCGCGCGAGCGCACGTCGCTTCATCGCACGGTCGACTTCGCGATCGGTCGCGGCCAGCTTGCAGCGGTGCGTGCAACCCTGCACGGCATCACGCCGTACATCTCCACTGGCGCCATTCATGCGGCCGGTGCCATCAAGCTGCTTGACGGCGAGACCGCCAGGGTGGGCTTCGCTTCAGGTTCGAAGGCATTCGGACATCGCTATTTGCTCGGGTTCCTCGAGCAGCGTGGGCTCGCGCGCGCAACGATCGCGCAGCTGTAAGCACCGCGCGCGCAGATTCCGGACTGACTCAGGGAAACATGGGACATGGCAATCATTGACTTCTTCGACCGCGGTTGGCGCATCAACCCCAATGGCGTCGCCTACATTCAGGACGAGCGTAGCTATTCGTTCAGTGAGGTTCACACACTGTCGTGCCGCATCGCCAACGGCCTGCTCGCAGCCGGCTTCGAAAAAGAAGCGAAGGCGGCGGTCTGGGCCGACAACGACGTCACGGCATGGACTTGCACGCTGGGGCTGTGGCGTGCCGGGGTGGTGTGGATACCCGTGAACGGACGCACCGCACCGCAGGAGAATCAGTACCTGCTCGACGCGTTCGATTGCGAAGCGCTTTTCTTTCATCAGGCGTTCGCACCGGCGATCGAAGCGCTGCGTCCCAGCCTGCCCAAGGTCAGGCTCTGGGTCTGTATCGATGCCGATCTGCCGTGGGCGCCGTCGCTCGAGAAATGGAGCGCGGCGCAGCCCGCGACCGAACCGCGCGTCGATTACGACATGGACGACATCGTGACGCTTTCGGGTACGGGCGGGACGACCGGATTGCCCAAGGGCGTGATGAACACGCATCGTGCGTTTCAGACTTACTTCGCGCAGTTCATGATGGCGTATCCCTATGGCGTGGAGCGCCCGGTGAATCTCGCTGCAGCGCCCATGACACATACCGCGGGGATGCTGTCGCTGCCTTGCACCGCTCGCGGCGGTACGGTGGTCGTGCTGCCGAAGCCCGATCCGGCGCTTCTTCTCGCGGCGATCGCGAAGCATCGGGTCACGGAGTTCTTCCTGCCGCCGACGGTCATCTATCGACTGCTGGATATCCCGGGCATCGAGAGCCAGGATTTTTCGTCGCTCAAATGCTTCCTCTATGGTGCCGCGCCGATGTCGGTGGAGAAGCTCAAGCGCGCGATCGCGGTGTTCGGTCCGGTCATGGCGGGTGGCTATGGCCAGACGGAAGCCCCCGCGTCCATCTCCTATCTCACGCCTGCCGAGCACTTCGTCGACGGCAAGCTTGCGCCGGATAGCCGGCTCTCGTCGGTCGGCAGGCCCAACCCGCTGATCCGTGTCGAAATCATGAACGATCGCGGTGAAATCGTGCCGCAGGGCGAGACCGGCGAAATCTGCGTACGCGGCGACCTCGTCATGAAGGGCTACTACAAGGCGCCGGAGAAAACCGCGGAAACGATGGTGAACGGCTGGCTGCACACGGGCGACGTCGGCCATCTTGACCCGGAAGGGTACCTGCACATCACGGACCGCAAGAAGGACATGATCATCAGCGGCGGCTTCAACGTCTATCCGAGCGAAGTCGAGCAGGTGATCTGGGCGCATCCGGCGGTGCAGGATTGCGCGGTGATCGGCGTGCCCGACGAAAAGTGGGGCGAAGCCGTGAAGGCGGTAGTGGAGCTCAACGCGGGTCATAGCGTCAGTGCCGAAGAGCTCGTGGCGTTGTGCAAGGAGAAGCTCGGCTCGGTCAAGTCACCGAAGAGCGTGGACTTCATTGCAGCATTGCCGCGCAGCACGGCCGGCAAGGTGCTGAAAAAGGATCTGCGCGAGCAGTACTGGCAGGGAGAAACCCGCCGGATCTAAGTCAGCCACGTAGAGAAAAAACACCATGAGCGACATTTACATTGCCGGCATTGCGATGACCGTGTTCGGCCGGCACTTCGAACGCAGCATCGACGATCTCGCGGGCGAAGCATTACGCGGCGCGTTGAAGGATGCGGATTGTGGCGCCGAGGCGATCGGCGCGGCTTTCTACGCTGGCATCACTGCGGGGCCGTTGCAAGGCCAGCTGTCGATTCCGGGGCAGGTCGTCTTCAGCAAGATCGGCATTGAAGGCATCCCGGTCTACAACGTCGAAAACGCCTGCGCATCGGGCAGCACCGCCGTGCATCTCGCGGTACAGGCATTGAGGTCGGGTGCCTGCGATGTTGCGCTGGCGCTCGGTGTGGAGAAGATGAACGTCGCGGACAAGGCGAAGTCATTCGCCCTGTTCGAGGCGGGTTGGGACGTGACGCGCGTCGATGAGAACTTCGCCAGCCTGTTGAAGCTTGGCGAAGGCGTCGAGCCGCCGCCCGGTTCCGAGTCGGATCGCCCCTATAGCCGCTTCATGTCGGTCTATGCCGCGCTGTGCCGGTATCACATGAAGACCTACGGCACCACGCAGCGCCAGATCGGCGCCGTGTCGTCGAAGAACCATCTGCATTCGGTGCACAACCCGTATTCCCAGTTCCGCCAGGCTTTCACGATCGACGAGGTGCTCGCGGCGCCGCCGATCACATATCCGATCACGCTGCCCATGTGCGCGCCGGTTTCGGACGGCGCGGCGGCGGCGATCCTGTGCACGGGGGAGGGCTTGCGACGCATCGGTGCCGACCGCAGCCGCTGCATCCGGGTCGCGGCGAGCGTGGTTCGTAGCTTCACGCATCGTCGCCTCGACGAGCCGCAGAAGAACATCGGCCGCCTCGCGGCGCTGCAGGCCTACGAGCAGGCGAGTCTCGGTCCCGATGACATCGATGTCGCCGAGGTGCACGACGCGTCGGCGATGGGCGAAATCATCCAGGCCGAAAACCTCCAACTGGTTCCACCCGGTCAGGGCGGTCCGGCTGCCGAGCGCGGCGAGTTCACGCTGGGCGGGCGCATTCCCATCAACACGTCGGGCGGACTCGAATCGAAGGGACATCCATTGGGTGCGACGGGGATCGGTCAGCTTTACGAACTGGTTACCCAACTGCGGGGTGAAGCGGGGGCGCGTCAGGTACCTGAGGCGCGTCATGCGATTCAGGAAAATGGCGGTGGATTTCAAGGCGTCGAAGAGGCGGCACTTGCCGTCCACATTCTGAGCAAGTCTTGACGGAGCAGGTATGGACGAAATGACGGAAACCCAGGCAGGGCGGCAAGACGACTCGCGCTCCGGAGTGAATCGCCGCACTTTCCTCAAGGGCGCGGCGGCTGCTGCCGTGGTGGTGCCAGCAGTGGCGGCCACGCAATGCTCACGTGTCGATTCTGCTGGACCCGTTGCGGAGGGCAGAATGTCTGCGGACATGGAGAAGTACCGCGCGCTAGGCGGCTGGGTTGAAAGGCCGGACGATATGCAACCCGAACTCGCTGGCGACGTGAGCGCGGATGTGGTTATCGTCGGCGCCGGTTTTGCTGGACTTTCGGCGGCGCTGGAGCTGGTCAGCCACGGAGCGAAAGTGGTCGTGCTCGAGCGTGAGTTCGCCGGATTTGGCGCGAGCGGACGCAACGCGGGCTATCTGGCCGGCGCGCTCGCGCTCGAATACGATCTGTTTCTCAAGGACATCGGCAATGAGAAAGGGAAGTCGATCGTCCGCTACTACGAGGACGCCGTCCCCTTCGTGGAAGGCAAGCTCAAAGAGTACGAGATCGACTGTGACTACAACCAGACGGGGATCATCCGCGCGGGAATCGATCCCGCCCAGGAGGAGAAGGTACGCGAGGACATGCGAACTGGCGCCGAGTTGGGCTTTCAGTCGGAGTTTCTTGATCAGGCTGAGATGCGCGCGCGCGGTATTCCGCCGGCATTTCTGTTTGGCAACTACGTGCCGCGCGGTGGCACGCTCCACCCCGGCAAGTACGTGATGGGTCTCAGGCGCGCGGCTCTGCGAGCCGGGGTTAAGCTCTACGAGAATACGCCGCTGCTGTCTTACACGGAGGGGCCGGTCATCAAGGTGCAAACCCCACGAGGCAGTGCGAGCGCCCCGGTGCTGATGCTGGCCACCAACGCCTATACGCCGCAGCTTCGCCTTCTTGCAGACAAGGTCATACCGTTGCGGGTCTCGGCCATCGAGACCGAGCCGCTTTCCGATGCTCAGCGCAAGACCTTGGGCTGGCCGCGGCGCGAAGGCATCGTGACGGCACACTGGACCATGGAAAGCCACCGTCTGACCGTCAACAACACGCTCGTTGTGACGACGAAGCGGATACATTATCCATACGGCTCCAAAACGCCGAACGTGCCGGACTACGAGTCGTATCGCGAGCTGCGCACGGCGCTGCACGACCGCTTCCCGACACTCCAAGGTATTGCGTTGCGGGCCTGCTGGAGCGGCTATATCAGTTTGGCCAATGACGCGCTGCCGGTTGTAGGGGCGACAGGGGCGCACCGGAACATCTTCTACAGTGCCGGGTGCTCCGGACATGGCGTGGCCGCCCAATCCATGGTGGGAAACATGATTGCCGGGCGGATTCGCGGCATCGACAATCCGCTCCTTTCTGCGCTGGATCACAAGACACCATCAACGCTTCCCGAGCCCTTGCGATGGTGTGTGGTCAACGGGGCGCTGGGCGTGGTGAACGCGCTCGACGACCGCGTAAACCACAAGGCGCGCGCAGCGCAAGCGCAGCGGGCGTAATGTGCATAGCGCCATGGAATGCTTGCGGAGACCATGCCGCTCGCGGCCCGATTCGAGCATTGGGAGAGTCGCTCGATGATTGGCTACTGTGAATAGGGGTCCTATTAGGCGGGGACGAACGCTGCGTCACGCGCCCTCCATGTGGATGGTTGTTCAGCCTGGCGTAAGGTATAGTCATGTTTACCTAGAGAACGGTTCGTGTGACCGCGTTGCTTCGCTTCGGCGAGGCGTCATACTTCACTCAGGACGGAAAGCGATGACAGTGCCAAAAGAACCAAGCACCCGTAAGCGGCGCACGTCGAGTGTGGCAGCCTCCGCGGGAACCGCCCCGGACGGCCTGCGTGCCCAAGGCTTACGTACGCGGAATGCCATTATTCGTGTGGCAAGGAAGCTCTTGCTCGAGAGTGGTCCCATGGACTTCTCGCTGCGTGCCGTCGCCCTCAAAGCGGGAATCAGTGTCAGCAACCTCCAGTATTACTTCCCGACGCGGCCTGCCGTCCTGCGGGCGGTCATGGCGCCCATCATCGACACGTATCTCGATACGCTGAAACAGGCGCTCCAGAGCAACGTTTCGCCGCGTGCGACGATCGACGCCATTTTCGATCAGTCTGTGAAAGACGCGAAGGACTCGAAGAACATCGCGCTGTGGTGGCATTTCTTTTCGTTTGCGTCTACCGACCCGGAGTGCGGACAGTTGCGCGACGAATGGTACGACACCTTGACGACCGAACTTGCCACGCTCATTCGCGCGGCGAATCCGGAGCGTGGGGCGGCCGAGAGTGCACACATTGCCGTGCTGCTCATTTCGATGGCGGACGGCATGACAATGCATCTGGGCACTCCACGCGCCAAGCGCGCGTACATGCGAGGTTTCGAAGCGAAGTTTCTTCAGATCGCGCATGAGCTGGTATGGGGAAAGACGGTGGACGCAGAGGCCGCGTAGGGCAGCTCACGCCAGTGGAGGCACTGGCAGCCGCAGCGCCATGCCAGTGAAGAAAGAGGACAGGGGAATACCCTGTCTTTTTTTTTCACTCCGTGTTTTGTATTGTTACCTATGTTTGGTATGTTGATCTATAAATGTGGTGGCCGGGTTGCAGGGCGGTTCGGTCGACATGCGTCCAGGAGAGGAGGAGTACCGAAATGATTCGACTGCACAAGTCCGTAGGGTTGCCGCTGGCAGGATTGACCGGTTTCGAAACACCGATGAGCGAGGAGGAGCGTGCGATCCAGGACACGGTCCACCGTTTCGCACGCGACGTACTGAAGCCCGTCGGCCGCGAACTCGACCGCATGACGCCGGAAGAAGTGATCGCGCCCGGTTCGCCGTACTGGGCGGCCATGATGGAAAGCGCGAAACTCGGCCTCGATCCGCAGCTTCTCGCGCAGCTTCCTGCGGACATGGCGGTGCGGATCGAATCGTTGATCGGCGAAGAACTCGGCTGGGGTGATGCCGGGTTTGCCATCTCGATCGGTGTGGCGCCCGCGCCGTTGATGATGGCGCAGTCAGTCGGCAATCAGGAGCTGATTGATATGTGCACGGGCAAGATTGGTTGCTGGATGAACACGCAGCCCGACCGTGGCACCGATGCCGCGATTCTCTACCGCGACGAGATCGGCGCGGGCGGCAAGCAACCGGTGGGTAACCTCACGGCGAAGGTGGGCGCGGACGAAATCGTCATCAACGGGCAGAGTTCGGCGTGGATCTCGAACGGCTCGGTCGCACAGGTGGCGCTCGCGTACATGGCGGCGGACTATGGCGATGGCTTCTATGGCACCGGCGAACATGGCTCATTCACCAATGGCGTGGGCATGATCATTCCGCTCGATCTGCCGGGTATCTCGCGCGGTAAACCGCTCGACAAGATTGGCCAGCGCTCGCTGCCGCAAGGCGAGATCTACTTCGACAACGTGAAGGTGCCCACGCGTTTCGCCATTGCGTTGCAGGACGATTATCTCGGCAATCTGGCCTCGACCTGGTCGTTCGCAGGCACACACATGTGTCAGGTGTTCGTGGGGGTGGCGCGCGCCGCGTTCGACCTCGCGCTGGCGTATTGCCACGAGCGCAAGCAGGGTGGCGCGTTGTTGATCGACCACCAGATGACGCAACTGCGGGTTGGCGAGATGCTGCGCCGGCTGGAGATGGCGCGTGCGATCGCGCGGCGCAGCCTCGCTTTCTCGCGTCTGTCTCCGAAGAGCCATCCCTATGCGACGGCCCAGGCAAAGGTAAGCGTGACCGAAGAGGCGATGAAGATCACGCACGAGGCGTTCCAGCTGTTCGGCGGCAACGGCACTACCCGTGAATTTGCGATCGAGAAACTGTTCCGCGACGTGCGATCCGCACTGATCGAAGATGGCGAGAACTACCACCTCACGTTGCGTCTGGGCGTGCTGGCAGGAAAGCTCTATCAGAACGGGTGGACGAAGGAGTAACCACGCCTTCGGCGCCGAAGAATCGGTTCGGCGTTGGAGCTCGATGGCACTCGGATCGGGTTATCAGTTAGCAGCTAGTGTGAGGGCAGTGCCGTCAAGCTAGGTTCGCTGAAGCGAGAGATCTCGCGGTTCCCCGTTGAGGCGCACAAGTGATTCTCAAAGGAGTGCGAATGAGCTGCGCGGCAAGGTGTATCGACAAGATATGGAGACTTGCCTTTGACCGGGCAGTCGCGGTGACCCGCGCGGAGCGGGAGCGCCCTCATCACGTAGACAGAGTCAATATGGCAAAAAAATCTTCCGCGGACAACGCTGCAAACCCGCAGCGCAGGCAATGGCTCAAATATGCCGGTGCCTCGGCTGCCGCGGGCACGCTCGCGATGGGTGCGCAACAGACGTATGCCGCAATTACCAGGACCGCGCCAGGCGCGGACGGCGTTCTCGACGTCGCCATCATCGGCGCAGGGCTGGCCGGACTGACCGCCGCGCGCGACCTGCGTCAGGCAGGCTGCGAGTCCTTTCTCGTGCTGGAAGCCCGGGACCGCGTGGGGGGGCGAACGCTCAACTACAACATCCCCGGCGGATACGTTTCGGAAGTCGGCGGCCAATGGATCGGGCCCGGCCAGACCGCCGTCGCGGATCTCGCACGCGAACTGTGCGTCGGGACCTTCCCGACCTACTACGACGGGAATACGGTCATTCTGGGCGGAGACGGTCGCGTGGCAGTCGATCTGAAGGGCACGTTCGGCACCGACGAGTCGGTCGGGGCAAAGCTCAGCAGGCTCTCGCGCGACGTGCCTTGTGGCGAACCATGGACGTCCCCGAAGGCCAGCGAACTGGACAAGCTCTCGGTCGGTGATTGGCTGGAAAAGCAGAATATCAAGCCTGAAGACCAGGTTGCATGGAATGGCAGCATCACGCTTTCGGGCGGCGCAGCGCCGGCGAAGATGGGGCTGCTGCATTTCCTTTCGATGGTCAATTCGGCGGATTGCGATTACTCGCAGCTCGATTCCATCAAGCACAGCGCCCAGGAGACCCGCTTCATCGGCGGCTCGCAAATCCTCAGCATCAAGATGGCCCAGCAACTTGGCGACAAGGTGCGCATGTCCTCACCGGTCCGCCAGATTTCCGGTTGGGACGGCGACATCGTCACCGTGCATACCGACCACGGCGAAGTGCGGGCACGGACCGTCATCATGGCCATCCATCCGGCTTTGTGTCATCGGGTGCAGTTCGATCCGCCCCTGCCCGAGAAGCGCGCGGCCCTGCAGCGAGCCTGGCCCGCGCATTCCCCTGCACGGAAGACGGCCATGGTCTATCGCCGCCCGTTCTGGCGTGACAAGGGCATGAACGGCAGCATTTTCCAGTTCAATGGCCCGATCCTCTGGGCCTTTGACAACTCCCCGCCGGCCGCAGAGATCGGGGTCATCAACGCATTCGTCGAGAATGCGATGGTCCCGTCGGATCGGGACGCGGCAATGGCCATGCATAAGCAGTTCTACGCGCAGGCATGGGGCGACGAAGCGCTGTCTCCCATCGCCTATCACGATCAGGACTGGGGCCGGGCCGATCCGTGGACCATTACCTGCGTTTCCGCGATTCCGCCGGGATTCTGGAGCGCCCACGGCGAAGCGCTGCGCCCGTCGTGCGGCAAGCTGATCTGGTCGGGGACGGAGACTGCGAATATCTGGGCCGGCTACATGGATGGTGCCGTGCGTTCTGGCCATCATGGCGCGCTTCAGGCGCTGAATGCCCTGCGTCGGGCGTAGGAAGGCGACGATGAAAAAAATTCTATTGATTGGCATTCCTTTGGTTGTCGTCCTGTTGCTCGCAATTTTCGGTTCGGATCTGCTGGGTCTTTATCGCTTTCAGAGCTATATCACGACGTCGACCACGGCTTACCTGGCCGACGGCGGCGCCTGGCCGCATATGACCGATGTCTGCATGGGCTGCCATGGGGTCAAAGGCAATTCGCTCGATCAGGGGTATCCGAGCCTGGCGGGGCAGCCAGCGCCTTACCTGGAAGCCCAGCTCCACAGTTTCGCGACTGAGGCGCGGCGCAATCCGAACATGGGGCCTCTCGCGATGACGATGAGCGATCCGCAGATCAAATCGCTTGCTGAATATTTCTCCACTGTCACTCCTGCCGCGAATCGCTACTTCAAGCCGGATGCGCAACTGCGCGAGCAGGGGCAGCGCCTGGTGGCCACGGGCAACTGTGTCGCATGTCACGGTGCCCAATTGACGGGCCACGACCAGTTTCCGCGTCTGGCTGGTCAGGGATATGACTATCTGCTCGCGCAGTTCGACGAGTTCGCTTCCGGAATCCGCAGCGAACCCACTGGCGTCATGAAGAACCTTGCAACAGGCTTTTCGGCCGAAGACCGCAAGGCCATTGCCACCTATCTGGCAAGCCTGGAGCCGAAGAAAAATTGACCAATCAGATGCAACCGGAGTTAGGAGTTTAGTCATGGACCTCAGAACCTTAGTTCTTATGCTATCCAGTGCTGTGCTGGCATTGAGTTCATTTTTTTTCGGCTGGAAGATCGTCAGGAAACGAAACTATCTTCTCGGGCTGGAGATGTGGATCGTCGGTACCTCGGCCACGAACGCCATCGGATTTTTTGCTACTGGCAATGCAGTTTCCTATGAGATAGCACACTTCTTTGACGCGTTTTCTCGTGGGTTCGGCATGCCCATTATTGCCGTCGCGGGCTTGATGGCGATTACGCACGGCTACAGACCATCAATTCGCCAGGACGTCGTGGTATTCGTCGCTTCCTTTGCGCTCACATTCGTCCTCGTCGGGGCGGATTTCATCTCCGGAGTTTTGCCCTACTTCTATCTGGCGATGTGGATCTGGCTGTCGATCTATCTCGCTTATTTCGTCAAGCGATTACTGGACATCGGCGCGATGCTCGAGGCGTTGGGAGTGGCAGTGGCGCTGGTGACATCGCTCGCGATTGCCGGCATTTACGACTTCTACAAGATCCCTGGAGAGGAAACCAACGTCGTGCTCAATTTCTTCACGCTTGCGTTGTGCACGTGGGCCTACTTCATGCCAGCCATCTATTACGGCTATTGCGCCTTGGAGCGGGTCCAAAGCAGGAGTGTGGCGTCAAATAACCCCATTCCTTATGGCAATTGAGCAAAAGCCCCCGCGGTTGCCGCGGTCCGATGCGACCGGAAGTCAAACGCGGGCAACGCTGAACGTTTCTCCTGGAGATTTGTGATGAATCAGACCTCGCGCGGGTTAATGCGCTTCACGGCCTGGAGCGCCATCATCGGCGCTCTGCTGGCGTACGCGAATGTTGGATTGTCCGTGGCGGTGACGGGCTCGGATGCGGATATGGTCCTGCACGGTGCATCGATGCTGGCATTGCCACCGGAGACCCGCGACCTGTTTCGCTGGAGCATGGCTGCCGACGTGTTCGGCTTCTACCTGCCTTTCCTCGCCATCGGTGGCTACTTTGTGCACGCATTTCGCGAGGAACTGGGCGCACTCGGCAACATGGTGGCGATGGCCGTCGTGCTGTACGTCATGGTGGGCGTGAGCGGCGCGGTCCTCCAGTTCGCAATCCTTCACCCGCTGGCGCACCTATATGCGGGCGGCGACGATGCCACGAGAAACGCCGCGGCGGCGGTATGGACGGCAATAGCCAATGGGACGCAAAACGGCCTTTGGTGGATCGAGGGTCCCCTCGTGCTCTTCTGGACGCCGATTGCCGCCAACGTGCTCAAGAGGGCAGGGTGGAAGGGATCGATCCTGCTGAAGATCGTCGGCGGGGCTTTCGGGATCTTCTTCCTGTTCGGCTTTTTCCCGGATCTCGACGCGCTTTCGAATGCGAGCGAGATGGTCGTCGTGCTGGTTCTGCCGTTGTGGATGTTGTTGTTCGGCTGGCAGTTGCTGCGCCGCGCACGAACGTTGCCGGCAAGCTTGCTGGGCGCTGGCGTGCCCACTTGAATCTACTCTCACATACATTTCAACACGGAATTGAATATGACTACCCTGATCGTGAGCTACCCGAGCACAGAAGGCGGGACGTTTGACCGCGAGTATTACCTTTCGACCCATGCTCCGCTTGTCCACTCGGCGTGGAGTGAGTTCGGTCTGCAATCGGCCGAGGTCCTGTTTCCATCATCAGAGCCGCAACCGTTCGCATGCGTAGCGATACTGCTTTTCAGGGATCAGGCCGGGATCGATAACGCCCTTTCCTCCGCGAAGGCCGCCGAGGTCATCGGCGACGTAAAGAACTTCACCAATACCACACCGACGATTTTCTGCGCGGACGACTGACCGATCGCGCGGCCTGACTGACTTCGCCCTTGCCGCCATCCCTGCATCGCATCACTGCGCTTTCGATTGCCGGAAAGTGAAAGGGGGCTCGACTCGCTCGACCCTTCTTGCGATGGCCGATACCAATGTGAACAATCAACTTGCCCTATGACATTACTGATTGGCATTCCTCTGGAAGTGGCCACCGGGGAGCGGCGTGTAGCAACCGTGCCCGAGGTGGTCGAGAAACTGATCAAGCTGGGGTTCGCAGTTGCCGTGCAAAGCGGCGCCGGCGCAGGTGCGAACTTTGGCGATGATGATTACCGTGCCGCGGGTGCCGAAGTCGTGGCAACGGCCGCCGAACTCTGGGCCCGCAGCGACATCGTGTTCAAGGTTCGCCTCCCGAGTAGCGAAGAAGTGGCCCTGATGCGCGAGGGTGGCACGCTGATCGGATTCGTGTGGCCGGCCCAGAACCCCGAACTGATGCAACAGCTGGCAGCGAAACGGGCCACCGTGCTGGCGATCGACTCGCTGCCGCGCACGCTCTCACGCGCGCAGAAGATGGACGCGCTCACCTCGATGGCGGGCATCAGCGGCTACCGGGCCGTCATCGAGGCAGCCCATGTGTTCGGCCGCTTCCTGAACGGTCAGGTCACCGCCGCCGGCAAGGTTCCGCCTGCCAAGGTCTTCATCGCCGGCGCCGGCGTCGCAGGCCTGGCTGCCATCGGCACCGCGGCGAGTCTCGGCGCGATCGTGCGCGCCAACGACACGCGCGCCGAGGTGGCCGACCAGGTCAAGTCCCTCGGTGGCGAATTCGTCAAGGTGGACTACGACGAGGAAGGCTCGGGCGGCGGCGGCTACGCCAGGGTCATGAGCGAGGGCTTCCAGCAGGCGCAACGCGCGATGTACGCGCAGCAGGCCAAAGACGCGGACATCATCATCACGACCGCGCTGATTCCCGGCAAGCCTGCTCCGAAGCTCATCATGGCCGAAATGGTGCAGTCGATGAAGCCGGGCAGCGTGATCGTGGACATGGCAGCGGAGCAGGGCGGCAACTGCGAGCTGACCGTGCCCGGCGAGGCGGTGGTGTGCCACGGCGTGACGATCGTCGGCTACACGGATCTCGCCTCGCGCCTCGCCCGGCAGTCGTCCACGCTGTATGCGTCCAACCTGCTGCGCGTGGTCGAAGAACTGTGCAAGACCAAGGACGGCAAGATCAATGTCGACTTCGACGACGACGCCATCCGCGGCCTCACGGTCATCAAGGAAGGCAACATCACCTGGCCGCCGCCGCCGATCAAGCAGGCGGCAGCCGCACCGAAGCCTCAGACGTCGCCGTCTGCGGTGGCCACGCCGAAAGGCCATGGCCACGGCGCTGGCGAGCCGATGTCTGCAAAGACGCTTGCCATCGTCTTTGCTCTCGGCGCACTGGCTTTCCTGCTGGTTGGCCAGTTTGCGCCCGCCGCTTTCCTGTCGCACTTCACGGTGTTCGTGCTGGCCTGCTTCGTCGGCTACATGGTGATCTGGAACGTCACGCCGTCGCTGCACACGCCGCTGATGAGCGTGACCAACGCGATCTCGTCGATCATCGCGATCGGTGCGCTGGTGCAGGTCGCGCCGCCGCTGGATGGGGCCGCGGTAGGCGACCGGCCATCGGGGCTGATCCTTGGCCTCGCCGTGGGCGCGCTGGCCCTCACGGCCGTCAACATGTTCGGCGGCTTCGCGGTGACGCGACGCATGCTGGCGATGTTCCGCAAATAAGGGAACGACAACAATGACTTCCAATCTGACTACCGTTTCCTACATCGGCGCGGCCATCCTCTTCATCCTCAGCCTCGGCGGGCTGGCCAATCCCGAGACCGCGCGCCGCGGCAACCTGCTCGGCATGATCGGCATGGTCATCGCCGTGCTGGCCACTGTACTCGGTCCACGCGTATCGGCAGCGGGCACTCCGTACGTCGTCGCTGCGCTGGTCGTCGGCGGCGCGATCGGCCTCATCGCCGCGAAGAAAGTACAGATGACGCAGATGCCCGAACTGGTCGCGCTGATGCACAGCCTGGTCGGCCTCGCGGCTTGCCTCGTCGGCTTTGCCAGCTACATCGACAGTTCCGTGCAGTTCACCGGCGCCGAGAAGGCCATCCACGAAGTGGAGATCTACGTCGGCATCCTGATCGGCGCGGTGACCTTCGCGGGCTCGGTCATCGCGTTCGGCAAACTGTCGGGCAAGATCGGCGGCAAACCGCTGCTGCTGCCGGCGCGCCACTGGCTCAATCTGGCCGCGCTGCTGGTGGTGATCGTGTTCGGCCGCGCGTTCCTGCAGGCGGAGACGATTCAGGACGGCATGATGCCGCTCGTCGTGATGACCGTGATCGCGCTGCTGTTCGGCGTGTACATGGTGATGGCGATCGGCGGTGCCGACATGCCCGTGGTGGTGTCGATGCTCAACAGCTACTCGGGCTGGGCGGCGGCGGCTACCGGCTTCATGCTCAGCAACGACCTGCTGATCGTGATCGGCGCGCTGGTGGGGTCGTCGGGCGCGATTCTGTCCTACATCATGTGTCGTGCGATGAACCGCAACTTCATCAGCGTGATCGCTGGCGGCTTCGGCAGCGGCGCGTCCGCGCCGGCGGTGGCGGGCGGCGGCGCGCAGCCGGCCGGCGAGGTGGTGGCGGTGAGCTCCGCCGAAACCGCCGAGCTGCTGCGCGACGCGAAGAGCGTGATCATCGTGCCCGGCTATGGCATGGCGGTGGCGCAGGCCCAGCACACGGTGTTCGAACTCACCAGCCTGCTGCGCGAAAAGGGCGTCGACGTGCGCTTCGCGATCCACCCGGTCGCTGGCCGGATGCCTGGCCACATGAACGTGCTACTGGCCGAAGCGAGGGTGCCCTACAACATCGTGATGGAGATGGACGAGATCAACGCCGACTTCCCCGAGGCGGACGTCTCGATGGTCATTGGCGCGAACGACATCGTGAACCCCGCGGCGCAGGAGGACCCGGCGAGCCCGATCGCCGGCATGCCGGTGCTGGAGGTGTGGAAGGCGAAAACCTCGATCGTGATGAAACGCAGCATGGCCTCGGGCTATGCCGGTGTGGACAACCCGCTCTTCTACAAAGACAACAATCGCATGCTGTTCGGCGATGCGAAGACGATGTTGAGTGAGATCTTCGGGGTGTTGAAGGCCTGAACGCGGCGATGTGCGCTTCCCATGCGCAAATCCACGCACCTTTGTCTATCCATAATTTACTGATATCCCTGTGTCTTATTGGCATGCCATTTCAAATAAAGGAGTATTTGCATGAGTAATTCGCGCCGTACTTTTATGACCATTACCGCAGGTATTGCTTCTGGACTAGCGCTGTCTCGCATTGCTTTTGCCGATGAGGCCAAGGTGTCGGAAGCCGACTCGACGTCGCTCGCGCTCGGTTACAGGATCGACGCTGCGAACGTCGACAAGACGAAGTATGCAAAGTACGCAGCGGGTCAGGTCTGTCGAAACTGCGCCTTCTATCAGGGTAAATCGAATGATGCGTTCGCTCCGTGCCCGATTTTCGGCGGCAAGCAGGTGGCGGGCAAGGGCTGGTGTAGTGCCTATAACAAAAAGGTCTGATCGCACACAGGCTGCTCGAACACGAAAGAAGTGTGCATGCCGCGCATCGTTTCGCGCCCCCAGCGCACAACCGATCGGCGCGAGCGATTCGGGTTCACACTACATAGTGGACTCCGTCGGCGGATTCACCAGATAGCCAGGATATCTGTTGGCAAGGTGGTAACGCATTAAAGCATGCTCAATTAAAGGGCTTGTCTAAATGAGCGCATTCACAGGTACGATCCGGTTCAAAATCATGCTGGCGCTAGGCGTTTGCGTCGCGCTGATGGCGTCCATCGGTCTGATGGGGCTTCGCGGTCTCGCGAGGCTCAGCGCGGATATGGGCAGCATGTATTCGGTGAGCACGGTCCCGATCGAAGATCTTGCCTCGGTACAGGCAGCCGCACTGAAAATCCGCCTTCAGATGCGTTACATCCAGGCGCTGCATGACGAGGACAAGGCTACAGAGCTCGTAGCAAGCATCGGCGAAGAGCAGCAAAAGCTCGATCGAGCCTGGCATGACTATTACCCGGCGAAAATTGCCACGGCCGATGAGCGTCGAGTGGCCGATCGCGTGGCGAAGGAACTCGCGGTCTTCCGGACTCAGTCGGACGACATCGTTTCGGTGCTGCGCGCCGGAAATCTGGAGATGGCGGCATTCACGATCGACGAACTCACAGAGACTGGCGATGCGGTGTCCGACGCGATCGGCCGCGACGTTGCGTTGAGCGCGATGCAGGCGCAGCAGTTGGCTGAACGGGGCAATGCCACGTTCAACGCGTTGCGATGGAAGGTGCTTGGCGCAATCGGTCTGGGTATTGCAGCAGCATCCGCCGCGTCCGCGTGGCTGGTGTGGGCGATTACGAGTCCGTTGAAGGCCGCACTTGGAGTAGCCCGGCGAATTGCCGAGGGTCGGCTGGGGGACGCCGAGGGGATACGCTTGCGCGGTGAGTTTGGGCAGTTGCTCCGGGCGCTCCGGGCGATGGACGGACATCTCGCAAGAACCGTTCAGACGATCAAGGTTTCAAGCGACGCGATTCCGAATGCATCCAGCCAGATAGCCGACGGCAGTACCGACCTCTCAGCAGGCGCGAGGCGGCAAGCCGCGTCACTTGAGGAAACGGCGGCAAGCATGGATGAACTCATCCTCTCGGTTCGCCGCAATTCGGATCATGTGCGCCTGGCAGCGGAGTTTGCCAACGCGACGTCGCTCGCGGCCGATACCAGCATGGCCGCGGTCGAGCAGATGAGAGGCACGATGGACAACATCTCAGCCAGCTCGGCGAAGATCGTGGAAATTACCGCGCTCATCGAAGAAATCGCTCTGCAGACTAACATTCTTGCGCTGAATGCGGCTGTCGAGGCTGCACGCGCAGGCGAGCATGGGCGGGGGTTTGCGGTGGTCGCCGGAGAAGTTCGTAGCCTCGCGCAGCGCGCAGCCATCGCAGCGAAGGAGATCAAGGCTCTGGTCCGGACCTCCGCCGAGGCGATTTCCGGGGGGGCCGTGCACGCTGACCGCGTCGTGCAAGCCATGGTGGACGTTCGGGGAGCGATCCAGCGCGTGGTCGAGATCAACGACAATATTTTCGACGCTTCAGAAGAACAGCGCGGGGGAATCGGGCAAGTCAACGAGGCCGTGGGCCGTATGGACCAGGTCATTCGCAAGAACGCGGCGGTAGTTCAACAAGCGGCAGAAGCGGCGGCGTCGCTAAAAGAGCAGGCGCGCGCCCAGCGGCGCGCCATTGCCGTATTCGACATGCAATCGCTATCGGACGCGTCATCTGCCTGATTCGCCTCCGCCAGGACGTCTTCTGCAGGTCTGGCGAATCAGCTGGCTCGCGCCCTCGATTGACGGCATTGCGATGGCCCGGTTAGGCTCGCGACATGCGCCCATCCAAAGTCGATCTGAATCTCTTTGTCGTGTTCGAAGCCGTCTATCGAACGCGCAACCTCACACGCGCGGCGGAGTTGCTGTTCATCACGCAGCCCGCGGTGAGCAATGCGCTCGCACGCATGCGCAAGGCATTCGACGATCCGCTGTTCGTGAGCACACCGGCCGGCATGATGCCCACGCCGGTTTCCGAGAACATCATTGGCCGCGTGCGTGAGGCGCTGCAGCTACTCGATTCGAGCACGCATGCTGGCGAGCGTTTCGATCCGGCCACGTCGCAGCGGACCTTCCGTCTCAGCATGAACGATCTGACTGAGGCGATGCTGCTGCCTGCGCTGGAGGAGGTGCTGCAGCACCTCGCGCCGGGCATCCGCATCGAGAGCTACTTCACGACGCGACGCGACGTGCCCGAAGCGCTCGCGAGCGGCGCGGTCCATCTTGCGATCGATGCGCCTCTCATCGACGATCCGTACCTGGAACAGGAGCCGATGGGCCGTGACCGTTACGCCTGCATGCTGCGTCAGGATCATCCGTTCGCGAAGAAGAAGCTCACGATCGACGACTACTTGCGCTTTGGACATATCCACGTGTCCAGTCGCAGGCAGGGGCCAGGCCTCGTCGATACGGAACTCAACAAGCTGGGGCTCAGGCGCACCATCCAGACGCGGGTCCAGCACTATCTCGTTGCGCCCTTGATCGCGATGCGCACCGATCTCGTCCTGACTGCGCCACTCACGCTGCTTAAGCGCTATGACGCGCGCATCCTCGCGCTCCCCTTCGACCTCCCCGTTCTCGACACGCATGGCTACTGGCACCGCAGCGTCGCGGCGGACCCGGCGCATCGCTGGCTGCGCGAGCAGATCGGCCGTCTCATGCGCAAGCAGAGGCAGTAGACGGGGTGTCACGAAACGTTATGGCGAACCATCACCAGAATAAATTTCCTGAATGTCATGGGCCCCGATATCGTTTCAGTCATGTTCAGACGAGGTTGGCATGGGGGAACTCTATCTGGTGCGGCATGGGCAAGCGTCTTTCGGCGCTGAAAACTATGACGAGCTTTCATCTTCGGGCTTTGCCCAGTCGCGCTGGCTAGGCGAATACTTCGCGCAGTCGCACCTGAGCTTCGATCGCGTCGTGACCGGCACGATGCGGCGGCACGCTCAAACCGCCGACGCCTTGCTCACCGCAATGGGCGGCCAGCCGGTAGAGATCGTGCAGGACGCCGGTTTGAACGAGTACAATTTTCACGCGCTGTTTTCCGCGCTGGGAGAAAGCGGTCCGGCGTCGGGTCCCGTGGCCGAAAGCTCGATGAAGCACTTCTACAAGGGACTCAGGCAGGTCTTGCAGCTTTGGTCCGAAGATAAATTGCCGGGATGCATTCCCGAGACCTGGGGAGAGTTCCAGGCGCGTGTAGAGCACGCGCGTCTCGCCATTCAGCGTTCGGGCGGCAAGCGCGTTCTGGTGGTGAGTTCGGGGGGGCCGATCGCCGTCTTCACCCAGCAGATCCTGAACGCACCCGCGGCCGCGGCCATCGCGCTCAACATGCAAATCCGCAACAGCAGCGTGAGCCAGTACGTCTTCAACGACAGCGCGATGTCGCTGGTCACCTTCAACGCGTTGCCGCATCTCGAACAGATCGAGGGGCGCGAACTCGTTACCTACGGCTGATTCGAATCCGGATTCCCGCGCCATGATGAATGCAAGTCTTCAGTTCGATGTCGTTGCCCTCACACGCTACCTCGAGGCACACGTACCTGCCTTTCAGGAACCTATGTCCGTCGAGAAGTTCGCGGGCGGCCAGTCGAACCCCACGTTTCTCCTCGAAGCGCAAAGTGGCCGCTATGTGCTGCGGCGTCAGCCGCTGGGTGAACTGCTCAAGTCGGCCCACGCCGTGGACCGCGAATTTCGTGTGTTGAGGGCGCTTAGCGGTACGCCGGTTCCTGTTGCGCGGGTCTTGCACCTTTGCGAGGACCGAGAAATGATCGGCAGCATGTTCTACGTGATGAGCTTCGAAGAGGGTGAAATCTACTGGGATCCGTCCTTGCCCGCATTGGACGTTAGCGAGCGCGGCGCCATCTACGACGCGCTGATCGGCACGATGGCCGCTCTGCACGATGTGGATGTCGTGGCCGTTGGCCTTGCCGACTATGGCCGCGCGGGCAACTACTTCTCGCGCCAGATCGACGTGTGGACCAAGCAGTATCGCGCGGCGCAGACCGAAGACCTCGACACCATGGAAGCCCAGATCGACTGGCTGCCGGCGCACTGTCCGGCCGAAATGGGGAAGCCTTCGCTCGTGCACGGCGACTTTCGCATCGACAACCTGATTTTTCACCGCGGCACGCCGCAGGTTCGCGCGGTGCTCGACTGGGAACTCTCCACGCTTGGCAATCCGCTGGCGGACCTCGCGTACTTCTGCATGTGCCTGCGGCTTCCGCCCAAAGGTCATATCGTCGGTCTCGCCGGGCTGGACCGGGCTGCGCTTGGCGTGCCGGACGAGGCTGCGATCGTAGAGCGGTATTGCCGGCTGCGGGGCATAGGGGCGATCGAGAACTGGAATTTTTACCTCGCGTTCAGCTTCTTCCGGCTTGCCGCCATTGCGCAGGGCGTGAAGAGGCGTGCGCTTGGCGGCAACGCGTCGAACGAGAAGGCGCGTCAGGTCGGTGAAATGGCCGGTGCGCTCGCGCAGATGGGTTTCGACCTCATCTGACGCCTGGCGGTTGATACATACACGTGGATATGTCGAGGAGACAGTTGTGAGTACCCATTTATTCGATCTGCAGGGCAAGATTGCATTGGTCACGGGAGCGAGCCGTGGCATTGGCGAAGAGATCGCGAAGCTGCTCGCAGAACAGGGCGCCCATGTGATCGTATCGAGCCGGAAGCTCGAAGACTGCGAGACGGTGGCACGCGGGATCAAGGAGGCGGGCGGCAGCGCCGAGGCGTACCCGTGCCACGTGGGGCGTCTCGACGACATTCAGGGCGTTTTCCAGCACATCCGCTCGCGGCATGGCCGGCTTAACATCCTCGTGAACAACGCGGCGGCGAATCCGTATTTCGGCCACATTCTCGATACCGATCTTTCGTCGTTCGAAAAAACGGTGGAGGTCAACTTGCGTGGCTACTTCTTCATGTCGGTCGAAGCGGGCAAGCTGATGCGCGAGCACGGCGGCGCGATCGTCAACACGGCTTCTGTCAATGCGCTGCAGCCCGGCGACAAGCAGGGCATCTATTCGATCACGAAGGCCGCCGTGGTCAATATGACGCGCGCGTTCGCTAAGGAATGCGGCCCGTTCGGCATTCGCGTGAATGCGTTGCTGCCGGGCCTCACCAAGACCAAATTCGCCGGCGCCCTGTTCGAAGACCAGGCCATCTACGAAGCGTGGATGACGAAGATTCCTCTGCGCCGGCATGCAGAGCCGGGCGAGATGGCCGGCACGGTGCTGTATCTCGTCTCCGATGCGGCGAGCTACACCAACGGCGAGTGCATCGTCGTTGATGGCGGACTGACGATCTGATCAAGCGAGCGGCGCACGATTGATGCTCGCGCCGCACGACATTCACAAGGATTCAAGGGAGAGCAAAATGGACTTCGCCTATAGCCCGAAAGTCGAAGCGCTGTGCGCGCAGGTGCGTGCGTTCATGGACACGCATATCGTGCCGCGCATCCACCAATGGCACGAAGAAGTGAGCGGGGGACAATATCCCGTTTCCTTCATGGATGACTTGAAGGAGAAGGCGCGTGCGGAGGGCCTCTGGAACCTGTTCTTGCCGCATCTGCACGACGACGAGCCCGGCACGCGGCTGACCAACCTCGAGTACGCCCCCCTTGCTGAGATCATGGGGCGAGTTTCCTGGGCCTCGGAAGTATTCAACTGCAATGCGCCGGATACGGGCAACATGGAGCTGCTCCATATGTTCGCCACGCCTGCCCAACGCAAGAAGTGGCTCCAGCCGCTGCTCGACGGCAAGATCCGTTCGGCGTTTGCGATGACCGAACCCGCGGTGGCTTCTTCGGATGCAACCAATATCACCACGTCCATTCGTCTCGATGGCGACGACTACGTGATCGACGGCCGCAAGTGGTTCATCACGAATGCAGCGCATCCGAATTGCGAGCTGTTTATCGTCATGGGCAAAACGGACCCGGACGCACCCGCGCATCGTCAGCAAAGCATGATTCTCGTGCCGCGCGACACACCGGGTGTGAGGGTCATCCGCAATATCACGGTGGTCAATCACACGGCGCCCGAAGGCCACTGCGAGATCGAATTCAGGGGCGTGCGCGTGCCGCGCTCGAATCTTCTGGGCGAAGAGGGTAACGGCTTTGCGCTCGCCCAGGCGCGTCTTGGCCCGGGGCGCATTCACCACTGCATGCGCTCGATCGGCGCTGCCGAGCTCGCGCTCGAGTTGATGATCGAACGCGCGCAGGCGCGCACGGCGTTCGGCAAGAAGCTATATGAGCACGGCAGTGTTGCGGAGTGGATCGCGAAGTCGCGCATCGAAATCGATCAGGCTCGTCTCTTCGTGCTGAAGGCAGCGTGGATGATCGACAACGTGGGCGCCAAGGAGGCACGCAAGGAAATCTCGATGATCAAGGCGCTCGTGCCGAGCGTGCACACCGCCGTGTGCGAGCGGGCGATACAGACCTTCGGCGCGATGGGCCTGAGTCCCGACACGCCGCTGGCGGACAGCTGGACCTGGGGGCGCGCGCTGCGTTTCGCCGATGGCCCGGACGAGGTGCATCTCCAGAGCATTGCGCGCATGGAGATCAAGACGCGGCCCTATGAGCCGGGCCATGAGAATCCATACCTGACGCCTGCGGTGTAGGGCATGGTAGCGCGCGCATGGGCTGCCGCTCGTGCGTTAGCGAGACGTCTCGCGAATGCTTCGGGACTCGTCCAATAGCGATCGCGTTTCTGCCGAAGACTCTGCAACGACTTCTGTCCCGGGGGTCAGTGTTGGGCATTCAACCATATGCCGCCGGCGATCAAGATGACTGGGACGAGCATGATCACGACGTGGATGTGGCGCGGATAGATTTCTGTAATCAAGCGTTGGTCATTGGGCGCCCAAAACCGGCGATAGCCTATCCTGCCGTTACTGGTTTTTATGTCTTTAAGATCGCCGTTCGCGAATCCGGTGAGTGGGCCTGACCATGGTCGAGCGGATAGATGGACTACCGCTGCAAAACGCCGTGTCTGGACGCGCAGGAAAAACGCGTGGCCCGCGCTGGAAGATGAAACATGCGCAGTGAAATGAACAGGACGTCGCATGGACATCTCCGGCCGTTCGCGCGAGTAAGCTGATCCACTTGGAACACGAAAGCTAAACGCCGAGCGCAGCATGCAAAACCATTCCGGTCATGCTTCGCGCAAAAAGACAGCCGCTCCGATGCACGAGGGTGTCAATGCTCGCGCAGGTTAAACGAGTCTGCTCCCGTGTGGCAGCGCAGGAAAACCTTGTCTGCCGTGCAGGTTTCAGCAGGTCCTGCGATCACCTGACATAGTATCGTGAGCCACGAATTTCAAAGACAGTCAGTCGCCAACGAACGGTGATTGATCGTTAGATCGGAGGCGGGACGTCGCTGCATATCTTCGCGTGCAATTGAAGGCACTGCCGCTCGCGACGGAGCAAAAAAATTTCTGATTCCGGGCAATTCCGGTCCGCTCCTGGACGTTCCGATACCTCGAATTGGGTCTGTTTTCAGGGATTGACGACCGTTAATCTCCTCCGCAAGATGGCATGAAGGCAGTGTGTTGAGGCGGATCATGCCGCTCGTGAAGAGCTTTACTCAAGCCCAATGGGACGCTGCGGCGCGCCGTCTCGACGCGCTGCCGGAAAAGCCTGCGCACGAGCATCGCGTCAATGTGTGCGATGCGGTGAAGTCGATGCAACCTCAAATCAGTGGCGCGAAAAGGAAAGGGTACACGCTCGAAGAGATCGTCCAGCAGCTGGCGCAGGAGGGCGTGGACATCAGTACCAGCACGTTGAGGTACGCGATTCAACGCGCGACGAAGGAAAGCAAGTCCGAGCCCGTGGGAAAGAAAATCACGACGACGACTCCGACGGTAGCATCGCCTCGCGCCAAGAAGCCCAATCAGACAAGGTCGTGGAGCGCGGACAGCGCAGAGAAGGAATCCAGGCAGGATGGGGGAAAGACAGTGACCACGCCGGGGTCAATGGTGATTCGGGATGCTTTCTCGTTCGAGATCACGCCCGATATCGAAAACCTGTAGAGGGCTCATATGGCAACGACTTATCCCATTTATCTGGTCGGTGGCAGCAAGGGCGGTGTTGGCAAGAGCTTTGTTTCACTCGCGCTGGCCGATTACCTGCAGCGGCACGACTTTCCTGTCGCCCTGGTTGAAACCGATACTTCCAATCCAGACGTAATGAAATCTGTTCAGGACGAGATGCATTGCATCGCCTATAGCCTGGACGAGGCAGACGGCTGGATCGGTCTTGTCAACTTCTGCGACGAACGCCGGGACGCCGCCGTCATCGTGAACACGGCGGCTCGCAGTCAGACGGGTGTCGCACGCTTCGGTGCGACACTCGCCAGTACGCTCGGCGAATTGCGGCGTCAGCTCGTCGTGCTGTGGGTGATCAACCGGCAGCGCGACAGCCTCGAGCTGCTGCACGCATTCAGTAAGACATTTCCCAATGCGGTGACGCACGTGGTGCGAAATGGCTATTTCGGCACGCCCGACAAGTTCGCGCTGTATCAGTTATCGCAGCTTCGCAAGACCATTGAGGCGAGAGGGCACTCACTCGATTTTCCAGATCTTGCGGATCGTGTGGCCGACGAACTTCGGAGTCGGCGGATGTCCATCCGCAAGGCGTCGGAAATGATGCACATAGGGGAGCGAGCGGAACTATTGCGTTGGCGGGCGTTGTGCGATGTCATGTTCGCGAAGGCGATCGGCGCCGACGGGACCGCCCATGAGCAGTAGACGATCGCAGCCGGTTGATCCGCTCATGCGCCTGTTTCATGAAATATCCGGCGATGTCCCGGACGAGGCTAGTCTGGCCCGTATGCGTCGAGTATCGAGCGTACTGAATCTGCAAGAGAACGACGCGCTATGGTCGATCATCGCGGTGCTCGAATACTATGCGCGCCTGTATGAGGGGATGCCGGAACGTATTCGGTGGGTGAGCGAGGGCAGTCTCGAAGCCGCGCGCCGAGAAGTCGGCGGCGCGACCGATGCTCTGATGCAACAACACCAGGATGCGCTTGAGCGGTGCAAGTCGACGATCCAACTCGCGGAAAAGCTGATACGGGAACATGAGGCGCGGTATCGGGCTGCGCTGGCGAATCTCAATGAGGCGGCGCTGACGGCTTTGACCGTGCGTATAGCAAATCGGGTCGCGCGCTCGGCAGGTAATCGGCTGATTGGCGCAGCTGCAATTTCGGGGCGCGAGCAGCGTGAGCGGCTGGATGATGCGATTGGCGCGTTCGGACAGGCAACTGATGCAACGGTGGTGCGGGTGGATGCGATGGCGACAGGGATGGAAAGGCGTTTTGCACGCTCGATGCGCCGTCTATTGCTGATGGGCGGAGCCGTGCTCTGCCTGATGTTACTGGTCGTGGACGGTTTAGTGGAAGGGGGGCGGGTGGTCATACGGCGGGCGCGAATTGTCGCGCGGTGCAGTTGCGGCAGGCACACGGCGGCCCCTAAAGGGTGCTGCCGCCTGCTGTGCCGCGTCATCAGTACGAGGCGAAGCTTACGCGTCGCGAAGGGCAGCCTTGCGCCGTATTCACTATGGCGGCAGTCGGGAAGGGCCACGCCGGCTGTGCGCTGATTCCGCGTCGTCGTCGTTGCTGTCCCGCGAGTTTCCTGTGTCGCTTCCGGTAACGGAGTCGTCCTCATCCACGTCGTCGCGGACGGCCCACGAGGGTATGGTCGAAATCTCGCGAACGGTGAGGACTTCCGGGACCCGTGCGACTTTCGCGGGCCGCAGTTCGGCGGTGGCAGCGGCGTCGACCTTCTTCAGCAACGGCGGAGAATGGGCGGCGCGAGTGCGCCGCCCCACGGTCGGTTACACCTTCATCTGGCGCATGGCGTCCGCGAGCATCCAGAGGGCGCGGTTCAGCTTCACGTTCTGATCGATGCCGGTGATGGGGCGCGTGGACATGGACCGGCCCGTGCGCGAACGTCCATGTAGACCGCCCTTGGTCAGGTTTTCCTGAATGCGGTTGAAGACCGTCCAGAGATCATCGCGGCGATCCTCGTAACGGCGCGGCGCGAGCAATTGGCTTTCGGTGATGGGGGCGGGTGCTTCGGCATCGCTCGGGTCGTAGCGCAGCGCGAGCGCGGAGCGGGAGAACGCTTGCTGTTCGTCGCGGTCGAGCGTCACGGCGCGCATGCCTTCCTTCTGCTCGCGGATCAGGTCGAAGCCGTCGAGCACGTCGAACGCGCCATTGATCACGTTCTGAACGACGTTGCCTTTGTGCGGCACACGGATATCGGCGATGTTCTCGCCAGCCACCATGCCGTTTTGGCACACAAACCGGAATGTGCCTGCGAGCATCTGGTAACTGCTCGTGCCGTCGTGCGAGTTCAGCAGCACGATTTCGTCGGCTTCCTCGCCGGTGATCTGGTCGGCATGGCGCAGCCGGAGCATATGCTTGGTGAATTCGCGCTTGCCCTCATCGCGCACGCGGGTCTGGCAGATCATGAACGGCTGAAAGCCTTCGTTGCGTAGGCCGCGCAGCACGTCGATGGTGGGAATGTACGTGTAGCGTTCCGAACGGCTTTCGTGCTTGCCGTCCGCGAAGATGGACGGGGCAACACGGCGAATCTGATCATCTGAAAGGGGCGAGTCAGCGCGCAGCACCGGGGAGCCGTAACGGAAAGAGGAAGCGAGTTGCATGGCAGTCTCCACAGTCAAGGTTGAGGACCTGAACCGGGCGAGGGGATGTGACTTGCCGTTGCGGCTGGACACCTCCCGGTGGAACTCGGGGTTGGCGTTGCTGCCGCCAGGGTCCCGGGTTCCCGCCCGTGCGACTGGAGGAGCCGATAGCGGGCAGGCGTCAAGGAAAAAGGCGAGGGAGGAGTGCGGGCGACACGGTCCCTCGCCCCTTGATGCCTGCCCGCTATCGGCTACGGTCGCGGGTCAAGGGCGGGACCCTGGGAGCCGGGTGCATGCCATGCCTCGAGTTGACCGGGTGAGGGTGCCGCGCGGCAGGCGCGGCAGCGTGGCCGTGCCGGCCACGCCTGGCTAGGAGGGGACGGGGTTGACTGCTGCGCCCCGGATGGACGCCTGGAACGGGTGAGGCGCGGCACTCTGCTCAACGCTCAGCGCGAAAACCCGGCCTCGCCGCATAAACGAATTTTGACTCCCGTTACGATCGGTACGGATCGCAGCGGTGTCAACGGCGGGTCACCCATGTCCAGCGGTCATTCGCTGACACCGGGCTGGCCGCAGCTTTTCGTGCCTGCTTACCGCTGCTCACCGGTCGTTCATCGAGGAGCGGCGGCGAACAGCCGCTACCGAGTTCAACGAACGCGTACTTTCGACCGAGGCTGTGCGAAAACACTCGTTGAATGTGGCGCTCTAAAAAACCGGCCCTCCAGATCGCTCTGTATCGGCTTGGTAGCGACTTGGGAAGGGTAAAGCGACACCCGAAAACCGACTGTTTTTGCGTTTTTACACGGGCTCGACCCATTCCTGCCACTCAGTTAGTTTCTGCGAATGTCACCACCGCGCTCCAGAGCGGCCGTTCTGCCCCCGCCGCCCCGTCGGATCTAACTGGAGGCCGGGATTCGCGTTCGCTTCCGTCCATGCTCACGAAGGACTAGTACAACGTCCCGCAATTAGCTTTAATAATTCCGCGCATGATTTCGGCCCGTGTTCACCTTCCTGCCAGCTTCGTTGAGTTGGAAAATTGTTAAGGCACTTTACGGATGTCGTACTAGGGCAACACTGATTAAGTCCACCAATCTGGCACGTCAAGCGTTATAGAGATCGGATTAAACGAGGAAGGCAGAACAGGATGAAACAGCAGACGCTGGCGATGGCAGCCGATCAAGGTGCGGGTTTCGAGACCCACCGCAAACGCACGCGGCGCGACGAGTTTCTCGACACGATGAATGCGATCGTGCCATGGTCGCAGTTGTGCGCGGTGATCGAGCCGCATTATCCGAAGCGCGGCAATGGCCGCCCGCCAATTGGTCTGGAGCGCATGCTGCGGATCCACTTCGTGCAGCACTGGTTCAATCTGGCCGACTTCGCTTGCGAAGAGGCCCTCTACGACAGCGCCAGCCTGCGTCGCTTTGCCGGAATTGACCTGGGTTGCGAAGGTGTGCCCGATGCGACGACGCTGCTCAAATTCCGGCGCCTGCTGGAGACGCACAAACTGGGCGAGCAATTGTTTGCCGAAGTCGGCCGGGTCCTTCAGGCCAGCGGCATGAAGCTCAAAAGCGGCACCATCGTGGACGCGACGATCATCGGCGCGCCGAGCTCGACGAAGAATGAGCAGAAGGCGCGCGACCCCGAGATGCATCAGACCCGCAAGGGTCGCCAATGGTATTTCGGCGCCAAGCTGCACATCGGTGTGGACAGCCAGAGCGGCCTGGCGCACAGCGCGGTGCTCACGCCCGCCAATGTGCATGACAAGCATCCACTGCCGCAATTGCTGCACGGGCAGGAGCGGCGCGTCTACGGCGACAGCGCCTATGCGAGCCAGAAGGCACTGATCCACAGCAAGGCGCCCAGGGCGCGCGACTATACCAATCAGCGCACGCGCCGTGCGGGCGGCGAAGTCGACGAGGTGCAGCGCGGCAAGAACCGCAACAAGTCGAAGATCCGGGCGCGAGTCGAACACGTCTTCGCGGTTGTGAAGCGCCTGTGGGGATTTACCAAGGTGCGCTATCGAGGGCTGGCAAAGAACGCCAACCGGGCGTTCGTCGCGCTCGCACTGGCGAACGTCTACCTGTCGCGCAAGAAACTGATGGCACCGGTACGCCCATAGTGGGCGAAAGGCGGGCAAAGTGCCCGCCCAACAGGCCTGCGAGGGCCGAAAAGCAAGGGCTTAAGCTCGGCCTCATCACTTGGCGAAGTTCAAATCGCTGACACGTCGCCGATTTACCCGCTTGTTCAGCTTTGCCCTAGGCTTGATCAATGACCTCGCTTGTGACATTCGAGCGCCGAACGTCCGGCATCGTGGCCATTCTGCAACGCCTGCGGCAGCGATTGACATAAGCCCGCGCCGCGGCAGATGCGGCAACGCGCGCTCACGCAAATATCCAGACGAAATACCTGATTGCTTCGGGAATGCAGATGTGTAGGGTGAAGCTAACGTCAGCGCCCTGTGCGCGGCGTGTGTGTTCAGGCCGCAGCAATGTCTGCGGCTTTTTTTTGGTGCGCCAGGCATGGCGCGTTGCGCGAAAGCGCAACTGGTTTTGGCTGTCCGGTGCCGCTAACTTCGACGGCACAAATCGCCATGCAGAGCTACCGGAGGGAAAACGGCGGCCTCGGGTGTCACCGAACGTCGATATGGGCTTTGGCGTGACTGAGTTCAACTGGGAGGCCGGACCCAGCGCGACAACCAGCATCGGATTTGTGGCGGTCGTGAGGATCCGCAAGGGCCGTGCCGCTGTCGCCGTGTTCTCCCCACTGCGCTTGGGCGAATCGCGCGGCAAGCCATTTTTCAGCGAAGCCGATGCGCTGGTGGGTGGCTCTGGCGCGGGATGACGTATTGTCGATGACCTGTTGACTTCCCTTCGCGACGCGGGAGAAGTCAATGCTATTGAGCCTTTACGCCGGTCAGCATTCTAGAGAATAAGCGACTCGCATGCGATGTAATAAATATTTCTCAATATCCGGTTATAAGCGGCCATGTCTGAAAAAGAGAATGCTGCCAGATAAACACCATATTCAAATATGAATAGGGGCGTTGCACTGCGCATTGATTGGACTGCCAATTCAGACATCGAAGTGTGCGTCAGATCTGCCCGGGCCCAGCCCATCGAGGCTTCCGTGGTATCTCGCCGGCAGGGAATGGCAAGCGTCGCCTTCCATGCAGGCTAAATAAGCAGACAAATCAAAAAAGTACTCCGCATATTGCAATTGAAAATTGAGCGGTTATGATGACGTCTCGGTCAGGATTTCCCTAACGTTTGTTTTGCCTGGTAAGGGAAATATTTGCCGCCATTCTCCGCGAAGAGGGTAACTAATGCTGCGCGGCGCAGACAGACTAAATCGAGGAGACGATATGCTGAGTCCCCATGAATTCGCCACCTTAATGCTCATCAAGGACGCGCCGGATCAGATCGAACTGGGCCGCGCCGAGCTCGACACGCTGCTGGAGCGCCAACTCATATCGCTGGAAAGCCTCGCATCGGGCTATCCACGTCCTCAAGTCACAAGCGAAGGCGCTTCCATTCTCAAGGCCGTCGCGCGTAGGCGCTAGGGAATTGCGGCGCGCGCGCCGAAGAAAAACTAAGCGAAGTAGCTTTAGTTGGACTTTAATGTGTAGTGCCTCCTGCTGTAACGACCCTCCGAGTACTCGCGACGCATGCTGCCTGGCAGGCGTCCTTGCGCGTCGGTCCATCCATTATCGCCATTCGTCGCGCGAAACCCGGTCGATCGGGGCTTCGTCCGGCGGACTGAATCCTGAGGAATTTCAATAATGGCTCTATCGAGTCCCGAGCAAATCGCCGCATCGCAGAAGGCTGGCCTCGACGCATTCTTCGGATTGACCGGCAAGGTCTTTGAAGGCGTCGAAAAACTGGTCGCCCTGAACCTGCAGGTCATCAGGTCCACGCTGGCGGAGTCGCAGGAGAACCTGACGAAGGCGTCCGGCACAACCGACCCGCAGCAGTGGTTCACGCTGCAAGCCGGTTTCACCGCACCTTTCGCGGAGAAATCACTGTCATACGGCCGTCAACTCTTCGACATCGCGTCAACCACGCAGGCTGAGATCGCGCAACTCGCACAAACGCAGTACGAACGGTATAACGCACGCATGCAGGAATTCATCGAGGAAGCGACGAAGAGTGCTCCCGCGGGTTCCGAAGCGGCGATCGCCTCGTGGAAGTCCGCGATCAGCGCCACCGCCACGCTGTGCGAATCGCTGCAGAAGACGGGGCAGCAGGCCGTGGAGATGGCCGGGACCAATCTCGAAGCCGTCACGGCCTCAGCGTCCAAGGCCGCCAAACGTAGTGCCGCCGAGTCGGCTGCCGTAGTCGCAAGCGTGAAGCACTAAGACTCACGCGGGCAGCAATGCCCGCGTTGTCGGTCCCATATCTATATGTAGGATTCCTTTTATTCATTTTGGAGAAGGATCCGGCATTTCAATGCATCCAATTCTTGACTGAAGGCAGTGTTGCTCCAGACGGGCACGCCGCCGGAATTTGTGAGGACGATTCGATGGCAAAGCAGATCGCGGTAGTAACGGGTGGCATGGGCGGACTGGGCGAGGCGATCAGCATCAAGTTGCATGACGCCGGTCACGCGGTCGTCGTCACCCATTCGCCTTGCAACACCGGTGCGAACGAGCGGGGCTCGCACGCATGGAAGCCGAGGGACGACAGTTCCGCGCGTATGCGGTCGACGTCGCCGACTACGACTCATGCGAAAAATGCCTGGCGCAGATCCAAGCGGAAGTCGGACCGGTCGACATCCTGATCAACAACGCCGGCATCACGCGCGACGCCAGCTTCAAAAAACTGGACAAGGTCAATTGGGACGCGGTACTCCGCACCAACCTCGATTCGGTGTTCAACATGACGAAGCCGGTGTGCGACAGCATGGTCGAGCGCGGCTGGGGCCGCATCATCAACGTGTCGTCGGTCATTGGCTCCAAGGGTGGGTTCGGCCAGACCAACTATGCGGCGGCAAAGGCCGGCATGCATGGTTTCACGAAATCGCTGGCGCTCGAGGTGGCGAAAAAAGGCGTCACTGTCAACACGATCTCGCCCGGCTATATCGCGACGAAGATGGTGATGGCGGTGCCCGAGGACATCCGCGAGACAAAGATCATTCCGCAGATTCCGGTCGGCCGGCTCGGGCAGCCGGACGAAGTCGCCGCACTCGTGCTGTACCTGTGCTCGCGCGAAGCGGGCTTTGTGACCGGCGCCAACATCGCGATCAACGGAGGGCAACACCTGCAGTGAACCCGAGAGATTAGCAATGGAGGTTCCGATGAGCGAAGCAGTGGCAATCGTCGTAGGTTCATTCGTGCTGGTGACGGCAACAGCGTTCGTCGCCGCTCACTATCACCGGGAGCAAATGCGCCGAAAACTGCTTAGAAGGCTGGATTACCATCGCGACTGGTGGGACTGGAGCAGCACCCGGCATTGAATCTCTGCGCTCGCCCCTGTTGTTGCGGTACGGGGGGCGATTGTATTGATAGCTTGTTGATCTGGTCAGCGTCGACATCTTCGTCTTGCATGATCGCCGAGAACTCCCCAGTTTTTGCGTTCGCGAGAATCAGCTTGGTCATGCTCACGCGATACTGCGGACAAAACCGATACTAAGCGGAAGCCAAACCGCTTCCGCCGTTACCTTCATCCAATCGTCAATCCATCGCGATTGGCGAACTCACTGGACGAGTGTGTCGTCTACGACCCGCTGCCCGGCGCTGAACCCTGCCATGAGCGCGGCGGCTTCCGTCGCGAAAGGCTGCTGGTTATCTGCTGTCAGCCGTATCGGCGCAATCATGAGCCGAGTAGCGCCCGCCGTTCTAATGTGCACGACGGCGATGAAGCCACGCGGAGGCAGCAATGTAACGTTGCCGGACGCTTCCCACACTGGTTCAAGCTCGACCGCGATCTCGAAGCCTTTGTACGTATAGATTCTTTTCATCTGTCTATTTGAATTGCGACCACGCTGTCTCGCACTCTACGAAATCAATTCTTCGACGTAGGCCCCTTCTCCCGTTCCGTAACGGAGGGTTCGCGAAAAGTGTTTGAACAATTTTTTCAGGGGCCGCCGTATTCACCTTTCTTTCAAAGTTGGGGCTGGTGGGCCGCACGAATGACATTATGCCCACAATACCGCCACGGTAAATGATCGGCGTCACTGGCGAGCCTCGTCGAGGCATTGATAGCTCATCGACCGCTTTCAGGCGCAGCTATCGATCGAGGCGTCGCCGCGTCGAAGGGCCGCTCGCTCCTCATGAGTTGACGTTCGCGAACAGATCGTGACGGGCCGTTTCTGGCCTGGTCGCTGCCTCATGCAAGCAGCATACGCACGCCAAAGCTGCGCGATGCGGCGATCGGCTGCACGCGACCCACTGCAGCCCTTCAACCCCTCCCGAACTCAACGGCTGCTTGCAAGGTGCAGCGGCCACTCATCACTTCGAGTCGGTCGGCAGATCGTGGGCCATTCCGGTCATTAAGCTACCAGTGGAACGCACCGATCGAAAATGGCCGCTTACGAGAAAAGCTAATGCTCGTTGTCGACCCGTTTGAGCCGTTCAGAAGCGGATCGCGACTGACAGCTCCCAAGCCGGGAAGACCCAATCACTGGCGACTCTCATGCAACTCGACCATTACAGCATCTTTGCGTCACGTCGGTGTTCGCACCCGACTCTACGCCAGGCGTTCGAGTCGAACGGAGGGGGCGGGCTACATGATCACCAGAACCGAAGGAACTCGCGACGCGCGCCCCACGCGATCGACTCCACGCGACGCATGCTGTCGGCGGGGTAGACCATCCGCGCCCCACCCTTTCGCCGGTTCCCGTCGTCACGCCTCCCCATTAGCCCCGATCCACTCGCGAAACAGGTTCACCTTGTGCTGGTGCGCGAGGCAATCCGGATAGACGAAATAATAGCGGGCGCCCGTCGTCAGCACGATGTTGAACGGCATCGCGAGACGCTTCGACGCGACATCCTCACTGACGAGCGAGCAGTCGCTGATCGCAACGCCGAAACCCTGCATCGCCGCGTTCGTCGCAAGGTCGAGCGTATCAAAACTCTGACCGAGGTCGGCATCGATCTCGGGTGCATGGGCATGGGCGAGCCACATCTTCCAGTCGCGGTGGTCGCGCGTCGGGTGCAGAAGCGTATGCCGCGCAAGATCGGCCACGCTGTCGAGCGACGTGGTTTCCCTCAGCGACGGCGCGCAAACAGGCGCCAGTTGTTCGTCGAACAGCGCAATCGAATGAACGCCGGCGCCCGGCGAAGAGCCATAGATGATCGCCGCATCGAACGGCTCGATCTGGAAATCGACGTCGTGCTGCCATGTCGTCGTGAGTTGCAACTGGATGTCGGGATACTCGGCCTGAAAGCGCATGATCTTCGGCAGGATCCAGCGCATCAGGCAGGTGGGTACCTTCAGCGCGAGATCGGTGCGCTGCCGGGTTAGCCGCAGCGAAGTCTCCTCGATGCGCGCGAAGCTCTCTTTCACTGTCGGCAGTAGCTGTTCGCCTTCCATCGTCAGCACGAGCCCCTTCGCGTGTCGCGTGAACAGAGCAAATCCGTAGTACTCCTCCAACGCCTGGATCTGGCGGCTCACGGCCCCCTGCGTCAGGCAAAGATGATCGGCAGCGCGCGTGAAACTGCGGTGGCGCGCCACCGTTTCGAAGATTTGCAGCGCGTTCAGCGGCGGCAGGCGGCGCATGGTCGTTCCCTTCCACCATTTGGAAAATTCATGACGGCCGGATGTACTTCCCAACTCGCTTTCTATTATATGCACCGAACAAAGCCGCCGATTCGTCTGAACGTATCGCTCTCCTGATTACGGCCATGTGCAAGGAACATGGCGAGCATGCAAATTCATCGTTTGCCGTGCACACGTCAAGGAACAAGAATGGATCACTACGCAAACTCCGGAGACAGGCATGCACCGGCAACCGATCAATTCGCAGGAGTCTCATGAACTATCCTGAAACGGCCTCGCTCTTCGGCCACGCGGACGGGCACCATCAGCCCCGGCCGATGATCACGCAGACCTGCGGCGAAGCGCTCGTGACGCTGCTCGAACACTATGGCGTCGAACTGGTGTTCGGCATTCCCGGCGTCCATACCGTCGAGCTGTATCGTGGGCTCGCGGCGTCGACGCTGCGCCACGTCACGCCACGCCACGAGCAGGGCGCCGGGTTCATGGCCGACGGCTATGCGCGCCTTACTGGCAAGCCCGGCGTGTGCTTCATCATCACCGGGCCGGGCATGACGAATATCGCGACCGCGATGGCTCAGGCTTATGCCGATTCGATCCCGATGCTCGTGATTTCCAGCGTCAACGCCACGCGCCAGCTCGGTGGCGGCGCTGGCCGCCTGCACGAACTGCCGTCGCAGCGCGGCGTATTCGCCGGGCTCACCGCCTTTTCCCACACGCTGCTGAATGCGGACGAACTGCCGCAGGTGCTGGCCCGCGCGTTCGCGGTGTTCGCGAGCGAGCGGCCGCGGCCGGTCCACATCGAGATTCCGCTCGACGTGATCGTCGCGCCCGCTTGCGGCATGACATCCGGCGCGGCGGTGCTTCCCGCGAAGCCCGCAGGCGCACCGACCGCGCTCGACGCCGCCGCCGCCTTGCTAGCTAGCGCGCGACGCCCGCTGATCCTGGCCGGCGGCGGGGCTATCGAGGCCGCCCCCGAATTGCGCGCGCTGGCCGAACGCTTGCACGCGCCGGTAGCGCTGACGATCAACGGGAAGGGCCTGTTGCCGCGCGGCCATGCGCTGTCGATCGGCTCGACCCAGTCGCTTCCCGCGACGCGCACGGTGGTGCGCGAGGCCGACGTGGTGCTCGCAGTCGGCACCGAACTCGGTGAGACCGACTACGACGTGGTGTTCGACGGCGGGTTCGCCATCGACGGCAAGCTGGTCAGAATCGATATCGATGCCCAGCAGGCGATGCGCAACTTCCCGCCCGACGTGGCGATCGCGGCCGACGCGAAGCTCGCCCTCGCCGCGCTCGACGCCAGGCTGGCGACGCGCCCGCTGCCGCCGCGCGATGCCGGCTGGGGCGCACTACGCGTGAGCGCCGTACGTGCCGCGGTCAATGCCGGTTACGACGCACCCACTCGCTCGCAGGCGGCTCTCTTTGACACCGTATCGGACACGCTACCCGACGCGGTCATCGTGGGCGATTCGACGCGCCCGGTCTACGCCGGCAATTTCGTTTTCGAGGCGGCCGTGCCCAGGTCATGGTTCAACTCGTCGACGGGCTACGGCACGCTCGGCTACGGGTTGCCGGCCGCGATCGGCGCGCGGGTTGCGGCCGGCAACCGGCCCGTGATCTGTCTGATCGGCGACGGTGGCCTGCAGTTCACGCTGCCCGAACTGGCGAGCGCCGTCGAAGCCGCCGTGCCGGTGATCGTGCTCCTGTGGAACAACCGGGGCTATGCCGAGATCAGGAAATACATGGTCGAGCGCGATATCGAGCCGATCGGCGTCGACATATACACGCCGGACTTCCTCGCCCTGGCCCGCGGTTTCGGCTGCTGCGCCACATCGGCCGATACGCCGGCCCTGCTTGCGAACGAACTGAAGCAGGCCGCGGGACGCCACGTGCCCACTTTGATCGAAATCGACGAACAGAAATGGTTCGACCATGTGCCGGGAGAACAGGCATGAACGCGCCGAACGACGCGCAGTTCCTGACGCAGCTCTATATTGATGGCCGCTGGGTCGACGGCGCACTGGGCAGGACGGTTGCCGTGACCAACCCGGCGACTGGGGCCCATCTGGCCGACGTGGCCGCGGGTACCGCCCACGACGTCGAACTGGCGGTGGCCGGCGCTGCCCGCGCGTTTCGCGCGTGGCGGCAAACGACCGGCGCCGAGCGCGCACGCTACCTGCGCGCAATCGTGGCGGAAGTCGAGGCGCGGCGCGAGCGTCTCGCGATGCTGCAATCGCTGAACAACGGCAAGCCGCAAGAAGAGGCGCAGACGGACGTCGACGACGTGATCGGGACGTTCCGCTATTACGCCCAACTGGCCGAGCGGCTGGACGACATGACCGACGAAGACGTCAGCATCCCCAGCACCGAGTACCGTGCGCGGATTTGCCGCGAGCCGTGCGGCGTAGCCGCGCTGATCGTACCGTGGAATTTCCCGATGGTGACGACGGCATGGAAGCTCGCCCCGGCGCTCGCGGCCGGCTGCACGGTCGTGCTCAAGCCGTCCGAAATCACACCGCTGCCGGAGCTTGAACTGGCCTCGGCCATCGCATCTGTCGGCTTACCGGCGGGCGTTTTCAACGCGGTGACGGGCACCGGAGCCGACGTGGGCGCGCCGCTCGTCGCGCATTCCGGTGTCAGGAAAGTGTCGTTTACCGGCAGCACGGGCGTCGGCCAGACAGTGATGAAGACTGCCGCCGACACGCTGAAGGGTGTGAGTCTCGAACTCGGCGGCAAGTCGTCGATCATGGTTTTCGACGATGCGGACGTTGACCTGGCGCTCGCCCTGATCGAGGCGGGCGGCTTCTTCAACAGTGGCCAGATGTGCTCCGCGACGAGCCGGGTGCTGGTGGCGCGCAAACTCGCGCCCACGCTGCTGGCGAGGCTTGTCGAGCGCGCGGAGCGGATCGTCGTCGGCGACCCGTTTGCGCCGGGTGTGCAGATGGGGCCGCTCGTGAACCGAGCCCAATTCGAACGGGTGCGCGGCCACATCGAACAGGGTATTGCCGACGGTGCGCGGCTCTTAACCGGCGGCGGCCGGCCAGCCGACGCGCCAGAGCAGGGGTTTTTCATCGCGCCAACGATTTTTGCCGACGTGCCGCCGACGAGCGCTTTGTGGCGTGACGAGATCTTCGGCCCGGTCCTGTGCGTGCGCGTGTTCGACACCGAACAGGAAGCCGTTGACGTCGCCAATGACAGCGAGTACGGGCTGGTGGCGACGGTCGTCACCGCCGACGAGGCACGCGGCGAACGGGTCGCGCGCGCGCTGGAGGCCGGCGTGGTGTGGGTCAACACACCGCAACTGATCTATCCGCAAACCTCGTGGGGCGGCTACAAGCGCAGCAGTGTGGGGCGCGAACTGGGCCCGTTCGGGCTTGCCGCCTTCCAGGAAATCAAGCAGGTGCTGACGCTTCGTCAGCCAATTAGCCAGTCTATTTAAAAGGATTTGCGATGAAGCACGATAACCCGTCCGATAACCCGTTCAACCAGCCGCTCGGCGGCAACCGGATGCCGCGTTTCGCGGGCCCGGCGACGATGATGCGCTTGCCGACCGCGATGTCGGCCGAGGGGCTTGATGCATGTTTCGTCGGCGTGCCGCTTGACACCGGCACGTCAAACCGGTCGGGCGCGCGGTTCGGGCCGCGCGCGATCCGCGCCGAATCGTGTCTGCTGCGCCCGTACAACATGGCGACCCGCGCAGCGCCCTACGACAGTATCCAGGTGGCCGACATCGGCGACGTCGCGATCAACACGTTCAACCTGCAGAAGAGTATGGACATCGTCACCGAAGCGTATGACGAGATCCTCGCGCATGGCTGCGTGCCGCTCACGATGGGCGGCGACCACACGATCGTGCTACCGATCCTGCGCGCGATGAAGAAGAAATACGGCCCGGTCGGCGTGGTTCACGTCGACGCCCATGCGGATGTGAACGACACAATGTTCGGCGAAAAGATCGCGCATGGCACGCCGTTTCGGCGCGCGATCGAAGAAGGGCTGATCGACGGCAACCGCGTCGCGCAGATCGGCCTGCGCGGCACCGGCTATACGGCGGAGGACTTCGACTGGTCGAGATCGCACGGCATACGTGTCGTGCAGGCGGAGGAGTGCTGGTACAAGTCGGTCGCGCCGATCATGGACGAGGTGCGCACGAAACTGGGCGACGGCCCGGTGTATCTGAGCTTCGACATCGACGGCCTGGACCCGAGTTTCGCACCCGGCACGGGCACGCCAGAAATCGGCGGCCTGACGATCTGGCAAGCGCTCGAAATCATCCGTGGCTGCCGTGGGCTGGACATCGTGGGCTGTGACCTGGTGGAAATTTCGCCGCCGTACGACCCGTCCGGCAATACGGCGCTGGTCGGCGCGAACCTGCTGTATGAAATGTTGTGCGTGCTACCGAAGGTGAAGTACCGGACGTAACGTGTGAATCCGGGGGCGCGGCGGACTGTCCCCCGTGCTCCGCTTCGCTCCGTCCAGGCTAGAGGCCGCGCCACGCGTACTTCACATGACGCTTCCTGTAAGACCAGGAAACCAGGCCACCAGGCTATGCACGTTCGTCATGACGCGCATGCCCATATTTCGTTTGTGATGCCCTTCTCGCAGTCCTAGAGTCAATGCATACGCGACACAATACAAGCACTCATCCGGCGCATAGATCGGATTCCTAATGTAACCATCCATGGAGACGGCGATGAAAAATTTCAGTACGGGACGGCGACAAGCCTTCAAGACGATCGGCGCAGCGCTCGCGGCGTCCGCACTACCGATGCCCTTCATCAATGTGAGGGCCCAGGAACACAATTTTGCGGGTAAGACGCTGCGCCTGTTGACCTGGTCGGACGATACAGGGACTGCCGCGCTGCACAATATTGCCGCGACGTTCATGGCCAAGACCGGCGCGAAGGTGATTGCCGATCGCGCAGATGGTACCTCGGGCATGGTCGCCAAGGTGAAGGCTACGGGCGACCGTCCCACCTATGACGTGATCACGCTCGCGGGCGTGGGCGCCGCGGGTCTCGGCGATGCGGGCCTGCTCGTCAAGCCCGATCTCGACAAGCTGCCGAATCTCAAGGACGTGTCCGCACAGTATCGAACCGGCGCAAACGGCTTTGGTGTCGGTTACCTGCTGTGGTCCGACGGACTGATCTACAGCACGGCGACCGTCAAGACGCCGCCTTCGTCATACGAGGCGCTGTGGGACCCCAAATACGCAGGCCGCCTGTTCCTGCCGCCGCCTGAGTTTGCCGAGGCGGTCGATCTGGCGATCATCGCCGCGAAAATGTCAGGCGGCTCGCAGCAGAACATTGATCCCGGCTTCAAGAAGCTGATGGTATTGAAGGACCGTGTGATGACGCTCGGCGAGAATCCGAATCAGGTCGCCGACCTGTTCCGGACCGGTTCGCTCGATATCGGTGGCATCTATTCGCCCGCGTTCTTTCCTGAGCAGATCAGGAAGCCCGAATACAAGATGGCTGTGACATACGGCATGAAGGAAGGCTTTGCCACGCAGCTGTTGTTCACCGTGATTCCGAAATCGCATCCGGGCGACAGCGACCTCATTCACGCCTTCATCAATCATTCGCTTGATGCGGGTGTGCAAGGCCGAATGGCTGCCGACGTGCTGAACGGTCCTGTCAACTCCAAGGCGGTGATCCCAGCCGAAGGGCGCGCGTATGTGCCGAGTCCGCAGCAGATTGCGGAGAAGGCCTTCCTGCATGACGACAAGGCACTTGCCGTAGTGCAGCCCGCGTGGATCAAGCGCTACACCGAGATCTTCTCGGGATGACTACCATGTCCGAACTCCCTTTGCGCCGCGCCGGACCAGGGGCGCCGGACGAGCCGGTTGCCCCCGCGTCGGGCACCGCACTCACCAAGGCTCGGCCGTGGCTGCTGCTCGCGCCAATCCTCGCGTTTCTCGCGGTGCTCGCCGCAGCGTCGCTCGTCGTGCTGCGCATGAGCTTCGGCACGGCCGGCGACGAATGGCGCGGCTTCACGCTGCAGAATTACGCCGATCTCGCCGATTCATATTTCCTGAACGCGTTGTGGCTCACGCTGCGGCTCGCGTTTCAGAGCATGGTGTGCGCGGTGCTGCTGGCGATTCCGGTCGCGCTTGCGATGGCGCGCACCGAGTCGCGTCTGGCGCGCCGGCTGCTATTGGCTGGCGTACTGCTGCCGCTGCTCGTCAATCTGTTGCTGCAGGGTTATGGCTGGCTGGTGATTCTTGGACCGGCGGGTTTGCTCAATCACGCATTGCTCGCGAGCGGCATGATCCAGCGTCCGGTGCAATGGCTTTATCGTGAGCATGGCGTGCTGCTCGGCCTGATCCAGACGGCGTTTCCGCTCGCGGTGCTGCCGTTGTCGAGCGCAATGCGTGCCGTGTCGCGCTCGTACGAAGAAGCCGCGGCAACGCTCGGTGCGACGCGCTGGCAGACGCTGCGTCACGTGATGTTACCGCTCGCGATGCCCGGGCTTGTCTCCGGCGGCCTGCTCGTCTTCGCCTACAACGCAAGTGCGTTCGCGGTGCCGCTGCTGCTCGGCGGCCGGCGCGTGCCGATGCTCGCCGTGCTGGTACACGACCAGGTCTCGCCGCTGCTGAACTGGCCGGCTGCGTCGGCATCCGGCGTGGTGCTGATGGTGGCGACGCTCGCCGTCATGGCGATCTCGCAGAGCCTCGCGCGCCGCACTCAACGTCTTGAGGAGCCGTCCGCATGAGCACGCCAGCCCAAATCCTTCGGTTGCGCACCCTGCGCCTGCCCATGACGATGCCGGGCCAGCTCGGCAAGCCCGCGGCGCTGCTCGCGGCGATCGTCCTGTTCCTCGCAGCGCTGCCGATTCTGACGATGATCACGATGTCGTTCAGCGCGTCGGACACGCTGCAATTTCCGCCGCCCAGCTATAGCCTGCAGTGGTATCGGGCCGCATGGCACACCTTTGTCTCACCCGATGCAAGCGACGTGCTGTCAATGGGTAGCGCATTGACAACGAGCCTGATCGTCGCGGTGTCGACAATGATCATTTCGACGCTGGTTTCCGTGCCGGCCGCGTATGCATTGAGCCGCTACCGTTTTCGCGGCAAGTCGGCCGTCGAACAGTTCGTTGCGCTGCCGCTCGTCTATCCGCTGGTGATGCTCGGGCTGTCGCTGCTGCTCGTGTTTAACGTCCTGCCGGTCGAACTCGGCGTGTTCCGTCTGATCATTGCGCACGTGATTCTCACGCTGCCTTTCACGGTGAAGAACTGCGCGGCATCGGTGGCCTCGATCGGTCCGGAGTTCGAGGAAGCCGCCTGCGTGATGGGCGCGAGCCCGCGCCGCGCGCTGATCGACGTTGTGTTGCCGCTGATGCGCCCCGGCATCCTCGCCGGCATGCTGTTCGCGTTCATCATCTCGTTCAACGAATTCACCGTGACGTTTTTTCTCTACGGCATCAACACGATGACGCTGCCGATATGGCTCTACAGCCGCACGGTGTCGTCGCTCGACCCGACCGTGTTTTCGTTCGCGGTCTTCATCGTCGCCATCGACTTCGCACTGATCTGGCTGCTTGAAAAGCTGATTGGCGATGAAGGCGTCGCACTCTGAGCGCGCAAGAGCTCAAGGAACCCTCATGACTCATCTGACACTTCAGGCCGTGACCAAACGCTTCAACGCCGCGTACGCCGTCGACCACGTCGATCTGCGCGTGCCGGACGGCAAGCTGGTCTGCTTTCTTGGCCCGTCCGGCTGCGGTAAGACGACCCTGCTGCGCATGATCGCCGGGTTGGAAACGCCGAGCTCCGGCAGCGTAAACTTCGCGGGCCGCGACATCACCCATTTACCTGCCAATCGACGCGATTTCGGCATGGTGTTCCAGTCGCTCGCGCTGTTTCCGCATATGACGGTGGCCGGGAACATCGCCTATCCGCTGCGCCTGCGCAAGACCGGCAAGGCCGCGCAAACGCGCCGTGTCACGGAACTTCTCGAACTGATCCAGTTGCCGCACATGGCAAACCGGCCAGTCACGCAACTTTCCGGCGGACAACGCCAGCGCGTCGCAATCGCCCGCGCGATTGCCTCGCAACCGAAACTGCTGCTGCTCGACGAACCGCTGTCCGCGCTCGACGCCAAACTGCGCGAGGCGATGCAGGTTGAAATCCGCCTGCTGCAACAGCGCCTCGGCATCACGACAATCATGGTCACGCACGATCAGCGCGAAGCGATGACGATGGCCGACGAAATCGTCGTCATGGAAAAAGGCCGGATTGCGCAGGTCGGCAAGCCGCTCGACATCTACCGCGACCCGGTTAGCGAGTTCGTCGCGGACTTCATCGGTCTCGGCAACATCGTGCCGGTGACATACGACAGTCGCGGTGACGTGAGTCTGCCGGGCGGTCAGCAGATCATCGTCGCCAATCCGGCGAGCATGTCCGGCTCGACGGGCGACATTCGCCTGCTGATCCGTCCCGAGGACGTCTACGTTAAGCCCGCCTCCAGCGGGCTCGGCCCCAACCGCCTCGCCGGTACGGTCACATTCATCCGCGACGTCGGCGCCTCGCTCGAAGCGACGATCGACTGCGCCGGCTTCACGCTGACTGCAGCAACGACGCCGCGCGAAACGCCGGGCCTGGTACTCGGCATGCCGGTGCTGGCCGAATTGCCCGCGCACGCCTGCAAGCTGATCGCGGCGCGCGTGACCCACTGAATTCCCCCCACACCCACGTTTTCGACAGAGGAACAACCATGACTACCCTTCGGCCCTTCCCCCTGCGCGCCCGGCGCGTCTTCGCCACGGCCGCCGCGACGCTGACGTTCGCTGGCATCGCCGCGCTGTCGGCATTTGCGCCGGCCGCTCACGCCGATGCACTCGACTCGATCGCCAAGTCCGGCGTCGTCCGGATCGGCGTCTTCGAAGACTATCCGCCGTTCGGCTCGATCGGCCCGGACATGAAGCCGCAAGGCTATGACATCGACGTCGCCAACCTGATCGGCAAGGCGCTCAACGCGAAGGTCGAACTCGTCCAGGTGACGGGCGACAACCGCATGGCCTACCTCGCCGACCGCAAGGCCGACATGCTGCTCTCGGTCGGCCAGACGCCCGAGCGCGAGAAAGTGATCGACTTCTCGCAGCCGTACGCACCGTACTACCTCGCGGTATTCGGCCCGAAGACCCTCGTCGTCAAAAACGCCAATGACCTCGCCGGCAAGACGATTTCGGTGGCGCGCGGCACGCTGGAAGACCTGAGCGTCACCAAGGTCGCGCCGGCGAGCGCCACCATCAAACGTTTCGACGATCCGAACGGGGCGATCTCCGCCTTTCTTTCCGGACAGGCCCAGTTGATGGTGGTCGGTAACGACGTCGGTGCGACGATCCTCGCGCGCCATCCGGCGAACGATCCGGAGCAGAAGTTCGCACTGTTCAGCTCGCCGGATCACGTCGGTCTGAACAAGAACGAGCCGCGTCTGCAGCAGAAGGTCAATGAGACGATTGCCCACGCCCGCAAGGACGGCACGATGAACGCGATTTCGGAAAAGTGGCTGCGCGCGCCACTGCCGGCCAATCTTTGACGACCGGCTTTCGGAACCGGCCTCACCTGACCATGAGCAATACGCCATGACCTATGCGTTCGATTTCAGCGGCTTCGGCTTCTACGCGGGCATGCTCGCGCATGGCGTCGCCGTCACCCTTGGGCTCACTGCGGTGTCCACCGTGCTGGGCGGCGTCGTCGGAGTCACGGGCGCCAGCGTCAGCGTCGCCGGGCCTCGCTGGGCCCGCACGCTGGTCGCCAGTTACGTCGAGTTGATACGGAACACGCCGTTCATCGTGCAGCTGTTCTTTGTGTTCTTCGGCTTGCCGGGTCTCGGTATCCGTATCGACGAAGTGCAGGCTGCGATCCTCGCGATGACGGTCAATCTCGGCGCCTACGCGACGGAGATCGTGCGTGCGGGCATCGACTCGATTCCGCGCGGCCAGGTGCAAGCCGCGCAGGCGCTGGGCCTGCGCGGACGCCAGGTGTTCCGCCATGTGGTGCTGCCGCAGGCACTGGCCAATGTGTTTCCGGCGCTCCTGAGCCAGGTGCTGATCGTGATGCTCGGTTCCGCCGTGGTGTCGCAGATCTCGGTGCCCGACCTGACGTATGCGGCCAATTTCATCCAGTCGCGTAACTTCCGCTCATTCGAGAGCTATCTGATCATCACCGCGACCTATCTGCTGCTGTCGATCCTGTTGCGGCAACTGCTGAACCGGCTCGGCCGCGGCCTTTTTGCGGGACGCACGCCACGCACACCCGATGCGCGGCGAAGCTGGCGGACATGGTTCTCCTGGCGTCGTGTGCCGACGCTGGCAACGGAGCGCTCACAATGAACGAATTCACCCTGTGGGATATCGCGCGCAATCTGCTGCTCGCCGCGCGCTGGACCGTGCTGCTCTCACTGATCGCCTTCGTCTGCGGCGGTGCGGTCGGTCTCCTGCTACTCGCGATGCGCGTGTCGCCGCTGCCGTGGCTGCGCCGCGTGGTCTCGCTCTATGTCGAACTGTTCCAGGGCACGCCGTTGCTGATGCAACTGTTCCTCGCGTTCTTCGGTCTGCCGTTGCTGGGCGTGGACGTGTCCGCATGGGTTGCCGCCACCGTCACGCTGACGCTCTACACCAGCGCGTATCTCTCCGATATCTGGCGCGGCTGCGTCGAAGCGGTGCCGCGCGGACAGTGGGCAGCGGGCGCGAGTCTCGGCATGACGTTCGGCCAGCAGCTGCGCTATATCGTGTGGCCGCAGGCAAGGAAGATCGCGGTCGCGCCGACCGTCGGTTTTCTGGTGCAGGTGGTCAAGAGCACCGCGTTGACGTCGATCATCGGTTTCACCGAACTGACGAAGACCGGCACGATGATCACCAACACAGCGTTCCGCCCGTTTCCGATCTACGGAATGGTCGCGCTACTTTACTTCGCGATGTGCTACCCGCTGACGTGGTATGCGCGACGGCTGGAGCAGGTACAACGCGTGCAGGCGCGCCGGTGACAATGGCCAGGATGCGAGACGCCCTTGTGCCCACCTCGACGTTGTTTTTCATCGCAGCTGCTTGGTGGCAGTCCGGCGAGGATCTGAGGCTTGCCGCTTCAGGCTGCTCACCGTGGCATCTACTCAAACTGATCGGTACCGGTCTCACGTAGTCAAGATGCGGCCCCACCGGTCATACAGCCGGTTTTGGACATTACCGCACCGGAGAAGACCGGTACATGGCTAGCGGTCACGCAGGCATGCACCGCACCGCCGCCCACCACTCAACGGGCTTCCCGCTTCGTGGCGTGTTCCACGGAGTCCAACCAGGAATGAATTTCACAATGATCTCAATCAACAATGTTTCGAAGTGGTACGGGCATTTTCAGGTGCTGAGCGAATGCACGACGGAAGTCAAAAAGGGGGAAGTGGTGGTGGTGTGCGGCCCATCGGGCTCCGGCAAGTCGACCCTGATCAAAGCGGTGAACGGCCTCGAGCCGTTCCAGAAGGGCGAGATCAGGATCGACCGCCAGTCGGTCGGCGACAAGAAGACCAACCTGTCGAAGCTGCGTGCGAAAGTCGGCATGGTGTTCCAGCACTTCGAACTGTTCCCACACCTGTCTATCACCGGAAATCTGACGCTTGCGCAAATAAAGGTGCTGGGCCGTTCGAAGGACGAAGCCGCGGCGAAGGCGCTGAAGCTGCTGGATCGCGTCGGCCTGCGCGCGCACGCGGACAAGTTTCCTGGACAATTGTCAGGCGGTCAGCAGCAACGTGTGGCTATTGCGCGCGCTCTGTCGATGGATCCGATCGCGATGCTGTTCGACGAACCGACCTCTGCGCTCGACCCGGAGATGATCAACGAAGTGCTCGACGTGATGGTCGAACTCGCTCAGGAAGGCATGACGATGATGTGCGTCACACACGAAATGGGCTTCGCGAAGAAGGTCGCGCACCGCGTGATATTCATGGACAAGGGCCTGATTGTCGAAGACGACCGCAAGGAAGATTTCTTCGCGAACCCGAAGTCGGATCGCGCAAAGGATTTTCTCGCGAAGATACTGCACTAACGTCTCCGCCACTCAGGACAGGTCGCCGCTGTTGAAGTTCGCTAATTCCGCTAGGGAAACGCTGATTTATCAGGCCCGGCTGTCATCGCTGACGTAGCCGAGGACGTTGTGGAAGGAAAGTTCACGGAACGGACCCAGGATGATGAAGCGGCAGATCGGTTTTGCGGAAGCGGAAAGTGCGGGCAAGAAGCGCGTGACCAAGCGTCAACGCTTTCTCGCCGAGATGGAGAAGGTCGTTCCGTGGTCGCGGCTGCTGTCGGTCATCGAGCCGTACTACCCGAAGGGCAAGCGAGGCCGGCCGCCGATTGGCTTGGAACGGATGCTGCGAATCTACTTCCTGCAGCAGTGGTACGGGTTGTCGGACGAAGGGCTGGAAGACGCGCTGTATGACAGCATTGCGATGCGCGCGTTCGCCGGCATCGATCTGGCCGTCGAGAACGCGCCGGATGCGACCACGCTGTTGAAGTTCCGGCGTCTGCTGGTCGAGCATGAGCTTACGCGGAAGTTGTTCGACGAGATAGGCATCTCGCTGTGTGAGCGCGGACTGATGATGAAGGAAGGCACGCTGGTCGACGCGACGATCATCGAAGCGCCGCCGTCGACCAAGAACGCTGAGAAGAGCCGAGACCCGGAGATGCATCAGACGAAGAAGGGCAACGAGTGGCACTTCGGGATGAAGGCCCACATCGGTGCCGACGCCGATTCGGGCCTGGTGCATAGCGTGGTGGGCACGGCGGCCAACGTGTCTGACGTGTCGCAGGCCCATGTCCTGCTTCACGGGCATGAAGAGGAAGCTTTTGGCGACGCGGGCTACCTCGGCGTGGACAAACGCGACGAGATGAAGGGCAAGCCGGTGAAGTGGCGTGTGGCGGCCAAGCGCGGAAAGATCAAGGCGATGCAGGAAGGCCCGCTGAAGGACCTGATGATCGCGGTTGAGCGAACCAAGGCGCAGATTCGCGCGCGGGTCGAGCATCCGTTTCATGTCGTGAAGAACCTGTTTCGTCATCGTAAGGTCCGCTACAAGGGTCTCGCCAAGAACACGGCGCAGCTATTCAGCCTGTTCGCGCTGGCGAACCTGGTGATCGCGAAAAATCAGCTGCTGTCGACTCATGGAAGCAGTCCGTCATGCGTGTGAAAAACGCGGGAAGTGAGGCCCGAATACGCGCGAAACTCACCTCGAGTGCCGTCAAATTCCTTCGTCAATCTGAAAATGGCAACCTGCCTCGTCCGTTATGCGGACGACAGGCTCATTGATCAGCATTTCCCTAGCGGCGTTCGCAGGAGCGCTAATGGTGTTCATTAATTGTGCTAGTGCGCCTTATTGGAAATCCTTGCGCCAGATCAGACAGTGTCCCGAGCACGATCTCTCCGTGGCGAGAGTTGATACATATCGATCTGTCAATGTGAACGTCGCGATTCGTAATTCATTTTTTGAGTTTTGACCGCATACAACTGCCCATGTCGCCTATTTTTTACATACGAGACCTTCAACCAATTTGGAACAGCCATGATCAACAAAGACTTGCAATCCCGTAAGAATGCCGCCACACCGCGCGGCGTCGGCGTGATGTGCGACTTCTACGCAGCACGCGCTGAGAACGCGGAACTTTGGGATATCGAAGGGCGCCGCTTCATCGACTTCGCAAGCGGGATCGCCGTCAACAACGTCGGTCACCGCCATCCGAAGATCGTCGCGGCGATCCGCAAACAACTCGACGAGGGATTCATCCATACGGCGTACCAGATCGTCCCGTACGCGTCATACGTCGAACTCGCAGAGAGGATCAATCGCCTCGCACCCGGCTCACAGCCGAAGAAAACCGCGTTCTTTACGACCGGTGCCGAGGCCGTTGAAAACGCGATCAAGATCGCCCGCGCAGCGACCGGCCGTTCGGGCGTCATCGCCTTCAACGGCGGTTTCCACGGCCGCACGATGATGGGCATGGCGCTGACCGGCAAGGTCGCTCCGTACAAGATCGGCTTTGGGCCGTTCCCGGCGGAGACCTATCACGCGCCGTATCCGTATGAATTGCACGGCATCAGCGTTGAAGAAGCGCTGGACGGTATTGCGCAGCGCTTTAAGGCCGACATCGATCCGCAGCGTGTTGCTGCCTTCATCTTCGAACCGGTGCAAGGCGAGGGTGGGTTCTACATGGCACCGCCGGAATTCGTGCGCGGGCTGCGCGCGCTTTGCGACCAGCACGGCATCCTGCTGATCGCCGATGAAATCCAGACGGGCTTCGCTCGCACGGGCAAGCTGTTCGCGATGCAGCACTACGACGCCGAAGCGGACCTGATGACGATCGCGAAGAGTCTCGCGGGCGGCATGCCGCTGTCAGGCGTAGTCGGCCGCGCTGACCTGATGGACGCTCCGCAGCCGGGCGGTCTCGGCGGCACCTATGCTGGCAACCCGCTCGCGATTGCAGCAGCACACGCGGTTCTCGACGTAATCGCCGAAGAGAATCTCTCGGCGCGGGCGGCCAACCTTGGCGCGCAACTGAAAGAGCGACTTGCCAGCATCAAGGCAAGGTTGCCGCAACTCGCCGATGTGCGCGGTCCGGGCAGCATGGTCGCGGCCGAGTTCATCGACCCGAAGACCGGAGCGCCTGACCCGGTGTTCACAAAGCAGGTGCAGACGCGCGCGCTCGAACGCGGTTTGATCCTGCTGATTTGCGGCGTGCACAGCAACGTAATCCGCTTCCTGTTCCCGCTGACGATCCAGCAAACCATATTCGACGAAGGCCTCGCGATTCTCGAAGATGTGCTGACGGTTGACGCAACGGCTCACGCCTGATCAGGAGCTGACGATGGCACATGACGTACAAACCCTGTCGCTGAAGGACGCGACTCTGCTGCGATCGCTCGCTTATGTGAACGGCGAATGGATCCGTGCAGACAACGGCGAAACCTTCGACGTCAGCGACCCTGCGACTGGCCGCGTAATCGCAGAGGTCCCCGCGATGGGCGCTGCCGAAACGCGCCGCGCAATCGAAGCTGCTCAGGTCGCGCAACGGCACTGGTGCAAGAGGACCGCAAAGGAGCGGGCCGCCGTGCTGCGCCGTTGGCACGACCTGATGCTCGCGAACGCTGACGACCTGGCCACTATCATGACGGCCGAACAGGGTAAGCCACTTACCGAAGCCAAAGGCGAGATCGGATACGCAGCATCGTTTCTCGAATGGTTCGCCGAAGAAGCGAAACGCGTCGACGGCGACGTGCTCGCGACACCGCAGAATGACAAGCGCCTGGTGGTCATCAAGGAGCCTGTTGGCGTTTGCGCGGCGATTACGCCGTGGAACTTCCCGGCTGCGATGATCACGCGCAAGGTCGGGCCGGCGCTTGCCTCAGGTTGCGCAATCGTCGTCAAGCCGGCGGAAGCAACGCCGCTGTCGGCGTTCGCTCTGGCAGTGCTGGCTGAGCGGGCGGGCGTCCCGGCTGGCGTGTTAAGCATCGTTACTGGTGATCCAAAGGCAATCGGTGCGGAAATGACGGGCAATCCAGTTGTCCGCAAGCTGTCTTTCACCGGATCGACGACGGTTGGCCGTCTGCTTGCTGCACAGTGCGCGCCCACGATCAAAAAGCTCTCGCTTGAACTCGGCGGTAACGCGCCGTTTATCGTATTCGATGACGCGGACCTCGATGCGGCGGTCGAAGGCGCGCTCGCGTCGAAATACCGGAACGCAGGGCAGACCTGCGTCTGCACGAATCGTTTCTATATTCACGATGCGGTCTATGACTCGTTCGCCACGAAAATCGCCGACGCAGTCACAAAGCTGAAAGTCGGCAACGGATTCCACGCAGGCGTTACGCAGGGTCCGCTGATCAACGCGGCGGCGATCGCCAAAGTCGAAACGCACATCGCCGATGCACTGTCGCACGGCGCGCGCGTGATTGCTGGTGGCAAGCGCCACGCACTTGGCGGCACGTTCTTCGAGCCAACCATTATCGCGGATGCAACTTCCGCGATGCTAATTGCACGTGAAGAAACGTTCGGGCCAGTTGCGCCTCTCTTTCGCTTCTCCTCGGATGACGAGGTCATCAAGATGGCGAATGATACGGAGTTTGGGTTGGCTGCGTACTTCTACAGTCGCGATATCGGGCGTGTGTGGCGTGTCGCCGAGGCGCTGGAGTACGGAATGGTGGGCATCAACACGGGCCTGATTTCGAACGAGGTGGCGCCTTTTGGCGGTGTGAAGCAGTCGGGCCTCGGGCGTGAAGGTTCGAAATATGGGATCGACGAGTACCTGGAGATCAAGTACTTGTGCATGGGTGGTCTTTAGACTTACCTGATTGACGCCCTGCGAAGGTGTTGCGAGGGGATGTTCCCGTGGTGCGGCCGGCATAGCCAAGGCGGACCGCGTTACGATTCCAATCCCCTTCGCAGCGCGAGCGCGTTCACAACATCAGACCCGGGCTCACTACGCACGGCCTACCTGTCGGCGGTGGCCAGGCAAGGGTCATTGCTTCGTCGACCGTCCGATTACAGGGCCGCACTTCTGGGCCCAAAGCTCTCCTACGACAACCATCTCCGTATCCGTGCAGCCACCCGACAGAACCTGCTTGGCGACCCACGAGCGCAATACCCTCCACCAGCGGCCGATAGCACCAGTTCGATGAACATCTTACAGAGCCGACGTTGGAATCCTCAACGGCGGCTTCCGGTTGGTGGTATGAACGCGTACTGCCGGCCAATTCCAGCCGTTCGCGGTCACTGAGAAGTGTCGTTCAGACGACGGCTTTACCGCTAGCAGCGGCCCTTGGTAGTCCCATGGCGCGACGGATCGCAACGGAGGCGCCAGGAGACGAAACAAGTTCGGATTCGCATTATTTCAAATCTATAAGAACAGTGAATACTCAACCTCACGTTTGCGATAACCGTCGTTTTTTGCTCCACCCATACTGCTATCGAACGCTCGTCATCACGGCGAGGCCGCAAAGCAACGACGGGACCCATGCAACTATTTCTTTCCGAAGAGCAGACTTCGCTGCGCGATACCACGCGCCGTTTCGCCGAGCGCGAAGTGCTGAAACGCGCCGCCGCGATTGATCGAGAAGACCGCTTCGATCGCATCTTGTATCGGCAGATGGCCGAACTCGGCCTGTTCGGCATCAGCCTGCCCGAAGCGGGCGGCGGCGCGGGTCTCGATACCGTGTCCGTCTGCATCGCAATGGAAGAGCTGGCGCGCTGCTCCGGCAGCATCGGCAACGCGTTCGCCATTCCCGTGGAAGCGGCGCTCTTCCTGTATCAGCACGGCAGCGAGGCTCAGAAGGAACGCATCGCGGGATTGCTTGACGGCAGCATCGTCGCGGCGACCGCCGTGTCGGAACCCGACCACGGTTCCGATGTCGCCAGTCTCACGACGACCGCGCGTCGCACGGCGGACGGCTACGTGCTCAACGGGGTCAAGGCGTGGGTCACGCTCGGCGGCGCCGCGGATTTCGTCCTGGTGTTCGCGCGCACGCCGAGCGAAAAAGGCCAGGGCGGGCATCATGCGATCAGTTGCTTTCTCGTCGATATGAACCTGCCCGGCATCAGGCGCGGTAAGTCCGAGGAACTGCTCGGCATGCACGGTCTGGAAGACTGCCAGATCGCGTTCGATAACGTGAAGCTCGCTGCCGATGCGCTCGTCGGCGTAGAACATCGCGCGTTCAAAATGGCGATGGCGAACTTCAACTTCAGCCGCCTGCTGATGTCCGCGATGGCGCTCGGCATGGCGCAGGCCGCGTTCGAAGACGCGCAGGCGTACGCATCGACACGGCGTCAGTTCGGCAGCCCGATCGCATCGTTTCAGGCGATCCAGTTCATGCTCGCCGATATGTCGACGGATATTGCGGCGTCGCGTCTCCTGATCCATCACGCGGCGCGCGTGCATGACGCGGGCTTGTCCATCGCGAAGGAAGCGGCGCACGCGAAGCTCTTCACCACCGACATGGCCATGCGCCACGTCTCCAACGCGCTGCAAATCCACGGCGGCAACGGCTACTCGCGCGAATATCGCGTCGAGCGTCTGTTCCGCGACGTGCGCCTCGCGCAGATTTTCGAAGGCACGAATCAGATCCAGCGCCTCATCATTGCGCGGCAGATCGAGAAAGAACGGACATAAGGCGCGTTATGATCAAGTGCATAACGGCAAAGGAAGCCGCCGCGCTGATCCGCGACGGCGACATGCTGATGACGGGCGGCAACGGCGGATCGGGCGTGCCCGAAGCGATCTTCGAAGCGATCGAGGCGCGTCATCTGTCGGGCGACGGTCCGCGCGATCTCACGCTCTTTCATGTGACGGGCGTTGGCGCGGTGCACGAGAAAGGCTTGTGCCGGCTGGCGTATCCGGAGCTGGTCAGGCGCGTGATCGGCGGCAACTATGGCATGCAGATGCCGTTCATGCGGCTGATCCGCGCGAACCGCATCGAGGCGTACAACTTTCCGCAAGGCGTGATGGCGCAGATGTGCCGCGCGATGGCGGGCCGTCAGCCGGGTCTCGTGTCGCACGTCGGCCTGCGTACGTATGTCGATCCGCGCCAGGACGGCGGACGCATGAATGATTGCACGACGGAACCGCTCGTCGACCTGCTGCATGTCGCGGGCGGCGAGTATATGTTCTATCGCGCGCCGGGCGTGCCGAATGTCGCGATCATTCGCGGCACCTCTGCCGATGAAGACGGCTACGTCAGCATGGAGCACGAAGCGACGACGCGCGAAGACCTGTCGATCGCGCAGGCGGTGCATAACGCGGGCGGCATCGTCATCTGTCAGGTGAAGCGCATCGTGCAGCGCGGCAGCGTCAATCCGCACATGATCAAGATCCCCGGCTTCCTGATTGATTACTTCGTCGTCGAGCCGGAGCAGCTGCAGACCTACACGACGCGTTACGACCCCGCGCGCAGTGGTGAGACGCGTCTGCCGGCATCGCGCATCGTGCCTGATGCACTGACCGCGCGACGCGTGATCGCGCGGCGTGCCGCCTTCGAGCTGCGGCTGAACGATGTCGTGAATCTCGGCGTCGGCGTCTCCGCGATGATCCCCAACGTCGCCGCCGAAGAAGGCATCTCCGACATGATGACGCTGACGGTCGAATCGGGCGTCGTCGGCGGAGTGCCGGGCCATACGCGTGAGTTCGGCACGGCGGTGAATCCGCGCATGATCCTTGACCAGGCCTATCAGTTCGATTTCTACGATGGCGGCGGCCTCACGTGCGCGTTCCTGTCGTTTGCACAGGTCGATGCGCGCGGCAATGTCAACGTCACACGCTTCGGCGAGCGCGCGGACGGCTCGGGCGGTTTCATCGACATCACGCAGAACAGCAAGCGGCTCGTGTTCAACGGCTCCCTGACGGGCGGCGAGCTTGATATCGGCGTGAGCGATGGCGCGCTGCAAATTCGCCGCGACGGTGCCTTCGACAAGTTCTTGCCGCGCGTCGATCAGGTCAGCTTCTCCGGCGAACTCGCGCGCGAACGCGGCCAGCACGTCAAGTTCGTGACGGATCGCGCGGTCTTCGATCTCGAAGCGGACGGACTCGTGCTGAAGGAAATCGCGCCGGGTGCGCGGCTGAAGGAAGACGTGCTCGATCGCATCGCGTTCGATGTGCGCGTGAGCGAAGACCTCAAACGGATGGATGCACGCATCTTCCGTCCCGGCCCGATGAATCTGCGCGACACGCTGATCGCACGCGAGGCATCGCCACGATGAAAACCGATCTCTATTTCGAAGACGTCGTGATTGACGAAGTGATGACCAGCCCCGCGCGCACCATCACGCCCGACGATATCGCGGCGTTCTGCGCGCTGACCGAGGATTTTCACCCGCTGCACACGGACGCAGAGTATGCGAAAAGCCGCGGCTTCTCCGGGCTGATCGCGCACGGGCTTTATGGCCTTGCGTTGATGGAAGGGCTCAAGACATCGATGAAGCTCTACGAGAACACGTCGATCGCGTCGCTCGGCTGGGACGCGGTGCGCTTCAGGCAACCGGTACTCGCGGGCGACACGGTGCGCGTGAGCTTCAACGTCATCGACAAGCGGCTCAGTTCGAAGCCGGGGCGCGGCGTGCTGACCGAAGCCGTGCGGCTCATCAATCAATGCGATGAAGTCGTGATCGATGCACGGCACGCCGCGCTGGTTCTCTCGCGCGATGCGTAAGCACGCGCGCCCCGACGCCTTCTCCCGCGCGCGACACGAAGACACGCGCGGCATGACGCATTCAACCGATCGCAAACAGGGATACGAAAAATGATCAGGCAACTCTTACTAGGCACGGCCATGCTAGGCGTGCTTTCGTGTTCGATGAACACGGCGAACGCGGCATCGGCCGCCTGCACGCCGAAGCTCGCGGCGTCGCATCTCGTCGCCTCGGGCAAGTTTCAGATGGCGATCAATCCGACCTTGCCGCCGCAGCAATACGTCGACGACAAAGGCCAGCTTCAGGGCCTGAACGTCGAACTCGGCCGCGCGATTGCGGAGAAGCTCTGTCTCGAACCGGTGTTCGTGCGCATGGACATGCCGCCGATGATTCCCGGCCTGCGCACCGGCCAGTTCGATGCGATTAACACCGGTCTGTTCTGGACCGAAGAGCGTTCCAAGATGCTGTACATGGTGCCATACGGACAACAGGCGCTGAGCATCTACACGCTGCCCGGCAGCACGTTCCAGCCAAAGAGTTTCGCTGACCTGTCGGGACATTCTGTGGGCGTGGAATTGTCGACGTATCAGGAGCGCAAGGCGCGCGAGGTCAACGCGAAGCTCGTCGCGGACGGCAAGAAGAGCATCGATTTCCGCACCTTCACGACCGTCACCGATACATCGGCGGCACTGCGCGCGCGTCAGCTCGAAGCGGGCATCAATATCGACGAGACGGCGACATCGCTCGCGGATCGCGGTATTGTGAAGATCTGGACGCATGGACTCGAAGGCACCGACATCACGTTCGCGATGCGCGACAAGGCGACCGCCGAAGCCGTCGCGCGGGCGCTTGCGGAACTCAAAAGCGATGGCACCTACGACAAGCTCTTCAGCAAGTTTCACATGACGCCCTTGAAGACCGCGAGCTTCGGGATTCGCGGGCCGGGTCCGCAATAAAGCGCAAGCGGTCAATATGGCTATCCGCGCCGACGGTTCGACGGAACTGCAACGCTTCCCGGGCTGGATGGCGGTGAGCCGCAGTTTCATCGGCGCGGTGCCGGGTGATGAAGAAGCTGGGCCACGCGCTGTCGAAGGCGGCCAAGGCCACCGGCGTGGTGCTGCTGCTGATCGGCGTATCGAACATGCTGCGCTTCCAGATGGCCTATCTGGAGATCCCCGAGGCGATCGAACGCATGCTCGACGGCGCGACGGCGCTGCCCTGGCTGATGCTGCTGTACATCAACGTGATCCAGTTTTTCGTCGGCACGTTCGTCGACATAGCGGCGCACATCCTGATCACCACGCCGCTGTTCCTGCCGATGGTGATGCATAACGGCGTGGGTCCGGTCCAGTTCGGCATCGTGATCCTGCTGAACTGCGCATTGGGTCTCGTGCACCCGCCGATCGGCTCGGTGCAGTTCATCGGCTGCGCGATCGGCAATGTGTCGATAGGGCAAACCACCAAGGTAGCGTGGCCGTATTACCTGGGCGGTTTCAAGAGTGAAGCGCAACAGCGGGTTTAATGTTTAGAGCCTTGAGGTTGACTTGCTGAAGCAAGGGTCGCGGCGAAGACCTCGAACGGCGAATGGAAGGCATGAGTTGCACGAGGTCGGCTGTTCAGACTGTCGGCGATAGCGTCAAGTTCGTCCTGACTGTAGACCGAAAGGTCCGTGCCTTTGGGCAGATACTGGCGCAGCAGCCCGTTGGTGTTTTCGCAAGTGCCGCGTTGCCAGGGACTGTGCGGGTCGCAGAAGTACACCTTCACGCCGGTTGCGGCGGTGAGTTCTTGATGCCGCGACATTTCTTTGCCCTGGTCGTAGGTGAAGCTCTGCCGTAATGGCGCGACAATCGAATTGAGTTTGGCGGAGAAGCCGGCCAGCGCTGAAGCGGCGGTGGCATCTTCCATCCTGGCAAGCAGCACCAGACGGCTGGTCCGTTCAACCAGCACGCCTACCGAGGACTGGTTGCCGGCACCCTTGATGAAGTCGCCTTCCCAGTGCCCAGGCAGCAGTCGGTCTTCGATTTCGGGCGGCCGCACATGAATACTGACCATGTCGGGAATCTGTCCGCGCCGGTCTGTGCCCCGTGTACGCGGCATGCGCGTGCTGTGGCCATGGCGCAAGCACGCAATGAGCTGACGGCGCAGTTCGCCGCGCGGCTGGGCGTAGATAGCCGTGTAGATGGTTTCGTGCGAAACCTGCTGGGTTGGGTCGGTCGGATACATACGCTTCAGTGTGCCCGATATCTGCTGAGGTGACCATTTCCACTCGAGCAGAGTGAGAACGATGCGCCAGCAGACGCTTTGCAGGCAAAGCTTTGGGGGGCGGCGACCCGCGCTGCGGCGTGCGGCACTGAGCGCTTCAGCCGACACGGACGCGTAGCCAGCAGGCAAGCTGTTTCGCGCCAGTTCACGGCTAACGGTGGCTGGCGAGCGACCGAGTATCCGGGCCATGGCCCGGATACTCGAACCCTGCAGATGCAGACTTGCAATGATCAGGCGCTCTTCAGGCTGAAGTTGTTGATACTGAGTTCTTTCGTGCATCGCAACACCTTATACGAAACAGGTGTTGCACTTCAGATTTGAGGCCGCCCTGGCTATCTTCAGCGCGATCAACATCGTGACCTATGTACCGATGTTTTCGACCTGGTTGCCGAGCCTGATCAATGGGCACCCGGTGTTTTGATCTGAATTCACGAGTCCACACTCTGCGGCGCCGGCCCAGGTCGCACATCAAAAAAAGTTTTTACCAGAGGAGTAGAAATGAAAAAGGCACTTGCAACTTCGGCTTTGGGGTTGATCGCCCTGGGCGCACATGCGCAAAGCAGCGTCACGTTGTACGGTATCGTCGACACGGGGTTGGGTTATCAAAACAGTTCGACGACGTTGAGCCCGACATCAAGCGCGGCATCGGCGAGACCATCCCCGGGCGGCAGCTCGCAAGTCAAGATGATCAACGGCATCTGGGCTGGCAGCCGTTTCGGCCTGAAGGGCTCGGAAGATCTGGGTGGCGGCACAAAGGCGATTTTCCAGTTGGAGCAGGGCTTCAACAGCGCAACCGGCGCACAAAGCGTGTCGGGTCTGGCGTTCAACCGTCAGGCATGGGTGGGCGTGACGAACGGTACGTTCGGTACGCTGACGGCCGGTCGCCAGTACACGTCGTACTACACGCTGCTGTCGCCGTACAGCCCGACCACATGGCTGACCGGTGCATACGGCGCACACCCGGGCGATATCGACTCGCTGGATACGGTGTATCGCGTCAACAACTCGCTGGTCTATACGTCGCCGAGCATGCGCGGCCTGACGGTCAGCGGTTCGTACTCGCTGGGCGGCACGCCGGGCAGCTTCAGCGCCGGTCAGACCTGGAGCGCGGCAGTCCAGTACCTGAACGGGCCGTTCGGTATCGCTGCAGGTATCCAGCGTATCGACAACGGGGCGTCGGGCGGCGGCCTCTGGGGTGCGAACTCCACGACGATCAACTCCAGCTCCAGCCCGGCGGCGCCGGCCAACTCGGCTATCAACAACGGCTTCCAGACGGCAGCCAAGCAGCAGCGTATTGCAGTGACGGGCGGCTGGGCGTTCAACTCGCAGTGGGACGTTTCGTTCGCTTACTCGAACGTTCAATACGCTGCGGGTTCGAACTCGTTCTTCCACGACACGCAAATCTGGAACACGGCTGGCGCCGTGCTGCACTGGAAGCCGCTCACGGTTCTGGACCTGGCCGCCGGCTATAGCTACACCCGTGCGACGTCGTCGAACGGCATTTCGAACACGGCTAGCTACAACCAGTTCAACCTGTCGCAGTACTACAGCCTGTCCAAGCGTACCGGCCTGTATGCGCTGGAAGCGTATCAGCGTGCTAACGGCCAGACGCTCGCCGGCAACGGCCGCACGATCATCGACGCAACGGCAAGCGTCGGCGACGGTCAGAACGGGTCGCCGTCGTCGTCGCGCAGCCAGGTTGCCGTCGGCATGGGCATCATCCACAAGTTCTGATCGGGTAGTAGCGGCGGCGTATCAGGCGTTTGCGTCGTTTCGCTACGCCGCCACGGCAACGCGTTGCAGATAAGCGTTGCTTAGCAACAACAGCTGCGCGCGCAATGCGCGCAGCTTTTCTGGCGGCGCGCGGCCTTCCAGCATCGCGCGCGTTGGCCCGACCAGCGCGTTCAGCCAGATAAACGCCAGCATCGGCAAATCGGCGAACTTCGCGTCGACAGGCGTCTCCAGCATCGCGACGGCGGCCGCTCGCATGCGTTCCGACGCGTCACGCACCAGGTTCGTGGCGTTCAATTCGGCGGCGATCGCGTACAACGCGCGACTCGTCCATCCGCGCCGTTTTCGCTTCGACAAAAGCGCCGACCAGCGCCTCGATCATCGCGTCGAGCGGGGCTGCGTGTGCTGCCGGGCGCGCGCAACGCCGGCTTCGGTGAACGAGCAGTTGCGCAATTGCGCGACAAAGGCTCGACGTGCGGTTCGTCGAACTCGATCTGACGAACGCGGCCATCACGTCGGCGGCCCGCAAACTTTCGCGCTACGATATGTGCCCGGCGCACGCCGCGCCGTTTCGCGAGGAGACAGACTGATGCGTGAGCTACTGTGGGCATCGGAAGACCCCAGCATCTGCACGACAGCGGACAGCTCTTCGAGGCTTGCCTTGCCGAGATCGAATTCACCGCCGTTGCACAGGCGCACGTGTAACGAGAGCGTCATCGCCAACGCGGGTGCTGACGGCAGCGGTGCCGGCACGACCGTCAGAAAGGCGCTGGGTATTTGCTCCGACACGGGCAGCCTGCGCGAATCCACGATCTCAACAGGTAAGCTGTCGATCACTTTCGCAGCGCACGGTCCATGCGGTTCGTCAGCACCACGATCCTGCTGCTCCTGTGTGATAGCTTTCTCGCGCGCCATCAGGTACTTCGTAATCCATTTGCGCAGCAGGTTCGCATTGAGCCCGTGCTCCTGCGCAAGACGGGCAACCGAGACGCCGGGCTGCAGGGCTGACTCGATGAGCGCGCGCTTTCCATTTTCGTCGTAGCGCCTGCGCCCATCGCGGCTCTTGAACACGACTTTCAACTCAGGATTATTTTCTGGCATAGGTGTCCACCTCCATGTTAGGTGGACACCTATGCTCCTCGCTCAGAGCGTCAGTTGGTAGACGTCGAAGATGGATCGCTTACAATAAAGCTGCATGAATCAGGGCCGTTCTTGAAAGCGAACGGCCCTTTCTGCTTTAGATCGGCGCGAGACGCATGCGCATGAAATTGCTCACGTGCGCTTCGAACTCCATGAAGCCCTTCACCGCGAGAAACTCGGGCGTTTCGTACGCCCAGTCGCCCGCGATCGTATAGACGGCGGCATAACGCGGACCATCGTCGATGGCGATGTAGCGCGCGCCCGTCAGCCAGCCGGGACAGCCGAGAATCGCCGGAAGATGCACGTCGTCGTACCAGCGGTTGAACGCTTCGTCGTGCTCGGGCGCCACATCGATGCGCACGATATGAATGAACGGCCCGCTCGAATTCACGGGCAAACGGTCGGCGGAAAATTTCATCGAGTTCATCTCAAGCGGCGACGGGTTTCGGGCGCGGAAATTTCAGCGTCGCTTCGGCCTTCAGCACTTCCTTGCCTTCTTCGTTTGTGGCGCTCGCTTTCCAGACGGCGGTGCGCGTGTCGGGCTGCATTGCATCGATCCAGATGCGAAAGCGCAGCGTATCGCCGTAAAAGACCGGACCCGTGAACCAGAAGCGGTCTTCGATCGACACGCCCAGCGTGCCGACCAGTTCCGCCGTCAGCACGCTCGTGCAGATGCCCGCCACCAGAATGCCCGGCGCGAGCCGCTGGCCGAAGCGCGTCTTGCCCGCATAACCTTCGTCGACGTGAACCGGCCCGAAGTCGCCCGTCGCGGCGATGTACATGGCGCCATCGGCTTCGGTGATGGTCTTGCAGATGCTCACTTCGTCGCCGACGGAAAGCGAATCGAATGGCTTGATGTCGTACATGGCGCGCTCCGCTCAGACCAATGCAGCCGATGCCACCAGCGGCACCATGGTCGCGTGGCCGCGAATGGCGCGTGCGCCGCCGTCGAGCGTGCAGGTCACGTCGAAGCGGATCGCCTGCGGATCGGCTTCGGTGACGGTCGCGGACGCCTCGATCGTGCTGCCGACCGCGACGGGTGCATCGAAGCGCATGTCGAGCGCGCCGATGCGCCAAGCCGGTCCCGCCAGCCGGTTCAATGCCGAGGTCGCGAGTGACAGCACGGCCAGTTCGAAGCTCAGCATGTTGGGAAAGCCCGCCGCGCGCGCGGCGGCGGCATCGACATGAAGCGGCGCGAGATTGCCGCTGATGCCGGTAAACATGGCCTGCTCCGCGACGGTCATGGTCTTGCGAAACGACAGGCTGGCGCCGCGTTCGGGAATGGTCTCGGTCTGCATGAAAAGGTCCTAAAATAAGGGCTTAAAGCGTGAGGCCGCGCTTGATGACGCTGCGCGCGATGAGCATGCGATGAATCTCCGAGGTGCCGTCGTAGATGCGCGTGACACGGCTGTCGCGATAGATGCGTTCGAGCGGCATTTCCTTCGTGAAGCCCATGCCGCCGAATACCTGAATGCCGCGATCCGCAACCCGTCCGATCATCTCCGATGCATAGAGCTTGACCATCGAAAGCTTGTCGCGCACGTCGTGGCCCTGATCGAGTTCCCACGCGGTGTTCATCACCATCATCCGGGTCGCGAAGATTTCAGTTGCGCTGTCGGCGATCATCTGCTGCACCATCTGGAAGTCGCCGATGGGCTGACCAAACTGCCTCCGCTCCGCAGCGTGATTGCGCATGAGTTCGAGCACGCGCTGCGCCATGCCGCACGCGCGCGCGCCGATATGCGCGAGACGGATCGACGACACGCTCTCCATGATGAGCTTGAACCCGCCGCCGATTTCGCCCAGCACGTTCGCGCGCGGAATGCGGCAGTTCTCGAACACGAGTTCGGCGTGACCATAGCCGCGATGCCCCATCATCGGCTGCTTGCCGGTGACTTCGAAGCCCGGCGTGCCCTTCTCCACGAGCAGCAGCGTGATGCCGCCGCGCGCGCGTTTCTCCTTGTCGGTGACGGCCATCACGATCACGTAATCGGCGATATCGCCGTCGCTGATGAAATGCTTGCGCCCGTCGATCACCCACTCGTCGCCGTCGAGCCGTGCAGTCGTGGAAATCGCCGCCGCGTCCGATCCCGCGCCGGGCTCGGTGATCGCCATCGCGCAGATCTTTTCGCCGCGCACCGTGGGCAGCAGATACTTGTCGCGCTGATCGCCCTGGCAGGCCATCAGCATCGGATACACCTGTCCGAAGATGCGGCGGATCAACGCGTCCGACGTCCTGCCCAACTCTTCCTCGACCAGGCACATATCGACGTTCGACAGACCGCCGCCGCCGACTTCGTCGGGCATGTTCATCGCGAAGAGGCCGAGTGTCTGCGCCTTGTGGCGCACGATGCGCAGCTTCCCGGGGGGCACGATGCCGGTCGCCTCGGTTTCGGCTTCTAGCGGCTGCACTTCGTTGGTCACGAACTTGCGCACCGTATCGACGAGTAACTGCGTTTCGGAGGGAATGGAGAAATCGATCATGACGTGCGTGCTTTTAGTGAGCGGTTGAAGAGGGCGTGTCGGCGGAACGCACGACGCCTTTCGCCTTGAAGGAGTCGATCTGTTCGCGCGTATAACCGAGTTCGTCGAGGATTTCGTCGGTCTGCGCGCCTAGCGCCTGCGGCACGCGCGCGACGCCCGGCGCCTGTCCGTCGTAACGCGCGGGATGCATGACGAACGTGACCGCTTCGCCCGTCCCGCTCTCGGCGTTCTGGAACGTGCCGAGATGCTGAAGCTGTGGATCGGCCGGAAGGTCGTCATAGTCCTGAACGGGCGCGTGCCACACGTCGCTGTCGCGCAGGATGTCGAGCCATTCGGCGGTCGTCTTCTGCGCGATGCGGCGCGCAACCGCACGCGTGATCTCCTCTCGATGCGAGAAGCCCATGTCGTTCGTGAACGCATCCAGCGCGGGATCGTCGAGTACGCGTTTGAGCGCGTCGGGCGTTGCCATCGAAATGGCCATGTGACCGTCGGCGGTCGCGTGGATGCCGTACGCGCCCTGGCTGAACCAGCTCGCGAGTCCTTCCGCGCCGCGCGGCGAATTGCTGCGCGCGCCGTTGAGCCACGCGGTCAGCGATTCCGTTTGCAGATCGATCGCCGCCTGCAACAGACTCACTTCGACGAGACGCCCATCGCCCGTGCGTTCGCGGTTGAACAGCGCGGCGAGGATGCTCATCACATAGATCGTGGCCGCGTGTTGATCGACGATGACCGGGCCGACCGGCGTCGGTGGACCATCGGCGCGGCCAGTCCGCGCAGCCAGTCCCGACAGCGCCTGTAGCAGCAGATCCTGCCCAGGGCGTGCGGCATACGGACCCGAGCCGCCGTAGCCGCTCGCGCTCGCATAGATCACGCGCGGATTCGCCTCGCGCACTTGCTCGTAGCCCAGACCGAGCCGCGCCATCGCGCCGGGGCGGAAGTTCTCCATTACCACATCGGCGCGCGCGACGAGTTGACGCGCAAGCGCGCGTCCCGCTTCGCTTTTCATGTCGATGGACAGGCTGCGCTTGTTGCGTCCCGTCGTCAGGTGATTGACGCTTTGTCCGCCGACGAAGCGATTCGCGACCGCCCAATTGCGATGAAACGCGCCATCGATCGGCTCCACGGCGATGACGTCCGCGCCGAGATCGGCAAGCATCTGCGCGGCCATCGGTCCCGCATGAAAGTGATTGAAGCTGATGACACGAACGCCATCGAGAAGTTTGAGCATGGCTATTCCGAAGGAAATTAACCGTTGCATCGGAGTCCTTTGAGCAGGCATCCGATGCAACGATCGAGGTCACATTCAGAATAACAATCGAGAAATGTTCGCTGCGCGCGCGGCGCTATTAAATGGATGCGACCGACTATAAGCCGGTCTCATTGTCTTGATCTACGATGCTTCGCGTGGCCGCTAAGACGCTTCGCGCGTCCCTTGACGCACCGCGGTGAACGCGGCGGCCGCGCGTTGCGCCTTGACGGCCTCGCGCGCATGATCGACGAAGCTCTGCGTGAGACGCTGACGCGGGCGGTCCTTCGGCGTCAGCGCGCAAAGCGTGACGGGCATGCCCGTCTTCAGCGGACGCACGACGACGCTGCCGGGCGGCTGCGCGAGCGCCGACAGTTCATCGACGACGGCAACGCCCAGCCCTTCGCTGACGAGCCTGCACGCGATGTTGGCAAAGCGCACTTCGATCTCGGGCACGAAGTAGTCGCCCGCCGCCTCGAAGGCGCGCTCGACGATCAGCCCGAGCGGACTGCCCGCGGGCGGGCCGATCACCCGCCGGCCCTTGAGGTCGGATGGCGCGACGACATCGAGCATGTCGATGGCATCGCCGGGCGGCGCGGCGCACATCACCGAGAATTCGGCCAGCAACTCGCTGACGAGGCTCGGGCGTGTGGGCGGCATCATCGAGAGGCCGACATCGGCCATGCCGGAGTCGAGGCTTTCGAGCAGCGCGTCCATGCGCATGGTTTCGAGGTGAATCTTCACGCGCGGATGATCGGCGCAAAAGCGCGCGAGCACTTTGGGCACGAGCCATTCGGACAGTTCCGCCGTGGCGAAAATGCGGATCACCCCCGCGCGGCCAGTGCGCAAATCCCACGCTTTCTGCTGAATGGCCTGATGCACGAGGAAGAGCGGTTCGGCGTCGTCAAACAGCATCTTCGCTTCGGACGTGGGAATGAGCCGGTTGCTGATGCGATCGAACAGCGCGAAGCCCAGCTTGGCTTCGGCCAGGCGGATGGCGTTGCTGACGGCGGGCTGCGACATGCCCAGCTCGTCGGCGGCGCCCGTCGTGGTCCGGTAGCGCATCACGGCGCGCAAGACTTCAAGCTGACGCAGGTTGATCAAGACCCGCGCGGTGCCGCCCCTGTTCATGATCGTCCCGTTTCGTTTCGTCTCGTCTCGTCTCGTGTGTTCGCCATCGTTCCGATCGTCCCGATCGTGTGAGTCTGCCGGGCGACGTCTCCATCTTAAGTCGCCATATTAATGCGCGCACGCGCGTAAAAAAACGTTTCTGCGACGCCGCAAGCGGCCGTCGCGGGGCCTGCGCCGTATAACGCGCCGTTATAGTTGGCCATTTTTTTTCACTGGCGCGTCCCATTGCGGCCACCGTAATGTCTCGTTACCGGGAGCCGCATAGTGCTGCTTACGCGGTGTTCATCGTTGTTCCGTCATTTCGGAGGTTCCATGTTTACAAGCCGCCCGGCGAAGGTGCTCGTCGCCGTCACGACCCTCTGCGCGGCGTGGTTCGCCGCGACCGGATCCGCCCATGCATGCACTTCCACGATTCCCTCGGGAACGTTGGTGAACCCGGGACACATACTGCTCTCGACGAACCCGACGCTGCCGCCCTTGCAATTCGTCGATGGCGACGGCGAGCTGAAAGGCATGAACATCGAACTTGGCCGTGAGCTCGCCAGGCGTCTGTGCGTACAGGTCGACTTCATGCGCATGGATTTCCCTGCGATGATTCCCGCGCTCAAGGCGGGCCGCTTCGATGGCATCAACACGGGCATGTTCTGGACCGAAGAGCGTTCGCGCACGATGTACACGGTGCCGTATGCGCTTTCGACCATCGATATCGTCGCGAATCCGGACAGCAAGCTCACCCTCAAGGATGCGAAGGACTTGCGCGGACTCGCGATCGGCGTCGAGGCGGATTCGTATCAGGAGCGCTGGCTGCGCGAGCGGTCGAAGGAAAGCGAGAAGGAGGGCGGTAAGCCCATCACCATTCGCGCGTTCGCGACGGCGAGCGAAGTGATCGCGGCATTGCGCGCCGGTCAGTTCGATGCCGCCGCGCTGCCGAGCTACGCGGCGGGCGCCATCGTCAAGCACAAGCAGGCCCGCATGGCGTTGCCCGGCCTCGGCGATGCGCAGACCACGCTCGCGTTCCGCCAGCGCGCGGTGGCCGAAGCCGTCGCACATGCGCTAGACGACATGCGCGCCGACGGCAGCTACGCCCGTCTGCTCGACAGCTACGGCATGACCAAGCTGCCCGATGCGCACATCACGGTGCGCGGATCTGGACCGGCATGAGCGGGCTGACTGAGCGATGAACCTGTTCAACGTACATGACTTCTTCGGCTATCTCGTCAACGGCTTCCTACTGCGCGGCGTGTTCGTCACGCTCGGGCTGACGGTGGCGACGGTGATCGGTGGCATGGTGCTCGGCATGCTGATCGCGATGCTGCGCATGTCGGCGAGCAAGCCTTTGATCGGCATTGCGCGCTTCTATATCTGGGTGTTTCGCGGCACGCCGTTGCTGATTCAGCTCGTGATCATCTATACGGGTTTGCCGCAGTTGGGCGTGCGACTGTCGGTGATCGAGTCGTCGCTGCTGGCGCTGATTCTTAATGAAGCGGCCTATCTCGCCGAGATTATCCGCAGCGGTTTCATGGGCGTTGCGCGCGGCCAGTACGAAGCGGCGCAGGCGCTCGGACTGCCGCGCTGGCTCGTGATGTGGAAAGTCACGCTGCCGCAGGCGTTCCGCCTGATGATCCCGTCGTTCGGCAATTCGGTGAACGGGCTGCTGAAATCGACATCGATCACCTCTGTCATTTCGATGGAAGAACTCATGCGCCGCAGCCAGATGCTGATGCAGGAGAAATTCGAAGTGCTCGAAGTGTTCGGCGCGGCGGCGATCTTCTATCTGCTGATGACGACCGGCTGGGGTTTGATCCAGCGCGGCCTCGAAAAGCATTTCGGCGCTGGCCATGAGACCAGCCGATGACACCGCACGCATGAGGACCCACAGATGACGAAGACGATGCGTTCTCCCGGCGACGTGGTGGTCGCAACCGTGCTGCCGTTCCACGAGGACCAGTCGATCGACTGGAAGAGTTACGGGCGCGTGCTGCGCTACTGCGGCCTCGCCGACGGCATTTCCGCGGTGTTCGTGAACGGTCACGCGGGCGAAGGCGGCGCGCTCGACCGCAAGGAGCGCATCGACGTGCTGCGCTTCACACGCGAAATGCTCGGCGATGGGCGTCCGCTGGTCGCGGGCATCATCGCGATTTCGACGCGCGAGGCGATCGACGAAGCGCTCGCCGCCCGCGATGCCGGCGCGAACATGCTGACCGTTTTCCCGCCCGCGACGTTCGTGAACGCGAGCACGGCAATGGTCGTCGCGTACGTTCGCGCAATTGGCGAGGCATCGGGGCTGCCGCTTGCGATCTTTCAGTATCCGCTGGCGTCGGGCTACGGCTATTCGACCGCGACGCTCGTCGAGCTGGCGCGTCTGCCGTTCGTCGTCGCGATCAAGGAAGGCAGCGATTCGATGCGCGCCTACGAAGAAACTCGCGCGGCGGTGAAGGCGGTGCGTGCCGACCTGAAGATACTCGCATCGAATTTCGACTGGTTTCTCGCGCAGATTGCGGTGGGCAGCGACGGCATTCTGTCCGGACTCGCGAGTCTCGTGCCGCAGGACCTCGTCGCGTTGTGGCGCGCGGGCGAAGCCGAAGACCTCGCCGCGATGCGCCGCGCCGGCGAGCGCATGCTGCCACTCGTGCGCGCGATCTATGCCGCGCCGCGCAACGAAATGTATGCGCGCATCAAGGTCGCACTGGCGATGATGAACGTCATCGAATGCGAACGCGCGCGCGAGCCGTTTCTGCCCGTCTCGGCGGAGATGCGCGACGTCATTCGAAACGCGCTGGTGCAATCGGGCCTGATCAAAGGAGCAACGCCATGAGCGATGCCGTCATTCAACTCAACGACCGCATGGTCGAATTCCGCGGCGTGCACACGTACTACGGCACGTATCACGCGTTGAACGACATCAACCTGCAAGTGGCACGCGGCGAGCGGATTGTGATTTGCGGGCCTTCCGGGTCGGGCAAATCGACGCTTATCCGCTGCATCAACCAGCTGGAGAAGCATCAGGAAGGCACCTTGATCGTTGATGGCATCGAACTCACGTCCGATACGCGCGACCTCGCTGCGATTCGGTGCGAAGTCGGCATGGTGTTTCAGCAGTTCAACCTGTTTCCGCACATGTCGGTGCTCGACAACCTGATTCTCGCTCCGATGTGGCTGCGCAAGCTCTCGAAGCACGATGCCACCGAACTCGCGATGCACTATCTGGGGCGTGTGAAGATTCCCGAGCACGCGCACAAGTATCCGGCGCAATTGTCGGGCGGCCAGCAGCAGCGCGTGGCCATTGCGCGGGCGCTGTGCATGAAGCCGCGCCTGATGCTGTTCGACGAGCCGACCTCCGCGCTCGATCCCGAGATGATCAAGGAAGTCCTCGACGTGATGGTGAGCCTTGCGCAGGACGGCATGACGATGATGTGCGTGACGCACGAGATGGCCTTCGCGCGCACGGTGGCGGATCGCATCGTGTTCATGGATCACGGGCAAATTGCAGAGATCGCGCCGCCGGAGACGTTCTTTCATCGTCCGCAATGTGCGCGCGCGCAGAGTTTTCTTCAGCAAGTGGCCTGATCGCCGCGATGGGCGGAATCGGCGAAGGCGTGCTGATCGGCCGATGCGTGCGCGGCTTGCTGTTTCCGTTCGCCGTCGAGGCGCACGTCATCGACGGCATGCATGCGCTCGCGTGCCGTCCCGGCGAAGCGCCGGTGCCGATGCCGATCCGCGGCATGCGCTACGTGCCCGCGCTGCGCCGCTTCGACTATCTGATGCAGCAGCGCACCGGCGCGCGTCAGGGGCTGTGCCGCATACTTCCCGCCGATGCCACCGCCGCGAGCATCGCGCAACTGCCCGCGCTCGAAGTGTTCGGGCGGCCGGATGCGGAGTGGAATCGCGTGCAGGCAGCGCGGGCGCTGGACATCGATCCGCACGAACTGAGCGTGAAGCTCGCGCGTTTGCGTGCGTTCTTTCACGCGCGCTTCGGCTTTTGCGTCGATGCGCTCATCGTTGCGCCGCCGCCTGCTCGCTCGCCGTGACATCCCTGAATCGGTATCGAACCCGCCATGCCTTATCTGGAAATTTTCGCGCGCCGCGAGCGTGCATCGAACGATGCGCGACTGAGCGCCTTCGTCAGCGAGGTGACGCAGTGCGTCTCATTGATCTTCGACGTAGATAGCACCGCAATCACGCTGTTTTTCTTACGGTTGGATGACGACGCCTATGCGCACGATGGTGCTCTCGCCACGGATCTGCCTCCTGGCGATGGTCGGGCTCAACGGGTGTTCGTTAAGGTGCATGCGTATGCGCGATCGGTCGAGCTGCGACGCTCGCTCGCGGCGGCGTTGACGCCGCTACTCGCAGCTTACTTCGACGTACCTCTGAAGCGGGTGGCCGTGTACTTCTTCGAGCGCAGCGCCGATGAAGTTGCGCACGGCGGCAAATTGTCCGCCGACAGCTGATCGCCCGGCCGAAGAAAGCGTATCACTTGCACTTCGTGAACGAACGCAGGCTGGTCAGCGCCGGCTAGCTCTGCGCCGTTCTGCATCAGCTGCAAAGCCTTCGACTACTGCGACATCACATGGACCAATCTGCCGCCGCTGCGTTGCCGATGACAGAAATTCCGTCCCGTTTGATGCGGTAAGGGTCGACCGTCCAGCGGTACGGTGGACGTGAACAAGCGCGATAGCAATCGTCATGTCGCAACGGCGATGGTGTTCCCGGGGCGCTCGCGCTTGAGTCCGTCGCGAGCATTCGCAGCCGGTGTTTCCGGATTCTGCCGACACGGCACCTGTCCGCAATCGTCGCCGCGATCGGCATAGCGTTCATCGTGTTGAGCGGCGACCTGAATGCGCCCTTTCACGATCCCAACCTGGGTTTTCTCATCGTCGCGGCGATGCGTTTCGTGAGCGTGAGGCTGCTCGCGTCGCCGAATGTCTTTCGGTCACAGCGAAAGACAGCAATTCATACCAAGGGCGCATGGAATAAAAGACGGGTTGCGACCGAAGTTAGGGTTGCCGTGACGGGGCGTCAAACCGAATAAGGCTGACGCAGCATGCGGCTTCGTCGGCGTGCGGCTGGCCACGACAAACCTTTGCGCGTCGCTTTCGCATGATCATCCGAACGGCGATTCAGCATTGATAGGAGACATTGGGACCGCCGAGTGGCGAACGACTGGGAAGGGTCGATCACCGCCGTACACGCGGTTCGACTATATCCCCAGGCCTCATGCCCGCGTTTCCAGACATCGCCGACCCTCACCAGCACAGGTTTCAGGAGTCTATCCGGACCACCACCTTACCGAAGTGCTGACCCGACTCAAGATGCCTGTACGCGGCGGGCGCGTCGTCAAAGCCGAAGACGTGATCGATCACCGGCCGGATTTGATGCGCGGACACCAGCCTAACAACCTCGTCGAGCATCGAGCGGCTGCCCACCATGATTCCGTGCAGCCGCTTGATGCCGCCGATCACCGGAAGGAGTCCAATCTCCGGACCGCTAAAGCCGCTCACACCACCGATGATCGACACGAGACCGCCCATTTTCGTCGCGGCCACCGAGCGCGGCAGTGTTTCCCGCCCACCGATCTCCAGCACGATATCCGCACCTACCCCATCGGTCAGCCGGAGAACCTCGTTCTGCCATTCCGGCTTGGCGCGGTAGTTGATCGTCTCATCTGCGCCGAGTTTCTGCGCGCGTTCCAGTTTTTCATCGCTCGACGACGTGATGATCGTGCGCAGACCCGCCGCGCGCGCCAGCTGCAGCGCGCAGATCGACACCCCGCCTGTGCCGAGCAGCACCACCGTGGAACCCGGTTTCGCGTCGCCGTCCGCGAATAGCGCGTTCCATGCGGTGACGCCGACGCACGACAACGTGGAGGCTTCTTCATAACCTAGGTGCGCCGGGATCATCGCAAGAGCCGTTTCTTCGACCAGGAACCGCTCGGTCAGCACGCCGTCGACTTTCGCGCCTGGCGAATCGTGGACTTTCCACTGCGCCGGAGCGCCGTCGATCCAGCGCGGGAAATATGTGTTGACCACGCGATCACCCGGTTTGAAGCGGCTCACGTCGCGGCCAGTCTCGACGACTTCGCCCGCGCCATCGCACAGCGGGATCAGCGGCGCATCGCCGATGCCGAGATAGTCACCGCGGGCGAACATCAAGTCCCGATAGTTGAGCGACGCCGCGTGAACCCTGACAACGACCTCGGTCGGCCCCGGCGATCGGATGGTCGCGTCGCTGCGCTTCAGGCCGGAGATACCGGCGCCGGGTTTCAGTTTCCATGCGTTCATATCAACTCCTCATCGGGTAGAAGCACCTATGTTAGTGTTGCCGGAAAGGACGCATTGACGAGATTTGGACGACTTACCGTCGCCTGAGAGGAAACAGAAGCCGCGGTACTGGGAGCTCACCCGATGGACGATCGGCTAAGAGGCGTTGCGGAATTTGTGGACGTGGTGGATGCCGGCAGCTTCGCCGCAGCGGGCGAACGCCTTGGTGTCACGCGCTCGGCGATCGCGAAGATTGTCGCGAGGCTTGAGCAGCGTCTCGGGGTGCGGCTGCTGCAGCGAACCACCCGCCATCTGAGCCTGACCGACGAAGGACATGCGTACTATGAGCAGTGCCGCCGCGTGATGGCCGAACTCGGCGCGGCCGAGGCGGCGCTGGAGGCGGGCCGCCGCGATCCGTCCGGGCGGCTACGCATCACCGCGCCGGTGCTGTTCGGCAGGCAGTGCGTCGCACCCGTGATGCTGAAGCTGGTCGAGCGCCATCCGTTGCTTGACGTCGAGATGTCGTTCAGCGATCGCGTTTCCGACCTGGTCGAGGACGGCTTCGATATCGCGGTGCGGATTGGAGCGCTGCGGGACCATGCAACGCTTGTCGGGCGCCGGCTCGGCGTGCAGCGGATGGGCATTTGCGCGTCTCCGGCCTGGCTCGAACGACACGGCCGGCCGTCGGGCCTCGCCGAACTCGGCTCGCACGTCGGCATCGCTTACGGGCGCGGTGGACAGAGCACACCATGGCGCGTGCTCGGCGCAGACGGCGAGGTGCAGGAGTGCCGACTTTCCGCGCGCCTGCGTTATGACGATCTCCAGGCGATCGCCGACGCAGCGGCTGCGGGCGCAGGCCTCGCCTGGTTACCATGCTGGCTCATGGCGCCCTATCTGCGCGACGGCCGGCTGTCGCTCGTGATGGATAGCAACAGCGTGCAGGGCGCCGAGGTTCACCTGATCCGCCCGCAATCGCGACACCTGCCCTCGAAGGTACGCGTCGCAATCGACGCGCTGGTAGACGAGATACCACGAGTGCTTGCCCGGGTCTGAGCGCGGGAGGAGACGATCGGCAATTGGCATAGAGAGCTCGATTGATGACAATCCTTGCTAGAGGAGAGGGCGGGATGCAATACAGCAAGGAGTTCTTCGACCTGCAAATCCGCTTTGCCCGGACCATTGCCGCCCTGAGTGACATGCCGATCGAGCAGGCGTTGCTCGACTATACGAATATCTATGTCCGCTTCGGGCTTGGTCGCGCCTTTGACCAGGGTCATCCGACTTGGCGTTGCTACGTAGACGGCTTGAGCAAAGCGGCCGACCTGTGCGACTGGACATATCGCTTCTTCTATGAGGTATTGAAAGTCAAGCCCTGCTGAATGGAAAAATTCTGTTATGTGAAGGAAATCTCCTGGGACTGCCGGTTATCTACTGGCCGGCCTGCGGGGTCGCCTGCTACGACCAGACGCAGGCCGGCCAGTAGATAACCGGAGAGCACAGAGGCTGGGCTGATGGCATATACCCTTTTGCAAGTTAACATGTCGATGTCATGTCATTCAGGTCAGAGTGTCTTGGGGGACCCGGCCAGTGCCGGGTCGATCTTCTATCCGTGCCGGCCAACCAGGCCGGTCACCTCATGCCGCATGCGCAAAGCGCTGGATCACTCTGTTACCGACGCGCCCCATCTAATCCAAACGGCTACCCGCATGGGTAGCCCGAGCGATTTACGGGCGCGTTGACCGTTGAACACCGCCTGCCATCCTGTGCCGTTCAGGCGTTCGCCATGTTGACATCACGTGGCTTGAGTATCGCACCGTCGGGAATTTCACCGTGTTCCAGATAGCGCCACAGGGCAATCGCCAGACGGCGTGCGAGCGCCACGATACCGATGCGCCGCAGTCGCTTGCCGGTGCCGGCAAACCGCTGGTTGAACCAGCGGCTAAGCTGGCTGTTGGGCTGGAAGCGTAACCAGCTCCATGCGAGCTCGACCATCAACCACCGGCATCGCTTGTTGCCCGCCTTGCTGATACCCAGTTCGACCTGACTGGTGCCGCTGGCATATGGCGTGGGCGTCAGGCCCAGGCAGCCGGCCACTTCCCGACGGTTGTGAAACTGCCGCCAGCTAAACAGTTCCCTCATCAGGGTCCAGGCGCTGCCTGTGCCGATGCCCGCAAGCTGTGCCAGCAACGCCATGCCGGGGTGCGAGCCGCTGCGCACCTGCTGGTCCTGCAGTGCTTCCAGCAGGCTTATCTGTTTGCGCACAAGCGCGAGCCGCTCACATTCGCGTTCAATCTCGGCGCGCAGGCCGGGCGGCAGTTGCTCGCGCTGCTGGGCCCACCAGTGAGTCCAGATCCGGCCACCGACATACCTGACCCGAAGGTTGTGCAGCACGAGCAAGGAGCGGATCCGGTTGGTGTGTGCGGTACGCTCCTGCCGCAGGCGCTCCAGTTCCCGGTGCAGGCGCCGGTCGTCTTCCTGCTCAGGCGTCGGGATGCGCGCGACGGCCCATAGCCGGTGCTCGCCCGCGTAATAACGCATAAGCATCGAGAGGAGCTTGTCGCTGTCAAGGCGGTCCGTCTTCGCGCGACGGGAGCGCCGGTTCACCTCGATACTGGCCGAATCCACCACGAGATTGGCAATACCCTGCTGAGCCAGCCAGCGGTGCAGCCAGAAGCCGTCACGGCCAGCCTCATAACAGCTGTAGACGGGTGCGCCGGCGCTGAGGTGGCAACGCACCCTGGCGTTCGCGATGGCGGTGAGGACCGCCGAGGTATCACCTGCGGCGACCGTACACCGGCTCGGCGCGCGGTGGCCATCACCCAGTGAGAGCTTCCAGCTCTTATCGCCCAGTTCAAAAGCCATGTACAGCCGGCCAACTACCGTCGTATTCTGCCCTCGAAGGGCTGTGTCAGGCGCATCCATTTTGCGTGCTCCTTTGGAGAAAACGAGTATGAATCCCGTTTTTACTCCAGCGGGCCTACTTCCGCAGCCCTCCCATAGCATCTATCTCGCGCGAACTGAAGTTTCCCAGACGCAGTCCGTGGTCGCGACGTTCGGTTGCTATTCATACGCCAGGCAGGATGCAGGATGCGTCCGCATTGATTTCCAGAATATCGAGCCGGCGATAGTTTCTTCGCTAAGCATCGACCGTCTGCCTGTACGCCTTGCTGAACTCCGTTTGCTTTTCGATCGCGTAAGGCGCAACCAGCAAGAAGCGGCACGCGTTGCCGGAACTTCATGGCTCTATAACCTGCGTGCTTATCAACGGTGCTTTCCAGAGGGATACGTTGCAAGCGCCAAGATCGCGGAATCGCGGTTTCGCAACATGCCTCTATGGGGTCAATTTCTCGATCGCAACGGCTTGGTCAGAATTGGCATCGCCGAAGATTCATGCGGCGGCTATCGAACGTAACAAATGTACGAGACCTGGGGCGGAGCTTCCCATTCCAGGCGCTCGCGGTCGAAGCCCCCATTGCGCAGTTTTATAGCTTCTACGGGGATAGAGCATAACCAGCGGAGATCCGCTTTGCGAACAGGCGAATGACGGCAACGGTCGACTATGGAAGTTCGGTTGCGGTCGGGGCTCGACCTCGCTGGGCCCACGAACTGCCGGGTTCGGCCAATATCGGCTGTTCGACATAACGGTGCAGATCGTTGACACCCATTAGCGGGCCCGGTGTCAAGTGAGCGAACGAGCAGTAGATTGCGGCCATCATTCCCCGGCCCTCACGGCCATATGATTGGCGCCCACGCTTCGCATCATCGACAGCGGATGTTCGGTCGTCGACCACAGGCGCTGCGTCATCGGGACCGGCGTTCGAAATTCCGAGCGCCAGCAGGTGAGCACGTTGCAGAAGGTCGTGATCTGTCGGTTTACACGACCTTGAACAGCCGCTCGCACATGAAGTCGACGAACACCCTGAGTTTGGGCGATAGCTGCCGACTCGACGGCCATAGGATCGAGAATTGTCCTGGGGTCGTCCGGTGATCGTCGAGCACCATCGCGAGCGTACTCATCGCGAGCGCGTCGCGTACCAGAAAATCGGGCATGTACCCGATACCAAAGCCCGCGATAACCGCCTCGCGCAACGCTTCCATGTTGTTGCAGGTCATCGCTGTGCGCAGGTTCGGAGGCTCGCTGCCGTCCGCCGACAACGCCCACGGCTGGAGCTTACCCGTCATCAGAAAGCGGTAGCGCACGCATGCGTGCGCTTCGAGGTCGCGCAGCGTGCGCGGCACGCCGGCTTGCGCAAGATAGCCAGGCGCCGCGCACAAAATGAAGCTGAACGGACCGAGACGGCGCGACATCAGGCTCGAATCCGTCAGCACGCCGCTGCGGATCACCGTGTTGAAGCCGCCTTCGACGATGTCGGCGAGCCGGTCGTTGAAATCCAGATCGAGTTCGACATCGGGATAGAGCCGTGTGAATTCCGGCAGGACGGGCATCATGAATCGATACCCGATTACCGGCAGGCTGACACGCAGCCGGCCGCGTGGCGTTTGTGTCGCCTCCGACAGCACGGCTTGGGCGTCTCGTAGATCGTCGAGAATCCGGTGGCAGCTCTCGTAGAAGCGACGTCCTTCGTCGGTGAGCATGACCTTGCGTGTTGTGCGGTGAAAGAGGCGCACGCCGAGCGATTGCTCCAGCTTCGCAATGGTCTTGCCGACCGCCGACCGCCGACGCCGAGATGCCGAGCTTTCGGCCGGCGGCGACGAAACTGAGCGCCTCCGCCGTGCGCACGAATGCAACGATTTTGTTGAGGTTGTCCATCTCGCTCCGATGCCCGCAAGGCCGCTCAATTCAGGAATTCAACTCCGTTATCTGCGGAATATCACCTTGTTTTTCTTCGATTGAATCCGAATTATCGTTCATCGCTCTGCCGGGAGTGCATATCTACGTGGCGCTGCACGCACCGGCTTTCTTTGGAGAGCGAAGAGGAACAAGACCTTTTCCTCCGTTCCATCGGGGCGGCAAGTCGCAATCCTCACGGCCGTTTGTCTGGCTGCGCTCGCGTTGCCGCTCAGTTTTTCGGGCGGTGCGGTAGCAACGCCCGCGATCGGACGGGATCTCGCAGGTGGTCCAGTCGCGATGAACTGGATCACGAACGCATTCATGCTCACCTTTGGCAGCCTGCTGATGGCGGCAGGAGCGCTGGCCGACCGGTTCGGACGAAAGCGATTGTTTGCGTTCGGTGTGAGCGGATTCACGGTGGTCTCGCTGGTCCTCGGCTTCGCGCCGTCGATCTTCGTCCTCGATGTGCTGCGCGCGGTGCAGGGCGTTACGGCGGCGGCGGCGCTGGCGGGCGGGACAGCGGCCCTCGTGCAGGAGTTCGATGGTCCCGAGCGCACCCGCGCATTCAGCCTACTCGGCACGACATTCGGGCTAGGGCTCGCGTTCGGGCCTGTGCTGGCCGGCTTCCTGGTCGAGCGATTCGGATGGCGCGCGATCTTCGTGACTGGAACCGCGGCTGGCGCAATCTCACTGTTGTTCGGCGCGCCGCGGATGCGCGAGTCGCGTGACCCGAACGCACAGGGCCTCGACTGGGCGGGAACGGCAACCTTCACAGGCGCGTTGTCATGCTTCACCTTCGGCGTCATCCAGGCGCCCGAAAGCGGCTGGTCGAGCCAGCTCGTTGTCGGATTCCTTGTGGGCGCGGCGCTGCTGGTCGCCGCGTTCGCGGTGATCGAAACGCGAGTCGCGGGACCGATGCTCGATTTGTCGTTGTTCCGCTATCCGCGTTTCGTTGGCGTGCAAGTGCTGCCGATCGCAACCTGCTACTGCTACATCGTGCCGCTCGTCGTGCTGCCACTGCGTTTCATCGGCGCCGACGGCTACAGCGAGATCGACGCCGGCTTGCTGATGCTCGCGCTGTCTGCTCCCATGCTCGTTGTGCCGCTTGTCGCCGCGCTGCTAACGCGCTGGATGTCTGCTGGCGTCATCTCGGGCATTGGCTTGTTGATTGCCGCACTCGGCCTGTATTGGCTGAGTGTTGCGTTACGCGACGGCGCAAGCTCGGCCGCGATAGCGCCATTGCTCACGATTGGCATCGGCGCAGGGATACCTTGGGGATTGATGGACGGGCTGTCAGTGAGCGTCGTGCCGAAGGAGCGCGCCGGGATGGCGACGGGCATATTCAGCACTACTCGCGTCGCGGGCGAATGCATTGCACTCGCAATGGTGAACGCGATTCTGGCGGCGCTCACGCAGGCACGCGTGCTGTCGGCCATGAAGCCACATGCAACGTCCGCCACAGTGTCCGAAGCCGCCGCGCGACTCGCTGCGGGCGACCTTGATCGAGCGTCGGTGTTGCTCCCCAACGTCGCGCGCGCAACGCTGCAGCACATTTACGCCGACGCGTTTGGTCATTTGCTCGGAGGGTTGACTGTCGTCACGCTGCTCTGTGCGATTGCGGTGTTCGCGTTTCTGAGCCGCATTCGCGCAGACGACGAACCGTCGGCGGATCGTGCGCGGCGTTCGCGTGTGCTTGCATCGCGCCTCTGATCCCGACAGCCCAGAGACATAGCCGAATAGGCGCTAGCCAATTAACATCGGATTTCGGCGTTGTTGGCAATCTGGTTTCAGGCTAGCCAATTGACGTGTACCCATCTTGGCCGCTTCATAAAATGGCCCAGCACCTACTTGCCGAGCCTTCCATGTAGGGCATGACAACGCTTAACCCGGTTTTCCGTTCCACTACACGAGCGTCATTGCTGCAGAATGATTCTGTCAACGGTGCTATCGCGCGACCGAGCGCCCGCTGAGCGTCCGCTTTCAGGCGACTCGACTGTCCCTTGTGGGTCGGGTCTCGCCGCTCGCAGACACGCTAAGGCTGGCTGGGCTCGGCGATTCACGTTTGCTCCCGACTTGGCAATCACGACCGGCGCATTTCGTATCAAGCCATCTTAGCGACGGCCGCTACGGCCCCACACGTAGCGTACCCAACGTTGCCAGCGGCTCTGTTGCGCAGCGGTATTATTGCGCTTTGCCTGCTCTTCGCGGTCGCGCTCGACGCTCTTCTGGACCTGTTCGTGGATCTGGCGCAACGTCAAGCCACCGGGTCCTTTTAGTTCGTCCGAATCGGGTTTGTCTGTCACGGGATGGCTCGTTCCTGAAGACGTCGACTCGATCTTGATACATATGGGCAGTCGCGGCAAGCACGCGGCCGCTGCCTTCGAATCCGCATATGTTCTGCGCCGCTTCTCCCATTGCTGAACGGCCCGGCAGACAGCGGACGGACTTCCTGTTTGCCTTCTACCAATTTGATAGCCGCTCACTTGCGGGCACCGTGTGCGGGCTATCGTGTTTTCCGTTATTTGGCGCCCGATGCTGCCGCCGGGCCGCTTGCGCCCATCGCTCCGGTCGCTGCGGGATTAGCCATTGTGCCGCTACTGCGCGCCGCTGCGCCGCTGGTCTCGCTACTGTTGTCCGCCCGCTTGCATCCAGATGCACCCATCGTCAGCAGCACGACCGACGCCGCAACTACAAGATGTCTCGCAGTTAGTTTCATCGCAGATTCCTCCTGGCATGGCTGCAACCCCGACTCTCGGTGCTCGGTGAACGGAATGCACGCGACCTGCGGGCTTGTTGCACCTCGACCGGTCATTGCAATTGACGCAAATCGCGTTCCCGTTCACTCGAGCGTCTTCATAAGCGGACCGTAACGGGTCGCATGCTGCCGATCGCTGCATGGGGTGCCTCGGCGTGCGTATGCCGCTTGCATGGGGCAGTGACCGGCCAGCTACGGACGTTGGTCAGCACCTTCGCGCGGACGTTCCGACGTCTGCTACCCCGCAGTACCCGCCGCTCGGGCAGGCCGGCTCCGTCTTGTTGTACTGCGATATGTTTGTTCGACGCCCGGCCCGCTTCATCGTCTCGATGATATACACGAGTATAAGAGCCCGACGCTCACGTACGACTGCGGCAACCGTTCGTAGAATGGCCGTCTTGGGACCATCCGCATACCATGGTTCCATGGACGGTGCGATTGTTATTTAGGAGGCGAGGATCGAATCGGCAGGTCTTAGTTTGGACGCTTGTGAACTGTTGTAGGACATCACCCGACCAACGCGTTGACACAATGAGTCTCCTCAGGTTCCTACCTCCCCACCCCTGGGTAAAACGGAACCTGCTTCGAAGCCGGCTTCCGCCGGCTTTTTTTTACCGAGCGGTCAGCGAGCGGCCGAAAGCGCCTGCCACCGGTTAGACAGGCGCAGACCCCGGCCAAGTACGGCGCGTCGACCTCGACCTCGGGCCGAGGTTCAACGTCGGCTGAGGTACAAGCCGTTGATTTGTTGCACATCGACGACGGCCAGAGCCAGGTACTTGCCGGCCAGGAATGCCCAATGAAGTTCGGGCTGCGGGGCATAAGGACAGGAAGACGATGAAAAAGATTGGATACCCCCGCTTCACCGCCATCGAGCTGTGGGTCCTCGCCGTCTCCATCGTCATCGCAGTCGGAGTACAGATATGAGTGTAGCGCCCACGCCAGCGCATCGCTCGTGCCTCCCTCCGAACGACTTTTCCGACTGTCTGCTCCGCAGCTAAAGCTCCCGTTGAGATACCGTCGGTCGAGGGGCAGAAGTGGGTCGCGTGCTGCCGCTCGTGGCACGCACGGGTCGATCGCACGACGATCGGCAAGGGACGGCCATCTCCAGCCGTTCGCCTGATACCGTGCGCTTTCCTCGGAAACCCGAGAGGAATCAGTTGCGCACACGGAATCGCGTTGTTCATCCTGTTCGGCACGCAACCGACCACGACTGATGACACCGGAAGTACGACGTAGTCGTGCGGGAAATGCCCCGAGATATACTTCCCGCATGGAACTCGACCCCCGCGACCTCGATAAAATCAGTGCCGTCACGTTACAGCACTACGACGCGCACGCGGAAGATTTCCGCAACGGCACGTACGACCACGACGTCACGCAGAACATCGCGGCGCTGCTGCACCATATCGAAGTCGAGCCGCCTCTTACGATCCTGGATTTCGGCTGCGGGCCGGGGCGAGATCTCAAGGCCTTCACTACACTCGGCCATTGCGCGGTCGGCCTCGATGGCGCCGAGCGCTTCGTTGCAATGGCGCGTGACGCGACTGGCTGCGACGTCTGGCAGCAGGATTTCCTGCATCTCGATTTGCCGGCCGCGCACTTTGACGGCATTTTCGCCAACGCCGCGCTGTTCCATGTCCCGAGTCAGGCGTTGCCGCGCGTGTTGCGGCAATTGCACGCGACGCTGAAGCCCGGCGGCGTGCTGTTCAGCTCCAACCCGCGCGGCACGAATCAGGAAGGCTGGAGCCACGGCCGCTACGGCGTCTTCCATGATCTCGAAGCATGGCGCCGATATATGGCGGACGCAGGCTTTGTCGAAATTGAGCACTATTACCGGCCCGCCGGCTTACCGCGTGAGCGGCAGCCGTGGCTAGCCAGCGTATGGCGCAAGCCGGTTGCCTGAAACGCCAGGGGGCTGTTCCACAGTATGCCCGCGTTGGGCTTGGCAAGATGCTTGCGCTCAAGCCGCTTTGACGCAGCGCAAAGCAGCCGATTTGCAACAGTGTCCATCGCGCAGAGAAACGGCCAGTCGTGGATCTCAGACAATCGGCAGAAGCGGGGACGCCTGTCGTCGGCCGCCACACGCAGAGGGCGGCCAACTACGGCCGTTCGTTCAAGCCGTCGCGCGGACATTTGGACGTCGGTTTGACCGCTGACAGCGGCCGCCCGTTGGAAAATAGCTTCCGACGAGTCCTCGGCCAACGACAGGCGGAAGCAGGGATGCCGATCGCCGAGCTGATTTGCCGCGCGGCAATATCGGAACAGACCTTTTATCGCGGGAAGAAGCAGTACGCGGGGCTGCAGACGGACTAGGTGCTGCAACTCAAACAGCGTCGAGTCATGGTTAGTGCTTTCGATTCCGGCTTGACGACGAACATACCGAGTCGATGATGTCCAAGCGGCACCGGCCCTTTCCAGTTTCCCAGACGTTATTTGACGTCGTCGGACTGTCCGCGCCGAATGAATTTTGAGCCACCGCGCCGATCGAGTTTTGAGCCAGGGTGGAGACCGGTCTGAAGCAGGACCGGTTGTGGATAAGTGTATGGGTTTCGGGAGTGCTTGTCCTCCTTCGTGTGAGGCCTCATTGCGCAGGGGAAGCTGCGAAGGGCGTAGCCCGTAGCGGCTTCCCCTGCGCCGCAAGCGACGATCAGGCTGATTCGTTCGCGCTCGCACTGTCGGCTCTGCGCGCTGCTTCACGCGAGCGGATACGCTTCTTTGCACTGGCGCTGCTATGGCGGAAACGGTAGCTTTCGTTGCCGGTTTCCACGATGTGGCAGTGATGCGTCAGCCGGTCCAGCAATGCCGTGGTCATCTTCGCGTCGCCGAACACACTGGACCATTCGGCGAAGTCCAGATTCGTTGTCACCGCAACGCTCGTGTGCTCGTACAGGCGACTCAGCAGGTGGAATAGCAACGCCCCGCCGGCCTGGCTGAAGGGCAGATATCCGAGTTCGTCCAGAATGACCAGGTCGAGGCGCAGCAGGCTCGCCGCGATCCTCCCGGCGCGTCCCTGCGCCTTCTCCTGCTCCAGTGCGTTGGCCAGATCCACGGTCGAGTAGAAGCGCACCCGCTTGCCGTGGTGCATGACGCCGGACACGCCGATGGCGGTCGCCAGATGCGTCTTGCCCGAGCCCGGACCGCCGACCAGAACCAGGTTGTGCGCGCCCTCGGTGAACGTCATGCTGGCCAGTTGAATGACGAGCTGCCGATCGACCGGCGAGCCATCGAAGTCAAAGCCGGCGATGTCGCGATGCACCGGGAACTTCGCCGCGTTCATCTGGTGGCTGACCGAACGCACGGCCCGATCCGCGACCTCGGCCTGCAGCAGCCGTTCGAGCAGCCACTGCGAAGACGCCGCCTCGACATTCACCTGTTCGAGCAGTTCGGTCCAGCCGGCAGCCATGCCGTGCAACCGCAAGTGTTTGAGTTCGACAATCAGATCACGCATGACCGGCCTCCGGCTGTTGCAGCGCCGGGCGCAGCCCGTCGTAGCGTGATGTGTCGGCCAGCGGCGGTGTCGTCAGTTGTAGCGCAGTATCGATCTTCGGCGGCATCTGCACGCTGCGCATGCGCGACAGCACGTTCACCACATGCTCGACGCTCACGCGCCCGGAGGGCGGCGCCTGCTCCAATGCAAGTTCGACTGCAACCACTATGGCATCCAGACCGCTTTCCGGGACTAGCGCCAGAACCTTCGCCATTACCCGGTCACCACCTGGCTCGCGTAGTAACGCCCGACGCAGGCATTGCAGCGGCTCGGGCATATCCTGGAACGGCGCACCGTTGCGCAGCGCGCCAGGCTTGCGCTGGATCAGCGGGATATAGTGCTGCCACTCGTATCGCACCAGTCCTTCGTCGGCCAGTCGATCGTGTTCGGCTACCACCGCGTCGTCGCTCACCACCACAACACGGCCAGGATAGAGCCGCGTGCTGAGCATCTGGCCTGCGAATTCGCATGGCACCGAGTAGCGATTGCGGCCAATCACCACCAGGCAGGTCGACGAGACGCGTGCCGCACGCTCAACATAACCGTCAAACGGTGTCGGCATCGGCATCAGATGGGCGCGCTCCTGCTCGAACACGTCGGCGACGCTCAGGTCACGATAGTCCGGGTGCTTCACCTGATCCCACAACGACCGGCACCGCGTCGCCAGCCATGCATTCAGATCAGCGAAACTGCCGAAGCGCTGCGCACGCGCCTCAATCCAGATGCGCAGACGGCTGTCCTGCACGTTCTTCTTAACGACGCCTTTCTCCCAGCCGCTGGCCACGTTGCAGAAGTCCGGATCGAACAGGTAGTGCGAACACATCACTGCGAAACGCGGATTGACCGTGCGACCCTTGCCTTTGTGAACCTTGTCTACGGCCGTTTTCATATTGTCGTAGATGCCCCGGCGGGCCACCCCGCCGAAGGCCGCGAACGAGCGCGTATGGGCATCGAACAGCATTTCGTGCCCCTGGCTCGGATAGGCAACCAGCCAGAACGCCCGCGACGCACATAGCTTCATGTGCGACACCTGCAGCTTGCGGTAAATGCCGCCGACAACCAGTCCTTCCTCGGACCAGTCAAACTGGAATGCCTCGCCCAGCTCGAATCGCAACGGCACAAACGCCGATTTCGAAACCGCCTTGCCTTCGCCTTGCCGCCAGGCCCGGATGAAATCGGTCACCCGCGAGTAACAGCCGTCGTAGCCGCCCGCCTTGATCTCCTGGAACAGCATCCAGGCGGTGCGCCGCTCCTTCTTCAGTCGCCGCGCGTCGACACTGAGCGCCTGCACCAGCACCTCATGAAACGGCGTCAACCGGGTCGGCTGGGAGCGCCGCTGATACTTCGGCTCCTCCTGAACATCCATGTTCAGATATTTACTAATCGTGTTGCGCGACAGGCTTGTGAGACGTGCTATCTCGCGTACCGACTTGTTCTGGCGGTGGAACATCCGCCGCACCTTGCCAATCATCGTCATCGGGATCATCCCCAAACACCCTGCCAGAAAAACTAGCAGGATAGGTTGATTGCCCGGCTCAATTTTCAGTCGGCGCGATCCCTACACGTGGCTGAATTTTCGGTCGGCGTAAACAATCCTTTGTTTTTTGGAATAAGGCGATCGCTTAGGATGTCATAAAAATGACATCAAGCCTGCAGAGACACTCGACGATGCTTATGCGACGCTTAAAGGATACGGGGTCAAGGCCGGGTGTCGGTGAAGCTGCCCGCGTGGCCGCACGGAACTGCCTGAACGTGTCGGCCCGACTGATTTCGCGGCCGATGATGCGAGGGTCACAGGGCGGCCGCATGATTATGACGCCGTCCTGGCCGACTAGCGACGCGGCGACATGCGGGCCGAGCCAAGAAGCTTCTGCCGACGACGCGGGGCTCCCGGGCTCCGATAAGGTTTGCCTGCTGGCCTCATTTTGATAAGAAATCGGTAAGCCGATGTGCGATGCTCGCGGAATCGAAATCGATTTACGTTGCAACCCGGGCATCAATGGTCCTGCTCAAGTGCTCTCATGTAGTGGCATGCGCGACGCACAGTCTTGCCCGAATTCGGCCATGAAGCGCCATTCGCCCACGTCATGGCTCGGACGTTCGGACGTCGGGTTCACTCAGCAAACGGCCATTCGATTCGTCGAGACGAACATTGCTTCATCGGCCGATCCAGACGGCCAGGCTGTCCATCGATTTGCGGAAACGACTGTTTGCTCAAGCCACGAGTGCTACCTCCGCATAGAGGAGTTATCGCTGCATCTTCGCCTTCGCGCGGGCTACTTGATAATCCGACGACGGCGCCTGAAAGCGTCGGGCGTTTCCTTGAACGTCGACTTGAACCACCGGGTGAAGTGGGCTGCGTCTGAAAATCCGCATTCGTTCGCAATTTGCGCGATACCGCGATCCGAATTGAGCAGGAGCCAATGGCCGTGCGCGAGCCTGATATTGCGCCACGTGTCTCCAGGGCTATCGCTCCCATATTTCATAAAGAGACGGCAAAGTTCACGCTCGCTGCAGCCCACCTTATTGGCCAATACGCTAATGGGATACGGAGTTGCGATGTGGCGCTCCATGATCTCAACCGCAGCCTGGACCTTTCGATTTCCGCATGCTGCCAGCTGCCCGTACGGCCGATGGGGAAAGCGCGACGTAGACCGATGCTGCTCGATGAGAAGTGACGTAAGGCCTTTCACGGCCCGTGCCTTTCCGCAATGCGTGTCGATGAGATGAAACGCCAAATCGAGGGCCGAAGTGCCGCCTGGGCATGTCAAGATTCCACGATCACTGACGTACATTTCGTCCGAAACCGACTCCACGTCGGGAAAGAGCGCTCGGAATGCGGTTTGATGTTCGTGGTGAACGGTACAGCGTCGCCCCGCCAGCAGTCCCATGTCTGCCAGGATGAAGCTCCCCGTACACAGCCCCACGATCGCGACGCCTGACTCGTAGGCGCCCCGAATGAAGCTCCTCGCCGCTTCGCTCAATTCGAGACACGCCGGCAACAATCCGCCGACGACGACAACGAAATTCAGATCGCCCGCGTCTCCGAACTCTTCGTCGGGCATGACCAACGAGCCGCAACTTGCCGCGATAGGCGTTTTGCGGTCTTCAGAGACGATCTTCCACTTACAGTAAATCTGTCTGCTGTAGTCCGCTTCGTCTGCTGCGTGACGCAGGCTGTCCACAAACGCCGCATAAGGCAGAAGCGTGAACTTCGGGCAGAGAACGAAGGCTGCGCGGATACTCGGTTCGATACCGTGCAATTCCGGGGGCTTGGTTGCTAATGCCTCGTATCGGCTCATGGTGGTCGGCTCTCAAATTGCGGAGGAAAGCGGATCGAGAACCCACTAGGGGAAAACACGGAAAGTCTGAAATGTTCAACGAGACGTCCGATTCGTTCAATACTAACCCATTATCGGCTAGATAGCATTCGCGTAACGTGTCAACACTCTTCCGCATGTCGTTTCCAATGTCGCGGCGGGTTGCGTCTGGTTCGGGCCTGAGCTAGCGAATCGACACCAGCACTGCAGGGATCGACCCGCGCAGTACTCACGAAATGCGATGTGGAGATAACCTTGAAGATCATCGACGTCAAAACCACACCACTGCTCGTTCCATACACGCGCCCTTACTACTGGGCGCAAGGTGTAATCAATGGCGCGACTGTCGTCCTCGTCGAAGTACACACCGACGAAGGCGTGGTGGGTTACGGCGAGTCCATCGGATCGCCGTCGCCGACGTCCATCGCCGCATACATCCAGGAGGCCGCAAAAACGTGCATCGGACACAATCCGTTCGCCAATGCACGCCTCATGGCAGACGCTTATCAGCGTCTGTTCCAGGGGCTCGGCACTTGCAGTTCGCCCCGTTTCGCAGGGCAGGTCCTGGCGGGACTGGAAATGGCGTTGTGGGACGTCATGGGAAAGGCTACGGGACAGCCCGTGCACGCGCTTCTTGGCGGCGCCGTGCGGGACGAGATCCACTACTTCGGATTCGCCCAAGGCGAGTCCGCTCGGGACGTCGCGGCTGACGCGACACACCTGGTTGAAGACGGCTTCGACGTGATCTATTTCAAGGTCGGGCGTGGCGATTCGCTGGACCTGGACACCGCGAAAGCCGTCCGGGATGCGATCGGCCCCGACATCCGCATGAGGGTCGATCCGAACGAACACTGGACGCCTGTTCAACTGGCCCGCATGGCTCGCAGACTGCTGCCGCTCGATGTGGAGGTCATTGAACAGCCGACTCACTGCGAGAGTATTTCCGCTCTCGCTCAGGTGCAGCGAACCAGTCCGATCCCGATCTCGGCGGACCAGTCGGTGTTCACGCCTTTCGACGCCTTCGACGTATGCCGGCAACAGGCCGCAGACATGATTGTCGTCGGACTTCATGAAACGGGTGGACTGACCCGGATGTCGAAGGTCGCCCACATTGCCGAAGCCGCGGGGATCAACGTCTGCCTCCACGGTCTCTACGAGACGGGAATCACCACGGCTGCGTCGAACCAGATCGCCGCGACGATTCCGAATCTGGACGACGCGAATCAGCATATGACACGTTTCCTCGAATGGGATCTGGTCGCCTCGCCGGATCTCACGCCGAAGAACGGAAGTCTTCCCGTTCTGAAAGCACCGGGCCTGGGTTTCGAGATCGACTGGGCCGCCGTGGAGCGCAGCAAACAAGCTTTCTCGCAAGCCACCCAGCGGCTCTGAACAACCTTTTTTATCTCTGCGTAAGCGCGCGGCAAGTTTTCATGGAAACCTGCAATAAGGATACCGAAACGGTATGCGATTCGATCGAACGATTCTTTCCGGGATCTCGAATCGTGCACACCCTGCACGTAGTATGTCGCGCCCAGTTTTCGGTGCTCTCGCGCATGTTCTCGTGTCTGGCTGGTTACGACAATGCACTGAAGACTTTGCAGGCCACGCGAGACGAAGACCTTGTGCAACAACGCATCGTGTTGACGGGAATCGGTGAGCGGGAAGCCAGGAGCATCCGGACGCGCTTGTCCCAGTGCGAAGGTGTCGTGCGAGTTCGTCTCGAACACATGATCCAGCGGGTTCACGCAAATGGGCGGTGAAGTGAGGATCGTCGTGAAGCCGAGCGAGCCCCATCTCGGCAACAGACGGGTGACTGTGCAGCGCACCGCGCTCATGCCGTCCAACGATTTCGAATTTTGGTCTGTTCAAGCACGCCTGAGTGGCGTGGTTCATTGCAGGGAAAGCCAGATGGACTGGAAAAACTACTCTCTTTCGACCTTGGTGACCGGGGCGCTGACGGGCCACAAAAACTGGCAGGCCGCATGGCGCTCGCCTGCTCCGAAGCGTCACTACGACGTGGTGATCATCGGCGGGGGGGGACATGGGCTCGCCACCGCGTACTACCTCGCCAAAGAGCATGGCGTCACGAACGTAGCCGTTATCGAGAAGGGTTGGATCGGCGGCGGCAACACCGGACGAAACACCACGAATGTCCGGTCGGACTATATGTTTCCGGAAAGCGCCGCGCTCTATGACCTTGCACTCCGGCTGTATGAAGGTCTGTCCAAGGATGTGAACTTCAACATCATGCTTTCGCAGCGGGGATGGGTGACGCTCATCCACAATCAGCATCAAATGGAGTCGGCCCATCACAAGGCTAACTGGCTGCGTTGCAATGGCGTCGATGGGGAGATCATCGATCGGGCGGTCGTCAAGGAAATGATGCCCCACATGAACATGGACGCCAATCCGCGGCACCCCGTTCTCGGCGCTTTTCTGCAGCGGCGCGGGGGCACCATCCGTCACGACGCGGTCGCTTGGGGCTATGCGCGCGCCGCGGATCGACTCGGGGTGGACATCATCCAGAACTGCGAGGTGAAGGAATTCGTCAAGACGGGTGGAAAGATCACAGAGATCGTCACGACGCAAGGCCGCATTGCCTGCGACAGAGTCGGCATGGCGGTCGCCGGGCACTCCAGCGTCGTCGCCAACCTGGCGGGCTTCCGCCTCCCGGTGACCAGTCGGCCACTGCAGGCCATGGTCTCCGAACCCATCAAACCGTTGCTCGATCACGTAGTGATTTCACCTGGCACCGGCGTCTACATCAATCAGACGCAGAAGGGCGAGCTCGTGATGGGTGGGGTTCTGGACTTGTACCACTCCTACGCGCAGCGGGGGAACTTTCCGACGATCGAGAAAGTAGTCACCGCGGCCGTTGAGATGTTCCCGATCTTTGCGCAGCTTCGACTGATGCGCCACTGGGCCGGGATTGTCGACATCGTGCCTGACAGCTCGCCAATCCTCGGACCGACGCCGGTAGAGAACATGTTCATCAACTGCGGCTGGGGAACCGGCGGCTTCAAGGCAATCCCGGCGGGCGGCCTGTTGCTCGCGCATTCCCTTGGCACCGGACGAACGCACCCGCTTGCAGAAAAGTTCGGCCTGGACCGCTTCCGCAGCAATCGCCTGGTTGACGAAGGCGCCGCTGCCGGAATCGCACATTGACGGTAGAAAGACATGATCATTATTCGATGCCCATACTGCAGCGAGCTTCGCTCCGAAGAGGAGCTGGTCTATGGGGGAGAGGCCGACACTGTTCGTCCGCTCGACCCGGACTCGGTGACCGACGAGCAATGGACCGACTATCTGTTCATGCGCACGAACCCGAAAGGTTCGCTGGTGGAGCAATGGTGCTGCGCGGCCGGATGCGGACAGTGGTTCAAGGTCGAGCGCGACACGGTCACGCACAAGCTAGGTACCGTGTTTAGTTTTGACCACGCCACGGGCGATATTGAGGAACCCGCACGATGAGCCAGTCATTTCAGAGCCATCGTTTGAGCGGCGGCGGCGGCGTCGATCGTTCTCGTACGCTTCAGTTCACGTTCAACGGCAAGACGATGAAGGGGCACCCGGGCGACACGCTCGCGTCCGCCCTGATGGCCAATGGCGTAAGCCTGATCGGCCGTAGCTTCAAATATCATCGGCCGCGCGGCTTTTATGGCGCCGGTCTCGAGGACCCCAACTCCATGCTGGCCGTCCGTGACGGCTATGCGTACTACCCGGCACTTCGGGCCGGACAGATCCGGCTCGTGGATGGGATGCAGGCCGAATCGTTGACAGGTTGGCCTTCGACGAATTTCGACGTCGGCGCAATCGCTCAACTCGGGTCCGCGTTTCTTGTCGCCGGCTTTTACTATAAGACCTTCAAGTGGCCCGACTGGAAAGTCTTCGAGCCCGCCGTTCGCCGGACAACGGGCTTCGGCCGCCCCGACGCCACACCGGATCGTCATCATGTGCAGCACAGACACGCTTCATGCAATGTCCTGATCATCGGCGGTGGTCCGGTCGGCCTGGCGGCAGCCAACACCCTTCTCGATTCGGGATTGAACGTGTTCGTCGTTGACGATCAACCGGTGCCTGGCGGGTCGGCGCTGTGGGAGGCTGCACAGATCGGTGGTCAGCCGGCTCGCGCGTGGACTGCGAAGATCGTGGAGGAGGCGAGCTCGCGCCCGAATTTCACGGTCTTGTCGTCGACGACCGTCACCGGCGCGTACGAGAGCAATGTTTTTACGCTCACGCAATCGATTGGCGATGCCCGGGGTGTTCGGGGCGAGTGCCATTGGAAGCTGAACGCCCAGCACGTCGTCCTGGCGAGCGGCATGGTCGATCGCCCCATGCTGTTCCAGGGGAATGATCGTCCCGGCATCATGCTGTCCTCCGCCGTCCGTCGGCTGATGGGCGAGTTTGCCGTGAGCCCGGCCAAAGCATTAGCTGTGTACACGAACAACGACAGCGGCTACTTGACGGCCCTCGAAGCACAGCGAGCGGGTGTCAAGGTGGTCGCCATTATCGACATCCGCAAGGCAAGCGAAGCCGTGCATGCCGAGGAAGCACGGACACACAAGATTCCGTGCTTCTTCGAAAGCCAGATCGAGAAGACCTCGGGGTATCGACGCTTGAGCGGAATCACCGTGCGCGATCACAAGGGAGAACGGCGTCGGCTGAGCTGCGACGGCCTGGCGGTTTCCGGCGGATGGACGCCGTTGATCCATCTGGCCGCGCACCGCGGCGTGAAGCCGTCGTATGACCATGACCTCAGCACGTTTGTTTGTCGCGAAGCGCCGCCCGGATGGTTCATTGTCGGAGGCGCCAACGGAACGGTCGATCTCGATGATTCCATCGGCGAAGCGCTGAAGGCCGGCACGGTGATCGCTGCGGGGCGGAACGTCAAGGCCCGGGCGGCGCGTGCTCATGTCACGGCACGCACCTATGGAACGGTTGCCCCGACGTGGAAGCCCGGCTACGGATCGGCCAGCAAGATGTGGATCGACCTCCAGAACGATGTCAAGGTGTCGGATGTCGAGATCGCGGCTCGAGAAAACTACGTATCGGTCGAACACCTCAAGCGCTACACCACGCTTGGTATGGGCACCGATCAGGGCCGCACCTCCAACGTGAACGGCCTGGCAGTGATGGCAGGCCTGACAGGACGCGAGATCGGTGCGGTTGGAACGACCACGTTCCGTCCTCCCTATACGGCTGTGCGGATGAGCACGATCGCCAACGCCCGGACGGGCGATCGCTACCAGCCACGTCGCTACTTGCCCGCGGATGCGATTCATCGCGAACTTCGCGGCGTCATGGAGGATTTCGGCTGGGAACGTCCGGACTGGTACCAGAGCAACGGCAACGATCGCGAGAATGCAGTGGCGGCCGAGATGGCGGCCGTACGAAACCACGTCGGGGTATTCGATGGTTCGTCGCTAGGGAAAATCGAGGTGACAGGTCCGGACGCGGGGGAGTTCCTTGCGAAGTTCTACGTGTCCAATATCGCGACGCTGAAGCCGGGCCGAATTCGGTACTCGGTCATGCTCCGCGAAGACGGCGTGATTTTTGACGACGGCGTGGTCACTTGCATCGGCGAGAATCATTTCCTTGCCGGCCCCTCGTCCGGCAACGCCGAGGCGGTCGCTGCCTGGTTTGAACGCTGGCGTCAGACCGAATGGCCGAACATGCGGGTCGCCATATCGCCGGTCACGTCGAACTGGGCATCGATTGCGATCGCCGGCCCGCGTGCCCGTGAGCTCCTGAGCCAGCTCGAACCGGATTTCGACATCTCGCATGAAGCGTTTCCGCACATGGATTTTCGCGAGGGAAGCATTTGCGGCGTGACGGCGCGGGTGGCGAGGATCAGCTACACCGGCGAGCTGCAGTACGAGATTTCGGTGCAAGCGCGATACGCGTCCTCGCTGCTGCGCGTCATCCTGGAACAGGGCAAGCCGCTGTCTATCCGTCCGGTCGGCATGGAAGCGTGGCTGCGCCTGCGTCTCGAGAAGGGGTATTTGCACCTGGGTTCCGATACCAATGGTCGGACCACGCCGCTTGACGTGGGCATGGGTCCGATCGTTTCCAAACGAAAAGGCGATTTCATCGGCAAGCGCTCTCTCGGACTTTCCTTTGCGACCAGCAACGAGCGTGAGCAGCTGGTCGGTCTCACTGCGCTCAACGGCACGCTTAGCGTCGGTGGACGCGTGATGGCGAAGGGCCACGAGTCCGTTCCGTGCCCGACCGTCGGTTACGTTACGTCCGCCTGTGTCAGCCCGTCCGTAGGCCGCTCGATTGGCCTCGCTCTGATCGAGCAAGGCTCTCAGCGCGACGGAGAGACGGTGTCGGTCTACTGCGACGGCGAAATCATTCGTTGTCAGATCGGCGATCCGACTTTTTATGACCCGAGCAATGAGAGGTTGCAAGCGTGAATCTCAAGCCTGAATCGGCATTCGGCTCGCCGTTTGATTCGTCGAAGCCACTACCGGACTTCGATCGAGCGTTCGTCACGCTGACCGAACGCTCGGATATCGGCTGCATCCTTCTCAATAGCGCCGTCGATACCAAGGAGGTGGTGTCGTCCATCGCCGACAGCTTGGGATTCGAGGTGCCGGTGAGCGCCGCCATCCCGAGTGGGCATGGGCCAGGCGCGGTCGTGTGGCTCACGCCGAGGTCGTGGTTGATCCCTTGTCCGGTTTCCGAGGAGTTCGGGCTCATTGCACGCATCAACGCGGCGTTTCCCGATAAGCGCGTCCACGCATCGGCGTTCTCCGACTATCTGTGCTGGCTGGAAATTGGCGGCAAGGAGGCGCATACGCTGTTGACCTCGGCCGGGTTCCTTTCGCTCGAGATAGCGGGCCTGAAGACGGGCCACGCGAAACGAACGCTGCTCGCAGGTATTCCGGTGGTGGTCGTCCGAAATGGTGACGCACGGTGGACGCTCGGCGTCGAGCGCAGTCGCTTGGTGTACTTCACAGGATTTCTGCGCGATTCGGCGGCCCGCGAACGAGCTATAGCAGGCCGCGTGAACTGAAATTGGCACGGGTACGCGCTCAGGCGTGCCTTTGGTTTGGCTTATTGCTTCGATTCAATCCGATCAGGGAAACAGCGATGTTGAATAACTTGGAAGAGCTGCAAGCAGCGATCAACGAATCGACCGCTGCGGACGAGGATGTGTTCGCGGCAATCAGGGACGAACTCGGCCGTCAACAGGACCAGATCGAGCTGATCGCCTCCGAGAACATCGTCTCGGCGACCGTGCTTGCGGCGCAGGGCTCCGTTCTGACCAACAAGTATGCCGAGGGCTACCCCGGTCGCCGCTACTACGGCGGTTGCGAGCACGTCGACGTCGTTGAAGACATTGCGATTCAACGGGCCAAACGGTTGTTCGGATGTGAATACGCCAATGTCCAGGCCCACTCGGGGGCGCAGGCGAACAGCGCAGTCATGTTCGCGCTGCTGCAGCCGGGCGACACCATTCTCGGCATGTCGCTGTCCGCGGGCGGTCACCTCACACACGGTGCCCCGCCCACCCTTTCCGGGAAGTGGTTCAAGGCGGTCGGCTATGGCGTTCGGCAGGAAGATGCGCTGATCGACTATGAGGAGGTGGAGCGCCTCGCCCATGAGCATCGCCCCAAGATGATCATCGCCGGCGGCTCCAGTTATCCGCGCACCATCGACTTCGCGCGGTTCCGTGCCATTGCCGATGCCGTGGGGGCTCATCTGCTCGTCGATGCCGCTCACTACGCCGGCCTCATTGTGGCGGGCGTCTATCCGTCCCCGTTCCCGCACGCGCACATCGTGACGTCGACGACCCACAAGACGCTTCGCGGCCCGCGCGGAGGCTTGATTCTCACCAACGACGAAGCGCTCGCGAAGAAGATCAACTCAGCGGTTTTCCCGGGACTGCAAGGTGGTCCGTTGATGCATGTGATCGCTGCCAAGGCGGTCGCTTTCGGTGAAGCCCTGGTGCCCGCTTTCCGTACATATGCCGAGTCGGTGGTGGCGAACGCCAAGGCGCTGGCTGCACGGCTGGCGCAGCACGGCGCCACGATCGTTTCGGGCGGCACCGACAGCCATATCGTCCTCGTCGATCTGCGTCCGCTGGGAGTGACCGGCAAGGATGCGGAATTGGCCCTCGAACGTGCGGGCCTGACGTGCAACAAGAACGGCATACCTTTCGACCCGGAGCGGCCAGCGGTCACTTCCGGAATCCGGCTGGGCACCGCCGCGGGAACGACGCGTGGATTCGGCGTTGCGGAATTTGAACGGATCGGCGACCTGATCGTCGAGGTGCTCAAATCCGTGGCAGCCGACACCGGGAGCCCAGACGCGTCTGCTGTGGCCGCCAAGGTACGCGCAGAAGTGAAGCAGCTCTGCGAACGCTTCCCGATCTACGTGCGCCGTCAGCCGTAAATCGTGCTTGTCTTGCCACGCGCGGCTCAACGAAACAGGTCGGACGCGTCCACCGTTGAGAAGCATGAATTGGAGATTTTCAGATGTCCGTTGTTGATGCAGGTATTGCGGCGCATGCGCCGATCGCCGGAGCCGGCAGTCGTGGCGCGGCAAGTTCGGATCGGTACGTTCTGACAGTCACGAGTCGCGGCGCACTCGGCATCGTCGGGGCGATTGGCAGCTTTCTCGCCGAACGCTGCTGTGACATCACGGAAATGTCGCAGTACGACGACCTGGATGCGGACCGGTACTTTTCGCGTATCGCCTTTCGTGCACGAGGCGAGGCGCCGCAGGCCCTGCACCCGCTTCGCGAAGCGTTCGAGCAGACTGGGGAGCGGTTCGCCATGCGATGGAGTATCGAGAGGCAGGAATATCGCCCGCGCGTGCTGATCATGGTCTCGAAGGCAGACCACTGCCTCGAGGATCTCCTTTACCGTGTCCGCACCGGCGATCTTCGGATGGACATCCGCGCGATCGTTTCGAACCACGACACACTTCGCCCCACGGCGGAGCGGCACGGTATTCCGTTCCATGTTCTCCCGGTCACCCCGGAAACAAAACCGGAGCGAGAAGCAGAATTGTTGGAAATTGTCGAGCAAACGTCCAGCGAGCTGATCATACTCGCCCGGTATATGCAGGTTCTCTCGAACGATCTTTGCGAAAAGCTCGCTGGGCGTGCGATCAACATCCATCACTCACTGCTGCCGAGCTTCAAGGGCGCGTTGCCCTACCGGCAAGCTTACGATCGGGGCGTTAAATATATCGGCGCGACGGCTCACTATGTCACGCCAGACCTCGATGAAGGTCCGATCATCGAGCAGGCCATTGAACGTGTCGACCATATATACAGCGCGAACGAGCTCGCGACTGTCGGCCTGGACCTGGAGTGCCTGGCCTTGGCAAAAGCTGTGCGCTACCACATTGAGAAGAAGGTCTTTCTCAGTGGAACGCGAACCATCGTCTTCAGATGATCGGTGATCGGATGAAGTCATTTAGCAGTGGCGTCGAACTGCTCGAAGTCTACCGGCGGGGGGCTTGTCGGTCGTTGACGTGCGGCGCGAAATCGAAGATGGTCAGGGGAGGCAGGCCTTTTCGCATGATGAGGTAATCAGGCTTCAAATCGGCGTGTAGCGGTGACGTTGTTGCAACTTCAGTTGGTAACCGGGTAAAGGATCCAGCTGGAGAGTTCTGTTCCATTGTGTATTCAAAACTGTATTTTCCGAGCGCGATCAGGAGATTGGCCATGTTGAAAATGAATGCTTGCTTAGTAGTGCTTTCAATGGGTGTAGCGGCGGCTTCATTTGTAGTCGCGCCCGGGATAGCGAACGCGGTACAGGTGGTAAAGATCGGGGTGTCGGCGCCTCTCACGGGCGGAACCGCCGCGCTTGGCAAAGACACCGAGAATGGAGTGCGTATGGCCATCGACGAGGCCAACGCGCAGCATTTGACGGTGGGTGGCCAGCCGGTTCAATTCGAACTTGACTCGGTCGACGATCAGGGTGATCCGCGCATCGGGGTGCAGGTTGCACAGAAACTGGTTGACGATGGCATCGCCGTCGTAATCGGCCCCTTGAATTCTGGGGTATGCCTGCCCACGTCACCTGCATACACGGCGGCCGGCATTCCAATGATGCTGGCTTCGGCGACCAACCCCGAAATCACGCGGCGAGGGATGAAGACGATTTTCCGTATGATTCCGACCGACGCCCAGAACGCCGGCATCGCGGGTAACTATGCCGTGACTGTCACCAAGGCAAAGCGCATTGCCGTCATGGATGACCGAACCGCGTTCGGTCAAGGCGAAGCCGAGGAATTCATCAAGGCCGTGAAGGCCGCCGGGGGCCAGATCGTTGATCAGCAATACACGAATGACAAGGCTGTCGACTTCCGTGCACAACTGACACATATCAAGTCCTCGAATGCCGACCTGGTGTATTTCGGTGGTCTGGACAATCAAGCCGGCCTGGTCATCAAGCAGATGAAGACGCTCGGCATGCGTGCGCAATTCCTCGGCGGGGGAGCCGTCGCGGACACGGTATCCACTCAAGTAGCCGGCCCTTCAGCAGAAGGCGCGCTGGCTTGGGAATACGGGCGTCCGCTTAACGAACTCCCGCGTGGTACCGAGTTTGCCGACAAATACAAGCACAAGTTTGGCACCGAAAACCTGACTTACTCACCCTTTGCCTACGACGCCACATGGCTGGCGATAGACGCGATGAAGAAGGCCGGGTCAGCAAAGCCCGCGGCATTTGTGCCGGCGATTCGGAGCACGGACTACGAGGGCATCACGGGCAAGATTGCATTCGATTCGAAGGGCGACCAGAAGAGTCCGATGTCGACGTTGTATCAGGTCAAAGACGGTAAATGGCAGCCCGTCAAGACCGTGAGTGGAAACTGATCGGCTCTTCAATGCCGCCACGGTCAGCATCCGCAACATTGCTGACCTAGAACCCAGTTCGTCCCAATGTCGGCAAGCGACGATAGCTCGTTGCTCGCATGGGTGGCCGCAACGGCTGCAGTACATGGCGGATTCAACCGGTCGATGCAATAGTTCGATGGAATCGTTCAGCGGGTGTTTCGTAATCCAGTGTCTTTCGTGGTCGCTCGTTCAGCCGTCGTGCCACGGCGTTGAGTTTAGTCTGTGAGTAGACCGACAGATCGATGCCTTTCGGGAAGTATTGTCTTAACAGGCCGTTGGTGTTTTCATTCGAGCCCCGTTGCCAGGGGTGCTTCGGATCGCAGAAGTACACGGCAATGTCGGTGGCAATGGTGAACTGCTTGTGGTTCGCCATCTCTGATCCCCGATCCCAGGTAAGCGATTTATACAGTTCCTTCGGCAGCTTTCCGGCATGTCTGATGAGCGCATTGACTACTGTTTCGCTGTCCTTGCTGGCGATCTTCACCAGCATCACATAGCGCGTCTGACGCTCTACAAGCGTTGCAATCTGGCTGCCGCCACTGCCACACAGGAGATCGCCTTCCCAGTGCCCCGGCACCGCACGGTCTTCCACAGTGGCGGGGTGCTCACGGATTGATACCGCGTCACGGATCCTGCCGTGATCGTCCGTTTTCTGCGTGTGATGGCGCGAGCGACGCATGGCCCGGGTGCGCCGTAGATGCTCCAGCAGTTCTTTCTTCAGTGCACCCCGTGCCTGAATGAAAAGACTGCGGTAGATGGTCTCGTGTGACACGTGGTAGTCCTCGTTGCCCCGCAAGGCTCGATTGAACCATCCAGCAATCTGCTGGGGCGACCACTGCAACTGGAGCTTGTCGGCCACGATATGAACCGGCCCGGGATTTCCGGAGGCTCCACTTCTTGAGAAAATGGAGCTATGGAAAACACCAAGAAGAAGTCCCCAAGGTACTCGCCGGAAGTTCGTGAGCGGGCTGTGCGAATGGTGCTGGAACACCAGGGCGACCGCGAATCGCAATGGAAAGTGATCGCGTCGATCGCAGCGAAATTTGGCTGCTCGGGTGAAACGCTGCGTAGCTGGGTGCGCAAGGAAGAGCGGGATCGGGGTTTGCGCCCGGGCACAAGCACGCAGGAGCAGGATCGGCTCAAGGAACTGGAGCGGGAGAACCGTGAGCTGCGCCAGGTTAATGAAATCCTGCGCAAGGCGTCAGCATATTTCGCACAGGCGGAGCTCGACCGCCGACCGAAGTGATGATCACGTTCATCGATGATCACCGGCACGTCTACGGGGTCGAGCCGATCTGCAGGGTGCTGCCAATTGCCCCGTCGACGTACTACACGCATGTGGCCCGCCGCGTCAATCCAGGCCTGGTGCCGCCGCGGGCCCAGCGCGACAGGATGCTCAAGGATGAGATCCGGCGCGTGTGGGAAGAAAATTTCCAGGTGTATGGCGCAGACAAGGTCTGGACGCAATTGAAGCGGGAAGGCATTGTCGCGGCGCGCTGCACGGTCGAGCGGCTGATGAAGCAGATGGGCCTGCGCGGTGTGGTGCGGGGCAAGACGGTACGCACGACAGTGAGCGATGGTTCGACGCCGTGCCCGAAGGATCTCGTGAACCGGCAATTCACCGCCGAACGGCCCAATGCGCTGTGGGTGTCAGATTTTACCTATGTATCGAGCTGGCAGGGCTTCGTCTATGTCGCGTTCATCATTGACGTGTTCGCCCGACGCATTGTCGGCTGGCGTGTGTCGAGCTCGGCGCGCACGGACTTCGTTCTGGACGCACTGGAGCAGGCCTTGTACGAGCGACAGCCGGCGCAGCAGGACGGGTTGATACATCACAGCGACCGCGGCGGGCAATACGTATCGATCCGCTATACGGATCGGCTGGTCGAGGCTGGCATTGAGCCGTCAGTGGGCAGCGTGGGCGACTCCTACGATAACGCACTGGCGGAAACGATCAACGGCTTGTACAAGGCAGAGGTGATCCATCGCCTCGGACCGTGGCGCAATCCGCAGGCCGTTGAAATTGCGACGCTCGAATGGGTCGACTGGTTCAACAATCGTCGGCTCTTCGGCCCCATCGGCAACATTCCACCTGCTGAGGCAGAAGCCGCTTATTATTCAAAACTCGCTGGGTCCGCCATCGCGGCGTGACTCAAGCAAAACAGCCTCCGGGAAACCCCTCAGGATTACCCACAAGTAATGTGATGGTGCTATTCGTTTTGCCTGAATATTCGGTACATCATCGTGATTTCGTGGAGGACAAGAAATCCACGCCAGATGACGGTAGGACCAGGTGGACGATCATGCTTTCGAGCGAGATATCCGCCGAGTCTGGCGATCCACAAGATGACCTGCGCCAGTGATGGCGGTTTATCAGGTATTTCAGTACTGCCATGCGTACGACAGTAGAGGGCTCGCCACTCGATTGGCTGCAGCAATACTTCGCATGGCAGGTTGCCATCAAGCCTGGCAAGCAACATGGAGTACAGGATCCTCCAGCTTACGACGGCGAACAATGCGGTGGCGCGGACGAATCGATCGAGATTGCCAAATTGGCGGGCTTCAATGCGACAGCCACTTTTAAGCACACGATGCCACGATTCAATCGTCCATCGGCGCGCATACCATGCCAGACGCTCGAGGGCCTCTGCGTGTGTTTGCGTAGGCACCGAAGTCAGTAGAAGCCATTCCAATGGCTCTGCTCCTTCGTCCAAGTTCGTTTCCTGTGCATGAATTGCAAACACTTCAATTTCGGGAAGCTTCTCGCGACGACGATTTTGCGGCGGACGAAGGCGGACGGGCATGCAGCGCACAACCAGCCGTGCGGTGCGTGCCTGGCGGTTTTCGCGTGCAGGCACCTGCAGTTGCGCCTCTCCAAGCGCTGGCGAGGCCAGCACGGTTTCCCACAAATATCGATCGGGGTGAGCAACGCGTCGGTTCCACGACGCGCGCACCAACCAGTCGACACCGGCAGGCCGCTGCGCCAGGAAAACGTCATAGACATCGCCTTCACGGTCGCTCACGCCGATGACATGCGTGCACGGACAGTGCGTCTTGAGTACGCCCAGTTGCTCGATGCCTTCGAGCCATTTCGCGCTCTCTTTCTGTTGTACGGTTCGTTGCCCGCGCAGATGTTTCTTGCCCAACTCCTCGTGCCTACGTATCCAGGTCTTCATCCCGATCACCCCGAGTGGCAGACCCTCTGGCGTGAGCGCAAGCAGACTGTGTATCAGGAAACCACGCACGTGTGGATCGGAGCCATATCCCAGACCTTCGGTTGCCCGCAGATGAGACAAATTGAACTCGGTGGTGTCCTGAACAGCAAGGACGACTGGCACCTGTTGCATACGACACAGCGTTTGACCGATGTGCCCACCCAGCACGCCATCGACATCCACGTGCGGGTTGTCGAAAAAACGATATGCCGCCTTCAGCTCCGAACCATTGAACGACTGCGGAAAAGAGCAATGTGGGCCCAACGAAAGCTTGCGTGCCAGCGTCACTAGCCGTCTGGTCAGGCGAGCGTCGCCGAGCTCGGCGGCGCCAAACTCTTCATTTGCCCAATCATCAAGGTCAGAGGTGTCCGACAATGCCCGGCATCACAGATCACGAACCGGATCAAAGTTAACATCGGTCGTCACCGTTTACAAGCCATCGCCCTTCAATCGCACAGTCGCGAGCGACTTATGGGTAATCCTGAGGGGAAACCCGGGGCGGTTCAATATGGGCCAGCGTCCGGTGCTCGACCAGTTTGCAGACTTTCGGGCGCAGCGACCGATCCCATGCAAGCTGGTCGGCGTGGCTGGCCCGATAGCCGCCCTGTCCACTGTTGCGCTTGATCTCGCGAAAGACCGTGGACGGTGACCGCGACAGCCGCCGGGCGATTGACTGAATCGAATCGCCCGCGACGAGACCTCGCAAAATCTTCTCACGCTCGGCAAGCGTGAGCGCCAGCCTGGATCGCTGGCGGGGCGCAGGCTGGATTCCTCCAGTTTGCGCCAGAATTCCCTGGACCGACGAATGATTGCGATCGAATAGCTGGGCGATGTGCTGCAACGACTCGCCCCTACGCCAGCGTTCCCACATCAACGCCTTCTGGCTTTCGCTGTAATAGATCCGGCGCCTCTGTTTCATTTGCAACACTCCCGCCGCTCATGCGACGTTCATTGTGTTGCATCGACCGGTTGAATCCGCCATTCGGAAGCGGCCATACGCTTCTTGGAGTTCGACCGGGCGCTCCGGGTCGGGTGTCGTCCTCTGGCAGGGCGAAAGTTGTCATTCGACGTGAGGGGTCGCCCAACGACCGCAGAGCAATCTATAGTGACCCTTGGCTGGCGATCGGCCCAATGACCGCATTGGCCGACATCCATGCTTTGAGCATCGGGCGGGATTCGTTAAGGTTTATTCGACGCCTGCCGACATGCGCGGAGGCAGGCACATTCCTGCGGCCGATCGTAGGCATCGAATAAACCTTAACGCCCAGCAGTCGTCGGCCAGGAACTGTCACTCAAGCTCGCCTCGCGGGTTTCTCGATAGCGGTCACCCGGGAGCCGTTCCCGGAATTGCCAGGTGGCGTGGCATCGGATGGATCATCCACGCATTAGATGTACTGTACTGGCGGGGCATCGCAGCGCTACGGGAGCGGATGAAGTTGAAGAAAAACAGCTGTGGCGTTGCGGGCACGTGCCGCGACCTCGCGTGAGTTCGGCCGCTGGGCGACGCCAAGCAGCAGGCTGACCATCAAATTACCCCACAGCAACCCGCTGAACTGTTCGGCAAGTTCGGCAGGACGGCCATTGAGAAGTCCGGACGCCTGAGCCCGGGCCATGATTTGACGCAAGGCGGCACGACTTGTCTCGCGCCCTGTCGAGTCGAGCGCTTGCGCCACCTCGGGCGCGTGGACCGCCTCTGCGATCGCCAGTCGGAAGACCGCAATGACCGTTGGATCGGTGATCTCGCGGACGAGCTGCGTCCCTAGGGAAGTCAGTACGTTCGCGAGTGTCTCTCGGTCGTGCGGCACGGGCAAGTCAGCGGGTACCTGCAGTCTTGCGGCGCGCGCGCTGATGCACGCGACTAGCATTTCCTTCTTGTTGCCCACCAGCGCATACAGTTCTCGTTTCGAAACCCGCGCGCGCGTGGCGATCTCAAGCGTGCTGGTCGCCGCGTAGCCACTCGCCATGAACGACGCGAAGGCTGCATCGAGAATGCGCGCGCACACCTCAGTTTCGTCGCGGCCTTCCTGGGGGTCCTTTGACAGCGATACCGTGGTCATCGTCATCTCTCTTGACATTCGGTACCGCATAGTACCATACTGGAACAACCATCTGGTACTGATGAGTACCGCGACTGCTCGGAGGCGATCATGCTTAAGCCAAGGATCCTCGTAACCGGTGCGACCGGGAAGACAGGCAGCGTCGTCGTTGCCGAACTGCTGAAGGCCGGCTATCCCGTACGCGCCATGGTGCACCGGGAAGATGGCCGCAGCATGCGGCTGAAAGCGCAGGGGGCCGAGATAGCGGTTGCCGACATCAGTGATGTCGAGCGCGTCGCCGACGCGCTAAAAGACGTTCAGCGCGCCTACTTTTGTCCGCCTTTCGATCCCTACATGATTCAGGGCGCTGTCGCGTTCGCCGTCGCCGCCAGGGAATCCGGGCTCGAACACATCGTCAGCCTGACCCAGTGGCTGTCGAGTCCCTCGCATCCCGCCCTCATGACCCGACAACTCTGGCTCGTCGATCAGCTTTTCTCGATGACGCCGGGAGTCGCGCACACGATCGTGAGGCCGGGCTTCTTCGCTGACGCCTATCTCGCATTGACTGGATTTGCTGCGCACCTCGGAGCATTTCCCTGGATCTTTGGCGATAGCCGTAACGCGCCACCGTCCAACGAGGATATCGCGCGAGTCGCCGTCGCGGCCCTGATGGATCCTGCGCGGCACGCCGGGAAGCGCTACCGCCCCACTGGGCCGGAGCTCCTTGGCGCGGAGGACATGGCCAAGGCGATCGGCCGGGCCGTCCGACGATCGGTCAAGGTTGTGCCAATGCCGATCTGGCTATTCATGAAGGCCGCCCGGATGGGCGGCTTGCCGATCGACCTGATCAGCGGCGTTCGCTACTACATTGACGATCACAAACGCGGGGCTTTTGAGCTGGGCGCTCCGACCACGGACGTCCCCGATGTGACCGGTCAGCCAGCCGAGGACTTCGAGACGATCGCGCGTCGCTACGCGGCGCTTCCAGGCAACCGGCGGACGCCTGGCAATTGGCTTCGCCAGTTCGCGCAGTTCGTGATCGCCCCGCTCAGCCCCGGTTTCGATCTCGAGCGCTACGACCGTGAACTACGCCGTCCGTTTCCGTCAGAACCGCAGTTTGCCCCTGAGTCCAAGGTCTGGCTGCGCGAGCATGCCCTGGCTCACACGGAGCGAGGCGCTGTGACCGCAGAGCTACGCACGCTGCGCGTTTAAGTTCTCACGGTCGATCGCGGGAATTCGAACCAAAGGAGAGACTCATGCTGCCCCAGCTCTGGTTTTTCGTTAGCATCGCATTCAGCTTCTGCACGTGGGGAATCATCACCAGGCGATACGTCTGGCCAAAACTCCGCCTCCTGCGACCGGTCGATGCGCTGCGGCCTCTTCTCATCCTGCACAGCTTCCGCTTCATTGGGTTGGCATTCCTTGTCCCAGGCGTCGTGTCGCCCGATCTGCCGTCTGCCTTCGCGTATTGCGCCGCCTACGGGGATCTCGTTGCGGCGACACTCGCGTCGCTATCACTGGTATTGCTGCCACGCGGGGCTGGCATTGTGGTCGCCTGGATCTTCAACTGGTGGGGCCTCGCAGATCTCCTGAACGCGTTCTATCAGGCCAATGATGCCGGGCTCGTGGCGGGGCAGTTGGGCGCGACGTACTTCATTCCGACTCTCGTTGTACCACTACTGCTGATCACGCACGGACTCATCTTCCGAATTCTTCTGCAACATCAAAATCAGCCCGCAATGCGGGAAAGCCGGCAACCTGGCGAAGGGCTCTCAAGTGGAGGACCCACGATCGATGCGACGACCTCCACAGAGCCCAAATCGGTCGGTGCGGCTACCCGTCTAACGGGGTGAGGCACAATCCGCCCAGAGCGGACATCACGGCTCCGGTGGCAACATACCGCATAGTGAGCCGTCAGGATCACCTTTCGAAGGGTCGTTACGACACGGGCGACTCTCTCGAATGGTGTTGAGTCGGTAGATGGTGGACCAGACGTCTTCGCGCGAAGCCGATCGGCCCCGGTCTCCGCGGAGTGAGTTCTGTGTCGGCAGCAGCGAATCATGGTTTGTAGCGACGACTACATCAGTGTCTGCCGCTGTCTCAATCGATGTCCACTAAGAGCAGAGCAACCTGAAGGCTCTGAGTCGACTGCAGCGGTTCGTCGCGGGGCCTCGCAGGCCTGCGCAGATCGTTATCCCAGCCGTCCGTTGAACATTACGCATCCGTCGACACTCGCGGCTTCTACCGATTGATGCCAATCCCTTGCATCCGATATTCTGGCTAAGACCTGCTTATCGCGATCGGCGGTTGTGATGAATCTGGATTATCGGCAGGCTGTACCTGAAGACTCGGAATGGCTATTTGACACGTATCGGCGAACGATGAAAGTCTTCGTGACCTCAGCGTATGGCTGGGACGACGACTTGCAACAGGCTGGGTTTGCCAAAAGCCTTCGCCAAGGCTCTTGTCAAATAGTTACATGGGAAGGCAACCAATGCGGATTTGTGCACTGGGACGTCGAACCCGATCTCGTATGGCTGCGGATGCTTTGTGTCGTGCCGGAAATGCAAAACACGTCAATTGGCCGTGCGGCGATTGCCAAGGTGATGTCGTTGTCCAGTCACTTACAAAAACCGCTGTACTTGAATGTTTTCGTATGCAACCGAGTTGCCTATGACTGGTACAGCAGAATCGGTTTTATAGAAATCGAAAACGATGGCAAGGTCTCCACATTGGTACTTGCTCCTTCGTCTTCACCGGCCCATTGGGAACGGCATGCGTAGTCTTCCAGGCATCGCGTTCCCATCGCGAAACTTCCGGGTTCGTTGAGGCTCGTTCGACGCCTGCCGGCATGCGCCGAACCACCCTCAACGCTTCCTGACCTCCGGACCGGCACAAAGCTGCCATTCAAACTAATCGCGGGCCGGACGCCAGTAAAGCACACCATAGCCGCCGTTGCCCGGTGGTCGCGCCAGCGGCTGCTATGGCCGAGAGGATAGGGGTAGGAAACGGCGGTCGCCGTCCCCTCCCTCCGAACCCGGTGTGCAGTTTTCCCGCGACGGGCTCTCCAGTCAGTTGTTTCCACATCGGGATTGGCGCGCCAATCGATGAGCCTCGGACATCGTGAACAGCCCAAGATTAGCGAAGAAGGCATTAGGCCATCGGGTGTGATCGCGCAAGCATTTACCCTGGCCCGGACGGTGTAACTGTCGGCGCAGGATCGCTCGCAGACGGCGGCGGACGAAGCCGTCAACCGACGAGAAGGTGTATCGGTGGGCATTCTGGAAATAGCCGAACCAGCCGCGTAGGATCGGGTTGATCGACGCAATGATGCCCTCGATCGAATCGCCCCTGTTACGCCTGGTCAGGGCGCGGATCTTGTCCCGCAGCCCCATGAGACTCTTCTTGCGCACCCAACGTTGGCCCGCCTCGAACCGGTAGCCCAGAAATTCGAACCCATGACCCTCCAACCGGCAATCCCCTACGTGGGTTTTGTCGGGATGAAGTGTCAAGCCGTTCGCATCCACCCAAGCCCGCATGCGAGTGAGCGCAGCTTCCGCTTCCTCACGTGTGCGGCATAACACCACGGCGTCATCCGCGTAGCGCACCATGACCAGCCCCGCCCGACGCATTTCCACGTCAAGTTCGTGCAGGTAGAGGTTTGCCAACAGGGGGCTGACAACCGCCCCTTGAGGACTGCCGGAAGTCGGCGTCCACCGCGTCATGTCTTCCATGATGTCTTGCTTGAGAAAGGACTGGATCAGTTCCAGTACCCGGCCGTCCGCGATTCGCCCGGCCACTCTCGCGAGGAGAGGTAGGTGCGGAATCGAGTCGAAATAGCTTTGCAGATCGGCGTCGACCACCCAGCAGTAGCCCGCTTTCACATGCCGGTCCACTTCGCGCAGCGCATCCTTGCAGCCCAAGCCCGGACGGAAGCCGTAGCTTCTTGGCTCGAACTCATGCTCAAAGATCGGCTCGATCACCAGCTTCAGGGCCGCTTGAACAACGCGGTCCTTCACAGCGGGTATACCGAGCGGGCGGCGTCCTTTCCCTTTCGGTATGTAGACGCGCCGCACCGGCTGCGGGCAATAGCTACCATCCTGCAATGCATGCGCCAGTTCAGCGAGGTATCGGTCCCGCGCTTGCGCGAATCGCTTCACGCTCATGCGGTCCACTCCCGCCGCCCCGGCGTTCTTCTCGACCTGAGCCCATCCCAGCGCGAGCGTCTCCAGGCGAAACACCTTGTCGATCAGACTGTGCCATTTGCCTCCTTTAACTCCGTTTTGTAGAGCAGCCAACATAGCGTCCGTCCAGATTGAAGCCGACGCGAATTTCCGCTGCACGCAGCTTCCCGGCGCGTCTGCATCTTGTTTAGTCGTTTCCGACACTGGCGATGCTTCGATCTTCACCTCTGCTTCCTTCCGGTCTTTTGCTATCAACTTTCCTGCCCCGCTTCCCTATTGCGCCTTTTGCTCTGACGCAGGTCTCCACGGCTTGACGCTGCCGTGTGCAGTACTATCGGGACTCTGACTCCTGCCAGCGTTCACCTCGCTGACAGGTCTCCCCGTTTGCTTCGCACTACCGTCCCATCGTTCCGTCCTCAACCACGTGGTACGCCACCGCACCGCTTTGTCCGCCACGACAGCGTGCTGTGTTGTTTCCAGGCTTCGCCACTTTAGTGCAGGCTCGCCGCCATACCCCGCCGAAACAGGTTCGTTAACCTACGGACCGACAGTTCGCTTCCGGTTACTCCCCACCCCGCCTCACGACGACGCAGTTACCTTCAGCTACGGAGCTGTGGCCAACTCCGGCGGGGACTTACACCCCGCAGATAGCACGCCATCACGGGCGTACACTAAACCGCTCGCGCGGTAGGGGGCTGCGGCCCGACTCTGGCGGCGAATGGGAGGCGAGTGGCGCCGGTGCTTATGTTGGTGGTTGAGGCAATCCGCCTCGTCCTCCAGCAGGAGTCCCATCATGACCTCCTCCGATCCGGGCATCAGCCCGCTGCGCCGCCGTATGCTTGAGGACTTGCGCATGCGCAAGTTCGCACCCAAGACCCAGGCCGCCTATCTGCGTGCCGTACGTCAGTTCGCCCGATACCTCGGGCGTTTACCCGATACCGCCACTGTCGAGGACCTCCGGGACTACCAGTTGCATCTGGTCGATCACGGCGCGTCGCCGGTGTCGCTGAACGCCGCGATCAGCGGTCTGAAGTTCTTCTTCGAAGTCACGCTCGGCCGGCCTGAGCTGATGGCGCGGATGCAGCCGGTACGCGTGCCTCGCACGCTCCCGGTTGTGCTCAGCCCCGAGGAGGTGCGTCGGCTCATCGCGGCAGCCGGAAACCTCAAGCATCAGACCGCGCTGTCGGTCGCCTATGGCGCCGGGCTGCGTGCGAGCGAAGTGGTCGCGCTCAGGGCGCATTGACTCATCGGAATTGCAACTCGCGCTGACCTGTTGCCTCACGTAGTTTGCTACCCGTCGGATTGTCCGGCGGGAGCGGCACGAGGTGACGAGGCAAATCAGCATGACGACACGCAAGGAGTTGGTGGCAGCATTGCAATTGCGGTATGGCAGCGCGACGTTCGGTGACCGGATCAGGATTCTCGATGAGTTCGTGGCTCTGACCGGGTATCACCGCAAGCACGCCATTCGGCTGCTACGGGAAGAACCCGGCGCGGCAAAGGGGACACGCGAGCGCAACCGGCTATACGACGAAGCGGTACGCCAGGCGCTGACGGTGCTCTGGGAAGCAGCCGACAGGGTTTGCGGCAAGCGACTGAAGGCGTTGATCCCGAAGCTGGTTGATGCCATGGAGCGGCATGGTCATCTCGACCTGGATCCGGTCGTCAAGGCCAAACTCCTTCAGGTCAGCGCGGCGACCATCGATCGCATGCTGGCCAATGCGCGTGCGCACATTGATGGGCAGCGCAAACGGCGCACGGGGGTGGGCTCGGCCATCCGGCGCAGCATTCCAGTGCGTACCTTCGCCGACTGGCGCGATCCACCACCGGGCTTCTTCGAGATCGACATGGTCGAACACTGCGGCGGTTCGAAGATAGACGGTGAGTTCGTCCACACCCTCACGCTGACTGATATCGCCAGCGGCTGGACAGAATGTGTGGCCATGCGGGTACGCAACCAGATGTTGGTGATTGAAGGATTTGAGAAAGCGGCTGCCGATCTGCCATTCGCGATGCTTGGAGTGGACTCGGATAATGACAGTGCGTTCATGAACCAAAGCGTCCTCGACTACTGCAAGGGCCGCGGTCTTGTGCAGACGCGCTCGAGGGCCTACAAGAAGAACGATCAGGCCTGGGTGGAGCAGAAGAACGGCGCCGTCGTGCGGCGGCTGGTCGGTTATGGCCGGCTGAGCGGTGTCGATGCCAGGAACGCGCTGGCGCAGCTGTACGCGTCATCACGGCTATACATTAACTTCTTCCAGCCTTCGTTCAAGCTGAAGTCCAAGACGCGTGACGGTGCGCGCGTACACAAGGTCTATCTAGCGCCGGCGACGCCGTGCGATCGGCTTCTGGCACACGACAGCGTTGAACCCGCTATCAAGGAAAAGCTGAAGGCACAGTTCAAAGGCCTTGATCCTGTGCGGCTGCTGCAGGAGATGCGAACGGCACAGCAAACATTGAGCGAGTTCGCGGCCCACGGCGTGCGTGCTGAAGCCGCGCCGGCGGGCGACTCAGACGTCGCCGTCTTCCTCGCAGGCCTTTCTTCCGCATGGAAGGAAGGTGAGGCACGTCCAACGCACCGAAAACAACCCAAGGCAAAGCACTGGTGGAGAAGTCGGGTGGATCCGTTCGCCGACGCGTGGCCGCTAATCGAAGGATGGCTGATTGCAGAGCCCTCGGTGCCGGCCAACGTATTGATGGATCGGTTGGCCGCGATGTTTCCAGAAGCGTACGCAAGTCAGGCACAACTAAGAACGCTACAGCGTCGGGTCAAGGCGTGGCGCGCAGAGCGCGTAAAAGAACTCATTCTGGGCGGCCTGCGAAAGTCCGCTGATGCGCCAGCCGAAGTGTAAGTTGCGCAAAAGTTGAAAGTCGCCGGGGGCCGCGCGCTCCGCGCCCGGCAAACCACGAAAGAAGAAAAAAAAGAAAGCGAAAACGACAACAATCCGCCGAGTAACATTCCTTCGTGAGGCAACACGCAGGGGAGCATGGTTGTCGCTCCGTTCGGGTTGTCAGTGGGTAATTGACGGCGGCGCTCTTTCTGTTTGTCGCTGGCTGTGCGGCGCCGATAGCTTTCGACATTCAGCTCAAAGATCGTCGAGTGATGGACGAGCCGGTCGATGGCCGCCACTGTCATGCCGGGGTCCGGGAAGACGTCATTCCAGCCGGAGAATGGCTGGTTGGCGGTTATCAGAAGACTTTTCCGCTCGTATCTTTCGGCGATCAGCTCGAACAGCACGCTGGTTTCGGCCTGGTCCTTCCTCACATATGACAGATCGTCCAGGATGATCAGGTCGAACCGGTCGAGTTTGGCGAGCGCCGAAGGCAGTTGCAGACTCTGACGTGCGACCTGGAGTTTCTGCACGATTTCGCCGGTTCGGGTGAACAACACACGATAGCCGGCATCGATCAGGGCATGTCCGATTGCGCTTCCAAGATGACTTTTCCCGCCTCCAGGCGGCCCGAACAGTAGAATCGTGGCGCCTTTCTCAAGCCACGAATCGCCGGTGGCCAGCGCCATCACATGCGCCTTTGAGACCATAGGCACAACACCGAAGTCGAAGGTGGCGAGCGTCTTGGTCGGATCCAGATGTGACTCGGCACGATGACGTTCGATTCTTCGTTTGGCGCGCTCGGCAAGTTCATGTTCGAGCAATGCACCGAGTAGCCGCGACGCCTGCCAGCTTTCCTTGTCCGAGCGCTCAGCGAAGTCCGGCCACAACCGGCCGATCGTTGGCAGGCGCAGTTCGTTGAGCATCAGCGCGATACGGCCAGCATCGTAGGCGGCGTTCATATGGGCGCCTCCTCATCGAGCAACGTGTCATAGAGCGCGGCGGACGGCATCTCGACGACAACCACCGGACACTCGGACAGGCGCGGCGCGAACTCTTCGAACAGCGCCTTCAGATCGGGCAGTTCACCGAGTTCGAGCAATGCATCGAGTCTCTGCGCCAGCTGCGCCTCGACGCCGTGGTTTCCTGCCAGCTCAAGCAGGCCCACCATGGTCTTGCACGCGCTGCGCGGCGTCAGCGTCTCCTCGAGTCGCTCCCAGGTCCGTCGGTAAGCGTCACGCGGAAACAGATCGTCACGGAACGCGAGACCCCTGAAGGCCTGCGGCTTGCGTTTGAGCGAATCGATGAAGTGCCGGTAGTCGATGCCGCGACCGCGCCGCTTGCTGGTGTGCGTGGCCCTCGTCGTGCTGTGCACGAGCGCGCCGGACAGATAGCAATCGAGCCGGTCACTGTAAAGGCGCACCTTCAGGCGATGGCCGATCAGCCGCGACGGCGCGCTGTACAGGACGCAACGTACGGTGAAGGTTCCGCAACGGGTCACGCGCGCCTCTTCCTCAACGAAGTCGGTGGTACGGTGCTCAGGCAGATCCAGCAGGTGTTCGCGCTCGATCTGGAACGCTGCAGCATTGCGCCGGTTGCGGCGCATTACCACCCCGCGCACGAACTCGTCGTACGCGGCGCGGTCTGCGAAGTCGCGGTGACCGCGCAACTCCAGAGCCTGATCGACCTGATCCTTCAGATAGCGATGCGAGGATTCGACGCTGCCATTCTCATGACCCATGCCACGATTGTTGCGCGTGCCTTGCATCCCGTAATGTTCGAGCAGCGCTGCATAGCGAACCGTGAAGTCTTCCTCTTCCTGCAGGTTTCTGAACGCCGCCGACAGACTGTCGGAACGGTGTTCGCGTGGGCAGCCGCCGGCCTGCCAAAGCGCGTTCTGCAGTCCCGTCGCGAGCGCCTGGAAGCTCTCACCACCATCAACCACGCTGGCGTATTCCCAGCGCGAGAACGCCAGCACGAAGTGATACAGCAGGTGGTTGAACGGGATGCCACCAATCGTTACGCACAACTTGTCCATGTGCGTGAAGTCCGACAGGCCTCGCGCGCCTGGTTGATACGTTTGAGGGAAGAACACTTCCTGGTTCGGCCCTTCGAGCGCGCGCCACTGGCTGACATGTCGCTCAAACGTGCGCCGCATGCTGTCCGGAAAGCGCTCGGGATGGTCCTCCTGCAATTTGCGCAGCAGGGTGATCGCCTTCAGCTTTGGCGCAGCGCGTAGCAATGGCACCACTTCGCTCTCCCAGACATCGGCAAACGGATCAGGGCGCGAGCGCCAGTAGCGCCGGGGCTGCTGCGACGGTAGCCCGGCTTCGTGTTCGACACGCCGCGCCGTGCGCTCGCTCATGCCTGACTTCGCCGCAGCGAGCTTCTGCGGATGGTGTTTGCGATGGTTCATGTAGAGGCGGACCTGCTGGTCGGTGATACGGCTTCCAGACATGGGCTGACCGCCTCTTTTTAGGTTCAGTCAGCCATCCTAAGCCTCGCCGCTCCGGCGCCGCCGGCAGTTCGTCGTCTCCGGCGGCTACGCCGCCTCCGACTCCTCACTACCGGCCAAGATGAATGTCGGTACACCGGACGTAGTCATTGTCGCCGCCCACCGCAAACATCGACAAGCGCGTATCCATGCACACGCTGAGGCATTCCTTTGCCACGCACCTGCTGGAACAGAAGGAGGATATCCGCGTGATCCAGGTGCTCCTTGGACACAGGCAGATCGAGACCACCACGCTCTATACCCAGGTTGCCACTGACCTCCTGCGCAAGGTGGTCAGTCCGCTGGACCGCCTGCCCGCCGGCTAGCCCGGCCGCACGCGGAGCACCCCGTGCTGGAGGTCGCGGATATCTTCCGCGCCTGCGGGCCGGCGTGGCGGCGCACGGTAGCGCTGAGCCTGGGGCAGTTGAAGGTCATGTCGGCCATCGAACAGTGCCGCAGTGCGGCACTGGGGGGCATGTGCTGCGCTGCGCCGGCTGCGACCGGATCGAGGTTGCCTACAACTCCTGCCGCAACCGTCATTGCCCGAAGTGCCAGGGCAGTGCTGCGCATCGCTGGCTCCAGGCACGCCAGGCCGATCTGCTTCCGGTCGGGTACTACCATGTCGTCTTCACGCTGCCCGCGCCCATCAGTGCCATCGCCTGGTACAACAAGGCCGTCATCTACGGGCTGCTGTTCGATATCGCCGCCGAAACGCTACGCACCATTGCCGCTGATCCGAAGCACCTCGGCGCCCAGATCGGCGCGACGCTCGTGCTGCACACCTGGGGCTCGGCGCTCACGCATCATCCGCATGTGCACGGTATCGTCCCCGGTGGGGGGCTGTCGCCCGATGGTCAGCGGTGGATCGCATGCCGGCCCGGCTTCTTCCTGCCGGTACGTGTGCTCTCGCGCCTGTTCCGCAGGCGCTTCCTCGAAGCGCTCACGGACGCGCACCGGCACGGCCACCTGCAGTTCTTCGGCCAGTACGCTGAACTTGCCGACCCAGCTGTCTTTGACGTGTGGCTTGCGCCGCTGCGTGCCTGCGAATGGGCCGTCTACGCAAAGCGTCCCTTTGCAGGACCCGAAGCAGTGCTCGCGTACCTGTCGCGCTATACGCACCGCGTCGCGATCTCCAGCCAGCGCCTGCTTGCATTCGATGAACGCGGCGTGACCTTCCGCTGGAAGGACTACCGTGCGAAGGGGCGCACCCGCTACAAGACCATGACCCTCGAAGCCGGCGAGTTCATGCGCCGCTTCCTGCTCCATGTGCTGCCCGGTGGCTTCCATCGTATCCGTCACTACGGACTGCTCGCCAACCCGGTGCGCCGCGCCAGTCTCGCGAAGCTCCGCGAACTGCTGCACGTCGCGGCGGCGGTAAACACATCACCCGAAGAGACTCTCGTTGAAACTCGGCCGGCCTTCATCTGCCGGCACTGCGGCGCGCCGATGATCGTCATCGATATCCTTGCGCGCACTGCACCGATTCGCGCACCACCCACGCGCCGGGGCGAGATATGAGCGCCACTGTTCCAGGACGAACAACCCGACCCTCGGCTTTGCGGCAACGCGGCCCACGAGCAGACCTTTGCGTCTGTCGCTTCGCACAGGCCCTTGCACGTCCGTTCCGCCATCACGATGGCGCCACTGCACCGCTTCGGCACAGCATCAGCCCTCAGCCACCATCCCGCCTGACCACGCATCCCGCAACACCGCTCGCCATCCCGGGCAATCAATCGCCATAGCCCCGAAGACTCCCATTGCATCAGAGCACTCCGCGGTTTCCTCCCTTCAGGTTTATTCAACGCCTGCCCGCACGCGCCGGCGCGCACCCCGAGTCCACGGACATGGGCAGGCATCGAACAAACCTCAAGACGAGCGGCCAAATAGTTGGGTACTCGTCGTGTTCGAAGGCTATTAGTTTGAGCCTTGAAAACTTCCCTCCACAAAGTCCCGCAGCTGCGTGAGGTCCGTGCCCGCATACGCGGCCGTCGTCTGCACTGACGCGTGCCCGAGCAGCGTCTGCGCGACGGGTAGGGGCACGGCGTGATCCACGACCAGCGTGCGCGCATAGCCGTGCCGCAGCCAGTGGGTCGACGCTGCGTGGATCAGCGCGCGGGTCGCCGTGTCGCCGGCCGGGACCGTTTCTTCCGCCGCCAGCAGGACCGCCTTCACCTCATCGTAGAGGCCGCTGTGACCGAGCGCGTCGCGCTTCTCGCTGTGAACCAGCGGGACCGACTCGAACGGCGCGGGTTCGGCGGGCAGGCCCCGTAAAACGCGATAGTCACGCAGCACGGGCGCGCAGCGCGACGGCAGCGGGATCGCGCGAAGCCTGCCGCCCTTGCCGCGCACGTGCAGCGTCCAGTGACCGTCGGTCGCGCCAGACGATAGGCTCGCCGGGCCGGCCGCCGTGGCCGTGTCCGGCTCGACACTCAGGCGGGGCAGTCCCGGTTCCGCGGACCACTCGAGTTCGGCCAGCCGCACGCCGGCGAAGCGGTACAGCGACCAGATCGCACAGCGGCGCGCCCAGACGAGGGGGGATATCCCCGGCGGCCGTGCACCGGCCGTCACCGTGTCGCACAGCGCCAGCACCCGGGCGGGCAGGATCCGCGCCGGTGTCCACGTCATGCGGGCGGCGCCACCACCCGAAAGCTCGGCGGCCGGGTTGATCACCAGGTAGCCCGTCTTCTGCCAGTAACGGAACAGGCTCGAGATGACCGCCAGCGCGCGCCGACGGCTCGCGTCGCTGCGGGACGGCTCGCTGGCACGCGCGGCGTTGGGTCGGGACGGGACCATGGACCTGGCGCCCCCGATGCTGCCCGCAGGGCCGAGCGTGTGCCGGAAGGCGAGCAGGTCGTCGCGCGTCAGGTCGGATAACGGGCCGCGCCGGTGCTCCTCGCACCAGCCGATCAGGCGGCGCACTTCGGTGCGGTACGCGCGCAAGGTGTGCGGCGAGCGCTGCGCGCGGTCGCGCAGAAACAGCGCGAGTGCCCGCGCGTCGTCGGTCACACCGAGGGAATTGGTGGTCGTCGCGTTCATGAATCGGCCGGCGCGGGTGAGCCACACGCGCAGCGCCGTGGGATCGCTGCCGCTCGATGAGACCAGTCCGACCGTGTCGGCGACCTCGGTACTGGCGGGTTGGGCCGGCGCGTCAGCGGGTGGGGCGGCCCCGTCACCCTCACTGCCCGCGGTCAGGCCAGGCCGGTCTGTGCTGTTCGCCGTGCCGCCGGGCAGATCGCGGAACCGGCGGCGGTGCGCGTGCAGCACGCGGGAGAGCACGGTAACGGGTGAGGGCGCTGCGCCCGCGGCGGCCAGGTGCAGGCGCCCGTGCGCCCAGTATTCGATCGCGGCATCGTGCTCGAGCAGCAGCGCGAACACGGCGGGGTGCGCGCGCTTCGCGTCGGCAAGCGACGGCGCAGCGCGTTTCAGGTCGGCGAGGGTCCAGCGGCGGTAGACCGCATGGCCCAGTACTTCCGCGACATACGCGAGCGCAGCGTCGACGCCAGGCGGCAGCCGCTGCGGCGGGTGGACGCCCGCGTCGACCCAGTCGGCGGGGTTCATGATGACGGGCTTTGACGCGAACGGGCGCGTGGGCGCGGCGCAGCGGCCACCGCGGCCGCGTGGCCGGAGTTCATTTGCCGTGGGGGCTGGTGCCGGGCGGGTCGTTTCTGCACGGCGGACTGCGTTGCGTGCGCAGCTGGTAGTGCCTGAAGGGCCTGCAGCGCCTGGAGTGCATGGCGCTGTTCGGCGACCACGGTCGCGAGTGCCGCGGCCTCGGCGGCTGCCTGCCGGTGGGCGTCGCGTGCGGTGGCCACGTCCTCGAGCAGCCGCTCGCGCAGTCCCTCGAGCGCGGTGATCCGGGTCTGCGCGTCGGCGAACTGTTTCGCAAGCCGCTCCCGCTCGGCGGCGAGCGCGTAACGCTGGTGTTCGGTCTCCTGCAGCAGCCGTTTCGACAGGCCTTCGTAGCGGGCGTGGACCGCCGCGAGCGCCGCCGCGTGGTCGGCGCGCGCAGCCTCGAGTGCCTGGGTTGCCTTCGCTGCGGACAGTCTGAGCGCTGCGGCTGCCTGCTCGCGTTCGGCGAGGGTCGTCGTCGCGGCGCGGCATTCGGTGCGGGCTGTCGCGAGTTCCGTGTCGCGCGCCGACAGCTGCGCGCGCAGTTCGGCGAGTTCGACACGCGGCAGTTCCACCCGTAGCGTCGCGTCGTGCCGGGCGGCCTGTGCGGCATCCTTCTCGTCGCGAGCCTCGGCCTTCAGGCGTACCACGTCGTCGAGCTGCACGCTGACCGCCGCGGCCCACAGTGCCCGCATCTGTTCCGCGATCGGCTCGGGCAGGCCCGGCAGCGCCACCTGTGCGATGCCCGCCTGCACGAGCTCCGCCTCGAGGTCGTTCAGCGCGCGCGACAGCACCGCGGGGTCGCCAGCGCCCAGCCGCGCGCGCAGGCGCCGCACCGACACCGCGCGGCGGAAGCGTTCACGGGTCACGGGCGGGGCTGGTGAGGCGGACGGGGCAGTGGCGGCGTCAGCGTCGCCGGCTTCGGCGAGCATCGTGAGCACGGTCGCGCGGATCTGGTCGGGGGTGACGGCGGCGGGACGGGCCATGGCGGGACTCCGGCGCCTGTTGGGAAGGAGCTGGGCGCTCGTTCCAGTCTAGTCCACCGCCAAGTTCACGCACGGCCTGAACGTTAGGCAACCGTTTTTCGGGCGGAAATGGAGCCGGTTCCGGTGATAATCACCCTTATCACCGGAAAACGCGGACGGCTCCCACGACGGCGCGCGGGCCACCTCACGCCCGTGCGACCAGCAAGATGGGACGCTTACTCCGACAGCTGACGGTGTACGGCTGTGCCTTGCCAGAAATCGAAGTGCCGGGGACGTCAGCGGCGCCTGACGGCAGGACCCGGATCAGGCGGTTGACGCCGCATTGCGAGAAATTCCCGTTCGAGAAATTCCCGTTTGACGCCTTGCAGCTGTCAGGCCCACCCCGGTGACCATTGGTCGCTTGAACGAGGGCGGGGCCCCGTCGAAGTACCATGCGATGCGACTGTGTGCCGCCGGCGTACGTCAACTCCGGGACGCGCTATCGGTCAGCGAGGGTGTGCAAGAGTTGAGTGTGCAATGCGGCGGTGACCCGTTCGATCTCTTTCGGAGTGAGTCTGTCCATGTAGGCGACGGCCAGCAGCGTCAGCGGATGGATACCAAGCACTTCGGCAAACTGTTCAATCTTTCCGATCGTAGGCGATTTCAGGTTTCGCTCGACCGTGCTCAGGTAGGTGCGGCTGGATACCAGCGAGAAGTCTTCCTGTGTCAGGTTCTTTAGCTCTCGAAGCCGTTGTAGTGCAGTGCCGATGGCGGCTGTGGGGCGCATGCAAGTCCTCCTGATAAAGGACTTGATGTACTCATCGTGAACACTAAAGGGCTACAATCTATAGTGTTCATTTGATATGATTTTGCATAATTTCCCGTTGCGGCCTGCATGAAAGCGGCCGGTTGTCGAGGAAACGGACACGGGCAGGTCGACGCTGGCATTGCGCCCTGCGACCGGGCGACACTTACTGTTGATGATTTGAGAAGCTGAAGTTATGTTTTTAACGTGTGAACAGAACCGCCTGCCGGCAGGACCCGCATTCACTTCGGAGGTAGCGTTGTGGGCGGTTGCCGAGATGTGGGGCGGCGAAGATGTACTCATCCTGCAGTTTGCCGCCACCAAACGCGGTCTTCCCCGGATTGCAATGGTGGGGCTCTCAACGGGTGGTGCAAATACGGTGGTGCGGCTTGAGTCGGACGGCCAGATCGTGCGGGGCGCTGCGGTGCTGAGCGCCAGGCAGAAGAATTGTGCGCAGTGGACGCTGGAGCCGGTGAGCAAAATTCACCTCGGTGCCACGGAAGCCTTTGATGACCAGTCTCCGCTGGTCTCCTTTGCGCGCTTCACGACCGCAGCGGGCGAGAACATCTCGCTGCCTATCGGTTTCACCGACAAACCCTCTCGCGGCAGGCGCATTTACCCGAGCCCCCCGGCGCGCTCGCCGAAGGCTGACCGCCTGAAACCGGCCGACGTAGCAGATAAAACCTGACGTATGCGCATCCAGATCGCCTCCGACCTGCATCTGGAGATCCTGCACCAGACTTTTCCGGGCTTCAACCCGGTCGTGCGGTCCAATGCGGACGTGCTGGTGCTCGCGGGGGACATCGCGAAGGGGGGCGATGCCATTGAGCAGTTTGCGCGCTGGCCGGTGCCCGTCATCTACGTGCATGGCAACCATGAAGCGTATGGCACGGAGTACGACACGCTGGCCAACTCCATCCGTATGCGCGCGGCCGGTACGGCGATTCATTACCTTGAGCGCGACACGTTTGTCATGGGTGATGTGCGGTTTCTCGGTTGTTGCCTCTGGACAGACTATGCGCTCAGTGGCGTGCGCGACCGGAATATGGCGCTGGCCGGGCGGATGCTGCATGACCATCGTGTGATCCGCGTCGGCGACGGCACACGTTTTCGGCCGGAGCACGCGCTGGCGGAGCACGAAAAGGCAGTGAAGTGGCTGCGGACCGAACTGGCAAAGCCCTTCGACGGGCGCACGGTCGTCGTGACCCATCACGGCGTTGCTCCGCCGTCGGTGCATCCGCGCTATGCGAACGACCCGGTCAACGCTGCATTCGTGAGTGACCTGCGACCTGTGCTCGAGCTGGCCGACGTGTGGATTCACGGTCACGTGCATGACTCGTTCGATTACCGCGTTGGCCAGTCGCGGGTGATTGCCAACCCGCGCGGCTATGCGACGAACCGTCTGATGGCGGGTGCGCCGACCGACCTGAAATGGGAAAATCCGGCGTTTGATCCGGCGCTGATGATCGAGTTGTGAGCAGCTGTGCCGTGGCGCGCTGAGGCGGCGCAAACGTTCTGGCGATGCGCATGGGCGCTGCCGCGAGGAGATCGCCTGCAAAAAAATGGTTGACCCCCAAGACTACGGACTCGAGGGAGCATCCCGACATGGAGCGCGCTTGACCAGGGCGAACCGGCGAAAAAAAGACGGCGACAGTCATTGCCGCCTGACGGGAGCAGCGCACAGTTACGGGCGCGCCTGAAGGCCTTTGCGCTCGCCACGCGTAAAACAGGAACAGCGATGACTACAGCCCTCCACAGTCTTCAGGTTCAGCGAGAAGACACGATCCTGAAAATACTGGCCGAGGGCGAGTGGATCGGGGCAGACACCGTTCCCGCGGACGTAGCCGGATGGCAGCAACGCGGCTGGATCTTTGGCGTGGAAGCTGAAGGTCAGCGGTACTTTGCCCGATACCAGTTCGATGATCGTGATCAGCCGCTGCCGGTCATCAGGGAAATTCTGGCAGAGCTCGGACTCGCCACGGACCCGTGGACAATTGCTGCCTGGTTTCACTTTCCCAACGGCTGGATTGTGGAGGAGGGTTGTACCGCCCCGATCGCGCCCAAGGATGCGCTTGATCACCACGTTGCGGTCGTTGACGCCGCACGCCGGTTCCGCGGAACATTCGGAGCATAACGTCCAGTGACGTGATCATCTTCTTACCGAGTCAATCCCTCTCCGAACACGTCGACTGATTCTTGCAAGGAAACCCATCATGGGCACCAAAGACACTATCCGGTTTCAGGACAAGACCGGCGATCTGCCAGGTTGGACGCCTTACACCGAAATGTTCGAGAAGGAAGACACCGTCTATCTGGAGCTCGAAAGCGTGCAGGCCGATGTGACCATGATCAACAGTGTATGGGGACATCCCTCCGGCACTGTCGTGCTGCGTATGCCGACGGCCACGGCACGGCAGTTGGGGCTGGTTCCACAAGAGTGGACAAGGGATGCGTCGCGATTCAGGAAGTAGGGCATGCTCGAATTCCGGGAGAAAGGGGTGTACGAGGTCTCGGGGTGCACGTGCGATCGCTGCGGACGACGCATGACCCCGGATGAGGCCGACCGGGATTGGCATGAGCGGGTTTCGATTGCCGACTATGTGGATTTCATTCTATTTTCGGCGATGGCTGCGCAATCAGTATCGACCTGTGCCAGCACTGTGTGCGGGACACTATGGGTGAATGGTTGCGGATCTCATCAACAGGCATCTACGACCTCGAACCATCCTCGGATTCAGATCCCGCTGAGGTTCGCTGCGAGGCATCCTCCGGCATGATGCTGATGATGCGCTGTCTGTTGAGCAGGTGAATGCCGCGATCGCCAACGACGCGACTGTCCCGATGACGCGTGACTTATCTTTAGATACTGGCCAGACGGACCTCAGTGATATCGACCGGATCGTGATGAGACTGGACGCAACACGTGCCGCGGCGTCGTTGATTCTAAACGGGCTGGAAAACTTGGTAGTGCGACCCCACAGGATGCCAGAGCAGGGCTGACGCGTCAGGTGCGCCAGCAAATAAACGAGCTGGAACATAGTGCCCTGCAGGGACTCGTCGATGCTTCGCCCGTCCGGCTGTTGCCGCATTCGCACGCCGGGATGGAGGCGAAGGCAATTGCGGCCGTGCTTGAGGAAACGATGGCTGACCGCTCAAACGGTCTGCAGGCGGCAGACTCTGGGGGCCACGAATCTGTTAGCCGTGGCCAATCTGTTGATGTTCATCCCGAGAACGAGCCGGGTCACGCAGGCGGCCGCGGTGCATATGGCTGTCCGGGCGACTGCGGATCTGCACGCCTGCTGCACCCGATGAAAGGTCAACAGAAGGAGAAGCGGATGCTTCGAATCACCATTGAGTTGCTGCCCGGTGGGCAGGAGGAGGGAAAGCGTGTCATCGCGACGGCGGATATCGCACGGGCGAGCGATGGGCCGACCGGCGCACTCGGCGATTACAGGGTCGCCCTGAGCGACGCAATACTCGGCGAGGTTGGCGAACCGACGGTCGTGCGCAGCTATCCGAGATGGGTGAGCAGCGTATGGGATCTCGTTGCCCGCTGTCTTGCCACCGCGCTGAATCAGGGGCGCGAAGCGTTGCCGCCGCGACCTGCACGGCCGGAGGTAACGGTTCGCACGAACGATGCGGGCTACCGTTACGTGCGTCTGGATGAAATTCCCGAGCCGACCAGAACGTTCTTCGACCGGAAGCTGGCCGGCTCGGGCATTCCGGATCACGGCTGCGCTTTCGCGCACGACTGGTTTGATTTCATCAACGGCCAACGCTGAGGCGAGGAAACATGCTCCACGTCGCAGGCGGGTGCGACCTGCGTGCGATCTGAATCGCCACTGAAAATCCAGGGCGAACCGATTCCCACCGCCCGTAGTCCGGCCCGAGCTGCCACCCCTGTCGTGCGAACCGTTCATGCAGCGTCCGCGAGCGTCGGGTCGTTGTCGCCTGATTGCCGTAAGCAGGGTCCCGGCCCACCTCCGGGCAATAGAAAGGAATTTTAAGATGCTGATGACAATTACAGAATGGGCCGATCCCACCCGACCGCCCGTGACTGGGTCGCAACAGGCGTGAAAGTATGTTGCCTGGACCTGTGGGACGGTGAACTTCTGGGTGATCCGATCGGATGACGACGCGCCCGACGCAGCCGACGCGCCGGAGGCTGGCCGGTCGCCGGCCCCGAGGCCCTGCACGATGTCGCCAGCGAATTCGAACCGGGTACCATTGCCGTCTATGTGTTTGACCGCGTCGGCACGCAGAGTGCGCGGCTGAGCGCGTCACGGGGCTGTGGCGCGAAGTCGGTGCGCCGGATGATGCATCGTGCTTCTGGTACGCCAACGACAGCGGCGAACTCAAACCCTGCACGCCTTCGCAGTTGCTGCCACGCGCAAGGCTTGACTTGGCCGTCAGGCTGGTGGCGCAGCCGCAACTCCGTGCTGCCTGTGCCGGAGGTTCGGGCTGGGGTGCAGCCCGCGCGGATCGACCGGACGTGCCCGGGGCCGTCAACAACACTAACCATGGACGAATTTCCCGACCCGACAGGGCCTTTCCGACCGGAAACTGTCCGGTTCGGGCATTCCCGATCAAGGTTGCGCTTACGCGCAAGACTGGTTCGACTTTCTCAACGGTCATCGCTGATGCCAGGATGCAAGTGTCAGCTCGATCTGATGGGCACATGTCCGAACGCGCGACCGCCGCGTTGCAGAAAAAGGCTTATGTCATTGACGACGCGGATTGCGTCCAGTATCTGAAGCGACTGCCCGTGACACGTGGCGCGTCGGCTAAACGCTCGCAAAAGGAACAGCGATTTATGAGCAGCAGGGACCACATCCGGTATCAGGCGAAAGAGGGCGGTCAGCCCGGCTGGGATCTTTACGCCGAGATTTTTGAGCCAGAGGACGTCGTGTATCTGGAACTTGACGGTGTAGCCGCTGAAGTCACGATGCTCGGGAACCTGGAGCGCGGGCCGGGCACGGTGCTGTTGCGCCTGCCGGTCGCCACCGCGAAGCAGCTCGGTCTCGTGCCTCCGGGCTGGAAAAAGTCGGGCTGGGAAAGGGAGTAGGTCATGCGCGAATACCGTGACAGGATGGTGCAGGAGATCGCCGTCTGCACATGCGACCGCTGCAGCCAGCGCATGTCGCCCGATGATGACCAGGGGGAGTGGTATGAAAAAGTGTCGCTCGACTGGCGCGGGGGCTTTGGCTCGGTTTTTGGCGACGGTGCCCATCTGAGTGCATATTCCACGCAAATCGAGCGGCCATTCTGCGGCAAAGCGAGCAAGCATTCCACGCGAAACCGAGCAGGCATTCCACAACAAAGCGAGCGCTGCGGACATGGCGACGCGGGGTGAGTTTTTTTACTCCTTCCCGCCTTCGGCGGTCAAACTATTTCGGCGCTTGCGCATCGATTCGCCTGAGAGCGTGAAGCGATGCGCGTTGTGAACCAGCCGGTCGAGAATTGCATCAGCGAGCGTCGGATCTCCGATGGCAGCATGCCAGCTGTCGACTGGAATCTGGCTGGTGACGATCACCGAGCGCCGGCCGTGCCGGTCGTCGAGCACCTCCAGCAGATCGCGCCGCGCCGCATCTGACAGCGGTGCCATGGCCAGGTCATCCATGACGAGGATGTCGGTCTTGGCCAACTGTGCCAGCAGCTTTGCGTAGCCCCCACTGCCGTGCGCGATGGCCATCTCCTCGTTGAACTTCGGCATGCGCAGATAGCAGGCCGAGAAGCCCTGGCGACACGCCTGGTTGACCAGCGCGCATGCAAGCCAGCTTTTACCGAGCCCGGTTGGTGCGACCAGAATGATGTTCTGGTGCGCCCGTACCCATTCGCCAGTGAGCACCCGGGCGAGCAGCGCACGATCCAGTCCACGGGGCTCGCGGTAGTTGATGTCTTCGGGCACCGCGTCCGGGAAACGCAGCTTCGCGCGGCGTAGCCGCGCCGTGAGCAGGCGCGACTGACGTTCGCTTGCTTCCCGTTCGACGAGCAGCCCCAGGCGCTCCTCGAAGCCGAGCTGGTCGATGCTGCTCTGGGATTGCTGGTCGGCCAGCGCGGCGGCCATGCCGAACAGGCGCAACTCGTGCAGCCGCTCGACAGTTGGATGATGCAGCATGTCATGATCTCCTTTCAGTGGTAGTAAGACGGTCCACGCACGTTGGCATGCGCGAGCGGCAATTCGGTCTGGGCGGCGGCCGTGTCGGCCCTGTTCTCCAGACCGTTCTTCAGCGTCGAGGCGATGAACCGATAGCTCGGCGCTTTAAGATCAATGGCACGCTGGCAGGCGGCTTCCAGTCGCGCATGGCCATAGTCCTTGCCCATGCGCAGCACGCCCAGACAGGCGCGGTAAGCCTGCTGTGGATGCTGGCGACCGCCAAGCAGGTGTTCGATGACTGCGGCGGTGTGCGGGCCGATCTCCATGGCCCAGTTGATCAGCCGCTGCGGATTCCACTCGGTGGTCGCTGCCCGATGATTCGCCGGCATGTGGGCGGCGATCGTGGTGTGATGGCCGCGGCGCTCGCTCTTCGCGTGCGCGGCAATGCGCTGACCGCGCAGGAAGATCTCGACGGTCGTCTTCGTGTGGCGCACCTCCACCTGCTCGCGGGCGTGGCTGTATGAGACGGAGTAAAAGTGTTCGTCGAGCTCGACATGGTAATCAATGCCGACGCGAGCAACCTTCCACTGCGCATACTGGTAGGGTCTGTCTGGCAGCGGACGAAGTGCCGGACGATCAAGTTCCTCGAAGGCGCTGCGGCGGCAACCGGGCAGTTTCTTGAACGGCCTGTTGTTCAGTTCAACGAGGAGTGCCGCGATCGCGCGGTTGGCTTCGTCGAGGCTGAACAGCCGCTGGTTGCGCAGCCGTGCCAGAATCCAGCGCTGCGCCAGGAGCACCGACTGCTCGACCTTCGCTTTATCACGGGGCCGACGTTTGCGGGCTGGGATGATCGCCACGGAATAATGCGCGGCCATCTCTCCATAGGTCCGGTTCAGAACCGGATCGTAGAAGTCGGCTTTGTGCACGCCGGACCTCAGGTTGTCGGGGACCAGGATCTCGGGACAACCGCCAATGAAGTTCAAGGCGCGCACATGCGAGCCAATCCAGTCCTCAAGCTGCTGGGTCCAGGTGACTTCGGCGTAGGTGTAGTTTGATGCGCCGAGCGTCGCGACGAATACCTCTGCTTCACGGATCTCGCCGGTGTGCGGATCGACGATGCCCAACCTGTTACCCGAATAGTCGATGAACAGCTTCTCCCCGGGCGTGTGCGTCTGGCGAAGCGTGACCGGCAACGCTGCCGCCCATCGCTCGTAATACTTGCAGAACCAGCTGTAGCCGTAGCCTTCGGGCTCCTGCGCTTTGTACTCGTTCCATAGCAGGTCAAGCGTCACGCCTTTCCTGCCGAGCTCACGATGTACCATCGGCCAATTGGGCATCGGCCGTGTCCGGCTTGACGACGGCGGCGGCGGGAATAGCAGCGCATCCAACGCTGTCTCCTCCATCGTCATCGCCTTCTCGAAGTCCAGTTGTGCGCGCCGTACGCGATCCAGATAGTCCCAGACCGTCGCGCTCGATGCGCCTATCGTCGTCGCGATCTCACGCTGGCTACGCTGGCACACAAAGCGCAGGCGTAGCACTTCCTTGATTTGACGCATGGATAACCTTTTATTCGACATTCGCTCGCTCGACAAAATCGTCAAGCGTGCCATGGTTATCCCGCGTTGCCGTCCCTCCAGCTTACCGCTCGGTTACGCGTGGAAATCGCGCTCGGGCAGTCGCGGAATCCCTGCTCGATTTGCCGTGGAATCGACGCTCGGCTTGCTGTGGAATCCGTGCTCGGTTCGCCGTGGAATTGGTGTTCGGTTTGGCGTGGAATACGCACATCTGAGCATTGACCTTTGTCAGCAGTGTCTCCGCGATACGCTCGGGTCATGGCTGCGGGTCGATCCGCCGTCCGCAACGGATAACGTGATTGAAGCCTTGAAGGGCGTCGTTTCCCGACCCGACGTGGGGGTAACTGTGGACCAGATGAATCCACTGCTGTTCGGCGAGCAAGACGAGTCCCGTGGCACGTTACTCCTTGCGACACGTCTCGCGAAAATAGTCGCGCAGGCGATAGCCGTCTTCCGGGAGCAGGATAAGGCGATCCGGTGGCTAGTCATGCCGCACAAGCAGTTTGCCGGCCGAACTGCGCTCGAAATGGCGAAGACCGAGGATGACGCACGGCTGGTTGAGGAAGCGCTGGTGCGGATTGACGAAGGGTACGGATAGCAAAAGGCCGGACTTTGGGGGCGCGACTGAAGAACTTGTTGCCCGATTGCGCATCCGCACATCGCCTAAAGCCGACGATCATCCGATGCGATAACTTGTATGTTGTCGCTGGGCATCCCCTTGAGCAAGCCTTTTCGCCGCGCAGTTTCGGACGCAACCGGAAAAACGATCTTTAGCCCCGACATCCGGCTGACCGGTGCGCTCGGGTTGCGCTCACTGAGCTATCAAGCCACGAAGCGGCCGGTGGCATCGTGCGAGCCTGCGAATGGCTGATCAAGGTTCCGTTGCTGAACGCGTACAGTCGGCCATCTACGGTCGTTGGCCCACGCCTTCGCACGATCATTTGAATGTCCGCTCCGGCGAGCAAACGCCGTCTGAAAACAGACCACCTCAGTCAAGTCGTCGGTCAAAAACGCGGATGGCCGCTGCAGTTTGACCAGCATGTTCGCGTCGGCTTGCCGCTGGGCCAGCGTCTCGGAACTGACGGGAAGTACTTATCTGAGACGCAATTTCCTCGGCCCGTTCGCTAACGAAACGGCTTGATGGTCGGATTTGGGGCCGTATACAATTCGCCGAACCGCGAGTTAAGTCTCATGCGCGTGTTGTGGCATCGCAAGTAGACGGGCTCGCTAGCTCGCCTACCACTTTGATCAGTCAAGAGGAAAGGCAGTGAATAAGAAAGCTCCAGATTGGTTACTGCAATCCATTTGGTTTATCGCAGGAATATTTGCTACCGGTGCATTGTGGTACTTCATTTCGATAAAAAACACAGCGTTTTCAGTCGCCTCAGCTGTAGCCACCCTAATCTTTGTTGCAGTCGCCGTCTTTCTGCATCGTAGGCGGGATCATCAAGAGGCGGTTGCGGCAACGAAAGAAGACAATGAGAAGAGGCTGCATGGCGAGATAGCGCTCAATGTTGGAGAGGAGCGCGTGACGTTCACGGAGTTTATTCGCAGCGCTGAGTACGATATCGTTAAAGTCAATGCAAATCAGCATTTTTTAGGCGTCGCCTCTGAGCACGAGTGGATTCACACTCGCTATCCTGAAGCCACAATGGGGAGGCAAACTTTAACGACCCTAGATCGCCTGAAGCTGGCGGAAACAGCTGAAAGCGAATCAGAGAAGATCCGATTCGATGTAATTGATCTGACATTCCCAGACGGACGAAATAAAAAGGTCTATTTTGATATTTCAAGCTTTTTTAATGAACTGACCTACGAAAAAATCGATCCCGAAAGCCGCGTTGCGCACAAGCTAAATGAAATCTATCGGTAACACCTAAAATTCTTTCCGGTCGGGGCCGAGCGGCTCGGCTTGGCTCGAATGTTCACTATGGTTGCTATGGTCGTCGCTGACCCAATCGGCCCCGAACTCCTGCGGGGCAATAGCGGCTATTTGAGAACGTTGAGCCGACGACGTAAAGGCCGGAATGACTGCGAGCTTGCCGACTGCACGAAGGTACGGTTTGCCGCTGGAGAAAGCGGCCGTTGGGATGGCGCGGGAACCGGTGGCCGCGAGCGATGCCACGCTGTTTGCCTGCAGATCGATCCCCGAATGGTTAGTGTTGCGCAACGCGCGAAGCGCGGCTCACCGAAGCCAGCGAATTGAGTGACGTGGTGGTATAGCTCGCGGCAGACCGAACCCGATCTACAGCCATACACTATTCCCCGCATATTCCAGCAACCATGTCAGCACCGTTTGTGCGGCAGCGCTCAGCTCTTCCGCCCCCGACGTGACCAGATACTCGCAGAGTCCAGTCCTCACACGCGTATCCACCGGCCTGACAACGAGGCTTTCGCGCGCCTCGGGCGGAATCGAATAGCACCACGCGAGCCCCACGCCTTTGCCGCTGCAGACCGCGCGATACACCAAATCGTAGCTGGACACCAGCAGCGCCGGCTGTCGCGGCGTGTACGCAATGCCGGCGAGGCTGAACCAGCGGTCCCATGTCGAACAGACCGAGATGTCCGCGTCGAGTTCGACCAGCGCCTGTTTCGCGAGATCCTTAACCGCACCGACCGGATGCTCGGCTAGGTAGCCCGGACTGCAGATCGGCACGATCTCCTCGTCGAACAGCTTGTACTTGCGCAGCCCCGGCCAGTTGCCATCGCCGTAGCGGATCGCAAGGTCCACCGGCTCGCGGCGCGGGTCCATCGGCTGGGCGCTCGCTATGACACGGATGTTAATGTCCGGCCATGCGTCCCGGAACGCGATGATCGCCGGCATCAACCAGAAGCTCGACATGGCGACGCTCGCCGAAATCGTGACGCTGTGCGTTTCGAGCTCTTCGATCATCGACACCGCGCGTCGAATCGATACGAGGCTCGCGGTGATTGCCTGCTGGAAAATCGCCCCGGCCTTCGTCAGCCGGATTTCCTTGTGGCGCCGCTCGAACAGGGGCACGCCCAGGCGCGCTTCGAGCATCTGGATCTGACGGCTCACTGCCCCTTGCGACAGATGCAGTTCCTGCGCGGCCCGCGTGAAGCTGGCAAGACGCGCCGAAGCCTCGAAGGCTGCGATCGTATTGAGCGGCGGCAGTCGTTTGGCGGGCAGGGTCATCGAACTTTCTCAACGAAGCGTTTGCATGCGATTATGCATGCAATACATGCGAAATACTGCGTTGACAGTAAATTTGACGAATCGAATGATGTGCCTTGTTAACCCTCAACCAGAGAGGCGTCCGATGCAGATCAGGACCGGTTTGATATTGGCTGTGCTGGCGGCGGCGATGGGACATGCAGTCCTTGTGCATGCAGAGAAGGTAGTCAAGATCGGCTATGCGGGTCCGTTGACTGGCGAGTTGGCGCACCTCGGCAAGGACGCCGAAAACGGTGTGCGCGCCGCGCTTGACGAGGCCAACGATGCAAAAATAACGATCAATGGCGAGCCGGTCCGCTTCGTTCTCGACGCGCAGGACGATCAAGCCGACCCGAAAACCGCCGTGCTGGTCGCGCAGCGGCTCGTCGACGACGGCATCTCGGGTATGGTCGGCCACCTCACGTCGGGCGCGACGCTGCCCGCGTCGCGCGTCTATGCGGCAGCGGGCATCCCGCAGATTTCGCAGTCGTCGACCAATCCGCTGCTGACCCGCCAAGGGTTCGCGACAGCGTTTCGCGTAATCGGCGACGACCAGGACGTGGGCTCGGTGATCGCGAACTATGCGCTCGACACGCTTCACGCGACCCGTATCGCCGTCATCGACGACCGCACGGTGTATGGCCAGGGTCTCGCCGACTCCGTCGTCGCCCGGCTCGGCGAGCGTGGCGTGAAGCCCGTCGCGCGCGATTACACCACCGATCAGGCCGTCGATTTCAAGGGGATTCTGACCTCGCTCAAATCCGCCAAGCCGGACGTGATCATCTACGGCGGAGTCGACGGACAGGCTGGACCGATGCGCAAGCAGCTGACCGAGCTCGGCCTCGACAGCACGCTGTTCGGTTCGTCCATCGAAACCGACAAATTCATCGAACTGGCCGGGCCGACGTCCGAAGGCACCTACTCGGCCGAATCCGGTTATCCGTTGAGCAAGATGCCGAAGTCCGCGGACTTCGAGCGCAAGTTCGCAAAGTACGGTCAGCCGGTGCTCTACTCGCCGTATGCCTACGATGCAACCTGGGCGCTGATCCGCGCGATGCAGGCTGCCAACTCCACGGGCCCCCACGATTACCTGCCGGCGCTCAGGGCCGTCAACTTCGACGGCGTGACGGGGCACATCCAGTTTGACCAGAAAGGCGATCTGCGCGCGGCTAACGTGACGATCTACCAGGCAAGACAGGGCAAGTTTAACCCCGTAACGACGGTCGGCATTCGCTGAAGGCCATGCGAAGACTCATGAAATATTCCGCTGGCCGTCTGATACTGGAGAGCCTGCATGGCCACCGCCGATGGCAGCCCGTCTGGCGCGACGCGACGCTTAAGCGCCGTTATCGCGTTGTCATAGTCGGGGGCGGCGGTCACGGTCTCGCGACTGCCTATTACCTCGCGCGACAGCACGGCATCCACGACGTTGCCGTGCTGGAGAAAGGCTGGATCGGCGGCGGTAACACCGGGCGTAACACCACGGTGATCCGGTCGAACTACCTGTTGCCGGAGTCGGCGGCGCTCTATGAACTTTCCCTGAAGCTGTACGAGGGACTGGCCCGCGAGCTGAACTACAACATCATGTTCTCCCAGCGCGGAAACGTTACACTCGCTCACTCGCCGCATGATCTGGACCAGCTGGTCCGCCGGTCGAATGCGCTGCAGCTGAACGGCATCGACTCTGAAATCCTTACGCGCGAAGAAGTGGGCGCGCTGGTGCCTGTGCTTGATCTCGACGGGCGTGCGCGCTTTCCTGTGCTTGGCGGATTCATTCAGCGCCGCGCGGGCACGGCGCGCCACGACGCGGTCGCGTGGGGCTATGCGCGCGGCGCGAGCGCACTCGGCATCGACATCGTGCAGAACTGCGAAGTGCAAGGCTTCGAGCGCAACGCAAGCGGCCACGTGACCGGCGTGCAAACGGCCCAGGGCTCGGTGCAGGCGGACGTCGTGCTACTCAGTGTTGCGGGCCGCACGTCGCTGCTCACGGCGCAGGCGAGCCTGCGCCTGCCGCTGCAGAGTTTCACGCTGCAGGCGATGGTGTCCGAGCCGCTCAAGCCGGTGCTCGATACGGTCGTAATTTCGCCAGCGACGGGCGTCTACGTCAGCCAGTCCGACAAGGGCGAGCTGGTGATCGGCGGAGGACTGGACCACTACACGTCGTACGCGCAGCGCGGCACGCTGCCTTCGCAGATCGCCACGCTTTCCGCACTCGCCGAGCATTTCCCGTCGTTCAGGCGCCTGCGCATCCTGCGCCAATGGGCCGGCATCGTCGATATGTCGCCGGATTCGAGTCCGATTCTCGGTGAAACGGGCGTGCCCGGACTGCTCGTCAACTGCGGCTGGGGCGCGGGCGGCTTCAAGGCGATCCCCGCTGGCGGCTGGCTGATGGCCCATCACATCGCCACCGGCGTGCCACACCCGGTGGCCGCACCGTTCGGCCTCGACCGGTTCTCGACCGGCGCCCTGATCGATGAAGCCGCCGCCGCAGGTATTTCACACTAAAGGTATTCTGTGGATACGCATCAGTTCATCGTCAATCTGTCCTGCAACGATCATCCCGGCATCGTTCGCGACGTCGCAGGCTTCATTGCGGACCACGGCGGTAATGTCACGCAGAGCGCGCAGTGCGCCGACGGGACGACCGGCCGCTTCTTCATGCGCCCGCAGTTTTCGATGCAGCCGGGCGCGAGCCTTGACGCCATCCGCGACGGCTTCGCCGGCGTTGCCGCCCGTCATGCGATGGAATGGCGCCTCGTTCAAGCCGGGCGACGCGCGCGTCTGCTGGTGATGGTCTCGCAGTACGGCCATTGCCTGAACGACCTGCTGTTCCGCACGCGGGCGAACGCAATCCATGCCGACATCGCGCTCGTCGTCTCCAACCATGAATCGCAGCGCGAGCTGTGTGACGCGTACAACGTGCCGTTCCGCTATCTGCCGGTGACGCCGGCGACCCGGGAAGCCTGCGAGAGCGAACTGCTCGACCTGATCGACGCACATGCGATTGATCTGGTCGTCCTCGCGCGCTACATGCAGATTCTGTCGTCAGCGCTGTGCGAGCGCCTGCCGGCGCGCATCATCAACATTCACCATTCGTTTCTGCCGAGCTTCAAGGGCCCACGGCCCTACCATCAGGCGCACGCACGCGGCGTGAAGCTAGCTGATCGGCGCGACTGCGCACTACGTGACGGTGGACCTCGACGAAGGCCCGATCATCGAACAGGAAGTCTCGCGCGTCGACCAAAGTCTGTCGCCGGACCAGCTCGCGCAGACGGGCCGCGACGTCGAATGCAGCGCGCTGTCGCGCGCAGTCGGCTGGCATGTGGAAGACCGCATCATTCTCGACGACAGGCATCGTACTGTCGTTTTCGCTGAGGACGTTCGAATGCTCTCTATTGACTGCCCGGTATGCGGCCCGCGACCAGAAGCGGAATTCCACTACATCGGCGAAGGCGACGCTCGCATCCCGGACCTCGCTACCGGCGATGCGGAACTGGCCGACTACCTCTATCTGCACAACAACGCCGCCGGCATGCAGACCGAATGCTGGGTGCACCGGCACGGATGTGGCGAATGGCTAAAAGTCACGCGCGATGTCCGTCGCAACATGATCGCCAGCGTCGGGTTCCTGCATGGCGATGCCCCTGCACAGGAGGTAACGTAATGCGCACCGCACGCACGGCTTCTGGCATCGACGCCACGCGGCCCCTCACGTTCACCTTCGACGGTCGGCGCCTGCAAGGCTTCGCCGGCGATACGCTCGCTTCTGCGCTGCTTGCGAACGGTGTCTGGATCGTCGGTCGCAGTTTCAAACTGCACCGGCCGCGCGGCCTGCTGGCAGCCGGTGCGGACGAGCCAAACGCAATTGTCCAGCTCGCGCCCGGCACGCCGTTCGAGGAGCCAAACCTGAAGGCGCCGCAGGTCGAACTGTACGGAGGACTCGACGCGCGCAGTGTCAACTGCTGGCCGAGCGCGCGCTTTGACGTGTATGCGGTACTCGGGCTTTTCAAGCGGTTTCTTCCCGCCGGGTTCTACTACAAGACGTTCACATGGCCGACCTGGCATACGTTCGAGCCAGCGATCCGGCGCGCGGCCGGGCTTGGGCGCGCGCCGCGTCTGCCCGACCCGGATCGATACGACAACAGCCACCTGCACTGCGACGTGCTGATCGTCGGCGCGGGGGCTGCGGGCCTGGCGGCCGCACTTGCGTTGAGCGGCCACGGACGTTCCGTCGTGCTGGTTGACGAACAACCGGAAGCCGGCGGCGCGTTACGCTGGTGCAATGCGCAGATCGCAGGCAGACAGGCTTGCGAATGGGTTGCGGCGACAGTCGAAACACTCGAGGCGCGCGGAGTACGTTACCTGCGCCGTACCACGGCCACCGGCTACTACGAAGACAACGCGATCGCCCTTGTCGAGCGCGTGGCCGAACATGCCCGTCCCGGTTCGCTGCAGGGAGCGCCGAAGCAGCGATTCTTGTTCGCGCGGGCAAGGCAGGTCATTCTGGCGACGGGGGCACACGAAAGGCCGCTGGTCTTTCCGCATAACGACCGGCCCGGCATCGTCCTCTCGAGCGCGGCCGCGCTCTATGCGGTCTACTACGATGCGTTGACCGCGAAGACCGTGCTGGCGTTCGTCAATAATGATGCCGCATATGCCGCCTTGTTCGCCGTGCATGATAGCGGCACACGCGTCGCCACGATCGTCGATACGCGCTGTAACGTGGCACAGTCGCTGCACGACAGTTGTCGCACGCGCGGCATTACGCTGCTTGTCGATGCCCGGATCGTGGATACAGCAGGACGCAGCCGCGTTTCGCGCGTGTGCATCGAATCGGTCGGCGGCCGGCCGCGATGGCTCGACTGCGATCTGCTGCTGATGTCAGGCGGATGGTCGCCGGCCGTGCATCTGTATTCGCAGGCAGGCGGCCGGCTCGTGTACGACGACGCACGTGCCATGTTCATCCCAGACAGCGCTCATCCGCAGCGCGGACTAACCGTTCCGGGCAGCGCTAATGGTGCACTCTCACTCGCCAAGACATTCGCGCAAGCATACGCTGCCGCGCGGCATGTGATGGCCGAACTCGGCCTGCCGCCGCGCGATCTCCCGGCCGACGAGATCGCCTGCGAGGTCACCGGTACCGATCTCGAGCCGCTGTGGTGCGCAGGCGCGCAGAATGCGTCGGCGTGGGTCGACTTTCAGAACGACGTGACCGCCGCCGACATCGCACTCGCGGCCCGCGAGAATTTTGTTTCTGTCGAGCATCTGAAGCGCTACACGACAGCGGGCATGGGTTCGGACCAGGGCAAGACCAGCAACGTCAATTCGCTGGCGCTGCTGGGCGAAGCAACCGGCCGCACGCCGGGCGCCGTCGGCACAACGACCTTCCGGCCGCCGTACACACCCGTTACGATCGGCACGTTCGGCGCTCACCTGCGCAGCAATCTTCTGCGTCCGCGTCTGAGGCTGCCGGCGCACTCCGCCCATCTCAGGCATGGCGCTCGTCTTGACGACTACGGCGCATGGGTGAGGCCAGCGTACTATCCGCAGACATCGGAAACCCCCGAGCAGGCGTGGACACGCGAAGTCCATCTCGTGCGCGAGTCTGTGGGTGTGTTCGATGGCTCGCCGCTTGGAAAGTTCGAAGTCAAGGGACCAGATGCCGTCACGTTCCTCAACGCGATTTATGTCAACGAGATCGGCAATCTCGCGGTTGGCCGTTGCCGCTACTGCCTGATGCTTAACGAGGGCGGCGGCATTCTCGATGACGGTGTGCTGACGAGGCTGGCGGACGATCATTTCCTTGTCGGCACCACCAGCGCCGGCGCGCAGCGGATCACGGAATGGCTGACCTACTGGCGCGAGGCAGGCATGACCCGTTATCGCGTCGCCCTGAGCCAGGTCACCGATGCATGGGCGACCTTCGCCGTAGCCGGCCCAAGGGCACGCGAGGTGCTGACCCGCTTGCCGCTCGATATCCCACTCGCCGCCGATGCGTTCCCGCACATGTCGTTCCGCTCGGGCAGGTTCGGTGCGGAGCCATGCCGGATCGCGCGCGTGAGCTTCACCGGCGAACTGACGTTCGAAGTCAGTGTTCCTGTGCGTAACGCCGATGAGGTTTTCGAACAGATCGTCGCAGCGGGTGCGACGCCGTTCGGTATCGAAGCGGTGATGGTCATGCGTGCAGAAAAGGGGTTCATTCACGTCGGGGTGGAAACCGAGCCGGCTACGACCCCGGCCGATGTCGGTATGGGCGCATTCGGCAGCAAAAAGACCGTGCCATTCATCGGCCAGCGTGCGGCGCGCCGGCCCGCGATGCAGGGCAGCGCCCGCCTGCAGCTCGTCGGAATCGAAGCGGTCGATCGCGAGGCGAGGCTGCGCGCCGGAGCGCACTTGCTCACACCTGGGCAACGGCGCAGCGAAGGGCATCTGACTTCGGCAGTGTGGTCCCCGACCCTCGGACGCTCGATTGCACTCGCTATGCTCGCAGATGGCACCGCACGCGTGGGCACCACGCTTGACGTCTATGACGATGGCAGGACGATCGCCGCACGCGTCGTCCAGCCCTGTTTTTTTGATCCGGCCGGAGGGCGTCTTGCTTCCTGATCACGCGAACACTGCGACGTACGCAAACCTGACGCCCGACGCCAGCTTCGGATGGGACGATCTGCGTATTGTCCCGCGGCTCGATCTGCACAAGGCAACGATTGCGTTCGCTGGAGTGCCGTCGGCCGACCTCGTGCTACCGAGCGGGCTGGTACTGCCTCGTGGCCGCGAGGTGGTGGATGCCCAGGCCGACCACGTGCTGTTCATCAATCGCCATACGGCCCTCGCAGTTTCGACATCGCCGACGTTGACCGATGACCTGACGGCTGCGTTGTGCCATCGTACCGATGTACTGGTGACCGACGCGACGTCGTCGCTGGTTTCGCTCGACCTTATCGGCAGATATGCCGGCGAACTGCTATCGCGCGGATCTGCAGTCGACCTGCGACACGAAGTGTTCGGCGTCGGGCAATGCGCCTGTACGACACTCGGTGCGATCAACGTCACGCTGCATCGCACACTGGACGGGTTCCGTCTGCACTTTGCCGCATCGATGCAGACCTATGCACAGGAGTGGATCGAGTCTGTGTTGTCGATTAGGCGCAGCTAGCCGTTCCCATCGTCGCAATGAAAGAACTCTTCGAATCGTCGAATGCGAACCGCCCGCTGCGCTGGCCGATATCCGAACATCGTGGGGCAAGGTGTTGCCATCGAAGCGTCGTGTTGTGTCACGATCTGGCCTTTGACAATCGGCATTCGAAGGCCATACGTCAGCACATGGATTCTGAATTCGCCTCATCCAGCCTGCAGCACTTGGGGACGTTGCGACAGCGAGCTGCGCGGGTCCCTCGCTTCGTCGGTTGTCGCGGTCACCAAAGCGCGGTTCGTTTCGGTGGTTTTATATCGACTTGTTAAGGCGAAGCAGCCACGAGGGCCATTCGCTGAACAGGGACTTATTCTTTAGCACCACGCGGAGTTGCAAAACCCGCAAATCCATCCACGTCGTCTGCGCCGCCGGCGTGACGCGGCCGCCACACTTAAGGAGAAGCACATGATCGATCTGCGCAGCGATACCGTGACCCGTCCGGGCAAGGCCATGCTCGCCGCGATGACAGCCGCCGAGGTCGGCGACGATGTCTGGGGCGACGATCCGACGGTCCTGCGTCAGCAAGCAGCAGTCGCCGAGCGGGCCGGCAAGGAAGCTGGCCTTTTCTTTCCCACCGGAACGCAGAGCAACCTGGCCGCGTTGATGGCCCATTGCACCCGCGGCGACGAATACATCGTCGGTCAGGCGGCGCACACCTACAAATACGAAGGCGGCGGTGCCGCGGTGCTGGGCAGCATCCAGCCGCAACCGCTGGAAAATGCCGCCGACGGCACGTTGCCGCTCGACAAGGTCGCCGCCGCGATCAAGCCTATCGACGATCACTTTGCACGTACGCGTCTGTTCGCGCTGGAGAACACGATTGGCGGCAAGGTACTGGCGGCGGGCTATGTCGCGGAGGCGGTTGCGTTCGTCCGTCAGCGCAGTCTGGCGACGCACCTCGACGGCGCCCGCGTGTTTAACGCCGCGGTGGCCTCCGGGCAGTCGCTTGCGGCGCTGTGCGAGCCCTTCGATTCGGTGTCGATCTGCTTCTCGAAGGGGCTCGGTGCGCCGGTGGGGTCGGTGCTGGTCGGCAGCAAGGCGTTGATCGACACCGCACATCGCTGGCGCAAGGTGCTGGGCGGCGGCATGCGGCAATCGGGCGTGCTCGCGGCGGCCTGTCTGTATGCGCTTGACCACAACGTGGAGCGCCTCGCCGACGATCATGCAAACGCTGCGCATCTCGCAGCCGGCCTCGCACAGATCGACCAGGTGAAGGTGCAGTGGCAGGCGACCAACATGGTGTTCGCGCAGTTTCCGCAAGAGCACTGCGCGCCACTCGAAGCGTGGCTCAAGGAGCGCGGCATCCTCACGCAGATGCTCTATGCGTCGCGCTTTGTCACGCACATGGACGTGTCGCGCGCGGACATCGATACGTTTCTGTCTGCCGTGAAGGCGTACTTCGCACGCTGATTTTTTTGCGCGTCGTCAGGCGACGCCGCTATTGCTGCTGCCCGACGGTCGTCGTGATGACGGCCTGCACGCGATGCGATGGCGCGACAAGAGACCGTTCTGGCCGACAAACAGCTTCCCGCGTTTGCTGCGTTGAGCGGCGGCGCGTCGGCCTTATGCGAAGCTTTCCATAAGGCCGATGACTTGCCGGCCGACTCGAATGGATGAATGACTGCTGCAATCTAAAGGCTGCCGATGAGATGGCGGAGGGTCGAACGACGGTTGTGGGTCGAAGAGCGACTCTCGAGGACCGAGACTCCGCCGATGCGAACCTCGCGCGATCCTATTCGCGGCGCGCCTAGCTGACCAACCTCCGCGGTAGCCGGAAGGAACGATGCTTGCTGCCCTGCGGCGGATCAATCGAAGGAGCGTGATAGGGCCGAAGGGCACAAACCGGGCGAGAAGGTTCAGACGTCTGGCATCTACAAGGTGGTGAGAGAGGACGACGCCGGCTCCGGCTTCGAAGTGACATGCGTCGAAGGCGAGCATTTTCCGCCCACACGCAGCGGCAAGCGTGCACTACGAGTTGGTTCACGGCGCGGCGCAGGGAAGGAGACGTACTATGAGAAATCGGTCTGGAATACGGTCAATACTTCCCGCTCTGGTGATTTTGCTCGCCGGCTGTGTCGCTAGTGGCATGCCGTATACCGGGCCGCACCTCACTCCGACAGAGTGCCGCGACCTGGCGGCGCTCAAGACAAACGCGCCCCCTACGATGGCGCAGCACCAAAGCGAACTCGCTGCCTTGAGGAAAGCGGGCTACGACCCGTCACCGTGGTTTGATGATCCGTATTACCCGGATGATCTACAAGCGGCACAGCGCCTGGTCGACTATTGGTTCCAAACGGAGTGCCAGCACCTTCAACCCGGCTGAGATAGAGAAATCGAGGACTGACTCGGATGTCACCGCGCGGCCACTTTCGGCCGTTCGACAAGGCCGTTCAGATCCGCGACAATCGCCTCCGATGCCGAGGTTCGGTTTTCCATCTCAACGGTTCGACTCTCCTATGCGGGTGGCATTTTGAATGACGAGAGCTACATCGGTTGGTTGAGACAGAAGGTCGGTAATGGTTTGATACTGAGCCCGTCGGTTGGGGCCGTGATTCACGATCACGAGGGCAGACATCTCTTGCAAGAGAAATCTTCGGATGAGGCTTGGAGTTTGCCAGCTGGGGGAATTGAACTGGGTGAAAGCCCCCAAGAAGCAATTGCCCGGGAGGTGATGGAAGAGACCGGATACGCCATCCGCATTCATGGCATTCTCGGCGTCTTCGGCGGCCGAGCATTCCGGTACACGTATCCCATGGCGATCAGGTTGAATACGTTGCGACGTTGTTTCAGTGCAAGATCACTGGCGGTTCCGGAATTCCTACCGACACCGAAACCAAGGACACCCGGTATTTCAAAAGGCACGAAATGCCCGAACTGGCATTACCGTATTCGATCGACGATTTGTTCCTTAAGTTCTAAAAGCTGATGGCAAGCCAGGTACGCGTGATCGGCAGCGGCCGGCCATCGACGCCGGTCGACATACGCCTCGGAATTGCCGACAATCGCTATCCTGAGCAAGATCAAACGCTGCCTAAACTACGGTTCCATGATCATCGACTTTGTCTGGCGTATGGCACTTCGCATCGGATATCCGCTTGCTCGTGTCTGGTGGCACCTTCGACGACCCAGCCATCAGGGCGCGCTTGTCGCAATCTATGTCGGGCAGTCGCTGTTGCTCGTGAAAGCATCGTACCGGACCGCTTGGAATCTTCCGGGAGGAAGTGTCCATCCCGGAGAGACGCCCGAGGCAGCCGCGCAGCGCGAAATGGAAGAGGAAATTGGTCTGTCGTCGTACACATTGCTCCCGGTGGGCAGCGTCTGCGGCGCCTGGGACGGACGACGAGACCGGGTGCATTTCTTCGAACTACACCTCGATCGCCTACCCGAGCTGCGGATCGATAATCGCGAGATTGTCGCCGCGCATCTGGCAACGCCGGAGGAATTGCATGGCTTCGGACTGACAGTGCCAGTGGCTGCGTATCTGAGCGGAGATCTTTGCCGTTAGATGTCGACCGGGTGGCATCCCGGCTGCCCGGAGCTTGAGAACGCCGCTCGCATCCAGTATGACCGCGCCCCGCCCGCTTGTCCGGCTGACTATCGTGCGCACCAATTTTATGTGGGAAAACTAAAATGATGAAGAAGGCGAGAATTTCGATCATTCTGTTCGTGTTGGCCGTGCTCAGCCCGCTGGCGCATGCGAGCCTGGCTACTGGTGCCCACGAGTTCAAGAACGATGTCAAGACGGCAGTAAAGAAGAGCGGGCATGCTGTGCGCGACGCCGCGCACGCGGTCGGCCACGGTGCGAAGGAGGCCGGCCATGCCGTTGCCGATGCAACAAGGCACGGCTATCACGCGACGAAAAAGTTCGTGACAGGGCACGGATAAGGGTCGCTTCGCGGCAACTGAGGCGGCGACTGCGGATCCAGAGCGCCACAGCAGGCTGCTCGTGTCATTGACGATCGCCGCTCTTGGCTGAGTCGTATCAACTGCGACAGCGCGGTCGTTCTGCCGCCAATCTGTGATGTCCAGACGGTGGCCGGCGCTTGCCTAGCCGTTTTCCCACGCTAACTGCCGTTACCGCAGCCTTTCAGCGAGGGGGAGAATTGTCGCCGGACGACCCGCCGGCCACAACCGCCAGACCGCATCCAGCTTTCGTGGCATTAGGGGTTCAGCTGCTACGTCACGTGGGGTTGGACGCCCGGCAGTTTGCATGTGGCGTCATCGGGCAGAAGCCGGCCATGAAGCGTCATTCGCCCGCACCGTTGCGCGGACGTTCGGATGTCGGATCCACCCGGCGGATTCAACCGGTCGATGCAATAGTTCGATGGAACCGTTCAGCCGGCGTTTCGTAATCCAGTGTCTTCCTTGGACGCTCGTTCAGCCTTCGAGCCACGGCATTGAGTTTGGCCTGTGAGTAGACCGACAGATCGATGCCTTTCGGGAAGTATTGTCTCAACAGGCCATTGGTGTTTTCATTCGAGCCCCGTTGCCAGGGGTGTTTCGGATCGCAGAAGTACACGGCAATGTCCGTGGCGATGGTGAACTGCTTGTGGTTCGCCATCTCTGATCCCCGATCCCAGGTAAGCGATTTATACAGCTCCTTCGGCAGCTTTCCGGCATGTCTGATGAGCGCATTGACTACTGTTTCGCTGTCCTTGCTGGCGATCTTCACCAGCATCACATAGCGCGTCTGACGCTCTACAAGCGTTGCAATCTGGCTACCGCCACTGCCACACAGGAGATCGCCTTCCCAGTGTCCCGGCACCGCGCGATCTTCCACGGTGGCGGGGCGTTCACTGATTGATACCGCTTCGCGGATTCTGCCGTGATCGTCCGTTTTCTGGGTGTGATGGCGCGAGCGGCGCATGGCCCGGGTGCGCCGTAAATGCTCCAGCAGTTCTTTCTTCAGTGCACCCCGTGCCTGAATGAAAAGACTGCGGTAGATGGTCTCGTGTGACACGTGGTAGTCCTCGTTGCCTGGCCAGGCGCGTTTGAGCCATCCAGCAATCTGCTGGGGCGACCACTGCAACTGGAGCTTGTCGGCCACGATATGAGCCAGCTTCCGGTGCTCGACCAGTTTGCAGACTTTCGGGCGCAGCGACCGATCCCATGCCAGCTGGTCGGCGTGGCTGGCCCGATAGCCGCCCTGCCCACTGTTGCGCTTGATCTCGCGACAGACCGTGGACGGTGATCGCGACAGTCGCCGGGCGATTGCCTGAATCGAATCACCCGCGACGAGGCCTCGCGAAATCTCCTCGCGTTCGGCAAGCGTCAGCGCCAGCCTGGATCGCTGGCGGGGTGCAGGCTGGATTCCTCCAGTTTGCGCCAGAATTCCCTGTACTGACGAGTGATTGCGGTCAAATAGCTGGGCGATGTGCTGCAACGACTCGCCTTTGCGCCAGCGTTCCCACATCAATGCCTTCTGGCTTTCGCTGTAATAGATCCGGCGCCTCTGTTTCATTTGCAACACTCCCGCCGCTCATGCGACGTTCATTGTGTTGCATCGACCGGTTGAATCCGCCCCAGCAAGCGGCCATTCAATTCGCGAGGACGAATTGTGCTTCATCGGCCATTGCGGTCATCCGCGTAAGCTTCAGTCCGGCATCCCGTTATGGTCGCCGAGTGGTCTAGCGGGCCAGTCCACCCAGCGGTCCGCGCGGGTAAGTTCGTGCGCTTCGTTGAGCGGGTAACGAACACGGTTGTCGTCGCGCGGACGTTCACCGATCACCATCAGCCTGACTTCGTCCTTCGTATTGTTGATGAAGGTGTGGCAGATTCCGGTGCCTGCCGGAAACGCGACGGAATCGCCTTCAGCAATGGGATGCAGCACGCCGTCGATCCAGACATCGGGCTTGCCCTCGAGCACGTACACAAACTCCTGCTCGGTACTTTCGGCGTGCGGATATGACGTCCGCCGGCCGGGCAGAAGCCTCACATGATGAATGCCAATACGCGTAATGCCGAGTGCGGCGGAAAGCGGCGCGTCTAGCGCCATTAGCTCGGTATCGGCGCGATAGGAATGCGCATCCGGTTCTTCGAGTTCAGTCCAGTGTTTGATGAAATCTGGTCGGCTCATCGGTTGTTCTCCTTTAGGGCGAACATCGATAATAGCGGTTTAGGAGCGGACGTTAGCCGTGACTCGCGGCCAATCTCGGCCATGGCCACTTCGGCCGATGACCCGCCGAGCGACTGGCAGGAGTGAATGGCCGCTGTAGTTTGGACGCTGTCGAATATGTGCTGCTGGGTCCACCGTCGGCTCAGGGTCGAACACAGACGGTCTTGCCTGAAAACCTTCGGGGCCGGGTACCGCCGCGCGACGCGATATTCACTGTAAGTCTGTTTGCGCTGTCCCTGACGATACGACCGGAGGCAGATTCCGACCTTTGGGGAAGGTTCCCTATCAGGCATCGTTCGCCGTCTGCTTGACCGTTCACCGCGCCCCCGCAGACTGGTCGGCCCATTTTGCGTCGACCACGTCGAGCATTGCGATATCCGGCACGCTGCCCAGCAATGACAGCGAATGCTTGGCGAGTTCCCGAGGAACATGACCCGTCAAGTGCGCAAACCGACCGCCGTTGTCGGGGAAGACGTCAAAGATGCCGAAGTGACTGTCGTCAAGGCGGATGGCAAACCAGGCAACGGTCTTGGGTTCCTGCTCCACGAGTGCTTGCGCGTCGCGAAGGAACTGCGCGACCTGCGCCTCATGGCCCGCGCTTTGCCTTGAACGTGAGGAGCAGCGCCTTCGTGACCGGCTCGCCCGATGATCTTGCAGGCAACTTGTCGGCTAGGACCTCGATCTCCTGAATCCGCGTCGCCCCGGCAAACACGCTGCCGCCGGCATCCAACAGCGTTTGTATAACTGGCCCCGCCAGATGCGCCTCGCGGCCGGCATCGTCTGGGAACACGTCGAAGATGCCGTACTCCGATCGCCCGAATCTGATCGCGAACCACGCGGTCGTTGCGGCTTCCGCCCGACCCATCGCGAGAGCCGAACGCAGGACGTCTTCCGCCCTGGCGTCGTCGTAGCCGGCCTTGACTTCCAACCTGACGAGCAGACCTTTAGTGCCCATAAGACACCTCCATCCGTGATCGACCGACCGTGAGCGCATTGAGCGTGCAGTCCTTCGACGGCTAACAAGCCAGCAGCGCCGCGCAGCGCTCCAGAGGACAGCCTCGGTCCTGCGATCGTCGCCGGCGGCATCGGGCGAGACATCTCGCCCAGCGACCCTGCACGCCTGCAATGCACCTCTACTGACACGATAGTGGATTTCGCCTCGCCGTTCCAGGCGGGATCGCTGGAACCGGCTTGCCCTTGTGACTCTGGCAACTGCCGCTACACGTGCTCGCTCGCGACACGTCGGCACGTCAGGAGCCGGAGCCTGCCGACGTCCGGTGTTGACCGGACCCGATTCCAGGTCGGCGGCGGCGACTCCAGTTTGCTACGCCGGCCCGCTGAACTGAAACCGATGCAAGGCGGCAGTAGGTATGCTGAACGCATTTGGGCGAGGTGTCAGAGTGATCCGCCACTTTTGGGGCGCGGAGTTCCTCTTCGCACCGACCGATCTCGCATCGAACCGCTCTGGAATCAGTGCGGCGGGCGACGATATCGATGCAGAGCGCGCCTTGCTCAAACATTCGCAGCTCAGCAGCCGCGAAAACGCGCGGCCTTCGGCGAAGTGCTGCCCGGCGTGTGGTCCACGCCGGCAGCACTTTCAAGGCCGCGGGCGACGGCAACTTCGCGCCTCGTCCATGCATGGAAGGACCCAGCGTCAAGCCTTCATCTTCGTTTTGGCCGGGGCTTTGATGGTCACTGAGTCGACGGGTGCGCTCGCGACCTTCGCCGGCGAGTCGAACGACACCGAGAAATAGTCCACTACCAGTGCCGACGGGCTCGCCGTAACGCGCAGGAACCCCGAGTTCTTGTCGTCGGCGAACTGGAGCGAGACGCCCTCCGACTTGGTCGCATACGGTAGTTGCACGTTTTCCAGCCCCGTCTGCAGCTTGTGCATCGCCCGCTGGGTGTTGGCGTAACCGCCCGCGCCTGCGATGACGTATGGAATCTCGTTGTTACCGAGCTTGCGCGAAAAGCGCTGGGAGTTGTGCACGTGACCGGAGAAGACCGCGTCCGCCGTACGCCCGCTCGTCTCGAACGCCTTGTCGAGCGTGTTCAGTGTCTCCTCATAGCCGCCGTGAACCGAGTCGAGCGAGTAGCATGGGTGATGGACCGCCAGGATGACCCACTTGTCCTGCGGCGCGGCTTTAAGCCGTTGTACCAGCCAGTTCAATTGGGCGTTCGATCCGCGCGCATCGAGGAGTCCGTCTACATTCGAGTACGCGCCGATGATCTGGACGAACGGCGCGTCCAGCGCCCAATAGCAGTAGGGCTGCGTCATCGTGGAGCGGTACTTGAAGAAAGGCTGCGAGGTCACGCTGCAGAAGTTCTTCATGAAGCCATACAGCGAGGGCTCATTATCGCTCTCGTCGCCCGGGCGCGTCTGAGTGTCGCCATCGTGATTGCCCGGAATGGCGAAGATGGGTGCGTCGTAGTACTGATACGGCTCATAGAACTGCTCGATGTAGTGCGTGCTCATGCCGTTGAAGTACACGACATCGCCCAGATGATAGAAGAACCCGGGCGCGCTGCCTTGCGCGGCGTTGCTAATCTGGGCTTCCATCGCGTCCGAGATCGCAGTTTGGGTTTCGGTGCCGTGAATGCCGCCGGTGTCGCCGAGCGAATGAAAGACGAGCTTGCCCGCCTTGGACGCCTTGGCGGTGATCCCGGGCAAGATTGATTCGAGCATCAGCACGAGGTCACTGCCCGTGCCGGTATAAGCGGGCAGCGCCTCGAAGCGCGGATGGGGTGCGGCCGGTGAAACCGGATCGCCGACTTGCCGGCGTGCCTTCGCGAATGTCGCCCCTGTGAATCCTTGTGCCATCTCGAGTCTCCCGCGCCACGGTTGAAGTGCCCTGAGGGAACCGGACGCGTGTAGCAAACGCGGCCCGATTCGATTACCTCCAACGTTCTAGGCAACGGTGGATGAAAGGTCAAATCGGCGATCCTTTGTTTTTTGGAATAAGGCGATCGCTTAGGATGTCATAAAAATGACATCAAGCCTGCAGAGACACTCGACGATGCTTATGCGACGCTTAAAGGATACGGGGTCAAGGCCGGGTGTCGGTGAAGCTGCCCGCGTGGCCGCACGGAACTGCCTGAACGTGTCGGCCCGACTGATTTCGCGGCCGATGATGCGAGGGTCACAGGGCGGCCGCATGATTATGACGCCGTCCTGGCCGACTAGCGACGCGGCGACATGCGGGCCGAGCCAAGAAGCTTCTGCCGACGACGCGGGGCTCCCGGGCTCCGATAAGGTTTGCCTGCTGGCCTCATTTTGATAAGAAATCGGTAAGCCGATTTGCGATCCGCGCGGAATCGAAATCGATTTACGTTGCAACCCGGGCATCAATGGTCCTGCTCAAGTGCTCTCATGTAGTGGCATGCGCGACGCACAGTCTTGCCCGAATTCGGCCACGAAAGGACAGTCGCGAAACGGCGCCTAACGACCGTTGATTTGGCCATACCGGCCGGTCGCGGAACGCGGGCAAAGGTCGGTCTCTTTGCAGCGACGATACGGCGCATACTAGCGCCGACGCGTGTCTGCATGGACCCGGGGCCGCGTGTCGCAGTTTTCCTTCCTGGAAAGTATGCAAATTCGGTTGGTGTAGCTGCGCCGAAGCCGACTCATAGAGAAAGGACCCCGGCACGGTGGCCGATATGTAACAACTCCACAACAAGCCCGGTCCCCGGCCGGCCATTCGGGGCTCCCGTATGGGCTGCTTCCCGCGAGTAGGGACGGCTCACGGGCACGACGCTCGGCGCCGCTGGCGTCACCATACAGTCACATTTTCGACCTATCACGTTTCATACCCCGCCATTCATCAAGTCAGCTTCGGGGAGTCCACTCTGCGCCTCGCGCTTTCCCAAACCGTGTACACGTTTCAGGAGACGAACATGCCGAGCATTCGACCTGTCTACACAATAAGCCGCATTTTCAGTCGCACCGCGTTCATCGCAATTTGTTTCGCGGCTGGCGGCGCCGACGCGCAAACCTCGGCGAAGCCGGTGGTCACTCCGGGTTTTAGCTTAAGCGTCTTCACGACTGGTTCCGGTGGGTTGTTCAGCGCACCAGACTCACTAGCCGTGCTCGATGATCACGTCTGGGTCGGCTATGCAAACACCGGCGCACCGGATGGCTCGAATGGCGCGATGAGCGAGATTGTTGAATACGGCCTGGACGGCCGTGTCGTGAAGACTTATGAAGTGGCGGGACACAACGATGGCCTGAAGGTCAATCCGTACACTCGTGAGATCTGGGCGATGCAGAATGAGGATGCGAATCCGAACCTGGTCATAATAACCCCCGCGACCGGCCAAGCATCCAAGCCCTATTCCTTTGGCAAGACGCTGCACGGTGGCGGTTACGATGACATCGTGTTCAAGGATGGTCAGGCCTACTTCAGCGCGTCCAATCCCACCCTTAACAGCAGCGGCCAGAATAGGGGTCCTGCAATTGTCCGCGCGCACCTTAATCCAAACACCCACATGGTCGACGTCTTTCCGGTATTGCGCGGCACACTTGACGCCAGCAACATTCCGTTTGACACGGTGGCAGACCTCAACCTGACCGATCCGGATTCGATGACGCTGACGCCGTCGGGTGATCTACTGCTCGATGATCAGGGAGATGGTCAGCTTGTCCTCTTGCGCTCGTCCGGCGGTGAACCGCGAGTGCAATATCTTCCACTTCTCGGCCACGTGCAGGTTGACGACACGGTATTCGCCACTGCCCGACGGGGCTTCCTGCTGGTGGCCGACACGAAGGCAAACACGGTATACAAGATCAGTGCTGACGTCTGGCAGCGCAACGCGGCATTCTCGGCGTCCACGGGCGTAGCCACTACTACGCCGCCAGTGCCGGGTTATGTCGGCCAACTCGATTTGCGCAGCGGAGCGCTCCTTCCATTGGTGACCAATCTGGTCAGTCCGCACGGCATGGCCTTCGTACCGGCAGAGGACGACCGGGAGTAACGCATTCGCGTTGCTTGCTGCACGACGCGGTCGCCGTAAGCAATTCCGCGGCGATTGCGTCAGTCGGTGCGTGCCTCCCCGGTGACGTCTGCGTGGCCCGCCAAACGGCTGGGGCGTTTAGCAACGCTTTGCCGGCTCGATCGGGCTGCCCGCCTTTGCCGCGGGGGACGCCGTTGCAGGAACACCCACCTGCTGTGCCACGCATGCTTGCGTGGCCCGTTCGCCGGGGGCGCGACGCCGACCCGGGATTTTGAGCGGGACGGCGAGATAGTGCGGCTGGATCCTCCGGGGCCACCCGTAGTCAGGCCCGGCGCGGCAGTTGAGCTCGCAATCAGTACTGCCGTAGCAGGGGTGGGCGTCATTCACATTTTCGAGGGTGTGCTCCGCCCGCATTTCGATAGCGGAGCATTGGAGCTGATCCTGCAACCTTGGTGGCAGTGCTTTCCGAGGCCATTTCTCCACTATTCACAGCGCGGATCGACCGGCCAGGAGCGATCTCTCTCTATTCGTTTGTGCACGTCCGCTCATGAGGGAGCAACAGACGTTGGGTCATTGAATCTGAATGGCCCAAACGGGTGGCGGATTCAACCGGTCGATGCATGGCGCGCCTCGGCGTGCGTATGCCGCTTGCATGGGGCAGTGACCGGCCACTTTGAGACATTCGTTCAGGTTCGGTGAGTGGCCGGTTACCTGCTTGCTATGGACGGTGGCCGCGAGCGAGCGGTCATGGTCCGACCTTCATTGCTGTATTCATCCCTGCTTTTTTCGACCCGGGGTCTCTACTAGCAGAACATCCAGGCTTCGCGCTATGGCACGAGCAACCGCAACAAGCCTCGTTCACGTAATGATTCCCTTCTGCCTGGCCAATCGCATCGCCGCGGTCTTTTTATGCACGCCGAGTTTTTCGAAGATGCGTCTCCAGTACCATTTGATCGTACTTTGGGCCAGACTCAAAGCTACCGCAATCTCATCGTTTCCATAATTCCTCGAAGCCAAGTCAAGTATTTGCCTCTCTCTGTCAGAAAGTGAAGCTGACTGTTCCACAGGTTCCGCGGACGCATCAAGATCAATCTGATCTGGCGAACTGTCTCTGCCGAACGCGTGTTGTAGGCGGCGGAAGTACTCAGAAGTTGCCGAGGCCATGGGAACCGCAGATGCGGAGATTTCGTCAATGATCTTCGCGACAATGGAGCCCTCGTCTATGAAGGTCTGAACGAATGGGCCTTTCAAGCCCCATTCCAGCGCATCGAGCATGCTGCGACGCGCGGCAGAAACCTCTCCGGAGCGGTATTGCAGCTTCGCAAGAAGGATCGACAGACGTATGGCGGACCGCAGGCACCGTCGGTCTCGCGCCCAACTGACCCAGCGACGAACAAGAGTTATGGCTTGCGGCAAGTTTCCTTTCTCTCCCTCGAGAAGTGCCATGGCGATAGCGAACTGTTCCTTTGTCGTGTCAACGCGTCCTGACGGCGAGACGTCCTGCAGTCCTTTCACATATCGTGGGTGCGATGCGAGGAGCTCAGCTTCGCGGGACTTACCGTCTGCAATAAGAAGGCGCATTCGCTCAGCGAGAACACGAGCATGAAGTCGCGGGATGTTGTACCTATCGGCAATGAGGGTTGCCGCGTCCAGCGCAGAGTGGGCCGCTTGATCATTACCGTCGGACACGGCGAGACGTGCCGTGGTCAACTGTCTGGCAATGACGGAGTCAGGAATTCCGAATACTGGCGAAAGATCAGTGCATTCATCGATCAACGTCCGTGCTTCGTCTAACTCGCCTTTTTCGTAGAGTATTTGCGCGAGCTGGGTGCTGGGCATCGCCGAAAGCAGCGAGTGCTCACCGTGAAGTCGACTGGCTAACTCGCGAGCTTGCCGCAAGGATTTTTCAGCTAGACCTAGTTCGCCGCGCATGAAGTAGGTCCCACCTACCACAGTATCCAGGAAGACGTTTCCATACACGGCCCGTCCCTCAACAAGTTCTCGACGAATGTCATCCGACTCGGCCTGCGTGAGATCGCAGACGTAGTGTTCCCGACGAGCCAGCATCATGGCGGTAGCGATTGATGCGCTCATGAAGTGATCCCTGCGGCCGAACGTTGTGTTCCAGACGGTACCGGCGGTCTCCATCTCGTTAAGGTCGTCGGTGAAGACCTTGAGCATGATGTTGCGATGCTCAAGTTTTGCATGGAGATTTACGGCGGCCTCAGGCGAAGCAAGGCGCACCTCGGCTTCATCGGAACGCTGAAGGTCGCGCGCCAGCTGTGACCGAACGTTGCTGATTTCCTCCCGTGCCTCCTCGAACCGCCACTGAATTTCGTTTGTCCATGCCAGTTCGAGCTGAAGACGCGGCAGTCTATTCAAAATGGCTGCAGGAAGCCTTGAAGCAAGAGCATGCAAGGTCGACGCCTGGCCTGCAGCAAACAAACTTGTGCTGGCAGTGTCCAGGAGGTCGCCGGCACGGTCCAGATCGCCGCATGCGAACGCGTGTCGTACGGCGTCCGTGATGTGTCCGCGACTTTCCAGCCAGGTGCACGCGCGTCTGTGATACTCAGGAATCAGAGCATCGCAGGAGCTATCCCGCAACCGCTTACGCAAGAGCTCAGAAAAGAGGTGATGGTACCGATACCAGACCCTTTCGCGGTCGAGAGAAAACAGAAACATGTTCTGCGACTCAAGCCGGTCAATTCTCAAACGACTGTCTTTCCGCAACAGGACGGCATCGGCCAGTTCTGCGCTGAATCTGTCAAGTATGGAGGTAGCGATCAGAAACTCGTGCATCTCGTCGGGTAGGGACTTGACGACTTCCTCCATGAGGAAATCACCCACGTCGCGGTCCGCACCGGTGAACTCTCTTATAAAGGCTTCGGTGTCACCCGTGCTCTGTATTGCAAACGTCGCGAGCTGCAGGCTGACGACCCATCCTTCCGTCTTTTCGCGAAGTCGCTTCACCTGATCTGGCGATACACAAATCCCGCCAGCGGCGTCAATCAACGCAGTTGTTTCTTCGTTTGAAAACGCCAGGTGGTCGGTTGTGATTTCATGCAATTCCCCTAAGGCGCGCAAACGCGGGATGGGCAGCTTCGGAACGTGACGCGCGGCAACAATAACATGCAGTCGGTTGAGGGGAGCAAGCAGGATCGCACTGGCAAGCTCGAGAACGCCGGGGTTCTCGATGAGATGAAAATCGTCGAAGAATAAATATAGATCCTGTTTCAGGGAAGCCAACAGGTTCAGGAGCTCTGCCTTCAGAGTGGCGGCAGGCGGAAGGTAACCTGCGCTCACGCCTTGCAAGACAACAAGACTCTGGAATGTATTGCGGTCACCAAGGGCGGTGCTCACCGCTTTCCACAAATGCGCGAAGAACCGCATCAGATCATTGTCGTCCTGGTCAATGCTGATCCATGCGACCGGGTAGCGTTGGACCGCCAGGCTTTCGATGACCTGGCCAAGCAGGCTGGTCTTGCCATAACCAGCCGGCGCTGTAATCAGGACGAGCCGACGCAGCCGGTGCTGGCTGAATTCGCGCATAAGCCTTTCGCGCTTCAGTAACTGACGCTTCTGCGTCGGGGGCAGGAGCTTGGTGTCGATCGTCGACAGGCCGGTGATTTCCGGTAACTGCATTCGTGTCTCCAGTCGCACGTTCGGTTTCAAGCCTATGACTTTCTTCGGCCGTCTGTGCGATCTGCCCCTTAATGTTTCTTCCCGCTAGTGCCTTGTGGGCTCTATTGACACACGCAGGTTTGATGGCAGTCGTTGATTTTGGACCTACTTCCATACAACGACAACCCGGAATCTGGACGGCCTGGCCGCTTCACGACTGAGGGAGTCGCCCGCAGCCGCTCTCACCGCTCAGGTGACGGCTTGCAAGCCAAAGTTCCAACGTTTTTCGAAGTTTGCGATCGGAACTCGCCAACAGACGCGAACGATCTCACAGGCGTCGCCGTGGATGCAAGCTTCTTGGGGCGTGACGCTTGATCATCGGGTTATTCCTGGTCTGCGTATTGGAGGCTCCCTCCCCAAAGGAGGGAGCGGGACCTGATTCACTTTTATAGACTTGCCATCAAGCAAGCACGAAAGGCCGGTGACGGTCACCCCGGCCAACATCTAAATGGAGACAAACATGTTCCTTCGGAATAGCTGGTACTGCGCGGGCTGGGATTATGAAGTGAGCCAGGGCAAGAATGCATTGCTGAGCCGTCGTATCGCCGGTGAACCCCTGGTGTTATATCGCAAGCCCGACGGCGCGGTGGTGGCGATGGAGGACCGTTGCTGCCACAGGCAGGCGCCGCTTCACCTTGGGCAGAAAGAGGGTGATTCGATTCGATGCATGTATCACGGAATGAAGTTCGGTCCGGACGGCGTGTGCACCGAAATCCCCGGCCAGGAAAGAATCCCCGAAAAAGCGTGTGTACGGACGTTCCCCGTGGTCGAGAAACACAACTGGATCTGGGTATGGATGGGCGATCCGGCGAAGGCGGACCCGGAAGTGATCTGCTTTGCCGTCGGCCCGAGTGATCCGCAGTGGAACATCAAGACGTCCAAGGTCAGTGTAAACGCGAACTACCGTCTCGAGATCGCAAACCTGATGGACCTGAGCCATCTCACATGGGTCCATCGCAATACCTTCGGCGGTACCGACGGGTACACAAAAGTACGCCCCGAACACACCATTACGCCTCGCGGGGTCGACTCCAAATTCTGGGTTCGTAGTGTTCCCGCGCCGGTCTTTGCTCAACATCTCTTTCCGCCCGACATGCTCTTCGACCTGAACTTTGAGGTGCAGATGACGGTACCGTGCAATTTCATTCTGCATTTTCAGGTATGGACTGCGGGCTCGGCCACCGAGGGACCCTCAGACGGCAACCTGGTACTCGACAGCTACACCTGCCAGGCGATTACGCCTCGCGACGAAGATTGGGTGGACTACTACTACTCGTGGGGTTCAAACGTGTCAACGGATGGCCCGGGCATGAGCGACATGCTGTACGAGGCGGTCAACGCCGCGTTTGTTGAAGACAAGGAGATGCTGGAAGGTCAGCATCGCAACATGAAAGATCGGCCCGATGCCAGAGAGGTCAGCATTGTTCATGACGCCGGCCCTGGCAAGCTGTTGTGGGTTCTTGACAACCTGCTGAAGAAAGAAGCGGCGGACTCACTTGAAACGACGGAGCTGGCATAACCGCTCGCGCAGCACTTTGGCGAATCGGTTGAACCACAGAATATGGCGAGACAATGAATCGTTCCCAACTGGAAATGGTGCAGTCACTTCTGACAGAGTTCCGCGGTCGCCCAACCGGATCGCTGGAGGATCTCCGGCACGCTGTAAATGAGCGAAACCGGCAATTTCCCTTGCCGGAGGCAATGCGGTTCGACCGGGTAGAAGTCGCACGCATCGACAAGCCCGCGTTGCAGATGATTCAGGGCACACCCTCGAGCGCAAGCCAGCGCGAAGTCATGCTCTATCTGCACGGGGGCGGATTTGTACTTGGCGATGCGGAAGGGTTTCGTGGTCTGGCCGGTGCAATCGCGGAGGACGCCCAGGCGCGGGTGCTCATTGTCGATTACCGGTTGGCGCCAGAAAGTCCATATCCGGCCGCGGTCGAGGATGCAGCCGACGCCTATGAATGGTTGTTGAGCAACGGCACGCCTGCATCGGCTGTTGTCATGGCTGGCGACTCTGCCGGTGCGTGCCTGGTCCTGGCGGCGCTTTCAGTGGCGCGCAATCGGGATCTGCCGATGCCCGCCGCTGCCGTCCTGTTTTCGCCATGGATTGACCTTTCGCTACAGGGAAATACGGTGGTGTCCAAGCAGGCTGAGGATCTGATGCTCGATTCCCAGATGCTGCTGGGATGCGTGCAAGCCTACCTAGGTGGTGCAGCGGTTTCAGATCCACTTGCGTCGCCACTTGGCGCCGATTTTGAGGGCTTTCCACCGCTCCTTGTCCAGGCAGGATCCGCCGAGATCCTGCTTGATGACTCCGTTCGGTTGGCTTCCCGGGCCGGAGCGCAAGGCGTGGCGGTTTGTCTCGAGGTCTGGCCAAACATGCCGCACGTGTGGCAGTCGTTCGCACCCGTTCTCGAGGAAGGCTGGCGAGCGATTCGCGGAGCGTCCGCTTTCCTGCGCAGACATCTCAATGATGCGCGAGAACGTCTGGACGCTAAGCAACATTAACCCGTGGAGTTCCGACCAGTCGGCCAACGGGCTGCGATCAGGATTCACCCGAGGAACAGAACTTTTTATCAGAGGCACGTTATGGCAACACCGAGCGACACCTTCGAACTTATCGGGTTGGACGCTGCTTACTGGGCATGTGCCGATCGTCGCAATGACACCGACGCGGGCAGTCTTTTCACCGAGAGCGGAATACTGCAGCTTGGCTCGATGGAACTGAAAGGACGCCGGGCGATTCAGGAATTCTTCGCTGCGCGCAACGAAGACAACGTGCGAACGAAGCGACAGACACGACATGTCGTAAGCGGACTTGATGTAAGCGTTCATGACGCCGAGCACGCAACGCTTACCTCTGTCCTGGTCGTCTTTGCGGGGCATGGAGAGCTACCGATCGCCTCGGACCTCCCGTCGACTATTGCCGACGTCAGCGACGTGTGTATCAGGGGTCCCGAAGGGGAATGGTTGTTTGAGCGTCGCAGCATCCACCCGATCTTTGTCGGGCCGGGAGCGGCGAAGTTTGCTCGTTAGAAATGACAGTAACGGAGACTGAGATGATCAATCAAGAAAACACCAGCCGAAACGCACAGGGTTATCTGGCGTGTGTTCCGCACGTGCCGTTGGTTACGGTCCAGGGGCGCCATGCCAATCGGGACTTCTGGGAAGTCTATGACGAACGGGTCCGGGAATTCAAGGAGTTCGATCCCGAGCTGGTAATCGTGTTCGGCGGTGACCATTACGATGGCATCCATCTGAACCTGATGCCGCAATTTGTCGTCGGACAGATTGCCACAGCGCTCAACGATTGCGGCGGCTACCCCGGTCGGCTCGATATTCCGCGCGACGTGGCGTCGGCCGCCGCAGCACATCTGGTAGACCGGGACTTTGACGTTGCCACGTCGTATGCAATGGAAGTCGACCACGGTTTCTCCAATGTGCTCCATCATTTTCTCGGCGAACTGGACGCGAAGCCTGTGTTGCCTATTCACATCAACACCATTGCCGACCCACGTCCGACGTTTCGGCGCTGCCGTCAGATTGGCGCGGAAATCGGCCGGTTTGCACGAACGCTGAATAAGCGGGTCGCATTTCTCGGTTCAGGCGGACTCTCGCATCAAACCGACTTTATCTTCCCTCAATACGACACGGCTCCAACCGACGTCGTGCGCGACTACATCGTATCCGGGGGCAAACAAGGGACCCTGTCGCGCGAGAAGTGGATGACCGACATCGGCACCGGGATGGATAAACTGAGTGACCAACTGCTTGACGGCAGCTTTCACGCGTCCTGGATCAACGAAGACTGGGATAAGAAATTTCTCACCGCACTTACAAGCGGCGACCTCACAGTCTTCGACACCTGGACCGACGCGGATGTCCTCAAGGCGGCGGGCTACGGCGGAAGTGAAATCAGGCAATGGATCGCGGCAGTCGCGGCCGCCCAGGAATTTGACGACCGCTCAATGTTGACCGTGGACTTCTACTCGCCGAACACCACGCTCGCTGTCGGCGTCGGTATCGTGCACGCCCGCTGATTCGAAAAACGACGTCTGGTAGCTGGAAGATGTGGCTCGACGTTTTTTCAGATGTCCATTAGCGAAATCGATTCCGAGGCGCGCAGTAATCTGAGGAGCAAATTGTGTCCAATAACTCAAGACGGGCCCCCAAGGTCTTGCTGCTCCATGGCTGGGGAGGATCCTACGACAAGGTATGGCGCGCGACTGGTTTCGTAAGCAGGTTGGAGGCCGCCGGCATGGAACCTATCGCTGTCGACCTGCCGGGTCATGGACGCTCCAGGCCTTCAGGCGACCCCGCCGACTATGCAGACCTCGCAAAATCGGTGAGCCTGGACCTTCCGGATTCCGGGGCAATGTACGGCGTTGGCTATTCGCTCGGCGCGAAGCTCTTGCTCGAAATCGAAAGACGCTCACCGGGAACGTTCAGCCGACTCGTGCTCGCCGGGCTGGGCGGTAACGTATTTGCCCCCGAAAAGTTGGGCGACGTGGTCGCATCTGCACTGGAGCAGGGCGTTACGCAAGATACCCCTGCAGGTGTCAAAGCGCTTGTCGAATACGCAATTTCAGCGGGCAACGACCCGCTGTCGGTCGCCGCATGCCTGCGTCGGTCGCCAAACCCGGTGCTGTCGTCGAAGGCGATTTCCAGCGTCGGCTGCGAAACGCTGCTTGTCTGCGGAGATCGCGATTCAATTGCGCTTCCACTCGAACCTCTGGCCGAGGTTTTTCCGCGATGCCAGGTTGAGCTGGTGCCGGGCGTGGATCACCTTCACCTGCCGGAGTCGGATGTTTTCCAGCGCGCGGCGCTCGCCTTTCTCGCTGCCTGACGTTTTTTCCGATCGGCCGAACCCAGAGTCACGAACTGAAAATGAACAAAGTCATCATCACCTGCGCGATTACAGGCTCCATCCATACCCCTTCAATGTCGCCATATCTGCCAGTCACGCCTGAGCAGATCGCCACATCCGCAATTGAGGCAGCGAAGGCCGGTGCCGCGATGGTCCATCTGCACGCCCGGGACCCCCGCGATGGACGCCCCACCCAGGATCCGGAAATGTTCAGTCAGTTTCTGCCGCAGATTAGCGCGGCTAGCGACGTGATCATCAATCTTACTACCGGGGGGGCTCCCACGATGTCCGTCGAGGAGCGCCTGCAACCGGCATTGCAACTGAAGCCCGAGGTCGCTTCGTTAAACATGGGCTCAATGAATTTCGGTCTGTATCCGATGCTCAATCGGTTCAAGGAGTTCCAGCACGACTGGGAGCGACCGTACCTGGAAGGAAGCAACGATCGCATCTTCCGCAACACATTCAAGGATATCGAGTTCATCCTCGGGTCATGTCGCGACAACGATACCCGATTCGAGATTGAGTGCTATGACATCGGCCACCTTTACGTGGCTGCGCACTTCCTTGAGCGGGGACTTCTCGAGCCGCCAATCTTCATTCAGTCGGTCTTCGGAATTCTTGGCGGCATCGGGGCTCATGCAGAAGACGTTCTGCAAATGAAACGGACGGCTGATCGCCTCTTCGGTAACGACTACGTGTGGTCAGTGCTTGGAGCGGGAGCGCATCAAATGCGCGTGTGCGCCCTCTCTGCGTCGATGGGTGGCAACTGTCGCGTCGGGCTCGAGGACTCATTGTGGGAAGGGCGAGGTAAGTTGGCCCAGACAAATGCAGAACAGGTCAGGCGGGTGAAGACCATCATCGAAGCCCTTTCGCTTGGAGTCGCGACCCCAGAGGAGGCCCGAGGTCTTTTGCGACTGAAGGGACGCAATCGGGTGGAATTCTAGACCTGGATACCGTCCAGGGCGCCAGATAGCGCAACGCCTATTCCATCATGGGAAGGCATTTAAGTAAATAAGGAATGCGAATCATGTCGGACGGCAATGTTACGGTTAGAGTGGTAAAGAAACTGATGGAGGCCGATGGGATCGCCAGTTTCGAACTGGCGCCGGTGGGCGACGATCGACTGCCGCCGTTCAGTGCCGGATCTCATATCGATGTACATCTTCCGGATAACATGGTCCGGCAATATTCCCTCTGCAATTCGCCGGCGGAGAATCATCGCTATCTGATCGCGGTGCTCCGTGACCCAAAAACGCGGGGCGGGTCTTCCTGCATGCATGACACTGTGAACGAAGGGCAGATTCTGGAGATCAGCAAGCCAAAAAATCTCTTCGAATTGAAGCGCGATGCAAAGAAAACGATCTTGATTGCGGGTGGGATCGGAGTGACCCCGATCCTTTGTATGGCCCACCGACTTGCGATTGTCGGGGCGCAATTCGAAATGCATTACGCGAGCCGTTCGCTGAGCCGAACGGCGTTTGCAGACCAGATTAACGCTTCGTCATTTTCTTCGAGAGTGCAATTCCACCTTGATGACGGGCCCGCTGACCAGCAATTCAACGCGGAAAGAGTCCTTGGTCGCCCCGAGTCGTCCACACACGCGTACGTGTGCGGACCTGGCGGATTCATCGAGCATGTCCTGGGAACCGCAACGAATCTCGGTTGGGTGGAGACGAACCTGCACCGGGAATACTTTGCCGCCGCGGTGCCCACAGCAAATCAAAGCGCAGGCAGGTTTGAGGTTGAAATCGCCAGTACCGGAAAGGTGTTCGAAGTTCCCGTCGAGAAGTCAGTCGTACAGGTTCTCGCAGAGCATGGAATTGACATCCCCGTTTCCTGCGAGCAAGGCGTCTGCGGTACCTGTGTAACGCGAATACTGGGAGGCGATCCAGACCATCGGGACATGATCCTGACCGAGGCAGAACATCGCCAGAAGGATCGATTCACTCCGTGTTGTTCGCGCTCAAAATCGGCTCGCCTGATTCTGGATCTCTGACCGAGTCTATCAAATTGCAGAATCGCATCGGCATGCTGCAGCGGCGAATGTTCCTCGAAATCCGGTACGCGGCAAATGAACAGGAATATGAAACAGATATTGAAGACGTGCAGGCGCGTAGCAACAGGGACAGTGACAGCTTGGCTGAAAGCTTCCGATCTTCGCGTGGTCAGAGATCAATGGGAGCTTTTGGGCAGCTTTCTGTTCGACGCGCTCGCGTACAGCGAATGCAGCTATCAGTCGACTCATCGTACGGAAGGAGTTCGCGAAAGCTAATCACATAGTTACGCAACGCATCGGCGAGCCACATCAATTTCGGTGAAAAGGCCGGGTCGACTCATAAAAAATATGGAGACAGACATGAATCATCGAGCACTCAGAGGCATCAAACTCGCCCTATCGATGTGCGGTATGGGCGCGTTGAGCAGTACCGCGTTCGCCACAAATGGATCTTATCTCACTGCGAACGGTCCGTTCGCTTCGGGCATGGGTGGAGTATCAATCGCCTTGCCTCAGGATACCACGGCAGCCGCGAATAACCCCGCCGGGATGGCCGAGCTGGGTGCCCGCTTCGATGGATATGGCCTTCTGCTGGTGACTCAGGCTGATGCCACGTTTGGCTCGACGGCTAACAAGTTCTATTCGCGCGGGATAGTCCCCGCGCCTGGGGGAGGAGTCAATTTTCAGATCGCTCCTCAATGGACGTTTGGCGTTTCAGTTACCGGCGCAGGTCTTGCCTCAAACTACGGTCAGCCGCTCTTACCGATCCCAGGAGCAGGCCCGGCAAAGGCAAGCCTCACCGTCGTGAACACCGCGCCGACGGTTACATACAAACCGTTGCCTAATCTCGCGATCGGCCTCTCGCTGGTTCTGGGGATCGAACAGTTTCGCGCAAACGGTGTTATCGGTGCGGGCCCAGACGGCATTCCTTTCGCCTTGCCTACCCATGGTAATTCGTGGGCCGCGGGTATCGGGAGCGGGGTGGGCGTCTTGTGGACCCCTGTTCCGGCCGTGACGGTGGGCGCCTCCTACTACACCAAGACCTGGTTCAGTGCGCTGAGCGGGTACAAAAACGACCTTTTCGCACCGAGCAATGGACACGTGGACAGTCCGGCCCACTACGGTGCCGGCATCGCGGTGCGTCCACTCCCAAGGCTGACGGTCGGTATGGATTACATGCGAATCGAATGGTCGAAAGCCGCGGGTTACAACATTGCATCGAGCTTCAACTGGCACGACCAGAATGTCTTCCGTTTCGGAGCCTCTTACGACTTCAGCGACCGTTGGACAATTCGCGCAGGCTATAGCATGGCTAACAGCCACCTCGACTCTGATCATACGCTAGCCAATTTCTTCGCGAACGGAATCAACGATAAGGCGGTGACGCTTGGCGTTACCTATGCCATCGACAAGAGGAACCTCGTGACAGCGTCGCTCGAATATGACATCCCACGAACCATTGTAGGTACTGGGCCTAGCACGGGAACCAACATCAGCACGAATCTCCAGCTCTATACGATCGGCTACACGCACAAATTCTGATTGATTAGCAAGGTAGATGGTACCGCAGGCTCGATATAGACGACGCTGGGTCACGACGCAAAGATGGAAAACATAGAGTGCGCTTGAAACGGTAACTTCACGCGCCCTCTCCCGCGACCTGATCCTGGGTTGAAATATGGGAAGAACATGGTAATGGACACTATATCCGAACGGACGTTTCGTCGGACTTTCACATCCGGGGACGTCCCGCTTTTTGGTACGTTTGTAAAGACGCCTTCTTCCCATTCGGTTGAAATCGTCGGTGAGCTCGGATACGACTTCGTCATTATTGATGCTGAACATGCGCCGTTCGACAGAGTCTCAATTGACAGAACGTTGCTTGCTGCGAAAGCGGCCCGTACCAGCGCCCTGGTTCGCGTTCCGGTTGCAGTGCCTGAACATATTCTCGCAGCTCTTGATGATGGTGCGACCGGCATTCTCGCTCCCCATATTTCTTCGGCGCGTGATGCGGCTCAACTTGTATCGTTATGTCGGTACGCGGGTACGCGAGGATATTCAAACTCGCCGCGTGCTGGTCGATATGGTGGAAAAAGCATGTGGCAACACATCGACGAAGCAGACGAAACCGTGACGGTCATCGCCATGATTGAGGACCCACCAGCCGTCGATCAGATCGACGAAATCCTGAGCATAGAAGGGCTCGACGGAATTTTCATCGGCCGCGGCGATCTTGCAGTGGCACTCGGCGACCGCGAACCGGGCACGCCGCGGGTAAACGCCGCGACACACAGAGTAATCGAAGCCGCGCGCCGGTTGCGAAAACCGGTCTGCCTGCTGGCAACGGACGCGCATGAGGCGCTTGAGTTTCATACTCTGGGCGTGTCGGCGTTTGTGATCTCGTCCGATCAGGGATTCATGCGAAGCGCCGCGAAACTCGCCCTGGGCGATTTTCAGGCTGCATGCAGGAACGGCATCAGCAAATGACACCATCCACCGTTGAGGATGACCATGTACGACCAATCGGATCCCCGATCCACGCTCTCTGCAGGCGGCTCAACAGCGACAGACTTTGCGGCCGCTGAGTATCTTCGGTTCTACGCGACGGAGCCGCGGGAAAAGTCTGAGTCAATGAAAGTCTGGTATGGAAGAGGCCAGAACTTCGTCGTGGCCTATGCGGAGGTGTTGGACGGAGCGAAATATGTCCGACCGAAGCAACCGGATGAGTACGTCGTCCTGATTCCTGACGCGGCGACATCGATCGAAGTGACGTGGGCAGGGTCAACAAGCAAGATAGCGGGGAACTCGATAGTCTTTATCCCCGCCGGAGACAGCGTGATCCGAGCCACGGCGCCCGGTCGCCTCGTCATGATGTTCACGGCGGCTAGCGAAGATCTGTGCGAGAAATCTGCGAACGCAAAGGCGTATCGCTCGGCCCATCCCAACATCCCACCGTTCGCGCCGTGGCCAGACCCCCCAGATGGATTCATGGTCCGGCAATACAGTCTCGATGTGCCGGACCAGCCCGGGCGGTTTGGGCGAATCTGGCGATGCACCACTTTCATGGTGAATGTATTACCAGCTCAACATGGACCTCGGGATGTAACGAAGCTGTCTCCGCATTTCCACGATTCGTTCGAGCAGGGGTCGTTAGCGCTGGAAGGTTCGTTCACACATCATGTCCGTTGGCCATGGACATCGAATCTGAACAACTGGAGGGCTGACGACCACGAGTATTGCGGTGCTGCATCGCTAGCAGTCATCCCACCGCCCGCCATTCACACATCGCGTGGCATGTCCGAAGGAATCAACCAGCTGGTGGACATTTTCTCTCCACCGCGAATCGATTTCTCGCAAAAGGACGGTTGGGTGTTGAATGAAAGCGACTATCCAATGACCGTCGTTCCATGACAATCGAGGCGTCGTCTAGTGGTCTTCGCGGCAGTTTCGAATTGAGGAGGATGCGATGAAGTTCGGAAGCGTGTACTACGAGGGAAATCCTCGCATAGCCGTGCCCGTAGACAGTGAGAACGTAGCAATCCTTGGACGCAGTGGAGATGGTTGTCCGAATCGTATATCTGAGGTCATCGGGTCGTGGTCTCATGCGCGATCAAGGTTCAGCGCAGTGCTGCCCGACGCCCCGGTCGTTAAGTTGGATCGACTGACCTGGCTTCCTCCCGTTACAGCTGAGACGAAAGTGATAAGCGTCGTTTTTGATAAGGCGCCGAGTGGGGATTGGCGGGCGACAGTCCTGATGAAGTCAACGTCGTCGCTGGTGGGACATCTCGGAGCGGTTCGTATTAAGTCCTGCTACGGAGGGGTGTTTTCGCGGCCAGCGCTGGCAGTGGTCATTGGCGCTTCAGACGCAGCGAGGACCAACCTGCACGTGCCGACTTTCGGCTATACGGTCATGAATGACATCACGGCGCCCGGGATGAGTACCGGCCGCTCCGAAAGAGCACCTGGCAAGGCCAGCTTGGATGCCGGTGATATGGAAATATCTGCCCTGTCCAACAGTGTCGACACCTTCGGACCTATCGGGCCCTTCATTACAGTCGAGGACCTTGACGTCGACCTCCGACAGGCGGAGGTGGTCTCATCGATCGATGGTCGCGAGTGCTCGCGATGGTCCACCTGTGAGTTGCCGGTGCCCATGGCGAGCATCCTGCAGTCGCTGTCGGCGTTAGTACGCCTAGACGCAGGTGATATCGTCGCGTTTAGCATCAACGACGGACGTCCCAATGGCAGCCATGGAGATGATCTGGCCGAGGCGCGTGGCGACGTAAGAGTTTGGATAGAGAATTTGTGCGCCCTTTTCAATCCCGTGAAACTTTGTTGATTACTCGGAACACGATTTTCACCACTGATCAAAAAAAGCCCATAGGTGAATTGCTCTATTGAACCCGAGCGTCGGGCCTGCCGTCGGGTTGACCGGCGGGATCTGGTTCGTCGACTCGGACGGCCGTCGCGATTGCGGCCGCCTGAGGTTAGATGAGTGAGAGAAGTCCACGATCGGCGCTCGAATATTCGGCGGCAAGCGCGCGATACTCCTTGCAAAACGGGCGACCACCTGCGCCGCTATGACCGGTTCTGACCGCATTTCAGTCCTTCAGAGAGAACGGGCCAATGACCCAAGTAGGTCGGAAGGGTGAGTTCGCAGTCGAGCGACGCTGCTACCAATGAGCGGACGGTTGCTCAGATATCGAAGTGACGGGGCGTGTCGAGGTTTGCCGCCATCGCGTCGCCGGCGCGCGCCTCTACAAGTTTGCGTCGTCCGGCCAGATAACCTTCCGGTGACGGATAATGAAGCGAGTCGTCGGCTTCGCGATGAACACACCTTCATCAGGCCGGACTCGGGCAAGGTACTGGGAATCATTGAACGCAGCTTCCAGGTCTTCCGTTGAGTCGAACCAGATTTCAGCAACGCCAGAGTACGGTGCGATTCTTCCTTCGGGACTCAGGCTGCGGTAACGCTCGGCATGCCATGATTCTGGACATACCGCCGGGTCCGATTCCAGAACGACTTGGTATCTTCGACCAGCGGAGCATGATTATTCCGTCAGTATTCAAGAAATGACTCGTGCGTGAACCCCGATGCTGGCCGCAGGAAAGACATGAATTTTACCCCAATGCGGAATTTTACCCCAGTGCGCGGACCGTCCTTGACGACTTTCTGGCGGGCGAAGATGGCCGTGCAATCGGCGAGTGACAGAAACTCCTGTTCATCCGAGCGAACGAGCGCTAGACACTCTGGCTCGTCGAAGAAGTCTCTGGTCATATCCTGGCGCGGACGTTGCATTGTCTGCGCAAAACCATCAAATTCTGCCTCGGTCCCGATGCTTGCGGGCATCGGAAGAACGCAGCTTTGCACGTAGCTCCCATTGTTCTTCAGGTACGCCGGGATTGCTGCTAACAGCGGTCCATGTACCTTCTGCCAGTGTTCGTTGAACTGCTCCCGGGTCTGCAGGTCGCTACAATTAGGTCTTTAGGATTCCCATGAGAATGGACATGGTGGCATCGAGGTCGGCAATGATTTGATGACGTGGAATTCCAGCACTCGCTTTGATAGCTACCGAATGAAGTGTTGCGATCAACAGATTTGCGCAAAACCGCGCATTCACCATAGCAGAGTCACCCGACAGGAACGTACTCGCCCATTTCTCGATGCGGCGCTCTTCTCGCTCGATAAGCTCTTTGAGAATTGCTCTTGCGTCCTCGTGGGCATTGGCTTCATCAGCGAGCACGCATGCGATGAGGCAGCCGCGGGGCCGTTCGTGATCGTAGAAGAGATGAACAATTGCTTCGGTAAAGAATGATGGATCGAAGCGTTTCCCGTCCGCCTCGTTGGGAAGACGAAGCATTGCAAAGTTTTGATAATAACGCTCCACGGCCTTAAAAAAAAGGGCACGCTTATCGCCATAGGCGGCATAAAGACTTGGACGGTTGATCTCCATCGCGTTAGTGAGCGTGTCTAGATCGGCACCTTCATACCCCTTTTTCCAAAAAATCTCGACGGCGCGATCGAGCGCCGAATCTACGTTAAACGCGCGCGGCCGCCCGCGCCCTCTTTTTTTCTCAACTGTAGGCATGATCCGAGGGTTTCACATTTTCTTACTGCACGATACACAAATCGCTTGACGAGGGCAACTGCATTCATTAACTTACTGATCAGTACACAAAGGAGAAGACACTATGGACAAAACGGCTGAACGTGCTGCGACCGCCCCGACCAGGTATCTTGACGTCGATGGCGTGCGCTATGCATATCGGGAACTTGGGCCCGACAATCCGGTGGACAAGACGCCTGTCCTGTTCCTCCATCGGTTCCGGGGTACGCTCGACGACTGGGATCCGGGCTTTGTCGACGCATTGGCCACGACCCGCCACGTCATTCTGTTCAGTGATCAGGAAGTCGGTTCGTCGTCGGGATCGGCAGCGACGAGCGTGGACGAAAAGGCGCGCAACGCCGCAGATTTCGCGAAGGAACTAGGCTTTCTAACCATCGATGTGCTTGGCTTTTCCATGGGAGGGTTCGTTGCCCAGGCGATTGCGATCAATGAGCCGACGCTTGTGCGAAAGGTGATCATTGTCGGCGCGGCTGGAGGTGGCAATCCGGAAGCGGCACCGCCGACGGATATCGTGTTTGAGATTGCTCTTCGTCCTGAGTACTCTCTCGAGGATGTCCGGTATCTGTTCTTCGCGGAAGGGCGTGACGAGGAAACGCGGGCCTATCTCGATCGTCGAGCAACCCGGACTTCTAACCAGGAACCTCCTGTAACGCCCGAGGTCATCGGCAAGATGGTGTCGCTCATCGGCGACTTCATGAGCGGGAAAACCGGTCACTACGAGAAGCTGAAGGACCTTCGTCAGCCCACGCTGATCGTCTCCGGCGACAGAGATCCGTTCTTCCCTTTCAAGAACATCTGGATGCTGTATCGCGAACTGCCCAACGCACAGTTGCTGGCCTATCCCAATTCGGGCCATGGGCCGCATCAGCAGCATCCCGAAGAGGTGGCCGAGAAGATCGAATACTTCCTGTCCACGACCTGATCGGCTCTAACTTTTTATCGGGCGGCTGATACGTTCCGTTCGGCGTGCGCCGGCCGAGATTCAAACAACACAGAAAATGGAGGCGCCAGTGGCATTCAATGCTCTTCTGGCGACCGAACCCGGCTCGAAAATGTCGACGAATGTGGTCGGGCTGAATTACAAATACCTGATGGCCGGTGACGTAACAGCGTTGGTGACTGTGTTTTCGAAGCTGAATCTCTTCGGGTTGCGGACCTCAGGGCATGGGAGCACGTTTTGATTTGGCTAGATCAATTAGGAACATAAAAGAGCGAAGGCGTCGGAAAAGCAATTCAGGAATAGACATAACAGTTGCTGGTTGCCTTCACACGGAAGGAGATGCTGCGATGACGATTTATACGGAGTTCTATCGGCGTTCGATCGAAGAACCAGATGATTTCTGGGCCGAGCAGGCCTCATTGATCGATTGGGAAAAGCCGTTCGAAAGAGTTCGCGACTATGGGTCGCCTCCATTCACGAGATGGTTTGTCGGAGGACTGACAAATCTCTGCCACAACGCAATTGATCGGCACCTAGCCAATCGTGCCGACCAAACCGCACTGATCTGGGTCTCGACGGAGACAGGGCAGGAAGAAACTTATAGCTTTAGTGACCTGCACGCGGAAGTGCAGACAATGGCTGCGATTATCTTGTCGCTAGGCGTGAAAAGGGGCGACCGGGTGTTGATCTACATGCCTATGATCCCGCAGGCTGTTTTTGCGATGTTGGCCTGCGCCCGTATCGGTGCCGTCCATTCGGTTGTATTTGGTGGATTTGCCAGCTCAAGCTTGGCCAGTCGCATCGAAGACGCCAAGCCCACACTGATTATCAGCGCCGATGCTGGATGCCGTGCCGGGAAGGTCATTCCATATAAGCCATTACTTGATGAGGCCCTTGAACTTGTGTCGACACGGCCTGCCAAGGTTCTCATCGTCGACCGGGGACTCGCGCCGACCCCGATGCGCGCTCGTAGGGACGAGTCTTACATCTCCTTGAGGCAGGAATTTCTTGGCGCCTCTGTCGCTTGCGAATGGCTAGAGTCCAGTTCTCCGAGCTACACGTTATATACCAGCGGCACAACAGGTACCCCGAAAGCCGTTCAACGGGACACTGGCGGATACTGCGTCGCGCTCGCGGCCAGCATGAAGCACATTTTTTGCGGCTCTCCCGGTGAGACGTTCTTCACAACGAGCGATATCGGCTGGGTGGTCGGCCACAGCTATATCGTTTATGGTCCTCTTATCGCGGGCATGGCAACCCTGCTCTACGAGGGACTGCCCACACGCCCGGACCCTGGCATCTGGTGGAGGCTTGTCGAGAAGTACAAGGTGACGACCATGTTTAGCTCACCGACAGCCATCCGAGTGATGAAGCAACATGAAAATGAGTTGCTTTTCGAGGCCGATCTGTCCAGCTTGCGAAGTTTGTATTTGGCCGGTGAACCTCTAGATGCGCCAACAGGGAAATGGATAAATGGTGCCTTACGTAAACCAATTATCGACAACTATTGGCAGACGGAGTCTGGGTGGCCAATCCTTGCACTCGCGAATGGCGTCGAGAGCGCAGATAGTAAATTCGGGTCGCCTGGGCTACCAATGTACGGGTTTTCGGTACGCCTGATTGACGATGAAACGGGTGAGGAGATAACGGTCCCAAATCGAAAAGGCATTCTCATCATCGATGGGCCGCTTCCGCCCGGGTGCATTCAGACGATTGCGAACGACGATGAGCGTTTTGTGAAAACCTACTGGTCCAAGGTTCGTGGACGGTATGTCTATTCAACGTTCGATTGGGGCGTCCGGGACGAAGATGGCTATTACTTCATCCTTGGGCGCGCCGATGATGTCATCAACGTAGCCGGCCATCGGCTCGGCACGCGGGAGATAGAAGAGACTATTTCTGACCACCCGAACGTCGCCGAGGTCGCTGTTGTCGGAGTTGCCGACTCCTTGAAAGGGCAGGTCGCTGTTGCATTTATAACAGTGAAGGATCGAAGTGCTGTCGCTGCCAGTGAGGGCGCGTCCGCGCAGAAACACGAGATTCTGAAACTTGTCGAGCTCCGCCTCGGCGCTATAGCGCGTCCCGCACGGGTTCTTTTCGTTCCAGCGCTGCCAAAGACGCGATCAGGTAAGTTACTGCGCCGAGCGATTCAGGCAATCTGCGAGGGCCGGGAACCAGGAAACATCACGACTATCGAAGACCCGTCTGTATTAGAAGCAATTGCAGAGTCGGTCATTCCAACGTAAGCGGCTCGCACGGGCCGTTATAGATGGTAAGTGTGTGAGACAGCAAGTGGTGGCCATCATTGCTGATCTGATGGGCACCCCCTTTGTCTTAAGCTGAAGGGGAGAAGCCGGGCACCAGACGGGCGGCCAGAATCACGCCCGGAAGCCTGGTGAGGGATTGGCTGCAGCGGCTTGCGAACCGGGCGTATCAGTCGCGAAGCTGGCCCGGGAGAATGGCATCAACGCGAAAATGGTGTTCATCTGGCGAATGTACCTGCCGAGCAGCAAGCTCGGCCTGCGTGGCTCATTCTGGTCGTATCGATAGCGACACGGCGACGGAGGCCGTTGCATCAACTCCGGTAGAACGATGAGCGCAGGACAGTTACCTGCTCATCATCAATATCATGACAATGGATGGAGACACGAATGCAACTCAAAGATAAAGTAGCAGTTATCACCGGCGGAGACAGTGGAATAGGGCTAGCCTGCGCGCGTCTATTCCTTGCAGAGGGTGCCGATGTTGCGATCATAAGCAACAATTCTGAAACCCTCAGCGCTGCTAAAAATCAGCTTGGTGCCAACGTAATGGCAATTCAGGCAGACGTCACAATCCCCAAGACCCTCGGCGCTGCGTTTGCAGAGGTCGGTGATCGGTTTGGCCATATCGATGTCCTGTTTGCAGGCGCTGGCGTTGCATCGACTACCCCTCTGGACGGCGCGTCCGTTGAGACTGTTGAGCGCGTCCTCACGATAAATTTTGCGGGCAGCTTCTATACCGTACAGGCCGCCCTTCCTCACTTGCGCTCTGGCGCATCGATTATTCTCGTTGGCTCTGTCATGTCAACGATGGGATATGCCGGATTCGGTGTCTATGCCGCGAGTAAAGCCGGGATATCTGGGATGGCGCGCTCATTGGCTTCAGAGTTAACACCTAGAGGCATCCGCGTAAACACGCTGGTTCCAGGCGCTACGCGAACTCCAATCTGGAACAGCCTGGCGCAAACGGAAGCCCAGGTGCAGGAAATCGAGCAGGGATTGATCAGAAGCATCCCGATTGGCCGGCTCAATAACGCAGAGGAGGTGGCCCACGCCGCGCTCTTCCTGGCTTCCGATCGCTCAAGCAGCATGCGTGCGGCGGAGCTGGTTATCGACGGTGGTGCCACCGGTGCCCCCCAAGGCGCACCGGTATATCTAGCTTGAGTCACCCACTTATGTGACTTTGAGGATTGACTAAAGGTATGTGTCGCAGGCGAAGTTCGGCTTATGTTCTCGTCTGCGATCGGCATCGCAACCGCGCGACTCCCGATAACTAGATAGACGGCGAACCAGGGCCAAAATACGGTCGATACTTACTTGCGCGGGAATGCGTGGGTTACTTCCGTAAATGCCGATTTAAACGTACCGCATGTGGTGAGCCGCGCACACCAAAGATGCGTCGGAATTAATCAGCGTGCGCCCGAATTCATCTCTTTTTGCGGATCGTCGGCAGATCCGGTGCATGGCGGCCTTGATCGAAATATCGGCACAAAAAAGAAGCAAGCAGTATGGGTAATGACGTACTAATTAAGTATAACTAAATATGGAGATGTAGGATGAGGCGGAATGTGACGCCCGGCTTGGGCGCTCTGATGGTATGCGCGAGCATGGCATTAAGTTCGGTTGCGTTTGCCACAGAAGGGGGAAGCGATAACATCGGCGAAGGTGCCGAGGCGTTTTTCGCCGGCGCGTTGCCGCCACCTGGCCTGTACGGCATCCTGTATTACTCGCATTACCATGCGTCGCACTTCAACGATTCGCACGGCAACAATTCGGTTCCGGGGTTTAAGCTCGACGCCGACTTGCTGATTCCTCGCACCGTATATATGTCGAATCTGTCGTTGCTGGGCGGACGCTACGGGGCCTACGCGGTACTGCCCGTGGCACGGCTTTCTCTGAGTGCAGGCGGGATGCCATTCGACCGAACCAGTCTCGGCGACCTGCTCGTCAGTCCGGCATTGATCGCGTGGGGAACCGGCGCGCTTCGGACTGCGGCGGCCATTGAGTTCGTACTGCCCACTGGTCAGTACGACAAGAACGCGGTTCTGAACACCGGCAAGAATTATTATACGGCGCGGCCGGTGTTCGCCGTGTCGTGGTTGCCGAACGAGAGGGTAGAACTGTCCGCGAAGGTGACCTACAGCTTCAATTCGCCGAACACCGACACGAACTACCACTCCGGGAACCTGTTCCACTTTGACTACTCGGCGAGCTATGCGGTCACGCCAGCGGCGCGCGTCGGAATTTCTGGCTATTTCATCAAGCAGATGACGGACGATGTACAAAACGGTCAATCGGTAGCCGGAGACGGATTTCGTGGGCAGGTCTTCGCGATGGGTCCCGGCTTACGCTATCAGTTCAGCAAGGTCAGCGTCGAGGCACGCGTCGTGAAGGAGTTTTTCGTGCGGAATCGTCCGGCCGGGGAGGCGGTTTGGGCGAAGATGGTAGTGGCATTTTGACGGAAAAGAGCGATATACAGGCTTGCGTATTACATAAGCATATGGAGACTTCGATGACGAATGCCAACTCAGAAACAACACGCGACAGCGCACCGCAGGCCTCGCCGAACCCGGAGTTCGACTTCGACTGGGCGATCGTCGGGTCCGGATTCGGTGGAAGCGTCGCCGCTCTCCGGCTGACCGAGAAGGGGTACCGGGTGGGCGTGATCGAACGCGGTCGTCGCTACGAGGACAGTGATCTACCCACTTCGACAGCCGAGATCGAAAAGTTCGTCTGGGCCCCGGAGCAAGGGCTCTACGGCATCCTCCGAGATGTCGCGTACCAACATGTCGAGACCGCCTCGCAGACGGGCGTAGGAGGTGGGAGCCTCATGTACGGGGGCGTGCTCTTCCGTGCGCAGAAGGGGTTCTACGACGCCCCCCAGTGGCGAGGCCTCGAGTCCTGGGAGGCGGCGCTCGACCCGCACTACGCCAAGGCGGAGTTCATGCTCGGCGTGCGGGAATCCCCGTGGGACTCGGTCTCGATCCAGCTGACCAAGCGCATCGGCGAGCACTTCGGGGTCTCCGACGGCTTCAGGCTTGCGCCGACCGGCGTGTTCTTCGGCGAACCCGGCAAGACCGTGGATGACCCCTACTTCGGCGGCGAAGGACCTGCGCGGACCGGATGCAGACGTTGCGGCGATTGCATGATCGGATGCCGCACGGGCGCCGCGAACAGGCTGACGAAGAACTATCTCTGGTTCGCGGAGAAGCGGGGCGCCCGGATCATTCCGGAACAGGAGGTCATCGACGTCCGGCCCCTCGGCGCAGCCGACGGCGCAGACGGATACCGGCTGGTCGTAGAGCAGCGCAGCCCCGACGGGTCCCGCGCCCGCACTGAGTACACCGCTCGCGGCGTCGTCTTCGCCGGCGGAGCTATCGCAACCAACGAACTGCTCGCAGACTGCAAGTACCGTGGATCACTACCGCGGATCAGCGACAGACTCGGCCACCTGGTCCGCACGAACAGCGAGACCTTCCTCAGCGTCCAGTTCCCCCGGGATCTCGAGGCATGGCGCGACGTAACAGCGCCTAGCCGATTGATCTTCGACGGGGACACTCAGGTCGAACTCCTTACCGTCGGGAAGCATGCCGACGCATGGCAGGGCAAGTTCACCGTGCTCACAGGCAAGGGGAACATCCTCGTCCGTCGCGTCAAGTGGTTGACGAACGTCATCCTTCATCCGAGACGGTGGAAGGCAACCAAGCAATCCGAGGGCTGGAGCGCCCGATCACTGGCGATGCTCGTCATGCAGCCTCGCGACAACGCGGTCCGGTTACGCGCGCAGAAGCGCAGCACCGGCACCGGCTACACGCTCGTCAGCGAGATCGACAAGTCCCGTCCCGCCCCGACATTCCTCTCCGTCGGGCACAAGGTCGCTAAGTGGCTCGCCGAGGAAACGGGTGGGGTTGCGGGCAGCACCCTGACCGAAGCCTTCCGCAACGCCCCGTGGACGGCGCACATCCTCGGCGGGGCGGTCATCGGCTCGAACGCGACCACCGGCGTCATCGACGCGGAGCTGAAAGTGTTCGGTTACAAGAACATGATCGTCTGCGACGCCGCCGCGCTGCCCGCGAATCCCGGGGTCAACCCCGCGCTCACGATCACCGCGCTCGCCGAATACGCAATGGATCGGCTCCCAAGCGCACCCGCGACGACGCCAGAGCCTGTGGAAGGGTGACGCTATGCGGCCGAGCGCGAATCGGGCATAACCGGAAGGCGGGGCCCGGCACGAGCTCGCGCATAGGAAATTCAACCGCCCCCATCGGGTCTTGGCCCGAAACCGAGCCACGACCTGGCCAGAGAGCACGAAGTGCCCTGAGCCTGGCGCGCCAGCCGCCGCCCCGGCCTGCGCCACCAGTTCCCGGCCGGCTCTCTGCATGGCTTTACCAACTTGCCTTACCGAGACGAACTTCAGGATAAGCGGCGACGGCTCAGAAACCAGTCGATGGGTTTTGGGTGAGTTCAGTGAATCGACGCTACGCGGCAAAGCGTTCGCAGAGTTGTTTCCGATACGACGAAGCTCGCAGCAGATGTCTTTCGAGCGCGAAGTGCCGCCGGATCTGACCAAAGCTCGACAGAAATTCGTGCGTGCGCTGGCGCTCACGCTCACGAAGGCCCCGCATGCGGCGCTCGCGTTCACACGTAGGCTGATGACTTCTATGAGCAGAAAGTTGTCAAGGCCATTTGCGAACTGGCTTACAAAGGATAGGTCAAGTCTCCTTCTCCTCGCTGCAAAGTGGTGACATGCTGGCGTATGGCGGCAAGCGCGAGTGATGGCGCTCGCCGCCATACAAGCCGCATTTTCGCGGCATAGTCCGGCGGATTCCCACCGCCCTCAACTTCAACCATGGCTACAGTCCGGTCAACGTCGTTAGCCTGAAGCCGCTTATCGCGCGCGTAAGACAGCAACGTCTCACCAACTTCTATCCGCTGGCGTATGGCCAGCCTCATCCTTTATGCGCGTTACGCCGGAACCTGTTCCGGGAGCATGCCCCATCTGTTTAATCGGTCGCGTTAGCAACCCGCCATCAACACGGGCATGTTCACTTCAAACTCTCTATCGACAGGTATCGTTCCACCCTTGATTGCGTTGTCGCGATACCTTTCGGGCTCAGACTGACTTCAGTTGTGCGCCTTCGGGTATCACGCCGTCCTGCAAGTAACGCCACAGCGCGATCGCGAGGCGTCGTGCTAGTGCGACGATCGCAATGCGCCGCACGCGGCGATTCGGTCCCGTGCCTTGCGTGCGCTGGTTGAACCACTGCGTCAGTGCACTGCCAGGCTGGTAACGGATCCAGCACCACGCCATCTCAATCAGCAGTGCGCGCACGCGACGGTTGCCCTGCCTGCTGATCCCCTGGTCCACCTGGCTCTCGCCACTGTCGTAGGGTTGTGGAACCAGCCCTACGCAGGCCCCAACTTCGCGCCGGTTATGGAAGTCCCGCCAGAACAGCTCGAGCGCCAGACGCGAGCCACCCACCGGGCCAATGCCATTTAGCTGCGTCAGAAGATCGATCCTTTCGCGTGCGGGTGCGGGCAGGCCAGCGTGTTGCGTTTTCTCGAGTGCCGCGAGTTGCTGCACGGCCAGCGCCAGCCGTTCGCACTCGCGCAGCAGCCGCTCCCGCAGCTCGCGCGGCAGTGGCGCACCGTCGTGACACCGCACCTGGTCACGGGCGAGGCGGGCGGCGAAGGCCTTGTGGTCAACCTCATCCCAGCAGCCTAGCGTGACAAGCAGTTTGCGCATCCGGTCACGATGCTGTAGCACCTCTTTCTGCAGTTCCCCTCGGTCGCGCATCAGATGGCGGGACGCTTCGTCCTGCGGTGATGGCACGTGCACCACGTGCATGCGGTCGCGCTCGCCGCGCAGCCACGCGCGCAGGCTGATCACCAGCCTGATTGCATCAAGCCGGTCAGTCTTGGCACGCCGCTTGTGGCGCTCGACCGGAATGCTCGCTGGATCGACCACATGACACTCGATACCGCGTGCCCGTAGCGCCCGATAGATCCAGAACGCGTCCTGGCCGGCTTCATAACTCACGACAAGGTGCACGCCCGCGGGCAGCGACCACTTCAGCTTCTGTTGTTCGATCACTTCCAGCACGGCCTGTAGGCGCGCGGGGGCTTGCGGTTGCGCTACGGTGTACACCGCCGGCTGCTCCCGCTGCCCGTCGTGCAACGCTACCTTCCACTTCGCCGCAGCGAGTTCGAGTGACACCGCCAGCGCCGGTTCCGCAGTACGCGTGTATCCCTGATCTGTACGCATGATGCTCTCCCGTGAGCAAACCTCGGTACGCCGATTTTAGGCGTTAGCCAGTCGACGACCTGGATGCTTCATAGGATCTGTTTTCTGCCCGGTTGTTTCACCGGGCAGCCGCCTTTGCGAACACATGCTTGACGTTAGCCAGTTGGGGAATCTCCGCCTTTGCAGCTAGGTAGAAATTTCTTGCCAGTTGGCGCCGGCGCACAGATATGAGGCATGGGACCGATCTCACGCCTCATACGGATTGGACGAGTGCTAAAACTTGTATCCGAGGGCGGTTTCAAGAGTGAAGCGCAACAGCGGGTTTAATGTTTAGAGCCTTGAGGTTGACTTGCTGAAGCAAGGGTCGCGGCGAAGACCTCGAACGGCGAATGGAAGGCATGAGTTGCACGAGGTCGGCTGTTCAGACTGTCGGCGATAGCGTCAAGTTCGTCCTGACTGTAGACCGAAAGGTCCGTGCCTTTGGGCAGATACTGGCGCAGCAGCCCGTTGGTGTTTTCGCAAGTGCCGCGTTGCCAGGGACTGTGCGGGTCGCAGAAGTACACCTTCACGCCGGTTGCGGCGGTGAGTTCTTGATGCCGCGACATTTCTTTGCCCTGGTCGTAGGTGAAGCTCTGCCGTAATGGCGCGACAATCGAATTGAGTTTGGCGGAGAAGCCGGCCAGCGCTGAAGCGGCGGTGGCATCTTCCATCCTGGCAAGCAGCACCAGACGGCTGGTCCGTTCGACCAGCACGCCTACCTAGGACTGGTTGCCGGCACCCTTGATGAAGTCGCCTTCCCAGTGCCCAGGCAGCAGTCGGTCTTCGATTTCGGGCGGCCGCACATGAATACTGACCATGTCGGGAATCTGTCCGCGCCGGTCTGTGCCCCGTGTACGCGGCATGCGCGTGCTGTGGCCATGGCGCAAGCACGCAATGAGCTGACGGCGCAGTTCGCCGCGCGGCTGGGCGTAGATAGCCGTGTAGATGGTTTCGTGCGAAACCTGCTGGGTCGGGTCGGTCGGATACATACGCTTCAGTGTGCCCGATATCTGCTGGGGTGACCATTTCCACTCGAGCAGAGTGAGAACGATGCGCCAGCAGACGGTTTGCAGGCAAAGCTTTGGGGGGCGGCGACCCGCGCTGCGGCGTGCGGCACTGAGCGCTTCAGCCGACACGGACGCGTAGCCAGCAGGCAAGCTGTTTCGCGCCAGTTCACGGCTAACGGTGGCTGGCGAGCGCCCGAGTGTCCGGGCCATGGCCCGGACACTCGAACCCTGCAGATGCAGACTTGCAATGATCAGGCGCTCTTCAGGCTGAAGTTGTTGATACTGAGTTCTTTCGTGCATCGCAACACCTTATACGAAACAGGTGTTGCACTTCAGATTTGAGGCCGCCGAGGGATACAAACGAAATGATGGGATTAACCTTGAGCTTCGCACTGCTGGTCACGGTACCCAGCTTCGACTGCGTTGTCAGCGTTGCCCGGACGGACAGCCACATATATGAAAGCGAGGCATCAACCGACCAATGTTGGGTAATGTTGTAGGTCAAGCCTGCGTTGATCACAGTGCAAAAGAGTGGCTCAGCTTGACGCTAGTCGGCCCCTCGAGAGCGCTCCCAAGGGTTGGCGAATATAAAAGCGCGCCGCTGGCCGCCGCGGGCTCAAGTTTCACGCCACTAAACCAGACGTAAGCTGCGCCTGCAGCAAGATACGGTCGAAGGTTACTCGTGGCATCGTTGAAGTAGTACTTCAGCAATATTGTCGGGCTCCACTCATATGCTGAGCCCGCCCGCCCGAGAGAGCTGAGCGACCCGGTGCCGGCTAGTCGAAACTTGGGCGGAATGCCCCCTACCGCGGCGGCGGCGATGTGATCGGTAATAAAGTATGTGGCGGCGAACCCGACCGTATCGGCATTGTCAACCGACGTGCCGGTGCCCGGCGCGGTGACGCTGGTGCCGAGTGCGTTGACTGTGAGTGGTTCGCTGGAGTCCTGTGGCGCGAGATGGAACCAGCCTAAGTTCCCGACGAAATCTCCGGCGCTTTGCGCCTGAGCCGAAGTGCACGTTAGCACTGCGGTGGCAACGGCAAAAATTCGTTTTTGCAACATCCTGTCTCCTCCGGCTTTACGTTTATGGTGATGAGCTGAAACGGCAAAGCAACTGGGAGGTGGGACGCGAGGGCACTATCGAAGGCGCTCTGTCACGTCGCAAACGTCCTCAATAAAGCGGCCCCGACGCGAGCCGGCGGCAATTCGACTGCCTTCTGCGATGAAGCCTTCGCTCAGGGTGCCAAATAGCCCGCGATAGCACTCGATAACCTCATCCAGTGATTCGCACGCAGGCGGATCGTAGTGACGCACAATGCGGCGGGTTCCGGATTCTGTCGTGCGGTACACAGTGATCTGGTGATAGTTGCCCGCTGCGATTGCTTGCGCGATAGAGCGTCCCTCTTTGACCATCATTGCCTCCTGTTTGGGGTTTAACGCTGACCAGCCTCTGATTCAAGGCTGGTTGTCGAGGTTGTTTCTAGGGAGCTGGTGGCGCGTGTGGCTGTCGCTCCCGTGTCGCGGAGTTGGTTGTTTCCGCGAACAGACGAGAAGTCGCCAAAGCCGGGGCGATGATCTGGGCGCGGAGCTTAGGGCCGGGGGGAGCCAGCAACGGACACAGCACTGCATGCAGTGGGGCTGTGATGCCGTGAAGGGCCTCCTCGTTGGAAATGAACCGGATCGAGCTTGATGTCGACTGGGAAGTCGGGATCTACCTGCCGCCGGATGTCGGCGTAGGTGGCCAGCACGAAGAGACGCTGCATTTCCGGATCGTGGTCGTGGCGGTTGTGAAGCGGCGATAGGACCCGGCTGTCGAGATAACCGTGCGCGCCGCGGATTTGCACGCCGCTGAAGCCGGCTTTCTTGCGGATGGCTGCATTGCGTCCGAAGCGCTGAATGATGTCGTCAATCTCGGCGATATAGGCTTCGGGTGGGGTGCAGAAGTACGCTGCCATGTCGCCATCGAACGGGATGGACGATGGGAAGAGACTGCGGAGATTCAGGCCTTTCGGCGACTGCTTTCCAGGATGATCGAGCCGAACGCGGATCACCACTCCCTGCTTGGTTACGCCGCGCACCCACTGCCGCAACACGGGCAGATCCACTTCATTCTCAATCACCACGTTGCTGGGTGCGCCCACCGCACGACGGTCGATCGTCCCGCTCCCCGTAATGACAAATTCAACGCCCGTCGCGGACCAGCGCAGGTGCAGGCCGACGAGTTTCGATGTCGGACGATTGTCGTAGGTGCCCAGCGTCTCTTTCACGGACGCCTTGGCGAGCCGGGTTCGAAGTACGCTGCCGTTCGGCAGGCGCAGAGGCTGAAGCAACGAATCTATGTCAAGCGGAGAGGATTTGCGCATGGTGCATACTCGGAAGCTTCGAGAAAGCGGGGCACCTGCCGGCCAGTGTCGGAATCACCAGATGTCACGCGTGGGCACGTGCATGTGTATCAGTCTGATATCGAGGGCGGTCGAGATGTGCTATACGAATAGTATAGTATTAGTACTATACTAAATGTATAGTATGTTAAACCCACAACCGACTGCCGCGGGGCGAGCCTATATGAGCGCGGCTTGCCGCTCCGGCTCGGTAGATTACGGCCGAATCTTGTGAATCAGCATGAATGCCGAAATGCTCGACGAGCCTGCGCTCGATCCTTCGAGTTATTGAAGTTCTGAACGAGGTAGGCACGACGTCGCGGACTTGGGTCCTTTGCGACTCCCCGGTCAGACTGTCGCTTCGACGAAGTTGCGCGCCCGGGACGCCAGGGTGGCGCATGTGTCCACATCGGCGGTTCCCTAGATGGCGGCGACCGGGGATGCGTGCACCAATCTGCCCGCAATCACTTCACGACGAAAATTGCCAGACAGACGCAGTTGAGTTCGCCGCCGATGCCGACCCTCTCCAGGCCGTGGGCAGCAGCTTTTGCTCGGGCGGGTCGACATGCTCGATGCCGGCATTGTTTGCCGGCAGATGGAGTCTTTCGTCATTGCCCTGCAATGGACCTGAAAGCGCCCTCGAGCGACGCAGCATCGCTAATATCCAGCGTCGGCGAAGCCGCCAACCTGGGCCACAGTTTCGCTCCGAGTGCGTTCAATGCGGCGGGCTGAATATACGGCTGATCACAATTCGCCAGCAGGCGGCGGCAAAAGGGTACGCTGTTGCCCGCTCTCGCGCCCGTGACAAGGCAAACCTGCTCACGCGCGCCACGCCCGATTCGCAGTGTGCGGATGCAGGTAGGGCGAGGCAACGCATCAGGGCTTGTATTCGAGAACCTTGAATACCTGCGTGAACGCTTGTCGGCTTCCATGCAGCAGGGTTGCGCGCCCCTCGCGGAGCGCATGCGCAGGTCTGACCTGACGCAGGGCCAGCGCCATGAACGTTTCCATGTCGCACTGTATCTTGACGTCGGCGGGCTCTTCGCTGGGACCGGAGCGGACCAGCACCTTCCCGTCGTTCACAGGGACATGGAAAACTTCCGCCCCCACATGGAACTCGTACAACGCTTGCAAACCGGCGCTTGACGCCGGATCGCTCGAGCCCGTCAAGCACAGTGCGATGAGTTCCGCACGCGCACTGGACGGTTCGATGCGCTCATCGATCGGCAGGCGCAGACCCCAGAGCCCAAGCGCGATTACCGGTTTGCGCAATTGTTCGCCCAATTCCGTCAGTTCGTAAGCTGGCGCTGCGGCGGGCGCTGGCAACGTGGTCGGCTGGATGACATCGCTCTCCACCAGCATGGCCAGGCGCTCGGACAGCCGGTTTGCGCCCATGGCAGGCATGATCGTCAGCAGATCCTTGAACCGCTTCGGACCTAGCAGGAGTTCGCGGATCACGAGCAGCGTCCAACGATCGCCGAGGACGTCTAATGCCCGGGCCATTGGGCAAAGTTGACCGTAGGTTTTGTTTGGCATGTCACATTGTACAAGGCCCTGCTCAGGCGAAGCCGGGTGGAACACAACAGTCGCGGACGAGGCGGGAAATCTGCTCCCGGAAAAGTCGCGCCCAGCCATCGCGGATCTGCTGCCGGGCTGCGTTTGCTCGCCCAGCCATGACCGGAGACTTCGCGGGGGCAACCCGCACGGTGTATGCGCGGGTCCGTCTGCGAATTGGCAGATGAGCCATGCTATCGGCGCCGCAACGAAATGGGCATCCATCGTCGCGGTTACCGACGAAGAGGGGCCATACCCACGCGGCAGCCCGCTCGAACAGCAGCGGTGCCTCGAAGTCCTGCGATGTCAATGTCGTAACAGGGTCCATGCCTTTGCTTCCGATTTTAGGCTCGGAGTGCACACGTTTAACTATATCATTTGTATAGTCTGTACACTATATAAAGTGTATAGTTTAATGCGTAATCATTGCCTGAGGCTCGCGCATCTTTAGCCTTCGACCCGGGCGGTGTCCGCCCGACCTTTGCTCCCAGGCGAGCAAAGTGTGGTAGCGAGCCAGACTATATGAGGCTTTCGCATAAAGTCTATGGAGACCCGAATGAGCAGAAGACACTGGATCCAGTCGTACGGCTCGATCCCGCCCGAGATCGACGCCGATCGCTATCCGTCCGTGACTGCGCTGCTGAAGGACGCAATGTGCCGGTTCGCTGACAAACCAGCCTTCCGTGTCGGTGGACGGACACTGACGTATGCCGATGTTGATCACTTCTCGTCTGCGTTCGCCGCTTACCTGCAAAAAGTGGTCGGCGTGAAAAAAGGCGATCGTGTGGCCGTGATGCTGCCGAACCTGCTGTCGTTCCCGATCGCCTTCATTGCCATTGCAAAAATCGGCGGCATCCAGGTCAACGTCAATCCGCTATACACGGCCCGGGAACTCGAGTATCAGCTTAACGACGCTGGCGCCGAAGTGATCGTGGTCCATAGCGCTTCAGCATCCACCTTTGCGCAAGTGGTTGGCAAGACGCACGTCAGGAAGATGATTACAGCCGGTACCGACGACGGAGGCGCTGCGGCTCCAGGGCCCACGGTCGACGGGTTGCTGAGCGAATGGATCACGCTACAAGCTGCAATCGATCTGGGCGAGACGCTCGAATTCGATCCGGTGACCGTGATTGGCAGTGATTTGCTCTTCCTGCAATACACCGGCGGCACGACCGGGCTTTCGAAAGGCGCCGCGTTGTCACACCGTAATCTGATCGCCAACATCGAACAGTTCAGGGCCTTGATGCCCGATGCGCAGCGGCCCGGCGAGGAGGTTGTCGTGACCGCGATCCCGCTTTACCACATTTTCGCGCTCATGGTGAACTTCCTGACTTACTTCTCCGTGGGCGCCGAAAACTGGCTCGTGGCCAACCCGCGGGACACTGAGGCCTTCATCGATTTGCTGAAGGCCGCGCGGCCCACAGTGTTTTCCGGCGTCAACACGTTGTACGCCGACCTGGCTGTCCACCCACGCCTGATGGAAGTGGACTGGTCGAGACTGAAGCTTTCCGTCGGCGGCGGGGCGGCGGTGATCGACATCATCTCGGCGCGATGGAAGGCGGTGACGGGCAGCTTCATTCGCGAGGGCTACGGGTTGTCTGAGACTTCTCCGGTCGTGTCTTTTAACCCGCAGTTCGTTAGTGACTTCACGGGTAGCACGGGCCTGCCGGTGCCTTCCACCGATGTCAGGCTGCTGGACGACGAGGACAGGGAGGTCGGTATCGGTGAGGCCGGCGAGATCCATGTCAAGGGGCCACAAGTGATGTCCGGGTACTGGGAAAAGCCCGAGGCAAACGCAAAAGCGTTCACCGCTGACGGCTATTTCCGCACGGGCGATATCGGCCTCTTCGACGACAAGGGTTTCCTGAAGATCGTTGACCGCAAGAAAGACATGATTATCGTCTCGGGCTTCAACGTTTACCCAAACGAAGTGGAAGCGGTCGCGACCACATTTCCCGGCGTCGCCGAATGCGCATGCATTGGCGTGTCGGACGAAAAAACAGGCGAGGCGGTGAAACTGTTCGTCATCAGGAAGGACGGCGCCGATGTGACCGGGGACGGTCTGCTCGCGCACTGTCGAGCCGGCATGGCCGCCTACAAGGTGCCCAGAATTATCCAATTCGTCGATGCACTTCCGAAATCAACCGTGGGAAAGATCCTTCGACGAGAACTCCGCAGCATTGTATGAGCGCCGCTTGGCGCGACAGTCGGGCTCTGAATTGTGACTACTAGAACCAGGAAAACGGAGACAAACCATGAACGTCTTGCACGCTGATGTGCGCGTGGAGAGCGCGACCGGTGCAGGCTCGAGGTGCCCGCAATGAGTGCTTCCCATGATTTCGACTACATCGTCATCGGCTCGGGCTTTGGCGGTAGCGTGTCGGCCTGCCGGCTGACCGAGAAGGGCTACTCGGTTGGCGTAATGGAGATGGGCCGGCGCTGGACGGCTGAGGATTTTCCCCGGACCAACTGGGACGCGCGGCGCTGGATGTGGAAACCTGGTCTGAAAATGTTCGGCTTCTACAACATGCGCATCTTTCGCCACGTGATGGTCCTGAGCGGCAACGCGGTCGGCGGCGGCTCCATCACGTACGCCAACGCCCTGCTGATTCCGCCCGACAGAGTGTGGGACGAGGGCTCCTGGGCTGGCCTGACGGACTGGAAGCGCCATGCCGCAGTACTACGCCATGGCGGAGAAAATGCTGGGCGTCACCGAGAACAGGATGCTGGGCGAGGCGGATCTTCGGCTCAAGAAGATGGCGGATTTGCAAGGCGTGGGCGACACGTACCACAGCGGCCGCGTCGCGACGTTCTTTGCTCCCAAAGGCGAGGCCGGCGGCGAGACTTATCCTGATCCCTACTTCGGCGGTGAAGGTCCGGAGCGCGGCACTTGCGTCGGTTGCGGTGGCTGCATGGTGGGTTGCAAGCACAACGCCAAGAACACTCTCGACAAGAACTATCTTTACTTCGCGGAAAAACGTGGTGCACAGGTCTTTGCCGAAACCAGGGTGGTCGACGTGCGCCCGCTCAACGGCAAGGAAGACGGCAGTGACGGCTACGAGGTCTTCACCGAACGTTCAACTGCCTGGTTCGACAAGCAGCGGCGCAGTTTCCGCTGCCGCGGTGTCGTATTTGCCGCTTCTTCATTGGGCACGATGGAGTTGTTGTTCCGGCTCAAGCACAGCGGCTCCCTGCCGCGCATCAGCGACGACCTTGGCAAACGCGTGCGCACCAATGCCGAATCCCTGGTGGGTGTGCGCTTTCCAGCCAAAGACAAGAGCATGTCGCCCGGCGTGGCGGGCGGCGCCGGCGTCTATATCGACGAGCGAACGCACATCGGTGCAGTACGTTACCCGGAAGGCTCGGACGCGACGGGTCTGATGATGACCTTGCTGTGCGGCGGCCGTGCCGGATGGACGCGGATTTTCACCTGGCTATGGACCTTGCTGACCCATCCGCTCAAAGCGGCGCATGTGCACAACCCGTTCGGGTTTGCGCGCCAGACTGTCCTGTTCGTGGTGATGCAGACGGTGGATGCGTTTATCAACATGCAGTTCAAGCGCCGCTGGTACTGGCCGTTCAAAAAGCGGTTGTGCACCGAGGGCGGCCCGATTCCCACCTTCATCCCTGAAGCCAATGCGTTTGTTGAAAAGGGGGCAAAGGCACTGGGCGGCATTCCTACCACCTTATTGACCGAGATCCTGTTCAACATCCCCACCACGGCGCACTGCATGGGTGGGTGCGCGATGGCGGACTCTCCCGAACGCGGCGTCATGGATGTCCAGAACCGCGTCTTCGGTTATCAGAATCTGCTGGTCTGCGACGGCTCGATGCTCAGTTCCAACCTGGGCGTGAACCCCAGCCTGACCATCACCGCGCTGACCGAGCACGCGATGTCCCACATTCCGACGAAATCGTCCCTTGCAACCCTCCATCCGAGTGCTCTCCATGGCCAATCCGTCCTCATTTAACGCCAACCCGCTGAGCCAGCCGTTGCGTCTGCCCAATGGCAGCATGCTCCGCAACCGTCTCGCCAAGTCGTCCATGAGCGAGACGCTGGGTACCTATGACAACCATGCGACGCCCAGGCTCGTCGAGTTGTACCGGCGTTGGGCCGCTTCCGGTGTGGGCTTGCTGCTGACCGGCAACGTCATGATCGACCGCCGTGCGCTCGGCGAGCCTGGCAATGTAGTAATCGAGGACGAGTCCGACATGCTCATCCTGAAGCAATGGGCTCGCGCGGCCACCGATCAGGGCGCGGCCCTGTGGGTGCAACTAAACCATCCCGGCAAACAGTCGCCCAAAGGGCTGAACGTCAGCAACCTGTCGCCGTCGGCCATTCCGTTTCGCGAGGACATGGCGGCGTTTTTCGAGACCCCGCGCGAAGCCACTACCGCAGAGATCCGCGACATTATCCGTCGCTTTGGGCGCAGCGCCGCCATCTGCAAGAGCGCCGGCTTCAGCGGCGTGCAGATCCACGGGGCCCACGGCTATCTGATCAACCAGTTCCTGTCGCCTCATCACAACCGGCGCACTGACGAATGGGGCGGCAGCCCTGAGCATCGACGCCGCTTCCTGATGGAGGTTTACGCAGAAATCCGCCGCCGGGTCGGCAGCGATTTTCCAGTGGGCATCAAACTCAATTCGGCCGATTTCCAGCGCGGCGGCTTCACCGAGGAGGAGTCGATGGCCACCATCCACGCGCTTGCCGAGGCGGGCATTGACCTGATCGAGGTTTCCGGCGGCACCTACGAGGCGCCGGCCATGAGCGGCGCCTTCCAGCAGCCGCAAAAGGCCTCGACGGCAGCGCGTGAAGCCTACTTCCTGGAGTTCGCGGAGAAAGTCCGCGCGAAGAGCCCGGTGTTGCTAATGGTCACCGGCGGCTTCCGCACAGCTGACGGCATGAACGCCGCACTGCGTTCGGGTTCGCTCGACATCGTCGGCCTGGCGCGGCTGTTGGCGATCGACCCGGATGCGCCGGTTGCCTTGCTGCAAGGGCGCGACAGCCCGCAGCGCGTGCGGCCGATCAGCACGGGCATCAAACCGGTGGACCGCATGGGCATCATGGAGGTTCTTTGGTACACGCGGCAGCTCAGGCGCATTGCAGAGGGGGGCAATCCACGCCCCAAGGAAAGCGGCCTGATGGCCTTCCTCAAAAGTCTGGTGAATAGCAGTTGGGGCAACTATCGCACCAAGCGCATGCGGGCGTGATCGCTGACACGATCTTTCCACTATTACTGTCAAAAAAATGATCCAGGAGATCAATGCAATGCGTTGTCTACTGAAGGCAAGCGTCCTCGGACTCGCCCTGGCAGCTACCCTCGTTTCAGCGCCAGTGCAGGCGGCCGAAGTTTCGCCAGACAACGCGACGATGAGTTCGTCGCCGCTGAAACAGGAACTCGAGGTCAGCTGGAAAGATGCGCCAACGCAAACCATCACGGCAGGCGGAGTGGACTTCGCATATCGGGAACTTGGGAAATACCGTGGCGGCACGCCGGTGGTCTTTCTTACCCACCTGGCCGCCGTGCTGGACAACTGGGATCCTCGGGTGGTGGACGGCATTGCGGCGAAGCATCATGTAGTCACGTTCGACAATCGGGGTGTTGGCGCTTCCAGTGGTTCACCGTCGAATTCGATTGAGCAGATGGCTGACGATGCCATCGCCTTCATCAAGGCCATGGGATTCAAACAGGTAGATCTTTTTGGTTTCTCGATGGGCGGCATGGTCGCCCAGGAAATCGTGCTGAAGGAGCCGCAACTTGTTCGCAAGATTATTCTCGCGGGGACGGGTCCCGCTGGTGGGGAAGGCATCAGTGCCGTGACCGGCGTAACTTTCTACGACATGCTCCGAGGCTTTTTCACCGGCCAGGATCCGAAGCAGTATCTGTTCTTCACCCGTACGCCCAACGGTATCGACGCGGGCAAGGCATTCCTGGCTCGTTTGAACGAGCGCTCGGAGGACCGTGACAAGAAAATCTCCGTGACCGCGTTTCTCGCTCAATTGGAGGCGATTCGCGGTTGGGGCCGGAAAGAGCCAGAGAACCTGTCGGTGGTGCAGAACCCGGTGTTCGTTGTCAACGGCGACAGCGATCGGATGGTCCCAAGCAAGAACTCGGAAGACCTGGCGCGACGCCTTCCGAACAGCAACCTGATCATCTACCCTGATTCCGGCCATGGCGGCGTGTTTCAGTTCTACGCCGACTTTGTGCCCACGGCGCTAGAGTTCCTTGCTAAATAAGCTTTGAAGAAACGCCCGCCCGGGCGCGCGATCGTCGCAGGCAGCGTGCCGGAAGGACGAAGAGCACGTTTGAGGCAATAGCCTCCTGGTTCGGCAGTTGGCACCGAACATGAGCATTTCATATTCATATTTAGCAATTTAATAAGGATTCCAACATGATCGATACGCACTTCACCGCGCCGACCCGCTTCGTGGAAGTCGATGGCGATAGATTTGCCTATCGCCGCTGGGGCAACACGAGGACGACTGACCAGCCGCCATTGTTTTTCCCCCAACACTTCCGCGGCGGAATGGATCATTGGGATCGGCTCATGACAGACGGCCTGGCGGCAGGGCCTGAGGTGATCCTTTATAACGGTCGCGGCATTGCAAATCCCGAATGCGCCAACCGCACAAAGGGCAAGGAATCGGGGGAATTGGACGTTATTTCATTATCAGAAAGGTGCGGTAAGTTCCGTTTCCGGACTTTCAAAAGAACCAAAATTCACCATGACTTTCAGGGACGCCGCCAAGGGTTTTTCGACTCTTTCGGCGAAGGAAGGTAAAGAGGCATTCCTTGTGACTCTGCATCAAGAAGATCTCGCAGTCAGTGGTGACTTTGCGGAGGCAATGTCATTCCAGGGACCGACGGATTATCTGAAATTGAAAATATATGACAGAGTTGCGTAAAAGAATATTAAAGCGTTTCTATGGGAGTAGTCACAATATCCTGGATACTTGTTGCAATGCGCAGCCGATTCTTCTGATGGGGTGATCGATGGAGGAAATTTTGCCGAATCAAACGGAAACCGGTGGCCTCACATATTCCGAGGAGCAGGCCGATATTTTTGAAAGGTGGGTTCACTATTTTGGGGCGACCGACCCACAGGAACTCGATCTCGGAATGCTAATGGCTATCCACGAATGGGTCATGGACGGTCTGGAGCCGAGAGATCAAAGGCAAGAACGATAATCGGCCCCGCAGGGGGCCATCGGCTGTCTGACGTTTCGTGCTCCATGAGCCCCCGTACCTTCCTGCCGGCCGCCTTTGCCCGCGTCACTTCGGCTTGGCGGAGTTGTCGTTACCGTGATTGCGCGCAGGCGCGCGCGCTGTTGCGGACGGACTCAGTGACGCGAGAATCTCGTCGCGGCAAACCGCCAGGATTTCGTCGGCCAGCGGCGAATCGTCCGGGCAGGCGCGCGACATGATAACGGCGCCGACTGTGTGCGCCAGTATGTCGAGGGCCCTGGCTCGCGCCTGCCCTGAGTCTGCACCGTCCGACGCAGTGCCCTCGGGGCTCAGCGCAGCCAGCAGGCTCTCAATGCCGGCCGCAAACGTGGCCCGAACCGCTTCCGGCTGACGCGCGGCATCCCCGCCCAGTGCGGCCATCGTGCAACCGGTCGCGCGGGTGTCACGGTGCTCGCGAGAAAGGTAATACCGCACAAACTCAGGCGCGTTTACGCCCGCGCTCAACGCCACGGTCTGCGCGATGCCGCAGGCCGCCGATTCCGCCATCAGGTCGGCCTTGGAGCGGAACTGTTTGTAAAAGCCGCCATGGGTGAAGCCGGCGGCGGCCATCAGATCGGCAACGCCAACTCCATCGTAGCCACGCTCCCGAAACAGCTGGGACGCCGTCTCGACCACGTGCTCCCGGTTGGCCTGTGCCTGTGCCTTGGTGATCTTCATTTCTTGACCACGGTGGGTTCATATCTGCGAAGCCTCCATTATACATTGATGTCGACCGTCATCAAAACCTTGACAGGTTAGATTATGATCGTCATCATTGATCTCATTCCCAACTCCGGAAACTGACGCAACATGACCGACAAGACGCTTTTCGAGCCCTACGCCCTTGGCCGCCTGACACTCGCCAATCGCTTTGTCATGGCACCGCTGACCCGCAATCGCGCAGGCGCGGGGCTGGTGCCCAGCGAACTGGCCGCGACCTACTACGCCCAGCGCGCCTCGGCCGGCCTGATCATCACGGAGGCCACTCAGGTGTCAGCCCAGGCCCAGGGCTATCAGGACACCCCGGGCCTGTACACACCCGAGCAAATCGCCGGCTGGCGCAAGGTCACCGAGGCCGTGCATGCCAAGGGTGGACGCATCGTCGCGCAACTCTGGCACGTCGGCCGTGTTTCGCACGTCGATGTCCAGCCTGGCGGCGCTGCGCCGGTCGCGCCTTCGGCCATCCGCGCGGAGACGAAAACCTTCGTCAACAATGGCTTTGCCGACGTGTCGCAGCCACGCGCCCTCGAACTCGACGAATTGCCGGGCATCGTTGGCGACTTTCGTCGAGCCGCGGCCAATGCCATGGCCGCCGGCTTCGACGGGGTGGAGATCCACGGTGCCAACGGCTATCTGCTGGAGCAGTTCATCAAGGACGGGGCCAACCAGCGCACTGACGCCTACGGCGGCTCGATCGAGAACCGTGCGCGCCTGTTGCTGGAAGTCGTCGCTGCAGTGGTGGAAGAAATCGGCGCCGATTGCACCGGTGTACGCATCTCGCCTGTGTCGCCGGCAAACGGTATCTCGAGCAGCGATCCCCAGCCGCAGTACGACTACATCGCCGGGCAGCTCAGCGCGCTGGGCATCGTCTACCTGCACGTGGTCGAGGGTGCGACCGGCGGCCCGCGCAATGTCGCACCGTTCGACTACGACGCGTTGCGCCGCCGGTTCAGGCAAACCTACCTGGCCAACAACGGCTACGACCTGGAACTCGCTACCGCCAGGCTCAACGAGGGTAAAGCGGACCTGTTCGCCTTCGGCCGTGCATTCATCAGCAACCCCGATCTGGTCGAACGTCTGAAGACCGGCGCACCGCTGGCGCAGCCCGACTTCGCCACGCTCTATGGCGGCGGCGCTGCGGGCTACACCGACTACCCGACCATTGCCGCCTGAGGCGCGCGCTGCTTGCGTTCGCGTCCGAACCACTCTTGCAAAGGAAATACCCGTGACCTCGCTTCCGACTGTTCTCATCACCGGCGCCTCCTCCGGCATCGGCGCCACCTACGCCGAGCGCTTCGCCGGCCGCGGCCACGACCTCGTGCTGGTTGCACGCGACAAGGCGCGCCTCGATACGCTGGCCGCGCGCCTGCGTGAAGAACGCGGTGTGTCTGTCGATGTGCTGCAGGCCGACCTGACCCAGCCTGGGGATCTGGCCGCGGTCGAGACTCGCCTGCGCGACGACTCTCGCATAGGCATCCTGATCAACAACGCCGGCATGGGTCAGTCGGGTGGCTTCGTGCAGCAGACCGCTGAGGGCATCGAACGCCTGATTACGCTCAACACCACGGCACTGACGCGGCTCGCAGCCGCGGTCGCTCCGCGCTTCGTGCAGTCGGGGACTGGCGCGATCGTCAACATCGGCTCGGTGGTGGGTTTCGCGCCCGAGCTCGGCATGTCGATCTACGGCGCCACCAAGGCCTTCGTGCTGTTCCTGTCGCAGGGATTGAACCTCGAGTTGTCGCCCAGCGGCGTCTACGTGCAGGCGGTGCTGCCGGCGGCGACCCGCACGGAGATCTGGGAGCGCGCCGGCGTCGACGTCAATACGCTTACCGAGGTGATGGAGGTCGGCGAACTGGTTGATGCGGCACTGGTCGGCTTCGATCGCCGCGAGCTGGTCACCATCCCGCCGCTGCACGTGGCGGCGCGCTGGGACGCGCTGGATGGCGCGCGTCAAGGGCTTTTGTCGGATATTCGACAAGCGCACGCGGCCGATCGCTATCGGCCGGAAGCCTGACCACTGCGGCTTCTCTCTTACTCGAAAGCCAGGCCATGCCTTATCGACCGACACTCCGGCTCAGCCCTCAACAGATAACCCGATGACCGACACCCATATCACCACGCCCACGCGCTTCGCGGATGTCGACGGTACGCTATTCGCCTACCGCCGCTGGGGTAACACCGATTCCTCGCAGCCACCTTTACTGCTTCTGCAGCACTTTCGCGGCGGCATGGACCATTGGGACCCGTTGATGACGGACGGCCTTGCCGAAGGCCGCGAAGTCATCCTCTACAACGGTCGCGGCATTGCTTCGTCCGGCGGCCAGCCGCGCACCCGCATTGAGGACATGGCCGATGACGCGGCAGCCTTCGTTCGCACGCTGGGCTTGCCGCAGATCGATGTTCTGGGCTTCTCGCTGGGCGGTTTTCAGGCGCTGGATTTGACCTGGTGTCATCCCGAGTTGGTGCGCAAACTCATGCTGCTGGGTACAGGCCCACGTGGTGGCGACCCCGACATGGAGCCGCGCGTGCTGAGCACAGCGGTCAATCCCGTCCCCGTCTTCGAAGACTTTCTCTACCTGTTCTTCGGCCGGTCGGCGCATGCCGAGCAGGCCGCGAGGGAATTCTGGGAACGTCGCCATCAACGCGTCGACCAGGACCCACCGTCTTCCCCAGAGGTCGCGAAAGCACAGATCGAGGCCAACATGCTGTATCTGCCACGGCTCTCGGAGGACGATCCATTCGCCTACCTGCGTGGCATCCAGCAGCCCACGTTCATCCTCAACGGCGTCAACGACGTGATGATTCCGACGGTCAACTCGTTCTACATGGCCCGCAACCTGCCGAACGCCCAGTTGTTCATCTACGCGGACTCGGGCCACGCTGCGCAGTTCCAGCACCCGCAGCGTTTTCTTTATCACGTGGAGCGGTTTCTGAGCGAGTGACGACCACGCCACTCATCGCCCCGAAGTCACGATCCAGTATCCAAAGGCCCTCGCCATGCTCAAGTTCAAGTTCCTGCTGTGGATGTTCACCCAGCTCCTGAAACGACAGATCAGGAACAACCCCGACTGCGCGAAGTACGTCGCGGGCAAGACCCTTGTGTTTCAGATCCGCACGGTGTCCGGCGTCGGTCGCTACTACGTCATTCGCGATGGCGCCATCCGATCTATTGGGGGACTGACGGCGAACCCCCAGTTCACGCTCACTTTCAGAGATGCCGTCAAAGGCTTCGCGATCCTGTCGGCCAACGAAAGCCAGGCGGCCTTCCTCAGAGGCCTGGGCAACAAGGATCTGATCATTAGCGGCGACTTTCGCGAAGTGATGTGGTTTCAGGGCCTGACGGCATTCCTGCAGCCCCCGAAAGTCGTTTCGCCATACAACCGCACCGCGTTCTGAGCTGTCCATGAAACCAGATCTGCTGAACCAGCCGTTGAGCCTGCCCAATGGCAGTGTGCTGCGCAATCGGCTCGCCAAGGCGGCCATGAGCGAGACGCTGGGCACCTACGACAATCGTCCGACTCCGGACCTGGTGCAGTTGTACCGACGCTGGGCGGCCTCGGGGCTGGGACTGATCATGACGGGCAACGTAATGATCGACCGTCGCGCCCTGGGCGAGCCTGGCAATGTGGTGATCGAGGACGAAACTGACTTGCCTGCCCTCCGACAGTGGGCACAAGCGGCGACTGGGCAAGGGGCGGCCATCTGGGCACAGCTCAACCATCCGGGCAAGCAATCGACCAAGGGTTTAAACGCATTCAACCTCGCGCCGTCGGCCGTTCCCTTCCGCGAGGACATGGCCGCGTTCTTCGAAACCCCGCGCGAAGCCACCACGTCCGAGATCCACGACATCGTCGAGCGCTTCGGCCGCAGCGCGGCGATCTGCAGGAAGGCCGGGTTCAGTGGTGTGCAGATCCACGGGGCGCACGGCTACCTGATCAGCCAGTTCCTGTCTCCGCATCACAACCGTCGCGAAGACGAATGGGGCGGAACTCCCGAGAAGCGGCGCCACTTCGTACTGGCCGTCTATTTGGAGATCCGCCGGCAGGTCGGTCCGGAATTCCCGGTGGGGATCAAGCTCAACTCGGCCGACTTCCAGCGAGGCGGCTTCACCGAGGAAGAATCGATCGAAACGATTCGCGCGTTGACCGACGCGGGCATTGACCTCATCGAGATCTCGGGCGGCACCTACGAGGCACCCGCGATGAGCGGTGCGATGCGAGAGTCGAAGAAGGTTTCCACCGTGGCCCGCGAAGCCTACTTTCTCGAATTTGCCGAGAAGGTGCGGGCCGCCGTAAAGGTGCCGCTGATGGTGACCGGCGGGTTCCGCTCGGCGGCCGGCATGAACGCAGCCCTGCGCTCTGGCGCGCTGGATGTGGTGGGCCTGGCGCGGCTGCTGGCGATCGATCCCGAAGCACCAGCCGCCTTGCTGCACGGGCGCGATAGCCTGAGGCAGGTGCGCCCGATCAACACCGGCCTCAAGGCTGTCGATCGCATGGGAATCATGGAGGTGCTGTGGTACACGCGCCAGCTCAAGCGCATTGCAAGGGGTAGAGAGCCGCGTCCCGACGAGAGCGGACTGTCAGCGTTCGTGAGGTCTGCTTTCAATAGCGGCTGGGGCACCTTTCGCACGCGGCGCCTGCGGGCGCGGAATTGAGTGCCGAGGGCTGGCGATCAGAGACTCACCACTGGTGAACGTCATATGAAACGATCAACAACGCGATCCAAGGAAGTCACGCACGAGCGCATCGTCGAAGCTGGTGCACGCGCGATCCGCCGCTGTGGCTATGACGGCATTGGCATTGCGGACATCATGAAAGAGGCCGGCCTCACCCACGGCGGGTTCTACGCGCATTTCGCCTCACGCGAGGCCATGCTGGCCGAGTTGGCAGACCGCGCAGGAGCCGAGGCCATCGCCACCTTTTTGCAATTCACGGCCGCCGTGCCCGCCGAACAATCCCTGCAGGCGCTGCTGCGCGCCTATCTGTCCAAAGAGCACGTGAAAAACCCGGAGGTCGGTTGCCCGATCGCCGCGCTGGGAACGGAAATGCCGCGTCAGGCGCCGGCGGTTCGACGCGCAATTACCCACCGCATCAAGGAAATGATCGACATGGTCTCCCGCCAATCGGCCGACTGGGGCCAGCCCGGTGCGCACGAGCGCGCCCTGGCGACCGCCGCCACGATGATTGGGGCGGTCGTGCTGGCGCGCGCGGTCGACGAAGAACCGCTGTCCAGATCGTTGCTGGAGGCGGCGCTGGAGCACCTCATCCCAGCGGCGGATTGAGTCTCCATCGGCCTTTTTTTATCCCTGAGCATGATGCTCGACATATGAAACCCGTGCCCCCAAAGGAGAAGTGATCATGACATTCAAGGCGCTGCTGGCCACCAGAACCGGCGATGCGATTGCCACCGCCCTGGTCGATTTCGACGAAGCCGACCTGATGCCGGGCGACGTCACCGTCGCGATCGACTATTCGACGGTGAACTACAAGGACGCGATGGCTGTCAGCGGCCTCGCGCCGGTGATCCGCCAGTTCCCGCTGATTCCGGGCATCGACTTTTCCGGCGTCGTGGAGGCTACGTCGCACGCAGGGTTCGCGGTGGGCGACCGCGTCGTCGCCAACGGCTGGGGCCTGAGTCAAACCCACCATGGCGGTTTCGCGCAGAAGGCACGCGTCAGGGGTGACTGGCTGGTCAAGCTGCCTGACGTGTTTTCGACGCGCGATGCCATGGCCATCGGCACGGCGGGGTACACCGCGATGTTGGCCGTGCTCGGGCTGGAGCATGCGGGAGTGACGCCGGATAAAGGCAATGTGCTCGTGACTGGGGCCGGCGGCGGGGCCGGGTCCATCGCCATCGCCTTGCTGTCCACGCTGGGGTATCGGGTGGTGGCCTCGACCGGGCGGCTGGAGGAGACGGGCTACCTGCGCGAGCTGGGTGCGGAGGAGGTTATCGACCGTCGCACGTTGAGCGAGCCGGGTGCACCGATCGCCAAGGAACGTTGGGCCGGAGCGATCGACTCGGTGGGCAGCCACACGCTGGCCAACGTACTGGCGCAGACCTGCTACCGCGGCGCGGTTGCAGCCTTCGGGCTCGCGCAGGGCGCGGACCTGCACGGCTCGGTGTTGCCCTTCATCCTGCGCAACGTTACCCTGGCCGGCATCGACTCGGTCAACACACCGCAGGACGTGCGGGTGCAGGCATGGGCACGTCTGGCCACCGACCTGGACCCCGGAAAGCTCGCACGCGCTTCCCAGGTGGTCGGCCTGGCCGAAGTGCCTGGTCTTGCATATGCGGTACTCCAGGGTCAGGTGCGTGGCCGCACCGTCGTGGACGTCAACGCGTGAAGGCCGCAGCCAGGGAATCGATGATGTTCAGTTTGAACCCAGATAGCCAATCGGCAACGTTCTATGCCCACGCACAGAACAACCAGGTCAGGGCGGGCGGAACCACCTTCGCTTACCGCGAACTGGGCCCGCATGGCGGCATCCCGCTGATCCTGCTCAACCACTGGGGCGCCGTGCTGGACAACTTCGACCCGCGTATCGTCGATGGCCTGGCCCGCAAGCATCGCGTTATTGCGATCGACTACCGGGGAATCGGTTCGTCCGGCGGCATTGCGCCCGTGACCGTGGACGAGATGGCGGGCGACACCATCGCGTTGATCCGCGCGATGGGTTTCGATCAGGTGGATCTGCTCGGCTTTTCGCTCGGCGGCTTCGTCGCGCAGGACGTGGCGCTAAAAGCGCCGGATCTGGTGCGTAGGCTCATCCTCACAGGCACGGGTCCCGCGGGCGGTCAGGGCATCGATCGCGTCGGTGCCATGTCCTGGCCACTGATGCTCAAGGGCCTGCTGACGCTGCGCGATCCCAAGACCTATCTGTTCTTCACCTCCACGGCCAACGGCCGGCAGGCAGCAGGCGCATTCCTGAAAAGGCTGAAGGAACGCAAGGCGGGTCGCGACAAGGGGCCGACACCCCGCGCCTTGCTTCGCCAGCTCAAGGCGATCAAGACCTGGGGCCAGCAGGCGCCGCAGGACCTCACCCGCCTGCACATGCCTGTCCTCATCGCCAATGGAGACAACGACATCATGGTGCCAACCACCCTGAGCCACGACATGGCCCGCCGCATTCCCAACGCGCAGCTCGTCATTTATCCGGACGCCGGGCACGGAGGCATCTTCCAGTATCACGCCGACTTCGTGCCCAAAGCACTGGAGTTTCTGGCGCAATGAATCCTTCGCGGTCAGCGACGAGCGAAGTCCTATGAAGCTGAGCAGAAAGTGAATTTCGAACAGGTCTCGTCGAAGACAGGCCTTGCCGTACTTCACCCAAATTTGGAGAAACAGATGAAAGCAGTCCGGTTTCATAAGACGGGCGGCCCCGAAACGCTGGTTTATGAGGAGGTGCCCGATCCGACACTCGCCGACGATGAGGTTCTCATCCGCGTCGAAGCGGCTGGAGTGAACTTTGCCGACGTCATGCGTCGACGCGGCGACGACTATCCTGAGCCGTCCCCCACGCCCTTCACGCTGGGTGCTGAAGTGGCCGGTACGGTCGCCGCCGTCGGGAAGGCCGTGACCTCGCTCCCCGTCGGCACGCCGGTGCCGGCCGCGCCGGGAGCAGGCGGTTATGCACAGTACGTCCGCGTGCCCGCCGCCATCGTGATGCAGCTGCCGCCAGGGCTCGACTTGCTACGCGCTTCGGCGCTGGTTGCCCATGGCCTGACCGCCGCTCTGGTCCTGCGCAAGGCCGCACGACTGGCGCCGGGCGAAACCGTGTTGGTGGAGGCTGCGGCAGGCGGAGTGGGGTCGCTCGCCGTACAACTCGCCAGGCTGTATGGCGCTGGCAAGGTCATCGCGGCCGCCAGCAGCCCCGCAAAGCGGGCTCTGGCCGAGCGCCTGGGGGCTGATGCGTCGGTTGACTACACCGCCCCCGACTGGGCCGGGCAAGTGCGCGGGCTGACCGACGGCAAGGGTGTAGACGTGATCCTGGAGACAGCCGGTGGCGACAACGTCGCCGAGGCGTTCAAGGCATTGGCTCCGTTCGGACGCCTGATTTTCGTCGGCCAGTCCAGCGGCAAGACCAGCCTGATCGACCCGTGGAAGCTGACCGTCCCCAACCACACCGTCACCAGCTTTTACGTCGGTGCCTACCTGGCCTTCCCCGATCTTATCCAGGCGACGCTGACCGAGCTCATCGGGCTGGTCCTGTCCGGCAAAGTAACGCTGCAAACGGAAACGGTGTTGCCGCTCTCGCAGGCCGCCGAAGCACATCGCCTCCTGGAAGGGCGCAGCACCACCGGTAAGGTCGTGCTGCAGCCTTGGGCGTGAGTTGGATTTCATCCGGAACTCTGCCCGTCATTTACCCAACATTGGAATTAGAGCAACATGAAAGCGCTCACCTTCAAACGCTATGGCAAGTCACCCGAGATCGGGTTCGCCGAAGTGCCTCGCCCCACGCTAAAGCCTGATGAACTGTTGGTCCAGGTCCACGCGGCGGGGTTGAACCCAATCGACAACATGATTCCGGCGGGAACGTTCAAGCCCGTCCTCAAGTTCGAGTTGCCCGCTACGCTGGGCAGCGATATTGCTGGTGTGGTGACTGAGGTCGGCAGCCGTGTGACGCGTTTCAAGCCGGGCGACGCAGTCTTTGCCAGCCTCTTCGATCTCGGTAGGGGCTCGATCGCCGAATTCGCGGCGGTGCCGGAGAGCGTCGCCGCGTCGAAGCCGGCCAATCTCGACTTTGTGCAGGCTGCGGCCGTTCCGATGGTCGGACTCACCTCCTGGCAGGCGTTGAAGGAGCGCGCCAATCTTCGAGCTGGCCAGAAGGTGTTCATCCCTGCCGGGTCCGGCGGTATTGGCACGTTTGCGATCCAACTGGCAAAGCACTTCGGCGCCAGGGTGGGAACGACCACCAGTACGGGCAACGTCCAACTGGTAACCAGTCTGGGCGCAGACGAGGTCGTCGACTATAAAAAGCAGGAATTCGAGAAAGTGCTGCGCGGCTACGACGTGGTGCTTGGCACTATCAGAGGTGACGCGATTGAAAAATCGATGGGCATCCTCAAACCGGGGAGCAAGATTGTGTCGCTTATCGGGCCGCTGGACGCAGCGTTCGCCCGCGCTCGCAGGCTGAACTTTATTCTGAGGTTTGTATTCGGGCTAATGAGCCGCAAGATCATGCGGCTTGCGAAGAAGCGGGAGGTGACGTATTCATTTCTCTTCGTGCGCCCCGATGGAGCTCAGCTCGCCGAAATTGGCGAACTGATTAAGTCAGAACGCATCCGTCCAGTCATTGACAAGGTGTTTCCGTTTGAGCAAGCGAAGGAAGCGCTTGAATACCTGGCCCAGGGACGCGCCAAGGGCAAGGTCGTCGTCAAGGTCAAGTGACGCGCCAAACGGTTGGCTGTGGACGAACGTGCCCTCGACCATGTGACGTTCGAGGAGGTCGGCTTCAATCTCGATCAGGCGCTCTCGCACGTCAATTCGCTATTCCGGCGCGCAGACACGGAACTGGTTCGGCGGGCACACAGAACACTAGAGGGTGCCCAACAGTCGTTCAATGCCGCGAATGCGACGCTACAGCATGACGCGCCGATGCAGTCGGACTTACGACAATCGTTGACGCGAATTGCGTCGGACGCTTGCCGCATTGAGGGCACTCTCTGATTACGTGGAACAGCACCCCGAATCACTCGTGTGGAGAAAATCAGCGGATCATTGAGTATTCGATTTTTTTTGTCGGTACCTAGGACCGCGAGCCACGGTGCTCTCACGCTCAGGGAACTCAGAGATTTGCGTGTTCCATTCGGCAGTGACGTTTGCACGCGGTCAACCGGCAAAACGGAACACTGCGTGCAGCGAAGGCACCCTTGGCGGCTCATCCGTACTCCTCGGCAGATTCGCAATTCGGTAACAAATCTTCCGGTAATAACCGACCGGCTGAAGTGTGCCTGATCTCTGTCGTTCACCGTCGGGCCTCGGTGAGGAAGCGCGCTGCGTTAGACTGTCTCGTAAAAACCGGGATCCGGGCCGTCTTCGAGCAGCAAGCTAAAGTGATTTGCAGAAAGATTGACCTCTCCTTTCAGCGTGGCACGTCACTCCTGGCGACCGGCCATCACACCGCTGGCGACCGGCCATCACACCGCCGTCGACCGGCAACACCGCGCCCGTAATCCAGGAGGCGCTCGGCGATGCCAGAAAAAGGATCGCCTCGGCGATATCGGCCGGTCGGCCGTTGCGCCCGAGAGGATGGAACGCATTGAATGAGGGCAGCGTCTGCTTGACCTGATTGTCCGTCATGAACGTGTTGTAGATCGGCGTCTCAACAACGCCTGGAGCAACTGTGTTGATGCGGATATTCGCTGGCGCAAGCTCAATGGCCAGGTTGCGCGTGAGAGCATGCACTCCAGCATTCGCTGCCGAGTAGGCCGAAGACGGCGTCGCACCGATGGCCTGCAGGGCCCAGAGCGAGCCGGTCTGAACGATGGCGCCGCCGCCGCGTTGCTTCATCGCGCGCGCCGCGGCCTGTGCCATGAAGAACTTGCCTTTGAGGATGGTGTCGAGGAACCAGTCGTAATCGGACTCGCTCAGCTCCAAGAATTCCTTGGGTCGGAATACGCCCGCGTTGTTGATCAGAATGTCGACACCGCCAAACGCGTCGATCGCGACATTCACAAGCGCAGCGCCCGTGGCTGGTAAAGCGATATCCCCTGCGTACGTGCGCACTTTGATTCCTGCGGGGTCGATTTCGGCAGCGGCTTGTTTGAGCTTAGCCTGATCGCGGCCACCGATAACCACGCTAGCGCCGGCGCGCACCAGGCGGATGGCCACCTCCTTGCCGATACCGGAACCGCCACCGGTGATGATGGCGACTTTAGACGAGAAACTATTCATTGTGGAAGTCCTTTGTGAACCGAACGCGGATTGAAACTTTCGAGTTGATTCGAAAGCTTTGCGTGGTGACCACATTATTGGATGACACGTATGGATTCACAAATGAGATATTCTGCCAGTCACTGAAAGAAATTCTTTACGTGATGACTGCTCCAATCTTCCTGAATGCGTTACGCGCGTTTGAAGCAAGCGCGCGCCACCAGAGTTTCTCTGCAGCGGCGACCGAGCTGAACGTCACGCCAGCGGCGGTGGGGCAGCTCGTCCGCAGCCTGGAAGAGTGGCTTGGCATGTCGCTATTCCATCGAGGCAGCGGTGGGCGGGCGCGTCTGGTGCCCACGGAGGCGGCGGTAAGGGCGCTGCCCGACATTCGCGACGGGTTCGATACGTTGAACGTCGGATTCGCAAGACTTAGAGAGCGGTCACCGGTCGGGGTGCTGACAGTGACGCTCAGTCCCGCGTTCGCGGCAAAGTGGCTTCTGCCCCGCATCGACCGCTTTCAGACCGCATGGCCCGAAACTGACATTCGCCTTGACACAAATCTCAAGCTGGTGAACTTCGCGACACAAGGCATCGATATCGGCGTGCGCTATGGAGCCGGACACTGGCCGGATCTGGAGGCAGAAAAGCTGATGGACGAGGAAGTCTTCCCCGTCTGCTCGCCCGTGTTTCTTGAGCGTCATCCGGGAATCCGCAACCCCGCCGACCTGGACGGACTTACGCTGATCGATGATCTATCTGTCGATCGGCAAATAGGGTTCGTTACCTGGGACGCGTGGCTCGACAAAGTGGGCATTAAGCTGACCGCGGCCCGATCGAATTTGAAGATCAATAGTTCCTCTGCCGTCCTTCAAGCCTCGATCGATGGCCATGGGGTAGCGCTGGCGCGTAGCGCTCTTGCACGCGACGATGTGGCCTCAGGGCGATTGGTGCGGCTTTTTCCAGATATCGAGCGGCCGTCGGAACTTGCCTATTACATCGTCTATAGGAAGGAGTGCGCTAACCTGCCAAGACTCGTTGCGTTTCGCGAGTGGCTTCGCGAAGAGGCGTCCAGCGACAGAAATGCGACCTAGTCAATGGCCTGCATGCGACGAGAGCTTTAAAGGAGCGTCACTAGTCAGACGGAGTAACCCAACGGAAGCAGGTCCAACACCAAACAGGGTCCCGAAGAGGCAGCCATTGGATGGTCGCGTCGTAGGTCCGGGCTCAATCAACCTATCCGTGACTGTCAATTAGGCCCGCGCCCCCCGCGAGTCCGGCGTGTTCTAACTGGTCTTCAGCGAAAAAACCAAGAACGACGGACGCTTCAATGAGTTTATGGTTCGCACCACGTCGCGCCGTCGCATGCTTTGGCGGGTGCCGCAACGGTCCCAGCCTGCCGACTCGATGCACTCGGAGCAGCTAGTGGTTTGAATCAAAGTGCGTTTAAGGGAATCTTCAGGTAGCGGGTGCCGTTCTCGTCGGCAGGAGGCAAATCGCCGGCCCGTATATTTACCTGCACAGAAGGCAGGATGAGAACGGGCATCGCCAGCGTTGCATCGCGCGCTTCGCGCATGCTCACGAACTGTTCCTCTGTGACACCGTCGTGCACATGGATGTTATGTGCACGCTGCGCGAGCACGGTAGTTTCCCATTCGGGTTCACGGCCCTTGGGTGGATAGTCGTGGCACATGAAGAGCCGGGTGTCGCCTGGCAGGTCCAGCAGCTTTCGAATCGACCCGTACAACGTGTGTGCATTGCCACCCGGGAAGTCGCAACGCGCGGTGCCGACATCCGGCATAAAGAGCGTGTCGCCCACGAAGACCACATCGCCAATCTGGTAGGCCGTGTCGGCAGGTGTATGACCGGGAACACACAGCGCTCTGGCCGTCAGAGCTCCGATAGAGAACGTTTCGTTTTCGCGAAACAGATGGTCAAACTGGAAGCCGTCAAGCCGGAATTCGGGCTCCAGATTGAAGAGCTTCTTGAACACGCCCTGAACGGTGCGAATGTGCCCTCCAATCGCAATCTTGCCGCCTAGCTGGTCGCGCAAATAGTGCGCTGCGGACAGGTGGTCCGCGTGTGCGTGCGTTTCCAGTATCCACTGAACGTGCAAGCCTCGCTGGCGCACGAACTCGATGACCCGGTCGGCGTTCGTCGTCGCAGTGCGTCCTGCCTTGGGGTCGTAGTCAAGGACTGGGTCAATGACTGCACATTCCTGACGCCCGGACTGAAACACCACTAAGTCACCGTGCCGGTGACCGGGTCGAAGAACGGCTGAACGATGGGCTGCATCCTGACCTCCTCAGATGTACTCATTCTATTCACAAATAATCTACAATGCAATATAATGTTTGTGTGTAAATTATGGGTGGTGAGATGAGGAAGAAGTCCGTCCCAATCGACCTGTCGGTGATGCAGGCATCGGCAGAGAAAGCCTGTGCGCTACTGAAGGTGCTGGCCAATCCCGACAGGTTGCTTCTGATGTGCCAGTTGTCGCAGGGCGAGTTGTGTGTGAGTGACCTGGAAGAACAGTTGGGCATACGTCAGCCGACACTCTCCCAACAGCTCGGCGTACTTCGCGATAACGAGCTCGTGGCGACACGGCGAGAGGGAAAGAGCATCTTTTATTCCATCGCAAGCAAGGAAGCGATTGCGGTCATGAACGTGCTGTATGACCAGTTTTGCGCCCAATGAAGGTGAGGAGGGGGTATGTCGATTGATATCGCGAGTTTTACGCCGGGCCTGTCATTGACTGGCGGTCTGGTGATTGGCGCCGCGGCTGCCGTGCTTGTTTTATTCAACGGACGTATCGCCGGCATCAGCGGCATCCTCGGTGGCCTGCTGGGCACGCCTCAGAAAGATACGGGGTGGCGTGTCGCTTTTCTTGCAGGGTTGATTGGGGCACCTGCGCTGGCAAGCCTGCTCGGGAACCCGGTAGCGCCTGATATCCAGGCGGGGTGGGGCGAAATACTTGTCGCGGGCTTTCTGGTTGGCATTGGCACGCGTTACGCAAGCGGTTGCACGAGCGGTCACGGTGTCTGTGGCATCTCGCGGGGCTCCGTCCGTTCGCTGGTCGCAACGGCCACATTCATGGCAAGCGGTTTTCTGACCGTATTCGTGTCCAGACATTTGCTGGGAGGCTGAAATGGGTTTGCTCGCTGCTTTGCTTTCCGGCCTGCTGTTCGGCGTCGGCCTGATGGTGTCCGGCATGGCCAATCCAGCAAAGGTGCTGGGATTTCTCGACCTCGGGGGACGATGGGACCCTTCACTGGCATTCGTGATGGCCGGGGCGATAGCCGTAGGCTCTGTCGCGTTCCTGTTTGCAAAGCGCCGCAAAAAATCCCTGCTGGGGCTGCCCATGCAGATACCGGCCAGCACCAACGTAACGTTGAGACTTGTACTGGGAAGTGCGGTGTTTGGCGTCGGCTGGGGGCTTGCAGGATTTTGCCCGGGGCCCGCACTGGTCGCCTTGGGCGCTGGCCTCCCAAAGGCGTGGGGTTTTGTGGCCGCGATGTTCGGCGGCATGGCCGTGTTCGAGTTCATTGAGCGCGTGAACCTGCGTCGACAAGAGGCTTGACCCGCTGGGCACTGATAGGCGGCCCGTCATCGGTTCATGATTATCAGAACCCTCGTCTCTACTATCCTGGAATCATAGACACCGCACGGCATGACCCGCAAGCCGTGCCGTTTTGGCGAAAGCTCGTCAGGAACCGTCGGCAAGTCGAGCAAAGAATATATGGGCCGGTCTGCAGAAGCTTCTGGTTCGGCGTACACGCAAAACAACTTGCTAGATGCGTTCAAAGCCATAAAAGCCTCCCTCGTCTGATGCCGGGCGGGTGGGCAAGGACAACCAACCGTAGAACAGCAGGCGATAGTTGACGCCGTTCCGTCGGGCGGCCGAGCCCAAGCGGCCCGGCCCAGGTAGCTGTGCCTAGCGAGAAAGCGATCTGGCGGCTGAACCTCGACCGCGCATATGTCAGCAGGCAAGCTTAAGATAAAGGCTTATGCGGGCGCGGGCAAAACTTCGACTCTTCTCCTCGTTGCCGATCGTCTTTCCCACCTGCGCGGCACCTATCGCGTTCAACCGCGAAATCGCCGAACACGATAGCCTGGATGTCAAAAAGGCGGCGAAAGCGTGTAGGAAAGCTGGGTAACTTTTTACATAAAAGGAATTGCCATCGGTTTTTCTGTAGGAGTGCTTGGCATAGGTGCGCATGTTTTCTAAACCGGGGTCCCATCCGAACCATACGAGTCAACACGTAGGGAGACGCCGCCGGAGTTGCCCGGGGCGTAGCGGTGATAACCCGCGCTTATCACGGCCATATCTCCCACTCACGCGCACACGAAATCATCTGACCCCATTATATTTTAAACTGCATCGTTCTGAGTTTGGTAGCTTTTCGGCGCCGAAAAATCCGTCTCACGGCTCATGACGGTTTTCGACGTCGAAAAATCCGTATCTCGGTTGACGAGGTTTTCGGCGCCGAAAACCATGATTCATGGTTCATAAGAGCTTTCGACGTCGAAAAATCCTCATCTTTCCTTGGACGATGGGATAGGCAATATAACAGAAGAGATTAAATATTTATTTGAAAAGAAAATTAAATATTTAATCTTTTTAAAATATTTTCAATGTTTCGTATTACGAATTAATTTATTTGAAAAATTGATTTTTATAATCTAATGTCACAACACGGCGGTCAACGAATTTTGGCATCCTGGATGCAATGCGTTTTTGGCGGTCGATCCTGGCGAGCGGTGATTGTTCTTCGTGGGCCGGAGCGCGCGATCTGCATTCCAAGGAAGGAGGCTTCTAAAGGAAGAATACGCACTTGGCGATGAACTATATCGAGGTTGTTAATTTGCTAGCTGGATTCTACCGCCACCGACTGATGCTCGACTTTCCCTTTGTGGAGAAAAAGTCGCGTTGACCTTAGCCGTATTTGGAGACAATTGTGCCGGTGAGACTTCGAAACCCGCCGCGAGTCGACGATGAGGTGCATCTTGAAGCGAATTAATTCCGACGTGCTTGAAGCGCTGCTTCAACGCTTGCTCGTAACGAAGCGGGGGATCGAGCTTGTAAGCGAGATTCGGGATGGCGAACCTCTAGAGCCAAAACCACGGGTCCGCGCTGGGCGGCTACGGGGAGTACACGTCAGTACCTTAATGGGTTTTGCTGTCAGGCTTAATGATGCCGGGCTACAGTCAGCGCTGCTACATGAGCTGGACGATCCGCACGAGCAATGTCTCGAATTCTATAGTTGGCCAACGGATATTGGTGGAGTGCGTTACGGCGTGAGCTTTGGAAGTCGCACGCAAGTCGACGTCATCAGACCGTTTTTGCTCACGATCAGTGAAGAGTGGGTCGGATTCGTTGATATCCTCCCGACATCGATGCTGAAAAAGAGTGCGATGAGTGGAAGCGCGCTATACGAGGAAGTCGATGAGGGGCATTGGACATGTCCCGCAGTGGCAGAGCGTTTGGCATCATACGGCCTGCGGTACCAGATACTGACAGAGAAGCACTTTGGCCACTGGTATCTGATAAACATGGCGTTGCTCAGCCCTTATCATCAGCTTCAATACAAGGTTCGAGATCCCGCAGCATGCGAGGCTGTGGTGGCGATGGTGAAGGCAAAAGGATATATGTTTCGCCGGGATCTGATTGACCAGCAACTGATTGGTGCGGATGATCTAAACCATCTGATCGTCACACGCCGGGTGTTCTTTCCGCTGAGGACGCAGGATCTGACGGATATGCGCTCTTCGATGGTTTTCAGGGATGCCATCGCGCACGAAGCCTTCAGGGCGACCAAGGCGGCCAGCGATGGATTTCTGTCGCTGGACACGACGGAAAGAGAACAGGCGGGGAACATAGTAGCTGTCCCCGAGCCAGACTTTATTCGATTTGTGTCGCCTGAAGCGTATGACTATGCTCAGCATAAGCTGGCCACGCTCTCTGAGAAAATCTCCTTCTGGTGGCCCGGCAGTGGTCCCAAAAGGGAGGGCGTGCTTATCCCCCCTGCGACAAAAGCACTCTGGAAGTCGCGGGCAGAGCTAGGGGAACTGCTTTACAACAGTGCGACCTACGGGCTCATCCCACGTTGGCATGAACGTGGTAGCAGAGCGATGAGGTTTCCCGAGAGCGAAAAACTCTGGGAGCGAGTTTATGTAAAACATCGCCTTCAGAAACGATGGACTATCCGTGCGACGCATGGAATGTTTTGTGAGCTTGCCAAGCGGCAACGTTTGCCGGCCTTTTCGGAGAGGACCGCAAAGAAGCGCGATAAGGAATATGACCGGAGCATCTTCGTCAAATTCCGCGATGGTAGTGCGGCTCGCTACGCCATTGCGGGTTTTGCTCCACCCGGGACGGCGAACCGCCTCTATCAGGCAACGGTACCGCTCTTCCTTGCGCATATCGACCACACGCCGCTAGCAATCAAGATCGAGAATTCAGCTAATGGTCGGCGCATCAAAAGCCAAGTGTGGCTCACGGTGATGATCGACGTCGCGACGGGCAGAAAGCTCGCGTGGACGATTTCGTTTAGTGCACCAAACGCCGCGGCGGTCGCAACGGTTCTGTTTGAGTGTATCAACAGGCACGGCTGCCTGCCGCGATTCATCGTCCTCGACAATGCTCCAGAATTCGATTCCATCGTGATGCATCGTATTCTGCAGGAGGCAGAGTCCCACCTGTTATGGCGCCCTCCATATCAGCCTCGCTACGGTAGTCCGGTCGAGGCGGCAAACAGCAAGATCACTGTACAAGTATTGCAACTGCTGGCGGGGAACACCGTGGCGGTGAAGAGTCTGTACGAATATTCGCGGACTTTTATAGCACGCAATCGGAAACTCATGACGCTCACGCAATTGTGCGCACACCTCAAAGGTGTCTTTGATGAGGTTGAACCGCGAGTTGGATCTGCTCGAACAGGAGATGAGTCCGTAGAGGAATACGACTCACGCAGAGAGCTGGAAGTCGGTCTCTCATATCGGAAGCCAATCAATCTCACGCTCTCGTTGCGGCGTATCTGCATGCCGTCGGCGTCAAATGAAGGAATAAGGCGGGTGCGCGACGAAGGTTATGTTGCGGTGAATAACTTGGCGTATTTCTCGGAAGATCTGAAACGCTTCCGGGGCCAATATGTGCGTGTTTTTCCAGATGTGATCCATCCGGGTCTGGTTTACGTCTACGTGAACAATGATGTTGGATGGTTAGACGCGAAGAGTATCTATTCGGATTTCTATGCTCTCTATTCGAGGCGGGAGATTCTTGGTGTCATCGCTGAGCTCAAGCATGGAAGGCTGCGTGGCGTTCGGGACCCAGTCTTCATAGCAACGGTGCTCGCAGAGAAGCTCCTCGAACTGGAGCGGGACCCTGAACGCAAGGATCACCTTGCTCAGCAGATGGACCGGTTGCTGAACAGGGCACCATCGCTTCTCAAGACTGAGACCGATTCGCAGAGCTACTTCAATGTACCGCCTAATGTCGGAGCTGATGCAGTGCTTAGCGAAATTTCTGACAAGACTTCAAGGAAGTGTACCGAACTGGCAGACAATTCTCGATCGGTCTCGGGCGCGGAGCCCGCTTCGAACGAACAAGCTGCGACAAATAGCGATGGACGTTCTCTCGACTCGAACATCGAATCCATCGAGCCTATCGTGGCTCGCTCTGACACTGATCTATCGGACATTTCGAGAAAAAATGAGGATTTCGAAATCACCCGTCAAACCTTCTCGACGGTCTTTCTAACGTGAACCGCAACCAGGAGGTATCACATGGCAAAACCAGACTACGCAGCGATGGCGCAACAGTTAGACCTGACGCCGCAGGATGTCATTGGTGCAATCGATGACCTTAACGAGTGGGTGTGTCTGCACGACAAATTCGGCGTGCTGCTGCAGACTATCATGAACGCTGTTTCGGGACGATCCCGGGATCTTCTGATTGTCGTCATTGGTCCTGCGCGCGTCGGAAAAACGACTCTATTTGAGTCAATTGCAGGGATGATCGATGAGTTGGCACGGCAAGCAGGAAATAAAAGAGGATGTTTCAGATTCACAGTGCCTCCGCCCGACTCGCGAGGACGGTTCGACTGGACTACCGCAATCACGGAAGCTTACGTGTTAAGCGATGAGATCCTGCCATTCAATAAGATCGCATATGGTGATATTACAGAGGGCGCGCCCAGGTACAATCCGGCCGTTTCGTCGACCGTCGCTATTGAAAAAGCACTTTGGCAGAGTTTTGTAAAAAACATTCGACTAGAGAAACTTTTCACGATCGTTGACGAGGGGAACACGATTCCCGTCACACTTTCTGAGCTGCAGGTTGCGCGGGCGATACATGCTCTTAAGTACATCGTTGCGCAAACCAAGCAGCCACTCATGATTGGAGGAACCTCCGCTATCAAACATATTGTCGAGCACGACACGCAGTTAAAAGTGCGTACAAAAGTGCTGATGTACGATCCTTACGATGACAATGAGAAAGACGAGAATAGCTTCTATACCTTCATAGTACAAATGGAAGAGCGACTCGGTCCGAGGTTCTGTGAACCTGGTAGTCTGTCGTCGCATTCGACGGAGATTCGTCGAGGCGTTAATGGCCGGTGTGGCTTAGCGGTTCGAGTCGCAACCGATGCGCTAAGCCAGCACGGCAGTGAGCACCGGCTGAGCTGGAAACTCTATAAGAAGTATCTTGATCAACTCGTAGAAACTGCAGAAGCCGACCTTGCGGAAGAGCGTCGCGTGACAAAAAGACCGATCATTGCAGCTTCGGAGGCGCCTACCACGAAGAAAACACCACAGCCGAAAAAAGGAGGACGAAATGGTCGAGTCGGAGCAACAAAGAATACAAATGCTTCCAACCATCCTTTCGCATAGGTCTGATCTGATTGAGCCGATTGGAATCTGCACCGGTCTTGTTGAGGCATCTTCGAGCCTCTGGAAGCGGGCGGCTGAACGCTTGTCCGTCAGGATCGGCGATTTGGCGAGGTGGGCATTCGATAAACAAAAACTAGATATCGACTACGATTGCAAAGTTACCGGCCAGATCGCAATTGACAGGAAATTTGCCGGGATCGACGGCTTGGGAGATATCTCTCGGGCTTATCTTGCGCCGCTTGGTAGCCTTACTAGATCGAACTTTTTGGAGGCCTGTACACTACTTCCATTTGATGGTTTTTTGTGTGGTCGGGGCCTGCTCCGTCGATATCGAGCTTGGTGTTCTGTGTGTCTCGATTCAATGCGTTCGAATACAGGAGTGTACGAGCTATTGCTATGGCGACTCCGAGATGTCACCGCTTGCCCGATACACAGAATCGAACTGGCGGAGTCTTGCCATCTGTGCATGGCGCCACAACAAGACGTTATGGGGCGCTTTGCGAGGGTGGGCTGCTGTAATTATTGCGGTGGGTGGTTGGGGGCGAGGGACATCCCTTATGGATTTCGGTATGCCGTTAGCTCGGAGGTTGGAGCTTCTAGTACTCTAATGAGCTTATTGGTGTGGACTGCAAAGTTCGACGGTAACGCGCATGATGGGCGCTATACGTTGCAAAAGTTGTTGCAAGTAAATGGAGTGAGTGATCTTTTGAGGGCGAAGCTTCATGTCTCGCTCAAAACAATTTCGCATTACAGGCGAAGATCTAAAGCGCCTAGTCTGAGAATGTTGTTAGCGATAGCGTCAGGCTTCAATCAACCGTTGCACGATGTGCTCGTTGGATATCTGCATTGGAACAGCGAGTACACGTCGGCTAACGGCGACCCAAAAATTAGTGATCGAACCGACTGGACAGCGATTGAACGCGAGTTCGAGATGCTTGTGGATAGTTGTATGTTTAACAGTCTGGAGAAAGCCTGCGAGAAGTTGAAAATATCGCCACGATTGGTAAGAAAGCATTTGCCTGATTTGGTCGCACGGATCGATTCTCGGGCAAGAGAGTTAAAATCAAATTGGGCTGCAGAGAGACGTCAGGAAAGGTTAACAGTAGTCCGCATAGCGTTTCGGACGCTTGTCGAAGCGGGGGAATACCCGTCATTTTACAAATTGCAAAAAATAACTGGTGTTGATGCCAGACTGATTTCTGGCACCTTTAAAGAGCTGATTGATGAAGAGTGGCTTCGAGCTGAAGCCACAACCGATTTGAAGAGGAACTTCCACCATCAATCACGATGCTCAAACAACACGTGATTTTCTATGAGGTTCGAATGGACATCGAGTTAGCAACTGAGCGGGGCGGGCGTGGAGAGCAACTCAGTAGCCTCGCGCTTAGGTGCGCGGAGCGCTTGTCTGTTCCATTTCGCGACTTTTATCGTGAAATGGTCGCACCGCATTTGTACGAAGGACGTACGATGCCTGATGCGCGAGGAATACCCGTGAATGGAGCAGTTGACGGAATGCTTCAAGCCGCAAACATTTGGGTGAACGCGATGAATTCGCTAATGGATCGGTCAGATTTGCGGCGAGCGACGCTTTTATCGTGGCGTCAAACTCTTGCACCACGAACCTTAGTCAGGACACACCGTGCATGGTGCCCCGTCTGCCTATACGATTTTGCAAGCCACGGAAAGACGGTCTATGAACCACTCGTGTGGCGTGTAGCAAGTGTGGTTGTTTGCCCGCATCATCGTGTACGTCTCGAAATTGAATGTCCGTACTGTGGCCGGGGCCGGCAGCCATCATTCGGCGCTTTTACGAGAGTTGGATGCTGTCGCGGATGCGGGAAGTGGCTCGGAAGATTAACCTCGGCCGAGCGTGCGCCGATCGACGAACAGGAAGCGTTTTTTTCACGCGCTGTCGAAGATGCATTATCATTGTCCAACGTGGAAGACGACATCGAACTCATACCTTCGGATGTTGCGGTGCGTGCGTTGCGGGATGTGTTCTTTTGTGGGTCGTCGGCGCAGATGGGGCGAGCATTGGGAATTTTACCTTCGCAGGTTGTTCACTTTGCAGTTGGTACGTTTCCGGCGCCATTACATCTGTTCGTTCGCGCAAGCCGTGCGACGGGCGCAACGATGGCACAGATTTTCGTCACTAACAAGTTTGAAGTGGACGGAAGAATAGCAAGTACACCACAGTTTGACATTCAACGATCGGTCCCTCGTCGACTACAGTTGCACGCTGACCTCTTGATTCAGCTCAACGACGCGCTTGCAGCAGGCGGAATGCAGTCTGTTGGTGCGGTAGCAGCTAGCCTGAACATATCGGCGACGACGGTATGGAGACGCGAGCGAGAATTGGCATCGCGTCTCGCGCGGATGCATGCCGAATTCGTGAGCAAGCAGACGCAAGCTCAGAAGGAAACATACCAGGTCAAGATTGCGACATATATCAGGGAATGTGCGGCCCGGGGTGTCATACCAGGTAGAAGGCGGATTGATATAGAGTGCGGAGGTGTAGGACAATTCTCGAGTGAGTGGAAGCGCTCGGTAATCAAGGAAGCGATCAGACAAGTCGCTGTAGCGCCTCAACGCATTGATGAACAAAATCGGTCCTGTTAAAAATGACGCTGTTGCGCCGACGACGCAAAAACTGTTAGTTCGCGGCATTCGCGGGCGAGTGATCAAAAAAATTAAGCGAAGAAATTGCCTAGCTTGAACTAGCACTCGCGTTTCGCGGAACATATTTATCGGTCGTTACGCCCCACCGTAATAATAACGTGCCGACATCGACCTCTAACGATGTCGACGCCTCTCTCTTGACAAGTACCCACTCTGGCGGCGACTGCTGTCTTACTCGGACTCGCGTAGATTGCGACGGTGCTCCTAGGGAGGCCGTCAAATCCCATAGGGTTTGCAAGAAGCTAAATGGAATTTTTTTGTAATGCTTTGCGCACCGCGATGGTGCAATGCTGGCCTTGGCGCGCGCACAGTTTGAAAAAGGGAAGCAATTAACTTCAAAGTTAAAGTTTTATGGTTCCCGGGCCAGGCGCGATCTGGAACGCGCTCATGATCTGCGGGCCGAGCGGCATCATCACCATGAAGTCCGTGATGATCGTGAACTGCGTGAGCGCGAGCAGCCACAACAAACGACGCTCGTGCCGTGCAGTGATTGAGTACATCGGTTGATTTCCTTTAGTTGTTGTTCGAAGTACGCCGCTAATGCCGCGCGCCACGCGAGCAGAAGCTCAGTCGTCGATCGTTTCGTGGACCGCGACCGCGCCCTGTTTCCAGTAGCTGGCCGCGCGAATCCGCGTTTTGTCGACGCCGCGCTCGCCGGATAGATGCTGACGCACCGCGCGGATCGTCGCCGCTTCGCCTGCGGCCCACACGTAGCCTTCACCGTTCTCCGGCAGCCAGGTCTCGCGCACCGCGTGCAACAGCGCTTTGCCGCGCGTGCCGTTTTGCGTGTTGGCCTCGTTGCGATAGCACCAGACGAGATGCACCTCGGCCTGCGTCGTGAACTCGATGCGCGCCGACGGATCGGCGACCTCGATCACCGCGGCGACGCGCGTGGCGGCAGGCAACTCTTCGAGACGGCGCGCGATCGCGGGGAGCGCGGTGTCGTCGCCGATCAGCAGATGCCAGTCGAAGCCGGTCGGAATCACCAGCGAACCGCGCGGGCCGCCGACGCCCAGATACTGGCCCACCTGCGCCTGCGCGGCCCACGTCGCCGCGGGACCCGCGTCGTGCATCGCGAACTCGATGTCGAGCTCGCGGGCGTCGCGATCGAAACGGCGCGGCGTGAAATCGCGCGCGGTCGGCCGCTTGCCTTCCGGGAACACCGGGCCGTCGGGGCCGGCTTGCGGCAGCGTAGGTTTGTCGGCGCCGGGGTCGGGGAAGAAGACCTTGATGTGGTCGTCGAACGAGGCTGAGATGAAGTCGTCCAGATCGGCGCCGGTGAAGGTCACGCGAATCAGGTGCGGCGTCAGCGCGCGCACCTGCTTGACCTGCAGCAGACGAAACTTCAACGGATGCCGTACGCGATGCACGGCGAGATCAGGGCGAGTGGGTTGCTCTTGCATGTGGGCGATGCTCCGGTTCGGTTCGGGAGGACGCGCGGGTCGCCTCGTGGACGGGCGCGTGTTGTCAGGCGGTCGGCTCGCTGTCGTTGCCGGGCTTTGCGATGTCGCCACGGTTGCCGCCTTCGATTTCTTTGGCCGCGCGCATCAGGATCGCTGCGATGCGGCGCTGTTCGTCCGCCGGCGCGTTGTCGCGGCGCAGCAGCGCGTTCTTCAGCGTGCGGCGCGCTTCATTCAGCTCGGGCACCCAGCCGCCTTCGCTGACGTCGGCCGGCTCCTCGCCGGCAAATGCGCGGCGGACCGAATCCATCTTGCGTGCGATATGCGAGAGTCGCGCGAGCATCAGATCGACGCGCTCGCGGTTCGCGGCCAGATATTCGCGGCCCGCATCCGCCAGCTCATAGCGCTTGCGGTTGCCTTCGAGCTGCACGGTGACGTAGCCGAGTTCTTCGAGATAGGTCAGCGCTGGATAGACCATGCCGGGGCTCGGGCAGTAGAAACCGTTCGAGCGCGTTTCGAGCGCCTTGATCAACTCGTAGCCGTGACTCGGCTGCGCTTCGATCAGCGATAGCAGCAGCAGTTGCAGATCGTCGGAGCTGAATTTGCGGCCACGCGGGAAACCATCGCCGTCGCCGCCGGGGCCGCCGCCGAAACCACCGTATCCGCCCGGACCACCGAAACCACCGCCGAAGCGCGAGCCACGGCCGCCGAAGCGCCACTCGTGATGGCGGCCAAAGGCGTGACGCAAAACGTGCAGCAGGTAGTGGTGACGGGCGCCGGAGGAAGCACATGCTTCGGAGGCGCCTAGGTCGGCGAGTTCGCTCGCCTGTGGCGGCGGAAGGCCGAAACCGGCATGAAAACGGTCGCGCGCGCCGCGCGGAGCGGAAAAATGATGAGGATGACGCATCTGGGACGCTCCTATGAGTGTCGTAAGATGCATCTTAAGATATATATCTTAAGATTGTCTGTCAAACTCTTTTTGCGATCTTATCGGCGCACAACAAAGTCTGCGGCATACGAAAACCCCGCTTTCAGAGACAACAAAGTCTGCAGCAGGTCCAAAAGGCGCATTGCATTGCAGCATTTTCTGCCGGGGTTAGCAGGGTTTGAACGCCTGAAAGTAGGGCGGAAGCAATGGCTATTTATCGGTCGCTTAAATAGGGATGGATTGAAGTGATCCCGTGCCTCGGATCAAGCAGACGTCTTCGACTCATGACTTTCGGACTCTTGCTCATGCGGAGATTGCCGCCCTTGCCGAAGACGCGCAACGTCCACTGGTCGGCCTCGTCGACATTGATCCGCGGCCGCGCCAGATCCTCATTCCACACCAGATCCGCCACGGAATGCATGCTGGCTCTCGGAGATGGTATGGCTGACCACATGAGGGTGCGCATTCGTCCCGCCGGAGGCGGCGCTCCACGAATGTTTCGATGCGCTTTCATGCCGGTGGCCTTCTTACGGCGGGAAGGAGGTGCGGGCCAGGCTCGTGACTAGCCCATCGCCGGAATCGGGCGACATTCGCGGGCAGTTTCGAGTGGCGCAATGTCGGCCATTGCTGACATTGGGCCGGGCTGAGTTCTGCGTCAGCAATGCGGCGGATTGCTGACGGTGGCGGCATCGAGCAGCTAGACGGCAGCTTCCTGCATCAGCGAACTCACACTCCCGACCATCGACGGGCAGCTAAGGGAGCGGTCCGGTCCTCCAAGTCGGCGTCTCCGGGACAGGAGTTCGGGCGCGGAGCGGTCATTCACAGAACTACCGCTAAGAGCGCCGCAAATGACCGCTTGCGAAAAGCTTTAATGCCCGTAGCCGACCGGCTGGGGGAGCGCGCAATGAGCATTCACGCGGCTTTCATATAAGCCGGCACCCGATTGCCGAAACGATGCATATGACATATACCGAGCCGCTGCTTTCACGAGTCTCTCTCAAAGTGGAGGTGAAGTCGGCTATGCGCCTTCAAAATGTGCCGTCGATACCTTCTTTAACTGTTACAAGCGGCGTTCCTCAAACGCGCTTGGGAATAGGTAATAGGTAGGTGTAACTCACGCTCGTCGAGGTCCTCGCTCCTTCACGCGATCTCGGAATCATCTCTCAGTTATATGATCGGATCGAAAACTGGCGGCGAGAAATTAGGAGCGCTTTTAATATGGTCTACGAATCGGTCGACGATTGGAGTCTCGCAGCTGTTCCAGATCAGACTCGTTTCGATCGAAACCGGCATGTCGTCTACCTGCCGGTACGCCACGCCGGGGCGGGCAAAACGCGCAAAGACGTGGGGCACCCATGCAATGCCCATCCCCGCTGCCACGAGGCTCACGATAGTCTGCATCTCGATGGCCTCCTGCGCGATACGAGGGGTGATTCCCTTCTGGTGGTAGTACGACAGCAGTGCATCGAAGAGCGACGGCATGATTTGGCGGGGAAAGATGACAACCGGGTCCGACGCGATGTCTGCGAACGACACCGGGTCGCGGTTCGCAAGCCGGTGATTGACCGGAAGCGCAACGAGAAACGGCTCGACCAGCAAAGTTAGCGCTGAAAGTCCGACCGGCGCAGCGCCTAGAGCGTGCAGGATAAAACCGGCATCCACCTGGTCTGCGCTAAGCGCCTCAATCTGCACATCGAGCGTTGCCTCGCGAAGCTCAAGCAGAACGTCCGGGTTCGCGTGCCGGAAACCACTGACCCAGCCGGGCATCCTTCCATAGGACACCGTCGAGGCGAAGGCAAGGCGTAGACGGCCGGTCTGTCCTTCCGCAGCCGCCTTGACGATCCTCGGCAGTTCGTCTGAGGCGCGAATCAGGTGCCGTGCATAGGCAAGCAGTGCTTCGCCGCCCGGCGTCAACGTCACCCTTTTCCTGGTGCGATCGAACAACGCCACCTCAAGAGATGCCTCGAGGCTGTGCATTGCCTGCGTAAGTGGCGGTTGCGTCATGTGGAGCCGCTCGGCTGCACGTCGAAAATGCAACTCCTCCGCAACGGCGATGAACTGGCGTAACTGGCGTATGTCGGTCATTGATATATCCCACGTATCAAATATGTGTGTGCAATATATTGGACCCACCAATTTTGATTCTCAATACTTTTCTCGACGGGCGGGATTCCAGTGCGCACTGATGTGCTGCCTCCCCGTGCCGTCTTTGCTGCAAGTGATTTCAATTCGCTGTCCGTTCGTGCCCTAAGCCGTTGCCACGACTTTTGCCAACCTTTCAGGATCTGAAGATGACCAAGCTTTCAAAGGCCATAGTTGCCCGACGCCGAGCCCTCGCCGCCATGTTGCTTCCCCTGGTTGCATGGGCAACCATCGGCACTGCGCACGCAGCGTCCCTCGAGGAAATCAAAAAGCGCGGCTACATTGTCGTGGCCACCGAAGACGACTACCGGCCCTTTGAATTCGTCAAGGACGGCAAGCCTACGGGCTTTGACAATGAAATGGTCGACGCGCTGCAGAAGTACGCGCCCTTCGAGATCCGTCATGAAATTTTGCCCTTCACCGGCATCCTCGCTGGCGTGGCGACGGGTAAATATGACATCGCGATCACAGGGGCAACGATGACTAAGGACCGGATGCAATCGCTCGACTTTGCAAGTCCGATTGCGGACGCCACCGACTACTACGTCAAGCGGAAGAACGACGACTCGATCAAGTCGCTCAAGGACCTGAGCGGCAAAACCGTCGGCGTTCAGGCCGGCAGCGCCCAACTCGCTCACCTGTCCCAACTGCAGGAACAGATCGAGAAGAGCGGCGGGAAGATGGGCAAGATCGTGCAGTACACCTCGTATCCCGAGGCATACCAGGACCTGGCACTGGGCCGCACTGACTACGTCGTGAACACGATCATCAACCTCACCACGCTCGTCAATCAGAAGCCCGGCGTCTTCGCGCTCGGACAACCTGTAGCCGCTCCGTCGATGGCAGCTTGGTCCGTGCAAAAGGGCAATGCGGACCTGCTCGCGTACGTTAATCAGTTCATCGCCAGGGAAAAGGCAAACGGCACGGTGGCGACCCTGCAGAAGAAATGGTTCGGCCAGTCATTCAACCTGCCGGTGACCTTCACCCCTGAGTACTGAGCGCGAATGAGTTACTCCGACGTACTGTCGATTTTTAGCGGGGCGTTGACCACGCTCCTGCTGTCGATTGCCGGCATTGTCCTGGGCCTGCCTATCGGACTCGCGATGGCCTTGCTGCGCTGGGGGCGTGTACCTGCCGTTGCGCGCTTCGTCGCCGTATACGTGAGTTTGCTGCGGGCATCGCCGTTAGTCACACTCCTGCTGCTGCTGTTCTATGGATTGCCCGATATGGGCATTGAAATCGGTCCGATCGCCGCCGGAGTGCTTGCGCTCACGATGAATACCTCGGCTTTCTATTGCGAGATCTGGCGCTCGGCACTCTTCGCCTTTCCGCGGGAACAACTGGAGGCCGCGCGGGCAGTCGGTATGCGGCGGAGCATGTGTCTTCGTCGTATTGTGCTTCCACAGATCGCACGCACGAGCCTGCCCGCGCTGGTCAACGAGATGTCGCAATTGATCAAGGTCACGCCGGTACTTGCCATTGTTGGTGTGGTCGATATCACACGGGCTGCGGTTCGCGTCGGCGCGGACACCTATGAACCATTGCCGCCGTTCTGCGTCGCCCTTGCGATTTACATACCGATCATCTTCGCGCTCGTCAGCGTTCAGCGCTGGATCGAGCGCAGACAGGCTCGCCTGGAGGCTTCGGCATGATCCACGATTTCGGCATTGTCTGGTTGCACCGCAATCTGCTTCTGTCGGGGCTTGCGAACACCGTCGTTTTGTCGGTCTTGGCCGCATTAAGTGCGCTCGTAATCGGCGCGCTGATTTCAACGGTTCTCGTTCGCCGGACGCGCGCCGCTGGCCATATTGTCCGTGTCCTGATAGACGTCGCGCGCTGCACGCCTTTCCTTCTTTTTGCTTACATTATCTACTACGGCCTGCCATCGCTCGGGTTGCGTTTCGACAACTGGGGCGCAGGGGTACTGGCATTGATTGCCTACCACTCCGCCTATATGGCCGAAATCTTCGGGTCGGCCTGGCGCTCCCTGCCGCGCGACCCAATCGAAGCAGGCCATGCGTTCGGATATAGCGGCCTGCGCCTCTTTCACCGCATCGTGCTGCCGCCGCTCGCCCTGAACGCAGCGCCGGTGATAGGCAATCAGATCATTCAGATCGTCAAGGACAGCGCGTTTCTGACGATCATTGCGCTACCAGAACTCACACACGCGGCGAGCGCCATTCAGTCGCAGTATTTCGTCCCGTTTGCGGCCTTTATCACCGCCATGTTGCTGTATTGGGCACTTTGTCTCGTCGTCGAAGCCTGTGTATCGGCGCTGGGTCGGATGGCGGAGGCGCGCCGGTGAACATGATGCACTTCCCTACGAAAATGGATTCCCACGCCGTTCTGAATATTATTGGACTCTCGAAGAGCTTTGGATCTTTGCAGGTGCTCGACAACGTCAGCTTTAGCGTTGCTGCGGGAGAGACGGTCTGCCTGTTAGGACCATCCGGTTCAGGAAAATCGACGCTGCTGCGCTGCGTTAACTGGCTCGAGCGTCCAGACCAGGGGCGCATTCTGCTGAACGGAGAACAGGTCGGCGTCTCACGCGCCGGCGTCGTCATGAGCGACCGAGATCTCGCGAGGATGCGCATGCGCATCGGCATGGTGTTTCAGCATTTCGCGCTCTGGCCTCATCTGACTGTTTTGCAAAACGTGATGGAAGCGCCGGTGCACGTGCAGCGCCGCCCTAAAGACGTGGTGCGCGAGGAAGCAGAAGCACTCTTGCGCCGGGTTGGAATGCATGAGAAGAGAGACTCGTTCCCGGCGCGTCTTTCGGGCGGTCAAAAGCAACGGATTGGAATCGCAAGAGCGCTGGCAATGAGACCGGAACTGCTGCTCTTCGATGAACCGACCAGTGCGCTCGATCCCGAACTCGTTGGCGAAGTGCTCGCCGTTATGCGGGATCTCGCAAGCGAGGGTATGACCATGATCGTCGTCACACACGAAATGGCTTTTGCAAGGGATGCCGCAAGCCGCGTTGCCTTCATGGATCGAGGCACGATTGTCGAAAGCGCGGCGCCTGACGTTTTCTTCACCGCTCCGACCACGGAGCGCGCGCGCCAATTTTTGCAGCGCTATTCCACTGCATCGGACCGCTCGTTGGCAAGCAGTTGACCACGAGCACAGCTAAACCACCACGCTAGGACCCCGGGCGATGACATCTACAGAGCTGCTGGCATGAGTACCCATTCGAACACCCCAATGGCCGAACGCGACGCGCATCGCGCACGCTACGAAGCACTTCGTGCCGAAGGGCAAGGCGCGTCGGCGCAAGCACTGCCGCCCCTTACCGCGCGCGATCAGCCAGTGCACGACGATGCCGTCCTGCACCGCGAACACCTCCCGGGCGGCTGGTACTGGACCACCCGTCTGGCGCGTGGCGAAGCGCTGCGCATCGTGAACACGGCGGGGACCTCTGCCGTTTCGATGGTTGCGTGGTGCGAAGCCGATCCCTCGGAGCGCCTGAATACCGCGGACACGATGAAAGTGCAGTGGAGCACCGGGCTGCGCAAGGGCCGCGTGATTTATACGGAAATGGGACGGGTAGCGTTCTCCATTGTGGAAGACACCTCCGGCGCCCACGACCCGCTCGTCGGGCCAACCACGAGAGAATCGATGGAGAAAGCGCTCGGACCCTCAGCGGCGAGGAATTCCCGCGATAACTTCTTCGCCGCCTCTGCAAAGCTTGGCTTGACGCGTCGCGATGTTCCGGCCTGCATCAACTTTTTCGCACCGGTGGGGATCGCAGCCGACGGCCGGTTCGTCTGGCACCCCGAGCGCCGGACACCGGGAGATTTTGTCGACGTTCGCGCGGAAATGGAGCTCCTCGTCGTGTTGTCCAACGCGGGCCATCCGCTTGATCCGGCTGTGAAAACACTCCCTGCGCCTGTTGACGTGATCCATTTTGTCGCACCTCAAGTGGACCCCGACGATTCCTGTCGCCATGCCTGCAGCGAAGTCGAGCGCGCATTCGAACAAACTGAGCGGCACATCCGCCGCGGGAGCAAGTCATGATGGAAACGTCCGCTATTACGGACCTCGTGCTCGACGTGGTCATACCCGCCCGCTCGCCGTGGTCCCACGTGTTGCGTCGCGGACAGAAGCTGCGCCTCATCGACATTGAAGGACAGCAGGCAGTCGATGCCCTGTTTTACAGCGCCGCGGACACTGCGCAGCGCTATAGCGCACAGGACACGGTGCGCGAACAGGGATCGGCTTACATAGGACTGGGCACGCGGCTCGTATCCAACCAGGGTGCCGTGATGGCGCGCGTTGTCGAAGACAGTTCGGGCCGGCATGACACGCTGGCGGGTTGTTGTTCATGCGAGAGCAATGTGGTCCGGTTTGGCGAGGCAACCCGCTACCAGCACGCATGCAGGGAGAATTTTGTGCTGGAACTCGGCCGGTATGGGATGGGCAAGCGGGACATCGCACCCAACGTGAACTTCTTCATGAACGTGCCGATCGACGACGCCGGCAATTTCGCCGTGCTCGACGGTATATCGCCACCGGGAAGCTACATTGATCTCGTCGCCGAGATGGATCTGCTTTGTGTGTTCTCCAATTGCCCACAGATCAACAACCCTAGCAATGACTTCAACCCGACGCCCGTACGCGTGCTGATATGGGACGCCCCGCCGCAGCCCGCATAGGCGGGTGACAAAATCTCCCTGCCCTGCGAACGAGTTCGGGCAGTCAGGCCGGGGCGGCTGGTCCGTGCCTCATTTTTAACTCGAATGACGACATTCGTAACCTTTCAATGATCTATTTGTACTGCTTGGCAGAAAGCAACCGGGGACAAACCGCGGCTTTTCTCGCCGTGTCTCACCGACTATCGCAGGGAAGCGTCCGGGAACTCGAAGCATGAACTCTTCGAAACTCAATCAACTGGACGCATGGCAAGCCGCACGTCTCATGGCGAAACGCGAACTTCGCGCGGTCGATCTGCTGCATGCGTGCCTTGACCGGATTGCGGAACGCGACGACCAGGTGCACGCCTTTGCGCATCTCGATCGCGCTCATGCGTTAGCGCAGGCGCACGCCCTCGATAAGGGCCCCGTGCGCGGGCTGCTGCATGGGCTGCCGATCGGCGTGAAGGACCTGTTCGACACCATCGATTTCCCCACCAGCTACGGCTCGCCCGTCTACGGTGCGCACCGCCCGAAGGCTGACGCGGCCTCCGTCGCTCTGTGCCGCGAGGCTGGCGCTTTGGTGTTGGGAAAGACCGTAACGACTGAATTCGCCTATTTTTATCCCGGGGCCACCCGTAACCCACATGATCTGGCGCGCACACCCGGTGGATCTTCGAGCGGCTCGGCAGCGGCGGTTGCTGACAGCATGCTGCCGCTGGCGCTGGGTACGCAGACGGCCGGCTCGGTCATCCGGCCCGCCGCGTATTGCGGCGTAGTCGGCTATAAGCCGAGTTCGGGGCGCGTTCCGCGGGCTGGAATCAAGAGCCTGTCGGAGACGCTCGATACGCCGGGAGGATTTGGACGCAGCGTACGTGACGTGGCGCTGCTGGGCGCTGTGCTCACCGGCGACGCGCGGCTCGATACCAGTCCGGACGAATCAGCAGCGCCACGCATCGGCCTGTGTCGGACGCCTGAGTGGGCATATGCCGAAGCGGACACGCAACGTGCGTGGGACACAGCGACTGCCGCACTAACCCATGTTGCGCCAGCGCTCGCAGACGTCGCGCTACCGGACGATCTGCCGGATCTGGTTGCGTTGCAAAAGGAAGTCATGGCATTCGAAATGCGCCGTGCGCTAAGCGTTGAACGGCTGCATCACCGGGATCAGCTTAGCCTTCAATTGCAGGCTCAACTGGACAGTGGCAGCGTGATTTCCGGTGGCGCACACGCGGCCAACCTCGTGCGTACCGAAGGCGCAAGACATCGCATTGATGCCCTGTTCGACCGGTTTGACGTGCTGCTCGCGCCCAGTGCAGCGGGCGAAGCGCCAGTTGGCATCGATGCGACCGGCGATCCGCTGTTTTGCCGCGCCTGGACCTTGCTAGGACTGCCCTGCGTGCACTTGCCGTTCACGCGTGGCAGCAACGGGCTCCCGGTCGGACTGCAACTGGTCGGCCGCTGGGGCGAGGACCATCGCTTGCTCTCGAGCGCGCAGTGGATTTACGACAGACTGACGAAATGAGCCCGGCTCGTAACGCGATTGCCTGCTCTCGCGGACGCGCGCCGTCAACCAGGAAGGTTATGGCGCGAATTACTCAATAAACGGAACACGACAGATGCACGTCCACCTGGAAAATACGACCTCCAAGCCCCGCCCGTTCTGGCTGACGCCTGAACTCGTCGACGCCGCGCGCTCGAGCGATGCCGCGCTGCCGGGCGACGTGCGGTTCACCGTCGGTAGCGATCTGCAAGACATCGCCGGCAGTTTATCGACTGCGACCGCGCTCGTTACATCGGCGGGCGTCATTTGCGATCTACGGTTTCCGCGCCGTGAGCTGGCCGTGGCTGCGCCCCATCTTCAGTTCATTCACCTGATCGATGCCGGCGTGGAGGACGTCATGCCGTTGAACTGGTTGCCGTCGAACGTCCAGCTAATCAACAACAGCGGGGTCCACGCAGAGAAGGCGCGCGAATTCGCGATCATGTCGTTGCTCGCACTCAACGCGCGCCTCCCAGAAATCGTGGGGCACCAGCGGCGGGCGCAATGGGAGCAGGTTTTCACACCGCTCATTCGAGGAAAATCGCTCCTGGTAATCGGGCTTGGTGATATGGGGCAGGCAGCAGTGGCGGCTGGCCGCACGCTCGGCATGAAAGTCCTTGGCGTACGGCGTTCCGGCATGAGTGTCCCCGGCGTCGAGCGAGTTTATTTGCCGAGCCAGCTACAGGATGCGGTCGAATTAGCCGACTTCATCGTGATCGCTACGCCCTTGACTTCCGGTACGCGGAACCTCGTTGACCGTTCGGTATTGGAAGCTGCGAAGCCGGCGGCAGCATTGTTGAATATCGGGCGAGCGGAGGTTCTGGATCACGGCGCGCTCGTCGACTTGCTAAAGAATGGCCGGCTAAGCGGCGCGATATTGGACGTGCTGCCGCAAGAGCCGTTGCCCTCATCGTCGGAGCTTTGGTCATGCCCGAATCTGATGATCAATCCGCATGTAGGTGCGGACGACCCAACCACTTACATGACGGAAACGATGCGATTGCTTTTCGCCAATTTGCGGCAACATCTTACCGGTCGGCCACTTCAAAACGTGGTGGATCGGATGAATGAGTACTAGGAGGCTGACTCGCTGTGAGGATTGCGCAGCAGGTCATTCGCGATATGGTGTGCCGCATGGTCTACCCGGAGAAAGACGCGTTCTTAGCCTCGTCGCCGACGCTACGCACGTGGTCACTCCGATACTGCGGTCGGTCGCATCGGGCCGAAAGTAACATTCACAACGAGCGAAAGCGGACATACGCGTTTGGGCCGCGTCACACTTGCGCGGACGTCCGCTTCGGCCGATGACGCGAGGAGCGCAATTGGCGAGCGAAGGTCCGCTGTCTGGGCGGATCCGACATTTGAACGTCCGTGTGAAAGTTTGGGCCAACGTCACTTCATGGCCGACTGTACGCATTCGACCCACTTCACCGTAAGCAGCCGGTGAAAACAGGTCGTCCTCCCCAGCGACCGCTTTATGCATCATCGTTCAGCGCGTGCAATCGGCCAACTGCGGCCCTCCGGCCGCTGATCCGCGCAGACATTCGAGCGTCCGCTCTGCTCCATCAACCGGCTTATGGTCGAAGCCAGCGAATTATCCTTTTCCGCTGATCGACATCATTCGTACATCTTGAGCATCTTCGCCAGAGCTCCTACGATTATCCTGTTCGACAGACGCGGGTCATTCACGGCGCGAGCGAGCGCTATTGAACCCACGCAGGTGCTGAAGATCATCACCGCTTTAGCATGGGCGTCTTCTGTATCCGGCAAAGTCTGTTCGAGCAAAGCGATGATCTCACTGACACGTTCAGTGAATGCCTCGCGGGTTGCTTCGGGCGCGCGCGGTACGTCGTTGACTAACGCTGAAATTGGGCAACCTCTGCCGAGGTTGTTCCGATGGCTTTCCGACACATATGTGCTTATTGCGCGCTCAGGCGCCGTCTTGAGCGCGGCCTGAATATGCTCGATGTCCTGCAACGCCATTATGAAAGCTTCCGTCACGAGCGCATCGCGTGACTCGAAATGCTTGTAGAAGCCGCCGACGGTTAAGCCAGCTTCTTTCATGATGTCGCCGACACTGATTCCCTCAATGCCGCGCTCGCGCCACCGTTGCACACGGCAGGCGATCTTTCACGCTTTGTTCAAGCGATAATCTTTATCGCGACAGAACCGCAATTTTTCAGTCGGCTCAACAGGCTGTCAAAGACCGGGAATGCGGGACCTCAGGGCCCGCCCCTGGCGCTCGCTGACATCGATCACTGTCCGATTACGGTCGTTCATGACGAACTGGAACGAACTGCGGGCGGTCGGGCGAATCTCAAGAACCTTGTGCAGATTCACCAGCACGCCGCGATGGGCGCGAAAGAAACCGCTCTCGGATAGTGTCGCTTCCAGTTCTCCAATCGCATAGTTGACCCAGTAGTGCCCGGCTTCCGTCTGAACGCGCAGAATGCCCGCATCCATCCAGAAGTAGCAGATATCCGACGGTTCCAGCAACAGCAGGTGCCCGGCCTTGCGGGCAACGATGTGCCGGGCCGCACGCGGCATCTGGTTCAACGCGCCGCGCACCTTGTCGTCATGCTCGGCGCGCCGCTCGCGATAGCTTTGAATTCCATACGCACGCTCGACCATCGCATCGAGAACCTCCGCTTCTACCGGCTTGAGCAGATAGGCCAGCGCCTGGGCCTGGAAAGCGCGCAGCGCATGTTCATCATAGCCGGTGACGAAGATCACCAACGGAAGAGGCGTAGTCGGCTCAATGGCGCGCAGCACTTCGAATCCGTCGAGCCCGGGCATCTGCACGTCGAGGAAAGTCAGGTCGGGCCGCAAGCGCTCGATGAGTTCTGTCGCTTCAAGCCCGTCGCGCGCCTCGCCGATGATGTCGACTTCCGGCCGGCTCTCCAGCAGCCTGCGCAAACGCAGCCGCGAGGCCTGCTCGTCGTCGATCAGCAGTGTGCGCAACTCGACGCTCATACCTGCTCCGCCTGGAGCGGTATTGTCACTGTCGCACGGCTGCCTCGCCGTGGTTCGCTATTGAACGTAAAACGTGCGTGGCTACCATAGGCTGCTTTCAGCCGATCACGCACGTTGCGCATCCCGACACCTTCGTTCGACGCGTCGTTCGCACTGGCAATACGTGTTCCGCCTCCGTTGTCCTCGACGCTCAGTATGAGCTCGGCTCCTATCCGTTCCGCGCTGACCACCAGTTGGCACTCGCCGAGCTTCGGTGCAAAGCCGTGCTTGATCGCATTCTCCACAAGCGGCTGCAGGATGAGCGAAGGAATCGGACAGTCGGCTGTCTGATCGGCGATGTGGAAGTCCACTCGCAGGCGCTGTCCGAAGCGGATTTGCTCGATCTCCAGATAGGCCTTCAGGAACGCAGTCTCCTCGTGCAGCGGGACGAATGATTGCGCGCTTTGGTGCAGAACGTGACGAAAAATACCGGCCAGACGCAGCGTCATCGTTTCAGCGATCTCGGGCGCCTGATGCACCATGGCGGCGATGGTATTGAGCGAATTGAACAGGAAATGCGGATTGATCTGTGCGCGCAGCGTCCGTAGTTCAGCCTCGACCACCTGGTGCAACAGACTCGCCTCGCGCTGCGCTGTCTCGATGCGCTCTCGTTCGCGTTCGAGCGCTTCGAGCCGTCGCCCGACCACATATCCCGCCTGCCGGAGAATGTCCAGTTCCCCGCTCAGCAGTGCTCGGCGGCGCATGCCATGGCGCGCCGATAGCTCGAAGAGCTCGACATCGCCCACGGGGACCGCGACAAGATCATTTGATGGGACCGCTTCTGCCGTGCGTCGCGACACGCGCACTTCGATGTTCAGCATGTCGTGCAGAAAGTGCTCGGCGCAGTGAAAAACGGCCGCTTGTGTCTCCTGCTGGGCGAGGCGCTCGCGCAATTCGGCGAGTGCCGCCTGCGGATCGTCACGACCGAAGACGCGCTGGTCGACAAGGCGGTCACCTGCGCTTGCGAGCCAGCCTGTTAGCAGCAGCGCAGCGGTCGCCGCCGCGCAAAAGAGGGCGGCGCCCGCCGCGTCGGACGCAGTGCGCAGCGCGAAGCCTCCGCCCGACGACCACATGGCGATCCATGCGAGCGACACGCCCAGCGTGCACGCGAGTACGACGCGCAAGCCAAGTTTGGCGAAACAGTCGGCAGCCCGGAATTGGCCGAGATAGAGCAGCCCACCGAGCATGGTCAGGACGATGCTCTGCTTCGCCAATATATCGAGCGGCGGATCCCAACGCGTGGACAAGACGCTCAACATTCGCATCCAGTGCGCGGCCATGCTCAGCGACGGACCCAACAGGATCAGCGCGAACCCGACCCGCTCTGCAGCCGACGAAATGTGCGGACGAAGCAGGACGAGTGCGCAGAACAGGACAGCCAGCGCGCTATATCCGGTCATCCAGTGCAGTGCATCGAGCCATTGGGGAAACGCGCGTGGCGCAACTGCGAGACCGATCATCTGGAGTACGGCCAGGGCGAGTGTGCAGCGTAGGAGCCAGTCTCCTGCTTTCCTCCGCGACGTGGTCGCGGGGCTGGTGTTCCAGAACAGCAACAGGCAGATCGGCCACGCGGCAGGGGCACAGAAAGACAGGCTGTTGACCCACAGTACGGCCGTCGACTGCGAAGGAACACCTGCAGCGAGCAGGCTGAATCGAGTCAGCCCGCCCATGCTCCATACGGCTCCGCACGCGGCGTTGAGCGCACGTGCATGACGGCCTTCGCCAGGAGACCGCCACGCGAGCGCTGCCAGCAAAACCGCCAGCATCAAGCTGAGTCCGTAGCCGATGAGCTGTCCCAATAGCGTCGCCGGATTGAGCTGTGCGTCCATGAGTGTCCAGATTCGAGGCTTCCTCGCGTGCTGCCGCTCAAGTTTGCGCCAAACCGTTACGGTTTGCATGCTCGTCGGGCTCAGCGCCGGATTTTGGCGTCGAGCGCGTAAACGTGGGTTGCGAACGAAGCGGCCGGCTGTTTCGCACGCGGCCGTTTTGCGCTGCGCGTTCGCCGCCGCAATTGCACCGTTCGCACGCCAATTCCCGCGTTCGCGCCGGGCAGTCTGGGATCTGCGCCGCTGAGCTCCTACGGTGTCTCCAGAAGGTCTCGCATCGCGCGGCCATCACTCACCGGAGGAACGACATGCAAAGAAGGGACCTACTCAAGCTGGGCGTCTTAAGCACGCTCGACGCTTTCACCGGCGCGCGTGGCCTCGCTCAGACCGTTGCATCGGCGCCACCGCTTCCTTGGTTTGCACTGGCGAACTCGATGGACCAGGAGTTGAACTACGCCGCACGAGTCGAGGGGCAGATGCCACACAACCTGCGAGGCACGCTGTTTCGCGACGGACCAGGTCTGTTCGAGCGAGCGGGTTGGCGCAAGCAACACATCCTGGACGGCGACGGGATGATTCGCTGCTACCGGATCGCTTCAGACGGGGTGACGTTTCAGAATCGTTTTGTCCGCACCACCAAATATCTCGACGAATCGAAGGCCGGACAATACCTCTACTCGACGTGGGCCTCCCAGCTTCCGGGCGGACCGGCTCGTAACGCGCGTCCCGACTTTCACGGCGGCCAGGCAGGCATATCGGTACGGTGGCGTAACAACCAGCTCTATGCGTTCGACGAGTCATTTCAACCCTACCAACTCGAGCCGCAATCGCTGTTGACGCGCGGCGTAACGCTGCTGGGGCTGCCGAGCGGACTGACTGTTTATTCGGCACATCCCAAGGAAGATCCTGTGAGTGGTGCATGGATCCATTTCGGAACGCAGTACGGGCCGACGCTGCAGATACACCTGACGGAATTTGACCGGGAGGGCAAGCTGAACTGGCACCGGGTAGTGCAAGCGCCGCGCTACGTGTACGTGCATGACTTCTTCGTGACTGAGCGCTACATCGTGCTGCACCTGCATCCGGCTTTCATGGACGTGGCAAGCTGGCAGGCTGGTCAAACCAGTCTATTGGGATGCATTCAGTGGCGACTCGAAGCAGGCGGCCTGCTGCTCGTCGTGCACCGGGGCGGCAGCGAAAACCCCATACAAATCGAGACCGAAGCGGTATGGATGTGGCATGGCGTCAACGCTTACGAGCGGGGCGGCGAAATCGTTGCAGACTGCGTCGCGTACGACAATCCCAGTACTTTTGTGGGTCCGGAGGCGAGCTGGCGCGCGGTCATGAACGACCAGCAGGGAGTGGTAGGCGCGCCGGGCGCCATACGACGCTTCGTCATTGCGCCAGACCAGCGGCGGGCGCGTATGGAAACGCTGGACACTGGGAGCCACGAGTTTCCCACCATCAATCCCGCGCACGCGTTGCGACAGAACCGGTACGGCTATTTCGGTTTGGGCACCGACGATACCGGCTTCTGGAATGCAATCGTCCGCATGGATATGCTGGGTGGCAGGCGCCAACAGTTCACGTTCCAGCCGGGGCAGTACTGTGCGGAACCCATTTTCGCCGCAGGGCCGGACAAGGCCGACTCGCTGCAGGATGAGGGCTGGCTGCTCGTCGAGGTTCTCGATAGCCGGCTTCAGCAGAACTGCCTGGCAGTGTTTCGCGCAAACCGCATCGAAGACGGCCCCATTGCAAAAGTGTGGCTCACGCACACCCTCCCATTGAGCTTTCATGGCTGCTGGGTGCAGGCAGAATGAGTGACGACGGCGGCTGCCCCAATAGAGCGACGCGGCGCGGTGTGTCTTGACGTTAGTTCGTTCTCTGCATCTTCGATCAGTTCGGGTACCTGGCGCTCGAGATGCCCAATTCCCTTGGGAATAACGATCCCGAATTCGGCCAGCAGTCCGCGAATCTGATTGGCCTGCGCGGTTCGCGCCCGCACAAAACCCTCGCGTACGCGATGCAGCGACAACACCGATTGCTGCTCGATGCTCTTGACCGGCACAAAGCGCATGTTCGGGCGCGCGACTGCCTCGCAGATTGCTTCGGCATCCGCCGCGTCATTCTTGTTCGTCTTGACGTACGGTTTGACAAACTGCGGTGCAATCAGTCGGACCGTATGGCCCATGGCCTGCAGCTTGCGGGCCCAATAGTGCGCGCTGGCGCACGCTTCCATCCCGATCACGCAAGCGGGGAGGTTGGCGAAGAACTCCGCAACGTGATTCCGCTTGAGCACTTTCTTCGGCTCTGTCGCAGTAAGGTCAACGGGTCAAGCAGCGGTGATATGCGGAGGATTGCTTATGAAACGAGCGAGTAGAACTGCTGTGCGGGAGACAGCGGAGTCTCGCCCCGACATTTCATCTGCCCTTTCTTGATCATGTGCATTAATTCGACGCCACTCAGAATGACGCGCGCGCAGTGAAAATCCTTGAAGCCAGCATGCAACATGTGAGGCCTGCTGGTGCCAGACTCCGAAGGACCGGTACCCTGGTGAGCGACCGGTGGACGGTTACCCGCATCGGAGCCGTTCTGTGCGGTGTTGTCAGCGAGTCCCTGTGCAAAACCTTGACCGGTAAAAAAGAGGGCTGCCACGAGCACAGTGGCAATATTCTTTTTTCTGTTCATAGTGTTTTCGTTGAACCCCTTCTGTAGCGCGTACCCATCGACCGGTCACGCAATCGTATCCACCACGCCGCCGTCCACCCGCAGCGCCGCGCCAGTGGTTGCCGAAGCCTGCGGCGAGCACACGTACACGACCATGTTCGCGATTTCCTCCGTGGTTGCCGGCCGCTGGATGATCGAACTGCGGCGGTGCGCGCGCACGAAATCGATGCCGACCTGTTCGACCGTTTTGCCTTGTGCCTTCGCCGTCTCTTCCACCATTGCGCGAAAGCCGTCTGACAAGGTGGGTCCCGGCAGCACGGCATTCACCGTCACGCCTGTGCCGGCAGCCTGCTTGGCGATGCCGCGCGCGATGCTCAATTGCGCGGTCTTCGAGAAGCCGTACGCGAGCATATCCGGGGGAATGTTCAGTGCCGACTCCGACGAGATGAACACAACGCGCCCCCATTTGCGTTCGATCATCCCCTTGAGGTAGCCGCGCGTCAGCCTTACGCCGGACATCACGTTGACCTGGAAATAGCGCTCCCAGTCGACGTCGGTGGTCGTGAAAACGTCGCCGGGGCCGTACACGCCCAGGTTGCTTACGAGGATGTCCACTTGCGGTATGGCTTTCGCCAGCGCGTCGCAGCCCTCGGGTGTGCTGAGGTCGCCGGCAAAACCGCGTAGCTTCGCGGTGGGAACAGTCTTGAGAATGGCGTCGATGGCGCGGTCCACCGCTTCCTGTTTGCGTCCATTGACAATGGTGTCCGCGCCGGCCGTTGCGATCCCAGTAGCGATCGCCAGGCCGATGCCCCCGGTGGACGCGCTCACAATGGCGGTCTTGCCCGATAGATCGATGATCACTTGCTTGCTCCTTGTAGAAACTTCATGTGCTTATGTCCGCGAGGCAGAATCATCCGTTGCAGGCGGCGCCGTGCGGGCTCTCTAAACGTCGGTCAGCCGGCGCAGGCTATCGCCACCCAGCGGCATGTCGCGCAAGCGCTTTCCGGTCGCGTCGAACAACGCGTTGCCGAGCGCGCCGGCGGTCGGCCCCATCGACGCTTCTGCGGCGCCGAGAAATGGCGCACCCGGCCGATTGATCAGATGCACGTTCAAACTGCGCGGCACGGCGGAATACCGCAGGATCGGGTAGCTGCTCCAGTCGAAGCTACGGATTCGAGATGTGTCGAACTGCAATTCTTCATAGAGTGTCCAACTTGCGGATTGAATCACGCCGCCTTCGATCTGGTTGCGGATGCCGTCGGGGGTAACGATCTGCCCCGCGTCAACCGCGACTTCGGCGTGTTCGAGAATCACCTGGCCCGTCTCGGGCACCACGGATATCTCCACGGCCATCGCCACATACGACATCAGGTTCTTGTACTTGCCAAACGCAAAGCCGACGCCGTGATTGGCCTTGCGCGGCGCGCGCGGCCAGCCGAATTTCTCGGCCGCAAGCCGGATCACGTCGCGGGCGCGCGGATCCTGCATATGCTTGAGCCGGAACGCGACGGGGTCGGCGCCGGCTGCGGCGGCCAACTCGTCCATGAACGTCTCGATCGTGAAGACGTTCATATGCGCACCGAGCGAGCGCATCGCCGAAGTTTGCAATGGCATGGTCGGCGAGAAGTTGTTCATCACATGCATGTTGGGGAACGTGTACAGGGGAATCGCGTTGCGGTCGCCGCCGCCTTCGGGCTGCATCATCGGCACCGACGGCGCCGGCACGAACGGTTTTTCCAGCATTTGCGCGGGAAGGAGCCGGCCCGCGTTGACGATCCGCTCGTTGTGCGAGCTGCTCCACAGCGCGTAGTCCCAGTTGACGATGCTGCCGCTCGCGTCCAGCGATGCGCTCACTTCGGTGACCATCGCGGGTGTGAAGTGATCCCAGGTATGTTCCTGTTCGCGCATCCATTGCACACGAACCGGTTGGCCCGCCATCTCGCGGGCGATCAAGGCGGCGTGCGATGCTACGTCGTCCGCGCCGTTGTGCCCATAGCAGCCCGATCCTTCGACATGAACGCAGCGCACATTCTCTTTCGGCAGCGACAGCATTTCCGCGAGCGCATCGCGCAGCGGATAGACGCCTTGCGAGTGCGTCCAGACCGTCATGGTGCCGTCCTTGAATTGCGCGACTGAGCAGGACGGGCCGATCGAACCGTGCAGCATGTAGTGCTTGGTGTACTTCGCACTCAGCGTTTTGACTGGCGTGCCGGCCGCATTATGAGTGTTCGCGATTTCGATGTGTTGCGTGGAAATCGTCTTCAGATCGCGGTGTACTGCAGCCGGGTCGGGCAATGTGCGTCCGGCGCTCCACTGACTTCCCGCGGCCAGCGCGCGCTGCGCCTGCACCGCTTGCCATTCGCCTTTGGCGACCACCGCCAGCATGCTGCCGTCCCTGATCACCTTGACGACGCCCGGCATCTTCAGAATGTCGGGCGTATTGGTCTTCAGCAGCTTCGCAGCATAGACCGGCGGCAACACTACACGCGCATGCAGCATGTCCGGCATGAACATGTCCTGAACATAACTCGGTCCGCCGGTCACCTTGCCCGGGATGTCCAGCCGAGGCAATGACCTACCGACCACTGCGAACGTTGCGGGGTCTTTCAACGGCGATACGGGCGACGCGATGCGATGCAGACCGGCGGCGCCGACCGCTTCGCCATACGTCATCGTCCGGCCGTCTGGCGCCGTGATGACCGCGTTGTGGGCTTTCAGCACGCTGCTGCTGACGCCGAAGCGTTTGGCCGCCGCATCGACGAGCAGGCCACGGACCTGGGCAGACGCGTTCAGCAAGGCGCTGCCGCTGTCGACGATGGTGTGGCTGCCTGCCGTGAGTCCCTCGTCCGGCGAGGCGCCCGTATCGGCGGTCAAAAACGTGATCAGCGAGGGCGCCATGTCCAGCTCCTCGGCTGCGATTTGCAGCAGCGCGGTGCGTACCCCGGTGCCTAATTCCACCTTGCCGGTGTAGACAGTCACCTTGCCCGCGGGATCGATCTTGATCCATGCATCGAGGAACGGATTGGTCTTCAGACTGCCCGCGAGCGTTTCGGTCTCTTTCGCCACGTGTACCGCAGCGCCTTCGTCCGCGATCACCTCCTGCGCCATGGCCTTGATACCGGGGAACAGACTGAAGCTCACCACGAGCGCGCCGGACATCATGAAGCGGCGGCGTCCCTCGTTAATATCGTCTTCGTTGACGCTCATTGCGTGCCTCCATGGGTCACCGCGCCTTGAGGCGGGGTGGGCGTAGCGTCGGGTGCGGGCAGGTGCGCGACTTCGCGGATCGCAGCGAGGACGCGCATGTGGGTGCCGCAACGGCAAAGATTCGGCTCCATGTGTTCGCGCAGTTCATTCTCGGTCGGCCGCGGGTTGCGCTCGAGCAGGGCCTGGGCGCGCATGATCATGCCGGCGATGCAATAGCCGCACTGCACGGCCTGATGTTCGATGAAGGACTTCTGCAGCGGGCCGGGATGTTCGACCGTGCCGAGACTTTCGATCGTGCGCACGGGGCGGCTGCCGATCGACGACACGGGAATCAGGCAGGAAAATGCAGCCTTGTCGCCCACGATCACCGTGCATGCGCCGCATTGTCCAAGACCGCAGCCGAACTTCGCGCCGTGCAGGTGCAGGTCATTGCGCAGTGCGTAGAGCAGTGGCGTCGACGGATCGATATCCAGCACGTGCTGCACGCCATTGACGGTAAGGTTGATCATCGCGCGTTATTCTCCTTTCTGACTTTGACCACCGTTTCCTCGACGTCCTTCCACTCGCCGCGCTGCGAATAGGTCGCGCGGATATAGGACACCAGGTCGGCGATCTGCTGGTCACTGTAGATTTCGCTGAAGGACGGCATGTAGTTCATGCTGTCCTCGCCGTGCCAGCCGTTGCCGCTAAGAATCATCTGAGCTGCGTTGCGCGGCGTCGCTGCATTGATGGCGGTGCTGAACGCGAGCGTGGGGCGCTCGCCAATCGACTGCATCGGCGCAGCGGGACCGTGGCACTGGGCGCACGACGCCGCAAACAGCAGTGCGCCGCGCTGGGCCTCCGGTGACTTCTCGCCTTGCGCTGCTGCGTTGGTCGACACACCGGCGACGGCCGGCTGCGGCTTCTGAATCGACAGGATGTAGGTGGCGATGGCCTGCACGTCCTCTTCAGGCACGGTAGCGAGGTCGCGCGTGACGGGCAGCATCGGGCCGGCCGCCGCGCCGTGTTCGCTGGCGCGGCCGCTGCGCAGATAGGTCACGAGCTGTTCCTGGGTCCACGGCTTCGGCGCCGCGCCGAGCGCATTGAGCGCGGGCGCTTCCCAGCCGTCGACGATACCGCCGTCGAATGCGTGTCCCGTCTTTTCGCCGCCGATCATATTGAGCGGCGAATGACACGACGCGCAGTGCCCGAGGCCATCCACCAGCAGCTTGCCGCGGTTCCACTCGGCGTCTTTCGACGCGTCTGCCACCTGCTCGCCGGGATGCAGGAACAACACGTTCCAGAAGGCCAGCAGAGGCCGAAAGTTCAGCGGAAAGATTAGCTCGTTCGTGGGCGTGGTCGCGTTGACCGGCTCGCGCGTCATCAGGTATGCGTAGGCCGCGGCAATGTCACGATCGGACATACGCATAAAGTGAATGTACGGAAACGCGGGGTACAACAAGTGCCCGTCGCGGGCCACGCCGTAACGCACAGCGCGCGTGAATGTTTCGAGCGACCAGCTGCCGATGCCCGTTTCGACATCGGGCGTGATGTTGGTCGCGTAAATGGTGCCGAACGGCGTGGCAAGCGGCAGGCCGCCGGCGAACGGTTTGCCGCCCTTCGCGGTGTGACAGACAATGCAGTCGCCGAGCGCCACCAAGCGCGCGCCCGCGAGCTTCGTCTGCGTGTCGAACGACGCAGGCGCCGGAGGATTGACCGGGGCAATGGCGGGCTTCCACATCAACAGCAGCGCGCCGGTTAGCGCGGCCGCGACGATCACGCCGCCCATCGCCAACAGTCTAGACTTGTGCGTCATCACGTACCTGTCACTGAAGTCATGAATCGAAGAATCCGCACGCACAGGCTGCGCGCGGCCGGGAGATGCGTCATGCCTGCACGGCGCGTGCTTATACGGCTTGTGCGTTCTGGCCGGCGCTGCCGTCGAACGGGTAGTCGATATAGCCGGCGTCGCCGCCGCCGTACCAGCCGGCCGCCTTGGGCGTCGCGAGCGCCGCGTGAGTCGCAATGCGCTCGACGAGGTCGGGATTGGCGATATAGGCGCGCGCGAACGCGACCAGGTCCGCCTGGCCGTCGCGGATCAGTTGGTCGGCCTGGTCGATGGCAATGCCGCCGTTGACCATCAGCGTGCCGGAGAACGCCTTGCGTATACGCTCGATGATGCGCGGCAGGTCCGGTGCGCCGCTCCAGGCGTTCGTGTCCGCCGCGTGAACGTAGGCGACGCCGAACTCGTTGAGCATCTTGCCGACGTAGTCGTAGGTGCCGTCCGGATCCGCATCGCGCACGTTGTTGTACTGCGCATACGGCGAAACGCGTACGCCGACCCGGTCGAGCGAAACGACCGAGCCGATCTCCGTGAGTATGTCGCGCAGGAAGTTGGCGCGGTTCGCAAGCGAGCCACCGTACCGGTCGTCGCGGGTATTGATGGTCGGTGACAGGAATTGATGCGGCAAGTAGCCGTTCGCCGCGTGGACTTCGACGCCGTCGAAGCCGGCGGCAATCGCATTGGCCGCGCCTTGTCTGAACGCGCCGATAGCAAGCTTCACCTCGTCGAGCGACATGGCGCGCGACGGCGTGGCGTGGATTCTGGTGTACTGGCCGTTCTGCAATTGCGCCCACACCTGCAACTGGTCGAGATCGTCATTCACGCCGGAGGGCGAGAGCGGTGCCTCGCCGCCAAGCAGTGCGAACGAACCGACGCGCCCGCCATGCCACAACTGCATGAAGATGCGGCCGCCGGCTGCATGCACCTGGCTCGTGATGTGACGCCAGCCCTCGATCTGCTCGGCCGTGATGATGCCCGGCGTGAGCTCGAAGGACGCCGAGGCAGGACTCACATTGGTCGCCTCGGTAATGATCAGCCCCGCCGACGCGCGCTGCGCATAGTATTCCGCCATCATTTCCGTCGGACGGCCGCGCAACGGTGCGCGCGAGCGGGTCATGGGCGCCATCACGACGCGGTTCGGCAAGTGCAGTCCAGGCAGATCGTAGCCGTTGAGCAAAGGGGAAAGAGACGACATGGTGATTCCTTTTTAAACGATTGAACGTCGTTCAGGTGCGTGACGATGCTGGCTAGCGTATCGTGACCGTCACGGGAATTCCTGAAACCACGCTGAAATCTTGTTAATCCGGAGGGCATACCGCCCGGTTTGCCCCAAATGCCGTCATGCAATGCGTGCGGCGTGCGGACGGCCGATCGCGAGATAGTGGATCAGTGCAATGATCGGAAAGGCCGTCGCGACGCTCGCGACCAACGTCCAGCCACCGTGTTCGTAGAGCGGGCTAGCGAGCGCCGAGCCGAAGGCACCGCCGACGAAGATGCTGGTCATATACAACGCGTTCAGGCGGTTTCTGCTTGCCGCATGCAGCGCGTAGATTTCACGCTGACCCAGCACCATATTCATCTGCACGGCGAAATCGAGAACGATGCCGGTTGCGACGAGCCCGATCACGCCCCAGGCCGGATGGATCAACGCCGGCGTGTAAGCGAGTGCGCCCACCACCAGCGCAATCAGCGTCGCGCGCACCGTATGCCCCGCGTCGGCCAGACGTCCCGCCACCGGCGCGGAGGTTGCGCCGATCGCCCCGACCAGCGCGAAGATGCCGATGGCGGTTTGCGAGAGCCCGAACTGCCGGGTCAGCTCGATGGGTACCGCGGTCCAGAACAGGCTGAACGAAGCAAACATCAGCGCCTGATACAGCGAGCGGTGGCGTAGCACCGGCATCGTGCGGACCAGATGGCCGAGCGAGCCGATCAGTTCGAAGTAAGTGGCCTGGTGATCAGGCTGGCGGCGCGGAATGGTCAGCGTGAGCACGCTGGTGACGATGGCCATCAGCACAGCCGCGGCACCGAACACCACGCGCCAGCCGAAGTGGCCGGCCACCACGCTGGAGATCGGGCGCGACAGCAGAATGCCGAGCAGCAGGCCGCTCATGATGGTGCCGACCACCTTGCCGCGCGACTCGTCTGGTGCGAGATGCGCGGCGAGCGGGATCAGAATCTGCACGGCGACCGAACTGAAGCCGATCAGCAAGGAAATCACGAGGAACCAGCCTGGCTGATGCACGACCGTCGCCGCGCCGAGACTTGCAATCGAGACCAGCGCGGTGATGATCATCAGCTTGCGGTTTTCCAGCAGGTCGCCCAACGGCACGAGGAAGAACAGGCCGAACGCATAGCCGATTTGCGTCAGCGAAACGATCAGGCTGGCTGTGCCGCCGGACATGTGAATGTCCGGCGCGATCAATTCGGTGATCGGCTGCGCGTAGTACAGGTTTGCGACGATCGCGCCGCAGCAGAATGCGAACAGCGCGATCAGCCCGCGTGTCAGCTTGACATGGCCGGCGCCGCCCGCCGTGATGGATGGTTGGGTTGACATTGCAACTCCCTAAAAGAAAAAACGGAAAATGTGTGCTCAGCGGGCGATGTTCATCAGCCGGCCGCCGAGCGAAATGCCCAGATCGGTCATGAGCCGGCCGCGTTGCAATTGCTGGTTCTCCCAGCGCTTGAGGGTTGAATCGATCGTTGCGCCGTTCTGCCATGTCGATGACAACGCCAGCGCCAAAGCATGGGCATTGGCCGCGGCCTTCGCCGTGCTGCCCGCCGTATGCGGACGCGGAACCGATGCGGCGTCGCCGAGCAGCACCGCGCGGCCGAACACCATCTTCGGCGCGCGCAGGTCGACGATCGGCTGCATGAACGGATCGTCGGTGCTATCGACGAGCGCGCGAAACGTCGGCGCGAGCAGCGCCTGCGCGTCATCCCGCAACTGGTCGATGTCGGCGCGCTTGGTCGCGCCTGGCGGCAACGAAAACGCGCGCGCCACGCGGTGGCGGTCCACCAGCAACTCGTCGAGCCGTTCGCGGCTGTATTTGCGATACCACACCCAGTTCCACCGGCGTTCGCCAGGCACGCTCGAGTCGTGTTCGCCCGGAATCAGATAGGCGAGCGCCGAATGCCCGTCGCCTTGCTGAAAAGTAAACCGGTCACGCAGCATGTTCGCCGCATGCAACGGCAAGTCCGGTTCCTCGACGAGTCCGCGCCACGCGACATAGCCCGCGTAGGCAGGCACCACCTCGGGCAGCAGGCGCCGTCTGAGCGTCGAACGTATGCCGTCGGCGCCGACCAGCAGATCTGCCTGCTCGCTGCGGCCGCTCTCGAACAGAGCGACGATCTGCTCGCCTTCCATGCGGAAATCAACAAAGGTCTCGCCCGTGTGCAGGCAATCCGCGGGTAGCGCATTTTTCATGGCGCGGTAGAGCAAGCTCCACGAGGTCTGCATCTGCGGCATGTACAGTTGGTCGACGCGGTTGTCGTCGCGGTCCAGATAGATGCGCTCACCGGACATCACGCCGGGTGGATCGGTCAACACGACGCCGGCGAACCGGAGTGCGTCCAGCACATCAGGCTGAAGTACGATGCCGCCACCGCGGCTTTCGAGCTGATTCTGGGAGGTCTCGAACACGTCGACCTGCCAGCCGGCTGCGCTCAAAGTGGTGGCCGAGAACAGTCCTCCGAGCGAGCCGCCGATCACGACGGCACGCGGTTTCTCAAGCGTTCTCATGCTGTACTCCTTTGGTCCGCCGCGCGCAGCGCATTCGCGAAAACGACTGACGGCTGCGCGCCGCTGATCGCCTTGCCGTCGATCACCATGGTCGGCACGGCCTGAATGCCGAGTTGGTCGGCCCGCTCGCGCGCCGCGTCGATCTCCAGATAGCCGGCGGAGGAGAGCAGGTATGCGCGAACCTCGTGCGCATCGAGCGTGTGTTCGGCTGCGATCGCGACGAGCGTGTCGAGCGAACCGATGTCTCGGCCTTCGGAAAAATAGGCGGTGTAGATGGCTTGATAAAGCGCGGCAGTCGTGCGCGGTTCATTGCGGTCCTGAGCAAACTGCATCAGGCGATGGGCGAGACGCGTATTCGGCGTGCGCAGCACCTTGTCATAGGCGAACGACGCGCCTGCCGTCAGGCCGGCGACCGTCACCTGCGCGTCCATGACTTGCGAACGCGCCCAACTGCCGAATTTGTGGGTTCGATAGGCGCGCCGATCGGTGCCTTCGACCGGCATGGAAGGATTCAATTCGAACGGCACATAACGAATCGAAACAGCCGCGCCGACGCCGGATTCCGCGAGCGCCGCGGCGAGACTCCGTTGGCCGATCCAGCACCACGGACAGATAAAGTCGTAATAGACCTCAACTTGAATGGCTTTCATGTTGCACCCCTCGCTAGGTAATGGATGCAGCTTATACGTTGCGTCAGACTCGGTGAATGTGGGTAAAATGCAACTTCGCATTGCGTTTATCGCAACCATCTTTGCAACTGCAACATCGCTGAGACCGAACATGGACAAGTTCCTTGCCGTGAAAACGTTGCTGGAAGTGGCTGACGCCGGCGGCTTTTCAAAGGCTGCGCAACGTCTCGGGGTGGCCACCTCCTCGGTCACGCGGCTGATGGACTCGCTGGAGGCCTCCCTGGGTACCGCGCTGCTGACCCGTACGCCCAGAAAGGTCAGTCTCACGGACGCCGGCATTGCGTACGTCGAACAGATCGGCAAGGTGCTCGACGATCTGGCCGAAGCTGACGAGAGCGTCTTCGACAGCGGCGCGTCGCCGGTCGGTTCGCTCAGAATCTCGGTGCCGTCAACCTACAGCCGCTTGCGGCTCGCGCCGCACCTCGCGGCTTTCCTCTCCGACAATCCGCGTGTATTCCTCGACGTTGTCGTCGCGGATCACTTCGTCGATCTCGCGCTCGAGCGGATCGACGTCGCGATCCGGATCGGACTGCAAGATCGCGACGCCAATCTGATCGTCAGAAAGCTCGCCGACAATCCGCGCTACGTCGTCGCCAGCCACGACTACCTCGAACGATGCGGCATGCCTCGGACACCGCAGGCACTCGACGCGCACGAGTGTCTTCGCTTCGCTTACGGTGGCGGCTATCGCACTCGCCAGGTCTGGGCCTTCCGGCGCGAAGGTGTGGAGCAGCGCGTCGAGGTGCGCGGTCATCTGTTGTCGAACAGTCTCGACGTCCTGCTCGAGGCCGTGATAGCGGGACGCGGCATTGCGTTGCTGCCCGAATGGCACGTCGGCGCCGAGATTCGTGCGGGCCGCCAGTTGCGCCTGTTCGAGAACTTCGAAGCGAGTCCTCATCAAGGCGATGCAGTCGTCTATGCAGCGTATCTGCCCAATCGCCGTCACTCCAGAAAAGTGCACGCGCTCATTCAGTTTCTCGAAGCGCGGCTTCACGCCACGCTCGAAGGGTGAACGGCGACGCGCCCACGTGCCACGTCTCACTAGCGTTCGCCTATCCACGTGCGCGATGCCGGGTCATACAGCTTTACGCATTCCGCCCGGATTCGAACAGGAACCACACGCGTTGCTCCGCTTCGTCGATCCAGTTTTCGAGCAGACTCGCCGTGGCGACATCGCCATATTCGTCGCATAGCGAATGCGTCTCGCGCATGTAGCCGGATAGCGCCAGATTGTCCTCACGCAATTCGGCGAGCATGTCAGCTGGCGTCACGAACTCCGCATCGTTGTCGAGAATGCGCTGCAGCTTCGTGATCTGGCCGGTCGAGTGCAGCGTCCGGCCGCCGAGCTTGCGCGCGCGTTCCGCGATCGGATCGGTGGTCGCGAAGATCTGCTCGGACTGGTCGTCGAGCAATAGGTGATAGTCGCGGAAGTACGGGCCCGACATGTGCCAATGGAAGTTTTTCGTCTTCAGATAGATCGCGAACACGTCGGCTAGCAGTGTGGTCAACGCGGCGGCGATATCACGTGTCGCGTCGTCGGTCAGGCGACTCGGTGTTTTTAGCGGCGCCGCGCGACGTGCTGCTGCGTTCAGTTCGTCTTTCATTGCTTTTCCTTTTGAGGTGTCAGCCGGTGAAACGGGTGTTTCCGAATCCGGCACCTGAAGTGTAGGAACGCCGCGCACATAAAGTCCTGCAGAAAATATGAAATGTTCTGAGCGGCCGTTCGCCACGCGCCATGTCGCCGATTTCCTGGTTGTTATTTTTTGAGAACGATTAAGGAGTTCAACAAGGACTCTGGGAAGAACCGTCGATAGACTGGGTCTCAGTTTTTCTCGCACTTCAAGAGAGTGCGGCATGTCCTCCCATGTTAACTAGCCCTTTAGGATGCACAAAACCATGGCAAATCCGAAACTCGAAGTTCTGACGCCTGCAAACTCGCAGATCATTTTTATCGACCAGCAGCCGCAAATGGCTTTCGGTGTCCAGTCGATGGACCGCCAGGCGCTGAAAAACAACGTGGTCGGTCTCGCGAAGGCTGCGAAGGTGTTCAACATTCCGACCACGATCACGTCGGTGGAAACGGAAAGCTTCTCGGGCTATACGTACCCCGAACTGCTGGACGTGTTCCCGGATCACAAGGTGCTCGACCGCACGTCGATGAATTCGTGGGACGACCAGAAGGTCCGTGACTCGCTGGCTGCCGCCGGTCGCAAGAAGGTCGTCGTGGCAGGTCTCTGGACCGAAGTCTGCAACGACACGTTCGCGCTGTGCGCGATGGACGAAGGCGACTACGAAATCTACATGGTCGCCGACGCGTCGGGCGGCACCTCGAAGGAAGCTCACGACTTCGCGATGCAACGGATGGTTCAGGCCGGCGTGGTGCCGGTCACGTGGCAACAGGTGCTGCTCGAATGGCAACGCGACTGGGCGCACAAAGAGACCTACGACGCGGTCATGAAGATCGCCAAGGAACACTCCGGCGCGTACGGAATGGGCGTGGACTACGCGTACACGATGGTGCACAAGGCGGCTCAGCGTACGGCTCAGCAGCACGAAATCCTGAGGCCGGTGCCGGCTAAGGTGAAGTAACCAGCGCATTAAACACATTGCGCGGAATTCGAGAGCGGAACATCTGGGTCCCGAATTCCGCATGTGCGCTTCACTCTGCTTCTGAATACCTCGACGCTCGCCAAAGGGCCGAAACTCGCGCTGGACGATCAGCGTAATTCCACCCGCCACTTCATGCGCGAACTGAACCGGCTCGGCGTGACGAGCGCGATCGACGCGGGCGGCGGCTACCAGGCTTATCCGGACGACTACGCGGTCATCATGGACATGGCGAAGCACAATGAACTGACTGTGCGTATCGCCTACAAGCTGTTCACACAAAACGCGAAGAAGGAAATCGAAGACTTCGCGAAGTGGGTGAAGATGACGAAGCCCGGCGAGGGCGACAATTTCCTGCGCGTCAACGGCGCGCGCGAAATGCTGGTGTTCTCCGCCGCCGACTTCGAAGACTTTCTGGAGCCGCGGCCCGATTTGCCGGACACGCTCGAAGCCGAGCTCGAAGCCATTGTCAGGCTGCTGGTGGCAAACCGCTGGCCGTTCCGTCTGCATGCGACCTACAACGAATCGATCGAGCGCTTCCTGAATGTATTCGAACGCGTTGAATGCCGACATTCCGTTCAACGGGCTGCGCTGGTTCTTCGATCACTGCGAGACCATCACGCAGAAGAATATCGACCGCGTGCGCGCTTTGGGCGGTGGTATCGCGATCCAGCACCGCATGGCCTTTCAAGGCGAGTACTTCATCCAGCAATATGGCGAAGAGGCCGTCAAGCGCACGCCGCCGATCCGCCACATGCTCGATGCCGGCCTGCCCGTCGGCGCGGGAACGGATGCAACGCGCGTCGCGAGCTTCAACCCGTTCGTTTCGCTGTACTGGATGGTGTCGGGCAAGACGGTGGGCGGCACCTCGATGTATTCGAGCGAGAACAAGCTGGACCGCATGGAAGCGTTGCGCCGATACACGGTGGGCAGTGCGTGGTTCTCTAATGAGGAAGACCGCAAAGGCGCGCTGATGCCTGGCCAGTTCGCGGGCTTCGCGCGCGCGAGCAGTCCGCGCAGAACGGCTTCGACATGCTGGAGATGAAGCCCACGCGGCCCGCAGCACCCGCAAAGCGGTAATTGACTGAGGTTTCGCCGGCGGTCGACCCAGGCTCGGGAATCAGCGCGTAGCGGCTTTGCATGGTGCGCAGGATCTGCTCCCAGGGCACGACCTTGTCGCCGCATCACGCCTCTGCGCCGCCCACGTCCCTGTATTCGATGAAACGCAGATCGACCGGCAGACGATGGAAGTACTCCGCGAGCGGAAGGATCTGATCGTCGTTCACGCCACGCTCGATCACGGCATTGATCTTCAACGGCGCGAGGCCAGCGGCGAGCGCTTCGTCGATGCCGGCCAGCACGCGGGCAATAGGAAAGCCGACGTCGTTCATTCGGCGAAACGTGGTGTCGTCAATGGCATCGAGACTGACGGTCACGCGTCCCAAGCCGGCCTCGCGCAGCACGCGTGCCTTGGCGCCGAGCAGGGAGCCGTTGGTGGTCATGGCAATGTCGACCGGGGCGCCGCTGCGGGTGCGCAGGCGCGCGAGGCGCTCGATCAGGTGTTCGATGCCTTTGCGCGGCAGCGGTTCGCCACCGGTCAGGCGGATCTTCTCGATGCCCAGTTGCGTAAAGGCCTTGCACAGCGCATGCATCTGATCGAACGACAGCCATTCGGAAGCCGACAGAAACGGGTAGCCCGGCCTGAAGACCTCTTTCGGCATGCAGTAGGTGCAACGGAAGTTGCACTGGTCGATCACCGAAAGGCGCAGATCCTTGAGCGGCCGCGCCAGGGCGTCCACGGGCGGCTCGGTCAGGCGGACGTCCATTCAGGATAAATTGCCATGCCTTGTCTTCTTCCGCTCGATCGTGTCCACTGTGACTCCGTTCGCTGCTGTGGCGAAAACGCCTGCCGGCTGGCCGGCGTGGCGGATTCCAAAGGCGGCGCGGGCCGGCGTCGGGCCGTTGCCTCACGACCTCACAGTAAGAGATATGGCGCAAGCGGACCATCCTACAAAGGGCTCGGCAGGTCCGCCGCACCGCATGACGGCGTTATACCCAAGTGTGATAGTGTCGGGCTGGGAGCGGCACCTAACATGCAAAGAAAACCGGCCATGAGCCGGATCCGGACGCTCCGGACGCCATGGAGAAAGCGCGTCCGAAACCGAGCCGAACCATCACGTTGGCGCAAGGGGAAGACCGTAGCAATGAGGTTTGTTCGTATCGTGGACGACGACGCCCTGTGCGTATTGCTCGACCTTAGAATGCCAGGCATGCAAGGATTCGACGTGCACCGTCAACTGATCGAGAAGCAGCGGCACATTCCTGTCGTGTTCATGTCCGCGCACGGCGACGACGAAACGGTTCGCCGCGCGATGCAGCACGGCGCCGTGGCTTTTCTGCGCAAGCCCTTTGCAGAAGACGTGTTACTCGATTCCAATATGCTTGCCATCGAACGACATGGAGAAGCGAAGTGAGCACAGAGGCATTTATTGAGGGATTTCGCGGGGCGTCCCCTGAGGCCAGCGCCACTGTGCATTTCGATCAGATCTGGTTCGATCAGCTCGTGCTCGAAGCGCTGCTGGTCGACGGCAACATCGTGCGCTATCGGGCGAGAACACCGGACGGCGCGCAGTCGTGGGTGGTTGCCGTGCCCACCGATCTGCCCTCCGAAGCCGTATTCCGGCGTTTGCAGCAGGAGTTCGCCCCGGCCGACAAACTCGATTCGGCGTGGGCTGTGCGGCCGCTCGCGCTCGTGCGGCTCGCGCGCGGCCCGATACTCGTGTACGAAGACAACGGCGGTGCGCTGGTTCTGCCGCCGGCCGACGGCACGATCTCACTCAGCCGGTTTTTGCGCATCGCGGTCGGCGCCGCGCATGCTTTGCGGCTCGCGCATATGCGTGGCGTTCTGCATCGCGACATCAAGCCGTCCAACCTGCTGGAAGGCACGGACGGCACGGTGCGCCTGCTGGGCTTTCGCGATACATTCAACCTGGCCGGCGATCCCTCGACAGAATCGTCGGACACGCTGTACGGCACGCTCGCCTATATGTCGCCGGAGCAGGCGCGGCGTGCGGAAGGTCAGGCCGACGAGCGCAGCGATCTCTATTCGCTCGGCGTCACCCTCTACGAACTGCTGACCGGCCAGTTGCCTTTCGAGGCGGACGACGCCGTCGAATGGGTTTATAACCATGTCGCCCGTCAGCCCGCCGATCCACGGCAATATCGCGCGTCCTTGCCCACAGTGCTCGGTTCGATCGTGCTCCGGCTGCTGGCCAAGAGCCCTGGCGAGCGCTATCAAAGCGCGTCGAGCCTCGAGGCCGATCTGCGCCGCTGTCTCGCCGACTGGAACGAGATGCAGCACATCGTTCCGTTTGAACCCGCCGCGGAAGACAACGTCAGGAATCTCGCCGTCACGCATCGGTTGTTCGGTCGCGCGGTCGAATATAAGGCGCTGCTCGGCGCTTTCGAGCGCAACGCGATGCAGGGCGCGGCCGAACTCATCTTCGTGTCCGGCTATTCGGGCGCGGGGAAATCCGAACTCGTTCGCAGCGTGCACCGCGCTACCGCGCAGACCTCCACGCTCTTCGCTTCGGGCAAGCTCGAACAGTACGGGCAGAATGCGCCCTACGCACCGCTGATGCAGGCGATACGCTCGCTGTTCCAGCGCATTCTCGGCGAGACCGATAGCGATCTGGACCGCTGGCGCGAGGTGCTGCGCGAAGCGATCGGGCTGCAAGGCAAACTCATCGTGGGTTTCATTCCCGAACTGGAACTGGTGCTCGGCGCGCAGCCCGATGTGGCGGATCTGCCGCCTGTGGAAGCGCAACTGCGCTTTCAGGCGCTGATCACGCGTCTGCTGTCCGTCTTCGCGACTCAAGCGCACCCGCTGGTTCTGTTCTTCGACGACGTGCACTGGTTCGACGACGCCACGCTGAATTTCATCGCGAACTTCGTGGCGACCGCCGAGATCCAGCACGTGCTGCTGATCTGCGCTTACCGCGACAACGAGGTTGACCGCTCGCCCAAGTTCAAGGCCTTTCTCAAGTCGCCGCCAGGCGACGGCGCGCGCGTCACCACGCTCGCCGTGGGACCGCTCGATACCGCGTACGTGATGGCCTTGCTCGCCGACGCGCTGCATTGCGACGCCGCGCACGTCTATCCGTTGGCGGCGGTCGTCCACGAAAAGACCGGTGGCAATCCGTTTTTCATCAAGCAACTGCTGCTTGCGCTGGCCGACCAGCAGTTGATCGCCTACGATGGCATGGCCGGCAGATGGACGTGGGATATCGATCGTATCGGCGAATATGAATCGTCCGATAACGTAGTCGACCTGATGGTAGCGCGCCTGTCGCGCCTGCCTCGGGATGCTCAGGCCATGCTCAAGCTGCTTGCGTTCATGGGGCGCCGGCTCGACGGATCGACGCTGGTACGGATCGACCGTGCCGGCGGCGTGGAATTGGAGCGGCGTCTGCGTCCGGCGATCGAGGCGGGTCTCGTCGTGTCTGACCGAATGGGTTTTGCTTTCGCGCACGACCGGATTCAGGAGGCGGCGTACGCGTTGACTCCGGCAGACGAGCGCGGTGTCGGGCATGCGCGCATCGCCCGCATTCTGATGGAAGATTTCGACCTGCGGGCCGTGCAGAATTCGCCGTTCGACATCGCGCACCACATCGAACGGGCTCAGGCAGCCGGCGCGTTGCGCGATCTGGATTCGGGCGAGACGAAGGCGTTCGCGAGAATCTGTCTGCAGGCGGCGCGTCACGCGAAAGAAGCGATCGCCATGCAGTCCGCGCTGAACTATCTCGACGTCGCGCAAAAGCTGCTCCACGCGAGCGGCGAATACTACGTGCAATCGCTCGGCTATGAGATTGGCGTGCTGCGGGTGCAGTGCTACATCCTGAACGCGAATTTCGATGCAGCCGGCACGGAGATCGCGAAGCTGCTGCGTCAGGATCTCTCGGTCGTTGCGCGCGCATCGGTCTACAAGCTGAAAGTCGACATGCAGCAGCATCTGTCGGACTACGAAGCCGCGGTTGAAACCGCGCTCGAGGGCGTCAAGCTGTTCGGCACCTACCTGCCGCGCTATCCGGAGGCCGCCGATGTCGAGACCGCGTATAGCCGGCTCAATGATTCGCTCGCGTCGCGCACGATCGCCTCGCTCGCGGATCTGCCGATCTTGCGTGACGAGGAGATCGAATCGGAGATGAACCTGCTGGCAAGCGTCTATGCGCCGGCGTCGTTCGTGAACGAACGGCTCGGCTTCCTGCATCTGTGCCATATGGTGCAGCTCACGATCGATCATGGCATCACGGCGGCTTCCGCACATTGTCTTTCGTGGTTTGGCGTCTACGTGGGGGAGTTTTTCGGCCGCTATGAGGAAGGCTTCGAATTCTCGCGGCTGGCGCGCACGCTGGTCGAAACGCGAGGTTTCAACGCGGTAGCCACGAGCACGCTGGTTGCGCTCGATACGATCGCCGTCTGGACCCAGCCGCTGCCCTACGTGCTGGAATGCGCGCGCGACGCTTTCGAGTCGGCGCGCCCCAGCGGCGATCTGACCATGAGCTGCTACTCGTGCAATCACATCGTCTCCGATCTGCTGACGATCGGTGCGCCACTGGAGCAGGTCGACAGGGAAATCGATCTCGGCCTCTCGTTCGCAAGACGCGTGCGCTTCAAGGACGTGGAAGACATCCTCGAACTGCAGAAACGCTACGTGCACAGTTTGACGGGCGGCCCCGGGCTGCCCGGCAATTTCGGCGTCGTGGTCGACGGACGCATGACGTTCGACTTCGACCTGCTCGACACGCAGATGACCACGCTGCGCTTCTGGATCTGGCTGCTGAAAGGGGTTTCCTGCTACTTTCACGGCGACTATCAGAACGCGTTGTATTGCCTTGCCGAAGCGGGCGAACTCAAGTGGGCGACGCCCGCGCACATTCACCTGCTCGACTATCATTTCTACGCGGCGCTCACTATCGCGAAGGTCTATTCCGCCGAAGGCGAGACGGCCCACGCCGTCGCGCAGATCGAACCACATCTCGCGAGACTGAGGACCTGGGCGCAACTCAACCCGGCGACCTTCCGCGACAAACTGCTGCTGGTCGAAGCCGAGGTAGCGCGCCTGAACGGCACGCCTCTTGCGGCCATGGCGCTGTACGAGCAGGCCGCCGCCGTGGCATCCAAAAGCGGCTTCAATCACAGCAATGCGCTGGCTCACGAGCTGGCGTCGCTGTGCTGCGAGGCGAATGGTCTTTTCAGCGCAGCGCGCCACCATCGCCGTCGCGCGATCGACAGCTACACGCGTTGGGGCGCGCTGGCCAAAGTCAAGCTACTCGAACGCGGCGGGCGTCCAGCGCAATTGTCGGTCGAGCAGCCGGTCGCGTCGCGTCCCTCGATCGAGATCGCCGATGCACAACAGCGGTTCGATCTCGTCGCCGCGTTGAAGTCGTCGCAGGCACTCTCCGAGGAGATCGTGCTCGACAAACTCATCCGCACGCTCGTGACGTTGGCCATCGTGCACGCTGGCGCGCAGTGCGGAATGCTGATCCTGTTGAAGGGCAATGTGCCGGTTATCGAGGCGAGCGGACAGGACGCACCGCACGGCGTTCAGGTGGCGCTGGGCGGCGACAAGCTCACGCGTGAAGATCTGCCGGCTTCGGTGTTCTATACGGCGCTGCGCACGCGCAAGCCGGTCGTGGTGGAAGATGCGCAACGCGATCCGCGCTTTTCATTCGACGTAGCCTTTGCGAAACGCCTGGTTCGCTCCGTGTGCTGCTTGCCGCTCGTCAAACAGGGCAATGCTGTCGGCGCGCTGTATCTGGAGAACAATCTGACCGCGGGCGTGTTCACGGAAAGCCGTACGTCGGTGCTCGAATTGCTGGCCTCGCAAGCGGCCATTTCGCTCGAAACGGCGCGCCTTTACGCGGAGCTGCTCGAAGAAAACCAGCGGCGCCAGGAAACGGAAATGGCCTTGCGCATGAGTGAGGAGGCCCTCGCGCTCGGACAAAGAATCGGCCGCTCGGGCAGCTACATCTGGAACACATTGACAGCCGAACGCTACTGGTCGAAGGAGCTTTACAGCGTATTCGACCTGCCGATGGACGCCGGCAGCCCCGGCACCCAGACGATTCTCGACCGGATTCATCCCGAAGACGTCGCGCTCTATCAGGAAGTCGTCGAGCGGGCCGCGCGCAATCGCACGTCATTCAGGCAGAAGTTCCGGATCGTTTTACCGGACGGCACGCTCAAGCACCTCGAAGTGCTCGGCGAGCCCTCGGGCGTGAGCAGCTTTGTCGGCGTGGTAACGGATGTGACCGACCGGCATACGACCGAGCTGGCGTTGCAGAACGCCAAGCTCGAACTGGCGAAGGCGTCGCGTGCGACGACGATGGGCGAACTCGCTGCATCGATCGCGCACGAAATCAATCAGCCGCTGGCGTCGATCATGTCGAATGCGAGCGCGGGCGTGCGCTGGCTCAACCGGCCGGTGCCGGACCTTTCCGAAGCGTTGAACGGCTTGCGCGATATCGTGAAGGACGGCAAGCGGGCGGGCGACATCATCCGCGCGTTGCAGTCTCTCGCGAAGGAAGCCAAGCCGAGCTTCGTGCCAACTTATGTCGACAATGTGGTGCGCGAGGTCTTCGAACTGGCCGCGGCGGAAATCGAGCAACGCGGCCTGGTGGTGCGAATCGATCTGGGCGCCAACTGTTCGGTGATGGCCGACCGGGTGCAATTGCAGCAGGTGTTGTTCAACCTGGTCATGAATGCCGCGGATGCGATGGGCCATCTCGATGCGCGGCAGCGGCTGCTCAGCGTGACGTCGAACGTCGGCGATCAGGGCTCGGTGGTCGTGTCCGTGAAAGACAACGGCAGCGGGATCAATGCGGACATCGCATCGCGCATTTTTGACGCCTTCTTCACGACGAAGAAAACCGGCATGGGAATGGGGCTTGCCATCTGCCGATCCATCATCGAAGCGCACGGCGGCACACTGACGGCCGGCCCGGGCGAGCCACGCGGAACGGTGTTCGTTTTCACTTTGCCGGCAGCGGCCTAGCTGCATTTCCACGCGCAACGCCTTACTTTCGTATAGCCACTCGAAGAACGCGCCCGCTCCTGTAGCGGGCGCGGTCCATTTACGTCCGCGATGCGCCTTCTTCTGCGCGATTCACACCTGGATATGAGTTGTCCAAACCATTTTACGGCGTCATTCTTCGGCACGCCCAGTTCCGCCAGCGCCGCTCCGATCGCCGTCACACCGCCGCCGATCGCGGCGCCTTCGAGTGCCGAGATCACGGCGGCGACGATCGGTCCCGCAAGGCCGACCACACCGAGACCGGGTACGAGAAACAGCGCCGGCGACAGCAGCAGGCCTCAGATGCCGCCCCAGAACGCGCCGGTCGTGCCCCACGACTTGATGCGGTCGCTGACGGTGTAAAAGCCGACCGGATGTTCCTCGGAGTGATAGCCCTTGCCGACGATCGACAGTTTGGTCATGTCGAAGTCGTTCTGGCTCAATTCCTTGACGGCTTCGTCAGCGGCGTCGTGGCTCGAAAATACGGAAATGACGGTGTTGTCCTGACTCATTTTTTCACCTCTCTGGTAGCTATCACGATGATGTCGTTGCGTGGAATGCGACGCGGGTTGTCAGTCGCGTTCGCGAAAATCGAGTGTCGCAAAGGCAAAGCGGTCTATCTTCCCAATTCGCAAGGCGGCGCCGCTACGAAATCAGTCGGTGCCTTGCGACAATGCCAGTGTTGCGCGGTCCCAGCCGCCGCCGAGTGCTTTCAGCAATTGCACGCTTGCCTTCACGCGTCGCGCCTGAATTTGCGCTTCGGTGCGCTCGTTGGAGAGCGCGATGGTCTGCTCGGTGACGACATCGAGGTAACTCACCGCGCCGGCCCGATAACCGTTCTGCGTGAGCCTGAGCGATAGTTCCGCGGCGACAAGGTCGACACAAAGGTCGGCACGGCGATTTCGCCCGATCCATTCGGGATTGCATCGTGCAAGGGCTAGCCGTTCTCGAGGTGATGGGTAATGTTCTCGATCGCCACGGTGGCGTCGTCGACGAGGATGCCAACCGCCAGCGCGAGGCCGCCTAGCGTCATGATGTTGATGGTCTCGCCAAGCGCGGAAAGTGCGATCAGCGAGGTCAGCACGGCAAGCGGAATCGACGCGGCGATGATGAGCGTGGCGCGCCAGCTACCCAGAAACAGCAGGATCATCACGGCTGTGAGGCACGCCGCGATCATTGCCTCGCGCACCACACCGGTGATCGCCGACTTCACGAACACCGACTGATCCGACAGCGGAGTGATGACCAGCGCCTTCGGCAGCCCCGCCGCGATCTTCGGCAGCATGTCCTTGACCTGCTGGATGATCGTGAGCGTCGAGGCGCTGCCGGTTTTCTCCACCTGCAGCAGCGCCGCGCGCTTGGCGTCGCTGCGCACGATATTGGTTTGCGGCGCATAACCGTCGATCACGTGCGCCACGTCGCGCACGTAGACCACGCCGCCGCCGATTGTCTTGATCGGCAGGTTGTTCAGCGCGGCGACCGTGTTGGTGCTGCCGTTCATCTGCACGTTGTATTCCTTCGTGCCGATCTTTGCGGTGCCGCCCGGCAGGATCAGATTCTGCGCATTCACGGCGGTGACCACGTCCGCGGGTGCGAGGCCTCTCGCCTGCAATGCCTGCGGATTGAGTTCGACCATGATCTGGCGGATCTTGCCGCCGAACGGCAGCGGTACGGCCGCGCCTTGCACGGTCGCGAGCTGGGTGCGGATGAAGCTGTTGCCGAGGTCGTATAGCGTCTGTTCAGGAAGCGTGTTGCTCGACAGTCCCAGTTGAAGCACCGGCACCGTCGACGCGTTATACGTAATGATGTTCGGCGGCAGCGTGCCCGGCGGCAGCACGCGCAAGATCGAAGCCGAGTTCGACGCGGCCTCGGCAATCGCGCGATTGATGTCGGCGCCGGGGTGAAAAAAGATCTTCACGACGGAGACGCCGTTGAGCGATTGCGATTCGATGTGTTCGATATTGTCCACGTCCGTGGTCAGCGCGCGCTCGTAGTTCGAGGTGATCCGGTGCGCCATTTCTTCGGCGGAAAAGCCGTTGCACGACCAGACAATGCTGACTACCGGAATGTCGATGTTGGGGAAAATGTCCGTAGGCGTGCGCATGATCGCAACCGGACCGAGGCTGAAAAGCAGGACGGCCAGTACGATGAACGTATACGGTCGCTGCAAGGCGAGTCTGACGATCCACATAACGGTTTCCTGATGACTGAAGCCTGCCTGGCTTCACGCGCGCACGGCACGCGGTGGGATGTTGGTGTCAGGTGAGCCGGGGCGCTCACGTGGGATGACTGAAGCGTAGGGCATTTCGGCGCAGAAGGATTCACTGCGGGACGTTGTCATTGCGAATTTGCACTGCGAATCGTTCTCAGCGGACGCGACGGCATCGGGTGCCGGTTTCGCTTCAAACGTGACCACGCGGCAAGCAGGCCTTCAGCCATGCGAATCTGAAAAATGCGGGCAATCAGGAAGACAAGCCCGTTCGCGTTGCCAAAATCAAGAGATGGTAATACCCAGCGGAGTACCGCGATTATCGCGGGAATTATTTACGAGGGTTATTAATTTTCGTTCAGGTTTGGACGTTGCAAGCGATAATTTAACTCGGCGGTGTTCGCAGAGCCTTTTCCTTCAAGGCTGAAGCGCCAGTTGAGCGGGTGTGTGCACGGCCGCCGGCGCCAGATTCGCAATTCGCAAATCGATTTTCTGTTTGAGCGCCACGACCAGAAATTCAACGAAGGTCTTTATCTTCGCATCGACGAATTGACGGGACGAATAAACCACAAACACATTGGTGGTCTGAAGCGGATACTCTGGAAACAGTTGAACCAGTTTGCCTTCCCTGAGTTCGTCCACAACCGAATAGGTCGGCACGGCGCCCACGCCGGCGCCCGCCAGCAGGGCAACCCGCAATGCCTGCATATTGTTGACGACGAAATGCCCGGCCGGCTCCGTTTCACCCGCGGCATCGCCGGCAAGCTCGGACGGCCACTCGGCGGGCGGATCGAAGGACGAACTGGTTTGCATGAGCGCGTGATTCGGCAGATCGGCGATGGTGCGGATCGGATGCCGCGTGAGGTAGTCCGGCGCGGCGACCAGAATACGCTCGCACCGGCCGATCAGCCGGCTCACATTGCGCGAATCCGGTAACGACGAAGCGGACACGATCGAGACGTCGAACTCGTCTTCGATCAGATTCGCCATATGCGGCAGCAGTTTCAGATCGACCGACACCGCGGGAAAGGCGTGCCGGTATTCGACAATAGTGGACGTCAACTGTTTCAGGCCGATGTCGGGCACGGCATGCACCCGCAATTTGCCGCGCGGCAGCGTGTGCGCGTCGCTCGCTTCCGCATCGGCGTCGTCGATATCGGCGAGGATTTTCTTGCAGCGCTGGTAATAGCGCTCGCCACACTCGGTGAGTGAGACGCTGCGCGTGGTGCGCTGCAGGAGTCGCGTGTGGAGATGCTCTTCGAGCGATACCACCGCGCGTGAAATATTGCCGGCGCTGCAGTCCATATGTTTGGCAACTGCGCTGAAATTACCGGTTTCCGCGACTCGCGAAAACACTCGCATGCTGAAGATTCTGTCCATAGCCGCTGTGACCTCCTGATCGGGTTGATTCCGACAACACGTCTTGCCTGATATGGAAACAATACGATCCGCGGCGGCCTTGCGCTATCCCTACATTGGGCTCGCGCTGTCACTCATGCATTCACGCTTCTCATCCGCACGTATAGGGATTCCCGACGGTTGGCAGGAGGCAGGAGGAAAACGCCGGCCGTTGACGCGTCATGGCGAACCCGGTCCGAACGATTGCGCGAGCCGTGGGCCTTTGAGGTTGGCTTTTCGTTTGATCGAATCTTGGCGTGTCACGGCTGAATGATGCCTGTACGAACTGGCGGCTGCTTCCCGCTTCAGGACAATTAATAAAATCAGCACGCCGGCGAATGCCGCCGCCATGATTCCCGCCTCGGTAATCGAACAGATGCCCGCCGTGGTAGGGGCGGGCGATCTGCGTTAAATCTTCAGCAGGTGTGTCGCATTGCCGCCGAGAATCAGATTCTTTTGCTCGGGCGGAAGGTCGAGGCGATCGAGGAAAGTGACCGGCTGCTCGTAGCCCATGTCGAAGCAGTAGTCGCTGCCGAGCACCAGCCGGTCGATGCCGATGTTCTGGATCAGGAAGTCGAGCACGGGACCGGAATGCGAAACCGTGTCGTAATTGAAGCGGCGCAGGTAGCTACTCGGCTTCTGTGCGAGCCGCCGCGTTTCGGGGCGCACCGTCCAGCCTGCGTCGATGCGGCCCATCAGGATCGGCAATGCGCCGCCGGCGTGCGGCAACGTGATGTTCAGCTTCGGATGCCTGTCCATCACGCCGCCGAGGATCAGATGCGAGCCGGCAATCGCGGTGTCGAACGGATTGCCCAGCAGGTTGCTCAGGTAGTAGTCGCCGAGTCGCGCGCCGCCGACCGTCTGCTGCGGATGCAGAAACACCGGCAGGTCCAGTTGTTCGATGCGTGCGAAGACCGGCTCGAACAGCGGGTCGTCGAGATCCCGGTTGTTGATGTTGGTCCCCATGTAGATGCCGCGCACGCCCGGCAACCCGCATGCGTGTTCGAGTTCGTGGATCGCGTCGTGCGCGTTCAGCATCGGCAGCGTGGCCAGTACGACGAAACGGTTCGGATACTGCTCGTGTATCGCGGATGCCGACGCGTTCCACGTTCTCGCGAGTTTTGCATTGAAAGTGCGGTCGGCCCAGTACGCCATCGGCACGCTCAACGACAGCGCTTGCATATCGACACCGGAGGCGTCCATGTCGGCGAGCCTTTCGTCGATCTTGATGAACTTCAGCGGCAGGGGGCCGAGGCCGCCGGCGGGCGTCTGAAAGCTGAAGCTGGTTGCGTTGCACGTGAATTTGCCGCCGAACTTTGCGCCTTCGCTGCCCACCAGTTCGCAATAGCTCTCGGGGTAGTAGTGCGCGTGAATATCGATCGAGCGGCCTTTGCCCGCGGCGCCGGCTTTGCCTGCAACGCCTGCGGCGGAATTCGTGGTGGCGGCCGTGGCCGGCACGCCCGCGGCGAGGCCGCCGGCGAGTGCGGCCATCGTTCTGAGCAAGCGCCGGCGCTTCGGTGAAATACAGCAGCTGCAATCCATGCGTCAGTCTCCGTTATAGGTTTCGAATGTCGGGTGTCAGCCGTGCTTGACCATGCCCAGTTCGCAGTCGACGAGCTGGTTGCCGTACAACGCACGCTCGCGGGCTGCGCGTGCCGAGGTGTCGGTGATCGAGAAAAACACCACGCCGGCGAAGGCGACGATCATCGAGAACAGCGCGGGATATTCGTACGGATAGATCGCATGCGCGTGACCGAGCACCTGGACCCAGACGGTCGGGCTGAGGATAGTCAAGGCCACCGCCGAGATCAGACCGAGCGAGCCGCCGATCACCGCGCCGCGCGTGGTCAGTCCGCGCCAGTAGATCGAGAGCAGCAGCACCGGGAAATTCGAGCTGGCCGCGATCGAGAAAGTCAGGCTTACGATGAACGCGATGTTCTGCTTCTCGAATGCGATGCCCAGCAGAATCGCGAGCACGCCGAGCACGAGCGTGGTGATCCGCGATACGTGCATTTCTTCGCGGTCCGTGGCGGCGCCGCGCCGGATCACGTTGGCGTACAGATCGTGCGAAACCGCCGAGGAACCGGCGAGCGTCAATCCGGCAACTACCGCGAGAATCGTCGAGAACGCCACTGCGCAGATGAAGCCGAGAAACACGTTGCCGCCCACTGCATGCGCTAGATGGATCGCCACCATGTTCACGCCGCCGACCACCGCGCCCGAGGCGATGTGATATTGCGGATCGGTCGCCACCAGCGCGATCGTGCCGAAGCCGATGATGATGATCAGCGCGTAGCCGATGCCCACAATCCCCGTTGCGTACAGAATGCTCTTGCGAGCGGCTTTGGCGTCGCCCACCGTGAAGAAGCGCATCAGGATGTGCGGCAGGCCCGCCGTGCCGAAGATCAACGCGAGACCGAGCGAGACAGCGGACACCGGATCCGATACGAGACCGCCCGGGCTCATGATCGCCGCATGTTTCGGGTGCGCGAGAATTGCCTGCGAGAACAGCGCATTCATACTGAAGCCGAAGCGGCTCATGACCATGAATGCCATGAACGCGGCGCCCGCCAGCAACAGCGCTGCCTTGATGATCTGGATCCACGTGGTGGCGAGCATGCCGCCGAAAAACACGTATACCACCATCAACACGCCGACGATGCCCACGGCAGCCGTGTAGTTGAAGCCGAACAGCAATTCGACGAGCTTGCCGGCGCCGACCATCTGCGAGACCAGATAGAGCAGCACGATCACGATCGAACTCGACGCGGCAAAGGCGCGAACCGGCCGTTGTTGCAACCGGTACGACACCACGTCGGCGAGCGTATAGCGGCCCAGATTGCGCAGTGGCTCGGCGATCAGAAACAGAATGATCGGCCAGCTGGCGAGAAAGCCGATCGAATAGATCAGGCCGTCATAGCCGCTCGTGAAGACGAGCGCGGAAATGCCGAGCAGGGACGCAGCGGACATATAGTCACCCGCGATTGCCCAGCCGTTCTGGAACGCAGTGATCTTGCCGCCTGCCGCGTAGTGGTCGGATACGCTGTTGTTCTTCTTCGCCGCCCAGCGCGTGATGAACAGCGTCGACGCGACGAACAGCAGGAACATACCGATTGCGATCGGATTGTGCGAGCGCGTCGGCGCCGCGCTTTCGGCGGCAGCGGCCGGCAATGCGATGAACGCGCTGAACGCGCCAGACAACATTGCGCTGACGAGCGGATTGCGCGAATGAGAGAGTCGATTCATTGCCGTACTCCTTGCCGGATTCCATTCACGGCGCGGTCATGCAAGGTGTTGGCGCGCGCTACATAAACCGCGACCAGCACGAACGTGAAGACGAACATGCCGAAGCCGACGGGAATGCCCCATGTCGCGGGATAACCTTCGACAATCGGCTGGCCGAGCAGCGCCGGCGCGAACGCAAGCGTGAGGATGAAGGCGAAGTACACGGCCAGCATCAGGACCGTCAGAATCCACGAGAAGGTGCGCCGCTTGCGGACAAGCGTGCGAAAGCGCGGATCGTCGAGCAGCGGATTCGCCGCGGGAGGCGGCGGGTCGGTGGCGGCGTACTGCGCGCTCATCGAATAGGTTGGGGCGCCATGTTCCACTTTGTCTCCTTTCGAAACGGCTTCTCTTTGGGTGCGGCAACAGCAGCTCGGAGCTGCCATCACTGCAATGAATATCAGAAGCGCGCGGGTACCGCGGTTTCGCGCATCACGGCGTCCGGCGTGCGATAGCGCTCGGCCATTTCACGGTCGACTTCGTTCTTCAATTGCGCCTGCATGTACGCGCCGAGGTGGCGTGCGTGCTGCACGATTGCTGTGCCCACCTGGGTGCGTTCATTGCTGTAGACCGAGAGCGCGTCCTGCACGCCGCTGTGCGCATTGAGCGCCTTGACGAGCGCCATGGCGTCGCTGGCTGCCTTGGTCACGCCCATGCCGCAATGCGGCCGCGCGACGAATGCGGCATCGCCAAGCAAGGCGATCCGGCCGAACGCCATCTGCGGTACTTCGAGATCGAAGATGGCCTGGAAGAGCGGTTGCGCGGCCTTGGTCACGACTTCGCCGAATTGCGGCGAGAGTAGCGTGAGCGCCGCGTCTTCCATGTCGGCGAGTACGTCCTGGCGAATCAGTGTGGGCGGAATGCCGCCTACCCAGCGCTTGCCGGCCGCATCGGTCAGCAGGTTCGGCAACTGAATTTCTTCGCTGGTCGCGCGATACCAGACGAAGTTGTAGCGGCGCTCGCCCGGCGTCGTGCTGTTGCCCTGGCCGGCAACCGGATAGCCGAGAATCTGCTCGCGCGGCGGCAGGCAAAACGCGAACTTCTCGAACAACGCTTCGCGGGTTTCGCGCGACAGCGCGGCTTCGTCGACGAGGCCACGCCATGCGACATAACCGGCGTATTGAAGCCTGACGTCAGGCAGAAAACGCTCACGGATCGACGACTTGAAACCGTCTGCCGCGATCACGATGTCGGCATGCAGTACCGTACCATCGCCGAGCGTGACGACCGCCTGACCGGGACCGTCCTGCACCGAGGCGACCGTGCCGCCGGCGTGGTAATGAACATCCGGAAGCGCGGCGCGCAAGACGTGGTACATCTTGCCCCACGCGGTCAGCGTTTGCGGCAGATCGCGCTCGGACAGCACGTCGCCGTTCTCGGCGAAGGTCACGCGCGACTGCACCTTGACGCCGATCGAGTCGTCATATTCGATACCGGCTGCCGCGAGTGCCTCGAATAGTTCGGGGTGCGTGACAATGCCGGCGCCGCGTCCGGCCAGTTCATCCGGAACGCGTTCGAACACGTCGACGTCCCAGCCGTTGCGCACCAGCAGATTGGCCGCGAACAGCCCGCCCAGCGAACCGCCGACGATGATCGCCCTTTTACGCGCAGAACTTTGGGTCATGGTCATTCTCCTGCGTTGATGGCGGATTGTGCGATGGCCGCTTGTGCTTCGGTGTGGCGGCTGATTTCTTCGGCGGGGAAGTTGAGTTCGACGGTCACGCCGGACGGGTCTTCGATAAACACCTGATGCAGGCCGAGGCTCGGCACCGTGCGATCGCGCCAGGCGATGCCTTCGGCCTTCAGTGTGTCCCACATTGCTTCGACGCCGGTGGCGAGAAACGCGATGTGGTCGACGGTGCCGGTTCCGCTCGTGGGCAACGTCTTGTCGCCCAGATATGCGGTGAGTCCGGCGGGGTTGTTCGGATCGGTACCGATGATATGGACCGTGCCGAAGTCGGCTTCATCGCCGCCTTTGTAGAGCCATGCGCCCGGAAAGTCGAAGGGCGGACGGTAGCCCTGCCTGAAACCGAGGATCCGCTCGTAGAAGCGGCAGGATTGCTCGAGATCGGTGGTGCGAATCGAGTAGTGGGCAAGTTTTGTAACGGGCATCTTCGACTCCTGCTATTTATCGATCGATTAGTGATCGATGGATAAATTGTAGGTGAATGCACGAGCAGGAGAAAGCGGCGTATCGCAGGTGTTTACCCTGAAATACGCGGGCGGCACGAGTGCAATGAGAGCGGAAAGGGACGGCCGGCCCGCTGGCCGGCGTTGCTACGAGGTGTGGCGCGGAGTCCGGCGCGGGCAGCCATGCGGACCGCGCGGTGGGCCGGAGTCAGGCCCTGGAGCTGGTTTTCGCGCGGGCGAACTCTTTCGAAGAGTGCCCGAGCGCGGCGGGCACGCCGTTGAGAAATGCGTCGACCTGACGGGCGATGTGGTCTTCGATGTCGTCCGTCACCGGCAGGCCGTAGATCCATTTGCGCACGCCGAGATAGAAGATGCTCGCGTGCAGACTCCAGATCAGCTCCAGATCGATTTCGCGTTGTTTCGCGCCGGTGGGCGCGGGCAGCTCGTAGGCCGAGCGGATTTCCGCCATGACCGGCAGAAAGACGCGCTCACGCAGCCGAGCCAGATATTTGGAGTTGATGCCTTCACGCGTCAAGCCGGCGAAGATGAAGATCCGGATCCACTCGCGTCGCAAGATCACCTCGGAATACGACGAGTAGAACCTGACCATACGTTCCTGGATTGGAATCGAGCGGTCCCTGATCAGGCGTTCCCAACTCGAGTCCCATTGATAGACCTCTTCGTACACACGGTCGATCAATGCTTCCTTGCTGGGAAAGTAGCGGTACAGAAGCGGCTGCGTCACGCCGAGCTGACGCGCGAGTTCGCGGGTGCTGCCGGAAAAGCCATGCGTGGCGAAATGGTCGACGGCCTTCAGCACGATCTGGCGTTCCCGGACTTCAGGCGCGAGCCGGCGCGTGACGGGCTTCTCGCGCTCATGCATCTCGCTCTGCGCTGTCTCGACCGTCCGTACTTTTCTCGGCATGGCTTGTTGAGTACCCAGTATGTTGGGACGCATCATACAAAGATTAGCCTGGTCTGGCTAGGCGACGCTGCGGTATCGTTCGCTGGCGCAGTGCGTGTGAAACGCGCGTCGCGACGGGTTGTCCAAGATGGTGGTGCGGCACGCAGACGCCTGTCTGGTCGCGGCGCTGGACTGGGCGCTCGTGCAAGGATGCCGTTCATTTCAGTTGCGCGCGGCGACCAGCCTCGGCGCACTCTGGCATGCGCAGGGGTGCAGTTGCTTCGGATCACTTGCCTCGCCAAGCGGGCAGGACTGTCCGGCAGAGTCGCAAACCGCCGACGCGAAGATTATCCAGGTCGACTCGAAAGGCTCGCAGCGCGGCCATCGCGCGCCGCTCGCGCTCGGCCTGGTCGGCACGGTGAAGGAGACCGTCGCCGCGACGCTGCCCAGGCTGCAGCGCAAGACCGACCGCGGTTTCATCGATAACGCCCGCCAGCACTACGCGTCGGCGCGCAAGGGTCTGGACGACCTGGCGACGCCGGCCGGCCCCGGCCGCCCGATCCACCCACAGTATCTGGCGAAGATGATCGACGAAGCCGCGAGCGACGACGCGATCTTCACCGCCGACGTCGGCACGCCGACCATTTGGTCCGCCCGCTATCTGACGATGAACGGCAAGCGCCAGTTGCACGGCTCGTTCAGTCACGGATCGATGGCCAACGCGATGCCGCAGGCGCTCGGCGCACAGGGCGCGAACCAGGGGCGGCAGGTCGTGTCGCTGTCCGGTGACGGCGGCCTCTCGATGCTGCTCGGCGATCTGCTCACCGCGCGGCAACTCGACCTGCCGATCAAGGTGGTGGTGTTCAACAACAGCCTGCTCGGCTTCGTCTCGATGGAGTTAAAGGCGGGTGGCTACCTCGACAGCAACGTCGATCTCGCCAAGACCGACTTCGCGGCAATCGCGAAGGGCGCGGGCATTTTCGGCATCCGCGTCGAGGAATCGGAAGATGTGGCGGCTGCGCTGAAGCAGGCGTTCGACCATCCTGGCCCGGCGCTCGTGGACGTCGTTACGTCCAAGCACGAGCTCGCGATGCCGCCCTCCGTCGAACTCGCCCAGGCCAAGGGCTTCAGCCTCTATATGCTGCGCGCGATCCTCAACGGACGCGGCGACGAGATCGTCGAACTGGCGCGCACCAACTTGCGCTAACCGCGCGAGGACGGTTGCGGCATGTCAGGGCGTCCGGAATTCCGGGCGCCCGCCCGAACGGCGCTTGAACGGCGCTCGCAGGCGGCGCATCAACTACATTCACCACCCAGCGCATGTGCAAAAAGCGTGCGAATCCGAAAAGCCGGCCATTCCGCCTGTCGCAGACTACGCCCAGCGAATATCGCGGTAATCACGAGGCCAGGGTGCCTGCGTGTCCGCCCACGAGTGCATGTCAAGCGACAGACGAGAACCCGATGACCCGGCAAGCAGATGCCAGCAGCGCCGCCCTGCCTCGATGGCGGGAGGAGCTCAAGACCTACTGGATGGATGATGGCCCACGCTTCCGGCATATCGCGAAGGTGGCGATCGCGATGACGCTCGCGATGGGTCTCTGCATGCGCCTCGAACTGCGCACGCCGGCCACGGCGATGGTCTCCTGCGTCATCGTGATGATGCATGAGCAAAGCGGCATGGTGATCGCGCGTGGTTTCTATCGTGGGCTGGGCATGGTGTGCGGCAGCTTCGCAGGGCTATTGCTCATCACGTTTTTTCCTCAGCAGCCGCTGCTATTTCTCGGCGTACTGGCCGTATGGATCGGCGTGTGTGTGTTCGGCGCCTCGTACTACCGCAATTTCCAGTCGTACGGTTTCGTGCTGACCGGGTACGGTACGGCGATCACGGCAATACCGGTCTGGTCCAATCCCTACGGCGTCTACGACAACGTCGTGTTCACCGTCAGCGAGGTCGTGATCGGCGTGGCATCTGCATGCCTGATCAGTGCGGTGGTGTTCCCACGCTCGGTCGTGCCTGAGCTCTATGCGTCGAGTCGCAAGAATTTCACGGACCTGTTGAACGCGATGCACACGATGCTCGACCGTGCGACGAGCGTCGCCGGCTTCGACACGTTTCTCGTTCTGATTCGCGAGCGAGTCGGCGTCGAAAGTCTGCGCAGCGGGGCGGTGTTCGAGGACCCGTCGATCCGTTTGCACAACCATGTCTATCTCGACCTCGACCGGAGCGTTCTCGACACCGTCACGTGGATTCATGCGCTGCATCAATTGAAGGCAAGGGTCGCCGCCGAAGCCGATCCGCGCGTGCTCGCCGCAGCCGATGAATTGATCGACGGCTTGCTCGCCATCGTGCCGAACGAGGCGCAATCGGGGCTAATCACGACGGAACAGGTCGGGACTTTGTCGCGCCAACTCGGCGCTTTCGAGCGGGATTTGCCTGCGCGCCTGGGCCGCCTGCTGCAATCCCTTGCGGATCTCTCGCCGCATCAGCGTCAGTTCGTTGCGACCACAGGTGCCGCGCTGTTCTTTTCGATCGCCGATCTGCGCATGATGTGCCGAAGCTACGTGGATGCACGCACGGTCGGCCGTCTGCCGTGGCCGCAATCGGTGCTTCAGGCAATCAGCCGCATCGGCCGAACACGAGCGAGCGCCAACCGCACGTCCGCGACGATTGCCGGCGCGCGCGCGGCGGTGGCCGTGCTCGTGGTCGGCGCGGCGTGGATCGCGTCAGGCTGGGTGGGCGGCGCGACCGCGATCGTCGCGGTGGCGATTACGAGTGCGCTGTTCGCGCTCGCGCCCAATCCCGCGGTCGCGAGCTGGCAGATTTTCGGCGGTTGCCTCGGCGGCTGGCTCGCCGGTTTCGCGCTAAATTTCTTCATTCTGCCGCGTATCGATACGTTCGAATTGCTGGCTGCGTCGATGGCGATCGTCGTGATGGTCGGCAGTTATCTGAACACGTTCGCGAAGACGGCGATTCTGGGGCTCGGCTTCAGCCTCTATTTCTGTTTCACTGTCGGCATCACCAATCCGACGGTCTACAACCCGAGCGTGTATCTCGACACCGGCTTTGCGCTGCTGTGCGGTATCGCGGTGGCCGCCGTCGCGTTCTCGGTTCTCGTGCCGCGGGCGGGCGACTGGATCTCGGCGCAGTACATGAAGCAGATTCGCGGACTGATTACGCACGACGCGCGCGAGGCCGACCTCGACGACCTGCTGTACGCATTCGAACTGAGCCTGCGGGATTTCATCCTGCAGATCGCGTCGTCACCGCTCGACGCGCGCGTGAATCGCGATCATCTGATCGGCTGGGCGTTCGCCGCGCTGGAGATCGGCCGTTCGATGATCCAGATGCGCCTCGATACCCAAGAGATCGGCGCGGCCTTGCCGACGGGCTGGCCTGCGGAGCAGGACGCCTGGCTGGCGGCGCTCGCCGAGGTGTTCACGGCGGCCACGCCGCAGGCCGCCGAGGGCGCGCTGACAGCGACGCGGCGCGCGCTGGACATGCTGCCGCTCGGCGAAAACATCGCGGTGGACGCAATGACGCTCACGCGCTACCGGATGCGGGCGCTGCTGCATTTCACCGAACTGACGCTGCGTGACGAGACCCTGGCGCTGTGGCAAAAGCCGGAGGTGCAGGTATGAAAGCGCCTTGTCTGGCCTTGCCGGTGCGCGCAACCTGCCGGGCGCTTTCCACCGCGCTCGCCTCTGCGCTGTTGCTCTCGGCCTGCATCACGAGCGGAGGGATTCACACGCACGAATCGATGATCGACCCGACCGCGCTCGATCCAGGCGCCGCGCTGCGCGCCACGCAAGCCGATGCGAAATGGCCGGCGGGCGGCTGGTGGCGTCAATGGAACGACCCGCAACTCGACACGCTGGTGCAGGACGCGACTGAGGGCAATCCCGGCTTACGCGCGGTCGAAGAGCGGATCGATGCGGCGCGTTTCCAGGCGCAGATCGCCGGCGCCGCCAAGTTGCCGCAACTCGATGCGAGCGGCAGCTTCGAGCGCCGGCGCTATGCGCGCTACACGACCCCGGCGCCGCCGGGCGGCACGACGGTGTGGAGCAACAGCATCCAGGCGGACCTTTCCTATGATCTCGATCTGTGGGGCAAGTCGCGCGCGATTCGCGAAGGCGCGCTGGACAATGTGCACGCGACGGCCGCGGACGCGCGTTTCGCGGAGGTCGAATTGCAGACCGCCGTGGTGCGCAGCTATGTTCAGTTGTCGCTGCAGTATTCACTGCTCGACGTCTACCGTGCCGTGCAAACCGAACAGCAGCGCACCCTCGACATCGCGATGCGCCGCTGGCACGCGGGCGTCGGCAGCGGACTCGAGGTCAGCCAGGCGCAGACGCAACTCGCGATGAGCACGACGCGGGTGCAGCAGGCGCAACAGCAACTTGCGCTCGAGCGCATCAGCATCGCCGGGCTCGCCGGCAAGGGGCCGGGTTACGGCGATTCGCTGCGCCGTCCCAGCCTCGCGCTGAGCGTGCCGGTGACTTTGCCGGCATCGTTGCCGGCCGAGTTGATCGGGCATCGCGCGGACGTGGTGGCGGGGCGCTGGCGTGTGCTCGAAGCGGACAAGGGCATCGACGCGGCGCACGCGGATTTCTATCCCGACATCAACTTGCTGGCGACAGCGTCGCTGGGGTCGGCGGCGACCTTCGGCGGCTTCCTTAACTTTCTCAATAGCGACGGCGTGGGCCACGGTGTGGGCGCGGCGATCTCGCTGCCGATGTTCGACGGCGGCCGGCGTCGCGGCAATTACGGCGTCGCGGTGGCCTCCCGCGATGCCGTCGTGGACGCGTACAACCAGAGCATCGTGAACGCGATGCAGGGCGTCGCGGCGGAGGTGGTGTCGTTGCGCTCGCTCGAGCAGCAGCAGGCATCGGTCGAGAACACGCTGGAGTCGGCGCGCAAATCTTTCCAGCTTGCTGACACCGGTTATCGGAGCGGCATCACCGAATTCCTGAACGTGCTGGCGGCGCAGAACGAACAGTTGCAACAGGAAGAAAGCCTCGCGGCGATTCAGGCCAAACGCCTCGATGCATGGGCGCTGCTGATGAAGGATCTGGGCGGCGGCTACGTGTCGACGCCGCCCGATCATGCAGCGCAGGGAGTGGCCAATGCCGGGGGAAATTGACCTCTTTTCATTGCTCGTGCCCGGCCTGCTGCCGATTCTCGCGGGCTGCGTGCTGTTTTTTGTCGTCCTCGATCTCGTGCTGGCGAGGCTCGGCTTCTATCGCTTGACGTGGCACCCGAGTCTGTTCCGGGTCGCGATGTTCGCTGCGCTGTTCAGCGGCGCGTCGCTGCTGTTGTGGCGATGAACCCCGACGGACATCCATTCCCATGAATCCACTGACTGCTCACGCTCACGCCAGGTCACCAAGATGAAAACGCAATCGATCCTGCGCGCAGGTTTCACGCTCACGCTTCTCGTGGTGGCAATCGTGCTGGTTCGCATGCTGTGGCTCGACTATATGTTTGCGCCGTGGACGCGCGACGGGCGCGTGCGCGCACAGGTAGTGCAGGTCGCCACCGACGTGTCGGGGCTGGTGAGCGAAGTGCGGGTCAAGGACAACCAGCTGGTGCGTAAAGGCGACATTCTGTTCGTGCTCGACCCGGCGCGCTTTCACTACGCGGTCGCGCAGGCCGACGCCGATCTTCTGCGTGCCCAGGCGCAAATGGCTCAGGCCAGGGCGCGGATGGCGGCGAGCGAATCCAGCTTCGCCATGAAGCGCGCTCAGGCGGCGCGTCGCGCCAACCTCGCGGGCGACGTGATCTCGGACGAAACCCGGCTGGATTCGGCCTCGGTCGCCAAACAGTCCGCATCCGACTATTCCGCCGACGTTGCGGCCTACAGCGCGGCAGAAGCCGCCGTCAAAGCGGCTGTGGTGGCGCAGCAGACGGCTGTGCTGAATCTCACGCGCAGCGAAGTACGGGCACCGTCCGACGGTTTCATCACCAACCTGAACCTGTATCCCGGCGATTTCGCCACGGCCGGCACCGCACGCATGGCGCTGATCGACTCGCATTCGTTCTGGGTTTACGGCTATTTTGAAGAGACGAAGCTGCCGCACGTGCATGTCGGCGACCACGCGGTAGTGCGCTTGATGTCGGGCGGCAAGGACATTCAGGGGCACGTCGACAGTCTGGCAAGCGGGATTGCCGACCGCGACAACCCGACCAGCAACGGCGATCTGCTGGCGGACGTCAATCCGATCTTCACGTGGGTGCGGCTCGCCCAGCGCGTGCCGGTGCGCATTCACCTCGACGAGATTCCCGCCGGCGTCAAGCTCGCGATGGGCATGACCTGCACGGTCACGCTGCGGCCGCAGGGCGCCCACTGAGCCGGGGCGCGGCGCCGGATCGCAGTGCGTATGCAAAAGGTATGCACGCCGTCGTGCGAATTCGAAAACATGTCGAGTGAAACGGGTTGAGAATATCGGTCAGCAAGCGCGGCAGGCAGCACGTCAGAAGCAGTCACCGCGTTGCGATCAGCTGTTTTCAATCAACGCATCTCGTGGAGAAAATCATCATGAAAGCAAAGTGGACACTGGTATTCCTGGCGGCGTCGGCGTTCGGCGCGGTGTGCCAGCAGGCAAACGCGCAGATCGCGGGCGCGCAGCCGATCGGCATCAGCGTCGAGCAGGCGCAACTCGTGATCGAAGGCTGGAGCGTCAAGAAGAGCCTGCTCGGCACGAGCATCTATAACGACAGCGGCGAGAAGGTCGGCGTGCTGCACGACATCATCATCGCGCCGGATAACGCTGCTTCGTTCGGGATCGTGGCGGCTCACCAGTTCCTCGGCGTGTCGCAGCACGACGTGGCGATTCCGATGTCGCAACTGGACTATGTGAACGGCAAGCTCGTCTGGGCCGGCGCGACGCGCGACGTGGTCAAGGCGTTGCCCGTATTCCAGTACGCGAAGGTCCGCGCGGTCCCGATCGCCCGTAAGGATTTCGGCCACCATTGATAGAGGGGCTTTTTCGCGGCGGCGCCGGCCGCCGCCGATATGATTTTGGAAGGATTAAGGAAAAATAAGTACCGCAATCGACGCGGGCTCGCGCATGATGCTATTCAGATAGCAAGCTATCGCTCGCCGGTAGGGCTGAATGTCATCTGCTTTGACAGCCGCTTTGGCTGTCATCGTGACGGACCGGCCGCCGGTATTCGTCAACGAATGCCCGCTTCGAACGCCATGTCCACGCTCCCGTTATTTGCTGCGCTCCGCTGCCGTCTGGCGGCCCATTGACCCGGGCCGTCATGAAAGCCTATCGCCGAGCCTTCTCAACGCTGCCACGCGACGCGAATGTCGTGTCGCTGCTAGCCGCCGTCATCGCGCTCGTCGTCTTTGCGATCGACGCGCTGACGCCGCTCGATATCGCGGTCGCCGTCTTCTACGTCGTGGTCGTGCTGATGGTTGCCTCGAGCGGCAACCGTTCGACCACGGTCACGGCCGCGTGGGGCTGCGTCGTGCTGACATTGCTCGGCTTCGTGATGTCGCACGACGATGCGTATTCGAGCGGCGCGGTCGCGCGCTGCGCGGTGAGCCTGCTGGCAATCGCCGCCACCTCGATGCTCGCCTTGCGAAACCTGACTGCGACCACGACCTTGCAGGAGCAGGTGGAACTGCTCAATCTCGCCCACGACGCGATCGTCGTGCATGACATGAACGATCGCATCACCTTCTGGAACCGTGGCGCCGAGGCGCTCTATGGCTGGACCGCGCAACAGGCGCTCGGGCAGTCGCTGCAGGAAATGACGCAGACGTCCTTTCCGGTTCCGTCCGAACAGATCGGCGCCGAACTGCTGCGCTCTGACCGTTGGCATGGCGAGCTGCGGCGCGTACGGCGTGACGGCAGCGTTGTCGTGATTTCGAGCCGGGCTGCGTTGTGGCGCGACTCGAAGGGCAATCCACGCGCCGTACTTGCGACCAACAACGACATCACCGACCGCAAGCACGCGGAGCAGGCGCTCGAGCGCAGCGAAGCCTTCCTGCGCGACGCGCAGCGGCTGAGCGCCACCGGCAGTATCGCGCTGCGCTTTCCAGATGGCGAGATGTGGTGGTCCGATGAGGCTTATCGCATTTTCGACTACGCACGCGACACCGTGCCGTCGCCAGAGGTGATTTTTGCGCGCACACATCCCGACGATCTCGCGCTCGTGCGTGGCGTATTCGAACAGGCTGCTGGCGGCGAATCGCTAGTCGACATCGAGCATCGGCTCGTCATGCCCGACGGCAAGACCAAGTACGTGCACTTCGTCGCCCGTCCCGCCACGACGGAGTCCGGCCACACTGAGTACGTCGGCGCGCTGATGGACATCACCAGGACCAGGCTGGCCCAGGAAGCGCTGGCGCGTTCCAACGACGAACTCGCCCACGTCACGCGGATCACCATGCTCGGCGAACTGGCTGCTTCGATCGCACATGAGGTGACGCAGCCGATCGCGGCGATCGTCACGTGCGGCGGCGCGGCGTTGCGTTGGCTGAACCGCCCCGCGCCGGAGATCAATGAGGCGGTACAGTCGGTCGCGCAGATGATTCGCGACGCCAAACGCGCGGACGAGGTGATTCAGCGAATCCGTTCGATGGCGAGAAAGCGCGAACGTCTGCCGGCGACAGTGGACCTGAACGGCATCGTCGGCGAGTCGATCGCACTGGTGCGCCGCGATCTCGAGCGTCATCGCGTCGAGTTGCGGCTTGACCTCGCGCTGCCGTCGCTCTCGGTATGCTGCGATCGGGTGCAACTGCAGCAAGTCCTGATCAACCTGATCATGAATAGCGTGCAGGCCATGGCGGAGGTCGCCGGGCCACGCAAGCTGCGGATCGGCACGCGCAGTTTCGACGAAAGGCAGGCACAGGTGATCGTGCAGGATTCGGGCACGGGCATCAGCGAAGAAGACGCAGGACGTCTGTTCAGTACGTTCTTTACGACCAAGGCCGACGGCATAGGCATGGGCTTGTCGATCTGCCGCTCGATCGTCGAAGCGCATGGCGGCCGCATCTGGGCGGAGTCGCCGGCAACGGGTGGCGCGGTGTTTCAGTTCGTTCTGCCCATTGATGGAGGGAGTTGTCATGAGCAGTAATTCGCACATCGAGGCTAACGCCGACGCCGGCAGCAATGCGAGCGCCGCGATGGTGTATGTCGTGGACGACGACGAGTCGATGCGCGACGCCGTCAGCAACCTGTTGCGCTCGGTGGGCCTGAACGTCGAAACCTTCGGTTCCGCGCAGGAATTTCTTGCGTTCGACATGCCAGACGTGCCGAGCTGTCTGGTCCTCGATGTGCGCCTCAAAGGACAAAGCGGGCTCGCCGTGCAGGAGCAGATGTCCGCGAGTCAGTTGGGTATGCAAATCGTTTTCATGACCGCGCATGGCGATATTGCGATGACGGTCAAGGCGATGAAGGCCGGCGCGAAAGACTTTCTCGCCAAGCCGTTTCGCGATCAGGACATGCTGGACGCCGTTGCGCACGCATTGGCGAGCGACGAGAAGCGACTTGCGACAAGCCGTTCGGTGGCGGATCTACGTCGTTGCTATGACTCGTTGACGACGCGTGAACGTCAGGTCATGGCTTTTGTCGCCGCCGGTCTGATGAACAAGCAGATCGCGGGCGAAATGAACCTGAGTGAAATCACGGTGAAGATTCATCGCGGCCAGGCGATGCGCAAAATGGGCGCGCGCTCGCTTGCCGATTTTGTGCTGAAGGCGGAAGCGCTCGGCATCAAGGCACCACAAGGCACGACGACGCCAGCGCGCAGTTCGCGTGCCTGATCGCGTTGGGTCGTGTGTGAAATCGCTGCACAAGCGCAGCCTCCGCAGCTCTGACGGCTACCGGACTCATACGCGGGTATAGGTAATTCACCGTTTCTGTTCAAGGAACACGGCGGTTCTCCAATCATTCCGACACGCGCCGGGGCATACCCCCGCCCGGCGCGGCGCAGCGTCGCCTGCACGCTTCGGAATACGACTAAACCTGGATATGAGACGACCCAACCATTGGTCATTTCAGGCGACCGTATGTAGGGCTAGTTGTACGCATTGCCGTGCGATACCTTGGCGTCAATGCAGCGCCGCTCTTAACCCGCACTGATTCACCACTTAACCCGGATGACCAGATCATGATCAGCTCGTCGACGTTATATGCCGAACCCGCAGTGGGTGTTGTCCAGAAGAGTCGGGTGAGCCGGATCGGCATGGAGCATCAATGGCGTTCCCCCTGTGCCGAAAATGGCGAGGCGCGCGAACGCGGCAATATCCTCGTGTCGCGCTGGACTCGCAACGACATGCAGCCGCTGGAGGTCGTCAATCCTGGCAGCACTGCGCATCATTGCATCGCGATGAATCTCAAGTGCATGTCCCTGACGTTCTCCCATGCCGGCCGTACGCTCGTGCGCGGCAGGGTGACGGCGGGTGCCGTGCAGACCACCGCGCCGAACGTGGCGTGCAGTGCCGTGTTCGAGTCGGCGGGCGATGTGTTGCACCTGTTTGTTTCGCAGCAGGTGCTCGGCGAATGCTTCGAAGATATGTTCGGCCGCCCGCACGCGGGCGATATCCGGATCGACAATCCCAAACTCGTGCGTGACCCCGCGCTCGAACGTCTTGGCCAGGCGCTTGCCGTCACGCAGTCGGACGACGCCGCGCTCGGCAAGGTTTTCACCGACAGCGTGAGTCTCGCGATCGTGTCGCGCGTGATCGCACGGCATTTCACCGTGGCCGATCGGCAGACCCGCGAGGCGAGCGCGTTGCCGTCATGGCGCCTCAACCGGGCGATTGAGTTTGTCGACGCGCACCTGTCCGAATCGATCGGACTCGCGGATATCGCCAACAGCACAGGGCTAACGCGGATGCATTTCGCGTCGCAGTTCCGTCGCGCGACTGGCATGCGTCCGCATGAATATCTGCTGCGTCGCCGGATCGAACATGCGCAACACCTTTTGCGCGAGTCGAAGCACAACGTGCTCGACGTTGCGTTGAGCTGCGGCTTCCGTTCACAGGCTCACTTTACGACGGTGTTCAAGCGCCTGGTTGGCGAGACGCCGCATTGCTGGAGGATGAAGACGAATGTCGATCGTTAAACAGATTCACGCGTTTCTCGAAGTGAGCGAAAGCTTTCTCCGGCAGACCGGAGCCGGGGTGATGAGCGACGGATGGTCGCCGCTCGATGGATTGGGTGTGGTGGGCAATACGGAAAACAACGGCAATGGCAATCAGAGCGGCAATGCCATGCCGGCGTACAGACAGGACGGTGCATGAGCGCAATCGAATGCGCGGATAGAGGCAAACGGTGCTGACCATTTCTGGCGGGACCGTCTCGATGATCAACGGGTTTTACTGATACAGGAGTGCCATCATGCTGACGAAGGCGAGTTTTACCGATCCGTGGCTGCAGACCCTTGGGTTGTTATCGATTTTGTCCGGCGATGTCGATGCGGGTGCAGTCGATGTGGCCGCTGTTGCGGCGCGTGGTGAGTGCAAAGGCGCGCATTTGCCTGTCATGGGTGAACGGTTCGATGTTCAGGTGCATGTTATCGACCGGCCTACGCAGTCGACTGCCACTGTAGTGTGGAGGGATCCGACGCAGTGCTCGTATGGCGATCAGGTTTGGCACGCGACCCGGGCGCGTGTGGCTGGGGTATGTGCTATGAGTGGGAGGGCCATTCGGGCCGGTGATGCGATTTATAGGCCCAGGCCTTGCAGGCCGGCGCCGCTTAATGCTGGAGCTATGATATTGCGGTGTGTTGTTAATGAGGCGGTTTCGGTTTGATGTTTTTGCCGTGGGCTTTGGGTTGGTTATTGTTGTTGGCCTTTCTTGAATTCCTGGCGCGTCGAGGAAGCGTTCAAACGCCTGAAGCACGGGCTGCGACTGGAGGCCGTCACAGGTCTCGATTACCCGGCATTGCAACAGGGCTTCGGCGCAAAAAATCCTCGCTGACAACGTGTGCACATTACTCAGTGACCTCGACGCATCGCCCGACGATGCGTGTGCCAGTCGTCCGAACCGAGTATATGCGCTGCTGGGCGCACTCAAACCCTTCCTCGGCGCGTGCCTGCTGCGTATCAGGCGCTGTCTGGCGAACCTCGCCGGCGTACAGGAAGTGATCCATCACACCCGATGCCGGGTGCAGCCTTCAGGCTCCTATCCAAGACCACCCAGAAAAACCAAGCCCCACTTCCAACTCGCGTACAAACTCGCTTGATGCAGTGGGACTTCAGTTGAGAGCATTGCCCGCACATGGGACAACACTAATAAACCACTAAGCCAGGAAACACCAAAAAGCGCAGAAAAACAATACAAAAAAGCAAAAAAAAACGCCATCTCCCAAAAAGAGCCAGCGCAAAAAACCAAAAGAAGCCACAGTCAACCGCGGCCTGGCGCTCACTCACCCGCGTGAGCCCCACCGACTACCTTCCCCCGAAAAATATAGTACTGGTACAAGTTATACCCAATCATAACGGGAAAAATCAACCCAATCCCGATCAACATAAAAACGAGAGTCGAAGCATCAGAAGCAGCTTCAATAATCCCCAACTTCCCCGGCACAAAGTCCGGAAAAAGACTCACCGCTAACCCAACAAACGAAAGCACGAACAACGCCACCGAAGCCAGGAACGGCCCGTTCGAACTGCCCAGATACAACGCCCCCATGATGTAAGCAAACGTCAGCACAGCAGCCAGCCCAAGTGCAATCAGCAAATGAAACACGCCGGGCTGCGTCCACCGATCGTGTCCCACCTCGCTGATGAACCACGTGGCAGCAGTCAACACCACGGCTGCCGCCACCGTGACAAAGCCACTCAACAACGCGAGACGCCGCGACCATTGCCCGATCGATCCCACGGTCTTCTTCACGAGATAAGTCGAGCCGAGCAGCGAATAGCCCGCTACCACGCCAATAGCGGATACGGCGACGAACGCGCCTCTAAGATCGCCCGGAAGCAGCCCCGTGATCACTTTACCGAGTATCACGCCCTGAGCAATGGCGGCGACCAGGCTGCCGATACCGAACACCTTGTCCCATATCGGACCGTGCGACACGCTATGACGGAATTCGATGGCGGCGCCACGCATGATCAACCCGGCAATCAACAACATCACCGGCAAATACAGGTCCTGTAAAAGCATCGCGTAAGCCGCCGGGAAGGCGCCGAACAGTGCGCCCCCGAGCACGACGAGCCATGTTTCGTTGGCATCCCAGACGTGGCCGATCGTCTGCACCATCACGTCGTGATCCTCGCGACGTTTGCGCAACAGGCTAAGTATGCCGATGCCGAGATCGAAGCCATCGGTGACGACGTAGAACACCAGCATCAGGCCGATAAGACCGAACCAGGTGACGGCGAGCATTGTGTGTGTGGAGCTGTCCATGAGATTTCCTCGCAGCGGGAAGAATTTAGTACTCGGTGACGGTCGCGGCCGCCTGGGCTTTGACCGCAGCGGGCGGGTTCAATGTGAGGTCCGGACCGGTATGCAGCCAGTTGCGCGCCAGCACGAAAAACGTACCGAGCAGCACGACGTAAAAGGCGAAAAACATCGCAATGCTCAGCGTCACCGATGAAGCGGCTACGGTCGACACAGCATCCTTCGTGCGCAGCAACCCATAGACGACCCACGGCTGACGTCCCACTTCACGCACGATCCAGCCGGCTTCGACCGCCACATACGGCAGCGGAATGCACAGCACCCATGCGAGCAGCAATTTGCGTTGTTCGAGCAGGCGTTCGAGACTGCCGCGCGTTTTGCGCAAGATGTAAGCGGTCCAGAACGCCAGTACCATGAACGCGAAGCCGATGCCCGCCATCACGCGGAATGCGTAATAGAGTAAGGGCAGCGCCGGCGGCTGGTCGGCGGGCGCGAAGTCCTTGAGGCCCTTCACCTCGCCATCCGGCGTGTGCGTGGCGAGAATGCTCAGCATGCCGGGCACTTCGAGGGACCAGTCGTTGCGTTGCTCTTGCTGGTTCGGCCATGCGAGCAGCGACCACGACGCGGCGGTGCCGGGCTTGTTCGTGGTCCAGTGTCCTTCGATAGCGGCGCCTTTGGCTGGCTGCGTCGCAAATACGCTGCCGCCACTGGAATCGCCGAGCCAGATCTGGATTGGCGCGACGAAAACGAGTACTAGCAGCGCGATCTTGAACGAGCGCGCGAAGAATTCCGGATTGCGTCGCTTGAACAGATTCCACGCGGAAATGCCGGCGATCACGAACATGCCGGTTTCGATCGCCGCGACCCACATGTGCGTGACGCCCCAGACCATATCGGGGTTGAAGATCGCAGCGGCATAGTCGGTCACCACGATCTTGCCGTTCTCGACCGTCACGCCCGCGGGCGTTTGCATCCACGAATTGGCGACCATGATCCACAAAGCGGAGATGCTGGAGCCCAGCGCGACCATCGAGGTTGCGAACAGATGCACGCCACGCGGCACGCGGCCCCAGCCGAGCAGCATCACGCCGATGAAGCCCGCTTCGAGCATGAAGGCCATCGCGCCCTCGAAGCCGAGAATATTGCCGAAGAACTGTCCGCTGTAACGCGAGAAGCCGGCCCAGTTGGTCCCGAACTGAAACTCCATCGGAATGCCGCTCACTACGCCCACCGCGAAGTTCAGCACTAGGAGCTTGCTCCAGAAGCGCGCGTGGCGGTAATAGCCGACGTTGCCGGTGCGCAGCCACAGCACTTCGATCAAAACGAGAAACGCCGACAGGCTGATGGTCAGAATCGGCCACAGGATGTGAAAAATGGCTGTCATCGCGAACTGCGCGCGAGACAGATCGAGGACGTCACTGAGATGCATGATGAGCTCGCGTGGCGCCGACAACGGCCGCCTGTTGTGTGGAGTGGGGCCCGGCCGCCGCGGCGCGCATGATCTTCACCGGAACGGATTTGTACGAAGGGGTACGGCTTTTCTGATCGAATGCATATAGCGGCACGAGCGGATTCGCTTCCGGGTAGTAAGCGCCGCAGCAGCCATCCGGCAGCACGTATTCGATCACCATGAAACTGCGGATCACGCGCTCGATGCCATCGGTCGACAGCGCGTACACGTCCACGCGATCGCCAGCTCGCAGATTGCGCTTTTGCAATTCACGCGGATTCAGGAAGATCACGTCGCGCTGACCGAACACGCCACGGTAGCGATCGGAATGCGAGTAGAGGGTGGTGTTGTATTGATCGTGACTGCGCATCGTGGTGAGCCACAGCGCGTCAGGATCGCTTTGAACCGGATCTTCGTCGAGTCCCTTGAAAACCAGGAAATTGGCGCGACCCATGGACGTGGCCCACACACGTTCCCGCGCGCTCGAGGCCAGATGGAATCCGCCCGGCACGCGAATGCGTTCGTTGTACGCCTGGAAAATCGGGTAGACGATTTCGATCTTGTCGCGAATGCGGTCGTAGCTCGCGACGAGATGTTCCCACTCGACATGCGAGTCGGGACCCAACGTTGCGCGCGCAATCCCCGCGACTATCGCCGGTTCACTCTTCAGATGCGGCGAGGCGGGTTCGTTGCGTCCACCTGAGGCATGTACCATCGACATCGAATCTTCGACGGTAATCGACTGCGGACCTTCGGCCTGGATATCGACCTCGGTACGGCCGAGGCAGGGCAGAATCAACGAGTCCTTGCCATGCACGAGGTGACTGCGATTGAGTTTGGTAGCGATGTATACGGTCAGGTCGAGCTCGCGCATCGCGGCCTGTACGCGGACCCAATCCGGCACGGCGGCGGCGAAATTGCCACCGAGCGCGATGAACACCTTCGCGTCGCCGCGCATCATCGAATCGATCGCGGCGAGCACGTCGTGGCCGTGCGCCGCGGGCGGCCGGAAACCGAAGGCCCGTTCGATCCCGTCGATCAATGCCGGTGACGGCTTTTCCGTAATGCCGACGGTGCGGTTGCCTTGCACGTTCGAATGTCCGCGCACCGGACACACACCTGCGCCGGGCCGGCCGATATTACCGCGCAGCAGCGCCAGATTGGCGACCTGCTGGACCGTCCCGGTGCCGCGATGATGCTGCGTGAGCCCCATGCCATACACCAGGATCACGTTCTTTGCGTTCATGTAGATGTTGGCGGCGTTCTGGATGTCGTCGCGCGACAGGCCGCTTTGCCGCACGATCGCGTCCCACGTGGTGGCGCACAGGTCGGCGAGCAGATCTTCGAGGCCGTGCGTATGTCCTTCGATGAACTCGATGTCGAGCACGCGGGGTTCGTCGGCGGCGAGGGCGGCATCGTCGGCCTCGATCACCGCTTTCATCATGCCCTTGAGCACCGCAACGTCGCCACCTACACGAACCTGATAGAAAAACGAGCTGATTTGCGTGAAGCCCAGCGTCGCCATTTCTACCGGATTCTGCGGCGAAGCAAAGCGTTCCAGCGCGCGTTCGCGAAACGGGTTGAACGACACGATCTTCGCGCCGCGCCGTGAAGCGCTATGCAGATCGCTCATCATGCGCGGGCTGTTGGTCCCAGGATTCTGGCCGAAGATGAAAATCGCGTCGGCTTTCTCGAAATCTTCGAGCAGCACTGTGCCTTTGCCCACGCCGATCGATTCAGGCAGGCCAACGCTGGTCGCTTCATGGCACATGTTCGAGCAATCGGGAAAGTTGTTCGAGCCGAACTCGCGCACGAAGATCTGGTAGAGAAACGCGGCTTCGTTGGAGGCGCGCCCCGACGTATAGAAGTCGGCCCGATTCGGGCTGTCGAGACCCTTCAAATGCTTGGCGACGAGTGCGAAGGCGTCGTCCCATTCGATCGGCAGATATCGGTTGGTGGCTTTGTCGTAAGACATCGGGTGAGTCAGGCGGCCGGCCATTTCGAGGTCGTAGTCGTCCCAGGCGGTCAGCTCCGAGACACTATGCGCGGCAAAGAAATCAGGCGTGCAACGAAAGGCGGTTGCCTCCCAGGCCACAGCTTTGGCGCCGTTCTCGCAGAACTCGAATGAGGACGTGTGCTTCGCATCCGGCCACGCGCAGCCGGGACAGTCGAAGCCTTCGGGCTGGTTCATCCGCAGCAACGTCTTCGCGCCCGACACGGCCACGCCTTGCAGCGCGAGCGCCTCGCCGGTTGCCTTCAGCGCACCCCAGCCGCCCGCAGGTTCGCTATAGATGCGTATCGCTTTTCCTTTGGCCATGACCGTGTCCTGGTGTTTCGTTGAGGAACATACGGTCGAAGGATGGGCTGGCGTCGCGCACGGCACTTGTTCAAATGCCCGACCGTTTCAGATTCGCACGCCCGATGCGGCGCACGTCAGGCACACGGTCAAGGCGTACCGGCAGCGCAGTGCATTTTCTAAACGTCGCAGGCGTTCTGAAAAGATTGGCGCGCCACGTCGGCCAATAATGGTTTCCACCCGGCGAGGCCGCGTGATCTCGACGCAGCGAAGCCGCATTCCTCTCGTCTCACAGCGCGCTGACCGCTGAGTACCACCGGAGCATCCCCATGCGATATCTTGACGAATCACACCGCGACATGAACAGCAGAAATTCTGGCTTTATGTCGGCCACCGAGCGCGCCGACGCAGCGGACTGGCGCATGCATGCAGCGCTGCAGGATGTGTCAGAAAGGGCAACTGAACCGGCTGCGCCGGCCGTGCTCGGACGCTGGACGCGCCGGGTCGTCGTTGCGACCGCGGTCTGGTCGGTGTTCGAGTTGCCGTTCGAAATGTGGTTCAGCATATCCACGCGTGACGCGGTGGCCTGTGTCACGGCCAAGGTATTGTGGGTCGCGCTGGTCGGCTTCGTGCTCGCCGGCAGCCGGGTGGCGCGGATTGCCTACGCATTTCTTTGTACGATCGGCCTGATGGCGGTGGCCTTTGGATTGCCGGCCGAGTATCGGGTGTTCCCGCTGGGATTCGTGCTGTCTTCGGTGGAATGCGTATTGAAAACGACTGCCTTTGTTTGCCTCGTGTCGGCAGGTGTCTATCCCGACGAGCAATGAGCCGGAAGGCGCCGCTGCGGCGGCGCCGTTCATTGCCTGTCTGAGAGAGGGCGTCTTCCTTCCCGTGTTCTTTTGCGAGCGGCTCAGGCCGCTCTTGTTCCTTCCAGCGCCAACAGCGCGCGCGCCATCGCATAGGCGCTGTGGACCGCGGCCTCGAACGCGCGCTCGTCGGCAAGGCGCCTTCCGTCGACGGCGACGACCCAGCGTGCGCCATCGTGTTCGCAGACGAGCCGCCGGTCGTCCATCAGATCCGCATACCAGCGCCAGATTTTCGGGTCCGCGATAGCGGCGGTCGGCGTAGCTCTCGTTGCTGTATTGAGTCGCGTGAGCATGGCCGGTTGCTGCGATGGGGCGATCATGGGATACCTCCGACGATTCGTGTGAGATCGGTTGAGCAATGAAAAAACGCGTTACGTCCAGTTCTTCCAGTTGTCGATCTTCCGGTAATAGCCGTGCGCGCCGCTGTCCCGTTGCGATGTGTCTGCCTTGACCGCCCGACCGCGCAGATACGCGCCGATGCGTCGATTGGGCCGCGACGGCTGCGCGGTCTGCTGCGGCCGTTGCCACTGTGGCCGCGGTGCCAGCGAGGACGAGGCGGCCACATTGCCTGCTTTGATCGCAAACCGTTCGAGCGGCAACTGCGTGTCGCGCTCCGTCTGGTCGAGCGCGCGCATAATGCCGAGCGTGGACGGCGGGCTTGCGGCCCCCCAGGCTGCGAGCACGACACAGACGGTAGCGGCCGCGTAGCCGCAAGCGGGACGAAACCATGTGGCTTTCACGGCGCGCATAATGTGTTCTCCGGGCGCCGACCGCGACGGGCTGCGCCATTGAATCGATGGCCGAGGCGTTGATGGACCCAGTATCGTGGTCCGGGCCGTCCCGATCTTTCACGGCTGCACGATGGCTTGCCTATTCGCACGCAGCAGGCGAGCTCGGCACGAGACTGCGCGAACGGCCCGAACCGCCGGTCTGATTGCGTTCAGCCTGGCGCATGACGGGGTCATACGTTGGTCTGATGCCAGGACGGCGGCGAGCCGCTTCGAACGCGCTGGAAGCCGCCACCAGCAGGGCCGGGCCTGACGGCGCTGCGAGGCGATGGCGGCGGCGCTCATCGTATCCCTATGGATAATAGTTTCGGATGACTTTCCCAATTAATATGGTTCTAACGACGCAAGCCACGCATAGGCTTCGTCGCTGCAATGGGTCCATCGCCGGAACGTGCCCGTCCCGCTAATCAACCAGGCGTGAGAGCAGCATGATCAAGATCGGTCGAGTCGTAGTGTCGCTGGAAATGCGCGAAGTGTACCGGGAGGACCGGCTGCTTCATGTCGGCTCACGCGCATTCGATATTCTCGAACTGCTGATCCGCGCGGCGGGAAGGACGGTCACGAAAGACGAGATTTTTCAGCACGTCTGGCCGAACTCGGTGGTGGAGGAAAACAATATCCACGTGCAGCTATCGGCGCTGCGGAAGATCTTCGGCGCCGATAGGCAGGTCATTCGCACGTTCTCCGGCCGCGGCTACCGCCTGACCATTCCGGTCGAAGCGGCCGAGCCGGTTGATCCTTGCGGCGCGGCAGCAGCGCCTCATGCAAGCCCTGTGCGGCCAAGCGGTTTGCCGGTTTGCCACACGCCGTTGATCGGCCGTGGCGAGGCGGTTGCCGACGTCACCCGCGCACTAAAGCGAACGCCGATCGTCACCTTGCTTGGATCGGGTGGCATCGGCAAGACGCAACTCGGCATTGCAGTGGCGAGGTCGATTGCGGCTGCGTCGGAGTGGGAAGTGTGCTTTATCACGCTGGCCTCGGTGAACAGCGCGCAGAGCGTCGTCAATACGGTTGCGGAAGCACTGGGCGTGCCGCATGCCAGCGGCGACGTGCCGCTGCAGGCGCTGGTCGATTCGATCCGCGAGCGGAAGCTGCTGGTGCTGCTGGACAACTGCGAGCATGTGATCGAGTCGGCGGCCACCATTTGCGAACTGCTCGTGCAGGCCAGCGCGGATCTGAGGATTCTGGCGACGAGCCGCGAGCCGCTGCGTACACGCGACGAGAAGTTCTGCTGGGTCGCACCGCTCGAAACGCCCGGCGAAGGCGCAAGTCCGCAAGCCATACTCGCCTGCAGTTCGGTGCGCATGTTCCTTGCACAGATGAACGCGCTCAATTCGTCGGTCGAGAGCGACCGCAGTAGTCTCGAGATGGTTGCGACGATCTGCCGCCGGCTGGACGGCGTGCCGCTCGCGCTCGAACTGGCGGCGTCTCGCGCGGCCGTGTTCGGCATTCGAAAGCTGCTCGCCGAACTCGACGACCGCTTCCAGTGCCTGACCGGCGGCCGCCGCACAGCGCCGCCGCGGCAGCGGACTCTGGAGGCCGCGCTCGACTGGAGTTACCAGCTTTTGAGCGCAACGGAGCGCGTGGTGCTGCACCGGCTCAGCATGTTCCCGGCCCGGTTTTCACTCGAAGCCGCGTGTGCCGTCGCCGCGTGCGGACGCCTGACGCACAACGACGTGACGGAGGCGATCGTCGGCCTCGCTTCGAAGTGTTTTCTGATGACGACCTTCGATAGCAAGACCAAGGAATACTTCCTGCTGGAGACGACGCGGGAATACGCATTGCGCAAGCTGTACGAATCGGACGAAGCAGACGAAGTGCTGACGAGAAATGCGACTTGTCTGGCGCCCGCTGACGAGCAGCCTTATGGACGCGTTTTCGGCGCACCGGCGTCTGGCGGCGGGCTCGCGATGGTAGCCGTCGCATCGCGATGAAAGTGATGTTGTCCGCGGATTGGACAGGTGCGTTCGGCGTTGGGTCTCAGGTACCATGACGACACTCAAAACCCAATTTATTCTGGAATCTGGAATGCCTGTTCCCGCGGAACTCGAACCGTTGGTGTATGTGATTGACGACGAAGAAATGGTGCGCAATGCGCTGGTTCGGCTGTTGCGATCAGCGGGTTTCGGCGCCAGAAGTTTTGCGTCGCCCGCAGAGATGTTGTCGCAGGAATGGCCGAGTGTGCCGATGTGCATCCTGCTCGACATGAACCTGAAAACGACGAGTGGCTTCGATGTGCAAAGCCAGCTCGCGCGAAAGGGCATACAGGTGCCCGTTATTTTCCTGACCGGCTACGGCTCGATTCCGATGTCGGTGCGTGCGATCAAGGCAGGTGCGCATGAATTCCTGACCAAACCGATCGACGATGAGGAACTGATCAACGCGGTCCGGCGAGCGCTGGCCCAGGACGAGGCCAACCTCGCCGAGCGTGCGTTCAACGCAGACGTCATACAGCGTGCCGGCTCGCTTACGCCCCGCGAGATGGACGTGTTGGAACTGGCGGTGAAAGGCATGATGATCAAGCAGATGGCGCATGAACTCGGCACGCAGGAGGTCACGGTCAAGGTTCACAAGCGGCGGGTGATGAGCAAGATGCGGGCGAAGACGCTCATCGATCTCGCCCAGATGTGGGAAGTGATACGCCGGACGGGATGAGCATCCTGATGCAGTAAATATCGCGCCGGATATTTTTCTCTGTTACTACGTCGGCGCAACTGGAGTATTGGCAGCTATGAGCTTTGTTTGCATCGTCGACGATGATGCCTCGGTACGAAGTGGCGTCGGAAACCTTCTTAAAGCAGTGGGTTACGCGACTGTGACATTTTCATCGGGAGAGGAATTCCTCGCCTCCCCGATGGTCGACGATGCTTTGTGTGTTTTGCTCGACCTTAGAATGCAAGGCATGCAGGGTCTCGAAGTGCAGCGGCAACTGAACGCGGAACACCGGCGTATCCCTGTCATCTTCATGTCCGCACATGGCGACGACGAGGCGGTGCGGCGGGCGATGGAGCACGGCGCGGTCAGTTTCCTGCGCAAACCTTTTGAGGAAGAAGTTCTGCTCGATTCCATCGAGCTTGCTATTGGGCGCAAGAGCGGGGCGCACTGAGCCCGAAGCCGCTACGGCTCATTTAACCATCCTGTGTAGCAAGTCTTGAAATTGGATGCGTCTCAAGTGGAATGATCACGGCCAAAGAGGCTCGCGCAGTGCGCGGCTTATTCAAACTTGCGTCGCCGTGAGAGCAGCCTTCACCACGCTGCACGTTTGCATGAGCGCCGTGCTGGTTGGCAGAGTGTCCGCAAGACCCTCAAGCCCGACAAAGTCATGGATCGTGCCGAGGTAGCGGGTTGCACTGACCTCAACACCCGCTTGCATGAGCTTGCGTGCATAGGCCGGTTGTGGTGCAATTCCGGTGCGTCGGTCTGTTACTCTTGAGCTTTTGACGACCACGAGCCAATGAGCAAGCTGAAAGATCTCGAACGGTTGTTCAACGGGCGTCATTTCGACCGCGAAGTCATCGTCCTTTGCGTGCGTTGGTATCTGCGCTACAAGCTCAGTCTGCGTGATCTTGTCGAGATGATGGCTGAGCGCGGCCTGTCCCTCGCCCACACTACGATCCTGCGTTGGGTAAAGCGCTACACGCCGGAGTTCGTCAAACGCTGGAATCGGTTGGCTACTACCGGTCAGTCGTGGCGAGTCGACGAGACCTACGTGAAGATTCGCGGCAAATGGGCCTATCTCTACCGCGCCGATGACCGAGCGGGAAAGACGATCGATTTTCGCCTCAGCGCGAGGCGCGACGTGGCGGCAGCAAAGGCGTTCTTCGCGAAGGCAATCAGAACTCAGGGACGCGCTCCTGAGACGATTACGCTGGACGGCTACGCGGCATCTCATCGGGCGGTCCGCGAGATGAGGACCGACGAGTCGCTACCCAGGCGAACGAAATTGCGATCCTCGAAGTACCTGAATAACCTCATTGAGCAGGATCACCGCCACATCAAATCGCGGGTGAACGTGATGCTCGGGTTCAAGCGGTTCCACAGCGCGCCGTTACCCTCACCGGCATCGAACTGATGCATCGCATTCGCAAAGGCCAGTTCGATCTCACCAGCATGCACCTCAAAGATACCACTTCGCCCTCGATTTGGATGGCGGTTCTTTCAGCCCGTTGAGGTCTCCGAAACATGGGTGATTTCTCGCCCGCCTACCCAGTTTGCACCACCACGGCCACGAGCGGCACGGGCAAGAAGTGGAGGCAAGTGGACTCGCTAGCGCAGGCTAATCGGATGGACCTCGTCCCCGCTCTGAGGCCGCGAAATCCTGTCCTTCACTTGGAGAGCAGGGATGCTGGTTTAGGTGCTGCGCCGGGACCGCCGGTGTGAGCGATCGGTCGACTCGCTGTCACGCGAATGGTCGGTGGCAGTTGTCACGCGCCTTTTGACCGCATTCGGCGCTTTGTTGGTCGAGCGACGAGATTTTCTGAGCTTCCGTTCGACTTCGGCGAGAAGTTCACTGGGCGAACATTTCAAAGCGGCAGCAAGCGCGAACAGCATAGTCAGAGTTGGCTGGTGCTGGCCAAGTTCCAGCATGCTGACGTAATTGCGCCGTATATCCGCTTCAAAAGCGAACTGCTCCTGTGTTAGCTCGGCGCGGAGACGGTGCTCGCGCAGGACCGCCCCGAAGACTTCGGCCAACTCCAAATTTTTCTCCCAGTGAAATGGGAGCACTCTCCAGTTGGCGCTATAATTTGTCTTCCCAGTACACTGGGAATAAAACGCGAAATATCAGGCTGAAACCTATATGCAGTCTGGGTTTGGCGGATTTTTCGTGGTGGTGATTTGTTCGCGGGAGGGTGTTTGATCCTCTTGGGGAGGCTGGCGCGGCCACAGGGCGGCTAGTTGATAGAGAAAACAATGAGGTAGTTGGCAGTATGTTTGTGACGAGTGAAAGAAACCGTTTGCCGCCGTACGCGCTGCCGTTCGGCGAGTCCGAAGGCGCGACCGCGTGGACGGCGATCGAGCAGCTGATTCCGTGGGACGTGCTGATCCTGCGGGTGTCGCCGGCACGCTCGCGGGTGGTCCCCACGATCGTGATGCTCGATTTGTCCGCAACGGCGCCGCACTTGGAGCAGTTTGTCGGCGGGGATGTCGTTCTCCGTGGCGCCGCCGTGCTGAGCACAAAATTCGCGCGCGAGGTCGACCGGTGGAGGCTCGATCCGCTGAGCGAGATCCGGGTGGGAGTCACCGAGCCCGAACAGTGCAGCCAGGGCGAGCGGCTGGTGACGGTGACCCGGTTCACGACGGCGGCGGGGCGCACGTCCTCCGTGCCGGTTGCCCTGGCGACGCGTCCGGCGCGCGGCAGGCGGCTCTGGCGCGCGAAGGCACCAGCCGCTGCCGGTCGCTGACCTTGGCTCGCAGTGGACGCCGTGCCGACGTGGGGTCGGGACGGGCCACTGTGGCGTCGGACATGCGGCCGCGCTGGCGGGGTGGCCGCGTGCTGTATGGCTCGCGCTCGACGACGATGACGATGACGGAGATTGGCCAGCGGTGTGCCGGGCTCACCTGGTGCACACCGATCCCGTGCTGGGCATCAGCGCGCTTGGCGCGATGCACCGTTTGGGGGAAGGCTGGCCGTGATAATCCGCCTGTGGGGTGTCCATTTGACCGGAGTTAGCGATTTGCCTCCACGGGCGGCTTGGCGAAGGTCGCTCCAAGCCGGGCGGATGTCCGCGTTGCCTCCGCCATCCTCCCGGATGAACACAGGACGGGCAGACGAAGCCGCAAGGCCATCGCAGCCATTCCAGGTAGTCCTGGCAGTCTGCATCCGTCGGGAACCAAGCCTGAAACTCCCCAAGGGAAGTAGGGCCAGCCCTTCACTTGGCGTGTTGATGGAAGGGTCGTGATTCCCTATGATGCCCCGTGATTCAAGGACTTTCGGAGCATTGTCTTTTTCGAAAATTTTTCTGCAGACCTTGCGGCGGCAGCTCCCACCCGAGGCACTTCGCGTACCGCCTGATGTGGGCGGTGCCGAGATACACTTTTGCAAATCGCCGCGATGCGAGAACTTTGGGCACCCGGCGGGGCCGACGCGCCCGACCCGTATCGACACAAAGGTGTGCCCACGGCTGTGGGCGACATATACCGTCGTCGGGGCATGCAAAGATAACCATCGTGGCGTTGCGAATTCTTCGGAGAACCGCGCCGATGTTAACGTGGGCGCCCCTTGTCAATCCATTCCTGCGTCTTACGCATCGGCAGGCGATACCGGGCACAGTTGTACGCCTCGAGATGCTCCAGTTCGGAGTTCAGCATATTGTTGAACGCAGCAATATCGACGTCGGGAACCTTAACCGCTTCAACAGCCCGGTCGAGGGTGGAACTAAAGAAGACAATCTGTCGAATTGCTTCACCGAGATGTTCTCGGTAACGAGCCCGCAGAGGGTCCGGTCCACCCATGGACTCGACGATGACCTGGTACTTGTCGATTGAGCGACGGTAAGTCCAGTCAAACAACTCGACTGCCAGTGAGACGTCGAGTCGCTCGTAGACGCCGAGCATAGCTAGCGCATAGTCGGTCTGTCCCACGTCTAGAAAAGATAACGGTGCACAGTTCGCCAGCATGAGCGGCATGTTGGCGCTGAGGCGGCTGGTGCGCTTGTTGCCGTCGACGAAGGGCTGCAGATACGCAAGGTTCACCCAAAGGAAGAACGCTGCTTCGACGGGATTGTGAATGCGCCCCGACTTGTCCACGATTTGCTGGAGCATCTCTTCGAGCAAGTTCGGAACCTGGCTGGGCAGATACACCGAGCCCTGGATGTTGACAATCTTGTTCCGGATGGCGCCCAGGTCGGCCGGGTCGGGTAACAGGTCGCGCATCAGCAAGCTCTGCAGATTTCGGACAACGGGAACGGTGATGCCGTCGGTGGGGACCGCATCGACCATAAATTCGATAGCTTCCTTGTGGTTCAGAAGCATCGTGGCGTCTCGGTCATCGCCCTCGGAGCGGCCTCTTTCGAATAGCTCGCGGGTATCCAGCAAGCTCTTGCGGTTGCCCTCCAGCCGGGAAGAAAACCAGGACAAGTCGATGAGCAACTGCTCCAAAACCTTGCGAGCGTAAGTACCGGCAGGTTGCTGCTCCTTGGACTTGCCCCTTTCGTGGAGCTGCGCTGCTAACGAAGCAGGGAGCAAACCCGTAACGTTTGGCTGATAGTTGTCTACGAAGGAGCGTTGATAGGAAACAGGCTTACGGGTGCCCATAGGGGCGGACAGCGAGGCAATGAGCTCTCGTGCCTTGTCGCTCCAGCCGGGTGAGGCCTCTCCTTCAGGCAAACCTTGAGGCATCCCTGAAGGAGCAGGGGGGGAGCCTGGAACCCGATAGGTGACCGACCGGCCTGCCCCCTGCCGTTCAAGCGCTCCCGTCGCAACCAGGCGAGCGAGGGCGCGGTTAACGGTGGGCCGGGGACGGCCGGCATGCGCCTGGATGGCACCAGCCGAGACGCCTACAGCGCCGGCTTGCTGCTCTCGCGCGACGTACTGGACGACGGCGTTCAGTAGTTGTTGTTCAGACATTAGCTTCTCGTCGATGACAATCTTATCACAATCTTATCATTAAACTGATAAGATTACGACTGACTGATAAGATTGCATCGAATCTTCTCAAAATCATATCGCGAGGTGAGAAGCTTTCCCTGTTGCCCCCGCCCCTTTTGAATGCGGTCGGGTCTCGGATTGTCGTTGCTACGCACGTCGATGACCTCCGTGAGCGCACTGCCGTGGAATCCAGAACCTCGACGGCTGGCGTCGCCAGAAACGGAGCAGGTTCGGAAGGAACTGCTGCGATGCGCACAAAGCCATGCGCCGACATCGGCGCATCCCACGGGGGCGTTGTTCTCGGCGGGACCCGCACGAAATCCTGTACTTTTCTTAGCCTTTTAGGCCCGAAACGTATAAAAAGGGCAGAGATTTTTGGTCTCTGCCCTTCAATCAGCCTTGTCCGGCCTAGAAGCAGCCCGTCAACACGCCAAGTGAAGGGCTGGGGAAGTAGGGTGGTGGGTGCCGGCGTGGGGACGTTCCATTGCCCCAGTCCACGCTCAACTCCGGTTAAATGGACACCCCAGATCCGCCTTATCGCGGCGAGCGCACCACCGGCGCATCGGCTGCGGCTTCAGAAAGGGATCGGCATGAGCAGACGCAAACGGGCGATCGAGCTTCCAGACGAAACCGCCGAGGCGCTGCGCGCGCGGCTGCGGCGCTTCGTGCGTGCGACCCGCGACGACGTGACCGGGGCCGTCCCGATCCCGTTTCCCACACCCGTGACGGTGCTCGCCGGGCCGCTGCGGCGGATCCGCGGCGCGCGCGACCACCGCACGGTGCCGGGGCCGGAGGTGCGGGCCGGGTCAGACGCGCGCAGGGAAGACGGCGACCAACCCGGATCAGCCCCGGGCGGGTTCGCGCTGGATGACACGGGGCGAGCCGACGGCAAAATGACGAAGTAGCGGACATGACGGATACACACTTTCACGGCGCCATGCGCTGGCCACTGCCGGCCGAACCCGAGCCGCAGGCTGGCTGGAACAACCGGTATTTCCTCGACACGGAATTCACCGACTTCCGGCAGTGCCAGCTGCTCAGTCTCGCCCTCGTGGGCGAGCACGGGTACGAGTTCTACGGCGAGCGGACCGATTTCGATCCGGCGCTGTGCAGCGACTTTGTCCGCGCCGTGGTACTGCCGCAGTTCGGCCAGTCCGAGGGGCGCGCGATGCCGTTTGCAGCGCTGCGCGAGGCCCTGCGCGCATGGCTCGTGGCGGTGCCGGGCGACTCCGGGCCGGTGCTGTGCTACGACTACGAGACGGACCTGGCCCTGTTGCGGTTCCTGCTGGGCGGCCCGCTGCCGCGTGGCTGGCGGCTCGAGAACATCGCAGGCACGCGCAACCCGCAGCGGCGCGCCGCCTACTACGCGCGCCATGGCGGCGAGCACCGTGCGCTGCATGACGCGCGCGCCAATGCCTATGCGTGCACCGGTTGAAGCCGGGCGGCTGCCGGCCGGGCCGTCGGCCGGTTTCGGGACGTGCGGACGCATTTCTTCGCTCAGACAGAAACAGCCTCATGAAGGGGATCAGGATGGCCGGGATGCGTGTGTGGATTCCACGATCCGACGTACCGCGGATAGCACAGCGCCTGCGGGACCGACGCAAGGCGTCAGGGATGACACAGGACGATCTCGCGGTCAGGGCGGGGGTGGCGAAACCGGCCCTGGTGCACCGGGAGAAGGGGCGGTGGCCGCACACCGTCGCAGCCGCCACCGTGAACGCGCTGGAAGCGGCCCTGCAGGTGCCGCCGGGATGGCTGCTCGGTCCTGAAACGCAACCGTTGCCGGACCCCGTGTTCAATGCGGCGGATGCCGCCGCCCGCGCAGACGGCGATCCCCAGTCACGGATCCCCGCCGCCCGGTGCCGCGAGATCGGCCCTCACGCGCGGCGGCTGCGCAGTGAACTGGGCCTGTGCGTTGCGGAGGTGGCGCGCGCCTGCCATGTGTCCCGTCCCACGCTGTTGCAGTGGGAACACGGGACGTTTCCGAAGGCGCTCACCGTGGCGCGCCTTCGCACCTGGGAGCGCGCCCTGCTGCTCGCGCCCGGGCAACTGCTGGCGCCGCCGGCGTCGCATCCCGGGGTAGGCGATGGCCGCTGGCGCGTGACGATCGGCACTGAAACGCTCGAGGCTGCCATCCATCGCGTCGCGGCGTGCCTCGCCACCCGCGGACGCAACCTGCTCCAACCGGAGCAGCCGCTCGATGCACAGGCCGCGCGCGATGCCGACCTGCTGGCCCACCGCTATGGGGTGGGCGCGCATCGGCGGCCACTGGTCGACCTCGCCGTCTCATACGGGATCGATCCGTCGCACGCACGCCAGACGGTGGCGCGCATGATCGCGCGCGCAGCCGGGTTCGCCTTCAGGATTCCGGTGCTGGATGCGATGCTGGCGGTGGGCGCGGCGGGCTTTTCGTTCACGACCGCCGTTGCCGATGGTCGCATGCGTGACCTGCTGGGGCCCTCGCTGTCCATGGAACGCGCTGCGGCATTCGCCGGCGAAATCTTGTCCCGGCGCATCACCGGGGCTGCTCCTGGCAAGGCGGCGGCCGGCACACGCATGCCGGCGAAAGTTTCGCTGGACGCCGACAGGTCGCAAGCGGCGCAAGGAGGCGTAGCCAGCCTCGGGCCGGCCCGGCAGGGCGGGGTATCGGCGAAGGAGAATGCGCAAGCCATCGAAAGCTACAACGCTCACGTGAAGCAGCATGGTCTTCCACTCGACGGGTACCGGCAGTCCTGACGGGGCGTTCTGCTGTTCGGGTGGCTTCGCCGGGACGGAGGGATCTGCCGGGGGCGCAGGCGATCGCGGTGCATGTCCAGGTCCTCGACACGACACGATGTGCGTCCGCGGAACTGCGGCACCGGATCAGAAGATCATGAGAAGGAGAGGCGAATGCTTCGGATCACCATTGAATTGCTGCCCGGTGGGCGGGAAGACGGAAAGCGGGTCATCGCGACGGCGGACATTGCGCGCGTGAGTGCTGGGGCACTTGCGGACTACGGGGTGGCCCTGGACGATGCGGTGCTCGGGGTGGTCGGCGAGCGCGCCACGGTGCGCGGTTATCCGAGATGGGCTGGCAGCGTATGGGACCTCGTTGCGCGCTGTGTTGTCGCCGCCCTGAACAAGGGCCGCGAAGCATTGCCACCGCGACCCGTGCCACCCCAGGTGACGGTTCACATGAATGATGCAGGCTACCGTTACGTGCGTCTCGACGAAATTCCTGAACCGGCGAGAACTTACTTCGGCGGGAAGCTGGCCGGCTCGGGCATTCCCGATCACGGCTGTGCTTTCGCGCACGACTGGTTCGACTTTCTCAACGGCCAGCGCTGATGCCAGAGGCCGACCGGGATCGCACTATGAACAATGAGATGAGAGGCGGCTGTCCGTGACACCGCGGACCGCATCCAGTATCTGGAGGGATCGGCCGCCGACAATTGGGGCATCGGCTAAACGCTCACAAAAGGAACAGGGATTCATGAGTACCAAGGCCCGCATCAGGTATCAGGCGAAAGAGGGTGATCAGCCCGGCTGGGATCTCTACACCGAGATTTTTGAGCCGGAGGACGTCGTGTATCTCGAGTTCGACGGTGTAGCCGCTGAAGTCACAATGCTCGGGAACATGGAGCGCAGGCCGGGCACGATGCTGTTGCGCCTGCCGGTCGCCACTGCGAAGCAGCTTGGTCTCGTGCCGCCGGACTGGGAAAGGGAGTAGGTGATGCGCGAAAACCGGGACAGGAGAGTGTTGGAGCTTGCGGCGTTCACATGCGACCGCTGCGGCCGGCGCATCACGCCCGATGACGACCAGTGGGAGTGGTACGAAAAAGTGTCGCTCGACTGGCGTGGCGGCTTTGGCTCGGTTTTCGGCGAAGGCGCCCAAATGAGCTGACTTTTGCCAGCAGTGCGTCCGCGATACGCTGCGGCGTTGGCTTCGCGTCGATCCGCCGTCCGGACCGGATGGCTCAACGCAGGCCCTGAAGGGCGTCGTGTCCCGACCCAATGCGCCGGTATCTGTCGACAGGATGAATCCCTGGGAATTTCACGAGCGCGACTAGAGGGCTTACCGCCCCATGCGGCTCCGCGCGTCGCTCAGGCTGCCGATCATGGATTGCCGTTTCTCACGGGGCATCCCGAACTCACCGTCGCGACACTCAGGCGGCTCGTTACCTTCGGTTGAACAAGTTAGCCTTATCGCTGAACGAGTCTTGTCGACCGCATCGTCGCCGGTGCGACGTTGGGAGTTCAGGCGCAGGTAACAAGATGGACCGGTCGTTCATGACGGCGCCTCAGAGACAGCAGCTCGGCCACAGCTGTCGTTCGTGTGTCGACGCGGACGTGCCTGCTTACCGCTGCTCACCGGTCGTTCATCGAGGAGCGGCGGCGAACAGCCGCTCGGACCATCACCACGAGGGTCGGCTCTCAGATCAATGCGAGACGTTCGCTTACCAGGATTCGAACCACCGCCTTTCGGCCCTCATGAAACTCTTGCACAATCGGACCTTGCAGACAGTGACGCCGCTTCAATGAGACCCTCTCCCGACTATGCGCTTTCGACCGGCGAACGCTTGCTTTCGCACCGGCATATTGTCGCCTTGGTGCTATATACCCCACCTTAGCGCCGGCGTGTGCACCGCGCTGTCCCAATGCTTCGTCATCTCTTCGTCGAGCATGCAAAGTGTGATCGAAGCGCCTGCCATCTCGAGCGAAGTGGTCAGCGCGCCCACCTGCACGCGCGCAATTTTCAGATCGCGCTTTTGAAGCCAAGCGCGCGTAGAGTTGAAGAGAAGATAAAGCTCGCCAAGCGGCGTGCCGCCAAGACCGTTCACAAGCACCAGCAAGCCAGCCCCCGCAGGTGGCTTGAGATCGTCGACGATAGCCGTTAGCAACTCCCCCGCAATCGTATCGGCCGACGCAAATTTCGCGCGCCGCCTGCCCGGTTCGCCATGAATGCCGACGCCGACTTCGATCTCATCGTCGCCGATCTTGAACGTCAGCGTGCCAGCTGCCGGCACCGTGCAACTGGAGAATGCGACACCCATCGAAGCCGTGTGCTTGTTGATCCGGTCGCCAAACATCTTGCATTCATCGAGGTTCGCACCGCTTTCAGCCAGGCTGCCCACCAGCTTCTCGACGATCACCGCGCCCGCAACCCCGCGCCGTCCGGTCGTATAGCTGGAGTTCTCTACCGCGACGTCATCGTTGATGAGGACCATTGCATTCGGCACCTCGGACATCTCCGACGCCATTTCGAAGTTCATCAGATCGCCCGAGTAGTTCTTCACGATGAAGAGCACGCCCGCACCGGTATCGACGGCCCTGGCGGCGGCCATCATCTGGTCCGGTGTCGGCGACGTGAAGATCTGGCCCGGGCAAGCGGCGTCGAGCATGCCATTGCCGACAAACCCTGAATGGAGCGGTTCGTGCCCCGAGCCGCCGCCCGATATCAGAGCGACCTTGCCAGGCTTCAGGTCCTTGCGCCTCACGAACACCGGTTCGCTATTGAGTACGACCAGGTCGGCATGGGCTGCGGCGAATCCTGCCAGACTCTCGGCCAGAAAATCGTCCACATGATTGATGAATTTTTTCACGGTCTCCTGCTCCTTTATCCGTTGGGTTGCGCGAGCCGCGCGCATACCGAAGCAATCATGATCTGGCTGGAGCGCGCGCCGGGATCGATATGTCCGCGCGAACGCTCGCCGAGAAACGACGCCCGTCCCTTGGTCGCCAACATGTCGCGGGTCGCAAGCATATTTTGCTCGGCGACTTGCGGCAGCGTGTCGAGCACCACGCCCGCCGAGGCGCTTTCTGCGGCAAGTTCCTCGAAGCGCTTCGCAACCGGAATCAGCACGTCCATCATAGTCTTGCTGCCGACGCCGGTCTTGCCGCGTTGCCCGACGGCCTCGACGCCCGCCGCGAAGATGTGGGCGAAGCCGGCCACATCCATTGCATTGCTCACGGACGCTTTCGCCATGCCGTTCAGCAACGAGAAGAATAAAGGCCCGGACGATCCGCCCACCGTCGACAGCACCTTGGAAGCCGCGACATCGAGCGCGGGGCCAAATGCTTCGGCCTCGATCTCCGCTGCGCGCGCACCGCAAGCAGGGCTTCCATGCCGCGCAGCAGATTGAAGATGTGATCGCCATCGCCGATCTGCTGGTCGAGTGACGCGATCTCGTCGGTATGCTCCTTCAACGCCGCATAGGCAGCGTCGATGCACGCCATGACCGTTTTGCCGTTCATGTCGGGATCCTCCTGCCATCGGCACGGAAATATAAAAGGCTGCGCGCCGGCAGCAACACGCCGACCGATTGCCCCGGCGAAAAATTGCGCTCCGCAACGGTCGTTGCCACGACGGCGGTTCCCGCGCGATCGAGAATCAGCAGATGGCGCAGCGGCGAATATTCGAGCACCGTCAGATCAAGTGCGTCCTGTACGCCACGCGCATCGCCCATATCAGGGTCATGCAGCACGATATCCTCGGGGCGGATCGCGACAGTCGCCGTTCCCGCCGGCATGTGAGCCGAATTGAACAGCATGGGGGGCAGCAGGTTGATCGGCGGAGAGCCGAGCCGCTGCGCGGCGCTCAGCGACACCGGATTGCCATACACCTCGCGCGGCGTGCCGAGCTGCACGAGACGCCCATGGTCAAGAATGCCGATGCGATCCGCGAGCGTGGTCGCTTCGACCTGATCGTGCGTGACGTAGATGATCGTCGCGCCGATCGTGCGATGCAGGCGCTTGAGTTCGATGCGCAGCTCTTCACGCAGCTTCGCATCGAGCGACGACAGCGGCTCGTCCATCAGAAACACCTTGGGTTGCCGCACGAGCGCGCGCCCTATCGCCACGCGCTGCATTTCGCCGCCGGACAGATGCGTCGCCATGTTGTCGAGCTTTGATTCCATGTGCAGCATCTCCGCGACCGCGTGAACCCGCGCACGCACGTCCGCCTCGCTGCTGCGCCTTCTTGGCGAGCGCAACGGAAACGCCAGGTTGCCGAACACGGTCAGATGCGGATACAGCGAATATTGCTGGAAAATAAACGCGACGTCGCGATCGGACGGATGCACGCCGGTCGCAATTGCACCGTCGATCAGCACGTCGCCCGCATCCGGCCGCTCCAGCCCGGCGATCAGACGCAGCGTCGTGGTCTTGCCTGCGCCGCTTGGCCCGAGCAGCACCACGAACTCGCCGTCCATCACATCGATCGAAATATCGTCGACCGCGACGATATCGCCAAATCGTTTCGACACATTGCGCAGCTGGATTTCAGCCATGGGCTTCTCCGTGTGCAGGAATCGCGTGAGCGGCGCCCCGCAGCAGCCGGCCGCTCTGCGCGTCGTACAGCAGCGTGCGTTCCTTGCGAAACGACAAGCCGACCGGTGATCCGGCCGGCAGGCCATCGTCTTTTCCCACTCGCACCCTCACCACGCCCAGCGCGGTCTCGACCACCAGCACCTGATGCGAACCGAGATATTCATCGGCAATGACCTTGCCGCGCAGCGGGCCGTGCTGATCGATCGCCACATGCTCGGGACGAATGCCCAGCAGCACGCGTTCAGCGGGGGCTTCGCAGCGCGGCACCGGGACCTGTGCGCCGTGCAGGCGGACTTCTTCGTGGCCCGCGTCCACACCGCCATCGACTGGCAGGAAATTCATCGGCGGACTGCCGATGAAGTTGCCGACGAACACCGTCGCCGGAAAGTGATAGATCTCTTGCGGCGGACCGGTTTGCAGCAACTCACCCTTGTTCATCACGACGATGTCGTCGGCCATCGCCATCGCTTCGCTCTGATCGTGCGTAACATAGACGGTCGTGGCGGCAAGCGCGTTATGCAGCTTACGCAACTCGAGACACATCAGCTCGCGGAAATCCGCATCGAGCGTGCCGAGTGGTTCATCCATCAGAAACGCCTTCGGCTGCCGCACGATCGCGCGGCCCAGCGCCACGCGCTGCCGATCGCCGCCAGACAGCCCACCGGTCTTGCGATCGAGAATGTTCTCGATACGCAGCATGTGCGCGGCCGCATCCACTCGTGCCGCGATCTCCTTGCGCGACACATGCTCGTTCTTCAGCGGAAAGGCGATGTTATTGCGCACCGTCATATGGGGATATAGCGCGAACATCTGGAAGACGAACGCGATATCGCGTTGACGTGCGCGCAATGCCGTCACGTCCTCACCGTCTATCAAAATCTGGCCGGAGGTCGGCAACTCGAGGCCGGCAATCATCCGCAGCGTGGTGGTCTTGCCGCAACCCGATGGACCGAGCAACACGACAAAGCGCCCGGCGCCAATCGTCAGACTGGTGTCGCGCACCGCGACGAAGTCGTCGAAGCGCTTGTGAAGGTTGGCAAGAACGATCGTGGACATGGTGTCAGTCCGGGAAATGGCTGGTCACGACGAACGCGAGCGCGCCTACCAGGATGACCGGAAACGACCATGTGAACAACGTCAGCGAAAACGGCTGCACTAGCATCGCCATGCCGAGACCAATCAGTGCAGTCGACACCGCTTCGCTGTGGCCACGGCGCAGATAATGTCCTTGCGGCAAAACGGAGTCTCGCTTCATTTGCGCACCGCTCCGAAGGTGATGCCGCGCAACAAATGTTTGCGTAGCACCACAGTGAAGATAAGGATAGGCAGCACGAAAAGCGTCGTCGCCGCCGCGACGGCCGGCCAATCCTGCCCGCCTTCGCCGATGATGAACGGAATGAACGGCGGCATGGTCTGCGCATCGCCGCTTGTAAGCAGTGACGCGAATGCGTACTCGTTCCACGCGAAGATCAGGCAGAAAATCGCAGTGGCGGCGATGCCGGTGATCGCCTGCGGCAGCACCACTTTGACGAAAGCCTGCAGGCGGGTGTACCCGTCGACGAGCGCCGCCTCCTCGTATTCGCGCGGAATCTCGTCCATGAACCCCTTCAGCAGCCATACCGCCAGCGACACATTCACCGCCGTATACAGCACGATCATGCCGACATAGCTGTCGCTCAAGCCCAGTGCCCGATACATCAGGTAGATCGGAATGGCGACCGCGATCGGCGGCATCATGCGCGTCGACAGGATGAAGAACAGCAGGTCGTCGGCGAGCGGCACCTTGAAACGCGAGAACGCATAAGCCGCCAGCGTGCCGAGAAATACTGCGAGAAAGGTCGAACCGAAACCGATCACGAGCGAATTCACGAACCGCGGCAAGACCTTCGAGGGCCCGGCGATCACCATGTTGCGCTTGCGCACATCGCGCTCATACCAGGTCTGCGCGGGCGGCAGACTGGCGATGAACTCGGGCGTCTGCCGCGAACGGATCGTGAACAGGTTCACATAGCCTTCCATCGACGGCTGAAACAGCACGACAGGCGGATAGGCAATCGCGTCTTCCTGCGTTTTGAAACTCGTCAGGAAGATCCATACCATCGGCAAAGTTGCAAGCAGCGAGTAAGTGATGACAATCGCCGCAGCGAAGCGCTTGCCGCGTGGCGACGACGCCACCACTGAATGTTGGGTCGTAATCGGTCTCATCGCTGTTTCACCCGGTTGAGTGCCTTGACGTAGATGTTCGCCGCACCGAACACCGCCACGAACAGGATGATGGCCAGCGCCGAAGAGTAGCCCGTCTGCCATTTCTCGAAAGCGGCACGCTTCAATGTGATTGACACGGTTTCAGTCACCGAACCCGGGCCGCCCGAAGTCAGCAGGTTCACCATGTCGAACATCTTGAAGTTCTCGATGCCGCGAAACAGCACGGCGAGCATCAGGAACGGCAAGGTCATTGGCAATGTGATCGACCAGAACTGCCGCCACGGTGTGGCGCGATCCACCTCAGCCGCTTCGTAGATGTAGTCGGGAATCGACCGCAGGCCCGCGAGGCAGATGAGCATCACATAGGGGGTCCACATCCACGTATCGACCATCACGATGGTCCACGGCGCGAGCGACACGTCGCCGATCATCTGGAATGAACCGGGCGCAATGCCGGTGAAGAAGCCGACGATATCGTTGAAGAGGCCCGTTTGCGGTTGCAGCAGAAAGGTCCAGAAGTTGCCCACGACTGCCGGTGACAGCATCATCGGCAGCAGGATCAGCGTGGTCCAGAAGCTATGACCGCGAAACTGTCGGTTGATCAGCAACGCGAGGCCGAAACCCAGTAGAACCTCGAGCCCGACCGACCAGAACACGAAACGCGCCGTCACCTGCATCGCGTACCAGATGTCTTCGTCGGTGAGAATGTCGACGTAGTTGTCGATACCGACAAAGCGCGCCGGTACACTCGGCATATTCGACTTGAAGTTCGTGAACGACAGACGTAACGCCCAGATCAACGGAAAAATGTTGATCGCGAGCAGCAGCAGGATTGTTGGAAGGATGAACAGCCACGCAATGGCTCTGTCCGATAACCCGGCCAGACGTGTGCGCGCACGCGCCGACGCCCGCGACTCCAGCCGCGCCGACGAAAAAGGCTTGTTTGCCAACATGCGTGGCTCCTTTAATCGGACCGGCGGCATCCGTGCAGGGGCCTCCGGTCCAGTCCTCGATACACGCTAATTCTTGCCTTCGGCCTTGAAGACCTTGTTCCAGTCTTTGACCAGCAGATCCAGCGCCTCCTTGGCCGTGCCCTTATCGGCCACCACATAATCATGCACGCGCTTTTGCATGTCGAGCAGCAGTTCTGCATAGGCGGGTTCAGCCCAGAAGTCTTTCACGATCGACATCGACTTCAGGAATGCCGGCGCAAAAGGTGCGCTCGTCGGAAAGTCGGGCGCATCCACCACCGACTTCGCCGCCGAATAGCCGCCCAGCTGCCACCATTTCTTCTGAACATCCGGCTGCGCGAACCATTTGATGTACTCGAGTGCGTCGTCCTTATGATCCGAATAAGAAACGACGGAAATGCCCTGTCCGCCAAGCTGCGTGTACTGCTTCGATTCACGCGGATTGACGAAGAAACCAATCTTGTCGCCGCCGACGTTCGGGTCTTTGTAGAGTCCTGGGAAGAATGCAAACCAGTTCATCTGCATCGCCACCTGGCCAGACTTGAAGGCGTCCAATCCTTCCTGCATGTACGCGTTGGTCATGCCGGGCGCCGTGCAGCACTTGTAAAGCGCCTTGTAATACTCCAGCCCCTTGACCGCGCCCGGCGAGTTGACGAAGCCATCCAGGTGATAGGGTTTCTTGGGGTCGTCATATTCGAAGCCGAAGTTGTAAAGCGCATTGGTCACCCCCATCGTGATGCCTTCAGAACCGCGCTCTGTAAAGATATAGGCACCGTATACGGTCTTGCCATCGATCTTGCGGCCCTGAAAGAACTCCGCAGTTTGCTTGAGTTCGTCCAACGTGGTTGGCGGTTCGAGTTCGCGTTTATATTTCTGCTTGAACTCGGCGCGTAACTCAGGACGCGCGAACCAGTCCTTGCGATATGTCCAGCCGACCGCATCCGCCATGGCGGGCAACGCCCAGTAGTTAGGCGTATTCTTTGGCCACTCCGCATAACCCACGACGGTCGCCGGCACGAAGTCGTTCATCGATATCTTGTTCTTTGCGAAGAAATCGTTGAGCTTGACGTAGTGCCCGTTAACCGCTGCGCCACCAATCCACTGGCTGTCGCCGATGATCAGGTCACATAGTTTGCCGTGCGAATTAAGTTCGTTGATAAAGCGATCGGCGTAACTTGTCCAGGGCACGAACTCGAACTTCATCTTGATGCCGGTTTTGCTCGTGAAATCCTTCGACAGTTCGACGAGAGCATTAGCCGGGTCCCATGCGGCCCAACATAACGTCAACTGCTTGCCCTGTGCTTGCGCGCCCGTTGCCATGCCGAGTCCCAACGATATGGTGGCCGCCCCTATTACCCTTGCTGACGTAAGACGTAACATTTGTCTTCTCCTTGTCTTTTTCGGGTCTCCAACCTGCTATGGAACAGCGCCCATGCGCCGGGTGCTGTGTTTCGGCTCCAGCGGACTCAGACTGCAATCCACGTGCCGCGAGCTTCAGGCATGCGCATTCTCACGAAGGTAAATCCTGGTTTCCGGCGTTGGGATGGCGAGCGCGCCACGCACGTCGTTAAGAAAATTGATGGCAACGAGGCCCGCCCAGTGAACGATGCCGCGCACATCCTGATCGAGGATCACGTCGATCGCACGCTCGGACAACTGCGCGCGAGTCTCCGCGGTGCATTCATGGCCGATCAGTACGAGGCGAGCTTTGTCGCCGGATTCCTGCAATGCCGTCGCGATGCCGGAGATGCCGCCACCGGTCGCATAAACGCCGACCAGATCCGGGTGACGCGCAAGGAGGCCTTGCACGGCGAGGCCTGCGCCGTCGTCGTCTTCGGCGAAGTCCGGTTCGGCAATCCAGCGCAGGTTGCGAAAGTCCTCTTCCAGCACCTGCGAAAAGCCGGTGCGGCGTTCCAGTTGATCGTGCAGGCGCGACGAGCCCGATAGAACCGCCACCGTACCGAGTCGTGCGCCGAGAAAACGGCCCATCAAAACTCCCGCGGTGCGTCCGGCAATCCGGTTATCGACCCCGACATACGCAGCGCGGCGACTTGCAGGCAAATCGGAGAACACTGTGACAACGGGCACGCCCGCATCGCTCGTATCTTCAATGAGGCGTTCGACCGCGGGGTAGTCGAGCGGCACAAGAACAAGTGCGTCGTAGTCGATCGCCTGCTCGGCGAAAGCAATAGTGTCGCGATGTGTGGAGAAATCGCAGCGGTAGAACGACGGAATGATGCGGTGCTCGCGAAAGAAGCTCGCGGATAGTGCGATATCGCGCTCGACGTGGTCGAGGAAGCGCGAATTGACCTGAGGTAGAACGAAGGCCACGCGATACGTGTTGATCTTGGCAGGGCGACCGCGACTGGCGCGGTTGTCGCGCAGGGCCGCCAGCGCGAGATGGACGCGCTCTGCCGTTTCCGGACGCACAGCCAGGTCGTCGCGCAGCACACGATCGACCGTGGCCACGCTAACGCCCGCACGACGCGCAATCATCATACGTGTAGCCGGCATGTGTCTCCTCCGGTGCCGAGCCAGAAGCTGTTTTATTCAATCAAGGTAGTTTTTCCCGCGGGAAATGCAAGTTTTTTTGCGACGTTAAACGCATCATTTTTGACAGCATGAATGAATCGCGTTTGAGCGTGCGCGCCTGAATGCATGAATTGCCTAAATCAGAGGATGGTGCGTTGCACGAAAGATGTACTGGGACAACCGCCTTGCATCGAATACGGGGAACACTGTGCGGGACGCGATTGGTGCCTTATTTGGAGTTGTGGCCATTTCGTGCGCCGTGCACGTGAGCTTCGTAGCGGGCAAGTCGGTGACCGCGATCAAAGCGATGTCGCGTGATCGCTCGCATTCGGCGCAGCGCGTGGATCGCTAAAGACGTGCCGCGATGCGGATATCGATGGAGGGTCGTCGTCACCATTGACGCGTAGCCGAGAATCCGCACCCATCAGTCGCTGGTTGTCAGGCACCGGCACGGTCCAACAGATAGCCAAACTCATCCATGTATTTGCTGGGCCGACGGGCCGCTGATCCCTCGTGAACGGACGTGCGTGAACCGAGTGAGAACGGCCGTAAGTGGCCGAACCCGGTCCGATAGCTGAATTGAGAATCGCTTGCCGGCCCGCAGCGGATGATCGTCGCAAGTCGACCCACTGCCGCCGTTGGAACCTGCGCCACCTCAACGGCAGCTTACTGGATACCAGCGGTCATAGATGCCTATGTGCTGGCCCGGCAAGTGCTATCGCCGTTACTCCTATTGCGCGCGTCGCGAACGTCGGCGGGTCACGGCCCCCGTGACCGTCCCGCAGAGATGGGGCGCGCCCATAACCGGGGTTTGCCAGCGCGCCTTGCGCGCATGCTGCATGAGGTGCAGGGTGTTGGCGCCCTGCACGGATAGAAGTTCGTTCGGGCACTGGCTCGAACGCTCGTCACACCCCGACCTCGGACCACCATGGCACAGCCATGTCACGTCAAGGCTTCACGCACTCAACAACCTACAGGCGCCACCATGAGATCCAAGCCCTTCATGTGATCAAAACGGCTTGACAAACAAGTCCCCATAGAAGCCGACGTTCGAACGGTCCAACGTCATCGCCGACTCGTAGCCGGCGAGACAGACTGCGAGCGGCTGCGATCCCGCGCGAAAGGCAGGGAAAGCCGCAGCCGTTTTATTGCGGTCAATTATTTCTTTTTTGATGAACTTGTGCTGTTGATGAACGTGTTGCACTGCTTATGAATCGAATTGATTTCAGCCTTTGTGTGCGGATTCAGCAAAACAGCCTTTAAATCGGATTCCGTTCTTCCGCCGTTAAACAAGTCGATTTGGTAACCCGCCTCTACTGCATCGCCAACATCAACATCACCCCCGTCCGCTTTCGTAAAGACTATGGTCTTCATCACTCCGTCGGTCTGGTTCGTCTTGCTCGGGCACAGCGCTTGAGAAAACTGCCCGCCATTCAGCTCCGCTAACATGGTGTACCGAGTACGCCCATTTGGCGCGAGCGTATCGCGGTCGCAACCACAAAAAGTCCCCGCCGAATCAAAAAAAGCATATTCGAGCGTCAGAGTTAATGGCGTGGGATTGAGGAGGAAACGAACTCGGTATTATCAGTCACTACTGGCGGTACTTTAGACTCCGTAAACGTATCAGCCAGCTTCCAATGCCCAACCAGGTAAGGGCCGGAGTCTGCAGCTGTTGCCGATCCTCCGGACACGAAAGTCACCAACAGTCCAACCACGAGTAACAGCCTGCGCATTTTCGCCTCCGTGCCTCCAAGGACCACGACTAGACTCTCCGTCGATACGACGACGAGAGCGCCAGAGTTTATTGAAACGATTGCTGATCATTTTAATAAGTCGCGCCAATTTGCCCCGACGCCGGTTACGCCCGGGAATCCGCCCAAAAACCGCTCGGCTTTCGCGAGAATTCGCTTGGAATCTGTTGTCGGTATCGTAGGCGGCCACGAGACGCTTTTCAAGCTTAGGCACCCCGAGTGTCTCAAAAGAACGCAAGAGTTTGTCCCGAGGCCGACGACTCGCCAGATAGGTTCGCAGCGTGAGAGTCCGCTGTCAGGGAGGAAAGCCGACGCTCGAATGTCCGCCTGAAAGCGCTAGCCAACGGCCGCAGTTGGCCGGACCCGGACGGTCGACCTGTGTTGCTGCGGTTGCGCCGCAGCATCGCCGCCAACTTCCGTAGCCGACCCACTGCTGCCGGCCGGGTCGAGGGTGCTTGAACGGCAGTTCGCAATTGCAGCGGCCATTCGTCGGGTCGCGTCGGACGACGAGTGATCGGTAAAGGCGACTTCTCACGCTGACTGCAGGCTGAGTTTGTCTGTTGCAGCCTCTTCCTCCAGAAGGTGCATGAACGGGACAAACTAGAGTAAGGGCTCAATCGCGTCTACAGGCCGACCTTGATCGTGCGGAATGGAGTGCCTTTCGCAGACGGGGCAGGATCCTCGATAAGGAGCAGGAACGAGATCAGCCGGCGGATCGTCGGAACAGTTGGCGCAGCGACAGCGCGTGCAGCAGGATCGAGCTTGGCACAACGAATGCCGGGGTCAACACATCCGGATAAGCGCCGGCACCGATGCTTGGCACATTCGGAACGATTAGCCGGAACGGACCCGGCGAAGTGATCAGCCCCATAGTGACTGCAATGGCGAAATCCGCGAGGCCGAAGATGTTCCAGATGATTGCCGCTTTCCGACCCTCGGCCGTGCCGGTCGCGACGGCGATTGCCGCCGGTACTGCGAACACGCCGGTCAGCACATCGCCGATTCCCGCCGGCAAAGCGAACACACTGGGCATCTCCCCACGCAGCGAGGCAGCGAGCGCCCAACTGCCGAATACGCGATAGAGCTGAATGGCAACGAGCCAGGTTACCGGCATCGCATCGAGCACCTGACCCGTCCGCCTCGACAACAGCAACAGTGGCGCACCGATCAGCACCGGTAGAAAGATCGCCAACGGCAGCAACGGCACCGGTGACGGCGACGTGCCGGTGCGGAAGACGCCATTGATGGCCGCGCTCCAGGCGACAGCGAACCAAAGTGTGTATGGAATCGTGACCGCAAGCCAGGTCGTGCGGCGTTGGCCCGGCGTCAGGTCGGTGCTTTCGAGGCCGAGCCATAAACCGACCGCGATAACTGCATGGGCCGTCAGCTGGTGTGCGGTGGTTGGAACGCCGCTAGCCGGGATTATCGGCAGCCAGTAGATCAAGCCAGTCCACAGGACCGTCAGCGGTGCGATCCAAAACAGGCCGCGCCAAGCGGGACGCGGCGGGACGGTACTAACAGGAACAGGGGCGGTGATCATGAGCGGTTCTCCATGTGATTCCGTGTCTTCGTGGAGGCGGCCTCGAATACCGCAGTGAGAATGCCGAGTCGGCCTTCCATGAGATTGCGTCCCAAGTTGGTGAAAAGTTGCGCGAAGTCTGGCCCCAGCACCACGCTGAGATTTGGCGAGGGCGGCGGCCCGGACGCACGCCGTTGGATGATCCAGGCCTTTGCGGCCTCGGTGTCGTCCTGCCATGCCAGCGTGCGGAAACCTGCTTTCTCGATTGCTTCGTGTGTTGCATCGGCCGTCAGGAGAAAGCTTGTGGCCGGGGTTCGCGCCCACGGAACCGGATAGTGCAGTTTGCTGCCGTTTGCGACGACGTCGAACGTCGCAAATTTGCCGCCCGGCTTCAGGACACGCCGGATCTCTCGGTAAAGCCGCGCGCGATCGGCGATGTTCATCGCCACATGCTGCAGCAACACGACATCAAAACGGCTGTCTTCGAAGGGAAGTTCCAGCGCGCTGGCGGTACGAAACGACACCTGTTCGCTCTGCCCAGTGCGCTGGGTGAGATAGCGCGCGGCATCCACGAACGGTTCACTGAGGTCAATACCCGTAACCCGGCAGCCACGGGTTGAAGCCAGAACACGGGCCGGCCCGCCGATGCCCGAACCGACGTCTAGCACCGACGTGTCGGCAGTGATCCCGGCCAATTGGGCAAGCTCGGCGGTGGCAGCGAGCCCACGGGTGTGAAACTGGTCGAGGGCGTCCAGTTGCTGCGGTGTGAGCAGCTGATCCTCCCGTCCAAGGACTGCGAGTGCGGCTTTCAGCCGCTCGGTCAGGCCGGTCGCGCGATAGTGATCGCGCACGCCATCAAGCGCATCGTTCATTGCGAGGTTCCTCCACGGTCTCCAGCGGATTGTTCCGGGCTCGCGCGTCGGAATCTGCGCGACGCCTCATCCGCAGGCGTAGGTGTACCATGGCTTCTCGCGAGCGACTATTCATCACAATGTTGACGGGCTATGAAGCAGAACTTCACAGTCAGGCAGGGCGTGCTCGATGGCGTAGAGGCGTTCCTCAGCGTTGCCCGGCATCGCAGTTTTCGCAGGGCAGCCGCCGAACTCGGCGTGACGCCGTCGGCCGTCAGCCAGGCTGAGCGCGTACTTGAAGCGCGCATTGGCGTAGCGCTGTTCATACGCACCACGCGCAGTGTGGGTCTGACAGAAGCGGGCGAACGGTTTCGTTCGCGTGCAAAGCCTGTCTTCGAAGAGCTTGTCGCCGCCAGTGAGGTTGCGCGCGGACTCGGCCAGCGGCCCGCCGGACTGTTGCGTCTTTCAGTGCCGCGCGCGGCGGTGCCGATTCTACTGGAACCCCTGATTGCATCGTTCTGCAAGGCTTATCCCGAGGTCGAAGTGGAGATCGACGCAAGCGAGAAGCTGATCGATCTCGCAGCGGAAGGATTCGACGCCGGCATGCGGCTAGGTCAGTTCGTCGCCGCCGACATGGTCGCGATACCGCTGACACCTCCGTTTCGTTTCGTCATCATCGGCAGTCCTGCCTACTTCTCAGACCGCAGCCGTCCCGAACGCATCGACGATCTGCGCGAACATGCATGTTTGCGATGGCGGCGCTCCAACGGTGCGCTCGCGCCGTGGTCATTCAACGACAACGGCCGCGCGATCGAGTTCGCTGTGTCGGGCCCGCTCATCGCCCATGATTTTCCTACCATGGTGGGTGCGGCAATCGAACGTGTAGGCCTTGCCCAGCTACCTGAACCGATGGCCGCCGAACGGCTGAGAGCGGGAAAACTGGTGCAAGTGCTGGAGCCGTTCGCGCCGGTGATACCGGGTGTGTTTCTCTACTATCCAAGCCGTCGGCAGATCATGCCGAAGCTGCGTGCGTTCATCGATCACGTAAAGAACTACTCCGCGGGCCGTGGCAAAGCGCGGGCGCATCATGACTCTGGAAATGCAGGTACTGAAGCCCGACATGAGCGGCTTGCTCGTCGCGACAACCACCTCGGGCGCCGAAGAGATCGCCAGGCTCGCGCCATGGGCGACGGTGGTCAAGGCCATCCCGCCTTTTGCGGAGCTGATGCATTCGCCCGGCATGCTGATAGGTGGCAACCGCGCGGGCGTGTTCGTGTGCGGCGATGACAGCGATGCGCGGGCCGTGGTCGCAACACTGGTCGGCGACATCGACGCCGAGCCGGTCGATGCGGGACCGCTCGCCCTTGCGCGCTACGCGGAACCGGCGGCCATGCTGCTGGTGCAACTGGCTTACGCACACGGGTTTGGCACCAGGATCGGGCTGTCGTTACTCCACGAGAAAGCGGCGAGCGTGCCGCATGACACGCGTGCCTGAGTATTGACGTAGGGCTCGCTATGACCAACCGAGGAGGATGAGATGAACGTAGGCGTATTGGGATCAGGTGATGTCGGCCGAGCACTGGGCGCCGGCTTCGTCAAGCATGGCCACGACACGATGCTGGGCACCCGAGATCCGCACAAGAAGGAGATACAGGACTGGGTCCGCAATACAACCGGAGCCAGGGTCGGGACGTTCGACGAAGCCGCTCGGTTTGGCGAGATCGTCGTGCTAGCCGTGCTCGGCCGCATCGCTGAGAGCGTGATCGAGCTTGCGGGGCCGGAGAATCTCGCCGGCAAGACCGTCATCGATGCAACCAACCCGCTCGCCGACGAGTCGCCGGTCAACGGGGTCCTGAAATATACGACGGGACCGAACGAGTCGCTCGGCGAGAGGATTCAGGCGAAGGTTCACCTCGCCCACGTGGTCAAGGCTTTCAACAGCGTCGGCAACGCGCTCATGGTGAATCCCCATTTTTCTCAAGGCACGCCGACCATGTTTTTGTGCGGCAACAGCGACGATGCGAAGGCCCGGGTTGGCGCAATCGCCCGGCAGTTCGGATGGGAGCCCTACGACTGCGGAAGCATCGTATCGGCACGCGCGATCGAGCCGCTATGCATGCTGTGGTGCCTGCCGGGATTCCTCAGGAACGACTGGCAGCATGCGTTCAAGATGTTGACGAACTAAGGAGAAGCGATGGAGCCGCTTCAAGTACCGCTGAAGGGTGATCCCGGTCTGACGCTGGAAGAGATGAAGCGATTCGTGGCCGATCACTTCGAAGACTTCGTCAACCGGAAGAAACCGGAAGTCGCATCGGCGAACTTCAGCGCGGATTTCCTCGACCACGACGAACCGTCGGGTCCTCAGGTCGGCCCCGAAGCCGCGATGGCCATGATGAAGGCGGCTTATCAAAAGTGGCCGGACTTGCACGTCACGATCGAAGACATGATTTCCGAAGGTGACAAGGTGATGGTCAGAAACACGTGGCGCGCCACCGACGTTATCTCCGGGAAAAAGATCGAGTTTCACGGCTTTGTCCTGTGGCGGTTTGCGAACCGGAAAATTGTCGAACGATGGGCCACGTTGACGACACCGTGTGAAGCTTGATTCGAGAACGGAGGACCACGAGCATGAGCGCCCGTTACATCCGCATCGGTGACCAGGGTGTCGGGGCGAGTTCGATCCGGGCGCGGACTGCATACAGGGTCAGCCCGCGCGTAGACGGCAGGCGTCTCCGCTCTACTCAGAACCATAACGTTGAGGAGGCTGTTTTCTGAACACGTGATCGACCGGAATCCGTTGGAAGTGCCCCCTCAGCGTTTCCGGAAGCGGCGGCCCCGTCACGGTGCCGGTCGGCCTCGGCCTCCAATCCGCGACCGCGGGCCGACAAACTGTAGGTCCCCCGCCGCTGCGAACGGCAGATGGTCGGTGGTGAACGGACACTCACGAACCGGGCGCGAACGGCCGGTTGTGGCCGAAGTGGTCGCTTGGAATCGTTACAATGGTCCAGATTCATCCCACCTTAACAGCATCGAGTGCGAGACATGCTGACTTCCTTTTTCTGGAGTGGCGACATCATCCGCAGTCGACGCGTCAGTGACATTGTGCTATCAGGCTCGGTTGACGTGCCCGTGCCCCCTGCGCGCCTGCTCGCAGATTGGGAAAGAGAGACATCGTCGCGCCTGGTCCTGGAGCCCGGGGACGTCGAGGCAATGCCTTTGGCGCGAGCGCAGGCGCGCTGGCCGGACTACACGCGCTGTGTGCAGGCAGTGTCCGATTGGACGTGCGCGCTTGGACTGCCTAAGGTGCTCGCCTCCAGTGACGTAGCCCTCATGGCCTGCCGCGGCGCGAAGTACCACCATGACGGTGCGCAATATGGCGGTGCGGCCTTTTGCAATCTCTTCCTGAGCGAGGACAGGGGTCTGGACTTGCATTTTCCCTCTACGGGCCATCGCATTCCCCTAACCCGGGGAACGGCTGTGATATTCGATACTGGTCAGCCTCATGGCGTCATTCAACGCAGCAGCAGCGGTTTTAACGTGGCCGACTTCGCGCCGGACCAGGATTGCATCCAAATATTTCTGACCTGGGAGCTTCCCATCGAAGATGCCCATGTTGGGTACGCCCTCAAGGTTGCCTTCGACATCGCGCCTTCAACCTCGTTGCAACTGGACGCAGAGGAAGTCTGGCTGAACGGCGCACGGGCCATTGTGTGCCCAGATTCTGGTCGTTGGTGCCAGGTTGACTAATCGTCTGCGTGACACCGCGGTGTTGCCATGACAGGCTTCAGCGCGATAGTCGCGTGCAGCGTGCGCCGTTTGCGCTAGGGTCAACGATTTCAGGCTTCGCTATCAGACCCGTCACGCAGCGGCACAAAGCCGCAAAGTCAGGCTCCATCTTAAAAGCTTGGCACAATGACCGCTGTTGGCAGCCTGGCGCCTATGCTTGATCGGCGGCGCACGACCCAGATGGAATGGACACCGCCCTCCCTTCGGGGACGTGGGCATGATTGAGGGCCTCGGCACACGCTACCGTTCCTGACTTGGTGGTGAGGCAATTTTGCGCCCGTACAAGTCTTCGCCAATCAATCTGTTCGCTTCTCTCAGCAGATTTTCAAGAGCGTCATACTCGGGACCGACGTCCATCTTCCGTGCCGCAAGGTCCATGCAATTTGACCTTAGCTGCGTGGTCAAATCGCGTAGCGCAGCAATCACTTCGTCGTCACACGCAGACTCTTCCAACGCCTTGCGGCCGATCAAATATGCCTCGCGATACGCCGCAGCACGAACCATCTCTCATACGCGCTGTGAGTTTAAGCTCATGGGTAATCTGTCCTCTGTCGGTTCAAGTCAGCAATTTTCAGCAATTTCGACGGCGACGTCGACCGACCGCACATGGCCGACTCTTGCCGAACTGCCATCCGGCAGAGCGCGACCCACAGCAGTCGACCGGATTTCTCCAAAGCAGCCGTTCGAACCGGGACCAACGATCTGGATCGGTCCCGATCCGCGGGTCCTGCTGTGACTGCTAGCGAATCCGAGCGTTGCATATCATCGCCGCAAGGTGTTGCTGTTAACCGTTTCTGCTAATAGTTCACCGTTTGTGGAGAGAACGGGTGTCCCGTGCGAGGTAAGGCCAGGAGGCCAGATTGACAATTCTGTCACCCCTGGCGTTGCAGTTAGGAATGAGCGACAGGATGTCCATTGATTTTGGTAGCGTTCGGCGTGTCCTCGAATTTGGCTAGTGCGGCTGTCGAGGCGCCTCCACCACTGTTCGCATTGATGGCGGTGAGAGTGTTATCGTGCTGCGCTTTGTCAGTCGTTCCGGGCAGTGAGTTCGTGCTCCGGGGGCAAAGCGACGCTAGCGGAAAAAACGGACAGCGTCAGCGCTTCAATGGACACCGCTAGCAACATTCGCGATCTGCAACAGCAACTGCACTTGGTGACGGATAATAGCGGCTACATCATTTTGAGCACAATTTTTGGAATTTCCCCATGGAAATTAAAGTCAATTTTCTCGATAAGCTGCGTCTTGAAGCCAAGTTCGATGACTTCACGGTAGTGGCCGACCAGCCTATCCGTTATAAGGGCGATGGCTCGGCGCCTGGTCCGTTCGATTATTTTCTGGCCTCATCGGCTTTGTGTGCAGCTTACTTTGTGAAGTTGTACTGCGTAAATCGCAATATTCCTACCGAAAATATTCGCCTGTCGCAGAATAATATCGTTGATCCGGAAAACCGGTACCAACAGATTTTCAAGATTCAGGTTGAGTTGCCGTCGGATATCTCGGAAGTGGACCGCCGAGGTATTTTGCGCTTCATCGACCGTTGTACGGTGAAAAAAGTGGTGCAAGCCGGGCCCGAGTTTGTGATTGAAGAGGTAGAAAACCTGGATGCCGATGCTCAGTCGTTGCTGACGTTGAAGTCGGCTTCTGATGCCAGCACCTATATTGCGGGCAAGGATTTGCCGTTGGAGCAAACCATCGCCAATATGTCGGGCGTTCTGGCGGGCTTGGGCATGAAGATAGAGATCGCTTCGTGGCGCAATATCGTTCCAAATGTGTGGTCGCTTCATATTCGCGATGCGCACTCGCCGATGTGTTTTACCAATGGCAAGGGAGCGACCAAAGAAAGCGCGTTGGCGTCAGCGTTGGGAGAGTTTATCGAGCGACTGAATTGCAACCATTTCTATGGCGGTGCATTTTGGGGCGAAGACATCGCCAATGCGGAGTTTGTGCATTACCCGAATGAGCGCTGGTTCAAGCCTGGCCCTAAGGATTTGCTGCCGGCTGAAATTCTGGATGAGTACTGCCTCGAAATTTATAATCCCGATGGCGAGTTGTATGGCTCGCGTCTATACGACACCAACTCCGGCAATGTGGAGCGCGGCATCTGTTCGCTGCCGTTTGTGCGGCAGTCGGACGGCGAAGTGGTGTATTTTCCGTCCAACCTGATCGAGAACCTGTTCGTCAGCAATGGCATGAGTGCCGGTAATACGCTGGCCGAAGCACAGGTGCAATGTCTGTCCGAAATTTTCGAACGGGCGGTAAAGCGCGAAATTCTGGAAGGCGAAATCGCTTTGCCTGATGTGCCGCACGAAGTGCTGGCGAAATACCCTGGCATTCTGGCCGGAATTCATGGATTGGAAGAGCAGGGCTTTCCGGTGCTGGTAAAGGATGCGTCGCTGGGCGGGACCTACCCGGTGATGTGCGTCACCTTGATGAACCCGCGCACAGGCGGTGTCTTTGCCTCGTTCGGCGCGCACCCAAGCTTCGAGGTGGCGCTGGAACGGAGTCTGACGGAATTACTGCAGGGGCGTAGTTTTGAAGGCCTGAACGATTTACCTCAGCCCACCTTTGTCAGTAACGCCGTGACTGAACCAAACAATTTTGTTGAGCACTTCATTGATTCCAGCGGTGTGGTGTCGTGGCGCTTTTTCAGCGCCAAAGCGAATTACGAGTTTGTTGAGTGGGATTTTTCGGGCCAGGGTGAAAACTCCAATGCCGAGGAAGCAGCAACCTTGTTCGGCATTCTCGAAGACATGGGCAAGGAGGTGTACACGGCGGTGTATGACCAACTGGGTGCCGTAGCCTGTCGGATTTTGGTGCCCGATTATTCGGAAGTTTACCCGGTAGAGGATTTGATCTGGGATAACACAAACAAGGCGCTATTGTTCCGCGCGGATATTTTGAACTTGCATCGACTGGACAATGCCTCCCTGGCAGCACTGCTTAAGCGGTTGGAGAACAGTGAGCTGGACGAGCACTCCGATATTGCCACTTTGATCGGCATCGAATTTGACGAGAATACGGACTGGGGGCAGCTAACAGTTCTCGAGTTGAAACTGTTGATTCATCTCGCCTTGAAGCAATTTGAGGAAGGGCAGGAGCTGGTCGGAGCTTTTCTGCAGTACAACGACAACACGGTCGAGCGCGGATTGTTTTACCAGGCCTTGAATGTGGTCCTGGAGGTGATGCTCGATGACGACCTTGAACTGGACGACTACGTGGTCAACTTCCGTCGAATGTTTGGCAACGCCCGCATGGACGCGGTACTTGGGACAGTGGACGGCAGCGTGCGCTTCTTTGGGCTAACGCCAACGAGTATGAAGCTGGAGGGTCTCGACAGGCACCACCGCCTGATCGACAGCTACAAAAAATTGCATAAGGCGCGGGCCAATGCGGCGGCTACTGCGAAGTAGGGTTGTGAGTCATGGCTGGACGCGATGATACCGCTCATCCTCCGCTCAAAAAACACCCGTTCGATACCTGCGCGACCATCTGTGCCGGCGTGCATCAATGTTGATGCCGCCGACGTTGATGGCCAGATACAAAGGCAGATCGAGGGCCTTCTTAGTCCCCCGTTTTTAACGGCGCTCAGAAGTAGAGCTTTCCGCTTCGGGCAACGATGTAATGTCGCTATTTCGGGCGGGCAGTATGACCGACCATAGTCCGCTATCTCACCCGCCCCGCTGATGAGATGTTGGGCGCCGCCCACCTTGTCACGACCGGAGCGGATATGTTTGTAGTCGCTATTTCTGCCGTTCAGGTTCACACGTTCTAAATCTTGCGCCGAGTCCACTGATGTTCGGTGGATCGGAACCTGTGCATGTTGGATCGTTTCGTAGAACCCATACGACGATTCGCGCGAACGCGTCGCCGATGTTCGCCGTGCCGAGGCGTGTACGTGCCCTCCCAAGGTGTCCCTGACGGGTGGTCACCTGATATGCAGAGCGCCGGCCGGGTTGATCGGCGGATCGTCCACGATCCGTGGCGCGGCATCGACTGGCTGCTTGTGGCCGATATCTTGCATTGGAGCGCGCTTGTCCGCACGAATGCTGAAGACGTTGGCGAACGTCCGCGCGTCGCCCGCCATGCAACGCCCGCCGCCCGCCTGGAGGTAACTCAGGCGATGACCTTCTGCTCCGCGGCAGCCTGCTCGCGCATGCGACGGGCTTCGTCGCGCAGGAACTGCTGGTAGTCGTCCAGATCGCCGTCGAAGGGCTCGACGCCACCCTTGGTGACGAGCCAGAACTCGTCACATACCGCGCGCAGCAGGGACCGGTCGTGACTGACCAGCAACACTGTGCCTTCGAATTCGTTGAGTGCCATGCCTAGCGCTTCGCGTGTGGCCAGGTCGAGGTGGTTGGTAGGCTCGTCGAGCAGCAACAGGTTGGGGCGCTGCCACACGATCATGCACAACACGAGCCGCGCCTTTTCGCCGCCGCTCATCGTGCCGACCGCCTGATGGACCATGTCACCACTGAAGTTGAAGGTGCCGAGGAAGGTGCGAAGCGATTGTTCGGTGCCACTCTGGCCGGGGGCACGCAGGTGCGCCGGCGTGTCCCTGGCAAGGCGGATCATGTGTTCCAACGGTGTGTCGAGAGGACGCAGCACGTCCAGCTCCTGCTGTGCAAAGTAGCCGATGTTCAGGCCTTTGCCTTCGCTGATTTCGCCGGCAATCGGCGCCAGTGCGTGCGCCACCGTCTTCACCAGCGTGGACTTGCCTTGGCCGTTGGCACCGAGAATGCCGATCCGCTGCCCGGCCAGCACCGAACGGTTGATGCCCCGCACGATGACCGTGGGCGGCGTGCCCGGCAGTGCGCCGGCCGGCGCGGGGTAGCCGAAGCTCGTGTCCAGCATCGACAACAGCGGGTTCGGGACGTTGAGGGGCTCCTTGAACTCGAAGGTGAACTCCGCGTCTGCAAGCACGGGTGCGATCTTCTCCATGCGTTCGAGCGCCTTGACCCGGCTCTGCGCCTGTTTCGCCTTCGAGGCCTTCGCCTTGAAACGGTCGATGAACTTCTGGAGGTGGGCGATCTTGTCCGCCTGTCTGGCCATCGCGGCCTGCTGCAACAGCAGTTGCTCGGCGCGCATCTCTTCGAACTTGCTGTAGTTGCCGCCATAACGCACGAGCTTGGCGTTGTCGACGTGCACCGTCACCTGCGTCACCGCGTCGAGGAATTCGCGATCGTGGCTGATCACTACCAGGGTTCCTTGATAGCGCTTGAGCCACGCTTCCAGCCAGACCAGCGCGTCGAGGTCGAGGTGATTGGTCGGTTCGTCGAGCAACAGCAGGTCCGACGGGCACATGAGCGCGCGCGCCAGCTGCAGTCGCATGCGCCAGCCGCCGGAGAAACTGTTGACCGGCTGGCCAAGCTGTGCAGCACTGAAGCCAAGGCCCTGGATCAGCGCCTGGGCACGTGCGGGGGCATCGTGTGCCCCGGCGTCGTGCAGGGCCATGTAGGCGTGCGCCATGCGCATGCCATCGTCGCTGGCCTCAGCGGCGGCTACTTCGGCCTGCGCGGCCAGCAGTATGGTGTCACCCTCGATGACGAAGTCGGTCGCACTCTGCTCGGTCTCCGGCATCTCCTGCGCGACCTGGCCCATCTTCCATGCAGCGGGAATCGAGAACTCGCCGCCGTCTTCGTGCAGCGTGCCGTTGAGAAGGCCGAAGAAGGATGACTTGCCGGCGCCATTGCGGCCGACAAGGCCAATCTTTTCGCCGGGGGTGAAGGTGACGGACGCGCTATCGAGTACGACATTGACGCCGCGGCGCAGCGTGACATTACGGACGGAAATCATAAGGAGCTACTTCGGAGAGGATAGGCATGATAGCCGACCGGACGTACAAGGCGGTCTCTTTTCTGGCCGAACGAGTGAAGAGCCGCTTGCGCTTTGCGGCACCCACCGGCAACAAAGCGAGGTAGGCCATGGTGCACCGGGCGTTCCAGCTACGGAGCCAGCGAACTTAAGCGATGAGCATCATCAGCTTGCAGGAGCATTTCTCGCTAGCCAGAAGCGCGCCTGGCGCGCCCCGGAGTGCGGAGTACTCCATGCGCCCTCAGCTTTTCAGCATCCGTATTACCCAGCTTCTCGACATACGGCACCTGTCCGATTTAAGTTTGTTACTGACGCCACAATGGCGGCGTCCGCCCGAGCCGCCGGCAGATTAAATTTCTGTTGACGGATGTTTTGAGGCTATCCGATAGTCACTGCCGAAAAGACCCGTCAATTCCAGGCTCATGCGTGAAAGACACAACCCAATCTCCCTCATCGCGCGCTGACCATGTTTATTTCAGCGTGCGCGACGATATCTTCGACATGCGCCTGCTGCCCGGCGATCGTATGACCGAAGGCAGTATCGCGGATCGCTTCGGCGTTTCCCGCACACCGGCGCGCGAGGCGCTGCAGCGCCTCCAAAGCGACGGGTTGATGCGCGGCTATGTGCGCGGCGGCTGGGAAGTCGTGCCGATCGATTTCAAGCGCTTCGAAGATCTATACGAAATGCGCAAGCTGATCGAGACGTTTTCGGTCAGCCGGTTCTTTGGGGTCGACGGCGCCTTATCCGCGACCGCCTTGCAGATGCTCGACCGGCTCGACCGCATCTGGAACGTTCCTCACGCACAGCGCGTTCGCGATGGCCGCGAAATGGTGGCACTCGACGAAGCCTTTCACGAGGCGTTGGTCGTCGCCGCCGGCAACGCCGAGTTGAGCGCGGCCATGCAGCGCGTGACCGACCGCATCCGCGTGGTGCGGCGGCTCGATCTCGTCTATGGCGACTGCATCGATGACACTTACGACGAACACATTGCAATTCTCGCGGCCGTCCGCAATCTTGCGGCGGACAGTGCAGTCGAGTTGCTGGGACGGCACATAGAAGGGAGCCGGGCGGAGGTGCGCACGCTGACGACCGAGCGCCTGCAACGCGCCCGCACCGCATTGGAGCCTCACAGCGCTCCCTATGCACCACCAAGGTTGCGCGGCACCATCTAGCAACATACGTTGGAGCGGCTCGAGCTTTTAAGCACCTTCTGCAGCCAGCCTCTGCGGGAACCCTGGCTGATGGCACGGTTTTCGCATAGGCATGGGTATGTATACAAGCTACCCCTATTGCTCCCATGGCATCCAAATTCCTGAATCCGGGCCGCGGAACCCGTGGCATGGCGGTTGCGCCTCACGGGCTCGCCGCGCAGAGCGCTCTTGCGATCCTGCGTGAAGGCGGCAATGCCGTCGAAGCGATGATTTCCGCCGCCGCGACCATCGCGGTCATCTATCCGCACATGAACAGCATGGGCGGGGACGGCTTCTGGCTGATCTCCCGTCCCGGCGCCGAGCCGGTCGGCATCGAAGCATGTGGCGCGGCGGCGCTGGCCGCAACAATCGACGAATACCGCGCGCGCGGATTATCGGCGATTCCCGTGCGCGGCCCGCTTGCAGCCAATACCGTGGCCGGCACGGTGTCGGGCTGGCAGCGCGCGCAGCGCTGGTCGGCTGAAACGCTCGGGGGCAGGCTGCCGGTCAAACGCCTGCTGGAAGACGCGATCCATTACGCGAAGCACGGCGTGCCGGTCACATGCAGCCAGGCGCAGTGTGTGGAGAGCCGCCTTGCCGAATTGCGCCCGATCGCGGGTTTCACCGAAACCTTTCTACACGGCGGTTCCGCGCCCGTTACCGGCGAGCGCTTCGTCGCACCGCGTCTTGCCGCTACGCTCGAACGTCTGGCCGACGCGGGCTTCGACGACTTCTATCGGGGCGACCTCGCACGCAGCATTGCCAGCGATCTGCAGTCGGCGGGCTCCCTGCTGAGCCTTGCGGATCTCGAACGGCACGAGGCGCGCCTGCGAACGCCACTCGCGCTCAAGCACTCACTGGGCACGATCTATAACATGCCCCCGCCGACCCAGGGGCTGGTGTCGCTGCTGATTCTGGGCATCCTCGATCGGGTGCTGACGAAGGACATGGACCCGCTTGGTCCCGAGTTCGTGCATGCGTGCGTCGAAGCGACCAAGCTGGCGTTCGCCGTGCGCGACGCCGAGATTACCGACCCGGATTACATGCGCGTCGATCCGCGTGAGTTGCTGCAGCCGGCCGCGCTTGACGCGATGGCCGCGCAAGTCTCGATCACGGAGGCCGCGCCGTGGGGCGCCGGTCGCGGGCCGGGCGATACGGTGTGGCTTGGCGTGACAGACAGCAACGGTGTCGCGGTGAGCTTCATCCAGAGCATCTATCACGAGTTCGGCAGCGGCATCGTGCTGGCGGGGTCGGGCATCAACTGGCAGAACCGCGGCTGCAGTTTTTCGCTCGACGAGCGCGCACGCAATCCGCTGATGCCGCTGCGCCGGCCTTTTCATACGCTGAACCCGGCGCTCGCACGTTTTGCCGACGGCCGTACGATGGTCTACGGCAACATGGGCGGCGACGGCCAGCCGCAATCGCAGAGCGCGGTTTTCTCACGCATCGCGAAATTCGGCTGGAATCCGCAAGCCGCGATCGATGCGCCGCGTTGGCTGCTGGGCCGGACCTGGGGCCAGTCGACCGACACGCTCAAGCTCGAAGCGCGCTTCGCGCCCGGCACAGTGGCCCGGCTCGAAGCGCTCGGCCACCAGGTCGAGACGATGCAGGCCTACGACGAGGCAATGGGACACGCCGGCGCAATCGTTCGGTATCCAGATGGATTGATTGAAGCGGGCTACGATCCGCGCAGTGACGGGGCAGCCGCGGGCTGGTAGACGCACACGCGCGCTTTTTTTCAATCAGATTGCAGGTCCGGCCTTTGAGGCCCGGAGGACGCTGCACGTCTGCCGGGCGCCGGCAGGCATTTGCTCAGTAAATGGAGTTACGATGACCACACCCACACGCTTGCAATCCATAGCGTCGGCGGACCTCCGCAGCACGTCGACCACCGTGACAGACAACCGTTGGCTTCAGCTGGGGCTGGGTCTCGTCTGCATGATGGCGATCTCAAGTCCGCAATATGTATGGACGCTGATGACCAAACCGCTCGCCGCGAAACTCGGCGTAGCGCTACCTGAACTGCAAGTCACGTTCTCGCTGCTGATCATATTGCAGACGTTTTTCTCGGCGTTTCAGGGCAAGCTGATCGACCGCTTCGGACCGCGCATGCCGATCTCGATCGGCACCGCGATGGCGGGCCTGAGCTGGATTCTGGCCTCGCAGGTGCATAGCGCGCCGATGCTCTATCTGACCTACGGTGTGATCGGCGGGCTGGGCACGGGCATTGTGTATGTCGGCGTGGTGGGGCTGATGGTGCGCTGGTTCCCGACCAGGCGCGGCTTCGCGGCGGGCGCGGTGGCTGCCGGCTATGGCATGGGCGCGATCGTCACGACGTTCCCGATCGCCACGTCGCTGCAGACACGCGGCATCGAAGCCACGCTGTGGATGTTCGGCATTGCGTTCGCAGTGGTCGGTCTGCTGGCTTCGCAGGGTTTGCGCGTGCCGCCTTCGCACGACGATGCCGCCGGTTCCGCGGGTTCCATTTCCGCGCCGACGGTCGCGAGTTTTCGCCCGTCGCAGACACTGAAGACGCCGCTCTTCTGGCTGATGTTCGCGATGATGACCATGATGTCCACGTCGGGTCTGATGGTCACCTCGCAGATGGCCACCTTCGCCGCCGACTTCGGCGTGACCAAGGTGCTCGTGTTCGGCATGGCTGCGCTACCGCTGGCGTTGACAATCGACCGATTCACGAACGGACTCACGCGGCCGCTGTTCGGCTGGGTGTCGGACAAGGTGGGGCGCGAGAACACAATGTTCTTCGCGTTCGCGCTCGAAGGCGTAGCAATGGCGCTGTGGCTGCTCACGCGCGATAACGCCGTGCTATTCGTGCTGCTGTCGGGCGTGGTGTTCTTCGGCTGGGGCGAAATCTTCTCATTGTTCCCGGCGACGCTGACGGACACCTTCGGCACGCGTCACGCCACCGAGAACTACGGCTGGCTCTACATCTCGCAAGGGATCGGTTCGATCTTCGGCGGTCCGCTCGCGGCATTGCTGCATCAGCACGCGGGCAGTTGGGAGCCGGTGTTCTCCACCGCGATCACGCTCGACATCGCCACCGCACTGCTGGCCATTGCCGTGCTTAAGCCGATGCGCCGCCGCTTTCTCGCCGCACAGCGGGGCGTTTGACTCCGCCCGCCGTCTGCCGCAATGCACACCGAACCGTCGTCGAGGAACAAACATGCCCGTTCAGCTTGCCTTACGCAATATCCGCAAATCGTTTTCGAACAAACTCGGCTCGGTCGACGTCCTCGGCGGTCTGACCTTCGATATTCACGAACGCGATTTCGTCAGCATCATCGGGCCTTCGGGCTGCGGGAAAACGACCGTGTTCAACGTGATCGCCGGCCTGCTCGAGGCGGATAGCGGCGATATCGTCTATCGCGGGCAAAGCGTCGACGGCTTACGCGGCAAGGTCGGCTACATGATGCAGCGCGACCTGCTGCTGCCGTGGCGTACCGTGCTGCAAAACGTGCTGATCGGACCGGAACTGTCGAATATGCCGGCCGCTCAGGCACACGACATGGCGATGGAATACCTCAACACGTATGGCCTCGCGGGCTTCGAACATGCCTATCCCCGCATGCTGTCGGGCGGCATGCGTCAGCGCGTCGCGCTCATCCGCACGCTGATCAACGATCCCGACATCATCTTGCTGGACGAGCCGTTCTCGGCGCTCGACTACCAGACCCGCCTGTACCTGGAAGGCGTGTTGATGGAAGCTGTCGAAACGTTCCATAAGACAGTGGTGCTCGTCACACACGACATCGACGAAGCGGTCGCGTTGTCCAGGCGCGTGGTCGTGCTCGGCGGCCGGCCTTCGCAGGTGAAGAAGATCTATGACATCGACATCGCCGCGCGCTCACCGATCGGTGCGCGCAGCGACCCCAACTTCGCGGGTTACTTTCATGCATTGTGCGGCGAGCTCGATATTCAGACGGAGGTAAAGGCAGCATGACGCAGTCCGTTTCCATCGATAAATCGGCACCGGCACGGCGTGCACCGAAGGCTCGCGTGCGGTACGCACTTGACAGCGGCTGGGGCCGCTCGCTGCTGCAACTGGCGGCCGTGATTGCGTTCTTCGCCATCTGGGAAGGGGCGGCGCGCTTGGGCTGGGTATCGAATTTCCTAGTCGGCTCGCCGTCGAAAATCCTCGCGGCGCTCGTGCGCGACATGCAATCGCATCAGCTTTTTATCGACACCGGCTATACGCTTTTCGAAGCCATTCTCGGTTTCGTGTTCGGCACGGCGGTCGGATCGGTGTGCGGGCTCGCGCTGTGGTATTCGCCGTTCGTCGCGCGGCTGATCGAGCCATTCATCGTCGCGATCAACAGTGTGCCGAAGATCGCTTTCGCACCGATCGTGATTTTGTGGTTCGGCACCGGGTTGATCTCGAAGGTCGCGCTGGCCATTTCGCTGACCGCGATCGTCGCGCTGATCGCCGCGTATGAAGCGGCCAAAGACGCCGATCCCGATTTGCAGGCGCTGCTTGTCACGCTCGGCGCGAACAAAAACGATGTCTTCATGAAAGTGGTGGTGCCGTTCACCCTCCCTTATGTGATCTCCACCTTTCGCATCAACGTCGGCTTCGGTCTGGTTGGCGCGGTGGTGGGCGAATTCATCTCGTCAGAGAAGGGCCTCGGGCACATGATCTTCACAGCGTCGAGCCTGTATGACCTCAACACCGTGTGGGCGGGCCTGTTCGTACTGATGGCGATCGGCTTCGTTCTGTACTTTTTGATCGACCTGCTCGAGCGCAAGCTGCTGCCGTGGCGGCAGGCGTCGAATACCACCACGCTCAAGGTTTAACCCATTTCCGGCAGTCCAACCACTTCATCTCAGGACAGACGATGGCACTAACCGCAAGAAAAGCGCTGACCGCGCTGAGCATCGCTTTAACAGTGAGCGTTGCAGCTGTTTCGACGCCGGCGCTTGCCGCAGGCAAGAAAGTGACTATTTCGCAGGCGTTCCAGTCGATGCTGTATTTGCCGCTCTATGTAGCGATCGACGGTGGCTTCTTCGAGAAGCAGGGACTCGACGTTAGCAAGCAGACGGCGGGTAGCCCGAGCGCGGCGCTCTCCGCCGTGCTGTCGGGCAGCGCCGATTTCTCGCTGCACGGGCCGGAGTGGACGGCCGTGGCCGCCGAGAAGGGCGCGGATGTCGACGTGATCGCCAACGTCGTGAACGGTGCGGCGGTGTGGATCGCGGTTGCGCCGGACGTGAAGTTCAGCGGCATCAAGGATGTGAAGGATCAGGTTGTCGTGTCGGGACAGATGCCGACTACGAGCACGTCGCTGTTCTTCAAGCTGTTGAAGGAGAACGGCATGTCCGAGAGTGACATCAAGCTGATTCAGGTGCCGCTCGGCTCGGAGATCGGACCGCTGGTCGCCGGTCAGTCGAAGATCGCGGTGATGTATGAGCCGGGTCTCGATCAGGCCGTCGCGAAGGGCATGAAAGTCGTGCTCGGCTTTCCGAAGCTCTATGGCGAATACGCGTTCTCGTCGATCTCCGCCAAACGCAGCGTCGATCCTGATGCGGCCGCGAGGTTCGTGAAGGGGCTGCAAAACGCGCTGGTTTTCATGCAGGGCCATCCTGCGGAAACCGCGGCGATCGCTCGCAAGGAATTCCCGACGCTCGATCCCGTGGTGGTCGATGCAGCCGTCAAGCGCATGCTGGACGAAGGCGTGTATCCGAAGAACGTCGGCATCACGCCGAAAGCGCTGACCGTCGCGATGGACACGCAGATCGCCCTCGGCAACCTGAAGCAGCAACCCAGCTACGATAGGTTCATCGTTCAGAGTTACATTCAGCCGGCGCTTGCCGCGAAATGACACCGTTTGCCGACGCTTCCATGACTATGTTCCCTGCTTCTTCCACCGTCGCCCCGATTCCCACTATCGCCCGGATTCGCGCCGAGGTCGCCTCGGGCAATGCAGACGTCGCGCAGTACGTCGTGCGCGCCTACGATGCCGCGTGCGAATCGCAGGCGTCATTGCATGCGTTCTGCTATTTGCCGGAGATCGCGCCGGTCAATGCCGTCGATGCGACTGCGCCGTTGGCGGGCGTGCCTGTCGCGGTGAAGGACGTTCTGGATACCGCCGGCATGCCGACCGAATTCAACTCACCCGCCTACAAGGGCCGACGCCCTGAGCACGATGCGTGGGTGGTGGCGCGTCTGCGTGCGGCGGGCGCGTCGATTATCGGCAAGACCGTGACCACCGAATTCGCCTGGCGTCAGCCGGGCGCGACCGTCAACCCGTGGAATGGCGGGTTCACACCGGGTGGTTCGTCGAGTGGCTCCGCGGCGGCGGTGGCGGCGGGCATCGTGCCGCTCGCACTCGGCACGCAGACACAGGGCTCGGTGATCCGGCCTGCGGCGTACTGCGGCATCGTCGGGTTCAAGCCGACTTATGGCGCGATCGCGCGCACGGGCGTGTTGCCGCTGGCGTGGTCGCTCGATCACGTCGGCATGTTCGCGACGCGCGTCGCCGATGTAGCTTACACACTCGCGCTCGTCACTGGGGCCGATGCAGCCGATCCGCACGTCTCGCACGTTCCGCACACTGCCGCGACGACGCGCGGCACTGGGACGCGGCGCATCGGCGTGCTGTCGAAACAGGTCGGCGGCGAAGTCGAGCCGGCGCAGCAGGCCGCGCTGGACAGGCTCGCGGCCCAGCTCGCGCGAGACGGTGCCGAGATAGTCTCAGTCGATCTGCCTGTCGAGATCTTCGAAACGCCCGCGCATGCGTTGAAACTGATGTCCGTGGAAGCGGCCATCACGCACGGCGAACTTGTCGATCGCACGCCCGAGCTCGTGAGCCAAGCAATGCGCGGTCTCGTCGACGAGGGACGCAAGCTGTCCGTCACCGCCTACGCCAGGATCAAGGCGGCGCAGATGCCGATGGCGCATCGCTTTCACGACTGGCTGACGCGCACGATGGCGCTCGATGCGCTGCTGGTCGCGCCGGCCACGGGCGAGCCGCCGCGCGGACTCGACTATACGGGCGACGCATCGTTCTGCGCACCGTGGACGTTCCTCGGTGTACCGGCCGTGACCGTTCCGGTGGGATTCGGGCCGGCGGGCTTGCCGCTTGGCGCACAACTGGTGGGCGCCGCTCACGGCGACCTGGATTTGCTGATGTTGGCGGAGTGGGTGGAAGCGCGCACTGGCTGGCAAGCCACGGCGGCTCAGCAGCACGGCTGAGGGCGAAGGCAAGGCCGGGGCAATCGAAAACCGCATAACGCCGAGGGGCCGGTGAGCTGGCCTTTCCCATCGGCCGGTGTTGATGTTCGTAAATTCCGCTAGCCGTGTTCACAGCAGCTATCCGGCGGCGAAGGCCAATATCCCTGAACCGGCGGACGTCAGGCATGTGTTCGTCAAGGCGAGCGCTCGTATCAACAACCGCGCAAAGCAGTCATCAGCCGACGCGCGAGCGCGAGCGCCGAATGCGTGGCTTCCGAGCCCCAGGGAAATTGATTAGGCATCCGGATCGAAGCAACGCATTCATATCGCGTCGACGTCGACCGAGCTTTCGTCGTGCGCGAGCAACTGGCTGTCCGGCAGGTGCAAGGGCACGAGGCTGTCCGAGTTGTTCGCTTCGACGAGGCGGATCATTTGCAGCATGAACACGTCACGCTCGAGAGGTGACAGATGCTCGATGGTGCGATCGTGCGCGCGCTGCACGGCCTGTCCCATCTTCTTGACGAGACGCTTGCCAGCAGGCGTGAGTTTGACAAGGCGCAGACGCTTGTCGTGCTCGGCCTGCGTGCGACTCACGAGACCGCGCGCGTTCAGGCGCGGAATCACTTCAGCGACGCTCGATCGCTCCAGCCCCACTTCCGTCGCCAGTGTGTTCTGATCCATCTCGCCGAGCGAATCGAGCGCGGTGAGCAGGCTGAACTGCACCGGCGTGATGTTGAACTCGCTGGTTTCCTGCGCGAACAGGAATGTGTGGATCTGATGCATACGGCGAATCAGAAAGCCGGGCCGCGAAAACAGCGGCGAGCGCGCCTGCCGTTCGGCGAGTTCGGCGCGGATGCTTTGAATGTCGATGGGTTCGGTGACGGCGGTTCGCATGTGAACGACCTTGAAGGTGGAAGGGACGAGCCTGCGCCGGTCGATGGTGGCGGCGCTGATCTGGTTGAGCCGTTGGCGCGGCTGCTTCGATAGCGTCAGTGGGCCATGCCGGGTCATCGAATCGATCAGCGTGGGGATGAGCGCGTTCAGTCGTTTGCCGCAGATCCGGTCGGCAGCCTCCCACAGCGTGATCAGCGCAGCCCGCACCTCGTCGTCGTAGCGTCGCTGCGGACCGGGCTTCGCCTTTGGAGGCTGAGCCTCCCGGCACAGCACGCGGATGGCGTGCCTGCGGTGATAACCGCGTTTCGGTTGGAACGGCGGTGCCGCTCACCGACTGCCTCAGTCAATTCCCGTCGTGTTGTCATGCTGAGCCGCCTCGTCATAAGTCGTCCCCGCCAGCATTCTGACGGGTAACAAATTACATGAGGCAACAGGCGCCGCTTGGTAATAGAAAACCTGAGTCAATGCGCCGGCCAACATAATTGTCGCCGTCCAGCCGAGGTTCAGCCGGGGGATCGCACGGCTTGTGCTGATGGCAGGCACATCAAAAGCCGAATGTACAGACTCATCGGAAACGTTCAAAATGCGCACCGAGCTTGCTCAGTATATGTACGGCTATATCAGATCAAAGCTCTTCAGAGTGGTTCGTTGTTTTTTTGAAAGGAGAGCATTCCGGCGCCTCTTCGTGCTGCATCAGTCGCAGCAAAGGGCTGATGGCCTGGTTTAGCAGAGGCTGGCGGTGGCGCAGCCAAATCTGCATCGGCTCCGGCTGACAGCCAATGCGCGCTTTAGGTGCGAGCGCCGTTCTGCCGAAAGAGACGCGTCGGCAACGGAAATCAATTGCCTGCGTCAGTGACGCATGCAGGAGGCGCAGATAAAGCGGCACACCATTGGCGGCTGTTTCGCGGTCGAAACCGATGTGCCACACGACCGCCGTCTCCGCATCCTTGAGCGTGACAACGAAGCCATAAATTCGGCTACCCTTAACTGCGACGTGGAAAGCGATACATGCGCCGGCAGCTACCGCTAACGCTGGCCAGTATTCCTGATCCAGCATAAACGGGCGCAAGCTGGCATTGGCGTGGGTCTGCAGGTAAAGATCTTGTAAATGTCCGGCAACCGGGGCGACCTCCTCAAGGCGTTCGATCCGGAATCCAACCGCATCGAACGGTTTGTAGATCTGGGACTTGACGGCATTGCGGTACTTGGAAGCAAGACTGGCAAGATAGTCATCGTGGGTATGGACGCCTTCGGGTAGCGTCAGCACCATGTTGGGCTCGGTTTCGACGGCAGAATAGCTGAGTTTCCCAAGGCAGGCACTGGGTACCTTGTCGGCCTCCAGAATGTCCTTAACCAAAATCACGTTGGTCTGACCATCCAGCTTTTCGCATCGGCGGGTACGATAGAGTGCCTCCGCCACGGCGGGCCACAGTTCCGCAGGAGGGCTGCCCGGCGCGAAACAAACACCGTGCTGCCCGTAACTGAGCAGGTTGCCGCAGACAAGAATACGCTCTTTGAATGGCACTTTGAGTTTGCGCTTGCCTTGTTCACCAAAGTGTTCGAGGCTCACCCGGACGATTTGCATGCAGACTGTGGCTCGCGGTCCGTCGTCATCTGAGATTAAGGCGTAACGCGGCTCGAGATTGGCCGGACCTGCCACTTCAAGCATTTGCAGGTATTCAGGCGAAAAATAAAAGCTTTGCCCGGCAGTTACCGTGCGCCAATCCTCCACGTTAAGCTGTCGCAGGCGATGAGCAATGGCGATTTGAAAGCCACTGGCGCGACGCAGTTTCCTGCGTAGTTGCAGGCGGGTGTTCAGTTGCTTTGGAAGTAGTTTCATCGCGAACGTGTTTGGGACCATCGACAAACTCAAGTGGATGCCACATCGTGCTTCGCTGCAATGTTATCTAACGGAAACCCTCTACATCGGGCACTCGAATAATCTTACGACTGGCCGTTCCACTTTGATACCGGCCGTTTGAACCGCGACGACTTGACCGTCGGCAACGGGTCGAAAAGAGCGACTCTCGAGGACCGAGACTCCGCCGATGCGAACCTCGCGCGATCCTATTCGCGGCGCGCCTCGCTGACCAACCTCCGCGGTAGCCGGGAGGGGAACGATGCTTGCTGCTCCTGCGGCGGATCAACCGAAGGAGCGTGATAGGGCCGAAGGGCACAAACCGGGCGAGAAGGTTCAGACGTGTGGCATCTACAAGGTGGTGAGAGAAGGCGACGCCGGCTCCGGCTCCGGCTCCGAAGTGACATGCGTCGAAGGCGAGCATTTTCCACCCGCAGCGGCAACGATGCGCACTACGAGTTGGTTCACGGCGCGGCGCAGGGAAGGAGACGTACGATGAGAAATCGGCCTGGAACACAGTCAATACTTCCCGCTCTGGTGATTTTGCTCGCCGGCTGTGTCGCTGGTGGCATGCCGTATACCGGGCCGCACCTCACTCCGACAGAGTGCCGCGACCTGGCGGCGCTCAAGACAAACGCGCCCCCTACGATGGCGCAGCACCAAAGCGAACTCGCTGCCTTGAGGAAAGCGGGCTACGACCCGTCACCGTGGTTTGATGATCCGTATTACCCGGATGATCTACAAGCGGCACAGCGCCTGGTCGACTATTGGTTCCAAACGGAGTGCCAGCACCTTCAACCCGGCTGAGATAGAGAGATCGAGGACTGACCCGGCTGTCACCGAGCGGCGGCGGATTCAACCGGTGGATCAAGTGCGGTAATGGCCGTTCGAGTGTCGGCTCCAGTCGGCTTTCCGCCGTCTGGTTCGAATCCCCGGGGCTTTCCTGGCAGGAAAGTATGCGTCGGCGATCTGATTCAACACGTTGCCTTCTCGACATGGTTGCTCGACCGATTTGTCAGGATGGCGCTCGCGATAACGTGAAAGAGATGATCGGCCCGTGGCGCGAATGAGGGTTGGTCGACGAGCCAGCCGAGCGCCGACATCAGGGCGAACAGGTCGACCCCATCCATATCGGCGCGCGCCGTTCCCTCCGCCTGAGCACGGAGCAGTAGTCGCGCGCCCGCTGAGTGCACCGCCGCGCATGAAGCGTGGAGCGCGGAGTCCGGGTCCGCGTGGGCGCTCGCCATCAGGGCGACAACGCCGCTATAGCTATGAACGAATGCCACCCCTTCGCGAAACCAGGACACGAGCGCTTCGTCAGGTGGATTCGACGTTTCGAGTTCGCTTGCCTTCTGCGTCAGTGCGTCCAGATTCGTACGCAGCAACGCTTCGAACAAGGCTTCTCGCGTCGGGAAATGGCGAAACAGTGTGGCCAACCCGACGTCGGCCCGGCGGGCGATATCTCGCATGGACGCATCGGCGCCATGCTCGGTGACGACGTCGCGCGCGACTGCAAGTAGGTGGCTGTAATTTTTTCTGGCGTCGGCTCGCACGGGTTTCCTTGACAAACGGATCGGTGATCCGTATATAATGAATTCGTATCTGGATCAGTGATCCACAAGATACAGCACATTTGTGCAAATGGGAACCGGGACGCTGTCCGACACCACGAAAGGAGATGTCATGGGAAAGCTTGAGGGTAAGGTTGCAGTCATCACGGGGGGATCGAGCGGCATGGCGCTGGCGAGCGCCAAGCGGTTCGTCGAAGAAGGCGCCTATGTTTTCATCACGGGCCGGAGGCAGGAGGTGCTCGACGAGGCCGTCAAGCAGATTGGCCGGAACGTGACCGGTGTGCGCGGCGACGCGGCCAATCTCGACGACCTCGACCGCCTGTTCGATACAGTCAAGCGTGAAAAGGGCAAGATCGACATCCTGTTCGCGAGCGCTGGCATGGGCGAAGCCGTCCCACTGGGCGAGATTACCGAGCAGCACTTCGATGCGACCTTCGGCCTGAATACGCGCGGTACGCTGTTTACGGTTCAGAAGGCGTTGCCGCTGTTCAACGATGGCGGATCGATCTTCATGACCGGGTCAGTTGCTTCGGTGAAGGGTTTTCCTGGTTACGGCGTGTATGCGGCGAGCAAGGCGGCATTGCGCTCATTCGCACGTACTTGGCTCAACGAACTGAAGGGCAGGAATATCCGGGTGAACGTGCTGAGCCCGGGGCCGATCGCCACACCGATGCAGGACCAAGTTCTCGACGAGGAGGCGAAGCGGATGTTCGAATCCCTGATCCCGCGGGGAAAGATGGGTCGTCCTGAGGAAATTGCGACGGTCGCGCTGTTTCTTGCTTCAGACGATTCGAGCTTCGTGAATGGGGTGGAGTTGTCTGTCGACGGCGGCTTCTCGGCCATCTGAAATCGCGTCGAAAAACGTATAAGGAGGCCTGCCAATTTTGACGAAGATGGTACGAGTTGTGTCAATAGATATGAAATCCTGATCAATAAACGGGATTGGTTTCGGTGATTGTCCAGCGGGTATTGTCACGTCTGCTCGCGCTGCGCTGTAAACGGCGGTGAAGGCGCTCGGCTCCGCGTGTCTGCTGCGGCCCGCGTGGCGCATCGCGCGCAGCGGGCCGCCTGACGCGGGCAACGGTCCCGCGCGCCCGGTTACCAACTAACACGAGTCCGTGGTTGATCAAAACGTCCCCTGAATGGAGAGTTTGCATGAGCTATTCGATTATTGGCTTTGGCGCGGTAGGCCAGGCGCTCGCCCGAGCGTTTGCAAGAAAGAACATCGATGTGACCGTCGCCAGCCGGCGCCCACCCGAGACGTTGATGCAGCAGGCGCGAGCGATTGGCCCTACCGTCGTCCCCAGGACGCTGCAGGATGCAATCGCGTCCGACACGATCTTCCTGGCGGTTCCTTTCTGGGAGCACCGCGAGGTCGCGAAGCAGAGCAAGAGTTGGAAGGGCAAGACGGTCATCGACGCGACAAATGCTTACGGCGTTCCCGTCGAAGAGCTACAAGATCTGCCGTCCTCCGCAGTTGTCGCCAAAGCGTTTAACGGGTCCAGGTTCGTAAAGGGTTTTAACCATCTGCCCGCCGCTGTTCTGGCCGCTGATCCGAGTGTAAATGGCGGCAGCCGCGTCGTGTTTCTGTCGAGCGATGACGAAAGTGCGGTGGCACCGGTCGCGGCTCTGGCTGAACAACTCGGTTTCGCGCCGATTGCGCTAGGACCGCTCAAGGATGGCGGTTCGCTCGTCCAGGCCAGGGGGAATACCTGGGCTCAACTGATCTTCAAGGATCTCGTCAAGTTCAAATAGCGGCGCGTCACGGCAAAGTCACAGCGGCCACGCGCATCGCTAAACGCGTGCTGGTGATCTGACCGAGATTCGGTTGGGGTCTCTGAGCGAGTACATAACGGCCGTTAGGTATCCCTTTGATTTTCGCGCAGGTTTCCGGTTAGGCGGCACCAAGCTTGGTTAAGCTTTGCCGTGTGCCGCCAATATAATCATTAATAATCAGCCGGTTGCTGTTGACCTTGCTAGCCAGTGTCGCCTGAGTAGACTGGAATGACTCTGTTGCTGCCTACATCGAGGCGCGATGCCGGAAAGTGGCGCCGCGGCGACAGGCCGGCATGGGGCCGCATCCAGTCACGTCCGCCCAGCATTTCCGAGCGAGTCCAGCTACCGAACTCGAGCCTTCGGTAGGCGCGCCCGTGCATCCCTTGAGGCGGTATTTCCGGGTTCAATTCGAACGGAAGATAACGAACATCTAATTCGGGAAGATCGTCAAGGGCCTTGCCGGCCTCCAGATTTCGATGTCCGATCCAGCACCATGGACAAATGAAGTCGTAGGCGATCGTGATTTTTGCGCGTTCCATGGCATGCCCCGTGGGCAGTTTGCGATGCTCACCAAGCAAAACAACACGAGCTCCCAGCTGAATAAACTCAGCGCGCGAGCTCGTGTTGCGCGTGGCGCAATGGCCCATTCGATGGGAAAGCGCTTCCCCTATGGTTGCTGGTCTCTTCAGAACTATTCAGCTTCGCAACAAGTACTTTTGGGCATGATGTCGCTAACATCCGGAGTCGAACTCAACGCGGCCGGCAGGCGAGGCGAATATGATCGACGCAGGTAATACGAACGCAAGCTCACTCGACTCTGAACTTCCGTTTTCGTCCCTTGAATATCGGCAGCATCAAATGTTTCCGCGCCTTTCCAATGCGGAGATACGCAGTGCGAGGCGCTATGGCCGCCCGAAGTCGTTCAAGGCCGGCGATTCGATCTTCAGGACGGGGCGCATTGCAGAAGGGCTATTCATCTTGCTGCGCGGGAGTGTGCGGATCTATTCGTGCGACCCGCAAGGGCGTACCACGGTCGTGACAGACCATCATGACGGCCATTTCATGGCCGAAATGGCGCAACTCACCGGCAAGCCGTCGCTGGTGGACGCGATTGCCATGACTGACTGCGATACGCTCGTCCTGAACTCAGAGGAGTTGCGGGCGCTGATCATCGCGGACGCCCAGTTGGGCGAGCACATCATGCGCGCGTTGATCCTGAGGCGTCTCGGGCTCATCGAGCAGGGGCTCGGTCCCATTATCGTCGGCAAGGGTGACGACGCGAGGGTAGTCCGCCTGCAAGGTTTTTTGCGGCGCAATGCCTATCCGGCTGCGGTGATCGATGCACACAAGGATTCGGACGCCGTGCAGCTGCTCGCCGGCCTCACTTCAAAGGCCGACGATTTCCCGCTTGTTTTTTGCCCGGACGGGTCGGTCCTGAGGGCGCCCGACGAAGTGGAGCTCGCCACCCGGCTCGGCTTGGTGCCGACGTTCAGTGCGTCGCAGTGCTACGACATCGCTATCATCGGCGCGGGTCCGGCGGGCCTGGCGGCGGCCGTTTACGCGGCGTCGGAGGGGCTTTCGGTCGTGGTTTTCGATCGGCGCGCGCCAGGTGGTCAGGCCGGTGCGAGCGCACGTATCGAGAACTACCTTGGCTTTCCGACCGGCATATCGGGGCAAGCTCTTGCAGCACGCGCGTTTCAGCAGGCATTGAAATTTGGTGCTCACGTGGCCATTCCCACTGCGGTCGATCGGGTCGAGGGCGCTGCGGGCAACTTCGTGCTCGCGCTTTCCGATCGACAGTGCGTGCGTGCGCGGACAGTCGTGGTCGCGAGCGGAGCGGTGTATCGAAAGCCTTCCGTGACGGGCTTTGAGCGCTTCGAGGGCAGAGGGATCTACTATTGGGCGTCGCCCATCGAGGCGCGTCTCGTCAGCGGGAAAGACGTTGTGCTGATCGGTGGCGGTAACTCGGCTGGGCAGGCTGCCGTCTTTCTCGCCAACTTCGCGAAAAGCATACGCGTTTTGATACGTGGCCATGGTCTCGAAGCCACCATGTCCCGTTACCTGATAGACCGGCTCAGCGCTCTGCCAAACGTGTCGATCTGCGCAAGATGCACGCTTGAATCACTGGAAGCGAGCGACGGTGGTCTTGAGCGAATTCGCGTCTTTCATCACGAACAGGGCAGTGAGCTCATTGAGATACAGCATCTTTTCCTGTTCATCGGCGCCGATCCAAAAACAGACTGGTTGACATCGATGGGCGTTCAACTGGATGAGCGCGGCTTTGTCGAAACGGGGCCGCCCGATGCGAACGCAGGCACTGAGCGCTTCCCACTCGAGACGAATGTGCCGGGGCTTTTCGCGATCGGCGACGTCCGATCAGGGGCGCCGAAGCGGGTGGCCGCAGCGGTAGGAGACGGCGCAGCGGTAGTCAGCCAGATTCATGCGTGGCTCGGTCGAGACGAAGCGCGCGTCAAGGCTTCTTGAGGCGCGCAATGAGCGGCATGACGCGCCAAACGCAATCGCTCCCCAAGTCAATGCTCAATGCGCGCCACGCTCGGGTTGAGGCGTCCACTCATGCTCTTCGCCAGGCACTTTGCCGAAGGTCCGCGCAGCCCAGGCTTGCCGCGCAGCCACAATTTTCTCGCGCGAACCAGACACGAAATTCCACTCGATGAAGCGTTCGCCCGGCAGGTGCGCGCCGCCGAGGAGCATCACGCGCGCGCCATGCGCGCTGGCGAGTTCGACCGTTGCACGCGGCTCCAGCACGGCCATCGTTGTCGGAGACAACGGCGTCCCGTCGATGGTCAGATCTCCGTCGACGAGATAGACGCCGCGCTCCTCGTGCTCGGCATCGAGTGCAAGGCGACCGGCAGCCGCGAACCCGGCATAGACGTAGAGCGTAGGTGAAAAGACTTCGACCGGCGAGGTCTTCCCGAAAGCCGTGCCTGCGATCACATGTACGGTTGCCCCGTCGCGCGTGAACGTCGGCAGCGTATCGGCCGGATGATGAATGAACGCGGGCGCGGCGTCTTCGTGTTCGACAGGCAGCGCGACCCAGGTCTGAATGCCGTGGATCGCCTGTTCAACTGGCCGATCCTCCAGCGGCGTGCGTTCTGAATGGACGATGCCGCGACCGGCCGTCATCCAGTTCACGTCGCCGGGCACGATTTTCTGCCGATAGCCGAGGCTGTCGTGATGCATGAACGAGCCTTCGAACAGGTACGTGACGGTCGCGAGGCCGATATGCGGATGCGGCAGCACATCCACGCCGCTGCCAGCGGGCAGCACGGCTGGCCCCATATGGTCGAAGAAAATGAATGGTCCGACGAGGCGCGCGGCACGGGCGGGAAGCACGCGCCGCACGATCAGGTTTGCCGATGTCGCTTTCGCGCGGCGTGAGCAGAGCCTTGATCGTAGTGGGCATGATGAATACCTTTCGTTGAGGGCCGACGTGGAGGCAAGCCGTCACGGTTCGAGCAGCCGCAACAGCCGCAGTTCCTCGAAATCAAGTTCGGATTCGATGCGATGCAGGACCGCGTCGTCCACCTTGCCGTCGCGATGCAGGCGGAGCAATGCCTCACGCGACACGCCAACGAGTTCGAGTTCGACACGCAGGAAGTGCGCACGGTGTTCGATTCGGTCCGCACCCAACTGGTATGCGCTTTCGTTCGCGGTGACGCGAATCCGGTATTCGGCTAGCAGCCGCTCGAAGGTCGCGCGTTCGATGCCGGACGAGCGCTCGTCGATTTCCTCGAGCGCAGCGAGCGAGGCGCCGAACGCATGGGCGCGCGCCTCGTGCTCGGACATGGTGTGACGGGCTGTCGGGCGCAGTTTCAGCAGCCGGATGAGCGGCGCGAGGCTGCCGCCCTGCACGACAAGCGTCGCGATGATCAGCAGAAATGTGCTGAAGACGATCAGGTCGCGGCCGGGGAAATTGTCTGGCAGCGCGATTGCGGCCGCCAGACTGACGACGCCGCGCATACCCGCCCAGCCGAGCACAACCGCTTCCTTGAAGCTCCACGGCTCGCGGCCCGAGCGTTTCGCGCGTATCTGGTCGGGCAGCCAGATCGCAGCGAACACCCACGCGAGGCGCGCAACGATGGCTGCCGCAGTTGCCGGCAACGCGACACGCAGCCCGGCCGTCAACACGGCCGATTCGTGATTCACCCGTGAGAGGAGTGCATGCAATGTGAGGCCGATCAGGATGAAGACCAGCGCCTCGAGCACGAACACGACCGCTTCCCAGGTCGCCTTGGCTTTTATGCGCATATCGGCGTCGAATACCCGATGCTGGCGGATGCCGAGCACGAGACCGCAGGTCACGACGGACAGCACACCCGATCCGCTGACGGCCTCCGCGATACCGTAGCTGGCCCACGCCATAACGAAGGTCACGACGATGCCGAGCATCGGATCGCCCAGACGCGGCAGCACCCAACACATTGCCTGGCCGCACACGATGCCGACCGCGATGCCAATCAGGGTAAGCGTAAAGAACAGCACCGATCCGCTCGTGACCGTGATCGTCGCGGCTAGCGCTGCCGAGACCGCCATCTGATAGAGCAGCAGGCCCGACGCGTCGTTCACGAGGCTTTCGCCTTCCAGCACGGCCACGAGCCTGGCGGGTAGCGGGTGGCGCTGAAGGATCGCTTTGGCGGCGACCGCGTCGGGCGGCGAGACGATCGCACCGAGCGTGAAGCACGCCGCCCATGGCAGGTTCGGGTTGAAGGCATGCACGGCGACAGCCACGGTGACGGTGGTGAATGTCACGGCCCCGAGCACGAGCGAAACGATCGTGCCGATGTCGCGTTGGAATTCCTTCCACGCCGTATAGAACGAACTCGACATCAGCAGCGGCGGCAGCACGGCCGCGAGCAGCAGGTTCGGGTCCACGTCGGGTACGCGCCTGCCGGCGACTGCGATCACACAGCCGCCGAGCAGCAGAACGACGGCAGGCGGGATCGCGATGCGCTCCGCGAGCCACGTCAGGGCGCCCGCTCCGCAGATCAACAGCAGGAGGTAATGAAAAAACTCGACGTTGTTCATCCGCTAGAAGCCCGGGGATTGCACGTCGATCAGACCGTAGACGACCCCGGCGAGAGTACCGGCAAGCAGCGAAGGGATGTACGGATTCATGATGCGAGTCTTGGTTGGTGAACGTGGCGTGACAGGAACTACGCGAAAGGCTCGCGGAAAAAGTATAGGTTCGTCTGGATCAGGCAGAGTCTGATTAAGAATATTTAATCTCTGGCGCATGCGAGATATCCGTTCGATCGAGCTTTGGGGTCGTGCGTGAGCGCGACAACGGCGCCGAATCGTGGCTAAAGCTTTTGCGCCTCGCTGGGCGCAAAGGCATTGCGGCTTCATTTCAGGACTTTTCAGTTTGCGCCAAGGACTTCGGCCGCTTGCGTCATTAGAGTGCCTGCCGGCATGTGGCGCTATTCAGCAAGTTCTCGCTCCTCGCCGCATCGCTATCCATCTCAACACGCAAGGTCGTCGCCACGCCCGCGCGCGGCGATGTAACGACGGAGATCTAGCATGAACACCCAGCAAATCGATTCGACCAGGCCTTCGGCGTCGCGCCGCAGGCTGCTTTCGGCAAGTGCGGGCATGGCCGGCGCCGTGGCAGCCATGTCGAGCCTGTCCGCGAACGCAGCCGCGTCCGTGACGGGCGGTTCGGCGCATACGCTCGGCACCTCGCATCATCACGGCGGCAACTACGTGAGCGCGAAGGACGGCACGCAGATCTTCTTCAAGGACTGGGGCACGGGCGTGCCGGTCGTCTTCTCGCACGGCTGGCCGCTCTCGGCTGACGCGTGGGACGCGCAGATGCTCTTCCTGGTGAATCAGGGCTACCGGGTGATCGCGCACGACCGCCGCGGCCATGGCCGTTCGGGCCAGCCGTCCGAGGGCAACGACATGAACACCTACGCCGACGATCTCGCGGCTGTGCTGGACGCGCTCGACGTGAAGGGCGCGATGCTCGTGGGCCATTCCACGGGCGGCGGCGAGGTGGCGCATTACATCGGCCGCCATGGTGAAAAGCGCGTGGCGAAGGCCGTGCTGATCGGCGCAGTGCCGCCGCAAATGGTCAAGTCTGCGGACAATCCGAACGGTCTGCCGATGTCGGTGTTCGACAACATCCGCGCGGGCGTGGCGGCGAACCGCTCGCAGTTCTATCTGGATCTGGCCACGCCGTTCTACGGCTTCAACCGCCCCGACGCGAAAGTCTCGCAGGGCCTCGTGCAGGACTTCTGGCGCCAGGGCATGGCCGGTTCGATCAAAGGCCAGTATGAGTGCATCAAGCAATTCTCTGAAGTCGACTACACCGACGACCTCAAGAAGATCAGCGTGCCCACGCTGATCCTGCACGGCGACGACGACCAGATCGTGCCGATCGACGATTCGGCGAAGCTCTCGGCGAAGATCGTCAAGAACGCGACGCTCAAGGTGTACAAGGGCGCGCCGCACGGCATGTGCAGCACGCATGTCGATCAGGTCAATGCGGACCTGCTCGCGTTCCTCAAGTCCTGAGGCGCTACGACGAGATATGCGTGACGCGCCTGCGAGGCAACGCGCGTCTGTTCAGAACTCTTCAGCTTGTCACAAGGACTTTGAGGCGCGCGTCGCCTAAGCTCGATGCCAATCGCGACCACCATACCCCGTCGTGCGGCGGGGTATGCGTGAGTTCGCCCCGCTGCGGTTCATACGCGGACTGCAGCGCTCAACCCACGCTGACCGAGAGTCAGGAGGGCGCCGATGAGCGCACCAGAACAACTCCTCTGCGCGAACTGGAATTCCGGGCACACGGTGGGCGGCACGCCGATGTACGCGCAGCGCACGGCTGGGCATGGCGCAGCAACGTGCCCGCCTCGGACCTGAACGGTTTCTGGGGCGCTCTCGGCTCTAGCTGCTTTGCGTCTTGAACGAACGCGAAACGGGCCTTTTGCTCATAGTGCCCGGTTTTGAGTGGCTTCGAAAAGGGAATGAAATGGGTTTGAAACTGCAAGGCTCGCACCCGCATAGCCTCGAGATCGCGCGTCTCGCTGCCGCCGTTCGTGCGAACGCTGACGATGCGCGTGTCTGGCGCTGGTACGCCGACCTCATGGAAGACGGACGCGTGAGTTGCACGCCTACGCGCAAGGGGTGGCTGATCACGGTAGACGGTCGCTGCACCGTGGAAGACGAGTCGTTTGATTGCGCCGTGCGTCGAGCGGAGCAGACATGGAGTGACATCGCGCAGTCCCAGGTCAAGCTGCTCCGCCGCAGCAAGACCGCTGTGAAGACAACCGCTTCGAATTTACCGCGGCTTCGGTGAAGCGGCGGGGCAGGGTGCATGCCGCGTGCACAACGGGAGTCTGGAGCGGTCGTGGGGCACGTGGGCACCGAATGGCAGCCGGTCTCGGCGGCGAAGGACGTGTTCGAGGGCCGCGACCGCAACACCGGCAAGGTCAAGTGGACCGGCACGCGCGTCGACCTTATCTTCGGTGCGCATTCGGTGTTGCGCGCGCTGAGCGAGGTCTATGCGAGCGCGGACGGCGAGCAGAAGTTGGTGCGCGACTTCGTGGTCGCGTGGGTCAAGGTGATGAACCTCGACCGTTTCGAGCTCGCATGAAAGAGGCTTGGGTCACGCAACGAACGACCTTTGTCGTCAGCGCGTGACTCCAGGCATTGTGCGATGTAACCGAAGGACTTCTCGGCGTATCGGTACGGCTCGCCGGGCAAACGTGCACCGATGCGTAAAGGATTGCAGCGCTGAACTTTTAGCGGAGATGTCATGGAGTCGCGGGCGGCGCTCGTTCGCTGCTTCAGACACCGTGTCGTCACGTTACTGAAGCGTCGCGATGGCCAACGTCGGGCACGCCTTCGTCGAGGCTGACGCCCGAGAGATGCCGATCAGAATGAGGATGACTGCTGGTCTCTTGCGGCCGCGTTGGAGCCTTGAGCGCCCGGCAGCGAGCCGAACATGTGCTGGCTGCATTTCGCCTCGCGCCATGCGGCACCCAACTTGTAACCGGAGAGCACCCTGCGTGCGAGGGGAAGTATCTGCTCGCCGGCCAGCATGCCGAGCAGGCCCATCAGCGCAATGGTGGGCGGGGCCGGCGATTGCACGCCGATCGCACCGTAGACGACCCCGGCAAGGATGCCGGCCAACAAGGAAAGGATATACGGTTTCATAGTGCGAGTCTCATTGACGACCTGTCCCATTACAGGATCTACCTAGCGAATTCGTGGAAAGATTACCGGCTACTCTGGATTAAGAAAATACCAATTAAGAGCTTTTAAGATTAATTCTTTGGGCAATAAAATTTAATCCCTTTTTAGTTGTTGCTGCTCTGTCCTTGCGTGTCAAATAACCGGAGCTGGATGTCGAATTGCCCAGCGCCAATGCACATTGGACGCCTGCCGGTCATGCTGGTCATGCCGGCATGGCGGCTTCCTCCTCTCTCCGGTTCAAAGGACATACCCGTCATGAACAATTCGAAGCTCGAAGTTCTCACTCCTCAGAACAGCCAACTGATCATCATCGATCACCAACCGCAAATGGCGTTCGGCGTTCAGTCGATCGACCGCCAGGTGCTGAAGAACAACGTCGTCGGTCTGGCCAAGGCGGCCAAGGTGTTCAACGTTCCGACCACGATCACCACGGTCGAGTCGCAAAGCTTCTCGGGTTACACGTATCCGGAACTGCTCGACGTGTTCCCCGAGCACAAGGTGCTCGAACGCACGTCGATGAATTCGTGGGACGACCAGAAGGTACGCGACGCGCTCGCCGCGAATGGCCGCAAGAAGGTGGTCGTAGCGGGTCTGTGGACCGAGGTCTGCAACACGACGTTCGCGCTCTGCGCCATGCTCGAAGGTGACTACGAGATCTATATGGTGGCCGACGCATCGGGGGGCACGTCGAAAGACGCGCACGACTTCGCGATGCAGCGCATGGTCCAGGCGGGGGCCGTGCCCGTCACGTGGCAGCAGGTCCTGCTCGAATGGCAGCGTGACTGGGCTCACCGCGCGACCTACGACGCCGTGATGGCGATCGCGAAGGAACATTCGGGCGCGTACGGCATGGGCGTCGACTACGCGTACACGATGGTCCATAAGGCAGCGCAGCGCACGGCTACGCCGCACGAGGTGCTGCCGGCTGTACCGGCACGCTAATCGCCTCCGCGATCGCCGAAAGCGGGGCGATGCGCTCCGCGTGAAGTCGGCGGCAGCGCACGCGGTCTGCCGATCGCTGCGCTGCAGTGCATTCCCCGCGAGGTACTCGGGTTGAACTGCGAGGTCTCGCTTCGGCATTCCAATCTCACAGAGAGACTGATCGTATGGAATCTTATCTGGTGTCCCTCGGTGCAGGGATGCTGATAGGCGTGATCTACAGCGTGATCAAGGTCCGCTCGCCCGCGCCTCCGCTCGTTGCCCTGATCGGCCTGCTTGGCATGTTGATCGGCGCACAGGCCGTTCCATCCCTGAGGCAGTTGTTGGGCTTTTAATCGAACTGATAGAAACGAGGAAACGCAAATGAGCGCAACCGCTACCCATCCCGATCTCATTTTGCACAATGGACGGTTCACCACGCTGGATCGTTCGAACCCGATCGCCAGTGCCGTGGCGATTGCCGATGGCCGCTTCGTCGCGGTCGGCAGCGATACCGACGTCATGCCGCTCGCGGGCCGCGCGACCAAAGTTATCGATCTCGGTGGCCGGCCGGTGCTGCCAGGCCTCATCGACAATCACCTGCATTTGATCCGCGGCGGTCTGAACTACAACATGGAGCTGCGCTGGGACGGCGTACGCTCGCTCGCCGTTGCCATGGAGATGCTCAAGCAGCAGGTGGCGATCACGCCAGCGCCGCAATGGGTGCGCGTGGTCGGCGGCTTCACCGAGCACCAATTCGAAGAGAAGCGGCTGCCGACGCTCGATGAGCTGAACGCCGTCGCGCCGGATACGCCGGTCTTCATCCTGCACTTGTACGACCGGGCGCTGCTCAATGCCGCCGCGTTGCGCGTGGTGGGCTATACGAAGGATACGCCGGAGCCGCCGGGCGGCACGATCATGCGCGACAGCGCGGGCAACCCCACCGGGCTGCTGCTGGCGAACCCCAATGCGTCGATCCTCTACGCGACACTCGCGAAAGGCCCGAAGCTGCCGCTGGAGTATCAATACAATTCGACGCGTCATTTCATGCGCGAACTCAACCGCCTTGGCGTGACCGGCGCGATCGATGCCGGCGGCGGCTCGCAAAACTACCCGGACGATTACGAAGTCATCCGCAAGCTCCATGATGCGGGCGAGATGACGGTGCGCATCGCGTACAACCTCTTCACGCAAAAGCCGAAGGCCGAAAAGGAAGACTTCGTGAACTGGACCGGGTCGGTCAAGTATCACGATGGTTCGGACTACTTCCGCCACAACGGTGCAGGTGAAATGCTGGTGTTTTCGGCGGCCGACTTCGAGGACTTCCGCGTGGCGCGCCCCGAACTGCCGCCCGGAATGGAAGGCGAACTCGAAGGCGTGGTGCGGGTACTCGCACAGAACCGCTGGCCGTGGCGCCTGCATGCGACCTATGACGAAACCATCAGCCGGGCGCTCGATGTGTTCGAGAAGGTCAACAAGGATATTCCGCTCGACGGAATCAACTGGTTCTTCGACCACGCGGAAACCGTTTCCGAGCGATCGATGGATCGCATTGCGGCGCTGGGTGGCGGCATCGCGGTTCAGCATCGCATGGCCTATCAGGGCGAGTATTTCGTCGAGCGCTATGGCGCGCAAGCGGCACAAGCCACGCCGCCCGTCGCGAGAATGCTCGAGAAGGGCATCAAGGTCTCGGCCGGCACCGATGCGACGCGCGTCGCCTCGTACAACCCGTGGGTGTCGCTCGCATGGCTCGTGAGCGGCAAGACAGTTGGCGGTCTGCGGATGTATCCGCAACGTAACCTGCTCGATCGCGATACCGCGCTGCGCATGTGGACGGAGTACGTCACCTGGTTCTCGAACGAAGAGGGCAAGAAAGGGCGCATGGTGCCCGGGCAGCTTGCCGACCTCATGGTTCCGGACCGCGACTTCTTCGCGTGCGCGGAGGACGACATTGCCGGCACCACCGCATTGCTCACGGTGGTCGGCGGAAAGATCGTCTGGGGCGCGGGCCCATTCTCGCAACACGATCAGCCAATCCCGCCTGCAATGCCGGACTGGTCGCCGGTGCGCCAATACGGCGGCTATGGCGGCTGGGGCGCTACGCAGCGCGAGGGCGCGCCGCTCGGGCGTGCCGCTGCCGCGGCGATGTGCGCCTGCGCGAGCGCCTGCGATGTGCACGGCCATGCGCACGCGAGCGCGTGGGCCAGCGCATTGCCGACTTCGGATGCAAAGGGCTTCTGGGGCGCATTCGGCTGCTCTTGCTGGGCGATCTGACATGACGATATGGAACGGCAGCAGCAACCCCGCATGGGTTCGTGCGCTGCTATCGCCGCCGTGGGTTGGGCCGCTCGTGCGCCTTGCGCTCGTGTCCGCCTACCTCATCGGCGGTGTCACCAAAGCGCTGAACTTCGAGGGCGCGATTGCGGAGCAGGCGCATTTCGGCCTGCACCCGGCCGCCCTCTGGGCAGCGCTCGCGGTGGCGGTCGAGATCGTCGGCTCGCTGTGCGTGGTATTGCGCCGCTTCGCGTGGATCGGCGCAGGCGGCCTCGGCATGCTGACCGTCGTCGCGATGCTGGTTGCCAACGACTTCTGGAACCATGCCGGTGTCGAGCGCTTCACGGCGCTCAACAGTTTTTTCGAGCATCTGGGACTGATCGCGGCGCTCGTGCTCGCGATACTGCTCGGCGATTCGCAGCGTCCGACCGGCGAGAGCCGCGCCTGACCGATTGATCAGTACGATGAAATATCAAGGAAATTCCGCTATGAAAGCAATTCGCACTGCCTTAGTTACCCTGATGATCGCGGGTGGTCTCGTCGCCGCGCCCGTTTCTTTCGCGACACCGCCCGTAGCGCCGGTCGAATCGCCGTCGGTCGCAGTCGGTCCGCAGTACGACACGACGCACGTATACGTGGCACCAGAGGACTTCGACCGCTTCACCGACAGCTTCGCGGCGACGTTCGGCGGCAGCAAGTCGAAGCAGGGTGTGTTCCAGGTCACGCCGACACCGAGTCAGACGATGTCGCAACTCGTATTTACCCCGGCAGGCACGATCTCCGTGTTCGGCTTCAAGACGCCCATGCCGTATCCCTTCGGCGCGGAGCGCACGGGCTACCTCGTGACGGACATGGACGCGGCGGTGAAGTCGGCGCGTGCACTCGGTGCCGATGTGATCGTCGATACGTTCCCCGACCCGATCGGCCGCGATGCGATCATCACGTGGCCGGGTGGTACCAACATGCAACTCTACTGGCACACCGAGGCCCCGCACTACGACAAGCTGCAGACCATTCCCGAGAATCGGGTCTACGTGTCGCCGCAAAGCGTGCACAAGCTGGTTCACGATTTCGTCAAATTCTCGCACGGCAAGGTGGTGTCCGATGACCTGAAGGCGCCGGGTGTCGAGATCGGCAGACCTGACGACACCTATCGCCGCATTCGAATCGAATCGCCGTTCGGCAAGATGACCGTGCTCGTGACGGACGGTCATCTGCCTTACCCGTTCGGGCGCGAAGTGACCGGCTACGAAGTATCGAATCTGGCCGATACGCTTCAAAAGGCGAAGGCCGCTGGCGTCAATGTGCTGGTGCCGCCGTTCACCTCGGCCGGGCGTGATGCCGCGGTCGTGCAGTTCCCGGGCGGCTATATCGCCGAAATTCACGCAGGCGCGGCGCAATGAAGTCCGAGGACACGATCCTTGCCGCGATCGCCGGCTTTGTCGACACCCTGAGCTTCGTTGCACTGTTCGGTCTGTTCACCGCACACGTGACGGGCAACTTCGTGTTGATTGGCGCCGGCATCGCCGGCTCGGGGCAGGGCGTTCTGCTCAAGCTGATCGTGTTCCCCGCGTTTATCGGCGGGGTCGTTCTCAGCAGCCTGCTCGTGCGTTGGCTCCCGCAGGGGCATGCGCGTCAGGGCGCACGCCTGCTCTATGCGGTGCAGGCTGTGCTGATCGTCGGCTTTTGCCTCGCCGGCGTCTGGGCGACGCCGGTCAGCCGGCCCGACAGCTTGCCTGTCATCGTGGCCGGCGTCGTGGGTGCGTTCGCGATGGGTGTGCAGAATGCGCATCCGCGCCTGATCCAGCGTCCTGGCGTGCCGAATACCGTAATGACGGGCAACGTCACGCAAGCCGTTCTGGACGTGATCGACATGCTGTCGCCGGGTACTGCCGACAGCGTGCGCGCCGCGGCGCGCTCGCGCTTCGGGTCGATGATGCCGGCCATTGTCGCGTTTGCGGTTAGCGCGGTGGCCGGGGCACTGGGGGTGGTCTACATGGGCTTCTGGGCGCTGCTTGCGCCGGCGTGCGCCCTCGTCGGGCTCGCGGTGACCACGGGAGAGCATGAGCGCGCGATCGCACCGGGGCACTCGTGAATCCAGGCGGCGCAGGGAATCATCCCGCTCAGGCCCGGCGCGTGAGCGGGACGGGCAAACACAAACACGAGCCGACAAAGGCAAGGAAATCCATGGTATCGAGCACGACGCGCGGGCGTCGATTCGAGAAGGCCGCGCGCTTGACGGCCATCGCCGGGCTGTTGCTGATGGGCGCCGACGCAGCGTTCGCGGATACGGCTGCGCAACCGGTTGCAGGTGCGAGCCTCGCGGCTGACTCGGCCGGCGCGACCACTGGCACGGTGGTGAATGACGCCACAACGACCGACGCGTGTAACGTCAAACGTCTTGCCGTGATGTTCAACCGCTGGCAGGAGGACTGGTCGGTGCTTGCGAACCCCTGCGTTCCGCGCAAGCCACTCGACAGCCTCAAGTACATTCCGCTCGGCGGCGACCCCGCCTCATATCTGTCGCTTGGCGCGAACCTGCGCGAGCGTATCGAAACCAATGACGCCCCGCTGTTCGGTATCGGCTCTGCGCAGTCGGATACCTATCTGATTCAGCGCATCGAAGTGCATGCCGATGCACATCTCGCCGAGCACTGGCAGTTTTTCGTGCAACTCGTGGATGCGCGGGCGTTTGGCAAGAATGTGGTCACGCCGGTGGACAAGAATCCGCTCGATCTCGAGCAGGGATTCGTGGCCTACACCGGAGCGGTCGGCGGCGGTACGTTCAAGTTTCGCGTTGGCCGCCAGGAAATGGCATTCGACTTGCAGCGTTTCATTGCCGTACGCGATGGCCCGAACGTACGACAGGCGTTCGATGCTATCTGGGCAGACTACGAATACCAGAAGTGGCGCATTATCGCCTACGCGACGCAGCCCGTGCAGTACCGTAACGCGACGGTGTTCGACGACGTGTCGAACCGCAATCTCACTTTCAGCGGCGTGCGTTTCGAGCGCCAATCCGTCGGGCCGGGTGATATGTCCGGCTACTGGTCGCGCTATAACAACACCAACGCGCGATACCTCGACGCTCAAGGTTCTGAGCACCGCGACGTCTGGGACCTGCATTATTTCGGCACGCGCGGCCGCGTCGATTGGGATGCCGAGGCGATGCTGCAGACGGGAACGGTCGGTAATAGTACGGTTCTCGCGTGGGCAGTCGGCTCGATCGCGGGTTACAAGCTCGACCTGCCGTGGACGCCGCGCGTCGCGCTGCAGATCGACGCTGCCTCTGGCGACCGGCACCCGCATGATGGGCGGCTCGAGACCTTCAATCCGCTATTTCCGAACGGCTATTACTTCACGCTCGCAGGCTATACGGGCTACGCGAACCTGATCCACATCAAACCATCCATCACGCTCAAGCCTTCGGCCAGTCTCACGCTGCTTGGCGCGCTGGGCTTCCAGTGGCGCGAGACGACCGGCGACGCCGTGTACCAGCAGCCGAATCAGCCAGTGCCGGGCACGGCGGGCAAGGGCAGCCGGTGGACCGGCATGTATGTGCAGTTGCGCGCGGACTGGACGATTGCGGCAAATCTGGTAGGTTCGGTCGAAGCCGTGCACTTCCAGGTGGGAAACTCGATTCGTGAGGCGGGCGGCCGCAATGCCGACTACGCCGGCGTCGAACTCAAGTACGGGTGGTAGGACTCGTCGGTGATCAGGCTCGTGGCGATCCCGGCGGCGTGAGGAGCGGTGCCGGGACCGCGCCATTTGTCAACCTCGTTCAGGCTCTGATTACGGCTGGCCCGATGGACGAAGGGGCTCGTTGTTCAGGTGCTCAAGGCTAACAGGTTGCCGAGAAAGTCAACATCGCCTTCGAGAGATTTTTGAGCTGCCCGCTTAGGGGCGTGCTCGTCGAAGGCGCATTGGAACTTCTCTGAGACGTACGTCCGGGTGCATTCGAAAAGGCTATACATCGCCTCTGGCCCGTCGAAACAGACGTTGACAAGTGACTTCGAGACAAGCTCATCCATGCTTTCAATCAAGCCGCCTGTCGTCACTGCCATGTTGTTGACGACTCCACGCAGCGAATCAAAGCTGAACGGTCTGTCCAGCCGGTAAAGTTGAACGAGCAGGGACTGGGCCGGGGCGCTCAACAGGTCGAAGCTGACATCAAAGGCTGCCTGTAGACAGCGATGCCGCGCCGTCGCAGTGCGGTATCCCCCGGACAGGAACGACAGTCCATCGTTCAGCAGCCGTTGCACGCCTTCTACGCCCAATAATTCCGCTCGTCCGGCGGCCAACTCGATTGCAAGTGGAATACCATCCAGGCGCTGACAAATCTTTGCGATGTTCTCTATCTCAGCGATGCGAGGGACAAACCTCGGGTGCATCTGCTGCGCATGGTGGACGAACAACTGGACAGCCGGGCTGTTCAGCATCTCGTCGCAGCGGTCCGTGAGTTTGGGAACATCAAGCGGATCCACTCTGAAAACCGTCTCGCTTCGAATCCTCAGCGGCTCCCGACTCGTGACCAGGAACTGGATATTCAGGCTCGCTGCCAACAATGCTTCTACGATTTTTGCAACTGCTGAGATGACATGCTCCGCGCCATCGAGTATCAACAACCACGGCGCATTCGATAGCGCTGCTCTTAAACACTCGGAAGAGACGATTTCCTCCGGCATTTCGACGCCGCAACCGCACGCGATGGCACTCAGCACCTCGTCAATCGTGGCTAGGGACGCAAGATCGACAAAGGCCACCGTCGCCGGGCATGACGGCACTATCCGATAGGCGACTTCAAGTGCAAGGCTCGATTTTCCGACACCACCTGTGCCCGTCAGCGTAAGCACCTGGGACTCCACCATTGCCTCGGCTGCCTTGGCGACGACTACGTCCCTCCCGACGAAATTCCCGACGCGGCGCGGGAGTGGCCGCGGACTGGCGGCGGTACGGAATTTCGGGGGTACGTCCTGAGACGGGGCCAACCGGTAGCCACGCCGCGCGACCGTCATGATGAGGTCCCGGTCATCACCCAGCGCCTTGCGCAGCGCAGAGATGTTGACGTCGATATTGCAGTCTTCGACGATGGTGCCGGGCCAGACCGTCTGCATCAGCTCGGACCTCGACACCACTCGACCATTTGCCGAGGCGAGCGTCACCAGCAGGTCGAAGGCGCGCGAGCCCAGCCGCACATCCTGGCCATCACGCCGCAAGCGTCGCACGTCCATATCGAGTTCGATTCGGCCGATTTTCATAAGGTCGCCTCCAGCAAGGGAAATAGACACGCGTGTCTTCGCCATCGGTGAGTGGTGAAGTCAGGTCGGTTACCGCCGGAGTGCGCGCTTTATAACGCTGCTGGCGTGTCTGAACGCAGCGTCTGTCGGACTGGTTTCAGCCAGGCCATCGAAAACCATAAAGTCATGAATCGTGCCGATATAACGAGCGGCATTGACTCTGACGCCGGCGCGCATGAGCTTGCGGGCATATTCTTCGGCGTCATCTCGCGTAATGTCGTTCTCTGCTGTGATGACGAGTGCGGCAGGCAGGTCTTCGAGTTCGTCGGGTTTCGACTGTATCGGCATCGCCGCCGCGAGTGACCGAGATTTCTCGGGAAACTGCGACTCGATAAAACGCTCCAGCGCTCTCGCCGTCATACCGGGCCCCGTCGCGAACTGACGATATGACTGCGTGGTGGAATCTGCCGACAGGATGGGGCAGAACAGCACTTGCAGGCGCAGACTCGGGCCATCCCGGTCTCTCGCCCATCGCGCCATGACTGCAGCGATGTTTCCGCCTGCACCATCGCCGGCCACCGCAATCGCGCCAGCATTGACCTGCAGCGCTTCGGCATTTGCAGCGACGTATTGCAGTGCGGCGTATGCCTCTTCGTTTTGTGTCGGAAACAGGGCGTGAGGTGCAGGCGAACAAGAGACGAAGACAACCGCCACCTCTGCTTCAGCCGAAAGGCGTGACACGAGCCTGCGGTGGGTTGCGAAGCTCGCCATGCGCCAGCCGCCGCCCGGATAGTAGAGCACGGCGGGCAGTAAGCCCGGCGTGCCGGCCGGTCGCACGATGTGCACGTCGACGGAGCCAGTCGGTCCAGTCTTGAAGGTCAGCGCTTCGGTCGTGACGGCATAGTCGTCCGCGGAACTGTTGTCACTGTCGGCGCGGCAGGGGAACGACGGCTGTTCGGCGAGCAGCGAATCCGGATGCATGCCGGCTTCGGAGACCAGATCGAGAAATTGCTGCGTCTCGGGATCCAGTACTGGGTGGGACGACCATGGCGTCGCGAGACGCGGTGACGCGGAATCGACGGTACTTGCAGGCGGAACGTGGTCCATGAAAGCCGACATATGAGAGTTCAGCGGTTTGGGGGGACTCCCACTCGCGCCACACACAGTGTCAACTGCGCCTGCTGAGCCTGAAACGATGTCGAGTCCCGGTAACCGCTATTCTCCAGGCGATGCGCCGGGACCGTTCAGTTAAAGTTTGCTAAGAAGCGTTAGGCGCAGGTGCAAACCCGGCAGCGCGTCCGCGTCAGGCGCCGCCTCCGCGAGTCTCACCCGTGCAAGGTGCGGCCCATTACACGCTCGAGCGCGCATGCTCATGAAGCACCTCGCTCACCCAGGACGGCTCTGCAACGCGATCCGCCAGAATCAGCGCATCCATGGAGACTTTGCACCCGACGCTTGCAAACGCTTCCAGTTGGGGAACGGTTGCTCTGGAAAGAGCGATAGGCCTGCCGCCAAGAATGTTTTCGAATCCTTCCCCGTAGATGTCCCAATGCGCCAATCCCCGCCGGCTCGTGCACTCGCGAAGCTTGCGGGTGAGCTGCCGGGCGAAGTCATGCTCGCCTGCCCAGATCATGACGGGTATTGAGCCGAGTGCGAGGCCGTAGACGATCGACAGGTCGTGCTCGATCGAAGCGACGAGCTCGGCGCAGTCCCTTGCCGACTTCACAGCGCGCTCAGTCTCGCCTTGCAGCCAAAGAATTCGCATGTACACCGCCATGCTTGCGATGCGGCCATCCATTTGTGCATCATTTGCCTTTGCAAGATTTTCCCGCGTGGGGCCAGCTTCGAGGGCGATGACCTGTTCAATCAGCGTTCGCGCTTTCGCCTGGTCGCCGAGGTAGTGGTGTGCATAGGCGAGATTGCGGCCCGACATCTGATTGAGCGTGGAGTCTCCGAAACGATTCGCGAATGCCTGCATCGCCTCGGCCAGTGCAAGACCTTCCACGTATCGACCTGTGACAAGCCGATGCGCAAATACGCCCCACAGAATGCGAAATTCCAACGCCTCGTCACCCAATCGTCGGCTCAGGGCGTAGGCACGTTCAAAAGCACGTGCCATTTCGATGGTTGGCCCACGCGTGTGCCAGAGCGAGTGTCCGTAAGCCAACAGCAGTTCGACGTGTCGCGTGCTACCGGCCTGTTCCGAGCTCTCAACCGCTGCAATGGCGTGTTCGGCCATGCTAAGGAACTCGTGCGGCCGCGAGAGATGGAGCCAAAGTGGTGCCGTGGCGATAACGAGGTCGATTTCGAGCTCGGGATCCCCCTCCTGATGCGAGGCCCACTCGAACGCCGCGCGGATATCGTCAATTCGCTTGCTGAGCTGGGCGAGCCATTGGGGTTGCGCCTTGCCCTCCCAGGCGGCGCCCAGGTCTGCGAAGGTCTCGCAGCAATGTATCGTATGCAGGCGCCGGGCCTCGTTCGCTTCGCCGGCTTCCAGCAGTCGAAGGTGTGCGTATTGGCGGGTCGTATCGAGGAGCCGATACGGGTTGTCGGCATCACTGATATCACGTGCGACAAGCGACTTGGCGACAAGGCCGCTGATTGCGTCAAATACCGCCAGTTCATCGATCTGCCCACAGCCTGCCACGGCAACGGCTTCACGCATGCCAAACGAAGAGCGCATCACCGACAGCCGGCGCAGGACGTGCTGCTCATGCGAGTCCAGCAGCTCGTAGCTCCAGTCGAGCGTCGCTTTCAACGTTTGATGCCGCGGCAATGCGGTTCGGCGCCCTTGTGTGAGTAGCGCAAAGCGGTCGTCCAGGCGCGCGGCGATCGCACGCACGTCCATGTGCGCGACGCGCGCCGCGGCAAATTCAATCGCCAAAGGAATTCCGTCCAGGCGCCGGCAAATGTCGGCCACGGCGCCGATGTTCGAAACCGTGAACTGAAAGGCGTCATCGGCAGCCTTCGCCCGGTCGTGAAACAACGAGATGGCCGGATAACTTCCGGCCTCCTCGATGCCCATCCGCGCACCCACTTCCGGAAACGGCAGGGCCGAAAGCCGATGCACCGACTCGCCATCCGCGCGCAACGGCTCCCGACTTGTTACCAGAAGGTACACGCCAGATGCGCCTTGCAGCAATTGTTCCGCGACCTGCGCAACCGCCTCGACGACATGCTCGCAATTGTCCAGGACCAATAGTATTGGCGTGTCGCCCAGTGAGGCAATCACGTCCGGGACTGGATTGCCGCTGAATACGGCGACGCCGAGCGTCGACGCCACGGTACTGGCGACGCTCGCCTTGTCGGAAACGGGGGCGAAGTTGACGAATAGTGCCCGGATACCGGTACGCTCGGAAAAGCGATGCGCTATAGCCACGGCGACCGTGGTCTTGCCGATGCCGCCCGGACCGGCGATGGTCAATAGCCTGCGTTCGGGAAGCTGGTCGGTCAGGCCGTCAATGACATCCTCCCGGCCGATGACCCGGGTGAGGGTCACGGGCAACGCTCGCGCACCTTCATCGGGGGTACGGGCCGGCGCAGTCGGCGTGGCGGCGGTGAATTGCGTAGCCCTCGTGGAATTGACCGGCACCGCGAGCCGATAGCCGCGTCCATTGTCGTTCACGATGTAGCGGCTGTCCGGTTTGCCATCGCTCAGCGCCTTCCGAAGCGTGGAAACGTGCACACGAAGCGCGCCATCGTCGACCACGCTTTCTTTCCAGACCTGGTCGCGCAGTTGACGCGTTGAGACCAGTTCACCACCGTGCTCGGCTAGCACGATAAGAATGTCGAGCGCACGACTTCCAATGCGGACTTCGTCGCCATTTCTGGTGAGGACACGCTGCGGGAAATCGATGCGGAACGGGCCGAATGTCAGGCTATACCGGGCAACCATCAAACCACCATGCAGGTCAATAGTACGGCCACAACTAAATATCCGCTGAATTCTATCACCGCAAAGTCTGATTTCCTGTCTGTGCGGAAGGATGAGTCTTCGCCACGTCGATGACGAAAGCATCCGGTGTCCTTCGCCGTAACGAAGACGGAGGCTCAAATCAATTGTTAAGAGGCCAGTTGCCAAAAATCCCGCAGAGTTTCAGAGTGCGCGGCCGTGTGGGGCGCTTGCCGCAAGGTTTGGGTGAAATCCTCGTCGGTGCTTTGGCCGCTGGCGTACAGGGCGTATCGTTCCACGATTGCGTCCAGTTCACCGGCCTCGGCAAGCTTTTCTCTTCCGTACGCGCGGGCCAGCGCCAACACGTGATACGTGACCACGGTGCCTTCGAAGCGAATCTCGACCATCGATTTGTCGACGAGCTCGCAGACGCAATCCATCACCACCGAGTCATTGAGAGCGTCATCGCGGGCGATCAGGCACGCGGCCTCAGCGTTGAACGGATGGCCGAACACGCAAAGGCGCCGAAATACCGCCCGCTCCCGGTCGCTGAGCATCTCGAAACTCCAGTCCAACGAGGCTCGCAAGCTTTTCTGTCTTTCCTGCGCGGTTCTGAAGCCGCCGCCCAGGTAGAGCAACGGTTCCTCGAGCCCAACTCGGAGATGCTCCAGTCCAAGAATCGAGGCGCGCCCCGCCGCCAGTTCAATGGCCAGTGGGACACCGTCCAGGCGTCGACATATGTCGTCGATCAGCCGTAGGCGGTCACAGTTCATCTCCATGTTCTGCCCGTTGGAGAACAGACGTCGCTGGAACAGCCGAAAGGATGGGGAGCGAAGCGTTGCCCCAGGGGCATCCTCGACGTCAGGCAGTGCAAGCGGGCCGACGCGGTAAACAACTTCACAGGGCACGCGAAGCCGCAATCTGCTGGTAACGAGGAAGCGCAGTTCGGACGTATAACGGCAAGCGAATTCCAGGAACTGAGCCACGTATTCGACGACATGCTCGGCATTGTCGACGATGAGCAAGCCCTTCTTGCCCGCGAGCATCAGTGCAACGCGCTCGAGGTCGGATTCCCCGCTGTCGACCGGGATACCATAGCTGGCGGCCAATGCCTGAGCCACGCCGCGACAGGTGTTGTGGGCGGCAAGCTCGACGAAGTGAATCTCGGGGTCGCATTGCGCCGAAACGCTGCGGGCAATTTCCCGGGCAATCGATGTTTTGCCGATTCCCCCTGCGCCCACAAGCGTTAGAACGCGCGTGGATGGCAGCAGCGACCTGATTTCCGCGATAGCGCTTTCCCGCCCGATCAGTCGCTCTTCCCTCGGCGCCACGTCCGATTTGACGCGAATGGGGCGGTCCTGCGCAACCTCGTCAAAGCTGGGTGCGTCGATTCGGGAGGCTATCAGTTGGTAGCCACGTCGTGGCACCGTTACAATGAACTGGCCATCGCGGCCAAGTGCCTTGCGGATCCAGGAGAGGTGCACATGGAGGTTGTTTTCCTCGACAACCGTATCCGGCCAGACCACATCCATGAGTTCATTTTTCGTGACGACGCGGCCGGCTGCCAGAGCAAGCACAGCGAGGATGTCGAATGCGCGAGACCCCAGTTCCAGTACCTCACCGCGACGGCGCAACAATCGCACGCTGAGGTCGATCTCGCATTCACCAATTCGGATAACCCGCTCACCGGAAGTGCATGTCGAGGGGCGTAGTATTGCTTGAGTCATGGCGCTTTCGTCCGTGGGCAACCCGGAGGTTTCGGCGGGCAGCTGAGTTATTCACTAGTTGTCATGCCGCGTACGGTCGGTGTCGCAAGGATATTAGCTGAGTCGTATTTTCCGCCTTGTTAACGCCGCATTAATTATTGTTAATGTTTTTACAAGTGGGGACGTGGCAGTTTTCAGCCAAGCGGGTGCGAGAGGTCAGCATTGACAAAATATGGACGAAACGTTAACGAAATTTAATGAGCGCATGGAAGCTTGTGTTTTCGGGCGGAGCGGATAATCCAGGGTTGGCTGTCGATCAGAAGAGAGCGGCATCACTGCCGAGATGCGTTAACTGCCCGGCTCGGCATCCCCAATTCAAAAGTCAAACTGATGAAAATCTTGTTAGTAGAAGACAACGTGCAGGTGGCCGGCTTCCTGAAAAAGGGTTTGACGGAAGCGGGTCATGTCGTTGATTCCGCGGATAACGGCCGCGACGGGATGTTTCTGGCCATGGGGGGCAGCGCTTACGATGCAATCATCCTCGACCGCATGCTGCCGGGCGGGCTTGACGGACTTAGCATCGTCGCGGCAATGAGGGCAACCGGGAGCAAGGTCCCGGTGCTTATCCTGAGCGCCCTCGATGCTGTCGACGAGCGGATTCGGGGTCTCAAGGCAGGCGGTGACGACTATGTGGTCAAGCCGTTCGCGTTCGGAGAAGTGCTCGCGCGACTGGAGGTGCTCATGCGCCGGTCACCGAATGAAGCGGTCGAATCGACGCTCAGGTGCGCGGACCTGTGCATCGACCTTTTTTCACGCAAGGTGTCACGTGCCGGGAAAGTCATTGTCCTCAAGCCGCGCGAATTCAAATTGCTCGAATATCTGGTGCGGCACGCCGAGCAGGTCGTCACCCGGACGATGCTCCTCGAGAACATCTGGGACTACCACTTCGACCCGCAGACCAACGTGGTGGATGTGCATGTCAGCAAGCTTCGGCAAAAGATCGATGCCGGGTTTGAAGTGTCACTTCTAAGAACTGTTCGAAACGCTGGGTACATGCTTTCGGCGAATGGATAACAGCCGGTGTCGGAGTGGAGAGGGAACGGCGGAGACTCATGGATATCGAAGAATCGGCGGGGCAAATGTTATGGGACGATGGTCTGTTCGTCCTGTTGCGAATCGACGCTGGCGACGGCCGGACGTCACGGTTGTCACTGAGGCCAACGGCTAGTCAGCCCTCCGGTCAAACGCTGGCCTTGCTCGAGAACGCCTTTTCGCTTCGTGCCCACCTGGATGGACCCCGCTTCACGCAGCCTCTTGAGTTCGTCCGCGATAGTTCTTCCATTACGCTGCAGCTCGAGGACCCGGGCGGCATCGTGTTGCCTGCACTCGATACGTCTCTGTTGTCATTCGGCCAGATCGTGACGATAGCCGCGAACGCCACGGCGGCCCTCGAGATGTTGCACAGGAGGGACGTCATACACAAGGATGTCCGGCCGGCGCATCTTCTTGTCAACCCAGCCAACTGGGCAGTGGCTCTGACGGGCTTCGGTCTGTCGACGCGCGTCGATTCTGCTGGAAAAGAGTCGACTCACCCGGTCATCCTCGCGGACGCACTTCCGTATCTGGCTCCCGAGCGCACTGGGCTCGTCAACCGGCCGGTCGACGCTCGCGCCGATCTATACTCGCTGGGCGTCCTCATCTACTGGATGCTGACGGCAAAGTATCCGTACTCTGCTAACTCCCCTGGGGAATGGCTTTACTGTCATACGGCGAGGAAGCCAACTCCTCTGCGCGAGCGCGTTCCTGACGTTCCTGAATCGCTTGAAGCCATCGTCGAGCGATTGCTCGCAAAAGCGGCGGAAGACCGCTACCAGACCGCGCGCGGAGTCGAATACGACTTGCGTCTGTGCGCGGAGCAACTGCGGACAGGAGACTGCCTCACGCCATTCGCCCTCGGAACGGCAGACTCTGACGACCGGCTGCTGATACCAGACCGACTGTATGGGCGGGAAGCGGAATTGAGCGCACTGACTCAAGCTTTCGACCGCGTGGCTCATGACGGTACGACCGAATTCGTGCTGGTGTCCGGTTACTCAGGGATCGGGAAGTCATCGCTGGTTGGAGAATTCCACCAAACGCTGAGCCGCGGGCGATTTGCGTCGGGCAAGTTCGATCAGTACAAGCGAGATATCCCCTACGCGACGATTGCACAGTGCATGGAGACAGTCGTCGAACAGATTATCAGGGAGGACAAGCGCGAACTGGTGAAGTGGCGCAAGCGCATCCAGTACGCGATGAGACCGCATGGCCGCCTGCTCACCGACCTCATCCCCGCGCTGGAAGAAATCGTCGGGCCACAACCGGCAGTCGCCGAATTGCCGCCTCTGGACGCTCAAAAGCGCTTCGTCACTGCTTTGATTCGCTTCATTGGAGCGTTCGCGACACCCGCACAGCCGCTTGTACTGTTTCTGGACGATCTCCAATGGCTGGACGCAGGAACCATTTCGATACTGGAGGCGCTCGGCCGGGGCTCCGCTATTGCCCACTTTCTGCTCATTGGAGCCTTCCGTGACAACGAGATCGGCCCCAGTCACCCTCTCGCTCGCGTGATCAGCGACATTCGAGAAGGCTCGGTGCCAGTTCATGACGTGTTGCTGGCCCCCTTGGGGGTTGGCGATGTGGAGCGACTCGTTTGCGATACCACTCGCGGTGATTCAGCAGAGGCCAGAAGGCTGGCGCGACTGATGTTCGAGAAGACGGGCGGAAACCCGTTTTTTGCGGTTCAGTTCCTGCGCGTCCTCGCCGAGGAAGGTCATCTGACGTTAAACCGTGCCTCGCGGGAATGGGTGTGGAATGTCGAGCAGATTGCGCAGGGAGCTTTCCCCGATAGCGTAGTTGACTTGCTGGTGAACAAGATCGAGCGGCTGTCTGACCGCGCGCGACGGCTGCTCGTTGATTTCGCTTGCCTTGGCGCCACGACGGCTACGTCGGTATTGGCGCAGGTGAGCGGGCAGTCAAGCGGAGAAGTTGACTCGGCGCTCGGCGAGGCAATCGGGCAAGGCCTGGTTTACCGCCGTTCGGAGGGCTACGCTTTCGTCCACGACCGGATTCAAGAGGCTGCATACGCGTTACTTGGGGAGGCCGAGCGCGCGCCATCGCATCTTCGCATCGGAATGCGGCTGGATACGGGAGACGCCGACCCGAATCTCGAGCGGAACATTTTCGAGGTCGTCAACCAGTACAACCGGGCACTCCACGCAATCAGCGACTCCCGGGTCCGCACGCGCGTAGCCCTCCTGAACCTCCGCGCTGGCCGTCGCGCGAGAGCAGCGGCTGCCTACGGTACCGCGCTGAACTATCTCACGGTAGCGAGTCGGATTTTCGGCGAGGATGCGTGGGAGACCCATTACTGCGAGAAGTTTTCCATCGAGCTTTTGCTTGCAGAATGCACGTTCCTCGCCGGCAGTCCAATACAGGCAGACGACCGCCTGCGTCGTCTCGAACGATATGCCGGGAGCGTACGCGACAAGGCCGCAGTGGCTTTCCTTCGGATAACGCTGCATACCGCCCTGGACAAGATGCACGCCGCGGTAGAAATTTGCCTGAGCTATCTCCGCGAGGTCGACGTCAATTGGGTACCCCATCCGGACAGGGAAGAGGTCGATAGAGAGTACGCAAAGGTGGTCGCTCATGTTCAACGCGGCTCGATTGCAGAATTGCGTGACAATCGATTGCTCGATGACGAAGCGCTTGAGGCGACGCTGAACGTATTCACAGCCGTTTTGCCGCCCGCATTCTTCACTGACGAAAACCTGGTGTGTCTTGTGCTGACGCGCATGGCGAATCTCAGCATAGCGCACGGCAACACCGATGCATCTGCGTTGGGTTTCGCCTATTTAGGAATGGCTGTCGGTCCATTCTTCGGCGATTACGAGAGCGCCCATGAGTTTGGCAAGCTCGGGATGGCGCTCGTCGATGAGAAGGGGCTTGACCGGTTTCGCGCCCGTGTCTACCTGTGTTTCTCGTATCACGTCATGCCGTGGACAGAGCCGATACGAACAGCGATTCCGCTCTTGCGACGAGCATTCGAAGTGGCAACACAATGCGGCGACCTGACATACATCGGGTTCAGCAGTTGTTGTCTGGTCACCACTCTGCTCGCCACCTCTGCGCCACTAGCCGAAGTTGAAGATCAGGCAGTCGAACGGCTGCATGTCGTCCGGTCCGCCGGATTCGGGTTGATTGCCGACATCATTAATTCGCAGCTCTCATTGATTCGTGAATTGCGCGGCGGCGCGCCATGGTTTGGTTCACCCGATTCGGAATATCCGAACGCGAAGGCTCTGGAACAGCACCTCGAAGGCAATCGAGCACTCGACATTGCTGCATGCTGGTACTGGATTCGCAAACAGGAGGCGTGCTACATGGCGGGCGACATCGCTGGTGCGATGGAGGCAGCGAACAAGGCAGCCCCCTTGTTGTGGACGACATGGGGGCACCAGGAACTCGCCGTTTACCACTTCTTTTCTGCGCTGACATGGCTCCGGGAGTGGGATGCCCACTCATCGCAAGCCGACGTTCTCGCTGACGCGAGGCTTGCCGAGCACGTGAACAAGCTCCGCGCTTGGGCATTGAGCGGTCCGACGAACTTCGCCGCGCGTGCAGCGCTGGTCGAAGCTGAAGTCGCACGCGTGCGCGGCGACGCTTGTGAAGCCATGCGGCTATACGAGCGAGCCATCGAAAATGCAAAAACGCACCGATTGCTGCATGTCGAGGCGCTAGCCAGCGAGATAGCCGGACGGTTCTATGCCAACCGCGGCTTCGCGACCATCGCCGCGGTGTACTTGCGTAATGCCCGATCGGCCTACTTGAACTGGGGGGCAACGGCGAAAGTCAGAATGCTGGAGGCGGCATATCCTGACCTCGGGGCTAACGAGCCGGGAGGTCCGTTGTCAGGTGCCGTGGAAAGTCAGCTGGAGATGGAGACGGTCGTCAAGGCGTCACAGGCGATATCGAGCGAAAGGGTACTCGACAGCCTGATGAATACACTCATGACCATCGTGCTCGAGCACGCGGGCGCGCGACGCGCGCTGCTCATCCTTCCGCACGAAGAGCAGCTTTACATTGAAGCCGAGGCCAACGAGGGAGGTAACGTCCGCGTAGAGCGGCGAACTGCCTCGCCGCGGAACTTGCCGCTCTCCCTGCTTCACCATTGTCTTCGCACCCACGAAACGCTTCTTGTCGATGATGCGACGACGGAAAACCCGTTTGCTTCTGACGAGTATTTCAGTGGCAAAGGCTCACGCTCGATGCTCTGTTTGCCCCTCATCAAGCAGACGAGACTGGTCGGCGCGCTGTACCTCGAGAACGAGCTCGCGCCCGGCGCGTTCACGCCGCCGCGCATGGCGGTGCTCAAGTTGCTGGCGTCCCAGGCGGCGATTTCTATCGAGAACGCCAGCCTGGAGAAGATCGAAGCACTTCTCGAAGAAAAGGACGCTCTGCTGAAGGAACTGCACCATCGGGTGAAAAACAATCTGCAGCTGATTAGTAGCCTTCTCAACCTTCAGGCAGCTCGTGTGCAAGATAATGTCGTGGCGGAGCTGTTTCAGGAGAGCCGGAACCGCGTTCGCTCGATGGCGATGGTCCATGAAAATTTGTATCGTGCGGGCAACTTCGCGCGAATCGACATGGCGCCTCATATCAGGAATCTGTGCGCGCACCTGGCGCGCGTTTACGAACTGAGTCAATCGAACGTCATCCTGGACGTTGTCGTCGACGACGTTCAGCTCGACATGAATCGCGCGATCGGATGCGGCATGATCGTCAACGAGCTAGTTTCGAATGCACTCAAGCATGCGTTTCCGGACGGTCGAAGCGGGCGGCTGCGCGTTGAGCTGGCCGCGGAAGAAGACCATCGGTGCCGCTTGAGGGTCGGCGACGACGGTATCGGCTTGCCGCCAGAGTTTTCACTTGAGCATGCCGAATCCCTGGGACTGCAGCTCGTATTCGACCTTTCCCGGCAACTCCACGGGTCAATCGAGGTTAGTCGCGAGAGAGGGACGGCATTTGACATTAATTTCAGACTCCAGCAAACGGGCGGCCACTAACATGTCTTCTGCGCGAATACTGATTGTCGAAGACGACCGGGTGGTCGCTCGTGACATTGCCCAACAAATGACTCGCTGCGGGCACGTCGTCATAGGTTGCGTGACGACCGGCGAGGATGCGATAACGGTTGCTGCGAAGGAAAAGCCAAGCCTTGTCCTCATGGATGTGCGCCTCGAGGGAAAGCTGGACGGCATTGATGCGGCTCGTCAGTTGCGCGAGTCGCTCCGTTTGCCCATTGTGTTCCTGACGGCTTATGCCGACGAGGAAACGGTCCGGCGCGCCACAGTGACCGAACCATTCGGTTACGTCCTGAAGCCTTTCGACGACCTGCAACTGCGTACGGTTGTCGAGATGGCCCTCTATAAGCACGATGCGGAGCGTCGGCTGCGCGAGAGCGAGCAGCGTTATGCGGTTACGCTGGACTGCATCGGCGATGGCGTCATTGCCACTGACTGTAAGGGACACATTACGCTCATCAATCCCGTCGCCGAGGCGTTGACAGAATGGTCGCGGGAAGACGCTGTCGGGCAACCGCTCGAAAAAGTTCTCCGGCTAATCGACGAGGACACGAATGCGCCACTGAAATTCAGCGTGTCAGCAGCCCTGGGCGAGGGTGGCTTCGTTTCTTTTCCCCCGAAGACGATGCTCGTCGGTAGAGCAGGGCGCATGGTGTCCGTTGAAAATCGGGGAACGCCGATTGTGAACGACTCGGGCAACGTCATCGGCATGGTGCTCGTTGTGCGTGACGCTACAGCGTCACGTCAGGCAGCCGAGGCGGAAATTCTGCGCGAAACCAACGATCGGCTGGACGACGCGATGCGCGGCTCGAAGGTCGGGGTGTGGGCCATTGATCTCTCGGGCGAAGAGGGGCGGGACCTGTCGCTGAGGTGCTGGAACATCCAGGCATGGCTAGGTTACACGGAGGCTGACGCCGCTCCCGGCATCGCGCGCGTGATGGAGGTCATCCACCCGGAGGACAGGCAACGCGTTTGCGACGCGTTTTGGCGGTGCCGCCAGGAGCCAGGCGGGCTGTTTGGCATTGAACACCGCATGCTCCACCGCGACGGGTCCTGGCGATGGGTCTTGACGCGTGGCGCGGGTCCTCGGTTTTCCTGCGGGCCGGCTACGCGCGTCTCTGGAACCATGGTCGATATTACGGACTTGAAGCGTGCAGAACTCGCACTGCGAACCAGCGAAGAGCGCTTCCGTGGAACCTTTGAAAACGCAGCAGTGGGTATTGTTCATTGTGACCAGAGCGGCCGGTTCCTCCGCGTCAACCGGCGCTATTGCGATATCGTTGGCTACAGTCGTGAAGAATTGCTCTCGATGACGTTCATGGACGTCACAGCGGTTGGCAGTGTTCCAGAGAGCATCAATCAATTCAAGAAACTGCTCAAAAACGACTTCTCGCATTACACGGACGAAAAAGTCAACATACGGCGCGACGGATCGCGCGTGTGGGTCAGTGCGACCGTGTCGTTACAACGTGATTCCAGTCAGCAGGTTCAGCATACCATTGCGATTATTCAGGACATCTCGGCGCGCAAAGCGCTCGAGGAGACGGTGCGTGTTGCCCGGGACGAGGCCGAATTGGCGAACAAGGCGAAGGACCAGTTCCTGGCTAACATCAGCCACGAACTCCGGACCCCGTTGAACTGCATTCTCGGATATACGCAGGTTCTGCGGCGCGATGACAACCTGAGCGTTCGTCAAAAGTCGCATGTTTCGCTGATTGAGCAAAGCGGCTCGCATCTCGTCACGTTGATTAATGATTTGCTGGACTTCGCGCGCGTCGGTGCCGGTCGAATCGACCTGGAGCTGAACGATGTTTTGCTCGCGCCGTTCCTCGAAATGCTTGGGGAGATGGTTGGCGTGCGGGCTCGTGAGAAGGGGCTCGCGCAGATTTGTGCGGTTGCGCCAAACCTGCCGGCAGTGATTCGCGTTGACGAGAAGCGATTGCGGCAGGTACTGCTCAATCTGCTCTCCAATGCCGTGAAGTTCACGGACATCGGAGAGGTGGCATTCTCGGTGAAGTTGGTCCGAGGTGGCATTTTGAGGTTTGAAGTGAAAGATACCGGGATTGGCATTAAGCATGACCAACTCGAGCGAGTCTTCCAGCCATTTGAACAGGCAGGTGACATCGAGCGCAGGAGCGCCGGGCTGGGGTTGGGGCTTTCCATCAGCCAACATTTGGCACGGCTTATGGGCAGCGATATTCACGCCGAGAGTGAATACGGGCGAGGAAGTCGATTCTGGTTCGACCTCGCGGTTGAGTGTCCCGCTCACGAGCCGCTGGTGCGTGACGACGCCGGCGATCGGCAAGCTCCACGCGACGAATGCCTGATGTTTGCCGGACGTGACGGTGTGCGCCCGGCAACTGAACATGTGGCCGAGCGTCCGCGCCGGATTGGCGCAACGCCATCCGACGCCGAAGCGGTCTCGTCGTTCGTCCTGCCGCCGCGTGCGAGCATGGAGGTGTTGCACGATCTCGCGCGCAGAGGTTCGATGCGGGAGGTCATGCGACACGTTGAGTCGCTTCGGGCGAGCGACACCCGCTATACGGCATTCGCTACCAGAGTGGGCAACCTTGCGGAAAGCTTTGAGTCGCGAGAACTGCTCGTGCTCATCGAGAAACACCTGAACGGAAGTTAGTGCACATGTCGGATGAGTTCGAGAAAAATCCGCCTGTAGTCCTGGTGGTTGATGATACGGCACCGAATCTGGGCCTGGTCGTAGACTTTCTTGAGGGGAGCGGTTTGCACGTCTCGATTGCCCGGGACGGTGAAGAGGCGCTGAGTCGCGCGGCCCTCGTACGTCCGGACCTGATACTGCTCGACGTGATGATGCCGGGTCTGGATGGGTTCGAGGTTTGCCGCCGTTTGAAAGCGACCCCGGAAACGTGGGACATCCCCGTCATCTTCATGACCTCACTGTCGCACACCGAGGACAAGACCGTGGGGTTCCAGGTCGGGGCCGTTGACTACGTCACCAAGCCCTTGCAGATGGAAGAACTCCTCGCGCGAGTGAGAACCCACGTGAAATTCCGGCGGCTACAGAAGGTCCTGCAAGAGAGCAATGCACGCTTGCACGACGAGGTGGAGAGGCGGCAGGCCGCCCAGGAGGCGCTGGTCGAGATGATCAGTAGCGTGCGCAACACATCGAATGCAATCGCTCACGATTTGCGAACGCCTCTGACTGAACTCCGGACGCGGATGGAGGTGATGATTCTCGATTTGAAGAAGAGGGTCGACGCCGACACGCTTGAGCGCCTGGAGGGTTCGCTCACCGATATCGACCGGGTGATCAGCATTTTCAATGCCCTTCTTCGTCTGGCGGAGATCGATGCAGGGGTGCGAAGGTCAGGCTTCGTTGCGAGCAATGTTGCAGATATCGTTTCCGAAGCGGTGGAGTTTTACCAACCGCTGGGCGACCTTCGAGGGATTGCCCTGTCGCAGACTTGCCCCGCCGAACTGGAAGCGGTTGTGGACCCGCTACTGATTGCGCAAGCGGTCGGAAACGTGATTGATAACGGACTGAAGTTCGCATGTTCGCGCGTGCATGTGACAGTGAGCGAGCGGGACGGGCTCATCGAGATTGAAGTAGCGGACGATGGCCCGGGCGTTCCTGCTGCCGAGAAGGCGAAGGTAACGGAGCGCTTCTACCGGGGCGATGCGAGCCGGGGAACGCCGGGCGTCGGGCTCGGCCTCGCGCTCGTGAAAGGTGTCGCAACGCTGCATAGAGGCACGCTGACACTGGTGGACAACCATCCCGGACTGGTTGTGAAGTTGACGGTGTCCTGCCGATCCGACTATCGCCTCGAGGGGCAGCACTGAGAGAGGTTTGTGGCCCCGGCCCACGATCACGAATGAGTCGCGTACGTTGAAGCACGAATTCCTGAATGCGCGGCCGAATGCGGCGGCCGCGTGGCTCTCGCCAGGCGCACCGTAAAAGACGCCGCCAATGATCGCAACGCCCAGTGCCGAGCAGATCTGAAACGTAGCAATCACAATCCCTGAGGCGAGTCCGGCATGCTTTGTCGGGACTCCGCCAATGACCGCCTCGATGCGCCGCTGCGGCTTGCATCGCTGTCGACATCGTGCGACCTGCGCAGTCTCGCGACCCGCAAGCTCGACGCAGCGGGGATCGCCTGGATCGACGTGTTCATAGGCGGTGGCATGGCGGCCGTCACCGCCGGTGTCTCGGCCGGGCTTGCGGTCGGTGCGTTCGCGCATCGGGTCGCGCCGGTCGGTGCCGTCGAAGTCGGCGCGCTGCTGGGGCTCCCGGCGCTTCTTCCTTCGGAAATCGTGCTGCATTCGAGCCTCTCGGATACGAGGTCGCGTGGAGCGCTGCGCACGATTGCCGCTGCGTTTCGCGAACATCGAGCGGCGATTCGATACTTGGCGTTGACAACACTCCATCAGACAAGCGCATCACCTGGGCCCGCCAAGGAGGTTTGATGACATCGAGTCATTAAACAAATGACACCCACGCTCTCGCGAAATCACCACACCACACCGAGAATGCTTCCCAACACGGCATCCGCCGTAATCGAGGAGAACAGCATGTTTGCAATTACCGGTGTGACAGGACAGGTGGGCGGCGCGGCGGCACGCGCGTTACTCGACGCGGGGCACGCGGTGCGCGCCGTGCTGCGCGACGCAAGCAAGGCGGCACCGTGGCGCGAGCGCGGCGCGGAGGTGGCGATCGCGTCGTTCGAGGACGCCGACTCGCTCAGCGCCGCATTTCGCGACACGGCCGGCGTATTCGTGATGATTGCGCCGAATTTCGCGCCGCAGCCCGGTTATCCGAACGCGCATGCGGCGGCCGCGATGCTGAAGGAGGCGTTGTCGAAGGCGCGGCCGGGGCGGGTGGCGGCGTTGTCGTCGGTGGGCGGGCAGCGCGATGCGGGGCTCGGCCTCATCACGCAGGTGCATATTCTCGAACAGGCGCTCGCCGATCTGCCGCTTCCGACCGCGATCCTGCGGCCGGCCTGGTTCATGGAAAACTCGTTGTGGGATATCGCGCCGGCCCGCAACGCCGGCGTGATGCCGAGCTTTCTGCAGCCGCTCGATCGGGCGTATCCGATGGTCGCGACCGCAGATATCGGCCGCGTGGTCGCGCAGGCGCTCACGCAGTCGTGGCAAGGGCGGCGCGTGATCGAAATCGAGGCGTCAGGGCGCTTTACGCAGCACGAGATTGCCGCGCTGCTAGGCGAGGCGCTCGGGCGGCCCGTCGAAGCGCAGACGGTGCCGCGCGAGCAGTGGGAGGCGCTGTTTCAGGCGCAAGGCACGGAGTGGCCCGCGCCCCGTATCGAGATGCTCGACGGCTTCAACTCTGGGTGGATCGATTTCGAGGAGGGGGTGAACGAGCGGGTGATTGGCATGACGTCGTATCGGACGGTGCTGGAGGAGTTGGTGAAGCGGGCGGGGTAACCAGGCCTTAGGCGGGGTGTGCGTTCACGGTGGCCGGACCCTGTTAGCCCGCCTCGGAGCCGCGCCCCGCGCGCGTGCTAATCTTGCTCCCTTCGCGGACGTCCCGCGTCAGAGCAGACACCATGACGGAAGCCTTCGATCCGGACGGCATCGGGCAAGCGGTCTTCGTGGTCGGCGAACGCCATGCGACGCTGGACGAGCCGTGGCGCGCGTATCGGCGTGCGCGTCTGATTTACGTTAGCGAAGGCGTGCTGACCGTGCGCACGGCATCCGGCCGTTGGGTCGTGCCGCCCGCCCGCGCGCTGTGGATCGCCGCGAATACGCTGCATTGCCTGCACGCGACGCGGCCGGTGCAGTCGTATTCGCTCTACGTCGCAACCGATGCCGCAATGGACGCCACCGACGACTCCGCCGACGACTCCGCCGACGACTCCGCCGACGCCGCCGCCGACGACGCCGCGCCGCTGCCCGCGCAGACCGGCGCGCTGATCCCCGACACACTGGTGCAGGCGCTGCTCGCCGCCGCGGCCGATCTGCCGCACGATCACGCGCCCGATGAACCCGCCCGCCGTCTGCTGCAGGTGCTGCTGGATCGCGTCGCCGGCTTGCCCGCCGCGCCGCTTGGCTTGAACTGGCCGGCCGATCCGCGCGCGCGGCGCATCGCCGAGGCGCTCAGCGCGAATCCCGCGCAATCGCTGGTGCTGGAGGAGCTCGCCGCGGCCGCGGGCGTGACCGCGCGCACGGCCGCGCGTTTGTTCGCGAAGGAAACGGGGCAGACCTTCGGTCAATGGCGCCAGCAGTTGCGTCTGCTGACCGCGCTCGAACATCTGGGTGCCGGTGAGAGCGTCACGCAGGTGGCGCTCGAAGTCGGCTATAACGACGTGTCGTCGTTTATCGCGGTGTTTCGCGATGCGTTCGGCGATACGCCGGCGCGCTATTTCCGCTGACGCCGTTTCGTGGCCACCGCGCGAGCGTCGCCGTCGCACGAAAACGAATCTGCCTCAATGAGCGCCGGCCGCATCCGGTCCACCGCCGCCCTTGGCCGGCCGCGTGATCCAGATCAGCGGAATGATCAGCACGAAGATGATCGCCGACACAAAGAAGACGTCGTTCAGGCCCATCATCGCGGCCTGCGTGTTCACGGTGAAATCGAACAGCGCATTCGCCGATTGTGGATTCAGATGCAGCACCGACTGCGTGTTGTCGATCTGCTGCGCGAACAACGGGTTGTCGACCGACGCCTGCTCGGTGAGCCGCACATGATGCAGTATCGTGCGGTTGTTCCACGCGGTACCCGCGATCGACGTGCCGACCGCGCCGCAGAACACCCGCACGAAATTCGACAGCCCCGCCGCCGCCGGAATCCGGCTCTGCGGCTGGCCGGACAGGATGATCGCCGTTAGCGGCACGAAGAACAGCGCCATCGGAATGCCTTGCAGCAGCGTCGGCAGCACGAGGTGCCACGTGTCGATCTCGATCACGTACTTCGAGCGCATGTAGAACACGATCGCGAAGCCGACGAACGCGACCGTCGAGATCACGCGCGCGTCCGAGTGCGGCAGCACGCGGCCGAGTATCGGCGCAAGAATGATCGCGAAGATGCCGAGCGGTGCGGTGACGAGGCCGGCGTCGATCGAACGGTAGTTCAGGTACTCCTGCATCCATTGCGGCAGCAGCACGAGATTGCCGAAAAATACTCCGTAGGCGATCGAAATCGCGATCGTGCCGCCGAGAAAATTGCGCTGCTGAAACAGCCGCAGATCGACGATCGGGTGCTCCTCGGTCAGCTCCCATACGAGGAAAAACGCAAAGCTGATCAGCGCGACGAGGCCGAGAATCGCGATCACCGGCGACGAGAACCAGTCGAGATCCTTGCCCTTGTCGAGCATGATCTGCAGCGACGCGACCCACGTGATCAGCAGGCCGAGGCCGACCACGTCGATCGGCGGCTTGCGCGTCGGCGATTCGCGGGTGCGGTAGATCATCCACGTGACGCCGGCCGCGAACAGACCGACCGGGATGTTGATGTAGAAGATCCACGACCAGCTGTAACTGTCGGTGATCCAGCCGCCTAGAGCAGGGCCCGCGATCGGGCCGACGGTGGCGGTCATCGCCCACAGCGCGAGCGCCGTCGACGACTTCTCCTTCGGATACGAGCCGAGCAGGATCGCCTGCGACAACGGAATCAGCGGCCCGGCCACCGCGCCCTGGAATACCCGCGCCAGCAGGAGGATCGGCAGCGTCGGCGCGACGCCGCACAGCCATGACGCGAGCGTGAAGGACAGGATCGCGCCGACGAACAGCTTCACCTGGCCGATGCGCTGCGTGAGCCAGCCGGTCAGCGGAATCGCCACCGCGTTGGAGGCCGCGAACACGGTGATCACCCACGTGCCTTCGTCGACCGAGACGCCGAGGTTGCCGGAAATGGTCGGAATCGCGACGTTCGCGATCGACGTGTCGAGCACGTTCATGAACGTGGCGAGCGCGACGGCGATCGTCGCGAGAACCAGCCGGCCGCCTTCGAGAGGCGCGGGCGGCGACGGTGGCGCGGGTGGCTGAGGCGGCGGCGACGCGGAATCAGGCGCGGCGTTGGGCTGGCTCAAAAGGCGTTCTCCGGAGGTTTTGCGGCGGACGGCGCGAACGGCGTGAGGACGGACGGCGAGGGCGCGCGATTCGCAATGCATGGTCGGCGCAGGATGCCGTGGACCGTGCACCGCGCCGGCGGGTCCGTCGATGCGCAAAAGCATACCCGCAATCGCCGGCCGGCGCCGGCCACGGCAGCAGCCGATGCGGCGCCCGACGGCGCGAACGCGGCACGCGGCGTATGCTCGCGGCAGAGGTTGCGTCAGCAAAGGCCGAAACGTACACCCAATCCCACGGAAAAAAGGACCCCACCATGAGCTGGCAACAATTCGAACACGGCTGGCGGCGCGCGCCGCAAAACGCGCCCGCGACGAGCCTCGTCGTGCTGATGCACGGCGTCGGCAGCAACGCGCGCGATCTGATGCCGCTCGCCGACATCTGGAGCGAGGACCTGCCCGGCACGGCGTTCGTGTCGCTCGACGGCACCGATCCGTTCGACGGCGGCTTCGGCGGCCGCCAGTGGTTCAGCCTTCGCGACGTCGGCGCGGCGGACCGCGAGGCGCGCGTCGTCGCCGCCTATCCGGCGCTGCGCCGCGTGCTCGACGCCGAGCTCGCGCATTGGCAGCTGTCTTTCGATCGGCTTGCGCTGGTTGGCTTCTCGCAAGGTTCGATCATGGCGCTGCATCACGTCGCGTCGAGCGTTGAGGGCGCGGCGGGCGTCGTCGCGTATTCGGGGCGGCTCGCCTCGCCGATCGTATCGTCGAACCGCGCGACGCCGCTCACGCTCGTCCACGGCGAGAACGACGAGGTGATCCCGGTGCGCGAACTCGAATCCGCGGCCGACGCTTTCAACTCCGCCGGCTATGCGGTCGACGCCTACGTGCTGCCCGGCGCCGGCCACACGATCACCGCCGACGGCGTCGCGCTCGGCCGTGATGCGCTGGAACGCGCACTGGGCGAGCTGTCGCGCGATTGACACAAACCTACTAGAAAGCGGCCCTAAAGCCCTAAAGATTCTGACGGGCTTGCCGTCATACGGGCAATAGCTTGAAAATCACCCCCGCCGCGCGGGAAGCGCAACGCCCAGCGGGCGTGTCGCGCGGCTTCGGGGTACCGGGGGCGCATTTCCAGACCGCCTTGGAAGGCGCATAACGACACATCAGAGCCTGCATATGGCCAGACCGACGCCGCATTACCCGCTCTTTGAGCGACTGTTCCGCCACTCCGTGGCGGTGGATCTCGGCACGGCCAACACCCTTATCTATACCGACGACGGCGGCATCGTGCTGAACCAGCCGTCCGTCGTGTGCTTCGAGACGCAGCCCGCGAGCGGGTCGAAGCGGATCGCCGCGATCGGCGCCGAGGCGCGCCAGCTGCTCGGCCGCGTGCCGCGCAATCTCGAAGCGGTGCGGCCGATGCGCCACGGCGTCATCGCCAATTTCTCCGCCGCCGAACACATGATCAAGCAATTCGTCGACATGGCGCGGCCGCGCTCGCTCTTCAGCCGGCGCGCGGCATTCACGCTGTGCGTGCCGGCCTCCGCGACCCACGTCGAGCGTCGCGCGATCCGCGAAGCGGCCGAGGCGGCTGGCGCGTGGAAGGTCAGCCTGATCGGCGAATCGCTCGCGTCGGCGCTCGGCGCGGGCCTGCCGGTGGGCGACCCGACCGGCTCGATGGTGGTCGACATCGGCGGCGGCACCACCGAGGTCGGCGTGATCGCGCTGGGCGGCACCGCGTATAGTGGCTCGGTGCGCGTCGGCGGCGACAATTTCGACGCGGCGATCATCGGCTACGTGCGCAATCTGTATGGCGTGCTGCTCGGCGAGCAGACCGCCGAGCACGTCAAGAGAGCCATCGGCTCGGCCGTGCACGACGTGCCGCTCGAGCAGATGAACGCAACCGGTCGCAGCGTCGACGATGGGCTACCGCGCACGGTGCAGTTGAGCAACCGCGATATTTCGGAGGCGATCGAAGGGCCGCTGAGTCAGGTGATCGGCGCGGTGAAGCGCGGGCTCGAATTGGCTCCCGCCGAACTCGTGACGGACATCGCGCACAACGGCATCGTGCTGACCGGTGGCGGCGCGCTGCTGCGCAATCTGGGGCGGCGTTTGAGCCGGGAAATCGGCCTCGACGTGCACGTCGCCGACGAACCGCTGACCTGCGCGGTGCGTGGCGCGGGCGCGGCGGCCGCGGCGGGGTGGATGGACGACGCCGGGGGCGCGTGAGCGGTCGATAAGGGCTTCACTACAGCTCGGCAAAAACCCGGCATTCGGTGGCAAGGTAACCGGGCTGCTGCTCACCCTTGGCAAGGCGGGCTGCAAATGGACGCTGCGCTTTACCGGCCCTGCGACGGGCAAGCGACGCGATGCGGGCCCGGCGTGTCTCCCGAGGTCTCTATTGCGGACGCACGAGAAGGCGCTTGCGATGGGCCGTTCGATCGACGCTGGCAAACACTCAATTAACGAACGCGACCGCGAACAGGAAGCGGCCAGCGTTGCCGCCGCAGCGCTCCCGTTTCAGAATGCCGCGCACGCGCTTCCCAGTGAACTGAGGCCCGGCTGAAAAAATGCCAGGCAATGCCGCGCAGTGGATCCGGCACGCTTGAGACCAACCTGCTCCCCAAGTCACGTGATATCGAACCAGGTGACAACATCCGCGCGGCCAGATGATGGAAGCATTGGCGCAGCATATCTGCCACTTGCGTGACTGCGCTACGAAGCGCCGCCTTGCTGGGCGGAGCAGTTATTGTCCAGACTGTGCATACCCGCCATCGCGTGGGGTCCGACGCGGACAAATATTGACATTTCGTTGACCGAAGCGGAATCCAAAAATCATCCATCGCCCATTCCATACCCCTGTGGATGCCTGCTAGCTTGGCAGCCCTAACAACTACAGAGGACATCGGAATGTCGTATCAACAGGATTCGGACGGCGTGCGGGTGGTGCTCAGTGCGCCGCAACTGGCGGCAGTGCTCTCCCGCCAGTCGATCAGCCCCACGGAGATGCTTTCCAACCGGCTATGGGGCGGTTTGCAGGTGGTCGGTGGGGTGCTGGAAATGGTCGGGGCGGCGGCTCTGTGTGTGCTGCCGGAACCGACGATGGCCAGCAAGGCCGCGTGTGTCGTGTTCGGCGTGCATGGCTCAGATACGGCGTCGGCCGGTCTACGCCAAATCTGGACAGGCCGGGATACGGCCACGCTGATACAGCAAGGTACGACGAAACTGGCCGAGGCGATGAAAGCCAGTCCTGACCTGGCGAACAACATCGGCCTGTCAGTTGATATGGTCGTGCCGTTCGGCTTTGCCGGTTCGATCAGGGCGGTACGCGCCGCCAGCGTTACGATGGGCCGGATCAATCTGATTGAGCATGAGGCGCAAGCTGGCAGCCGGATTGGTGGGCATACAATCGCAAAGCATGTGGGACGAACCGAGGCGCAATTGCGCGCCAGGCTGGCTGCTGAAAGTCGCATTGACATCGCATCCTCATTTACGAATTTGCGCGCCGCTGAAAGTGCAGTTTCAAAGGTTATGCAATTCAACTCTGCGAGGGTGAAGGCATGGGCGGCGACAAATGACATACGTCTATGTCTGATTCATGACGTAGGGTCCCCTGCAGGGTATGGAATGACTCGATCAGCAGGGAAACTCGTGCCGTTGAGCAAGGTTAAAATGTTTATAAAGCGCGAACCCCACAATGGCATGCCGTACTACATTCTCACAGCGTATCTTGAGCTTTGATGCCAAAATTTTTGACCGGCAGGAGAAGTTAATGAAAGTAATTGTGAGCCACCACATCGACTGCAGTGACCGCGATGAAAATGGAATGTATGAATATTATTACGAGTACGATATCTATGAATTTGTCGAGGGAAATGTCAGTTATATAGTCAGGGCCTATGTGGACGAACCAGGCGACGCACACTTCTTAAAGATGAAAGGGGACGGCGACCAGGATTGGCGAATAATGATGGAGCCAGACAAAGATGAGCCTCTGTTTAAAGAGGTCGTCGAACATCTAAAAAATATCGGGAAACCCAATATACGGTGCTTTATGGGGCGCACCGGTTATGTTGATCTTTAGGAAACGGCCTGACTGATGAAGTAGTATCCTTGTCGCCACGCGTCAGTGGTTTGATGAAGACGCCTGCCCAACGCGTCCCTGTCGCTTATGTGACAATACGCATCGCGTCCCATTTTCAGGGACACCGGTACGCTCATTTCCCAATGCCTGTAGCCAGCTCCGCCCGCATTCCCGCGCCGATTGCCGCTGTCCGTCGATCACCCGTGAATCAATCCGTTTCCGCTTCGTCGCTATTGTCATCGCCATCCTTCATCGGACTACGCAGCGGCTTGCGCATGCCTTACGTCGAGACCGGCGACGGCGACTTGCTGCTGTTCGTGCACGGTTCGTTGTGCGACTACCGCTACTGGCAGCCGCAACTGGCCGGTCTGTCGAAACGCTATCGCTGCGTCGCGGTCAGTCTCACGCATTACTGGCCAGTGACCGATAGCGCGGCGGACCTGCCGTTCAGTTGGAGCAGCCACGCCGATGAAGTGGCGGAGTTCATCGCGCGTTTCGGCGCGGGGCCCGCGCATGTGGTCGGGCATTCGCGCGGCGGCTGCGTCACCTATCATTTCGCGCGACGCCATCCCGAACACGTGCGCACGCTGACGCTCGCCGATCCGGGCGGCCCGCTGCAGATCGTCGGACGTCCACCCGCGAGCGTGCCGGAGACGGTCAACGCATTGCGTGCGAAAGCGGCTCGGTTGATCGAAAGCGGCGCGGTCGAAGCAGGCTTGCAACTGTTCGTCGATTCGGTGAGCCGCCCCGGCTTCTGGGCGATGAGCACCCCGGGTTTTCGCCGCATGGCGACGGACAACGCGCACACGCTCGCGCGGCAATTCCGCGATCCGCTGCCTGCCTACGTGCCCGAGGACGCGGCCGATCTGCGCTGCCCGGTCCTGCTGATCGACGGCGAGAAGAGTCCCGACATGTTCCACCGCACGGTGACGGCGTTGCAGGGATGGTTGCCCGATGCGCGCCGCGAAACGGTACGCGGTGCGTCGCATGGCATGAACCTCGCGCATCCGTCCGCGTTCAATCGTTACGTGGATGATTTCATTCAGGCGATGAGCGCGCGCTGAGCAAGTGAAGCGAAGATCAAGGGCGATCGGCCGGCGCGCGCCGCCGCCGATCGCCCGTTACTGCATCAGGCCTTGCGATGCGCGTCCTTGTCGAGCGCGCGTTCGGCCGCCTCGCCGACGAGCCCGTGATAGTACAGATGTACGCCGATCGCGAGCGAGTCGTTGCGGATTTCGTGGAACACCTTCCACCCCTTCACCGGGTCCTTGAACAGCAGATAATGCGCTTCCTGCGCGATCAGATCGGCGACTTCATGCAGGCCGTGTCCATGCAGCACGTCGACGAGCGTGTCGAGACTGCGATGCGTGCGCGCGTCGGTGCGCGGATAGAGCATGTGCAGCACCGCGACGTCCTGCGTCTTCAGCGCCGCCGACAACGCGACGACGATATCCTGATGATTCAGCGCGGTGACCGTGTGGTCTTCGGTATGGACGTGATCCGGAAACAGCGTTTCGAGAGAGACATTCATTTGTATTCGTCCTGCTTTTCTGTGTGATCAAAAAAACCCGCTTCGAATCGCGGGCCGCAAGCATCAATGCACGGATTGAGTATCGCAGATGGATCCACCCCGACGCAGTGTGCTGGCAGCAAAACATTGTTGCGGCTGGTGTTCCGGCTTTCGCGCAACTTTCATTGGCTTCGCGATGCACACGCCGCGTGCCGACAACGAATGTTGCGCACAGGGAGATGGACTGTTGCGAGCAATCGACGCAATCAACGACACGCCGACCCGTAGAATGCGCAGCGGAGCCTGAGCATGCCCGTACCTCTTCGGGAGCGCCGATGTCGCGCCTCGCCGTACGACTGCGATGCATGCCGGCGCGAGTGCGGTATCAAGCAAAAGGAAGACGTAGATGAACTCGAAGTCACACGCAACGCTGAGCTTTTCCGACAGCGACCAGACCATCGATCTGCCGATCTATCAGGGCTCGCTGGGCCCCGACGTCATCGACATCCGCAAGCTGTACGGCCAGACCGGCAAATTCACGTACGACCCGGGCTTCATGTCGACGGCGGCGTGCAACTCCGAAATCACGTATATCGACGGCGACAAGGGCGAGCTGCTGTACCGCGGCTACCCGATCGACAACCTCGCGCAGAACGCCGACTTCCTCGAAACCTGCTACCTGCTGCTGAAGGGCGAACTGCCGAACGCCCAGCAGAAAGCCGAGTTCGAGAACACCGTCACGCAGCACACGATGGTGCACGAGCAGATGCACTTCTTTTTCCGCGGCTTCCGTCGCGACGCGCACCCGATGGCGATTCTGGTCGCCGCGGTCGGCGCGCTGTCGGCGTTCTATCACGACTCGCTCGACATCACGAACCAGCAGCATCGCGACGTATCGGCGGTCCGCATGATCGCGAAGCTGCCGACGCTGGTCGCGATGGCGTACAAGTACAGCGTCGGTCAACCGTTCGTGTATCCGAAGAACGACCTGTCGTACAGCGCCAACTTCATGCGCATGATGTTCTCGAACCCGGCCGAGGAGTACGTGGTCAACGACGTGCTGGTGCGCGCGCTCGACCGTATCCTGATCCTGCACGCGGACCACGAGCAGAACGCGTCGACGTCGACCGTGCGGCTCGCCGGTTCGTCGGGCGCGAATCCGTTCGCGTGTATCGCGGCCGGTATCGCGTGTCTGTGGGGCCCGGCGCACGGCGGCGCGAACGAAGCCGCGCTGAACATGCTGGAAGAGATCGGCTCGGTCGACAACATTCCCGACTTCATCGCGAAGGTGAAGGACAAGAATTCGGGCGTGAAGCTGATGGGCTTCGGCCACCGCGTGTACAAGAACTACGATCCGCGCGCGAAGCTGATGCGCGAAACCTGCCACGAAGTGCTCGAAGAGCTGGGCCTGCACGACGACCCGCTGTTCAAGCTCGCGATGGCGCTGGAAAAGATCGCGCTCGAAGACGAATATTTCGTGTCGCGCCAGCTGTACCCGAACGTCGACTTCTATTCGGGCATCGTGCAGCGCGCGCTGGGCATTCCGACGTCGATGTTCACCTGCATCTTCGCGATGGCACGCACGGTCGGCTGGATCGCGCAGTGGAACGAAATGATCGCCGATCCCGAGCAGAAGATCGGCCGTCCGCGTCAGCTGTTCATCGGCGAGACGCTGCGCGAGGCGAAGCCGGTCGCGAAGCGGTAACAGGCCGGATAGACGCCCGACAACGCGTTCAACGACGGTCGCCAACCCACGGCTCACGAGGCCGTGGGTTTTTTTACGTTCCGCGCATCCTGCCGCCTGCACGTCCCGTGCCACCGAAAACGCCGTCAAAAACGGCGCAAAAAGCCGAAACTCCGAGGCGATAAGCTCGTCTCACGCGGAAAGAGCCTCTACAATCGGATGGGGCCGGCCAACCGGGGTCCGGCCAACCGGGGCCCGGGTGACGGGGCCAGCGGGCAATCCGGCGGCAGATCCGAGGCGAGACCCGAAGTGCAACCAAACGCAGCAGCGAATCCATAGGAGCGACCTTGATACAGCAGCCAGAAGCCCTCGGCGGGCTGACCCACTCGGGCGGCGTCGATCATCGCGAGCCCGAGCAGGACGGCGTTTTCATCCCGACGGAAAACCTTAACGTCGCGAGCGCTACGCAGCACGTGCTCAAGTCGGGCGACACCTTCATCGTCAACGATCCGCTCGGCGATATCACCGGCCACGACGATGGCCTGTTCGTCAACGATACGCGCGTGATGTCGCAACTGCGCCTGACCTTCGGCGGCCGCGCGCCGTCGCTGCTGTCGGGCAGCGTCAGCAGCGACAACACCAGTTTCACTGCGCATCTGACCAACCGCCCGCTGCCGCCGCTCGGCGGCGACAGCACGCCCGAAGGCGTGATCCACGTCGAGCGTGTGCGCGTGCTGTCGGGCACCGTGCTCAACGAGGCGATCGAGCTCACGAACTACGGCACGAGCGATGCGACCGTGCCGCTTTCGATTTCGTTTTCCAGCGATTTCCGCGACATGTTCGAAGTGCGCGGCCTGAAGCGCGACAAACAGGGTCGCGTGCAGCCCGCGCGCATCGAGAATCAGGAGGTGCTGCTCGGCTACATCGGTCTCGACGACGTGGCGCGCAACGTGCGGATCGCGTTCTCGCCGCAGCCGGACAAGCTGTTCGCCGACCGTGCCGACTACACCGTCAAGCTGCCCGCGCAGGCATGCGTGTCGATCTATCTGTCGATAGCGGTGCAGGTCGTGCCGATGACCGGCAAGCCCGGCGCCGACGTGTCGCAGCCGATGCACGCGTTGAGCGAAGCGCATCTCTCGCAGATCGATGCGGAGCGCCCGCGCGTCGGCCGCACGGCGGTACGCGCGGCAATGGTGGATGCGCACCTGGTGATGCGCGAGCGACGCAACGCGAGCGCGCGTGTGCGTTCGAGCAATCCGCTGTTCAACGCGTGGATCGACCGCTCGTTCGCCGACCTCGGCCTGCTGACGACGGATCTCGCGACCGGCCCGTACCCGTACGCGGGCATCCCATGGTTTTCGACCCCGTTCGGCCGCGACGCGGTGATCACGTCGCTGCAGACGCTGTGGCTGCAACCGCATCTCGCAGCCGGCGTGCTGCGCTTTCTCGCCGAGCATCAGGCGCGCGAGAACTCGCCGTTTCGCGACGCCGCGCCGGGCAAGATCATGCACGAGATGCGCAAGGGCGAAATGGCCGCGGCCGGCGAAGTGCCGTTTGCGCTGTACTACGGCGGTGTCGACACCACGCCGCTGTTCATCGTGCTGGCCGGCGCCTACGCGGCCCGCACCGGCGACGTCGGGTTGATCGACGAACTATGGCCGGCGCTCGAACGTGCGGCGCAGTGGGTCGCGGGCGTGTGCGACAAAAACCGGCACGGGCTGCTCGATTACCAGCGCGAATCGGATGGCGGCCTCGCGAACCAGGGCTGGAAAGACAGTCACGATTCGGTGTTCCATGCGGACGGGCGCTTCCCTGACGGCCCGATCGCGCTCGTCGAAGTGCAGGCCTATGCGAGCGCCGCGTTCGACACGATGGCTCACTACGCGAAGCTGCGCGGCCTGCGCGACGCGGCCGCGCAATACGCGGAGCGTGCGAAGAAGATCCGCCGCTGCGTCGAAGAAAAGTACTGGATGGACGAGGTCGGCTTTTACGGCATCGCGCTCGACGGTCATGGCGAGTTGTGTCGCGTGATGGCATCGAACGCGGGGCATCTGCTGGCGTTCGGCCTGCCCACGCGCGAGCGCGGCGAGGCGGTGGTGCGGGCGCTCGACTCGACGCTGTTCCACACTGGCTGGGGCGTGCGCACACTGGCCGCGAGCCAGGCGCGCTTCAATCCGATGGCATATCACAACGGCTCGGTCTGGCCGCACGACAACGCGCTGTGCGCGCGAGGGCTGTCACGCTATGGCGGCAAGGCGTCGGCCGTGAAGCTGCTGCAGGCGCTGTTCCAGGCCGCGGTCAATTTCGACATGCGCTTGCCCGAGCTGTTTTGCGGCTTCCCGCGACGCCGCGGCGAGCCGCCCACGGCCTATCCGGTCGCGTGTTTGCCGCAGGCATGGGCGGCGGGCTCGCCGTTCATGATGCTCGAGGCGTGTCTGGGCATCACGATCGACGCCGAGCGCCGCGAAGTGCTGATCGAACAGCCGATGCTGCCCGAAGGTATCGACTGGCTCGAGGTCAGCGATCTGCGGGTCGGGGATGCGTCGGTATCGATCACGTTCCGCCGGATCGGCGAGAAGGTGGTGGCGTCGGCGGAGCAGGGCGATGTGAGGGTGGTGGCGCTGCTTTGACGCCGACCACGGTAGCGGGCATCGATGTTGGCGGCGATCGGAAGGGAAACCATCTGGTCGTCTTGCGCGGCACCGAGATCGTGAGCCATCTCGGTAACGCGACCCCCGAACAGATGCTCGAACGGTGTCGCGCACTCGGGGTGGCGGCGGTCGGCATCGATGCGCCGTGTCGTTGGCGAACAGGCGCCGCGGGACGACTGGCCGAGAAGGCGCTCGCGCGGCAGCGAATCTTTTCGTTTGCGACACCGGCTCGCGAAACGGCGATCGCCAGCAAAAGCGGCTTCTATGGATGGATGTTCAACGGCGAGCGCGTCTACGACGCATTCGTCGCGCACTTTCCGCTTTTCAGCGGCGGCGAAAAAATCAATGGCCGCGTGTGCTTCGAGACATTCCCCCACGCGATCACATGCGCTTTCCTCGGGACGGACGTCGCATCCGCGAAGCAAAAGGGTCCGCAGCGCCGGGCAATCCTCGAACGGGAAGGTATCGCAACAGCGTCGCTGACTTCGATCGACGACGTCGACGCGGCGCTGTGCGCGTTGGCGGCACGTTATCTGCTGGAAGGCAGAGTCGATACATACGGTGACGAGCCAGGCGGATTCATCGTGGTGCCTGGACTTTGACACTCACATTCTGGGAGGACGGGTGCACTTGGCACGACGATTCGGAGTATTGCTGCTATCCATGGCGGCGTTGGGTTCGACCGCGGCATCGGCGAACGACATTCAGTGTGCAACCTCGCAGCAACCCGCTGAGCGCGTCATTTGCGATCACGCGATCCTGAACAACGAGTACGACGACATCGTCGCGCAGCAACAGGCTCTTCTGAGCAGCGGGAAACTCTCGTCCGCGCAACTGGCGAAGTGGCGGCAGGCGCGAAACGCCTGTATCGATGTGCACTGCGTGGATGGGGTGTTCGCGCAGTGGAAGGCGATGGCCCGGTCCGTCGACGTCGCTCCTCAGGCGGCCGCGCCTGAGCCGGCCGCGCCTGTCGTGACGGCCTCGGAAACGGCGATGGCACCTGTCGGTCCCAATCCCGAAGCGCCTCCAGCCGTAGCCGCGTCTGATGCATCTCAGGTGTCCCAGGCCTCGCCGACATCGGAGGCTTCTCTGGTGCGTCAAGGGAGTGCCGCCGGTGTGGCGCTTCCGCAGCCCGTCGCGGCGGAGGCTTCCGCGCCCGTGGCTGCCTCGGCGGCGCCCAGCCAGAGCGAATCTCGTGGCATGACCGGCATGAGCGACATCAGTGGCGGCCTGATCGTGGTTCTGCTCGTCGCGCTCGGAGCCGGTGTGTTCTTCGCGCTTCGGAACCGAAGCGGAGCGACCGCAAAGAAGACGCAAGGTAAGAACGGGCGATGAGGTGATGCCAACGCGCTGGCCTCGCGCACGAAGCCGCGCTTTGACCTACCGGTCGGGCCGCTCGAATCGCCAATCAAACAACGCGGAATGCCTGTCACAGCGTTCCGCGCTAAAAGCGACTGCAAGGAACCGATTATCGGACGAGGAAACCGTAAGTCAGCGGGTCACGCTCGTCCACGATCCAGGTTGCGAAACCGCAAACGTATGCGTTGCCCTGGACCTCGGGGACCACGGCCTTGAAGTCGCCGACGGTCGTCTCACTGAGTACACGCCCCTTGAAGACCGTGCCGATGATGGACTCATTGACGAGCGTCTCGTTGCTCGCCAGTTCGCCGCGCAGATAGAGTTGCGCGACGCGTCCGCCCGTCCCTGAGCCGGTGGGCGAACGGTCCACTTCACGGTCGGCGAAGACGCAACAGTTGGCTTGCGTCGAGCCTTCGTGCCGTGGTGCATTGGCAATGATGGTCCCGTAGATGTGGTTGATTTCCGGGATATCGGGATGCTCAACCGGGTACGCGTCGTTTGCAGCTTTTTTGACCTCGGCGCCAAACTTGATCAGTTCCTCGACAGAAGACTCCCGGACTGCGAGATCGTGCGGTGCACCGTCCGTATAGAAGTAGAACGCACCACCGAAGGCGATGTCACCCTTTACCGTGCCAAACGACGGCGTCTCGACCGTGACATCCCGTTTCCAGAGGAACGACGGAACGTTGACGAAGCGTACGTTGCCGGCGTGTTCACCATCCCATTGCACGAACGCCTCGATGAAGCCACATGGAGCGTCGATGCCGATTCGCGTCTCGGGAATCTGGCGCTGAACCCAGCCCAACTCGACCGCCGCGGTAGACAGCGCGATAACGCCGTGTCCGCAGTGGTCGCTATAACCCTCGTTGTGGACGAAGATGATTCCGAAGTCTGCCGTGGGACTAACGGGTTCGGTCAGGTATCCACCGTACATGTCAGCATGACCACGCGGTTCGAACATCAGCGCGGTACGAATTTCGTCGGCGTTCTCCTTCAGCCACGCTCGACGCTTTACGATGGTGTCACCGGGAAGACGAGGAAGCCCGCTCGTCACGATACGGAACGCTTCGCCGCCGGTATGGACCTCGACTGTCGAAATAGTGCGAGTGATTTTCATGTGTGCGTTGGGGGTTATTCGATTGAGCGTCACTGCCCGTAGGGCACCGGAAGGCCGTTTCTGATCACATAGACGGTCGTGGGTGCGCCATTCAGATCGCCGTTTTCATCGAAAGAGTAGGTGCCTGCCACGCCCTTATAGTTGGTCTTTGCCAACTGGGCGGTGAGCTTTACCTTGTCGGTCGTGGTTCCCGCTTTGACCATCGCATCAGCCAGCAGTTTTACGCCGTCGTAGTAGCTGACCGCATAAACCTGCGTGTCGGTGTTGAACGCGGCCTTGTATTTCTGCAGAAACTCACGGCCGGCTGGGGTCTTGTCGAGCGCGATGCCGCCCTGGGCGCAATACACGATAGAGGCCGCGTCACCGGCAACCCTGCCCATGTCGGCCGAGCAAATGCCATCACCGCCAAGCAGCTTGGCTCGCAGTCCGCGTGCGCGCATTTGCCTGGCCATCGGCGCGCCTTGAGCAGCGTATCCGCCGAAGAAGACGACATCCGGATTTTTGGCCTTGATGCTGGTGAGAATGCCGAGGAAGTCAGTCGCCGACGAGTTCGTGAACTGTTGGTCCACGATTTGAATTCCATTTGCCTTTGCCTCCTTGATGAACTGCTCGGCCACACCTTGCCCATATGCCGTGCGGTCGTCGATCACCGCGGCGGTCTTGGCCTTCAATGTCTTGGCCGCAAACTGACCCATTGTTCCGCCTAGCTGCTCGTCGCTCGCGCCGATACGGAAGATGTTCTTGAAGCCTTGCTTCGTCAGCGCCGGATTGGAGGCAACCGGCAGCATCGGTACCCCGCCGGTGTTATAGACGCGCGATGCCGGAATAGCCACACCTGAGTTGTACGGGCCGAGGACAGCAATCACGCCGCTGTCGACGAGTTTCTGCGCGACCTGAACGCCAACCTTCGGATCTGCCTGGTCGTCCTCGGAGTCGAGTTTAAAAGTTACCTTCTGGCCAGCGACCGTGACACCGCTCTTGTTGAGTTCATCAATTGCAAGGCGGGCGCCGTTCTCGTTGTCCTTTCCGTTCGGCGCCTGGGGGCCCGTAAGCGGAGCCGAGTGACCGAGGGTGACCACCGATTGAGCATTGGCGGATGCGGTGATGCCAGCGGCTGTTAAGACAGCCATTGTTAGAACGAGGGGGCGCATATAGTCTCCAGGTATTGGACCCGTGTTTGACGAGATTAGCTCCGCTTCGGCATGGGTTCAACCTTTGAGCACGCCATCCGACAGGAGGAGTCGTGAAACTGACCGATTTCGATACACTGACTTTTGACTGCTACGGCACCTTGATCGACTGGGAGAGTGGCATCCTTGAAGGCCTGACGCCTCTGCTGGAGCGAGCCAGGACGCCGCTCAGGCGTGACGAGGTTCTCGAAGCGCACGCTCGCCACGAGTCGTCGCAGCAGAACTTCACCCCTGCGAAGCGCTATCAGGAACTGCTTCCCATCGTATATAAGCGCATGGCTGAAGAGTGGGACCTGCCCTATACACACGAAGAATGCGTGGCGTACGGCCAGTCGATCAGAAACTGGCCGGCATTCGCCGATTCCGCGGTCGCGCTGCAATATCTGAAGAAGCACTACAAGCTGGTCATCCTGTCGAACATCGACAACGAAAGTTTCGCCTTCAGCAACGCCAGGCTGCAGGTTGAGTTCGACGCCATCATTACAGCGGAGGACGTCGGATCCTACAAGCCGTCGCCGCGCAACTTCGAGTACATGCTTCAGAAGCTCGATCAGCGCGGCATCAAGAAGGAAAAAATCCTTCACACGGCAGAAAGCCTCTTCCATGACCACAAGCCCGCAAACGAGTTCGGCCTGGCGTCGTGCTGGATTTACCGCCGTCATTCGCAGCCGGGCTTTGGCGCGACGATGAACCCGGGCTCGCAGCCTGACATCGACTTCCGCTTCGACAGCATGGCGGACTTCGTCGACGCGCATCGGGAAGCGCTGGTGAACTGAGCATCTTCGCGCCGTTGAAACGCGCCTGCCTGGTGGTAACATTTGTTGTCATCTCTCACCTCGGCGCCGACCCACCTCACCATGCCAGACAGCTTCGATCAACTCGTCGCCCTGATTCGGGCGCGCTTTCCCGAACTGAGCCCGCAGTTCCAGATGGGAGCGGGCTTCCTGCTCGATCATCCCGACGAGGTCGCGGTGTCGTCGATGCGCAAGGTGGCCGAGCGCGCGCAGGTGCAGCCCGCGTCGCTGGTGCGGCTGTCGCAGCAACTGGGGTTTCCCGGCTGGAACGAATTGCGCGATCTGTTCGTCGCGCGCGTGCGCACGCGGCCCGAGCCATTGACGAGCCGGGCGCGCTCGATGGTCAAATCGAAAGATGCGCTCGCGAACGATCTTCTCGTCGCGCAGCAGCACAATCTCGAAACGACCGCCGCGCATAACGGCCGCGTGATCGTCGAGGCCGCGCGCGTGTTGCGGCGTGCATCGCACGTGCACGTGGCGGGCTTCCGCTCGTGTTACGCGGTGGCGTTCGGTCTCGTCTATGGCTACCGGCTGTTTCGTCCGTCGGTGTCGCTGCTCAACGGCGAGGCCGGCACGCTCGAAATGCAACTGCGCACGATCGAGCGCGACAGCGCGACCATCGTCATCAGCTTCGCACCGTATTCGGTCGAAGCCGCGCGCGTCGCCGAGGCCGCGCTCGAAAAAGGCAGCAAACTGATCGCCATCACCGACAGCGCCGTGTCGCCGATCGCGTTGAACGCCGACAAGGTACTGATCTTCTCGCACGAAAGCCCGTCGTTCTTTCCGTCGCTGGTGGCCGCCACCGCGATCGCCGAAGCGCTGGTCGCGCATTTGCTCGCGCTCGAAGGCGCGGATGCGCTCGAGCAGCTTGCGCTCGCCGAACAATCGTTGCATGCCATGGGCGCGTACGTGCCTTGAGCGATTGCGTGAGGCACGCCGCGCTCCGCTCGATGCCGTTCAAGGGATTTGACAACAAATGTTGTATTGGCGTATAAATACGTACCGATTGTTGAATATGGTGCGACCCGTGGCGTCGATGCAGGAATTCAGTGTTTTTCAGGTCAGCGGTGAGCCGTACGACATCGGCTACCGGCTCGGCGAAATCGCCCGGCCGGTGTTCGCCGGTTACATGGCGCAAAGCGCCGCATGGCAGGCGGTGCGGCGCTGGCGCGGCGTACCGTTCGTGCAGACGCTGCGCGACGCGGCGCGTGCGCACTATCCGGCGTTGCTTGTCGAACTCGACGGCCTGGCGGCCGGCCTCGGCTGGGCCGCCGAAGACGTATTCTTGTGGAACTGCCGCGGCGAGCTGATTCACGACGCGCCGGACGGCTGCACGACGCTCGCGGCTATCGGGCGCAACGCGGGCAACCCCCGCTACATCGCGCACAACGAGGACGGTGACCCGTTTCTGCTCGAACACTGCGCGATGGTAGAAGTCCAGCCGAACGGCCGCCCCGGCTTCGTCAGCTTCTACTATCCCGGCTCGCTGCCGGGTCATACGTTCGCGGCCAATCGCGCCGGGGTCACGCAGGCCATCAATAGTCTGCGCATCCGTACGCCGGCGGCCGGCGTGCCGCGCATGATCATCGCGCGCGCGGTGCTCGACGCCGGCTCGCTCGATCAGGCGTTGCAGATTCTGCACGGCATGCCGTCGGCGAGCGGCTTTCATCACACGCTCGGCTGCGCGGGCGACGCGCGTCTGTTCAGCGTCGAAGCAAGCGCGCGGCGCTGCTCGGTGGAGGCGGTGCGGACACTCTCGGGCCACGCGAATCACATGATTCATCCGGGCTGTGAAGCCGAAGCGCAGATCGTCACCGAGTCGTCGCGCGACCGGCAGTCGCGCGTGAACGCATTGCTGCCCGCGCTCGCCGCGGCCGGCCCGCTGCAACCGGCGGCCCTGCTCGACGTACTGCACGATCGCGCGCCGTCGGGCTTGCCGATCTATCGCGACGATCCTCACGATCCCGACGACGAAAACACCCTCGCCACCGCGCTGTTCGAAATCGGCAACGCTGGTGTGTCGATGAAAGCGTATCGCCAGAAGCAATGCGCGTTCGACACTTTCGTCGCATGCGCGACGCCCGAACCGGCCCGCGTTTCAGCGCCCGCCGCCCTCACCAGGAACTGAACATCATGTCCACCGTTTTTCATCGCTCTCCGAAGCAATCCTTGCCGGTGGCCGTCGCGGGCGACGGCATCGAAATCATCGACTCCACGGGCAAGCGTTATATCGACGCGTCGGGCGGCGCAGCCGTGTCGTGCCTCGGTCACAGCAACCAGCGCGTGATCGACGCGATCAAGCGGCAAGCCCAACGGTTGCCGTACGCGCACACGTCGTTCTTCACGACGGAGCCGGCCGAGCAACTGGCCGACCGGCTCGTCGCGAGCGCGCCGGCCGGACTCGAGCACGTGTACTTCGTGTCGGGCGGCTCGGAGGCGATCGAGGCGGCGCTCAAGCTCGCGCGTCAGTATTTCGTCGAGAAGGGCGAGACGCAGCGGCGCCATTTCATCGCGCGTCGGCAGAGCTATCACGGCAACACCCTCGGCGCACTCGCGATCGGCGGCAATGCATGGCGCCGCGAGCCGTTCCTGCCGATCCTGATCGAAGCGCATCACGTGAGCCCGTGCTACGCATATCGCGAGCAGCGCGCGGACGAAACCGAAGAAGCGTTCGCTCAGCGTCTCGCCGATGAACTCGAGCAGAAGATTCTCGCGCTCGGTGCGGACACGGTCGCGGCGTTCGTCGCGGAAACGGTGGTCGGCGCCACGGCGGGCGCGGTGCCGCCGGTGCGCGAATACTTCCGCAAGATCCGCGCGGTGTGCGACCGCTACGGCGTGCTGCTGATTCTCGACGAGATCATGTCGGGCATGGGCCGCACCGGTTATCTGTACGCGTGCGACGAAGACGGGGTGGCGCCCGATATGCTGACCATCGCCAAGGGCCTTGGCGCGGGTTACCAGCCGATCGGCGCGACACTGGTCAGCGACCGCATCTATCAGACCATCGTCGGCGGCTCCGGCTTCTTCCAGCATGGCCATACCTATATCGGCCATGCGACCGCGTGCGCGGCCGCGCTCGAAGTGCAGCGCGTGATCGCGGAAGACGATCTGCTGGCGAACGTGCAGGCGCGTGGCGAGCAGTTGCGCGGCCGGCTGCGCGAGCACTATGCGCAACATGCGCATATCGGCGACGTGCGCGGGCGCGGCTTGTTCGTCGGCGTCGAACTCGTCAAGGATCGCGTTACCAAAGAGCCGTTCGACGCCAAACTGAAACTGCACGCGACGATCAAACGCGAAGCGTTCGCGCGCGGCCTGATGGTGTATCCGATGGGCGGGACCGTCGACGGCAGGAGCGGCGACCACGTGCTGCTCGCGCCGCCGTTCATCTGCACGGAGCGCGACATCGACGAAATCGTCAGCCGCCTCAGCGATGCGATCGGCGCGTCGCTCGCCGCCCGCTGAGATTCGACCCACCGACTTTTGCGAGAACGACGATGACCGAGCGCTTGCCTCACTTCGACCTGTCCACTGCCACGCCCGAACAGAAGGCGGTGCTCGACGAAATCCTGTCCGGCCCGCGCGGCAACCTGAATGGGCCGTTCCTCGGCTGGATTCACAGCCCCGATCTCGCGCAGCACGCGCAACGCCTCGGCGCGTTTTGCCGCTACCAGACCGGGCTGCCGCTGCGGCTGTCGGAACTCGCGATTCTGGTGACCGCTTCGCGCTGGCAGGCCCAGGCGGAGTGGTACATCCACTATCCGATCGCGCTGCAGGCGGGCGTCGGCGAAGCGGACGCCGAGGCGATCCGCCAGGGGCGCCGCCCCGAGTTCGCCAATGCCGACGACGCGCTGATCTACGACTTCGCGAGCGAACTGTACGAGACGAAGCGCGTGACGGCCGCGACGTATGCGCAGGCGGTCGGGCGTTTCGGGCATCAGGTCGTGATCAACCTGGTCGGCCTGCTCGGCTACTACGCGCTGGTCGCGATGACGCTGAACGTGTTCGACATGCGCGCAGTGGGGCAGCAAAGCCTGCCGTTTCCCGAATAGCGCTTTTGCCAACGAACGGCTGCGCAGCGGCGCCGCGCGCGCCAACGAAAAGCCCCGGTTGCCGAACTTCGCAACCGGGGCTTTTTACTGCGCGCTGCATTAACGACATGCGCGCTCAGTTATCACGATCAGTTACCACGCTCAGTTACCGCGATACGTCGAAAAGAGACGTTGCTGCACCGTCGCCGGCGCGCCCGCGTCCGACGAACTGGCTTTCGCGCCGCCGACGTCTTGCGAACCTTGCGCCGAAGCGGTGACGATCGTCGAGTCCTGGGGCACGGCCTTCGGATAGGTGACGTCGTTCTGGTTCAGGAGGCCTGCTTTTTGCGCGGCTACGAGTTCGGCGCGCACCTGAGCGCGCGTGACCGGACCGTTTGCCTGCTGGGCGAACGACAGTGCCGGCACGATGAGAGCGGATGCGACGACGACTGCGGAAAGAAGCGATTTCATGACGACCTCCAATTGATTGTGTGGTGGATCGGTGTGAACCGCGTTCCCCGATCCGTTGAACGCAGTCTATTTCTTACGAGGTCAGCAAAAAAGCGGCTTTCTGGCGAAATATTATTGCCAGTTTTGAGATAGTGAAAAAGGCGCTTTTCCGCGCCGGGACGCGGAAGCGCCTATGATGAAAATCCGGTCCACGCCCGCGCCTGCAAGCCGCGCGGCACCTGCGACCGATGCCCAGGCGCGGACACATCCGGGCGGACCGCCGCGGCGGGCATCATCTTTGGTCGAGCAGCGTGTGCGGCAAGGCACAAACAGGAGAGAGCAATGAAGCGCAAGGCATCGGCAGTCTGGCAAGGCGACCTGCAGAACGGCAAGGGCTCGATTTCCACCGACAGCGGCGTCCTGAAGGACACCCAGTACTCGTTCGCGACGCGCTTCGCGGACGGCATCGGCACGAATCCGGAAGAGCTGATCGCGGCTGCGCATGCGGGATGTTTCTCGATGGCGTTGTCGGCGGAGCTGGGCAAGGCCAACATCACGCCGGAGCGCATCGGCACCACGGCCACCGTCACCCTCGACAAGGACGGCGGCGGCTTCGCGATCACCGCGGTGCATCTCGACGTGACCGTGAAGATTCCGGGCGGAGACAAGGCCGCGTTCGACAAAGCCACCGCGGACGCGAAGGCCGGGTGCCCAGTGTCGAAGGTGCTGAATGCGACGATTACGATGGATGCGAAGCTCGAGACCTGAGCCTCTGCTGTCACTGTGAGCGCGCAACGAAGCCGGCGACGGGCCATGTCCGCCGCCGGTTTTTTGATGCCGGTTGTCGAATGAACGGATGACCCCGACGCGAGTAGGCCTACGGAATGCCATCCTTGATTTATTGAACATCCAGTCATAATATCAACAGACCGACGCAACCAGGCAACAAGGTCATCGCAATTGAGTCATTCAAAGCAAGCCGCGAAAAAATCTGGCGAAACATGTCAGCGCGGCCGTCCGCGCGAGTTCGACACGGCCACCGTGCTGGCGAACGCGAGCCAGGTGTTCTGGGATCACGGCTACCACGCGACGTCGATCGACGATCTGTGCAAGGCCACCGGTCTGCTGCGCGGCAGCCTGTACGGCGTGTTCGGCGACAAGCACGGCATCATGCTCGCCGCGCTGGATCATTATTCGGAGGGCGCGGTCGCGCGGCTTGCGCAGCGACTGAGCGCGACGGCCGAGCCGGAGCAGGCGCTGCGCGACGCGCTGCTGCACTACGCGCGGGTGTCCTGCGCATTGAGCGGCCGGCGCAGCTGTTTCATTACGAATACGACGCTCGAAATGCAGCCCGATGACGAAGTGCTGCGCGCGCGTGTCGCCGCGATTCAGCGCCGCATGGCGACTTTGCTCGCTGCGGCGGTGATCCGCGGTCAGGCGAGCGGCGCATTCGATTCGACGCTCGACGAAAAAGCCGTCGGCGATTTCCTGTTATGCGTGATGCAGGGCTTGCGGGTCATGGGGCGAGTCGCGCATCAGCAAGATGCGCTGATCGGTATCGTCGATGTGGCGATGCGCGCGTTGGTGTAACGCCTCGTCCGCGAGCACTGGCGCAAAAATTTTTTAACCAATTTTTGAACGATCGGTCATGAAAAGCGAAGCAATCAAGTCCGCTCCGGCGGCATTCGGTGGATCCGTCAGCTGCGCGGCGAGCGTAGCCGTGACCGGTCCCGGCCCGGCGATGGCCGGCATGGCTGTCGCCGCCAAAGCGTCGGCGCCCGGCTTTCAGCGCCAGGCGCTCGCGCTCGCCGTGCTGTTCGTCGGCGCCTTTCTCGCGCCGCTCGATTACTTCATCGTCAATCTGGCGCTGCCGTCGATTCACACGGGCCTCAACGCGAGCGACGCGCAACTGCAACTCGTCGTGTCGGCTTATGCGTCCGCCTACGCGGTGCTGCTGATCACGGGGGGCCGCCTTGGCGATCTGTTCGGCCGCCGTCGCATGTTCATGACGGGCATGGCGGCTTTCGTGATCGCGTCGGCGTTGTGCGGCTTCGCGACGAGCGGCCACATGCTCGTGATCTCGCGCATCGTGCAAGGCATCGCGGCCGCGGTGATGGCGCCGCAAGTGCTAGCGACGATTCGTGCGGTCGTGCCGTTGCATCAGCAGACGCGCGTGATGAGTCTGTATGGCTTCGTGTTCGGCTTGTCGTCGATCGTCGGGCAACTCGGCGGCGGCGCGCTGATCACGTATCACCCGTTCGGGCTCGACTGGCGCGTGATCTTCCTGATCAACATCCCGATCGGCATCGCGGCGTTCATCGGCACATGGAAGTTCGTGCCGGAGAACCAGCCGGCCACGCATACCGGCGTCGATCTGAAGGGCGTCGCGCTGCTGTCGGCGGTGCTGCTGCTCGTCATCTATCCGATGACGCATGGCCGTGAAGCCGGCTGGCCCGCGTGGACCTTCGCCATGTTCGCACTCGCGGTGCCGATGTTCGCGCTGTTCGTCGCGACCGAGCGGCGCGTCGAGCGCGCTGGCGGCCATCCGCTCGTCGACCTGCAACTGTTCCGCAATCGCGCGTTCGCGCTCGGTCTCGTGCTCGCGTTCCTGTTCTATTGCAATAGCGCGTTCTTCCTGACCTACGGCATCTTTCTGCAAACCGGCCTCCACTGGACGCCGCTCGCGTCGGGCATCGCGATCATGCCGTTCGCGCTCGGCTTCGTGATCGGGCCGTTGACGTCGCCGGCCGTGGTCAAGCGCATCGGCGCCCATGTGCTGACGCTCGGTTTCTCGATGATGACGCTGGGCTTCGCGGTGACCGGCTGGTCCGCGACCCAATCCGCGACGCCCGATCTGCTGTTCTACTGCGCGCTAGTGTGCGCGGGCGTCGGACATGGTCTGCTGTTGCCGTCGATCATGCGCATCGTGCTGCAGGAGGTGGTGCCCGAGAAGGCCGGGCTTGCATCGGGTGTGGTCTCGTCGACGTTGCAGATCGGCTCCGCGTTCGGCACCGCGGCGATCAGCGGCGCGTTCTTCGGGGCGCTCGGCGGCAGTTCGGCACCCGCCTCTTATGCGCACGCGTTCCAGCTGAGCCTCGCTATCAATGCCGTGCTGATGTTCGTGTGTATCGGCCTTAGCGTGCTGCTGGTGCATCATCAGAAAGGCGTGCGGCGCTCAGTCGCCCCGGCAGTTTGAAATTAATCCGGTGGTAATCGTTTTCATTTGTTAGCTCGCTGAAAAAATCGTTCAATTTTGAACGAAGCGGTATAACGAACTGCATGGTATTTACCGGCGATCTACTCGTTCACAGGTAATTCTGATTTAGATCAAACTGGCTCATCCGATTAACGGCTCGACCGCATCGCGTCAGCTTTTTTAATCAGACGAAACCGGTCTCGCATTTTCTACCGGCCTGCATACGGCCTTCAGTAAGTGTTGCATTTGTGCGGTAGCGCACATAGGGTTAGCCGCAAGGTGTCGCGATGATTGTTTTCGGTAATGCCGGGAACTTTAGCCAGCGAGCATGAACTGCGAGTTCAATGAAAACGGTATCAATAAAAAAGCGCTTGCCGCGTTTAAATTCGATTGTTAATCTGTCTTAACTTTAGAGTGTACGTTCAACAGGTCGGAGTCGATAAAGCCGGGCTCAACTTAATAAACGCTCAAGATAGGGGGACCCAATATGCTGACCGCTACCATTGACGCATTCCAGACAACATCCGCCGCCGCCTTCAATGTGGGCGACGTCGTCAAGTTAAAAGAAGGGGGCCCGCGCATGACCGTGACGTACGCAGGTCCGGTCGCGCTGAATCCCGGCGACTGGGTGATCTGCGAGTGGTTCGACGAACACGGCGAACTGCGCCACGAAAGCTTTGCGGCGCAAGCCGTGCGGGCGGAACCGCGCTCCATTCCGGCGGGCTCGGTACAGTGGAGTCGCATCGGGCGCGCGGCCTGAGTGACGCCCCTGACTGACGCCCCTGAGTGACGCCCGTGCACGTCAATCAATCGGTTTCCTGTTGTTCGTTTGCTGCTCGTATTGCTCGAGCCGCCCGAATCGTTTCAGCGCTCGGGCCGGTCGCGCGCGGCCTCGCGTCGCCGCACGCGCATCGTCAGCGCCGATGAAAACGCGCGCAAGGTCGACACCTTGCGCGTCTCCACGACGTCCCGCGCGAGGTTCTCCGCCGGATTCGGCTGTAGCGCCCAATACAGCGCGAGCACCCAGCCGAGCACGGTCCAGCCGAGGCAGGCATTGAAGAGCGCGAGCGTCAGCACGTCGCGGCGCTTGCGCCGGTCCGCGATGATCGCCGGTAGAAAATACAGCGCCAGCGCGAACGCCGCGCCGATGGCCTGAACGGCCACGTTGCCACCCATACAAGCTCCTGATGCGCGATGCATGTAGCGATTGTCGCGCGAATGGCGGCCGCGCGCCTCGCGCCTGCGCGTTCCAGTCTCCACCCCAATCACCGCAAGGGGTTCAGCCCGACACGCATCGGGACTATCATGATCGTTTCGACCGAACAGTACTTCACGGACCCGATCATGATCACCGACGACACGACCCAGCAGGCTCAACTCAACCCGGACACGCTACGAGAATTCGTCGAGCGCAAGTGGAACGACGAGATCGTGCCCGCGCTGACGGACTACATCGCGGTGCCGGCCAAGAGTCCGGCGTTCGATCCCGACTGGGCGAAACACGGTTATCTGGAGCGCGTGATCACCGACGCGGCACGATGGGCCGAGCAGCAACCGGTGCGAGGCCTGAAGCTCGAGGTGATCCGCCTGCCGGGCCGCACGCCGGTGATCTTCTTCGAGACGGCCGCGACGCGCTCGGGCAGCGACGAAACCATCGTGCTCTATGGCCACCTCGACAAGCAGCCCGAGTTCGATGGCTGGCGCAACGACCTCGGTCCGTGGACGCCGAAGTTCGAAGACGGCAAGCTCTACGGCCGCGGCGGCGCGGACGACGGCTACGCGATCTATGCGAGCCTGACGGCGCTCGCCGCGCTCGATGCGCAGGGTGTCGAGCGTCCGCGCTGCGTCGGGCTGATCGAAACCTGCGAGGAGTCGGGCAGCTACGATCTGCTGCCCTACGTCGACGCGCTGCGCGAGCGGCTCGGCAACGTCGGGCTGGTCGTGTGTCTCGATTCGGGCGCGGGCAATTACGACCAGCTGTGGCTGACCACGTCGCTGCGCGGACTCGTCGGCGGCGATCTCGAAGTGCAGGTGCTCGACGAAGGGATTCACTCGGGCGTCTACGGCGGCATCGTGCCGTCGAGCTTCCGCATCATGCGGCAACTGTTCGACCGTCTCGAAGACTCCGCCAACGGCACGCTGCTGCCGAAGGGCTTCCACTGCACGGTGCCGGCCGATCGTCTGCGCGAAGCGGAGGCGGCCGCAAAGATTCTCGGCGATGACGTCTGGAAGAAGATGCCGTGGGCGTGTGGCCAGGACGGCCGTCAGGTGCTGCCCACCACGACCGATCCGCGCGAGGCGCTGCTCAATTCGACGTGGCGTCCGTCGCTGTCGGTGACGGGCGCGGCTGGCTTGCCCGCGCTCGCCGACGCCGGCAACGTGCTGCGTCCGCGCACGGCGTTCAAGCTGTCGCTGCGGCTGCCGCCGAGCATCGAAGCAGAGAAGGCGGTCGCCGAACTGAAGGCGCTGCTCGAATTCGATCCGCCGTACAACGCGAAGGTCACGTTCAAGCCGGATGCGGGCGCGGCGAGCGGCTGGAACGCACCGGAGGTCGCGCCGTGGCTCGCCACCGCGCTCAACGATGCGTCGCGTCAGCACTTCGGCGCCGACGCGGCCTACATGGGTCTCGGCGGCACGATCCCGTTGATGAACGTGCTGAAGGCGGGCTTCCCGAAGTCGCAGTTCATGGTGTGCGGCGTGCTCGGGCCGAAGTCGAACGCACATGGGCCGAACGAGTTCCTGCACGTGCCGTACGGCAAGAAGCTGACGGCCGCGGTTGCCAAAGTGATTGCCGTGGCGCCGTGAGTTCTGGTTTCGTTTGAGTGGGGCTCGAGCGTGACCCGGGCCCGCTGTTTATTGATGCTGCTTTGATGCAGCTGTTTTTCCCGCCCGTTTCATTCCTTCCGTTCGAACCTCACCGACACGCTGAATGACCGACTCCCAGACTGCCCAAACCACCACGCCCCGGATTCCGGTCGATCAACTGCATGCCTACGTCAGGGCGATCTGGGAGCGAGCGGGCAGTACGCCGCGCGAAGCGGAGCTGGTGGCCGATCATCTGGTGGCCGCGAATCTGACCGGGCACGACTCGCACGGCGTCGGCATGATCCCGCGCTATGTCGAATCGCTCGCCGACCAGCAACTGCAACTGAATCGACACGCCGACGTCGTGAAGGACGCGGGCGCGGTACTGACCGTCGAAGGCGGCAAGGGCTTCGGTCAGGTGATCGCGTTCGAGGCGATGGAGCGGGGCATCGAGCGCGCGCGGCGGCTCGGCGTCTGCGCGGTGGGCTTGCGCGGCGCGCATCATATCGGCCGCATCGGGCATTGGGCAGAGCAGTGCGCGCGCGCCGGGCTGGTGTCGTTTCACTTCGTCAACGTGGCGGGCGATCCGCTCGTCGCGCCATTCGGCGGCGCGGACCGGCGCATCGGCACGAATCCGTTCTGCGCCGCTTTTCCGCGGCCCGGCAAACCACCGCTGGTGCTCGACTTCGCGACCAGCACGATCGCGTTCGGCAAGACGCGCGTCGCTTATAACCAGGGCAAGCACACACCCCCCGGCGCGCTGATCGATCACGAAGGCATGCCGACGCTCGAACCGAAAGTCATGCACGAAGCGCCGTTCGGCGCGCTGACGCCGTTCGGCGGCTACAAGGGTTTCGGGCTCGCGGCGATCTGCGAGATTTTCGGCGGTGCGCTGTCGGGCGGCTTCACGACGCATGCGGACACGCTCGCTACCACGCACGCGATCATCAACTGCATGCTATCGGTGATCATCGATCCCACCGCATTCGACGCGCCCGATGCGCAAGCCGAAGCCGATGCGTTCCTCGCGTGGGTGAAGGCGTCGCCGCTCGCGGCGGGCGCGGAGCGCATCTACGAACCCGGCGAGCCCGAGCGCGTGACGCGCGCGCAGCGCGAGGCCGCCGGCATTCCGATCGACGCGGCTACGTGGACGCAAATCCACTCCGCGGCGCGCGCTGTCGGGATGAATGAAGACGAAGTGGGTGGTTGGTCCGCGCGCCTCGGCTGAAGCGCGCGACAGCAGGCCTCAGGCGATCAGCCTGAGCTTGCGCCTGTCGAGCAGCCAGCGCTCGAACTCGGTGGCGGGCATCGGCCTCGCGTACAGGAAGCCCTGCACGTAATCGACGCCGAGCCCCTTCATGAAGGCTTCTTCCGCCTCGGTTTCGATCCCTTCGGCGACCACCTGGAAATCGAGCTCCTGCGCGACGGCGACCATCGAGCGCACCAGCGCCTGTGCCTTCATGTCCGCGTGGATCGAGCGCGTGAAGCTGCGGTCGAGCTTGATCACGTCGAGCGGAATACGGCCGAGTTGCGACAGCGACGAGTAGCCGGTGCCGAAGTCGTCGAGATGCACCTGCGCGCCGAGTTGGCGGAACTGCTTGATCAGCTCGATCGCGGCCGCTTCGTTTTCGATCAGGCAGCTTTCGGTCAGTTCGACGTCGACGAGGCATGGATCGAGACTCGCGTGCTGCAATGCCTCGGCGAAATGGCGGACCACGGCTGTATCCGTGAGCTGTCGCGCCGACACGTTGATCGCGACGCGCAGGTCATAGCCAGCCGCTTTCCAGCGGGCCGCCTGTTTCGCCGCGGTTTCCATCACCCAGCGGCCGAGCACGCCGATCAGTCCGGATTCCTCGGCATAACGGATGAATTCCGCCGGCATGATCTGGCCGCGCTCCGGCGAATTCCAGCGCACCAGCGCTTCGGCGCCTTGCACGGCGCCCGTCGCGAGGTTCAGCTTCGGCTGATAGTGCAGCGCCAACTGGCCTTCCTCGAGTCCGCGGCGCAGATTCGTGTCGAGCCACATGAACTCCGCGACGCGGCGATTCATGTCCGGCGAGAACACGCGATGCGTGCGCTTGCCTTCGTCCTTCGCGACGTACATCGCCGTGTCGGCCGAACGGATCAGCGATTCGAGGGTTTCGCCATGCTCGGGCGAACGCGCGATGCCGATCGAGCAGCCGGTATAGACCTCGACGAGCCCGACAGCGAACGGCATGCGCATACGATCGAGAATGCGCAGCGCGGTGTTTTCCAGGTCATGCGCGGAGCCCTTCGCCGCGAGCACGATGAATTCGTCGCCGCCCAGACGCGCGAGCGAGTCGCCCGGATTCAGGCAGTTGCGGATCGCGTCCGACACGTCGCAGATCAGCCGGTCGCCGAACACGTGGCCGTAGTGATCGTTGACCTTCTTGAAGTTGTCGAGATCGAGAAACAGGACGCCGACGGTTTCGCCCGGCACGGACAGTTCGATCGCGATCTGGATGCGCTCCTGGATTGCGTTGCGATTGGCGAGGCCAGTGAGCGGGTCGGTGGTGGCCTGCTCGATCAGGCGGTCCTGCGCGAGCCGCTGCTCGGTGATGTCGGTGCCCGAGCAGATCAGGAACTGCTCTTCGATGCCGCTGCCGCTGCGCACGAATTTGTTGCGGAACAGGAACAGCCGTTCGCCGTGCACCGTTTTGATGCGCCGTTCGATCTCGTACGGTTCGCCACGATTGAAAAAATTCGCGCTGACCTCGTTCGAGACCCCGCCGTCGTCGGACGACATGAACAACGTCCAGACGCTGCGGCCGATGATGTCCTCTTCCCTGAGTCCGGTCAGCTCCTCGGCGAGCCGGTTGAAGCGCTGTATCCGGCCGTTCCGGTCGACGATCACGACGACCGAATTGACCTCCGAGACGACCTGTTCAGCGAACGACAGACCGTGCAGCAGCGCTCGCGCGACGGATTCGGTGTCGCCATCGGCCGACGCGGTGCCGCCCCAGCGATGACAATCGAGTTTCTTGCCGACCAGATGCAGCCGCAGCGGCGCGGCGTCCAACTGAACGTCGACGACGACGTGGGAGGTCACGCCGCTCAGCGCGCGGACCTGGGAAGCTTGAGAAGAGGTGAGGGAAATGGCGACGCCGACAGCCGCGTGGCCGTGCGCAGGCACGAGTTCCAGCGTGTCGCTGGCCGCCGCCAGGTGCCAGCAAGGGCTGCTCGTGCCGAACCGCGCGTGAAGCACCTGGTCGTGTAGCTCGTCGCTCATGAAATCCCCGGAGTGTGCCGGCGGTCCCTATCAAGACGGGCGGCGGCAGACAGTCTTCCTCATACTAAAGTGAAACTGCCTCATTGTATCTAAGCGTGACAACTCGAGCGAAGAATCGTTAACGTTTTGCTAACCATGGGTATGGGCCGGCGCGGCCGCGCGCGGCGCGATTAATACCCGCCAGAACGACGCCACGATGACGTCGCTAGAGGCGGCGCGCCAGCAGCGCGCGGGCGCGTTCGCGTTCGGGCGGGTTGGCGTCGAGCGCCGCGTCGAACCGGAACTTGCCGGCCACCAGCGTGGCCGCCATCACGCCGTCGCGATACAGCACGCGGTTTCCGGTCACGGCCGGCACCTTGTCTCCGACCAGCAGCGTGCCGACGAGATTCAGCGGATCGGTCCCAGCAACGCAGATAAGAGCACCGTCGTTCGGCTGCCGGCGCACCTCGCGCAGCAGCGGAATCGCCTCGGGCAGCGCGAACTGCTCACCCGCGAGTCCGTTGACGAACCGCCCGCCGCGGATCACGCCGCGCGCCTCGAGCCTCTGCAGAACGCGCAGCAGATCGCGCCACGGCGGAAGCCATTCGGCCTCGCGTTCGAGCACGCGCCAGAACACGACACCGTAGCGGCGCAGCAACGTCATTGCGACGTGTTCGAGCGCCTCGGGCGGCAACTGGCGCCGCCGTTCGGGTGGATTTTCCGGCGCGACGGCGGACGGACGGCTTACGAGCGCCCAACGCCCCGCGTCGTCCATGCCGCCGATCAGCGCGCTCGCTCGCGCACGCCGGCTGCTGGAAAACGCGTTGCGCTTGGCGACCGGCTTCAGCAGCGCGCGCAAGCCCGCGAAGCTGTCGGAGTTCGCGAGGCCAGCCGCGACCAGCTCGCCGAGCGCGTTTTCGAGCTCCATGCGCAGCACGCGCACCTCGGCGAGCAGTTCGTCGAAGAACATCGCGCCGTGTTGCGCGAGGGTGTCGTGCACGCTTTGCGCGAGCGCCGACAACTCGACCTGGCGCGCCGGATCGAGCAGCGCGCGCCACGCACGCAGCTGGGCGCGCGGCAGCAGCACGATCGGCGTGCCGCGGACCGGACCGGCGGCGCCGCGCGCCCGCTCGGTCAGGCGGGTCCAGACGATCTTGCCGGCGCGGCATAGCTCATCGAGCGAACTGCTGGTGTAGGCACGCACGCGCGCGGGCAGGATGTCTTCCTCCCACGCGCCAGCCGCGGCCTGGAAGCCTTCGAGCTGGTCGAGCGCGGCGGCGAGCGCGTCGCGGCCTTCGGCGCGCGACGTCGGCGTCAGATGCTGAGTCGTCGGCGTCAGATGCTGCCATTCGAACAGGAAGCGCATGAAGTCGTGCCGCTCGACCGGCTCGACCTCACGCCGCAGCCGCCTCACCGTGTAGCGGTGGATGCGTGCGAGCAGGTGTCGTTCACACCATTCCTCGTCGCTCGTGTGCGGCGTGAAGCAGCCGCGCAACAGATAGCCTTCGGCTTCGAGCCGGATCAGCGCCTGTTCGATCCGGTCGGCCGGCAAACCGAGCGGGCGCGCGATCGCCTCGACTGTCAGCGGGCCGAAGCCGGTCAGCCGCGCGCGCAACACGTCGACGAGCGCGTCGTCGGCGCTCCAGCTCTCGGTGTAGCCCTTCGGGGCGCTCAGCGGCGGCATGTAGCGATTGCGCGCGATGCCGGGGTAGAGCGCTTCGAAACAGGTGAGGCGTTCGGCGGGCAGCCACAGTGCGCTGTCGCTGGCGTTGTCGTTGCCCGTGCTCGCGTTGGCTTGCACGGCCAGCGGCAAGCGCGTCGCCCGGCCGGCTTTCGCCAACGCCGCAAGCAGCGTCGGCCAATCCTCGTGCGCGAGCGCCTCGGCCCCGGTGATGCACGCGAGGCCCGTCAGCGCTTCGTGCATTTCGTCGGCGTTGCGCGCCTGCGGCCATGCCTCGTCGCGCACGCTGTCGATCGCGGCGGCGTCGAGCGCGCCAAGATCGTCGGCGCTTGCAGGGTCCGCCCAGCGGCGGTTCAGCACCGCTTGGGTGCGGCGCTCCTCGATCGGCGCGTCGTCGAGATACGCGTAGGGCTTCGCGGTCAGGATTTCGGCGGCGAGCGGTGACGGCGCCGGCAGATCACGCGCGACGAGCCGCAACTCGCCGCGCTCGATGCGGCGCAGCAGCGCGAGCCAGCGTTCGCTGTCCATCGCGTCGTGCAGACAGTCGTCGATGGTTTGGTCGACCAAGGGGTGGCGCGGCACCTCGCGTTCGCCGACGACGTTCTCCAGACACGCGGCCTGCTCGGGGAACACGCTCGCGAGCAGATCCTCGCTGCGCATGCGCTGCAGTTGCGGCGCGGTCTTGCGGCCGCCTGTGTAGCGCGGCAGGCCGAGCGCGGTCGTCGCGTTCCAGCGCCAGCGCACGCCGAACAATGGCGCATCGAGCAGTGCCTGGATCAGCAGACGTTCGGCGCTGTTCGAGTGCAGATAGCGCCAGACCTCGTCGAGCACGAACGAGTGGCTGCCGGTCAGCGACAGCACGATCGCATCTTCGGTGGCGGCGGCCTGCAACTCGAAGTTGAAGCTGCGGCAGAAGCGCTTGCGCAGCGCGAGCCCCCACGCGCGGTTCACGCGGCTGCCGAACGGCGAGTGGATCACGAGCTGGGTGCCGCCCGATTCGTCGAAGAAGCGCTCCATCACCAGCGTGCTTTGCGTCGGCAGCACGCCGAGCGCGGCGCGGGCACGCGCCAGGTATTCGACGATCTGGCGCGCGGCGGGCTCGTCGAGCGCGAGCTCGTCGGCGAGCCAGGCGATGGCGTGGTCGAGGCGCGCGGTCGTGGGTTCGGCTTCGCTCGCGGCCAACGTGGCTGCGGCGGTTGCGGACGCCGTTGTGGTCTGCGTCGCGCTCTGCGCCACGGCAGCTTTCGCTTTGCGTCCTCTCTTTGCCGCGGATTTCGCGGGCGTTGCGGCTGCTTCGAATTGCGCCGCGGCGATTGGCACCGACGCAACCGCGTGTGACGCCGGCTCGCCCTCCGTCAGCAAACGCTCGACCTGCTCCCGCAATCTCGTGACCGCGAAAGACAGCTCGTCGCTGCGCCCCGGCGCCTCGCCGAGCCAGAACGGAATGTTCGGCGGTTGCCCTTGTGCGTCCTCGACCCGCACCCGGCCACTCTCGATTCGCAGAATCCGATACGACGCGTTGCCGAGCTGGAACACATCGCCGGCGAGACTTTCGACCGCGAAGTCCTCGTTGACGGTGCCGATATTGATCGCCTGCGGTTCGAGCACGACGGCGTAATCGGCGTTTTCGGGGATCGTGCCGCCCGACGTTACGGCGACCAGCTTGCCGCCGCGCCGGCCGCGCAGCGTGCCGCTTACCGCATCGCGATGCACGTACGCGGCGCGCGGGCCGTGGCGGCTCGTGTAGCCCTCGGCGAGCATGCGCAGCACCGCGTCGTATTGCTCGCGCGACAGATCCGCGTACGGCGCTGCGCGCCGCAGCATGTCGAACAGCGCATCCTCGCTCCACTCGGCGCTCGACACTTCCGCGACGATCTGCTGCGCGAGCACGTCGAGCGGCGCGCGCGGGATGCGCAGCGCATCGAGTTCGCCACGCCGCACGCAATCGAGCAGCGCCGCGCATTCGAGCAGGTCGTCGCGCGAGGCGGGAAAGAGCCGCCCCTTCGGCATGCCGCCGACGTGGTGGCCCGAGCGGCCGACGCGTTGCAGGAACGGCGCGATCGCGCGTGGCGAACCCATCTGGCAGACGAGGTCGACGTCGCCGATATCGATGCCGAGTTCGAGCGAAGCGGTCGCGATCAGCACGCGCAGTTCGCCGCGTTTCAGGCGCTGTTCGGCGTCGAAACGATGTTCTTTCGCGAGACTGCCGTGATGCGCGGCGACCGCGTCCTTGCCGAGCCGCTCGGTCAGATGACGCGCGGCGCGCTCGGCCATCCGGCGCGTGTTGACGAAGATCAGCGTCGTGCGATGCTGCGCGACCAGCTCGGCGAGCCGGTCGTAGACGCGCTCCCACACTTCGTTGGCCATCACCGCTTCGAGCGGCACCGGCGGGATCTCGAGCGCGAGGTCGCGCGCGCGGACGTGGCCGACGTCGATCACCGCGCACTCGGCCGGTACGTCGCTCTCGAGGCTCGCGCCGCCGACCAGAAACCGCGCGACCGCGCTGACCGGCTTTTGCGTCGCCGACAGCCCGATGCGCGGCAGGCGCCGGGCGCAGAGGGCGTCGAGCCGTTCGAGGCTCAGCGCGAGATGACTGCCGCGCTTGCTGCCGGCGAGCGCATGAATCTCATCGACGATCACCGTGCGCACCGTCGCCAGCATGCGGCGGCCAGAATCCGAGCCGAGCAGCACGTACAGCGACTCGGGCGTCGTCACGAGAATGTGCGGCGCGCGCTTTTTCAACGCGTTGCGTTCCTGCTGCGTGGTATCGCCGGTGCGCACCGCGGTGCGAATGTCGAGCGGCGGCAGGCCGAGCCTGTCGAGTTCGGCGGCGATGCCTTGCAGCGGCAGTTGCAGATTCAGGCGGATGTCGTTCGAAAGCGCCTTCAGCGGCGACACGTAGACGACCAGCGTTTCGTCGGGCAGCGTGCCGCCGTTCGCGAGGCCTTGCAAGACCAGGTCGTTCAGCGCGGACAGGAATGCGGTCAGCGTCTTGCCGGAGCCCGTCGGCGCGGCGACCAGCGTCGAGCGGCCGCTACGGATCTGCGGCCACGCGGCGGCTTGTGCGTCGGTCGGGGCGGCGAAGGTTTGCTGGAACCAGTTGGCGACGGCTGGGTGAAAACCGTCGAGTGCCTGCTGGGCTGGCGGTAAGGCTGGCGCGGCGGGGCGCGCCGCGCTCGCGGTGGAGCGGGCCTTGCGGGAGCGGGGCGCCGCGTCGAGTGCGGCGGAAGTCTTTGCCGAAGTCATGCTTGTGCAGATGAGGGCGGCGCGGGGGATATCCAGTCGGCACCGGGCAATGTCGACCGTTTTGGCGGTTGTGGGTCATTCCACGCTGACGGCGCAATAGCCGTCAGTCTCGCAGGTTTTCGCCGCTCGTGCGCAGCGCATCGGGCTTCGCGCCGCTGCTGGAATTCGTAGTCTTTTGCGGCGTGTGTGCCACTCCTACCAACCTCCGCCAATTGCAGTACGCTTGACGACTCTTCCTGCACCCACGATGGAGCGTCGACGATGCGATATAACCAGTTGGGCCGTACCGGTGTGTTTGTTTCAGAGTTGTGTTTGGGCACGATGACCTTCGGCGGTGGCGAAGGCATCTGGCGGCAGATCGGCGATCTGCAGCAGAGCGACGCGGAGCGGCTGGTCGGCCGGGCGCTCGACGCGGGCATCAATTTCATCGACACCGCCGACGTTTACGCGGGCGGCCTGTCCGAGCAGATCACCGGCCAGGCGCTGAAGAATCTGCAAGTACCGCGCGACAAGGTCGTGATCGCGACCAAGGTGTTCGGCCAGACCGGCGAGTTCGCAAACGCGCGCGGCGCGTCGCGCTATCACATCCTCGACGGCATCAAGGCGAGCCTGAGGCGTCTGCAACTCGATCACGTCGACCTGTATCAGATCCACGGTTTCGATCCGGCCACGCCGATCGAGGAAACCGTGCGTGCGCTCGATACGCTCGTGCAGCACGGCCACGTGCGCTACGTCGGCGTGTCGAACTGGGCTGCGTGGCAGATCGCGAAGGCGCTCGGCATCGCCGAGCGGCTCGGCACCGCACGCTTCGAAACGCTGCAGGCGTATTACACGCTCGCGGGCCGCGATCTCGAACGCGAACTCGTGCCGATGCTGCAAAGCGAAGGCCTCGGCCTGATGGTGTGGAGTCCGCTTGCGGGCGGTTTGCTGAGCGGCAAATACGGACGCGAGCAGCAGGCCGAGGCGGGCAGCCGTCGCACGAACTTCGATTTTCCGCCTGTCGATCGCGAGCGCGCGTATGACTGCATCGACGTGATGCGCGAAATCGCTGCAGCGAAAAACGTCTCGGTCGCGCAGATCGCGCTGGCGTGGCTGCTGCATCAGCGTGTCGTCAGCACGGTGATCGTCGGCGCGAAGAAAATCGAGCAGCTCGACGACAACATCGCGGCGACCAACGTCGCGCTATCCGCCGATGAGCTCGCGAAGCTGGCCGAAGTCAGCGCGCTGCCGGCGGAGTACCCCGGCTGGATGCTGGAGCGGCAGGGCGAGCAACGCCGGCAGCAGCTGGCCGAGGTTCGGCACGTCGTGCAGCGATAACGCGACGGCGTACTCGCGTTCGCCTTGGAAGCCCGAATCTTCATCGATGGGCCGCGCGAGTTTCATGCTCGCGCGCGTGGGCCTGAGGCGGTCAACTGGAAAAACCGCCAACTCGTGAAGACGATCCACCGCTCTCAGGTTCTCCGCGGCCATTTCGTTTCGGCACTCGCTCAGGTCTCGACGTCCGCGAGACTGAAAGTCTCCGTCTTGTCGTTGTACGAGAAGATTTCCGCGTAACGACCCCAGTCAATCACCGCATCGAGTGTCTCCTGTGCCGCGCTGTCGGACAGCAGGTCCTCGAGTTCCTGCTCGAAGCGCACGCGCGGCGCGCGATGTCCGGGCCGTTCGTTGAGCACCTTTCTGATTCGCGCGGCGAGCGGCACGCGCTGCAACAGATGATCGGCGAACATGATCTTGCGCTCCTGCGTGCTGCCCTCGGCGAATCGATGCGCGGGTGGCGTCAGGAACACGTCACCCTCGCTGACTTCGGCAAAGCCGAGGTACTGCAGCATCTCCGCGATCGGGAACAGTTCGTCGACTTCCAGCTGCAGTGTGCGCGCGATGTCGGGCATGTCGGCGCGGCCGTTGTAGGGCGCTGCAGCGAGCGTTTCGAGCAGACCGGCCATCAGGTTGGTCGACACGTTCGGCAACCAGCTGCCGGGTTCGAGTTCGCGTTTGGCCGCGGTGTCGCTGGGGCGCGCGGTCATCTTCGCGTAGATTTCGTCGACGAGCGCGCGAAAATCCGGGTCGAGCCGGTTGCGCGGATGCGCGAACGGCACTACGGTCTCGGCCACCACGCGCCCGGGGTTCGACGACAGCACGAGAATGCGATCGCACATGAACACGGCTTCCTCGATGTTGTGCGTGACGATCAGCACTGACTTGATCGGCATGCGGTCCTGGTTCCACAGGTCGAGCAGGTCGGTGCGCAGCGTTTCGGCGGTCAGCACGTCGAGCGCGGAGAACGGCTCGTCCATCAGCAGGATGGTCGGATCGACGACGAGCGCGCGCGCGAAGCCGACGCGCTGCCTCATGCCGCCCGACAGTTCGCGCGGATACGCGTTTTCGAAACCGTCGAGGCCGATCAGATCGATCGCGGCGAGCGCGCGCGTGCGCCGCTCCTCGACGCCGACGCCGAGCGCCTCCAGCCCCGCTTCGACGTTCTGCAGCACCGTCAGCCACGGAAACAGCGCGAAGGTCTGGAACACCATCGCGACACCTTCGGCGGGACCGTCGAGCGGCTTGCCCAGGTAGGTCGCATTGCCGCTCGTCGGCCGGATCAGACCGGCGATGATGCGCAGCAGCGTCGACTTACCCGAGCCCGAGCGGCCGAGCAGTCCGACGATTTCGCCCTCGTGCAGCGTCAGATTGACGTCGTCGAGCACCAGCAGCTCGCTCTGGTTTTTATGGAAGCCGCGGCTCACGTGCTCGATGTTCAGCACTTGCGCGCCCGCGCGCGGCGACGACTGGAGCAGGTCGGCGGGAATGGCTTGAATGACGTTTTGCATGGGTTCACTCCTAGTCGAGTCGCAGCCTGATTTCGGCAAAGGCATACAGGGGGCGCCACAGCGCGCGGTTGAATAGCGTGACGAATAGCGACATCACGGCGACGCCAAGGATGATCTTCGGAAAGTCGCCCGCGGCGGTCGTCTTGGCGATATAGGCGCCGAGGCCGTGCGCGACCACATTGGTATCGCCCCACTGGACGAACTCGGACACGATGCTCGCGTTCCACGCGCCGCCCGATGCGGTGATCGCGCCGGTTACGTAGTAAGGGAATACGCCCGGCAGCATCAGCTGGCGCCACCATTGCCAGCCCCGGATGCGGAAATTAATGGCCGCCTCGCGGTAGTCGTTCGGATAGGCGGTCGCGCCCGCGATCACGTTGAACAGGATGTACCACTGCGTGCCGAGCACGATCAGCGGCGACAGCCAGATATCCGGATTCAGATGAAAGCGCACGATCACGATCACGAACACCGGGAACAGCAGGTTCGCGGGGAACGCGGCGAGAAACTGCGCGAGCGGCTGGACCTTCTCGGCGAGGGCCGGACGCAGGCCGATCAACACCCCAATCGGTACCCAGATCGCCGAGGAGATCGCGATCAGCACGGCGACACGCAGTAGTGTGATGAGCCCGAGCACGAACACGTGACCGACCTCGTCGAGCGTGACCCCGGCACGCACATAGGCGACGACGCGATAGATCGCATAGATCGTCAGCACGAATACGAGCACGCCGCACACGATGTCCCCCACGCGCGTCGATTTCTCGCCGCGCGGTCCGGTGGCGCGTCGCGCGCTCGCGAAAGGCACACGGAACGGAATGCGTGCGGTGGTCGCGAGCATCACGCCCGCCGGCGTCAGCAACTGATGAATCAGACGGGTGCGCCGCATCATGTCGAGCAGCCAGGACTGCGGCGCGTTGCCCGAAGTCGTGGTCTCCATGCGGAACTTGTCGGCCCACGCCACGAGCGGACGGAATAGCAACTGGTCATAGGCGAGAATCACGACCGTCATCGCGAGGATGACCCAGCCGACCGCGTGCAGGTTCTTGTCGCTGATCGCCTGCGCCAGGTAGGCGCCGATGCCCGGCAGCGTAACCGTATGATTGCCGACCGTAATCGCTTCGGAAGCCACGACGAAGAACCAGCCGCCCGACATCGACATCATCATGTTCCAGATCAGGCCGGGCATCGAGAACGGCACTTCGAGTTTCCAGAAGCGCTGCCATGAAGTCAGATGAAAGCCGCGCGAGACTTCGTCGAGATCGCGCGGCACCGTGCGCAGCGACTGATAGAAGCTGAACGTCATGTTCCACGCCTGGCTCGTGAAGATCGCGAAGATCGCGGCGAGTTCGGCGCCGAGCACGCGGCCCGGGAACATCGCGAGGAAGAACGTGACCGTGAACGAGATGTAGCCGAGCACCGGCACCGACTGCAGGATGTCCAGGATCGGCACCAGCACGAGACCGGCGCGGCGGCTCTTGGCGGCCAGCGTCCCGTAGACCAGCGTGAAGATCAGCGACGCGACCATCGCCGCGAGCATGCGCAGCGTGGTGCGCATCGCGTACTCGGGCAGGTTGGCCGGATCGAGCGAGATCGCCTGCGTGTTGAGCGTCGACATCGGCGCGAGCGTCTTGTGAAAGCCGATCGACGCCATCGCGATCAGGCAGATGATCAGCGGGAACGCAACGAAGTCCCATCCGTTTGGACGCAGCCGTCGTGCGGATGCATTGGCGGTGCGGTTCAGGTTGAAACCGAACTCCATCAGTAACCTCCGGGGCGGTGGGTATTCGCGCACAGCGAAGTCGTGTCGCCGTACAGGGCGGCGACACATGCATCGATTCGCGAGGGATTGTTGAGTTGGAACATGACGAATCGCAAGTTGATGAAAGGGCTCATTCAGCAAGCAACGGCCACGACGAGGCAACGCCACAGTCTTTCGATAATGGCGTTGATTCGTGACGTAAACCTGGCAGGACTTAAGAGAGCAGCGACCCGATTCGGCGCCACAGCGTGACAAGCCGATTCGATTGGACCGGATCGAGCGACAGAAGCGACTCGTAGTGAGCGCGCGACTCGTTGCGATAAGGCAGATGCGGCAAAAGCAGAGCGAAATACATGACGTTTCTCCGCGCGTCGTATGTGACGCGGCAAGCGGAAAGCGGGCAGACGGTCCAACGTCGCACGCTTGGCGCGGCGTCAGGTTGCTAGCTGCTTTCCTTCTCTAAGGCTGAAGGGAAGGGGCATAAACAACAACTGTCACTGTCGGGCATGGGGCTCCTCGTCGGGTTGAACTGCGCTCGGGCGCGCAGCGTGGTTTTACCGGCCACGCCAGAACCCGCGACCAGGCGCGGGTATCGGCGAGCGTCGGCCGCTAACCCGAAGGCTTGCGAGGGCGTGCCAGTGCGGACGAGCGAAGGCCGCGTCCACATGGCGCTCATGATCGAGGTGCACGAAGAAGATTTGCTACGGCGCGCACCGTTCTGCCTGCTGGCGGAACGGCGGCGTGGGGAAAGGGGCGCGGACGTTCTGCCGGTCAGGCAGTGAAACTGTTCGAAGATCGACTACTGCAGGTGTCCAAGGCATCAGCCCCATTTGAGAAGACGGGCGAATTCTAGACGCGGTAAAAACCCGGAGTCAACCAGATTCTGTAAGCAGAGCCAACATTTATCGACGAAGGCTTGCGCAACGAGCTCGAGAATCATTGCGTGCGGCTCCGAGAACCCGACGTTGTCTTTATGCGTTTTTTACTTGCGCTTTTGCGGGCGATGTCAATACAATCCGCCCCAACGTATCGAAGGAGTCATCCATGGACGCATGTTCAGGCAGTGGAAGTCCGATGCCGGCCAGCGCCGGCAACACAACCGCGAGATAGTCGCCGCAGGTTCACTCCTTCGCCGCTAACTCGCCCAAGTCGGGTTAGCGCGCTTCAATTCTGACCGGCCTTTGCTGCCGGTTTTCCGTAGCACGCTTCCTCTTTTCTGACGGTCGTCTGCAACCTCTGCTTGCAGAGGCCGTTGCGCTTTCGCATTGCGCTCGCCTTCGGGCCGAGCGGCGCGGAGGGATGATGCTTGCCTATCTGCTTCATATATTGCAGCAACGCCTGTTACGGGCGGAATCCGTAAGCGCGTTGCGCCGTTGTGCGCCGGAGTGCGTCACGGTAACGTCGCTGGCTCGCGCAAGCTTGCATGCCGGCAATGAATTGAACACACGTTTGCCACCTGCGTGCGCGAATAACAACGGAGCGATCCGCCTATAACTTCAACCCCCGATACGTGATGGAAAATATCTACAAGCGCAGACCGCTGAGCTCCGGCGGTGCCATCGCCGTGAGCGCGGTTCTTTCTCTCGGCCTCGTTCCCTGCGCGTTCGCGCAGACACCCGGCGAAGCCGCGCCGACGCAAGCGGCGCCATCGACTGCACCGGCCGCACTGGCTCCCGGCGCCACGGACCATGCGGCGCCCGCCGATCAGAGCGTCGCCGCGCCCACGGGATTGTGGGAGCGCTCGAACCTGCTCGGCGACATGGGCGGTTTGCGTCCGTGGCTCGGCAGCTACGGTGTGACTTTCAATCTGCAGGAGACCGGCGAGTACATGGGCAACCTGTCGGGCGGGACGAATCGCGGCGGTGCTTATCAAGGCTTGACCGAGTTCGGACTCGTCGTCGATACGCAAAAGGCGTTTGGATTGCCGGGCGGCACTTTCAACGTGTCCGGTCTGCAGATTCACGGCACGAGCCTGACCGCCAGAAATCTGCAAACGCTGCAAACCGCGAGCGGCATCGAAGCCGATGCCGCGACCCGTCTGTGGGAACTGTGGTATCAGCAGTCGCTCGGCAACGTCGACGTGAAGATCGGTCAGCAGAGTCTCGATCAGGAGTTCATGGTCAGCCAGTACGCGGCCACCTTCATGAACGCGACGTTCGGTTGGCCAGTGCTGCCGTCCGTCGATCTGCCGGCGGGCGGCCCGGCCTATCCGCTGTCGTCGCTCGGCGTGAGGGCGCGGGCGTCGTTCGCGAACGGAGTAACCGTGTTGGGCGGCGTATTCGACGGCAATCCGGCGCCAGGCGTCGGCGATCCGCAAAAGCTCGACGCGAGCGGCACGAACTTCAATCTCGGCAACGGCGTGCTCGTGATCGGCGAACTGCAGTACGCGATCAACCAGCCGTCGGCGAATGCGTCCGACCCGAAACCGGCCGGCCTGCCGGGCACCTACAAGCTCGGCTTCTGGTACAACAGCAACCACTTCGCGGATCAGGGTTTCGACACGAGCGGCGTGTCGCTAGCGAATCCGGCGAGCAACGGCGTGCCGACGAGTCATCGCGGCAACTACAGCTTCTACGCGGTCGCCGATCAGATGGTGTGGCGCGCGGGCTCCGACAGTCCGCAGTCGCTCGGTGTGTTCGCGCGCATCATGGGTGCGCCGGGCGATCGCAATCTGGTCGATCTCGGCGTGAACGCGGGCGTGACGCTCAAGGCGCCGTTCAAGGGGCGCGACAACGACGTGGTCGGGCTCGCGCTCGGCTATGCGAAGATCGGCTCGCACGCGCAGGATCTCGCGAGCGCGCAGGCGCTGTACACGCCAGGCTATCCGTCGCGCAGCGCGGAGACGATGCTCGAAGCCACCTATCAGTATCAGGTCGCGCCGTGGTGGATGCTGCAAGCGGACTTCCAGTACTTCTGGCGGCCGGGGGGCGGAATTCCGGACCCGGACGATTCGTCCCAGCGCATCAAGAACGAAGCGGTTCTCGGTTTGCGCACGACGATTCAGTTCTGAGGAACGGTCATCAGGCTGGTACGCGTTTGATCGATCGCTTCACCAAGGGCCGCGCGCCGCATCGCCGGACATGACCGGTCGACGCGGCACATAAGGACGGACGATGACTTAGCGATCGCTGCGTCTGATCATCAGTCTCGCTTACCCCTGCGTATGCGCGGCGACCGCGTCCAGCGTGCGCGCCGAGTACACCAGCGTCGCGCCCGCGTTGATCGCCATCGCGACGCCGAGCGCTTCGGCGATTTCCTCGCGGGTCGCGCCGTGCTTCAGCGCCTCGGCCGTATGGACCGTGATACAACCGTCACAACGCAGGCTGACCGCTACCGCGAGCGCAATCAGCTCGCGCGTTTTCGCGCCGAGCAGATCGGTCTTCTGACCGGCGCTCGACATCGCCTGATACGCCTTCACGCTTTCGGGCGCGAGCTTCGACATTTCGCCGATACGGCCGAACAGTTCCTTGCGGTAATCGATCCAGTTCAACATGGCAGTGCTCCTTGGTCCGTTGCGCGCCGGCGGTTGCCGGCGTCGTGGGACAAAGTATTGCGCCGCGCCGCGATATCCTGAATACTCATTCGACTCAACTTTTAGCGCGCTCGTCTCATGGACACGCTCAGTCGCCTGATCGACCTCGCCAGGCCGCAAGCGAGTCTCGATCTTCGCTGCCTGCTATCAGGCGCATTCGACATCGATCACGCGCCGCTGGAGGCCGGCGTCGCGCCGTTTCATCTGGTGCTCGACGGCAGCTGTGTGATCGAGACCGCCGCCGGCGTGCCGCTCGAATTGCAGGCCGGCGATTTCATGCTGTTTCCGCGTGGCGCCGCGCATCGCGTGCGCGATGTAAAGCGCTCGGCGGGTGGCCTGCCGTTGACGCTCGGGCATGACGGCATGCTGCCGGTGCGGCGCAACGATGACCACGAAACCACTGCCACGGCCGCGCACGCGCCCAACGACACCGCGGTTCACGACGGCGTCGATCTGCTGTGCGGCCGCTTCGTCTATGCGCCCGGTTCATCGGCGTTGCTGCTCAATGTGCTGCCCGATCCGCTGCACGTATCGCTCGGGGATGCGCAAACGCTCGATGCGTTGCAGACGGTGATCGCTCTGATGCGCGGCGAAGCGGAGCGGCGTCAGCCTGGCGCGCTCGCGATCGTGACGGCCTTGAGCCACGCGCTGCTCGCGATGGCACTGCGCGTGCACGGCGAGCGCAATGCGAACGGCACCGGGATGCTCGCGTTGCTGACGGACGCACGCCTCGGCGCATCGGTGCAGGCCATGCTCGACGCGCCTGAACGCGCATGGACGATCTCTGAACTCGGCGAGCGCGCGGCGATGTCGCGCGCGACATACGCGCGCCACTTCAACGAGCGCGCGGGCGTGACCGTGATGGATTTTCTGACGCAGATCCGCATGGCGATCGCCAGCGATCTGCTGTTGCGCACACAACGCAGCGCGGCGGACATCGGCGAGGCGGTCGGCTATCAATCGGAGGCGGCGTTCGGCAAGGCGTTCGCGCAAAGCGTCGGTGTGACACCGGGACGTTACCGGCGCCGCACACCAACGGACGGTGCTCTGGATGAGTGACTAAAGACTCAACGCGTGGGCGATTCTATCTGGGCGGTCCGCCCTTGCTGAACGCGCGCCTTTCGAGCGACGCCATCAGTCGGGCGACCACGAGCGCGCAGACCGTGCCGAGCGTCACTTCGGCAAGCCGCAGAAAGGCCTTGTCCCACGCCGGGCCGATGCCTGGCGCCAGCAGCATGATCGTCGCGGTGATGCCGCCGAGGCGCGCTGCGCTGCCGACGTTGACGACCCAGCAGATCAGGATCGCGACCGCCACGGTCGCCGCGTACGCGGCAAAATGGCCGCCGCCCGCGAGCGTGCCGATCAGCCCGCAAATACCGCCGACCATCGCACCGATGAACTGATCGCGCGACAGCTTGCGGGTGTCGATATAACTATGCTGGCTCACCGCGATCGCGGTGATCGCGGCCCAGAACGCCTGCTCGGTGTGCAGCGCGCGACCGATGCCGAACGCGAGACTCGCGCCCGCCACGGCCTGCACGGCCATGAAGCCGCCCTCGATCAAGCGGTCGCCGAGCGGCAGCGTCTTCAGGAAAGCGAACAGCGCATCGGCGGCGTGCGTGCGTGAGGAAGGGCTTGAATCGTCGGACGGAGTCATCGGATGAAGGCGGCTCGGCTGGGCAGGGGGTGCCGTATTCTAGCGGCTCCGCTTTACGCTTCCACTGCTAGCTAGTACAACATCCCTGAAATAGATTGAATAATCAACTGCCCCGGTTATCATGTCTGAATGAGCCGAGGCCGCCATGCAACGCCAGTGAAGCTGGCGAATAAAGAACGACAGGAACTGCTATCGCTGATTGAGCGGAAGACGGCTACGCAGCGAGATGTGATGCGGGCGCGTATCGGGTTGTGGGCCCACGAGGGTCACTCCAATACGGTGATTGCGCGGGAACTGGGTGTCTCGGTGCAAACGGTCTGCCTGTGGCGCAAGCGCATTGCGCGGCAAGGTGTCCAGGGTATTCGCGAGGGCGAGCGCAGTGGCCGTCCGCCACGCATCACGCACGAAGCGCGACTGCAGTTGATTGCGCTGGCGTGTGAAGCGCAGGAGCCTGAGGGACGGGTCACGCCGACACTCGACGAGATTGCGGCGCGTGCCGTGGAGCGCGGCGTCGTCGGGCAGATCAGCCGCAGTCACGTGCAGCGCATTCTGCAGGCCGGCGACGTACGCCCGCACCGGGTCCGGCAATGGCTGCACAGTCCAGACCCGGCCTTTCGCGAGAAGGTCAACGTGATTTGCAAGCTGTACCGCAAGGCGCCGCGAAACGCGGTCGTGCTCAGCATCGACGAGAAGACCGGCATTCAGGCCATTGAGCGCAAGCACCCGGGACGGGCACCCGCGCCAGGACGGCTGCGTCGCCGTGAATTCGAATATATCCGTCACGGCACCCAGGCGTTGATTGCTGCGCTCGATGTGCATACCGGAAAGGTGTTGGCAGAGTGCCGCGAGCGGCGCACCCAGGACGATCTGGTAGCCTTCATGGAACGCGTGGCGGCCGCGTACCCAGACAAACAGGTGCACGTGGTTTGGGACAATCTGAACACGCATCGCGCGCAGGCCGTCTGGCAGGCGTTCAATGCGCGGCATGGCAAGCGGTTTCACTTCCACTTCACGCCGTTGCACGCAAGCTGGGTCAATCAGATCGAACTCTGGTTTGCCCGTTATACGCGCCGGGTGCTGCGCCATGCCAGCCACACCAGCACCGCGCACCTGCGCGAGCGCACCGGGCAGTTCGTCGGCGAGCACAATCAGGCCGCACGCCCCTTCAAATGGAGTTTCCGGGGCTATCCGCTGCAAAGCGGTGCATCGTAATCGAGGAACGCAGATGCCAGCTGTACCTGCCAAACACCACGCTGCTGAACTGCAGCGTCGACTGCGCAGCCTGCTCGGTCATGAGCAGATCGTCACGCAAGCCTACGGGCGCCACTTGCTGATCAAACGTCTGGACGATGACGAGCCAACCGTCGTGGCGCGCCTCACCGAGCTCGGCCGCAATCGATATGGCGCCGCCTTTCGTAGCCATAGTGGGCGTTGGGAACCGCTGCCGGGCACGGGTTCGCTCGACGAAATGGCCGATGTGGTCGTCACGCTCCTACAGCCTTATTTGCAGCCTGATAATTATTAAACGTATTTAAAGGATGTTGTACTAGATCGTGCCGAACAGCGCGCGCGGCCGGTCGCGCAGCGTGTGCGCGAGAATCTGCAGGCCACGCGTCAACTGCTCGCGCGACTCGGCGCAAGCGAGGTTGATCCGCACGCCGTGCTCGACCGTCGAGCGATCGACCGCGAACGCGGATGCGGGCATCGTGTTGACCCCGCGTGCGAGCGCGTTTGCCGCGAAGTCGTCCGAGCGCCACGGCGGCGGCACGCGCAACCACACGAACATGCATGCGGGGTCGCTCTTCAGATGCTCGGCGGGCAATAGTTCGCGCGCGATCTCCTGGCGCGCGCGCAACTCGGCGCGCTGCGCGTCGAGGATCGTCCGCGCGGTGCCGTCCTCGATCCAGCGTGTCGCGATCAGCGTCGACAGCGGCGCAGGCATCCATGCGGTCGTTCGCACCGCTTCCGCGGCCAGCGCCGCGCCATGCGGCGGCGTGCGCAGATAGCCGATGCGTAGACCCGGCGCGAGGATCTTCGACGTCGACGTGATGTGGAAGGTCAGCTCCGGGCACAGGCTGGCGATCGTCGGCAGGCGCGCTTGCAGCAGCGGGCCGTACACGTCGTCCTCGATGATCACGATGTGATGCCGACGCGCGATGTCGGCGAGCGCCGCGCGACGCGCGAGGCTCATCGTCACGACGGTCGGGTTCTGCAGATTCGGCACCGTGAAGATCGCCTTCACGCGGCGATGCCGGCACGCGTCTTCGAGACGGTCGGGCAGCAGCCCTTCGTCGTCGCTCGGAATGCCGACGAGTTCGAACTGAAACACCGGCGCAAGGGCTTTCAGCCCATAGTAGGTCAGCTGATCCGACAGGATCACGCCTTCATGCCCCATCAAGCTGCTCAACACCGCATACAGGCCATGCTGTGCGCCGCTCGTGACGACCACGCTGTCGGCGCCGGGAGTGAAGCCGGGCGCGGCGAGCCATTGCGCGCCCGCGGCCCGCGCCCATTCGGGGCCTTGCGGCGGCTGATATTCCTGGGTCTCCGGATAGCGGGGATCGTGCGCAATTTGCGCCATCGTCCGCGCGAGTTGTGTGAGGAATTCACCGGTGGCAGGCCGGTTCACGGTCAGATCGAGCACGGCGTTCCGGTTGGGGTTGCCGTTTGCCGACGTGCTGTCGCTGCGGGCATGTACGGCAGGCATGGCGCCGCCGATGACGATCGAGCCGCGCCGCTTGCTCGCGACGATCAGCCCACGCGTCTGTAACTCCTTGTACGCGCGCGACACGGTCGAGACATTCAGGCCCAGCTCCAACGCAAGCACGCGCTGCGGCGGCAGGCGGCTGCCCGGCGGGTAGAGGCCACTGCGGACTTTTTCCTCGAGGCTGCGCGACACTTCGAGATAAGTCGGCTGACGCCCCTTTGTCTGGAGAACGTCTTCACCGTTTGTGTGGTCAATTGCGCTTTTCATCCAGCTTGAATCTCCATACAAAAACTCGTTCGACCGTACCGGACAAGCCAATACTAAACCCGTTTGTCATCGACTCGCCAAGCGAAAGTTACGTTGCCCTGCACGATGCTCGCCCGTTTCGCTCGGGGAAAGTACCTAAGTCCACACAAAGCCAAATTAATTGAACACAAAAAAACTTTGTGTGAGTATTAAAGCATGATTTGTATGGCGCTGTGTCGAAAGGCGACGCGCAACTGTAGTACAGGAGGGACGGTTGTGACAGAACAGCAGAGCACGCTCCTGCCGGTCGGTGCGTCCGGTGCGGGTTCGGGTCGAGCGGCCAGTTTGGCCGGCCGGCGAACGCGATGAGCGAAGTCGCCGTGCTGGGCGCGGGCTTCGTCGGCCTGTCGTGCGCCTACTGGCTGATGCGCGACGGTCACCACGTCACGTTGTTCGACGCGCTCGGTCCGGGCGAGGCCACGTCATACGGCAATGCGGGCACGTTCGCCAACTACGGATGCATTCCGGTGAACAACCCGGCGGTGTTCCGCAATCTGCCGCGTTTCCTGTTTTCGCCGACGAGTCCGCTGCGGATTCGCTGGCGCTATCTGCCCCAACTCGCGCCGTGGCTTGCGCGCTTTCTGTACGCGTCGATGCCGCGCCGCTACGAGCACAGCGCGCAGGCGCTGGCGAGCCTGCTGTCGCGCGCGTTCGACGGCTATCGCGAGATGCTCGAGAGCGACGACCTGTCGCGCTTCGTGCGGCCCCGCGAATGCCTGTACCTGTATTCGAATGCGGCATCGTTCGAGGCCGCCCAGCCGTCGCTCGCATTGCGCCGGTCGCTCGGCGTGAGCTTCGAAAACTTCGACCGCGCCGGCATCGCCGCACTCGAACCGAATCTCGCGCCGATCTTTGCGCACGGCACGTTGTTCAACGGCAGCTGGTTCCTCAGCGATCCGCGCGGCTTCTTGCAGGCGCTGCATGCGGCGCTGCTCGCTCGCGGTCTCACGCATGAGCGCAGCGCGGTTCGTACGCTCGTGCCGGGCGCCACCAGCGTGCGCATCGTCGACGACGCGGGTCGCGCCCACGCCGCCGCGCAGGTGGTCGTCTGTGCCGGCGCGTTTTCGGGCCGCTTCGCGCGTCAATGCGGCGACCGCGTACCGCTCGATACCGAACGCGGCTATCACGTGCGTTTTCCCGGCACGTCGTCGCTGATTTCGCGGCCGTGCGGCTGGGCCGAGCGCGGCTTCTACATGGTGCCGATGGACGGCGGCATCCCGCGCGGCGGGCACCGTCGAGCTCGGCGGCTATGGACCACAGCGCAATGCCGCGCTGCTCGATCTGATCACGCGCTCCGCGCAGCACGCGCTGCCGCAATTGCCGCAACCGGATAGCGACTGGCTCGGTTTCCGTCCGAGCCTGCCCGACGGCCTGCCGGTCGTCGGGCCGTCGAGCGGGTCGCCACGCGTCGTCTACGCATTCGGTCATCAGCATCTGGGCGTCACGCTGGGCGGCGTCACGGGCAGCGTCGTCGCCGATCTGGTGGTGGGGCGCGTGCCGCCGGTCGATCTCACGCCATATAGCCCGCGTCGTTTTTAACCACCGTAACTGCTGCACGGAAAAGGACGGACATCATGAAACGCAGAAATCTGGTTGTCGCACTCGCCCTTGGGATGTTGTGTGCGCATGCGCCGTCGTACGGCGCCGAGCCGCAAATCGTCAAGATCGGCTTCGTCGGACCGCTGACCGGACCCGTCGCGCGGGTCGGCAAGGATCTGCAGAACGGCGCGCAGCTCGCGGTGGACGAAGCGAACGCGAAGCATCCCATGATCGGCGGCAAACCCGTCAAATACGTGCTCGACGTGCAGGACGATCAGGCCGATCCACGCATCGCGATTCAGGTCGCGCAGAAGCTCGTCGACGACGGCGTGGTCGGCGTGATCGGCCATTACAACTCGGGCTGCAGCATTCCGGCCTCGGCCGTCTATCACACGGCGAACGTCGCGATGATCACACCGGGCTCGACGAACCCGGCGCTCACCGCGCAGGGTTTCGCGAACGTGTTTCGCACGATGGGGCACGACGGCGTGGGCGGTGTGATCGCGGGCGAGTTCGCGGTGCAGCAGTTGAAGGCGAAGCGCATCGGCATCATCGACGACCGCACCGCGTTCGGCCAGGGCCTCGCCGATGCGTTCGAGAAGGGCGCGAAGCAGGCGAACGGCAATATCGTCGATCGCGAGTTCACCAACGACAAGGCGGTCGATCTGCGCGCGATCCTGACTTCATTGAAGCAGAAAAACGTCGACCTGATTTTCTTCGGCGGGCTCGACGAACAGGGAGCGATGCTGGTCAAGCAGATGCGCTCGCTCGGCATGCCCGCGCAACTGTTTGGCGCGGGCGCGCTGAAGAGCAACGCGTTCCTGCAGATTGCGGGCAACGCGGGCGAAGGTACACGCGATCTCGAGCCCGGTCCGGCGCTCGACAAGCTGCCGTCCGCGCAGGAGTTCGGCAAGCGCTACAAGGCGCGCTTCAATCAGGATGTCGAGCTTTATGCGCCGTTCGCATACGACGCCGCGCTGGCGATGATTCAGGCGATCCAGGACGCGGACTCGCTCGATCGCGCCAGGATCGTCGCCGCTTTTCCAAAAGTGAACGTGACTGGCGTGACGGGGAAAATCGCGTTCGATCCGCATGGGGATCTGATCAAGCCGCCTTATACGCTGTTCGAGGTACAGCAGGGGCAGTGGAAGAGTCAGCGGACCGTGGGCGGCAGTGGGGTGTGAGCGTTGTTCAGACTGGGCCGGCTGTCAGCAGCCCGCGTTCACCGGCGAGGCGATCCGCTTCTCGACATCCGACGATTCGATCGCGGCGATCAAGGACGGCCGCGTGCAACCGGGCAAGGTCGTCGTAATGCGCGGCGCGGGCGTGTGCCCGACCGATGCCGTCAATTTTAGGCAATTGACTTCGTTGTCGACTTCGACCTCAACTGACATCAGCACGCACAAACCGACGTAACGTCCACCAACAGCAATCTCGCGTCGTTGTCCACCGGCCTCGCCACGGCGTCGAGCAGTGTGACGGCACTGTCGACAGGCATCGCCAACGGCACCGTCGGCCTCGTGCAGCAGGTCGGCGGCGCGCCGGGCAATGGCACGATAACGGTCGGCGCGAACACGGGCGGCAACGTCGGCGACTTCATGGGCACCGCGGGCGCGAGCCAACTGACCGGCGTCGCCGCGGGCACCGCGCCGACCGATGCGGTCAACGTGAGCCAGTTGCAGGCGGTGGCCGCGATCGCCAACGACGCGGTGCTGTACGACAACGCGTCCCATGCAAGCGTGACGCTCGGCGGTGTCGGCGGCAGCGTCGCGCTGGGGTCGGGCGCGCAGGCGAGCGGCGCGGGTTCGTCGGCGGTCGGCGCGAATGCGTTGCGGCCGCGCCCAACTCGGTCGCGCTCGGTGCGGGCTCCGTCGCCAGCGACGCGAACTCGGTGTCGATCGGCTCGCTCGGTCACGAACGGACGATCTCGAACGTCGCGCCGGGCGTCAGTCCGACCGACGCAGTCAACATGCAGCAGTTGGACTCGGTTCAGCAGGGGGTGAACGCGGTGGCGCGCCAGGCCTATTCAGGCATCGCCGGCGCGACCGCGTTGACGATGATCCCGGACGTCGACCCCGGCAAGACCCTCTCGGTTGGAATCGGCTCGGGCAACTACAAGGGCTACACGGCCGTTGCAATCGGCTTTTCCGCGCGCGTGACCGCCAACCTGAAGGTCAAGGGCGGCGTCGGTACGAGCGCGACGGGGAAACCGGCTGTATGTCCGCGACGATCCCGATCCATTACCGCAGCCGACGCGCGGCCGGATGCTCGCGCGCCAGATCGAATCACTGATAAGGGGGGGTGATCGTGCAATATGACCCCCCCTTCGAAAACACCATCCCCCCCTCCCAAAGGGGGGGATTTGAAAAGCGACTGGCTCTATCTTTCTTCTCGAAATTCACAAGGCGTACGGGGCCGGCGCCGCTGGCCGCTCACGCCGACCTGGTGCCGTATGCGATTTTTTATGTTGGCTTTTTCGTCCTGTTTGAACTGGTTGCTCGTGTGAGTGAAATTCCAGATGCAAATGTCTTTCGCCGCATTTGTCGAGCGGGCCGGTCTTCAAGTCGCCAGGGCGAAAGAAAAAGGTGATAGATGAATATCCTGTTGGTGGAAGACGATCCCGCGCAAGCTGATTCGGTCGAAAGGGAAATCGGGCAATCCGGGCATCGAATAAACAAGGTCGAGCGGGGCAAGGACGCAATCAGTTTTCTTCAGGCCAACGAGGTCGATCTCGTGGTGCTCGACTGGGAATTGCCGGGCATGAGCGGCTTCGAGGTGCTGTACTGGATACGCCGTCACCTGGGCCGCGAACCCGCGGTGCTGTTCGTGACCAGCCGGCTTCTGGAAGTCGACATCGTGCAGGCGCTGGACGCCGGCGCGGATGACTACGTCGTCAAGCCGTTCCGGACCAAAGAGGTGGGGGCACGGGTAGGCGCGCTGTTGCGTCGCACACGACGCAGCATAAAGGTGGAAAGTGCAATCGCGGTTGGGCCGTATGTATTCGACGTCACGCAGCGCAGTGTTTTTCTGCACGGCGAATCGATCTTGTTGACGGAAAAGGAATTCGACGTGGCGGCCTATTTCTTCGCGAACGTCGGACGGGTCGTTTCCAAGCGGCTTCTGGCGAAGCTTGCGTGGGGCCGCGAGCTGGATAGTACGTCGCGCACGATCGACACGCATATCTACCGGCTGCGACGCAAGCTGGCCCTGCATCCGGACAACGGCGTGCGATTGACGACCGTCTATACGCACGGCTACCGGCTCGACGAGGTCGATGCTGGCAGCGCGGAAGCGCAAGCGCCGGCGAGCGCCGAGCCGGAAGACGCTGTCGCGGAGAAGGACAGGTCCGAGCAGGGCGCGCAAGGCGATCTCCGCTAGCGATCCGACACGAGGCCATGAGCGACCCGAAGCGGATTGCGCTGGTCGCGCCTCGTTGCGCGGCTCCTCATTGAGTCGTCATACGGTTCGGCGTATCTTGAAAGCAAATTCACAACGACCCTCCATGCCTCTCACGGATAGCCGGTGAGAGGACACCTCATGAATACAACCGCTGATAGTTTCGAGCGTGAATGGATCGTGTCGCTGATCCAGACCAAGATGATGCCGCCGCGTCTTCCCGCCGGTTGCGTGCAACGGCCGGGATTGCTCCGGCGACTCGATGAACGACGTCCGCGTCACATTACGCTTGTGACCGCGCCCGCGGGTTTCGGCAAAACGACCTTGCTTGCCGCGTGGAGCGAAGCGCAAACGCGAAAGAAGCGTCCCGTTGCGTGGCTCAGTCTCGATGGAGAAGACGACGATCCGCAGCAACTCGGGGCCTATCTGGTGGCGGCACTTTGTCGCGCGTCGAAGGAGATCGCGTGGCAGGCACAGCAACTTCTCGATAACGATGCACACACGCCGGTCAGAACGGTCATTTCAGTGCTGCTCAATGGCATCGCCGCATACGGCCGTAGTGTTTTCCTGGTGCTCGACGACGTCGACCGTCTAAGCGCGAAATCCGTTCTCGCGATCGTGTCGCGCCTGCTGCGCTACGCGCCCGACAACCTGCACGTGCTGCTCGGTGCGCGCGGCGAACCGGCGCTGTCGCTGAGCGGGCTGCGCTCGCCCGACAAACTTTCGCGTGTGAATGTCGACGATCTGCGCTTTTCGCTCGACGATGCTCAGGCGTTTTTCGACCACACCGGTAACGCGCTGCTCAACCGCAACAGCGTCGAGTTGTTGAACAGCGCGACCGAAGGCTGGGTGGCCGGTTTGCAACTGGCTTCGCTCGGACTGAACCGGATCGATGACGTGGCCGCACTCGCCAGTCATCTCGCCGGTTCCCGCTTCGGCATCGATCGCTACCTGAACGATACGGTGTTTGCGCATTTGCCGCCGCCCATGCTGACGTTTTTGCTTTACACGTCGATTCTCGAGCGGCTTACGGCGACGCTGTGCGACGATGTCATGGGCGGTGAGGGCGAAAGCGGAGAAAAGCTGGACTGGCTCGAGCGGCATAACGTGTTCATCCGGCCGCTCGATGAGACGCAGAACTGGTATCGCTATCACGCATTGCTGAGCGATGCGCTTCGCCGCCGTCTCATGCGTCAGACGCCACGACAGGTTCCGTTGCTGCATCGCCGGGCCAGCCTGTGGTTCGCGCGGGCTCGCCTGTGGCCCGAAGCCGTGCGACATGCGCTGGCTGCGGGCGACATCGGGCAGGCGGCGCAGTGGGCCGAAAACTGTGCGATGGAGATGCTCCAACGCGGCGACCCGTTCATGCTGCCGGGCTGGATTCGCAAACTGCCGCCGGACGTGATCGCGGGTCGACTGCGCTTGCGTCTGGCGAAAGCCTGGGCTCTCGCGATGTCGCTTGAGACCGCGCGCGCGTCGAAGGAGATCGGCGAGATTGCCGACGAGTTCGAGCGAATGGCCCGTGATGATCGGTCGGTAGCCGACGAGGTCGCATGGGCGGAGATCAACGCGATCCGCGCGGTGATCGCTTGCGTGAACGACGACAGCGAACATGCGCTGGAACTCGGGCGTGCCGTTGAGGCATCGACGGCGCCTGCGGAACCGTGGGTACGCCATTACGGGCAAAGCGCGGAGATTTTCGGCTTGATGTATAGAGGGCAGTTCGCCTACATCTCCCGCGTATGGAGAGCGCGGGTCGATCAGGTGGGACTCAGCCGGAAACCGAACAGCGCGGATATGTTGCGCGACGCGGTGTACGGCATCGCCGCGCTGATACACGGCGAACTTGCCGATGCGAGGCGGGTGATGGAGGTCGCGATGCGGTACTCCGAGGATCAGCTAGGGGAGTGGTCGGCGGCCGCGGCCGCGGTAGCCGGTTGCCTTGCGTCGATTTACTACGAGTGCAACGAGCTGTCCAAGGCGCGGAAGTTGATCGACGCTCGCATGACAATCGCGCTGGAGACCTCGCCGCTCGCCGCGTTGATGCGCTATATGCTTACCGCGTCGCGCCTGCTGTGGCGGGATGGCAAAAAAGGGCCGGCGCTCGCCGTTCTCGAGGACGGTCGACAGCTCGCGATAACCCGTCGATGGTTGCGTCTGAAGCTCGCGTGCGATGCGGAAACCGTCAGACAGCTGCTTGCCGACGGTAGGGTGGTCGAGGCGCGACAGGTCACCGACGAACTGAGCGCGAGTGTACCGATGATGTGCGAAGGGCGACGAGGCTCGGCGATGGAAACGTGGGCAAGCTACTGCGTGCTGCAAGCCCGCGTTCTGCTCGCTGAAAATGCCGCCGGCGACGCCGTTGGTTTTCTCTCGCGCTCACTCGACAATCTGGTTGCACTGGGCTGGCGTTATGCCGAGGCCGTCGTTTCGCTGCTGCTTTCTCTCGCGCATGAGCAGAACGGCGCTTCGGAACAGGCGTTCGCTGCGCTGGGAAACGCGCTGCGGATCGGCGGCGCGATGGGGATGATCAATAGCTTCGTGGACGAGGGGCCGCCGATGCGTGCGTTACTGGAACGCTTTCGCCGCACGCCATCGGAAATCGCGACCGGGCACGCCACGTATATCGGCACGGTGCTGTCGGCTTTCGACGAGGCGGATAACGCGCCATCTTCTTCGTCGAGCTATGCCGACACGAAGATGACGCCGGGCACACTGAGCGCGCGAGAACTCGAAATACTGGGCTACGTCGCTCGCGGGCTGTCCAACAAGGAAATCGGACGATCATTGAATCTGGCACCCGAGACGGTCAAATGGCACATGAAGAACGTGTTCGAAAAACTGAACGTCAATTCGCGGTACGAAGCCGTGCAGACTGCCTTCGGCATTCAGCCTGGAGCCGACTGAAGCGCCGTGCCGCGTGATGCGCCGCCATCCGGTCACCTCACTGCGGCTCGCGTCCAAACGCTTCGCGCAGCTTGCGCTTGGCCCGCTGCAATGTATCGCGCCGCTCCTTCGGCAGGTTTCGGCCCGCTCGATTGATGTAGAAATTGAGCATCGACATCGCCGATTGAAACGGCGTGCCCTTGCGTCGACGGCTCGCCGTCGACGAGTGCTTCAACGATTGCGCGATGGACTCCGCGCTGCCGGTTTTGAAAATATCCTTCTGGATGTCCATCGCGTCGCTCGTTTCCATTACGTGATGCGACCATCTCTTCGCGCCGGATGCGCCGTTCGACTTCGCGGTTTTGGCGAGATGCGCGGCATGCGCCTGCGCGTGGCGCTGACGCGGTGGCCGTCCCGACTTGCCACGAGACACAGGGCGTTTCGATTTGCTGCTGGTCTTTCGGGTCGCCATTGTGTTGTCTCCTGAAGCGGAATGTCGGATTCGCCCCGCGTCGAAAATGGTCGATTTGGCGATCAGAGCTTCACGCCCCCGGCCTCGGGCGCATCCGACGAACCCGCGGGAATGTCATCGACGCCGAGATCGCCGCGCCTCGTATAGACGTCGCCGCCCCAGTACGGTTCGCTGCCGTAGTACTGATGCACGGTGGTGGCCCACGTCTGATCCGCCATCGATGGCCAGTGATCCTTATCAAATCCCGGTGCGTTCTTCACGCGCTCGGCCACCATGTTCAGCACGAAGCATTTTTCCTGCGTATCGAGTGTCAGCGCACTCCACGGAATCGCGAGCAGCTTGTCGCCGATGCCGAGAAAGCCGCCGCTCGACAGCACCGCATACGCGACGCGGCCCGAACGAACGTCGAGCATGATGTCCTTGATCTTGCCGATGTGTTCGCCGTCGCTGCTGATAACCTTGTTGCCGTCGAGCGTAGCCGCGGCCATTACATCCGGACCTGGGCCTTCCGCGGTCGCGGCGCCTTTACCGACGATGTTCGCACCTTGTGTCTGGGTCTGCATCACCATGATGGGCTCCTTTTGAAGGGGTGAATGTACCGAGGCATTTAGCAACGGCCGTTCCATCTAGCCATGCGGCGCCGTTACGCCGTGGCGCGCGGCGCATCCGCGCGATGAGGCAGCGCGCGCGTAAAGTATGCGAGCGCGTTTGCAATTATTTCGTCCGTGCCGACGCAAGCGCTAATCAGCAAAGCGCGATGCGCGCATGCGACGACTGCATCGCGCGGCATAGGCCTTGCTCGCCTTTCAGTGATGGCAGCAGGGAACCGAAGGATCGCACCCGTCCTTTTTACTTCAGGGAGAACCCAGATGAGTAAGTATCCGAAGGCATGGCTGTTCGCGGCATGTGTGGTCGCCTCGGGCGCCGTCGCGTCGGGCGCCGCGTTCGCGCAGGCGGGCGGCGGTAACGGCAATAGCGGCGCCGGCGGCGGCAACGCGCATGGCGCGGCGACCGCAGCACCGACGGCGGGCAACGAGCCCGCGTCGAATGTCACGGGCAGCACCATGGGATCGACTTCGTCGATGAAACATCATCACAAGAAGTCGAAGGCAAACAAGCCGATGACCGATACGACGAATACGCCCGGCGCAGATGCCAGCAGCGATACGAAGGGACAGTAACGCTGGATCGATGCGGGCGCGGCCATGCACCTGTGCGTTCATCGTAACGCGCCGGCGCTATCGCGCTCCCCATCGAGGGAGAACATCGTGACGAAGAAAATTCATTATCAGGCGAACATCTGCGGCGGGGACTTCGCGCATGTTCGCGAGTGCTTCAGCAACTGGAAGGCCGAGACGCTCGTGTATCGTCGGCAACAGCCGATGTTCGAAGGCAAGCAGGAAGTGCGGCCGTTGACGGAGCGTGTGTTCGACAACGGTGAAGTCGCGCATAGCACGCTCGCGCGCGTATGTTCGCCAAACGATGCCTATGCGCTGGCGGCGGAGATACGCGACGGCGAACGCGACGTTTGGCTCGTGATGGCGGCGTTCGAGGAAGATGATTGAGCCGGGGTCGATTCAGCGCTGAGTCCGTCACTGGGCCGGCGGTTTCGGTTTGGATGCCATTTCCCGCGCAGCGCGCCGCGTACGCACGCGTGCCGTGGCTCGCAAATGTGCCGCGGCGCTTTTCTCTTTCGCGGCGGTGGCTTTCTTGCGCACGACGCGCGACTTTTTTAGCAGACTCGTCAACGAACCGTTGATACTGTCGTCGACCGACGACTCCCGCGTCTTGCGTCCTTTGGCACCGGATGCGCGCGCGAGTTTCGCCGCACGCTTTTCCGCCTGCGCGAGCAGCACCGCAAAGGCCACTTCATCTACCTTGAGTCCGCGGCGCGATTGGTCTGGCGCGAGGCTCTGCAACTCGTCGGCCTCGAACGCGCCGATGATCGCTGGGTGGATATAGCAGCGCCGGCAGACCGCGGGCGTATTGCGTAGCAGCGTCGCCACTTCTTTCACGATCGCGACGATATGACGACGCGCTTCGGCCGCGCTGCTGCACATCAAGCGGCGCAATGCCGCCAGCGCGTACACGCTGCCTGCCCACGTGCGGTAGTCCTTGGCGGTGAAGTCCGCGCCGCTTACGCGGCGCAGGTAGTCGTTGATATCCGTCGAGCCGACGCTGTGGCGCGTGCCGTCTTCGTCGAGATACTGGAACAGGTCGTGACCGGGCAGTTCCGCGCAACGTCGCACGATGCGCTTGATGTTCGGATTGTCCACTGTCACGTCGTGCTCGATGCCGCTCTTGCCGCGAAACTGGAAGCGCAATTGACCGGCCCTGATCTTCACGTGCTTCTTGCGCAACGTCGTCAATCCGTACGACTGGTTATCGCGCGCGTATTCTGCGCTGCCGATGCGGATCAGCGTCGTGTCGAGCAACTGCACGATGGCCGCGACGACCTTGTCGAGCGGCATGCCGGGCAGCTTCAGATCACGCGCCACGCGCGCGCGGATTTTGGGCAATGCGCGGCCGAACTCGGCCATCCGTTCGTACTTGTCGGCGTCGCGCGTTTCGCGCCAGTGGGGGTGATAGCGGTACTGCTTGCGGCCGCGCGCGTCGCGGCCGGTCGCCTGCAGATGACCGCGCGGATCGGGACAGATCCACACGTTTTCGTACGCGGGTGGAATCGCGAGCGAATTGATGCGTTTAATCTCGTCCTCATCGACGATGCGCTTGCCGTTGACGTCGAAATAGATGAAGCCGTTCCGGTCGCGCTTGCGTGTGTAGCCGGGCCTCGTGTCGTCGGCGTGGCGCAGTCCCGGCGGCATCGGTTGGGGTGCGGTGTTGCCGTTCGCGGTGGTCGGGCTGCGTGATGTGGAATGAGTCGCGGTAGCCATTGTTGCAGGTAGAAGTTTCAAGCCCGGTTCGAACCGGTTCGCCGAGTAGATGCGATGTGTGCCGTGTGATCGGCGGGGAGCAAGGGCGATGCCACTGGTAGGTGACAAGCGCACTGAGGCGGAACGGTCCTTGCGGAAAAGTCGACGTGACCAACCGGAAAAGGAGCTTTCATGAGCAGCACACTCAACCCCGATGAAGAGCCGCAACAGACCGTCAAGCAAACGTCCGGCACGACGGGCGCGCTGGGCCCCAGCGACTCGTCCGATAGCGGCAGCGACGTGGCGGGCGCGAAGCGTCACGATTTCGACGTCGATACGGAGCTCGACAATCACGCACTCGAAGCCGGCGACGCCGAACTCGGCAGCGATACCGATCGCTCAGGTACGGGCGAGCGCGCGTCGGCCGATGGCGATTCGACGTTGGAGATGGACCGCGATATCGACACCGACCACGTCGTCGATCCGCAAGTGCCGCCGGGCGCGGAACGCTCCGGCGAAGACGAAACCGACGTCTGACCACGACGCTTTTGCACACGCGGCTGCTCGAGCTGAACGGCGCAACCGCAGCGTCGGTGCAGCGCCAACGTAATGTCAGGCCGCTGAACACTGCCTCAAGCAGGCACGTTTTTTGCGAAACCACGCTTAGCGAAGGCGCTGACCTATGCACATGCATCACGGGCAAGTGCATGACCGCGGCGCCGCATGAAGGAGAGCACGCATGACTGATGCACTGAATGGCTACAAGGTAGCGGTACTCGCCGTAGATGGTTTCGAGCAGGCAGAACTCGTGGAGCCGAGACGCGCGCTCACCGAGGTGGGCGCGACGGTCCATGTGATCTCGGCGAAGCCGGGCAAGATCCAGGGCTTCAAACACGTCGACAAGGGCGATACCGTCGACGTCGATACGACCTTCGACAAGGCCAGTCCCGACGACTATGACGCGCTGGTGTTGCCGGGCGGCGTCGTGAACGGCGACGCGCTGCGACTGCTGCCGCAGGCGCAGGCGTTCGTCAAAGCGGTCGACAACGCGAAGAAGCCGATCGCGGTGATCTGTCACGGCACGTGGCTGCCGGTATCGGCGGGGATCATCAAGGGGCGCACGGTGACGAGCTGGCCTAGCCTGCAGGACGATATTCGCAACGCGGGCGGCACGTGGGTCGATCAGGAAGTGGTCGAGGACGGCAATCTCATTTCGAGCCGCAAACCCGACGACCTTCCCGCGTTCAACAAGACGCTGATCGGGCAACTGACGAGGCGCAAGGCGGCTTGATGGCAGGCGGCGCGTTGGCTTCGGAGCCTGCGCATCGGTGATTCGACAGGGAGAAAATGCATGAAATTCCGGTATTCCCTACAAGTGTTGACTGCCGCGCTGGCCGTGTTGGGCGTGAGCGCGGCATCGATCGACACGGCCTGCGCGCAGGCGAGCGATGCGCCCGCGAGCGCAGCGCCGACCGGCGGCACGACGCTGTCACCCGCGGATCAGCAGTTCGTGCTCGAAGCGTCGAAGTCGGACGCCACCGAAATCGCCGCTGGCAAGATTGCGCTGAAGAACTCCAACGATCCGCATGTCAGGACGTTCGCTCAACAGATGATCGCCGACCACACGAAGCTGTCGCACGCAATGGCCGGGCTGGTCGCGAAGAAGGGCTTCAAGCCGACGCCGTCCGCGGATTCCGCGCTGGTCGGCAAACTGCAGACGTTGAAGGGCACCGAGTTCGATCAGGCCTATGTCGAGCAGGTCGGCGTGGAAGCGCATCAGCGCGCGGTCGACCTGTTCCAGCAGCAAAGCGCGAGCGGCACCGACTCGCAACTGAAGGCCGCGGCCGCGCAAGCGCTGCCAACCATCAAGCATCACCTCGAGATGGCGCAGCAACTGGCCGGCAAATTGAAGGGCTCGTCATGAACGCGATCCTGCCGCGGCCTGCTTATGAGGACTCTCTGATGCAGATCACTTTCCCCGATGACGAAGCGGCCTTCGACGGCGCCAATCTGACCGTGCGCTTTCTTGCGCGCGTCGATGGCGAGCCAGTGGTTTGCGCGATCACTGCCGAGGCTCTGGAAGATCATTTCGGCGCGGAGTCCGCGCTTGAAGCGGCGCTGATGGCCGCTTTCGACAGAGGCTGTCAGCGCATCCGCTCGGTCTGCGCGGAAGCGCTCGACCAGAACAACGGAGAAAGCGTAGTGTTGCATAGCGGACTGTTCAGAGTGGAAGGCATGGAACCGGATCGCGGCGCCGCGGCGTAGCGCCGCTGCGTGTCGCATTGACGGGCGCGCAGCTTCCGACTCGCGCCACCGGCGACCGGATGGTCCGCGAACGGCAATTAACGATAAGGCGGCCGTATGTCACTCATCGTCGCGGCACGCTTCACGACTTTTCCCGCTGCGGAAAGCGCGGCGCAAAAACTGTTCGATGCGGGTTTCGTGGAAGCGGACGTCACACTGTTTTTCGTCAATCCGCGCGGCCAGCATGCGCGTTTCCCGAGCGGCGGCGACACCGATACCGACCCCGGCGCGCGAGAAGCGCCTAAAGGCGCGGGCATGGGCGTGACGATCGGCGCGGTGATTGGCGCGGTGATTGGCGTGGCGATCTTCGCGGTGTTTTCCGCGCCGCTGCTGGTGTCGCTGATCGCGGCCGGCGTCGGCGCGTATGTCGGCTCGCTGGTCGGCGCGATGTCGCGCACGAGGGAGCGCGGCAAATCGGACCATCGCGTGCCGTATCACGAGGAGGCGCGCGATTCGGGCGTGCTCGTCGCCGTGCACGTGTCGCCCGACAATCAGCTGGACGCCGCGCGCGTGCTGCATGAAGCGGGCGGCGTGTCGATCGAGAAGGCGACCGGCCGCTGGCAGCAGGGACGCTGGGCCGATTTCGATGCGCTGAAGACGCCCGAGCCGATCAAGGAATTCGCGGAGAAGCGCGCGTGATATGAGCGACGCGGCATACCAACAAAAAACGGCCCGATGACGATCATCGGGCCGTTTTTTTCCGTTTTCCGTTTTCCGTTTACCGCGCTGTTTCGACGTCGCGCTACACCCGCGGTGGCCGCGCATCGCGCGGCGGCTACGATCGTTCGAGCTGCCTTTCGCTATGCATCGGCTCGCACGAGGCCGGCGTGACGCCGTCATGCGCGCCGCCGCATGTCGACCTCGTTGCACGCGGATGGGCGGCTGTTGCGTCGCGCGATGCAGTGCCGGGCACGCGTGATGCGGGCTATCAAATGCAGCCCGCCGCGCGTCGAATCGATTCATCGCGAGGCACATAAAAAGCCCCGCGCGGCGGATTCCGCGGTGAACGAAACCCTTGGAGGTATTGAATGGCTACCAACGTTGTTTCCGTATTGAATGATCTGGTCGAAACGTCGAAGGATGGCGAAAAGGGCTTTATGAAGGCAGCCGAGGATGCGCACGACGACCAGCTGAAGATCCTGTTCCGCTCGAGTGCCGAGGACTGCTCGCGCGGTGCGCGTGAGTTGCAGGATGCCGTTCAGACCCTGGGCGGCAAGCCCGAGACCGGCGGCAGCATGAGCGGTGCGCTGCATCGCGGCTGGGTCGACGTGAAATCGGCGGTAGCGAATCGCAGCGACCATGCGATTCTTGCCGAGTGCGAAAAAGGCGAGGACGTCGCGAAGAAACGCTATCACGACGCGCTGGAAAAGGATTTGCCGGCGGACGTGCGGGCAATCGTCGAGCGGCAATACCAGGGCGTGCTGCAAACGCATGACCGCGTGCGCGATCTGCGCGACCAGTATGCGGCGATGAAGCGTTGATCGACGCGTCAGTGCAATAAGGAAGAGCCGGCTCTGCCAGCCGGCTCTGTTACGTTCTGTTCAGTCGAATCGGTGCGACCCGATCGCGCGGATATCAGTCAGCCGCGACCTTCAGATGGTTCTTCACGCTGGCCACGCCCTTCACGCTTTGCACGACATCTTCGGCGGCGGACTTGTCGTCGGCCGAAGGCACCGAACCCGTGAGCCACACGACGCCCTTGCGGGTCTTCACGTGGATATGCGTCGATTTGACGTTCTTGGCGGCAAGCAGATCAGCCTTGACCTTGGTCGTGATGGTGCCATCGTCGATATGCTGGCCGACGCTTTCCGACGCCGCGGGCGGGGCCGAAGCGCTGGTCTGGGCGTTCGCGTTCAGCGCGAACGCGACGACGGCGATGCTGCCTGCGGTCTTCAGAAGCTGGATCGTCTTCATGGTTCTCTCCATCAGGTGGTAATGAAAATGGCGGTCTTGTTGGCCGGTGGCCGATCGCGGCCGAAGCCGCTGATGAGACACGTGGGGTCGTCGCCGCTACGGTACCGTCAGGGGCCCGTTTCTCGACAGCGGACGCTGTGCTCGCATCCGCGCTCGATCGAGGCGTTTGCGAAGGGCGGCGTCCATCCACACACCGTTGCCCCGCAACCATCGTGCCTGCCGGCTGCGAGCCAATCCATGCCGCTCGCGAAAGCCGCACGCACCGGGGAGTTTCGACTGACGAATACGGTTGCAGTGCGGCCATGCGCGAGGCCGCCGGAGAGGTGAAGAAAGGGACCGGAAATTGCCTGCCGTTTGTAAAAACCGGCGCGCCCGGTCAGGGCAATTCATCCTCCTGAATAAACAAAGCGCAATCAAAACAGCGTCTTGCGCGATCTGGTACGGACGTTGCATTGGTCAGTGAACTCGGCTCATTGAGTCTGAGGCTACTAACGAACGGGATCACTCCAATGCCTTCAATCGAACTACGTACAAGGCAGTCTCTCGCACTGACGCCTCGTCTTCAGCAGTCGGTGCGGCTCTTGCAATTGTCGGCTCTCGAGTTCCAGCAGGAATTGCGCACGGCGCTCGATACCAATCCGTTCCTCGAATACGACTCATCCGAAGCGGAGGACGTCGCGCTCGCCGGCACGACGCCAGGCGAAGGTGAAGACGCCAGCGCGCCGCCCGCCGTCGATACGCTTGCCGCCGCCGAGCCGGACGGACTGCCGGCGGAAAGCGCCGGTAGCGATACGCTCGAAAGCGCGGGCCAGGACGACATGCCCGCCGATTTTTCCGGCGACTACGGTTCGCGCAACTCGACGCGCCAGAACGGCGACGCGGACGGCAGCGACCCGGCCGATTGGGCTCGCTCGCAACCCACGCTACGCGAGCAGTTGCATGACGCGTTGCGCCTGTACCGGCTAGACGACCGCGATCGCGCGGTGGCCCGTTTCATCATCGAGGCGCTCGACGACGACGGCTATCTGCGGCAGTCGCTGGCCGACCTGGCCGATAGCGTCGATCTGGAACCCACGCTGACCGAGGAAGAACTGCTGGTGGCGTTGCGCCTCGTGCAGGCGCTCGATCGTCCGGGGCTCGGCGCGCGTTCGCTATCGGAATGCCTCGCGCTGCAGATCAATGCGCTACCCGCCAATACGCCGGGACGTGACGTCGCGCGGCAGATCGCCGAGCATCATCTGGAAAGGCTCGCGCGCCGCGAGCAGGCCGAGTTGCAAAAACAGATCGGCTGCAGCGCGGAGGACTTGCGTGTGGCTTGCGCGTTGGTGCGCAAGCTCGATCCGAAGCCCGGCAATTGCTACGGCCGCACCGAGGATAACTATGTCGTGCCCGACGTGATCGTGCGTCAGGTGCGCAACAAGTGGGCCGTGTCGATCAATCCGGCGGTGCAGCCGCGGGCGCGAATCCATCGCATGTATGCGCAGCTGTTCGCGCAGTCGGCCGGCGCGAGCCGTTCGCCGCTCGCGCAGCAGCTGCAGGAGGCGCGCTGGCTGATCCGCAACGCGCAACAGCGCTTCGATACGATCCAGCGGGTTGCCGAATGCATCGTCGCGCATCAGAAGGCGTTCTTCCTGTACGGCGAGATCGCGCTGAAGCCGATGGTGCTGCGTGACGTGGCTGACGAGCTGGGCCTGCACGAATCCACGATCTCGCGCGCGACGGGCAACAAATATATGGCGACGCCGCGCGGCATCTTCGAGTTCAAGCATTTCTTCCCGCGCGAGCTCGGCACCGAAAGCGGCGGAACCTGCTCGGCCGCCGCGGTGCGCGCGCTGCTCAAGGAGATGATCGCCGCGGAAAACGCGCGCGATCCACTGTCGGACGTGACGCTCGCGAAGATGCTCGCGGATCAGGGCGTGCTGGTCGCGCGACGCACGGTGGCGAAATACCGGCATCTGATGAAGGTGCCGCCGGCTGAACTGCGCCGGCAGCTTTGACGCGCCGAAGTTCTAACGGGGGTTTGAAATAAAACCTGGCGGGGGTTTGAAGCAAAACAGTCATTCAAACCGTAGTACATTGCGCACAGGGTCATGCGAGGTTATCCGCTCGCATGACCCTTTTTCGTATCTGGACGTTTCGCCGGCGTGCCTTTACATTGGCGGGTCAATTGGAAAGCGATCGGCGGAACGGACCGCACAACAACGGGTGAGCGCAATGAAGTATTCGAATCTGGTCGAGCGACTGCAAGGGCGGCGCACGTCGGCGTGGGAAATTCATCGGGTCGCGCAGCAGGCGGCTGCCAGGGGAGAAGACGTGATCGTGCTGAGCGTCGGCGATCCCGAATTCTCGACGCCCGCGCCGATCGTCGAGCGCGCCATCGATGCGTTGCGGGCCGGCGATACGCACTATACGGCGATGGCCGGTCGCGAGCCGCTGCGCGCCGCGATCGCCGCCGAGCACGCGCGCACGACGGGCTGCGACGTGAGCGCCACCAACGTGGTGCTGACCGCCGGCGCGCAAAACGGCGTGTTCGCGGTGTCGCTGTGCCTGCTCGAAGCGGGCGACGAAGTGATCGTTCCCGAGCCGATGTATCTGACCTACGAGGCCTGCGTGCGCGCGGCGGGTGCGACGCTCGTCGCGGTGCCGGTCGATTCGGCGCGCGCGTTTCACGTCGACTGCGACGCGCTCGAAGCGGCGATCACGCCGCGCACGAAGGCGATTTTCTTCGCGACGCCGTGCAATCCGACCGGCGTGGTGATGCAGCGCGCCGATCTCGAACGCATCGCGCGGCTCGCGTGCGAGCACGACCTGTGGGTGCTGTCCGACGAGGTGTATGCGGAACTCACGTTCGAACGCGATCACGTGAGCATTGCGTCGCTGTCCGGCATGGCGGAGCGCACGGTCACGCTCGGAAGCCTGTCGAAGTCCCATGCGATGGCGGGGTGGCGTGTCGGCTGGACAATCGGGCCCGCGACGCTGATCGAGCACATGACGCGGCTCGCGCTCGCCATGCTGTACGGCCTGCCGGGTTTCATCCAGCAGGCCGCGTTGACGGCTTTGGAGAACAGGGCGGAGATCGTCGCCGATATTCGCGAGATCTACCGGCGGCGGCGCGACGTCGTGTTCGAGCGCTTGCATCGTGTGCCGGGCTTGCGGTGCCTGTTGCCCGAAGCGGGCATGTTCATGATGGTCGACGTCAGCGGGACCGGGCTCGATACGACCGAGTTCACATGGCAGCTGTTTCGCGCACAAGGCGTGGCCGTGCTCGACGCGAGTGCGTTCGGGGAGACGGCGAACGGCTTCGTGAGGTTAGGGCTGGTGGTGGGCGAGGCTCGATTGATCGAGGCGTGCGAGAGGATCGCGCGGTTCGTGGAAGGGGGGCGGGACTGAGAGGGCGGTGGGTTGCAGATTGCGACGATCCGGTCGGTGGGCACCACGGCCGGCCGAAGGTGGCTGGGCAGTGCGTTCGGCGCGGCTTACTTTTTCCTGCGCACGAATTTCAAGCCGAAGCGCACCAGCCGAGGCATCGTTTCGGGGCGCAACAACCGTGGGTCATACCCCGCGAATCGACGTTCGTTTTCCTGAAGACACAGTTGCATCAATTCGGGCACGCTGATATCGATATCCGTTACCGACTGCGCGCCGTTTACCGTGAAGTTGTTATCGTGCTCGTGGACGTTGCCCTCAGCATCCATCGCACGTGCGAGCCCAATGCGCTCCCACACCAGAAACGCCCACACACCCGCCACCTTGAGCTCGAAGCGGATGCGCTGCCACCATGAAAGCTGCGCGCGATGCCACGCGACCCAGTTCGCGAACAGCAGAATATGGCGGCACTCTTCCTGCATCACCGGCTCGAATGTCTCGGTCAGTGCCGGCGGGAACAGGCCCGAGCGCCGCGCCACCTCGAACAGGCCGAACGCGAAGAAGCTGTCGATACATTCGCTATAGCCGGTCACGAGGTAAGCCCGTTCCGTGTCTTTCGGATAGACGTACGACGGCTCGGTCGCGAGCGCGATGCCATACGCATGCACCATGCGCGACAGCACTTCCTTATGGCGGTTCTCTTCCCACGCGTTCAGCGCAAGTGCGTCGCGCAGGTCCGGGGTGTCGAGCGTGGCCGCGTAGGCGGCCATGCGCAGGCGCGCCCTGCCTTCGGTTTGCACGGCGATGTCCCAGATCGGCAAATCGACGATGCGCTTGAGCGTCGCGGCTTCGAGGTGCGGCCACGCGAGCACGGCCGGCCGATACGGATTGAAGGTCTCGCGAAACATGCGGCACATTTCCTGCCGGTGCACGTCGGAGCCGGGCGGCAGCGGGCCGCTGACGGTGCTAGTCCAGTGCCGCATCGCGTGGTCGGCGGCGTCGAGGGTCGAGGGGTCGGGCTGCTCGTGCGGCAGTTGCGGCGCGCGAAAGCCGGGGATCAGCGCGGCAGCGTCGAATGCATCCAGTACCAGTTGGTCCATTGGGTATTCTCGACAAGGCGACGAAGGCGCTGTCGATTCTGCCATGACTGCGCAGTTCTGCGCCACGTCGAGCAAAAAGCGCTTTGTAATGTTCGGCGCTCTGTGACGCCGACGGTTGACGCCGCGCAAACTTGCGTCAAGAATCGAGCGCCGGGTGTGCTCCCGAACCCGGCCAGCCCGATTCCAGCGCGTTTCGACCCGTCGCGGAAAACTTCATGATCCATCGCTTCTCTTCTTCATTGCGCCGCTTGCTGACAGCCGGATTACCGGCCGCCGCGCTGACGGTGACGCTTTCTGTCGCTGGTGTGATGCAGTTCGGCGAACGGTGCATGGCAGCCGAACAGGCCGATGCGTCGAGCACCTCGGAAAGCACGGCAACGGGGGAAAGCACGGACGCCGCCGCATTCGCGCCGATCGCACCACGCCAGGGGCCGGAGGCGAACGCGTCGCCGGTCGGCGAATCGAGCGAGCCGCACGCGATGACGGCTCGCCCGAACGGCGAGCCGCGCAAGCGGACGGCGGCGCGTGGCGACACGCAGGCTGCATCGAATGCACCGGACTCGGCCGACGCGACGGCAACGCCTCGCAACGACAGGGCTTCGACGCCCGCGATTCCCGTGCCGCCCGAAACCACCAGCGTCACCACGCATTCGCTTCGTCTGAACGGTCGCAAGCTGGACTACACGGCGAGCGCGGGCAATCTGTTGCTGCACGACAAGACCGGCGCGCCCAACGCGAGCGTGTTCTATGTCGCGTACACGGTGCCGAGCAGGACGCCTGCGACGCGTCCGATCACCTTTCTGTTCAACGGCGGCCCAGGCGCCGGCAGCGTATTCCTGATGATGGGCTCGGTCGGCCCGAAACGCGTGCGCACCGCGAGCCCGGCGAGCACGCCGCCCGCGCCGTACACGCTCGACGACAACCCCGACAGCCTGCTCGACACCAGCGACCTCGTGTTCATCGACGCGGTCGGCGCGGGCCTGTCGAGACCGGTCGGGCATGGCTCGGGCAAGGACTTCTGGGGCGTCGATCAGGACGTCCGTGCGTTTGCGCAATTCATCGACCGTTATCTGACGGTGAATCAGCGCTGGAATTCGCCGAAGTACCTGCTCGGCGAATCGTATGGCACCGCGCGCGCCGCGATGCTCGCTTATCAGTTGGGGCAGAACAATCTCGCGCTGAACGGCGTGATCCTGCTGTCGTCGGTGCTCAATTCCGCGGCGTTCGCGCCTGGCAACGATTTCAAGAGCGAGAGTTATCTGCCGAGTTTCGCGGCGATCGCGTGGTATCACGACAAGGTCACGCCGAAGCCCGCGAGCCTGCCGGCCTTTCTCGACGAAGCACGCGCGTTCGCCCGCGGACCCTATGCGCAGGCGCTCGAACAGGGCGATGCGCTGCCCGACGATCAGCGCGACGCGATCGCCGCGCGCATCGCGTACTTCACCGGATTGGACGTGGGTTTCGTGAAGCGTAACCGTCTGCGTCTTTATCCGTCGCGTTTTCGAAACGAGTTGCTGCGCAACGAGTCGCGCAGCGTGGGCCGCTACGATGCGCGTTTCGAAGGCCTGAACTACGACGATGCATCGGAGGATCCGGACTTCGATGCGTCGGTGAGCAGCGTGTCGAATGCGTTCAATGCGGCGCTTCATCAGCATCTGTCGGACGACCTGCACTACACGCCAACCGACCGTTACCTGGTGTTCAGCGACGACGCGTTGAAGCAATGGGACTGGAAACATCGCGAATGGTGGGGCGAACGGCTGGAGCTGCCTTACGCGGGCGGCGATCTGGCCGAAGCGATGCGGCAGAATCCGCAGTTGCGGGTGTTATCGCTGAACGGCTACTTCGATCTCGCCACGCCGTTCTATGCGACCGAATATGCGCTCGCGCATCTCGGCCTCGATCGGTCGCTGCGCGAGAACGTGCGCATCGCCTACTATCCGACCGGCCATATGGTGTATCTCGACGATGCCGCGCTGCACGCGATGAAGCGTGACCTCGTGAGCTTTTATACGGAGCAGCCGCGTTGAGATCGGCGAATCGTCGCATGGTGTCGAACGGTATAATTCCCCGCACCGTGGAGTAGCCGCGCGCTCTGTCAATCGGCTTCATCGTTCGCCGCTTATGCCATTCACCCCGATTCCGTCCTTCGCGCGCAAGCGCATTTCCGACGTGGTGTCCGACCAGATCAAGCAACTGATCTCGGAGGGCACGCTCATGCCCGGCGACCGTCTGCCGGCCGAGCGCGATCTCGCGGCGCAGCTCGGCGTGTCGCGACCATCGCTGCGCGAAGCGCTGATCCGGCTGGAGGCGGACGGTTACATCGAAACGTCGGGGCGCGGCGGTTTCACGGTGGTCGACGTGACCGCGCCCATCATCTCGAAGCCGCTTGCCGAACTGTTGCTGCAGAATCCGCGCACCAGTGCCGACATTCTGGAGTTGCGCCAGGGGCTCGAAGCGATTTCGACGGTCTATGCCGCGCAGCGCGCAACCGCCACCGATCTGAAGAAAATCCGCGTGGCGTTCGAGGCGTTGAAGGCCGCGTCGCTGTCGCGCGATCGCGCGAATCTCGCCGAACTCGATGCCGCGTTTCATCTCGCGATCGCCGACTCCACGCACAATGTCGCGCTGGCGCATGTGATGCACGGCATTCATACGCTGATTCGCGAGGGCATGCGCCAGTATCATCGGTTGATCGATTACGACGATGCGATGGAAAAGCAGTTGATGAGCCAGCACCAGGCGATTTACGACGCGGTCGTCGCACGCGATGCGCCCAAGGCACGCAAGGCCGCCGAGCGGCATCTGGCGTTCGTGCGAGAGATTTACAAGGACGATGCGACGAAGCCGTTGGCCGCGGTGATTTCCTGATTCCCTGATTTCAAGGCCCGCGCCGTCCGAATTGACACCGCCAACGGACTTTTTTATAGTCTTGGTCAGACCAACATGACCAAGACGGCCAGACAGGCCACACCGGTCAACAGACATCGTTCCCGCCGCTTTTCTGAAGAGCCTATGAAAGTCGCGCTGTTTATCCCGTGCTTTATCGACGCGTTCTATCCCGAGGTCGGTATCGCGACGCTCGAACTGCTCGAACGTTTCGGCATCGAGGTCGACTATCCGCAGCAGCAGACCTGCTGCGGCCAGCCGATGGCCAATAGCGGCGCGCATGCGGACGCCGCCGCCACGGAGCGACTATTCGCGCGCAACTTCGCGGGTTACGACTACATCGTCGGGCCGTCCGCGAGTTGCATTCACCACGTGCGCGAACATCTGACCGCGCTCGAGCAGACCGACGAAGTGAAGAAAGTACGCGCAGGCGCTTACGAATTGGTCGAGTTTCTGCACGACGTGATCGGCGCGCGCGAATTTCCGTGGGCCGAGTTTCCGCATCGCGTCGGTCTACACACCAGTTGCAGCGCACTGCGTCATCTGAAGCAGGCGTCGGCGTCGGAAATCGCCGGCACGCCGTTTTCGAAGCCGCGCGCGTTGCTCGAAGGCGTGAAGGGCGTCGAGTTCGTCAAGCCGGCGAGGCCCGACGAATGTTGCGGTTTTGGCGGCACGTTCTCGGTCACCGAAGAGGCGGTGTCGGTGCGCATGGGGCAGGACAAGGTGCGCGACCATCTGAACGCGGGCGCCGAGTACATCGTTTCGGGCGACATGTCGTGCCTGATGCACCAGCAGGGTTGCGCGGAACGCATGAAAGCCGACACGCGCTTCATTCATATCGCGCAGGTTCTCAATGGAGCACGCGCATGAGCGGCGACCATCACCGCATCGATCACGCCAAAGCCGCGGGTTCTTTCATCAGCAAGACCGAGCATGTCGCGTTTCACGACAAGCGTCTGTGGGACCTGCGCGAGAAGCGCGACGCGCAGGCGCACGGCATTGCCGAATGGGAAACGTTGCGCTCGCTGGCGTCGGGCATCAAGGAACACACGCTGTCGCATCTGGCCGACTACCTGGAGCAGTTCGCGGCGGCGGCCGAGGCCAATGGCGTGGTCGTGCATTGGGCAGCGAGCGCGGAAGAGCACAACGCGATCGTCCACAAGCTGATGTCCGGGCGCGGCATGACGACGCTCGTGAAGAGCAAGTCGATGCTGACCGACGAATGCCGGATGCGCGAGTATCTCGAACCGCGCGGCATTACCGTGATGGAAACGGACCTCGGCGAGCGCATCCAGCAGCTCGATCACCAGGACCCGAGTCATATGGTCGTGCCGGCCGTGCACAAGCTGCGCGCGGATGTGGCCGAGCTGTTCGGCCGGACCATCGGCACCGATCCGAGCAATAGTGATATCCACTATCTGGCCGAAAGCCAGCGCATGAATACGCGGCCGTATTTCGTGCGCGAGAAAACGGCTGGCATGACCGGCTGCAATTTCGCGGTGGCGGAAACGGGCACGGTCGTCGTCTGCACGAACGAAGGCAATGCCGATCTTTCGGCGAACGTGCCGCCGCTGCATATCGCATCGATCGGAATCGAGAAGCTGATACCGAAGGTGTCGGATCTCGGCGTGTTCGTGCGCATGCTGTCGCGCAGCGCATTGGGTTCGCCGATCACGCAGTACACGTCGCATTTTCGTGCGCCGCGGCCAGGCACCGAGATGCATTTCATCCTCGTCGATCATGGCCGCTCCGAACGGCTCGCGATGGAGGACTTCTGGTACTCGCTCAAATGCATACGCTGCGGCGCGTGCATGAATACGTGTCCGGTCTATCGACGCAGCGGCGGCCTGTCGTATGGCGGCACCTATTCGGGGCCGATCGGCGCGATCATCAATCCGACGTTCGATCTGAAACGCTATAGCGCGTTGCCGTTCGCATCGACACTCAATGGCAGTTGCACGAATGTGTGTCCGGTGAAGATCAACATTCACGAGCAGATCTATAAGTGGCGCGCGGTGATCGCCGAGCAGCACGAAGTGCCGTTCGTGAAGCAGGAGGTCCTGAAGATGGCGGGGCGTCTGCTATCGAGTCCGACCTTGTATCGCGCGACGGTGTCGTCGATGGGCAGCGCGTTGCGGCGGCTGCCGAATTTCGTGCTGTACAACCCTCTGAATATCTGGGGCCGGCAGCGCGAATTGCCCGAGGCGCCGAAGATGACTTTTCATGCATGGTACAAAAAGAATCGCGGAGGCGGCGATGACAACGCGTGAGGCTTTTCTCGCCAAGGTGCGCGCCGCGCAACCGGCCGCGCGGCCGCGTCCCGACGTGCCGCTGTTCGATGCGGTTGGCGGCGATCTGCGGGCGCGCTTCACGGCGGCGTTGCAAACGATGGGCGGCACTTGCGTCGAAGCGGCCAGCGCGAGCGACGTCAGCGATCTGATTCGCGAGCGTTTTGGCGCGACGGCATCGATCGCATCGGCGTGCGCCGAAGTGCCGGGCACGCGCGTGATCGGCGCGGATACGGACCCCGCATCGCTGCAGGACGTCGACGTCGGTTTGGTCCGTGCGCGCTTTGGCGTCGCCGAAACCGGCTCGGTGTGGTTTAGCGAGCGCGAATATGTGGTCAATGCATTGGGCTACATCGTCCAGCATCTGGTCGTGCTGCTCGATCCGGCGCAATTGCTCGATGGACTGCAAGACGTCTATCGTCGCGACGATTTCCGCAGGGCGCGCTACGCGGCGGTCGTTACCGGCCCTTCGGCCACCGCCGATATCGAGGGCGTACTGATTCGCGGCGCGCAGGGCGTGCGCTCGCTGACGGTCGTGTGGCTCGCGGGCTGATGCGCGGCGGTCGCAGCGCCGGACTTTGCTATCATCACTGTATAAACATACAGGTCCCGCACAAAGTCCGTGGCAACCGATGCTCGCTCAGAGATCCGCTCTGAAGCCCCTTACTACCTGCTGAATTTCGAGCGCGCGCTTGCGTGGCTCGCCGCGCGTTACGACGATCTGCTCGACGACGAAGAGCACGCTTTTCTGGAAACTTTCGCGACGTTGCCGCAGGCATCGCGTGCGCTGCTGGTGCGCATGCTGATGCGCAAAGGCATGCTGTTCCGCGCGAGCCGCCTGGCTTACGACGAAATCGGCTGTCCGTTGCAGGCGGCGATGCCGATGACGGTGCATCGCTGGATCGACACCGAGCCGGCCCTGTCTCTCGACGACCTGTTTGCGCTCAGCACGCGTGCGCAATTGCTGGACATCTTCGCTGACGCGATCGCGCGGATTCCCGGCGCAAAGGCTTTGCGCAAACCAGATCTGCTCGAAACGCTGCGCGAGTTTTACGAAACCGCAAGCGGCGACGCGCAAGCATGCACATCACGTCCGCTCGCCGCCTGGCACGACGCTTCTACGGACCGCGTGCTGCACGTCGCGATCGCGCCGTTGTGCGATCGCTTGCGCCTGATGTTCTTCGGCAATCTGCATCAGGACTGGTCGGAGTTCGTGCTCGCCGATCTTGGCGTGTTCCAGTACGAGAAGGTCGCGTTCGGGCCTTTGTCGCGCGCGTTCCAGCAACGCGCGGACGTCGACGTCTATCTCGCGCTGCACGCGTGCCGCGAAGCGCTCGAATGGCTACCGGTCGGCACCGACACCCCCAACCTTCACGAACTGATCGCGACCGTCCGCTCGATCGGCACCGCGAATCCGTGGCTCGAAACGCGTCGCGCGAAACTACTGTTCCGGATCGGCCAGGCTTGCGAGCGGCGCGGGCAGTGGGACACCGCGCTCGCGGTGTACGACGCGTGCGCCTGGCCCGGCGCGCGTCTTCGACGCATGCGCGTACTCGAGCGCAGCGAGCGTTACGGCGAAGCGCTGGCGCTGGCCTCGCAGGCCGATGCCGCGCCTGAGAGCGAAGAAGAGGCGCAGCGCGTCGCCCGGATGTTGCCGCGCTTGCGGCGCAAGTGCGGCGAGCCGGTGCCGCGCGCAGCAGCGGCGAGGCCCGTGGAGCGCGGCACGCTGGTGCTGCCGAAGCCTGATACGCCGGTGGCCGTCGAGTACCTGGTGCGCGATCATTTGAGCAGCGACGACGCGCCGGTGCACTACGTCGAGAACGCGCTGATCAATTCGCTGTTCGGCCTGCTGTGCTGGGAGCCGGTGTTCACGGCGTTGCCCGGCGCGTTTTTTCATCCGTTCCAACGCGGACCGGCCGATCTGCACGCGCCGGACTTTCAGGCGCGTCGCGCCACACAATTCGCCGCGTGCTTCGCGCAATTCGATAGCGGCGTCTATCGCGACACGATTCTGCGGCATCTGCACGACAAGGCCGGCATGCAGTCGCCGTTCGTGTTCTGGGGACTGCTGACGCCCGACCTCATCGCACTCGCGCTCGACTGTCTACCCGCCGCGCATCTGAAGCTGTGCTTCGAGCGCTTGCTGCGCGACATTCGCGGCAATCGTTCGGGCTTGCCCGACCTGATCCGGTTCTGGCCGGCCGAGCGTCGCTATGAACTGATCGAGGTGAAAGGCCCCGGCGATCGTCTGCAGGACAACCAGATCCGCTGGCTCGCGTACTGCGCGCAGCACGGCATGCCGGTGCGCGTCGTCGACGTGCGCTGGGCCGGGCAAGAGGCGCAGAGCGAAGCGGACGCCGCGACGCAAGCCGAAGCGGAGCGCGTCGTATGAGCTACGTGGTGGCCGTCCGCGCGATGTGCGAATTCACCGCTCGGCGCGGCGATCTCGATCTGCGCTTCACGCCCGCGCCGACTTCGCTCGAAGGCATCGCGGGTCATCAGATGGTCGCCGGCCGTCGCGCGAGCGGCTACGAAACCGAACTCACGCTGACGGGCACGCATCGCAGTCTGACCGTGCGTGGCCGCGCGGACGGCTACGACGGAATCGCGAACCGGCTCGAAGAAGTGAAGACGTATCGCGGCGATCTCGCGCGTATGCCCGCGAATCATCGCGTGCTGCATTGGGCGCAGGCACTCGTGTATGGGCATCTGCTGTGCCGGGCGCGCGGGCTCGGCGAGCTGACGATCGCGCTCGTGTACTTCGATATCGGCAGTCAGAAGGAAACCGTGCTGACGCAGCAGCACAGCGCGCGCGAACTCGAAATCTTCTTCGTCGACCAGTGTGAACGATTTCTCGATTGGGCCGTGCAGGAAGACGCGCATCGCGTCGCGCGCAACGTGGCGCTCGTCGCGTTGCAGTTTCCGTATGGGCGGTTTCGGCGCGGGCAGCGCGAGCTCGCGGTGGCCGTGTATCGCGCGGCACGCGACGGCAAGCCGTTGATGGCGCAGGCGCCGACCGGTATCGGTAAGACGCTGGCGACGATTTTTCCGTTGCTGAAAGCCTGCGGCGAAGACCGGCTCGATCGTGTGTTCTTTCTGACCGCGAAGACGCCAGGCCGCGCGCTCGCGTTCGATGCGATCGACTCGCTGCACCAGAGTGCGCCGTTGCCGCTCAGAACGCTCGAACTCGTCGCGCGCGACAAAGCCTGCGAGCATCCGGACAAAGCCTGCAACGGCGAGTCCTGTCCGCTCGCGCGCGGCTTTTACGACCGTCTCGATGCGGCGCGCGTCGCCGCGTTGACGACGCCACGGCTCGATCGCGCGGCGGTGCGCGAGGCTGCGCTCACGCACAATATCTGTCCGTACTATCTGTCGCAGGAACTCGCGCGCTGGGCCGATGTGATCGTCGGCGATTACAACTACTACTATGACGGGAGCGCGATGCTGCATGCGCTCACGCAGATCAACCAGTGGCGCGTCGGCGTGCTGGTCGACGAAGCGCACAACCTGCTCGAACGCGCGCGGCGCATGTATACCGCGTCGCTAGATCAAAGCGCGTTCCGGCTCGCGCGCAAGAGCGCGCCGGTGGCGCTGAAGAAGCCGCTCGAACGCTTGCAGCGCGAGTGGAATGCGGTGAAGCGCACGCAGACGTCCAGCTATAAGGTGTATGCGGAGGTGCCCGGCAAATTGCTGTCCGCCGCGCAGAATCTGATCGGCGCGGTAACGGATCAGCTCGCCGACGCGCCGTTGTCGATCGACGAACATGCGCTGCGCGCTTTCTTCGACGCGATGCACTTCGTCGCGCTCGCCGAGCAGTTCGGCGAGCACTCGATGTTCGACATGACATTGAGCGCCGACCGCTACGCGCCGCGCCACAAAACCAGTGCGACGCTCTGCGTGCGCAACGTGATCCCCGCGCCGTTCCTCGCGCCACGCTATGCGGCCGCGCGTACCACGGTGATGTTCTCCGGTACGCTGAATCCGCAGCATTTCTATCGCGACACACTTGGGCTAGCCGAGGACACGCAATGGCTCGACGTCGAGGGACCGTTTTGCGCGGAGCAGTTGCAGGTGCACGTGGCCGCTCATGTGTCGACGCGCTGGCGCGACCGCGAACGCTCGCTCGCGCCGATCGTGGAGCTGATCGCGAAGCAGTACGACTCCCAGCCCGGCAATTATCTCGGGTTCCTGAGCAGTTTCGACTATCTGCAACGCGTGGTCACGCTGCTGCGCGAGCGGCATCCCGGCTTGCCGGTGTGGGCCCAGGAACCCGGCATGGACGAAGCCGCGCGCGATGCGTTTCTCGCGCGCTTCAGGACGATGAATCAGGGCATCGGCTTCGCGGTGCTCGGCGGCGCGTTTTCGGAGGGTGTCGATCTGACCGGGCAGCAACTGATCGGCGCGTTCGTCGCGACGCTCGGTCTGCCGCAGATCAACGACGTCAACGAGCAGATGCGCCGCGCGCTCGATGCGCGCTTCGGCAATGGCTACGACTACATGTACCTGTATCCGGGTTTGCAGAAAGTCGTGCAGGCGGCGGGGCGCGTGATCCGCACCGAAGAGGACCGCGGCGTCTTGCATCTGATCGACGACCGCTTTCGCAGGCCGGAAGTGCGGCGCCTGTTGCCGCGCTGGTGGCAGGTTCGCTAGCGCCGCGCTAGCGAACCTTTACGCGCGCGACGCGCGACGCGTCACGCGTGCGGCGAGGTCGAGCCCGGATTGCCGGGCGTACCAGGGCCGCCGGCCGGGCTCGGATCAACCGGGATCTGGTCGTCGAGCGGCGCGTCGCCCTTGTGCGGAGCGTGACCGTCCCCCGCGGCGTCGCCGTCCGGCCGGTCGCTATGGCGTTCGCGCGGCAGGGCCGTATCGAACCTGGCCTTGCTCGCCGGGTCCCACGTGAGCAGATGACGCTGCGGATTCGCGATCTCGATGCCGAGTTCGCTGAAGCGCTCGAGGATGCGTCGGTTGAATTCGCGTTGCACGCCCCAGCGCGACGTATCGCGGCATTGCATCTGGCCGGCCAGCGTGATCGCCGAACCGTCGACCGCATCGACGCCCCAGAACGAGAAGTCCGCCAGGATGCCGTCCTTGAAGTTGTCGTCCGTGCGCAGCGATGCGCCGATTTCCTTCAGCGTGTCGATCGCGCGCTCGACGTCCTGGCCGAACACGATATTCACGCGCACCGCCGCGTTGCCGATGCCGCGATTCGTGTTGTTCACGGTCGACACCGAACTGAACGGCACCGTAAACAGCGAGCCGTCGCCGCCGCGCAGCCGCACGGTGCGAATCGACAGATATTCGACGGTGCCCGACACGCCCGCGAGCGTGACCCAGTCGCCGACCTGCATCGCGTTTTCCATCAGCAGAAAGATGCCGGTGATGAAGTCCTGCACGAGCTTCTGCGAGCCGAAGCCGAGCGCGACGCCGAAGATGCTCGCGCCCGCGAGCAGCGGGCCGATGTTCACGCCGAGTTGGCTCAGGCCGGTCAGCACGACGACGAGCGCGATCACGCAGAACAGCGCGGTGCGCAGCATCGGCATCAAGGTGCGCAGACGCGCGGCGCGCACCAGATCGCCGTTGCTCGTCCAGTTATCGAGGCGACGTTCGGCCGACACGTTGACGACCTCCCACACCACTAGCGCGATGATCGCGGCGACGGCGATCGTCGCGAGCGCCGATGCGAGCCGGTGGCCGATCGTGCCGCTGCGGAACAGATCGATGACGTCGACGCCCCACGCCTGCAACAGCACCAGCGCGGTGACGCTGCCGATGATCCAGCCGATCACGCGCCGCAGCGCCGGATAGTATCGGTAGGCGTGCTCATGCACGAGCGAGCGTGACGCATCGTCCTGCACATGGAAGATGCGCGCGAGCGCGCCGAAGATCACGATCGACACGAGCCGCGCGCCGATCAGTATCGCGAGCGTCTTGCCGCCGATATTCACGAGCGCGTGATAGCCGTTCTGTACGTCGAAGGCCCAGACGAACCACAGGCCCATCACGATGACCACGGTCACCACGGCCCACGCGTCCGCGAACGCGTTGCCGAACATCTCTAACGACTCGTGAGCGGCGAAGCGATTGCGGATCCGGTTGGCGACCGGTTTCGCGCAGCGCAGCACGAGGATCGAGATCATCACGTGACCGGCGAGTGAGACCACTTTCAGCAGCGCGAGATGCGCGGCGTCGTTCATGCCAAGCGCCTGCGCGACTTCGGCTAGCGCGACGCCGGCGCCGACCACGCTGACGATTCGCACGATCCAGCCGAGCACGAACGCGGCCCACGCATCGCCCATGCGTAGCAGCCGCAGACGCGGTGCGCTCGGCTGCAGGAAGAACGCGCCGACGATCACGACGCAGCGGCACACCACATAGACGTCGATCAGCGAATCGAGCGCGCGATCCTGCGGCGTGCCGTTGCCGGTGAAGATCGACATCAGCGCGCTCGCCGCGCCGACGAACACCGCGATCGGCACGAGCCGCACCAGCGTGATCAGCAACGCGCGCGGCAGACGTTGCAGCAGCGTCCAGTGGTGCGTCGCGTTGCGCTTGCCTTCGGTTTCGATGGCGCGGCCTTTGGCGGATGGCGTCGCGTACGGCGCGGCCGGGCCAGTCGCAACGGCTTGCGCCTCCGCTTCGAGCACTGACGGCACCGATGACATCGGGGGCGGCGGCGGCGTGCTGGTCGGCGGATGACCTGCCGGCGCGGCGCCGGCGGCGTGCGCGGGCGGCGGTGAGTTGTCGTTGTCATCCTGCAGCGCGGCTTCGCGGCGCTCGGCGATCGCCCGATAGACGCGCCGCAGCAGCAGCCGCGCCAGCCATTCGAGCACCAGAGCGGGGATCAGCGCGGCCAGCAGCGACCACAGCACCTTGAACAGCACCGCGCGCGCGTGCGGATTGGCGAACTGCCAGTTCCACCATGCGCGCACCGACGCGACGTCGAGCAGCGCGGCGATCGAGCCGCGCAGCGAGGTCGCGAGATAGCCGGCGTAATGCGAGCCCTCGCGCGCGAGTTGCGAGGCGAGGCCATTGGATTTGAACGCGTCCGGCACGAGCGCGGCTGCGCCGCTTGCGGCGGCGGGCGCCGACGCCGCTGCCGACGCCGCCGCCGGCGCGGATGCGGGCGGCGCGCTCAACGCGCCGGCCGCGGCGATCGCTTGCAGCGTATCGGCGACTTGCGCGCGGCGTTTGGGGTCGTTCAGGACAGCGAGCGCGTCGCGGGCCTGCTGAGGTGTCAGCGTGACGGCGGCGGAAGCGGGTGTCGCGGGCGTGGGATGGGCAAGCTCAGGCGCGGCGGCGAAGACGGGCGCCGCGCCTGCGAGCAGAAAAATGAAAAAATAGACACGCAGAAATTTTTGCATAGGGTGTAAAGCGGGATGAAGCCAGTGCGGACGATTGTGCCGGAACATGGGCTGTTTCAGCGGGGTGACCCGGGACCGACACGGGGCGGAGCGCTGAAGTTCCTGCGGCGGAGGCCCGCCGGACGGGCGAAAGGGCCGCGAGAGCGGCGCCCGTCGGGCGGGGCGTTGACCCGACAGGATAGCCGATGATGGCCGGCAGGCCTGTCGAAGGCAGCAGAAAGCCTGCCCGGAAAGCCCCCTGGGCGGGGCGGCGCAGGGGGTAGGAGGCCGCTTGCCGCGTGGCAATGCTGGCGGCAGCGCGAGGATGTTCTCGACGACCACGCTACGTGCGGGCAGAACGCGGAAAGTCGGGAATGCTCAATCGCCGTGACCGTGCGCTGCTAAGCGTTCACTACAAAAAACGCTTAAATCCGCGCTTATGCCACTGAAGAGGTCTGGCGCTCTGCTTCGTCATCGGCATGGGGGCCACTGCTCGCGCCACGTCCGGCCGGCTCCTGATGCAACCGGTTCGCGTGCATCAGCCGGTACAGCGTCGCGCGCGAAATGCCGAGTTCGGCCGCCGCATCGGACAGCTTGTAGCCGTGCCGCAGCAGCGCATTCTCGATCGCATCCTTTTCGGCCTTGCTGCGGATTTCCGCCAGCGTGACCGCCGGGCCATTGTCAGCTTCGGGTAGGCCGAGGTCGCTCGCGGTGATGAAGCGGCCCTCGCTCATCACGACCGCGCGGCGCACGCAGTTGATCAGCTCGCGCACGTTGCCGGGCCACGGATAGTTCGACATCGCGACGATCGCGTCGCTCGACAGGCCGCGCAGCTTGCGCGCGCCGTCCTGCTTGTACATGCTCAGCGCGTAATTGGCGAGTAGCTTGATGTCGCCGCCGCGCTCGCGCAATGGCGGCTCGACGAGGCGCAGCACGCACAGCCGGTGATAGAGGTCGGAACGGAAACGCCCGTCTTCGACGGCGCGCTCCAGATCGACGTGGGTGGCCGAGATCACGCGCACGTCGACGCTGATCGGACCGTTGCCGCCAAGCCGCTCGATCGTGCCTTCCTGCAGGAAGCGCAGCAGCACCGCCTGGCATTCGTGCGGCATGTCGCCGATTTCGTCGAGAAACAGCGTGCCTTCATGCGCGCTCTCGATCCGCCCGAGCTTGCGTTGCAGCGCGCCGGTAAAAGCGCCGCGCTCGTGGCCGAACAGTTCGGCCTGCAACAGGCTCGGCGGAATCGCCGCGCAATTGATCGCGACGAACGTGCGGCCCGCTCGTGGCGAGCGGTCGTGAATAGCACGAGCGGTCAGCTCCTTGCCGGTGCCCGATTCGCCCGCGATGAACACCGGCGCATCGGTCACGCCGCATTTGTCGATGCGCCGGTAGAGCTGCTGCATCGGCTCGCATTGCCCGACCATGCCGTGGCGGCCGAGCGACGGCTCCGGCACGACGCGCGGCTGACGCAGGCTCGACAGCCCATGCGCGTGGCCGAGCGCAAACATGAGCCGCTCGTTGAGCCACGGCTGCGTGACGAAGTCGAAGCAGTAATCGAGGATGAAACGGCTGACCAGTTCGTTGTCGGCCTGGCCCGGCACGATCTGCGCGACCCAGTTGGTTTCGACGCGGCGCATGCACAGCGCGAGCGCGGACAGCTGCTGTGACGTGCAATCTTCGGGCAACTGAACGAGACCGACCTTGATGTTGCCGCGTTCGATCATGCGTTCCGCCACGGCCGTGCTTTTTGCGTGCACGGCTTGCCATCCCGACGCGACCAGAAACTCGACGAGTTTCTGGTCGGGCGCGTTCGCCACGTACAGGACCGTGCGTTCCATATCGGCCGGCGTGCAAGTCGTAGTCATGGTTCCCCCCGTTCGATCCTCAGGACTGCCGTGCGACGTTGTGAGATTCAGGCGGCCAGTTGCTGCACTCCGGCTGCGACGCATTCACGACAGCAGCAATCACGAACAAGGGACACGCTGCAAGCGCGGCGCGAACCGGAACGCGCTGCGTGGCGGACCGATTCATGCAATGGCGGCGACCTTGTCGTTCATTGCTGAAACTGCCCGGCGATTTTTTCCCCGAACCGTGAAAACCACTTGAACCGTGGCTTGCCTCGTAGACCTGATACAAGCGCTCTGATTGGCGCATGGCCTAACGATAAGCGAAAGCGCCTAAAAGCGCCAGATAAAGAAACATGGATGAAGAATGCGTGTTGGATTTTCGGAATAACACGGATCACTAATGAATAAGCGGTCAAGGCTGGTTATGCGCGGAATCGCACATTGCGTAGCAATTGCCCTGGTATTAAGGCGTGACTAAAACGGACGGGGCGCGGGCAGTCATGTTTCACACTTGCGACAGATTGGACAGCGCGAGTCGAATGCGCTTTGCCGCGCCGGGTGAGGTGCTTTGCCAACCGGAAGGAGCGGCGAAGCCGCGTGTGGCCGGCCCCGCGGCCAGTCAGCAGGCTGGCGAGACGGAGCGGGAGGCGCGCTTTGCGGCCAGCGCGCGGCGATTTGGCGTGTCAGAAACGAATCAATGCGCGCCACGCCAAAAATCGGGCAGGCTCGCACTGCGTCAAAAGCAAATCGATTTCTCGCCAGAGTGAAGCTTTGGCGGGCGCCTTACAAATTCGAATGCGTGTTGGCATAACCATTGCAATAAGGTCTGCACAGAAAAATGTTTTGCCACCAGGTCGACGGTACGGGGAAAACCGGATTAAAAGAAGACCGGCGGTAAAAAAGTCACTCGCAGACATGGTCGGGGAAGCCATCAGGTGTTTGCGGGAGCGCGGCGGGGCCTTCTTGAATACGTTAGAAAACGGGTGAGTGGCGGACCGGTTTGGCGGCCATTCAAAACCGGACGAAAAAAGGGCAACGACTTCGCCGTTTTTCCTTTTCGACTTTTTGTCCTTACGACGCGAAAAGGGTGGCGATAACGACAGGCAACGCGCTGGCAACGTTCGCGAGCGACGCGCCGCAAAGGGAAGGGGCAGCGCCGGATCAGGACCGGCCGGCGCGATGAAGCGGGGAGAGACGCTAGTCTCCACAGAGAGACAAATGTACAGGGGCCGTGTCCGTGGATTGGCACGGGCACGGCGACCTGGCCCAACGGCCGGGGCGCTGAGACCAGACGGCGTGACCTGGCGCAAATCTGCTCGACATCGGGGGCTGACATGAAACCACAACTGATTCGCAGGCCGGCCGCTTCGGGAGGAACCAGAAGCACCTACCGGCGGTATGTCGCGGCATCGCGCGCGCGCTTTTTCGCGCAGGCGGCGGGCTCGTCGGTCGATCTGCTGACGCTCGTCGTCGCTAAGGCGCTCGAGCGCCGAGCGCAAGCCGAGATCCGCCGCGACCTGCTGCGCGACGCGCTGTACGCCATGCGAGTGCGCGCTGAACGCAGCGCGGCGCATCGGCGCGACGACGATGAAACCGACGTCTGACGCTTGCCGCTCGTCGGCTCGCAGCGACCGAGCAGGAATTCGATAGCACCGTTTGCCGGCTCATGGTTTTCACGGAGGAGCGTCGCGGTAAGGAACTCGCGCCGAAGCCTGCGTCGTCAATCGTGAACAGACGACTGGAATAAAAGCCCGCGCATGACGCGCCAAGCGCCGCAGAGCTGCCATGATCGACATCTTCCTGATTGCCGCGAGCATCGAAAACGCGCAGCGAATCGTCGTGCGGCTCGAAGAGAGCGGCGTGCGTTACCGGCTGCACACCGCGTTCGGTCCGGCCCGGCAACTGCCGATGCACGCGCGCGTGGTCCGCGGCGCCGACCTGCTGATCGTCGACGACGCCAATCTGAGCGTCCGCGGACTTGACGGCATCGAGGAAACGCTCGCCTGCGCGCCGACGCTCCATTGCATGCTGGTGACGCCGGCGCCGTCCACCGCGCTGATCGGCGCGGCGCTGCGCGTCGGCGTGCGGCAGGTGCTGTCGTGGCCGCTCGATCGTCAGGCCGTCGTCGATGCGCTTGCGCAGATCGAAGCGCGGCGCCGCGAGCCCGAGCGCCGCCACGCGCGCGTGGTCACCCTGGCGTCGAGCAAGGGCGGTAGCGGCACCACGCTGATCGCGGTCAACCTCGCGTGCGCGCTCGCCGCGCGGCGTGAGCGGCGCGTGCTGCTGATCGACCTGAGCCAGCAATTCGCCGACGCGAGCCTGCTGATGGCGAATCGCCCCCCGCCCATGACGCTCGTCGATCTGTGCTCGCGCAACGAGCAACTCGACCCGGCGCTGTTCGACGCGTGCGCGATGCATGTGTGCCCGAACCTGGATCTGCTCGCCGGCGCCGGCGATCCGTTGAAGGCCGCCGAACTGCTGCCGGGTCAGCTGGACCGGATTCTGACGCTGGTGCGCGAGCGCTACGACGCGGTGCTGATCGACGTCGGCCCGAGCCTGAATCCGTCGACGATCCGCGCGCTCGCGCATAGCGACGCGATCTGCATGGTGGTGCGGCAGAACCCGCTGTACCTGCATGGCGCGCGCCGCATGCTCGATATCTTTCGCGAACTGGGGCATCCGTCCAGCAAGGTGCGGGTCGTCGTCAACCAGTACGACAAGGACGCGCAGATCAATCTGCCGATGCTCGAACGCACACTCGGCGCGAAGGTCGCGCATCAACTGCCGCGCGACGATCAGCACGTCAACGATGCGCTCAGCCGCGGCGTGCCGCTCGTCGCGTGCGCGCGCGACAGCGGGCTCGCGCAAGGTATCGTGCTGCTCGCGAACATGCTGTGGCCCGCGGGTGCGGAGCGCCGCAGGAGCATGCTCGGCAGGTTGCTCGCGACGTGGCCGAATTTGCCGCCGCAATTGAAGCCGGGGGTCTAGGACGACGTCTACTCGCTGCTCGAGCCCGGTCTTCTGCTGGTGAACCTCGAGATCCGGAACATGATCGTCTGCGGCTGCAGTTGGCGCTGCGGGCCCGACTCATCCTGCGCGAAGAGAAGCTACAGTCCGACGGCGAGCGCTATCGCGCATACCGTAGTAAGGTGAGATACAGGGTCATCCCCAGCATATTCTGTAGGCGTAGAGCCGCAGCCTCAGAGTTTCGAAAGCGTCGGGCAGGCTCGCGCCGCCCGGTCACTCCAGCGAGAAAATCACGTGAGCGCAGCACCGTCCATGCAAAACGCGCAGAGTTTCAGCGACCTCGCGTCGATCCTGTCCAATCCGATTCTGAATACGGATTCGTACAAGGCATCGCACTATCTGCAATATCCGCCCGACGCGACGGCGATGTTCTCGTACATCGAATCGCGCGGCGGACGTTACGGCCGCACGCTGTTCTTCGGCTTGCAGATGCTGCTGAAGGAGTACCTGTGCCGGCCGGTTACCGGCGCGATGATCGACCAGGCGCGGACCTTCTTCAGCGCGCACGGCGAGCCGTTCAACGAGGCGGGCTGGCGCTACGTCGTGCAGCGATACGGAGGCTATCTGCCGGTGCGGATTCGCGCGGCGCCCGAAGGCTCGGTCGTGCCCACGCACAACGTGCTCGTCACCGTCGAATGCGACGATCCGCAGGTGTTCTGGCTCACGTCGTATCTGGAGACGATGCTGATGCGCGTGTGGTATCCGATCACGGTCGCGACGCAAAGCTGGCATCTGCGCCAGACGATCCGCGCGTATCTGCTGAAAAGCAGCGACGATCTCTCGCAGCTACCGTTCAAGCTGCATGATTTCGGCGCGCGCGGCGTGTCGAGCGCGGAGTCGGCGGCGATCGGCGGCGCGGCACATCTCGTCAGCTTCATGGGCTCGGATACGGTGCTCGGCGTGGTTGCGGCGAATCACTACTACCGCGACCGCATGGCCGCGTTCTCGGTGCCGGCGGCCGAGCACAGCACGATCACGTCGTGGGGCCGCGAGCGCGAAGTCGACGCATATCGCAACATGATCGCCCGCTTCGGCAAGCCGGGCGCGATCGTTTCGGTGGTGTCCGACTCTTACGACCTGTTCGCCGCGCTGAACGCATGGGGCGGCGAACTGAAGCAGGCCGTGCTCGATTCCGGCGGCATGCTCGTGATTCGCCCGGACTCCGGCGATCCTTGCACGATCGTCCTGCACACGCTGCGCTCGCTGGAGGCTTCGTTCGGGTCGCAGACCAACAGCAAGGGGCGGCGCGTGCTCGACCATGTGCGCGTGATTCAGGGTGACGGCGTGAACCCGGATTCGATCGTCGCGATCCTCGCCGCGATGGACGAGGCCGGCTTCGCCACCGACAACATCGTGTTCGGCATGGGCGGTGCGCTGTTGCAGCAGATCAACCGCGATACGCAGCGCTTCGCGATGAAGTGCTCGGCGATCCGGCTAGGCGACACGTGGCACGATGTGTCGAAGGATCCAGTCACGGATCACGGCAAGCGCTCGATGAAAGGCCGGCTCACCTTGCTGCGCCATCGCCGCACCGGCGAGTACCGGACGGTCACGTTGCCGATCGCGTGGGACGGGAGCACGGTGGAGGGCGAGTGGGACGAAGCGCTCGAGACGGTGTTCGAAGCGGGCCGCTTGCTGGTCGATACGTCGCTGGCCGAGATTCGAGGCCGCGCATATGCGGACGAAGGTTGATCCTGAACGACGCGCCGTCGCACGGCTTCGCGAGCTGGGCCACTGGCGCGCGGCTCACGGCCTTCGCGTTGCTGGGCGGCGCGTTCGTGCAGTTGCAGCGGCGCCGCGCGCATCCGATGGTCGATCTCGCGCTGTTCCGCCAGCCGCGCTTCGTCGCGGCGGTGCTCGCGATGTTCGGTTATGCCGCGTGCGCGCAAGTCATGATGACGTTCCTGCCGCTGTATCTGCAGAACACGTTCGGGCTGTCGGCGGTGGCCGCGGGCATCGGCATGCTGCCGTTTGCGCTCGCGATGGTCGTGGGGCCGTATGTCGGCGCGGCGCTCGGCAGATGGATTTCGCCGATGCTGCTGCTGATCGCGCTCGGCAATCTGCTGACCGCGCTCGCGGCCGGCGGCGCGCGCTACGCTTGGGTCGCGGGCGGCATGATCGTGACCGGGCTCGGCGCGGGCGTACTGAACGGCGACACCCAGAAGGCGATCATGGCGTGTGTGCCGCCGGAGCGGACCGGGATGGCCTCGGGTATCAGCACGACCACGCGTTCTACGGCGATCGTCACGTCGGTCGGCGTGCTCGGCGCGGTGCTGGCCGCGCACGCGCGCGCGGCGTTCGACGCGGCCACGCCGTTGACGCCGGCCGTGCGCGCCGCGCTCGACGCTGGTTTTATGTCGTGCGTGATGGTGGGCGACGCCGCGCAGGCCACCGCGTCGCTGGCGCCTGCGCTACGGGCGGCGCTCACGACGGCCGCGCTGGCAAGCTTCGTCGCGGGTTTTGCGGCGGCGTTGGGGGTAGCGGCGCTCGTCGCGGCGTCGGTGGCGGCGGTGGTGTGGAAGCTCGCCGGGCGGGCGGAGGTGGTGCGCTTCAAGGGAGCGGTATCGGAAGGGTAAAAGCCGTCGTCGGCTCGCGCCGGCCCCCCTTTCACGCCGTTTTCCGATATCGTGTGCGCCATCCCCGCCGCCTACCGCGCGCGGGCTGTTTTTCCGGAGCGCGGCGCGACGCTGCGCGTGCATGACGCGCTCCCGCAATACACCATACGACATCAATGAGCCATCCCAACATCGAGCTGATCGAACGTTTCTACACCGCCTTCCAGCAACGCGACGCCGAGACCATGGTCGCCGGTTATGCCGACGACGTCGTCTTCAGCGACCCCGCTTTCGGCGAGCTGGTCGGCGACGAAGCGCGCGACATGTGGCGCATGCTCGTCAAGCATGCGCAAGACTTCACGCTGACCTTCAGCGACATCGAGGCGGACGACCATACCGGCAGCGCGCAGTGGGTGGCGCGCTACCGTTTCGTCCAGACGGGGCGCGACGTCGTGAACCGGATCGAGGCGCGTTTCGTGTTCCGCGATGGGCTCATCGTCGAGCATCGCGATCGCTTCGATCTGTGGCTGTGGATGCGCCAGGCGATGGGCGTGCGCGGCACGCTGTTCGGCTGGTCGCCGTTCGTGCAGCGGATGCTCCGGGAGCAGGCGCGCCGAGGGCTGCTGCACTATCGCGGGCAGTTGAAGCGCGACTAGGCGCGTGCGGGCGGCGCGCGCATCGCGTCTGCGATGATCGAAGCACCAGCGTGCCCGCACTCCTGCTGGGCGGCCGCACAGGAAGCGCTATGCGAGTCGTCGATGCAGTCTGGCAAGAATGGCTGAGCAGCAATGTCGCGCGCGGCTGCACGCCGGTTTTGCCGGCGGCGACGCCCGCGTCGCGGTCCACCATGCGGTCGATCGGCGCGCGACCGACCCCGCGGCGCAAGCCATAGTCGCCGATCCAGCCACCCAGCCTTATCGATACGACGCCGCGCCTGTCGCCCGTGGCAACCTGATCCGTGCCACGACCGCGATGTACGCGTGCTGCTGCGCTGTGAGCGTCCGCTGCTGGTCGTGTTCGCCGACGTGCTGTCGGTCGCGGAATGCGCCGAGCTGATCGGACGCTCGCGGCATCGGTTGAAACGCTCGACGACGGTCAATCCGCTCACCGGCCACGAAGACGTGATCCGCGACCGCACCAGCGAAGGCGTCTGGTATCGGCGCGGTGAGGATGCGTTGATCGCGCGGATCGAACGGCGCATCGAGAGTCTGACGAACTGGCCGCTCGAAAATGGCGAAGGCCTGCAGGTGCTCCATTACGACAGGAGCGGCAAATACAGCCCTCACCGCGACTTCTTCACACCCGATCAGCCGGGAAGCGCGGTGCACACCGCGCAGAGCGGCCAACGCGTCGCGACGCTGATCATGTATCTGAACGACGTTGCCGACGGCGGCGAGACGGTGTTTCCGTCAGCGAGCCTGTCGGTCGCGGCGCGCGCCCGCGGCGCGGTGTATTTCCGCTACATGAACGGCCAGCGCCAGCTCGATCCGTCGACCCTGCACGGCGGCGCGCCGGTGCTTGCCGGCGATAAGTGGATCATGACGAAGTGGATGCGCGAGCGCGCGTACGGCTGAGGCTGGGTCTGGCAAATTTGATTCCGCTCCACTTCAACCCGGTCCGCAAAGCCAACGAGGTTGATGTTCACCCCAGGCAAGATAGGCGGTAAATGGACCTTCTGCATGGCGCTTCTCGTAAGGGGCAAGCGCCGCAACGCGGGCCTTGGGCGTGGATTCAGGAGGGAATAGATCATGAATCGTCCGCGCGTTCAGCGGCACATCGGGAAGGACAATCGTTCTAACGATAACGAGATCGTGCTGTGCCATACGCGTATCCGCGTGCAGACGAGGGCACGCCCACAGTAGAAGGGGTTTAAGGAGGGAAAGCGGACCGGTCGCAAGAATCAGGATGCACGGCACTTCAGACGGGTTCCTTCGGAAATGCAGGATTCCCCTTGCAGAACGGAGCTGTCGTCGAGAACGCACGGTGAGACCATCCCGAGTCATGCTGCAAGGGCAGGGTTGGCATCGCCAGCGCCACGCGTCAGTCTCGACGATCTCGATGCACCTGCACGGAAACGACACGCGACGAGCCCGGCAGTCCCCGGAGACTGTCGGCCAAGGAAAAACTTCGCGGCGCACCGCCTGAGCGCCAAGATCCACGGGGTTGCCATTTTGGCTTGGCGTACTTTGACGCCCCTTTCGTAGCGTGCCCCCTAGATCGAGGGCGTCGTCTGAATGCGATTGATCCCAATCGAAGATCTTTGCCATTCCCGCCATAGGGCGATTGAACGAAGCATTAAAGATTGTTATTTAAAGATTGACCGGAAGGCATTTAAACAAAGTGGTGCACGCGATTACTCTGGATTTTGCCCCGGAGATGGAGACGCGCCGCTGTGTTGCCAGCGGCATTCTCGCGCGCTTGCAACATGAGTCCGATCTGTGGCCGGGGCTGCGCTCGATCGTAATGATGGTCGAATCGACTCGCGACATCCGCGACACGGTCACAACGGCGCCGCGCTATTACGTCAGCAGCTTGCCGCCCGATCCATACCCGTATTGTCCGCGGTGTTCGTTCCCACCTGGGTATAGAGAATGACATGCACTGGCGTCTCGATATGGCGTTCGGTGAAATTCAATGCCGGGTCCGTGTGGATAGGGCCGCTCAGAACCTCGCCATCCTAAGGCGCATCGCCCTGAACCGGTGAGTGCATCTACCAACGACGTCTATCGCTCTCAGATTCTCGGCTGGCACAGTTCATAACGATTTAACAATTTGTGCGATTGCCCTCCGCTTTTCCTTCGAATTGTCCCGATGTCCAAGCCTACCAACGAAATTTTCGGACACGTCCTAGAGTGAAATTAAGTTGAAAGAATCAGAATTCGTTTGCTGCTTGAGATGCAGCGACATTTATCAACTTTCCAAAACGAGTTATACCTTGAAAAAACATCTTCTTGCCCTCGCCATTGCGGCTGTTCCTGCCTTCGCGTTTGCTGCCAGCGGCAACACCATTAACTTCCAGGGCGAAGTGACGGATCAGACGTGCGCAGTTTCGATCAACGGCAATGCTGCTAGCCCGACCGTGCTGCTGCCTACTGTCGCATCGTCAGAGTTGGCTGGCGCGGGCTCCACCGCCAAGCAGACCAGCTTCACGATTGGCGTGACGGGATGTATGGCTCCGACGACGGTTGCTCAGGCGATCGATACGGTGTTCATGGGCAACCAGGTCACCACGAGCGGCAATCTGGGCAACACCGGCAGCGCGACTAACGTTGCCCTGCAACTGCTCGATCCGGCAGCACCCGCTGCGCCGTTCAACCTGAGCGGCGTCAACGGTTATGCAGCACCGGGTCTGAATCTGGAAGTTGGCGCATCGGCCGCGTCGCACGACTTCGCTGTTCAGTACATCTCCGAACAAGGCGGCGCAACGCCGGGTTCGGTGCTGGGCAGCGTGCAGTACGCAGTTAGCTACCAGTAATCACCCCCTTGCCTTCGGGCTTGCATATCTGAGCAAGCCCGAAGGATTTTCAGTACATCTAATCAACAGCTTGCGGAAACGGAGAAATCATGGGCTGGGTTCGTGAAAATGTTTACAAGGTAATGCTGGTCGCCACGTGTGCTGCCCAGATTGGCAGCGCCTGCGCCAGTGTCATCATGCCCAGTACCCGTGTCATCTTCGATGGAAACGCCAGAGAGCAGAGTCTGCAGTTTTCCAATCAGGACGATGGACCAAGCGTCATGCAGGTGTGGGTTGACTCGGGGAATGCCCAGTCTACCCCCGACACAGCCGACGCGCCGTTTCTGGTTACCCCACCCATATTCCGCATCGAGCCCAAGGCGGGGCAGACAGTACGCCTGGTGTTTACCGGCAAGGATCTGCCGCAAGACCGCGAGTCGGTCTTTTACTTCAATACCCTGCAGATCCCATCGAAAAACGCGGCCTATGCCGACCAGAACCAGATGCTGGTGATGTTGCGCAACCGGCTCAAGCTTTTCTATCGTCCGGCCGGGATTGAAGGCAGCGCGCAAAAAGCGCAGCAGCAACTCACATTCCGTATTGGCAAACAAGGCAAGAGTGAGCGCGTCACCGCTAACAACCCGTCCGGCTACTACATTTCGCTTCTTGACGGCAGTGTGACCTGCGGCACGCATACCGCAACCTTCGCGGCTGACATGCTCGCGCCTCATTCCGAGGCGGGATGGAGCATTAAGGGTGAATGTCCGCTTGAAGGGGCAACTCCCAGTCTGAAAATCAAATACGTCGACGACTACGGTGCGGTTCACGAATCGGAACATCCGGTAGTCGTAGAACAAGGGATCAAGTGAGATGGTGCGTCAGCCTCGAAAAACAGTGCAGTCCGTCAACAGTCGGGTTGCTTCCACCGGCGTAAGGTCAAACAGACCTTCCCAGATTTCGATAATCGTAGCGACCCTAGGTTTTGCGATTCCCGCATGCCAGGCTCTGGCCGCGCCCATTCCGACAGCCGTCGAGGCTTCCGCTAGTGCAGCACCCGCCTATACGTTCGACAGCGAGCTGCTGATGGGTTCATCACTCGGTGTCGCGGATATCGAACGCTTTAATAAAGTCAGCAGCGTAGACCCCGGAAATTATCGGGTCGACATCTACGTGAATGACGTCTTTATTTCCCGTCAGCCGGTTGAGTTCCGCAGCACAGATGGCGGCGAGGTTTATCCGTGTCTGAGCGACGATTTTCTGACCTCGACCGGGATGCTGGTAGAGAGCGCCACCTCCAGCGAAGTGTCCGGTGCGTCTTCCGCGTCAACGGACAGTGTCCCGGATGAGGCTATGCCAGCGGTGCACACGCCACCCGCAGAAGCCTTGCCTGCGCTGTGCGGTCCGCTTGCGCAGCGCGTGCCGGGCGCATCCACGGCCTTCGACCTGTCACGCCTGCGTCTTAACATCAGCGTTCCGCACGCGCAGATGAAGCATGTGCCGCGCGGTTTAGTCGACCTGGCCAGCCTCGAGGCAGGCCAGACCATGGCCTCTCTCAACTACGACACGAACTACTACACGTCGTCGGCCTTTGGCTACAAGACAAACTCGCTCTATGCGGGTATCAACGCCGGTTTGAACATCGGGCTATGGCGTTTTCACCAGCAGTCCGCCTACACGTTTAACAACAGCCCTGCGGGTAGCGCCGGACAGTGGAACAATATTCGCACATACGCCGAGCGACCGTTGCCGGCCTGGAACAGCCACCTCACCGTCGGGCAAAACTTCACGGGTGGCAACCTGCTCAGTTCTGTGGGTTACACCGGGTTTCATATCGAGACCGATGACCGCATGCTGCCGGACTCGATGCGCGGTTACGCGCCGGTCGTGAACGGTGTCGCCAACACCAACGCACGGGTCGAGGTAAGTCAGAACGGCAACGTCATTTACCAGACCACAGTCGCGCCGGGTCCGTTTTCGATCAACGACCTGAACCCTACGAGCTATCAGGGTGACCTGACCGTGCGGGTGTTCGAAGCGAACGGGCAGGTCTCCACGTTCACGGTGCCGTTTTCCGCAGTGCCGAACTCGCTGCGACCTGGCGCGTCACACTACAGCTTCACGCTGGGTCAGGTGCGCCAGGTGGAAGGCTCGAACGCAAAGTTCGCCGACATTACGTATGAGCGCGGTCTGACCAATATGATCACCGCCAACGGTGGCGCACGTCTTTCCACGGATTACCAGTCCGTGCTGGCTGGTGTGGTATTTGGAACGTCATTTGGTGCGTTCGGCCTGAACGCTGCGTGGTCCAATGCACTCGATGCGCAGGGTAACCGCGTGAACGGGTGGCGGAGTTCCATCAACTACAGCCATACCCTCCAGCAGACCATGACTACGTTCTCGCTGGCCGGCTACCGCTATTCGACCAAAGGTTATCGGGACTTTCTGGACGCGCTGAGCGCACGGGTGGCCTATCAGAATGGCGAGACCTGGTCTTCAGGCACGTATCAGCAGCGCGATCAGTTTACGGTTAACGTCAACCAGAGCCTCAACCAGTACGGCTCCCTTTCTCTGTCAGCTGCGATAAGTAGCTACTATGGCTCGAGGCCGCGCGATACGCAGCTCCAGCTCAGCTATAACAATCACTACAGGTCGATCAACTATAACCTGTCGTTCATTCGCCAGCAGACCGGCATGCTCTACGGTACTGGCTTGCCGAACCTGGTGTCCGGCAGTGCCCAGTCGGGATCGAGCGGCCAGTCGTCCAATACGTTCATGGCGACGGTTTCGATCCCGCTCGGCTCCGGCCCGCGCTCCGCAAGTCTCTCCGGCAGCGTTGCAACCGGCACCGGCCAGGGCACCTCGTTCCAGACGTCCGTTAGCGGTATCGCCGATGCGGCGCAGACACTCAGCTATGGCCTGACGGCATCGGCCGAGACGCAAAACGGCTCGAAGAGCGTCAGCGGCAACGTGCAGAAGAACCTGTCGATGGTCACGATGGGCGCGAACTATTCGCAGGGTAATGGCTTCTGGCAGGCCGGCGCCACCGCACGCGGCGCAGCAGTCGCGCATGGTGGTGGAGTCACACTCGGCCCGTACCTGAGCGATACGTTCGGCCTTGTTGAAGCCAAGGGTGCAGAGGGTGCCACTGTGCGCAACGGGTCGGGTGCGCGCGTGGACAGTTTCGGGTACGCGATCGTTCCGTCGCTGACACCGTACCGCTACAACGATGTGGCGCTTGACACCAAGGGGATTAACCAGAACGCTGAATTGACAGGTAACCAGATTCGGGTTGCACCGTATGCCGGATCTGCCGTGCTGCTCAAATTCTCCACACTGACCGGTCACGCATTGTTGATCGGAGCGACCCGGCCGGAAGGCGAGCCGCTGCCTCTGGGCGCGGATGTGCTGGACAGCACCGGCGCTGCCATCGGTATGGTGGGTCAGGGTGGACAGGTCTACGCTCGGGTGCCGGAGGATCGCGGCACGCTGACCGTGAAGTGGGGAGAGCGTCGCGAAGATCAATGCGCTATTGCGTACGACACCACCGGGCAGGATTCCGCACCCATCATTCGGATGAGCGCAAGATGCACCCCCCTTGAATCGGCTGAAATTCAGGCCGCAGCCAGGTAATGTTGTGCGCCGGCAAGGCTGGCGCACCCGTCGATTCGGGCCCACGGCGGAATCGACGACTATCAGGAGTTCTTATTCATGAATCGTTTTTTAAACTTCGCCTGGCGTTCGCCCCGGGTGAGTCGAAACGGCCTGCTGGCGACGCTGGTCGTCGTGTCCAGCATCGCCGTGCCCACCCACGCCTGGGCCCAGTCAACCGCGAAGGGGTGCTTCAAGATTACGGGTCTTAATGCCACCACAAATAATCAGCGCTACACGGACCCGGGTACCGTTGCCAGTAGCTGGACGGGGTCAACCGATGGGGGGGGGAAAGGCGCCTATCCAATGACCATTCAGATCAACACCCCTCCCTTTGTGCCAGACGGCACGCTGCTCGCAAGCGGCGTGGCGCCCATGGTCAACCTCGGTGATAAAGGCGTTGGGGGCTACAGTCCGGAGCAGGTTCTGTTCCGCTGCTCCCCTGATTCGGCCGGCACCATGTTTGAATACTATGCGACGAACGGCGATAACACATATGCTGGCTATACCAATGTCAGTGCCCAGTCAGGTATCCCGGAAACGTATGAAACCTATTACACGGGGGTCGTGTCCCGAGTAACGAACATGACAACAGGTGAATACGTGTCGCGGTACTGGAAGGCTACGCCCCTTACTAACCTCGATGTCGACAGTCAGGGCTGGTTTCTCGTCAAGGCAAAGAACTTCAGTCAGTACAAAATGGAGTTTTTCCAGTGCAGCACCTGCCCGGTTTATGACAATACTCGCACTGGGGCTTGGGCGTGGTCCCAGCCCGTCGCCTATTCTGCATTTGTTGGCGGCGCCAGTGGCACTATCATCAAGGGTAACCTGTCGGTTGGCGCCGACTCCCTCAATCACTACGACGGCTGGTATGGCAATTGGCCCGGTTCGATCAACCCCTATGGCAATGTAACGGTCAGACGATCCGCCACCTGTGCAGTGACCAATGCAACACCGGTGGTGAATTTCCCGTCGATTGCGATTGGCGAACTGAATCAGGGTGGTTCTAGGCAGTTGCCCATCACAATCCAGATGCAGTGCCAGACCACGAAACCTGCGAACCTGGCGGCTTTCGCGAGCGGAACGGCGGCCAACCAGACCGCGCTGGGCATTCTTGCTCCACCGGCCAATGCACAGAGCGCTACCAGCATGGGCCTGACGACCACGGGAAGTGGCGTGAGCTATCTGCTCTCCGATGGCTACGGAACCGATCCCGGTGCTGCAACCGGCGTGGGTGTGGCATTGTCGAGGCCGGGAGGTGCTGCCTTGAATTTCCTCACCAACGAGTACGTCACCGCCGGCGGTACCAAAGATGGCTGGGATCCTGTTTTGAATGATGCATCTGCAAATGGCCCGGCATCTGGCGGCATGACCTCCTATACGCGCACGATCAATGCGACCTTCAAGGCCTTTGCGCCACGAGCGACGCCCGTGACGACAGGGAAGTTTAACGCGACGGCTCAGGTTATCGTGCGGGTGCAGTAATCGGTTCTACCGTCACAAATGGTCATTATTAGGGCGCCGGTAGCAGCGCTCTAATGAAGTTTGCGGCCGCAGCCGAATAGTAAAGTCGTTAGATCAGCATCAATCTTTGTGAGCCCCTATGAAGATCCACGTGTCAGCGTCCCGCGCGCAGGATGCCGAAAGACCGTCGATTCGCACAACGTTTGCGGACCGGCGCGGTGCCCCGACTGCGCGTGGACAGGTACGCATTCCTCGTGCAGGCTGGACACGTCTGGCCGTGCGCGGGTCCCGCCGGTTGGTGCGCTTCGCGCTTGCGTGGGGCGCACTGCCCCTGGCTATATGGAGCGCTCAGGCTGCTGCGGGTGTGACACCCGAAGTGTCGCGGGTGGTGTTCGCGGCGGGTGCCACCGAACAGTCCCTTCAGGTGTTCAATGTCAACAAGTACCCGGTACTCGTTCAGGCATGGGTGGATGACGGCGACATCAATTCGGTGCCGCAGGAGTCGAAGGCCCCGATCATCATGCTGCCGCCTGTTTTTCGCATGGGTCCAGGCGATCAAACGAGTCTGCGCCTCATCAATTCGGGGGCACCGCTGCCCGCAGATCGCGAGTCCCTGTTCTGGCTCAATCTGTACGAGATTCCGGCAACACCCAAAGACCGGCTACCCGACGCTCAGACGGTGACTGTTACGATGCGCACCCAGGTCAAGGTGTTCGTGCGACCAGAAAAGCTCCCATATTCCGTGAGCGAGCTCCCCCGACATCTTGTGTTCTCGCTTGTCCAGGCATCGGACAAACTTGCGCTGAAGGTTGACAACCCGACACCCTATTACGCAACGATGGGTGCCGTCGAGGTCAAGCTGGCGAATTCGTCGCAACAAGCCCAAGCCGATATGATCGCCCCGTTTTCCAGCGCCTCTTTCGATCTCGGCACGCTACGTGCCAACCCGGGTGAAAATGCAAAAGTGCTATTTTCCCTGATCGACGATGATGGCAATCCAGCAACCGATGAACGAAATGTGGCGGTTGGGCCATGACAATTGCATGGATTGCCGGCAGAGAAGAAGGCTAAGGGCGGCGGCCGTGCAAGCCAATCGTGGCACACCCGCGATAGTGGCATTTGGATGTGTGTTCATGCGTCCGTCTTGTAAACACCCGGTCGATGCAGCTCCATATACCGCTCGGGGTTCTCGAGCGACGTGAACCCATGCGGCGCATAGACGTGATGCGCGTCGGTCGTGACCAGCACGACTCTACGCAGACTGACGAGCGAAGGGCTCGCAAAGATATGTTTCATCAACGCCGACGCATAGCCCTGGCCGCGATACGCGGGCAGCACGAACACGTCGCATAGGTAGGCGAAGGTCGCCTCGTCGGTGACGAGGCGCGCGAACGCCATCTGCTTGCCGTCGACAAACCCGCCGAAGCACAGCGACCCGGCGACGGCGCGCTCGAAGGTCGCGCGTGGCATGCCTCGCGCCCACGGCGTTTTCTGCGACAGGAATGTGTAGACGAGGTCGAGGTCGAGATCGTCGATGCGGCTGGAAATCGTCAGTTCGCCTGCTTGCACGGCACGTCTCCTTTTGATCGCGCAGCGCTTGCGCGTCCCCTAGCTCTTCGTCGGAGTTTCGCCGCCGCGCGAACCCCCACCGATACTCTGCCCAGCATTGCGGGCGAGCCCCATATATCCAAGCACGGACAGCAGCGTCAGCACGCCCGCGAACAGGAACGCGAGGCGGAAATCGTCGAGCGTGAACACGTGGCCGGTCGTCTCGCCGTTGAACAGCGCCGCGACGCGCAGCGACACCGCGCCGAATGCGATGCCGAGACCGATCGTCATCTGCGCGGCCGCGCTCCACAGCGTACTCGCCGCGCTCATCTGCAGCTGCGGGATGTCGGCATAGGCGAGCGTCGCGAGCGTCGAGAACTGCATCGAGCGCGCGACGCCGTACACGAACACGACGATCAGCACGAACAAGAGCGGCACGTCTGGCGTCAGCAGTCCGCACGCGATGATGAAAATGCCGGCCACCGCCACATCGACGATCGACACCATCCGGAAGCCATAGCGCTGCAGGATGCGCGTGGTCAGCGCCTTCATGCCGAGATTGCCGAGCGCGCTCGCGAGCAGCAGCAGCCCCGAGCGGAACGCCGACAGCCCGAAACCGACCTGGAACAGCAGCGGCATCAGATAGGGCACCGCGCCGATGCCAATGCGCGTGAACGAGCCGGTGATGACCGTCACGGAAAACGTCGGCACCTTCAGCGTCGACACGTCGACGAGCGGATACGGATGACGCTTCGCATGCTGGAACGCGAGCGCGCCGACCAGCAGACCGCCCGCCACGATCGAGACCGCGAGCCACGGATTGGTGGCCGGCTGGCTCGCGAGTTCCGCGCCGTACAGAATCGCGGTCAGCGCGACGCCGCTCAGCAGCAGGCCGACGACGTCGAGCGGCTTGCGTTCAGTGCCGCGCAGGTTCGGCACGATGGCGAGCGCGACCGCAATCGCCGCGAGGGCGAACGGCACGTTCAGCAGGAAGATCCAGCGCCACGACGCGTAGGTCGTGATGAAGCCGCCGATCGGCGGGCCGACCACCGGCGCCGCGATGGCCGGCCATGTGATCGTCGAGATCGCCTGCATCATGCGAGCTTTCTCGGTGCTGCGGACCACGATGAGACGGCCGACCGGCACCATCATCGCGCCGCCGATGCCTTGCAGCAGCCGCGCGGCCGTGAACTCGGGCACGTTCTGCGACAATCCGCACAGCACCGACGCGACCGTGAACACGCCGATCGCGCTGACGAACACGGTGCGCGCGCCGCAGCGGTCGGCGACCCAGCCGCTCGCCGGGATGAAGATCGCGAGCGCTAGCATGTAGGCGGTCATGCCGAGACTCAGGCTGTTCGGGCCGACGCCGAACGAACGCGCCATCTGCGGCAGCGCGGTGGCGATCACCGTGGTGTCGAGGTACTCCATGAAAAAGGTAGCCGCGACGATGTACGGCAGCCAGCCGACGTGCGCGGTGCGGGTGCCGCTGCAGCTCATCGGGCGAGCTCCCGTGCTGCGCGCGTGCGCGCTGAAAGACAATTGACGAGCCCGCGCGGGGCGCGTGAAGAGTTTGACTTCATGGTGCTTGCGACTACCTTTCGTTTGCGCTTTTGTGATTCTGCCGGCAGCCGGGAGAGCGGGCCGGTGGGAGGAGGCCGGGGCCGCGAACTGTCGCGGCGGGCTGGCGGGAACATCAGCTTGACTGATTGTCAGTCCCGCTTGTCATCCCTGATTGCCAGCCCTGAATCCTAACGCAATAAAGGGTTCCATATCGCGCCCGCATGCAGCGCGTCGCACCGCCGCGCCGCCGCCCGAGCGTCAGTCCTTCCCCGCGTACTCCTTGTCCAGCCGGTCATACAGCGGCTTGTTGACGAGCCGCTGGCGCTCGCTGAACGGCGCGACGATCGTCGCGTCCTCGTCGAGGCGGCCGTTGCTTTGCAGCCTGCCGAGCGCGCGCTGCATGCCGAGCACCGCGCCCTGCAGCGCCGCATTCGCGTACAGCACGATGCCGTAGCCGAGCTTCGCGAGCGCGTCGCGTGACTGCACCGGCGTCTTGCCGCCGATCACGATGTTGATCAGCTGCGGCACATTGAACAGTCCCGGCAGACGCTCGATGTCGGTGAGCGATTCGGTCGCCTCGATGAACAGGATGTCGGCGCCCGCCTCGATGAAGCGATGACCCCGCTCGATCGCGTCCTCGATGCCGTGGACCGCGGCCGCGTCGGTACGCGCCATGATCTGCAGGTTCGCGTCTTCGCGCGCGTCGACAGCCGCGCGGATCTTGCCGACCATCTCGCTCGCCGCGACAACTTCCTTGCCCGAGAAGTGGCCGCATTTTTTCGGCATCACCTGATCTTCGAACTGGATCACGTCGGCGCCGCTGCGCTCCAGCACGCGCACGGTCTGGCGCACGTTCAGCGCGTTGCCGAAGCCGGTGTCGGCATCGACGATCAGCGGCAGCGCGACCGCGTCGCGGATGCGCGCGGTGTGCTCGGCGACTTCGGCAAGGCCGATGAAGCCGAGGTCGGGTAGACCGAGCGACATGTTGGTGACGCCCGCGCCGGTGATGTAGACCGCCTCGAAGCCGGCGTCCTCGATCACGCGCGCGCTCATCGCGTTGAACGCGCCGGGCACGAGCAGGCCCTGACGCTGATTGACCTTGGCGCGGAACGCGGCGCGGCGGGTGGCGGAAGTGGTGGTCATGATGCAGGTCTCCAGAAGGGAAAATCGGTAATGGAACGCGGCCGACATTCTGCAGGAAGCGTGCCATTGAACGGCAGTTCGCCGGTCGTGCCGCTGGAACAAGGGTTTGCGCGATATGAACTTCTGCCTGGACGTTCATGGCACAATGGGTGGAACGTTTCATGAAACGTTTCGAGGAACGTTTCAATCAAGGAGAGCCGCGTGTCCACGTTCACCCCGTTTGTCGCGAATCCGAGCCCCGCCGTCGATGCCGGGCGGCCCGGTGTCGCACTCGTCAGTATTAGCCGACTGCAGTCGCTTTGCGAGACGGTGACGCCGCGCTACGCGGGCCGGGCGAAGTTCTTCACGGTGCGGGAGGGCTACGGCGCGGCCGTCGCCGCGTTGCAGGCTTACGTGGACGCAGGTTCGGTCGACGTCGTACTGTCCGCCGGCTCGAACGGCGCGTACCTGCGCGAGAACCTCAGCGTGCCGGTGGTAATGGTCAAGGTGAATGGCTTCGACGTGTTGAGCGCGATCACGCGCGCGACGGCCACATGGCCGCAGGCGCGCATCGGGCTCGTGCTGCACGAAGCAATCGCGCAGGAGCTGGCCGACCTGAGCCCGCTCTTGAACGTCGATCTGCGGCAGCGCGCGTATCGATCGATCGACGAAGTGCGGCTCGCAGTCGATGAACTCGCCGCGCAGGGCTGCCGCGTGGTGGTCGGCGCTGGCATGGCCTGCGATCTGGCGCAGCAGGCCGGCATGGAAAGCGTGTTCCTGTATTCGCTTGCCGCGGTCGAGGAAGCGTTCGAGCGCTCGGTCGAACTGGCGCGGGTGAGCCGCCAGAAGGAATCGAAGCGGGTGCGCCTGAACACGATCGTCGCGCATCTGCGCGACGGCGTCGCCGCGTTCGACGAAGCCGCCCAGCTCGAAGCCGTCAACCCGGCAATGCTCGAACTGCTCGGTCTAGGCGCCGCGCAGGCGGTCCCAAACGACGACGAGGACACCCCCGCACGAGTGGCGCGCGCGCTCGCGCCGCTGCTGCGCGAGACGCGCGCCGCCGACCAGCCGGTCGACGAACGCATCGAACAGATCGGCGGCCGCGCGCTGATCGTCGGCTGTGTGCCGATCGTCGAGCAGGGCGCGCGCGCCGGTTTCGTCGTGACGGCGCAGGACGCGCTCGTTGCGCAGCGGATCGACCGTTCGCTGCGCACGAGCCAGCGGCCGAGGCATCTGGTCGCGCGGCACCGGCTCGACGATCTGATCGGCGCTTCGGCGGCGCTCGATCGCGTGCGCCGGCTCGCGCGCGCCGGCGCCGCGCACGACGCGACCGTGCTCCTGAGCGGCGAAAGCGGCACCGGCAAGGAACTGGTCGCACAGGGCATCCACAACGCGAGCCGGCGGCGCGGCAATCCGTTCGTCGCGTTCAACTGCGCGGCGCTGCCCGAGGGACTGATCGAAAGCGAACTTTTCGGGCACGAGGAAGGGGCGTTCACGGGCGCGCGGCGCGGCGGCAAGCCAGGGTTGTTTGAAATCGCGCACACCGGCACTATTTTTCTCGATGAGATCGGCGAAATGCCGGCCGCGCTGCAAAGCCGGCTATTGCGCGTGCTGCAGGAGCGCGAGGTGATGAAGCTCGGCGCGGGCCGCGCGACGCCGGTCGACGTGAGGGTGATCGCTGCGACGCACCGCGATCTCCACGCGCTCGTCGAGGAGGGCGCGTTTCGCGCGGACCTGTATTTCAGATTAAATCTGCTTCAGATAAAATTGCCGCCGCTGCGCGAACGCCGTGCCGATATCGCGCCGCTGGCGCGGCACCTGTTGGAGCGCAGCGCGCTGCAGTACGGCTTGTCGGCGGCGGGGCTCGAGCGGGTGCTCGTGTTTCTCGCCCCGCTTTTTGCGGATTACGCGTGGCCCGGTAACGTCCGTGAACTGGAAAATCTCCTGGCCCGCGCGGCGATTTATATCGGTGACCCGACCAACGAGATGTCCGGGAACCTGACTGCCGACGCGTTGCCAGACTGGCAGGCCGTGTTTCCCGAGTTCTTCCGGATGAGGGCAGTTGAGGTCGAGCAGATCACACAGGCGCCTCAGGGCCCTGCGCCCGGGAGTGCGGCGCCCCGCGCCACCCCCAGCCGTGAGGACGCGCTGCGCGCCCTCGAACAATCCGGCGGCAATCGCGCCGCCGCGAGCCGCGCGCTCGGCATCGGCCGAACCACGCTGTGGCGGCTTCTGAAGGGCTGAAACGCCCGGCAAATCGTCCGATAGTCTCGACCGACGAAATGAATAGTGCAAGGCTATCGAACTCATTAACACAATCCACTTTACCTATTAAGCGCAGTCTGACATACTGACTCCACTTTCCAACCCCTCAAAGAGAGGATTCAGCAAATGCCGATCATCAACAGTCAAGTCAAACCGTTCAAAGCACAGGCTTTTCACAACGGCGATTTCCAGACCGTCACTGAAGAAAGCCTGAAGGGCAAGTGGTCGGTTTTCGTGTTCTACCCGGCCGACTTCACGTTCGTGTGCCCGACCGAACTCGGTGACCTGGCCGATCGTTATGAAGATTTCAAGAAGCTGGGCGTGGAAATCTACAGCGTGTCGACCGATACTCACTTCACGCACAAGGCCTGGCACGACACGTCGGATACGATCCGCAAGATCAAGTACCCGATGCTGGCTGACCCGACGCTCGCTATCTCGCGCAACTTCGACGTGCTGATCGAAGAAGAAGGCCTCGCGCTGCGTGGCACATTCGTGATCAACCCGGAAGGCGAGATCAAGCTGTGCGAAATCCACGACAACGGCATCGGCCGTGACGCTGGCGAACTGCTGCGCAAGGTTCAGGCTGCTCAGTACATCGCAAAGCACCCGGGCGAAGTGTGCCCCGCCAAGTGGACGCCGGGCGCGGAAACGCTGACCCCGTCGCTCGACCTGATCGGCAAGATCTAAGGTCCGCGCAGCTCACGCTGCACCCGCAGTCTGCATCTGCCGGGATCTTCCCGGCGCTTCACCGCGCGAATCGCCTGATACGGCGCTTCGCGCGTCCCCGGGTCCAACACGTCCTATCCGGATGCGTGCGGCGCCGGGACACCCACACCCCTCGTCACGGAATCGCAACGCCATGCTTGACGCCAACCTCAAGACTCAACTGAAGTCGTACCTCGAAAAAGTTAGCAGGCCTATCGAGCTCGTCGCGTCGATCGACGACAGCGCGAAGTCCCAGGAGCTGCTGGCCCTGCTGAACGACATCGCGACCTTGTCGGAGCGCGTCACGTTGATCGAGCGTCGCGGCGACGACGAACGCAAGCCGTCGTTCTCGATTGGTGAAGCGGGCAAGGAAACCGGCATCCGTTTCGCCGGCATTCCGATGGGGCATGAATTCACGTCGCTCGTCCTCGCACTGCTGCAGGTCGGCGGCCACCCGGTCAAACTCGACGATGCGGTGATCGAACAGATCCGCAGCCTCGACGGCGACTATCAATTCGAAACGTATTTCTCGCTGTCGTGCCAGAACTGCCCGGAAGTCGTGCAGGCGCTTAACGTGATGGCGTTGATCAATCCGCGCATCCGTCACGTCGCGATCGACGGCGCGCTGTTCCAGAACGAAGTCGACGCGCGCCAGATCATGGCGGTACCGACGATGTTCCTGAACGGCGAAACCTTCGGCCAGGGCCGTAGCGGCGTGAAGGAAATCCTCGCGAAGCTCGACACCAACGCCGGTGCGCGCGCCGCGAAGCAACTGGAGAATAAGCCGGTGTTCGACACCCTGATCGTCGGCGGCGGCCCGGCGGGCGCGGCGGCGGCGATCTACTCGGCGCGCAAGGGCATTGCGACCGGTGTCGTGGCCGAGCGCTTCGGTGGCCAGGTGCTCGATACGCTGGCGATCGAGAACTTCGTCTCCGTGACCGAAACCGAAGGACCGAAGTTCGCGACCGCGCTCGAACAGCACGTGAAGGCCTATGACGTCGACATCATGGACGTGCAGCGCGCCGAAGCGCTGATTCCGGGGCGCATCATCGAAGTACGTCTGGCCAACGGCGCGGTGCTGAAGGCGAAGACGATCATCCTGGCGACCGGTGCGCGCTGGCGCGAAATCAACGTACCGGGCGAGCGCGAGTATCGCAATCATGGCGTCGCGTACTGCCCGCACTGCGATGGCCCCTTGTTCAAGGGCAAGCGCGTCGCGGTGATCGGCGGCGGCAACTCGGGCGTCGAAGCGGCGATCGACCTCGCGGGTCTCGTGCGCGAAGTGACGCTGCTCGAATTCGGCGCGACGCTGCGTGCCGACGAGGTGCTGCAACGCAAGCTGCGCAGCCTGCCGAACGTGACGGTCGTCACGCAGGCGCAGACCACGGAAATCACCGGCGACGGCAATAAGGTCAACGGTCTGGTCTACAAGAACCTCGCTTCGGGCGAAGTGAAGACGGTCGAACTCGAAGGCGTGTTCGTGCAGATCGGTCTCGTGCCGAACACCGAATGGCTGAAGGGCACGGTCGAGTTGTCGAAGCATGGCGAGATCGTCGTCGATGCGCGCGGCGCGACGTCGGTGCCAGGCGTGTTCGCCGCCGGCGACGTGACCACGGTGCCGTTCAAGCAGATCGTGATCGCGGTGGGCGAGGGCGCGAAGGCATCGCTGTCCGCATTCGATCACCTGATCCGCAACAGCGAAGAAGTCGCGGCGGTCAGCGAAGCGGAAGCGGAAGCCGAAGCAGCGGTTTGATCCGGTAGATCAGAGAGGCAAACGGCGGCCCGCGGGCCGCCGTTTCAGTTTGCGCATGCAACGAGGCCCGCATTCGTGCGGGCCTTTTTCGTGTGCGCCCAGCATGGGCGCACTCCTGGAGGTGCAAGTCCTCCCATAAGCTGACCACAGCGAATGAAGTGAAGCGCAACTGCGTAAGGGTGACCGAGCGTGGGGAGGAAGCGTGGAGCAAAGCCGTGAGCCGATGGACAAGAACCGGATATGAGGCGGCACCGATCAGGGCGAGCGGGCACGAATCTGCGAAGCTCTTGTGGTCAAGGATTGGTGCCGTAAATCCGGCGGTTGTGCGGTGAAGGAGTGCGTTCTTACCTGGGGAGATCTCGCCTCATGCCTGAAAGGGCAACGGTGTCGAACCGGAGCGAGAAGTCAGCCGAGGTCGTAGTAGTCACAGGACAGGTCGGCAAGGCTGAAGCTGGTGACGAAGGACCGAACGGGAAGGAGTGTTCAGGGATATGCCGATGCGGCAGGCAATGCGTCAGATGCCCGTGCAAACGGGGCGAGCGGGAGCAGCGCGTGGTGAAGCTGCGCATGTACCTGTGAGCGACGAAGCCGGCTGCCCGCGGCATGAACCCGGGAGCACAGGGTCAGCGTTGCTGGAAGCGGCGTTGACGAGAGAGAACCTGAAGCGGGCGTTCAAACGGGTGCGGGCCAACAAAGGAGCCGCTGGGGTGGATGGTCTGGGCGTTGACCAGACTGCGCGCCATCTGGTGACGGCGTGGCCAGCGATTCGTGAACAACTGCTGAAGGGGACGTACCGGCCCAGCCCGGTACGGCGGGTGACGATTCCGAAGCCGGACGGAGGCGAGCGCGAGCTTGGTATCCCGACGGTAACGGACCGGTTGATCCAGCAGGCTCTGCTGCAGGTGCTGCAGCCGGTTCTGGATCCCACCTTCAGCGAGCATAGCTACGGCTTCCGGCCCGGACGGCGTGCACACGATGCGGTGCTTGCCGCGCAGTCGTACGTGCAGTCAGGCCGGCGAATCGTGGTGGACGTTGACCTGGAGAAGTTCTTCGACCGGGTCAACCACGACATCCTGATCGACCGCCTACAGAAACGCATTGGAGACGCTGGTGTAATCCGGCTGATCAGGGCGTATCTGAACAGCGGCATCATGGATGATGGAGTGGTTCAGCAGCGAGCCCAGGGCACGCCGCAAGGCGGGCCGCTATCGCCGCTGCTGGCCAACGTGTTGCTGGATGAGGTGGACAAGGAACTGGAGCGGCGGGGCCACTGCTTTGCGCGCTACGCCGACGATGCGAACGTGTATGTTCGTAGCCGCCGCGCGGGCGAACGGGTAATGGTGCTGCTGCGACGTCTGTATGGGCGATTGCGCCTGAAGGTCAACGAGACCAAAAGTGCGGTCGCGAGTGTGTTCGGTCGCAAGTTCCTGGGTTACAGCTTATGGGTGGCTCCAGGCGGTGTGGTCAAGCGCAAGGTGGCGGCCAAACCGCTGCTGGCGTTCAGGCACCGCATTCGTGAACTGACCCGCCGATCTGGCGGGCGCAGCATGAAGGACGTGGTGGCACGGTTGCGGACTTATGTGCAGGGCTGGAGGGCATACTTCCGGTTGGCGCAAACCCCCAGAGTCTGGCGTGAGCTGGATGAGTGGCTGCGCCACCGACTACGCGCCATCCAGCTTAAGCATTGGCGCCGTGGCTCAACCATCTACCGGGAACTGCGCGCGCTGGGCGCGTCATGCTCTGTGGCACAACAGGTGGCGGCGAACAGTCGCCGCTGGTGGTGCAACAGCGGCAAGCTCCTCAACAGCGTGCTGACCATCACTTACTTCGATCAGCTGGGTGTGCCCCGACTCTCCTAACCTCAACTTCCCGAACCGCCCGGTGCGGACCCGCATGCCGGGTGGTGTGGCAGGGGCGCAGCCTCAGGCTGCCCCCTATGCCGATTAAAGCACGGGAATCGGTATCACCGCCGGTCGAACGAATACTTGCCGGCGCCGGTCACGCACAACAGCAGCAACCCGCCTATGATGCCGATGTTCTTGTAGAAATGAATCATATTGTCGTACTGCATCGCGCCCGTCATGTTCCAGTAGTGATGGCCGATGATTGCGGTGCCGAGCGTATACACCGCAAGCAGCAGCGCCAGCGGTCGCGTGAAAAATCCCACTAACAGCGCGACGCCCACCACAAGCTCCATCACCACCGCGATAACAGCCGACAACGCCGGCACGGGCGCGCCGGTCGACGTCATATAAGCGACGGTGCCGGCAAAGCCGGTCAGCTTCGACCAGCCGAACATCACGAACAGCACCATCAGCAGGATTCGAGCGACGAGAACGACGACGTCTTTCTGGTTTTCAAACAGTGTGTAGCGCATGATTTTTCCCGATAGGGTAGAGGGATGAAGCTCGCTGGAAATCGTCGTCCAGCGAGCCGCGTTCAGGTTTGAGTCAATCGCGGCGCAAGCGGAGCGCTTATGCCCACAACGCCGAGGTTTCGATATTACGCAGGTCGAACACGAGCACTTCCGCATCGCGGCCCTGCGTGAACGTCAGCGCTTCTTCACCCCGCACCCGCGCGCCGTCACCCTCGCCAAGCTCGACGCCATTCACCGTGACGCTGCCACGCGCCACCTGAACATATGCATAGCGGTCCTTCGCGAGTTCGAGCCGCGCGGTTTCCTCGCCGTTGAACAGCCCGGCATACACGCGCGCATCCTGTTGCAACTGCAGCGAACCGTTCGCACCGTCCGGCGACAGCACGAGCCGCAGCACACCGCGCTTGTCGGCCGCGCCAAAGTGCTGTTGCTGATAGCGCGGCTTCGTGCCTTGCTGGGCCGGCGCGATCCAGATCTGCAGAAAGTGCACCGGCTCGCTCTTCGAATGGTTGTATTCGCTGTGCGCCACACCGGTACCCGCGCTCATCAACTGGATGTCGCCCGGCACGATCACCGAGCCCGTGCCCATCGTGTCCTTGTGTTCGAGCGCGCCTTCGAGCACGTACGAAAAGATCTCCATGTCGCGATGCGGATGCTTGCCGAAGCCCTGCGCCGACGCCACACGGTCGTCGTTGATCACGAGCAGGTCGGAGAAGCCGTTCTGCTTCGGATCGTGATAGTGCGCGAACGAAAACGTATGACGCGAGCTGAGCCAGCCGTGTTCCGCGCGGCCACGTTGGTTGGCGTGTCTGATTTCGAGCATGCTGTTTTCTCCTTCAGTTTTGTCGTGTGATCCGGGCCAGATGTTTGGCTGCGATCCATGAACGACAGTGTAGGTCAATCCAGATGGTTATAATCATGGTAAAACCGGAAACACTGTCGCACTGGAGTGGACAATACGATGCAACTCGATGACATGCGCATCTTCGTCGCAACCGTCGACGCCCACAATTTCACCGCCGCGGCGAACCGGCTGTCGCTGTCGAAACAGTTCGTGAGCCGCCGTGTGATGGCGCTCGAGGAAGCGCTCGGTGTGCAACTGCTGATCCGCAACACGCGCAAGCTGGCGGTGACCGATCTGGGTCAGGAGTTCTACGAGCGCGCGAAGCGCATCCTCGGCGAGGTCGAGGACGCCGAGCAGGCCATGTCGCTGCGCCGCGCCGGGCCGCGCGGGCTGCTACGCGTGAGCGCGCCGATGTCGTTCGGCATGATGCATCTGTCGCCGCTCGTCGCGGCGTTTCTGCGCGAGCATCGCGACGTGCGCTTCGACATGGAACTGAGCGACCGCGCCGTCGATGTGGTCGGGGAAGGCTTCGATATGGCGATCCGTATCGGCACGCTGGCGGATTCGTCGCTGATCGCGCAAAAGCTGATCGATGTGAAGATGGTCGCGTGCTGCAGCCCCGGTTATCTGCGCCGGCGTGGCAGCCCGGCCGTGCCTGGCGATCTCGCGAACCACGAATGTCTGCTGTACGGCCACGGCGGCGTGGTGAGCTGGGACTTCAGCGTCGAGGGCGTGGTGAAGAGCATCGAGGTGCGCGGGCCGTTACGCGCCAATAACGGCGATCTGATTCGCGATGCGGCCGTCGCGGGGCTTGGAATCGTTCGGCTGCCGGATTTCATCGTCGCCGATGCGCTCGCAAGCGGACAACTCGTGCCCGTGCTCGAAGCGTTCCTGCCGTCGGCGACGGGCGTCTATGCCGTGTATCCGCAGCATCGGCAAAGCTCGGTCACGATCCGGGCATTCGTCGAGTTTCTGCGCAGGCATCTGAGGAAGAAGCTCGCGACCGAACCGCGGACGCCCGTCGGCTAAATCCCCTAGACCGCATCAACCGTTGCGGAAGATAAAGCTGTACGCGCTCAACGCCGGCACGCCGCCCAGGTGCGCATAAAGTACGCGCGAGCCGGCCGGAAATTCGCCGTTACGCACCTTGTCGATCATGCCGTGCATCGACTTACCTTCGTACACCGGATCGGTCAGCATGCCTTCGAGCCGCGCGCACAGACGGATCGCCTCGAGCGTGCCGTCGTTCGGCAGACCGTATTCCGGGCCGCCGTAGCGCTCGTCGAGCACGATGTCCTTCGCGGTGATGTCGCGGCCCAGCTCGACGCTCTCGGCGGTCCGCTTCGCGATGCGCGTGATCTGCTCGCGTGTCTGCGCCGGTTTCGCCGATGCGTCGATGCCGATCACCCGATCGGCACGGCCGTCGGCGGCGAAACCGACGACCATGCCAGCCTGCGTGCTACCCGTCACCGAGCACACGACGATGTAGTCGAACTTGAAGCCTAGTTCGGCTTCCTGCTGACGCACCTCTTCGGCAAAGCCGACGAAGCCGAGGCCGCCGAGCGGATGGTCCGAGCAGCCGGCCGGAATCGCGTACGGCTTGCCGCCGGCTGCGCGCACGCTGTCGAGCGCGTCTTCCCAGCTCTTGCGAAAGCCGATGTCGAAGCCGTCCGGCACGAGCCGCACGTCGGCGCCCATCATGCGCGACATCTGGATGTTGCCGACGCGGTCGTACACCGCATCCGAGTAGTTGACCCAGTTCTCCTGCACGAGCACGCACTTCAGGCCGAGATGCGCGGCAACCGCCGCGACCTGGCGCGTCTGGTTGGACTGGATGCCGCCGATCGACACGAGCGTGTCGCAGCCCTGCGCGAGCGCGTCGGGGATCAGATATTCGAGCTTGCGGGTCTTGTTGCCGCCGAACGCGAGGCCGCTATTGCAGTCCTCGCGCTTGGCATACAGCTCGACCTTGCCGCCGAGATGCTCGCTCAGACGCTTGAGCGGTTGAATTGGCGTCGGTCCGAAGGTGAGCGGGTAGCGGGGGAATCGTTGCAGGTTCATCGCGGCTCCGTGGTGGGGTGATTTCCATGAGCTCATGTTAGGAAAAACCGCTAGAAATGAGCTTGCGAAAAAAGTCGCTCAGACGTATTTTTCGAAATCAAAGAACATCCGATTTCTAACAAAACTTCGAACATATGGTCATGAGCGCAACGAAAGTTCGTGCTGGAGCGACACCTTCGGGCATCGGCGCGATTCGCCACCCGCTCGATCGCATCGATCGCGCGATCCTGCGGCAGTTGCAAACCGACGCGTCGATTTCGAACGTGGCGCTCGCCGCGAAAGTGAAGCTGAGCGCGCCGGCGTGTTTGCGGCGCGTCGAACGCTTGAAGGAATCGGGGCTGATTCGCGGCGTGGTCGCGCTGCTCGATCCAAAGGCGGCCGGCGCGGGCATGCTCGTGATCATCGGCGTGGTACTGGATCGCTCGACGCCCGAGTCGTTCGCCGAGTTTGAGAAGGCCGCGCAGAAAGTGGCCGGCTGCATGGAGTGCCACGTGGTGACCGGCGAGTTCGACTATTTCATGGTGATCCGCACGCGCGACAGCGACAGCTTCAATCGACTGCACGCCGAGCAGTTGCTGTATCTGCCGGGCGTACGGCAGATCCGCTCATTCATGGTGCTGAAGGAAATCCTGTCGACCACGAAATTTCCGCTGTGAGCCGCGCGGCCGCGCCGCCGGCCGCGAAAGCGCGCATGCTGTCATAAACGCCGCGCCCGCGCGACCAAGCTTCGGCGCACCCGCATGCGGCCGTGGCAGCACTGTGCCAAAGCGGGCGGGCGCCGGCACTTTTCCGGAGCGACCATCATGACTCGCAACAGACCGCAATTCCTTACATCGTTCGGCGGCATCTCGAAACGCTCACGCGCGGCCGTGTTGTCGTTGCTGCTAGGCGCGGCCGCGCTCGCGTTGCCGCTCGCGCAGCGCGTCGCGTTCGCGGCGGAGAGCGCCGTCGTGATCGCGCCGCCCGCGCTCGACGAACCGATCCCGGCCAGCACCGCGCACGAGGAAACCGCGGTGTTCGCGGGTGGCTGCTTCTGGGGCGTCCAGGGGGTGTTCCAGCATGTGCGCGGTGTCACGCGGGCGGTGTCCGGCTACTCGGGCGGCTCACGCGACACCGCGCAGTACGAGACCGTCAGCGGCGGCGAGACGGGGCACGCCGAATCGGTGCAGGTCACGTTCGATCCTGGCAAGGTCACCTACGGCCAGTTGCTGCAGGTGTATTTCTCGGTGGTTCAGGACCCGACCGAGCTGAATCGTCAGGGGCCCGACAGCGGCACGCAATACCGCTCCGCGATCTTTCCGCTGAACGACGCGCAACGGCACGTCGCGCAAGGCTACATTGCGCAGCTCGACAAGTCGCACGTGTTCCCCGCGCCGATCGTCACGAAGACGGAGCCCTACAAGGGCTTCTATCCGGCCGAGTCGTATCACCAGAACTATCTGACCTTGCATCCCGATTCGGCCTACATCGTGTTCAATGACATGCCGAAAATCGCCAACCTGAAACGCCTGTTCCCCAACCTGTATCGCGACAAGCCGGTGCTCGTCGAAGCAGGCCAATAACCCCCTCTGAACGGCGGCGCCAGCGGCGCCGCCGCAGCGCCGGACCGTCTTCGGGTTACGCCTTGGGTCGCGCTCGTCATCAATCTTCCACAGAGTTGGCGCATATCTTGCGGAGCAATGTTCCGTTGGCCATTGTCCACGTCACCGCGGCGTGCAAGGACTGTGTGCAGTGGCCACACGAGCGCGGGGGGCATGCGGGCTCGCCGCGCCTCGTGCGCATCGCGCTGCCCGCTTCATCGATTGGAAAAATTACACGCCGTAAGTAACAGCGCGGCGGTCGTCCGCGTTTTTGGGTCCGCGCTGGACCCCGGGCGAAAACCTAACCTCATCGCGACGAGCGAAATTGGAGGCTTCCGGTGGTCAACAGCCGTAGAAAGAAGCGGGGCGCCATGCCTCGCCATAAACAAACCGGCATCGCGGCGAGCTCGCTCGTCGCCGCGACCTTGGGCGCGATGGCCTGCGTGCCGGGTGTGGTCTTCGCGCAGACGCCGTCGCCGCTCGGCGAATGGCAATATTCGGTGGGCATTCCGCTGCAGAAAGATGTGGCAGCCGAACATTCCCGACTGGCAACTGCGCTTCGGCGTGGCCACATCGTTCCAGCCGCGCTTCGAAGGATCGGACCGCTATCACCTGGTGACCGGCCCGAGCATCGACGTGCGCTACAAGGATCTGTTCTTTCTGTCGAGCGGCGAAGGCTTCGGCGTGAATTTCGCGCAGGGCGAGAACTGGCGCATGAGTCTCGCCGCGGTCTACGACCTCGGGCGACGCGGCCAGGACGATCCGCAGGAACTCAACGGGCTCGGCAACATCAACCCGGCGCCCGGTCTGAAGCTTTCGGGCGAGTACGTCGTGTCGAAGGATTTTCCGCTCGTCCTGCGCGCCGATATACGCCGCTATTTCGGCGGATCGAACGGCTGGATCGGCGATCTCGGCGCCTATATGCCGATGCCCGGCAGCACCAGGCAGTTCTTCTGGTTCGCCGGCCCGAACGTGGTGCTCGCGGACTCCAAGTACATGAACAGCTGGTTCGGCGTCAATCAGGAGCAGGCCGCGCACTCGCAGTATCCGCAGTACCACGCGAGCGCGGGCTTCAAGTCGGTGGGTTTCGGCGTCAGCGCGATCTGGCTGTTCAGCAAGCACTGGTTCGCGACCGCCGACGGCGCGTTCGAGCAGCTCGTCGGCAGCGCGGGCAACAGTCCGATTACCCGCAGCCGCGCGACCGGCGTCGCCGACGTGTCGATCAACTACCGGTTCTGACGCAACGCCGCCGCGCAGCCACTGCGCCGTGACTTGGTGGGTATAGCCCTTGCTGACTCTGTGATCGCGCGCCGCGACGCCTGCGTCGCCGCGCGCCCGAACACAAGGAGTCGATCCCCATGGCAGGTAAAGCGAATACCCAGAAGGCCGCGGCCCAGGCAAACGGGGCAGCGCAGTCGAACGACGCGAAATCGAACGATCTCGAACGCAATCGCGTGAAGCCGCAAGGCGAGGCCCTGAGGACCAATCAGGGCGTCAAGATCGCCGACAACCAGAACACGTTGCGTGCGGGACCGCGCGGTCCATCGCTGCTCGAAGATTTCATCATGCGTGAAAAGATCACGCACTTCGACCACGAGCGCATTCCCGAACGGATCGTGCACGCGCGTGGCTCGGCCGCGCATGGTGTCTTCAAGGTCTACGAATCGATGCGCGAGTACACCAAGGCCGCGTTTTTGCAGGACCCGGCCGCCGAAACGCCGGTCTATGTGCGTTTCTCGACCGTGCAAGGTCCGCGCGGCTCTGCCGACACCGTGCGCGACGTGCGCGGCTTCGCGACGAAGTTCTACACGCAGGAAGGCAATTTCGATCTGGTCGGCAACAACATGCCGGTGTTCTTCATCCAGGACGCGATCAAGTTTCCTGACTTCGTGCACGCGGTGAAACCGGAAGCACCGAACGAAATGCCGACCGGCGGGTCCGCGCACGACACGTTCTGGGACTTCGTCTCGCTCGTGCCCGAATCGGCGCACATGGTGCTGTGGACGATGTCGGACCGCGCGATTCCGCGCAGCTTACGGACGATGGAAGGTTTCGGCGTTCACACGTTCCGCTTCGTCAATGCGCAGGGCAAAGCTCGTTTCGTCAAGTTCCACTGGCGTCCCGTGCTCGGCTCGTATTCGCTGCTGTGGGACGAAGCGCAGAAGCTCGCGGGCAAGGACCCGGACTTTCACCGGCGCGACCTATGGGAAGCGATCGAGCGCGGCGATTATCCGGAGTACGAACTGGGGGTGCAGATCGTCGAGGAAGCCGACGAGCACAAGTTCGATTTCGACCTGCTCGATCCGACCAAGCTGATTCCGGAAGAGCTGGTGGCGGTGAAAATCATCGGCAAGATGACGCTCAATCGCAATCCGGACAACTTCTTCGCCGAGACCGAACAGGCCGCGTTCCATCCGGGGCATATCGTGCCGGGCATCGATTTCACCAACGATCCGTTGCTGCAGGGGCGTTTGTTCTCGTACACGGACACTCAGATCAGCCGCCTCGGTGGCCCGAACTTTCACGAGATTCCGATCAACCGGCCGGTCTGCCCATCCGTCAACAATCAACGCGATGCGATGCATCGGCAGGCGATCCATGTCGGCCAGGCGTCGTACGAGCCGAACTCGCTGAACGACGGCTGGCCGAAGGAAACCGATCCGGCCGCTGAAGATGGCGGCTTCGACAGCTATCAGGAACGCGCCGAGGGCACGAAGATTCGCGTGCGCAGCGACTCGTTCGCCGATCATTTCTCGCAGGCCGCGTTGTTCTACAACAGCATGTCGCAGCCGGAAAAAGACCATATCGCGGCGGCCTATCAGTTCGAGCTCGGCAAGGTGACGAAGCCCGAGATTCGCGCGCGCCAGGTCAACGAGATTCTCGCGAACTTCGACGCCGATCTCGCCGCGAAGGTCGCTGAAGGACTCGGCTTGCCGGCGCCGAAAAAGGGCACGGCGAAACTCGTCGGGCCGAAGACGTCGCCGGCGTTGAGTCTGCTCAATCGCGTGAAGCCCGGCATCAAGACCCGCAAGATCGCGCTGCTCGCCGCACCCGGCTCCGATGGCGCGGCGATCAAACAGTTGCAGCAGGCGCTCACGGGTGAAGGCGCAACGCCGATGCTGATCGCGCCGACGCTCGCCGAGATAGATGGCCTCGCGCCCGACGCGACGATCGCCGGGCTGCCATCGGTGATGTTCGACGCGGTGATCGTCGTCGGCGGCGAGAAGGGGGCGAAGGCACTGTCGCAATCGGGCGATGCGCGGCACTTCGTGCTCGAAGCGTTCAAGCATCTGAAGGCGATCGCGGCGCTCGGCGCGGGGCGCGACGTGCTCGCGGCCGCGCAGTTGCCCGCGCAGCCGGACGGCGTGGCGACCGGCGAGGACTCGCAGTCCGCCGATGTGTTGAAGGCGTTCATCAAGGCCGCCGGACAGCATCGCGTGTGGTCGCGCGCGGCGCAGGCGGAATCGGTGCCGGCCTGAGCGGGCCGAGCCGGTTGCGCTGATGCGCTGCCGCGTTAGCCTCTGAACGGTGCTGAGCATAGCTGAAACGCGGCGCGTCGATGCGCGTCGATGCAGGAGCCTGGCCGGTGTTAGCCGGCCAGGTTGTTTTTGCATTCCGCGTCGCGCGCGTGCGGGTCGTCCTTGTATGATGACAGCGGTCGCATTGCGGCACTCAACACCGTGCGCAGACCCGAAAAACATTCCGCATCGACCCGATTCGCCATGCCACTTACAGAACAAATGACCGCATCGCAGGCCGTCGATCAACTCCGTTTCCGCCGCATCCTTCGCCGCAATATCGCGCTGCCTTTGGGCGCCGGCCTCGTCACGATGGCGCTGTTCGTCGGCTTGATCGCGTATCTCGTGTCGACGATGAACTGGGTCGAGCACTCCGGGCGCGTGATCGGCGACGCCAACGAAATGCTGCGGCTCGCGGTGGATCGCGAATCGTCGATGCGCGGCTTTCTGATCACCGGTAACGAGAGTTTCCTCGCGCCGTATGAAAACGGCGGCCCGAAATTCAAGTCACAGCTCGAAGCGTTGAAAAAGCAGGTCGCCGACAACCCGCCGCAAATCGAGCGGCTCAAGCAGATCGAGGCCTTGCAGGAGCGTTGGAGCCGCTTCGCCGAACAGATCATCGACGCGCGCCGCCGCAACCAGGACTATGAGAGCGCGATCGCAGCGGGGCGCGGCAAGCTCGAATTCGACGAAATGCGCCGCGAATTCGGCGATTTTCTCGACGTCGAATTGCGCTTGCGCCAGCAGCGCGCCGAAGCGACGCGCAACGTGACGGCGACACTGGTCGGCGTGTTCCTGGTGTTCAGCCTCGTCGTCAGCGGCCTGCTCGCATGGCGGGGTCGTCGCGAACTGCTGGACCTGTCCGAGACCTATGACGACGTGCTGCGCCGTCAGGCCGAACAGACCGCGCTGCTCGAGCAGCAGGTCTGGTTGCGCTCGGGCCAGCGGCTGCTCGCGGACAAGATCGTAGGGCAGACGAGCGCGCCGCTCGTCGGCCGCGCGATGCTCGAGTTTCTCGCCCAATATCTCGATGCGGTCGTCGCCGCGGTGTACGTGCGCGACAGGCAGAGCGGCACGCTGCGCCGCATCGCCGCGTACGGCTATAGCCGTGACAGCGAGCAGACGGCCGCTCTGAGTTTCGAGGAGGGTGAAACGCTGGTCGGCCAGGCCGCGCGCTCGCGCCGCACGCTGGTATTGCGCGACGTGCCGGCCGATTACGTGCGGGTCGTGTCGGCGACGGGCAGCGGTGCGCCGCTCAATCTGCTGATCCTGCCGATCGACAACGACGGCCAGGTCAACGGCGTCGTCGAAATGGGCTTCCTGCGCGAGGTGACGCCGCGCGACGAAGAGTTCATGGAGCTGATCCGCCACAGCATGGGCAATTTTCTCGAGGCGGCGCTGTATCGCGAACGCCTGCAGGATGCGCTCGCCGAGACGCAGCAGCTGAACGAGGAGTTGCAGGTCCAGCAGGAGGAGTTGCGGGTCTCCAACGAAGGGCTCGAGGAACGCGGCCGCGCGCTGTTGGAATCGCAACGGCGCCTCGAAGCGCAGCAGGCCGAGCTCGAACAGACCAACGTGCGGCTCGAGGAATATGCGCAGCGGCTGGAGCGGCAAAAATCGGATCTGCTGCGCGTGCAGAACGATCTGGCGGCCAATGCGGAGCGCCTCGAACAGTCGAGCCGCTACAAGTCCGAGTTCCTCGCGAACATGTCGCACGAATTGCGCACGCCGCTGAACAGCTCGCTGATTCTCGCGAAGCTGCTGCAGCAGAATCGCAGTGGCAATCTGACCGACGAGCAGGTGCGCTACGCGGAGACGATCCACGCGTCGAACAGCGATCTGCTCGTGCTGATCAACGACATTCTCGACCTGTCGAAGGTCGAGGCGGGTCAATTGACGGTCGAGCACGAAACGGTGTCGATCGAGGCGACGCTGCAATCGCTCGAAGAAATGGTTCGTCCGATCGCGGCGACCAAGCACTTGCGTCTCGCCTTCGACAAGTTGCCGGGCACGCCTGATACGTTCGTCACCGATGGCCTGCGGCTCATGCAGATCCTGCGCAACCTGCTGTCGAACGCGGTGAAGTTCACCGAGCGCGGCGAGGTCACGCTCGAGGTCGCCAGGGTCGAGGACAACGTGCTGCGCTTCGACGTGCGCGATTCGGGCATCGGTATTCCGGCCGACAAGATCGACATGATCTTCGAGGCGTTCCAGCAGGCCGATGGCTCGACGAGCCGTCAATATGGGGGCAGCGGCCTCGGGCTGTCGATTTCGCGCGAGTTCTCACGGCTGCTGGGCGGGCGCATCACGGTGGCGAGCGAAGTCGGCAAGGGCAGCGTGTTTTCGCTGTGGCTGCCGCTCGATGCGCGCGAGGCGCGCGTGAGCGCGGACAGCGCGATGACGAGCGTCGCCACGCTGAACGCGCTGAATGCGCTGAACGCGGGCATGGGCGCGCAGGCGACGGCGGAAGCGCCGTTGCTGCGCACGCCGCTCGACACCGCACCCGCCGCGGTGATCCCGCCACCGAATGATCTGGCAAGCCGGGCGCCGCCCACCGCGTCGCGCGAAGCCTTGCTGCCCGGCGACGCCCAGCCCGCCGCCGCGTCGATAGCCGACGATCGCGACAATCGCACCCGCGCGGGCCGTCTGATCGTCGCGGTCGAAGACGATCCGCCGTTCGCCGCGATTCTGCGCGATCTCGTGCACGAACTCGACTTCGACTTCGTGCACGCGAGCGATGCCGCGAGCGGCCTCGCGCTGGTGCGCGACATGCGGCCGGCCGCGGTGCTGCTCGACGTCGGTCTGCCGGACCGCTCGGGCCTCACGGTGCTCGAATGGCTGAAGAACGATCCGCTGACTCGCCACATTCCGATCCATATCGTGTCGGCCACCGATCACGCCGACAAGGCGCTGCACCTCGGCGCGATCGGCTACACGCTGAAGCCGACCGCGCGCTCGACGATGGAGGCCGCGATCCGCCGCCTCGAAGCGCGGCTGCAACAGCGCCTGAAGCGCGTGCTGGTGATCGAGGACGACGCGCCGATGCGCGAAAGCATCCGCGCGCTGCTGCAAAGCGAGAACACCGGGATCGTCGTGGTCGCGACGCTCGCCGAAGCGTTCGAGCAACTGTCGGCGCTGACGTTCGACTGCGTCGTCACCGATCTCGCGCTGCCGGACGGCACCGGCTACGATCTGCTCGAACGCCTCGCCGCGAACAGCGCGCATGCATCGCTGCCAGTGATCGTCTACACGGGCCGCATGTTGCCCGACGAAGAGGAGCACCGGCTGCGCCGCTACTCGAAGTCGATCATCATCAAGGGCGCGAAATCGCCGGAGCGTCTGCTCGATGAAGTCACGCTGTTTCTGCATAGCGTCGAGTCGTCGCTCGCGCCGGAGCAGCAGCGCATGCTGCGCACCGTGCGGCAACGCGACAATGCGTTCGAGGGCCGCACGATCCTGCTCGCCGAAGACGACGTGCGCAACATCTTCGCGCTGTCGCACGTGCTGGAGCCACTCGGCGCGAAACTGCTGATCGCGCGCAACGGCCGCGAGGCGCTCGACCAACTGGAGAACGGGCCGGAAGTACATCTAGTGCTGATGGACATCATGATGCCCGAGATGGACGGCCTGACCGCGATGGGCGAGATTCGCCGCAATCCGCGCTTCGCGCATCTGCCGATCATCGCGCTGACCGCGAAGGCGATGGCGAACGATCGCACGCGCTGCCTCGAAGCGGGTGCCGACGACTACGTGTCGAAACCGATCGACGTCGACAAGCTCGTCGCGCTGTGCCGCGTGTGGCTGCGGCAGCGCTGACGGCGCGAGCGTTGGCACGGAAGCGAGAAACGCGATGAAACCGTCCGCATCTGAGGTGCCGCACCGCATCAGCGATTTCGACATCGAGCTGCGGCTGCTGCTCGAGGCGATCTATCTGAAGTATCAGCATGACTTTCGCCACTACGCGATGTCGTCGCTGCGCCGCCGCCTCACGCAGGCGCTCGATGAATTCAACGTGGAGACGCTGTCGCAATTGCAGGACCGCATCATGCGCGACGGCAACGAGTTTTCGCGGCTGTTCCGCTACCTGACCGTGCAGGTCAGCGACATGTTTCGCGATCCGTCGTATTTCCTCGCGCTGCGCGAGCACGTGCTGCCGCGTTTGCGCACCTACCCGTCGATCAAGGTGTGGGTCGCCGGATGCAGCACCGGCGAGGAGCTGTGGTCGCTGAAGATCCTGTTCGACGAGGAGGGTCTCACCGAGCGCACGCTGTTCTACGCGACCGACATCAACCCCGACGCGCTCGCGCGCGCGGAGGCGGGCATCTACGCGCTCGAACGCATCCAGGGTTTCACGCAGAACTATCTGGCGGCGGGCGGCACGCGTTCGCTGTCGGATTACTATCATGCAGCGTATGGCAGCGCGCGCTTTGCCGGCTCGCTGAAAGAGCGTGTGGTGTTCGCCGATCACAGCCTGTCCACCGACGAGGTGTTCCTCGAAGCGCATCTGGTGTCGTGCCGCAACGTGCTGATCTATTTCGATCGCGGCTTGCAGGATCGCGCGTTGGGGCTGTTCGAGAACGCACTGGTGCGGCGCGGCTTTCTCGGCCTGGGCAGCAAGGAAACCCTGCGGTTTTCACATCACTACCCGGCGTTCGACGAGTTTCGCGCGGCCGAACGCATTTATCAGAAGCGTTAGCGAGGTCGCGATGCCAGGCTCGACCAGTCAACCCCCGCCCACCCAGACCGCCGACGCCAGCAGCGCCGCGCGGGCGCACGCGCGGCGCGGCTATCAGCTGGTCGTGATCGGCGGGTCGGCGGGCGGCATCGAGGTGCTCAACGTGCTGCTCGCCGCGCTGCCCGCGCGCTTTGCGGCGGCCGTGATGATCGTCGCGCATCTGCCGCCCGATTCGCCGAGCTATCTGGTGCCGGCGATCGCGCATCGCTGCGCGCTGCCGGTGCTCGAACCCGATGCGGGGGAGCTGATCCTGCCGGGCCGCGTGTACGTCGCGCCGCCCGGTTATCACATGCTCGTCGAAGTGGACCGCACGGTCGCGCTGTCGACCGCCGCGGCGGTGCGCTTCTCGCGGCCGTCGATCGACGTCCTGTTCGAATCGGCCGCCGCGGTGTACGGCGAGCGGCTGCTCGCGATCCTGCTGTCCGGCGCCAACGACGACGGCGCGCACGGGCTCGAACGCGTGCGCGCGCTCGGCGGCGCCGCGTGGGTGCAGGACCCCGGCAGCGCCGGTGCACCGGAGATGCCGCGCGCCGCGATCGAGCGCGGCGCGGCCGACGCGATCTACAATCCCGCAGCCCTGGCGAAGCGCCTTGCCGCGCTGCCGCCTTCCCTCTGATCCGGTGCCATGACGAACTCACCTGTGAACATCCTGATCGTCGACGACATCGTCCACAACATCACCGCGCTGGAAGCGTTGCTCGCGCGGCCCGAGGTCGCGGTGCTGGTCGCCGACTGCGGCACCGCCGCGCTCGATCTGCTGCTCAAGCACGAAGTCGCGCTGGCGATTCTCGACGTCAATATGCCCGGCATGAACGGCTTCGAGCTGGCGGCGCTGATGCGCGGCAGCCCGCGCACGTCGCAGGTGCCGATCATCTTCCTGACCGCGACCGCGCAGGACGCGTCGCGCACGTTCCGTGGCTATGAGGCGGGCGCGGTCGACTTCCTGTACAAGCCGTTCGATCCGCGCATCCTGCAGTCGAAGGTCGACGTATTCGTGCAGCTGGAGCAGCAGAAGCGCCAGCTCGCCGCGCAACTGGTGACGACGCGCCAGATGCTCGAAGCGAACGAGATGCTGATGGCGGTGCTCAGTCACGATCTGCGCACGCCGCTCGGCGCGGTGCTGGCGTCGGCGGAATACCTGATGCGCACGGCCGCCGACGAGCAGGCCGCAACCGTCGCCGCGCGCGTGAAGAACAGCTCCCTGCGCATGGCGCGGATGGTCGATCAGCTGCTGAACCTCGCGCGCCTGCAAGGCGGACGTCTGCCGTTGCAGCCGCGCTCGATCGAACTCGCGACGTTGTGCCGCTCGGTCATCGACGAATTCGCATCGCGGGAGAGCGGCAAGCAGATCCTGTTCACCTGCACCGGCAATACGGCCGGCGCGTGGGATACCGATCTCGTGTGGCAGGCGGTGTCGAATCTCGTCAGCAACGCGCTGCATCATGGTGCGCCGGAGGGCAATATCGGCGTGGAGGTCGATGGCGACGCCGAGGATTGCGTGCGCCTGAAGGTGTCCAATCGCGGCACGATTCCGGCGGAGGTGTTTCCGCATCTGTTCAAGGCGTTCGTGTCGAATGGCAACGGCGCGCGCTCGCGCGAAGGGCTCGGGCTCGGTCTGCATATCGTGCAGCAGATCGCGCGCATGCATGGCGGCGACGTCAGCGTCGTATCCACGGACGAGTCCGGCACGACCTTTACGATCGAATTGCCGAGGACGGTGGCGTTGCAGCGGGGGTCGTTTACCCGGCGATAAAGCATCGCCAGGCCGGCGATCACACCGGTAGGCCAGCGCCGCGTGCCCGCTGTGCTACGCTCGCCGCAACCCAATTCACGCAGCGCAAGCACGAATCCCCATCATGCGTTCCTGGCGCCTCGCATCACCGCAGCGCAGCGGTCAGATCAGCACCGCGCTCGCCACCGATCTCGTCATGACGATCTCCCACCCGGATGCCGACGCGCTCGCCGCGAGCATTCTGCTGACGGTTGGCGAATCGTTGTCGCTGCCCGTCTCGCAGTGCACGATCTTCGCGTACGAGTTCGACGCGCGGCCCCGTACGGTGTCGGCGGCCGACCATCGCGGCGGGCATTTTCTGCGCGACGTCGCCGAACGCTACGCCGCGCATTTCTATGCGCTCGACGGCAATCGCGCGATCATCGGTCAATCGGACCACAGCCGGCGCACCGCTTCGCGCGATGCGCTGGTGCTGCATCAGCAGCGCGGCGACGAAATCGAAAACGAAGCGTACCGCGCGGCCTGCTACGCGCAGCCGAACGTATCGGACCGGCTGTCGTTGCTCGTGCAGCCGGCGGATAGCGTGTGGCTGTCGATCAACCTCTATCGCGACCGCGCGTACGGCGTGTTCGCGCCGGGCGAACTGGAGCGGATCGAAAGCGTCGCGCCGCTGTTCGCGCATGCGGCGAAGGGCCAATACGCGCTGAACGGGCAACATCAGCAGGGCGCCGGTGCGGCGATGCTCGCGCGCGTGCGGCGCGCATGTCCGACGCTGACGCCGCGCGAGCTCGACGTGTTGCGTGGCACGCTCGATGGCGCGAGCGCGGCCGAGATCGCCGGGCAGATGGGCGTGAAGCCAGCGAGCGTCGTCACGTACCAGAAGCGCGCGTACGCGCGGCTCGGGATTTCAAATCAGCGGCAACTGTTCGCGTTGTGTATGCAGCCCTAGCTGCACATCTGTCGAATCTCGCGCCGAAGCGCGCCTCGCATCGCGCTTCGAGTCCGCTTCAACTCCGCTTACCCCGCGCCTCGGCCTGCGTCTCCCGATCCCAGCGTTTCAACCACGGCATCACGAAATCCGCGAAGCCGTCGGCCGACGGCGACAGCGCACGCTCGGTCGACCGATACACGCACACCTCGCGAATCGTTTCAGGATCGACGATGCGCTTCATCACGAGCCCGAAGGTCCGCGCGAGCGGTGCGACATAGGCTGGCGCGAGCGTGACCGCCAGCCCTCGCGCGGCGAGGCCGAACGCGGTGGTCACGTTGTCGACGACACCGACGGGAATGATGCGCGCCTCGACCGGCAGATTGGCGAGCATCTGGTCGACCGCGCGCTCGTGGTCGCGGCCGGTCGCGACGATCGGCACGTCGCGCAGATGCTGCCACTGCACGCGGCGGCGCGCGGCGAGCGGATGCGCGGCCGAGCACCACATGACCCACGGACTCGCGAACGCGGGCTCGGAGCGCACGCGCGGCCCGCTTTGCCGGTCCGGGCCGATCGCGAGATCGATGTCGCCGCTCTCGACGCGCTCCACCAGTTGCTCGACCACGGTATCGCAGACGCGCACGACCACCTTCGGCTTGTCGCGCGCGTAGTCGGCGATCGCCGCGGGCAGCGCCGTCGACGCGATGACGAGCGGCGCGCCGACCCGCACGATGCCGGCCGCGCGGTTGCGGATATCGTCGGCGGATTGGGCGGCTGCGCGCACGTGGCGCAGCACCGATTCGGCCGACGCCAGAAAGTCCTGTCCCGCGCTGGACAGCGCGACGCGCCGCGTCGTGCGATCGAACAGCCGGAAGCCGAGCTCCGTTTCGAGTTCGGCAAGCAACTGGCTGACCGCCGACGAGGTCAGCCCGAGCCGCTGCGCCGCCGCGCCGATGCTGTGCAGATCGACGATGGCGAGGAACGCTTCGAATTGACGGATCGTGACGCGGGTAAGAGGCATACGATCGATTCTAAAGAAAAACTTACGAATCGTGAAAAATCGATTGATTGTGTGCGGCACGCCGACGACCGACACTCGTGCGGGTCGACTTGGCCCGGCAAACCCGCTTAGACTCAAGGTTTGCCCTGTCGTCCCGCGGCGCGCGGACGACCCGCTACAACAGGCCTGCAGAGGCCGTCTTCAAGGACCCGTCATGTTCGACCATATTCCCGCCTATCCGGGCGACCCGATTCTGAGCCTGAACGAAGACTTTCAGCTGGACCCCCGGCCGAACAAGGTCAACCTCAGCATCGGCATCTATTTCGACGACGCCGGCAAGCTGCCGGTGATCGACGCGGTGCGCCGCGCCGAAACCGCGCTGCTCGACGCGATCGGCCCGCGCTCGTATCTGCCGATGGCGGGTCTGCCGCTCTATCGCGACACCGCGCAGGCGCTCGTGTTCGGCGCCAACAGCGCGGCGCGCGCCGAAGGCCGGATCGCGACGCTGCAAACGCTCGGCGGCTCGGGCGCGCTGAAGGTCGGCGCCGATTTCCTGAAGCGCTATTTCCCCGGCTCGCAGATGTGGATCAGCGATCCGAGCTGGGAAAACCATCGCGTGGTGTTCGAAGGCGCGGGCCTCACGGTCAACACCTATCCGTACTACGACGCGCAAACGGGCGGCCTGCGCTTTGCCGAAATGCTCGCCGCGATCGACGCGCTGCCGGAAAAGAGCATCGTGCTGCTGCACGCGTGCTGTCATAACCCGACGGGCGTCGATCTGAGCCCGTCGCAATGGGCGGAACTGGTGCCGGTTTTGCAGCGCCGCAAGCTGATCGCATTCGTCGACATGGCCTACCAGGGTTTCGGCGCGGGCCTCGAAGAAGACGCCGCGCCGGTGCGCCTGCTCGCCGACGCGAACGTGCCGCTGATCGTCGCGAACTCGTTCTCGAAGAATTTCTCGCTTTACGGCGAGCGCGTCGGCGCGTTGAGCGTGGTCTGCAAGAGCGCCGACGAAGCGGCGCGCGTGGCGGGCCAACTGATGTCGGCGGTGCGCGCGAACTACAGTAATCCGCCGACGCACGGCGCGCGCCTCGTCGCCAACGTGCTCGCCGATGCGACGCTGCGCGCGTCGTGGGAAGCCGAGCTCGGCGCGATGCGCGAGCGCATTCTGGCGATGCGCAAGGTGATCCACGCGGGGCTCGACGGACGCGTCGATGAAGTGATGCGCGCGCGCTATGTCGCGCAGCGCGGCATGTTCACGTATACGGGCCTGTCCGAAAGCCAGGTCGAGCATCTGCGCAACGAATACGCGGTGTATGTGCTGCGCTCGGGCCGCATGTGCGTCGCCGGGCTGAACGCGCGCAACGCGGACTATGTCGCCTCGTCGATCGCGGCGGTGGTGTCGGGCGCCTGAAGCGCTCCGGCGCTCGGGCCGCTGTTGCGGCACGCGTGAATATGATGGGCGGCGCGCACGGGCGCGCCGTCACAACGACAATCCTGGAGACACCGACGATGGCCACGACCCTCGAAGCGCAACCGGCGAGCCCGCCCAGATCGGCCAAGATGCATCCGGACGAATGGCAGGCGCGCGTGCAACTTGCCGCGTGCTACCGGATTTTCGATCTGCTCGGTTGGACCGAGATGATCTACAACCACATCACGCTGCGCGTGCCCGAAAGCGTCAGCGGCCCGGAGCGCCAGTTCCTGATCAATCCGTTCGGGCTGCACTACAGCGAAGTGACCGCGAGCAATCTGGTGAAGATCGACGCGCAGGGGCGCGTGCTCGACGGCTCGCCGTATCCGGTGAATCCGGCTGGCTTCGTGGTGCATGCGGCGATTCACGAGGGCTTGCCCGACGCGCACTGTGTGATGCATACGCATACGACGGCGGGCGTCGCGGTCGCCTGCCTCGAAGAGGGCCTGCAGCAGACCAACTTCTATAGCGCGCAGTTGCACGACCGGATCGCGTATCACGACTTTGAAGGCATCACGATTCATGCGGAAGAGGGGCCGCGGCTGCTCGCGCATATCGGCGACAGACAGGCGGTAATCCTGCGCAACCACGGTCTGCTATCGTGGGGTCGGACGTTGCCGCAGACCTTCGCGATTCTGTGGACGCTGAATCGCGCGTGCGAAGTCCAGGTGGCGACGTTTTCGATGGGCCGCGCTCGGCCGGTGCCGGAGGAGGTCGCGATTCGCTGCTCGCGCGACGCGCTGCAGTTCGATCCGCGCCACGGCGCCGGGCAGGACGTGTTCGATGCGCTGGTGCGGCGGGTCGACCGGATCGATGCGAGTTTCCGGCAATGATTGAAGCCACGCGTAAAAGAGCGCGACAATCAACGCTGCAATAATCACAGCAACAGGCAAGGATTCAGGCGATGAAAGTAGCGATCTACGGCGCCGGCTCGATCGGCGGCTGGATGGGAGTGAAGCTCGCGCAGGCGGGTCATCGGGTCAGCGTGATCGCGCGCGGCGCGACGCTCGACGCGGTGCGCCAGCATGGTCTGCGGCTGATCGAAGGCGGCGTGATCTACGCCGAGCAGGTAAAGGCGAGCGACAAGCCGGCCGATCTCGGCGTGCAGGAACTCGTCGTGATCGCGGTGAAGGGCCCGGCGATGGCGACCGTGGCCGCGCATATCAAACCGCTGCTCGGCCCCGAGACGATCGTGCTAACGGCGATGAACGGCGTGCCTTGGTGGTTCTGCGACGGCCTGGGCGGCGAACTCGCCGGCCAGCGCCTGAAGACGATCGATCCCGACGGCGCGATCACCGCCGCGATCCCGGCCGCGCAGACGGTCGGCTGCGTCGTGCATGCCAGTTGCCTGATCGACGCGCCCGGCGTGATCCGGCATCACCAGGGCAACGGACTGATCGTCGGCGAGGCGTCGGGCAAGCCGAGCGAGCGTGTCGGGCTGCTCGCCGCGCTGTTGCAGGCGGCGGGCTTCCATGCAACGGCTTCGGCGCAGATCCAGCGCGACGTGTGGTTCAAGCTATGGGGCAACATGACGATGAACCCGGTCAGCGCGATCACCGGCGCAACGACCGACCGGATCCTCGGCGACGAACTCGTACGCGGTTTCGTCACACACATCATGCTGGAGGCGAAGGAAATCGGCGCGCGCTTCGGCATCCCGATCGACCAGGCGCCCGACGACCGTCACGCGGTCACGCTGAAACTCGGCGCGATGAAGACGTCGATGTTGCAGGACGTGCAGGCCGGCAAGGCGGTCGAACTCGATGCGCTGGTCGGCGCGGTGCGCGAACTCGGGCAACTGACGCGGGTGCCGACGCCCTATACGGATGCGTTGCTCGGACTCGCGCGGCTGCATGCGAGTACGTTGGGCTTGTATCCGAGGCAGTGAGGCCGGTCTGCCGGCGCCCGTTTTGTTGCGATGGCTGTAATTCCCTCGCACTGCTGCGGCATTGCCGTTACCGCCTCTAGCGAACCGCCTCCAGGGAGGCGGCTTTTTTGCCCGCGCTAGGCCGTGGCGGCAACCGGCAGCTTCGCCGCTTCGATCAACGACAACGCGCGCCGCGAGTCGTCGAGTTCGGTCAGGCACAAGAGCGCGAGACGCGCGAGATACAGCGACGCCTGCGCCTCGCCTTCGTGGGTCAGCGTGTTGCACAGCGTCGTATAGACGAGGTCGAGATCGGAATCGGTCATGATGTCGAAGGTCCTTGCGCGTTAATTCTGCTGTGTCAGCGTGGCATCGAGCGCGCGCAGAACGGCCGCCACGCTGCCGTTGCGCCAGCGCGCGAGCACGTGGCCGTCGGGGCGGATCAGATAGACGGTGCCGGGTTGTGCGTCGAGCATGTCGTGCAGGCGGCCGGTTGGGTCGATCGCTCGAGGGCTGTTTGCCGATTGCGCTTCGGCCGTGACGATATCGATCACGTTGAACGGAACGCCTTGGTTGGCTAGCGTGCTTTGCAGTTGCCGCCACGCGTCACCATCGTTCGCGAGGTCTGCGTCGAAGCGCAGCGCCGTGAAGCACGGTCCGAGCAGATCGGTTAGATGGATGCCGAGCCGTGCGCCATCTTGCGATTGTTTGAGCAGCCTGCCCTCGGGCAGCACGGTACCCGGCGCGGGGCCGCGATCGAACGCATCGGCTCCGTCGCCTGCGAAGTTCAGCGGCGATTGCCGATACGCGATTGCATGCGTCTGGCGCGGATTGATCAGCGGCCGCACCGCCGCATGCCGCTCGGCGAGCCCGAGCACGGCCGTGCGCAGCAAGTCGAACGCGAAGGTCGGCGGCGCCATGAACTCGGTACTTTTCATGCCGTAGCTCAGGTTCTCGCGCGCCGCGTACACACGTTCGTCGCTATAGCTATCGAGCAGCGCTGGCGACGCGCTCCCATTGATCACGCAACCGAGCTTCCAGCCGAGATTGTCGGCGTCGTCGATGCCGGAGTTCGCGCCGCGCACGCCGAAGATCGGCACCAGATGCGCGGCGTCGCCCGCGAATAGCACGCTGCCATGCCGATAGCGTTCGAGCGTCAGCGCATTGGCCTTGTAGATCGTGATCCAGATCGGCGACCAGGCGCCGGCTTCGTCCATCGAGTCGAGCAAGTTTTGCACGCGCGGTATCACGTTCTCGGGCAGCACGGCGGCGTCGGGGTCTTCGTCGTCGCGTAACTGATAGTCGATGCGCCACACGTTGTCAGGCTGCTTGTGCACGAGCACCGTCGAGCCCGGATTCGACGGCGGATCGAAGTACGCGAGCCGTTCGGTCGCGCGCGTGCTGTCGAGTTCGATATCGACGATCACGTAGCGGCCTTCGTAGGTCGTGCCTGTGAGCTTCAGCCCGAGCAGGTCGCGGATCGTGCTGCGTCCGCCGTCGCAGGCGACGACCCACGCAGCGTCCATCTGCCAGCTTTTGCCTTGCGGATCGGCAGGATCGGCGCTGCGCAAGGTCAAGGTCGCGCCGCCCTGCGGCCGTTGCTCGAGGCCCGTCACACGCGTTTGCCAGCACACGTCGATCAGATCGGCGTGCCGTTCGATCTCGTCGAGCAGCAACTGCTCGATCTGATACTGCGCGATATTGATCATCGGCGGCAGCGACTGCTCGTCGTCCTGATGCATCGCGAAGCGGAACACCTCGGTGTCGCGATAGAAACTGCGCCCGCCGGTCCACGCCAGCCCCTTTTGCAGAAAACCGTCGACGACGCCGAGCCGCTTGAAGATTTCGAGGCTGCGTCGCGAGATGCAGATCGCGCGGCTGCCGGTGCACACGCTGTCGTCCGCCTCGATCAGCACCGAGCGCACGCCCTGGCGCGCGAGCGCAAGCGCGAGCGTCATGCCGACCGGACCGCCGCCGACGATCGCGACGGCGCGCGCTTGTGGATCGCGTCCGTCGATGAGCGGCGGCACCACGGCCGGATAGCGGCGCGGGGCGAACGGATAGGGCTTGAACGGGCGGGTCATGCGTGTCTCCAGTTTGCTTGCGTTATCGGTGCAGTATGCGTCAGCGTTCGCGCGCGGCTGTCCTCATTTTGGGTACAGCGCCGCGCGCAAGCGTGAGGAGTGGTAGAGACCTGGACCTTCGCCGCTCGTTAGCCGTCCAGACAGGCGCTCAAGCTCCGCGCGAGGTGGCCCGCTTCACCTGCATTGGCGATGTTTGCGAAGCCCATCACAACGCCACGCGGGGTGCTACGCGTGCGACCATTCGCGTACCAGACCGAGAGCGGCAGAACGGCGAGCCCCGCTTCGCGGGCGCGCGCCGCAACCGCGACGTCGTCGACCGGGCCATCAGGGCCCTCGACGAACTGTGCCGCGAACTGGATTCCCCCTGGCGGCAGTTCGACGATCAGCCGTTCGCCGAACGCCTGCTCCAACGCGCGCACGATCAGCACGCGCCGCTCGGCGTATAACGCACGCATGCGCTTCAGATGTCGCGCAAAATGCCCCCGCTCGATGAAGTCGGCCAAAGCGGCCTGCAACAGGGTTGGCGATCCGGCGTTCATGCTGCGCGCCACCCGCCCGACGCGCTCGACGGCCCGCTCCGGCACCACCGCATACGCGAGCCGCAAGCCGGGAAACATCACCTTGCTGAATGTGCCGCAGTAGATCACGTGATCGCGACGATCGAGGCTCTTCAATGCCGGCAATGGCCGGCCCAGATAGCGGAACTCGCTGTCGTAATCGTCTTCGACGATCCAGCTGGACGCTTGCTCTGCCCAGCCCAGCAACGCCATGCGTCGGGGGAGCGATAACGTGTGCCCGAGCGGGCTCTGGTGCGACGGCGTGACCAGCGCGAAGCGCGCCTGCGCATCCAGCCGTGTGCCGTGTTCGACGTCGATCCCATCTTCGTCCACCGGCACTGCGACGAGCTGCACGCCGGTTTCGGCGAGAAAACCGCGCGCGAGCAGATAGCCCGGATCTTCGTACCACACGCTGTCGTTCGTGCGGGCGAGACTGCGCAACACGAGCTCGAGCGTCGCACGGTAGCCGCCCGTCACGAACACCTGGTCCGGCAGGCAGGTCACCCCGCGCGACAGCCCAAGATACGTGGCGATGTGTTCGCGAAGCGGCCGGTAGCCGACAGGATCCGGGTACGCGAGCATCGCGCGCTCGCCGCTGCGCGCGCGATGCGAAACGAGACGATTCCAAACCTTGAGCGGAAACGCGTCAAGCGCGGGCAGCCCGGGTTGCAGCGGCCGGGGCTCGCCGCTCATGGCGGCGGCAATGGCAAGCTGGCGCGGCGCCGGTCGAGCGCCGTGGGATTCGCCTGGCGTCTGAGCTGCGGTAGCCGCTTTAACGCTCTGCGTGCCGTTCGAACTCTTTGTGCTTTGCGTACGCGAGCCCGTCACTGAAGCTGGCAGCGAGGGCGACACGAACGTGCCAGCCGCACCGCGCCTCTGGAGGTAGCCTTCGTCGACGAGGACCGTATACGCCAGTTCAACCGTGCCGCGCGCCGTGTTCAGTTGCGTAGCGAGGCTGCGCAGCGCGGGCACGCGATCGCCTGGACGCAGATGCCCTGCGGCGATCGCGGTTCTGAAGCGCGCGCAGATCTGCAGGTAGATCGGCAACTGGAGCTGCCGATCGATATCGACGGTGAATGCGGTAGGCGATACGGTCATCACGGTCTTGCCGGCAAGCAGACCGGAATCAGGATGTCCTGGTCCGATCGACAATTCATGGCACTTTTCGATAGTTCATGATGTTCTCACAATAGCCTCACACGATGCGACGGCGGCGAGTTCTTTCCCGCGATGCAACGGCCGCGAGCCGCCTGCCCGTGTCAACTGACTCTCATCTGGAGAATGTGCCATGAAGATCGTCGTAATCGGTGGTTCCGGCCTGATCGGCTCGCGCCTCGTCACGCTGCTCGGCGAGGCGGGTCATGAGGCACTTGCTGCGTCGCCGCGTACCGGTGTGAACGCCGTGACGGGGGAAGGTCTGAGCAACGCGCTAGCCGGCGCGGACGTCGTAGTGGATGTGGCGAACGCCCCTTCCTGGGAGCCTCAGGCGGTGCTCGACTTTTTCCGCACCTCGACGCGCAATCTCGGCAAGGCCGAAGTGGCTGCAGGGGTACGCCATCACGTCGCGCTTTCCATCGTCGGCTGCGACCGCACGCCGGAAAATGCGTATTTCGTTGCCAAGGTCGCGCAGGAAGAGGCGATTGAAGCGGCGGGCGTGCCCTATACGATCGTGCGCGCGACCCAGTTCATGGAATTCATCGGCGCGATTGCTGATTCCGGCACAGTGGGCGGGACGGTGCGCGTTGGGGACGGACTGTTCCAGCCGATAGCCGCGGACGACGTCGCAGCGATCCTCGCGCAGGTCGCTCTCGCCACGCCACTGAACGGCACAGTCGATATCGCGGGCCCGGACCGTGAACCGTTTGCCGCCATCATCAGACGTTATTTGAAGTCTGTCGGCGACCCGCGCCCTGTTGTGACGGATCAGGGTGCGCGCTATTACGGCGGCCGCGTCGAGGAACAGTCGCTCGTACCGCTCGGCGACGCGCGGATCGGCCGCGTGAGCCTGGGCCAGTGGCTGGCGCAAACTGACAAGGGGTGATTTCAGGTCGATGCGAAACCAGAATCAGCATGTTTGCGTTTTGCCTGGCGGTTTCAAGAGTGAAGCGCAACAGCGGGTTTAATGTTTAGAGCCTTTAGGGAAAGCGCACCTGATGACATTCTCACTGCTCCCAATTGGCCCACTGAAGCCGTTGAGTAAGCTTTTGAATTCGCCTTCCCCCCAGCAATGAAGTGCAATTTACCCGACGCAATTTCGCACTAAACGGGAACCACGATCATGTTCAAACCTGTAACGAAGACGACGGTCTTCTCCGCGGTAACTGCGGGCATTTCAGCATGCAGCATTGTGCCCACGTCATCCTCGTCGGCGCCGAAGGTCGAAGTCGGCGAGGTGCAGGTCAATCCTGACATCAAGCTGCGTCATATGGTCTATCGGCCCGCGCATCCAAAGGGTACGGTACTGTTCCTGCACGGCTTCCCGGAGACGATGTACGCGTGGAAGCCCATTGCCGAGTCCCTGTCCAGCGACTACGAGGTGCATGCGTTTGACTGGCCGGGCTACGGACAGTCCTCGCGTCCAGGCGCCGATTGCTTTTCCTACGCACCGAAGGATTATGCGCATGTGCTGGAAGACTATATCCGCACTTCTGGCATCGACAGTTCGAAGCTGTTGATTTATGCGACCGATATCGGGGCCTTGCCTGCGCTGCTGGCAGCATTGGAGCAGCCGAATATCGCCAGGCAAATCATTGTTGGCGATTTTGCCCCGTTCAACCGCCCGCAGTACATGTACGAAAGCCTGCAGGGCCTGAAGTCAAAGCCATCGTCTGACGCCGTGCATGCCGCGATGAACCAGAACCGCGACGAAATCCTGGCAAACACGTTCTTCCGCGGCATGTCGGCGAAGGAGCGCTACGCGTTGTCCGAGGAGTTCAAGGACGATATGGCGAAAGGGTGGGGCGGTGATGTCACGTCGGCCGACGCCTTCTTCCACTACTACTCGTACTTCACCCGCGACCAGGACTACTTCGAAGCCAACATGGCAAAGCTGAAGGTCCCCGTGAAGGTGGTGTGGGGCGAGCAGGATTTCTATATCAAGAAGGAAATGGGCGTTGAGTACGCGAACCGTAACGGTGTGAAGCTTTCAATTTTTCCTGAACTCGGCCATTTTCCGCATCTGCAAGCGGCTGAACAGACGGTGAGCGAAGTTCGGGCCGCGTTTAGCGCGGGCAATCCTGTGAGTGACTAGAGCGAGTGCGCCGTCGACGCAGAGGTGGTTTCCGATGGTTCGACTATGGTTGCCGTCGACGATGATGCCATTCAGGTATCATCGAAAACATGGATATTGGCGGCTTTGATCTCAATCTACTGAAGGCGTTCGACGCGCTTTATGCTGAGCATCATGTAACGCGCGCGGGACTGCGCATTGGCCTCAGTCAATCGGCGATGAGCGGAGCGCTCACCCGCTTGCGGGAACTGTTCGACGATGAACTGTTCGTTCGCGCGCCGTCGGGCATGCAGCCGACTCCACGTGCGTGCGATCTTGCCGTTCCGATATCCGATGCGTTACGACTGATACGGGGGACGTTGCGGCCCGACGAATTCGATCCGGCGACAGCCGATCAGGTGTTCACGATTGCAATGAATGACTATTCCGCTTTCGTTCTGCTGCCGCTGCTGCTGGCACGCCTGAGCATCGAGGCGCCTCACGTTGACGTGCGTGTGCGCGGTACGTTCGGCCGGGATGAAGCGGTGGAACTGCTCGACAGTGGCGAGGCGAGTCTCGCGATCGGCTTCCCCGTCGAAGTGTCGGCGCGCATCCTCACGCGCCCCTTGCTACAGGAAGATTTTTCGTGCATAGCTCGTCCAGGGCACCCCGCGTTTGCGGACGGTGCCAGCGTTGAGGACTTCGCGGCTGCGTCGCATCTGCTGGTATCTCCCGAAGGCGACCGAGCGAGTCTGGTTGATCGCGAACTCGCGAAGCTGGGGCTCGAAAGGCGCGTGGCACTGAGCCTGCCGCAATTCCTGGTTGCCCCCTTCGTCATCGCCGAGACCGATCTTGTCGCGACGGTGGCTTCTCGTGTGGCCCGACGCTTCGCGGCGAGCGGGCTCGGCATCGCCGTACATCAGCCGCCGATCGGACTGCCCCGCTGGACGCTCGCGATGCTGTGGCATCGACGCGCCGACACTCACGCACCCACCCGTTGGATGCAGAACCTCATAGCCGAGGTTGCCGCCTCGGCATGACATCATCGCTGCGAGCGATATCGACACATCAGAACTTGCGATTTCCGTCGAAAATACTTGTCCGCTATTCTCTGCCTCAACGCAATTTGAAAGAGGTTACGGAAATGCGAGTGCTGGTGACGGGAGCAACAGGGTTGATCGGCGGGGCTGTAGCCCGTCGATTGAGAGCGGGTGGGCATGACGTCGCAGGGCTGGCCCGTTCGGACACCAGTGCGGGGAAACTCGTTGGCGAGGGCTTCGACGTCATACGAGGCGACCTCGCCGACTCGGCGAGCATCGCCTCCGCAGCCCGTACAGTGGATGCCGTCATTCATGCTGCCTCGCCGGGCGACCGGAATACCGCAACTTATGACATGGCCGCGACCCGCTCGATCATCGAAGCCCTGCGCGGCACCGGCAAGCGGTTCGTCTACACGAGCGGCTGTCTGATTTATGGGCCGACCGGCGACACACCTGCAACCGAAGACAGCCCGCTGCACCCGCTCGAGCTCGTGCGCTGGCGCGAGCAGCTTGAGGGCCAGGTCCTCGCGGCTGCGACCGAAGGTATTCACCCGAGCGTGATTCGGCCAGCCTGGGTTTACGGTAACTGGGGTGGAACCGCAATGATGATGTACGGTGGCGCCAAGGAGCACGGTGTCGCGCGCTACGTCGGTGACGGACGAAACCGCTGGTCTACCGTGCATGCCGAGGACCTCGCCGATCTCTACGCTCTCTCGCTGGAACGGGCTCCAGTGAGCTCAGTTTTCAACGGCGTCCACGGCACGCCAACACCACTTATCGAGATTGCTCGCGCGGCGAGTAACGCCGCCGGAGCCGAGGGCCGAGTAGCGTCATGGCCGCTCGACGATGCACGCCAGTCGCTCTGGACATTCGCCGACGCGATCGCCTGCGATCAGGTCGTATCCGGGGAAAAGGCGAAGCGCGAGTTAGGCTGGCGTCCGTCGCAACGCTCTATCGTCGACGAGTTGCACTCTTACGCATCGGTTGCACTCTGAACGCATTGCTCGTCTTGAGCCGCCTGCCCAGTTACGGCGGAGTTCGCTTAACCATGGGTTCGCAGGCAAGAACTAAAGAGTCGCGAAGACTTCTACGTTTTCTTCAGAGTGGGCGAACCTGACCCAAGCACCGAGCTTGCGCGCTCGGTCAATATTTGAGAGTTGCTCCATGCTGCATACGCTTTCGATCTGGTTTCTCGTTGTCGCATTTTTCGGTGCCGGGCTACGGCGGTCTGGACCGTCTTGCGTCATCGTGAGCTTTCCCATCTTGCTCCGCTCGGAGTCTTCTTCGTTCTGATCACGCCGGCGGGATTCACGCTATAGGGTCGTGACGCTCGCCACTGCCGAGAACGGAAATAGCACCCGGCGGCTTCCGTTATCGCCGCGCGAGGCAGATATTCGCCGAGCGGTCGCGACAGCTTCCGCCGCAGGTGACTTGCACATCATGATGGCTGCCTTTACATCCGGTATCCGGGTTTCTTGTACAGCGTTCCAGAGCGTGCCTCGATGTCTGGACGATAAACTTCTTCTTTCCATCGCTCAGACGGAATCTCCTCAAATCCGACCGAGACCGACTCTTCTCCATAACCCAGAATATCCATCACATCGCGGGTGATTGCCTCTGCCAGACGTCGCTTCTGTTCCTCCGTCTTTCCCGGCCAGGCTTTAACGATGACATGCGGCATGGCATCTTTCTCCAATGATTGAAAGGCCGGGCGGGCGAGAAATACACGGCCGGTCGTCCCAGCGCTCAATATGCCTGGGTAGTGGGACGGAAAAGCACTTCGTTGATGTCGACGTCATCGGGCTGGCTAATGGCGAAGGCCACCACGCGCGCAAAAGAGCTGGCTGGGATCGCCTTCTCGTACGTCCTGGCCATGCCCGCGGCGACGTCCTGATCAGTAATCGTGTCGATCAGTTCGGTCGCGACTGCGCCCGGCGAAACGATGGTCGTGCGGATGTTCCAGGGTTTGACCTCCTGGCGGAGTCCTTCCGAGATTGCACGCACTGCCCACTTCGTGCCGGCGTACACCGCGCCTCCGGGACCGACCTTGTGGCCAGCGACGGACGAGACATTGATGATCTGGCCGGCTTTCTGCGACTGCATGTGTGGCAGCGCGGCCGCGATGCCGTACAACACGCCCTTGATATTGACGTCGATCATTCGGTCCCACTCGTCGATCTTGAGCTTGTCGAGCATCGAACTCGGCATGAGGCCGGCGTTGTTCAGCATCACATCGACGCGGCCGTGCAGTTCCACGGCACGATCAACCAGCGCCTTGACCTGATTGCGGTCGGTGACGTCGGTCTGCACGATCGCCTTGGCATCGAGTCCCAATTCGCTTGCAAGCGCCTCTAGCCGATCAAGGCGACGCGCGCCGAGGACAACTTTGGCACCCTGTCTGGCAAGGTGGCGCGCGGTTTCCGCGCCCAGACCGCTGCTGGCGCCCGTGATGACGACGACCTTGCCGTTGATGTTTTCGCTCATGACTTCCCTCACCGATGTTTGTTCGAGCTTCCACCTCGGTTGGAAAAACGTGGCTTCCCAACCGGTGGACGATCCTGCATCGACGTTTATGCCGCTCGCTTCGCGAATACATCCTTGAACACGGGCATCGCCGAAAAGACGTTCGGCCAGCCTGCGTAAAAGGCGAGCTGCGTCAGCATTTCGGACGCCTCGTCCTTCGTCAGACCGTTGTCCATGGCACGGCCGAGGTGGTACGGAATCTGCGCGACCTGACCGCTGGCAACCAGGGCGCTCACGGTGACCAGGCTCCGGTCGCGTGGAGCGAGTCCTGGACGCAGCCAAAGGTCGCGGAACAGCACATCGGTCGTGTACTGAACAACGCCGGGAGCGACCGACCCGAAGCTTTGCTCGACCGCCTGCGCACGCTGTTGCTCTGCGACTTCGTTCAGTGGTAGCGGCTCGACATCGGCCCGAGGGACCTGATCGATACCGATGCCACGTTCATCGAAGATACGCTTCGCGACGACAGCCGCTGCGGTCGCATTTCCCCAGCCGGAATAGAAGGCGAGGTGCGTGAACATTTCCGAAATCTCGGCAGGCTTCACACCGCTATCCAGCGCCAACCGGAAATAGAACGGCATCTCGATGGTCTGGTTGCGGGCGATGAGCACCGACAGCGTCACGATGCTCCGGTCTCGCGGTGACAGTTGCGGCCTCTTCCAGAGGCCGCCGAGCACGGTCTGGTTCGTATAACGCGCGAATGCCGGAGAAACGGGAGTGAGATCGACTTGTGACAATGGATCTTGCATGTTTCCAGTCCTTTCCATTGAGGTACAGGCAGCGAAGATAAGCGCCACGCCTGTCGCCGTAACGACGCGCGCCAGCAGCCGCATTCTGGATTCGCGGCGCACCAAAGTGCACGCCTGCGGCCTGATGAACCGCATTACACCTGCTCGCCGCTGCCGAGGTACTGCTCGTCCGTGACCTTCTCCAGCCATTCGACATTCTTGCCGTCGAGCGCTTCCTGAATGGCGATATGTGTCATCGCGGTCGTCGAAGTTGCGCCATGCCAATGCGTGTGGCCAGGCGGGCACCAGATCACGTCACCAGCCCGGATTTCGACGCGCGGCTCGCCTTCGCACTGGGTCCAGCCACAGCCGGCCGTAACGATCAAAGTCTGGCCGAGCGGGTGGGTATGCCAGTTAGTCCGCGCTCCGGGCTCAAAAGTGACGCTCGCGCACGAAACGCGTGCCGGCGGAGGCGGAGCGTTCAGCGGGTCGAGCCGCACCGTGCCCGTAAACCATTCTTCAGGGCCTTTCTTCGAGGGCTGGGAGCCCGCACGTTTCAATTCCATGACTGTTCCTCGTCGGTATCGTCGGGGCGATATGCCATTGCTGTTAATCTAACTCCTGGCAATTGATGCGACTAGATCGCAATATCGGGATGCCCTTATGCTGTGGAGCATTAATTGAAAGAGGATTTCAACGATCTGGTCGGCTTCATGAACGTCGCGCGTGAGCGCAACTTCACGCGGGCGGCCGCGCAACTGGGAGTCTCGCAGTCGGCCTTGAGCCGGACGGTTGCCGGCCTTGAAAAGCGGATGGGCCTTCAGTTACTGATGCGCACTACCCGGAGTGTCTCGTTGACGGAGGCAGGCGAACGGCTACTGGCCGCGATTGCACCGCGTTTTCAGGAAATCGAAGCGGAGGTCGATTCTTTGCGCGCGATGACGAGCCGCCCAGGCGGAACTGTCCGGATCACGACCACCGACTACGCGGCAAACTCGTACGTTTGGCCGCGTCTGCAACCGTTGCTGCGCCAGTATCCGGATCTGAAGATTGAATTGCTCAATGACTACGGGTTAGCCGACATCGTCGCTGATCGGTACGACATCGGCGTGCGGCTAGGCGACCAGGTGGCCAAAGACATGATCGCGGTGCGAATCGCGCCTGACATGACGATGGCAATCGCGGGCTCTCCAGGCTACCTGCAATCGACCGCACCGGCGAAGACGCCGCAGGATCTAACGCTGCACAACTGCATCAATCTCCGATTGCCAACGCGAGATTCACTGCTCCCGTGGGAGCTACGGAAGGGGCGGCGAGAACTGCAGGTGCGGGTCGAAGGGCAGCTCACCTTCAATAGTGTCTACCAGATGATGGACGCAGCGCTTGGCGGGTTTGGGCTCGCGTACGTGCCCAAAGACCTGGCTGAGGTGCATGTCCGGGCCGGGCGCCTGAATTGGGTGCTGGAAGACTGGTTTCCCACGTTCGTCGGACATCACGTCTATTACCCTGGCCGCCGCAAATCATCCCGGGCAGTCGAGCTTGTAGTGGACGCATTGAAGAGCGGTTATCAGCGTCGAGCGCAGTGACCGGCAAATGGCGATCACGACGCAGATTTTCACCACTCCGGTCACGGCGTCAGCCTACCCAGCCTCAGCCGGCGCTGGCCGTCTGCGACGGCTGCCGCATGGGCTGCCCAGCCGTCGCCGCGTGACATGCCTCGATCATCGCGCGGAACGTCGGCGACGCATGCAGCTCCCCGCCCGCATCGAGTTCGACGCTGCCGTCCGGCGCGTCGCCGACGCCGACGCCGACCACCAGCGTCGCGCGTGGCCGCCATTCGCGCGTGCGCCGCAGCATGTTCCGCAGGTACGGCGGCGACTCGGGCGCGTCGAGCGAGACGATGCAGATGATCGACGTGTCCTTGAAGCTCGGCTCGTCGGCGCGTGCGCTGCGATAGCCCGAGTGCGTCGCCATCAGCGGCGCGAAGCCCTGGCGGTTCAGCAGTTGCACAGCGATCGCGGTCGTCACTTCGTCGAACGCGCCGCGGCCGGGCACGCACAACACCGCTGCTTTGCCCGCTCCGTCCGGCTGTTGCGAGCGCCTGAGCAGATCGCTGCGGTATCGCTCCGTGGCACCCGCGCCCCGCGGCGCCAGGTCCGGCGCCCCGGCAAGCAGCGCGTTACCCGCGTCCGCCGGTTCGGCAGGCGACAGCGAATCGCGCAGCCCTTCGGCGATGTCGAGGTTCTCGACGATGTCGACGAGCGCGTCGTTGATCCGCTGCAACTGGTCGGGCATCAGCACGCCGCGCTGCGCGTCGTTGCGCGCGAGCCGCAGACCTTCGAGCGCGACCTTGTCGTAGTAGTCGATCAGCGACATCTCGCGCAGCAGCCGTTCGGCCTGCACGATCGCCTCGTGCGGATCGTCGGCGAGCAGGCGCTGATAGAAGTTCTGCGCGGACGTCAGCGCGGGCTGATCGCCGAGCAGCACGGTCAGGAAGTTGAGCCGGTCCGCGTAGCGCCCGAGCGTGACGACGCACAGCGTGAGCGGCGTCGACAGCACGAGGCCGATCGGCCCCCACAGCCAGCTCCAGAAAATCGCCGCGACCACCACCGCGAGCGGCGACAGGCCCGAGCGATGACCGTACAGGAGCGGTTCGGCGATCTGCCCGGCGACCACGTCGACGACGATGAACAGGATCAGCGTGAGGACCGCCATCGTCCATTGCGGCTGGATCGCGGCTGCGAGAAAGAATGCGAGGATCGCCGCGATCCAGATGCCGATGTACGGCACGAAGCGCAGCAGCGCAGCGATCACGCCGAACAGCAGCGCCCCTGGTACGCCGATGATCGCGAGCCCGACCGCGATGATGCCGCCCGCGCTCAGATTCACGCCGAGCTGCGCGACGAAATAGCGTGACAGGCGCCCGGCGGCGTCGTTGATCGCGGTTGTCGTGCGGTGCAGGTCGCGCGAACCGAACAGGCTGATCAGACGGTCGCGCAAATCCTCGCGCTGCAACAGGATGAAGATGGTCACGACGAGCACGATGAAGGTCGTCTCGATCGGCGCGATGGCCGGCGTCAGCGCGCGCTGCGCGAGTTGCACCGGCGTCGGCGCGGGCTCGTGCACCTCGACCTGTTGCGGCACCTGCGGCGCGTTGCGCGCGGCGCGGCCGGTCGGGCGCGGCGGCGCGGGGCGCGATGGCGCCACGCGCTGCAGCGCGCTGGCAGCGCTGCTCATCAGGGCGTCGGCGCGGCCCACGGTCTTTTCCTGCACGGTTTCGATCTTCTGCTCGATCGCTTCCTGGTACTGCGGCAGCGCGTCCGCGAGCTGCACGAGCTGCGCGCCGATCAGCGCGCCGACCGCGAGCAGCGAGGCGAGAGCGAACAGCACCGCGATGAAGATCGACGGCAACTGGCCCATGTGCAGACGCCGCAGCATCTGCACGAGCGGCGCGAGCAGGAAGCTCAGCAGCACCGACAACGTGATCGGAATCAGTATCTCCCGCCCGAAGTACAGCCCGCACACGACCACCACGCCGGTGATCAGCGACACGAGGCCATGCAGCCCCGGCGTGCCCGGTGGGTAAACGCGGTTGGGCCGCCCATGCGGCGGCGGTAGCGATATTTTCATGTGAACACAATTCCGGTTGGGACGCGTTGACGACCGAGCGGAGCACTGGTCGTCCGCAAGACATATGCCCGAATTGTAGGCGGTTTGGTGGGAGGGGGCTCACGCGTGGCTGCGCGTTGAGTCGCTCAATGCGCTCGAGTTGTCAGCCGACATGCACCCGCAGCATCTCCAGCCACAGCGAACTCACATACAGCAACAAGCCGATAAATCCGCCGACGATCGTCCCATTGATGCGGATGTACTGCAGATCCTTGCCGATATTCATCTCGACCTGGTGCGACATCTCGTGCGCGGGCCAGTTCTTCACCGTATCGCTGATATGGCGCGTGAGGAACCGCGCGAAATCCGGCGCCATCGCGCGCGCCGCTTCCTCGAGGTGATCGTTCAGCGATTGCCGCAGCGCTGGATCGCGCGCGAGTTCGCGGCCGACCCACGCGCCCATCGCGGCGACACGCGCATGCAGTGCCGAATCGGCGCTTTGCAGATCGCGCTTGAGCCACGCGCGCAGCTCGCCCCACATGTCCTTCACGTAGCTGCCGAAAGCCTCGCCTTCGACCAGATAGCGCTTCAGTGCTTCGCCTTGCTGCAGGAACACGGGATCGGTCTTCAGCTGCACGATCAGCTTCTGCACCGCCTGGTCGAACTTGTCGCGCAGCTCGTGCGTGGGGTTCTGCGCGATCTGTTCGAGCATACGGTTCGCGGCGCTCGCGATCGCCTCCGCCCCCTTGTCGCCGAGCCATACCGACGGCAGAAACTTCTCCATCGTCGGATACTCGCTTTTCACCCAATCGACGATGCGCGCGGCAATGAATTCGCGCGCTGGCGCCTCGCGCAGCACCGCGATCACTTGATCGATCGCGGTGTCGAGCAGTTCCTGATGGCGGCCGTCGCGCGTCAGCGTGTCGAGAATCGCGCCGAGCGATTGCGACAGATCGACTTTCGCGAGCACGTCGCGCAACCCGTCCCGGATGAAGTTCTGAATGCGCGCGTCGTCGGCGACGTCGAGGATGCCGCCGGTGAGCCGCACCACGTAGTCGCCGAGGCGCGCGGAGTTGGCCGATTCGCTGAGCCAGGCGGTGATGGTCTGCGCCGGATCATGCCGGCGGATCAGACCGACCAGCGACGGCACGTCGAGAAACTTGTCCTGCACGAAGTGCGCGAGGTTGTCGGCGATCTTGTGCTTGTTGCGCGGGATGATCGCGGTGTGCGCGGACACGAGCGGAATCGGCACGCGGCGAAACAGCGCCGCGACCGCGAACCAGTCGGCGAGCGCGCCGACCATCGCGGCCTCGGCGACGGCCTTGATGCCGTCGACCCACAGGCCGCGCGGCAGGAATGCGGCGACGACGAAAACGCAGGCGGCCGCGAGCAGCAGCAGTAAAGGCGTGCGCTTGGCCTTCTTCAGTTCGGTGGTCTTGTCCATCGGGCGCGGTTGATCGTGTCGGGCGGGGGCTGGAAAGTCGGCGGGCTCGGCCGGTTCGGTTGCAATGATGCGGTACGGCCCGCGCGCGCGTCCAGCCTGGATACGCGCGCGCAATACGCGCCGGCGCTTCGGCAAGGTAACATTCGCGATTGGGCTCCTCGGCGAAATCAGCGCAAGAGGACGCAACGCAATCGCAATGGAGGCACAGTGATCAGGTTTCTGCACACCGCGGACTGGCAGATCGGCACGCAATTCGGTCAGTTCGAACCGGACGAGGCCACGCATCTCGCCCAGGCGCGCTTCGACACGGTGCGCCGCATCGCCGAAGAAGCGGCCGCGCGCAACGTCGACGCGGTGCTCGTCGCGGGCGACGTGTTCGATCTGCAGACGGTGTCGGACACCGTGATCCGACGTTTGTTCGCCGCGCTGCAAGCGTTTTCCGGAGCGTGGATCATGCTGCCGGGCAATCACGACGCGGCGCTCGTCGAAAGCGTGTGGACCCGCGCGCAGCGGCTCGATTGCGTGCCGCCGAACGTGCGCCTCGTGCTCGAAGCCGGCGTCGTGCTGCTCGACGCGTGCCGTTGCGCGCTGCTGTGCGCGCCGCTCACGCAGCGCATCACCTACGACGACACCACCGCGTTCTTCGATTCCACCGATACTCCGCCCGGCTATCACCGCGTGGGGCTCGCGCATGGCAGCGTCGGCGGCATTCTGCAAGACGGCATCGATTCGTCGAATCCGATCGCGCCGACGCGCGCCGCCAGTGCGCGGCTCGACTATCTGGCGCTCGGCGACTGGCACGGCCATCTGCGCGTCGACGAACGCACGTGGTACGCGGGCACGCACGAGCAGGACCGTTTCCGCGCGAACGAGCCGGGCTTCGTGCTCGACGTTACCGTCAGCGATCCCGGCGCGGTGCCGCAGGTCGACGCGGTGCGGGTCGGGCAATACCGGTGGCATCGCTGGGACGAGACGATTTCGGTGCCGACCGATGTCGATGCATTGAAAACCCGCCTCGCCGAACTCGGCGCGAATGACGTGCTGCGCATCGAGGTCGGCGGCACCGCGGCGCTCGCCGATGCCGAGGCGCTGCATGTCGCGGTCGAACAGGCGCGCGCGCGCGTGCGCGCGTTGCGTGCCGATCTGGGCAGTCTGCACGTGCTGCCGACCGCCGACGATCTCGCCGAACTCGGCGCGCAAAGCGGCTATCTCGCGAAGGTGGTCGCGCGGCTGCGCGGCCTGCAGGAAGACGCGCAGGCCGATCCGCAAGAGGCGCGGCGCGCGGCCGAGGCGTTGCTGCTGCTGGCGCGTTTTCAGCGCGAACAGCGGCAACGCGATTCGCAGGCCGCACCACCCGCGCAGATGCGCGAGCGGCAGCAACCTGAAGTGCCGCGTGAAGGAGCCCCCGCATGAAGCTGCAACGTATCGCGATTCAGGAATTCAGGCAGTTCGGCGGGCAGATCGTGATCGACGATCTGCAGCCCGGTCTCAATCTGTTCATCGGCCCGAACGAGGCCGGCAAAAGCACGATTGCCGAGGCGGTGCGCACGGTGTTCCTCGAACGCTACAAGGCGTCGCATCTGAAAGACCTGTTGCCGTGGGGGCTTGCGAGCGGGCAGCCGTCGGTCGAGGTCAGCTTCGAGCTCGATGGTGTGGCGTGCCGTCTGTCGAAGCAGTTCGTGTCGCGTCAGCGTTGCGAGCTGAGGATCGGCCAGGCCGTGTATGGCGAGGACGAAGCCGAAGACAAGCTCGCCGCGCTGCTCGGCTTCTCGCGCGCGGCGCGCGGTCCGATGAAAGCCGAGAACGCCGGCGTGCCGGGTCTGTTGTGGGTGCAGCAAGGCGGCACGCAGGAGATGCGCGATTCGACCGGGCACGCGGCGCAGTATCTGCGCGACGCGCTCACGCAACTGTCGGGCGGCCGCGAAGCGGGCGGCGAGGACGCGCTGATCGCGGCCGTGCAGCGCGAGCTGCGGCAACTGCTGACCGCACGCACGCAGAAGTCGACCGGGCCGCTCGCCGAGGCGGAGCAGAAGCTCGCCTCGCTGATCGCGAGCCGCGACGAGCTGCAACAGCAGCGCCAGCAGTTCGACGACAACATCGCGCGCCTCGCCGCCCAACAGCGGGCATTCGACGACGCCGAGCGCAGGCGTCCGTGGGAGCTTCACGAGCAGAAGGCCGCGCTCGCGCAGCAACGTGCCGCGGCGGTCGAACAACTCGAACGCGGTCTCGAAGGGCTCGCGCAGTCGCTGAAGATTGGCGAGGCCGAACTCGCGTTGTCGGTGCAGCAGGAGCAGGGCGCGCTCGAACTGGAGGCGGCCATCGCGCGCGAACGCGAGCAGCTCGACGCGGCGCGCGCCGAGGTCGCGGCCGCGCAAACCGCGCATGCGCAGGCGCAAAGCCGTGTGGCGCAATTCGAGCAGGCATCGGCCGAGGCGAACCGCGCGCTCGAACTCGCGAACGCGGCCGTCACCGCCGCCGATCTGCGCAGCCAGGTCGATTTCTATCGGGCGGAGGGCCAGCGGCTCGAAGCGTCGATCGGCGAGGCGGACAAGGCGAACGCGGCGGTGTTGCAGGCCGCGCGCGACGCGGCGGCGCTCGAACTCGACGACGCGCAGTTCAAGCGCCTCGTCGCGCTCGACGGCGAATTGACCGTGTTGCGTGCGCGGACCGAAGCGGCGATGACGCGCATCGAGTACAGCTTGAATGGCGAATTGAGCGTCGGCGATCAGACGATCAGCGGCACGGGCGTGCTGCATGTCGACGATGAAAAACGCATCGGTCTCGGGAAGCTCGGCGAATTGCGCGTGATTCCGGGCGTGTCCGATCTGTCCGCGCGGTTGTCGGAGCTGGCGTCGCTCGAGGCGAAGCACGCGCAGTTGCTGCGGTCGCTCGGCGTCGCGTCGGTGGGCGATGCGCAGGCGCGTCACGAGCAATGGAAAACGCTGGTCGCGCAACAGAAGAGCCAGGCGAGGATTCTCGAGGTGCACGCGCCGCAAGGCATCGATGCGTTGCGCGCGGCGCTGGCATCGACGGCGGCGCGCTTGCAGGCGTCGAGCGAGCGCCTTGCCAGTCTGCCCGACGTGTCCGCGGCGGCACCGCTCGACGACGCGCGCCGCAACGCCGACATCGCGCGCGACGCGTTGGAGACCGCGCGCAAGGTGCTCGCGCAGGCGGCGGGCGCGCAATCCAGCGGCGTTGCGAAGGCCGATTCGCTCACGGCGCAGTTGCAGCGTAAAGAAGCGCAGCTGCACGACGAAGCGTTTCGGCGCAACCGGGCGCAATGGCAGGCGCATATCGTCGAGCAACGCGTCAAGGTCGATGCGCTGAAGAACCAGCGCGGCGAGCGCGAGCGCGAACTCGATGCGGCGCGTCTGGACGACCCCGTGGCGGAGGCGAAGCGCTATCGCGCATCGGCGGACCTCGCGCGCAACGAGCAGCACGAGCGTCAACTGCGGATCGCGGAGCTGCGTAGCCAGCTCGAAACGATGGGCGCATCGGGCCTCGGCGAACGGCTTGCCGCGCTCGAAGCCCAGGTTGAGCAGGCCACGCGTCGCAAGGACGAACTGCGCCTGCGCGCGAGCGCGCTGAGTCTGCTCGACGAAGTGCTGGTCGACGAACGCGACGCCGCGCTCGCCCAACTGCGTGCGCCGTTGACCGAGCGGGTCGGTCACTACCTGAAGCGGCTTTTTCCGCAGTCGAGCCTCGCGCTCGGCGACGATCTGATTCCGGCGATGCTCGATCGCGACGGCCGCGCGGAACTGCTCGATGCGCTCAGCTTCGGCACGCGCGAACAGCTCGGCATCCTGACGCGGCTCGCGTACGCGGATCTCTTGCAGGCCTCAGGCCGGCCGACTCTGCTGATGCTCGACGACGCCGCGGTACACACCGATGCCGCGCGCCGCGACGCGCTCAAACGTGCGTTGATCGACGCGGCGACGCGGCATCAGATTCTGGTGTTCACGTGCCATCCGGAGTTGTGGGACGACCTGGGCGTGAGGCAGCGGGCGGTGCAGGATCTGAAGGTGGCGTGAGCGGGGCGGGCCGGTACCACCCGGTACGGTCCGCTTACTCGTACCACCGCGGCGTGTACACCCACTGCGCGCCGTGATGACCGTGAGCGAATCTTCTCGTCAGCGACGACCCGACGATCACCATCGTGCGCATATCCACATCGGCCGAGCGAAGCTCGCCGAGCGTCAGCGTGCGCAGCGTGCCGCCGGGCCGGCCGATATCGCGACCCAGCACCACCTGGGTCGATGGCACGCGATACTCCCGCACGATGTCGAGTGCCTTGTCGAGTTGCCACGGACGCGCGCGCGAAATCGGGTTGTAGAACGCCATCACGAGATCGGCTTGCGCCGCATGGCGCAGGCGGGTTTCGATGATCGTCCACGGCTTCAGGTTGTCCGACAGCGACAGCATGCAGAAGTCGTGGCCGAGCGGCGCGCCGGCCTGCGCGGCGGTCGCGAGCGCGGCCGACACGCCCGGCACGATCGATAGTTCGACGGCCGCCCATGCGTCGTTCCGGGAAGCTTCGAGCGCTTCGAGCACGGCGGCCGCCATCGCGAACACGCCGGGGTCGCCCGACGACACCATCACCACCGAGCGGCCTTCGCTCGCGAGCTCGAACGCGTGCCGCGCGCGCTGCATTTCCTCACGATTGTCGGTGCCGTGCACGCGCTGACCGGCGCGCAGCGGGCCGGCCATTTTCACGTAGGTGTCGTAGCCGAGGATGTCGGTCGCTTCGTTCAACGCGGTGCGCGCGGCCGGGACCATCAGCTCGGCCCGGCCGGGGCCGAGGCCGATCACGGTCAGACGGCCGCGGGCACGGCCGAGCGTCGCGGGGTCGATGGCGAGCGGGGAGAGGGCGAGCGCGACGCCGGGGTGTGCGTCGTCGTGCAGCGTTTCGTGGGGGACGCGCAGCGCGGTATGCAGCAACCTTGCGGCACTCGATTCGCCCTGTTCGGCGCTGGCATCGGCGAAGCGCAGCGGCACCTCGAGAAGCCTTGCCGCTTGCGCGAGCGCCGGGTCGGCCATGCTCGTCGATGGCGCGAGCAAGGCCGCAAGCGAAAGCATCGCGAGACCCTGAGCGTTCAGTGCCGCGCGCACGCGTGCGACGATCGCGTCGGCGGCATCGGCGTCGTCGCTGGCGACAGCCGCCACCACACTGCGCGGATGAATCACGAGTTCGTCTTCACGCCCATCCCACGCGCGCGGCGTCACGCGAATCGCGAGACGCGCCGACGCCGAGCGCGGCAGTTGCGCGTCGTCGAGCCACGGCGCGTCGCCTTCGATGCGCGTGCTTTCGCCCGCGAGCAGATCCGACACGAAGCGCTTGCCCTGACCCAGGTCGGCGAGCGCATAGCCATCGGGCGGATTGAGCACGCAGGTGCCGAAGCGCAGCTCGCCGCTCGTCGTGATCGCGGGCTGCACGGCCAACGCCGCGGCGATGTCGCGCGCCATCACGTTGACGCCCGCGAGGCCGCCGAGCAGCGGCACGACCGCGCTGCCGTCCTCGGCGACCGCGAGGACCGGCGGCTCGGCGCCTTTGTTCGACAGCAGCGGCGCGAGGCAGCGAATCACGATGCCGGCCGCGCACAGCGCGACGATCGGCGTGCCGCGCGCATACAGCTCGCGCAGATGCGCGCCGAGTTCGCTGTACGATACGTCGGCGTCGACGCGCCCCTGCAGCGCATGGACCTGGCAGTCCGTGGCAACGCCGGCCGCGGCATGCGCGCCACGCTCGACATACGACGCCTGAATCCGCCGCGCGGTCGCAAGCGCGCCCGTGCCGAGAATCACGATGGCGGGCGCGTTCATCCTTGCCATTTTTGCCCCGGCACGACCAGCAGTGAGAAATACGGCGACGCCATCGGATCGACTTCGGCAAGCGGCACGATGCGCTGATTTCGCATCGTCGCGCGTTCGACGTACAGCGCGCGCTGCGCGAGTCCGAGTTCGTCGAGCACGCGCCGTACCTTGTCGAAATTGCGGCCGAGTTTCATGATGACCGCCGCGTCGGCGTCGGTCAGACGGCGGCGCAATTCATCTTCGGGTAGCACGCCCGACAGCACCGACAAGCTCTGGTTGCGATACACGAGCGGCGCGCCGAGCACCGCCGCGCCGCCAAGCATCGAGCACACGCCGGGCACCACCTCACTGTCGTAGCGCGCCGCGAGCCGGTCATGCAGATACATGTACGAGCCATAGAAGAACGGATCGCCTTCGCAGATCACCGCGACGTCGCGGCCCGCGTCGAGATGGCCCGCGACGATTTCGGCGGCGGTGTCATAGAAGTCCGCGATGATCGCTTCGTACGACAGCGGCGGTTCGAGTGCTTCGGTGGTGACCGGATAGACGAGCGGCAGATGCTGCTGCGCGTCGTGCAGATACGCCTCGATGATGCCGAACGCGTTGCCCTTCTTGCCCTTCGCGACGAAATACGCGACCACCGGCGCCGCTTTGAGCAGCCGCAGCGCCTTCAACGTCAGCAATTCCGGGTCACCGGGACCGACGCCGATGCCGTACAGCCGTCCGCGACTCGTTAGCTGGCTCGCCATTTATTCGACCTCCGTCGCAAGCGCGTTGACCGCGGCGGCGGCCATCGCGCTGCCGCCGCGCCGTCCGTGCACGACCACATAGGGGACGCCGCGGCTGTTTTGCGCGAGTGCCGCTTTCGATTCCGCCGCGCCGACGAAGCCGACCGGAAAGCCGAGAATCAGCGCCGGCTTCTGCGCGCCGGCATCGAGCATGTCGAGCAGATGAAACAGCGCGGTCGGTGCATTGCCGATCACGACGACGCTGCCCGCCAGATGCGGGCGCCACAATTCGAGCGCGGCGGCCGAGCGCGTGTTGCCGATTTCACGCGCGAGCGCGGGCACGTCCGGGTGCGTGAGGGTGCAGATCACTTCGTTGTTCGCGGCCAGCCGCGCGCGCGTGATGCCTTGCGCGACCATGCCCGCATCGCACAGGATCGGCGCGCCTTGCGCGAGCGCGCGGCGGCCCGCGCTGCCGGCGCCGTCGGAGAACGCGAGGTCGTCGATCACGTCGACCATGCCGCACGCGTGGATCACGCGCACCGCGAGCTTTTCGAGGTCGGCGGGGATGCGCGCGAGGTCGGCCTCCGCGCGGATCGTCGCGAACGATTGGCGATAGATCTCCTGACCGTCGCGAATGTAATCAAGCATGTGGAGTACTCCGGGCGAGGCGCGCGAGCAGCGCGGCGGCCTCGTCGATCGTCAGTTGGGGCGCGACGCATTGGCCGAAGCCGGGGCGGCCGTCGCGTCGATAAAGGTCGTAGAGGCCGGGCGCGGCGGCGAGCAGCGTGTAGGGCGCGCGATGGGCGGCCGCGCAGGAGCGCGGACAGCCCGTCAGATGCACGTCGACGCCGGCGGGTAAGCGCTCGGCGAGTTGCAGCGCGTCGGTCTTGGTGTCGGCGAGGCCCTTCGCGCAGCCGGCCGAACCGGCGCAGGCGATCACGTGCGTGATGGCCTGCGCGGGGTCGCACGCGAGACCGAGTGCGATCAGCTTCGCGAGCACGGCGGGCACCGTCGTCGTCGCGATGTCGGGCAGCAGCACGCTTTGCCATGGCGTCGCGTGCAACCTGCCGTTGCCGTGTTTTTGCGCGAGCGCAGCCAGGGCGCGCAGCGTGGCCGCATCGATCCGGCCGAGCGGTGGTTGGCCGCCGACATGCGACCTGCCGTCGCCGCGCTGCGCGTGCGCGCCGAGCCGCAGCGATGGGTCGGCGGCGATGTGTCGTTGCCAGTGGCTCAGCGATGCGTCGCGCACGAGCGGGAAATCGACGTAGCGCTGCGCGTGCCGCAGGAGCGCGTCGGCGGAATGCGTGGCGAGCAGGTCGCGCATGCGGGTCGCGTCGGCTGCGGCGAGGTCGAGGAACGTGTGCAGCAACGCGCGCAGGAGCGCGGGCACGCGCGACGGCGGCACCGCCGCGAGCGCGCCCGTGCCGTTGGAATCGCGATGGCCGCGCGGGTTCGAGTTCTCGCCTGCCGGAGCCGGGCACCCCGCGAGGCCGAACACGAAGCGCACGCCTTCTCCGTCAGCCGACGCCGCGAGCCACACGTCATGCGGATGATCGACCCGCGCAAGCTGTTCGCCGCCGTCGAGCAGCAGCGCGAATTTCGGCGACAACGCTACGAAACGCGCATCGCCTTGCAGCAGCGTCAGCAGTTCTCCGCACAGCGGCGTCGTGTCGATCAGCGCGTGCGGATCGCGGCCGGCGGCGGGGCTGATCATCACGTTGCGGACATCGTCGGCGGAACTGAGCGCGCCGGCCGGTCCAAGCCCCGCGCCGATCAGCGCCGCGCTCAACGCCGCTTCGTGTCCGTCACGAACGCCGCGCAGTTGCAGATTCGCGCGATTGGTCAGCTCGGCGACGCCGTTCGCGTGCCGCGTGCTGGCATCGGCGATCGCGCGTGCCTGCGCCGCGCTCAGCACGCCGCCGGGCAGTTTGATGCGGCAGATGCCGCCGTCGCGCGCGGGGACGATGCGCAGCAACCCCGGACATGCCGAAGGCCGCGGTGTCGTGACCGCGTGGGACGAAACGGTGGGAGGCGAAGCTCGATTCAAAGGGGCACCGGGGTTAGCGTCGCGCGACGGCATGGCTGCGGCCTCGCTGCATGCTGCCCGACGAGGGCCGGCGTGAACTGTGCGGCCGAAAAGCGCTTCGCGCCGACCGTGGGCAATGAAAGCGGCCATTATATCTTTACGCTGTGGCCGCAGCGCCTGTTTGCCGGCCATCGCGCGATGCCGGTGATCGCGGCAGCATGGCGCTCCGCCGCGAAGCCGCGGGCCGCATGGCGGCGGTATCATGCGGACTTTCGCAACCCGCGCTCCGAGCCTGCACAAAGCCGCATGCGTGAGCCGGTGCAATCGCTAAAGAATCGACGCAACTGATGAGGATGGATGCATGCCGGCATGGCTGACCGTAGTGGGCATTGGCGACGACGGCTTCGCCGGTTTGGGGCGGCCCGCGCGGCGTGCGTTGCTGGGCGCGTCGGTCGTGTACGGCGGCGAGCGCCATCTGGCGATGCTGCCCGCGCGGCTCGCCGCGCGCCGTGCCGCGTGGCCGCGTCCGTTCGATCTCGCGCCGTTGCTCGCCGAGCGTCCGCACGCGGTGTGCGTGCTCGCGAGCGGCGACCCGATGCTGTTCGGCGTCGGCGCGACGCTCGCGCGGCAGTTGCCGGCCGGCGAGTTGCGCGTGCTGCCGGCGCCGTCGTCGTTGTCGCTCGCGGCCGCGCGGCTCGGCTGGCCGTTGCAGGATGTCGCGACCGTCTCGCTGGTCGGCCGACCGCTTGCCGCGCTGAATGCGCATCTGCGTGACGGCGCGCGCCTGTTCGTGCTGAGCGCGGACGGGCGCACGCCCGCGGAACTGGCGGCCTCGCTCGATGCGCGCGGTTTCGGCGCGACTGCCATGACCGTGCTCGAACATCTGGGTGGTGCACGCGAACGGCGTGTCGATGGCCGCGCGGATCAATGGCCAGCCGGCGAGATGGCCGCGCTCAATCTGATCGCGCTCGAGTGCCGCGCGTCGGCGCATGCGCCGCGTCTGCCGCTGACCTGCGGTTTGCCCGACGACGCCTTTATCCACGACGGCCAGTTGACCAAGCGCGACGTGCGCGTCATCACGCTCGCGCGCCTCGCGCCCGCGCTCGGCGAGTTGCTGTGGGACGTCGGCGCGGGCAGCGGTTCGATCGGAATCGAATGGATGCGCGCGCATCCCACGTGTCGCGCGATCGCGATCGAAGCGAACGAAGCGCGGCAGCGCTTCATCGAACAGAATCGCGATGCTTTGGGCGTGCCCGGGCTGCAACTCGTGGCCGGCCGCGCGCCTGACGCGTTGCGGGGACTGCCGGCGCCGCACGCGGTGTTCATCGGCGGTGGGGTGACGGAGCCTGACGTGCTCGACACCTGTTGGACACAACTGCGCGACGGCGGCCGGCTCGTCGCGAACGCGGTGACGCTGCAAGGCGAGGCGGTGCTCGCCGCATGGCGCGAGCGGCATGGCGGTACGCTGACGCGCATCGGGCTCGCTCACGCGCAACCGCTCGGCGGCTTCGATACGTGGCGCCAGGCGTTGCCGATCACACTGCTCGACGTGACCAAACCCGCCAAACCATCGGCCGATTCGTGATGCGCGACGAGACCCCCGAACAGCCGGCGCCGCTGCGCAGCGGCTATACGACCGGCAGTTGCGCGACCGCGACGTCGCTCGCGGCCGCTCGTCTACTGCTGGCGGGCGAGGTCAGCGAGGTCGCGGAGATCGTGTTGCCGAAGGGCCAGCATGTGCCGATGCGGCTCACGTTCTGCCGCCTTGCCGCGACGGACGGCGAGCGGATCGCCGAAGCCGGCACGATCAAGGATGCCGGCGACGATCCCGACGTGACCCACGGCGCGCTCGTGTTCGCGCGCGTACGCCTCGTGCCCGAGCCCGGTGTGATCTTTCGCGCGGGGCCGGGCGTCGGCACGGTCACGCGCGCGGGGCTCACGCTGCCGGTCGGCGAACCGGCGATCAATCCGGTCCCGCGCCAGATGATCACGCGGCACCTCGTCGAACTCGCCGCGCGCCACGCGTATCGCGGCGGCTTCGAAGTGACGATCGGCGTCGAAGGCGGCGAAGCGCTCGCGCTGAAAACGATGAACCCGCGACTCGGGATTGTCGGTGGGCTGTCGATACTCGGCACCACAGGCATCGTGCGGCCGTTTTCGTGCTCGGCGTACATCGCGTCGATCCATCAGGGCATCGACGTCGCGCGCGCAAACGGCTACACGCACGTGGCCGCCTGCACCGGCAACGCGAGCGAGGACGCGATGCGCGCGCACTACGGCCTGCCCGATATCGCGCTGATCGAAATGGGCGATTTTGTCGGCGCGGTGCTCAAGCATGTGAAGCGCGCGCCGGTCGAGCGACTGAGCATTTGCGGCGGCTTCGGCAAGCTCAGCAAGCTTGCGGCCGGCCATCTCGATCTGCATAGCCGCAACTCCAGCATCGATCTCGAACAACTCGCCGGCTGGGCTGCCGCGCATGGCGCCGACGCCACGCTGCAAGCGGCGATGCGCGCGGCCAACACGAGCCAGCAGGCGCTCGCGCTCGCTCTCGCGCGGCAGGTGCCGCTCGGCGATATCGTCTGTCAGCACGCTTTGGCCGTTGCTCGCGATATCGTGCCGCCGCAGGTCAGCGTCGAAATCTTCGCGATCGACCGGCAGGGCAACATCGTCGGAGTCGCGCGATGACGCGCATCCTGCTGCTCGGCGGCACCGGCGACGCGCTGAAGATCGCGCGGCAACTCGGTCCCGCGCATGTGTACAGTCTCGCGGGACTCGGCAAGGTCCCCGACGACTTGAAGTGCGCGGTGCGCGTCGGCGGTTTCGGCGGCAGCGCGGGTCTGTCGCGTTACCTCGCGAGCGAAGCGATCGGCCTCGTGATCGACGCGACGCATCCGTACGCGGCGCGGATCAGCGCGAATGCCGTAGACGCGTGCCGCGCGGCGAAGGTGCCGTGCTGGGCGCTGCGGCGTCCAGCGTGGCAGCCGCAAGCCGGCGACGACTGGCGCATGGTCGATGACTGGAACGAACTGATCGACACGCTCGCGCCGTTCAGGCGGCCGCTTTTCACGCTCGGTCGCGAACCGCTCGCGCATCTCGACGAGATTCCGCCGCATCAATTCTGGACCGTGCGCGTGCTCGATTCGCATCCGGACACGGCGCGCTCGCGCGTCCTCTCGGCGCGCGGACCGTTCACGCTCGACGGCGAACGCGCGCTGTTCGCGCTGCAGGCGTTCGACGTCGTCGTCAGCAAGAACAGCGGCGGCGGCGCGACCGAGGCGAAGCTCGAGGTCGCGCGCGAACGTGGCTTGCCGGTGATCATGCTGCGACGGCCGGTGTTGCCCGAGGTCGATCGCGAGTTCGCCAGCGTTGCCGATCTTCTCGATGCGTTGCCCGCGCAGGCGAATGCGGATTCGGGTAAGCGAGCAAATAATTGGAGTACTGAATGACAGTGTTTTTTATCGGCGCGGGTCCGGGCGACCCGGAACTGATCACGGTCAAAGGGCAGCGTCTCGTGCGCAGTTGTCCGGTGATCCTGTATGCGGGGTCGCTGGTGCCGGCCGCGGTGCTCGAAGGTCATAGCGCGGAACAGGTGATCAACACCGCGGAGCTCGATCTCGACCAGATCGTCGCGCTGCTCGCGGCGGCGCACGCGAAGGGCCAGCATGTCGCGCGCGTGCATTCGGGCGATCCGTCGCTGTACGGTGCGATCGGCGAGCAGATCCGCCGTTTGCGCGAGTTGGCCATTCCTTACGAAATCGTGCCCGGCGTGACCGCGACGGCCGCATGCGCGGCGGCGCTCGGCTGCGAGTTGACGCTGCCCGACGTGTCGCAGACGCTGATCCTTACGCGCTACGCTAGCAAAACGTCGATGCCCGAAGGCGAGCAGTTGGGCGATCTCGCGCGGCATCGCGCGACGCTGGCGATTCACCTCGGCGTGCGGCATCTCGCCCGCATTGTCGATGAGTTGCGGCCGCATTACGGCGGCGCGTGTCCGATCGCGGTGATCTATCGCGCGAGTTGGCCCGACGAGGAAAAGATCACTGGCACGCTCGACGATATCGTCGCGAAGGTGCAGGGCAGCGCGATCGAGCGCACCGCGCTGATTCTGGTCGGCCAGGTGCTGGCCGCCGAAGGATTCGCCGATTCGACGCTGTATGCGAAGGGCAGTTGACGGCGCCGTGAAAGCCTTTCTGGCGTCAGGAAGCCGCTTGGGTTGTCGATCATAATGTGACGCAGCGCGCGAGCCTGGCCGCCCGTCTGCTGGCAAAACGCGAAGCGCGAAAACGCGAAAATCCGCAAGTTCTGCACCGCCTCGCGGCGCGCAGACCGCTATCGTGGCGCCATGATGAAGCCCAGCACCGAACGTGATTACCGTCGACGGATCGCTCGCATGGTCGAGGCCATTCTGGTCGAGCCCGGCGCGCGACACACGCTCGACAGCCTCGCGGCCGTCGCGCATATGTCGCCGTATCACTTCCACCGGATTTATCGCGCGTTGATGGGCGAGAGCGTTGGCGACACCGTCAAGCGTCTGCGGCTCGCCGAGGCGGCCCAGCGATTGACCGACGCCGCGCAGGTCACCGCGGTCGCGCACGACGCCGGCTACGACAGTCCCCAAGCATTCGCGCGCGCGTTTCGCGATTTCACCGGTGTGTCGCCGAGCGAATTCAGGACCCGGCAGCGGCATCTGGTGGCGAATCCGGCGGTTTCGACAGCTTCGGCGCGGACACGGCGAACGGCGCAAGCGCGCATCGCGCGGCGAGGCGACGGCGATGGCGATGGCGCCCGCATTCACGATGGCATCGACGGTAACCGTGACGAAAGCACCGAAAGGCAAAGCCCGCCCGCGCTGCCGTCCGTCGAAGTCACCGAGCTCGCGCCGCTCGACGTGCTATGCCTTCGCCATGACGGCCCGGTCGCGACGATCGGCCAGACCTTCCACACGCTGATGACGACGCTGCGCTGCGACGAGAACCCGCTGTTGCAACAGCGCGTCGGCATTTGCGCGCGCGATCCGTCGATGGCTGGCGGGTTTTGCTATCACGCGGCAATTGTCGCGGGCTCGCAGGCGGCGTTGAGCGCTGCGATGGAGCGGCTCGACGAAGCCGCGCAACGCCCGCGTGTTGCCGGGCGCCCGCCGGGCATCGAGCCGCTGCGGCTCGAAGGCGGGCTGTATGCGGTGCACCGCCTCGTCGGCCCTTATGCGCTGATCTCGCCCACTTTCAGGGCGCTGTACAGCGGCTGGCTGCCGCGCAGCGGCTACCGGCGCGATCAGCGGCCGGGGTTGGAACTGTATCGAAGCACGCCCGATCGCGGCGCGCTAGATCCCTGCGTCACCGATCTGATGATTCCCATTTGCGAGGGCTAACCATGTTGCGTCGAGGCTGGGCCGCGCTGTCGAGCGCGGTGGTGGTGTCGTTGTCCGTGGCGTTGTCAGGGGTGCTGTCTGGCGCGATGTGGGCTTCGTTGCCGGCGAACGCCATCGCGCAAACCGCCTCCGCCGGCTGGCATGTCGGCGAAACGAGCCGCGTATTTCACCCCGCCGTGGCCCGCAACTGGCGCGGCGCGCAAACGCAGGCGCTGATCACGCGCATCTGGTACCCGGCCGATGCGGCGCAACCCGAGACGCCTCACGATATCGGCGCGCCGGGCCATCCGATGTTCGTCGGCCACGCGGCCGCCGACGATGCGCCGCTGTCCGCCGCGCAGCCCAAATACCCGTTGCTGCTGCTATCGCACGGCACCGGCGGCAGCGCGGACAGTCTCGACTGGCTCGCGGCGTCGCTGGCCGCGCAGGGTTATATCGTCGCGGGCGTCAATCATCCGGGTAACAACGCGCTGGAGCCGCGCACGCGCGACGGCTTCATCCTCTGGTGGGAGCGCGCGACCGATTTGAGCGAAGTGCTCGACGGGGTGCTCGCGGACCCGCGTTTCGGTCCGCGCGTCGACACGACGCGGATCGGCGCGCTGGGCTTTTCGCTCGGCGGCTATACGGTGCTCGAAGTCGCGGGCGCACGGACCGATCGCGCGGCGCTGGAGCGCTTCTGCATGTCGTCCGAAGCCGATGCGATCTGCTCGCCGCCCGAAGCCGCCAATCTCGCGCACGCGCCGGGCGCGCCGGCGCTGACGGTCGAGGGGCTATCGGCGGAAACGAACGCATCGCGCGCGCGCTCGGGCGACTCGTATCGCGATCCGCGCGTCAAAGCCGCGTTCGCGATCGCGCCCGCGCTCGGCGAGGCATTCAACAGTTCGTCGTTCAAGGAAGTGACGATTCCGGTCGCGCTGCTGGCGGGCGAGGCGGACACGACCGCGCCGGTCAACACCAACATTCACCGCATCGCGGGCCTCATGCCGCAAGCGACGGTGACGATGGTGCCGGGCGCCTCGCACTATACGTTCATGCATGTGTGCGAGCCCGAGGCGATGGAGCGTCTGGCGCCGATCTGCAAGGACGGGCCGGGTGTCGATCGCGCCGCGATTCATGCGCGAACCGCGGCCCGGGTGCGTGATTTCTTCGCGGCGACGCTGCCGGCGGGCGGCTCATAGCGCTCGCGAACGCAAGTGGTTCGCGACGCCGCGCGACTCAGTCCTCGAGCGGCGACAAGGCCTTGACTGGTGCCGGCTTGTCGTCGCCGAATCGGATCGTTGGCACCAGCGCGAGCAGCACGACCACGAATAGCGCGATCACGAACATCGACACGAAGGTCAGATGCAGCGACTGGTGCAGCACGAGCCGGACCAGATCGCTGTCGCCGAGATCGGCGGCGCGGTTCTGCAGCAGCGCCTTCAGCTGATCCGACGTGACCGTCGCGACGCCCTGCGAATGACTGAGCCCGAAGTTCAGCACCGCGCCGAACAGCGTCGCGCCGAGCGTGCTGCCGAGATTGCGCGAAAACAGGTTCGACGCGGTCGCACTGCCGCGTTCGTCCATCCTGACGATCTCCTGGATCAGCACGAGCGAACTGACGCTCGACGTCCCCATGCCAAAGCCCATGATCAGCGACGCGAACCCGGCGACGAGCGGCGACGCGCCCGGCGACAGCAACAGCAGTAGCACCGCGCCGAGCGGCACGAACGCGCTGCCGCAGATCAGGATGCGCCGCAAACCGAGCCGGTGAAACGACTTCGCCGCGAACGTCGCGCCGGTGGGCCAGCCGACCATCATCATCGTCAGCGCGAGGCCGGCCACCACGGGCGAACGATGCAGCACGCCCTGCACGTACATCGGCAGGAACGTGGTCGCGCCCATCAGGATCATGCCGGCCAGCACCGTCGCGCTGTTGCATGCGGCGATCGGGCGGCGGCTCCATAGCGCGAACGAGATCATCGGTTCGGCCGCGCGACGCTCCTGCCGCACGAACAGCAGAACGCACAGCACGAAGACGCCGCCTGCGAACGATGCTGGCGCCAACGCGTCGTCGCCGGCGTAGGTCAGCGTCATCATCAGCGCTGCGATCGCGGCCATGAACAGCGCGGCGCCGGCGAAGTCGATGGACGGCCGCGCGTGCCGTTCCGATTCGCGCAGGAAAGCGATGAAGCCCGCCGCCGACGCGAGCCCGATCGGCACGTTCATCCAGAAGATCCACGCCCACGACAGGTTGTGAATGATGAAGCCGCCGACCATCGGACCCACGACCGCCGAAATCGCCCACACGCTCGCGAGATAACCCTGCACCTTGCCGCGTTCACGCGCCGGGTACAGATCGGCGACGACGGTCAGCGTGACCGGCTGGATCGCGCCCGCGCCGATCCCCTGGATCAGGCGGAACACGATCATCGCCGGCATCGACCACGCGAAGCCGGCGAGCACCGAGCCGACGAGAAAGATCGCGATGCCCGCGAGGATCACGGGCTTGCGCCCATAGAGGTCGGCGAGCTTGCCGAACACCACGGTCATCGCGGTCTGCGTGAGCAGGAACGACGAGAACACCCAACTGTATAAATGCAGGTCGCCGAGTTGCGAGACGATCTGCGGCATCGCGGTCGACACGATGGTCGCTTCGATCGCGACCATCGCCATCGAGGCCATCACGGCGGCGATCACGAGCGGGCGCGAAGATTGAGTATTGCGGGACATGAAGGGCGTAGTATCGATATGTTGAATGCGTCGACGGCCCGGAGGAGGCCTTGCTGCGACGCATCGGCGCGGCCGCGCGTGGCGGCCGGTCAGGAGTATGCACCTTGCGGAGAATGCGTGCTCGCGCCCGGGCAGCCGGCGAGCCGGCCGGATTGGGCACGACCGTTGCGTATTCGGATTTCCCTTTGACACACGGAGGACAATCATGAGGATCGAATTCACCGGACGCCGGGAGGTGGTGGCTGCTGCGCGCGTCGCCTACGAGGCCAATGTGGACGGGAAGGACGTATGGTGCAGCGTGTCGCTCGATGCGCTCAATGACCATTTCGGCAATGGCAGCCTCGGCAACGGCGCCCCGTCTGCTCACGATCTGGTGGGAGCGTTCGAGGCAAACCGCGCCCGCATTGAAAATGCTACGCGGCGGGTGCTCGAACGCAACGGGGGACGGTCCGTGGAGCTCGAGACGCGCGACTTCGATTGAGCGACCCGCTTGCTTGTATCGGGTCAAGCGATTCGTGCCGCGGTGGAAAGGACTCTTCCATCGCGGCGACTAGATCCGCGACGCCGGCGCGGCTACAGTATCGATGCACACACCGCTTAACGCGTGTGAGCGAGAGAGTTGGACCCGGCTGCCGGCAGCCGGGTCTTTTTTATGGCGCGTGCAAGCACGCCATTATTTCGCAGGCAATTCGCCGCAGGAGCGTCCGACGATTAGCACGGTGATTCGCGCGACGATTGAAAGGCTGCGGTATAGTCGCGGCAACTTTAAATCCGTCTCTTCGATTCTCTGGAGAATATCGTGCAGGAAATCATCGAAGGTCTGATCCGCTTTCAACGCGAGGTCTTTCCACAGCAAAGCGCGCTCTTCAAGCGGTTGTCGACGGCGCAGAATCCCAGCACGCTCTTCGTGACCTGTTCGGACAGCCGCGTGGTGCCGGAACTGCTGACCCAGACCGAACCGGGGTCGCTCTTCGTGATCCGCAACGCGGGCAACATCGTGCCGTCGTACGGCCCGGAGCCGGGCGGCGTATCGGCAACCGTCGAATATGCGATTGCCGTGCTCGGCGTGACCGACATCGTGATCTGCGGCCATTCGAACTGCGGCGCGATGACGGCGATCTCGAGCTGCACGAATCTGGAGCACATGCCGGCGGTCGCGAGCTGGCTGCGTCACGCGGATGCGGCGAAAGCAATCAACGCGTCGCGCCACTACGGCTCGGATGCGGAGCGTCTCGAGGCGCTGGTCAAGGACAACGTGATCGCGCAGCTCAGCAACATCCGCACGCATCCGTCGGTGGCGGTCGGACTCGTGAACAAGACGCTGCGGCTGCATGGCTGGATCTTCAATATCGAAAGCGCCGAAATGCTTGCGCTCGATGGCAAGACCGGTAAATTCCTGCCGCTTGCGGATAATCCGGAAATTTATGCGAGTTGAAGTGGCATCAAAGCGGGTTTTTAGTTTGAGGGATTAACACCTTGGCTTGCTAAAAGCCTTGCATAAAGCGAACGCGGCGCAACGGATTTTTTCGGTGCGCCGCGTTGTTTTTTCGGGGTGGCCGGCGCGGCGACGCGGCTTCGATCCCACCCCGCCGCCCGGCACAACCACCTCTACCAGCTCGACGTCACCAGCGAATCCGACGGCACTGTTCGGTCTGTTCCCGGCCGTCGCGATGTGCCTGCGCGGCAAGCCGCTCGCCACGCGCTTGCGGCAACTGGACGTGCGCGGGCAGACCCTGCGCGCGCTGACGCTGCTCGGCGCATCGGGCCTGTTCTTTGCGGGGCTGCCGTATATGCCGCTCTGCGAGGCGTTCGCGATCGTCTATTCGGAGACCTTGCTCGTGATCGTGCTGGCGCCGCTGCTGTTGCACGAAACGCTCAAGCCGCGCGACGCGCTGGCCGCGGCGGTCGGTTTCGCCGGCATGCTGCTCGTGGTGCGCCCTGACGGCTCGCATGCGAGCTGGCTCGGGCCTGCGCTGCTGATCGCGAGTGCGTTGTGCGGCGCGCTGTCGATCATCCAGATCAAGCGCATCAAAGCCAGCGACGATTCGGGCACGACCGTGCTGTACTTCACGCTGGTCGGCACGGCCGTCATGGGCGCGTCGCTGGTCTTCGCGTGGCGCACACCGTCGTTCGATGCGCTCGCGATCATGGCGCTGCTCGGCGCGCTTGCGACGGCGGGCCAGTTGCTGATGACGATGGCGTTCCGCGATGCCGATGCCGGCGCGCTCGCGCCGTACAACTACACGAGCATCGTGTGGGCCGCGCTGTTCGGCTACCTGGTGTGGGGCGAGACGATCGGCGGAATATCGATGCTCGGTATCGCGTTGATCGTCGGCAGTTCGATCGCCGTCGCGATGCGCCGCAAGCCCGAGGAAGGGCCGCTCGTTTGAGCTGCGCTTGCGTCGCTGAAAACAGGGTCGAAGGCGGCGCCGGAAGAATCGCTTGGGACTCCGATCAAGGCGCGCGTTTGAACGGAAGAGTACCCGTCGATTTCGGACACATCCCCGACCAGATCCGCCGATTCGTCGGTTGTTAGGTCTAAAAAGGAAAACACTGTCATTCGTATCGCCCACACTTTGACTAATGGGTCGGTCGATCGGTTGGAATGGGGAGCGTGCCTTGTATAGCGAACCGAGAATGATCGTGTTGATGGGCCTCGTCTTCGGCGCGGTGACGATTGGGGCCTATGTGTCGCAGCTGGACAACGACTGGTCGTCCGGTCGGGACGTGAGTCTCGTCGCCGACGGCGAACGGGGTGTCAGCGCGACGGGGGCGGCGGCGGGGCAGAGCGAAGGCCGGCCCGGCGCGGCGACGGTCGCGCCGGCAACGCGCCGCCATGCGCTGCGCGACGACGTGGCCGCCTTGCGGGCTCCGCCGGCCGCGTCGATTGGAGCGCAGGCGGGCGACGCTCTGGCCATCGCGGCGCTACAGTTCGCGCGGGAGTCGAACAAGGCGCAGCAACAGCAGCAGCCGCACCCGCAGCCGCAGCCGCAGCCGCAGCAGACGAGTTTGCCGCCGCAGCCTGCGGTGACGTCGAACCGGACCCAGGCGCCACCCACGGCAAAGACCGGGCACGCACACCATAGCCGAGTTGCGTCGGGTACCACGACGAAACCTCGCTCACCGCAAAGTGTTGCGACGACATCGGGTAGTCATGCGCGGGGCGGCAGCCACCGGAAAAGTTCTACTACTGAGCGGTCTGGGAAGAAAGCGGCCAGCGTCGTGCCAGAGGCGCGGCCGTTGCCGCAATATGCAACGCAAGGCGTCGAGTCGCCATGGTCGATGCCGCGCGCGGGGCTGACCAGCCAGTCCGCAACTCAGGCGGTCACCAGCAACGGCCCCAAAACCCGCGCCGAAGTAGAGGCCGAACTCGTGCGCGCGCGTGAGAACGGTACGATGCCCGCGTTCGGCAGACCCGAGCCGTCGGGACCTGGGGCACACTGAAGCGGGCCTCGCGCCGCGTCCCCGGCAACCGTTAGATCAACGACGCGGCGAGCCGCGCGAAGGTGGCTTCGTCGGTGCGATCGAACGCAAGCGGCGTGACCGATACGCGCCCCGCCGCGACGGTTGCCGTTTCGCTGTCGGCATCGTTCTCGCGCGGGCCACGATCGAAGCGCAACCAGTGATACGCGATGCCGCGCGGGTCGACTTCCGGCAGCACCTCGATGTCCCTGACGAGCCCGACGCCCTGGCGCGTCGGCGTCAGCGGACCTGCGTCGGCGGCATCGACGTCGGGGAAGTTGATGTTCAGGCAGGTCGGCGCCGCATGCTCGATCGCGAGCAACTGACGGATCACGCCGGGTGCGAGCGTGCGCGCGGTGTCCCAGCGCACGCGCTCGCGATCGCTGAACGCCTGGCTCAGCGCGAACGACGGCAGCCCGAGCAGCAGACCCGTCATCGCCGCGCCGACCGTGCCCGAGAACATCGTTTCGATGCCGAGGTTGCCGCCGCGATTGACGCCGGACAGCACCAGCGACGGCGGCGCCTCGCGCATCAGATGACGCACGCCCATCACGACGCAATCGCCGGGCGTGCCGGTCACGCCGAAACGGCGTTCGCCCTGGCGGCTCACGCGCAGCGGCGAATGCAGGCTGATGGAATGCGACGTACCGCTCTGGTCGTGCTCGGGCGCGACCACCCAGACTTCGTGCGCGAGCTCGGCGGCCACGGCTTCGAGCACGGCGAGGCCGGGCGCGTCGATACCGTCGTCGTTCGTCAGCAGCACTCGCGGCAGCTTGGATTCGTAAGCGGACATCGCGTCAATCTCCTGTGGCTCGGTGAATGAATCGTAGGGAAGGGACGCCCATTATCGAGCTTTCGTCGGGCGCGCGTACGATGACGGTGAGCCGCCAACGACCCAGGACGACCCCTATGCAGATCGACCCGTTTGAGATTGCGATCGCCGATCAGGACATCGACGATTTGCGCCGCCGCATCCACGCCACCCGCTGGGCGCCCACGACGCCCGCGCCCGCCTGGCAGCAGGGCACCGACCCGGCCTGGCTGCGCGAACTCGCGACCTATTGGGCCGGACAATTCGACTGGCGCGCGGCCGAACGCAGGTTGAACCAGCTGCCGCAATTTCTTGCCGACGTGAACGGCCAGACCGTGCACTTCGCGCATCGGCGCGCCGCCAGTGTCGCGCCCGGCTTTCAGGCTTATCCGCTGGTGATCACGCACGGCTGGCCCGGTTCCTTCTTCGAGTTTCACGCGCTGCTCGATCAGTTGTGCGATCCGGTCGCGTTCGGCGCCGATCCCGCCGACGCCTTCGACGTCGTCGCGCCGTCGCTGCCGGGCTTCGCGTTTTCGCCTGCGCCCGCGCAGGCCGGCATGTCCGCGTTCCAGGTCGCGGACCTGTGGGTGTTACTGATGCGCGGGCTCGGCTACGGGCGCTTCGGCGCGCAGGGCGGCGATCTTGGCGCGGGCGTGTCGATCGCGTTGGCCGCGCATCATCCGCGGGTGGTCGACGGCATCCATCTGAACTTCCTGCCGAGTTCCTATGAGCCCGCGATCGGCGCGGCGCAGCGGGAGCTGACGCCGGCCGAGCAGGACTATCTGCGCGAGAAGAACGACTGGGCCGCACTCGAAGGCGGTTACGCGCATCAGCACGGCACCAAACCCCTGACGGTCGCCGCGTCGCTGAACGATTCGCCGGTGGGACTCGCCGCATGGATCGGCGAGAAGTTTCGGGCGTGGAGCGATTGCGGCGGCGAGGTGGAAAGCGTGTTCTCGAAAGACGATCTGCTGACCAATATCTCGCTGTACTGGTTCACGCAGTGCATCGGCCCGGCGATGCAGATGTATTGGGAAAACCGCCTGCAGCCGATGCGTTTCTCCGACGGCGAGCGCATTGACACACCAGTCGGCTTCGCGCTGTTTCCGAAGGAGATCAATCATCCGCCGCGAAGCTGGCTCGAACGAACCTTCAACGTCGCGCAGTGGAGCGAAATGCCAGCGGGCGGGCACTTCGCGGCGATGGAAAAGCCCGCGTTGCTCGCGGCCGAGATTCGAAAGTTCTTCAGGCCGTTGCGGCAGAAAGCGCGCTAGGCAGCGTCGATCACTAACGGCGAAGGTGGCTCATGCCGCCTTTTTTATTCATTCGGCGCCAGCAGGAATATGCAATAGAAATGAAATGCCCGAAATGATCACCGTCAAGGTTTGTCAAAACCGGCTTATCCCGATCTAAAGCTGTGGACCGTGGTCATTTCGGCGGCGTTCGGCGCGGCGAAGCCCGCCTCGCAAACCTATCTGCGCTGCGTCGAACGCCTCGGCGCGGCCGCAACGGACACGCTATTCATCGACGACAGCCAGGCCAGCGTGGACGGCGCGCTCGCGGCCGGTTTTTAGGGCTTTCGGTTCGTCGACGCGGCGAGCTTGTCGATCGAACTCGCGCGCCGCGGTGTGTTATAGCAGTTGCGATGACGGTCGAACTTTCATGCACGAGGGCACCATACACGCTATGGCACATTCGTCGAACCACGATCACCGCCGCCGCTTTCTGCGCACGGCGCTCGGGCTGCCGGCAGCGCTTGCGCTGTCGCGCGTCACGTCCGCGCAAACTGAGGCGCACGCGCAATCCGGCACCACCTTACCCCGCATGAGCCGCCGCGCGATCCCGTCCACCGGCGAAGCGCTGCCGGTGATCGGCTGCGGCACGTGGCGCACCTTCGACGTCGGCGACGATGCCGCCGCCCGCGCCCAACTCGCCGAGGTGCTGCGCATCCTGTTCGAAGCGGGCGGCTCGGTGATCGATTCTTCGCCGATGTACGGTTCGTCGGAAGCGGTCGCGGGCGCGCTGCTCACGCAGCTCGACGCGCATCGCAAGGCGTTCGTCGCCACCAAGGTCTGGACCGAGGGACGCGAGGCCGGCATCGCGCAGATGGTGGAATCGCTGCGGCGTTTTCAGCAGCCGCATGTCGATCTGATGCAGATCCACAATCTGCTCGACTGGCGCACGCAGCTCGCGACCTTGCGCGACTGGAAAGCGCGCGGCCGGATTCGCTATCTCGGCATCACGCATTACACATCGAGCGCGTTCGACGAAGTCGCGGCGGTGATGCGCAGCGAGAAGCCCGACTTCGTGCAGATCAACTACGCCGCCGACGATCGTGCGGCCGAGCAGCGCATCCTGCCGCTCGCAGCCGATCTCGGCATCGGCGTCGTGATCAATCAACCGTTCGGCGGCGGCGGTTTGCTCGCGCGCGTGATGAAAATGCCGTTGCCCGCATGGGCCGGCGAAATCGGCTGCACGAGCTGGGCGCAGATTCTGTTGAAATTCGTGCTCGCGCAGCCGGCGGTGACGGTCGTGATTCCGGGCACCGGGCGGCCGCAATACATGGCGGACAACGTGCGCGCGGGATCGGGACCGCTACCCGACGACGCGATGCGCGCGCGGATCATCGCGGCGGTCGGCGGCTGACCTGATGCGCAATCCAGTGCGCAATCCGGTGCGCAATCCGCCACGGCGACTACTTGCCGCTTTCTATTCGCATACAGGTGCCGCCTCCCACAAACGCCGCACGACACGGGAATAAAACCCGCCACAAGCCAGTCATGCCTCACGAACCGGGTTCGGTTCGGCGAATCCCTATCGTGAGGTCATCATGTCGTCACATCATTCATTCGATCCGGCGCGTCGCGGCGCGCTGAAGTGTCTTGCGTTCGGCGGCCTCGGCACCGTGTTCATGTTGTCGGGCGGCGTGCTGACGCCGGTCGAACTTGCGCTCGCGGCCGACGCGAACACCGCGACGCCAGCGGCTGGCACGCCGCTTTTCCTGCAGATCAGCGACACGCATATCGGCTTCAACAAGGAGGCGAATCCCGACGTCGCGGGCACGCTGAAACAGACGATCGATTACATCAACGCGATGCCGGCGCGTCCGCCGCTCGCGATTCACACCGGCGACATCACGCATCTGTCGAAGCCCGCGGAATTCGATCTGGCCGCGCAGCTGATGTCGGGACTGAAGATCACCGAGCTGCACACGGTCCCCGGCGAGCATGACGTCACCGACGGCCCCGGCACGGAGTACTTCAGCCGCTTCGGCAAGGCTTCGGATAACCGTGGCTATTACAGCTTCGATCACCAGGGCGTGCATTTCGTCGGGCTCGTCAACGTGATGCATTTCAAGCCGAACGGCCTCGGCGGTCTCGGCGACGAGCAGCTCGAATGGCTCGAAAACGATCTGAAAGGCCGCTCTTCGAGCACCCCGGTCGTGGTGTTCGCGCACATGCCGATGTGGACCATCTACGAGCCGTGGGGCTGGGGCACGGGCGACGCGGGACAGGCGATGAGCTATCTGAAGCGCTTCGGTTCCGTGACGGTGTTGAACGGCCACATTCATCAGATCGTGACGAAGGTCGAGGGCAACGTGACGTTCCATACCGCGCGCTCGACCGCCTATCCGCAGCCGACCGCCGGCCAGGGCGATGGCCCTGGGCCGCTGAAGGTCGCGAGCGACCAGCTGCCGAAGATGCTCGGCGTGACGAGCGTCAGCATCGCGCGTCATCCGCTGAAGGCGACGCTCGACGACACAACGCTCGCCTGACGACACGCGCTACTTTTACGCTCGAGGAGATCAATGATGCTAACCAATATGATGGGCCGCGCGCTCGCGATTCTGCTCGGCAGTGTCGCGATTCTGGCGGTGTCGGCGGGGCTCGGTTTTGCGCAAACGACGATGCCGATGCAGGTGCAGAAACAGACCGTCGCGTCGACGCCTAACGCGATCGTCATCAAGAACTTCATGTTCTCGCCGATGGAACTGACCATCAAGGCGGGCACGACGGTCACATGGAAGAATCTCGACGGCGAGCCGCACACCGTGGTCAACGACGCGGGCCTGTTCCGCTCGGGCGCGCTCGATCAGGACGACACCTATCAGTTCAAATTCGATAAACCGGGCGTGTACAAGATCTTTTGCGGCATCCATCCGAACATGAAGGCGACCATTACCGTGCAATGATCCAATTGCCGCCAAGCCCTTGCTCAGCAAGGGCAGTTCGGATTTTGCTCCGAACTCAACAAGGCTTGGCCGGCACGGGAAGGCACCGCACGACGAATTCCTGCACCCTGGAACATCGTGGAAAACTGTCAACACAGGTAGTGCGCGACTGGAAGTTGTCCATCGTGCATCGTGTTGCGGTCCTGGTAGTTCCGTGCGGAACGTCGCTTACGCGGTATGCAGCTCGCTCAACCGGCACAGCAGAATCCCATAGCCGGTCAGATGCCCGAGGTACACGCTCGTAAACACGTCCGACGCGGGCAGGTCCTCGGTCAGCTGACGCAGGTCCTCCATATGCAGCGGCGGCGCGTCGAGCGGCGGACGCTCGACGCGCAGGTCCGCCGCCTCGGCCAGTTGCCGGTGCGCGTTGACGAGCCGCGCGAGCCGCGCGAGAAACATTTCGCGCCACGCGGCGTCGAGCGCGGCGAACTGATCGTGAAACGTGTCCATCGTTTCAAGAAAATTGACCAGCGAATCGAAGGTCTCCTGATAGCTCGCGAACACCGGCAGCCGTGCCGCGTTGCGCTTCAGATGTGGCGACACCCACGCCTGCTCGAGGTCGGTCTTCAGCAGCAGGTGCGCCTGCTTCAGGTTCGTGCTCAGCGTGCGCAGCCTCGAGGCCGCCGGCTTGATCTGCGCTTTGTCGAGCTGGCCCGCGGCCAGTTGCGCGACGACATCGGTGGCCTGTTCATTGCCGTCGTTGACGAGCGTGTTCGCCCAGTAGCCGTGATCGGGCGGAAACGCGATCTGCTGGATGACGAAGCCGAGCAACATGCCGAGTACCACGCCAATCAGGCGCTGTTCGAGCAGCGGAAGATGTTCGCCGGTGTAGAGCACGAGCGTGATCGGCACCGTGATGCTGGTCATCTGGAACAGCGACGGCCGCAGCGCGACGATGCTGAAGATCACGACCGGCAGCAGCGCCGCGCCCATCCACAGGTGCGGCGCGGTCAGCCAGATCAGCAGCGTGCCGAGCGGCATCGCCACCACGTTCGAAAACACCCGCTTGTAGAAGTAGCTTCGAGCCGCCGAAATCGAGCTACCGAGCGCCAGCGTCAGCATCGTCGAACCCGCGAGCGGCACGGCCGCGTCGGGAAAGCCGAGCAGGTATGGGATGCCGAAACCGATCCACAGGCCGAGCGTCAGCTTCGTGTACTTGGCGGTTTCCGACAGAGAAAAGCGCGCAAGCGCGCGGCTCAACGGCGTGAGTGGTTGGTGCTGATACCTGTTCGACATGATTTTTATGCTGACCGATGACGTTGGGCCGGGCACCGTTGGGCCGGGCACGGCGCGGCGTTCGCGCCATGCGCGCACGTGACCCTACCATCCGGCGCGGACGGCTTCGGGAATTCGCACGGTAGCAGTTCGCGGAATGCTGCTCGAGGCGCGCGGCGCGCGCAGTCCAACGCGGTTTCAAGCGGCGGTTTCGGCGTCGCGCGCGCGTTCGCCGCCAGGCCCGGTTGTTGCATGCGAAACGGCGACCGCGTTGGCGCGTTTCGCAGAATCCGCGTCGCATCGGGCGTAGCGGCCTACGGCAGGCGCACGGCTGGCTGTCGGGCTCTTTGCCGGGTTGGAGTTTTTACCGGCTTTGCACGCTTTTTTGCCAACTCACCGGGCATCTGGCGGCACCACCAAAGCGAGGCGGAAACGCAACGCTGCTGTGTTGTCGGCCGTCTGCGACAGGATTACATTCATTGAGCATTGCGTGCAGCGGCAGCCCGCGAGCTCGGTTTACGCGCCGGCTCGTCAGCGCGCCAGCTTGTCAGCAGAAAGTGGCATACCCGGAGCGTATTGCGATGGCTACCGATCCCGACGATATCGACTTGCGTCATTCCACAACGGACGGCCGGTCCTCCTTCGAACCCGACGGCCCGGACGAATCGGGCGTGCCGCCCCCGCGCTTCGGCCGCCTTGCCCTGTGCCTCGCGGCGGCCGGCGCGCTGACCTTCGGTGTGATGGGCACCGTCGCCTACGGCGTCTGGTTCAACCAGGATCAGCAGACGTACGCGGATGCCATTGCGGGCGCGCGCCAGGCGCTCGGCTCATCGGCATCGGCCCGGGTGCCGACGGTGGCCGTCGCGCACGCGCCGGAGGAGGCCGCCGCGCCCTTCGCCATGCCCTCAGCCAGGCCGCCCGCCACGCCAGAGGTCGCGCTCGAAGCGGCCGGCGCGAACGGCGGCTTCGAGGACACCAACCCGGCCGTGTGGTCCGGGCAGATCCACCCGAGTACGCCTGACCCGAATCTCACCGCCACGCTGGCCGATACGCCGGTCGATACCTCGGCGGATATGTCGGCGGATATGTCGGCCAACCCACCCACAGCGCCCATCGTTCCCACGCCACCGCCGGGCTACACGCGGCACGTCGCCAATGCCGCCAATTCCACCGCGAAGCCCGCGGCCGGTCACGACGCGAAAGAAACGCGGCTCGCACAGCAGGAGCGGCGCGCGTCGTCGCAGCACAAGGGCGGTCTGTTTGCGCGGATCGGACAGTTCTTTCGACGCGTGAGCTATCGTCAACATGACAACGGCCGACAGCAACAAGATACCTACTCCCATCCCTGAGCACGCGGTCGTCGGACCAGCGGGGCGAGCAGGGCTGCGCGGCGCCGCACGCGCGCGCGTGCCGGTGTGGCGCTTCCGGCCGGGGCCTGCGAGCGTCGGCGTGGCCGCGCTGTTGTGTCTGCTGTTCGGCCTGCTGTATGTGGCGATGCAGATCCGCACGGTGTTTTCCGATCAGTTGAAGCAGGAGTACGCGGGCCTCGTGCTCGAAGCCGCCGGGCGCGTCGACAGCGCGCGCGAGCAGTTGGCCGCGTGGCAGCGTATGGCCGACACCCCGGCGAGTCACGACGCGTCGTTCGTGCCGGCCTATGACGCGGCGCGCGCCGAACTCGCGGGGCGTTTCGCGTCGCTTGCGGCGCTCGTCAACGCGAGTCCGTCGCCGGCGCCGCCCATTCCGGCGATGTCCACGGCGCAGCCAACGCCCGAAGCCGTCGCGGCGGCGCTCGGCAGCGTGTCGGCCTACTGGCGCGCGCAACGCGACGCGTCGAGCGCCGACGTGCGGCTGCGCGTCGCGCACGTCGCGCGCACGTTGATCGCGCTCGCCGCGCTGCTGTTCTGCATGCTGATCACGGCGCTCGGCATGTACGCGAAGCGCACCCGGCAGCTCGCGGGGCAGTCGCACGAGTTCGAGCTGGCGTCGCTGCACGATTCGCTGACCGGCCTGTCGAACCGCCGCAAGCTGCTGGCCGCGCTCGACGCCGCCGCAAGGACCGCGCGGATCGCGGTCCACGAGCAGCGCCTCGCGGTGCTGTATATCGATCTCGATGGCTTCAAGCAGGTCAACGATTCGTTCGGGCATCGCACCGGCGACGAATTCCTCGCCGCGGTATCCGCCCGGTTTCGCGCCTCGGTGCGCAAAGGCGATCTGGTCGCGCGCATCGGCGGCGACGAGTTCGCGGTGTTGGTGCGCACCTTTGCGGGCGATGACGAGCTCGCCGAGATCGCGCGCCGGCTGATGGCCTGCGTGGTCGACACCGACGAACAGATGGGAATCGGCGGCGTGCGCGCGAGCGTGGGCATCGCGAGTTATCCCGACGACGTCGACGATCACCGCCGTCTGGTCGCCGCCGCCGATGCCGCGATGTATCAGGTCAAGCGCGACGGCAAGAACGGCTTCGCGTTCGCGGCGCAGACGGGCAGGGAAGCGACGTTGTGAACCGCCTGAACGTCACTGGCCTTCGTTGCGCCACTCCGTCAGCTTTTCGCGCTCGTTGAGTTCGATGAACGCCGGCCGTGCGCGCAACCTGCGGATATAGCTCGCGAGATGCGGCCAGCCCACCGTCGCGGGGTGGGGCATGTTGCGGGTCCAGCGCATCAGCACGAGTGCGAGCAGATCGGCGGTGCTGAGCTTGCCGCCCGCGAGGTATGCGTGGCCGTCGGCGAAATGCCTGTCGAGCCGCGCACACGCTTCTTCGATGCGGCGTTGCGCGAGCGCGCGCACCGCCTCGGCGCCCGCGGGGTCGCCGTCGCTGCCGGCGTAGAACCAGTCGCGCATCGCGGGCAGCAGCGTATTCGCGAGGTAGATCATCCATTCCAGCCATTCCGCGCGTCCGGCCGAGCCGGGCGCGGGCGCGAGGTCGGCCTCGGCGTGGCGCTCGGCGAGCAGCATCAGCAGCGCGGCCGATTCATGCCGCGGCACGCCATCGACGACCAGCGTGGGCACGCGCCCGGCCGGATTCAGACGCAGATACTCGGGATCGCGCTGCTGGCCCGCGTCGATATCGACGAGGCGCGCTTCGAACGGCACGCCCATTTCGAGCAGCATCCAGTGCACGGGCATGCTGGCCGCGCCGGGCGAGTAGTAGAGAACGTAGGACATTCGGGGTTCCGTGGATCGTCGAGAGCGCGGTCGAGCCGTGAACAGAAAGAATAAGGGGCTGTCGCCGAAACGAACAGCCCCTTCAGATGCGTCAGGCGCCAGCGTACGCAAATGCGGGCGGTCGAAACAGCAAGCCTCGAATCACGCCCGCGGCCAGCTCTTTCAATGCGCCGACGCGTGCTTCTCCTGCTCGGCTGCGCTCGGCTGCGTCACCGCGCTGACGATCACGAACACGATCACGTTCACCGCGAGCGCAAGGAAGCCGATGTTGACGTCCTTTAGCGCATCGGGCAGGAACGGCATCAGTTGACCGACGCTCCAGTGCAGCGTCGTGGTCAGCGTGACCACCGCGACACCCGCGACGATGCCGCAGAACGCGCCTTGCCTGGTCGCGCGGTTGTGCGGGAACAGGCTGCAGAGCACGGCCGGGAACAATTGCGTGACGAAGCTGTAGCCCATCAGCAGAAGCGCGACGATGGTTTCGCCGCCGTTCAGCGTGAAGGCGACCGCGACCAGCGCCACGACCGGTACGAGGAAGCGCGCGATCACCGCGACCGACGCATCCGACGCGTTGCGGTTCACCATGCCGCGATACACGTCGTTGGCGAGCAGCGTCGACGCCGAAGTCAGGATCATCGAGCCCGGCACCAGCGCGGTCAGGATACCGGCCGCGCCGATCACGCCGACGAACCACGGATCGAACGTCTGCAGCGACAGGCGGAACAACGACAGGTCGATGTCGGCGCCCTTCAGGCCCGGCACGCGCAGCGTCGCCGCGAAGCCGACGAAGAACACGAACAGCAGGATCAGCTGATAGAGCGGCAGAATCGCGGCATTGCGGCGGAAAATTCGCTCGTCCCTCGCCGTGAAGATCGAACCGAACGTGTGCGGCCACATGAAGAAGCCGAGCGCGGTCAGCAGCACCGTCGACTGGAACCACACGACGCTCGAACCGCGCGCCGGGAAAGTCAGGAAGCCGGGACGGGCGGCGTCGATCGTGCGGAACATCTCGCCGAAGCCGCCGTAGTAATGCAGCGGCAGATAGATGCCGAGGAACAGCACGATCGCGAGAATCAGCAGATCCTTGGCCACCGAGTTCCAGGCGGAGCCGCGCACGCCCGACACGATCACGTAAGAGGTCACGACGATCGCGCCGATCCAGATCGCCGCCGTCGACGAGATCGCACCGTACGACGCGGTCGCGACGATGATGCCGAGGCCCTTCAATTGCAGCACCAGGTACGGGATCAGCGCGGCCACCCCGACCAGCGCGACCAGCGTGCCGAGCGCCGGGCTCTCGTATTTGCGCGTCAAGAAGTGCGGCTGCGAGACCAGGCGGTGCGTCTTCGCGTAGCGCCAGATCGGCGGCAGCATCCAGTACGACAGGATGTACGCGAGCGTGCCGTACGCGAGGATGTAGTAGACCGGCGCCCCCTTGCCGTACGCGAAGCCGCTGCCGCCGAGGAACGTGAAGGTCGTATAGATTTCGCCGGCCATCAGCAGGAACACGAACGCGGTGCCGAAGCTGCGGCCGCCCACGCTCCACTGCTCGAGGCTCATGTCGTGGCCGCGCCTTGCGCGCACGCCGAGGAACAGCGCGAATAGCGTAACGGCGGCGATGATGACGAGTGCGCTCATGGGCGAACCTCCTCGCCATCGGCGACGACGTGTCGGTTGGACGGATCGAGGTTGTAGATGATCGCCATGATGATCGCGCTCAACACCACCCACATGACGATCCAGGCCAGCACGAACGGCATGCCGAGCACGATCGGCTCGACGCGATTGACAAACGAAACGCCGACCAGGATGCCGACGAACGGCAACGCGGCAAGTACACGAAGCAGCATGTGGACAACTCCTCGAACCAGTAGGGATGTGTCGTTGATATTCCGGCTTCGCTGAGGACTGTATGCCGGATACTTCGGTCCCGTAAAGCAGGTCAAAATAAATGTCAGCGTTTCGACCGTTGCAATTGCATCTTTCCAGCCCGGATTGCTGCAGTGCAAAGCGGGACGCGCCGTGGCGCGCAAGGTGTCGCGCGGCTTTTCTGCAGGCCGACTGGCGCGCCGCGATATGATCTGCGAGCATTGCAGCATTTTCCGGACCGCGCGATTCCGCCCGGGTTCATGACCGGCAGCGCGCCCAGGCGCGAACTCGCGCGAGCACACGCAGACACACGGACACGCACATGGTCGAAAGTCTGATCTCGGACATCATGTTTGGCTTTATCGGCTTAATCAGCATCATCAATCCGTTCAGCGGCGCGTTTGTGTTTCTGGACCGGACCGCGTCGTTGACCCTCGACGAGCGCACCGTACTCGCCCGCAAGATCGCGATCAACGCCGCCGTTGTGCTGCTGGTGGCATTCTTCATCGGCACGCCGATCCTGCATTTCTTTGGTATCTCGATGGAGGCGCTACGCATCGGCGGCGGGCTCGCGCTTGCCGTGGGCGGCTGGCAAATGCTCAATGCGCCGGACACGCCGGCGGTCGAGCAGACGGAAGTCAAGCGCGTCGACGCCGAAACCGCGAAATCGCGCGCGTTCTTTCCTCTAACCGTGCCGCTGACCACTGGGCCCGGCTCGATCGCGACCGCGATCGCGCTGTCGGCGAATCGCACGCACAAGCTGTCGGCGTTCGTGATGTCGGGCATCGCGTCGGTCGCCATCACGTTCGCGGTGGCCGTCTGCGTGTATCTGATCTACAGCCGCGCAACGATCCTCGCGCGCTATCTCGGCGTCGAGGGCACCAAGGTCGCGTTGCGGGTGTCGGCGTTCCTGCTGCTATGCATCGGCGTGCAGATCATTCTGACCGGCGTGTCCGAATTCCTGATTCCGATTGCGACGATGCGCCCGCCGGCGGGCTAGCGCCGCATGCCGGCGCCATGCATGCTGTGGCGGCGGCGCCGCAGGTGGATCGCCTTCGGGTGGTTCGTGCGGAACGTCGACCGGATCGTCCGGGATCGGATCGGGGTCGATCTTCGGCGGCGGCGTGTTCGGCGCGATGTCGGGGTCGACTTCGGGCGGCATCGGCGCATGCGGATGCAGCGGCAGCGGCAGCGACTGCAACGAAAATTGCGCGTGGGTTGGCGCGTTCGGGTCGAATGTGCCGATTGCACTGGGCGCTTGCCGGCTCATATCAGGTAAATCCATCAGTCCTCTCCCCATAGTCTTCGTTTAGACGCGCAATGCTCGTGCCGCATGTCGACGGATGTCGTTCGCGTGGAACGTCAATTGCTGGAACCCGGCACGCGCGCCGCATCGCGATGACCGCGCGCGCCCGGCTCACATTGGACATCGCCCACGCAAAGCACAGGACGAGGAGCGCATATGGCGCGACACAAGGCCGACGTTGCCGACGACGACTTCGAGATTTTCGCCAGCTATCACGGAACAGGCGACGGCCGATACATAGGTGGACTGAAGGTTGTGAGGAAAGCGGACAGGCGGATTCTGTTCCCGTTCGAGGGCGCACCGCAGATCGGCCCCTATGCGACCGCCGACGAAGCACGCCGCGCCGCGATTGCGTACGGCCGCAAGCTCGTCGCGGCCGATCGTGCCGCGCCCGAAGGCTGAGCGGGCGCAGCCGGTTTGGCAGTGCTTCCGTGAGAGGCGCAGAGCCATCAAGGCAGACCGCCGAGCGACGGCGAAATCGTGCTGCCGCGCGCGGGACCGTCCGGATGTTCGTCGGGCACGGTGGGGCGCGCCGACAGCGGCGGACGATCGCGATAGCAGGTGTCGACCGAACCGTCGACGAGGCAGTTCTGGAACGCATCGGCGTCGCTCTTTTGCGCGAACGTGTACAGCGTGCGCTCGACCTGCACCTCGGTTTCGGATACGCGAATTGTCGTAATGCTCATGAGGTTCTCCTTCGGGGGCGCCTTTTTTACAAAGCGAACGTGCCGTGCTACCGCCTTCGAGATCGCAATGGCCGTGCCTGTTGCGCTGCGCGCGGACTTCTCCGGCAGGGCTCGAATGTTGCTGCATGAACCAGATGCCCGTTCGAGATGGCGCGTGATGACGCGAATCGACGGCAGAACAAACGAGGAGGGCGCGATGCAAGATCCCCAATCGACCGACACCCCGCAGCAGAGCGCGACGCCAGGCGGCGAGCAGTCCGCGAGGCCAGATAACCGCGCCGCGCCCACGATGTCCGACGAAGTCAAAGCCCGCAACAAGCCGAGCGGCACGCACTACGTCGAGCCGAGTCCGCTCGGCATCGAACCGGTCGTGCAGACCGGCGTGGACAAAGCGACCAATCCGCCACGGTCGAGCGAGCGGCCGCGCCACGGCGCCGAAGTGCCGCTCGGCACCGGCGAGCACGCCGAGCCGCCGGGCGGCGGCGGGCGCGAATCGCATCACAAGCAGCCGGGCGAGCAATGACGCTGCGCGTTGCGTGCCAGCCCGCGCCTCGAATCCGTCAACATCCAACCGGAGAAAGCGCATGCAACCGGACCATCCAACCGAATCGATGAACCCGGGCGACGAAGCGCCGCCCAACACACCGGGCGCTGGCGAAGACCTGTGCACCGCCTGCCACGGAACGGGCAAGGTCGAGGGCGCTCGCTGCGCGGTGTGCGGCGGCACGGGCAAGGTGCTGCAGGGCATCGGCGGAGGCTAGCCGGCTGCTCGTCCGCAGGTTAGCGGCAACCGCATCACAAGCCAGGAGCAACCATGTTCAACGAGTCCAGGCACGGCTTCGACGCCGCGCAGACCGAATACGAAGCGTTCATGCTGGAGCCGCACGACTGGGTGCCGAACAACAGCAAGCTGCCGGTCGTGCTGTACCGGCGCGCGCTGTCGCCCGGCAGCGGCAATCTGCCCGCCGCGTTCGAAATCCTCTTCGAGCGCAATGCATGGCCCGCGCAGTGGCGCAACAGCATCTTCGACTTCCATCACTTTCACGCGACCGCGCACGAGGTGCTCGGCGTGACAGACGCGAGCGCCCAGGTGATCGTCGGCGGGCCGGGCGGACGCGTGGTGACGGTGCACGCGGGCGACGTGCTGCTGCTGCCGGCCGGCACCGGCCATTGTCTGCAATCGTTCGAGCGGCATTTTCAGGTGGTGGCGGGCTATCCGTTCGGGCAGCAATGGGACATTCGCCGCGAAGCGCTGACGCCGCAGGAACTCACCGAGATGCTGGCGTTGCCGTTTCCGCCGCTCGATCCGATCGACGGCAAGCATGGTCCCGTCATCGAGTTTTGGCTGCAGTCGGCCTGAACTTCGTCGTTCGCGATGCAACCGACCTGCGCCGGCGTGGCGTGCAGAGTTGCGCGGTTAGGCGCATCATCGGTGGGCTTCGCCGCGATTTTCCCGCGCGCTTTCGGCGGTGACGCTGGCACGTGGGTGGTTCCACGTGCGGCTTCGCGTCCTTATCGACATGCCCGGACGCGCGCGATTCCATGTCGACACGATGCGCCGATCCGTCCGCGCGCTCCGCGGCGCGCGTCGGCCGTCTTCCGAATTGCCGAACAAGGAGCGTCCCATGCAAAACGATTCCGCCCTCGATCAGTTGTGCATCAACACGATCCGCACGCTGTCGATGGACGCCGTGCAGAAAGCCAATTCCGGCCACCCCGGCACGCCGATGGCGCTCGCGCCGGTCGCGTATCACCTGTGGCAACACCATCTGCGTTACGACCCTGACCAGCCGCTGTGGCCGGATCGCGACCGCTTCGTGCTGTCGGCCGGGCATGCGTCGATGCTGCTGTATTCGCTGCTGCATCTGGCCAACGTGAAAGCCGTCGACGAACACGGCAAGCCGACCGGCGCACCGGCCGTATCGCTCGACGACATCGAGCATTTCCGCCAGATCGACAGCAATACGCCGGGCCACCCCGAGTACCGGATGACGACCGGCGTCGAGACCACCACGGGACCGCTTGGGCAAGGGCTCGGCAATAGCGTCGGCATGGCGATGGCCGCGCGCTGGTACGAGAGCCACTTCAATCGTGCGGACGCGCCGCTGTTCGACTACCGCGTGTACGCGATTTGCGGCGACGGCGACATGATGGAAGGCATCTCGCACGAAGCGGCCTCGCTCGCGGGCCATCTGAAGCTGTCGAACCTGATCTGGATTTACGACAGCAACCGCGTGACGATCGAAGGCCATACGGACCTCGCGTATAGCGACGACGTGGCAAGCCGCTTTCACGGCTACAACTGGCACACGCTGCACGTCGGCGATGCGAACGACACCGCCGCGCTGGAAAAGGCGCTGGTCGAAGCAAAGAGCGTGACCGACCGGCCGACGCTGATCGTGGTTCACAGCGTCATCGGTTGGGGGGCGCCGAACAAGCAGGACACCGCGTCCGCGCATGGCGAAGCGCTCGGCGTCGAGGAAGTCGCGCTGGCCAAGAAGTTCTACGGCTGGCCCGAGGACAAGTTCTTCTACGTGCCCGAGGGCGTGCACGAGCGCTTCGCGCAGGGCATCGGCGCGCGCGGCAAGGCGGCGCGCGAACAATGGCAGGCGAAGTTCGACAGCTACAAAAAGCAGTATGCGGAGCTCGCGCGCGAATTCGCGCAGATCGAGGCGCACGAATTGCCGCAGGGCTGGGACAGCGACATCCCGAGCTTCAACGCGGACCCGAAGGGCATCGCGACACGCGAATCGTCGGGCAAGGTGCTCAATGCGATTGCCGCGCGTGTGCCGTGGATGATCGGCGGCGCGGCGGACCTGTCGCCGTCGACGAAAACCAACTTGAAGTTCGAAGGCGCCGGCAGCTTCCAGGCGGATCACTATGCCGGCCGCAATCTGCACTTCGGCATTCGCGAGCATGCGATGGGCGCGGTGGTCAACGGTCTTGCGCTATCGAATCTGCGCGCGTACGGCTCGACGTTCCTGATCTTCAGCGACTACATGAAGCCGCCGATCCGCCTGTCCGCGATCATGGAAGTGCCGGCCATCTTTGTGTTCACGCACGATTCGATCGGCCTCGGCGAAGACGGTCCGACGCATCAGCCGATCGAGCAACTCGCGTCGTTGCGCGGCGTGCCCGGACTGACGGTACTGCGTCCCGGCGACGCGAACGAAGCGGCCGAGGCCTGGCGCGTTGCGCTGACGCAGCCGCATCGGCCGGCGTGCATCGTCTTGTCGCGCCAGCCGCTGCCGACGCTCGACCGGAGCCGCTATGCGCCCGCGAGCGGCGTCAGGCGCGGTGCGTATGTGCTCGCCGACGCCCCCGCTGGCAAGAAGCCAGAGGTGATCCTGATGGCGACCGGCAGCGAGCTATCGATCTGCGCCGACGTGTACGAGAAGCTGAAGAGCGAGGGCATCGCGGCGCGCGTCGTGTCGATGCCGTCGTGGGACATCTTCGAGCGCGAGGACAGCGCGTATCAGGAGTCGGTGCTGCCCGCGGACGTCGAGGCGCGCGTCGCGGTCGAGCAGGCTGCGTCGCTCGGCTGGGATCGGTATACAGGACGGCTCGGTGCGCAGGTCGTCATGCATACGTTCGGCGCGTCGGCGCCGATCGCGGATCTGAAGAAGAAATTCGGTTTCACGCCGGAAGTCGTGTATCAGGCGGCGAAGCAGCAGATCGAGCGGGTGAAGAAGGGGAAGGGCACTTGAGCGTGCGACACTCGACGACGTCGTGAACGCTTGATGCGAAAAGCGGTGGGCCGGCGGGATCTATCCGTTTCGATCAGGCGTGCGGCCACGGTTTGCGGCCGCTTGCCGGCCTACGCGGTCGCGAGGCCGGACGCCTCGCCGCGCCATGAAAGGAGACTTCAAATGGCCGAGATCAATAAGGAAGACGTTGTTGCGGTGCTGAACCGGATTCTCGAATCCGAGTTGGCCGGCGTCGTCCGATATACGCACTATTCGTTCCTTGTTTTCGGATTCGGACGCATCCCGATCAGGTCGTGGTTGCGCGCGCAGGCCGATGAATCGTTGTTGCACGCACAGCAGGCCGGCGAATGGATCACGACTCTGGGTGCCTATCCGTCGCTTGCGATCGGTCCTCTGCTCGACTCGCACACCTTCGATATCTCTTCGATCCTCCGCGAGTCGTTGCAAGCCGAGAATCTTGCGTTGCAGTTGTATCGCGACCTGCTGGCGCTCGTCGAGGACCGCTCGGTTGCACTCGAGGAGTTCGCCCGTCAGATGATCCACGTCGAGGAGATGCACGCGGGCGAAGTCGACAAGATGCTGCGCCGCCCTGGGGAAATGACGACGTCGGAGGACAGCTAGTGCTGATGCCGATGATGGATATCGGGAAAATGCGCGTGCGAATGTGTAATAGGCAGATGCACGTGGGGGTGCGTGTGCGGCTCCTCACCGGCATAAGGAAAATCATGCGCGTGCTGATGGTGCTCGTCATGGCGATGCCGGTGCGTGTGTTGAAGAAACTCATGACTGTGCTCATGCTCGTGCCGCTCGCGCACATGTAGCCAGATACCCAGCGCCATCAGGGCGGCGGCAATCCAGAAAGACAGATTGGGTAGCGCGGGCCATATGATCAGCGAAAGCATGACACCGAAAAGCGGCGCAACGGAAAAGTACGCGCCTGTACGCGCCGTACCGAGATGGCGAAGTGCAACAACGAACAGCACGAGGCTGATGCCGTAACCGCCAAGCCCGGTCAGCATCGCTGCCGCCATGGTTCCTGCTGACGGAAGCGAAGCGCCCGCCGCGATCGCAATGCCGAGATTCACGGGACCGGCCACCATCCCTTTGAGACACGCGATCACCATCGCGTCGTTCGCCGAGACCTTGCGCGTCAGGTTGTTGTCGATTGCCCAGCACAGACACGCGCCGACGATCAGTAACGCACCCATCGGCACGCCCGACTGTCCCGGATGCCACGACAGAAGCACGCCGCCGGCAACGATCGCCACCATGCCGAGAAAAACCTGAATGTCGACATTTTCCTGGAAGACCACCCAGGCAATCACTGCGGTCAACACACCCTCAAGGTTGAGCAATAACGAACTCGTTGCCGCTGGTGTGGTGGACAGGCCCAGCATCAGCAATGCGGGGCCGGCGACGCCACCCATCGCTATCGCCCCGATCAGCCAAGGCAACTCGTCTTTGGTGATACGGTGGTCCGCGGCGGACTGAAGCCCGCGCGATCGGAAGGCACGCCACGCGATGCCGACGCCAAGCCCCAGGCCGCTACCGAGATAAAACAGTCCCGCGAGCATGAAGGGGCTGACTGAGCCGAGCAGCGCCTTGGCCAACGGTGTCGCGGCGCCGAACAGCGCCGCGGCGATTAAGGCGATGAATATCGCCCCGTATCCTGATCTCACAACTCCAACCTCTTGTCCGCAGCAGAAGGGACAGTTTACAGACCGTCGCTGGGGTGACGGACGAAATTCGCCGAGCGCAGCAAAGAGTTAACTTGTAGACGGATTGTCCACAAACGATCATTTCGGCGCGCCGGCTCCGATCGTCCACAATCCGGGGAGCCCGGCCCCGACGCCGGACATGTCAGCGGCCTCCCCAGAGATGGCGCCGACTGACGCGGCGCGGTCAACTGGGCGCACGCGACGGCTTCGCGGTCGCGCCTACCGGCCGAGTTGCCAGCGCAGAAGCGGATGGGACAGGCCGGGCAGCATCACCCACACGCCCGTCGGACTGAAGTCCCACGATCCGTCAAAGCTCGACGGCGTGCTCATTTGCGCGGTCGCAAAGCCGTTCGATGCGGGCAGCTGGGCGCCGGTTCCGGCGCTTGCGGTTTGACTCGTCGCTTGTGCGTCCCAGTAGACAATTCGCCGGAATCGTCACCACCGGCGCCTCGCCACTGGTATCCGCTTCCGCGAGCGCCATCAGATTCTGCACGACCGAAAGGGCTATTTCCGGGAAGCGCTTCAACAGCGTACTTAAGCAGGCATCGACGCTCACCGAAACATCAGGCGTGGGCGCCATACTCTTTTTGTCCATCTTCCGGACGCTCCGATAGATTACGGCGTCCCGAGCTGGATCGAGTTCGATAGCAATGTCGCGTTAACGGTTTGCTCTACCCAGCTTGCACGCGATGTCATCCCGAGTGCGATCACACCGGCGAGGATGGCGATTCTGTAAGTGACATACATGGCTGCCTCCTTTGCATCGAGATATCGTGCGTGCCTGACGTCGAGCGATTGCCGCGCATAATTCTTCGGGCATGCAAATGCCCCTGCCTCAAAACCTGTCTTTCGAACGGTTCACCATATCCGCGTGCGCTTGATGCAACAAGGTCCGACAAGGCTGTCATCGGACAGGCGATGTGACCCACGCGAACAATCGATGTGAGTACCGCGCGCTGACCAGCAACAGCATCGCCGCGACGCCGAAATTCCAGACCAGGATCATGACCGTCGCGTCGAGCGGATGAAACATCGACAGTGCCACAGCCGTGAGCGCGGCAACGGCCAGGCTGCCCGTCATCACCACGGGAGCTGGCGCGAGCCGCGCCACGTGACGCAGCATGATCAGCAGGGCGAGCGAGAGCGGAATGCCCGTGAGGCCGAGCGTCGCAAAACAGCGCGCGGTTTCCCCCAGCGACATGCCGTCCGGGCCGATCTCCACCCAGTTTGTCAAGCATCCGTAGCCGATCGTCGAAACCCATGCCACCAGCGCGGGCAGCGGTAACAGTAGCCAGCGCAGCGACCTTCCCGGCACGCTGGCAACGAACGACGCGACGGCAGCGAGAATGCCCGTCAACGCGGCTGCCGCCACGCCCATCACGAACACCGGCTGATGGAGCTTCGCGGCGAGGTCAGGCCGCATGCCGTGCGCCACGCCGACCAGAGTGAGCACGAGTGCTGCGAACAGGAGCCAGCCGACCGCCCGCACGGCGGGCGGGCGCAGCGGGCGCACCGGGTTCGCATCGGCAACCAGCGACTCGATCAGATCGGAGGTCGGACTCATTTGCGGACTCATTTGCGGTCTCCCTGCGTCAGGAGCTTGTGCAGGCCTTTCAGCCCGCGATGCACAGCGACCTTCAACGCGGCAACAGTCATTCCACTCGCCACAGCCGCCTCTTTCAAAGACATTTCCTCGAGTTTGAGCATACGTATCGCGTCGCGCTGCCCGGGCGGCAAACGCTCGATCGTCTCGCGCAGCATGCGCGCATCGGTGGCCTCTTCCATCAGATTCGCTGTGGGGTCGGCCAAGGTTTCATGTTCATCGTCGAGCGGCACCTCGCGGGCGTCAAGACTCCCAGCGTGGCGCAACGTATCGACGATGCGGCGCATGGCGACGGTCAGCAGCCAGGGGCCGAACGGTCGCGCGGGGTCATAGGTATGGCGCACGCGATGCACGGTGGCGAGGACGTCCTGCACGACGTCCTCGACTGCGTCGGGACGGACCCCATGACGGTCCGCGAGGTTGCGCAGATACGGTGTCATGCTCTGCAGCAGCCGGCGGTAGGCGTCGCGATCGCCTTGCTGCGCGCGCGCCATCAAAACGGACCAGTCGGGCGTGCCGTCGGGCCGCGTTGCGTCATCCAGCGTGGCGCTGCGCGGTTCCCCGCCAGCCGGTGTGGACCGCTCGGGCAGCATGCGCGCGACGCTGCGGTGTCGATAGTCGGACATCGTTGCAGTCAGTGGAAGAGGCGATCTGCGCAAAAAAATAATTGGTGCGCGGCGTAACCTTTGGCCGCGCCGGACCGAATCTGCTTAGGAGATCGCAGCTTCGCGATCCCAACCCTCGGAGAAGATACTATGAGCAAGTCCGCTTTGACCATTTCGTCGCTGTCCGCCGCGGTCGGCATGGCGCTTGCAATGCAGGCGTTGCCCGCGCAGGCGCAGGGTATGGGCAACCCGCCGCAGGTCGTGAAGGACAACATGGCCAGAATGGCACAGAACCACCTCGAAAAGTGCTACGGCATCAACGCAGTAGCGAAGAACGACTGTGCAGAAGGGGCGCACTCGTGCGCCGGCCAGGCCACTCAGGGGCGCGACCCGAAGTCATTCGTGCTGTTGCCCGCGGGCGATTGCAGCAAGATCGCGGGCGGCCAGACGAAGGCAGGCTGAGGGGCGCTGCGGCCATGAGCGCAACCGTCGCCCGCACGCGCGCGCCGGCCAGCCCGATTCCTTCGAGGGCCGGCGTGGGACTGCGTTTTCGCCATCATCGTGCCGTGCTCGACGAACGGCCGGCCGCGGCGTGGTTCGAGGTGCACACTGAAAACTACATGGGCGGCGGGCCCGCTACGCGCTATCTGGATGCGATTCGCCGCGACTATCCGGTCTCCCTGCACGGTGTGGGCCTCTCGCTAGGCAGCGCCGATGGGCTCGACGCCGCACATCTTGCACGCGTGAGCGAGGTCGTCGCGCGTGTTCAGCCCGGCCTCGTCTCCGAGCACCTTGCGTGGAGCGTGACGGGCGGTACGTATCTCGCCGACCTGCTGCCGTTGCCGATGACCGAAGAATCGCTCGACGTCGTGTGCCGGAACGTCGATCGGATGCAGACGGCACTCGGAAGGCGGCTTCTCGTGGAGAACCCGTCCACTTATCTTCGCTTCGCGCATTCGACAATACCGGAGTGGGAGTTCCTCGCGCATCTCGCACAACGCACGGGATGCGGGCTCCTGTGCGACGTCAACAACATCTACGTCAGCGCGTGCAATCACGGATGGGATCCGCACACGTATCTCGACGCGCTGCCGCCGGCGGCCATCGGCGAAATCCATCTTGCCGGCCACAGCGTGAGGCATCTAGAGGGCGGCCAGGTCTTGCGAATCGACGATCACGGCTCACGCGTCGCGGCGCAGGTGTGGGCGCTCTATGCGGCTACGCTGCAACGCTTCGGGCCGGTGCCGACACTGGTCGAATGGGACACCGACGTGCCGCCGCTCGACGTTCTCATCGAGGAAGCCGCAATCGCGGAATCAGCACTGGAGGCGGTTCGCCATGAACATGCACACGCCATCGCTGGCTGATCTTCAACAGGCCATGCGCCGCAGCCTGCTCGAAGGCGCCAATGAAAGCGCCGCCGCCACCGTGCTGGCCGATGGTGTCGATCCCCAAGCACGCCTGAACATTTATCGGAACACAGCGGAAGGTGTGCTGGTCAATGCGCTGCGGCTTGCCTTTCCCGCCGTGCAGCGGCTGGTCGGCGGGGACTTCTTTGAGGGCGCAGTGCGCCTGTTCATGCATGCTTCGCCGCCACACAGCGCATGGCTCGACGACTACGGCGCACAGTTTCCGACCTTCCTAGCGCGGATGCCACAACTCTCATCGGTACGATATGTGGTCGACGTCGCGCGGTTCGAATGGCAGGTGAATGGCGTGCTGCACGCACCCGACATCGCGCCGCTCGATCCGGTACATCTCGCACGGCTCGACGAGGGCGCGCTCGGCTTGCTGCGGTTATCGCCTCATCCGGCGACGCGGTTGCTGCGCTGCGACGCTCCCGCCGACGCGATCTGGCGCGCCGTGCTCCAGCAGGACGACGCGGCGCTGCGCGCAATCGACCTCGCGGACGAGCCTGTGCATCTGCTCGTGCAACGTGTCGATGAAGGCGTCGATACCCTGCGCTTGAGCGCTGGAGAGTGGCGCATCAGCAAGGCGCTTTTTGCGGGCGAGGCGCTCGGCGCGGCGCTGGCACGCGCGCCGGAAGCGGATGGTCTTACACTCATTGGCGCCTACCTTGCACGCGGATGCTTCGCCCAGACGCCGCAGATTGCCAGCCGTATTCGGATCGACCAGGGATCATCGACATGACTCGCCTCTCCAACCCTGCAAACGGCCGTAGCGTATTTCAGTGCGCAGTTCAGTTGCTGGACAACGTGCCTTACTGGCTGCTGGCCATTCCGTTGCGCCTCGCGGTTGCAACGATTTTCTGGAATTCGGCCATGACCAAGCTCGCGAACTGGGATGCGGCGCTCGAACTGTTTCGCGACGAATACAGGCTGCCGTTGTTGCCGCCGGATGTGGCAGCACACATTACCGTATCGATAGAACTGAGCATGCCGGTGTTGCTGGTACTCGGCCTGGGCGTCAGGCCCGCCGCATTGGTCCTGCTCGGGATGACCTCCGTGATAGAGCTGTTTGTGTACCCGCAGGCGTGGCCGACGCATATTCAGTGGGCAGCCATGCTGCTGGTCCTGTTGTGCCGGGGCGCCGGAGCCTTGTCGCTCGACCATCTGGTACGTCAGCGACGGTGGAGCGTTGCTTCGTCGGACGGCGTCCGGCGTCAGCGCGGTGATGGTTGATTTCGACAGGAGGATCGTCACCGTGAGCAATGTCGTTCTTGCATCTGTGCTGAGCTGCCCGCAATGCGGGACCGCTACGCCGGAAATCATGCCCACGGATGCATGCCAGTTCTACTACGAGTGTCCGGCCTGTCATGCGCTGCTGCGTCCGAAGCCGGGCGACTGCTGCGTGTTCTGTTCGTTCGGCGCGGTACCGTGTCCGCCTGTTCAGTACAGGCGCGCGTGCTGCGAACCTCAGACAAGGTAACGCTACGACGAAAGCATCGATCTGAACGCACTGAGGAAGCGGGGCTCGCCCCTTCCTGGAAGCCTCGCGCTTCCCCCTCGAAACGCTTGACGGACTGACTCAGGGTGTGAAGCGGCCTTACGCGCTAGTGCAAGGACAACGACCGTTTCCAAGGTACATCGGTCGTTCAACACCGCCTGGACGAAATGATAGGGGCATACGTCGACGCACTTCGCACATGTTCGGAGCATCGAACTGTCGGCACGCCGCAGACATTTCGCCGCGAGGCTGTCGGTGCGCCACCACCACTCGCGGATCGCCTTCATGCCCGCGGCTGCCGCGGAAACCGATTCGATCGCGCAAAGCCGCGTGCCGCCCGGGGCGCGGCACACGGCGCGAACATGGCACACCCTGTGCGCTAGAGACCGCGGGTCCGCAACACTCTGCAGTTCAGGGATCTGCGGCCTCGCTCGATATGCTAAGCTGTCAGGCAGTGCTCCGCACAAACGTAGCGCACGATCGATTGCTTTTCTCGGATGTGTAAAGAGGAGAAGCGACCATGAAAATCCTATGGGTCGATGACCACGAAATTCTTTGCGTTGCTCTTTCCGAATATGTCCAAACACACGCGTCGGAGCTGAGCGCCGCCCCAATCGACATCACGCCCGTCTTTACGCTTGCCAGCGCGCTTGAAGAAGTCAACAAGACACCTGCCCCGGATCTGGTATTCCTGGATCTTAATCTGGATGGTGAGAATCGTGGCGCCGCGACACTTGAGCATTTTCAGGCTGGAAATCCATCCAATGTTCCCGTGGTCATCTGCACAGGACTTGCTCCTGGAAACGATCATGAAGTTGAAATTTTGCGAATGTGCATGCGTGACTACGCCGCTCGAGGAATCCTGTTGAAAGGAGGCGCGCACAAAAAAATGTTCATTGGACTGAGCAGGATCTTAGGAGGTGAACTCTGGATTCCGGAAGAAGTCTTGCTCCGCTTTGCCTGCTCGACACAAGCGCCCTCAGCTAGCCGGAATCAGCATCATCTTGGGCTTTCTCCGCGAGAGTGGGATTTGGCGCGTTGCATTGCACGTGGCCTCTCAGGTAAACAGATCGCAAGAGAGCTTGGCGTCTCCGAGGGACATGTCAGACAGGTTTCTTGTGTTATTTACGACAAACTTCAAGTCAGAAACCGCGTTGAAGCTGCACTTCGAGTCAGTGCCGAGCTTACCCTTGGAAGGGGGGCAGCAGATACGCGACTGTCGTGAAGATATCTGCTACACCGCTCTTCATTGTTTCCCTGCCATCACTTTTAACCGCCTTCGGCCGACGTTTTTGGCTTATGTTTTGCGAGTATGGTCAATAAGGTTCGTTCAGAAACCGGTTTCGACAAAAGCTTGATGCCACTGACGGCTACTTTTTTGAGCACAGCTGACGAGGTGTCTCCCGACCACAGGATCGCAGGGATCGAGGCGTCGGTAGCAGCGCGGACCGCCGTAATCGCCGCAATGCCGTCCTCGTTTTCCAGCCGGTAGTCGGAGAGGATGAAGTGCGGACCGCTTGCCAAAGCCTCAATGCGCAACTGCTCGATAACGTCGGATGATGATTCCCCCGCCACGACGTAGCAGCCGTGCTCGATCAGGCGCATCGATATTTCGATTCTTAAGTCGCTGTTGTCCTCGATGATTGCCACGACCATATTGGTCAGGTCCGGGTCGCCGTCTTCAACCGTTTGAACCTCGCGCAACTCCGGCGGTATGAGTCCGATGAACGGGACCGTAACCGAAAAACGCGATCCACGTCCGGGTGTCGAGTCCACGTCCAGTTTGTGAGCAAGAAGGTTCGCGAGCCCCTGAACAATGGACAGACCCAGGCCGAACCCTTTTTCCCGATTCCTCTCGGGATTATCGACCTGTACATAGCTTTTGAAGATATCCGCCTGTCTATCTTCAGAGATACCGATCCCGTTGTCCCAGACGCTTATCTTTATGCGGCTGCCTCGCCTCTGGCAACTCACCAGAACATGTCCCTTCTTGCCTCCCTGCTCGGAAGGCGTGTAACGGAGCCCATTGAGCACCATATTCCGGACGATCCTGTCCAACGCATGTCGATCCGTACGGACCAGATAGGGGCGACTATGGAGTCTTAACTTCAGCCCCTTCGTCGCAGCCAGCGGCTGCATATCCACGACTATGCCGCGTAAAAGGGAAGGCAGCGCCACCTCCTGAATTTCTACATTCCAGGTGCCGGACTCGAGGCGGCAGATATCCAGTGCCCCGTTAATCATCCATTCCATCGCATCCACTTGCCTTTGCGCAATCGAGACGTCTTCGACCAGATTGGTCGATTTAATGCTCCGCTCGATGAAATTTAACTTCAGGCCGAGCGTGGTGAGCGGTTGGCGCAAGTCATGGCTTATCGCAGCGATAAGCAGGTTCTTCTCCGCCTTTGCCGCTTCAGCCCGCTCTCGCGCCTCATCGAGAATAATCTCTTTAACATATGCGCGTTTCTGACTGTAAAAAATAAACCACGCGAGAAAACAATAGCCAATCAGTTGAGCCGTATAGAAACCCAGCATTGCTGGCCGGTAAATAAATAGAGGTGGTCCCAAGCTAAATCCGAACGGGATAGCGCCGAGCACGAATGAACCTAAATTCGCACGAAGACTCGGTGCGAGCAGCAGCAAGGTAAACGTATGGCTGATTAGCGTGTACTCAAGGAAGCCAGAACTGGCCAATTTGACGTAGGGAGCATGGCCCGAGAAATCGGGTGGGGTTAGCCCAAAGCTACCCGCCGCCCACCAGAACGATGTCAGTGTGACGACTGCAGCCCATGTCCAGTGCATCTGCTCGACCGCGTCGACGCTGGCGTGCTTCGGGAGCGCCATGGTCTTTTTCAGCAAGTATGCTGCCATGGGAGTGGCTATCCCCCACAGTCCCAGGATCCAGACGACACGGAACCAACGGTAGCTATCCGACGTTTTGATCCACGATCCATATAAGCACAGCAGCGAGGCTCCGACCGACACCAGCACGGTCCAACATACCGCTCGACGGGACAGAGATTTCAATAACTCGCGTTTGACATAGAGATTCTGCTCGGTACTGAGTGCCGCAACCGGTCCCAGAAAAGGATTCACAAGTTCAGCGAATACGCGGCGCTCGATTGTGTGATCCGTTTCACCCGTGCACAATGATGTTCTGGCCCCGGGCTTCTCGCCCGCGTCAGAATCACGTCGTGTTTGAATACGGGACGCCATAGCAGGCCTCCGAGAATCAAGTGCAGCTACGCTCCGTTGTGCCAGCTTTGTGTTCCCTCGCCATCTCTTTCACCCGCCTTCGGTCAATGTTTTTGGCTTATGTTCTGCAAGTATGGTCAATAAGGTCTGTTCAGAATCCGGTCCCGACAAAAGCTTGATGCCACTGACGGCTACTTTTTTGAGCACAGCTGACGAGGTGTCTCCCGACCACAGGATCGCAGGGATCGAAGCGTCGGTAGCAGCGCGGACCGCCGTAATCGCCGCAATTCCGTCCTCGTTTTCCAGCCGGTAGTCGGAGAGGATGAAGTGCGGACCGCTTGCCAAAGCCTCAATGCGCAACTGCTCGATGACGTCGGATGATGATTCCCCCGCCACGACGTAGCAGCCATGCTCGATCAGGCGCATCGATATTTCGATTCTTAAGTCGCTGTTGTCCTCGATGATCGCCACGACCATATTGGTCAGGTCCGGGTCGCCGTCTTCAACCGTTTGAACCTCGCGCAACTCCGGCGGTATGAGTCCGATGAACGGGACCGTAACCGAAAAACGCGATCCCCGTCCGGGTGTCGAGTCCACGTCCAGTTTGTGACCAAGAAGGTTCGCGAGCCCCTGGACAATGGACAGACCCAGGCCGAACCCTTTTTCCCGATTCCTCTCGGGATTATCGACCTGTACATAGCTTTTGAAGATATCCGCCTGTCTATCTTCAGAGATACCGATCCCGTTGTCCCAGACGCTTATCTTTATGCGGCTGCCTCGCCTCTGGCAACTCACCAGAACATGTCCCTTCTTGCCTCCCTGCTCGGAAGGCGTGTAACGGAGCCCATTGAGCACCATATTCCGGACGATCCTGTCCAACGCATGTCGATCCGTACGGACCAGATAGGGGCGACTATGGAGTCTTAACTTCAGCCCCTTCGCCGCAGCCAGCGGCTGCATATCCACGACTATGCCGCGTAAAAGGGAAGGCAGCGCCACCTCCCGAACTTCTACATTCCAGGTGCCGGACTCGAGGCGGCAGATATCCAGTGCCCCGTTGATCATTCCTTCCATCGCATCCACTTGCCTTTGCGCAATCGAGACGTCTTCAACCAGATTGGTCGATTTAATGCTCCGCTCGATGAAATCTAACTTCAGGCCGAGCGTGGTGAGCGGTTGACGCAGGTCATGGCTTATTGCGGCGATAAATTGGTTCTTCTCCGCCGTTGCCGCTACAGCCTGAGATCGCGCCTCCTCGAGAACAACCTCTTTCACACATGTGCGTTGCTGATCGTTGCAAATGAACCATGCGACGACACAATAGCCAATTATTTGAGCCGTATACCAGTCAAACATTCCTGGCCGGGCAACAAAGAACAGTGGTGCCATGTTAAATCCGAATGGGATAGTGCCAATCACGAGTGCGCCTAAAGCCGCACGAAGACTGGGTGCGAGCAGCAGCAACGTAAATGCCTGGCTGATCATCGTCAGTTCCAGAAAGCCATACCGGCCGAATCTAAAGTAATAACCATGGAGTACCACGAATTTTGGTGGGATTAGCCCAAAGCTGGCCGCCGCCCACCAGAAAGATGTCAGCATGACCAATGCAGCCCATGCCCAGTGCATCTGCTCGACCGCGTTGACGCTGGCGTGCTTCGGGAGCGTCATGGTCTTTTTCAGCAAGTATGCTGCCAAAGGAGCGGCTATCCCCCACAGTCCCAGGATCCAGACGACACGGAACAAGGGATAAATGTCCGATGTTTTGATCCACGATCCAAACACGAACCAGAACGGGCTTCCGACCAACAGTAGCGCGATCCAATATACCGATCGGCGGGACAGCGATTGCAATAACTCGCGTTTGACGAGGAGATTCTGCTCAGTACTGAGTGCTGCAACCGGTCCCACAAAAAGATTCATAAATTCAGCGAATCTGCGGCGCTCGATTGTGTGAGCCGTTTCACCCGCGCACACTGATGTTCTGGCCCCGGGCGTTTCGCCCGCGTCGGAATCACGTGGTGTTCGAGTACAGGACGCCATAACAGGCCTCCGGGAATCAGGTGCAGCTACACGCCATTGTGCTAGCGGTCCGCCAGCAAGTCGATGGACAAGTGTTCTGTTTTTTGCCGAACAAAAGTTCGTGATCCACGCAGGTGGTCCCTACCGGAGATTTGTGCCCGCTGTGCCGAGCGTTGGGTGGAAGGCCGTCAAAGCTGCTGAACGAGGGTAAGTATGAGGCTGATCTCTCGCGCTGCGCAGTATCAGTAACTCGCGGTTGTCCTGATCAAGCACGGCTCGCCAATTGCGATATTGGGTGCTCGCTCCGTGTGTGCCGCGTCGAACTGCATCCGTAACCAGGCGTGCGCCGTACTCTCAAGAAATCACTCTAACGAATAATCGTAATGCGACACCGAACATTTATTCTCCCGAAAAGGAACATTTAATGCCGAACATCAAATTATCGACGTAACTACAAGTGACACGATTACACGGCGCAATAATGCAACATAATTCGATACAAGGAGGGCGTCAATCACCGCACAATGGCCCGCGTTCTTCTCTTGTCGAATGCCAGTTACGAGTACGGCTCTATAACCGGCCGATGCGGAAAACGCAGTGCGTACATGCGCGACGTTTTCCACCTCACTTTGAGGGAGATTGACATGATCCGCAATACGCCCCCGAGTTAAGCCAGCTGAGTCGCGGACGACTCCACACCCCATATCAACCACAACTTCCAGTTTGTCTGCAGAACTGGCTGCAGTGTGCCATTAGGTTTCCCGATTGTTAAGTTAGCCATCAATCAAGGAGCTCCATGATGAAAACCCTTGCATACCTTGTCCTCGCCAGCTGTGCGCTTGGCAGCCCAGTCGTCAGCTTCGCTCAGAGCACCACGCCCGTCACCCGTGCGCAGGTGAGTGCGGAACTGATCCGTCTCGAGCAGGCCGGCTATCACATGGGCGACGGCGACCAAACGAAGTATCCCGAGCAAATTCAGGCTGCTGAAGCGAAGATCGCTGCACAGGACAGCCAGCAGCCGGGCAACAGTGACGTTGGCGGCACGACGACCAACGGCACCGCAGCTTCCGGCAGTGTCCAGCATGTGTCAAAGCCCTCGCCATCGTCGTGCGTCGGACCCGCAAGTTACTGCAACCTTTTCTTCGGTAATTGACCGCAGATGGCGTGCGCCGTGTAAAGGCGGCGTTTTCCCAGTGGGTGTAAGCCCCACCCGGCAACCGCTCCAGCCGGAAGCAACCGGAGCAGCTATGGAGGTAACGAAATGGCTGAAGCCTTCGGTGTAGCGTGTCACAAATTACGGTGACAGCGCGAGTGTGCAGGCCGTAACACGTGTGAACGCCGAGCAAGCCTCGAAAAGGTCGATGCGCAGGCCGACCCGACTGCCATTACGGGGAAGGCTGATACGGCTGGGTGAATGAGCAGGCAGGACATCCAGTCGCTGCGCCGGGGTAGTGGCGACAGCATGCACACAAGGGAAGCGCACGCAACACGGGAAGCCCCCTGGCGTGGTCAGGGATGACCAACCGGACGCCCGTGAGGGACAGGCCGGGCGCCTTGGGGTGACGGAGAGGCCCGTAGTACCGCTGAAGCCGGGTAATGCCGGTGGAGGAAAGGGGCCTCAGTTCAAGACAAACGCAACACGTAGTGAGGGACCTGGAGATTGGGAAACCTATCAACTCCGATCAGTGTTCAGAAGCTGCAGATGGCGTTACACGCGAAAGCGAAGGCAGAAGCCGGGTACCGCTTCTATGCTCTGTACGACAAGATCTATCGTGAGGATGTGCTGGCGCATGCGTACGCCCAGTGCCGCTCGAACAGGGGCGCCCCGGGTGTCGATCGGCAAGACTTCACGGAGGTCGAAGCGTATGGGGTGCAGAAATGGCTTGGCGAACTGGCGCTTGCGCTCAGGCAGGAGACTTACCGGCCGGACCCTATCAGACGAGTGTTTATCCCGAAGGCCAATGGCAAGCTGAGGCCACTGGGCATCTCGACCTTGCGAGATCGGGTGTGCATGACAGCAGCGATGCTGGTGCTCGAACCGATCTTCGAAGCTGACCTCCCACCAGAGCAGTACGCTTACCGCCCGGGGCGAAATGCCCAGCAAGCGGTGATCGAGGTGGAAGAGCGGCTGCATAGAGGGCAAACGGACGTCGTAGACGCCGACCTCGCGGACTACTTCGGAAGTATTCCCCACGCCGATTTGATGTTGTCGCTCGCGCGACGCATCGTGGATCGGCGCGTGCTGCATCTGATCAGGATGTGGTTGGAGTGCTCCGTTGAAGAAACCGATCACCGAGGCCGGAAGACACGTACGACCGAGGCCAAGGACAGCAGGCGCGGCATTCCGCAAGGCTCACCCATCTCACCACTGCTGGCGAATATCTACATGCGCCGGTTTGTGTTGGCATGGAAGAAGCTCGGGCTCGAGCGAAGTCTTGGCAGTCGAATCGTGACCTACGCGGACGATCTGGTGATCCTGTGCAAGCGAGGCAAAGCTGAAGAAGCGTTGTCTCGACTGCGCGAGATCATGAGCAAGCTGAAGCTGACGGTCAACGAGGAGAAGACACAACTTTGTGCGGTTCCGGAAGGGGAATTCGATTTCCTGGGTTACACGTTTGGGCGGATGTACTCAGCGACGACTGGTCAGGCCCGCATGGGCATGCGTCCGTCGAAGAAGAGTATCCGGCGCATGGTTGAGAAGGTTCATGCGCTGACCGCCGCTTCTATGACGTGGCTGGATACCACGGAGCTGGTTGGCAAGTTGAATCGCATGCTACGCGGCTGGGCGAACTACTTTAAGGTAGGGACGTTCAGACGCGCGTACCGGGCGCTCGACAGCTATACCGCTGCGCGGTTGCGCCGGTGGTTACGGAACAAGCATAAGGTCAGGCGTCGCCGGGGCGGGAGCTATCCACTCCAGCACCTCTACGGGCACTTCGGTCTCGTACGCCTGACGGGCCCTTGGCTGTAACTTGCCGTGTACGAAGGCGTGATGTCTTGTCCGAGAGCCGGATGCGGGAAATCTGCATGTCCGGTTCGATGAGCGGGGTGTGAAAACGGAGCAACGGTGAGGTTATTCGGGCACCGCCAGACGAAAGAGGCGGCAACAGACAAACCCAGCCTAACGCCACCGCGTCACATCTCGACTCTACTCGCCCGACACCGCCCCGACGATCCGGGTCACGTGCCTGGATCGTCTGGGGGCGTCCTCACCGGTGGCGTCCGAATCTTCGGACCCTGCGCAACGAATTCCAGGTGAAATGATGAACCCGCGGTCGATACGCATCGCCGGCCACATGGTGTTGACCTCGTTGACACTTTACGTCGCCGATGTATTGCTGCGCACTAACAACAGCGTTGCAGGCGCGATGTTGCTGATCCTCGGGACGTTGGTCATACATCTCCTTCGCCCCATAATCCATTCGAGCATCGAGCCGCCTTCGATGAGCTTTCGCGTCTGGCTCAACAAATCCTCGCTTCGCAAGCTGATCGCGACACTGGCTGCGGCTCGACAGCCTGACCACGAGCGAGCGCGAAGAACTCTCGCGCCTGCGCCGCAAGACTCGCCTGCTCAAGCTTGAGCGTGAGATTCCGGTGGACATCGACGCCACTAACATGATCACGGCCACCCAGGTAGGTGGATGTCGATCGACATGATCGCGCGCGTAAGTCCGTCGTTTCGGGCCGAGCGGACGTTCGACCGTCAGAGTGACGGTCTGGTTGAACGTCTCTGGCTGGCCGTACTGAGTCCGACAGGCGTCCGGCTCAGTACGGCCCCGAGCCGTCGTTCGGTGTGTCACGAATAAAGGGCTGCTACGCATTGCCAACGGACTTTCAGATCGGGCAAGCATCGCTTCGTTCGCACCCGACGCCGCAGGATACGGTTCTCGACAGATTCCCAGCCTCGGCGGTCATCAGCCGTCCGTCGAAACGGTGGTAGCCTCCCATGCATCGATTTCCACGTTCAATGCCGACAACTTGTCTCGAACGAGCCCGAGTGCGTCGCTACCGAGCAAAAGACGCGTGGGCGGATGATCCCCTGCAATGGCGGCCAGCATTGCGCGCGCCGCTTTCCTGGGATCTCCCAATTGCTTGCCGCTTTTTTCCTCGCGGGCCCGGCGGATGGGATTGAAAATATCGTCGTAATCCGAAATCGAGCGGGGGGTCCGCGTCATCGAGCGACCTGCCCAGTCAGTGCGAAATGAGCCCGGCGCCACGGCCGTCACGGCAATACCGAAGGGCTTGACCTCTTTGCCAAGCGCCTCGGAGATGCCCTCCAACGCAAACTTGCTCCCGCAGTAATAAGCGATTCCCGGCATCGTGATGTAGCCGCCCATCGATGTGATATTCAGAATGTGGCCGCGGCGGCGCTCACGCATGAACGGCAGGACGGCCTTCATCATGGCGACCGCACCAAATACATTCACATCGAACTGTCGGCGCATATCCGAGAGCGGCGATTCCTCCATGATGCCCTCGTGGCCGTAGCCGGCATTGTTGACCAGCACATCGATTGGTCCGACGCCAGCCTCGATTTCCGCCACGACGCCGTCGATCGCGTCGAAGTCGGTCACGTCGAGCACACGTCCCCAAGCGGCATCCGCGGATGCGGACTCGAATTCACGCTTTGCCTGGGCACTTCTCACCGTACCGACGACCTTGTGACCCACCGCCAGCGCTTCCTGTGCGAGCGCGCGGCCAAAGCCGCTGCTGACGCCGGTGATGAGCAGAGTTTTGCTGGTTGCCATTAGAGCTTCTCCCGAATGTCGATTGGAGAGTGCATACTAATCTGACCAGAGAGGCAAATTAAGCCGAATTCCGCTGATTTTCTTGCATAAAACTATGAACACGATACGCGCTTTGGCCCAGCATTCAGCTCTATCCTCTCGAAGCCAGAAACGCATGATTGTCCTGCTACGCGCGTTGGCGCCCGACGAGGGCTACAACCTGACGGCACTGCCGAGCGTCCGCATCTTGCGGTCGAACCGGGCGCTATCGCGCACGCCCGTTCTGTACGACCCCGGTATCGTGATCGTCTGCCAGGGCCGCAAGCGAGGATATTTCGGCGACCAGCTCTACCTGTACGACGAGCGTCACTACCTGGCCGTGTCCGTGCCCGTGCCGTTCAGCATGGAGACCGACGCAACCGAGGAGCGCCCACTGCTCGCGCTGTATCTGCACCTCGATTTCGCATTGGCCGCCGAACTTGCGGAGCGGATCGACCGCGAAGGCGTGGGGGAGTGCGCACCAGCACCTCAAAGCATGATGTCGACGCCGATGGATGACGCAATGCAAGCGTCCGTGCTGCGCTTCCTCGAGGCGATGCATCGGCCACTCGAATCTGCTGTGTTGGGCGCCGGGCTGCTGCGTGAACTGTATTTCCGGGTGCTCACCGGAGCCCAGGGAGGCTCGTTGCGCGAGGCTTTGGCGATGCGAGGACAGTTCGGCCAGATAGGCCGCTCACTCCGCCTGATTCATGCAAGCTATGCGCAGCCCCTCGACGTAAGGCAACTGGCCGACGAAGCGGGTATGAGCATTCCGAGTTTCCACAGCCACTTCAAGGCAATTACGCAGGTGTCGCCGATGCAATATGTGAAGTCGACGCGCCTTCATCAGGCTCGCCTGTTAATGGTGCGCAATGAGCTAACCGCGGAGGCGGCGGGACACGCTGTGGGTTATGCGAGCCCGTCCCAGTTCAGCAGGGAATTCAGGCGTCTGTTTGGCTTGACGCCTGCCGCAGAGGCTAAGCGTATGCGCGAGAGCTTCGCGATCCCGGCAGTATTCGCTGATACAACTTATGTCTCGTCGCACTGAATTTGCCGCGGTTCGGTTCGATCGTAGATCAGTGATCGGACATCCACGATGTGTCTGCTAGACGGTGAGAAGCATGCGCCCACAACGTCGTCATGGAGGACGGTTACTTTTGACGAGGGAGGCTTTCAGCGCAGGTTGAAACCCGCCGCGAGTAACCGTCTTCGCTGGCCGCGGGTAGCCAGACCGCCGGCCCCGCGTCGTAATCGAGGCAGCGCTGGATCACAACCGGCACCGGTGAGCGCGAACGTTCGATATCGCACCGATTGTCCGAAAGTTAGGGGGGATACTGGGACGGTGGCCGTTTTCAAGCGGCGGTGCAAATCACCGAGCCAATGGATCAAGTGACTGCATGAAGGACTCAATCAACAACACACCGCTGGTCGCTCGGCTGCGCGACGTAGAAACCAAATGGAAACGATCCCATGCCCAAGATCTTTTTCGAGCGGCCTGGTAAAGGCCCCGTGTTGACCGCTTCTCTTGACGACGAATACACAATCGCGGTCACGCGCCCAGATGGCTGTGCGTGTGTGGATGACGAAGCACGAACTCGTCGGGCCATGTGCCTGCGTGAGGGTTCGCGAAAACGTCGCAAGGCTAAAGTTCTTGCGCAGCAACGACTCGAAACCCGCGGGCAGATGCGATTGGTGGAATGACTATCGCTCCCATTCGCCGGAGTCTTCTTGAATCGAAGCCTGCGCGATAAACGCAACTCAGCTATGTCTGACTGCGCGAGAGCAGCCGCGGCCGGAGTTGTCGAGGCGTTGCGGCCGGGTCAAGCCACTTTCTCTTCCACCGCGATGCAGTAACGTCGATCTCATTGAGCATGAGGCATCTGAAACAATAAACCGGGTAACACTGGTCGACAACCCAATGAGGCGGCGTCTGGATGGCTTTCCAATCTCCTGTCGCCGAGACGAGACTCTTTTGAAGGCAGATCTGGCAGAGATGAGCGTACCAGCGGACACAGGATCCATCCCGCTTTGCCGAGGTTCGGCAAAGCCATCCCCACGCCTGTTTCCGATAGCATGCCTGCGCTCACCTGACACGGCGCCACGACACGCCCCAATCAACTGCCAATCGCGATCCAACGTCGCGCGAGACTTGATGGTTTCTGGTTTTGACGACGGCAGGTTTCAGATCGCGACACAACCCCGTGCCCGCTCCCGCTGCTGAAACTTTATAACTAAAAAATTTGGAGAAATTGCAGAATGGACCGTTTCGATACAGCAATCCAAACTTTCCTGACGCACATTGCTTTGAGTTGCGCCATGTTGAACCACGCGACAAGAATCATCGCGGACCTATACACATTCAAAGGTTTGGTGCTCATGCCCGTATTGTGGTGGATATGGTTCAAACCCAGCCAGCGTGGCGAATGGGAGCGTGAAATGGTCGTCGCGACGATCGCGAGCGGCCTTCTTGCGCTCGCAATATTCAGGCTCGTTGCGCATTATTTACCATTCCGTATGCGGCCTCTCTTTAATCCTGAACTGCACTTGAGTTTTCCATCGGGTGGTCTGGAAGCGGCCGTGCTGCCAGCCTGGAGCTCCTTTCCGAGTGACCACGCAATGCTATGGATTTCGGTCGCAACGGGGATCTTTCTGGTTTGGCGCGGCGTCGGCGTGCTCGCACTTTTATACACCGCGATCTTCATTTGTCTGCCGCGCGTTTATCTCGGCTGGCACTATCCGACCGACATACTTGCGGGGGCGACGATTGGAGCGACCATCACCTGGATCATGACTCGGGACGCCGTTAGAACGCGTTTTTCAGTGCCGATTCTGGGGTGGATGCACAGATTTCCCGGGCCCTTTTATACCCTGTTGTTTGCCTTGTGTTTTGAACTGGTAACCCAGTTCAACGAGTTACTGCTCCTGGGGCGGTCGGTATTACAAGGCCAATGATTACGCGGGGAAAGCGCGCGCCAGGCTGAGATCGACCAAGCGTATCTGATCGATACCGCCAGTTCATTGTCTTTTGATGGGGCGCAGCAAGTGCTTGATAGTCGGCAAATCGCACAGGCTCGTCATGGCGTGACGGTTTTGCCCGACGTGTCGACCTCGATCCTCCAGTCGCCTTGCTCGAGCCAGTCATCACCGAGCAGTTCCGCCGGATGCTGGGTGCGGCTCCGCCCGTTCGCAGCCGTCGTGTCGGACACTGCGACGGCCTGGCAGGAGCTTCACGGGCTTCTGCATCCCGGCGAGCGTTGACCGGGCCGATCACCTTGAGCTCCACGGCCACGATGAACAACGAATAAGAAGAACATCATGCGTAACATCCTTACCATGCGTACTCAGCGCCGCGCAAAATCGATGAAGAAGCAAAAGGGCGCGGTGGCAATCATGGTCGCGCTGCTGCTGCTTATGCTCCTGAGCTTCGCGGCGCTCGCGATTGACATTGGCAACCTGATGCTCGCCCGCACTCAGGCACAGACTGCCGCCGACGCTGCTGCGCTTGCAGGGGCACAGTGCCTATATGCCCAAGCCAACAACCCTGGCTGCAACAACGCGAACGCCGCCAATCCGGATTGGAACGACTCGCAGACCGAGGCTGTTTCGTTCGGACCGAATAACAACGTCCAAGGGGCCGCCGTGCAACTGCATCCGTCGGATGTCACTACCGGCTATGCGAATGTCACCGATGTTGCGGCTGGTGTATCCCAGGCAACCGTGCCGGTAGCAAGCGGAAACATCGTGCCTGCGGTCCAGGTGACGGTCCACAAGGACGGGACCGACTCTAACGGGGTCGTTCCGGTGTATCTGGCACAAGTGCTGAACATCGCATCGCTGAAAACGAGTGCGACAGCGACTGCGGTCGTGGCTAGTCCGGGAACCGCTGAAGTTGGGGCACTGTTCCCGATCGTGATGTCGCGATGCCTCTACGACACCTACTGGAATTCGGCGACCAATTCACCCGATCTTGCTACCAGTACAACCGACCCCCAAGCGGCGAACAACGGCACGCCAATTCCGCAAACGATCGGGCAACCGTACATCTTTGCGATCAGAGCGTCGTACCAGGCCGCCAATTGCAACGCAGGGCAGTGGACTTCCCTCTCATCGGCGAACAGCCAGCTTGGTTCCAGCAACATAGTCGGGTTGATGACGAGCGGAAACGCGAGTCCGATGTCTATCGGCGAACCGATCGATCTTGAAACGGGCCTAAATAGCAATGCGTTCCACAGTGTTGCAACGTGTAGTCAGATCCCGGCGGGTTCGGCGGGGAGTTGTGCCTGGGTGACGGTAGCTGTAGTGAGTAACGTCACGGGGGGACAAGGGAGTACTCCGCCGATAGTCGCATTCGGGTGCCTGCACATCCTGAACGAGACGGGCAACGGCTCCAACGCAGTCATCACCGTTCAGATGGGCAACGATCCCAACTACTGCAAAAACAACCAAACGGACGGCATCGGGCCCAACTATGGGACGATCATGATGCCCCGGTTGGTTCAGTAGCTTTGCAATCGAGACGTCGTGGCAATCAGGGCCGACACGTTGGGGCGAACTCGGCCTTCTGGCGCGTCATGACCGGCCAGTCACACCAACTTTTTTCTACCGTCGCGACCTGTGTTGCCCGTCGCGGCTATTCGGTCACGCTACGCCCGACGAAATTGAACCGCCTGATCGCTTTGCGCTCATTTGCGCCCGGTTGCCAGCCTTGATTGCTCTCATTGGTCTCCTGGCGACTTTGTGGTTGGGGTCGCCAGCGAGTTGTTAACCCCGTAAGCGGGGGGGCGGGACGTCGAGCTACTGTTCGCGCTATTCGGCTGGCCCGAGGTCGGCGACCCGGCGCCGCTGTCCGTGTTGGTGGCACCAGGCGTGCCGTAGCCACTCGTCGCAGCGGCCGGCGACTGTGTGGTCGGAGTCGCCAGCGTGTTGTTGCTTTGTGCATATACGCCGCCCGACAGCGTGAGTGCGGCGACGGCCGCGATCAATGTGCTGGTTGCCTTGTTCATGACACGCTTCTCCTTGGTTGGACTGCGATTTCGACGCAAACGATGCTTTCGTACTGTTTCCGTCGTGCTCGCCCAATGCCAAGTTTAGGAAAGCGGTGGCTGATAGTTATGCGCATTATTCACAATTGTGAATATCGATTTTCGGCGCTAACCGGGTAACCTGACGCGCGCTGGTCCCCAATCTGAGGCTATCAGTCACCGCGCGCAAGACGGCCACTGCGGCCGCCATTATTTCTGTTCCCGCATCCACGGCGTAAACGTGATTCCGACCAGCAATCCTTCCGGCCCGATGAAACGACTGACCGTCTGGCCCCACGGCTCATTCCGGTTCCTGACCAGCATCCGATACCCTTGCGATTCAAGTTCCGCCGTCGCCGCCTGGACGTCATCGACATCAAACTCGATCCAGGCTTGCGGGATGGGTACGTCGCGAGGCCACGAATCCGTGCCGAAGCACGACTGGGAGGCGTGGGAGAGCGGCCACAAGGCGAAGGAGTTTGCGCCGTTCAGACCCTCCGTATGGAGATAGCCGCCGTTCTCTTCCTTGAAGGGGATACCGAAGGCCCGACCGTAGAGATCGCGGCTTGCCTGGGCTTCAATCACAATCGGGCCAAAACCTGCGATGAACAAGGCCGTGGCTTTTGGGACCTTTTCCATGGCTTCTCCTTTGCCGCGAAAGAGCGGCGCGATGAAGAACGAACATGTTCGCCACGCCCATCGAACTGCTCTGGCGGCGAGTTTTCCGGTACCGCGGGGCATGGCATGGTTGAGTGTAGGCTTGTTTCGGGTGGCCGGCAGGCATCCCTGCCCGTCAGCGAATGGCGATCGGGCCCGATTGGCTTTTCATTCACTCCTCAATTCGCCGGAATCGTCACCACCGGCGCCTTGCTGCTGGTATCCGCTTCCGCGAGCGCCATCAGATTCTGCACGACCGTAAACGCGTATTTCGAATCGAAGTCATTGCGCTCGACCCAATACACCGAAGGCCCATACGCGATCGACACATACGCGTCGTCCGGCGCGGCCTTGCCCGAGTGCACGATGATCGTCGGCCGCGTCTCGCCGCCGATCAGCCCGACGGTCGGCTTCGTCGAACCATCGCTGATGCGCCCCCGCGGCACCTGCACCTGGGCGCCGAGATCGCTGAGGATGCCGAGCACCGAGCGCGTAACCATCGGAATACGCTCACCCTTCTGAGACGTCGACGAAGGCCCATACACGACCTCATAGCTACGCGTCTTCGCCGACAGATGCAGCAGCCTGCGCACGCGCGCGACATCGGCGGCGGTGCTCGGCGACTCGCCGCTCGCGGTCGCGCCGATCGACAGAAACACGGCCAATGCGGGTCTTTGGCCGCCTCTGAGATCGGCCCTCGCATCGAGCTGACGCGTCTCGACGTTCAACTCGCCAGCCATTTGCAGACGACGCAAGGCCTGCAGCAATTCGAAGAAGCCCGGGGCGCCCGCGCTGTTGTCGCCGCCGAGCGCATCGCCGTTGCGCAGCCCGCCGATCGATTGGGCGGTGATGCGCAACAGCAGATCGATCGGCACGCCGCCCTCGGCGAGCGGCAACACGAGTGCCGGCGCGAGCGGCCGGATATACGCGGACGCGAACGCTTCGCCGGTGGTCGGCGTGAACGTGAAGGTCGGCCGGTTCGCGTACGACACGCTGCCGGTCGCCTGCGCGTAGTTCGGCATGCTGCCCGTGCCGGCGTTGACGGTCGCGCCGCCGGTGGTGTCGAACGTGTAGGCGGCGATGATGCTGCTGACGGTCAGGAACGCGGGCGCATCGCCGTAGCGCAGACCGATCACGGCGGCGAGGATCGCGCGCTTCTTCGCGTCGCCGAGCGCGCGCGCATAGTCGACCTGGTCGGCCTTCAGACGCGAGGGGCCGATATGCACGCAGGCGGACGTGAGGCAGGCCGCGCACAACGCGGCGGCCACCGAAGCGGTTCTGAGCATGGGCGGGTGCGAGCGGAAGCAATCCGCTGAACAATGGAGTTTGCGCTCGGCGGTAGCAGAACCCATTCCCGCGCAAGCGGCGGCCCGCCCCCGGGGCCGCTTCGTTGTCGGTTCGATGCATCGCGCGGCGCTGTGGCGCGTGCGTCGACGCGAAACGGCGTTGGCACGCTTTACCGTCGCTTTGCAAGAATTGCAGAAATTCGCGCGGGTCCGATGCCCGGCCATCAAGCCTTGACGTTAATGCCGTCTTGCGCGTTGTTCTCGCCGCCTCGTTCAAGCGTGCTGCGATATGCGCTCGACTGCATCCCGGCAAGCCGGCTCAGCGTACGCGACAGATCACGCGCGCCTTCGAGACCGATCAACGCGGTCTCGATCGGCTGATCGGAGGCGATGAAGAGCGCACGCTTGCGGTCGTAGAAGATGTCGATCAGCCAGATGAGGCGCTGCAGCGTATGCGGCTGCCTCAGCGCTTCCGTATGCAGACGATCGACGATCAAGCCTTGCCATTGCCCGGCGAGATCGAGGTAGTCGAGGTGCGAGCGGCTTGCGACGCACAACTGCTCGAAGTCCGCCCACAGCAGCGCGCGGCCGGCTGCCCGCGCTTCGAGCGGCCGGCCCGCCGCGCTCAGCCTGATCGGCTCGATCGCAGCGTCGCGTTCATGGCTCGTGAAGATATCGCACAACGCGGCCTCGCTCGAGGTGTCGAGCGGCGCGAAAAAGCGCGGCACCTCGTCCGCTTCGCCGCCGAAGCGGTAATCGCGCACGCCGTCGAAATGGATCACCGTGAAGCCGCGTTTGATCTGCGCGATGGTCGGCAGAAAGCGCTCGTGAAGCTCGGGGTCGGGCAACAGATCGTCCGGTGCGTAGTTCGACGTCAGCACGATACGCGTGCCCAGGTTGATCGCGGTGTCGAGAAAGCGGCCCATCAGGAACGCGTCGGCGATATCGTACACATGGAATTCGTCGAAGCACAGCAGGTCGATACCGTCGAGCCATTGCCGCGACACGTCGCCGAGCCGGTCGTCGCCACGCGGCGCGTGCACGAGCCGGCGGTTCATCTCGCGCAGGAACTCGTGGAAATGCAGGCGTCGTTTGCGGCATGGCGCAAGCTCGAACAGCGTATCGACGACAAGGCTCTTACCGCGGCCCGGCAGTCCGTGACAGTAGACGCCTTGCGGCCCGAACGCGGCGGTGGACCATGCCTGCCGCGCGCGCTGCTGCGCGCCGACAAACCCGACGAGCGCGCCGATGGCCTCGCGCTGCCGTGCATCGGCAGAGATGCCGCGCGCGGTCAGTGCGCGCGCGATGCGGGTTTCGTCAAGCATGGGCAAGAGCGTCCATGCCTGATGACGCGAATGATGCGACTTGCGCGAATGACGGGGTTTGGGCCGCCGCGAAAACGGCGAGGACGTGTGTGAGCATGAGATAACGGCCGACGTGATGGCCTGCGGCGAAGCAGACCCAATGAGCGCGTGCACGGAGCGCGCGCCATTTTACCAGCCACGTTCTGCGTCGAACGTTGGCGCGCACACGCGTCGTCGAGCCGCTACCGCGTCATTTGTCGTGATGCCCCGGCAGCACGGCACCGAGCATCTGCTTCGCCGTTTCGACCACCACGTTGGCCTGATCGGGGTCGCCCTTCATCAACGTCTCGGCGAACGCTTTGGCCTGCGCGAGCGTGACATGCGGCGGCAGCGGCGGCACGTTCGGATCGGCCTTCACCTCGATCACGACCGGACGATTCGACGCGAGCGCGTCGTCCCAGGCGGTGGCCATCTGATCGGGATTGTCGACATAGATGCCCTTCAGACCGATCAGCTCCGCGAAGCGGTGATACGGCACGGACGGAATGCTCTGCGAGGCCTCGAACTTCGGATCGCCTTCCATCACGCGCTGCTCCCATGTGACCTGATTCAGGTCGCCATTGTTGAGCACCATGCAGATCCAGCGCGGATCGCTCCAGCCTTGCCAGTACTTCGCGACTGTGATCAGCTCCGCCATGTTGTTCATCTGCATCGCGCCGTCACCGACGAGCGCGATCACGGGCCGCTCGGGGTACGCGAACTTCGCGGCGATCGCATAGGGCACGGCCGCGCCCATCGACGCGAGCCCGCCCGACAGCGAGCACATCATGCCGCGCTGCACTTGCAGATCGCGTGCGTACCAGTTCGCGACCGAGCCCGAATCGCTGGCGACGATCGCGTTCGAGGGAATGCGCTTCGACAGCTCCCAGACCGAGAGCTGCGGATTCAGGCCATCTTTCGCGGGTTCGTGCGCGCGTTTCTCCAGCGTCTTCCACCAGTCGGACACCCAGCCTTCGATGCGCTCGCGCCACAGCCGATCCTTCTTTTCCTCGAGTAGCGGCAGCAGCGCGCGCAGCGTCTCGGCGCTATCGCCGACGAGGTTAACTTTCATCGGATAACGCAGGCTCAGCATGTCGGCCTTGATGTCGATCTGCACGCCGCGCGCGTCGCCTTCCTTCGGCAGAAATTCCGAGTAGGGGAAGCCCGAGCCGATCATCAGCAACGTATCGCAATGGGTCATCATGTCGTAGCTCGGCTTCGTGCCGAGCAGGCCGATCGAACCGGTCACCCACGGCAGATCGTCGGGTAGCGCGGCCTTGCCGAGCAGCGCCTTGGCGACGCCGGCGCCGAGCTTCTCGGCGATCGCGATCACTTCGTCGGTCGCGTGCAGCGCGCCCGCGCCGACCAGGATAGCGACCTTGCGGCCCGCGTTCAGCACGTCGGCGGCCTGGCGCAACTGCTCGTCGCTCGGCACGACGCGCGGGCGCGCGTAACCGATGCCCGAATGCAGCGTGCCATGCGTGCGCCCCGGCGGCTCGTAGGACATGTCCTGCAGATCGTTCGGCAGTATCAGCGCCGTGACCGCGCGCTCGGCGAGCGCGATGCGCACCGCGCGATCGACCAGGTGGCGGACCTGCGCGGGCATCGTCGCAAAGCCGACGAACGAGCCGGCCACGTCCTTGAACATCGCGGGCAGATCGAGCTCCTGCTGATAGTGTCCGCCGATCGCCGCGCGTGCCTGCTGACCGGTAATCGCCAGCACCGGCATGTGATCCATGCGCGCGTCGTACAGCCCCGTCAGCAGATGCGATGCGCCCGGCCCCGAGGTGGCGATGCACACGCCCAACTCGCCGGTGAACTTCGCATGCGCGGCGGCCATGAAAGCGGCCATTTCTTCGTGTCGAACCTGAATGAATTCGATCGGGCCTGGCTGATCCGTGCTTTTGTGGCGTTTCTTCGCTTCGCTCTGCGCGCGGTTCAACGCGCCGAACACGCCGTTGATGCCATCGCCTGGATAGCCGTAGATACGCCGCACGCCCCATGCATGCAGCCTCCCGATGATGAAATCGCCGACGGTTTCAGCCATGATCCTCGCTCCCTCGATAGCCAGTCGATGCCGCCGCGCGAAAAGGGCGGCTATGGTCGGTATCGAGCGAGCAAGGGTTGTTCCTTGCGACTGGCTTGCTTAGCCGGTCTTGATCCTCGGTTGCGGCGCGTCGAGTGGTTCGTGGCCGAAGCGCTCGTATTGCGATATCACCTGCGCGCCGAACAGCAGCAGTGTCGCGAGCCATTCGAAGCTGAGCAGGATCACGATCGCCATCGTCAGCGAACCGTAGACGACGCTGACCTGCGACAGCGTGGCGAAATACCAGACCAGCACGTGCCGCGTGATCTCCCACAACGCGCCGGCCACCACGCCGCCGATCAGCGCGTGTTTGAGCGACGGCCGTCCCACCGGCATCACCAGATACACCGAGGTCAGCACGAAGATTTCGCCGGCGAGCCCGAACAGATACAGCATCACTCGCGAGAAGCCCTGCAACGACACGTGCAGGCCGAACAGTCTGAGTCCTTCTGCGCCGATCGTGTCGAGCGCGCTCGACACGAACGTGACGAGCAGCAGCCCCACGCCGAGAAACAGGATGTAGCAGTACGGCAGCAGCGCCGAGATCAGGAAGTGGCGCCGCTTCACGACGACCCGATGCACGAAGATCAGCGACATCGCGTTTTCGAGCACGGTGAACGCGAGCGAGCTGAAGAAGATCATCGTCAGCAGCAGCACCCAGCCGATTACCGCGCGATGCAGCAGGAAGTTCGACAGCTCACGCACGAGCGCGGCCGATTGTCCGGGCACGAGCCAGCGCAGCAGATGCGCAAGCGCGTCGAGCACCAGCTGCTGCGGCACCACACGCGACAACACGATGACGATCAGGATCAGCAGCGGCACGATGGACAGCAACGCGTAGTACGCGACCGCGCCCGCGAGCAGCAGCCCCTGGTTCGCGCGAAACGCTTTCAGCGTTTGCAGCAGGAAGCGCCAGGGATGTCTGGCGATATACAGCGCTTGCTGGTCGAGCAGGATCGGCATGAGGCCTCGCGGTGCGCGCCTGGCACTGCCGGATGGCAGCCGCTCTCGACACGCCTGTGTGCTTTATATACCGTAAGCAGAAACGGGGCCATCAATGGCGGGGCATATAGTTTGCTTGGCCGCGTTCGCAAGATCGCGTTCCCTTGCCGAGGACAGCCGATGGATCAGTCGCCGCGTCAGACCGACACCGCGCCGCAAGCCAACGATCTGGTGATCGCGCGGCCGGAGGGACTGTATTGCCCGCCCGGCGATTTTTACATCGATCCGTGGCGGCCGGTCGAACGCGCGGTGATCACACATGCGCATTCCGACCACGCGCGTTTCGGTCATCAGCGCTACCTGGCCACGCGCGCGGGCGCGAGCGTGCTGCTATCGCGGCTGCCGGGCATCGCGCTGCACACGCTCGACTACGGCGAGCCGCTGACGATTGGCGCGGCGCGCGTGTCGCTGCATCCGGCCGGGCACGTGCTCGGCTCGGCGCAGGTGCGCATCGAGCACGCGGGCCACGTGTGGGTGGCGTCGGGCGACTACAAGCTCGAAGCCGATCCGACCTGCGCCGCGTTCGAACCGGTGCGCTGCGATACGTTCATCACCGAATCGACGTTCGGTCTGCCGATCTATCGCTGGGATACGCCGCAAAGCGTGTTCGATTCGATCGATTCATGGTGGCGTCACAACGCCTCCGAAGGGCGCGCATCGGTGCTGTTCTGCTATTCATTCGGCAAGGCGCAACGCGTGCTCGCGAGTGTCGATGCGGCGATCGGGCCGATCTTCTGCCACGGCGCGCTCGAGCCGCTCAATCGCGCGTATCGCGACGCGGGCGTGCGTCTGCCGGCGGTCGGTCTGGTCGGCGAGATTGCCGCGAAAGACAAGGGCGTATTCAAACAGGCGCTGATCGTCGCGCCGCCGTCCGCGCAGAACAGCGCGTGGCTCAAGCGCTTCGGCGACTACAGCGATGCGTTCGCGTCGGGCTGGATGCGCCTGCGCGGTGCGCGTCGCCGGCGCGGCGTCGATCGTGGCTTCGTGCTGTCGGATCACGCGGACTGGCCGGGTTTGCAAACGGCGATACGCGAGAGCGGCGCCTCCCGCGTGATCGTCACGCATGGCTCGATCGAACCGATGGTGCGCTGGCTCAACGAGCAGGGCCTGCACGCCAGCGCGTTCGAAACGCAATACGGCGACGATACCGTCGAAGCCGACGCGGCCGGCGCCGACCAGGCGCCGGCGGCGAGCGAATCATGACGGGCACCGTATGAAACGCTTCGCGGCTCTCTACACCGCGCTCGATGCGACCACGTCGACGCACGACAAGCTCGCGGCGCTGACCAATTATTTCTCGGTGGCCGACCCCGAAGACGCGGCATGGGCGTCGTATTTCCTCGCGGGCGGCAAGCCGCGTCAACTCGTGCCGACGCGTTTGCTGACCGAAATCGCGCGCGAGCGCGCCGGCTTGCCCGAGTGGCTGTTCGAGGAGTCGTATCACGCGGTGGGCGATCTGGCCGAGACCATCGCGCATATCCTGCCGCCCGCGTCGCGCAACTCCGAGCTGGGTCTCACGCAATGGATCGAGCAACGCATGCTGCCGTTGCGCGGCCTGCCGCCCGACGAGTTGCGCAGGCGTCTGCTCAGCTACTGGGACGAACTCGACTGGGGTGGTCGTTTCCTGCTGACCAAGCTGATCGGTGGCGGCTTTCGTGTCGGCGTCGCGCGGCAACTGGTGGTGCGTGCGCTCGCCGAAGTGGCCGGTGTCGATCACAAGCGGATCGCGCAACGAATGGTCGGCTGGACCGATTCGCAACAGAAGCCCGATGCGGCGCGCTATCTGCGTCTGATCGCGCCGCAGACCGACGACGATACGCAAGCGCGCGCGCCTGAACACGATAGCGACCTCGGCCTGCCGTATCCGTTCTTTCTCGCGCATCCCTTGCAGACCGATCCGGCGACGCTCGGCGATCCCGCGCACTGGCTGATCGAGTGGAAGTGGGACGGCATACGCGCGCAACTCGTCAAACGCGGCGGCCGCGTGTGGTTGTGGTCGCGCGGCGAGGATCTGATTACCGATCGTTTTCCCGAAGTCGCGGCATTGGGCGAGTCATTACCCGATGGCTACGTGATCGATGGCGAGATTCTCGCGTGGGAGCCCGGCGCGGCAGCGCCATTGCCGTTCGCGCGGCTGCAACCGCGCATCGCGCGCAAGACGCTGACACGCAAGATACTCGCGGATTCGCCCGCCGCGCTGCTCGCATACGATCTGCTCGAAGCAAACGGACAGGACCAGCGCATGAAACCGCTCGCTGAACGGCGCGCACGCCTCGATGCGCTGGCCAGCTCCGTCGATGGCACGCTCGCGCGTGGTTTGCTGCGCATATCGCCGCTCGTCTTTGCAGCGGACTGGACCGCGCTCGCGGCGTTGCGCGACGAGAGCCGCGCGCGCGGCGTCGAAGGTTTGATGCTCAAGGAGCGCGAGTCGATGTACGGCGTCGGTCGTACCAAGGCGTCGGGCACGTGGTGGAAATGGAAGATCGAGCCTCATGCGGTGGACGCTGTACTTGTTTACGCGCAGCGCGGTCATGGCCGTCGCGCGAGTCTTTACACGGACTACACGTTCGCGGTGTGGGACGAGGCCGACGGCGTGCGCACGTTGGTGCCGTTCGCGAAGGCCTATTCAGGGCTCACAGATGAAGAGATGCGTCGGGTCGATGCGATCGTGCGCAAGACCACCGTCGATAAATTCGGTCCCGTGCGCAGCGTGACGCCAACGCTCGTGTTCGAGATCGGCTTCGAAGGGATACAAGCGAGCTCGCGTCACAAGTCCGGCGTGGCCGTGCGTTTTCCACGCATGCTGCGCTGGCGTACGGACAAACATATCGACGACGCCGATACGCTTGCGATGCTGAAAGGCTTCATCGATAACCGTGCGGGATAACCCGCAGAGCACAAACCCCTAACATGTCGAGCATTTTTTTATCGGCATCGTCGCTTATTCTTTGTTAAGACCGCGTCATCGATTCGCGCCATCAGTGCGCAAGCGGCATGCATTGCGTGGCCCCCCAATCCGTTGAAATTACCGATAACATGCGACGCCCCGGAACGAGGCGGATAGCACAAAGACAGAGCGTCAATCGATGTTGCGCAGCGCGCACATCGCAGGCGCCGTCATTCAAACGTCGTGATGAATGGGCACGCTGAATCCCGCATTCCAGCTGATTGAAACGCTGGAATGCGCGACGAGGCGTGCTGGCCGCGGCATCGTCCGATGCGAACCGGGAATAACAAAAAGCTGCTCGTAGTCCGGCAAAAGCAATGGGATCGAATCTTGCACGTGTGGCGCGGATGCCCTTCAGGGCCAATGTAAAGGGCGAGAAATAATGACTGTGTTCAACGACAACGTGGACAGCAGCGACGACGTGCTCGTATGGCGACCGATCCGCTATGCGATGGCCGCGCATCGTCGTGTGCTGGTAGTCGACGATTACCGGGAAGCGGCCGATGCGCTGCAAATGCTACTGATGGCCGACGGCTTCGAATGCCGCGCGCTCGACGATCCGTTTGCCGTGTGCGAGACCGCGCGCGAATGGCAGCCGTTCGCGGTGGTGCTCGACATCAAGATGCCGGGACTCGACGGGCTCGAACTCGCGCGGCGGCTGCGCGCGCATCCGCAGACTTCACACATGCTGCTGGTCGCGTGTACCGCGTTTGCGTCGCGCGACGATCGCGCGCTCGCGAAGGCCGCGGGCTTCGACGCGCATTGCGCCAAACCGTTGACGCCCGAGCGTCTGCTGCGCGTGCTCGAATCGGCGGCGGCGTTGCACGCGGCGGAGCCATCATCTGAATCACGCTGTTAGCGAAAACTTCCTGACAGTTCTGTCATTTCTGCACGGTCGTCGGCAGGAAATCGCACTCGTCGCTCCGCGAATCCGTTTGTCATCAATCTGCCATCTGTCCGCCACCGTTCTGTCCAATGCAGTTTCTTAAGCCATGTGTGCGCCTGCGCCGCCCGGCGCGCAGGAGTTTCCGCTCGCTATTGCATGCAGGCCCACTCGTTGCTGAAAGACCGATGATGCGGCGCGTTCGTGCGCGCCGCCCATGGTCATTCGCATTGAGGGAGATCCGACATGAGCGACACGCAACGTCCGGCACCGCCGTTTCCTGAACAGCAGCAGGACCAGAGGCCCGGCCGCACGGCCGACATGAACCCGCAACCGGATCACGGCGAGAAAACCTATGAAGGATCGGGGCGTCTCGCAGGCAAGGCGGCGATCGTGACCGGCGGCGACAGCGGCATCGGCCGCGCGGTCGCGATCGCGTTCGCGCGCGAAGGTGCGGATGTGCTGATCGCCTATCTCGACGAAGACGACGATGCGCGCGAGACCGCGCGCTGGGTCGAGGAAACGGGTCGCAAGGCGGTGCTGGTCGGCGGCGATATCCGCGATCGCACGCATTGCGATGCGATCGTCGACAAGGCGATCGAGGCATTCGGCCGGCTCGACGTGGTGGTCAACAACGCCGCGTATCAGATGAGCTATCCGTCGCTCGATGCGATCAGCGACGAAGAATGGGACAAGACCTTCGATACCAACATCGGCGCGATGTTCAGGATCACGCGCGCGGCGGTGCGCCATATGAAGCCGGGCGGCGCGATCATCAATACGTCGTCGATCAATGCCGATCATCCGAATCCTGGCCTGATCGCGTATGCGACCACCAAGGGCGCGATCCAGAACTTCACCGGTGGCCTCGCGCAATTGCTCGCGGAAAAAGGCATTCGCGCGAACTGCGTGGCGCCGGGACCGATCTGGACGCCGTTGATTCCATCGACGATGCCGGCCGACAAGGTCGAGCAGTTCGGCAAGCAGGTGCCGATGAAGCGCCCCGGCCAACCGGCCGAACTGGCCGCCGCGTACGTGATGCTCGCGTCGGATGAAGCGAGCTACATCTCGGGCGCGACCATTGCGGTAACGGGCGGCGCGCCGATTATTTAGGTTGTCGAACTGATGGCGGCATGGCCGCCTGCGCTCACGTACGAGGTTCGCGCAGTGGGTTTTCATAACGTCATAAGGGAGAGTGCCATGAAGATCGATGTATCCGTCAAAGTGGGTGCCGCGCTCGTTTCAGGCTGCCTCGCGCTAGGCTTCGCGCAGGCGGGCTTCGCGCAGACCGGTACCAATCCGTCCATGCAAAACAGCAAGTCTGCCGCGCAACCCGGCGCAAGTCAGGAAGAGTCGCGCACGCCGGATACGACCAGCGCGAACAACGCGAACGGCAATGTCGGCGAATCGGGGGGCGCCACCAATGGCGTCGCCGGTGGCGGCAATGGGAAAACCACCAACAGGCGCTTCAAAGGCGCGACGCCGCCGCACGCGGGTAGTGGGGCGGGGCAATAAGTGATCCGTCGAGCGCGCCGGCCTGCCTCGCGCCGCGCCGGACGCCGCGGCGGCATCGCGCTCGCGCGCTGTCGCCGCTTTGCATGGGTTTGAGTTGCGTTGAGTTCCGTCGCGTGTCGCATTGCTTGCGCGATGCCTTGTGAGGAGGAAATCCGATGGCTATCCCCGATGCTGAAACCGCCCGGGCCGACGCGCCCGAGTCGCATGCATTGACGTTCGAGATCAACGGCGAGACGCGGCGCTTCGACGTCGAAGCGTGGACCTCGCTGCTCGATCTGCTGCGCGAGCATGCGCACCTGAGCGGCACCAAGAAGGGCTGCGATCACGGTCAATGCGGCGCTTGTACGGCGATCGTCAATGGCCAGCGGATCAATACCTGCCTCGCGCTCGCGGTCGTGTACGACAGCGCATCGATCACGACGATCGAAGGTCTCGCGAACGGCGACACGTTGCATCCGCTGCAGCAGGCGTTCATCGATCACGACGCGTTCCAGTGCGGCTACTGTACGCCCGGACAAATCTGCTCGGCGCACGCGATGCTCGAAGAAGGACATGCGCGCTGCGCGGACGATGTGCGCGAGCAGATGAGCGGCAATCTGTGCCGCTGCGGCGCGTATCCGAACATCGTCGCGGCGATTCTCGACACTGCGCATTTCGGTGACGATGACGCAAGGCAAGACAGTGCGGTCGCGAATAAAGCTGGAGCGCGGCCATGAACCGCTTCTCGTACACGCGCGCCGATGCGGTGCAGGATGCGCTCGAACGGCATCGTTCGGACAGGGGCGCCGCGTTCCTCGCGGGCGGCACGAATCTCGTCGACCTGCTGCGCGAAGACGTGGCGCGCCCGGCTTTGCTCGTCGACATCAACCGTTTGCCGCTCAGGCAGATCGAAGCGTCGGCGCAAGGCGGCCTGAAGATCGGCGCGCTCGTAACCAATAGCGCGCTCGCGTATGACGATACCGTCGCGACACGCTACCCGCTGCTCGCGAAAGCGATCCTGGCGGGCGCGTCGCCGCAGATTCGCAACGTCGCGACGGTCGGCGGCAATCTGCTGCAACGCACGCGCTGCTACTACTTCTACGACATTGGCACGCCGTGCAACAAGCGCGAACCCGGCAGCGGCTGTCCGGCGCTGCACGGCGTGAACCGCATTCACGCGATCCTCGGTGCGAGCGAGCACTGCATCGCCGTGCATCCGTCCGATATGTGCGTCGCGTTGGCGGCGCTCGGCGCCACCGTGCATCTGATCGGCAACGACGGCGCACGCACGCTGCCGTTCGCGGATTTTCACCGGCTGCCCGGCGATACGCCGCATATCGACACCAACCTGCGCGACGACGAACTCGTGACCGCGATCGAACTGCCGCCGCAAGGTTTTGCCGCGCATCACGCGTACGTGAAGGTGCGCGACCGCGCATCGTATGCGTTCGCGCTGGTGGCGGCCGCGGTCGGTGTCGAACTCGATGACGAGTCGCGGATCGTCGACGCGCGTTGCGCGCTCGGCGGGGTCGCGCACAAGCCGTGGCGCGATCCCGCCGCCGAAGCCGCACTGCGCGGCGCGACGCTGAACGCGCAAACGTTGCGCGATTTCGCGGCGATGCTGCTGCGCGGTGCGCGCCCTCAGCGCGACAACGCGTTCAAGATCGAACTCGCGGCGCGCGTGATCGTGCGCGCCTTCGGCGAGGCCACACAACGTTCGTTCGAGGAGGCCGCGCGATGAACCGTGCCGAAACCTTGCCGTCGACAGGCAGCCCGAAGCCTGCCACCGGCGTGCCGCATTCGCGTGTGGACGGGCCCGTCAAAGTGACCGGCGCCGCGCAATATGCCGCCGAGTTCTGCGTCGAAGGGCTCGTGTATGGCGTCGTCGTGTCGGGCACGATCGCGACAGGCAAGATCGTGTCGATCGATACCTCGGCCGCCGAGGCGCTGTCCGGCGTGCTGCTCGTGCTCACGCATCGCAAGCGCCCGGCGCTGCCGTCGGACGTCGACGCGTTCAAGGACATGGTCGCGCCCGGCGGCACGCCATTGAGGCCGCTGTGGGACGAGCGCGTGTGGTACAGCGGGCAGCCGGTCGCGCTGGTGGTCGCGCAATCGCTGGAACTGGCGCGCTACGCGGCGTCGCTGGTGCAGGTGCGTTACGAGGCCGGCTCGCACCAGACCGATATCGAAGCAGCGTTGACGAGCGCCGTGCCGCCGTCGGCCGAGAAGGGCGGCTTCGATTCGCCTCCGCCCGAGCGTGGCGACCCACGCAAGGCGTTGGCCGCTGCAAAGGCGCGCGTGGACGCGTTCTACACGACACCACCGGAGTATCACAATCCGCTGGAAATGCACGGATGCACCGTGGTGCCCGATGTGCAAGGACGCTTGACCGTCTATGAAAAGACTCAGGGGGTCGTCAATACGAAGGGCTATCTGACGCGTGTGTTCGGTTTGAAAGACGACGAAGTGCACGTGGTGTCGCCGTTCGTCGGCGGCGCATTCGGCTCCGGCTTGCGGCCGCAATATCATCTGGCGCTCGCGGTGATGGCCGCGCGCGAACTGAAGAAACCCGTGCGCGTCACGCTGACCCGGCAGCAGATGTTCACCTTCGCGCATCGTCCGCAAACGGTGCAGCGCGTCGCGCTCGGCGCGTCGGCGGATGGCCGCCTGCAGGCAGTGATCCACGAGGCGGTGTCGGAAACCTCGCGCTACGAGGACTACTGCGACGTGGTGGTCGACTGGGCGGGGCAACTGTATCGATGCGACAACGTGTCGATGGGCTACCGGGTCGCGAAGCTCGACGTGCCGACACCGGCCGACATGCGCGCGCCCGGCGCGACACAAGGACTCTTTGCGCTCGAAGTCGCGATGGACGAACTGGCCGAGGCATTGCGGATGGACCCGCTCGAATTGAGGCTCGTCAACTATGCGGAGCGCGACGCGAACAGGAATCTGCCGTTTTCGAGCAAGGCGCTGCGCGACTGTTATCGCGAAGGCGCGGCCCGCTTCGGCTGGGCGGGGCGGCCGCTCGAGGCGCGCGCACGCCGCGACGGCAACGAGTTGATCGGCTGGGGCATGGCGACCGGTGCGTGGGACGCGATGCAGAACGAAGCGGCCGCACGCGCGGTGTTGACGCCCGATGGCCGCGTCAGCGTGTCGAGCTCGACCGCCGATATCGGCACCGGAACCTACACCGCGATGACGCAGATCGCCGCCGACGCGCTCGGCGTGCCGCTCGGCGACGTCAGCTTCGAACTCGGCGACACCCGGCTGCCGAGGGCGCCGATCGAGGGCGGATCGTGGACGGTGTCGTCGGTGGGCAGCGCAGTCGATGCCGCGTGTACGCGCCTGCACAATCGTCTGGTTGAACTGGCGCGCGAACATGGTGGGGCACGGTTCGCGTCGGCGACTCGCGAACACGTGCGGCGCGAGCGCAACCGGCTCGTGTGCGGGGCCACACGCGGACGACTCGATCGCGATTGCGACGCTGTTGCAGCGCGCCGGGCTGGACGAACTCGAAGAGCAGGCCAGCGTGAAGCCGCACGAAAAGCAGCAGGCGTATTCGATGGGCACGCATTCGGCGGTGTTCGCCGAAGCGCGCGTCGACGACGCGCTCGGCACCGTGCGGGTCACGCGTGTGGTCAGCGCGGTCGCGGCAGGACGCATCGTCAATCCGAAGACGGCGGGCAATCAGGTCGCGGGCGGCATCGTGTGGGGCATCAGCATGGCGCTGCACGAGCACGGCCAGTTCGATCACGTGCTAGGACGGCAGATGAATCACAACCTCGCCGAATATCATATGCCGGTGAATGCCGACATTCACGAGATCGACGTGCTGTTCGTCGACGAGCGCGATGACATCGTCAATCCGCTCGGCGTCAAAGGTGTCGGCGAAATCGGCGTGGTGGGCGTGGCCGCGGCAGTGTGCAACGCGATCTGGCATGCGACCGGCAAACGCATCCGCGATTTGCCCATTACGCCCGACAAGCTGCTCGGCTGACTACGCCCCTGAACGCATGTGCATGGATGGCCCGTTGCCGCGTCGATCGATTCGACGCGGCAACGCCGCGCTCAATCCGCGTACTTGAACTCCGGCAACGCCTCGAGCGATTTCTTCGTCGCCTCGGGCAGCACGACGCGCCGGTTGTCGATCTGCAGATCGTTGAGCGGCACGGCGACCAGATGCTTGCCCATGCCGAGAAAGCCGCCGACCGACAGGATCGCATACGTGGTGCGCTCGGTGCCCGGCGAGACGATCAGATCATCGAGCGTGCCGATGTTGTCCTTGTTGCGGTTGTACACGTCCGCGCCCGACAGCTTCGACGCGCGATAGCCGCTCGCGAGCTGCACGACGTCCGTGCGTTTTTCGGTGATCGCCTGCGGCGCGCCTTGCGCGAACGAGCTGCCGCACGTGCCCAACGCGGAAATCAGCGTAATGGCGGCGAGAAGCGATGCGGAAGCGGCCAGCGGTGTGATCTGCGTGTTGCGCATCTGTGTTCTCCCGATTTGGTGTCGTGGCGTTTCGACGGCGCGCAATGCGTGCGCCTTGCCGCTATGCTGCAAATCTCATGCCGCGACTTTGAGCTGAGGAAAGCGAGGCGGATCAGGCCCATAAGTTGCTGCACCCACCGGCCCGCTGCTTGCGCGCGGTGCAATGTCCGGCGCGGGCCTCGAATGCCTACACTGGAACAATGAGCAGCAAAGAACCCGTGGAAAGGCAGTTGAAAAAAACACATGCATGACCCTGAGATACCAACCTCCTCGCAGCCACTGAGAACACCTATGTCATCCCCAGCCAGCTACTCGACGCGCATCGCCGAAGGCACGCCTTTTCCGCTCGGCGCGACATGGAACGGCAGTGGCGTCAACTTCGCGTTGTTCTCCGCGCACGCAACCAAAGTCGAACTGTGTCTGTTCGATGAAACTGGCCAACACGAACTCGAACGGATCGAGCTGCCCGAATACACCGACGAGGTATGGCATGTGTTCGTACCGAATCTGAAACCGGGTGCCGTCTATGGATATCGCGTGCATGGTCCCTACGAGCCCGAAAACGGGCATCGCTTCAATCCGAACAAGCTGCTTCTCGATCCATATGCGAAGGCGCACATCGGCGAGCTTAAATGGGCGCCGGAAATCTTCGGCTATACGCTCGGCTCGGAAGAGCTCGACCTGTCATTCGATGAACGCGATAGCGCGCCTTTCGTGCCGAAGTGCAAGGTGGTCGACGCGAATTTTTCGTGGAGCCATCCGGAGCGCAACGCGCTGCCGTGGGAGCGCGTGATTCTCTACGAGACGCACGTGCGCGGCTACACGAAACTTCATCCGCGAGTGCCCGAGCGTCTGCGCGGCACGTTCGCGGGTCTGGCGCAGCAGCCGGTGCTCGACCATATCCGCAGCCTTGGCGTGACCTCGGTCGAGCTGATGCCGATCCAGACTTTCGTCAACGACAGCCATCTGCTCGACAAGGGTCTCACGAACTACTGGGGTTACAACACGATCGGCTTTTTCGCGGCCGATCCGCGCTTTTTCGCGTCATCGACCGAGTCGGTCGGCGAATTCAAGGAGATGGTCGACCGCTTTCACCAGGCCGATCTCGAAGTGATACTCGACGTCGTGTACAACCACACGGCTGAAGGCAACGAACGTGGCCCGACGGTTTCGTTCAAGGGCATCGACAACGCGTCGTACTACCGGCTGATGCCCGACGAGCCGCGCTACTACATCAACGACACCGGCACCGGCAATACGCTGAACCTGTCGCATCCGCGCGTGCTGCAGATGGTGACCGACAGCCTGCGCTACTGGGTCACCGAAATGAAAGTGGACGGCTTCCGCTTCGATCTCGCGACGATCCTCGGCCGCGAAGATCACGGTTTCGACGAGGGCGGCGGCTTTCTCGACAGCTGCCGCCAGGACCCGGTCCTCTCCAGCATCCGGCTGATCGCCGAGCCGTGGGATTGCGGCCCCGGCGGCTATCAGGTGGGCGGTTTTCCGCCGGGCTGGGCCGAATGGAACGATCGCTTCCGCGACACCGCGCGCGCGTACTGGAAGGGTGACGAGGGCACCGCCGCCGATCTCGCGACGCGCGTCACCGCGTCGGGCGACAAGTTCAATCATCGCGGCCGGCGGCCGTGGGCGAGCGTGAACTTCATTGCCGCGCACGACGGCTTCACGCTGAACGATCTGGTCTCGTACAACGACAAGCACAACGAGGCAAACGGCGAGGACAACCGCGACGGCCATTCGGACAACAAGTCGTGGAACATGGGCGTCGAAGGACCGACCGACGACGCCGACATCCGCCAGCAACGCGAGCGCCAGAAGCGCAATCTGCTCGCGACGCTGCTGCTGTCGCAGGGCACGCCGATGATTCTCGCCGGCGACGAATTCGGCCGCACGCAGCAGGGCAACAACAACGCGTATTGCCAGGACAACGAGATCAGCTGGGTCGATTGGGATGCGATCGACGACGACGGCCGCGCGCTGACCGAGTTCGTGCGCAATCTGACCACATTGCGCCACCGTTTGCCAGTGCTGCGGCGCGGCCGTTTTCTGACTGGCGAATACAACGAGACGCTCGACGTGACCGACACGCGCTGGCTATCGCCGGACGGCACCGACATCACTGACGAGCAGTGGGCCGATCCGGCGATGCGCTGCTTCGGCCTCGTGATCGACGGCCGTGCGCAGGCGAGCGGCATTCGCCGCCTCGCGTCCGACGCGACCTTGCTGCTGGTGCTGAACGCCTATCACGACGTGGTCAACTTCACGCTGCCCGACGTTCCCGAGGGCGAGCGCTGGACCTGCCTCGTCGACACCAACATGCCGGTGCGCGCCGAGCTGCCGCAATTCAGCGCGGGCGATGCCTACCAGGTGACCGGCCGCTCGCTGCTGCTGTTGGCGCTCGAAGCGCCGAGCCGCGCGACGCAGCGCGTGTTCGACCGCCTCGAAGAGCAGTTGACTTCCGACGAAGGCGACTCCGCGCCAGGCTAGTCCAGGCTGGCGAGCGACGCCAGCCCGTTGCAAAAGCGGGCCGCACCACAGGTACAAGGTTTGCTCCTTCTGTGGTTGACGATACGCACGCGTCTCCTATCTTCGCCACGGCAGGCGCGCGCACGCAAACGGCCAGGCTGGGGTGAACAAATGGAACATGAACCGAGCGTCGACGAGCAGATCCGCACGCGCGCCTACTATCTGTGGGAGCAGGCGGCCGAGCCGAAGGGCACGCCCGAGCAATACTGGGAGCAGGCCCGCAGTGAGATCGAGAAGGAGGCACCACCGGTCGAGAGCGGGCCGGTGTCGGGCGATACGATGAAATAGACATTGCTCAACGGTGTTGAGCAATAAGACTCCGAGCCGGCGAACCGCGTGCGGCTCAGGGACCGTTTTCCCATGCCCGATTTTCGCTCCGCAAGATGAACGACACACCCGAGCCGCGCGGCACGAGCCCCGCCGCGCGCATTCAGGCGGCCTCCACCGCACTCGGTATCGAGGGCCTCGTCACGTTCGGCGTCGGCGTGATCGCGGTCGCATGCCTGTACGTCGCGAGCGCGGTGATGATTCCGATCACGCTCGCGATCCTGTTGAGCTTTCTCGTCGCACCGCTCGCCGATGCGCTGTCCCGGCTCAAACTCGGCCATGTCGCGTCGGTGTGCGCGGCGGTCCTGATCTCGGTGTCGGTCATCGCGCTGCTGTGCGCGGTAATCGCCACACAGCTGACCGATCTCGCGGCCGGCATGCCGCGCTATCAGGCGACCATCCAGCACAAGATCGACACCGTGCACAGTCTGACGATCGGCAAGCTGAACCGTTTCGCGAGCGAGGCAGGGCAGGCATTGCAGCGCGCGATGATCGAGCCGCCGCAGCCGTGAGCGTCGAACGGCGCGGCGGCCGCGGCGAGTCCGCAGGCGTCGACGGCGGTGCCGGTGGAAGTGCGCGAGCCGGTGCCCACGCCGTTCGAGCTCGCGCGACGCGTGCTGTCGCCGGCCATCAGTCCGTTGGAAACCGCGTTCATCGTTTTCGTCGTCACGATCGTGATCCTGCTGCAACGCGATGACCTGCGCGATCGCGCGATCCGGCTGTTCGGCTCGCGCGACCTGCACCGCACGACCACGGTGATGGACGAGACCGCGCGGCGCTTGAGCCGCTACTTCGTGTCGCAACTCGGCGGCAACACCGGCGTCGGTGTCGCGATCGGGGCGGGGCTGTTTCTGATCGGCGTGCCGAGCCCGATCCTGTGGGGCATTCTCGCGGCGCTGCTGCGGCTCGTGCCCTACGTCGGCATCTGGATCGCGGCGATACTGCCCACCGCGCTCGCTGCGGCGGTCAGTCCCGGCTGGGCGATGGCGATCTGGTCGCTGGTGCTGTTCGTGGTCGCGGAACTGGCGGTGGGGCAGGTAGTCGAGCCGCTGCTGTATGGGCGCAGCACCGGCCTGTCGCCGTTTTCGGTGGTGGTCGCGGCGATCTTCTGGAGCTGGATCTGGGGGCCGATCGGGCTGATCCTGTCGACACCGTTGACGCTGTGTCTGCTGGTGCTCGGGCGGCACGTGCGGCGTCTCGAGTTTCTCGACGTGCTGCTCGGCGATCAGCCCGCGCTGACGCCAGTCGAAAACTTCTATCAACGCGCGCTCGCCGGCGATCCGGATGACGCGATCGAGCAGGCCGAAGTGCTATTGCGCGACTGCTCGCTGTCTGCCTATTACGACGAAGTCGCGATCCAGGGCTTGAGGCTCGCGGCCAATGACCTCACGCGCGGCAGCGTGACGAGCGCGCAACTCGCGCGCATCGAGTCGACGACCAACGACCTGGTCGACGGCCTCGACGGCTACGAGGATCGCGAGCCGGCGCCGCTCGCGATGCAGGCGAACCCGGGCGCGGTCGGGCCGCGGGCTCCCTCCGACGAAACGCCGGCCGCGCGGGCGATGCCACGATCGCTCGACGCCGCGAACAGTGGCATCGGCACCAGTACGGTCACGCCCGAACAGATCGACGGCCAGCAGCAGGGGCCGATCGGCCAACCGTCCGCCGCCGCGCCCGTGTTCGCCTGGCATGCGCCGACGAGCCGGGTGTTGTGCCTGCCGGGCCGTGGCCCGTTCGATGCGCTGGCGACGATCATCCTGCTGCAGTTGCTCGGCAAGCACGGCTTCGCGGCGCGCTCGCTGCCGCACGAGGCGGTGTCGCGCGCGTCGATCGACAGCCTCGTGGCGGACGACGTGGGCATCGTCTGCCTTCTGTATCTGCAGATCGACGGCATTCCGTCGCATCTGCGCAATCTGATCCGGCGCATCCGCACGCGCTTGCCGAAGGTGGCGATCGTGGTCGGCCTTTGGACACCCGAGGATACGCAGCAGTGGAGCGCGGAACAGCAGGAATCGCTGGAAGCGGAGTGCTCCGTGACATCGTTGCAGCAGATGCTGGCCGCGTGCCGTCGCATCGATGCGACGCGAACGGTGATTGCGGAGCCGCAGTTCGAGGATGGCCGTTAGGTGGTTTTCCTGAACAATCGTTGCTGATGCGTCCCGGCATCGCGGCTTTTATCCGTCTATTGACCGGCGGGCTTGTCGTGCCCGCCCTTTGACTTGTCCTGCTCCGGCTCGATCTTCGTGGTGCCGCCCGTCGAAGGCGGGTCGCTAGCCGGGAAGCTATCTTCGACCTGCCTGTCGATCTGCTGCTCGCTCTTTTCCGAGTGCGGATGCTTTTCCTTGTTTGTCGTCATGGTGGCTCCTTGCTCCAGGTTGAACGTCAAGACATCGGATCGCGCGGGTCCACGTGCGCATCGTCACGACGCCGCCGCTTCCGCCGCGCCGATGATCGCGAGCGCGTCGGCCCGCGACAGCCCGCCGCGCATCGCGTCGGAAAGCCGCGCGGTCAGCGCTTCGCGCTCGCAGGCGAACACCGCGTCGACGTGGCCGTCACGCACGTACAGCGCGATGAACTGGTGACGATCGAAGTCGCCATCGACGACGATCTCATCCCACTCGCTCGCGTGACCGAGGTATTCGAAGGTCTTGCCGTAGTGATAGGTCCAGAAGAACGGCACGTCGGCATAGCGATTGCGCAAACCGCACATGTTCTGCGCGGCGATGCGCGCATGCTGCTGCGCGACGCGCCAATGCTCGATACGCACCGGCTCCTGGTTCTCATGCAGCGTGAACACGGCGATATCGCCGGCCGCATACAGACCGCACGCGGCGTTCATGCCGGCATTGACGATCACGCCGCCGTCCTTCTGCAACGGCAGTCCTTCGACAAACCCCGTAGCCGGCGCAACCCCCGTGCCCAGAAGCACGACATCGGCCGCGATGGCCTCGCCGCCGGCAAGCATCACCGTATGCACATTGCCTTCCTCGCCCTCGAGCGAGGCGACCTTGGCGTCGAGATAAAACTTCACGCCATTGCTTTCGTGCAGCGCGCGAAACATCCGGCCCGCGCGCTCGCCGAACTGCTTCGCGAACGGCACCTTGTCACGCGAAATCACGGTGACGGGCACGCCGTGGTTGCGCAACGCGGACGCGACTTCGAGGCCGATGAAGCTGCTGCCGAGAATCGCGACGCGGGTTTGCGATGCATCGTCGCCGAGCGCGTCGATCAACGCGGCGGCATCGTCGAGGTGTCGAAGCACATGCACGCCGCCGAGTTCGCAGCCGGGCATGTCGGGCACTTTCGGCACGCTGCCGGTCGCGAGCAGCGCGGTGTCGTATTTCAGCGGCTCGATGCTCTGCTCGCTACCACCCGCGCCGGCTTCGAAATGGATCGTGTGCGCAGGCACGTCGAGCCGCGCGACCTTCGCGACGATGCGCTCGATGCCGTGCGTGTGCAGCCAGTCGGGCGGCAGCAGCGGCGGCACGTCGGCGGGCGCCATTTCAAACGAGGGGACGAATTTGCTCAGCGAGGTGCGGTCATAGGGCGCGTGCGCTTCGTCGCCGATCAGCGTGATGCGGCCCTCGAAGCCGAACTCGCGTAACGCGGCACAGGCAGCGGCGCCGGCCGCGCCCGCGCCGATTACCACGTAGTGCTTGTCTTGCGCGGTGGCATCGGGCGGGGCTGTGTGCGCCGCCGGTGCCGCCGCTGCGATTTTTTCCGACGACACGAGCACTTCGTCGCCATCGAGCGTGACCGGGTAGCGATCGAGCGGCAGCAGCGCGGGCGGCTCGAGCACGTTGCCGGTCGCGACGTCGAACGTACCCTTGTGCCATGGGCAGATGATGCGGCCGTGGCACAGCGCGCCCTCTTCGAGCGGGCCCCCGGCATGCGGGCAATCAGGCGAGTACGCCCGCACGGTGTCGCCATCGCGCACCAGCAGAATCGGCGTGCCGTCCACGATCACGCGCACCGCGCGGTCCGCTGGCAATTCCGAGAGCCGCGCGACGCGGCGGGCAGTCGTGGACATGGTGAGGCCTCGCGCAAGAAAGAGCTCGCGCAGCGCACGCAAACGCGTCGCGAGCGGTGACGGAAGTACGCTTGCCATCAAGCAGCGATAAGGCAGCAATCGTCGTGCCCGGACGCGTCGACGGAGTGATGCCGTGAAGCCGCTTGGGAAGATAGGCCGAGTTGCGGTAAATTTCGAGACAGGGGAATTAGCGCGCGAACAGCGGCGTGCGAATTCCCAGGCAATGCCTTCCCTGACCGTATGCAACTTTGATGGAGCAGGTGACCGTGCAGCGTGCAGAACGTATCGCAGTCGATGTGCCGATGCCGTCACGCAACTTCGCGGCGACGCGGCGCATGCTGCTGATCTTGCTGGCCGTGTCGATCGTGTTTCCGTTGGCCTGCCTCGTGGGCTATGGCTACTTCGACTACCAGCGCCGCATCTCCGATGCGAACGATGCGCTCGACCGCCTCGCGCGCGTGGCGCAGGAGCAGGCCGTCAAGGTGCTGGATTTGAACCGGCAGATGGCCTCGCGCGTGATCGAGCTGCTCGGCAATTCCGACGACGCGCAGATCCGCGCGCGCGAGCGCGAATTGCACGAGCGTCTGCAGAGCATCGGCGGCGACTTTCCGCAGGTGGCGTCGATCTCGCTGCTCGGTGTGAACGGCCAGTTACTTGCGTCGAGCCTCGTGTATCCGGCGCCGGCGATGACGATCGGCTTGCGCGACGACTTTCTCGCCGCGAAGTCGATGCGTCCGCAGCCGTATTTCTCGCTGCCGATGTTCGGCGCGCTGTCGAAGATCGACGTGTTCACGACCGCGATCGGCCGCACGGGTACGGACGGTCAGTTTCTCGGCGCGGTCACGGTGGCGCTGCGCAACGAATATTTTTCGCGCTTCTATCGCGAGCTGACCAACGGCGATCCGTCGCTCGCGCTCGCGCTGTACCGGCAGGACGGCAATCTGCTGGTGCGCTATCCGCCATGGCCGGCCGGCGCGCGGCCGTCGATGCACAGCGCGTTCATGTCCGCGTTGCGCGACAAAGAGCTGTTCGGGCACGTGCGTCTGAATTCGACCGTCGACGGTGTCGAGCGGCTGCTCGCGTTTCGCCGCGTCGGCGACTATCCGTTGTATGTGATGAGCGCGTATTCGACGTCGTCGATCGTGGCGGCGTGGCGCGCGCACTTTATGTTCATCGCGGCGCTGACGGCGGTGCCCTGCATCGCGATCTGGTGGCTCGTGCTGTATTCGCTGCGTCAGCTCGAGGCGGAGCGGCGCGCGTGGGAGCGGTGGCAGGGCGAGGTCGCGATGCGTCTATCGGCCGAGGCGTCGAGCCGGCAACTGCAGCGCATGGGCGCGCTCGGCAATCTGGTCGCGAATGTCGCGCACGATTTCAACAACCTGCTGATGGTGGTGTCGGCGAACACCGAGCTCGCGCGCCTCAAACATTACAACGATCTCGAGAAGGAAGTGCATGCGGTCGAGCGTGCCACGGCCACGGCCGAAGCGCTGACGCGGCGTCTGTTGAGCGTCGCGCGCAAGCAGCCGCTGAAGCAGGAGCCCGTCGAGCTTGCGCGCTGGCTGCCGGCCGCCGTGCCGCTGATCAACGCGGCGCTCGGCGACACGATCGAACTGGCGTTGCGGATGCCGGAGAACCTGTGGCAGGTGCTCGTCGATCCGACCGATCTCGAGTTCGCGATCGTGAACATCGCGATGAACGCGCGCGATGCGATGCCGCGCGGCGGGCGCTTCGTGATCCGCTGCCAGAACAATCGGCTGGTCAACAGCGATACGCTGCTGCCGGACGGCGAGTACGTGCTGATCGCCTGTTCCGACGACGGCGAAGGGATGCCCGAATCGGTCGCGCGTCGTGCGTTCGAGCCGCTGTTCACGACCAAGCTGCGCGGCTCGGGCACCGGCCTCGGGCTCGCCCAGGTGCTGTCGATGTCCGAGCAGGCCGGTGGCACCGCGAAGATCGACAGCGTGCTGGGCAGCGGCACGACGGTGCGGATGTTTCTGCCGCGCTATCGTGAGCGCGCCGCGCTGGCCGGCGCCGATGCGCGCCAGCCGCTGCCGACCGCGGCCGGGGCCGTGCTGCTCGTCGAGGACAACGAGGACGTCGCGGCCGGCGTGACCGCGGTGCTCGAAACCTTCGGCTGCGAGGTGCACCACGAGCCGACCGCCGACCAGGCGTTCGACGTGCTGAGCGCCGGCGAGCGCTTCGAGCTCGTGCTGTCGGACATCCAGATGCCGGGCAAGCTGAACGGTATCGACCTGGCGGAGAAGATCCGCAGCGCGTGGCCGTCGCAAAAGATCGCGCTGATGACCGGTTACGCCGACGAGCTCGACCGCGCGCGTCGGCTCGGCATCGCGATACTCGCGAAGCCGTTCAATATCGACGAACTGCATGCGCTGGTGGCTTGCGGCACCTGAAGCCGCGGCACCGTTCGTCTATCGCGTCCATGGGCTTTTCCTGGCGTGCTGTGCTGCGGCACAGCCCTTGCTGAAAAGAGCGCGAGGTTTGCGCACGCGGTCACCGCGCGCCCACTTCCTTTCGACACTCTCGACACCCAGGAGAATCGCCATGAAGATCAGACACGCAGTGCTCGTTTCCACCTTGCTCGCGGCTTCGTCGCTCGCAATGGCGCAAGGCGCCGGCGGTGGCGCAGGCGGCGGCGGGGGGCCCGCCGGCAACGACCCGAACAGCAACGCCGCGACCTCGACACGCGAGGGCGGCGATGCGGGGCCGACCGGGGCGACCACGCCTTCGACTCACCATCACGTGAAGAAGCATTCGAAGTCGAAGAAGCCCATGACCGACTCGACGAATACGCCGGGCGCCGACGCGAGCAGCGATACGAAGGGGCAGTAAGCGCAGCGTATCAAGGCAGAAGGGCGGCTGGAGTCGCGCGTCGGGTGTGACCCGGCGTGTCGGCTCCTGCCGCTTTGTACATAAACGTGATTACTGGCGATTTGCAATCGCTCGCCAGCGGTCAATCCTTTTCCATCGCCGCGTCGTACTTGCCGAGCGCGGCCGCGCCGTTCAGACGCGCGCGCTTGAGCAACGCCTGCTGCGCTTCCTTCACGTTGGCCGGCTGTCCGCGCCACGCATTCAACGGCGGCTCCTGCAACGCGCGCCCGTACGAAAAGCTCAGATTCCACGGTAGCGCGCCGAGCCGGTTCATCGCACTGAGATTGGCGGTGGCCTCCTCGGGCGACTGTCCGCCCGACAGGAACACGAGACCGGGAACCGAAGAGGGGACCGTACGCATCAGCACGCGCACGGTCGCCGCCGCGATATGCGCCGTGCTCGACTGCTGCTGATGCTCGGAGCCGGCCAGCACCATGCTCGGCTTCAGCACGATATGTTCGAGCACCACGCGATGCCGATGCAGCGCATGAAACACCTCGTGCAACACGGCCTCGGTGACTTCCGCGCAACGCTCGATCGTGTGCTCGCCGTCCATCAGCACCTCGGGTTCGACGATCGGCACGATGCCGGCTTCCTGGCTGATCGCCGCGTAGCGCGCGAGCGAATCGGCGTTCGCCTCGATCGCGAGCCGGCTCGGCAGGCTCGCGGTGATGTTGTAGACCGCGCGCCACTTCGCGAAGCGGGCGCCGTGCCGCTTGTAATCGACGAACCGTTTGGCGAGACCGTCGAGGCCTTCGATGATCTCGTCGCCGGGAGCGAGCGCAAGCGGCACCTTGCCGAGGTCGACCTTGATGCCGGGCACGATGCCGTTTGCCGCGGCCACCTGCGGGAACGGCGTGCCGTCGTCGGCTTTCTGGCCGAGCGTTTCTTCGTAGAGGATCACGCCGCTCACGAACTCGCCGAGGCCGGGCGTCGTCAGGAGCAGGTTGCGATACGCGCGACGGTTTTCCTCGGTCGATTCGAGGCCGATCGTCTTGAAGCGTTTGGCGATGGTCGGGCCGCTTTCGTCGGCGGCGAGAAGACCCTTGCCCGGTTGAACCATCGCCTTGACGGTGGCTTGCAGCTCGCTACGGGTGTCCATGAGGTGTGCTCCCTTGGGTAGGTTCCGTTCGATGCGGTGTGCGGAGAAGTGCCGGTGACAGTTTCCTTTGCGTGACGAGTGGGTGCGAAAGCGGACTTCATTCGCCGAGCAGATGCAACACGATATCGCGCGGCTGCGGGTGACGCCGATGTTCGAACAGATACAGCCCCTGCCATGTGCCGAGCACCATCCTTCCATGCTCGACGGGCACGGACAACTGCACCTGGGTGAGCGCCGTGCGCAGATGCGCGGGCATGTCGTCGGGGCCTTCGGTGTCGTGCTCGTAGCGCGTGTCGTCCTCGGGCGCGAGGGTCTCGAAGTAGCGCTGCAGATCTCGCCGCACGGACGGATCGGCATTCTCCTGAATCAGCAGCGACGCCGACGTGTGCCGGCAAAACAGCGTTAGCAGACCTGTACGGATGTCCGTATCGTCGACGAAGCGGCGCGCGTCGTCGGTAAATTCGACGAGGCCGCGGCCGCGGGCCTGGACACTCAGATGATGGATGACCTGGCGCATGACGGAGCTCGAATCTCAGAGCGACGCGAACGCGTCGTCGATATCCTCGGCGCTGTGTGGCCGCACCACGCGCGCGACCTCGGCGCCGTCGCGCATCAGCACGAGCGTCGGCCACAGCTTGACCTTGAACGAGCGGCCGAGCGGGCGGCCCGGGCCGTCCTCGATCTTCAGATGCCGCAGGCCCGCGTGCGGCGCGAGCGCCTGCCGGATCGATGCCTGCGCGCCCTGGCAATAACCGCACCAGTCGGTGCCGAATTCGACGACGGTGACGCCGGGCAGCGAGTCCAGCTCGGCACGGGTCGGTCCTTTCGGGGAATAAGCTGTCGGCGAGGTCATGCGTGCTCCGCTGCTGATCGTGATCTGCCAAGGGTAGCAGCTATGTCGCGGATCGTCAGCGCAGCGGCCGTATGCTGCCGATGCGCGCGGTGTCGCCGCGGTATGTTAAAAAGCGGTGCGCGCGTGCTCGACCGATCGACGCGCCGCGTCATCGCACAGAACCTCGCAAAACATGAACACACGAATCTATCTGCAACATCCGCAACACAAAGACGCTATCGCGGTCGCGACCGGCTTCAGCTGGGGCGCGTGCCTGCTCGGCTTCATCTGGGCGCTGTCGAAGAGAATGTGGTTCGCCGCGTTCGTGATGCTAGGCATCAACGTGATCCTGCTCGGCATCGGTCTGTGGGGCGAGACGGCCGATCTGATCGGCTTCGTGCTGTCGATCGTGTTCGCGTTCGCATGCGGCGCGTATGGCAACCGGTGGCACCGCTGGACGCTCGAACAGCGCGGCTACGTCGTGGTGTGATGCGTTCGCGCTGGAGCGGGGATTGCTGCGCGCAGGAATGTGATCGAAGCTGAGTTCAATCCGTCATGGAGGCGTTTTATGCTCATTGCATCGGCAGTCGCTGGTCTTTCCGCTGATAGCCTTTCGACGCGCGGCGCGCGGGCGGTCGCGCTGGCTGCATCGTTGGTCATGTTGACCATCGCGCCGCTCGCGCACTGCGCCGACGCGGCGCCCCCCGCCACGATTGCGGCCACCCCAGCCACGGCAGCCTCCGCCCCCGCCGACGACACCTTCCTGCTGACGATCTTCCTGCGCCACGACGAATCGAAGCCGCTTCCGAAAATCAACGATCAACTGCGCGAGCAGGGCTTCTTCAAGACCTTCCCGCCGCCAGGCATCGAAGTCGTGTCGTGGTACGTGATGATGGGCATCGGGCAGGTCGTGACGCTGCGCGTGCCCGCGAGCCGGTTGCGTGAAGTGAACCGCGCGATCGAATCGACCGCGTGGGGCGGCTATCACACCGAGTTCTATCCGACCTACGACTACAAGGCGCAGGCGCAGCAGATGCGCGCAACTGAGGGCAAGTAGCGGTGAGCGCGCCAGCAGCTTGGCGCTAACGGCACGCATCGGCGCGGCGCGGCGCAAGTAACCGGATGAATCCGCAGGCTTCTCACGGATTTGGGACAGCTCTTAGCGGGTTTACGCGAGCCGCGCTCCGGGTCGATAATGCCCCGGTCGTTCCGGCCCCCTGCCTGCGACGCCTAACGTGCCTTCGAGCGCTTCGCTGCGTATCGAGGCCCGCTCCACCTGACCCACCGTCCCCGTGTTGAAAACTGCGCGTTTTTTCGACCTGCTTCGCATTCCTGGCTTCAAGCCGCTCGCCGCCGCCACCCTGATGCTCGGTGTGGCGATGTCCTTCACCGCACCGTATCTGTCTTTGTTCGGCATCGAACGCGCCGGCATGACGCCGTTCCGGCTCGGCGTATTCATGACGCTGATCGCCGCGAGCGGCGTGCTCGCGAGCACGGTGGCGGGGCGCTGGAGCGACCGCAGCGGGCGGCATCGACCGTTATTGCTGGCGGCGCTCATCGCTGCCGCGCTCGGCTACCTGTGTCTGTGCGTGGTGCGCGATTACCGGCTGCTGCTCGTGGTCGGCATCGTGTTCATCGGCGCGGGCGGTTCGGCGATTTCGATGGTGTTCTCGTTCAGCCGCGCGGCGCTGCCGGTGCCCGACCCTGCCGAGCGCGTGTTCGCGAGCGCGACGCTGCGTACGATCCTCTCGGCCGCATGGGTGTTCGGGCCGGCGGTCGGCGCTTTGGTGCTCGCCGCGACGAGCTTCACCGGACTCTTCCTGTTCGCGGCCGCCAGCTTCGCGACCTGCGGCTTCATCGTCTGGCGCATGCAGGAGCCGCAGAGCCATCTCGGCGATCACACGGTCGAGGACACCGCGTCGGAGCCGTCCGCGTCGATCACGGTGCCGCCGCTGAGGCAGCCCGGCGAGGACGCGCACGAAACACTGCCGGTCGCGTCGGCGAACGACATCCTGCGCTCGGTGACCGCGCTGACCTTGCTCGGCCTCGCCGCGAACGCGACGATGATCGTACTGCCGCTGTACATCGTGCATGGGCTCAACGGCACGCATCTCGACGTGTCGGTGATGCTCGGTCTCGGCGCGCTGACCGAGATCCCGATGATGCTCGCGCTCGGCGCGAAGTCGTCGTCGCTGCACAAGCCGAACTGGCTTGCCTCGTGCGCGGCCGTGCATGCGGTGTACTTCGTCGCGATGTCGCTGGCGGGCAACGTCAGCGTGCTGATCCCGATGCAGATGCTGAACGCGTTCGTGGTCGCCGTGACGTCGTGCCTCGGCATGACCTACGTGCAGGACCTGATGCCGCATTCGCCCGGGCGCGCGACCGCGCTGTTCTTCAATGCGGCGCGAGTCGGCTCGATCCTGTCGGGCGTGCTGTCGGGGCTGCTCGTGCAGGCGTTCAGCTATCGCGGCACGTTCCTGTTCTGCGGACTGCTGGGGCTGTGCGCGCTGGTGCTGTTCGCGGTGCCCGGCTATCGCTATCCGCTGATGTGGCGCGCGGTCAAGCGCTTCGCGGCCGAGCAATACGCGAAGCTGGCCGCCCGCCGCGGCACGCGCGTGCCCGAGCGTAGCGAATGACACGTGGGCCCGCCGCGTTCGCTTTCGTGCGGATGCGGCGCGCCTCCAGCTACGCGGAACTTTGAGCCGCGCTGCGCCTCTGCAAAAAAGTGCGGCTTGCTTCGGTACATTCGGCGTAGCTCGCGACACAGCGCCTATGCTTAAGGGCAGCCACGCCGCCGCAACACGACGACCGCAAAATCGGGCAGCGCAACGCAGCATCTTTCGGAGCGAGCCATGCAGCTAGGCATGATTGGATTGGGACGAATGGGCGCCGACATGGTGCGGCGCCTGACCAGGGGAGCTCAGCAGTGCATCGTCTACGACGTGCAGCCGGCGGCGGTCGACAGGCTGAAGCAGGAAGGCGTGGCCGGCGCGAGCTCGCTCGAAGACCTCGTCGCGAAGCTCGACAAGCCGCGCGCCGTGTGGCTGATGGTGCCCGCCGCCGTGGTCGACGCGACGCTCGACAAGCTCGTGCCGCTGCTCGAGCCGGGCGATGTCGTGATCGACGGCGGCAACTCCTACTACCACGACGACATCCGCCGCGGCCAGCAACTCGGCGCGCGCCAGCTTCACTACGTGGACGTCGGCACGAGCGGCGGCGTCGCGGGGCGCGAGCGCGGCTACTGCCTGATGATCGGCGGCGAGGCTGAGGTCGTCAAACGGCTCGAACCGATCTTCTCGACGTTGGCGCCCGGCGTGGGCACGCAGAGCGCGACACCGGGCCGCGCGGCGGGCGCGAGCACCGCTGAGCAGGGCTTTCTGCATTGCGGCCCGCAAGGCGCGGGGCATTTCGTCAAGATGGTTCATAACGGCATCGAGTATGGGCTGATGACCGCCTACGCCGAAGGTCTGAACGTGCTGCGCCACGCCGACGCCGGCCGGCACGCGCGCGAGGCCGATGCGGAGACGTCGCCGCTGCGCCGTCCCGAGCTGTATCAGTACGATCTGAATCTCGCGGATATCGCCGAGGTCTGGCGGCGCGGCAGCGTGATCGGCTCGTGGCTACTCGACCTGATCGCCGGCTCGCTCGCCACCGACACCGAATTGAAAGGCTATGCGGGCCGCGTATCGGATTCGGGCGAGGGGCGCTGGACCGTCGCGGCGGCCATCGACGAAGGTGTGCCGACACCGGTGCTCAGCGCGGCGCTGTTCGCGCGCTTCAGTTCCCGCGGAGAAGCCGATTTCGCGAATCGCGTGCTGTCGGCGATGCGGCACGATTTCGGCGGCCACGCGGAAAAACCCGTTGCGCCGGACGGCGGGCTGAAGTAGTCGAGGCCATCCACGCGTCCGCTATCACGCCGATCCGCCGAACCGTCCCGCCGAACTTGCCACAAGGAACCCCGATGCCAGTCACCTCCACCACGCCGCACGACGTCGTGTTTCTGTTCGATTGCGACAACACGCTGCTCGACAACGATCACGTGCTGCAGGATCTGCGCGCGCACATGATGGGCCAGTTCGGCGAAGAGAACAGTGCGCGCTATTGGGAAATCTTCGAAAACCTGCGCACCGAACTCGGTTACGCCGACTACCTCGGCGCGCTGCAGCGTTACCGGACCGAGCATCCACGCGACACGCGCCTGCTGTTGATGTCGTCGTTCCTGATCGAGTATCCGTTTGCGAACCGGCTCTATCCGGGTGCGCTCGACGCGCTGCGGCATCTCGGCAAGCACGGGCCGACGGTGATCCTGTCGGATGGCGACGTCGTGTTCCAGCCGCGCAAGATTTCGCGCTCGGGCCTGTGGGACGAAGTCGACGGGCGCGTGCTGATCTACATCCACAAGGAGTTGATGCTCGATCAGGTGATGGAATGCTATCCGGCGCGCCATTACGTGATGGTCGACGACAAGCTGCGAATTCTGAGCGCGATGAAGAAGGCCTGGGGCGCGGAGCTGACCACCGTGTTTCCGCGCCAGGGACACTATGCGTTCGATGCGAAGGAGATCGCGAGCAATCCGCCCGCGGACGTGACGGTCGGGCGGATCGGCGAGTTGGCGGAGATCGACGTGGAAACGCTGTTGCGTAGCGCGAAGGGCAACTAGGCGGCGCCGCGCGTGGTGTGCGGGCGCCGTTTCATGGGTGAAATCGCGGGCTCACGCGCCCAGCGCTTTCAGGCGCGCCTGGGTATCGGCCGCGCCCATCCGCGCGGCGGCATCGGCCGCGCTGACGCCGTTCGCGTCGCGCACATGCGGGTCCGCGCCGTGCGCGAGCAGCAGATCGACGATCGCGGTGCGGTTGAACATCGCCGCGATCATCAGCGCGGTACGGCCATCGGGCGATGCGCCTTCGACGTCGGCGCCATGCGCGAGCAAGGTTTCGATCACCTTGTCGAAGCCCTTGAACGCGGCGCCCGCGATTGGCGTCTGGCCCGCGTCGTTGCGCAGGTTCGCATCGGCGCCCCGGTCGAGCAGCGTGCGCACCGCGTCGACGTGGCCGTGGTAGCTCGCGAGCATTAGCAGGCTGTCGCCGCGCTCGTTGCGCAAATTCGGCGGCACGCCTTTTTCGATGACGGCCGCGAGCATCGTCGCGTCGCCGCGCCGCGCGAGGTCGAAGACTTCGCGCGCGAGCGCCTGCAATTCGGGATCGGGTTGCGATGCGTGCGGGTTGTCGGTGTGGTCGGTCAAGGCACTCTCCTTTCGACGAATGAGCGGCGTGTTGCCAATGCCGCGCCCGGTCTTTCAGCGAGCATACACATTCCGTGGCGCCCGCGTTCGCGTGCTGGCAGCCGCGCCGCTGTGCTAGACGTGGCCGAACAGCTTGACCAGCAGCCCGAATATGCCGATCGGTATGGCGACCGCCAGGCATGTGAACACGAGCGTAAGGACCAGGACCACGAGCACTTTGAGCGCACTGGGAGATGTCGACATGGCGGCCATTGACCTGAGACGGAAAATCACGAAAAGAAAGCAGACAGCGCAGGGAGTTGCAGCACGAATGCCACATTCAGCGCGACATACTGGGAGGGGTAGAAAGCATCCGCCCCCGTATGAGCAGCTTAGTACATTCGACTCGCACCGCCCGGCTTCGTTTCGAGTGCGCCGCATCATCCGCCAACCAGCCTCACAGTTCTTTTCGAGGAGTGACGCCATGGCCGAAGCAACCTCGCATCCCACCCCACCGCAAGTTCTGGACCCCGATACGCTGCGCAACCTCGATCGCTACTGGCGCGCATGCAATTACCTGTCGGTCGGCATGATCTATCTGCGCGACAACCCGTTGCTGCGCAAACCGCTGAAGGCCGAGCACATCAAGAACCGGCTGCTCGGCCACTGGGGCTCCGACGCCGGCCAGAGCTTCGTGCTCGTGCATCTGAACCGGCTGATCCGCAAACACGATCTCGACGTGATCTTTCTGTCCGGCCCCGGTCACGGCGCCCCCGCGAGCCTCGCGCACTGCTACCTGGAAGGCCACTACTCGGAAATTTATCCGGACCGCAGCGAGGACGAAGCCGGTATGCGGCGCTTTTTCCGGCAATTCTCGTTTCCGGGCGGCATCGGCTCGCATTGCACGCCCGAAACGCCGGGCTCGATTCACGAAGGGGGCGAACTCGGCTACAGCCTGTCGCACGGCTACGGCGCCGCGTTCGACAACCCCGAGCTGATCGTCACCGTGATGATCGGCGACGGCGAAGCGGAAACCGGCCCGCTCGCCACGTCGTGGCATTCGAACAAATTCCTGAACCCGATCCGCGACGGCGCGGTGCTGCCGGTGCTGCATCTGAACGGCTACAAGATCGCCAACCCGACGCTGCTCGCGCGCATTCCGCGTGAGGAACTCGAAGCATTGATGGTCGGCTACGGGCACAAGCCGTATTTCGTCGAAGGCGACGATCCCGACACGATGCATCAGCAGATGGCCGCGACGCTCGAACAATGCATCGGCGAAATTCGCGCGATCCAGCAGCATGCGCGGCAGAACAACGACACGACGCGGCCGCGCTGGCCGATGATCGTGCTGCGCTCGCCGAAGGGCTGGACCGGGCCGAAGGAAGTCGACGGTCACAAGGTGGAAGGCTCGTGGCGCTCGCATCAGGTGCCGGTGGCCGATGCGGTGAGCAATCGCAAGAGTCTGCAGATCGTCGAGGATTGGCTGCGCAGGTACGGCCCCGAAACGCTGTTCGATGCGAACGGCCGGCTCGTCGAAGAACTGCGCGCGCTCGCGCCCGAGGGCGCGCGCCGCATCAGCGCGAATCCGCACGCGAACGGCGGGCTGTTGTGCAAGATGCTCGACATGCCGCCGTTCCGCGACTACGCGGTGGCCGTGAAGAAGCCGGCGGCGGCGTACACGTCGCCGACCGCGGTGCTCGGCACGTTCCTGCGCGACGTGATGCGCAACAACATGTCGAACTTCCGGCTGTTCGGTCCCGACGAAACTTCGAGCAACAAGCTGCACGCGGTCTATGAAGCGTCGGGCAAGACCTGGCTCGCCGCGCTCGAACCGGGCGACGCCGACGGCGGCGAACTGTCGCCCGATGGCCGCGTGATGGAAATGCTCAGCGAGCACACGCTCGAAGGCTGGTTGGAAGGCTATGCGCTGACAGGCCGTCACGGACTCTTCGCGACCTACGAAGCGTTCGTGCACGTGATCGACTCGATGTTCAACCAGCACGCCAAGTGGCTCGAAAAAGCCAAGCGCGAGCTCGGCTGGCGGCAGCCGGTGCCGTCGCTCAATCTGCTGATCACGTCGATCGTGTGGCGCCAGGATCACAACGGTTTCACGCACCAGGATCCCGGTTTTCTCGACGTGGTCACGAACAAGAGCCCGGACGTCGTGCGCATCTATCTGCCGCCCGACGCGAACTGTCTGCTGAGCGTCGCCGATCACTGCCTGCGCTCGCGCGACTACGTGAATGTGATCGTGTCCGACAAGCAGCCGCACCTGGACTATCTCGACATGGACGCGGCCGTCACGCATTGCACCAAGGGCATCGGCATCTGGGACTGGGCGTCGACCGATCAGGGCGTCGAGCCCGACGTCGTGATCGCGTGCGCGGGCGACATCGCGACGATGGAAGCGCTCGCCGCCGTGCAGATCCTGAAGGAGCGCTGCCCGACGCTGAAGATCCGCTTCGTCAACGTGGTCGATCTGTTCCGCCTGATGCCCGAGCATGCGCATCCGCATGGACTGTCCGACCGCGATTTCGATTCGCTGTTTACGACCAGCAAGCCGGTGATCTTCAACTTCCACTCGTATGCGGCGCTCGTGCACAAGCTCACGTACAACCGTCAGAATCACGGAAACATGCACGTGCATGGCTATAACGAGAAGGGCAACATCAATACCCCGCTCGAACTCGCGATCATCAACGGCGTCGACCGCTTCACGCTGGCGATCGATGCGATCGATCGCGTGCCGTCGCTGCGCGGCGTCGGTGATCATACGAAGGAGTGGCTGCGCGGGCAGATCATCGAGCATCTCGCGTATGCGCACGAGGAAGGGATCGACAAGGAGGAAATCCGCAACTGGACGTGGAAAGGCTGAGCGAGGAGGCGCCATGCACGACCACGATCAGGAACGGACGATCCTCGTGCTGAACAGCGGGTAGTCATCGCTGAAGTTCGGGCTGTTCGCCCACTCGGCCAACGACGAAACACTGCTGCTCGAAGGCGCGGCCGAGGGCATCGGCCGCGACGACGGCCGCCTGCGGATCAGAGCGGCCGATGGTCGCGTGCTTTTGCAGCAGGAGCACTTGCTCCAATCGCAGACCGAGGCGTTGCAGGCGCTCTCGCAGGTGCTCGTGCAACAGCATCATGCGCGGCCCTCGGCGGTGGGGCATCGCGTCGTGCATGGCGGTCCGCATCTGCGCACGCACCAGCTCATCACCGACGACGTGCGCCGTCAGTTGCGCGACGCGCTGCACTTCGCGCCGCTGCATATCCCGCCGGCACTCGCGCTCATCGATGAAGCCACGCAGATCTTCGGCGACGCGCCGCACTATGCGTGCTTCGACACCGCGTTTCACGCGACGCTGCCGCCGCGTGCGGCGCAGCTCGCGTTACCGGGCCGTTACGCGGACGCTGGTGTGATCCGCTATGGCTTTCATGGACTGTCGTACGAATCGCTGGTCATGCAGCTCGGCGCGGCGTTGCCGTCGCGAGCGGTGTTCGCGCATCTCGGCAATGGGGCGAGCCTGTGCGCGCTGCTCGACGGCCGCTCGGTCGATACGTCGATGGGCCTGACGCCGACCGGCGGCATCCCGATGGGCACGCGCTGCGGTGACCTCGATCCGGGCGTGCTGCTGTATCTGCTGCGCGCGGAACGGCTCGACGCCGATGCGCTGGAAGCGCTGCTCAATCGCCGCAGCGGGCTGGCCGGTTACGCGGACGGCGAAAGCGACATGCAAGTGCTCGAAAAACGCGCGGCGGCCGGCGACGCGCGGGCGTCGCTCGCGCTCGATGCCTTTGCGACCGCGGTGCGCAAGACGATCGGCGGGTACGCGGCACTGCTTGGCGGCATCGAACTGCTCGTGTTTACCGGCGGGATCGGCGAGCACAGCGCCGAGGTTCGGCGGCGCGTATGCGATGGGCTTGCGTTTCTTGGGCTCGTCGAAAACGATCCGGCGGGCAAGGTGAGGGTGTTGCACACCGAGGAGGAAAGGCAGATCGCGCGGCATTGCCGGCAACTGCTGCAAGCGGGCGGGAGTTGACCCGCCTGACTGAGGTCAGCCCTTGCGGACGACGGTCCGGTCCGCGACTGAGGTGACGCCGAACAGACGCGTGACGTCTTCGAGCATCGCGGCGCGCTGTGCTTCGCGCTGAAGCTCGCCCGACAGCGTGATGCGCCCCCGCGCGACCTTCACGCGCACGGCGCGCGGCGGCACGGCCGAATCCCACGCGAGACGGCGCGCCGCTTCGGCGGCGATCTGCGCGTCGGTCAGGCGGGCAGATTCGCTCGCTCTCGAGCTTGTGGACCGCATGGCGTCTCCGCGAAACAGAATGTCGATCAACTCACACTAGCAGATGTGGCGGGTTTTGCCGGCGTGCGCGCTTCGCCGCTGCCGACGCTGCCGCCGCTGGATCGCGGGTATGCTCACGATTCGTTCCGACCCAGGCAAGGCCCGATTCATGTCCGACTTTCCCATCGACAACCCGTTTCTCGAATCGCTCGGCGTGCGTCTGACCCAATGGCGCGACGGCTATGCCGAGCTGTTGATGCCGATCGACGCGAGCAAGCTCAATCGTCAGGGTGTGCTGCAAGGCGGCGCGATCGCGACGCTGCTCGATGCCGCCGCGGGCTACGCGGGCCTCTATGCGCCACCGGGACAGCCGGCGCGGCATGGCTTCACGCTGTCGCTGACCACGAACTATCTGGACAAGGGGCTCGGCGCGACGGTCACCGCGAAGGGCTTTCTCGAACGCGCGGGCCGCTCGATTTTCTTTTCGCGCTCGGAAGCGTGGGTGGACGGCAAGCTGCTGATCGCGAGCGCGCAGGGCACGTTCAAGTATTCGAAGACGGCCTGACGCGCGGCAACGCCGGCAGCGCGGATTCGCTCGCCGCGCCGGGCTCGCCACGTTTATCATAGTGCCCACCTGACAGAACGCGCCGTCCAGCCGCGAACGGCGCGCGCATCTTCCACGAGACCTCGCAATCCCATGAATTCTCCTCCCGACGCTCCTTCCCGACCCTCGCTGCGCGCGCTGACCGCGCTCGAAGGACGTGTTCTCGGCGTGCTCGTCGAAAAACAGCACACGGTACCCGACAGTTATCCGTTGTCGCTGAACGCGCTGACGCTCGGCTGCAATCAGAAGACCGGCCGCGCGCCGGTGATGAGCGCGACCGAGGCCGAGGTGCTGACCGCCGTCGACGGCCTGAAACGCCTGAGCCTCGTGTTCGAGGGCAGCAGCAGCCGCGTGCCGCGCTTCGAGCACAACATGAACCGCGTGCTCGGGCTGCCGGGACAGTCGATCGCGCTGCTGACCACGCTGCTGCTGCGCGGCGCGCAAACGGCCGCCGAATTGCGCCTGAACAGCGCGCGCCTGCATGGCTTCGCCGATATTTCGTCGGTCGAGGCGTTCCTCGACGAGCTGGCCGCGAACGATCCGCCTCGCGTCGTCCGGCTGCCGCGCATGGCGGGCGAGCGTGAGATTCGCTGGATGCATCTGTTGTGCGGCGAGGTCAGCATCACCGAAGCCGCGCAGTCCGCGCTCGCCGAGGACGACAGCGTGCCGCTGTCGGCATTCGAGGCGCTGAAGGCCGAGCAGAAGCGTCTCGCCGATGAAGTCAGCCGTCTGCAGGCCGTCGTGCGGCGCATGGCGACCGAGCTGGGTATCAGCGCGGACGATCTGTGATCTGAAACGGAAACGAAGGCGAAGGCGAAAGCGAAGGCGAAAACGCGCCCGGCCGCCTGTTTCACGCATCACGCCGACGCGGCCTGTCCGCCAGCAACGTGCGCTGCGTGCGATAGAAGATTCGCGGCGGCACGTTCGGCGAGTCTTCGGCGAGACGGTCGAGTTCGGTACGGATCCCGGTGAGGTAGTGCGCTTCGCGCGCATCGGCGTCGCCGGCAAACACCGCTTCGAGCCGCCGACGCACCGCGCCATAGCGCGCACCGGCCGCGCGATGCTTCTCGGCACGCTCCGCATAGCGCAGGAACGTCTGCAATGCGGCCGACATCGCCGCCGCCACGCTGACGAGCCCAACGACTATCCGCATCTCGATCGACACCGGCGGCGCGCTCAACGACGCGAACACCGCCGTGCCGACGAACGCGGTCAGCGCGGTCACGAGCCAGCCCATGCGGCGCTCGCGCGCCGACAGCAGATCCGCCATGTCGTAATGGCTCATCTGCGATTCGCGCGCGCGGCGAATCCATTTCAACAGCAGCTCGGTTTCGTCGACGGGCGGCTCGTAGGCGGGCAGGGTCGTCATCGCTCAGCGTTCGGCACGCGCATCAATCGTAGGAAAACGAGCTGCCGAACTTCTCGATCCGTTCCAGCGCCATGCCCGAGCCGCGTACGACGCAGGTCAGCGGCGCCTCTGCAACGAACACCGGCAGGCCGGTTTCCTCGGCGAGCAGACGGTCGAGATCGCGCAGCAGCGCGCCGCCACCGGCGAGCGTGATGCCGCGCTCGGCGATGTCCGCGCCGAGTTCCGGTGGCGTCTGTTCCAGTGCGATCTTCACCGACGACACGATCTGATTCAGCGGATCGGTCAGCGCTTCGAGGATTTCGTTGCTCGACACCGTGAAGCTGCGCGGAATGCCCTCGGACATGTTGCGGCCTTTGACTTCCATCTCCATGACCTCGGAGCCCGGAAACGCGGAGCCGATTTCCTTCTTGATCGCCTCGGCGGTCTGCTCGCCGATCAGCATGCCGTAGTTGCGGCGGATGTAGTTGACGATGGCGTCGTCGAACTTGTCGCCGCCGACGCGCACCGAGCCTTTGTACACAATGCCGCCGAGCGAGATCACGCCGACCTCGGTGGTGCCGCCGCCGATATCGACGACCATCGAACCGGTTGCATCCGACACCGGCAGGCCGGCGCCCGTCGCCGCGGCCATCGGTTCCTCGATCAGATAGACCTGCGAGGCGCCCGCGCTATGCGCGGCCTCCTTGATCGCGCGGCGCTCGACCTGGGTCGAACCACACGGCACGCAGATGATGATGCGCGGCGATGGCGCAAACAGCCGCGACTCGTGCGCCATCTGGATGAAGCGCTTGATCATCTGCTGGGTGATGTTGAAATCGGCGATCACGCCGTCTTTCATCGGGCGGATCGCCTCGATGTTGCCCGGTACCTTGCCGAGCATCTGCTTCGCTTCGCGGCCCACGGCGAGGATGATCTTCTTGCCGTTCGGCCCGCCTTCCTGGCGGATCGACACGACCGACGGCTCGTCGAGAACGATGCCCTTGCCGCGCATGTAGATCAGCGTGTTCGACGTACCGAGGTCGATTGCCAGGTCGTTGGAAAAGTAGCCGCGCAGAAAGCCGAACATGCGTATTCCTGTCTTTGCGAAGGCGTGCGCGTGAGCGCCGCCGGGAGCTTGTCGGGGTCTGCCGCTTGCACGCGGCGGGCGGCCAGAGCGGCCGCGCGACAGCAAGAATAGCAGTTTATCGACGGGCGCGGCCGCACTATCGTCCGCTATCTGCCGCTCGGCGGCCCCAGCCGCGCCGCGATCGTGCGGCATGCCGCAAGCAACGGCTCGATGTAAGTGGCTTGCACATCGTCGCGACGGCGGAAGGTCGGCATGCTGATGCTCACGCAGCCGGCCGCGCGGCCGTCCGTGCCGCGAATTGCGGCGCCGTAGCAGCAGATCGATACTTCGTTCTCCTCGCGGTCTTCCGCGTAGCCGCGCTGCGCGGTCGCGTCGAGCTCGCGGCGCACGGCGTCGAGGTCGGTCAGCGTGTGCTCGGTGAAACGCTCCAGCGGCGCGTTCTTCAGCAGCGCCTCGCGCTCGGCCACGCTGAGTGTCGCCAGATACGCCTTGCCGACCGAACTCGACGTCAGCGACACTCGCGTGCCGATGCGCGATGCCATGCGCACCGCGTGCGGGCTTTCGAGCTTTTCGATGTAGACCATCTCGCCCTGGCTGGGCACCGCGAGGTGGATCGTCTCCGATGTGAAGTCGCGCAACGCCATCAACGCATCAACGGCCGCGAGCCGCAGATCCGAGCGCTCCCAGCTATGGCTCGCAAGGTTGATCAGGCGCGGTCCGAGGCCGAAGGTGTTGCCGCTGCCGCTCGCGACGATCATCCCTTCAGCCTGCAAAGCCGCGACGATGCGATGGACGGTCGGGCGTGGATAGCCGCTCGCCGCGCTCAGCTTCGCGACGTTGGGCGGCGTTGGCGCATCGGCGATCAGTTGCAGCACCGCGATGAACTTCGAGAACGCGGCGGCGCCGGCGACGGCCTTGAAGTCGGCTTTGTTGTCGGCGTGCCCGACAGCATCATGGCCGGTGGCGCCGGCGTGGGAACGGGGTTTGGAAGTGGAACTCGACATCACACAGAGGCAGGGCAGAGCAGGGGTACGCAATTATGCCTTTATCAATGGCGTCGAACGACGGCGGCGCCGCTTCACGCGACGACTCGATCACGCGACGAGATATCCGCCGTCGACCGGCACGATTGCGCCCGTCATGAACGACGCCGCCGGCGAGCACAGGAACACCGCGACCTGCGCGACTTCCTCCGGCGTGCCCCAGCGACGCAGCGGCGTTCGTTCCAGAATCGCCAGCGAGCGGCCATCGTCGTCCTGCAACGCCTGTGTGAGCGGCGTTGCGATCCAGCCCGGCGCAACCGCATTGACGCGAATGCCGTCGGCGGCATAGGCGATCGCGAGCGACTTCGTTAGCTGCGCCACCGCGCCCTTGCTCGCGCTATAAGCGGGCACGAGACCGCCGCCGAAAAAACTCAGCATCGACGCCGTATTGACGATGCAGCCCGCCGACGCCTTCAACGAGTCGCGCGCGGCGGCGCACACGCGCATCGTGCCGTTGAGATTGATATCCATCACGCGTTCGAACACGTCGAGCCGATGTTCTTCGACGCGGTTGATCACGCCGGCGCAGTTGACCACGATGTCGAGACGATCGAACGCGTTCACCGCGGCCGTTACGGCGTTGCCCGAGCGGACATCCAGCGTGACGCGCGGAATCTCGCGATTGAGCGTATCGGGCGTGCCTTCGGGCAGCGGCAAACCAGCCGCCACCGTGTGCGCGCCAAGCTGCGCGAGCGTGTTGGCGATCGCCGCGCCGATACCGGTCAAGCCGCCGGTCACGAGCGCGGTCTTGCCTTCGAGGAGCTGGTTCTGGAATGTCATGGGAGAAGCCGCCTCAGGTGGGTTGGGTCTCGATCGAGTTCGCGAGCGGCGCGGGCGCCACTTCCTGGACGACGAACAGATAGACGAGCGCCGCCGCGAACGCGACGGCCGCGCTGATCAGCAGCGCGTTGACGAACGAATGCGTCCGATCGACGACGATGCCGGTGATCACCGGCGCGAACGAGCCGCCCAGATAACCACCGAAAACCACCGAAGTTCTGCATGCTGCCGAGCGACGCCACCAGATGTCGCGGCGCGGCGACGCTGACGAGCGCCCATGCGCTGCCGCTCGACAGGTTCACGAACAGCATCGCGAGCGACACGTAGACGATCGCGAGCGTCGTGCTCGGTGTGTAGGCGGCCGGCACCGTGAATGCGGCCGCGCCGACGAGACCGACGCACAGCGGCCACTTGCGGCTGCGGATCGGCGCCATGCCGCGCTTCAACAGATAGTCGGCGATCACGCCGCTGCTCGCCATGCCGATCGTGCCGAACACATACGGAATCGCGACGAGCCAGCCGGTATGCGCGATGCTCAAGTGACGCTCACGCTCCAGATAGCCGGGCAGCCACGTCAGATAGAGCCACACCATGTAGATCACGCCCATGAAGCCGAAGATCATGCCCCACGTGTTGCGCAGCTTGAACAGCGCGCCCCATTCGGACCAGCTGAGGCCCTGCGGATTCTCCTGGCCGGTCGCACCTTCGTTCAGATGCGCGGTTTCTTCTTCGGTCAGCGCGATTTCGCTGCGATTGCGATAGACGAGGTACCACGCGAGCGCGACGACAATGCCGGCCACGCCCATGATGACGAACATCGTTCGCCATCCGAAGGAAAGCATCAGCACCGTGAGCAGCGGCGGTGCGATCATCGGCGCAATGGTGGATGACGAGATGAAGGTGCCGATCGGCGTGCCGCGCTCGCGTACCGCGAACCATTCGCTGACGACTTTCGCGCCGGCCGGAAACAGCGGCGCCTCGGCGATGCCGAGCACGACGCGCGCCGTGAGGAAGTGATTGAGCGTCTGGATGAAGCCGCCCGCGACCTGGGCGATCGACCACACGAGCATGCCGAGGCCGAGCATCACGCGCGATCCGAAACGGTCGAGCAGCGCGCCAACCGGCAACTGCGCGAACGCATACGACAACGAGAATGCGGACAGCAGCAGCCCCATCTGCGAAGCGGACAGATGCAATTCCTCGCTGACCAGATGATCCGCGATCGACAGCGTGCTGCGATCGAGATAATTGACGATGCCCGCCACCGTCAGGAAGACGACGGCGACCACCTGGATACGTTTCAGACGCTGCGACTTCTGAAGCATGTTTGTCTCCTGCGCAATGGGTTCTGCTGTGTGGGAATGGTGTTGGCGTGCCTGTCGGTATTGCGGTGTCCTGGCTGTTGGTTCTGTTGGGGCTTGCGCGGCCTTTTACCGGACGAACTGGTCGACGTAGTCTTCGCCGAGGCCCACCGCCGCGTAGTGCTTGCGGCACATGTCGATCTTCGTGAATACGTCTTCGTAACCGGTGTAGTTCCCGTACGGATCGCAATAGAACATCACGCCGTTGACCTGGAAGTACGTGATCATTTCCTCGACGTCCTCGGGCACATACAACGTATGCGTTTCGCCCGGCGGCTCGTACACGTAGCTGCCTTCGGTCGCGACCCAGTCATGCTCGAGATAACGCCAGCGGCCCTTGAGCACCATGCCGTGCACAGCCTGCGGATGACGATGCCGACTCAACACGCCCGAGCGGCGTACGCGCAGCAGATTCATCCAGTATCCCTGCGACGCATTCAGGCACAGTGGGCGGAACGACACGTTTTCTGCCTGCGGGACCCACACGCGTTCGTCGGTCGGAATCGCGAAGGGCACGACGATTTCCTTTTGCGCTTCCTTCGGGAACGGTAGCTGGTACGGCGTCAGGTCGGATTGATCGGCCTCTGGCATGGGAAATTCCTCACGAAGTGTGCAGAAAAAAGCAATGTCCATATTGTGGATAAAGAGTCCACAATATGGTTATTATCGGAACCGCTTTGGGCGGGGTCAATCCTGGGGAAATTACTGGTCAGGCACGATAAAGCGACGCCGCACTCGTTCTCGAATCGCGCGAAAGATGCACGTGTTGCTATCTCATAAAAGCCGCACGACACGCAAAAAGCGCCTAAAACAAGGCCTGCGCGCGCATTCTGATCGAACACCATCTTTAAGTCTGCTTTAAGTGGAGGCCACTACATTACGCATCCACCACGTAACCCTCCGCAACACTCCCTGACTATGACCACCAAAAACTATTGGCGCGGTAGCGCCGCGATCTGCGCCGTCCTCGCAATCGGCGGCGCGTATGCGCTGAGCCATCGCAATGCCGATGCGTCGGTGAACGACGCGCAGGGCTCGACGTCGTCGCTGCACGCGGCGGCGGATATCGTCGGCTCGCGCTCGTCGGCACCGGACTTCTCCAGCATCGTGACGCGCTATGGCCCGGCGGTCGTGCATATCGGCGTGAAAGAAGCCGCGTCGGTCGACGAGAACGGTCAACGCAAGAGCGGCGGCGAAGCGCTCGGCTCGGGCTTCATCATCAGCCAGGACGGGTACATCCTGACCAACAATCACGTTGTCGACGGCGCGACCAGCGTGACCGTGAAGCTCACCGACGGCCGCGAATTTCACGCGCGCGTGATCGGCAAGGACAAGGCCACCGACGTCGCCGTCGTCAAGATCGACGCGACCAATCTGCCGACCGTGAAGATCGGCAACCCGGACAGCAGCAAGGTCGGCGAATGGGTCGTGGCGATCGGCTCGCCGTACGGCTTCGACAGCACGGTGACCTCGGGCATCATCAGCGCGAAATCGCGCTCGTTCTCCGACGATAGCCCGATTCCGTTCATCCAGACCGACGTGCCGGTCAACCCGGGCAACTCGGGCGGTCCGCTGTTCAACCTGAACGGCGAAGTGATCGGCATCAACTCGATGATCTACTCGCGCACCGGCGGCTTCCAGGGACTGTCGTTCGCCATCCCGATCGACGCGGCGATGCACGTGAAGGACCAGCTCGTGAGTACCGGTCACGTAAGCCGCGGCCGCATCGGCGTGGGCGTGCAGCCGCTCAGCGCCGACAAGGCCAAGGCGCTCGGCCTCGACTCGACGGGCGGCGCACTGGTCGGCTCGGTCGATCCGAATGGTCCCGCGCACGCAGCCGGTCTGCGCCAGGGCGACGTGATCGTCGGCGTGAACGGCAAGCATATTGGTAACACTACCGAATTGATCGGTCAGGTCGCGCAACTGTCGCCGGGCAGCAAAGCGACGATCAGCGTGTGGCGCAACGGCGGCGAAAGCAAGCTGGCGGTGACGGTGGGCGCGCAGCAAGCGTCGGACATGGCGTCGGCCGCGCCACGCGAAGAGCAGCAGGAACAACCGCAGCAGCAAAACCGTCCGCGTCTCGGCGTCGCCGTGCGTGCGCTGACCCAGGACGAACAGCAGCAAGCGCAGCTGCCGGGCGGCGTGGTGGTGCAGCAGGCCACCGGTCCGGCCGCCGAAGCCGGCATACAGGCGGGCGACATCATCGTTGCCGTCGACGGCAAGGTGATTCACGGCGTCGAGCAACTGCGCCGCATGATCGCTCAGGCGGACGAAAGCGTGTCTGTCACCGTGGTGCGCGATGGTGAACAAGCATCGGTCGACGTAACGCTTGGCTGATGAGTAGAACCCGCCGGTGCAATGCCGGCGGCGGGCACGATGCGCTGCTGTGGCGCGCGTGCCTCAGTTGGACGGGTGGACCCCCTTAGCGTGAGACGTGCTTTGCGTGACGTTCCGCGGCTCGTCGGGCCCGCCCCCCAATGCGACGTAAAGCGACACCCCGTTCTGCAAAGCCGTCGCCCGAAGCTGGATCAGCTGCTGCTCGGCGGCAAACTGATTGCGTCGCGCATCCACCACCTCGAGATAGATCGAGATCCCGTTTTCGTAGCGCAGCTCCGCCGTTTCGGCGAGTTGCCGCTGCGCCTGCACCGCCTGTTCCTGCGCCGCGATCTGTTCCTTGTAGCGTTGTCGCGCGACCAATGCGTCGGACACTTCACGAAACGCGTTCTGCACCGTGCGCTGATAATCGGCGACCAATTCGTCGCGTCGCGCGCGCGCCTGCGATAGTTGCGCCTGGCGCTGTCCCGCATCGAAGATCGGCATGCCGACCAGCGCGCCGAACGACCACGCCTGCTTGGCCGGCACGAACAGATCGCCGAGTTCGGGCGACACATATCCGAAGCTACCCGTCAGCGCGATGCGTGGAAAAAAGTCCGCGCGAGCGGCGCCGATGTCGGCATTGGCTGCGCGCAGCTGCTGCTCGGCCTGCTGGATGTCCGGCCGGTCGATCAGCAGTGCGGAGGGCAGGCCGGCATCGAGCTCGCGGAACTGCGCGGCGTCGGCGATAGGCGGCGCCGGCGGTAGCGACCCGCTGAGCGGCCCGCCGATCAGTACCTCGAGCAGATGGCGCTGCTGCGCGGTGGTCCGTTGCAGCTCGGCCAGCTGAGTCTGCGCCTGCGTAACCAGAATGGCGGCCTGGTCGTAATCGACCATCGACGTGACGCCCGCGTCGAGCCGCATCTTCGCGACTTCCAGCGCGTAGCGCCGACTGTCGAGCGTCTGTTGTGCAAGCTCGATGCCTTCCTCGCCCGAGCGGATCGCGTAGTAGTTCGACGCGACATTGCCGATCAGCGACAAACGGAACGCGTGCTGCGCGTCGACGGTGGCCAGATATCGACGCCGCGCGGCTTCGCTGGTGTTGCGCACGCGCCCCCAGAAGTCGAGTTCGAACGACGTCACTGCGGCCTGCACGTTGTACTGGTTGAACTGGACCGAGATGTCCGTGTTGTCGAACTCGGGATCGATCGAACCGAGCGGCGCCTTGGTGCGGGTCGCACCCGCGTTCGCATTGACCTGCGGCAAACGCGCGGCGTTCTGGATGCGATAAAACGCGCGCGCCTGCTCGATGCGCGCGATCGACGCGGCGAGATCGCGGTTGTGCTCGAGCGCCGCCTCGATCAGCAGCTTCAGTTGCGGATCGGCGAAGAAGGTCTGCCAGTCGACTTCGCTTGCCAGATGCGCGGTGGCCGGATTGGCGGTCTCCGTCGTGTCGAAACGATCGGCGATCGGCAATTGGGGCTGCTGATAGTTCGGCGCAAAGTTGCAGGCGGCGAGCGAGCAGCAGAAGAGGGGCAGCACCAGGCGCACATGAAGGCATTTACGCATCGCGCTGCCCTCCACCCGAATCGGGCGGCATGGCCGTCGGCAGATCGTCATCGTCGAGATCGATGCTGCGTTTCTTGCGGCTCAGCCAGCGTCGCGCGGCGACATAGAACAGCGGCGTAAAGAAGATGCCGAACAACGTCGCGGTCAGCATGCTGCCCATCACGCCGGTGCCGACCGCGCGGCGGCTCGCCGCGCCCGCGCCGGTCGCGAGCACGAGCGGCAGCATGCCCAACACGAACGTGACGCTCGTCATCAGAATCGGGCGCAGACGCTGCTGTGCGCCGCTTTTGGCGGCGGCTAGCGCGTCCCTTCCTTCGGATTCCTCCTTGATCGCAAATTCGACGATGAGGATGGCGTTCTTCGCGGCAAGGCCGATGATCGTCACCAGGCCGATGTTGAAATACACGTCCGCGGACAGTCCACGCAGCATCGTCAACAGTACCGCGCCGATCACGCCGAACGGGATGATCAGCAACACCGCGACCGGAATCGCCCAGCTCTCGTACAGCGCCGCGAGCAACAGGAACACGACCACGAGCGACAGCCCGAGCAGCATGCCGATCTGGCCGCTCGCCTGTTTTTCCTCGAGCGCGGTGCCGGTCCATTCGTAACTCAGGTTGCCGGTCAACACGTGCGACGCGATGCGCTCCATCTCGGCGATCGCCGCGCCGCTCGAGCGGCCGGGCGCGGCCTGACCCGACAGCGTCGCGGACGGAAAGCCGTTATAGCGTTCGATCTGCTGCGGTCCGGAAATCCAGCGCACACGCGTGAACGCCGAGAACGGCACCATCTCGCCGCGGTTATTGCGCAAGCGCAGCGAAGTCACGTCCTCGGCACGCATGCGTTGCTCGGCGTCCGCCTGCAACAGCACGCGCAGCACGTTGCCCTCGAACACGAAGTCGTTCACGTAGTTCGCACCGAACGTCAGCGCAAGCGCCTGGTTCACCTGACCGATTTGCAGGCCTAATGCGCGCGCCTTCACGCGGTCGATCTCGACATACAGTTGCGGCGCTTCCGGCATGCCCTCGGCGCGCACGCCCGCGAGAAGGGGGCTTTGCGACGCCTCGATCATCATCCGCCGCGCGGCCTGTTGCAGCGCTTCGCCGCCGACGCCGCTGCGATCCTGGATCTTCATCGTGAAGCCGGTCGCGTTGCCGAGCGACGGAATCGGCGGCGGGTCGAGCGCAAAAATGATCGCCTCGGGAATCTGCCGAAACGCCGCATTCGCGCGACGCACCAGCGCGCTCGCCGAATTGGCCTCGCCCGAGCGCTCGTCCCACGGCTTCAGATCGACGAACGACAGTGCCGCCGATTGCCCCTGGCCAAAGAAGCTGAAGCCCGTCACGGACGCGACGTTGCGCACTTGCGGCTGGGTTCGCAGAAACGCCTCGACCTGGTCGATCGCGCGCTGCGTGCGCTGGTCGGTCGAACCCGGCGGGCCGGTATACGTAATGAAGATATGCCCCTGGTCCTCGGTCGGCAGAAAGCCGGTCGGCAGCCGCGTGAAGAAAAACACGGTGATCGCGCAGGCCGCGACGAACACCAGCAGCCAGCGCAGCGGCGAGCGCAGCATCGCATCGACGCCGCCGATATAGCGCGTGGTGCCCGCATCGAGCCCGCGATTGAAGCCGTCGAACACGCGATGCAGCATTCGTGACGCCGGGTTCTTCGGCCGCTCCCTGGCGGCCGCCTCGCTACGCAACATCGCCGCGCACAACGCCGCGCCGAGTGTCAGCGCCAACATCGTCGACAGCAGGATCGACACCGCGAGCGTGACCGAAAACTGCCGGTAGATGCCGCCCGTCGAGCCCGGAAAAAACGCCATCGGAATGAACACCGCGACGAGCACCAGCGTACTCGCGATCGCCGCGCCCGATATCTGCCCGATCGCCTTCACCGTTGCGCGCGGCGCGCCGAGCCCTTCCTCGCGCATGATGCGCGCGACGTTTTCGACGACGACGATCGCGTCGTCGTTGAGGATACCGATCGCGACCACCATGCCGAACAGCGACAGAATGTTGATCGACAGCCCGAACAGATAGAGCCCCGCGCACGTGCCGATCAACGCGATCGGCACCACGATCGTCGGGATCACGGTCGCGCGCCAGTCCTGCAGGAACAGGAACACCACGACCGTCACGAGCAACAGCGCCTCGACCATCGTGCGGATCACGCCCTGCACCGAGGTCGTGATGAACGGCGTGGTGTCGAACGGCACGGTCCACGCGACGCCGCGCGGGAAGATCGGCTGCAATTCGGCCATGCGCTGGCGCACCGCGTTGGCGACTGCGAGCGCGTTCGCCCCGCTCGCGAGCTGGATCGCGATCCCGGCCGACGCCTTGCCGTTGACGGTGAGGCGGTTGCCATAGCTGTCGTTGCCGAGCTCGACGCGCGCGACGTCGCCCACCCGCACGGTCGAGCCATCCGGATTCGCGTGCACGATGATTTCGCGGAACTGCTCGGGCGTCGTGAAGCGGCTTTGCGTGACGATCTGCGCGGTGAACTCGGAGCCCGGCGCGATCGGCTGATCGCCGAGGCTGCCGCCCGCGGTCTGGCTGTTCTGCTCCTGGATCGCCTGCAACACCTCGCTGGCCGACAGCCCAAAGCCCGCGAGCTTGCGCGGATCGAGCCAGATCCGCATCGCGTACGACGAGCCGAACAGCTGCACGTCGCCGACGCCGTCGATACGGCGCAGCTCGTTGACGATGTTGTTCGACGCGAAGTTGCCCATCGCGACGGCGTCGGTGGTGCCGTCGGTCGCCTGCAGCGCAAGCAGCATCAGAAAGCCCGACGACGCCTTCGTCACGCTCAAGCCGATCTGACGGACTTCGAGCGGCAGGCGCGGTTCGACGCGGCTCAGACGGTCCTGCACCTGAGTGCGCGCGATGTCGAGATTGGTGCCGGGCTTTAGCACCACGGTGATCTGCATCGTGCCGTTCGAGCGGCTCACCGACGACATGTACAGGAAATTCTCGATGCCGTTCATCTCGTCTTCGACGATCGACGTGACGGTACGCTCGAGCGTGCTCGCGTCCGCGCCGCTGAAGACCGCGCTGATGGTGAGCGACGGCGGAGCGACGTCGGGGTACTGCTCGACCGGCAGCAGCGCGAGCGCGATCGCGCCGAACAGCACGATGAAGAGGGCGATGACCCACGCGAAGACCGGCCGGGCGACGAAGAATCGATTCATCGGCGAGCCCGTCAGTGCGCGGTCGAAGCGGGAGCGGGGGACGCGGCCGAATGCGCCGCTGGCGACGCATCGGGGGCGGGCCGCGCGTCGACCCGCTGGCCCGGCTGCACTTTCTGCCAGCCATCGACGATCAGGCGCTCGCCGGGCTTCAGACCGTCGCGCACGGTCCAGCGTCCTTCGCCCTGCTCGCCGAGATAGATATTGCGGCGGACCACGGTGCCGTCGTCGGCGACCAACGCAACGCTTGCAATGCCGTTGTCGAGCTGCACCGCGCGCTCGGGAATACGGATGCCCTGCACATTGCCCGCCGCGATGATGCGCCCGCGCACGAACTGCCCCGGCAACAGCGTGCGGGCCGGATTCGCGAACTGCGCGCGCACCGTCTGCGTACCGGTCGACGGATCGACGACGAGATCGGCGAAGTCCAGAAAACCGCGCTCGTTGTAGACCTGGCCGTTGGCAAGGATCAGTTGCACCTCGACGTGCTTCATGCTGGTCGGCTTGCGCGCGCCCGACTGGATCTGCTGCTCGACGTCGAGCATCGCGGTATTCGACTGCGTGAACACTGCGTTGATCGGCGTCAGTTGATTGACCTGCGTGAGCAGCGTGGCGGCGCCCGCGCTGACGAGCGCGCCTTCGGTGACGAGCGCGCGGCCCGCGCGCCCGGCGATCGGCGTGCGCACGATGCAGCGATCAAGCCGCAATTGTGCAAGCGAGACCGCAGCTTGCGCATCGGAGACATTGGCCTGCGCCTGCTGCATCGTCGCAAGCGCGGCGTCGTATTCCTGCGCGCTGACTGCATGACGGCCGACGAGCGGCTTGAACCGGTCCACCACCGACGCCGCGTTGTCGCGCACGGCGGTCGCGCGCGTGAGCGCGGCCTGCGCCTGCTGCAACTGCGCGCGATAGTCGCTCGCGTCGATCTGGAAGAGTGGGGCGTTGGCCGGCAGGTCCGTGCCTTCCTGATAGAGCGTGCGCTGGACGATGCCGTCGACGCGCGCGCGAATTTCGGCGGTGCGCACGGCCTCGATGCGGCCAGGCAACTCGACGACATCGGCGACAGGGGTGGTGGAAACCGTTTCGACCAGCACGGGAACCGGCGGCATCGACGCGGCGGTGGGAGTCTGCGGCCGGTCGTTGCAGGCGGCAAGCAGGAGCGGCAAACCGGTGATCAGAAGCGATACGGCACGACTACGCAGGCGGAGTGCGGAGCAAAGCAAGAGAAACTCCTTTGATCAAGGCAGTCTTTTTTGCGCGTGAGATCGGTGACGGTTTTAACGGTTTGCGGTCGAATTAACTATTCAGAACGTGTGTGGGTGCGTTAATGCGGGGAAAAGATTTCTGTTGATCCTACCGTGTCTGGGTGGCTTGTCAATTTGTTCTTGGTGGTCGCGAGTGGCATGGACTCGCAAGGACCAGGCGGCGGACGCGGTGGTCACGACCGGGGGATTCCCGCTCGCAGACGAGATCTTGAATGGTATTTGTCAATTACATGTCACTTGCCATCCAGCAATTGCCGCAATTCAAAGGCATGCAATTGTCATCGAAATCGATGCGCCTGAAAAAAATATTCCGAGTCGCCACACACTCACGTACGTTTGCGCTCCGGATGCCGCAACACCGAATGGTTGCGGCCGTATGACAGATAAATCGTCATGCCGATCACGAGCCACACGACGAGCCGCAGCCACGTGACGAGCGGCAAGCCGACCATCAGCAGCAGGCAGAACAGGATGCCGAGCACTGGCACGACCGGCACGCCGGGCGCCCGGAATGGGCGCGTCGCCTCGGCGTCGCTGCGCCGCAGATAGATCACCGCGCCGCACACGAGGACGAACGCGAACAGGGTGCCGATGCTGACCATCTCGCCGAGCACGCCGATCGGTGTCAGCGCCGCCACGATCGCGACGACGGTGCCGATCAGGATCTGACTCAGATAGGGTGTATGCAGACGCAGATGGACCCTCGAGAAAAAGTGCGGCAACAAACCGTCTTGCGACATCGTGAAGAAGATGCGGCTTTGTCCATAGAGCAGCACGAGTATCACGGTGGTCAGCCCCGTCAACGCGCCGATTTTGATCAGGATCGAGAACCACGTGAGCCCGATCGCGTCGACGCCCTTGGCGATCGGATCAGGAACGTTCAGCTCGGGGTACGGAACGAGGCCGGTCAGCACGCCGGCGACGAGGATGTACAGCACCGTACAGATGATCAGCGAGCCGAGAATGCCGATCGGCATGTCGCGCTGCGGCTGTCGCGCTTCCTGCGCGGCGGTCGACACCGCATCGAAGCCGATGAACGCGAAGAACACCACGGCCGAGCCGCGCAGAATACCGCTCATGCCGAAACTGCCGAACTGGCCGGTATTGGCAGGAATGAACGGATGCCAGTGTTCCGGCTTGATGAAAAACAGGCCGATGGCGATAAACGCCACCACCACGATCAGCTTGATCGCGACCATCACGTTGTTGAGCCGCGCCGACTCCTTGGTTCCCAACACGAGCAACGTGGTCAGGATCGCGATGATCAACACCGCCGGCAGGTTGATGACGCCGGTGACTGTCGAGCCATCGGCCAGTTTGACGATGGTGCCGGGGGCGGCGGCGAGGGTAGGTGGAATGTCGATGCCGACGTTGCGCAACAGGCTCACGATATAGCCGGACCAACCGACCGCGACGGTCGCGGCGCCCATCGCGTACTCGAGGATCAGGTCCCAGCCGATGATCCACGCGAAGATCTCGCCGAGCGTCGCATACGTATAGGTGTAGCTGCTCCCGCACACGGGCAGCATCGCCGCAAGCTCCGAATAGCACAGGCCGACGAACGCGCACGCGATGCCGCCCAGCACGAACGACAGCATGATGGCCGGCCCCGCGAACTGCGCGGCGGCGGTCCCCGTCAGCACGAAGATGCCTGCGCCGATGATCGCGCCGATGCCCATCGCGGTGATACTCGTCGCGCCCAGCGTTTTCGACAGGTGACGGCCTTCTTCGGCGTCCGCGCTGGCGACGATATCAGCAACGGTTTTGCGTGCCATGTAACCGGTATCGGCCATGATGAGTCGTCCCTTTTCAGTGTTGATCAGGCACGAACCGGTTAGGCTGCCATCGGCTCGTGGAGCACGACAAAAACATCCGTCGCCGTGGACGGCAACGGCCACGGCAAGTGCGGAGAAAGCGTCTAACGGCAAATTCAGTCTATGCCGGATTAAAAGCAAAGTGAAATCCGCTTGCTTTGTCGGGGCGATAGGGCAGTGCGATGGCTGGCGCGCGCAGCGCCGGGCGTGCCGCGGGCGCCGTGATGCATTTGTGCATTGCGATCGCAAGCAAGGCCTCTGGTTCGATTCAGGAGGACTTACGATGTGCGATTGCGGAATCGGCAAGCCAACGTGGACGATTTCAGGCTTGCGGGGCAGACCTCAGCCGATCCGTCCGCGCCGCAGCACGCTGCTCAGACCGAGCGAGTGGCCTGGGTCGTAGTAGTGAATGAGGAGTGTGCGCCGCTGCCCGTTCTGTACGTCGAGGTTCGCATGCTGAAGTGCGAAGCCGTTGAATTCGTAGACGCTGCCCGGCTTGACCGGAATGCGCTTGCAGTTGCCGACACGCAGATCATGCAAGGTATGCCAGCTGCGCCAGCTGAGCGGCAGGCTTTGCAGGAAGCCATGGCGCATCTTGCAGATCACGTTGGTCAGCGTCGTTACGGACAGGCGCGGCTTGCAGTACATCACGAGGTCGCCGTTGTGAACTCCGTCGGGTGCGAGCTGAAGCGGAATCAGCAGCGTCAGCAGGTGCGAGTCGTAGTGGCGGCAGTGGCTCTCGGCCAACGAAGTCTTGCTCGCACAGCGCAGTACGTGGAACGGCTCAGTCGGTAAGTTTGTCCGACCGAACTTCGCGGCCATCGCGCGCGCATTCGCGCAGATCGACTGTTCGAGTTCGCGAAATGCCTGACCGCGACGCAGCATCTTTGCAATCTCTGCGCCGGACTGCGAGCGCGGTACCGTCGTGCCAAACAGGTGGTCGATGAAGTCGTTGATTTCGACGATCGACTCCTGCGGAATCACCTCATCAAAAGAGTTCAACGCGACGCTTTTGTCGATTCGAATCCGCTTAGTCTCTGTATGCCCGCGCACGTCTGTCAGGGTGTCCATAGCGCAAATTTCCATTCGCTTTTTGTTCTACGACCGTATTGAAAAATATTCCCTCCGAGGCGGGCACAATGTGCGCCAGCGTACATAAAGCCCTCAGGCGATTGAGCTCGATCATTAAATCTAAAGCGATTTCTCTGACAGCTTTTGTAAATCTCGTTGGACCGATTTGGAAAATGCTGCGACTGCGACGATGCACGCTGGATTTCGGCGCAATGCCCAGGTACGACATTTCTATAAAGCTACTACAACCAGCTTGGGTGATAATTTATCTTATGTCAAATTGCGAATTCTTCGGAAAAGGCTTCCAGTACGCATCGCACGTGCCACCGTCGATGCGCGTGCCGCGTGTCGGCCCTACGCCACAAGCGATGCACACCGATGCCCGGTGACGATCGCGAATCGTCCGAACCGCGACTCTTTCGCCTACCACAACTGACGCCGGGTGCAGCCCGATTCAGTGACCAACAAAACTGGCGCGGCAATTCAATTTCAATTTTTATGGCGGGCCCAATCAGAGCCCTCACGAATTAAGACGCGGCCGTGCGTACAGATTAATTTATGCACGCCACATGCCGAAATTAGACAACTGTTAAATACTGCTTTGCGCACCACGAGAATAAGCTTGGTAGCGAAAGCCAATGCCACTATCGCAGCTCGCGCGGATTTTTTATCATCTGCTATTGCCTTGTGGCTTAGAGACGTTTCGCATTTTTCTCAACCGGCGGGCGTGTCGTCGTTGAGCGGCTGTGAATGGGCTACGTGCATTTCGACGTGGCGTACGGGCGCAACGTGTTCGCCGCCCTCCCACTTGCCGCGATCTGAGATGCATGTTCGAACACGCGCAGACGCTCGGCATCCGCAATCAGTCGCTTCTTCGGCATCGAGCGTCCCGCCGATCCGAAGCCCATCACCTTTTCGTACTCACGCGGCCTGCCGTGCCTGAAGCGATTAAAGAAGTCATCGCCCGGCAGGCCGTTGTCGAGGCTCATCAGGCAGCCGTAGTCGAGCGACGCGCAATCGCTCAGTGAGCGCGCCGCGTCCTCCAATGCGCGATAGCGGCTTTGCAACGGTTCGTCGCGACCGAAAAGCGCGTGCAGTTCCTGATAAGTCACGAGTCTTTTGCGTTTCGCGGCACGCAGTAGCATCGCGGCAATATCGCGGGTCCGATCCATGTTCATGTCGTTCTCCTTACCGCCTGCTTGCAAGCGCCCAATGGCAACCGATGAATGCGCTGTCAGCTTTTATCGCGGTTATGCGTATCGAGTGGGAAACTGCCCGGCATAAAATATTTCCGGTATTGAACGACGCAGCTAAAATTAAGCGGGTGGTTACTGGATTCGGGCTTCACAACGCCACTCTGCGCGAATGCCCCGTTTAGCTATAATCCGCCGGAAAAACGCCGCGAAGGGTTTTCAAGCTTCAGCAGTTTTTTCGCAGCTGTCCGGCGAATCGCCACTCTGCATCGAAAAATGCATTCCAATTAGATTCGCAAAACAGGAATCCGCGCACTCAAACGGTTCAGTCTTCCGACCTGCCGCCCCGCACTTAAAAGCGCCCGACGTCAAGCCGGATGCGGCCTGGCGGTGTCCGGGCTGCCAGAGCGAGCCGAGCCGGATTGACGGCTTTGAATCACGTCAATCAGGTTAGCAAACGTTAAATTCAATCGCAAGAGGGATATTTAAGATTTTAGAAAGAAAACATCATGTAACCGCCTTACGTGAGGATTGCGTGATTTTCTATCAGAGGAAAGGCGCGATTGATTTTTTATTCTTTTGGACACAACGGGCGAGTTTTCGATTATCTGTAGGTGACGCGCCCTTCTCACTGTCTACCCCAGTAACCGATTGCAGTCCGGTCAGCGACCCAACGGCGGAGTTCTCCGATGCATCGACCAAATGACGATTTGCCGACCGTCGCGCGGCGTCTCACGGCGGGCAAGAAACTGCTCGACGGCGTCGCTGCGGCCGAGGTCGCGAGACAGATGGGCATGGCAAAGACCACCGTCGAGCGATATCGCAAGCTATTGGAGCAAGGCGGGCTCGAGGCGCTGAGAAACATGAGCGTCGGCGGCCGCCATTCCGCACTCGCGGTGGCGGATCTGGACTGGTTGGCCCAGGCGCTGAGGGCCTCGCCGCGGGACTACGGCTTCGACGCCGACGGCTGGAGCAATGCGCGCATGCGCGAGCTGATAAGCCGTCAGTTTGGCATTTCGTACTCGCGAGTCTATGTATGGCAACTGGCCACCAGACTCGGCGTGTCTTATCGGCTCGGCCGGAATGCGCAGTAAAACGGCGGCCGTACCCAGCTAAAGCACGCGCGTGCGCATCGGCTCAGGCGATTTCTCGAACCTTTGGCAGAAACTGCGGCGCCAATTCGACCTCCGACCATTGGAACGGCAACGCGCCGCGACTGCGCCGCACTTCGCTCACATGAAACCGCACGAGCCGCTGCGCGCCCGCAAATGCCGCGAGTTCGTCGCCGTCCCAGATGATCTCTGCTCGCACCGCCAGATAAAGCAGATCGCCGGTTGCGAAGTCGATAAACAGCAGACCCGCGCGCGGATCGTGCACGAGGTTGCCGATCGTGTTGAAAAAGCGGTTGCCGCTGTAGTCGGGCGTGGTCAGCGTAGTTGGGTCGTCCACGCGCACGAAGCCCGGCGCACCGCCGCGATGGGAAACGTCGATCCCCTTTCCCGGTCCCGCTTCCTCGCTCAGATTCGCGCTGGCGATAAAGAACGTGTCCGCGCTCGCGAGCAACTCGCGGTCGGCACTGCTCAGAAGCGTGGCGATCTCGGGCTGCGCGCGCGTCGCGGCCACGTCCCGCTCGATGAAAGACGGCGCGCGGCTCTGGATATACTTCGGGCAATTGCCGAAGCTCTGCGTGACTTCGATCTGCAACGTGTCGCCTGCCACGGACCGGACGACGCCATTTGCCCGATTGCGCCGCCGCGTACGCGGCTCGATGCCCAGCGCACCAAGCTGCGCGCCTTCCCGCCAACCCGCGGCGAGCGGATCGCCAGCCAATGCGCCACCTTCGATGCGCAATGTCCGCGCATCCGGTGACGAGACGAAACCCGGCGCACCCGCACGCAGCGTCGCCCACGGCTGAGCGCTCGCATCGACGCCGCCAATCACGACGAACGGCTGCGCGGCAAAGAACTCGCGATGCTGCTCAGGCATGAATCGGCGAATGCCCCGACGTCCCATCGACTCGGCCACCTCACGCACACCCGCGCGCTGCTGCGCATCCTGCTCGCCGGCATGAAACGGCGACGCGTCGCTTCCCCAGTTATTCAACGGGACGAACTCGGACATGATCGGACTCCTTTGCAAGATCTGACGCAGCCGTCAACGCGTATCACGCCGCCAGCAAGCCCGCCTTCGTCGAAGGCATCGCGATGAAACGCGGCAGTGCCTCCACGCGCTGCAGCCACGCGCGAATGTTCGGATACGGCTGCAACGACACGCCGCCCTCGGGCGCGTGAGCGATATACGTGTGCGCGGCAATGTCGGCGATCGTGACGTGTGCGCCAGCCACGAACGGCTTACCGGCAAGCTCCTCGTCGATCACGTCGAACAGCTTGACGGCGATCTGCTTCGCACGTTCGTGGTCGAGCGGCGCGCCGAACACGGTCACGAGCCGCGCGGCGCACGGCCCGTAGGCGATCTGGCCAGCCGCGAGCGACAGCCAGCGCTGCACCGCCGCGGCGCCGCGCGGATCGTCCGGCAGCCACGATGCGTCGCCATAGCGCTTCGCCAGATAGACCAGAATCGCGTTCGAATCGAACAGCGTGAGCTCGCCGTCCTGAATCGTCGGCACCTGACCGAATGGGTTCAGCGCGAGGTACTCGGGCTTGCGGTTGTCGCCCGCCTTCATGTTCAGCTCGACGACCTCGAACGGCAGATCGAGCAGCGTCAGAAACAGCTTCACGCGATGACCGTGGCCTGAAAGCAGCGTCGTGTACAGCTTGATAGGCTCGGCGGGTCTGGCAGCGGGCATGGATGGCTCCGGATACGTTGAATGACACGCCCAGCATAAGGCGTAGGCACTGTCGCGCGGAAGCCCGATAATCCGGGAAACACAGTCAAGCGAGAATGGACAATCGATCATGGCCGATGTGCGCAACGTGAACCTGAACCGCCTCGCGATCTTCGTCGCCGTCATCGACGCGGGCTCGCTGAGCGCCGCCGCGACGCGGCTCGGGCTCGCGAAGACGATGGTCAGCACGCACATGCAGAGGCTCGAGGCGGAGGTCGGCGCGAGCCTGCTGGTGCGCACCACCCGGCGGCTCGGCGTCACCGAGGCGGGCCGCACGTTCTACGAGGCGAGCGTAAAGATTCTGCGCGCCACCGAGGACGCGCTGAACGCGCTCGGCGGGGAAACCTCACCGGTGCGCGGCACGCTGCGCGTCAGTGCGCCGAACGACTACGGCACGCTCGTCGTCGCGCCCGCGCTGGTCGAATTGCGCCGCACGCATGCGCAGCTCGACGTCGAGCTGCTGAGCAGCGACCGCTACGTCGATCTGATCGCCGATGGCATCGATGTAGCGATCCGGCTTGGTCGCCTCGCGGATTCCAACTATCGCGCGGTGAAGCTCGGCAGTTTCGTCAAATGGCTCGTCGCGAGTCCGGAGTTCGTGCGGACGTGGGGCGCGCCGGGCACGCCGGCCGCACTGGAGACGCTGCCCTATTGCGCGTTGTCGGTGCTGCCGCATCCGTTGACGCTCGACTTGCGGCACGTCGACGGCAAGATCGCGAGCGTGCGCTGCGCGTCCGCGTTGCGCGTCAACACGGCCGATGCCTGCCGCGCGGCGACGCTCGCGGGCGGCGGCATCGGTCTGTTGACGGATTTTTCGATCGCGGACGACGTCGCGGCGGGACGGCTGATCCGGCTGTTGCCCGAATGGGCGAGCGCACCGGCGAGCATTCAGGCCGTATTCCCGCCGACGAGTCACCCGCCGGCGAAGGTGCGCGCATTGATCGATACGCTGAAGCGAAGGCTCGCGGCGGAACCTGCGGATTAGCACGGCAGATCCTTCTGGCGCTCCCATTCCAGCGCAACGGCGGTTAGCTTCTATCCGCGTTATCGCCCGATTTGCTCTACTGCGACGATGCGCGCCGCACCCCGCGGCCTCGCCTGATCGTCAATGTGGAGAGCTTATGTCCGCCATTTCCCGTGCTGCTCAAGGGGTTCTCACCGTCGCGTGTCCGAGCGCGGCGGGCCAGGTTGCCGCCGTCGCTGGCTTTCTCGAACGGCATCGTTGCTATGTCGACGAACTCACCGTATTCGACGACGAACTGAGCGAGCGCTTTTTCGTGCGCTGCGTGTTTCACCACGTCGATCGCGACGATGCGCTGCAGATCGCCACGCTGAAGCAGGAATTCGCGCCGATCGCCGAACGCTTCCGGATGACGTGGGCGATCCACGATCTGTCGAGCCGGCCGAAAGTCCTGATCATGGTTTCCAGGCTCGAACACTGTCTCGCCGACCTGCTGTTTCGCTGGCGCATGGGCGAACTGAAGATGGACATCGTCGGCATCGGCTCCAATCATCGCGATCTCGAACCGCTCGCGCGAGCGCACGGCCTGCCGTTCCATCATCTGCCGATTACAGCCGACACGAAGCCACAACAGGAAGCCGGCCTGCTCGAGCTGTTCGATACGTCCGGCGCGGAACTGCTGATTCTCGCGCGCTACATGCAGATCCTGTCCGCCGAAACGAGCCGGGCGATCGCCGGGCGCGCGATCAATATCCACCATTCGTTCCTACCCGGTTTCAAGGGAGCGAGACCGTATCATCAGGCCCATGCGCGCGGCGTCAAGGTAATCGGCGCCACCGCGCATTTCGTCACCGACGATCTCGACGAAGGTCCGATCATCGAGCAGGGAGTCGAACCGGTCGATCACTCGTACAGCCCCGAACGGCTGCTGACGACCGGACGCGACGTCGAATGCATTACGCTCGCGCGCGCGGTCAAGGCGTTCGTCGAGCGGCGTGTGTTCATTAACGGCGAGCGCACCGTCGTGCTGCGGTAAACAGAAAAACGCCGCTGAAAAGCGGCGTTTTCGTGTGCTGCGCCGACGCCTGGCCGAGTTACTTCACCCAGCTATCCACCCGGTCCGAATGCGCGCTGACCCACGCGTCGGCCGCTGCAGCCGGCTTTTCGCCATTCTGCGTGGCCAGCATCACCGTGTCGATCTCGCCCGGCTTCCATTGGAACTTCTTCAGGAACGCGACCACTGTCGGCGCTTTTTTCTCGAGCTCGGGATTCACCACGCTATCCACGTGCTCGGCTTCACCGAATACCTTCTTCGGATCGTCGAGGAATTTCAGCTTGTACTTGGCGAACATCCAGTGCGGCTTCCATCCGGTCACGATGATCGGCTTGCTGGCCGCCTCCGAGCGTGCCAGTTCGGCGGTCATCGCGCTTCCGGAACTCGGCATCAGCTGATAGTCGAGCCCATAGGCCTTGATCGCCTCGCTGGTTTTCTGCATCACACCCGCGCCGGCGTCGATGCCGACGATGCGCGCGCCGAACTCGGCCTTCTTCGCCTGCAGATCGCCGACGCTCTTCACGTCCACGTTGTCCGGCACGATCAGACCGATCTTCGCGTCGTTGAAGTTCGGCCCGAGGTCGACCACCTTGTCCTTGAAGTTGTTCCAGTAGGCACCGTGCGTGACCGGCAGCCACGCGGACAGCGTCGCGTCGAGATCGCCGCGCGCCACGCCCTGCCACATCACGCCGGCCGCCACCGGCACCAGTTTCACCTGATAACCGAGGCGTTTTTCGATCACCTCCGCGGCCACGTTCGAGGTCGCCACGCTATCGTCCCAGCCCTCCACGTAACCGATCTTGATGGTCGGTTTCGAATCGGCCGACACGCCCGCACTGACCGCCGCCAGCATCACCCCCAACGCGCTTGCCACCACTATCTTTCCGATCAGTCTCATCGACGTTCTCCCGTTGATCCATTTGCCCATTGACGCGTTTGCCATCGAACCGCACATCGCGTATTTAGAATCGCCAACCAGAATTGCCGGGTAGCGTTGTTTTTCGACATGCAGTTGTCCGCATGCGACATCCACGCAAATCCGCCCAGTGTTTGCCGTGTTGTTGTGGTGTGATCAGTCGTATTACTTGTCGACGACGAGATCGGTCAGCGGCTTGCTACAGCACAGCAGCACCATGCCTTGATCGATCTCGCGCTGACGGATACCGCCCGCGTGCTTCATCGCCACTTCGCCGGACACGAGCTTCACCTTGCAGGTGCCGCACATGCCTTGCGTGCACGACGCCGGTAGCCGCACGCCCGCCTGCTTCGCCGCATCGAGCACATGCTGGCCGCCGCCGCACTCGATCTCGCGATGACTGCGCGTAAAGCTCACCTTGAAACGCGTGGCGGTTTCGGCCGGCGCGGACGCATCGTTCGGCGCGTCCGCGACATGCGCTTCGGCCAATTGCGCGGCCACTTCGCTGACGGTCTCGAACGAGAAGCTTTCCTCGTGATAGTGCTGGCGATCGAAGCCGCCTTCATCGAGCAGATTGCGCACCGCCTGCATATACGGCGCGGGGCCGCACGTGAAAATCTCGCGCTCCAGAAAATCCGGCGCAATCAGTTTCAGCAGCGGCAGCGTCAGAAAGCCGGTGATGCCGGGCCAATTGGTGCGCGTGCCCACGCGTTCGCAGACGAACGCGGTGCGGAAACGCGCCTGATTGGCGGCGATCAGATCGAGCTCGCGCGCGAAGATGATGTCGTCCGGCGTACGCGCGCTGTGCACGAAGACGATATCGCTGTCCTCGCCGAGTTCATGATGCGCGCGGCTCATCGACATCAGCGGCGTGATGCCCGAGCCCGCAGACAAAAACAGCAACTTGCGCGCCGGGTGCCGCGCGCAGGTGAATTCGCCGGCAGGGCCCAGCACGCGTACCTGCATACCCGCATGCAGATGGTCGTGCAGCCAGTTGGACACCTGGCCGCCCGGCACGCGCTTGACGGTGATCGAAATCGTATGCGGCCGTGTGGGCGCAGACGAGATCGTATAGCAGCGATTGACGCGCTCGCCGTCGATCTCCAACTCCAGCGTGATGAATTGCCCCGGCTCGAACACGAACGCCCGACCGGATGGCGCGCGGAAGAAGAAACTCTTCACGTCGTGCGTTTCGCTGCGGACCTGGCAGCACTCCAGCGTGTCGTCGGCGTCGCTGTTCCAGCGCGCCGGCAGCGCGTCCCAGAAGCGCGGCAGCGTGACGCGGCTCGGCGCGTCAGCTGGATTCTGTGAAGTCTGCTCGATGTCCGGTTGAAACATGGCCTGATCGCGCATCATGGTTGTCCCCCCGCTCCTCATTGCGGTCTTGCGCTCAGCGCACGAACGACACGACTTTCTCGTCGTGCACCGCCCGTGGGTTCGCGTCGTAATCCGCGAGACGGCCGATATACCACTCGCAGAACTTTTCGACGAGTCCTTCGGTGAACGGCGAATAAGGACCCGGCTCATACGCGCTGCTCGTCGCGCCGCGCTGCGAATATTCGACGAGCGCGCGATCCTGGTCGTTGGTCGCGCGCCACACGGCGGTCAGATTGTCGACGTCGTAATCGATGCCTTCGCGCGCGTCCTTGTGCACGAGCCATTTAGTGCGGACCAGCGTCTTGCCGGCCGACAGCGGAATCGCCGAGAAACTGACGATGTGGTCGCTCATGAAGTGATGCCACGAATTCGGCTGGGTCCAGAACGACAGGCCGCCGAGATCCGCATGCCTGAAACCGCCGAGCAGCTTCTTCGAGGCGACCTTCGCGTCGAGCGTCTGCGATTCGCCGTCGCGATCGAGCGGCAGACGTTGGGTACGAAACCCGGTGACCAGGTCGGCGAGCCGCTCGATTTCCGCCGAGGGCAACTGCATCGCCTCCCACTGCGCGGTGCGGCGCGCGACCGTCGTCTCGAACGCGGCCATGCCCTCCTCGTTCGCCGGCGTGCGCTGATAACCGAAACCGTATTCGTACAGCGAGATGGTCAGCTCCGGATGGTTCGCCACGCAGTGATAGCACTCGCGATTGTTTTCCATCGTCAGCTTCCAGTTGCCCTCCTCGATGATGTCGATCGACGCGGCGATCTTGCAGCCGGCCAGATCATGCGGCAACAGATACGGTTCCATCGCGGCGCGCATCACGGCGAAATCAGCGGGCGGCTGCTCGGCGAGGCAGATGAAAATCAGTCCGGCGAGATTTTCGACATGCACCGCTTTCAGACTATGTTTGCAGCGCTCGAACTGCTCGCCCATGTGCTCGGCGAACATCAGGTCGCCATTGAGGCTATACGTCCAGCTGTGATACGGACAGACGATATTGCCGAGCGAGCCCTTGCCGGTATTGCACAGACGCGCGCCGCGGTGGCGGCATACGTTATGAAACGCGCGCACCCGCATGTCGTCGTCGCGCACGATCAGGATCGATTCGTCGCCCATCTCGACCGTCACATAGTCGCCCGGCTCGGGCACGTCGGGCTCGACCGCGACCTGAATCCAGTGCTGGCGGAAAATCGCGTCGATGTCGAGCGCGAAGATGTGCTCGCTGGTATAGAACGGCGCTTCCAGCGTGTAATTCTGCTTGCGGCGTTCGATCATTGCGCGAACGTCTGCGGAAACTTTCATTGTGTGCTCCGTTGCGTGTCACGTCTGGCGCCGCGCCAGGCCCTCCTGGTCGCATGCTGGCCCGAGCCGGAATTCAGTAATCCACCAGTTGATGCTCGCGCAAGTACGCGAGTATCACTTGTGCTTTTTCGACGGAACTCCCTTCAATTACGACGCTGCCGGCGCGGCTCTCGGTCGTCGTCGCCGACAGCATGCGCGCGTGGCCCGAGCGTTTTTCGGCGGCGGCGAGGCGCATCGGTTTCGCTGTGGCGGGGCCGATCGTCCATACGGACTGTTCGGGAGTGGTGCCGTGCCGCGCGACGGCGCGCTCGATCGTGCCTTCGCGCATCCGTGCATACGCGTACGACGTCGCGACGTTCGCGAGCGGATGCACGGCAACCAATGCCGGCAGCCGCACTTCGAGGCGCCGTCGTAGGCCCTTCGGCATGAACTGCCGCACCTGCGCTCGACCGTCGCGCAGCGTCAGATCGACGGCGGCGCCGACGAGCGGCACCGCCAGCGCATGCGCGACGCGATACGGCAGCATGCCGCTATCGAAACCGCCTTCGGCACGCGTGCCGGTCAGCACCAGCTCGTAGCCACGCAAACGCCCGGCGAGTTGCGGCGCAGGATCGGCGTCGGGTGGCAACTCGAGCACTTCGACCGAACGCGCGCCGAGCGCCAGATACTCGTTCAACGCGGCGTTCGACGGATCGCCCGCGTGCAGCACGTCGAGCGTCGCGCCATGCGTTCTGACGAGCGACAGCGCCAGCGTCAACGCTGCCGCATCGTTGCGGCTGTAGCGCGCGACGCCGCTGACCGGATGACGTCCGACTGAAACCAGCACGGCGATCTTCATGCGAGCACTCCTTCGGCAAGCCTGCCCGGCCGTAGCAGCGCGGCCGAGGTGGCGCGGGCACCGCGCGCCGCGGCCGCCGCCTCGTTGAGCGCCGCGATGGTTTCCTGCGCGTCGGCGATCACGGTCAGATTCGCGCGCTTCGCGATCGGCGCGCTCGCGTCGAGATTCACCGCGATCACATGGCGGCAATCCTTGATGCCTTGCAGATGCTGCACCGCCCCCGAGATGCCGAACGCGATATACACACTTGCCTCGACGGTCTTGCCGGTCGCGCCGATCTGCTTGTCGCGCGTGAACTTGCCGTCGTCGACGGCGACCCGGCTGGCACCGATCGCCGCGCCGAGGGTCGTCGCGAGTCGCTCGAACGCGGGCACGTCGCTGACGCCGTTGCCCGCCGACACGATGAAATCCGCCTCTTCCAGCGCGACCTGCGCCGCGTCGATTTCGTCGATGCCGAGATCGCATATCGAGCGTTGCGCGACCGTGCTGTCCCCTTCGCGGTCGAAGCGCCACGCGACCCGCTCGCCCGCGCCAACGAACGGCAGCTTCGGATCGACCGCATTCGGCTCGAGCAGCACGACCTCGGGCAGCGCGCGGCTGGCGAGCGCCGTACCCGCGCGAATATAGGTGCACACGTGCCCGGCAGCGATCTCGACGACGTGCGTCGCGACGCTTGCATCGGCCACCGCCGCATAGCGGCGGCCGAGGTCGCCGTCGCCGGTCGCGTTGTCGGGCAGCAAGACATGGGCTGGCGCATAGGCCGCGACGCAGGCCGCCAGCGCATTCAGTTCATCGTCCGGCGCGTACGTGCGGCGATCGAACATCGGCAATTCGATCAGCTTGTCGGCGCCGAGCGCGGCGGCATCGCCGGTGAATTCGCCGAACACCAGCAGCACGACTTCGCTGTGCGTGTCCGCGATCAGCGCGGCGGCCGCGAGCGTCTGGCGCGCATGTTCATCGAGCGCGCCGCGGTCCGCGTGCGCCGCGACCAGCAGCACATGGCGCGGCGCGGCCGTCGTGCGGCGCGGCTTCGGCTGTTCGCGATGCGCGGTGTGACGCGCATCAGCCAGCGACGCACTGCCGCCCGCGTCCGCGATGCCGACGACGCCGAGCGTGATGCGCCTGAGTCCCAGTGCCGTCACCGTGAACGGCCGGCGCGGATCGATTCGTTTGAGCGTATTCATCATCGCGTTACTCCAGCGCCGCGGCGACCAGTTCGGCCACGTCCAGCACTTCCGGTCGCGGCCCCACCACCCCTTCGAGCATCGCGGTGCAATTCGGACAGCCGACCGCGACAATCTCCGCGCCGCTCGCGCGCGCGTCGTCGATACGGATGTCGGGAATTCGCCGTTTGCCCGGGATATCGGTCAACGGTGCGCCGCCACCGCCACCGCAGCAGCGTCCGCGCAGGCCGTGACGCTCCATCTCGACCACCTTGATGCCGATGCTCTTCAGCACCCGGCGCGGCGCTTCCGTCTCGCCGTTGTAGCGACCCAGATAGCATGGGTCGTGATACGTGATGTTGCGCTCCGCGACGGCGGCGGCCGCGCGCGGCGACAGCTTGCCGCTCGCGATCAGTTCGTCGATCAGCGCCGTGTGATGCTGCACCTGATAGAACCCGCCGAGCGCGCGATATTCGTTGCGCAGGCTATGCAGCACGTGCGGATCGGCGGTAACGATGCGCGCGAACGAGTACTGCGCGAGCGTCCCGATCAGCGTACGGGCCAGTTGCTGGAACGTCGCTTCGTCGCCGAGCCGCCGTGCGGTGTCGCCGGTATCGGTCTCGACACCGCCCAGCACCGCGTAATCGACGCCCGCGCGGTTCAGCACCTTGACGAGCGCGCGCAGCGTGCGCTGATAGCGCATGTCGAACGCGCCTTCACCGGCGATCAGCAGCACGTCCACGTGACGGCCCGGCTGCGCGACCTGCACCTGCAGATCGACGGCCCAGTCGTAGCGCGCGCCGATGTCGTAGCCGTTGAGGCTGCCGGTTTCGCGCAGATTCGCGAGCGTCACCGGCCCCTTGCCCGGCACGCTGCCTTCGACGAGCGTCTGATTGCGGCGCATGTCCACGATCGCGTCCACGTGCTCGATCAGCATCGGGCACTCCTGCACGCAGGCGCGGCAGGTCGTGCAGGACCACAGCGTGTGCGCTTCGATCAGCGTCGAGATCAGCGGCTTGCCTGGCGCGCCCGCGTGCTTGCCGACCGGAATGCCGGGCGTCGGGCTGCCTGCGTACTGCGCGTCGGTGCCGCCGACCATGCCGGTTACCAGATCCTGGATCAGCTTCTTCGGATTGAGCGGCTGACCGGCCGCGAACGCGGGGCACGCCGCTTCGCATTTGCCGCATTGCACGCAGGCGTCGAAGCTGAGCAACTGGTTCCAGCGGAATTCGACCGGCTTGCCGACGCCATATTCTTTCGCGTCGAGCAGCGGGGTTTTAAGCGCGGTGGGCGGCACGGCATCGCGAGCGTGACGCGCTGCGGTGGAATCGGCAAAGCGCTCCTGGCGCGGATGAAACGCGAGATGCAGCAGTCCGGCCAACGCATGTTTCATCGGGCCGCCACGCGCCGCGCCGAACGTCATCGTGAACGCGCCCGCCGCGATCAACAGCGCGACGATCACCGCGAGCGCGCCGGACATCATCGTCGCCGGAAGCGCGATGAACAGCGCGAGACCGAGCGCGAACGCGCCCAGTAGCAACGGCAACTGATCCCACGGCCCGCGCGAGAGTCGCGCCGGCACCGTCTTCGCGCCATGCCGGCGGCGCCACACGAACACCGTGCCGATCAGCATCGCCAGCGCGGCGAGAAAGATCAGTTTGTCCAGCCACGGCGAGTAGATCGCGAGACCGTAGTTGACGAACACGAGCGCCATCGCGAGGATCGCTCCGCCCGCCGTGGCAACGTGCGTGCGGGCGATATACGGATCGCGCGCGACCACATGATGCAGGTCGACGAAGTAACGCTTCGGGATCGCGAGCAGATTGGTCCAGCCATAGGCGCCCGCGACGGTCGCGCGGCCCTCGCGCCAGTAGGCGGCGCGGCGCGCCAGCGCGAACGCGAGACCGGCCACCGACCCCCACAGCAGGACGGTGATGACAAACACGGGGCTCATCGTCAGAAATCCTTGCAAAGGCGCAGCGCGTCGTAGATCGCGCCGTGAATGTTGTGCATCGAGATGCAGTCGCCGACCCGGAACAGCAGGAAGCGGCCGTCGCCGAGCTGCTCGTCGAGACACGGTTGCGGTTCGGACGCGAACAGTTTGTGCACGTCGACCTGGCCGCGATTGACCGATTCAGGCTTCAGCTTCCAGTAAAGCTGATCGTTCGGCGTACTGCCGTTTTCGATCACCACCTGATCGACCGCGCGCTCCTCCTGCTCCTCGGTGTACTCGTTGCGGATCACGGCGATCTTCTTGCCGTCCTCCTCGTACACCCTGTCGAGCCAGTAATTGGGCGTATGGATCACCCCTTGCGCGTACAGACGGCGATAGAAGATCGGGAACGTGGTGCCGCCGACGTCGTCGGCGACCTTCACGTCGGGCGTGACGATCTCCACGTTGGCGCCGCGGCTCGCGATGAAATCGGCGACGCCCGCGCCGGCATGCGTGCTGACGCCGTCGTACACGAGCACGTTCCTGCCCGGCTCGACCTTGCCGGCCAGCACGTCCCACGAACTGACCGCGAGCCCCGCGTCGACGCCCCACGCCGCGACCTGCGACGTGAACGCCGAACCGCCGGTGGCGAGCACGACGATGTCGGGCTTCTCGGCCATGATGGTCCGCTCGTCGGCGGCGACACCGAGGCGGCGGTCCACGCCGAGGCGCTTCGTCTCCATGTCGAACCAGCGCACGATGCCCGCCATCTGCTCGCGCTGCGGCGCTTTCGCCGCCAGCATGATCTGGCCGCCCACGTGATCGTTCTGTTCGAACAGCACCACGTCGTGACCGCGCGACTTCGCGACGCGCGCCGCTTCGAGCCCCGCCGGCCCCGCGCCGACCACCACGACCTTGCGCTTCGGCCCGCGTGACCTGGCGATCACGTGCGGCATCGTCGCTTCGCGCGAGGTCGCCGCGTTCTGCACGCACAGCACATCGAGCCCGTTGTACTGACGGTCGATGCAGTAGTTCGCGCCGACGCACTGCCTGATTTCGTCCTCGCGGCCATCGCGGATCTTGATGACCATATGCGGATCGGCGATCTGTGCGCGCGTCATGCCGACCAGATCGACCATGCCGCTCGCGAGCAGCCGCTCGGCCTGGCCCGCGTCGCGAATGCTTTGCGCGTGTATCACCGGCACCTTGACGACCTGCTTGATGCCGGCCGCGAGATGCACGAACGGCTCGGGCGGCAGCGCCATCGGCGGCATGCAGTTGGCGAGCGTATTGTGGGTGTCCGCGCCGGAACCGATCACGCCGAGATAGTCGATCAGACCACTTTCGCTCATCGCCTGGGCAATCTCTTTCAGCTGTTCGTGATCGAGCCCATCTTCGTGGAATTCGTCGCCGCACATGCGCAGGCCGACGCAGAAGTCGGCGCCCACCGTCGCGCGCACCGCCTGCAACACTTCGACGCCGAAACGCATGCGGTTTTCGAGCGAGCCGCCCCATTCGTCGGTACGGAAGTTGGTGCGCGGGCTCCAGAACTGATCGATCAGATGCTGGTGCGCCGCCGAGATCTCGATGCCGTCCATGCCCGCATCCTTCACGCGCTTCGCGGCCGCCGCGAAGTCGCCGATGATGCGGCGGATCTCTTCGACCTCGATGATCTTCGCGTTGCCGCGATGCACCGGCTCGCGTACTCCCGACGGCGACATCAGATGCGGCCAGTGCTCGCCGTGAAACGCCGAGCGGCGTCCCATGTGGGTGGCCTGAATCATGATTTTCGCGCCATGCGCGTGCATCGCTTCGGCGAGCCGCGCGAGCGGATCGACGATCCGGTCGGTGGCGAGATTCACCGACTTCCACCAGCCTTGCGGGCTGTCGATCGACACCGGGCTCGAACCGCCGCACACGGCGAGTCCGACTCCGCCCTTCGCCTTTTCCTCGTAGTACCGGATATAACGGTCGCCGGGCAGGCCACCCGGCTCCGCATAGACCTCCGCGTGCGCGGTACTGACGATGCGATTGCGCAGCGTCAGCTTGTTCAACGTGAGCGGCTTGAAAAGGTTCGGGTAACGCATCGCAATCGACCTCGGAATGCTCGGATTAGATTGACGCGAGCGGCGAGACTTCGAACACGCAGTGCTCGTGTCCCTCCGCCGCGCAGCGTGCTTCTTTCGACTGCGACGGCGGGCCCTTGCGCGCGCCGTCGGGCGCGGTATCGTTGACCCAGTCCATCGCGCCCGCGAACCAGCCGGCGAACATGTAGCAAAGCTTGCCGGTCTTGCCCGGTTGCGCGAGCACGAACGACGAGTGCCGCAATTCGATCCGCGCATGCGAGCTGGCCGGATCGGCTTCGATGATCCTGAAGATGCCCCAGCCGCGCTGCGACAGACGGTTCAGGTAATGCTCGAATACCGCCATGCCGGCAAGACCATGTTGCTTCGCTTCCTTCTCGCACCAGAAATAGGCGGACTTGTGACCGGCCTTGTAGAGAATCCCGGCGTATGTGTCGCGGCCGAGCGCTTCCTCGACGGCGACGTGGTTGTTCGTGAAGAAGTGGCGCGGCACGTACAGCATCGGCAGCGCGTCGGTGGTCCAGACGCCGGTGTCGGGATCGACGTCGATAGGCAGTTGCGGTTGCATTTGGAGACTCCGTTTCGTATCCGCTATGAAAACAAGGGCTAAAGCTCACACCTTCCAGACTTCGCCGAACACCCGTACCCAGTTTTCGCCCATGATCTTGCGGATGCGCGTCTCGCTCCAGCCGGCGCGTTCCATCGCGGCGGTCAGGTTCGGAAACTCGCCGATCGTGCGAATGCCTTCGGGATTCACGACCTTGCCGAAGTTCGTCAACTGGCGATAACGGCCCTTGTCGTGCGTGATCCAGTCGAAAAACTCGGTGCTGTAGCCCTGCGTGAAATCCGTGCCGATCCCCACCTGGTCCTCGCCGATCAGGTTCACCACGTACTCGATCGCCTCGATATAGTCCTCGACGGTCGCCTCCGGTCCGCGCTTCAGGAACGGCGCGAACATCGTCACGCCGACGAAGCCGCCCGCGTCCGCGATCTCCTTGAGCTGCTCGTCGGTCTTGTTGCGCGGATGCTCCTTGAGCCCGGACGGACAGCAATGCGAATAGCAGACCGGCTTCTTCGACGCCGCGATCGCCTCCGACGACGTCTTGCCGCCCACATGTGACAGATCGACCATGATGCCGACGCGGTTCATCTCCTGAATCACTTCGCGCCCGTAGCCGGACAGACCGCCGTCGCGTTCGTAGCAGCCGGTGCCGACCAGGTTCTGCGTGTTGTAGCAAAGCTGCACCACGTTGACGCCGAGATCCTTGAACGCTTCGATATAGCCGAGGTTGTCCTCGAACGCATGCGCGTTCTGGAAGCCGAAGATGATGCCGGTCTTGTTCTCTTTCTTGGCGCGGAAGATGTCGTCGGTGGTGCGCACCAGCGTGAGGATCTCGCTGTATTGGCGGATTTGCTGCTTCATTTCGGCGATGTTGTCGACGGTCTTCTGAAAACTCTCCCAGACCGACACCGTGCAGTTCACCGCGGTCACGCCGCCCTTGCGCATGTCCTCGAACACCGAGCGCTCGAACTTCGAAATGTTCAGCCCGTCGATGATGATGCTGTTCTCGTGCAGTTGACTCATCGTTTGCTCCACGCGTACTCAGTAAATGGGAAAGCGCTCGCACAGCGCGAAAATCTCGCGGCGCACGCGTTGTTCGGTTGCGGCATCGCCTTCGGGCGACGCGCGCAGCGCATCGAGCACCTCGACGATCAGACGCCCGACCTCGCGAAACTCGCTGACGCCGAAGCCACGTGTCGTGGCCGCCGGTGTGCCGAGGCGGATGCCGGAGGTGATGGTCGGCTTCTCCGTATCGAACGGAATGCCGTTCTTGTTGCAGGTGATCCCCGCGCGCTCCAGCGCCTGTTCGACCTGATTGCCCTTGAGCCGCTTCGGCCGCAGATCGACCAGCAGCAGATGGTTGTCGGTGCCGCCCGTCACAAGATCGACGCCGCCCGATTTGAGCACCTCGCCCAATGCCCGCGCGTTCGCGAGCACGCTGTCGATATAGGTTTTGAAGCCCGGCTGCAGCGCCTCGCCGAATGCGACCGCCTTGCCGGCGATCACGTGCATCAGCGGGCCGCCCTGCAAGCCGGGGAACACGGCAGAGTTGATCTTCTTTGCGATCTCCTCGTCGTTGGTCAGCACGAATCCGCCGCGCGGACCGCGCAAGGTCTTGTGGGTGGTCGACGTGACCACGTGCGCATGCGGGACCGGATTGTCATGGCGGCCGGCCGCGATCACGCCGGCGATATGCGCCATGTCCACCATCAGCTTCGCACCGGCGCCATCGGCGATCGCGCGCAGCCGCGCGAAGTCGAGCGCGCGCGGATAGGCGGAGAAGCCGGCTATCAGCAGCGTCGGCTTGTGCTGTTGCGCCAGTTCCTCGATCTGCTCGTAGTCGATCAGCATCGTGTCGCGCCGCACGCCGTACTGCACCGCGTTGAACCACTTGCCCGACAATGCGGGTTTCGCGCCGTGCGTCAGATGCCCGCCCGCGTCGAGCGACATGCCGAGCACCGTATCGCCCGGCCTGGTGAGCGCGAGCATCACCGCGCCGTTCGCCTGCGCGCCGGAATGCGGCTGCACGTTGGCGAACTTCGCGTCGAACAGCTGCTTGATACGATCGAGCGCGAGCGTCTCGATCGCGTCGACGTATTCGCAACCGCCGTAGTAACGCTTGCCCGGATACCCTTCCGCGTACTTGTTGGTCAGCACCGAGCCCTGCGCGTCGAGCACCGCGCGCGACACGATGTTTTCCGACGCGATCAACTCGACTTGCGACTGCTGACGCTCGAGCTCTTTCAGAATGGCGCCGCGCACGGCCGGGTCGCGCGCCGCTAGCGAGTCTTCGAAGAAGGGATTCGGGTTCGACATGGAAGGTCCGTGAGATCGTTGACGGGAAGGCCGCTGCGGGTTGCCGGCGGGATCGCGCTACCGCTTTGCCTTGGGTCTATTCTTGACGGTCATCCGGCGCGTCTATTTACGAATTCAGACGCGTTCTTTGCCTTTTCCGCCATGCGCAACCTTTTTCGACAAGTCGGCGCGATCCGCGCGCTCAGCGCTGCACTACGACGCAGTATTCCTGCGCCGATCGGGTGCGCTGCAAGGGCGTCGCCGCGCTGTTCCGGTGCCGCGCGGATGCTTTCATCAGTCGATTGCTTAGCTATTCCAGGCTTTGTGCGCAGTATCCAAGGGTTTAGCCTGATGGCACGTTAGTTGCCCTGATACTCAGAATTCAGATAGTCGCCCTCCCCACGGCGACGCGACATTTACATCAGGAATCACCGTTCCCATGTCCACCGATCGCACGGCATCGTTGTCGCATTTCGCATTCATGCCGGTACCCAACTTCACGATGATCGCCTTCTCGAACGCGATCGAAGTGCTACGCATGGCGAACTATCTGACGGGCCAGACGCTTTACCGCTGGTCGATCGTGAGTCCCGCCGGCGGGCCGGTCATGGCGAGCAACGGGCTATCCGTCGATACGGGTCCGGTCGAATGCGTCGGGCAACCCGATATCGTGTTCGTGGTCGGCGGCATCGACGTGCAGCGCTCCACCACCGCCGAGCATCTGTCCGCGCTGCGCCGTTTCGCGCGCATGGGCTGCGTGCTGGGCAGTCTTTGCACGGGCACCTATGCGCTCGCGCGCGCCGGCCTGCTGGCCGGTTATGCGTGCGCGATCCATTGGGAAAACATGTCGGCGCTGAAGGAAGAGTTTCCCGATACGCGCTTTCTGAAAGAACTGTTCGTGATCGATCGTGATCGCGTGACCTGCACCGGCGGCGTCGCGCCGCTCGACATGATGCTGAACCTGATCGCGCCGCGCGTGGGTACTGCGCGCGTCACGCAGATCGCCGAGCAGTTCATCGTCGAACACGTGCGCGACACCAGCGCGCAGCAGAAGATGCCGCTCGTCGCGCGGCTCGGCTCGGCCAACAAGTCGCTGTTCGAAGTGATCTCGCTGATGGAGAACAACATCGAGGAGCCGCTGTCGCGCGAAGAACTGGCGCGGCTCGCCGGGATGTCGCAAAGGCAGTTGCAACGGCTGTTCCGCGAACATCTGGGCATGACGCCGACGCACTACTATCTGACACTGCGCCTGCGGCGCGCGCGCGAACTGCTGTTGCAGACCGACATGTCGATCATGCACATCACGATGGCCTGCGGCTTCCAGTCGGCCTGCCACTTCTCGAAGAGCTATCGCGATGCGTTCGGCACCGCGCCGACGCGCGAGCGTCGCAAGCAGGTGCCTTCGCTATCGAATGCGCCGGTGATGGCCGCTTGATACCAGCGGCCAACGAACCTCAAGCCGCCTTCAACAACCCGTGCGGGTCGATCACAAACTTCTTCGGCGCGCCGCCGTCGAATTGCCGGTAGCCCTCGGGCGCATCGTCGAGCGACACCACCGTCACGTTGACGATATCGGCGATCGGCAAACGATCCCAAAGTATCGCCTGCATCAGATCGCGGTTGTACTTCATCACCGGCGTCTGCCCGGTATGAAACGAATGCGACTTGGCCCAGCCGAGCCCGAAACGCAAGCTGAGGCTGCCCCGACGCGCGGCGGCATCGGCCGAGCCCGGATCGTCGGTCAGGTAGAGTCCGGGAATGCCGATCGCGCCGGCCGCGCGGGTGATTTCCATCAGCGAATTGAGCACCGTGGCCGGGGCTTCCTCGTGTGAGCCGCTGCTGCCATGACCGTGCGCTTCGAAGCCGACGCAGTCCACCGCGCAATCCACTTCGGGCTTGCCGACGATCTGCTCGATCTGTTCGCCGAGCGTCGCATCCTTCGACAGATTGATGGTCTGGAAGCCCATCTTGCGCGCATGCGCGAGGCGTGCCTCGTTCATGTCGCCGACGATCGTGCAGGCCGCCCCCAGCAGGCGCGCGGACGCGGCCGCCGCCATGCCGACCGGTCCGGCGCCCGCGATGTAGACGGTCGCGCCAGGCTTCACGCCGGCCATCACCGCGCCGTGATAGCCGGTCGGCAGAATGTCGGACAGGCACGTCAGGTCGCGGATCTTCGCCAGCGCCTGCGCGTGGTCCGGAAATTTCAGCAGATTGAAGTCCGCGTACGGCACCAGCACGTATTCGGCCTGCCCGCCGATCCAGCCGCCCATGTCGACATAACCATACGCGCCGCCCGCGCGCGACGGATTAACGTTCAGACACACTCCCGTATGCTGCGCCTTGCAAGTCGGGCAGCGTCCGCAGGCGACGTTGAACGGCACCGACACCAGATCTCCGACCTGCAGCGTCTCGACGTCGCGCCCTACCTCGATCACTTCGCCGGTAATCTCGTGCCCGAGTACCAGGCCGACCTCGGCAGTCGTGCGGCCACGCACCATATGCTGATCGGAGCCGCAGATATTCGTGCTGACCACTTTCAGGATCACGCCGTGGCCGATCGAACGGCCGCGTGGATCGACCATCTTCGGATAGTCGATCGACTGCACTTCGACCTTGCCCTGCCCCAGATACACGACGCCGCGATTGCTGCTCATTGTCTCGTCTCCATGTTCGTGAGCGGCACGCCCCGCACGCTGCGCGGCGCGCCGTTTCACCAGCGTAGCGGGCCGTCCGGAGCGACACCTGTGTCGAACCCGACACGCGTTTGGCTACAACCGACAACGCCGGCGTCGCTCGCGTTGCGGCCTACAACTTTTTCTTTACCCCCGCGCAACATATCCTCGTTTGCCAGCGGTTCGCAAAAGCCCGATAGTGCTGCCTCAGCCGAATCGCCGATCCACCGATTCACACTCCCCCGACCGAGGCCCCGTTTGCCATGAAGACCCGAGCGCTCAAACTGATAACAACCGCCACGTTCGCGCTGTTCACGCTCTGCGCGATCTCACCCGTCGGCCACGCGGCCGAGCCCACCGCCGCGCAACTCCAACCGACCATCGATGCCGCGATCAGGCCGCTAATGGCGAAGTACCATATCGCCGGCATGGCGATCGGCGTGATCGACAACGGCAAGCCCTACGTCTACAACTATGGCGTCGCATCGACGCAAACCGGCAAGCCGGTCACACGCGATACGCTGTTCGAACTCGGCTCGGTCAGCAAGACCTTCACGGCGACGCTCGCGTCGTATGCGCAGCTCGACGGCAAGCTGTCGTTGTCGGACGACACGGAACGCTATCTGCCGACGCTGCGCGGCCGCCCGTTCGGCAAAGTCAGCCTGCTGAACCTCGGCACGCACACGCCTGGCGGTCTGCCGCTCCAGGTGCCGGACGACATCCATAACGACGCGCAATTGCTGCGGTACTTCCACGACTGGGAGCCCGCTCATGCGCCGGGCACGTTCCGCACCTACTCGAATCCCGGCATCGGCACGCTCGGCCTGATCACCGCGAAGACCATGGGGCAGGATTTCACCGTGCTGATGCAGCAACGCGTGTTTCCGGCGCTCGGCATGAAGAACAGCTACATCGACGTCCCCGCGGCGAAAATGCCGGACTATGCGCAGGGCTATGCGAAAGACGGCGCGCCGGTCCGTCTGACGGGCGGCGTGATTTCCGCCGAAGCCTACGGGGTGAAGTCGACCGCCGCGGATATGCTGCGTTACGTGCAGGCCAACATGAACCTGATTCCGCTCGACAGTCAGTGGCAGCGCGCGATCACGGACACGCATACCGGCTACTTCCAGTCCGGCGTGCTGACCCAGGATCTGATGTGGGAGCAGTACCCGTATCCGGTCGAGTTGCGCACCTTGCAAGCGGGCAACTCGCTCGAGATGGCCTTGAACGGCACGCCGTCGACCGCAATCAAACCGCCGCTGCAGCCGCAGCAGAACGTCTGGATCAACAAGACCGGATCGACGAACGGCTTCGGCGCGTATGTCGCGTTCGTGCCGCAAAAACGCATCGGTATCGTGATGCTCGCCAATCGCAATTTCCCAAACGAAGCGCGCGTGAGCGCCGCGCATCAGATCCTCACGGCGCTGGATGGCGGCAAGCCCTGATACGGCGTGGACTTACGGGCGCAGCCGCGCACGCGCTGCGCCGGCGATCCGCGCGAGCGCATCCGCGCTCAGACGGGCCGCGATTTTCTCGACGTACGCATGATGCCGCGCTTCGAGCGGCGCACCGAGCTCCCGCGCGAGCAGATAGCGGATCAGCGCAATGCGCCGATGACGCAGCGCGATACTTTGATCGAGCAGCGCGAGCGCGGCGCCGGCATCGCGCTCATCGCGCGCGCGTGCCGTGAGAAGCGAGGTGGCCGCGCGTGCCGACGTCATGGCGAAATCAGCAAAGCGAACCGCGCGTCGCTCAGCACATCAATGGCTCGGCGGCGTCGAGCATGATCCTGACGAAGTAATCCGCGAAGCTGCGACGCACGACGATGTCGAAACTGTCGGTGCCCGTGGGCAGCAACGTGATCGACGCCTTGAAATAGTGGCTCTGCGCGCACTGCCCCAGGCCGAAAAGTTTGGGATGCAGATCGAGCGGACAGCCGCGCGCGAGCACGTCGCGCGTGCGCGTGCCGGTGATTTCGAGCACCGTATAGCCGCTGCCCACATCGACCGCCGATGCGAACACGCCCGCGAACGCCGCGCCGAGCTTCGCCTGCAACGGCGCCGTGCGCGTCGCATCGTGCGCGGTCTCCGAACGCACGAGCCATTCGTCCGGGCCGAGCCAGACCATGTCGTAGCCGTTGCCGCGCGCGACGGTGTTCGGCTTCTCCGGCGGCTTGCAGCCGATCACCTGTTCCACCGCGCGAATGAACGCCGTGTCGCGCGTATCGCCGCGCACGTTCACGAGTTCGAGAAATGGCCGCTCGCCGAGCCGGAACGCGGCAGTCGCGTTGGCCTGATGCTGTTTCAGCAGCCCATCCACACCGACCAGCGGCGACTCCTGCCACGCGCCGTTTTGCCGCCCGAGCGTGCGGTCCACGATGGACACCGTTCCGCCTGTTTCATTCCACATGTTGACGTGCTCCTTCGCTGTCGTAGAACACCGGACTCCCGATCTTCGCCGCGATCTGTTTGCCGCTCGCGAGCGGAATCGTGACGGTCGTGCCGATCTTGTCGAGACCGCCCTTGACGACCGCCATCGCGATCGAGCGTTGCAGAATCGGGCTGTAATAGCTCGACGTGACGTGCCCGAGCATCGGCGCGGTGTCGCCCTGGAACGGACCGGCGACGATCTGCGAGCCCTCGGGTATCACGAACGCCGCATCCTCCGCGAGCAGCCCGACCAGTTGCTTACGTCCCGCCTTCGAGGTGTCCGGGCGTGCGAGCGAGCGCTTGCCGAGAAAGTCCTTCGACTTCGCGACGAGCCCGCCCATGCCGAGGTCGTGCGGCGTCATCGAGCCGTCCGTATCCTGGCCGACGATGATGTAGCCCTTCTCCGCGCGCAGCACGTGCATCGTCTCGGTGCCATACGGTGTGATGTTGAACTCCGCGCCCGCGGCCATCAACGCTTCCCACACCGCGCGTCCGACGTTGGCCGGCACGTTCACCTCATACGCGAGTTCGCCCGAGAAGCTGATGCGCATCACGCGCGCCGCCGCGCCCGCGACGGTGCCTTCACGATACGTCATGAACGGAAACGCCGCGTTCGCGAAGTCGATGTCGTCGCAGACCTTTTGCAGCACCTTGCGGCTCATCGGACCGACTACTGCAAAAGTTGCCCAGTGATCGGTGACCGACGCGAGCCGCACGCGCAGGTCGGGCCATTCGGTTTGCAGCCAGCGTTCGAGCCACGTGAGCACACGCGCCGCGCCGCCGGTGGTGGTCGTCATCATGTAGTGCTGCTCGGCGAGGCGTACGGTCACGCCGTCGTCGAAGATCATGCCGTTTTCGTCGAGCATCAGGCCGTAGCGGCACTTGCCGACTTCGAGCTTGTTCCACGGATTCGTGTACACCCAGTTCAACAGTTTCGCGGAATCGGGGCCCTGAATATCGATCTTGCCTAGCGTCGACGCATCGAGAATGCCGACGCTCGTGCGCACCGCGAGCGCTTCGCGCGCAACCGCCGCGTGCAGATCCTCGCCCGCTTTCGGGTAATACCACGGACGCTTCCAGTTGCCGACGTCCTCGAACGCCGCGCCGTGTTCCACGTGCCATTCGTGCACCGCCGTCTTGCGCACCGGATCGAGCAATTCGCCCAATTCCCGGCCGGCGAAAGTGCCGAACGTGACTGGCGTGTAGTTCGGCCGGAACGTCGTCGTGCCGGTCTCGGGAATGGTCTTACCGAGCGCCTGGGCGAGAATCGCCATGCCGTTGATGTTGCCGAGCTTGCCCTGGTCGGTGCCGAAGCCCATCGCGGTGTAGCGCTTCACGTGTTCGACGGATTCGAAGCCTTCGCGCGCCGCGAGGAAGATATCGGCCGCCGCGACGTCGTTCTGGAAATCGACGAACTGCTTGGGCCCGCGCGTGGCCAACTCGCGTCCGCCGACGAGCCACAGCGGTTCCAGCTTCGTTTCGCTCAGTTCGGCGACCTGCACCGGCTTTGGCCGCGCGACGATGTGCCCGGCCGCGCGCGCCGCTTCGACGCCGGCGTCGACCGCGAAGCGGATGCCCTGGCCGAGCGTGAAGTCGCCCGCGCAGGCGCCGACGCTGGTCTCAGGCTGGACCGCCTTGCCCGGCACGAAGCAGGCCTTGTCGTCATGCCAATGGGCCTTGCCGCCCGACTGCGCGAACAGATGCAGCACTGGGCTCCAGCCACCCGACATCGCGAGCAGGTCGCACGGCAGTTGGCCCTGCTGAGCGGTGATTTGCCCTTTCGCATACGAGGCGAGCGACACCGACGCGACGCGCAGCTTGCCATGCGCCGCCGTGACGACCGCGCCGTTCAGCACCTTGATGCCATGGCGGCGCGCGAGCGCCGGCAGCGTGCCCTTCGATTCGCCCGCGCGCGGATCGATGACGCTCACCTGCGCGCCGGCCGCTTTCAGGTCGAGCGCGCATTGATAGCCGTCGTCGTTGTTCGTGAACACGATCGCATTGCGACCCGGCAGTACCGCATACCGATGCAGATAGCTAGACACTGCCGACGCGAGCATCACGCCAGGCAGATCGTTGTTGCCGAACACGATCGGCCGTTCATGCGCACCGGTCGCGAGAATCACGCGTTTCGCGCGGATCTTCCACAGCAGTTCGCGCGTGCCCTTGCGCTGCGACACGGGCAGATGATCGGTCAGGCGCTGCGTGACCGTGACGAGATTGTGGTCCTGATAGCCGAACGCGGTGCTGCGGCTCAGGATCTTCACATCGGGCAACTGCCGCAATTCGTCCTCGATTTTCCGCACCCACTGCAGCGCGGGCTTGCCGTCGATCTCCGCGCCGCAGGACAGCAGCGAGCCGCCCAGCTCGGGCTGATCGTCGACGAGCGTCACCCGCGCGCCGGACAAGGCCGCCGCGTGCGCGGCCGCGAGCCCGGTCGGGCCGCCGCCGACCACCAGCACGTCGCAATGCGCGAAACACTTGTCGTAGCGGTCCGCGTCGCGCTGTCGCGGCGCGGTGCCGAGGCCGGCCGCGTCGCGAATCGCTTCCTCGTACTTCGGCCAGAGTTTGCGCGGCCACATGAAGGTCTTGTAGTAGAAGCCCGCCGGAATGAAGCGCGCGATCTTCTGGTTGATCGCCATGCGGTCCTTCTCGATGCTCGGTTTCGCGTTCACGCTGCTCGCGACGAGCCCCTGGTACAACTCGACCTCGGTGGCCCGCGCGTTCGGCACCGTGTAGGCGCCGGTCTCCAGTTGCACGACCGCGTTCGGCTCCTCGACGCCTGCGGTCACGATGCCGCGCGGCCGATGATATTTCCAACTGCGCGCGACGAAATGCATGCCGTTCGCGAGCAATGCGGACGCGAGCGTATCGCCTTGATAACCCTGATACTCGACGCCGTTGAACGTGAAGCTCAGCGCGATCGCGCGATTGATGCGCCCGCCGGTCGGGAGTCGGTCTTTCTGGCTCATGATGCTTTGCCCTCCTGTGCCTTTACCTGTGCGTTTGCTGCCTGTGTATCGCGGCTGTCCAGCGCCAGCAACGGACGCTCGAACGTCTGATAGCCCTGAAACGCATAGCTGACGGTGTCGCGCTGCGCCTTGAACCAGCGGCGGCAGCCCTGTGTGTGGAACCATTGCTCGCGATGCACGCCGCGCGGATTCTTGCGCATGAAAAGGTAGTCGCCCCATTCCTTGTCGGTGAGCTTGTCCGTGTCGAGCGGGCGGGCGATGTCCGCCTCGCCGCCGCACGTGAATTCGGTTTCGGCGCGGGGTCCGCACCAGGGGCATTCGATCAGCAGCATCTGTGTCTCCTTGTCGACTAGTGGGCCACGGCGGCAGCGCCATGCTCATCGATCAGATGACCGGTATAGAACCGGTCCAGCGAAAACGGCGCGTTCAACGGATGGGGTTCGTCCTGCGCGATCGTGTGCGCATAGACCCATCCCGAGCCGGGCGTCGCCTTGAAGCCGCCCGTCCCCCAGCCGCAGTTGAAATACAGTCCCTTCACATCGGTCTTGCTGATGATCGGGCACGCGTCCGGCGACACGTCGACGATGCCGCCCCACTGCCGGTTCATCCGCACGCGGGAAAACACCGGGAACATTTCGACGATCGCCTCGAGCGTGCCCTCGATGACCTGGAAGCTGCCGCGCTGCCCAAACCCGGTGTACTGATCGACGCCCGCGCCGATCACGAGATCGCCCTTGTCGGACTGGCTGATATACGCGTGGACCGCATTCGACATCACGACAGTGTTGACGACCGGCTTGATCGGCTCCGACACCAGCGCCTGCAACGGATGGCTTTCGAGCGGCAGCCGCACGCCGGCCATGTCGGCGAGCGTCGACGTGTTGCCGGCCGCGACCACCGCGACCTTCTTCGCCTTGATGAAACCCTTCGTCGTGTCGACGCCCATCACCTGGCTGCCGTCGCGGCGAATGCCGACGACCTGGCAGTTCTGCACGATATCGACGCCGGCCTGATCGGCGCCGCGCGCGAAGCCCCACGCCACCGCATCGTGCCGGGCCACGCCGCCGCGCCGCTGGATCGATGCACCGAGCACCGGATAGCGGCTGTTCAGATTGATGGTCGGCTCGAGTTCCTTGATCTGCGCGGGCGTGAGAAATTCGGCGTCGACGCCGTTCAGGCGGTTCGCGTTGACGCGGCGTTCGGTGTCGCGCACGTCCTGCAGCGTATGCGCGAGATTCATCACGCCGCGCTGGCTGAACATCACGTTGTAGTTCAGATCCTGCGCGAGTCCTTCCCACAGCTTCATCGCCTTCTCGTAGAGCGCGGCGGATTCGTCCCACAGGTAGTTCGACCGCACGATCGTCGTATTGCGCGCGGTGTTGCCGCCGCCGATCCAGCCCTTCTCGAGCACCGCGACATTGCGCACGCCATGCTCCTTCGCGAGGTAGTACGCGGTCGCGAGACCGTGCCCGCCGCCGCCCACGATCACGACGTCGTATTCACGTTTAGGCTCGGGGCTGCGCCATTGCCGCTCCCAGTTCTCGTGATACGACATCCCGTTGCGTAGCAGGCTGAATATCGAATAGCGGCTCATCGTCGGTCCTTTGCGGTTTTGCAGATGCGGTGTAGCGGTTCAACACTCGATGACGTTCACGGCCAGTCCGCCGCGCGACGTCTCCTTGTATTTCGTCTTCATGTCGGCGCCGGTTTCGCGCATGGTGCGGATCACACTGTCGAGCGACACCACGTGCTTGCCGTCGCCCTTCATCGCGAGGCGGGCCGCGTTGATCGCCTTGATCGCGCCCATCGCGTTGCGCTCGATGCACGGAATCTGCACCAACCCGCCGACCGGATCGCAGGTCATGCCGAGGTTGTGTTCCATGCCGATTTCGGCGGCGTTCTCGACCTGGGTGGGCGTGCCGCCCATCACCGCCGCAAGCGCGGCGGCGGCCATCGAGCAGGCCACGCCCACTTCGCCCTGGCAGCCCACCTCGGCGCCGGAGATCGACGCCGTTTCCTTGTAGATGATGCCGATCGCCGCGGCGGTCAGCAGGAAGTCGACGATGCCGGCGTCGTTCGCCGCATGCATGAATTTCACGTAGTAGTGCAGCACTGCCGGGATCACGCCGGCCGCGCCATTGGTCGGCGCGGTGACGACCCGGCCGCCCGCGGCGTTCTCCTCGTTGACGGCCATCGCGTACAGGTTGACCCAGTCGAGCATCGACAGCGGGTCGCGCAGCGATTCCTCCGAGCGTGCGCGCAAGCGCTCGCACAGCTCGGCCGCGCGGCGCTTCACGTGCATCGGGCCGGGCAGTTCGCCGCGGACCTTGCAACCGCGCTCGACACACGCGGCCATCGTGCGCCAGATCGCCAGCAGGCCCTCGCGCACTTCGGGCTCGGGCCGGGTCGCGCATTCGTTGCGCAACGTCACTTCGGCGATGGACAGGCCGCTTTCGCGGCACACGCGCATCAGATCGTCGCCGGTGCGAAACGGATATGGCACCTCCGCGTTGGCGCGCCGGCCGTTCACGCGGTCGCCGTCGCGATTGACGACGAAGCCGCCGCCGATCGAGAAGTACTCTTTTTCGACGAGCAGTTGACCGTTCTCGTCGAAGGCCTGGAAGCGCATGCCGTTCGGATGCACGACGCCCGAGCCCGGCGCGCCCGGCATCAGCTTGCGGAAGAAGCCGACATGTTCGCGCTCGTCGAACGTGACCGGATGCTTGCCGAGCAGCACGAGCTGTCGGGTCTCGCGGATCGCGCGCAGCCGCGGCTCGATCAGCTCAGGATCGAGCCGGTCGGGCAGATTGCCTTCGAGGCCGAGCAGCACCGCCTTGTCGGTGCCGTGGCCCTTGCCGGTCGCGCCGAGCGAGCCGAACAGCCCGGCTCTGACGCGCCGCACGAAGCCGAGCAGATTCGCGTCCTCGATGTGCGATGCAAAGCGGCATGCGGCGATCATCGGCCCGACCGTGTGCGAGCTGGATGGACCGATGCCGATCTTGAACAGATCGAAGACGCTGACGTTCATGGCGTGCCTTGTGCGTTGTGTCTTGCGTGTTGCGATGGCCGGAAGCGCTTCGACTCGACTCATGCGCCCGGATGGAATGTGCGTCTATTGCACCGCACGCCGGGCCGGATCGATAGAATAAAAACGGCATCGCAATGGGATGGCGTCGTCAAGTGAGCCGCCACGCGGGTCTCCCGGCGCATTTGCGATGACTTGGGACGCATTTGCGACAGGCGGCCCGATTGCGGCGGGCAATGCTGAAGGTCCGTGGTGCTATCCTCGGCTTCACCGTTTCGGTCAACGTTCGTTCCTCTTTCGCCGTTCTTTTCACCGACCCGCCGCGCGTATGAATTCCGCTGAAACGCTTGCCCCTCCCTCACTCGACACAGCCACGAAGCAGCGCATCCGCTTCGGCATCATCCTGCTGCCGAACTTCACGCTGACCGCATTCTCGGGTTTCGTCGACCTGCTGCGCCTGTCCGCCGACGAAGGCGACTTCAGCAAGCCGGTGCGCTGTTCGTGGAGCGTGATCGGGGAAACCCTGGCTCCGGTGCGGGCGAGTTGCGGCATCCAGATCACGCCGTGGGAAACCTTCGAGACCGCCGAGAAGTTCGACTACGTGGTAGTGGTCGGCGGACTGCTGCACTCGGGGCCGGCCGCGAGCGAGGCGACGCTCGCGTTCATCCGCCGCGCCGCCGCCCGCGACGCGACGCTGGTCGGCATGTGCACCGGCGTGTTCTCGCTGATGCGCGCGGGCGTGCTCGACGGCCATCGGATCTGCGTGAGCTGGTTTCACTACTGGGATTTCATCGAGCGCTTTCCGTCGGTCGACGAACAGATGCTGGTCGCCGACCGGCTGTTCGTGATCGACCGGCGGCGCATCACGTGTTCCGGCGGCCGCGCGTCGATCGACGTCGCCGCCGCGATCCTGCTGCGTCATTTCGAAACGGCGACGGTGCAGAAGGCGCTGCGCATCCTGCTCGTCGACGACCTGCAGAAAGGCAACGCGCCGCAGCCTCATCCCCCCGGTCTCGCGCCGGCCTCGCATCCAAAGGTCAAGCGCGCGATCCTGCTGATGGAGCAGCACGTGGGCCGCGCGCTGTCGCTCGACGAACTGGCGGGCAAGCTCGATCTGTCGCCACGTCAGCTCGAGCGGCTGTTCAAGGCGCAGACCGGCAAGGCGCCGCAAGCCTACGCGAAGCTGGTGCGCCTGCGCACCGCCGCGTGGCTGTTGACGAGTTCGGACAAGACCGTCGCCGATATCGCGTCGAGCTGCGGCTTTTCGGACGCCTCGCACCTGGGACGGGAATTTCGCAAACAGTTCGGCGTGCCGCCGATGATGTATCGCGAGCAGCGCGGCACGGCGGAGCAAGCCGACGACGGCTCGTGCTACGACGAAACGTTTCCGGGCCGCGCCCAGGCGATCTGAATCCGCGCGGCATGCGAGGCCGCGGCACCCGCTACTCCGGCATGCGCCGCTCGACGCTCGGCGCATGTCCGAACTGCGCGCGATAGGCCTTGCTGAAATGACACGGCGAATGAAAACCGCACACCGTGGTCACGCGCGCGATCGACGCGTCGGTATTGCGCAGCAGATCGCGCGCTCGGCGCAGCCGCAAGCTCAGGTAGTAATGCGTCGGCGACACGTTCAGGAATAGCTTGAACATCCGTTGCAAATGACGCTGCGACAGGTTGACGAGCCGGGCGAGTTCGTCGAGCGATAGCGGCTCCTCGATGTTCGCTTCCATCAGCCGCACCACTTCGATCAGTTCGGTGCGCGACAGGCCGACCCGCGCGTCGACCGGAATGTGCTGGTAATCGGTCGAGCCGCGAATCCGCTCGACGATGAATTGCTCGGACACCTGCGCGGCCACCGCGGCCCCCAGCCGCATGCCCACCAGATGCAGCATCAGATCGAGCGGCGCGGTTCCGCCGGTGCAGGTCAGCCGGTCGTGGTCGATCACGAACAGTTCGTCGTCGAAATGCACGTGCGGATACCGCTGGTGCAACGGCGACATGTCCTCCCAATGCACGGTCGCGCGATAGCCATCGAGCAGCCCGGCCGCGAGCAGCGCATACGGACCCGTGCAGATGCCGCCGAGCGGCACGCGGTGCGCGGCCGCCTCGCGCAGCAGCGCGATCACCGCGTCGTTCACATACTCGCGCACGTGCCAGCCCGCGCACACGAACAGCAGGTCCGGCATGCCGGCCTCGGCGAGCGTGGTGGTCGGTTTCACCGTGATGCCATTGCTCGCGCGCGCCGGCTCGCCGTCCGGCGTGATCACCGACCACCGGTAGTGCTGCGCGCGGCCCACGTAGTTCGCCATGCGCAGCACCTCGACCGCGCTCGTGAACGCGATCATCGAGAAGTTCGGCAGCGTCAGGAAGCCGACGTGCGCGACGGCACACAGCCGCGCATCGGCTTCGGCGGAGGCGATTGCGTCGCGCTTCATGGACGTATCGAATCAGGCCGTCAACCGTGTTGCGCCGCCGGCTCGCGGCGCACTTTCATCGCATTGCGCAAACCGGCGAACAGGGGGGCGCGTACCTTGCCCGGCGCCCGGCCGAAGCTCTCGGTGATGCGGTCCAGAATGATCGCCAGCATCACGACCGACATCCCGCTTTCGAAGCCGAGTCCGATATCGAGCCGCTGGATGCTCGCGAGCACGTCGTTACCGAGGCCGCCCGCACCGACCATCGACGCGATGATCACCATCGACAGCGCCATCATGATGGTCTGGTTCACGCCGGTCATGATCGACGGCAGCGCGTTCGGAAACTGTACCTTGTACAGCAGTTGCCACGGCGTGCAGCCGAACGCCTGTCCCGCTTCGACGATTTCGCGATTCACGTGCTTGATGCCGAGCGCGGTCAGACGCACCGCGGGCGGCATCGCGAAGATCACCGTCGACAGGATGCCCGGCACGCGGCCGAGACCGAACAGCATCGCGGCCGGAATCAGGTAGACGAACGCGGGCATCGTCTGCATCAGATCGAGCACCGGCCGCACGATCATTTCGACGGCGCGGCTCCTCGCCATCCAGATGCCGAGCGGCACGCCGAGCACGAGACTGATCACCGTCGATGACAGCGTGAGGCCGAGCGTGATCACCATCTGATCCCAGAAGCCGGTGCCGTAGATCAGCAGCAGCGCCGCCAGCGTGAACAGCGCGAAGCGCCAGCCGACGCGCCACAAGCCGATGCCGACGAAAAACGCCATCAGCGCCCACATCGGCACGGCCTGCAAACCGTGCTCGACCGCCGCGGCGAAAGTCTCGATGACCTTGCCGATCGTGTCGAACGTCTTCGCGTCGTGATCGAGCAGGTAGTGAACGCCGTGATCGACCCAGGCGCCAACTGGAATGACTTCAGACATGGGAACCTCGATGGCGCGTGAGAACGTTCAGCACGTTCGTCTTGTTGACCGAACCGCAGTAGGAGCCGTCCGCTTCGACGACCGGCAGCGGCGCGCGGCTCGCCACCACGCGCGCGACCACGTCGTCGAGCGGCGTGCTGCGGCGGATGCATTCGATCTGGTTGAGCTTCGGCGACGCGCTGCCCGTCGCATCGCGGCACACGAAGCCGCGAATCCGGCGCTCGCTATCGAGCACGAACGCGTAGTCGGCGCTGCCGTTGAGCGTCGCGGCGACGCTCGACGCGTCGATCTGCGGCGCGTGCATCAGCGGCACGTCGTCGGTCTGCATCAGATCGCCGGCCGTCAGATAGCGGCTCGTGTCGATGCCTTCGAAGAACGCTCGCACGTAGTCGTCGGCCGGGTTCTTGATGATTTCCCGCGGCGTGCCGATCTGCACCACGCGCCCGCCCTCCATGATCGCGATGCGCGTGCCGATGCGCATAGCCTCCTCGAGATCGTGCGACACGAACAGGATCGTGCGCTGCTGCTCGCGTTGCAGATCGAGCAGCACGTTCTGCATCTCCTTGCGCTTGAGCGGATCGAGCGCGGAGAACGCCTCGTCCATGATCATCAGCGACGGGTTGACCGCGAGCGCGCGCGCGAGCCCGACGCGCTGCTGCATGCCGCCCGACAACTCGGCCGGCAGTTTCTGCGCGAACGGTGCAAGGCCGACCTGTTCGAGCACCGTCAGCGCCCGCGCCTCGCGCTCCTTACGGCCGACGCCCGCGACTTCGAGGCCGAACGCCGCGTTGGCCAGCACGTTGCGCTGCGGCATCAGCGCGAAGGACTGGAACACCATGCTCATGTCCTTGCGGCGCAGCGCGGTCAGCTCGGCGCGCGGCACGCCCGCGACATCGCGGCCGTCGATCAGCACCTTGCCGGCGCTGGGCTCGACGAGCCGATTGATCAGGCGAATCAGCGTCGACTTGCCCGAGCCGGACAGGCCCATCAGCACGAAGATCTCGCCCTCGCGAACCTCGAACGACGCGTTGTGGACGCCGACGATCTGACCGGTGCGGGCAAACACCTCTTCTTTCGTGGCGCCGCTGGCCAGCATCGCGAGCGCCTGTTTCGGGTTGCTGCCGAACACCTTGCACAGCCCTTCGACCACGACCTTGGGGGAATTCATCGAGTGCTCTCCTCGCTTGCGGACGTCCGTCCGCGCTGTGCCTACATAGTTGCCAGAAAAAAGTGCGGCTAACCGACTAATTCCGACAACCACATGAGGAAATGCGACACCCGGCCATGCCGTGGACGCTCGGCGCGGCGAGCAAACCCTTGTGGGAGAAAGGATTGACGCGGGTTGGCCCGCGCGCGGAGCTTGTCGCAAGAAAGCAAGCGGCGCTCCCGGACGGCGGCGAGCGCGAGGCGCCTGAGAGGCGCCGGGTTCAGGAAATCGACACGCCCAGCAAGCGCCCGACGCCGAACGTGAACCCTGCCGCGATGAGCCCGATGACGATCTGGCGCAGCGCCGAAAACCCCGCGCTGCGTCCGTTGAACAACGACGTGAACACGCCGATCGACGCGAGCGCCAGCATGCTCAGCACGACACACTGAACGATTGCGCTGACGCCGCGCGTCCACAGGAACGGCATCACCGGGAAAATCGCACCGAGCGAGAACAGGCAGAACGACACGCCCGCCGCCGACCACGGATTGCCGCCCAGTTCCGACGGATCGAGACCGAGCTCCTCGCGCGTGAGGGTGTCGAGCGCCTTGTCCTTGTCGCGCATCATCTGCGAGGCCACGCGTTTCGCCTCGCTCGCGTCGAGCCCTTTCGCGCGGTAGATCAGCGCGAGCTCGTGCTCCTCCGCTTCGGGCTGTTCTTCGATCTCCTCGGCTTCCTTGGCGATCTGCGTGCTCGCGAGTTCGCGCGCATTGGTAACCGACAGCCATTCGCCGAGCGCCATCGAACAGGCACCGGCGATCAGCCCGGCGAGGCCGGTCAACAGGATCGCCTTGTTGCCGGTGCCCGCGCCGGCGACGCCCATGATCAGGCAGAAGTTGGACACGAGGCCATCGTTCGCGCCGAGAACCGCCGCGCGCAGATCGTTGCCCGACGCGACGCCCTTGTGCCACGACTCGGCCGCGGCAATGCGCGCGCCGGACGACAGGTTGGCATTGCCGGTGCTCGCGAGCGTCTGCACGACGGCCGCGTGATGATGTTCGTCGGCCGACATGTGGCCCGCGTCGCGTTGGCCTTGATATTTGTTGCGGTCCGCGTATTCGGCTGCGGCGAGCGTCGGCAGCACGAAGTCCGCGCCGCACACGCGCACGAGCCCCTTCATCAGACGCGTTTTGACCGCGTGTCCACGGCCCTTCGGTTCGATGCCATTGGCTCTGAGCTTGTCGGCCCACACTTGCGCGTGGCTGTGTTCGGATTGCGCGAGATCCTGATAGACCTGCTTGCGGGTCTCGTCCTTCTCGACCTGCGCGAGCGTCTCATAGAGGGCGGCGCTGTGCAGTTCGTCGGAGAGATTCGCCTTGTAGCGTTTCACTTCATGTTTCGTTGCCATGATCGCGCCTCGCAACTGCCCGGCGCCTCATCAACGATGAATGCCACGCCGGGCGTCCGGTGTCCGTTACTGGCTGGCAGGCGCACCAACGCCGGCCTTCTTCTGGGCTGCCTGCAGCTTGTCCGGATAGTTCGGATCGTTCTGCGCCGGCTGGTAGCCCGCGTCTTCGAGTTTCTTCAACTCGGCGTTCTTTTTCGCGCGAGCCTGTTTGCGCTCTGCCTTGCGCTCGGCCTTGGTCGGCTTTGGGGTGGTCGTCGTCGCGCCTTCCTGGGCTGCGGCATCCGTCGAGCCCTGCGCGACCGCGAGCGGAATCGTACCGGCCATCAGTGCGACGGCCGAAACGCCCAGCATGATTCGTTTAATGGCGAAGCTCTTCATCACTGATATCCCCTGAAAAAATTGGCAATAACGTACGAGTTGCGTCTGCGAATCGTGAACCCCACGCCGGGTCGCGCAGCCTCCACGCGAACCCGTCAACGGGAGCTTACAGCCAAATGGCGGGAGGTGGGTCGGGAGCGTGAACGGCTGCGGGCGGCCTCGCTTTCAGAATTCTCCGGGTTTTGCCGAGATTGACTCATGAACAATAGTGGCGCGGATCGATTTCATCATCTACTCGGACCGTCGCTTCGTTCCACTCTTTCCGCCGATCGTGCTCTATCTATGAAACGCATCTCTACGCGTGTCGCATTGTTCGCGGGTCTCATCGCCGTGCTTTATCTCGGCCTGTTCGACCGTACTCCGCAAGGAAGCGAATGTCGCCATTCGGCACCTGCCCACGGCCTGTACACGGCAGAGCTTTGCCTGTTGCGATGGATTCCGGGCCGTAGTGGAAGCCCTGAATATGTCGGCCGGCTATTCGATGCCAGGAGTGGAAAGCTGCTTGCACAGCGCACTTTCAGCACGCCAGTCCCCGGTCTCTTCTGGTCAACGGGCCTGCGATACTCGCTCAATCCGTACTCGCCGCCCGGTTATCTCGGTCCGTCCGTCGAATTTTCCCGCGGAGATGGCGGTAAAGGAGATTCGAGTATTTCGTTACCTCCGTCGTTCTGGGACAAACTGGTCGCCGCTCGTCCGCGCTTGTAGTCAACTGCCTCGTATGCACGAGCCCGCACCTCGCGCGACAGCATCTAGGCCACGAGCATTTCCCTCCGTGATTGAGTCTCTTTGGCAAGGCCTCCCAGCCAGGAGTATCGTTTAACCGCGCCGGAAGCGCCAACACCACCACTCCTCTACAAGACAGGCGCTTCCCAGAGTCCAGACCTGCTCGACAAAGCGCGGCGTTTCTAACATGCAGCGAAGCGACATCATCTTATCGAGGAGGTGAAACCGTGAAAACAGTCAATCTTTTGAAGGTGCTCGGTATGGCATTGTGCGTGGCAACCGCAGCCAGCGCCTATGCCCAGGCAAGCGACGCGCAAGCGCCCGCCGCCACGGCAGCCGCGCCGGCCACGACCGCCCAGTCGACGCGTGCGGCGGATCGCAAGCTCGGCCGCGACGTGCGGCGCGCGCTCGGTAAAGCGCCGGGCTTCAATGTATCGAACGTGTTCGTGCGGGCGCGCGGCGGCGCGGTGACGTTGACCGGCTCGGTGCCTCAGGGCGACATGATCCAGCAGGCCGGCGATGTTGCGAAAGGCGTGCCGGGCGTGACCTCGGTGACCAACAGACTCTCCCTGAACCTGCCATCCCGCGGGAGTGGCGGGAGCTGAGTACAAGCTGGACGAAACTCAGCGCCGCACCAACCCCACCACATATCTGCACACCTCGGTGCCCGCATTGAAGAACTCGCATTCGACCGGCGCACCGAGTTGCAAACAATCCCCCGCTTCGAGCCGGTGCGTCAGCGCGCCCTCGCGAAACGTCAGCACCCCTTGCGTGACCCAGATCTGCTGATGCTGAAACACGAACGCATCCGACGGATAAGGCACCCTCACCCCAGTCGGCAATTCGATTTCGAGCAGTTCCAGCACGCCGCCGGTCGGCGGTGAAATACGCCGCCGCGTATAGCCGGTTTCGGGGTCCTCCCACAGCGACTGGTCCGCATGACGCACGAGCCGCTCGCCGGTCTGCTCGGCGAGTGCGAGCAACGTGGACAGCGTCAGCCCGAACGCGCCCGACAGCCGCCCGAGCACCGTCGCGGTCGGACTCGCCTCGCCACGCTCGATCTTGCTGATCATCGCCTTCGATACACCCGAGCGCTCGGCCAGCTCGGCGAGCGACCAGTTGCGCGCCTCGCGCTCGGTCTTCACGCGCGCGGAGATCGCCTGGGTCAGATCGATGGCGGAAGTTTCGGACATGGCGGGGTCGTCGTTGCGCAAGTGGGGGGCACCTTATCCTCAAAGACCTTCCGACAACCGGCCTTGGTCAAGGCCTCCTGTTGCAACTCAAGGTTCCGATCCTGCGTCGAGACACGGGCATAGCCGACCATCGTGGCGTGACAGTGCCCATTGACGACTTCGTTGCCGCCGGCGGCCGAGATAGTTGCCTTCAGTTCCGTTAACTCCATCCGCTCGGTCATTGCTTTATTCCATCGTCCTTGCGGTCTTCATCTTCGGCATCCTGGCACGCGGCACGCAGTTGTTTCAGTAGCTCTGGTAGCGCCGTTTGCACTGCAAGCATCGGTTGCGGCTTGCTGCATGTGGTCGAGGTAGTCCGGCAAGCGGTTCTCGTTCATACCGGCTGCGCCTCCGCAAGCAACTTGGCCCGGAACTTCTGCGGCAGGTCGGCCGGGGTCAGCAGATCGACGTGGACGCCGAGTAGCGCTTCCAGTTCATCCTGCAACCCCCCCAGGTCGAACAGCGTCGCCCCTGGCAACGCATCGACCAGCAGATCGAGGTCGCTGCCGTCCCGATCGGTGCCGTGCAGCACCGAGCCGAACACGCGCGGGTTCGCTGCGCGGAAGCGACTCGTCGCTTCGCGCACTACGCTGCGCTTCATGTCGAGAACAACGGACGGTCGCATGGGCATCCTTTCTTATCGAAACTCATCGAGACGATAAGCGATTGAGTCGAGACTCGCAATGCCTTCACCTCCCGTGCCATGCCGGTCGCGTTGGCGGGCTTGCTGCCCCGGCACGGCCTACGCCAAGCTGATTAGCTTTGACGCAGCAGCGCCAGGATCAGCGCAGACCAGTTCAGGCCGCTACGACCACCGCAACCGGCACAGCCAGCCAACGATGTCTTGCATAGTGATTTTTCGTCCACTATATTAAACGAAACGCCATCGCCCGAACCCGCTCGTCAGCAGGAACACACCATGCCGAAGGAAATCGTTCTCAACGCGTTCGACATGAACTGCGTAGGCCACATCCAGCAAGGGCTGTGGACCCATCCGCGCGATCAGTCCACGCGCTACACGGATCTGCAGTACTGGACCGACTACGCGCGCAAGCTCGAAGCGGGCCTGTTCGACGGCATCTTTTTCGCGGACGTGGTCGGCGTGTACGACGTCTACGGCGGCAGCCCGGACGCGGCAATCGGCGGCGCCGTGCAGGTGCCGGTCAACGATCCGACACTGCTGATTCCGGCGATGGCCGCGCTCACGCGGCATCTGTCGTTCGGCGTCACGTCGAATCTGTCGGTCGAGCAGCCGTTTCTGTTCGCACGCCGCATGTCGACGCTCGATCATCTGACGCGCGGCCGGGTCGGCTGGAACATCGTGACCGGCTATCTGGACAGCGCATCGCGCGCGATCGGCCTGAGCGGCCAGATGGCGCACGACGACCGCTACGATCTCGCCGACGAGTACATGGAGCTCGTGTACAAGCTGTGGGAATGCAGCTGGGAAGACGGCGCGGTGCTGCGCGACAAGGCGCGCGGCGTCTATGCGGACGCGTCGAAAGTCCACGTGATCCATCACAAAGGCAAGCAGTACCGCGTCGATGCGATCCATCTCGCGGAGCCGTCGCCGCAGCGCACGCCGGTGCTGTATCAGGCCGGTTCGTCCGCGCGCGGCAAACAGTTCGCGGCGGCACACGCTGAGTGCGTGTTCGTCAACGGCCAGGCAAAGCCAGCGGTCAAGACGATCGTCGACGACATCCGCGCGCACGCGGTCGCCGGCGGCCGCCGCGCCGACGACATCAAGGTACTGCTCGGCCAGACCGTGATCACAGGCCGCACCGATCAGGAAGCGCGGGAGAAATTCGAGGAGTACCGCCGCTATGTGAGCTCGGAGGCGGCGCTGGTGCATGCGGCCGCATCGCTTGGCATCGACTTCGCGCGCTACGACCTCGACGAGCCGATCGAAACGGGCAAGAGCCAGGCGATCGTGTCGAACGTCGAAGCGATGACGCGCGCGGCCGGTCCGCAATGGACGAAGCGCAAGCTGCTCGAACAGATGGTGCTCGGCAGCCGCCAGCGGCCGCTCGTCGGTTCGGCCGACAAAATCGCCGACGATCTGATCGCGTGGACCGAGGAAACCGGCGTCGATGGCTTCAATCTGTCGCGCACCGTCGTCCCCGAGTGCTTCGACGATTTCATCGAACTGGTCGTGCCGCTGCTGCAGGAACGTGGCGCGTACAAGCGCGCGTATCGTGACGGCACGCTGCGCGAAAAGCTGTTCGGCCACGCGCGGCTGCCTGAGAGCCACACGGCGGCGCGCTTCCGTTCGCCGGCTTGCGCCACCGTTGTTTTGGCGAACCCGACTTCCAGCAGAGACCCCCATGCTTGACAAGAGCACGTTCCGCGACGCGATGGCCGGGCTTGGCGCGGCCGTCAACATCATCACCAGCGACGGCGAAGCCGGCCTTGCGGGCTGCACCGCGTCGGCGGTCTGCGGCGTCACCGACGAGCCGCCCACCCTGCTCGTTTGCATCAACCGCAGCAGCCGCAACAACGCGGCGTTTCGCAGCAACGGCAAGCTCTGCGTGAACGTGCTGAGCGCCGAGCAGCAGGCGCTTGCCGCGCACTTCGCTACGAGCGCGCTCGCGATCGAAGAGCGCTTCGCCGCCGCGCAATGGGACGACCTCGCAACCGGCGCACCGGTGTTGCAGGACGCGCTCGCGTCGCTCGACTGCGAGATCGAGTCGGTGACCGAAGTCGGCACGCACACGGTGTTCTTCTGTGCGGTGAAAGCCGCGCGCACGCAGGGCGCGGGCGATGCGCTGATCTACTACGGCCGCCGCTATCATCGCGTCGGCGAGCGCTCGGTTCACGCGACGCCCGCCGCTTCACCTGCCCCGCCCCAGCCTCGCCAACGCCCCGGCAGTGATCGTCCGGCCGAATAGCGCGGCCGCGGTGCGCTCCGGATCGAGCGCAATACTTTCGCTCGCTGCACCGACGATCAACGCGTCGAGCAAAGCAGTCAGCGTCGGCTCACGCGACTCGCCATGCCGATGCGACGCGAACCCCCGTCCGCCGCGATCGCACATCGCTCGCCCACGGAATCCTCGATCGCCCATTACGCCTCCGTGCCATCGTCATTGCACGCCGTTGTGCGATCAACGCGTCACGCCCGCACGACGCCCGTCATCGGCCTGCCCGCCATGGTCCGGCCAAACAGCGCTGACGCCGTCCGTTCGGGATCGAGCCCGAGACTTTCACTCGCGGTGCCGGCGATCAACGCATCGAGCGAGGTGGTCGGCTTCAGGTCGCGCGACTGATACAGCTGATGCGGCGCGAGGCCCGGCCAATCCGCAATCACGCGTCCGCCCTGCACCGACCCGCCCAGCACCATCGCGACCGAGCCGGTGCCGTGATCGGTGCCGCCCGTGCCGTTCGCGGCGGCGGTCCTGCCGAACTCCGTCGCGACCAGCACCGTGGTCTTGCTCCACGATGAACCCATGCCGTCGCGCAACGCCGCGAGCATCGTGTCGAGTGCCTTCAGTTGATTCGCGAGCCGGGCGTTCTGCGCGCTGTGCGTGTCCCACCCGCCGGTCTCGATCATCGCGATGCGCGGACCGTCGTCGCGCGCCAGAAAACTGGCCGCGAGCTTGCCGAGGCTCGCCGGGTCCTGGCGCGCGCCAGCGTCGCCCGCAAGGCCGCGCGCCGCCATCGCCGATTCCCACAGCGGACGCAGCTGCGCGTCCTGCTCGTACAGTTGCGACACGCGCGCGAGCAGATCATCGGGCGCCTGCGGCAAGGCCGACGGTGCATACGAGGTCACCGTCGCGGGCCCGCGCAGCGCCATCGGCACGGTCGGCGCGAACGCGATCGCGTTTTCGCGGGTGGCGGGCAGCTGCGCGGCGAGCCGGTTGAGCCAGCCGTCCTTCGTCTGATACGGCGACGTGCCGCCGGTTTCCAGCACGTTCTGTCCGTCGAAATGCGAGCGGTCGCGATACGGCGAGGCGACCGCGTGCACGAACAACGCCTCGCGCTGCGCGTACAGCTTCGCCATCTGCGCGAGCGCCGGATGCAGCGCGAACGTGCCGTCCAGATGCGGCGCGTTCGACGCATCGATCGCGAGCGGCCCGCGCAGCGTCGCATACGCGGGGTCCGCGTACGGCACGACGATGTTCAGCCCGTCGGCCGCGCCACGCTGGATCACGAACACGAAGCGGCGGTCGGTCGCGACATGCGCGAACGCAATCCGCGGCGACACGAGTAGTGCGCCGGCACCGGCGGCGGCGACGCTCAGAAACTGGCGACGTGACAGCATGGCGTTCATCTCCGTTGAAAATCGGGCGATACGAGCAACAGCGCGATCGCCGTCGATGCGCTTTCCGCGCGCGACACCGCCGTGGCCGTCGGCTCGCTGAGCGAGCCAGCCAGCAAGGTCTGGCCGAGCGAGCGCGCATCGAGCCGGTCACCCACGCGCGCGGCGAAACGTTGCGCGACTTCGACGCGGCGCACGAGCGCATCGGGCGCGGCCCAGCTCGCGGCGATATCGTCGTAGCCGGCGGGTGAACCGGGCCGCCACACCGGCTGGCCAAGCTGCGTGAGGATCGGCGCGCTCTGCAGATTGCCGGGCTCGTGCCAGCCGAGTCCGCGCATCGACGAGATGGTCCACTCCCACGGCGTCTTGAACTTCACCGCGGCCGGCGACCACGCTTGCGGCGTATCGATCAACGCGCGATAGACGGTCGGCAGATCGCCGTCGCTGCGCGTGAACGCATCGGCCAGACGTTCGCTGACGCCAGGTGGCGGATTGTCGGCGACGAAATGGCGCGCGAGCTTCGTGCCGATATGCCGCGCGGTGGCCGGTGCGTGCGCGAGGTCGTGGAGGATCGCGAGCGCCTGCTGTTCGCCGGCTTCGTCGTAGCGGCGTCCCATGATCGTGCGCGAGCCGGGCTCGTGCAGCGCGGGACGAAACACGAAGCTGCCGGGTTCGCCGTTCTGTTCCAGCGCGCGCCGGTTTGCATTGGCGCCGCCGTTCCCCGCGCCGTTGCCCCGATTACCGACGAGGCTCCAGCCAGTCAGCGCACGCGCGAACTCGGTCACGTCGTCCTGGCTATAGCCGCTGCGCACGCCGAGCGTATGCAGCTCCATGATTTCGCGCGCGAGGTTCTCGTTGAGTCCGCGTTTGTTGTCCGGATTGCGCTGCGCGGCGCGCAGCGCGGCCATGCTGTCGGGACCGACCGAGCGGGTCTGGTCGAGGAACAGCTGCATGGCCGGATGACGCTCGACGGCCACCAGCATGTCCTCGAAACGGCCGAGCACGTGCGGGCGAATCGCCTCCGCTTCGAACGACCCGGCGAGCGCCGCAACGCCGGGCTTTTCGGTCGACACCGCGAAGTGATTCGCCCAGAAATGCACGAGGCGTTCGATGAACGGCGTCTGCGTGGTCAGCGCGCTTGCGACGCGCGCATTGACCGACGAGCGGTACATGTCGAGTATCTCGACGCGCAGTGCTTTTCTTTCGGCTTGCCTGGCGGCTTGCGCGTCGGTCTGGCTGGGTGCTGCGGTGTTGCTGGCGCTGATGTTTGCGCTGTTGTTTGCGCTGTTGTTTGCGCCGTGGTTCGCATTCTGGCTCGGGTTGGTCTCCTCGCCCGCCTTCTGTTTCGACTGCTGCTCCATCTGCATGCGCTGCTGCACGAGCTGCGTCGACAATGCGATCGAATCGGGCTGGCTCGCCCACGCGTCGGGCCGCGGCTGATATTGCTCGAACTGCGCGAGCAGCCAGCCCTTCGGATCGGCGGGCGGCGTGTCGTCGGTGCGCGCGCCGAGGCCGAAGCGGTTCAGTGCGATCGCCGCGGCATTCAGGTTCGGTGAGTTGGCCATACGATCCTCGTCGGCAGGTAGGGCACCTGCATGTCCGTTAAACGGCCGACACGCTGAAATCCGTCGCCATCGCGCGCATTTTTTATTCGCTCGATGCGGCATTCGCCGCCGGTTTTTTCGCGTTCGGCGCCGGCTGCGCTTCGCGCCATTGCCCGCGCAACTTCAAACTCTCGGCGAATTCGACGCGCTCCTCGGGCGTCAGCGTCGCCGCGAAATCGGCGACGCTCGCTTCGACCATCGCGCGCAGGCTGACGTCGGCCGCGCGCGTGCGCGCGAGCGCGGCATCGAGTGCGGCGCGATCGAACTGCGGCGCGGCCAGCAGACGCAGCACCTCACGACGCCCTTCGCGAGCGTCGCGCGCATACTGGCGCCCGTCGCGCCGCGCGCTCTTCAGGCCGTCGATAAACGCCTGCCGCTGCTGCGCCGACAGCGGCTCGGCGGCAAACCGCAGCGCGCGCTGGTCCTGCGCCGCCGCCGGCGGATTCGCACCGTGCGCGGCGAACCATTGATACGCGCCGCCGGCGATCGCGCCGAGCAGGAACACGTTGAGCACCGCCGAGCCCAGCAGCGCAAATTTCCACGAGCGCCCGTTCATTCGCCGCTCCAATCGGCGGAGCTGCCGCCGAAGCTCGAAGTCAGATACGAGGATTCATGCACGACCGGCGCGTTCTCGGTCAGCACGAAGAACGACACCGCGAACGCCCCCGCCACGCCGCCGAGCAGCCCGACACCTGCCACCGCCGCGCCCGACCACCACAAACGCCAGCGCGCGGCTGGGCGTCGCGACGGCGCGCGCTCGATGATGCGACGCTGCAGTTCGAGGCTCGGCGGCTCGAGCTCGTCGGCGGCGAGCCACGCGTCGAGGCTGGCCGCTTCGCTCAACGCCGCATCGGCTTCGTCGCGATGCGCGCGCGCCCACGCCTGCGCGGCTTCGCGTTCGCGCTCCGGCCAGCGGCGCGCGTCGGCGCCGTACGCTGCAACGATCTGATGGAATCTTTCGGGCGTCATGACTTGTCCTTGCTAAGGCCGCTGCCGGCCAGTTGAGCGCGCAAACCGCGGCGCGCGCGGCTCAGCAGACTCTCCAGTGCATCGACGCTGACGCCCATCAAGGCGGCAGCGTCGAGGTTCGACATCTCCTGGTAGTAGGTCAGCACGAGTGCCTCGCGCTGTCGCGCCGGCAGCGCGGCGAGCGCCGCGCGCACGCGCGCGTGGTCGGCACGTGCTTCGAGCCGCGCGTCGGGCGGCGCGGCGGGATCGGCCGAATCGGGCAGTTCGTCGCTCAGGTCTTCGCGCTGGCCGCGCAGACGGTCATAGCAAAGATTGAGCGCGACCCGATGCATCCACGTGTCGAACTTCGCTTCGCCTTCACGCCAGCGGGCCGCCTGTTTCCAGATTCGCACGAAGACCTCCTGCGCGATGTCCTCCGCTTCCATGCGATCGCCGAGCATGCGCGTGGCGAGCGCAAGTAGCCGCGGCAGCTTGCGCGCGACCAGCGAGCGGACCGCGCCGGGCTCCGCGCGGCCCACCCGCGCGATCAGCTCGGCGTCCGGATCGGGTGGTGCGTCGCTCAAGGTGTGCGGCTCGGTCGCGACATCACGCGCGCGCTTTCGCGTGAGGACCGCATCACGGGATCAACGTCGTTCACTTGCCGCCGCTCCTTCAGCTGTCGTGTCGTTATGTTGTCGTGCCGCTACGCCGCTATCCGGCCAGGTATCACGTACGCAGTCAATATACGACGAGCGCCGGCCGGTAATAGGCCGGGCGTGCCGGATAGACCACACAGCCGGCGAGCGAGGCCGCCAGCAGAATCATCACGAGTGTTTTCATCGCAAGCCTCGTTCAAGCCCAATGTCCTTCGATCCAGCGCCAGTGCGGCCCACGTTGCGCCCAATGCCCGGGCACCCAGTGATAGCCGACGCGCACCGGCTGCCAGTGGCCCGGCACCCACACATAGCGGCCGTGCTCCCAGCGCCAGCGGCCCTGATCCCACACATAGCCGTCCCGTGGCGCGGGCACGACTTCGACGCGCGGCGACGGCGGTGCCATCGGCGCGATCATCACTTGTGCGGAGGCGGGCGCGGCCGTCAGCGTGGCCGCGCAGCACAGCGCGGCGATCAGCGCGGAACCGAGCAGACGAGTGATGCGGTTGGTGTTCATGTCGATTTCTCCCTTCAAAGCTGGAACAAGTCGGCGCCCAGGACGGCCCCGTTTCTACTTGAACGCGGCAGCGGAAGAAATCCGTCGCGCTATTGGCAAAAAAGCACGAATACAGTCGGGCTCACGAAAGGCAATAGTCGGCGTATTGCCCGAAAATTTTCACTTTTTGATGGTCCAATGCACGGGCTGCAATCAATGGCGTCGGCCGTTACGCTTCTAACAACAATTTCCAGCACCGTTCATACCTATCGATGGAAGGGCTGGACCGCGAATGTGGAGCCACCAAAGAATGTTTCGTAAAGCCCTTTTGCCCATTCCGTTTGCCGCCGCACTGTTCGTGCTGAGCGCATGCGGAAGCAGCAGCGTCAGCTCTCCTTCGACTGCATCCGCGCCGGCCTCCACACCGGCTGCTACCGTATCCGCCCAGGACGCGTTGTCCACGGCAACGCCGATCAAACACCTCGTCGTGATCTTCGGTGAGAATCGTTCTTTCGATCACTACTTCGGCACCTATCCGAACGCGCAGAACCCGGTCGGTGAACCGGCGTTCACGGCGGCGAACACGCCGGCCCAGATCAACAATCTGAATCGGAATTCGCTTCTGACGAGCAACCCGAACTTCCTGAACACGGCGAACAACGCGGCCTCCGCAGGCAGCGGCATCAATCCGTTCCGCCTCGACCGCAGCCAGGCCAACACCAACGGCCAGTCGCACGACTACATGAAGGAACAGCTCGCCTACGACAACGGCGCGGCGGACCTGTTCCCCAAGTACACGGGTAACAACAGCGCCGGCAGCGGTTCGACGTTCGGCACGCCGGGTCTCGTGATGGGCTATTTCGACGGCAACACGGTCACCGCGATGTGGAATTACGCGCAGAACTTCGCGATGAGCGACAACATGTACACCGACACGTACGGTCCGTCGACACCGGGCGCGCTCGAGGTGGTTTCCGGCCAGACCAACGGCGCTATTCCTGCGAACGGTGCCGCTCAAGGCGACAACGTGATTGCCGACGGCGCGGGCAGCTTCACGATGAACGGCGATTCCGACCCGACCGGGGACGTGTGCAACACCTCGACGTCGAGTGGACAGGCCACGCTGAGCTCGAATAACAAAAACATCGGTGACCTCCTCAACGCGAAAGGCATTACGTGGGGCGGCTTCATGGGCGGCTTCGACCTGAGCGCCACCAACTCTAACGGCACCACGGCGTGCAAGCGCAGTAGCTACTCGTCGGTCCTCGGCGCAACGAAGACGGACTACATACCTCACCACAACTGGTTCCAGTACTACTCTACGACGGCCAACCTGGCGCACACGCGCCCGACGTCGACCGCGCTGATTGGACAGACCGACCCGCTCGATTCGACGGCTACGCCAGTGCACCATCAATACGACGTCAACGACTTCTTCACGGCCGTCTCGGCGGGCAACTTCCCGTCGGTCAGCTACCTGAAGGCACCGGCCGTCGGCGATGCGCACCCGGGCAACTCGGATCCGATCGACGAGCAGGCGTTCGTCACGAAGGTCGTCAACTTCCTGCAACAACAGCCGGACTGGAAGAACACCGCCGTCATCATCACGTACGACGATTCGGATGGCTGGTACGACCACGCTTATGCGACGCCGACGACTTCGTCGTTTGACGCCACCGCCGACCAGCTGAACGGCGCGGGCACCTGCAACGCAACGGGCGCGAAGCAAGGCGTCGGCGTGACAGGCGCGGCTGTCAACGGCCGTTGCGGCCCGGGAACGCGTGTTCCGCTTCTGGTGATCTCGCCGTACGCACGTAGCAACTACGTTGACCACACGGCGATCACTCAGGCTTCGGTTGTCAGGTTCATCGAAGACAACTGGCTCGGCGGCAGCCGCATCGGCAACGGATCGCACGATGCGACGACGGGGAGCATCGCGTCGCTGTTCGACTTCACCAACGGTGGCAAAACGCCGGCGTTGTACCTCGACACGAACCTTGGCACCAAGCTGTCGGCTCCTCCTGCAACGAACTAGGGAGCCACCCGTTTATCCGTCCGTTCCGCCGCACAGAGAAGTACGCGGTGTGACGTTCAGGGAACGGAGCTGTTGATGCCCGTCAATCAGTGATGACGTCGAGCCAGCCGGTACGGTGGCTCGACGTGCTTGTTTGCAGTTCAGCTTGACTACCGCTATCGCCATGAATCGTCGTTCGAACGCCACCTTGTCTTCGCAACTACCCACCGGAAGCGGCCCGTCCCCTCGCGCTGCGAGCAGCACGCGGCGTCGCCTGATCCTCCGGATAGTGCTGGGCATCGTGCTGCTGGGCGCCGCTCTGGTTGGCTACGCGCTGATCTATCCCGAGCGTATGCCCGCGGCGATCGGCGATACGGTCGAGAATCTGACGGGCCTCAACGCCCATCCGGTCAAGCTCCTGCGTCCCCCCGTCGCGCCCCTTAGCGCGGTCGCGGTACTCGGCAGGGACTTGTTCAATGATCCGTCGCTTTCGGCGTCGGGCAAACAGTCGTGCGCGTCGTGCCACAGCGCCGCGCACGCTTTCTCGCCTCCCAACGACCTGACGGTACAACCAGGCGGCCTTCACATGACGGAAGCGGGCTATCGGCCGGTGCCATCGCTCGCGTACCTGTATCGCCAGGCGCCGTTCAGCATCGGTCCCGATCAGGGCGATACCGACGCCGCACCGGTCAGCCTCGATACGCAGGCATCGGCCGCGCTAGGCGTGCAGCGCGCCCAGAAAACCGCGGGCGTTGCGCCTGCCGCGCCGGCTATGGTGCCGCAAGGGGGACTCTTCTGGGACGGCCGGGCAAGCACGCTGCAGGACCAGGCGCTTGGGCCGCTGACCAACCCGGTAGAGATGGCGAACCCCGATCTGGCTTCGGTTGCCGACAAGCTAAGCCACTCGAAGCACATCGATACGCTCAGACAACTTTTCGGTCCACACGTCGTCAACGATCCCGATCTGCTCGTGTCGGAAGCCATGTTCGCGATCGGTCGGTATGAATTCGAAGACCCGGCGTTCCATCCATTCTCGAGCAAATACGACGCCTGGCTCGAAGGACGTGCACGCCTCACGCAAGCCGAACTACGTGGCTTGCGTCTGTTCAACGACAAGGACAAGGCCAATTGCGCGGGTTGCCACCTGAGCCAGCCGACGTCGGACGGCCTTCCACCTCTTTTTACCGACACGCAGTATGAAGCGCTCGGCGTGCCGCGCAATCGCGAACTTGCGCAGAACAGGAATCCGAAGTTCTACGACATGGGCATTTGTGGGCCATTCCGGACCGACATGGCCAGGGAGACGCAGTATTGCGGCATGTTCCTGACGCCGACACTGCGCAATGCCGCCGAACGCAAGACGTTCTTTCACAATGGCGTTTATCACGACCTCAAGCAGGTGTTGGACTTTTACAACCTGCGCAATACGTCGCCGGACAGAATCTATCCGCGCGATGCGTCGGGCAAGGTGCAGAAGTACGACGATCTGCCGCCGCAATACCATGCGAACGTGGATGTCGCCGATGCGCCGTTCGACCGCAAGTTCGGCGACCAGCCCGCGATGACCGATCAAGACATCCAGGACATCATCGCGTTCATGAAGACGCTGAGCGACGGGTACAAGGACTGAGCAGCCGCGCTGGACGCCGCCGCTGCAGCTTCCAGGCCGCGGCACGCGGCCCGGTGCGGTATCCTTGCCGGTCCGCGACCTTATCCCTACCCATCCCCGATGGCCGATTTTCCTTTCGACGCCGTGCTCTTCGACTGCGACGGCGTGCTCGTCGATTCCGAACCCATCACGAACCGCGTGCTCACCGAGATGCTCGGCGAGCTCGGCTGGCATTTGAGCGTCGAAGAGACGATGCGCATTTTCGTCGGCAAGATGGTCAGGGACGAAGCCGCGTTGATCGAGGCGCGCACCGGCTTCGCGATCACGGCCGAGTGGCTGGCGCAGTTCCGTGCGCGTCGCAACGTGGCGCTCGACAATGAGTTGCGCGCGATCGACGGCGCGCCTTTCGCGGTCCGCGCGCTGCAGCAGAGGTTGAATGGACGCATCGCGGTGGCGTCGGGCGCGGATCGCATCAAGATCGAATTGCAGCTCGTGAAGGCCGGCCTCCTCGACTGCTTCGATGGACGCATCTTCAGCGGCCACGAAACGCCGCGCAGCAAGCCGTTTCCCGACGTCTACCTCGCCGCGGCCGCGGCACTCGGCGTCGAGCCGACACGCTGTGCGGTCATCGAGGATACGGTGACGGGCGCGACCGCGGGCGTCGCGGCCGGCGCGACGGTATTCGGCTATTGCCCGACGCACCTCGGCCATAGCAGCGCGACCGCGTTGCATGGCGTGGGCGCGGTGCACGTGTTCAGGGAGATGGCTGCGCTACCGGCGTTGCTCGCGGGATGGGGCACGCGCTGATCGACCGACGTGTTGGCGGTTGAACGACACCGGCTTGCCGCAAGTTGGCCAACGCCGATCAGTTTTCGACTGCGCAGATACGGTCGATCAGCGCTCGAGCCAGCACAGACGTTGAATCCCGCCGCATGGCATGGTGCGTGCAGCTGGAACGCCCGAGCGTAAAGCATTTGCGCGCTCTATGCCCATCCAACGTTGCCGGAGATTCATCATGTCGAACTTGACCCTTGCCGACCTGTCGCGCTGCGACGACCTCGACCACGCAGTTGCACAGTCCGTGCGCGGCGGCCACTCGTGTTTCCCGCACGAATACCCGCCTTCGTGTTACGGCGAAAAACCGCCGGTTCGCGGCCCGTCGTACTACAACCCGCCCTCCTACAATCCCTGCCCGCCCGTGCATTACGGCTGCGGGCCGGTCTACACCCCGGTCTGCCATCCGGAGCCGGGCAAAATCGTGCCGCTGTAAGCACGAGGCCCAGCGCCGTTGCGTACGACGGCGCAATCACGCATGTGTTGCGGCCCGGGTTGGCGCGATCGGGCCGCATCGCGCGCTTCATGCTCTTATTCGAATGCCCCTTCGCGTGCGGTCAGTCGGATTCCGGATGCGCTCACGCAAATGAAAAAAGCCACCGGTTCTTCGACCGGTGGCCTTTGAAACACGTCGCCGAGGCTAAACGTCGACGGCGTTAAACCTTCGCCACACGCCCGTACGTATCCTCGAACCGTACGATGTCATCCTCGCCGAGATACGCGCCCGACTGCACCTCGATCAACTCGAGCGGAATCTTGCCGGGGTTCAGCAGCCGGTGCGTGACACCGAGCGGGATGTAGGTCGACTGATTTTCGGTCAGCATGATTTCCTTGTCGCCGTTCGTCACGAGCGCGGTGCCCTTCACGACGATCCAGTGCTCCGCGCGATGATGATGCATCTGCAGACTCAGCTGCGCGCCCGGATTGACGACGATGCGTTTGACCTGGAAGCGCTCGCCGCTATCGATGCCTTCATACGACCCCCACGGCCGCACCACGCGACGATGCGTGACCGACTCGTGACGCCCCATCGCATTGAGCTGCGCGACGATCTTCTTCACGTCCTGCGCCTGATCGCGATGCGCGACCAGCACCGCGTCCGCGGTCTCGACGATCACGACGCTCTCGAGCCCGATCGCCGCCACGAGCCGATGCTCCGCGCGAATGTACGAGTTGCTCACCGCCTCGGTCAGCACGTCGCCGATCAGCGCGTTGTTCTGCGCATCTCGCTCGGCGATGTCGGCGAGCGCGGTCCACGAACCGATGTCGTTCCAGCCAAGATCGGCGACCGCGACGACGGCCGCGCGCTGGGTCTTCTCCATCACCGCGTGGTCGACGGAAATGTTCGGGCTGGCCGCGAACGCCTTGGCATCGAGACGCACGAAATCGTAGTCCTGCTGCGCGTTCTGCAGCGACAGCTCGGCCTGACGCGCGATCTCCGGCTCGTAGCGGCGCAGTTCGTCCATATAGGTCGACGCCTTCAGCATGAACATGCCGCTATTCCAGTAGTAGCGGCCCTCGTCGATGAAGCGCCGAGCGGTCGCGGCATCGGGCTTCTCGACGAACGAGTCGACCGCGAACGTCTGCGTGCCGTCGATCAGCGCCGCGCCCGCGTGGATGTAACCATAGCCGGTATGCGGCTCGGTCGGCGCGATGCCGAACGTGACCAGACGCTCGTCCTTCGCGATCTGCGCCGCCGCTTCGACTGCCCTGACGAAGGCGGCCTCGCCCGCGATCACATGATCGGACGGCAGCACGAGCAGCAACGCGTCGGGGGTGTCGCGCAATGCGAGCAGCGCGGCCACGGCGATGGCCGGCGCCGTGTTGCGGCTTGCCGGTTCCAGCACGATGCTTGCCGACCCGACGTCGACCTGGCGCAGTTGCTCGGCGACGAGAAAACGCTGCTCGTTGTTCGTGACGACGATCGGCGCGGTCACACTATCGATGCCACGCAGCCGCAACGCGGTTTGCTGGACGAGCGTGTGTTCGCCGGTCAGTGCCAGGTACTGCTTCGGGTAGCCGCCGCGCGACATCGGCCACAGTCTCGTGCCGCTGCCGCCGCAAAGAACTACGGGATGAATGTGCATTTCTTCAGGTCCTCGTTTGTGTTTTATCAATCGACTGTATCGCGCGTTTGCCGCGCGTGCGTCGTATGTTTCGGCCGTCTTTTTGCGTCCGCCCCCGTTTATGCCTTCCCAACCCACTCCATCCGCACCGATTCGAGCTCGCGCGGCAGGCGCGCGGAAACCAGCGCCCGGCGAGGCAATTCGACGAACCCAAGACGCCGGTACAGCGCGTATGCGCGCTTGTTGCTGACCAGCACGTCGAGTACGAGTTGCCGCCGATCGTGTTCGCCGCGCGCCGCGCGAGCCCGCACACTCATCAGCTCCGCCGAGCGCATCGCATCCGCAAAGAGCGTGCTGAAAACACCCGTGCCGCGCAGGCGCTCATGCGTCGCGCAGTGAGCAATCAGCGTCTGCGACGATTTCGGCGCAGGCAATTCGCTTTCGAGCACGAGGCCGCGCAACAGCATGCGAACCGTGCGGCGCACGCCGAAGAACAGCAGCAGCATCAGCGCGACATGCGGATCGTCGAACCATGTGCTGCGTCCGTCATGGAGCGCTAGCACTGCGACCGGCTGGTCGCCTTCAGTCACGGCCACACGGTGGCGTCGATACGAAAAGCGCCCGAGCTTCGATGCAAACGCAAACGCGAGAAACTCGGTGCACGCATCGGCTGGCTCGCCGAGAAAGAAACCGAATTCGCGCACGCCCGATGCGAAGATCAGCGGCGCGCACGCTTCGGCATCGCCGGCGCGCGCGGCGCGACAGCGCAGCGCGGGCGGTTCGTATTCGCGATCTGGCGAGTCCGCGCGCGCGGGATCTACGGCATACATGACAGGCTGCCCCGTGTTTGCGGTGTGGTTAGCGAGCGATGCGCCTGAGCGCGACGATCGTGCGGCTGATCTGTTCGGGTTCATGCGTCGAGCAGATGAAAAAGCGCAGGCGCGCCGCCTTTTCCTCGACGGCCGGGTAGAAGATCGGCTGCACGTTGATGCCTTCGGCGAACATCGCGTTCGCCCATTGCGCGGCCTTCAGCGTGCTGCCGGAAATGATCGGCACGACTGCATACCCCGCGCTCTTGCCGGTATCGAGACCGGCGGCACGCGCCTCGTCGATGAACTGCCGCCCGCGTGCGCGCAAGCGCGCGACCCGCTCGGGTTCGGCGATCAGACGCTCGAGCGCCGCGAGCGACGCCGCCGCCAGCGCAGGCGCGAGCCCCACGCTGTACAGGAAGCCCGGCGCGAGATGCCGCAGGATATCGATCAACGCCTGGGTGCCGGCGATAAACCCGCCGCAACCGGCCAGCGTTTTGCTGAGCGTGCCCATCCAGATATCGACGTCGCCGCTCGCGACGCCGCAATGCTCGCGCACGCCCTCGCCGCGCTCACCGAGCACCCCGAGCGAATGTGCCTCGTCGACCATCAGGAACGCCGCATGACGGCGCTTGATGTCGACGAATTGCGCGAGATCGGGAATGTCGCCGTCCATGCTGTACAGGCCTTCGATCGCAATCAGTACGCGCCGGTAGTCGTGCCGCACGCGCGCGAGCAGTGCGTTGAGCGCCTGCCAGTCGTTGTGCGCAAAGCTCAGCCGTTTGGCGCCGCTCAATTGCGCGCCCTGCACGATGCTGTTATGGGCGAGCGAGTCGTGCACGATCAGGTCGCCAGGACCGAACAGCGAGCCGATCACGGTCACATTGGTCGCGTGGCCGCTGACGAACACGACACAATCGTCGACCTCGTAGAACGACGCGAGCGCCGTTTCGAGTTCGCGCTGCACGGGTCGCTCGCCCGCCACCATGCGGCTCGCGGACGCCGACGTGCCATAGCGGTCGATCGCCTCTTTCGACCGCGCACATACGTACGGATCGCCGGCCAGACCAAGATAGTTGTAGTTCGCGTAGTTCAGATACTCGGCGCCGCCGATGCGCGTCGTCGCGCCGGCTACGCCTTCATGCACGCGAAAAAACGGTGACTGCACCTGCAGCTTGTCACCCATCTGTCGCAAGATCTCGACCTGCTGATAACCCGGCATGCTTTCGAAGCTGCACAGCTCTGCGCGCGCGGCGTCCTGCGCCGCGCGAGTGCCGTTCGACGCGAGCGGCGCGCCTGGCTCGCGCGCCTCGTCGGACACGCGCTCCAGCTGCCTCATCAACGCCTTCGCGGCGAGTTGCTGGCGAAGGTGATCACCCAGTCCCATAGTGTTTGGCTAATCCTGTACGTTCAGCTCGCGAATTCCGCCCATTCCCACGCGTCGCGATCCGCGAGCAGCGCGGCGACGAGCCGGTAGTTCATTTCGTGACTCGGCCGCAACGCGCTCACGCGGCCCAGCAATGGCGCGCCGGCCATCGCCATGTCGCCGACCAGATCGAGCACGCGGTGCCGCACGAACTCGTCGGGCACGCGCATGCCGCCGAGCACCCGATTGCCGACGATCGCCGCCGTGCACGACAGGCGCGCGCCGCGCAGAATAGGCGTGCCGCGCACGTAGCCCGCCGCGATCGCCGGGATCGCCCACTTGACGCGTCCATACGAGCGCGACGGCGCGATCTCGCTGGCAAAGCTCTCCGGCGTCAGCGCGCCGTCCCAGCGCAATTCGCCGAAGCCCTTCAGATCGTTGCGCACACTCAATTCATAGGCGGCTGCCGGTTCGATCGACATGCTGCGCTCGTCGCGCGTGCCGGCGCCGTCGGCAATCTTCACGGGCCGCAGCACGCGAATGAAGCGCTTCGCATGCGGTAGCGCGAGGCGTCCGCACGCGCGAATCTCGTCGAGCCAAGGTTGCGCGCTGCCGTCGAGAATCGGTACCTCCTCGGCATCGAGCTCGATCGTCGCGCGATCGATTTCGCACGTTAGCAGCGAAGCCAGCAGATGCTCGACCGTGCGCACGCGCACACCATCGGCCGATTCGAGCATCGTGCACAGCGGTTGCCCGCGCCGCAACGCGGGGTTCACCGCGAATTCGGCCAGCGCGCGACCCTGCTGCATGCGCCTGAACACGATGCCGCGCGAACTGTTCGCCGTGCCCGGCAGGATCCGCACGTTCACGCGCCGGCCCGTGTGCAAGCCGTGACCGCTCACCGTCAGCACGCGTGCGAGCGTCCCCTCTCGATGACTCCAGCCCGCGGGCGCGCGCATTAGACGGGCTCCGTCGCGCACGACTGAGCGGACAGCGCATCCGCCACATCGGCCAGCGCGCTGGCACCCACATCGAGCGCATGTTGCGCGGCAACTGCCGCGACCTGCGCCGCCATCTGCGCGGCGGCGCCGTTCGGCTCGGCAGCCTCATCCTGCGTCTGGATCGACTCGACGATCCGTTGCGCGAGCGAATGCACGGTCGCGCCCTCGGCCATCGTCATGATCGACAGCTTGACCTCGAAGCGCTCTTCGACGGCCATGCCGAGTTCCATGCCCATCAGCGAATCCATGCCCATGTCGAGAATCGAGCGGCCGGTTTCGATCTTCTCCGGCGACATGTGCAGAATGCGCGCGATCTGCGCCTGCAGCGTCTCCTCGACCAATCGCCGCGCATCGTCGAACGCCATCGCCGCGATCTGCTCGCGCATCTGCACGCTGCCCTGAGGCGCCGGTTCGTGACTGCCACGCGTCTGCAGCTCGGTATAGCGATGCGCGCGCGCCGCCGGCATGCCGAGCGCAAGGGCGTGCCAATCGAGCCGCACCACCGCCTCGCCCGCATGCATCGCGACGAGTGCGCGTTCGAGCGCGGCCATCGCTTCGGCCGAGTTGATCGACACGCCGCCGATCCGCGCCTGCAGCGCTTCACGTGTTTCCGCGTTGCGCGCGAGGAAGCCGACGTCGTCGAGCGGGCCCCATGCCATGCAGGTGCCCGGCAAACCGGCCGCGCGCCGCTGCGCGATCAGCGCTTCGAGGAAGCTGTTCGCCGCGACGTAGCTCGACTGCCCCGGATTGCCGAGGAAGGTCGTCGCCGACGAATAGACCACGAAGAAATCGAGCGGCAGCTCACGCGTCGCGCGATGCAGGTTCCACGCGCCCGCCACCTTCGGCGCGAGCACGGCGGCAAAGCGCTCGTCGTCGAGATTGCGCACGAGACCGTCGTCGATCACCATCGCCGAATGCAGCACGCCCTTCAACGGTGTGCCGCGTTGTGCGAGGTCGGCAAGCAACGCATCGAGCGCGGCCGCGTCGGTCACGTCGCAGGCGACCGTGCGTACTTGCGCGCCGCTGCTTGCGCGCCAGCGCGCGATTTCTTCGGCCAGTTCGGGCGCGAGCGTGCCCGAGCGGCTCGCGAGCACGAGATGACGCGCGCCGCGCGACATCATCCAGCGAGCGGTCGCAAAGCCGAGCCCGCCGGTGCCGCCGACGACCAGATACGCGGCCGCGGGGTCGAGTTGCAGCGTGGCATCAACCTGCGCCGATCTCGCCGGGCTCGGCGTGCCCGCCGGATACGTGACGAGAATCTTGCCGATCTGCCGCGCCTGCTGCATATGGCGGAACGCTTCCTCGACGCGCTCGGCCGGGAACGCGCGATACGGCAGCGGATGCAGCACGCCGTCCGCGAAAAGCCGCATCACGTCTTCGAACAGACGCGCGGTCAGCCCCGGCAACGCGCTCATCAACTGGTCCGCATCGATGCCGAAATAGCTGATGTTGTTACGGAACGGCCGCAAACCGATGCGGCTGTTTTCATAGAAATCGCGCTTGCCGAGTTCGAGGAAACGACCGAACGGACGCAGCGTGTCGATGCTGCGCACCATCGCTTCGCCGGCCAGCGAATTGAGCACGATGTCGATGCCGGCGCCTTGCGTGCGCTCGCGGATTTGATCGGCGAATGCGAGGCTGCGCGAATCGAACACATGATCGGCGCCGAGCAGACGCACGAACTCGCGCTTCTCGCGGCTGCCCGCGGTCGCGAACACTTCCGCGCCGAGATGCCGCGCGAGCTGGATCGCCGCGATCCCGACGCCGCCCGCCGCGCCGTGCACGAGCACCCGTTCGCCACGGCGCAGACGCGCGAGCTCGCACAGCGCGTAGTACGCGGTGAAGAACGTCGTCGGCACGGTCGCCGCTTCCTCGAACGTCAGACGCGCGGGCTTGTGCGCAATCGCTTCCGCTTTCGTGCGCACTCGGCTCGCGAACGACGCCGGCGCGAAGCCAAGCACCGCATCGCCCGCCGCGAAACGCTGCACGTCGCGGCCGACGCGTACGACGCGCCCGGACAGCTCCATGCCGACCGTCGCGCCCGCGAAGCCGTTTTCGACGGCCTCGTCGGACAGCAGGCCCATCGCGTACATCACGTCGCGGAAATTGAGGCCCGTCGCGGCCGGTTCGATCTCGACCTCATCCGCAGCGAGCTCGCTCTGCGGCAGCGGGAACCATTCGAGGTTGCGCAACGAACCCGGCGACGCGAAACCGAGCACTGCCGCTTCATTGCGCGCACGCAGCGGCTCGGCCACGATGTGTCGCGCAGCGCCGCGTTCGGGGTGGGCAGCATACGCGTCACGTAGCGGCCTCGCGGCGTCAGCAGCACTTCTTCCTCGCCGTCGGACGCAAGCAGTTCGCGCGCGAGCAGCGCGCCCGCGTCCGCTTGCGTCGCGCACACATCGATCAGACGGCACGATAGTTCGGGATGCTCGTTGGCCAGCACGCGCACGAGCCCCCACAGCGCGCCCTGCTCGGGACGCAGAGACGCGGCATCCACGAACGGCGTCGCGACCGGCGCGCCGCCACGCGTGACGATCCACAGTTGCGGGCGCATTTCGTTCGACGCCACCGCGAGGTCGCGCACGAGCTGTGCGAGCGCGAGCGTGGTCTGCCGCTGCGCGTGCATCACTTCGGCGCCGTCCGCGTCGGCGGACAACGGCTGATCGGGCGCAACGAATACCACGTGATGCGCAATGTGCTGCCCACCCCCGGCCGGCGCGGCCAGCTTGCTCATATCGTGACGCAATGCCTGAAGCGTCGTGCTCGACGTCGTGTGGCCGGCGGCTCGCAGCGCTGTGCTCAGCGTGTCGTCGATCGCGTCGGACGTCGCGTACAGCAACGACCAATGCGCAGGCGACGTGTTCGCCTGAGTCGCGCCCGCCGCATCGTTCCCAGCCACTTCAAGCGGCGCCCGCGCTACCAGCAGCGTCGGCGCGCCTTCGAGATCGAGCCCCTGCTCCGTATGGCGCGCGACCTGTTCAAAGCAAGCCTGTTCGAGCAGTTGCGTCAGCGCCTGCGGCGACAGCCACGCCGCGCGGCGCGCGTTGGCATGCGCGGCGTCCGCGTCGAGATCGAACACCAGATCCGCGAAACGGCTGTTGCGCGGTTCCGCGATCACGACCAGCGCGCCCGGCGCGAGCCAGCCGCGTAACGCGGCGAGCAATGCGCGTGGCTCGCTTTGCGCAGCGAGCACGTGACTCGCGACTACGACGTCGTAGCGTTCGCTCGCGTCGACGCCAGCGAGGCGCGGCGCATCGCCGAATTCGACAGTCGCGATATGGAGCGACGGATGCTCAGTCGTGTCGAAGCCGCTCAACTGCTCGCGCGTTCCAGCGATCGTGTAATCGCAACGCGAGACCGGCACGTGGATCGCGAGCGGTTGCAGCACGTCGGTGAGCGGCGAATCGAGTTCGAGCACGCGCAGACGGCGCGGCTCACTCCAGCTTTCGATCGCGCGATGCAGACACGCACCGCTCAGCGCATTGGCGTGCGTCCACGTCGGCGACGCTTCGAAGAAATGCTCGACGAGGCTGCTGCGCGACGGCGGCAGAATCTGCGCGCCACTCAATTCGCCGCGCAGCACGGCAGGCAACGCCGCGCCGCAATGCGCGAGCAGCGTCAGTTCCGCCACATGCGCAGGCGATTGCGCGAGCAGTTCGCGCCACAGCTCGTCGATGGCGGGCAGGTTCGCGCAGGCGTTGTCGTCGCGCACGAGGCGGGTGCCCTCGCGACGCGCGAGACCATCTTCGACGACGATCTGCACGAGCCGCGCAAGCAACGCCGGATGCGCGCAATCGGGCAGCGCCGGCTGCGCGAACACGTCGAGCGCATCGAGCGCCTGCAACGCGTACGCGCCGGCAAGCACATCGAGCAGCGGCAGCATCTCGGTCAGATGCGTGTGCCGGCGCGCTTCGTCTTCCTGCACGGCGAGCGCGCTCGCCGCATCGGCCAGCAACGCGGCGGCCGTGGGCAACGCGTGCGCGTTGACATCGGCGGCGAGCGGCTTCGCTTCGACGATATACGTATAGCGTCCAGGTGCCTGCTGGCGCCGGCTCAGCAGATCGACGCGACGGAACCGGCAGGCGCTCAGACGCGCGACGACCGCGCCCCGCGCGTCGGCGAATTCGAACGATGCGACGACCGAATGCGGGCTGCGCCGCTCGATGCGAGCGAGCACATAGCGGATCGCGTCGCCGCGCAGATAGTCGATGCGGCCAAGTTGCACCGGCACGTAAGCCGCATGCTCGATCTCGCCATGCCGCGGCGAAGCGAGCAGCGCAAACAGCGGATGAAAACCGCTGTCCATCAGCGCGGGATGCAATGCGTAGGCGTTCGCGGCGTCGGCGGACTGCGCGAGCGCCGCGGGCATGTCCACTTCGGCAAGCGCCATGCCGGCGTTTGCGTCGACGTGGACCGCTCGCACCCAACGGAACGCGGGTCCGTAGTTCAGGCCGATCGCGGCGGTGTTCGCGTACAGCGTGTCGCCCGGCATCGCGGGCTGCGCGAGCAGGCTAGTCAGATCGAGAAGCGGCAAGTTGGCCGCCGCGTCGCCGAGCGCGCACCCGCTCGCGAGCAAACGGCCGGTCACGTTCAGCGACCACGCTTCGTCCGACATGCGATCGCGCGTTTCGATCGTGAAGTTCGCGGTCCGCACGTCGACGGTGAAGCGGAACAGCTTCGAATGCTGCGGCTGGAATACGACAGGCAAACGGATTTCGACGTTCTCGACCGCGCAGCTCGCGGTGCCGAAATGCACGCGCGCGGCGGCCAGTGCCATCTCGACGTAGCCGGCGCCCGGAAACGCCGCGCCACCATCGACGACGTGGTCGGCCAGCATCGGCAGCCCCGCCGGGTCGAGCTGGTTTTCCCACGCGAGCGCATGCTCGTGGAGACGATAGCCGAGCAGCGGATGCTCGCGGCGGCGGTACACGAGGTTGTAGGCCTCGGCGGTCGGGCCGAGCCAATGGCGTTCGTGCTGCCACGGATACGACGGCAGCGCGACACGCTGGCTCAACAACGCACGCGGCGCGAAACGATCGACGTCGACGCTCGCGCCGTTTGCGATCATCGCGTGGAGCGCGTGATGCAGCGTCTCCGCGTTGTCGTGATTGCGCTTGAGCGTCGGCAGCGAGCGGCCCGCGATGCGCGCGTCGTCGAGCGTTTGCGTCACGTAGGTGCGCAGAATCGAATGCGGGCCGATTTCGAGGAACAGACGCACGCCGTTCTGCGCGATGCGCGCGATCGCGTCGCCAAAGCGCACCGGCTCGCGGATATTGCGCCACCAGTAGCGCGCGTCGAGTTCGGTGCCCGCCAGTTCGTCGCCCGTCACCGTCGATACGAAGCCGCGGGTGGTCTCACCCGGCGCGAGGTTTGCGAGACCCACGAGGACGTCCAGCTCGATCGGGTCCATCTGACAGCTGTGGAATGCGTAGTCGAGGTCGAGCATCTGGAAGAAACGACCGCTCGCCTTGACGGCCGCTTCGAGCGTTTGCAGCGCGTCGAGCGGACCGGCGAGCGTGACCGCCTGCGGACTGTTGACGCCAGCAACTTCCACCGTCGCGTCGAGATCGTGTTGCGCGATCGACGCGCGGATCGCCGCTTCGCCGAGACCGGCGGCCGCCATGCGGCCGGTGCCGCGCGTTTTCGCCTGCGCGCGGCTGCGGGTCTTGATGACGCGCACGGCCTGCGCGAGCGTCAATGCGCCCGACGCCCACGCCGCCGCGACTTCGCCGACGCTGTGGCCGACGCACACGTCATATGTGACCCCACGCGCTTCGAGCACGCGCACCACACCGACCTGGATCGCGAACAGCAGCGGCTGCGAATGCTCGGTGGCCGCGAGAGTCTCGGCACTCACGCCTTCGCGCAACATGTCGAGCAGCGAGGCGCTGCCGTCGGCGCGCCACAATGTGTCGATCTCTTCGAGCGCGGCGCTGAACACCGGCTCCTGTTGGAGCAACTGCTTGCCCATGCCGGCCCACTGCGAACCGTTGCCGGAGAACACCAGCGCGAGACGGCCATCGTCGGCCGGTGCTTCGCCTTTCACTAGCGCCATGCCCGCGTGCTCTTGCACCGACGTGGCCAGCTCGACGAGTGCCGCGCGCGCTTCGGCGAGCGTCGACGGTGCGACGATCGCGCGATGCTTGAGCCATTGCCGGCGATGCGCGGCATTCGCAGCCAACAGATTCCACGACGCGCCTTGATCGAGCGATGCCAGATAGCGCGCCGCGAGGTTCGGCAATGCGGCCGCGGCGCGCGTCGATAGCACGAGCGGCGTGAGCGGCGTGGTTACGTCACCGCTTTCGGGGCGCGGCGTTTTGGCGAGGCTAGAAACCTGCGCCTCGCGCAGCACGACGTGCGCATTCGTGCCGCCGAAACCGAACGAGTTGACGCCGACCACGAGCGGCGCGTCGGCGCCATCGGGCGATTCGAGCGGCGTCAGACGATCGACGACACGCAGCCGGCCGCCGACGAAATCGATCGCCGGATTCGGCGTTTCGAAATGCAGCGTTTTCGGCACCGCGCGGTGCTTCAGGCACAGGATCGCCTTGATCAGTCCGGCCATGCCCGACGCCGTTTCGAGGTGACCGACGTTGGTCTTCACCGAACCGATCAGCAGCGGCCGATCGACGGGGCGCCCCGCCGACGCGACGCTCATCAACGCGCGCGCCTCGATCGGATCGCCGACGGCGGTCCCGGTCCCATGTGCTTCGACATAAGCGAGCGAGCGCGGATCGACGCCCGCGCGTTGATAGACCGTGCGCAGCAGCGCGGCCTGAGTCGCCGCGCCCGGAACGCTGATGCCGCCCTGCGAGTAACCGTCCGAGTTCACGCCCGTACCCGCGATGACGGCATGAATCGTGTCGCCGTCGGCGAGCGCGCGCTCCAACGTTTTCAGCATCACGAGCGCGCCGCCTTCCGAACGGACGTAGCCGTCGCCGGTCGCGTCGAACGCACGGCAGCGGCCGCGCGGCGACAGCATCGACGCCTTCGAGAACGTCACGAAGCCGAACGGATGCAGCAGCAGATTGACGCCGCCCGCGAGCGCCACTTCGGCGTCGCCTGCCTGCAGCGCCTGACACGCCTGGTGCAACGCGACCAGCGACGACGAGCACGCGGTATCGACCGATACGCTCGGCCCACGCAGGTCGAACAGATACGACAGACGGTTCGACGCGATGCTGAGCGTGTTGCCGGTCGCCGAATACGGGTCGACCGCGTTCAGGTCGTCGACGAAACGATTGCCGTAGTCCGGGCTCGCGACACCGACATAGACCGCGCAGTTGCTGCCTTCCATGTCGCGCGGGCGTACGCCCGCGTCCTCGAAGGTTTCCCACGCGAGTTCGAGCAACAGACGCTGCTGCGGATCCATCTGCTGCGCTTCGCGCGGCGAGATGCCGAAGAACGACGCGTCGAAACCGGCGACGTCGTCGAGCACGCCCGCGGAGAACGTATAGCTCTTGCCCGCTTCGCGCTTCGACGGATGCTGGTAAAACTCCGTGCCGAAACGGTCGGCCGGCACTTGCGTGACCGCGTCTTTTTCATCGCGAAGCAACGCCCAGAAATCTTCCGGGTTCTCAACATGGCCGGGAAAGCGGCAGGCCATCCCCACAATCGCAATCTGTTTCGTCATTGTTCTTCTGTTCGGTGCAGCGTGCGCGTCGGCGTCTCACGCGATACGGCCGGCGCGAGCGCTTCTACGAGGGCGACGCCAAGTTGCGCGGCGTAAAGATCTGTTCGGATGGCAGGCGCATCACCATAGTTGCGCCAGATGAAGTAGTTGCTGTGTGCGGGTTCGTTGTCGAATTGCGCGTACACGTGCGAAAGCGCCGGCACGTGATCGCCATAAAAACACAGCACCGTGTCGCGGCGCCGCGCGCGCAGCGCGGCGAGCAGGCGGCCGAGCATCGCATCGGCGTTTGACAGATGCCGCAGATAAGCGGTCAGGTCGCGCCATTGCTCGTCGTCGCCGAGCGAATGGAAAGCGGCGGCCTCGCCGGGTCGAACAGTTTCCAGATGCAGCGGGCCGTGGTTTTCCATCGTCATCGAGAAGATGAACGCGGGCTTCTCGCGCGGTTCGTCGAGCGCTTCGATGATCGCGCCCGCGACCGCCATATCGGCGACGTACGGGCCAGCGCGTGGCGCGTCCGCGAATGCCTCGATGTCGACGAAGCGGTCGATCTGCAAATGTTTGAAGGCGCGCTCGCGGCCGAAGAAATCGGCGTAGTACGGGTGAATCGCGAGCGTCTGATAGCCGCCGCGCTTGAACCACGATGCGAGCGACGCGCACGCGCGCCGTACAAAAACGTACGGGTAGAAGCGCGCATAACCGAGTTGCGTTTGGTCGATGCCCGTCAGCACCGAGAACTCCGTGCGCATCGTGTTCGCGCCCCACGCGGGCACCGTCAGCTCGCCATGCTGGACCGACTCACGGCGCGCGAGATCGAAGTTGCGCAGGATCGACGGATCGATCGAGATGGACAGGCGCCGCGCGTCGAAGAAGGACTCGCTCTGGATCAGGACCACGTCGGGCATCGTGTGCGGCTTGCCGGTCGCATACGGACCGGCGGCGAGCGCGGCGCGCAATCGACGCACAGTCGCCGGGCGCATGCCGTTCAGCAGATACGCGATGAAAACCGTGAAAAAACCGTGGCGTTGCTGATCGTCGACGGCGCGCAGTGTTAGCGGCAGCCGCGCGGCGCAAGCGTAGGCGGCCGCGAGCGATGCGTACGCGGCGAGCAAAAGCGCGGCGATAGGCCGATGCGCCACGGGCGTGTCTGCGACAAACGCCGCGACGACCACGACGATGCCAAGCACGATCGCGATGACGGTGCCCACGCTCAGGAACGGCAGATAAAGACGCGGATGCGCGAATAGCTGGCTGAAGAGACTCAGGTCGGTGAACACGAATGGCTCGCGCAGCGACGCGTATTTCGCGTTGCTGACGCCTGCCAATAATGCGACCAGTGCGATCGCGACGAAGGCGGAAAAGCGCACGCGCCCGGTGATCAGCAACACGCATGCGCAGAGGAACACAATCGCCGCGACGTGCAACGCGAACGCCAACGGCGAGCGACGCAGCGACGCGCGCGGCTGCGCGAGTGCTTCCGGCAGAAACGCAAGGCCGGCAGCGGCCGCGAAACTGAGCGCGAGCGTCGCGTTCACTCAGTGCTCCTCGCGCGGAAGATACGACAGGCCACCGAGAATTGCGTCGGCGAGGACGGCGGGCAGCAACGGCAAGAGCCGCATGCCGAACGCGAGCAGGCTCGGGAACGCGATTTCGGCGCGGCCTGCTTTGAGCTTGCGCTGGATGTGTTCCGCCGCTTTGTCCGCGGACCAGAGGAACGGCTTGTCACCGGGGAACACGTCGCTCATTGCGGTCTTCACGAAGCCCGGCAGAACGATCGACATGCGAATGCCGTCGCGCGACAGGATCGGACGGACTGAATCGCCGTAGGCCTTGATCGCCGCTTTGCTCGCGCAATAAGCGGGCGAAATTGCCATGCCGCGCAACGCGGCGAGCGAGCTGATCAGCGCTACGTGGCCGTGTTTGCGCGCGCGCATGCGGGCGATGACCGGGAGCGCCGCGTGCATTGCGCCGTAGAAGTTGGTGTCGACGATCGCAGCCGTGCGCTCCTGGTCTTCCCAGTCGCTTGCGGATGCGAGCGTGCTGGCGGCGCCGGCGTTAGCGACAAGCAGATCGATTGGATGTGCGTCGTCGAATTCTTGCAACCAGGCTTGCATGCCTTGCGCGTCGCGCACGTCGATCAGGGCGGTCTGCACGCTTGCGCCTTTTGCGCGGCAGGCTTGCGCCGACGCTTCGAGGCGCTCGGCGTCGCGGCCTATCAGGCCGAGCACTACGCCAGGCGCCGAGTAAGCCAGCGCGAGCGCGCGGCCGAGCCCCGCGCTCGCGCCGGTGATGACGATGTGGCGCGGGGCGGCGTTACGCATGCGCGCCCGCCTCGAGGCGTTGCACCGCGCCGGCTGTGGCCATCGCAATGCCGGTGCGCGTGTAGAAGTCGCCGTTGATCTGGGTGTGGTGGACGACGTAGTCGAGGAAGGCTTGGTACAGATTCATGTCCGGCGGCTCGCCGTGCTGCCAGAAGTCGTCGAGCGAGCCCTGCCAGGTGAGGCCCGGCATGCTGTAGATCGCCGTGCCCAACGCGACCAACGGACGACGGTGATGCAGCGCCGACAAGCCGACTGTGCTGTTCACCACGACGGCGCCGCGTGCGTGGTCGAGCAGCGTCGGCAGATGGCCTGCGTCGATGAAACGCATGCGCTCGGCGATGCCAAGCTCGCGCGCGAGTTGCTCAGCGTGACGGCGGTAGTCGATCAGGCCGGTGTCGAGCGGATGGTTCTTGATCACGAGCCAACTGTCGGCCGGCGCGTGATGCGCGAACGACGTCAGTACTTTTGCGATTGCTTCGCGCACGCTGTCGAACGGCGAATGGACGACGATCTGCGCGTCCGAATTCAGTTGCAGCGGAAAGATGTAATACGCGCGACCGGCATCGCGTAGGTCGCGAGTGACTGTGTCGGAATCGTGATGGTGTTTGCGTTGGCGCAATGCGCGCGCGGCTAGTCCCGAGTATTCAAAGAAACCGTTTCTCGGACGATGGCTTCGGTAGTGCGGAAATCGCAACGCGAATAGCGTGTTGGCGCTGCGATAACGCATGTCGTGAAAAGCGCGCTCGTAAAGGTTATAGCCAGTGGGATGACCGACGGGGCTGGGCGGCGTGAAACGGCGTTGGTCGAGATACCAGGCGGGATCGCGCGGTAATTGCGAGCGACCGTTTACGCCGTGTTTTTCCAGCGTCAGCCAATGCGGGCGGACGTAGCCTTCTTCGAAAACGTGGACGCGCAGGCCGTGGGTTTTTGCAATAGGGTGTACCGGGCGATGTATTTCGCGACAGTCACCGAACATTAGTACGTCGGTAAAGCTGCCGGCGTTCACCTTATTGGAATACCAATCGGATAATTCGCCTGGCTGTGCGCGAAAATTCCATGCATCACTATTGCAAGCGTATGACAGATCACCGCCGCAGAAATTAACACGACGTACGGTGTGGCCGCGCTCGCGCAGTGCTGTGGCAAGTCGGCTAAAGAACGGAGAAGCCGTGCCTTGCAGGGCGAGGAAAGAGCGGTGCATGTGAGTACGTCTTATGGCAGGTCGAGCATTACCGATAGAACACATAGACATACGTGCGTCTTCGGCCCCCGGCGACCTTGGTATCGTTTGAATTGTGCGACTGGTCTTAAGCAAGGAGCGAAGAATACAACATTACGAGGCGAAAAATAACTCGCAACACGAAAAATTAGGAAAATTGTTGAAAGGACACGAAGTTGGATGACGCAAGCCAGACCTGCTGGATATAATCGGGCGCCCTTGCTCCACTGGGTGCGCGTACGTTGCCATTTGCCGTGTAAGAAAATTCCGCGCCCGACCTGCGCGTTTAACACCGGCAAAAACATCGCGTAAAGATTCGTATTGGCCCATGTAAAACGTTTGCGCTGTTTCAATCACAAGGATTTTGTTGGCGCCCGCGCCTTTTCTTTGTTGCTCGCCAAATGCGTTGCGTGGGACCTACCCCCTAATCGACTACATTCAGTCGCGCGATGCGCTGAAAGAGTTGAACCAGGCCAACTTCATTCTCGACGCTTACAGCACCCATGGGGACTTTGTCAGTCATTTCAGAAGAAGCTTTGACGACAGCTTTGAGCGCTATGGAGGTACCACGATAACCACATTGTCTCGGTAGAACCTCTGCCATTACGACCCTGCAGGTTCGAGCGTATTCTGCGAACGACGCCGAGAAGATCAACGAGGCGTTGCTGGCGATGAGCGAGCGCCTGATCAACCGCATGAACGATCGCGGCGCAATGACACCGTGGAGTTTGCGCAGCGCCAAGTCGACGCCGCAGCAGCAAAGGCCAAAGATGCGGCAGCCGCACTGGCTTCGTACCGGAACTCATATGCGGTTTTCGAATGCGACTAATATTTTCTATCCTATCCCGTTCCGAAAACCCCAGATCACGGCAAAGGTCTTGGCGTACACTGTCCCCGTCAAGGAGAAACGTAGCGCGCCGCATCTGATGCAACTGTTCCTCTACCGCATTCGCCAAAGTTGACTTACCGGAGCCGGACAACCCGGTAGACCAAAGGACCACACTCGCGTTTCCGTTCAACTTCTCTCGCCTCGCCCTCGTGACGGCTGATTCACTCCACACTAGGTTCGGCGATTTGGTCGTTGCCCTACTCCGTATATTCGCCAGCAGCGCAAAAAATATCACCGACAGCTTCGCCATTGGCCGCACGCCTCAAAAACAGATCCCACTGCGGCAAAATTGTTTCTGGCAAGTAGCGGAGCGACACTTCTCTACCGCGCACGCGTAACTCTTCATTCAATTTCGAGGCATTCGGATCATAAAGAACTTTCTTTAGAGCATCCACCAAGCTCTCAGTGGAATATGGCTCAAAATATTCCACGGCATCGCGGTACACCTCACGATGAACAGCAATATCCGAGGCAATCGCAATGCCGCCGCTGCGCATGCATTCCACTCCCGAGAAATCAAACCCCTCCGCCAAACTAGGGCAGACGGTCGCCTCTGCATGACGGTACAGGACACGCAGATCGGAGGCTGGGACATTATTCAATACGAAAAGCGCACCTTGATCAATCCACGTCCGCATCTCCCTCATGATCGGCTCGACATTCCAACCCATGCTACCGACGATAACCAGTTTTATGCATGGATCGAACTCCGCCCGAATGATTTCCCATGCCGCAATCAATCGCCCATGGTTTTTTCTAGGCTCGATAGTCGCCACCATAAGCAAGTATTTAAAGCCTGGCAGATCTAAGTGCCGCTTATAAAAATCCTCTTGCTCTATCAAGGCGCGAAATTCAGGGCGCGCCGCCGGCGCTTGAAGGTTCAATCGGGAGCGGACAATCTGCCGAACCCGTTCCCCAGAGGAATCCTCCTCGTAGAAATGGTGGGAAACCATATTATGAATGGTAGCAGCGCGATCGATAGCCTCCGGGAACAGGCGGATCAGATCCTGACGCGTGGATTCCGACACACAGGCAAAATAGGCGCCCGATTGCACATTACTCTGCAACGCACGAAAATGCGTCGCCTGATGCCGAGACTTGTTGGCGAACGCATGCGGCATAAACACAGGAAGCGCGTCGTGATACCGCACGACCAAAACCGTATCCTTACCGACTCGCGCCGGATAAGGTGTTTGCGCGATCAATATGTCAGCATCCTTGGTATCGAGCACGGGATAAACAGCGTTGGCCGAAAACTTGCGCGAATTCAACCCGGCCGATTGGAGAACATTCCACGGTATAGTGCACACGCGGTAATTTTTTGTAGTGACAAGGTCAAAATCTGCAGGGTGGAGCGTTTTGGCAAACAATGTTTGCCAAATGTAGTCCTCAAAATGACGGGACTCAAATTTTGATGTTCTGACTTGTCGTTTCCCCCGAAAAAACAATGTCGAAAAAATAAGCGAGTAAGCAACGCGCCGCCTTTTGAGATAGAGCATCGCTGCTTTGAAGGGTTCTTTCGAGGGCTTGTTCTCCATCGAGACAATGACGCGGGAATAACAGTTCAGGCGCGTCTCTTCCACATTCGCCGTAACGCTCAGTCTCGTTTCCGACATACCTGGAGCCAAGAACTTTAAGGACGTTTGCAGCAAGCCTTCAATGTCAATCGTATCGATCATGCACAACCCACGAAACAACAGGCGCGTTTCCTGCGGAATACCAGCAAAGCCATCAAGGGCTGGCCGCATTTCCAAGAGAACTTGGAGCTTTTTTTCACTCTTCATGTTGAAAGATTTTTAATTTTTGACATTAAGCAACAGAAAATCCAGTAGCGGAAACAAAAGATTCAACCCTCGGGGGCCATGCGAGGTCGAAATTTTCTCCATCCAAGCTCAGATTCGGACTGTAAGCAGGGTCTTGCAACAATGCATCTCCCCAGCGATGCTTCATGTACGCAACCTCTCGAGCCGAACGGCTCAGTTTTTCTGGTGTGTCGTCAAAACCCCTAGAAGCCGATTCATGGTGGTATAGCTCTGCGTACGGCGTCCAGATGTTTCGATACCCGGCCTCACGGAGGCGCAGACAAAAGTCCACATCGTTGCAGGCCACCTGTAAATCCGTTTCGTTAAGGCCGCCAAGAGCGTCGTAAATCGACTTTCGCACGAGCAGACAGGCGCCCGTCACTGCCGAAAAAGATTGAATCAGGCTAGCCCGCGCGTAATAACCCAGATTTCCTCGTGGCAAAAATCGATGCACGTGCCCAGCCAGACCATCGACGCCTAGAACAACCCCGGCATGTTGAATAGTATCGTCCGAGTACCAAAGTCGCGCTCCTACGGCTCCCACCTCGGGACGACTTGCGTGACTAACCATTTCACATAACCAGTCCGGACTTATCACCTCAACATCGTTATTAATTAACCCAATTATGTCGCCTCGCGCTAATTTGACGGCGGAGTTATTCAACGCGGAATAGTTGAAGGCACGATCATCACGTATCACACGGATTTTCGATTCCGAAGCGAGGCCTTTCAAATAGATTAGTGTCTCAGGATCATCCGAGCCATTATCGATGATGAGGATCTCATAGTACCGGTACCTAGTCTTCGCAAGGATTGATTCAACACATCCTCGCAGAAGTTTCACACCGTTTCGGGTAGGGATAATCAGACTAATCATTGGTAAGACTACAGGCAAGGAATAGCGCACCCGATAGCCGTACTCTAACATTTCGGCCGTCGCATTAACACGACGTCTACCCAAATGATTATTGAGCGCACGTACTCCGTCGATTTTCGACGCAAGCTTTTTTTGAAAAGAGTATGCCGCACCATCAGCATGGATGCGTCGATGGTACAGCACTCGGGCAATATGATGGATTTCATTCGGCTCGATACGCTCGACACTGCGCAGCGCGAGATCATAACCTGACCAACTGTCGGGACCGCTCCCGAACCCTCCTACTTCACGCACGAGCTTTGCTTCGAACAATCCAAGGTGCGAAAACAAGTTTTGCGAATAAAATAGATCGGGATTCCACTCGCACTTGAAATAAGGATCCGAGCGGACACCCTGATCGTCAATTTTGTCCTCATCCGAATAGATAGCTCGGCACCTCGGAAGCCGGTTAATTGCTTCCACCGCCCAAAACAACGCATGCTCAGCGAGCAAGTCGTCCTGCTCCATCAGCGCAATCCAATAACCTTGTGCTAACGCCAGCACGCCGCTTGATGCAGCCGGACCGCACTCTGTTTGTTCATAGGTCAACACCTTAATCCGCTTATCTAATCTAGCGTAACGCGCAAGCATTCGGCGAATAACGGGATTACCCGACGCATCGTCAGCAACACACAATTCCCATTCGCCGTAGACCTGATTGCGTATTGACGCTATAGCCTCCTGGAGCCAGATGGGATGTGGGTCGCTTACACGCATTACAATGGACACAAGCGGTCGTCGTTCGAACTCTGCAATACGTGCTCGCATGGCCGCTCGCGTATCGTCAGTAACGCAATCAAACGCCCCAATCCAAACTGAATAGGGGACAATTTCCGCGGATTTATCAAAGAGAGCGCAATAGTCCTTCCAAAGTTTCGAAATATCGGACGTTTTCGCCGAATCTTTCAGCGCCCTACACGGCATTTTTTCGGCGCGTATCTTATAACTCGGATGCGTCGCCTGTAACTTTGTAAGCATTCTTGACACGGCAAATGCGCGCGTGACTCTCACCAAACGGAAATGCTGCAGTTCCCAGCAACTACTGGGCAACTGCAACTCAAGGCACAACCGCCCACTATGGGCGACGCGGATAAGCCGCTTGAACATTCGGCCAGCAAGGAGAGTTAAATCCAGCGACTCGGCATAGCTATGTTCAGAATTGCCATTCAGATAGGCCTTGCCGTTTACTCGAATGATATCCGCCTTGACTTGTATCTCAAGCATGTACCAATTCGGGCGCAGAACGCTCTGCACTGAGAATGACGATATCGCCTCTTCATTTTCATCGCTTACATTCTTCTTGCTCGAACGCGGCGGCTTACCAAAAAAAAGACAATTTACGCCCCATTGCAAGCGGAATTGATTAAGGTACTCTAGAATTCTTTTCATCAATCACTGATGACCATAGATAAATTTGCCGCAGCGAATAGATGAATAAAAAAGTCTCTAATCAATATCCCACCAAGGTGCGAATGTCCACTTGGTAAGGCTTAAATGCAGGGGTCGAATCCCTTAATCTCTTTATGAATTCAATAAAACTCGGAATGTCATCTAATCGCGCTCCCTTCAATTGCCATGGCGCGAATTCCCACCATTTTGAGTCGAGAAGGTCTTCGATCAGTTTATCCGGAACTTTGTATTTCAAGACTCTAGCAGGCGAGCCACCAACAATGGCATAGGGCGGAACGTCCTTTGTAACAACTGCATTAGCAGCAACAACAGCACCATCACCAATTTTTACCCCAGGGAGAATAAATGCGCCATGCCCGATCCATACATCATTCCCGATGAAGGTTAATTTGGCCACCACAGGTGGAGTATTTCTTTTAAAATCAGCATCAAAATCTAATTCAACTCCTTCTGCGGCAGCATTGTCGAGTATGTCTTCGTACCTTTGAAAGAAAAACGGAGACGTACTGAAATAGTGCAGTGGATGAGGATGCCGTCCAATCTGCACCTCCTCTCCAAAGGAACAATAGCGCCCAATCCTACAGCCAAAATAGAAGCCACTCACGGCATAACTGAACGCGCCCAAATGCAACGAATGGTGTATATCCATCCATTTAAAACTGCACGGGGGTTCGAACACCACGTCATCTGGCAAAGAAATGCCCGGCTGGTGATGCGTTGATACACCGAACTCTCGAAGCTTACCCAAGAGTTCTTGATTAAGGATAACCGCCACTTTATTTAACCTTCCGCAAAATAGACGAATAACGAATGCCCTTCAAAGGGCACCCGAAAACCCATCCGCCATCAAAGCTCATCTTGAGCGGCGAATTTATCTTGTGCTTCAAAGATACGCGCATGGGCAACTTCCTTTGTCCCGTCCGCAATTCCAAGTTTTTTGGCGTGCGTTATCAGAACGTCGTGCAGCTCATTGATTTCGACTACTTCACCGAGCTCGTAGTTTCGGACTCTTTCCGCAGGCGCACCAAGGTCAAAAACAATAAGCGGATAGCCCATCTGCATGATTTCGTCGGTCGTATACGAAAAAGTTTCAGGCCACACCGACGGGATCAAGAAAACATCAATTTTCTTTTGCAAAACAATATCTTGCAGATCAGCGGCGTTATATCTGCCAGTCACCTCGAAAGACGGCGAACTGAACCACGCGGAGATTTCACCAATTAAAATCACTTTTACTGGACAGGACTGTTGGTCGAAATCTTCAACAAGTTTTCGAACAATACTCGCTCCTTTTGCTTCGTTTATTGCTCCAAGAATCCCAACCCGTAGCTCGGAAGGGTTTTCCCGCGGAACGTAAATGTTACCGTAGCGCCCCGAAATATCATGCGGAACGATGTTTGTTTTTTCCGACGGCACCTCGTACGCTTTCAGAAGAATATCTTTGGATGAATTCGAAAAGCAAAGCACCTCATCCGACAAGCGAAGAACGGTGCCCCATTTCTCGCGCCAGTCTTGAATATCCTCAGAATTCTCAAACGTTTTGAAATCGCCATCGCTTTCCTTCAGACATTTTGAGCATTTTCGTAAATTGCGAGGAACGGCGCAATACGTTGCGGTTTCGTCCAAAAGCGTATAGCTTGGGCATACGGGGAAAAAGTCGTGCATCGGCACAGTGAGCTTCACATTTTTACCATGACGCTTCTTCAACGACGCAATCTTATCAAGGTGTCGTCCTACCTCATTAAATGATACTAAAGAGTTTACGAAAATATTTTTGAAATTAAATATCGATATAAATTCGTAAAGGCTATCGATATCAACTGATTTAAAAATCGAACTCTCTTCAGCAAATCTAAACTCGATCAGATACTGCTTCGTTTGCTTAAAGTCGAATTTTACAGAGCAGACAACATCACCCGCTGCCAGATGATTGGAAATTTTTTGTTCACTGTACTGGTTCGCCCCGCCCCCCAAGGAATGATCAAGAATAAGATGAGAGGTGCGCGAGTCACTTAGAACCTTCAACACAAGCAACCGTCTAAGAAAATCGAGTTTATTTTCGCCGATAGCTGCATGAATGTGCTTTTCATACAGGGGATGTCGAGCAATTAAGATTTTAAAGTTTTCCTCAATTAACTTCCTCTTTGTCTCGCTGGCAAATGAGCCGCCGTGCTTGTGATATACAAACAAGTTCGTCACATGTACATTTTTATAGCCTTCGCTGATTGCCCGTTGGCACCAGTCGTTTTCCTCGCCATATCCCTTACCGAAAACTTCGTCGAACATGCCGATCTTATCGACGAGGGATTTATTCACACCCATACAGAAACCGACGCCTGTCGGGATCGCGATGTGCGTCTTTTCAAAGTTTACATCTTTGAAATACCGGTCGATCTCTTCCACGCACAGCCCCTCAAAGATAACGTTGTCTTTGAGATAGGTCGGAAAACTGAAAATCGTTCCCGAATTAGTAAATGGCGTGGTGCTTGCCACATCGCTCATTTCAAAGATCGGATACATGAGTCTTTCGAGCCAACCAGGAGGAACTTCAGTATCCGTATTAAGAATCACAAAATTATTATTTGTGTACGCGACGGCCTTATTGACGCTCCGAACAAATCCCAAATTGCTTTCGTTTTCAAGAAAAATTAGCTCGACAGACGGATTAGAAATCCCAAAAAGCTCGATAAATTTCGCAATTCGGTGATCCGGACTACAATCATTTACAACAATCAACCGATAACGTATTGTGCTATTTTTTACAATGCTATCGAAAAGAGGTTGCAAATAATCGTAACCGTTATAAATCGGAATTATAATATCAATGGGGTTATTCTCATCAAAAGTCGGAATGCAATCTTGCTTATTGAATAAGCAAATCGCGTCTCTTACGTCTTTAATCGCATTAATCGCCAATGACGCCCGTCCCTCGGCCATACCATATTGAATATAGTGCAGAAGCGGATTCACCGCACTAGCCGCGACATCTTGATTGGTCGAAAGATAGAAATTCGTGTCAAACTTTGCTGACGGATTTCGGCCCTCCCTCCACCCGTCTAACAAATAGTGTTGTACGGGGTCGATGTTCGCTGCAGCGACATCCACATACATTTGCAAATAGTAGCGCGGATCAAAAAAGTCACTTTTTAGCAAAACCTCATAAGCATTAGAGACCGCAATATCCAACTGATGGGAGCCCTCCGCTGGTGAAGACGAGACCAAATTATTTGATACAACCGCCATTTCGCCTTGAATAAGCGCGATGGAACTGGCGAGATGATCAAATCGCCTATCCATTTTTGCTTCAAGGTGCCGCAGTTTGTTTTCGATCAAATTCATTCGAATTTTTGTTTTTCTGGTGCTTTCCCCAAACCATGACCCGACTATCGGCCATCGACTACGACTGTTTTTTCCAACGGCCGCATCAAGGCCTGCCACTTTTACCGGATACGATTTTCCTTCTCGACTTTTGCGCAATTGGCCAAGTATCTCTATTTTACTAACGCCTGCTTCTAACCGAGCAAGGTAGTAACGGAATCCTTCTGTCTCAGGCCCGCGCCCCAGCAGCGTATGGTAAGCGCTGTGGATGAAGAATTCGTCGTGGTACGAGAGCAGTTCATCCAATGTAGCTGCTACAAGGTTTGGGTGGGTCGCGGGCATGTCAACAATCTTATTAGCTGTGTTTACTAAAGTTACGAACGAATTGTCGGGCATCGGATCGGTTGTCGACCACCCATCACGGCGCCCCATCGGGCTAGCTTCGTCAACTCTGGGCACGACGGCCTCCTCGCTAATGTGCCGTGAAATACCCGGCAATTTCGAAAAGAGTGGTGACGACCAATTAGTACGCTGTTTTTCCGCAACTAGATTTTTTTGCCCTAGAAAGCCGATTAAATAGCGCAAGGGTGCTGTCATACGCCATAAAAATGTCGCGCGAATGGCGTCTAGTTCACGGTGAAGTTGCGTAATCACAAACGTATGCGTTTTCTCCGTCTCTATCCAGCTTTGTACGAGGTTAAGTAATTCGCTCTCTTTGGCGGCTAGGTCCGCTCTGAGTAGCTGTTCCCGCTCGGCATGTTGCCGCCACTGCTCATCTTTTTGCTTATTATGGGCTTGCTGGATTTCCTGCAACTGCGCGGAGAATGCCCTTTCTCGTTGTGCGAGTTCGAGCACGCGCATTTCAACTTGGTCGCGAGCCAAATCTAGCTGCCCCAGATGAGCCTGCTCACGTACCGCGTGTTTTCGAGCCTGTTCCTCCATTTGCTGCTCGTGCGCCTTTTGCATTTCCTGCAACTGATCCGAAAATGCTTCTTCCCGCTGCGCGAGCGCAAGCAAATGCGTTTCTACCTGTTGCCGCGCCAGCGCCAGTTCTGCAAGGTAAAGCTGCTCGGCCTCTGCGTGCTTCCGCCTCTGTTCATCTTTGTGCTGCTCGTACGCTTGCTGGATTTCTTGCAGCCGCTCACAGAATGCCCTTTCTCGTTGTGCAAGCTCGAGCAGGCGTGCTTCGAGTTGGTTACGAGCAAAAGTCAGCTGCACAAGATGACGCTGCTCGCGCAGGGCATATTGGCGACTCTGCTCGCCTTTTTGCTCATCGTGCGTTTGCCGAAGCTCCTGCAACTGCTGTGAAAATGCGTTCTCTCTCTGTGCAACCACAAGCATCTGGGCATCTAGCTGCTGGCGCGCTAGCGCCAGATCTGCAAGACATGTCCGTTCACGCTCAGCGTATTGGCGACGGTCTTCGCCTTCTTGCTGCTCATGTTGGCGCTTGAGGTCTTGTAACTTCTCCGAAAACTCTTTTTCCCGTTCTGCCAGCTGAAATGATTGCTGCTCAGCTAGAAACTTGACATGATTGAGCTCGGCATTGAGTTCTTTCAACCGCTCCGGCAGAGCAACGCGAATCAAGCCGACCAGATCAGCGGATGGATGACGTCCTTCCGTTACCCCATCTTTTATGTAGTGAAGATATGGGTCGTGTCCCGCAGCAGCAACATCTGGATTGGTCTCCAAATACCATTTCGCGTCAAATGATTTTCGAAATACATTCTGATCTTGCTCCTGGGCGGCTTTGACTAGGCCTGAGTTTGCCTCATTTGTTGTAGCAATGCATCGATTGAGGGTATCAATCTTCTCCGAAAGCTGATCAATCCATCGCAAACCTACTTTCTGACGATTAAATTCGTCTAGCCAGAGTGCCGTACGAGCGTGAAAGTTTTCATCCTCTAGTTGCTTATTATTGCGAGAGACCTCGATCAATACGCCGTAGATTTCCCGAAGGAGCGGCGGACAGCCCTGATCTACAGCCAGGTCGTTCGCTGCATACACGGTATTTCGCAATCCTTTGTCAAGGAATTCCGATAGATAGTACCGCAGTGCGTCAGGATCTATCCTCAAATCGAGGCGGTCAGCAATCGACTGCAAGTTGTTTTGCGGCGCATCTAAAAAATTGTCGTAGTCAATTAGAACTCGCCTATGAGTTTCAGTATGCGCTAGACTGGCAAGAACATGCCCCAGCCAGAGCATATAGCTCTTTTCTGTCTGAAAGCCGTCTCGTTTTGCCAAAGACTGCGCCACACTAAGCGGATTGCGTAAAGCAATGATATAACCGATATCAAAGCCGCAATGTACAAACACCTGGTGCCAGAAAGGCAGCAACTTGGCTACGCGCGGATCCTTGAACCCAAAAATCGAAGCATTCGTGGTTTTATGCCGAAGCAAATTCACGGCGCGAATGAAGTACCCATTATTGCGCAAGTTCTCTACATCGCTGGCTTCTATCGGATCTACACAATGCCACTCGCTGCCGATCGCTTGCAACATCTGAATATTTAGCGCATTTAGGTCAATATCTTCAAAATATCCTTTGAGATTGATACCTTCCGCAGGCGGCAGCAATCTGTCGCCAAGGGTCACACCAAGAACAGTTAGCGCGCGCGTGATGGCACTAGTGCCGCTGCGGTGCATTCCCAACACGACAATTAAACGCTTACCCTTTAAATTCATGCAAATACCCCTACATCGATTTGACTGTACCAAGCAGCATGTTTAGCTGAAACGCCCGATGCCGTATGTGCCGACCAAACGACACCAGTCCCAGAACCACTGCGACGGATTTGGCGTTCAAACCTTGGGTCCCACGATCCACGGCGTTATAGAAAATGCTGGCGCGTCTGGCCGGAAGGCAACTCCGCGAGCAAAGCTTGTCGACGTCCCGTCTTTTCGACTACACTCGCTTGAAAAGACACCCCGAGTATATTTCATTTGGCTATTCCGATGAATTTCCCAGCATCTTCGATAGTTAAAGAATTTTCTCTTTCAGAATACGCTGCAAATACTTACCATAGCCGTTTTTTGCCAGCGGCTGCGCAAGTTCTCCAAGTTGCTCGGAAGTGATCCATTTTTTTCGCCACGATATCTCTTCGGGGCAGGCCACCTTCAAGCCTTGGCGATGCTCCAGGGTGGCAATGAATGAGCTAGCGTCCAATAAGCTCTCGTGCGTACCGGTATCCAGCCATGCATAACCGCGCTGCATAATTTGAACGCGCAGCCTGCCTTGCTCCAAATAAGCTTGGTTGACTGTCGTAATCTCAAGCTCACCACGGAAGCTGGGTTTGACGGACTTCGCAATTTGAACCACTTGGCTGTCGTAAAAGTACAGGCCCGTCACCGCGTAATTACTCCTCGGCTGACTAGGCTTTTCTTCAATGCTGCTGGCTTTGCCTTGTGCATCGAAAGCCACTACACCATAGCGCTCAGGATCGCTCACATGGTAAGCGAACACAGTTGCTCCAATTGTCTGGGCATCAGCGTCGGCCAAAAGTGATGCAAAATCATGGCCATGGAAAATGTTATCTCCCAATACAAGTGCGCTCGGCGCATTATTCAGAAATTTTTCGCCGAGAATGAAGGCCTGCGCCAAGCCGTCCGGCCTAGCCTGCACCGCGTATTGAATGTTAATACCCCACTGCGAACCGTCCGCCAACAGCTGCTCGAACCGCGGAGTGTCCTGTGGCGTGCTAATGATCAATACGTCGCGTATACCGGCAAGCATCAGCGTACTTAAGGGGTAGTAAATCATCGGTTTATCGTAAACCGGCAACAACTGCTTGCTAATGGAGAGTGTCGCGGGGCGCAATCGGGTGCCCGAACCGCCTGCTAGAATAATGCCTTTTCGCTGGATCATAGTTATTTGTCTAAGTTAGTTAGCTTCTTAACATACTTGTGGGCGCGCTCATCGGAACCGTGGCCACCATATCCAACATACATGACTTCCCGAACTCTCCGCTGTTATCAATTGATCAATTCTGGTGCATAGGCATAAGCACGCACCTTGGTCGGTGCCACCTTTTGTCAATGTGCAGAGGACCAACGCATTGATAGCGTCCCAAACCTTTCGGATCGATCTTCGTTTCAAGAGCTACACTATGGGTAGCATGCGATGTAACAAATAATTCTTCAGGCATGGCAATAATTAGTTCGACATCGAAAGTATTGCCAGATTTCAAGATATGAACCCGGTTCAGTCCTAGCGCATCAAGACCTCGCCGATTGCCCGCGCAAGGAAGTTTACCTGTCCTTGGCGTTAGGTCACTTGATTACTAATCTGCGAGCAAAGATGAGCCAATACAACTTGACCCGCCCTTGACATATACAAGCGAAATTCCATTTCCCTTATCGCGGTGGATTTCTCGCTTAGCTAATTAACTCGGGTGAGATTGATAGTAGCTAAATGCGTCGTCAACGTGGTCGAAGCTGTGCAACTTTCCAGCCACAAGCACCGCAGCGTGTTGGCAGTGGGCGCGGATATAGTCGGGGCTGTGCGAGACAATGATCATCGCTCTGTCGCTACGCTTCTCAAACAGCTCCACGTGGCATTTTTCGTGGAAGCGACTGTCACCGACCGCCACAATTTCATCGATCAGAAAGCAGTCAAAGTCCACTGCCATCGAGATCGCAAACGCCAACCGGGCACGCATGCCAGAAGAGTACTTTTTGACGGGCTCACGCAGGTAACTGCCCAACTCCGAGAAATCCTCCACAAAGGCAATAGCGGGTTCAATCGGGGCGCCGTAGACACGGCAGATGAACCGCACGTTGTCCAGCCCGCTCAGGCTACCTTGGAATGCCCCCCCAAAAGCCAGTGGCCATGAGATGCTGATGCCTCGATGAATGCGCCCACTTGTGGGAAGCTCAGCGCCGCTGATGAGGCGGATAAGCGTGGACTTACCCGCGCCGTTCCGGCCTAGAATCCCAACTTTCGCCCCCTTGGCAATGCGCAGATCGATGCCCTCCAGCACGGTGCGGGGACCTTGTCGGGTCTCGTAGACTTTGCAGACGTTGTCAAGTGCAATCATTCTGGCTCTACCCTGCGTCCGGTTTCTCTCATCAACGCTAATCCGAGAAGTGTCAGTACTGCATCCCACAGCACCAGATAAGCTGGACTCTCATATGTCCGCACAACATTGCCAAAATAGCCATGCCGTATCATTTCCGTACCGTGCACCATCGGCAACCACAAAATGGATTCTTGGAAAGACTTCGGTAGCCAATCCACCATAAAGCCCGCCCCGGAAAGTGGGAACAACAGATAAGTGAAGATATGCCATATCCGATCGATAACTTCAGATCGTTCTGATATCGATCCTACTGTCAAGCCGAGAGCACAGGCGAACCAGGCGAGAAGTAACCAACCGCCAATCGCCGTAAGAATATCAACAGGCAAATTCATCCAGCCTATAGCGGTGAACGAAATCGTCAACACCGCGATAGAAGTAGTGGCCCCTGCAATTTCAAGGATAAGTCGTGCAGCAAAAACGTCGAACACACGTACATTACGGTGGTACAAAAGACTAAGATTTGGCTCGATTGCCTTCACAGCACGGTTGCTACAATTCCGCCACAGTAGTATCGACGAATAGCCTGTGACCGCGAAGGCAGTAATAGGCAAGCTGGTGCCGTGTGTCATTTTAGTGAGCGTCCACATGGTAGTAACTCCCAAGGTGAACAACATCGGCTCTAAAAACAGCCAAAGAAATCCGATGTTATGGCGCCCATAGCGGGTAATGACCTCGCGCATTATCAAGGCGTTCGTCACGCGCAATTGGATGGCGAATGAGCGGCGCAATGGTATTGTAGGATGGTTCATGGCCACCTTAGTCCTTGTGCTCGCGCACACCTGCCAGCAGAATAGTTAGCACGCCGTATGCGATCAATCCCAGAGCGAGGGTGGCAAAAATGGCACGCAACCTCCTCGGCTCAATCGATGCGTCCGGCTTGTTTGGCAGAACAATGCGCTGCAAATATAGCTGTTTTCGCTGAGCATCGTTACGGGCTTGCTCCAACGAAGCGAGTGCAATGCCTACCTGCTTGTCGGCAAACGTAAGATCCAGCGAGAGGCGTTCGAATTCAGCAGATTTATTCGTGAGTGACGTGTTACTACCCGCCACCCTAGCCATCTGGGAGTCCATTTCTGCTTGCAACGTTGAAGCCCGTTTTTGCAGAGCCGGCACCTGCGGATTGTCGGGAACCAAGCTCCGTAATTGCGCCAGTTGCGTATTGGTGGTTATGAGGTCATCCTGCAATTTCGAAACAAGTTGCAATTGGATTGCGGACTGGCGCTCGGGGTCGAATACAGCTTTTTCGTTGCGATATTTAGCGAGTGCCACGGCTGCCGCCTTGTCACGTTGTTCGGCCGCTTCGACTTCCGCGGTGGCAAAACGAATAGTATCGAGACGTGCGCGCTCATTGAGTTGATTGACAAGATTCTCGCTCATCTCAAGTAACATTTTGTTTACACGGAAAGCATCTTCCGCGCTATACGCTCGTACTTGCAATATTGAAATGGAGGATGAAGAGTCCTCTTCAACTGCAATGTGCTTTTGGTAGTATCGATATAAAGACTCGAAATTCCGCTCTATTCCATACGGTGCGAAACGGCTAAATATGTCAATATTTCGCCTTCCGAACATTTCCTCGAGATTAAGTGTCGCGTTGAGCTTCTGCAAGGCATCTCTAGACAGCGCGTAGTCGTGAACACTATGGACGTCGTCTTCCGAACGCGAGAAGCCTGTACCTTGCAGGAGGGCGCCGATCCCGCTCTGCATCTGCGGCTGAGCACCACGCACAATAAAACGAGACTCGGAAACGTAAACGTCGGAAGCAACTACACCGAAGTAGATACTCGACAATATCATCGGCACCACAACCGTTACGAGAAACAAGCGATTGACTTTAGCCCAGCGTCGTGTTTGTCGCTGCATCCAAGTGACGGTGGCGGGTTGAGCCTCGGTTTCGGAGACAAGGTGCATTTCCACGGATTTTTTCCAAAGTTACATTTTTAAAGTTATTCCAGCGATCGAATCGAAATGCGCCTATGCAATCTCGCCCAAACAGATTCGTGAAGGTGCGCCTCCCCCGGTGATAGCCTTGCGCACCCACGCCTGATTATCCAGATACCATTCCACCGTCTTGCGAATCCCGCTTTCGAAGGTCTCACGAGGCTTCCAACACAGTTCGCGTTCGAGCTTGCGCGCGTCGATCGCATAGCGGCGGTCATGCCCCGGCCGGTCTTGCACGAACATGATTTGGCTCGCGTACGACTGCCCAGCTGCACGCGGCTGTAATTCATCTAGAATGCCGCAGATTGTATGGACGACATCCAGGTTCGGCTTCTCATTCCAGCCACCGATGTTATACGTTTGCCCCACAATTCCTATTTCCAGCACGCGGCGAATCGCGGAACAGTGATCTCTTACATAAAGCCAGTCACGTACTTGCTGGCCGTCACCGTAGATCGGCAGCGGATCGCCGGCGAGTGCATTAAGAATCACCAGAGGAATTAGCTTTTCTGGAAAGTGATACGGGCCGTAATTATTCGAGCAATTTGTGGTCAGTACCGGCATGCCATAGGTGTGATGCCATGCGCGCACCAAATGGTCGGACGCGGCCTTGCTCGCAGAATAAGGGCTGTTTGGTTCGTAGGCGTTCGTCTCCGCAAACGGCGGATCGTCGCGGCCCAGCGTTCCATAAACTTCGTCGGTGGAGACGTGCAGGAAGCGGAACGCTTGCTTCTCTGGCTCCGGCAGTTCGCTCCAATAGCCGCGGACGGACTCAAGTAGGTTAAAAGTGCCGACCACATTGGTTTGTATAAACTCGCTCGGTCCGTGAATGGACCGATCGACGTGGGATTCTGCCGCAAAATTGATCACGGCTCGGGGCCGATGTTCGGCTAGCAGGTCAGCTACTAGTTCTCGATCACCGATGTCACCACGCGCGAATACATGTCTCGGGTCGTTGGTCAGCGACTTGAGCGTATCCAAGTTTCCTGCGTAAGTCAGTTTATCTAGATTGACCACCGGCTCATTGGAGCCGGCAAGCCAATCTATAATGAAGTTGGCTCCAATAAAGCCCGCGCCACCCGTTACGAACAGCATATTTACCTCGATACCGAATTTGAAAAAGCAATTAACTATTCCGGTGAACGGCCTTAACACGCTTGGATGTCCCGAGGTCCCGGCCGCCATCCACTGTGACGGCTACTCGCCCCTCCGATGTGGCGCGAAGCTCCGGGTGACCGCCTCGCCAATGGCTGAGCCGGCGGGGACGCAGGGGGCGCCGACAATTGCGATGTCGGCGTGCGTGATCATGAGCGGCGATACATATATCCATCCACAAGCGCGATTACCTAAACGTCTGGACACCAGTAATCACTGGATATGCCACCGAGAAAATGACATTCAAGAATTTCTGCAATTCCGCGATAGGTGCATTCGACACATACAACAGGTCCTTGTTGTCCATCATGAAACTCTGAGCGACAAAGAACGAGTTGGGATCCCGCAGGTTCACGCGATACACCACCGGCACCTTCCCATCGGCCGTCGTACGAGCAGGAGACATCGGCCACTGCAAAGCATTGGCGTCTTCTAGACGGAAGATAAAAACGCCTTGCACATCAGAGCGGCTATCCTGCAGACCGCCGGCGCGTGCCAATGCCTGTGCAAGCGTGATCCCCTGTGCCTCGAAGCTGATCTCCTCATTTTTGCTGACGGCGCCCAGCACGGTGAAACTGTATGGCTGAAACAGCGCGGTCACGACGTCGCCGGACCGAAGCGGCACATTCTGACTCGGATCGCGGATGATCGTATTGAGCGGCAGCGATTGCACCTTGTCGCTTCGAGTGACCTGAATCGTCATCTTGTCGACTGGCTGCCGCACACCACCCGCACTTGCCAGCGCATCGAGTAGTCGCTCGCCGCTTGGCGTCAGCGGCATGCGCGTGCTAGACACCACATCACCGACGATCGTCACATATGAATTCGAATTGCGCGCAAGCCGCACCAGAACCTGTGGCTGATTGGCCTTGCCCTGCAACCGCTGCGTGATGGACCGCTCGATTTCGTTCAGCGTCCGCCCCGCGGCCCGAATCGCCCCGGCGAACGGCACGTTAATGTTGCCGTCACTGTCGATCATCTGCTCGGGCAACACTGTGACGCGCGCGTTGGACGGTCCACCAGACCGGGTGTCGGTTGGGGCAGCCCCAAACAGCATCGCTGGTGGCGCTTCCCAAATTGACACTTCGACGACATCGCCCGGGCCCAGCGGCTGCTGCCGCATGGCCTCGTTGCCAAGCGTCTTCGAGAAATCGCCGGCGCGGCGTTCGGCAAGAAGCTTGCGCGCTACCTCGTCAGTAACATCCACGATTTGGATGGCTGTCGCACCGGATGCGGTGGCAGCCCGATCAATTTGCGACTTGCTTGGACCCGAGGTAGGGATGTTAGAACAACCGCCGAGGAACGCAGCCGTCAAAGCCGATGCAAACATAAAAGTACAACGAGACAGACGCGGCATTTATTACAACTTTTGAAAAAAAGTTAGTGAGTAAGACTTCGGCGCGAATTGTCTCATGCACTCGGGTAGAATGTCTCGCTGTGATTAAAAATCCACACAAGAAATTTCAGAAAAATTCTGCGCGCTAGCTAACAAATCGACTCACACTCTCGTGCCAACCCTCTTTCTAGACGTCACTCGCCTTCTCACGCGCCTTTATAACGGGCTTTTGCCCACGGGCGTGGACCGCGTGGGTCTCGCCTATATTGAGAAGTACAGCGCAAAGGCGCGCGCGGTTCTCAGCGAACGGGGTTTTTCCACAGTATTAGCTGAGAGAGATTCACAGCAAACGTTTGCATGGCTTCTTTCATCCGCATGTAATCGAAACGCGATCCGCGCATTAGTCATCCGCGCGTGCCTTAATCGCCTGCGAGAAACAAGACTCAGCGGAATTCTGTTGCACACAAGTCACAACGGCATGGAATTCGGACGTTATTACAGTGCAATGGCGAAACGTCAGATTCGCCCCGTATTCATGGTCCACGATTTAATCCCGTTGACGCATGCCGAGTATTGCCGCGCAGGCGTCGACGCAACGCATCGGCACCGCATGCACACTGCGCTGAAGCACGCGAGCGGCTTGATCATGAATTCCCAGGCCACCCTCGACTCGCTCGCGGCCGAAGCACATCGCGCTGATCTTCCCATGCCGCCGAGCGTAGTCGCACGCCTGGCCTCCGGTGTCACCCAGCGCCCGCTCGCCGAGCGCCCGCTGCCAGCTCCCTACTTCGTCATCCTCGGCACCATCGAGCCGCGCAAGAACCACTGGTTCATCCTGCACGTCTGGCGGCGTCTCGTCGAACAGCTCGGCGCAGCCGCGCCGAAGCTGGTGGTGATCGGCCGCCGCGGCTGGGAATGCGAAAACGTCGTCGATATGCTAGAGCGCTGCGAAAATCTGAAAGGCGTCGTGATAGAAGAAGCGCACTGCTCCGACGAGCAGCTTCATGCTTATTTGCAACACGCGCAGGCGCTGCTATTTCCGTCTTTCGTCGAAGGCTATGGCATGCCACTCGCTGAAGCGCTCGCGTTGAAAGTGCCGGTACTCGCAAGCGATCTCGACGTTTTTCACGAAATCGCCGACGACATTCCCGACTATCTTGATCCGCTCGACGGCCCCGGCTGGCTCGCCCGCATTCAGGCCTACGCTCGCGCGAATAGCCCCGAGCGCGATGCGCAGCTAACGCGTATTGAACGTTTTCGTGAGCCGACGTGGGCCGAGCATTTCGAGCACGTCGACGGCTTTCTAGAGACGCTGCGTTAAATGAAGCAACACGTCGCTGAAGAACAGGCACCCGCGAGTTTGGCAATCGATCTGCCCAGTATCACGCGCGGCTCGCGCACGCTGAGCGCATTCCGTGAAAGTTCAGAACATCTGTGGATCGATCGTTGGCATGGGCGCGTCGCGTTGCGCTTCGCACGCGTAGGCGGCAACCGTGTCCGTGCCGCGTGGCCCGGACCGGTTTGGTCACGCGGGCCTGCAGGCACGCCGTTGTTGTCGTGGTTCTCAATGCCTGTTGCCGATGCCAGTGCAGAAGCATTTGCCGCAGCACTCGATTCCGCCTTCGTCGCCGCAATCAAACACGATCGCAACGCCGGCGCATTGCCCGAGGTCGAGATCAAGCGACTGATGCAACGGTTCGCACGCAGCCATGCATCGACGCTGCGTCAATCGCAACTCGTCTGTCCCGCCGCATTGCTCGAAACCAGACACACAACCCGCGTCCTGCTGATCGACGAGCGCGTTCGATCAAACGGGCTCGGCGCCATCGCAACGCACAACTCACGGCACGCCTTCGCGCGAATGCTGCAAGCCGCGCGCAAGGCCCATCCGCAAGCCGAATTCTGGATCGCGCGATCGGATGATCCGGGCAGTGGGCACTGGCTTTCCGCATCAGTCGATACCTTGCCGCCCGGCACCCGCCATCTCACCGAACACGAATCGTTGTGCGCCGCGCTGCCTCACGTCGACCACGTCTATACGCTGGGCGCGTCGGAGGGCATGCATGCGCTGCTGGCCGGCGTACCGGTGCACGTGTTCGGCGCGCCCTATTACGCCGGCTGGGGCTTAACCCATGACGACCTGCCCTTACCGAATCGCACCGCGCGCCCCACGCTCGCCGCATTGTTCGACGTGGTGTTCGTGCGCTTCACGCGCTATCTGAATCCGGCCACGCACACGGCCGGCACGCTCGACGATCTGCTCGACAGCATCGAGTTGCAGCAAGCAGTCCAACAACGCTTCCCCGATCTGCAACCGGTGGCGGCGATCCGCTTCCAGTGGTGGAAGCGGCCGCTTGCGACGCCGTACATCAGCGCCGGCAACGCCGCGCTACGCTGGACACACGAGCCGCGATCCGTGCAAGCGCACGAATGCGCGGTGCTGTGGGGCGCGCGCAGCGCGGAAGGTCTTGCCCCCGAGGTGCGCCGCGTCAGAATCGAAGACGGCTTCTTCCACTCGACAGGTCTCGGTTCCGACATGATCGCGCCGCGCAGTCAGGTGATCGATCGCCGCGGACTGTACTTCGATGCGAATCAGCCGAGCGACTTAAGCGTGCTGCTGAACGAGACCGAGTTCAGCGACACCGAGTTGGCGCGCGCCGCGGCACTTCGCAACAAGGTCGTGCAACTCGGCGTCACCAAGTACAACCTCGGCCGCCGGCGCCCTGCATGGACCGCAACGTCAGGCAAGCAAATCGTGCTGGTCCCCGGCCAGGTCGCCGACGACGCATCGATCCGCCTCGGCACGCGCGCAATCGGCACTGCCGATGCGCTGCTGCGCGAAGTCCGCCGCCTGCGGCCCGACGCATTCGTCGTCTATAAACCGCATCCCGACGTGCTATCAGGCAATCGCAATGGTCTGATCGACGCGCAGCAACTCGCCGACGTCGTCGATACCGAAGCAGACCTGCTGTCGCTCGTCGATGCGGCTGATGAAGTTCACACGCTCTCGTCGCTTGCGGGCTTCGACGCGCTGTTGCGCGGCAAAGCGGTGTTCACCTACGGGCTGCCGTTCTACGCCGGCTGGGGACTCACCCACGACGCGCTCGCGCCGCTGCCGTGGCGTCATCGCACATTGACGCTCGACATGCTGTGCGCGGGCGTGCTGCTGCGCTATCCACTGTACTTCGATTGGAAAACCCGTCTCTTCACGACCCCGGAAGCCGTGGTCGAACAACTCGCACCACAAGCCGCACGGCCGCTCGAAAAAGTACGCGGCAACCGGATGCGGCCGCTTCTCAAAGCTTTTCGCTGGAGCCGCAATGCAATTCGCCACGCCATATGGCGCCTTCAGCAAAAGCGCGCGCCACGAGCATAGTAAAAAAACAAACCGTCCAGACAAAACAAAAGCCCCGCAAGATCGAAATCTTGCGGGGCTTTTTCCCGAGGCTGACGCTAAAGCGTTATCCGCTTAGCGCGACATCATATTCATGCTGACGTTATGCAACACCCACAACGTCCCGCCAACCACGATAACAGCGGTCAGCACGGTGAACGCAAACGCCGTCACGTTCCAGCGCTGCGACGACGACGTGTTCATGTGCAGGAAGAACACCAGATGCACGAGGATCTGCACGAACGCGAGACCCGCGATCGCGAGCAACGCGCTCTGGCCCGTCAACGTGCCGGTCATCACGAGCGCGAATGCCGCGACGGTCAGAATGACGGAGAGCACGAAGCCCGCCGTATAGCTGCCGAAGCTGCCGTGACCGCCTTCCGAGTGTGCGCCATGGGCGCTATGACTATGGTCCATTTAGATCACGCTCGCAAGATAGACAAAGGTGAAAACGCCGATCCACACGACGTCGAGGAAGTGCCAGAAAAGACTCAGGCACGTCAGACGGATCATGTCGCGTTCGGTCAGGTCGCGATGACGCATCACCTGCAGCGCCAGCACGACCATCCAGATCAGGCCGAACGTCACGTGCAGGCCGTGCGTGCCGACCAGCGTGAAGAACGACGACAGGAACGCGCTGCGGCTCGGACCCGCGCCTTCGGCGATCAGGTGCGAGAACTCGCGCATTTCCAGCACGAGGAACGCGAGGCCCAGCAGGAACGTCACGCCGAGCCAGCCGAGCAGCACGCCCTTGCGGTTCTTGTGCGCGCCGAGCATCGCGAAGCCGTACGTGATACTCGAGAGCAGCAGCATCGTCGTTTCAAGTGCGACGCCCGGAATCTCGAACAGGTCCTTGCCGCTCGGACCGCCCGCGAACTGGTGGCTCATCACCGCGAACACCGCGAACAGCGCCGCGAAGAGGATGCAGTCGGTCATCAGGTACAGCCAGAAACCGAACACCGAGTGCGACGGCACATGGTCCGGCGCGAGTTGCGGCTCAACCGCAATTGTCTTCTGTAACATCAGTCCACCTCCAGCGCGACCTGCTTGCCGGCGCTTGCGCCGACACCGGCCACGGCACCAGCACCGCCGTTGCGATTCTCTTCAATCAGCGCGACAGTGTCGGCAGGAATGTAATAGCCGTCGTTGTCCATGAAGCTGTAGATGATCACGGTGGCGATCGCGCCGACCGCGCCAACGATCGCAAGCCACCAGATGTGCCACACACCGGCAAAACCGAGCACCAGCGAGAACAGACCCACCAACAGACCCGCGGACGTATTCGACGGCATGTGAATGTCGCGATACGCCGGCACTTTCACACCGCCCTTGCGCGACTTCATTTCGGTGAACGCGTCGAGCGAGCGGACGTCCGGGATGTGCGCGAAGTTATAAGCCGGCGGCGGCGAACTCGTCGCCCATTCCAGCGTATGACCGTCCCACGGATCGCCCGTGAGGTCGCGGTTTTCCTTCAGATTGCGATCGCGGATGCTGACGACCAGTTGCAGCAGCTGGCAAGCGATACCGATTGCGATCAGCACCGCGCCGAACGCGGCGGCGATCAGCCACGGATGCCAGGTCGGGTTGTCGTAGTGGTTCAGACGACGCGTCATGCCCATGAAGCCGAGCACGTACAGCGGCGTGAACGCAACCCAGAAGCCGATCTGCCAGAACCAGAACGCGGCCTTGCCGAGCTTCTCGTTCAGCTTGAAGCCGAACGCCTTCGGGAACCAGTAGTTGAAGCCGGCCAGATAGCCGAACAGCACGCCACCGATAATTACGTTATGGAAGTGAGCGATCAGGAACAGGCTGTTGTGCAGCATGAAGTCCGCGCCCGGAATCGCCAGCATCACACCGGTCATACCGCCGATCGTGAAAGTGATGATGAAGCCGATCGTCCACAGAACCGGCGTCGTGAATTGCAGACGGCCCTTGTAGATCGTAAACAGCCAGTTGAACACTTTGACGCCGGTCGGAATCGAAATCACCATCGTCGCGATGCCGAAGAACGCGTTCACGTCCGCGCCCGAACCCATCGTGAAGAAGTGGTGCAGCCACACGAGGAACGACAGCACCATGATCGCGCAGGTCGCCCATACCATCGTCTTGTAGCCGAACAGCGGCTTTTTAGCGAAGGTCGCGACGACTTCCGAGAAGATACCGAACGCCGGCAGGATCAGGATGTACACCTCGGGGTGACCCCATGCCCAGATCAGGTTCAGGTACAGCATCGCGTTGCCGCCGGCATCGTTCGTGAAGAAGTGCATGCCGAGGTAGCGGTCGAGACCGAGCAGCGCGAGCGTGACGGTCAGGATCGGGAACGACGCCATGATCAGCACGTTCGCGCACAACGAGGTCCACGTGAACACCGGCACCTTCATCCACAACATGCCCGGAGCGCGCATCTTCACGATCGTCACGAAGAAGTTCACACCGGTCAGCAATGTGCCGATACCAGAGATCTGCAGGCTCCACAGGTAATAGTCGACGCCTACACCAGGGCTGAACTGCAATTCCGACAACGGCGGATAAGCGAGCCAGCCCGTCTGTGCGAATTCACCGATCACCAGCGAGATGTTGATCAGGATCGCGCTGACTGCCGTCATCCAGAAGCTCAGCGAGTTGATGAACGGGAACGCGACGTCGCGCGCGCCGATCTGCAGCGGCACGACGATGTTCATCAAACCGATCATGAACGCCATCGCCATGAAGAAGATCATGATGACGCCGTGCGCGGTGAAGACCTGGTCGTAGTGATGCGGTGGCAAAAAGCCCGGGCTCAGGTACGACAGCGCCAGCTGCATACGCATCATGATCGCGTCGGCGAAGCCGCGCAGCAGCATGATGAACGCAACGACGATGTACATGACACCGATCTTCTTATGGTCGACGGACGTCAGCCATTCGGTCCACAGGTAGCGCCATTTGCCGAAATACGTGATCCCGGCGAGCACCGCCAGCGCGGCGAGTACCATCCCGCCGCCCGCCGTAACGATGATGGGCTCGTGATACGGAATCGCATCGAGAGTTAGTTTTCCGAACATGAGTTACCCCTTAGGCGCACAGTTGGCGTCTTTCATGTTGTCGATGACGTTGCCGTTGTTGTAGCGGGCAATGATGTTGTTGAAGAGCTTCGGATCGACCGTCGAGAAGTACCGCACCGGGTCCTTTTCGCTCGGCTCAGACACCGCGTGATAGCGGTCCATGTCGAGGCGGTCCGACGAAGCGCGCACCTTCGCAACCCAGGCATTGAAGTCTTCAGGCGACGTCGCGAGCGTGCGGAACTTCATGTCCGAGAAGCCCTTGCCGCTGAAGTTTGCCGAGGTGCCCGCGTAGTCGCCGGCGTGATCGGCGATCAGGTGCAGGCGCGTCTGCATGCCCGCCATCGCGTAGATCTGGCCGCCCAGCTGCGGGATGAAGAACGAGTTCATCACCGTGTCCGACGTGATCCGGAAGTTCACCGGCGTGCCGACCGGGATCGCGAGCTGGTTCACCGACGCGATGCCGAGGTCCGGATAAATGAACAGCCACTTCCAGTCGAGCGCGACGACTTCGACGTTGATCGGTTTGACCTGCGACTCGAGCGGACGATACGGATCGAGCTCATGCGTGCTCTTCCACGTCAACACGGCGAGAAACAAAATGATCAGCGCCGGAATGGTCCAGACGGCAACTTCGATCGCGGTGGAATGCGTCCAACCTGGACGGTATTCGGCGTTGCTGTTCGATGCGCGGTAACGCCACGCGAAAAACAGTGTCATCAGAATGACCGGCACCACGACGATCAGCATGGCCCACACCGAAGTCGCGATCAGATCACGCTCCGCGAGTCCCACACTGCCCTTCGGATTCAGAATATCGAGGTGGCTGCAACCCGAAAGCAGCAACATGAGGCTGGCGGAAATGAAACTTGCCGGCCTTCTCAGCGTCCGTCCTTTCATATCCACTGCCTCGTTTTTTTGACTTCAACGAACGTCATTCGACGGCTCTCCATTAATAAGCGCTCGCATAATAGGGGGGCATCGGATGCTAATAAACACTCCATTTAGCAACGATCTATTGCATCGCGACGCAGTGCGACACGTTGCCGCATTTCCCCGCACTCCCTATTCACCAGCGTCGTTTGCGACGCTTCGAAACGAAGCATCGAAAAGCTGACGCATCGCAAAAGTCCCCTGAAATAAGCGCTAAAAATCGCTGGACGCGCAGCGGTTTTTCGACGTACCACAACACGCATGCATTCACAAAGGGATTGATAACGACGCGCAAAAGCGCAAGAGCGTCGCCGCATCCTGACGCGCGAATGCGACAACGACTCTTGCGCTCTGTTCTGTTAACCCGGCGTGTGCATGGCGACGGGAGCCGGTCCGGGCGCCGCTGCCTGCAGATGCTCGCCGCCCTCCGTCGGCACGGAATCCGAAGGCAGCGCCGAGCGTTCCGATTGCGCGAGCAGCGTGCCGACCGACGGATCGATCGCATCGGTGAAAGGCTTCGGGTCGAGACCGATCGCGAGCACCAGCAGCGCCAACGCACCGAGCAGCGCGAACTCGCGCTTGCCGAGATCCTTCAGCTTCGCGACGCGCGCGTTGGCGATCGCACCGAAGATCACGCGCTTGTACATCCACAGTGTGTAGGCCGCGCTCAGGATCAGGGTGGTCGCGGCGATCGCGCCGATCCAGAAGTTGAAGCGGATCGCGCCCATCAGCACCATGAATTCGCCGACGAAACCCGACGTGCCCGGCAGACCGATGTTGGCCATCGAGAACAGCATCACGAAAGCGGCAAAGCGCGGCATCGTGTTGGCGACGCCGCCGTATTCGGCGATCGACGCGGATTTCGTGCGGTCGTAGAGCATGCCGGTGCATAACAGCATCGCGCCGGACACCACGCCGTACGAGATCATCTGCACGATGGCGCCGGACTGGCCGAAGCGGTTGAAGACGAACAGACCGAGCGTGACGAGGCCCATATGCGCGACCGTCGAATACGCGAGCAGGCGGCGCATATCGGTCTGCACGAGTGCGAGCAGGCTCGAATAGATCACCGCGACGAGCGACAGCGTGATCATCATCGGCGCGAAGAAATGGCTCGCTTGCGGCGCGATCGGCAGCGCGAAACGCAGCAGACCGTAGCCGCCGATCTTCAGCATGCCGATCATCACCGCGGCGCCCGTCGGGCCGTCGAGGTGCACGTCGGGCAGCCACGTGTGCAGCGGCCACATCGGCACCTTCACGCCGAACGCGGCAAGAAAGCCGAGGAAGATCAGCGCCTGCGGCACCATGTCGAGATGCGCTTCGCGCCACACGGCGAGGTCGAAGCTGTGCGTCAGGCTATACAGGTAGAGCAGCGACATCAGCATCATCAGCGAGCCGAGCAACGACACGAAGAAGAACTTCACCGCCGCGTACGTGCGGTTCTTGTGACCGTAGGTGCCGATCAGCAGATACAGCGGGATCAGCGTCGCCTCGAACGCAATGAAGAACATCATGCCGTCGAGGGACGTGAACACACCCTGCATGAAGCCCGACAGCATCAGGAACGCGCCGAAGTACTGGGCGGTGCGCTGCGTGATCGACTCCCACGATGCGATCACGATGATGATCGTCGTCAGCGCGGTCAGCGCGACGAGCCAGAGCGAAATCCCGTCGATTCCCACATGCCATGCGATATCGAACGTCGGCGACCAGCGGACGTTCTCGACAAACTGCATCGAGGTCACGTCGTTACGGAAACTCGCCACGAGCGGGATCACCGGCAAGAAACCCGCCACCGCGCCGATCAGCGCGAGCCAGCGCGTGCGATTACGCGCCGCGTCCGACCCGGCGCGCAGAACCACGAACCCGGCGACGATGGGGATCCAGATGAGAAGACTTAGGAGAGGCAATGGCATGTGCTCTGTCAAAACTTGAAGTACAAAACGCCCCGTCAATGCCCCTGAAACAAACAGGCATTGAAATGGAAATGTAAGTTGCAGTTCGCTGAAATCGACGCGTGGAGGGGTTTCCCGCTACACGTTTACCCGCAGCCGACTGACCAAGGGTGGAGATTACCAAGATAAGAATAATTTTGCATCGCAACAGCCGCGAAATCCGCGCCACAATACATTGTTGCGACGTGGGCGCTTGCAAAATGCATCGAAATGTGCGCTTGCACATTGTTACAAAGGCGTCGTTAGGCCTTGGCAGTTTGGCAGCAAAAGCTTGCAATTACCCGGAGGTTGGCCGCTGTTAGACATTCGCTGTTTATGGGGCTGGTTCGACTGGAACGGATCGTGCTGCTCAGTGCCTTTTGACGGTCGGGGACGAGCGGCAACCAAACAAAAATTTGCCTCGTCGGCGATAAAAAAATTTTGTATGGGCGGTCTAAACCGACCGGCGAGGAGGTCGCTAGCGGTGCCGCGCGCCTCGATCAAGGTGCGCTGAAAATGTTCCACTCCAGGCGCACGAATCTTCCTTTTTCCTTACACAGACCAGCGCCGCGCCATGGTAACTACTGCAGAAACTCGCGCGGCGAGGCACACTCAATTCGCGCAGCGGGCTCCCCTCGCCCGACTCCTTTTCCGGACCTCCTCGCATGGCGCTTCGTGACGACGTCGTACCCGCACTCGAATGCCGCGGCCTGAGCAAACGGTACGGCACCGGCCGCATCGTGCTCGCGCAGCTCGACTTCACACTCGCTGCGGGCGAGTTCGTCGCGATCATGGGCGACTCGGGCGTCGGCAAGTCGACATTGCTCAACCTGATCGCCGGGCTCGACCGCGCCGATAGCGGCAGCGTGCTAATCGACGGACGCCCGGTCGAGCAACTCGACGACAACGCCGCGACGAGACTGCGGCGCCAGAAGCTCGGCTTCGTGTTCCAGGCGTTTCACGTGCTGCCGCATCTGACGCTCGCGCAGAACGTCGCGCTGCCGCTGCTGCTCAATGATCTACCGACGGCCGCCGCGCTCGACATGCTCGCGGCGGTCGGCCTCGGCGGACGCGGCGACGACTTTCCGCGCGATCTCTCCGGCGGCGAGTTGCAGCGTGTAGCCATTGCACGCGCACTCGTGCATCGTCCGACGCTGCTTCTCGCCGACGAACCGACCGGCAACCTCGACCCTGCCACCGCGCGCGACGTGCTCGGCCTGTTCCGCGCGCAAAGCAAGGCAACCGGCGCGGCGACGATCATGGTCACGCATTCGGAGGCCGCGGCCGCCGTGGCCGACCGCGTGTTGATCCTGAGCGAGGGCGACTTGCATGGCGCGCGCGATAAGGCCGCGAACGTCGCCCACGCCGCGGCCCGCTCGACCCACGATGGCCGTTGACCTTCGTCCACTGCCGCGCGCGCCGGGATATCGTGTTCTCGCGCGCTGGCTGATGGTCGCGGAATGGCGCAGTCATCGCGGACGCGCACTCGTCGCCATCGCGACGATCGCGCTAGGCGTCGCGCTCGGCTACGCAGTGCAATTGATCAACAGCGCCGCCTTCAACGAATTCTCGGCGGCCGCGCGCAGTCTGTCAGGCGAAGCGGATTTGCAGGTGCGCGGCGCGCAGCCTTTCGTCGACGAGTCCCTCTATCCGCGACTCGCCAACGAACCGGGCGTGGTGCTGGCGAGTCCCGTGCTCGCGCTCGACGTCGCGGTGCCGGGCCGCACCGGTGCACTGCCCGTTCTCGGCATCGACGTCTTCAAGGCGAGGTCGATCACGCCCGATCTGATCGGCGTGCCCTCGCCCGATCGCCCGTTCGACACGCTCGCCTCCGATGCGATATTTCTGTCGACGGCCGCGCAGCAATGGCTGAACGTCAAGACCGGCGACGACGTCACGCTACGCAGCGGTACGTCGGATCTGCATCTGCGCGTCGCGGGTGGGCTCGTGCGCACGCGGCCGGGTCAACGGCTCGCGGTGATGGACATCGCCGCCGCGCAATGGCGATTCGGCAAGGTGGGCAAGCTAACGCGCGTTGACGTGCAACTCGAACGCGGCGTCGATCGGCAACGCTTCAAACGCGATCTGCAACAGCAGCTCGGCAGTACATGGGTAGTCGCCGAGACGCGCGACACTGAGAGCCGCACCGATCGCCTGTCGCGTGCTTACCGGATCAACATGAACGTGCTCGCGCTGGTCGCGCTGTTCACGGGCGCGTTCCTCGTGTTTTCGACTCAGGCACTCGGTGTCGTGCGACGCCGATCGCAATTCGCGATGCTGCGCGTGCTCGGGCTCACGCGAGCTCAGCTATTGCGGCAGATCCTGCTTGAAGGCGCGCTGCTCGGGTTGCTCGGCTCGTTGTGTGGACTTGCGCTCGGCTACGCGATGGCCAGCGGTGCGCTGCGCTTCTTCGGCAGCGATCTCGGCGGCGGCTATTTTCCGGGCGTGCAACCGCGAGTCGGTTTCGAGCCGCTCGCGAGCGCGGTGTTTCTCGCGCTCGGGGTCGCGGTGTCGGTGTTGGGCAGCGTAGCGCCCGCTATCGACGCGGCCCGCGCACGGCCTGCCCTGGCACTCAAGGCCGGTGCCGAGGAAAGCGCATTGGCGCGGCTCGCGACGCCGTGGCCGGCGTTCGGCTGTTTGCTGGCGGCCGCCGCGCTGACGCGCGTGCCGCCGTGGTTCGATGCGCCGATCGCCGGTTATCTGGCGGTCGCGTTGCTGCTCGTCGGCGGCATTGCGCTGATGCCGCGCGTGACCGCGCTGATATTCGGCGCGGCAGGCCGCGCGCGCGGCACGCGAGGACGCCGCGCGGGCGCGACGGGCACGCTCGCGATTGCGCGTCTCGCGAATGCGCCGGGGCAGGCGTCGATCGCGATGGGCGGCGTGCTGTCGAGCTTCGCGCTGATCGTCGCGATGGCGATCATGGTGGCCAGCTTCCGCGTGTCTGTCGACGACTGGATCACGCATCTGCTGTCCGCCGATCTGTATGTGCGCGTAGCGTCGGGCGGCAATAGCGGCGACACTGGCGGCTTGCGGCCCGACGAACAGAGGCGCATCGCGACGGTGCCCGGCATCGGCAACGCCGCGTTCGCGCGCATCACACATCTGACGCTCGACCCCGCGCGCCCGGACGTCGCGCTGCTCGCCCGCGAAATCGACGCGACCGATCCGGGTGCGACTCTGCAGATGACCGGCGCGGTGCTGCCGCCGTCCGCGCTTCGCGCCGGCGACATACCTATTTGGGTCTCCGAAGCAATGATCGACCTGTATGGATATGAGTTAGGTCAACGTGTGCGGCTGTCGCTCGGCGAGCATGGCCAGACGTTCGTCGTAGCGGGCGTCTGGCGCGACTACGCGCGGCAGAGCGGCGCGATCCAGATACGGCTTGCCGATTATCGGCGGCTGACCGGCGACTCCACCGCAACCGATGTCGCCGTGACCGTCGAGCCGGGCGTGAATGTCGAACCCGTCGTCGCAAGTTTGAAGGCGCTGCCGTTCGGCGCTTCGCTCGAGGTGTCGCAACCGGGCGAGATCCGTGCGCGCACGCTGGTGATCTTCGATCGCAGTTTCGCGGTCACGTATCTGCTCGAGGCGGTGGCGATCGTGATCGGATTGTTCGGCGTCGCAGCGACGTTTTCCGCGCAGACGCTCGCGCGCGCCCGTGAGTTCGGGATGTTGCGCCACGTCGGCGTGACGCGCGCGCAGATTCTCGCGATCCTCGCTTCGGAGGGCGGTCTGCTGACCGCATGCGGCATTGCGCTCGGTTTCGCGCTTGGTTTCGCGATCAGCCTGATTCTCGTGTTCGTCGTCAATCCACAGTCGTTTCACTGGAGCATGTCGCTGCATGTACCGTGGTTCGTGCTGGGCACAGTCGCGTTGGTAATGCTGGTGCTGTCGTGTACGACGGCGGTGGTCGCGGGACGCGGCGCGGTGTCGGTGGATGCAGTGCGCGCGGTGAAGGAGGACTGGTGATGCCAGTTGCACGGCGTGCGTGGAAAATTCGGTTGATCTGGGATAGCGCGGCCATTCGCGAGGTTTGCTCTGCGCTTGATGGCTGCGCAACGTGCATCGCGCGCCGACACGGCGGGTCACCTCCGCGGCGCCTTCAGCTTTTTTTCCGAGGGCTACTTTGGATTGGCATAGCCGCTGTGTCGCCCTCTTTCGCCGCTAGTAGCGACTCCACTGGGTCCACCCCGGTCGCCTTCGCGGCAGTCACGCCAGATCATCCGATCTCGTTTCCGCGGGACAGCGGTGCTCATCCGGCTTTCCGCACCGAATGGTGGTACGCGACAGGCTGGCTCACGACGCCCGACAACCGACCGCTCGGATTCCAGATCACGTTCTTTCGTACGGCGACTGGTCACGATGCCGCCGATCCAAGCGATTTCGCCCCGTCGCAACTGATCATCGCGCACGCTGCGTTGAGCGATCCGGCCATCGGACACCTCGTTCACGATCAACGCATCGCTCGGCAGGGTCTCGGGCTCGCCTACGCGAAGACCGCCAACACCGACGTCAAACTCGACGCCTGGAAAATGATTCGCGCCGCGGACGGCCACTACGACGTCACCGCCGATGCAAGCGGATTCTCGCTACACCTCCAACTCGCGCCAACGCAGCCTCCGCTGATTCAGGGCGAGCGCGGTTACTCGCGCAAAGGACCGCGGCCCGAGCAGGCGAGCTATTACTACAGCGAACCGCAACTCCGCGTGACGGGCACTGTGGTGCGCCCAGCCGGAGGTGAAAACGACACGACGCGCGATGCAGCAGTGACGGGGACCGCATGGCTCGATCACGAGTGGTCGAGCACGTTGCTCGACGCCAATGCGGTCGGATGGGATTGGCTCGGCGCCAATTTGACGGACGGCTCGGCGCTAATGGCATTCAAGATCCGTAGCCGCGACGGACATGCAATATGGGCCCACGCGACGCTTCGCAGACCCGATGGTCAGGTAACGAATTTCGACCCCGGTGAAGTCGACTTCACGCCGCGTCGCATGTGGCGCTCGCCGCACACGAATACTTTGTATCCGGTCTCGATGACGGTTAGAGCGGGAACGCTGACATGGCAACTCGATCCGCTAATGGACGATCAGGAACTCGACTCACGACAGTCGACCGGTGCCGTGTATTGGGAAGGCGCGGTACGGGTGAGTCAACAGAATGCGGATGTAGGGCGAGCCTATCTGGAACTGACGGGTTACGCGGATGCGTTGCGGATCGGAAAGTAGTGAAGCGCGCAAAGTCGGCCGCGTAAACGCAAAAACCCCACCGCGGCGGGTGGGGTTTCTGACTGGGGAGGAGCCTGACGATTACCTACTTTCACACGGGCAATCCGCACTATCATCGGCGTGGAGTCGTTTCACGGTCCTGTTCGGGATGGGAAGGGGTGGGACCGACTCGCTATGGTCATCAGGCATGACGGGTTGCTGCGTCGCAGGGTTGGAGTCAACCGGTTGCGCCACAGCCAATCGGGAAGAAGCGTAAAGGATTCGGGTGGGGGTTGTGTTGTTTCTGGCACAACACCGATCTCAACCGTGTGCGTGTTCCTGCCCCCTTCGGGGGTGGGGTCCGGGTAAGCGCTTTGCATGGGCCCGGAGTAAGTGCTGAAGCACTAACTCCGGCCGACAGCTGAAGCGCTCACGCTGACCGCAAAACACACCGGTTATAGGATCAAGCCTTACGGGCAATTAGTATCAGTTAGCTCAGTACATTACTGTACGTGCACACCTGACCTATCAACGTCCTGGTCTTGAACGACCCTTCAAGGGGCTCGAAGCCCCGGGGATATCTCATCTTAAGGCGAGTTTCCCGCTTAGATGCTTTCAGCGGTTATCTCTTCCGAACATAGCTACCCGGCGATGCCACTGGCGTGACAACCGGTACACCAGAGGTTCGTCCACTCCGGTCCTCTCGTACTAGGAGCAGCCCCCTTCAAATATCCAGCGCCCACGGCAGATAGGGACCAAACTGTCTCACGACGTTTTAAACCCAGCTCACGTACCTCTTTAAATGGCGAACAGCCATACCCTTGGGACCGGCTACAGCCCCAGGATGAGATGAGCCGACATCGAGGTGCCAAACACCGCCGTCGATATGAACTCTTGGGCGGTATCAGCCTGTTATCCCCAGAGTACCTTTTATCCGTTGAGCGATGGCCCTTCCATACAGAACCACCGGATCACTATGACCTGCTTTCGCACCTGTTCGACTTGTCAGTCTCACAGTCAAGCACGCTTATGCCATTGCACTATCAGCACGATTTCCGACCGTACCTAGCGTACCTTCGTACTCCTCCGTTACACTTTGGGAGGAGACCGCCCCAGTCAAACTGCCTACCATGCACTGTCCCCGACCCGGATCACGGGCCAAGGTTAGAACCTCAAACAGATCAGGGTGGTATTTCAAGGACGGCTCCACGCAGACTGGCGTCCACGCTTCATAGCCTCCCACCTATCCTACACAGACCGGTTCAAAGTCCAATGCAAAGCTACAGTAAAGGTTCATGGGGTCTTTCCGTCTAGCCGCGGGGAGATTGCATCATCACAAACACTTCAACTTCGCTGAGTCTCGGGAGGAGACAGTGTGGCCATCGTTACGCCATTCGTGCAGGTCGGAACTTACCCGACAAGGAATTTCGCTACCTTAGGACCGTTATAGTTACGGCCGCCGTTTACCGGGACTTCAATCAGGAGCTTGCACCCCATCATTTAATCTTCCGGCACCGGGCAGGCGTCACACCCTATACGTCCACTTTCGTGTTTGCAGAGTGCTGTGTTTTTATTAAACAGTCGCAGCCACCAGTTTATTGCAACCCTTTCACCCTTCTGGCGCAGGCCAGTCAGGCTATGAGGGCGTACCTTATCCCGAAGTTACGGTACCAATTTGCCGAGTTCCTTCTCCCGAGTTCTCTCAAGCGCCTTAGAATACTCATCTCGCCCACCTGTGTCGGTTTGCGGTACGGTCACTGTGAAACTGAAGCTTAGAGGCTTTTCCTGGAACCCCTTCCAGTTGCTTCGTCGCCTGAGCGACTCGCCTCGCACCCTTGAATTCCGCGCCCGGATTTGCCAAAGCGCCTTCTCCAATGCAAGGACCGGGACTTCCAACACCCGGACAACCTTCCGCGATCCGTCCCCCCATCGCATTTCACAATGGTGCAGAAATATTAATCTGCTTCCCATCAGCTACGCATTTCTGCCTCGCCTTAGGGGCCGACTCACCCTACGCCGATGAACGTTGCGTAGGAAACCTTGGGCTTACGGCGAGGGGGCCTTTCACCCCCTTTATCGCTACTCATGTCAGCATTCGCACTTCCGATACCTCCAGCACACTTTCCAGTGCACCTTCGCAGGCTTACGGAACGCTCTCCTACCATGCACATTGCTGTGCATCCGCAGCTTCGGTATATGGCTTAGCCCCGTTACATCTTCCGCGCAGGACGACTCGATCAGTGAGCTATTACGCTTTCTTTAAAGGGTGGCTGCTTCTAAGCCAACCTCCTGACTGTTTTAGCCTTCCCACTTCGTTTCCCACTTAGCCATATTTGGGGACCTTAGCTGGCGGTCTGGGTTGTTTCCCTCTTGACACCGGACGTTAGCACCCGATGTCTGTCTCCCGTGATTGCACTCTTCGGTATTCGGAGTTTGCTATGGCGTAGTAATCCGCAATGGACCCCACAACCATGACAGTGCTCTACCCCCGAAGGTGATACACGAGGCACTACCTAAATAGTTTTCGGAGAGAACCAGCTATTTCCAGGTTTGTTTAGCCTTTCACCCCTATCCACAGCTCATCCCCTAACTTTTCAACGTTAGTGGGTTCGGTCCTCCAGCACGTGTTACCGTGCCTTCAACCTGGCCATGGATAGATCACCTGGTTTCGGGTCTACACCCAGCGACTGGACGCCCTGTTCGGACTCGCTTTCGCTACGCCTGCCCTAATCGGTTAAGCTCGCCACTGAATGTAAGTCGCTGACCCATTATACAAAAGGTACGCCGTCACCCCTTCGCAGAGGCTCCGACTGTTTGTATGCATGCGGTTTCAGGATCTGTTTCACTCCCCTCCCGGGGTTCTTTTCGCCTTTCCCTCACGGTACTGGTTCACTATCGGTCGATCACGAGTATTTAGCCTTGGAGGATGGTCCCCCCATCTTCAGACAGGATTTCACGTGTCCCGCCCTACTTCTCGTACACCCAGTTCTTCCATGCTGTTTTCGTCTACAGGGCTATCACCTGCTATGGCCGCACTTTCCAGAGCGTTCGACTAACAATACAGATAACGTGTACAGGCTGATCCCATTTCGCTCGCCACTACTCTGGGAATCTCGGTTGATTTCTTTTCCTGCGGTTACTTAGATGTTTCAGTTCACCGCGTTCGCCTCACGCAGCCTATGGATTCAGCTACGGATACTCCATTAGGAGTGGGTTTCCCCATTCGGACATCTCCGGATCAATGCTCGTTTGCCAGCTCCCCGGAGCTTTTCGCAGGCTACCGCGTCCTTCATCGCCTGTGATCGCCAAGGCATCCACCACATGCACTTGTTCGCTTGACCCTATAACGGGTGTGTCTCTGTCGACCAGTGTTAGCGCTTTAGCGCTTACTCTGGTCCCATCCCCGGAGGGGACAGGTTCCCGAAGGAGTCGACCATTCACGTTCCGTTACAGGTTGAGTATTCGTGTTGCGCCGTATTCCAAGGCAATCTTTCGATCACCTTTAAAATACATCGATACAATCACAACCCTGATTCACCTACTCACACACCCATCTCCAGGTATGCTTTCGTGAATCTCTTTACTACTTCTTCCTGATTGTTAAAGAACGGCAGCCGGTATGAAGCCTGTGCCTCATACCGCCCTGACTGGCTCAATCGCCAATGCGCAACGCTCTGCCTTCAGGCAGAACCCTGCGCATTGAGGATTGGTGGAGGATGACGGGATCGAACCGACGACCCCCTGCTTGCAAAGCAGGTGCTCTCCCAGCTGAGCTAATCCCCCAGTCCCACAGATATTCCAGCGGCCCCAGCCCTTCAGCTCACCAGACAAGACCGTGGTGGGTCTGGATGGATTCGAACCATCGACCCCCGCCTTATCAAGACGGTGCTCTAACCGGCTGAGCTACAGACCCCTGATGTCTGTCTGCGTTGCTTCCATTAACCACAGCCGATAAGCGTGAGCACTTGAGTGCAGTGAATGCACAGCTCTGGAAAGGAGGTGATCCAGCCGCACCTTCCGATACGGCTACCTTGTTACGACTTCACCCCAGTCATGAATCCTACCGTGGTGACCGTCCTCCTTGCGGTTAGACTAGCCACTTCTGGTAAAACCCACTCCCATGGTGTGACGGGCGGTGTGTACAAGACCCGGGAACGTATTCACCGCGGCATGCTGATCCGCGATTACTAGCGATTCCAGCTTCACGCACCCGAGTTGCAGAGTGCGATCCGGACTACGATCGGTTTTCCGGGATTGGCTCCACCTCGCGGCTTGGCAACCCTCTGTTCCGACCATTGTATGACGTGTGAAGCCCTACCCATAAGGGCCATGAGGACTTGACGTCATCCCCACCTTCCTCCGGTTTGTCACCGGCAGTCTCCCTGGAGTGCTCTTGCGTAGCAACTAGGGACAAGGGTTGCGCTCGTTGCGGGACTTAACCCAACATCTCACGACACGAGCTGACGACAGCCATGCAGCACCTGTGTTACGGCTCCCTTTCGGGCACTCCCGCCTCTCGGCAGGATTCCATACATGTCAAGGGTAGGTAAGGTTTTTCGCGTTGCATCGAATTAATCCACATCATCCACCGCTTGTGCGGGTCCCCGTCAATTCCTTTGAGTTTTAATCTTGCGACCGTACTCCCCAGGCGGTCAACTTCACGCGTTAGCTACGTTACCAAGCCAATGAAGGCCCGACAACCAGTTGACATCGTTTAGGGCGTGGACTACCAGGGTATCTAATCCTGTTTGCTCCCCACGCTTTCGTGCATGAGCGTCAGTATTGGCCCAGGGGGCTGCCTTCGCCATCGGTGTTCCTCCACATCTCTACGCATTTCACTGCTACACGTGGAATTCCACCCCCCTCTGCCATACTCCAGCGCTGCAGTCACCAATGCAGTTCCCAGGTTAAGCCCGGGGATTTCACATCGGTCTTACAGCACCGCCTGCGCACGCTTTACGCCCAGTAATTCCGATTAACGCTCGCACCCTACGTATTACCGCGGCTGCTGGCACGTAGTTAGCCGGTGCTTATTCTTCCGGTACCGTCATCCCTCACGGATATTAGCCACGAGGTTTTCTTTCCGGACAAAAGTGCTTTACAACCCGAAGGCCTTCTTCACACACGCGGCATTGCTGGATCAGGCTTGCGCCCATTGTCCAAAATTCCCCACTGCTGCCTCCCGTAGGAGTCTGGGCCGTGTCTCAGTCCCAGTGTGGCTGGTCGTCCTCTCAGACCAGCTACAGATCGTCGGCTTGGTAGGCCTTTACCCCACCAACTACCTAATCTGCCATCGGCCGCCCCTTGAGCGCGAGGTCTTGCGATCCCCCGCTTTCCTCTCCCGAGCGTATGCGGTATTAATCCGGCTTTCGCCGGGCTATCCCCCACTCCAGGACACGTTCCGATGTATTACTCACCCGTTCGCCACTCGCCACCAGGGTTGCCCCCGTGCTGCCGTTCGACTTGCATGTGTAAGGCATGCCGCCAGCGTTCAATCTGAGCCAGGATCAAACTCTTCAGTTCAAACCTGTTACTGTTTTCGGGCTCTCTCGAACCCGGTCGCTCACTCAACGTACTGACGATGATTGATCCGTCTTCCGACAGACAAACCTTCCTCCAATACTGTGTGAGGCTTCTGATACTTCTGCCTGACAGCAGATTCCACAGAATCCGCCGCCGCATTCCGCATCAAGCGCCCACACTTATCGACTGTTAGTTTTTAAAGATCGGTCCGCCAGACCCGCCGCGCCTGAACCACCACTACCCGGCACTGCTTCGTTTGCGTCGCTGCGTCTGCAGCAGAGAAACGAGATTATGGAGAGCGGTCGACAACACGTCAATACCCTTCTGCGAATTTCTTTTGGGAGCAAAGACTGCCATCTCCATCGCATTGCCGCCAGCCCTCAAAAGAGTCAACTCTGGCCAGACCAAAAAATCAGCGAATATAGTTAGTCATCCGATTCAACGCGCCGAAGTCCTGATACCGACAAAACAAAGTAGTCCGAGCACGGCTCGAACTCACCACCGCTCCCCAAATTAAAGTTCTACCCTTCCCCGCCGTCAATCAGATCATCCCGCCACTTAAATTAGCTGCCGACTATGGACAATCTCGTCGACGCACACGTCGAGGACACCCAGCCCGCCGCGGCATCCCCGATGCTCGAGCCTGATACGGTGCCGGTAGGCACGCCGCTCCCATGGCCGATCGTCGATGCCGACGGCACGCTGCTCTTCACAAGCGCGACGACGCTCGCGACCACCGACGAGCGCGCCTTTCTGTTTCAACACTTCCGCCCGCAACGCGGCGACCTGTTCAACCTCGGCGCACAACAACCGCCGGCGCCAACCGCCCAGCCTGACCACGCCGGTGAGTTGACGCTGAAGGACATGCACCTCGAGATCGGCGCATTGATCGGCATGCGTTCGCAATTCGGCAGCGGCGCGCCGATGCAACCTTGCCGCATCATCGGTTTCGCGCCGAATCATGCGCTGTTCGTCACGCCGCCGATGAAGCAGGGCCAACCGCTGCCGCTCACGCCCGGCGAGAACGTCGAGGTCGTCGCGATCGCGAGTCAGGCCGTGTTCCGTTTCGTCTGCACGGTCGAAGCGGTCTGCCGCGTGCCGTTCGACTATGCCGTGTTGTCGAGGCCCGGTATGGTCCGCCGGCTCCGTGAGCGCAAATCGATCCGCGTCCATGCGCACCTGCCCGTGCGGTTCGGCATCGGCGGGAGCGGTGACACTTACGAAGGCCTTGGACTCGCCAAGGGCATCAGCGCGCTCGGCATGTCGTTGAGTGCGTCATGGACACTGGGCGAAGTCGGCGAGCGGCTGCGCATCGCGTTCCGGCTGAAGTCGGCCGAATACGATTCACAGATCGAGACCACGGCGGTGATCCGCAACGTTCAGAAGGGCAAAATGCCTGGCGAGCCGTCCATGCATGGGCTCGAACTGGATCAACTCGATTCCGTTCAACAGATGGCGATGAAGGTGTTCGTGTTCGATCGTCAGGAGGATGTTCAGCACTGGTCCAATGGACTGAAATAAGCGGTACGGCCACAAAAGCAACGCGCGTGCGGACACAGCAGCGTCGACCTCGCTGCGCACACATCGATCAGCCGAGCAACTCTTCCGGCGTCAACCGCCGCGCTCCCCAGGCATTGGCGAGCACCTCGCAACGACCGAGCCGTATCGCACCACGCTCGAAATCGACGAACACGACTTCATCGACGTCGGCCGGCCGCGCGGGTTCGTCGCTCGTGCGGCCGTCGGTCAGAATCCATAACCAGCGCTGCTGGACCGGCCGTCGCCGCGCGCAGCGTTCGAGCAGTTGCGCGGCGCTGCGCACGCCCGACGCGAGCGGCGAACCGCCGCCTCCGCCCACGGGCGCGAGCCATCGCTCGTTCCACCAGCGCGGCACGGCGGGGCCGAAGCGCACATCCGCTCCCGCACCGCCGAAGCAGATCAGCGCAGCCTCGGCGCGCATCGCACTCGCACGGTCGAACAAGGCAGTCAGTAGACCCTTCGCCAACGCGAGGCGTTGGCCCGCCAGCATCGACCCGGAGCAATCGAGCACGAAACAATGCAGCACACCGCCACGCGGCACTTCCCGTACGAAGCGCAGATGCTCACGACGCAGCGTGTGCTCGCGCATCGCGGCGAGCGTCGGCGGCCATGCAATGCGCCTGCCCGGTTCGCCGCGCGACGTGTCGCGCGAATCCGCCCCCACGCCTTGTCGCCATCGAAAACCGCTGCGCGAGTCAGCGGCGGCGCCTTTCCGATGGCTCAGCGTTTTTTTGCGTCGAGCGCAATGACGCCTTTGACAGGCAAAGCCGCGGCCGGCTCGGGCGGCAGGTAGCCCCACTCGGAGTCGGCGGAAGGTGTCGTGGATCCAGCCGTATCGCCAGACGCACCCGCAGCGACGTCCCGTGTCGGCGCCTCGCTTTCTGGCCGGCGCTGATTCGCATGTTGCGAATCATGCTGACGCCGCCGATGAAGCAGCACCTGATCGGCAACGCGCTCCACATGTCGCACCGTCACCGCACCTGCCCGTTCGAATGCGGCCAGCGCGCGCGCCGCGCGCAGCATCACGAGGTCGGCGCGCAGGCCGTCGACGGCCGCGTCGATGCATAGCGCGCTCACGCTCGCATGGACGGCGTCATCGAACGACAGCAGCGGCAGCGCCGCGCGCGCCGAGCGAATACGCTGCACGTATGAAGCTTGCTGCTCCGCGTAAACGGTACGAAACCCAGCGGGATCGAGATCGAACGCGAACCGCGCTTTGACGATCGCCTGCCGCACCTGCGGCTCGAACGCGTTCTGCAACTCCACCATCAGACCGAAGCGGTCGATCAATTGCGGCCGCAACTCGCCCTCTTCGGGGTTCATCGTGCCGATCAGCACGAAGCTCGCGTCATGACTATGCGACACGCCATCGCGTTCGACGGTATTCACGCCGCTCGCCGCCGCATCGAGCAACGCATCGACGAGCGCATCGGGCAGCAGATTGACTTCGTCGACGTACAGCACGCCGCGATGCGCCTTCGCGAGCAGCCCCGGCGAGAAGCGCACCGAGCCGTCGCGCAACACGCTTTCGATATCGAGCGTGCCGATCAGACGATCCTCGCTCGCGCCAAGCGGCAGATTCACGAACTCTCCCTGCGGCAGCAGTTCGGCGAGCGCGCGCGCGGCAGTCGACTTCGCGGTGCCACGCGGCCCGCTGATCAATACGCCGCCCAAGCCCGGGTCGATCGCCGCGAGCACCAGCGCCTGCTGCAACGAGGCCTGGCCGATCAGCGCCGCAAACGGAAAAACGGGCCGCGCCGCCGTACCCGATGCACAGGCTGAGCAACCTGCGTCGTCCGCTCCTCGCATCGCTCCATTCATGTTTGTCTTCCTTCGATCTGCTGTTCGCTCGCAAGCAGATGCGTTTCCACCTGCGCGCGATAGTCACCCGGCTGCTGCCACAGCCCCCGCTGCATCGCTTCGAGCAAACGCTCGCAGATCGAATGCAGCGCATGCGGATTGTGCCGTTGCATGAACGCGCGCGTATCGGCGTCATTCAGATAGGCATCGGCGACGAGCGCGTATTGATGATCCGCGATCACGCGCGCGGTCGCGTCGTAGCCATACAGATAATCGACGGTCGCGGCGATCTCGGCCGCGCCCTTGTAGCCGTGGCGCTTCACGCCGTCGAGCCATTTCGGATTGACCACGCGCGAGCGGATCACGCGCGCGATCTCCTCCTGCAACGTCCGCACGCGCGGCGCGGCCGGATTGCTGTGATCCGCGTGATAGACGCGCGGCTGCTGACCTGCCAGATGCCGCACCGCCGCGACCATGCCGCCCTGAAACTGGTAGTAGTCGTTCGAATCGAGCACGTCGTGCTCGCGGTTGTCCTGGTTCTGCAGCACGAGGTCCATCGCTGCGAGGCGCGTGCCAAACGCTTGATGCGCTTCCTCGCCCGCGCTCTTCTGCGCGTACGCATATCCGCCCCATGCCTGATACGCGTTCGCGAGATCGGCGTCGGTCTGCCATTGGCGCGAGTCGATCATCTGCTGCAGACCCGCGCCGTACGTGCCCGGCCGCGCGCTGAACACGCGCCAGCCGGCGCGCTTGCGCGCTTCGACCGGGTCCATGCCGCGTGCGATCAACGCATCGCGTTCGCGCTGCACGCGCGCGCGAATCGGATTCAGCTCCGCGGGCTCGTCGAGTTCGGCAACCGCTTGCACGGCCGCGTCGAACAGATGCATCACGTTAGCGAAGGCATCGCGAAAGAAACCGGATACGCGCAACGTGACGTCGATACGCGGCCGGTCGAACGCGTCGATCGGCATGATCTCGAAGTCCGTCACACGGTGGCTGCCCGGCGCCCATTTCGGCCGCACGCCGAGCAGCGCGAGCGCCTGCGCGATATCGTCGCCGCCGGTGCGCATCGTCGCGGTGCCCCAAACCGACAGGCCGATCGCGCGGGGATAATCGCCGTGCTCCTGCAAATGCCGCTCGATCAGTTGCTGCGCCGATTTCAGGCCGAGTGCCCACGCGGCTTGCGTCGGCACCGCGCGCGTGTCGACCGAATAGAAGTTGCGGCCGGTTGGCAGCACGTCGGGCCGACCGCGCGACGGCGAACCGCTCGGACCTGGCGGCACGAAACGTCCTTCGAGGCCGCGCTTCAGCTGCGTCATTTCCTGCGGGCCGCAGGCGTCGAGACGCGGCAGCACGTCGTCACGCAGGCGTGCGACCACCTGTGCCGCTTGCGGCAGACTGTCGTCGGCTACGGGGACGGCCTGCGAACGATCCGCGTCATCGCAATCGACACCGCAGACGCCGCGCAACAGCTCGCCCGCGAGCAATTCCAACCGCTCGCGCGTATCGCCGTAATGTCGCCACGGCGCATCGCTGACCCGCTGCAATACATCGGGTCGCGGGCCGTCCCATGCGGCGGCCCAATCCACCGTCAACGGGTCGAACCGATGATCGATACGCAGATCGCGCGCCAGCGCGTCGACGAGCCCCGCCTTGCCGCCCTGCCCATCGCCGACCGGAAAGCGCCCGAGCGCGAGCAGCGTGTCGCGCCGCTGCACGCCGCGCGGCGACTGCCCGAATGTATGCAGGCCATCGCGAATCTGCGCTTCCTTCAGCTCGCACAGCCACGCATCGACGCGTGTGAGCAGCGCGTCTTCATCGTCCTGTCCGTTCGGCGCCGCGAGACTCAGCTCTTCGTGCAACCGATGCTCGACGATCGTCGTCAGAATCGTGCGACGCAAGAGCTTCGCGCGACGCGAATCGACCATCAATGCCTCGTAGTATTCGTCGACCTGGCGTTCGAGGTCCTGCAGCGGCCCATAGTTTTCGGCGCGTGTAAGCGGTGGCATCAGATGATCGATGATCACCGCCTGCGCGCGCCGCTTCGCCTGGCTGCCCTCGCCCGGATCGTTGACGATGAACGGATACAGATGCGGCATCGGTCCGAGAATCAGATCGGGCCAGCACGCGTCGCTCAAAGCGACGCTTTTGCCCGGCAGCCATTCCAGGTTGCCGTGCTTGCCGACGTGCACGACCGCGTCGATGCCGAACTGATGGCGCAGCCAGAAATAGAACGCGAGGTATGCGTGCGGCGGTACGAGCTCCGCATCGTGATAGCTCGCGTAGTCGCCGTGCTCGCGCGAACGCGCAGGCTGAATGCCGACGAACACCTGGCCGCAGCGCCAGCCGGCGATCATGAAGCGGCCGCGCCGCAGCGTGGGGTCCTGCTCGGGCTTGCCCCAGCGAGCGTTCAACGCGTCGCGCACGCTCGCCGGCAAAGCGTTGAAATGCGCGAGATAGTCGTCGAGTGCGAGGCTTTGCAGGGCCGGACGCAGATCGCGTACGACCGGATCGTTGGTCACGCCTTCGGTCAGCCTGTTCAACAACGCGTCGCCGTTTTCGGGTAATTCGCCGACACGATAATCTTCATCGCGCAGCATCGACAGAATGCCGACCACCGACGCTGGCGTATCGAGCCCGACGCCATTGCCGATGCGCCCTTCGCTCATCGGATAGTTGGCGAGAATCAACGCGACTTTCTTGTCGGCGTTATCGAGCGAACGCAAACGGCACCAGCGCCGGCTCAGCTCCGCGAGAAAGCGCACCCGTTCGAGGTCGGGCTGATAGCGGACCACGTCGACCTGCGTATGCGCACAGCGATACGCGAGCCCCTTGAAGCTGATCGCGCGCGTGATGATGCGCCCGTCCACTTCGGGCAGCGCGATATGCATCGCGATGTCGCGCGAATTGAGACCGTGGTTGTCCTTCAGCCAGTCTTCGCGATTGCCGCCGCTCAGGATCACCTGAAACACCGGAGCGTCGGCGGCGAGCGCGAGCGGCTCCGGGTCGTCGATCGCGGAAGCGGCGAACGCGGTCGTGTTCAGCACGAGCGCGACACCATGTCGCGCGCACAGCGACTGCACGACATCGCGGCTCACCGGATCCTTCAGCGACGTGATCGCGAGCGGCAGCGGATTGAGCCCTTGCGCTTCGAGCGCGTCGATCAGCGCATCGAACACCGCGGTATTGGCGGCCTGCAGATGCGCCTTGTAGAACAGAATCGCGACGACCGGCGCGTCTTGCCGCCAACGCGCCTGCCAGTCGGCGACGATGGCGGTATCGCGCTCAGGGTGATACAGCGACGCGGCCGGCAACGCGCGCGGCGGATCGGGTTCGCGCCCCCAGTCGAGCGCGCGATACGCGATGCAGCGCAAAAACGCCTCGGCGTTCTGCGGACCGCCCTCGCGCAGATAGCGCCACAGCTGCTGACACAACTCGGCGCTCGCGGTGCTGCGCGCGAGCAGGTTCGGGTCTTCCTGCAGATCGCCGGAAAACATCGCGAGTGTTTGCTGTTTGCGCTGCGCGAGCGCGACCACCTGCTCGATGCCGTACGGCCAATACGTTTCGCCGCCGAGATGATCGACGACGACCACGCGCGCATGCTGCAACACGTCGTCCAGATAGAAATCGACCGAGGCAGGCTGACGCAGATACGTGACGTTCGCGAGCCGCACGCTCGGAAAGCCGTCGCCGAGACGCGGCACCACGCTCGCGAGCAGCGACAGCGTGGTGTCGGCGGAACTGAGCACGACGATATCGGCGGGCTGCTGATCGATGCGGATCACGCCCTGCGTATCGTCGACGAAGCCGCCCGGCGTCGTGCGCAGCAGATGCATGCTGGTGCGCCCGTTTATGCTGTCGCGTTCGACGTCGCGTCGAGCGCTGCGTCGAACGCCTGTTGCAGCGCGTGTTGGTCGAGGTCTAAGCCGATCAGCACGAAGCGGCTCAACGCGCCGTCGCCATTTTCACCCGCTTGCCAGCGCCGGTCGAAGTAGCTGTCGAAGCGCCGGCCCACGCCCTGGATCACGAGACGCATCGCCGCGCCCTGCAGTGCCGCGAAGCCTTTGACACGGTAAATCGTGTGGGTTTCGACGAGCGTCTGCAAGGCGGCGAGCGCCGCGTCGCGCGACGGTACGGATGCCTGCACGACGACCGAATCGAATTCATCGTGGTGATGATCGGGGTCGTCGGCGGAACCGTGGTGGTCATGACGCAGGTGGATCGTCTCTTCCGACGCCGCTTCGAGGCCCAGCAGCGTATGCAGGTCGAGCCGCCCCTGCTGCGCACGTACGATCTTCACCTGCGGCGGAATCTCCGCGCGGATCGCGGCTTCGACCTCGTGCTGCCGCGCGTCGTCGATCAGATCGGTCTTGTTCAGAATCACCAGATCGGCCGCCGACAACTGGTCTTCGAACAGCTCGTGCAGCGGCGACTCGTGATCGAGATTCGGATCGGCCTTGCGCAGTGCATCGACGGCGACCGGGTTATCGGCGAACTGGCCGCTCGCGGCGGCCGGGCCGTCCACCACCGTCACCACCGCGTCGACCGTGAAGCCATTGCGGATCTGCGGCCAGTTGAACGCCTGCACGAGCGGCTTCGGCAACGCCAGGCCCGACGTTTCGATCAGCACGTGATCGAGTTCGTCGCGGCGCTCCGCGAGCTTTTCCATCACCGGGAAAAATTCTTCCTGCACGGTGCAGCACAAACAACCGTTCGCGAGTTCATACAATTGCCCTTCGGTCTCGACGCCGTTTTCATCGCAACCGATGCCGCAGCCCCTGAGGATTTCGCCGTCGATGCCGAGCTCGCCGAACTCGTTGACGATCACCGCGATGCGCTTGCCGGCCGCATGCTGAAGAATGTGCCGCAGCAGCGTGGTTTTGCCGCTGCCGAGAAAGCCCGTGACGATCGTGACGGGGATCTTGCGCAATTGAGTTTGCATCGTGAGGTCCATCCCTTGGCGTTGAACGGTATGCCGGAAAGTCCGCGCGTGGGTCCGCGTCGGCTGGCGAATGGAGCGAATGAAGCACGCGCAGCAGTACCAGCGATCACCAGACACGGGGACGAACGACGGCATTGCCGCGACAACGGAAATACAGAAAGCGGAACTGAGGTCATGAACGCGCCGCCGCATCCCCGCGGCGGTCGTTCTGCTTCTTTGGGCCGGTATCCGGGCTGGCGAAAGCGCCGCTTCCCCTTCCCGGCCGAGTGGTTTCTCGTCCAGTGGTGAAATGTCCACGCGACCTTGCGCGAGGACATCGAAGCCGGCACTGCGGTGCCCGGCTATCAAGCCGGAACCGCTTTTCGCTTACCGTTGCGGGGACAGCACAGGTTAGCCGCTCCAGAGCAGGTGGCTCCCTGTTTCCCGTTTAACTGCATGCGCACGAGCGCGCACGCGAGCACCCAAAGTGCGTGCGAGTGTAGGCCCGCGGCCTTGCGCAGTCAAGGAACGCACAGAGCCGGAAAGCGCCGCCCTGGCTTATCCGGCAAGGCGCCATGTGCTATCGTATGCGCGCGTTTGGTGCCCGCACATGCGCTCGCGTGTGCAGTTAAACGGGAAACAGGCAGCGCCTCGCGCGTTCAACCTGTGCTGTCCCCGCAACGGTAAGCGACCTGCGGCGCGCGATTCGATTCGCCTTCGATTCCGACGTGCCGCGCATGCGTTTTTTGATGCCACTGTCCCGCGAATCCACAAACCGGGACGGGAAGGCGAAGCGCATGAGGCCGCCAGCCCGGATACCGGCCAGACGCGGAGGCGGTGCCGCATTGCATCCGTGCATCACGTGGCGCCGCCGGCCGCCGGAATCCGCGGGGAACGGATGTGAAGGCGTAGCAGCGCGGCATCGCGCGTGCCCGGATTCGCAATTCCGCATGACCTCTATATTCACCGCCGCGCGCGCTGTCGCACGCTGCTTCTCTTCTTCCATCACCGCATGGCGCGCGCAATGCACGCCGCGATGACGCGCGCCTGGCTGATCGGCGCCGGTCCCGGCGACGTCGAACTGATCACGCTGAAGGCCACCCGCGCGCTCGCGCAGGCCGATGTCGTGCTCGTCGACGATCTGGTGAATCCCGACGTGCTGCAGTTCGCGCGCACCGACGCGCAAATCGTGTACGTCGGCAAACGCGGCGGCCATCCGTCCACGCCGCAAGCCGACATCGTCGCGCAAATGCTCGGGCATCTGCGCGCGGGGCGCAGCGTCGCGCGGCTTAAGGGCGGCGATCCGTTCGTGTTCGGCCGCGGCGGCGAAGAGTTGCAGGCGCTACAGGCCGCGGGTATCGAAGTCGACGTGATCAACGGCATCACGGCCGGCATCGCGGCGCCCGCGGCCCTCGGTATCGCGGTCACGCATCGTGATCACGCGCAGGGCGTCGTGTTCGTCACCGGCCACGGCGCCGGCAGTGGCGAACCGGACTGGGCCGCGCTCGCCGCGACGCGCATGACGCTGGTGATCTACATGGGCATGCGCCGGCTCGGCGAGATCGCCCGCGCATTGCTGGCTGCCGGCATGTCCGCCGACACGCCGTGCGCGGCGATCGAGTCGGCGACGCGGCCTGAGCAGCGTCATGTGCTCGCGCCGCTTCGCGAGTTCGCCGGGGCGGTGGCGCGCGCGGGGCTCGGCTCGCCGGCGATCGTCGTGATCGGCGGTGTGGCGTCGCTCGCACTGGCGCGTGATGCGGCCAAACGCGACGCCGGCTTTGCTCACGAACTGGCAGCGAGCGCGACACGACACGGACTCGGACGCGCGATCAAAACGCTAAGCGTCGGCATCGGTTGCCGCTTGCACAGCGAAGCCGCTGAGATCGAAGCCGCCGTCCGCGCAGCGCTCGGATCGAATACCTTCGAGCAGATCCGCGCCATCGCGACGATCGACACCAAAGCCAACGAAGCCGGTCTGCTCGAATTCTGCTCACGTCATCAGCTGCCGCTGCAACTGTTCAGCCGTGAGCAGATCGCCGCGGTACCGGTCGCGTCGCCGTCGGCGGCGGCACACGCGCATCTCGGCGTCGATGGTGTGTGCGAGCCGTGCGCGCTGCTGGCGGCCACGGCGCCGGACTCCACCACAACCGCGCAAAAGGCGCGTCTAATCGTACGCAAGACCGCGCACGCCGGCATCACGGTGGCGATCGCAGCGGCGAACAACGCTGCCCTTAGCGACGCGCCCCCATCCCATCCCGCCTCTCAAGACCAGGACCCTCGATGAAAACCGATCCGGAATCGCATCAACGCATGACCGAACGCCGCCGCGAAGGCCACGAAAAGAAGCAGGCCAGCGCGACCGTCGAAAAAGGCCTGCTGATCGTCAACACCGGCACCGGCAAGGGCAAGAGCACGGCCGCGTTCGGCATGGCCGTGCGGGTGCTCGGCCACGGCATGCGGCTCGGCGTCGTGCAGTTCATCAAGGGCGCGCTGCATACGTCGGAGCGCGATTTCCTCGGCGCGATCGCGCAATGCGATTTCGTCACGATGGGCGACGGCTACACGTGGAACACGCAGAACCGCGAGGCCGACATCGCGACCGCGCGCAAAGGCTGGAACGAAGCGCGGCGGATGATCGAAAGCGGCGACTACCAGATGGTGATCCTCGACGAGCTGAACACCGTGCTGAAGTACGAATACCTGCCGCTCGACGAAGTGCTCGCGGTGATCAACGCGCGTGCGCCGATGTTGCATGTCGTCGTGACCGGACGCCATGCGCCGGACGCGCTGATCGAAGCCGCCGACCTCGTCACCGAAATGCGCGCAATCAAGCATCCGTATCGCGAGCAAGGTGTGAAGGCGCAGCGCGGCGTGGAGTTCTGAGCGATGTCGGCGTCCCCCAACGGTGCTTCGTCCGGGGCGCCCCCCAAGAGGACTTGCTCCGCGGCGTCCCCCCAGGGGACTTCCTTCGGGGCGTGCCCCGCGCTGTTCATCAGCGCGCCCGCGTCGGGACAAGGCAAAACCACGATCACCGCCGGTCTCGCGCGCTATCACCGGCGGCTCGGACGTCGCGTGCGCGTGTTCAAGACCGGACCGGATTTTCTCGATCCGATGATCCTCGCGCGCGCGAGCGGCGCGCCGGTGCTGTCGCTCGATCTGTGGATGGTCGGCGAAAGCGCATGTCGCAACCTGCTCGCGCGGGCGGCGCAAGAAGCCGATCTGATCCTGATCGAAGGCGTGATGGGCCTGTTCGACGGCACGCCGAGCAGCGCCGATCTGGCGACCACGTTCGGCGTGCCGGTGCTCGCGGTGATTTCCGCGCAGGCGATGGCGCAGACCTTCGGCGCGCTCGCATTCGGCCTTGCGCGCTTCAGACCACAACTGCCGTTCCACGGCGTGCTCGCGAATCGCGTCGGCTCCGCTCGGCACGCGCAGATGCTGCAGGAAGCGCTGCCGCCCGGGTTGCGCTGGTGCGGCCACCTCGCCGCGAGCGACGAGATCACGCTGCCCGACCGCCACCTCGGCCTACACCAGGCCGATGAAATCGACGATCTCGAAGCGCGCCTGGAACGCGCGGCGGATACGCTCGCGTCGACCGCGCTCGCCGAACTGCCGCGCCCGGTCGATTTCGGCGTGCCCTCGCCCGAAGTGCTGCCGCGTCTGCTCGAAGGCAAGCACATCGCGATCGCGCGCGACGCCGCGTTCTCGTTCATCTATCCGGCCAACGTCGCGCTGCTCGAAGCGCTCGGCGCGCGGCTCAGCTATTTCTCGCCGCTTGCCGACGAAGCGTTGCCCGCCGGCACGCACGCGCTCTATCTGCCGGGCGGCTATCCCGAGCTGCATCTGGCGACGCTCGCGGGCAACTCGACCAGCGCGGCATCGATCCGCGCGCACGTCGAGGCGGACAAACCGGTGGTCGCCGAGTGCGGCGGCATGCTCTATCTGCTCGACACGCTGACCGACGCGCAAGGCACTAGCACGCCGATGCTGGGCCTGCTACCCGGTCACGCGACGATGCAAACGCGCTTCACGTCGCTCGGCATGCAGCAGATCGATGGCGTCCACGGCACGCTGACCGGCCACACGTTCCACTACTCGAAGCTCGCGACGCCGCTCGCGCCGCAGCGCTTCGCCACGCGCGCGCACAGCGACGCGCCCGGCGAAGCGGTGTTCCGCGTGGGCCCGATTGTGGCAACCTATATGCACGCTTACTGGCCCTCCAACCCGGCTTTCACGGCCGCCCTCTTTCATGGCGCAACCTTTTGACGACTCCGAGCGCGATGCGGTCTATCGCGCGATTTACGAACGCCGCGACATGCGCCACTTCGTGCCCGATCCGGTCGATCCGGCGGTGCTGCGGCGTCTGCTCGACGCGGCGCATCACGCGCCGAGCGTCGGCTACATGCAGCCGTGGCGCATCGTGCGCATCACCGACGCGGCGCTGCGCACGGGCTTGCGCGACATCGTCGAGCGCGAACGGCTCGCCACCGCCGACGCGCTCGGCAAGCGCCGCGACGAGTTCATGAAGCTGAAGGTGGAAGGCATGCGCGAATGCGCGGAACTGCTGGTGATCGCGTTGATGGACGGGCGCGAGCGACACGTCTTCGGCCGTCGCACGCTGCCGGAGATGGATCTCGCGTCGGTCGCGTGCGCGATCCAGAACATGTGGCTCGCCGCGCGCGCGGAAGGACTCGGGCTTGGTTGGGTGTCGCTATTCGATGTCGACGCGGTGCACCAGCTACTGGCGATGCCGGAAGGCGCGCGGCCGGTCGCGATTCTGTGCCTCGGCCACGTCGCTGCCTTCTATAGCGAGCCGATGCTCGAAACGGAGCGCTGGGCGAGCCGTCTGCCGCTCGCCGATTGCGTGTTCGAAAACCGCTGGCCGCAAGACGAGCCGGCGCAGGAATAACTGATACTCGCGGCCCCGGCGATCCGAGGCGGTGTTTTAACGCTGCAGCGGTTCCATCGAGTCGATGTTCGGCACACCGCTCGTCTTGTCGATGCTGAGCTTCACACGCCAGTCGGCCGGCGCATCGAACGGCAGCTTCGCGAGCGCGGTTTTCACGAGCAACGGCAGTGCATGCAGCGGGTCCGCATCGCGATCCATGAACACCGCGCCGACCTTGTAGCGCTCGGCGCCGCTCGCGTAGTCGAAAAAGCGCAGCGTCAGCGCGTGCTGATACTTGCGCCCAAACAACAGCGCGCCTGGACCGTCGCTGCCCGCGCCGCAATCGGCGGGCGCGCAATCCTCACCACCGATGCCGATCGACGCCGGCCGCGTGCTATACGCCATCGACAGCAGATAATGCGCGGGCTTGCCCGCCGTATCGACGAACCCGTGTTTCGCCAACTCGTCGCGCAACAGCTTTTCGACTTGCGGATGGTCGACGCTGTCGTCCTGCGGCTGCGTGCGTGCGAGCCAATAGGTCTGCTCGCCTTGCAGCGCAACGGCGCGGTCGGCGCCGTTAGCGGAGACGGTGTGCACGTCGGCGCTCAGGCCCGCGCAAGCGGTGAGGCTCGCCGCGGCCAGCGCGGCACAGAGGTGAGCGATCTTTGCCATTTTTTGTTTTCTCTCTAGTACATCGAATACATCAAAGGCGCATCAGACGCGCGGTCCGATCGATTCGTCGAGGGGCGCGTCGTCGAGCGCGGGCAGCCAGATCGTGAAGGCCGTCCCCTCGCCGGGCGCGCTGACGACTTCGACGCTGCCACCGTGGCGCGTGACGACGGTTTTGACGAACGCCATGCCGAGTCCCGCCCCGCCCACTTCCGGCCGCTCCGCCTCGTGAAAACGGCGAAAGCGCTCGAACAATCCCGCTTGCTGCTCCTCAGGAATGCCATAGCCCTGGTCGCGGATCGTGCACGACACGCGCGGCGCCTCGCTGCCCGCGCGCTTTGCCGCCGGCTGGCCAGCGAAGCTGCATACGATGCGCGTGTCGGGCGGACTGTACTTGACCGCGTTGTTCAGGATATTGACGAGCGCGCGTGTCATCAGCGAGCGGTCGGCGCAGATCCAGGGATCGTGGTCGGCGTCGTCGCCGGATTCCGTATGCAGCGCGATGCGCTTCGCATGCGCCTGCGGCCAGACCTCGTCGCTCGCATCGATGACGAGTTCGGTCAGACTCAGCGGCTCGAGCACATAGGCCTGCGATTCGGCGCGCGCCAGTTGCACGAAGTCGTCGGCAAGCGTGAGCGCGCGTTGCGCGTAGCGTTCGATGCGCTCCAGCACGCTGCGCGCGAGCGCAGGCTCGGTCCGCGCGCGCTCGATCTCGACCAGCGCAATGATCGACGCCTGCGGCGAGCGCATGTCGTGCGACAGCAGCCGCAGCGCGTCTTCGCGCTGACGCTCGGCCGCATGGAGCGCCGACACATCGACGAGACCGGCGATCCAGCCGGTCGTCTCGCCCTGCGCATTGGTGCAGGTCGCATAGCGCAGCAGATGGTCGCGCTCGTTCGCGTCGCGCACCTCGACGCCCTGCGCCATCAGCGCCGCGAACTCGCCGCGCGTCGGATCGAGGAGCGCCGGCCAGTGCGCGTGCGCGGACAGATTGCGCTCGTTGTCCGTGACCGCGCCGGTGTCGATCGTCTTCACGAGCGTGAGACCACCGAGCACGCTCTGCATCGGCTGGCCCTCGGGCATCGGCGCGCCTAGCCGAGCGAAATGCGCTTTCGCCGCGTGATTCGCGATCAGCACGACGCCGGCCACGTCGCTGACGAGAATCGGCTCCGGCACGCTATCGAGGCTGTCCCACACGAAGCGCTTGATGTCCTGCACCCGTTGCGCAGCCTGAGCCATCAGCGCCATGTGCTGCGCGAGCACGTCGCCGCCGAATTCGCGGCGGCGCTTCGGCGTCTCGGGCAGCAGATGCGGCTCGTCGGCGAGACGTTGCAGTTCGCCGCGCAGATACGCCATCGTCATTTCGAGGCGTCGCCAGTTCCAGATCGGATAGACGATCACGACGCCGAGGATCGCCGGCACCGGCGAGATCCACAGCCTGCCGCCGTACAGCAGCAGCGCGCTGCCGGTCGCGGCGAGCAGCACCAGCGCGCCGGTCAGCAACAACGAGCGGCGCGGCGACAGCACGAGGAAGCCGGCAAGCAGCGCGGCGAGCGGCCCGAGCGCCGCCGCGAACACGATCCACAGCGCGACCGGCTGGATCTCGCGGCCGCTCAGCAGCGTGTCGAGCACGGTCGCGTGGATGTAGACGCCGGGCAGCGGACCGAGCTCGCCCGATACCGGTGTCGCGAAGCGGTCGTACAGACCCGACGCCGTCACGCCGATCACGACGATGCGCCCGCGCAACTGATCGGCCGGCACCTTGCCGGCGAGCACGTCGGCGAAACTGAGCTTTGGGTAGTTCGCGGCGTTCGGGCCGAACGGAATCAGGAAGCGCTCTTCGCCGCCGTCGTCCCTGCCGCGTGCGGGCGCGTTCGAGGGGCGCCGCGGCAGCCCGCCGCGCAGACGCAGCTTGCCGTGTTCGACCGCGTCGGCGACGAGCACCGTCAGTTGCGGCCAGCGCGAGCGCTCGTCGCCCTGGAAGCGCGCGACGCTGCGCACGATGCCGTCGCTGTCCACTTCGAAATTGATGTGACCGAGCCCGGCAGCAGCCTGCGCGAGCGGCGCGACGGGTTCATCGACGGTGCGCTTGCCGCTCGCATCGGGCGGCGTCAGCAGCACGGGCAGATAGGTCGGGCTCAGCGCAATTGCGTGGGCGAGCTGGACGTCGTCGACATTGGGCTCGGTGAACAGTACGTCGTAGATCACCGCGGCAGGTCTGGCCGCGGCGATCTGCTCGAGCAGCCGCGCGTGCATGCTGCGCGGCCACGGCCAGCGGCCGAGTGCGTCGATGCTCGCGTTGTCGATCTCGACGACGACGATGTCGGACAGCAGCGGCTGCTCGCGCAGCTTCAGAAACTGGTCGTATACCAGCAGATCGATGCCGGCGCCGACGCGCCCGAACGACGTCAGCAGGATCACCACGAGACCGAGACAGCCAACGCTGACCCACTCGATCAGAAAGCGCCGGCCCGCCCGCCGTCCGAGACGGGCGCGCGGATCGAGGCTCAGTCGCGTAGAAGTGGCGGGCACGGGACGATGTAGTCGGGAACGGAAGGACGGACCGGCCAGCAGGCCGGCCCCGAGAATCTACCAGCGTCAGCGCGCAAGCGTAAAGGAGCGGACCGGACTGCTCTTTTCGTAGAAGCGGCCGTTGTCGAACTGCTCGGCGACGATCGTCCAGTAGTAGACGCCCGGAGGCAGATCGCTGATCACGAGTTCGCCGCCCGGCAGATCGGGGCGATCGATTACCGGATGGCTCAGTTCGGCCGTGTTCGCGAGCAGGAAGCGGAAACGGGTCGGCACGTTGCTGCGGCTGACGAACCAGCGGAACTCGTAGTCGCGGCTACCCGCGCGCTGCGCGGCCGAAGCGTCGAGCCCCAGCTGGCGGCGCTCGAACGCGTACACGTTCGGCAGGCCGTCGAGACCGTTGCTATCGGTCGACGCGACGCGCACGAAGTACGTGCCGTCGGGCAGATCGCCGAAGTCGGCATGCGGCGCGCTCACGCGCAGGTCTCGCACCAGGTCCAGTTGATCGGCGTCGTGCGAAATCTGCAGCCGATAGCCGACCGTGTGCTCGGCCGGGTTGACGTCGAACGCGACGCTCTTGCCGTCCTGCACGCGCGCCGGCCGCGCGAGCGCGGGTGCGGGCAACAGCTGGACCGGACTGCCGACCGCGGCGCCCGAGTGCGTGACGTTGCCGAAGCTTGCCTTGACCAGTTGCTCGGACGCCTGCAACGGCCTGCCTGGCGCCGGCGCGGCGCTCTGGCCATGCTGCGTGGCCGGATCGACGCCGACTGCGCCGTCGAGCACCGCCACCGCGGTGGTTTGCGTGTCGCCGTCGTAATCGACGCGGAAACGCGTGCCGCGCACCCCGGCGACCACCGAAGGCGAACGGATCTGGAAGCGATCTTCGCGTCGCTTCGCATGCGTGACGTGGCTCTCGACCTCGCCGGCGCGCAGCTCAAAGATGCGATCGGCGACGCCGGTCAGCGTGACGTGCCGCAGTCTCTCGATATTGAGTTCGCCGTTCTGCGCGACCGTCACGTATGAGCCGCCGGGCAGCTCGAGCGTCGCGAACCCGTTCGCGCCGGTGCGCAAGCGATCGCCTTCGGCAAGCGTTTCACCGGTTTTCAGCGGCAGATAGGGGCTCGAGTCGAACGCGTGCTCGACCGGACCGCTGGTCGCGACCACGCGAGCCGTGTCCCGATCCTGGCGCAGCCTTCGGGACGGCAAACGCAGCACGATGCCGGCCGCCATGCGGCGCGGCGCGGGCACCTGATTGAGGCTGCTCAACAGCGCCCAGTCGGTCGGATCGGCCATGTAGCGGGCGGCGATGTCATACAGCGTGTCGCCCTCGTGCGTCGTGTACGAAGCGTAGACCGGCGACGCCTTCGCTCCGGTCTTGCCGCGCGCGGGCTGCGCGTGCGCGAGCGCGCTCCACCCGGTCGTGCCCGTTGCGATCAGACAGGCCGCGGCAAGCCACGCGGCGGCGCGGCGGCCGGGCATGGCGGCGCTGCGCGATGCCGCCCCATCCACGCAGACCGTCACGCTTCCCCCGCTTCTTCAGTGGGTTCGTCGTCGGCGGTCGGTGGGGTGTCGGTTTCGATCCGCTCGAGGCGGTAGCCATAGCCGTAGATCGGCGTGAGCCGATAACCGTGCTCGGGGCGCAGACCGAGCTTGCTGCGCAACATCGACACATGAGTGTCCATCGTGCGCGACGGGATGTCCGTGGCCTGCTTCCAGATCACGTCGAGAATGTGTGCGCGCGACAACGGCCGGCTCATATGCTGGAACAGCAGCAGCGCGAGTTCGAACTCTTTCTGCGTGACGGAGACCGGGGTGCCGCGGACCACGACGTGCTTGACGCTCAGGTCGAACTCGAAGTCGCCGAAAACTTCCCTGGTTGCCGGCGGCTTCAGGTAATACGCGCGCCGCAGCAGCGAGCCAACCCGCGCGAGCAGCACGGCGCCAGACACGGGCTTGACGAGATAGTCGTCCGCACCGGTATTCAGAATCGAAGTGATGTCGGTTTCACGGCCGCGGCTCGTCATGAACAGCACCGGCAGGCGCTCGGACAGGCTTTCGCGCACCCAGCGAAGCACTTCTTCGCCGGACATGTCGGGAACGTTCCAGTCGAGCACGAGCAGATCGAACGTCTGACGACGCAACTGGCGCACGAGTTCGCGCCCTGCGCCATACGCGTGACAGACGTGTCCAGCGGCGGACAGCGTTTGACACACAAGGTCGGCCTGAGCCGAATCATCATCGAGGACTGCAATTCTCATAACACCCCACAACGCAACAGCGCCTTCATGGCTGACGGCCGGTATACCGGCTGACGACCGGGATGACGGCGCAGCACCGCCGATCCGGCTTTCCAAAAAATTCCGGCTGCCACTTTCTGATTAATGGTCCCTCGCCGTACCCCGCCATGACGCCGCTTTCATGAAGCGGAAATCAGCGCATAAATGCAATTTCCATAGCGATTATGCAGGGCAGATCATGATAATCGAAAACCTTCTTTCTTCCCGTTTGCCGTGTACCGGCAATCCGTCGCGAAAAACCCTAATCAGAAACGGCTGACGCGCTTTTCAGGTTTTTCTGGTCTGCCACCACTAGCCGGCGCCCGGGAGGAAGTGACACTGCGGACGGCAGATCCTTGCTGGAGCGGCTTTTTGACCACGCCCGCTTATCGGCCTTAAGATTCCCTTCAGGTACTCTTATTTAACAATTGCGTATTCAGTATAAGAATAATCTCAAAAGAAATCGTTTAAACATTGTTAGATTTTGTCCCGGTCGAGTTGTCATTCGAGACAGTCGGCTTGGTCGGGCGAGCGACTCAAAGCCGTCTTTTTGCATGAGGCATTCCACTGCTTCACATTGTTGGCCGACGCGATGACGCGCCGCGAGGCGGACCGTCAGCGGGTGATGCGCAGCGTTAGGGCCGCCGGCAAAAAAATGCGGCGCTGCCCCTGTCGAAGCAACGCCGCCCATAAACACTACACGCGCTCGCCGGGGTCTAACCGCACGAGTAACGTCAAGTTAGCTCGGGAAAAAGCCGTGCTCAAGATGAAAGAACTTCCTTTGTAACCGTTGGCGAAGTAGTTATTACGCGCCGCACCAGCCGCGCGCAACGCGCAAGTCCTACACAGCGCGAGTTCGAAATTGGTATGAGTTGAAGCCCTCATCGACGGTAATTTACATACACAGACGCTTTGTTACAGTGTGGCCCCCATTGGTGTTGCTGCTGCGCGTCAGATTTCCCTTGCGTGTCTGCGTGGCCCGTCTGCGTTGCCTCGTTCGGTCGCTTGCTGGCGCGTTCAACGCGCGCCTTCGATGTCCGGCATAGGCGCGAACAGCGCGTCGAGATCGTCGTCCGAGAACTTTGCGGCGCCGGCCGCATCTTCCGCGAGAATGCTGTCGGCGAGCCCGGCCTTGTGCTCCTGCAACGCGACGATCTTTTCCTCGATGCTGCCGGCTGCGATCAACTTGTACACGAATACCGGCTTGTCCTGTCCCAGCCGATGCGCGCGGTCGGTCGCCTGGTTCTCGGCGGCCGGGTTCCACCACGGGTCGTAGTGGATCACCGTGTCGGCGGCGGTCAGGTTCAGCCCCACGCCGCCGGCCTTCAGGCTGATCAGGAACAGCGGCACCTCGCCCTGCTGGAACCGCTCGACCGGGCTCACGCGATCGGCCGTGTCGCCCGTCAGCATGACGTACGGGATCGCGGCTTCGTCGAGCGCCTCGGCGATCAACGCGAGCATGCCGGTGAACTGCGAGAACAGCAGCACGCGGCGTCCCTCCTCGATCAGCTCGGGCAGCATCGACAGCAGCAGATCGAGCTTGGCCGAGCGCATCGCGCGCTCGCCGCCGCCCGTGGCAGCGCTGTCCGCGATACCGCTGGCGGTGCGCACGAGCCGTGGATCGCAGCACACCTGGCGCAGCTTCAGCAACGCATCGAGCACGATGATGTGGCTGCGCGCGAGCCCCTGCGCGCTGACCGCCGCGCGCACCTTCTGCTGCATCGCGGTGCGCACTGTTTCGTACAGGTCGCGCTGCGCGCCTTCGAGATCGACCGGACACACGATCGTCGTCTTCGGCGGCAGCTCCTTCGCGACCTCGTCCTTGCGACGGCGCAGCATGAACGGCCGGATGCGGCGCGCGAGCAACGCGCGGCGCACGTCGTCGCCGTTCTTTTCGATCGGATTGCGCCAGCGTCGCGTGAAGTCCTTCTGGCTGCCGAGAAAGCCCGGCAGCAGAAAATCGAATTGCGACCACAGCTCGCCGAGATGATTCTCGAGCGGCGTGCCCGTCAGGCACAGCCGATGCCGCGCCCGCAAGCCGCGAATCGCCTGGGCGGCTTTGGTGGTCGCGTTCTTCACGTACTGCGCCTCATCGAGAATCAGCAGATGATAGTCGTGCTCGGCGAGCACCTTCTGATCGCGCCACAACAGCGCATAAGTGGTCAGGATCAGCTCGGCTTCGCCGATCTGCTCGAAACGCTCCTTTCTCTGCGGCCCGTTCAGCACCAGCACTTTCAGCTCCGGCGCAAAGCGGCGCGCTTCCTCGCGCCAGTTGTGCACGAGCGTGGTCGGCACGACGATCAGCGCGGGATGCGTGAGCCGCCCCGCTTCCTTCTCGGCGAGAACGTGCGCGAGCGTCTGCACGGTTTTGCCGAGGCCCATGTCGTCGGCGAGCACGCCGGCCAGATCCTGTTCGCGCAGGAACTGCATCCAGTTCAGGCCCTGGTGCTGGTACCCGCGCAGCTCGGCCTTCAGCCCGCGCGGCACCGGCACTTCGCGCAGGCCCGGACCGGCTTGCAGACGGCGTGCGAGCTCGCGGATCGAATCGTCGCCGCTGAACTGCCAGCGGCCGGTGTCGTGCAGCGCATCGAGCCGACCCGCATCGACCGCGGGCACGCGCAGAGGCGCGCCTTCGGCAAGCGCGCCGCCGAGCGAATCGAACAGATCGACCAGCACGCGCACCACCGGCTTCAGACGATCGGCGCGCAACCGCAGGCGCTTGTTCTCCTCGGTCTTCAGCTCGATCGGCTCGTCGTCTCGAATACGCTCCAGCGCGCCAGAGAGCCAGCGCCGGTCGCGCCGGAACAGATCGGCCAGCAGCGGTTCGAGCCGCACGTTGCGCTCGCCGACGCGGATGCCCATCTCCAGATCGAACCAGCCGTCGCCAGCCTGCTGCGCGGTGCCGTCGATCGTGTCGATCTCGATCACGTTGTAGCGGAACTCGGGCGCCATCCTCACGCGCCAGCCCTTCGCGACCAGATCCGGCACCGCGTCGTTGACGAACTCGGACCACGCGTCGGTGTCGGGCAGACCGAGCATCGTGTCGGGCAACAGACGCGACGCATGCAGGTTGCGCGTCGGCACCTTTTGCAGACCGGTCTTGCGCAATTCCAGCAGACGCTTTTTCTCGGCGTCGTAGCGCCGGCGGATGTGAATCACGTCGCCGCCCGGCAGCGGCACCAGGGTCACGCTGCTGTCGGCGTTGATGCTGACACCGTCGTAGTCGAAGCTCACGGCGGCCAGTTCTACCGCAGCGGACTTGCGCTCCGCGGCCTTCGCGGCCTTCGCGGTTTTCGCCGTTTTGATGCCCTTCCCCGCGCCGGGCAGCGCATGGCTGTTCAGCGTCAGCACCGGCACTGGTTCGACGTCGATCACCCGAATCGCGGGCGCGTCGTGGGTCGGCGGCAGTGGCAACTCGGGCGCGATCTCGCGCAGCACCGACGCGACGAGCGGCGCCTCGGCGAGCGAGATCGGCGGCATCGCGAGGTAGTCGGGCAGTTGCTGGAACGGCAGCGACAGTGGCACGACGCCCGCCTCGTTGGCGACGCCGTCCACGTACCAGACCGGTTCGGTCGGCAGCACCATGCTCGCGCGCGGTTCGGTGCGCAGTACCGGGCGCAGGCGTTCGTCGGCGAGCGGCTCCCATTCGATGCGCCCGAGGCGGTCGGCGGCGCGCGCGAGCGGCGTCGGTCCGGCCTGGCCCGGCGCGATCCCGAAGTCGAAGAACAGGCGCCCGGTCGCGATCAGCTTCTGCAGCGTTTCCGCGCCACTCGTGCCTCGCAGCACGAACTGGCCCAGGTCCTCGCGCGAGCGACCGAGCCATAGGCCGCGGAGGATCGACAGGTCTTCGTCGGACACGAAGCGCGGCTGCCTGAGCAGCGCGCCTTCGACGTCGCCCCAGCTGTCGCCGACTTCGGCGATCACGCCGTCCGCGTCGCAACGCGCACGATGCAGCACGACTTCGTGGCGCATATGAAAACGCGACCAGTTGAGCCGATAGGCGAGCGTTTCCTTGCGCGTGGCGTCGAGCTTCCGGGTGGCTTCTTTTTCGGCGGCGTCGGCCGCGCGGGCGCGCGCGCGAAAACGCTCGAGCCAGCTGACCAGTTCGGGTCGCACACCTTGAGATGAAGATGGAGACGGTGATGGCGCCGGCGGCGCGCCCGGCACCGTAATCGGTCGCGCGATGAACACCTCCGACGTCGCCGGGTCACTGCCGTCCTCGACCTGCGTGATGTGATCCATCTCGTCGTGGTAGTCGAGTTCCGCGAGCAGCAGCGCCGCGACGTGCTTGCAATTGCGGCCGACCGGGCACGTGCATTTGCCTTCGGCCGACGGCGAGCCGCCATCGGTGCGAAAGCGAACCCGCGTCAGGTACGGCCGCGGCTGCGAGCCCTGCACGTCGCCCGACAGCGTGTCCCCCTGCCATTTGACGTTGCTGACCGCGCCCACCGAGCGCGCCTTGGCGACGGTGCGCTCACCGAGCCATTCCGCAATCCTTTCCCGATCGAAGAAAACTGATGACATCCGCGTGCATTCCTGTTCAAACCGGCGAAGGCAAGCGCGCGTGGACCATGACGGGGCGCCGCGCGACGCCCGGCCGATTCTGTCCAGTTGCGATTTGCCAGTGATAACCGGCCATTTTACGCGTTGGACGAAAATCGCCAGGGCGGGCGATCTGGACAGTTCGGGAGCAACCCGGTCAAGCCGCGGTTCGACCCATATTAGCGTCCGCCGCGGGCCATGCTGCCCCACACCCCGTCGCGCAGGATCAGCCCATGCAACAACGCCGCCGCCAGATGCAGCAGCACCGTCGCGAACAACGCGAACGCGAGCCACGTATGTAGCGCGCGCAGCAGCGCGAACAGCGCGACGTCGTGCGGTGCGATCGGCGGCAGATGCAGCGGACCGAACAGCGTGACCGGATAGCCGGCCGCCGATAGCATCGCCCAGCCGATCAGCGGCATCGCGAGCATCAGCCCGTACAGCACGAGGTGCGACGCATGCGCCGCGATTCGTTGCGGCTTCGACATGCGCGCAGGCAATGGCGGACTGCCGCGCATTACGCGCACCGCGAGCCGCACCAGCACGAGCAGCAGCAACGCGATGCCGAGCGGCCGATGCAGCGCGACCAACGCATCATGGGCACGCGATACCGTCGCCACCATGCCCACGCCGATAAACAGCATCGCGACGATCAGCGGCGCCATCGTCCAGTGCAGCAGCCGCGCGAGCGGACTGAAGTGAGTGCGGGTGCGCGTCATGAAGGCTCTCCGTTCGGCTGGGTTCGATGGATCTCGGGATGCAGCGCCTCCTCGCGCGTGCGGCGTTGGAACGACTGTGCGTAGGCCGCAGAGCGCGCGGCGAGCAGCGGATCGTCCGATGGCGCGATGCCGTCGGGCACGATCGTCGGATCGAAGTTGATGTCGCGGCAGGCGCCGTCTTCCTGCGACGTCGTGCGTTCGATCACGAGCGTCCCCGCGTCGACGCGCTGGCGGTCGTCGGGCCACTGCAGCGTCGCGTCGCTGGTCGGGTCGCCCGGTTGCGCGACGGTCAACAGCAGATGCCAGCGCAACGGTCCGTGTTGCAGACGCTCGTCGAGATCGGCGGCGAGGAAGTTCTTTTCGGCCTGCTGCGCCGCGGTGATCGGCGCGTAAGGCGTGTCGGGCACGACGGCCCAGCGCACGGCCCGCGTCGTGCCGTGGGCATCGGTAAACAGAAACGCGTCGATGCCGTAGTACGTGGCGGTCGCAAGGCTCGACGACGGCGCGTGCGACTTGATCCAGCGCTGGAACGGCTGCGTCTCGGGATTGGCCGCGTAGAACGCCTTCAGCTTCGCGGGGTCCGGTTTGCCGGTCGCAGGGTCGGGCTTCGTGGCCAGCAATTGCTGATAGAACTGCGCTGGCGTATGCACCGCGAACACCGGCGTCGAGTTCATGCCGGTACGCCACTGTTCGCCATCGCGAAGCCGGAACTGCAGCGCGAGACTGCGCACCGGCGAGCCCGTATCGGGCGCGGACGGATTGCCGCCGGGCACCGCGAAGCGACCCGACACCGGCGTGCGGCCCGGCGCGAACACTGCCGCGTGCGACAGCGCCGCGCCATTGCCGTTGCTGTCGAAATAGCCGTCGACGCACAGGCCCTTGGCGTGATTGCGTCGATAGCCGGGATGCGGGCCCGCGACCGCCTCGAACGTATCGATGATGCTTGGGGCGGTCAGACGCGCGGGCGTCAGCCACCCCGCGGTGAAGGCGAAGCCGCCCGCGAGCGCGAGCGCGACCGCGCCGATCGCGGCGAGCCGGCATGGCACGCAGATCGGCCGCGGGTCGGAGCCGGCGGGGTTGGGTTTGGGTTCGAAGGGTGGTGTCACGGAAACTCCTTGCCGGATGGATCGATGATTCGATCGACGAATCGACCAACGTACGGGCGAACACGCCTCGCTACGGTCTATTCCATCCGGCCCTGGCGCGCACATTCAAACCCATTCGCGCGCCAGTGGCCGATGCTGCTTCAATGGGTGCCAACGGCCGGCGCTCCCGAGTTCGCGACGTGGCTCGCGGCGACCGCCGCTTGCGCGGCGAGCGCCTGCTTGCGCTGCTCGACCTGACGTGCGAACACGGGACTGACATCGGGATACGACGCGTCGGTGATGTAGTCGAGACCGTTCTGCTGCGCCTCGATCAGTTCCTGGTACACCTGAGCACGTGTCTTGCCCTGCGCAAACGCGCTCGACGAAGCGGCGAGAACGACGAACGACAAAGCAACGAACGAAAGCTTTTTCATGATCGACTCCTTGGAGAGTTGTGCGGGTTCGCACCAGGGAGAACCACGGGTGGGCAGCGTTTATTCCTGTATTGGCGGCGCGAAAAAAACATCGCCGGCGCGGGGAATAAATGTCCCCGCCGCCGTGTTTGCCGTCCGATAGCAGCAATCAAGACCGCGCATCATCATGACCTCGACTCACCGCCCCTCCGGCGCTCCGCCCTCCGAAGACGACATCCAGGCCTATGCGGACGGCACGCTGACGCCCGAGCGCGCCGCGTCGCTGCGCGACTATCTCGGCAAGCATCCGGCGGAAGCACGGCGTGTCGCCTTTTACGACCGCTTGAACGCACAGATCCAGGCCACGTTTCAGACCGCCGAGGAGCCCGCGCCTGGGCACCTCGGCGGATCGCGCCCGCTGCGCATGCGCCCGCAACCGGGTGGTCGCGCACGCCGAACGCTCGTCGCGCTCGTCGCGCTCGCGCTGATGCTGAGCGCCATCAGCGGTTGGCTCCTGGCGACTCAGGTGTCGGCACGAGCGCTCGATAATGCCGCCGTGATGGCGCTCGCCGAAGCCACCGCACGGCCCTTTTCCTCGGCATCGCCGACGCGCGTCGATCCAGCCGCGCCGGATCTCGGCGCGATCGGCCTGCGCCTCGTCGAGCAACGCGTGCTGCGGCTCGGGCCATTGCAGCGCGCGGACGAACTCGTCTATCTGAACGGCGATCAGCAACCGGTGGTCGTGCTGTCGGCCGCGGCGCCGTTTGCGCGGGAAGAGCCACAGTGGGCCGCGCGCCGCATCGGCGAGCTGCGGCTGTTGACGTGGACCGCGCGGCGGCAGCGTTTCGTCGTCGCGGGCAATGCGCGCACCCACGGCCTGATGCGCGCCGCCGACGTGATGAGCGCGCGCTGACGCCGGTGCGCGCGGCCCTCGCGGAATAAAATGCGCTGACAGGTGTTTGCAGTTCGAACGCATCGTGCGACGGAAGCCTCCGCGACCGGCCCGGCGCGTATCGATCCCGACGCGAGTGAAGCCGATGCCACCCCCACGCCCCTTGACCGGGATCAACCATGGATGTCCGTGACGAGCTGATCGAGCACGTGCCGCGTCTGCGGCGCTATGCGCGGGCGCTGATCAACAATCGAGAGCTCGCGGACGACCTCGTGCAGGACACGCTCGAGCGCGCGCTCGGCCGCACCCGTCTGTTCCAGCCGGGCACCGATCTGCGCGCGTGGCTGTTCACCATCATGCACAACGTCTTCGCGAATCAGGCGCGCAAGGCGTCGGCGCGCGCGGTCCACGTCGCGGTCGACGACGACAGCATCGCCGAAAGCGAGCTCGCGGTGCCATCGGGCCAGACGCGTTCGCTCGAAATGCGCGACCTCGACTACGCGTTGCAGCGGCTGCCGGTCGAACAGCGCGAGGTGGTGCTGCTGGTCGGTCTCGAGGAGATGAGCTATGCCGATGTCGCGCTCGCGCTGAACGTTCCGATCGGCACGGTGATGTCGCGGCTCTCGCGCGGACGCGAACGGCTGCGGGCTTTGATGGCGGGCGCCCAGCCCGGTGCGAAATTACAGGTGGTGCGATGAGCGAGCCGCAAATGCCGATCGGCGAAGAAGACTTGCACGCGTACGTGGACGGCACGCTGTCCGGCGAGCGGCGTGACGAGGTGGAGCGCGCGCTCGAACAGAATCCGGAGCTGGCCGCGCGCGTCAGCGATTACTTTTCGCTCAATGGTCTGCTTCACGAGCGCTACGACCGCGTGCTCAGCGAGCCCGTGCCGAAGCGTCTGCAGACCGGTGCGCCGCGCCGCGCGCGAGCGGCCGCGAACTGGCCGCGTTTTGCCGCGCAGTTCGCGGGCATGGCCGCGGCGCTCGTGCTCGGCGTGGGCATCGGCATGCACAGGAACGATCTGATTCCACCGGTTGCGATCGATCGAACCGACCCAGGGGCCGAAACGCAAGCCGGAAATCGTCCGGTCAGCGCGGACAGCGCCGAGGGCTTCGCGCGCCAGGCGGCGCTCGCGCACGTCGTCTACATGCCGGCGATCGACCGGCCGGGCGACATGAGCGCCGATCGCGAGCAGGACTTCGTGCAATGGCTCGCGAACCGGCTCGGCACCGAGGTCCATCCGCCGATGCTGTCCAGGAGCGGATTCATGCTGTCAGGCGGCCGCCTGCTGCCCGGCGACGACGGTCCGACGGCCCAGTTCATGTATCGCGGACCGAACGGCGAGCGCGTCACATTGTGCATCTCGCATCGTCGCGAGAACGCGAATACGACCGCGTTCAAGCTGTATCAGGCGGGGCCCGTCAACGTGTTCTATTGGGTCGACGGCGATTTTGGCTATGCGGTGTCGGGTGGGATCGATCGCAAGGAGCTGCTGCAGCTCGCGCATGATGTCTACGCGCAGTTGACGGGGGCCGCGCCCGGTTGAAGCGGATGCGTTCCGCGCCGCGCGGTTCGCGCATCAACGTCGTGTCTTCTCCTGCCCCGACATGGCCGTGTCATCGCGCGCGGCGCCGCGCAGTTCACGCGGCGTTGCACCAAGCAAACGCGACATCCAGTGCGCCATATGGCTCTGATGCGCAAAGCCCGTTTCGAGCGCGATCTGGCTTGCGCTGAGGCGTCCTTGCAGCAGCAGCGTTCGCGCGCGCTCGACCCTGCGCTGTACCACGTACTGATGCACGGGCACACCGAGCGTGTCGCGAAACAGCGCCTTGAAATGCGGCACGCTCAGTTGCGCCTGCGCGGCGAGCTCGTCGAGCGTCAGACGCTGATCGAGATGCGCGTCGATAAACTCGATCACACGTGCGGCCGTGCGCGGCGCGAGCGTACGCCGCCGGTTGCCCGGCATGGGTTCGACGCCGATCAGACGCACCAGCATCGCCGTACACAGACTTTCGGCGTAGAGCGGATCGGACGCATCGTCCGCTTCGAGCTCCGCGCGCAGCGCCCAGGCGAGATGCTGAAAGCGCGGATCGCGCATCTGGAAGCGCGGACGCAGCTGCGCGTCGGCCGAGTTCAACGCGAGTTGCTCGACGGTCCGTCGCGCGAAGTCCTCTGCAAACCAGACGCTGAAAATCGTGCAGGCGGCGTCATCGTTCCACTGACCTTCGAGCCCCGCGGGGATCACGTCGGCATCGCCGTGCGCCTGAATCCGCGTGTGGCGGCGCGCATCGCACAGACAGCGCGCAGTCACCGGCGCTCCAACGTGCACGCCCACGCGATGATGGCGAAACGCGGACATCCGATGCAAACCGGCCGACACGTTGACCAGCTCCGCACCGAAGCCTTGCCAGCCAAGCGCCCTGCTCGTGCGCACGGCGATGCGCGAGCCGCTGTGCGGCGCAGGCGCGGGAATCGGGGTGACGGCGTTCATCGCTTGTCTCCTGAGTGAGCTGAATGACGGCGAGATGCCTGCATTGTGCGGCGTTTTTGGCAGGTTCGCCGGCGTGACGGAATTTCGTAGCTCGCGAACAGCCAACGCGACTCGCGCGACCTGCGCGGCATCGGCGTAAAAAATCATCCAGATCTGCGCAAAGTCATCCAGATCTGAGCGCCTCGGGAGCACCGCGTCCGTACCATCACGTCATAGCGATCCTCAAAAGGAGCACAACGTGTTCGTCATTTTCGGAGCGACCGGTCACGTGGGACACGCGAGCGCAACCGCCTTGCGTCGCGCGGGCCACCAGGTACGCGCGGTGGTGCGCGACGCAACGCAAGCCGAAGCGCTCGCGGCAATCGGCTGCGAGATCGCGATCGCCGACCTGAACGACCCACAGCGGGTCGCGCGCGCGATCGACGGCGCGCAGGCAGTGCAATGGCTCTGTCCGGTGCCGGGAGCGCATGACGATCCCGCGGCCGCCATGCGGCGCATCATCGACGCGGGCGTCGCGGCTTTGCGCATCAGCGCGCCACCGCGGCTCCTCGCGCTATCCGACTACGGCGCCGAGCACGCGGATGGCACCGGCATCACGACGCTGTTCCACTACCTCGAAACGCAGTTGCGCACCGTCGCGTCCTCGCTGATCTTGTTGCGCGCCGCCGAGCACATGCAGAACTGGGCACGCGTGCTGCCGGTCGCGCTCGGCCGGGGCGCGCTGCCGAGTCTGCATGATCCGCTCGACAAGCTGTTTCCGACTGTCGCGGCGCAGGACGTCGGCGAGCTTGCCGCGCAGTTGCTGCTCGATGAAGGGCCTTCGCGCGCGACGCCACGGGTGGTCAGTATCGAAGGGAAAGAGCGGGTAAGCGCGCTCGACGTCGCGCGTACCTTGGCGGAACTGTCCGGGCGGCCGGTCATCGCCCACCGGGTGCCGCGCGACGAATGGAGTGCCGTGTTGCGCGGCGCCGGGCTCGGCGAGCGGCACGCCCAACTGATCGTCGATCTGTACGACGCGCACAACGCTGGACGCATCGACGTCGAGGCGAATATCAGCGAGCGACGCTTCGGCGCCACGACGTTGCGACAGGTATTGAAGGCGCTGCTATCGGGCGTGGCCGGTACGGCAGCGGCGGCGCGGTGATCCGCGTGGATGTCCGGCAAGCGGACGGCGTGGCGCGGCGCGAACAGCGTCGAAGGCGTTCAACACTGGAGAGACAGCATGCAGACCTGCCCGTTGCTTCGCGCATCGATCGACGCCAGATCAACGAAAAACGCAATGCGACGGATGCAGTGCGTAGCGTCAACACCGTCAACACCGTCAACGCACCCGAGCTCACGCGCCGAGCGCTGGCTGCGCATAGCGATAAGGCTATCGAGCTTCATGGGCTGGCGCGCGCTTGCCAATCTGCTCGCCGCGATTCCCGACAGCAATGACGATTTCGGCGTGTTCTAGGGCCTGTTCGCGCTAATAACGGGCTTGCGAACGTGCCTTTCCGCGCGTAGTGCAAGGAGAGAGGAGCGCCGTTTGGCCGAGCCAAACAAGCGACGACCGACGCCGCAATACGGGCGGAAAGGCACGTTCCCCTGTTTTAAAAAAACCTTCAAGGGGCTGGCCGCCAGAAGGGCCGATCGCCGCGTCATACTCCTTGCGAATACGTCGGGTATTCGTTGCGTCGCAATCCTTGCGTTCGGCCCTTCTGGCGGCCAGCGCAAGCCCGTTATTAGCGTGAACAGGCCCTAGGTTCTCAGTCATAAGCCGCGGGCGGGTCAAGCGGCGCTGAAGGTGCCGGCCTGGTGGCAAGCACCGCGCCGCAAGCCGCCACCAACCCGCTTATCGAGCGGGTTTACTCGTTCTCGTCGAAATAGTGACGCGGGCGAGCCTTCTCGTACAAACCTACGCCAAAGCTTACGCCGGACCACTGAGAGGTTGATACCGTCAGCGATACCGTCGGGTCACGGCCTTTTTCAACGCGATCAACCCTGAACCACGGTTCGAGCTTCTCTGACCACAACGACCACTTTTAAGGTACAACCACGCCACTTGCCTAACTGAGTCGGCCGGCCGGTGGTCTTGAGGTTTGTTCGACGCCTGCCCATCTCCGCGGGCTCACGAGCGCGTGAAGTCGCACGTTGGTTGTATTGAAGGTTCAAATCGGTGAGATGTGTCTCAACTGCAAGGGCACTCGACGTAGCGATGGCCGATGCGAGCGACTTGACGACCGCCACGACCGGACGGATCACGCCGCCCCCGAAATAGATCGCGTCCATCACTTGTAGCACGCCATGCCCTTTTGCTTCCGGTGCGAAGCGGCTTACCAGCCACGTGACCGCGAAGCCGCCGGGCTCGTCGAGCGTCGCCCCGACGATTCCGACCGGCGACTTGTGCAGGTCCATCTGACGGAAAAAGGCGAGCGGTGTCTGCTGAAGCTCGCGATGCTGCATAAGCGGGAAATCGAGTCATTCGGTTGGGCGCTGGGGCAGTTTCAGGTTCAACAGACGCCACTGGTTGGCGGAGCGGCCAAATCGCCAGATTGGTGATCATGCAGCGGCGCCAGGGTTGAGCATCCGTCGACGGCCGGCGCGCCAGCGACGATCTCCGCGTGCCAGCCCTTTAGCCCGTGTCCGTACGACCCATTCTCAAGACATCCAAGACCGCTTGGGCTAATGGGTGATTACCCTCGCACGGACGCGCCACAAGCTTTCAGGCCTGCCTTAATTGGGGCGATCGTTCTTATCATGCCAGGAGCGGCGACTGTGGCGCGAAGTCCGCTGGAGGACATTTTCCGATGGACGCGAGTGGCTCGACGCCCCTCAGCGGCCACCGCTCGCCGCTTCGTGCGGAGCCGCACTGGACGCGCCTTCCGATTCGGCGGTACGTTCGACAGGTAGCTAAAGTGCCTTGCTAAATGCCCTATCGTGCGCTAAAAAACATCTACTTCCTTCGCGTGTCTACTGGCCGTCCGGCCAATGCCATGGACGCCTCCACCCAGCGAGCACGACTGTCCATGAGTCTTCTTGAGCTCAGAGGCGTTTCCAGGCATTTCGGCGCCATTCAGGCCCTGATCGACGTGACGCTCAGTCTCGAGCCAGGTCAGGTCGTGGGGCTCATGGGCGATAACGGGGCCGGGAAATCGACTTTGGTGAAGGTCGTCGCCGGCAACTTTCCACCTTCGCACGGCGAAATTCTCATCGATGGAAATCCCGTGCATTTCAACAAGCCGGTCGACGCGCGCGCGCGCGGCATCGAAGTCGTCTATCAGGATCTCGCGCTCTGCGACAACCTGACGGCAGCCGCCAACGTTTTCCTTGGCCGCGAACTGCGGGTCGGGTTCGGGCCTATCCGCGTGCTCGATCACGCGACCATGTATCGGCGTGCGGGTGAACTGTTCAAGGCACTGAAGTCCGAGACGCGCCCGCGCGACCTCGTCAGGCAAATGTCGGGGGGACAGCGGCAGGCGGTGGCCATCGCCCGCACGCGCCTCTCGGAAGCGAGGCTCGTTCTCATGGACGAGCCGACCGCCGCGATCAGTGTGCGCCAGGTCGTCGAGGTGCTCGATCTCATCAGACGCCTGTCCGAACACGGTATCGCCGTCATCCTCATCAGCCACCGCATGCCTGACGTATTCGCCGTCGCCCACCGGGTGGTTGTCATGCGGCGCGGGCGCAAGGTCGCGGACAAGAAGGCCGAAGAGTCCTCCCCGGAAGAAGTGACCGGACTGATCACCGGCGCCATCGCCGCTGCCTGAACCTGCCTCGCATCGGAGCCACCACATTGAACGACGCGCCGCGAAGGCCCCCTACAATGCCGCCATTGCTCGATGATCCACAGTCCGCGAGGACGCATACTCGCTGGTCGGGATTGCTCGCAAGCCAGGTGTTCTGGGTCGTGCTGGCAACGATCGTCGCCTGTATCGCCCTGTCTTTCGCGACCTCGACCTTCGCGACCTCCGAGAATCTTTTCAACGTTACGCGAAACTTCGCCTTCGTCGCCATCGTGGCGCTGGGAATGATGGCGGTGATCGTCACGGGCGGCATCGACATTTCGGTTGGCTCGACGATCGGCATCAGCGGTATCGTGCTCTCGGTCGTCATGAACGCGGGCTACCCGATCTGGGCCGGTATCGGCATGGGACTACTGACCGCCGGGCTGGTCGGCCTCGTCAACGGCTTGCTCATCGCGTATCTCGGCATGCAGCCTTTCGTCGTGACGCTCGCCATGCTGAGCGTCGGCCGCAGCCTCGCACTCGTGATCTCCCGCAGCCGGACCATTTTCGATTTCGGCCCCGACGGGAGCAAGCTCCTCGCGCTCGGCGGCGGCGCGACGCTCGGCGTCGCCAATCCGGTGTGGTTCCTGATCCTGCTTGGGCTGTTGTTCTGGTTCGCGTTCGGCTGGACGCGCTGGGGCCGCTACGTGTTCGCGATCGGCGGCAACCGTCATGCGGCGACTCTCACCGGCGTACCGGTGCGCCGCATCGTTTGTTCCGTCTACATGCTCTGCGGCCTCATGGCGGGCGTCGCGGCGATTCTCGAAGTCGGCTGGCTAGGCGCGGTGACGACAGGCCTCGGCACGGGCGACGAACTGCGCGTGATCGCTGCTACGGTGGTCGGCGGGACCAATCTGATCGGCGGGGTTGGCAGCGCCTTCGGCACGATCGTCGGCGCGGCGCTCATCGAGGTCATCCGCAACAGCCTGATCCTGCTCGGCGTCGACGCGTTCTGGCAGGGCACGGTCGTCGGCAGCTTCATCGTCGTCGCGGTGCTCTTCAACAGGCTCGGTGGCGAGCGGCAAGGAGATTGAAATGTCGTTGGACGCGCCGGCCGCTTCCCGGCCGGTGCCGCGGGAAGCGGGTGCGGCCGGATTAGGCGCGGAACTGCCGCACGCATGGGTTCACAAGACCGCGAGGATCCGCTCCAAGGCCGAGTTCCGATTTCGGGCCTGACGTTGGATCGTTATGAAGACTGTGCAGGCCGACATGGGCACCGTAGAGCCGGCGCCGAACAGGAGGAAGCAATGAAGAAACTGTGGATGTGTCTTGCTGCGGCTGGAGGACTCGCGATGCTGGCGTCCCCGGGCTTCGCGGCCGATAAGACCCTTGCGCTGGTGGTGAAGGGTCTCGACAACCCGTACTTCGACCTCATGCATCAAGGATGCGAACGGGCGAACAAGGAACTCAACAAGCAAGGCTACAACTGCTACTACACCGGTCCCGCGACCGCCGCGGACGAGAGCGCGCAAGTGCAGATCATCGACGACCTGCTGACCAAGGGCGTCGCGAGCATGGCGATCTCGCCCGCGAACGCGCCGGCTGTGGGAGAGGTGCTGCGCCGCCGCGGCGGATCGGTCCCGGTCATCACTGCGGATGCCGATCTGCTGCCGAAGGATGCGTCACTGCGCAAGAGCTATGTCGGCACCGACAACTACGAACTGGGCGCCAAGCTTGGCGAGCAGTTGAAGATGCTGATGCCGAAAGGCGGCAATGTCTGCCTGGTGATGGGCAATCCGGCAGCGGAGAACATCAACCAGCGGGCCCAGGGCGCGCGCGACGTGCTCTCCGGAAAGAAAGGGATCACGAAGCTCGCTGGCGAGAACGGCTGGCATGAGATCAGTGGCTGTCCGCTTTACGTGAACGACGACGCCGCCAAGGCGAACCAGATGATGCAGGACACGCTGACCGCCAACCCTACCGGTCTCGACGCCTTTCTGCTAGCGGGCGGCTGGCCTCTCTTTGCGCCGCAGGCCTTTTCGCAGGTTGTCGCGCCGATAATGGACAAGATCAAGAACGGCAAGTTCGTGATCGTCTCGGCGGATACGCTCGGGCCCGAACTGCAAGCGCTCAAGGACCGCAAGGTGAATGTGCTCGTCGGCCAGCGGCCCGAGGAAATGGGCTACCGCGCCGCGATGGTCATGCGTGACCTCGCGGAAGGGAAGTCGGTACCTCAGGTCATTCACACCGGACTCGACGTCTGCACATGGAAGAACGCCGACACTTGCCTGAAGCATTGAAGGCCGGCGGCCCTGATCCAGCCGCCGTCGCACAACGACCTCGGCGCGCCCTACGCGCGGCACGCGCAGATCCGTTGCTCTCTCGTTATGAAGCCCCTTGGGCTTTTGTTTCGGGATCGTCCACCAGAGACCGTCCGCTTCCTCCGCAATCTCCGTGCTCTCCATAGCGACGATCTCGCCACCACGCGTGCCGGTCCAAAGGTAGAGCGTCAATGCATCAGCCACAGTCAAACTGAAGTTCGGCAGCCACCGGATCAATGTACCCAGTTCATCTGCCGATAGCACTCGTTTCTGGGTCCCGGTGTATTTGCCCTCGACCTTGCGCCGTTTGCTCTTCAGTCGCCCTCTCAGAACTTCCCTCCACCAATTCGCGGTGTTTTCAGGAAGACGACCAGCATCAAGTGCGTAATGCCGGGCGCTACCCAGTTCCATGCGAAGGCGCCGGCGTCGACCGGTACGACTCGAGGAAATCGAAAGACTCGGAAGGTTTCTGCACAACGGCACAAAAACGTACGCCAGCATCACAATTTTGGGGTAAGCGAAGCGTCAATATTTTACTTAAAATTCAGATACTTGCGGTATATCCTGCAAGCCTTTGGGCTTACCGGGACAAGCCTGAAAACATGGCTATTCGTTCTCGTCGAAGTAATGCCCGAACTTCAGCTGCTTCGTGCGGATATACCGCTCGTTTTCCTCGCGCATCGGAATCGCGAGCGCGACACGCTCGCACACCGGAATGCCGTGCTTCGACAGCGTGTCGAACTTTTCGGGATTGTTACTCATCAGCCGCACCGACGTGACCTTCAGCGTGCGCAGGATGCCCGCGGCCGAATCGTATTCGCGTGAATCGTCGGGCAGGCCGAGATCGAGGTTGGCTTCGACGGTATCGCGCCCCTGCTCCTGCAGCGCATACGCGCGGATCTTGTTCGACAGACCGATGCCGCGTCCTTCGTGGCCGCGCAGATACAGCAGTACGCCGCAACCCTCTGCCGCGATATAGCGCAGCGCGAGATCGAGCTGCTCGCCGCAGTCGCAGCGATAGGAGCCGAGCACGTCGCCCGTCAGACATTCCGAATGCAGGCGCGTCAGCACCGACGACTGGTTGGCGACATCGCCCATCACGAGCGCGAGATGTTCGGCGCCGCTGTCGACCACGCGAAACACATAGGAAGTGAACGTGCCGTAGCGCGTGGGCAGCGTGGCGGTGGCGTCGAGCACGACGCATTCGCCGGTGACGGCGCCGTCCGCTGCGGGCGATGGATCCTGAGACGTGAGCATGGCGTTGAACAATGGTGCTGGCATGAACCCGGCCGAGCCGGGGATAAGGTGTGGACTGCGAGTTTACCGCTAATCCGCATGCAGCACGCGGATGCCCCTTCGCTTGCACGGGACGCTGCCCCGCGACAAGCCGCACCAGACACGCGCATCAGGCGAAACACGACCCCGAGACCCGAAACAAGCCGACGCGGACCGCGTCAATCCAGCGCGCATCGTCCGGCGCGCCCGAGGTATTCCCGGTGTACCGCGGGCGCGCGTCGCGCCTATACTGGTATCGCCTGTCCCTCACGACAGTGCGCCACTTCGGCGTGCTGCATTGCGAAACGGAGCCGCTCCATGACAAGCGTTGCACAGCTTCTTAAAACGAAACCGAACCCCTCCGACGTCTACACGATCGGCGCCGACGATTCCGTCTACGAGGCGATCCGGTTGATGGCCGAGAAAGGCATCGGCGCGTTGGTGGTGACGGACGGCGACAGCATCGCCGGCATCATCACGGAGCGCGACTACGCGCGCAAGATCGTGCTGATGGACCGATCGTCGAAGGCGACGCCGGTGCGCGACATCATGAGCAAGGCGGTGCGCTTCGTTCGTCCGGACCAGACGACCGAAGAGTGCATGGCGCTGATGACCGAGCGGCGCATGCGTCACCTGCCTGTCATCGACAACGAGAGGCTGGTCGGCATGGTGTCGATTGGCGACCTCGTGAAGGACATCATCGCGGAACAGCAGTTCACGATTCAGCAACTCGAGTTCTATATTCACGGCGAACGGCTCTGACAGGCAGCACGGTTTTCGCTTAGCGACACCGCATCGATCATCCGCGCGGGACCAGACGCAAAAAAAGCCCAAACCTCTAAGAGCTTGGGCCAAGCTACCTTGCGGCAGCGGAGGTTCCTTCGGAAAGAGGAACGCAACGCGCGCGGATCACACGCTCTCGGGCGCATGAGTGCGGCGCGCTCGTTTGAAACAGTACCGGGTATGAAACGCTGTGTGCGCAGTCAAACGACGCGCACACAGATTCTGCTGCCTGCTTAGTTACCGAAATAGACGCTCTTCGGGCCGCTCATCGGCTGCTTCATGCCGCCCGCCTGGGTCGATCCGCTCATCGGCGCGCCGTAACCGCTGGTATCAGCGCTCGGCTGGGTTTGCGCGACGGCCGGATTTTGCGCTTGCACGCGCTGCTCGGCGGCCTGGATGTCGGCCGGATAATTCGGGTCGCTCGAGGTCGACGGGTTGTATCCCGCGTGCTCCAGCTGGATCAGTTCGCTGCGGACTTCCGCGCGGGTGACTGGCTGCTGGCTCGACTGCGCGAACGATACGACTGGCGCGGCGACAAGGGCCGCAATGACAACTGCCTTGATCAGCGATTTCATGATGACTTCCCTCCAATGTGGTTTTATCTGCATCGCCGACACCTCGGTGTCCAGCGAATGACTTGAGTCTAGTCACCGCACTGCCAAGGGAAAACCCTTAATTGCGAGATAGAAAATTGCTCAGTTCGCAACGATCTCGGAAATATCGGTGGAACCGCCTCCGTTAGCATGATCTTCGGGGTAACAATTGCCCGCATCGTCACCTTTGCGTCTGATGTTTCCGAAATACATCTGATCAAAGAAAAAAATCGCCCGCACGCACGCCGAAACGTCTGAATCGATGTACGCGCGTAGCTGCGACGTCATGCGCCCGAATGCGGAATCGTCAGTAGCTTGCGCGGGCCGCTGACGAACGCGCTGCCCGGCTCGAAAAATCGCAACGGACGGTGCATCTCGCGCGACAGGCCGATGCGCGTCGTCACGCCGATCGGCGCGTCGCCAGTCTCGATCACGCCGATCCATAGCCCCCGCCCCGTACACAAATCGCGGCCGTCGAACGTCTGGCCGATGCCGAACGCCACCGTCAGCCGGCCGGGTCCGCGCGCGAGATCGCGCAGCGGCACGCCGGGACGGTGCGCTTCCATCAGCGCGAGTCCTTCGAGCGGTTCGATCGCGCGCAGCAGGATGCCGGCGCCGACCTCCTCCGCTTCGGACGACATGTTGAGCATGTAAGACACGCCGTAGGTCAGCCGCACATAAGCATGACCGCGCGCGAGGAACATCGACCCGTTGTACGGACGACGTCCGATGAACGCATGGCTCGTCGAGTCGCCGAGCGGATACGCCTCGGTCTCGACGATGCGTCCGCTCAGGCGTCCTTCGGGCAGATCGTGCACGAGATATTTGCCGACCATGAAGCGCGCGAGTTCCACGGTATCGGTCGGCAGATCCTCGCGGCGCAACGGCCGGATCGGAAGAGCTTCGTTTCGCATGCGCTGGGTTTCCTCGAGTCGGTGCTGAAATCGGTGCTGAAACCTACGGCCTCGCGACAAGCGCGCAGTCGCCCCACTCCCACGTCATCGACCGGTTACGCTCGACAAATTCGTTGTACCGAAGCCTCATTTTCTGCGCCATGGAAGTCAACATGGCACCAATTGTTGTATTGTGTGCATCCGGCCGGTCACACGGCCGTTTGCATGTTTCGGCGCGCGCTTCGCGGCTCGCTGAAACCGCGTGTCGGCTGAAAGCGTTCGCAGACTGCTGTGCCTGTTCCATTGGCATTGAATCCCGCTGTACCCGCTGGTGTATAAAAATCGACCCCATCCGGGGATCGACGTTCTACGACAACAGGAGATGGTTGAATGAAAGCATTCTCGGCAATCAAGGTGATCGGCGGCGCGCTGGTCGTTCTCGCTTCCCTCAACGCGTACGCGCAAAGCAGCGATGCGGCCGCGACCGCAGCGCCGGCGGCATCGGCACCGACCGCCAAGCAGACTCGCGCGGCTAATCGCGCGCTGCAGAAGAAGGTCCGCGCGGCGCTCGCGCGTACGAAGGGCCTGACCGTCGGCAATATCACCGTGCGCGCACGCGACGGCGCCGTCACGCTGGAAGGCTCGGTGCCGGAACAGGCTCAGATCGAACTCGCGACGAACGCCGCTCAAGGCGTGGCAGGCGTGACGTCGGTGAAGAGCGCACTGTCGATCCGCGCGATGGGCCAGTAATCCGGTCGAACGGCCGAAGAAGTTGCGGTAACAGCAGCAAGCTGGCGTCGACGGCGGAAAGCTCCGCCGCGACGCCAATTTCCCCCTCCGATGCAGCGCTCGACACCATTGCCTCACGGTGCGGCCATCGCACCATCCGACGCGGCGATTCCCCGCGCCCCCGAAACCGCGATATTTTTAATGCGCTACGCGCGTCGCGATGACGACCCGACCGCGTGGCGACGGCTTCTCGGAACGAGTTATCCCCGATAATTTAATAGCTTAACGTCGCTTGTTAAGATATTACTTCAGGTTCACACACGCACCGAAAAGGAAGGCCGCATGACTTCGTCCGCGACCGTCTTGCCTCGTTGGACCCTCGTCGCGCCGATCGTTAGCTGGATCGTGCTCGGCGCCGCCTACGCGATGCCGGGCAACACGCTGCTGCTCGCACTGGCCGGCATGTCGCTATGCGCGGCCGTGTTTGCCGCCGTGCATCATGCCGAAGTGGTCGCGCATCGCGTCGGCGAGCCGTTTGGCACGCTGGTGCTCGCGGTCGCCGTCACGGTGATCGAGGTGGCGCTGATCGTCTCGGTGATGCTGACGTCCGGTCCCGAGAAAGCCGGCCTCGCGCGCGATACGGTATTCGCGGCCGTGATGATCGTCTGCAACGGGCTGGTCGGGCTGTGTCTGCTGGTGGGCGGCATCCGCCATCTGGAACAGGACTTCCAGAGCCGCGGCGCGGCGGCCGCGCTGGCGGTGCTCGCGTCGCTGTCGGTACTGACGCTCGTGATGCCGAATTTCACGACCACCAGCCCTGGGCCTGTCCTTTCGCCGTCGCAGCTCGCGTTTGCCGGCGTGTCGTCGCTGGTGCTGTACTGCGTGTTCGTGTTCGTGCAGACGGTGCGCCATCGCGACTACTTCCTCGCCGGCGTGCCCGACGAAGACGTCCATGCCGAGCCGCCGGGCGCGCGCCTCGCCGCCATCAGCGGCGTGCTGCTGCTTGTGAGCCTCGTCGCGGTCGTGCTGCTCGCGAAAGTGCTGTCGCCGGTGGTCGAGTCCGCGGTGCTGAGCGCGGGCGCGCCGCCGGCGGTGGTCGGTATTGTGATTGCGTCGCTGGTGCTGTTGCCGGAAGGACTCGCGGCGCTGCGCGCAGCGCGCGCCGACCGTCTGCAGACCAGCCTGAACCTCGCGCTCGGCTCGTCACTGGCGAGTATCGGCCTGACTATTCCCACCGTCGCGGGCGTGTTCCTGTACATCGGTCGGCCTATCGTGCTCGGCATCGATGGCAAGGACATGGTGCTGCTCGCGCTCACGCTGGTGGTCGCCACGCTGACGCTCAGCACCGGGCGCACGACAATTCTGCAAGGCGCCGTGCGTCTGTCGCTGTTCGCGGCTTATCTGTTTCTGTCGTTCGCGCCGTGACGCGATGCCTTATCCGACACGGGTGGACGGCAACCTCACTCTTCCCAATGCTCGGCGATCCAGTCGCGGAACAGATTCAGCTTCTGCTGTTGCGCGACTGAGTCCGGGTACACGAAGTAATAGCGCCAGCCGGTCTTCAGCACGGTATCGAACGGCCGCACGAGGCGCCGGGCGGCGACGTCCTCGTCGATTAGCGCGAGGTCGCTGATCGCGACACCGAAGCCCTGCGCGGCGGCGTTGGTCGCCATGTCGAGCGTATCGAAGCTCGGACCGACCTCCGCGTCGATCGTCGCGGCGCCCGCCGAATCGGCTTCCGCGACTTTCGCGAGCCACATCTTCCAGTCGCGGTGATCGCGCGTCGGATGCAGCAGCGTGTGGCGCCCGAGATCGGCCACCTGCGCGAGCGGCTTGTCCTTCAGCAGCTCGGGCGTACAGACCGGCGTCAGACGCTCCTCGAACAGCGACACCGCCTGCACGTCCGCACCGGGCGACGAACCGTAGATGATCGCCGCGTCGAACGGCTCGCTCTGGAAATCGACGTCGTGCTGCCAGGTGGTCGTGATCTGCACGTGCAGATCGGGATAGTCGGACTGGAAGCGCATGATCTTTGGCAGCATCCAGCGCATCACGCAGGTCGGCACCTTGAGCGCGAGATCGGTGCGCTGCCTCGTCAAGCGCAGCGACATTTCCTCGATCCGCGCGAAGCTCTCCTTGACCGCCGGCAGCAGCATTTCGCCCTCGGCGGTCAGCGTCAGCCCCTTTGCGTGACGCCTGAACAGCGGAAACTTGTAGTACTCCTCGAGCGCGATGATCTGCCGGCTGACCGCGCCTTGCGTCAGGCACAGATGATCGGCGGCACGCGTGAAGCTGCGATGGCGCGCGACGGTTTCGAAAATCTGCAGCGCGTTGAGCGGCGGTAGGCGTCGCATCGGATGTCCAGGATCAGAAAAAATCATTGCGTGGCTGCGGCAGCGCCCCTCGCCGCCCTGCCCGTCAAGCCCACAGCATACGCGATCGGCTATGCGCGCACGAGTGGGCGCGCAGGCGAACCCGCATGCGTTCGACTCATGGCATGCGTGCAAACGCCCGTACTGAAGAATGTCGCACCGGCGTGGTGCAAAAAAGCCTTCAGCAATCGCACCAGAACCGAGCTTTCCTCATACCTCGACGCACGCTGGGATTCCTCAGCCAGATATGGACGTTAACCCGCATAAGCCATCGCCCGTAGCTTCCCGCCGCGTCGTCGAATCGCTCGCCCCCGTGATCGCCGGCGGCGAGCCATGAGCGTACGTCATGCCATCCATGCGCATATTTCGATTGTTGCGTGATTTTGGCAAACCTACAGTGCATCCACGCACGGTATATCCGGCAGCGGTCACGGCGAATCATGGGCAACGGGCGTTCAACACAGGAGACCGCCATGCAGCAGATCAAACGGGGTAGAAGGCAGGCCATCAAGATGATCGGTACGGCGCTCGCGGCATCCGCGCTGCCGATGCCGTTCCTCAACCTGCGCGCGCAGGAGCACAACTTCAGCGGCAAGACGCTGCGCATCCTCACGTGGTCGGACGATACCGGCACGGCCGCGCTGCGCAACATCGCCGCGACCTTCACCGCGAAGACCGGCGCGAAGGTCATCGCCGATCGCGCCGACGGCACCTCCGGCATGGTCGCCAAAGTCAAGGCAGCGGGCGAGCGCCCCACCTATGACGTGATCACGCTCGCCGGCGTCGGCGCCTCCGGCCTCGCCGACGCGGGCCTGCTGATGAAGCCCGACCTCGACCGCCTGCCGAACCTGAAAGAAGTCGCGCCGCCATACCGCACCGGCGCGAACGGTTTCGGCGTCGGCTATCTGCTGTGGTCCGACGGCCTCATCTACAACACCGCGACGGTCAAGACGCCGCCTTCGTCGTACGAGGCGCTGTGGGACCCGAAATACGCCGGCCGCGTTTTCCTGCCGCCGCCCGAGTGGGCCGAAGCGGTCGATCTCGCGATCATCGCCGCGAAGATGAACGGCGGCTCGCAGCAGAACATCGAGCCCGGCTTCAAGAAGCTCGCGCAACTCAAAGACCACGTGCTGACGCTCGGCGAGAACCCGAACCAGGTGGCCGACCTGTTCCGCACGGGCTCGCTCGACATCGGCGGCATCTACTCGCCCGCATTTTTCCCGGATCAGATCCGCAAGCCCGAATACAAGATGGGCGTGACCTACGGCATGAAGGAAGGCTTCGCGACGCAGCTGATGTTCACGGTGATTCCGAAAGCGCATCCGGGCGACACCGACCTGATCCACGCGTTCATCAATCACTCACTCGACGCCGGTGTGCAAGGCCGCATGGCCGCCGATGTGCTGAACGGCCCAGTCAATTCGAAAGCGATGATTCCGGCCGAGAGCCGCGCGTTCGTGCCGAGCCCGCAGCAGATCGCCGAGAAAGCCGTGCTGCATGACGACAAGGCGCTCGCCGCCGTGCAGCCGGCATGGATCAAGCGCTACACCGAAATCTTCTCGGCGTAACCACGATGCTCGCGCGCTTCCCGCGGCGTGCCGCGATGATGCCGGACGAAGCCACGCCGGGCCCAGCGCCCGGCGGCGGCGCCTCCGCTTCCGCAGTTGTTGCGACGGCCGCGTCCGACCCCGCTGCCGGCGCAACGACGCTCGCGAAAGCCCGGCCGTGGCTGCTGCTCGCGCCGATCCTGCTGTTTCTGGCGATACTCGGCGCGGCCGCGCTGGTCGTGCTGCGCATGAGCTTCGGCACGTCCGGCAACGAATGGCGCAGCTTCACGCTGCAGAACTACGCGGACCTGCTCGACGGCTACTTCCTGAAATCGTTGTGGCTGACGCTGCGGCTCGCGTTCCAGAGCATGCTGTGCGCGGTCGTGCTCGCAATTCCGGTCGCGCTCGCGATGGCGCGCACGACATCGCGGCTCGCGCGCCGGCTGCTGCTCGCGGGTGTGCTGCTGCCGCTGCTCGTCAATCTGCTGCTGCAAGGCTATGGCTGGCTCGTGATCCTCGGCCCGGCGGGTCTGCTCAATCACGCGCTGCTCGCGAGCGGACTCGTCGAGCGTCCGGTGATGTGGCTGTATCGCGAGCATGGCGTGCTGCTGGGGCTGATCCAGACCGCGTTTCCGCTCGCCGTGCTGCCGCTGTCCAGCGCGATGCGCGCGGTGTCGATCTCGTACGAGGAAGCCGCCGCGACGCTCGGCGCGACGCGCTGGCAAACGCTGCGTCACGTGCTGCTGCCGCTCGCGATGCCGGGCCTCGTGTCGGGCGCGCTGCTGGTGTTCGCGTACAACGCGAGCGCGTTCGCGGTGCCGCTGCTGCTCGGCGGCCGGCGTGTGCCGATGCTCGCGGTGCTGGTGCACGATCAGGTCGCGCCGCTCTTGAACTGGCCGGCCGCCTCCGCTTCCGGCCTGGTGCTGATGATCGCGACGCTCGCCGTGATGGCGCTGTCGCAACGACTCGTGCGCCGCACCCAACGTCTGACCGGGGAGCCTCACGCATGAGCACGCCGCTGCCGAGTTCGCGCCTGCCGCGCACCGAACCTCAGACGCCCCGCTTTCCACGCCTGCCGCAGACGATGCCCGGCCAGCTCGGCCGCGCGACCGCGCTCGTCGCGGGCGTGGTGCTGTTTCTCGCCGCGCTGCCGATCCTGACGATGATCGCGATGTCGTTCAGCGCGGCCGACACGCTCGAATTCCCGCCGCACGCGTACAGCCTGCACTGGTACCGCGCGGCGTGGCACAGCTTCGTGTCACCGGACGCGACCGATACGCTGTCGATGGGCGCCGCGCTGACCACGAGCCTCGTCGTCGCGCTAGCGACGATGCTGATCGCGACGCTGGTCTCCGTGCCCGCCGCGTACGCGCTGTCGCGCTACCGTTTTCACGGCAAGCCGGTGGTCGAGCAACTGGTCGCGCTGCCGCTCGTCTATCCGCTCGTGATGCTCGGCCTGTCGCTGCTGCTGGTGTTCAACGTGCTGCCGGTCGAGCTTGGCGTCGGCCGTCTGATCATCGCGCATGTGATCCTGGCGCTGCCGTTCACGGTGAAGAACTGCGCGGCGTCGGTCGCGTCGATCGGCCCCGAGTTCGAGGAAGCCGCGCTCGTGATGGGCGCGAGCCCCGGCCGCGCGCTCATCGACGTGGTGCTGCCGCTGATGCGCCCCGGCATTCTCGCCGGCATGCTGTTCGCCTTCATCGTGTCGTTCAACGAGTTCACGGTGACGTTCTTCCTGTACAGCATCGATACGATGACGCTGCCGGTGTGGCTTTATAGCCGCACGGTGTCGTCGCTCGATCCGACCGTGTTCTGTTTCGCGGTGGTCATCGTCGCGATCGACTTCGCGCTGATCTGGCTGCTCGAAAAGCTGATCGGCGACGAAGGCGTCGCGCTGTGAACCCGTCACCTTGCTGGAGCTTCCGATGACTCATCTGACCTTGCAGGCCGTCACGCGGCGCTTCGGGGCCGTGCATGCCGTCGACGACGTCGACCTGAGCGTGCCCGACGGCAAGCTCGTGTGCTTTCTCGGCCCGTCCGGCTGCGGCAAGACCACGCTGCTGCGGATGATCGCAGGCCTCGAAACGCCGACCGAGGGCAGCATCCATTTCGCCGGCCGCGACATCACGCGACTGCCGGCCAATCGGCGCGACTTTGGGATGGTGTTCCAGTCGCTCGCGCTGTTTCCGCATATGACGGTCGCGCAGAACGTCGTGTATCCGCTGAAGCTGCGCAAGGTCGCGAAAGAGAAGCAAACGCGCCGCGTCGCCGAGCTGCTCGAACTGATCCAGCTGCCGCACATGGCGAACCGGCCGGTCACGCAACTGTCGGGCGGCCAGCGTCAGCGCGTCGCGATCGCTCGCGCGATTGCTTCGGAGCCCCAACTGCTGCTGCTCGACGAACCGCTGTCCGCGCTCGACGCGAAGCTGCGCGAAGCGATGCAGGTCGAAATCCGCCTGCTGCAGCAACGCCTCGGCATCACGACGATCATGGTCACGCACGACCAGCGCGAAGCGATGACGATGGCCGACGAGATCGTCGTGATGGAGAAAGGCCGCATCGCGCAGGTCGGCAAGCCGCTCGACATCTACCGCGATCCGGTCAGCGAGTTCGTCGCCGACTTCATCGGCCTCGGCAACATCCTGCCGGTGCGGTACGACGGCGCGGGCATCGTGAGCCTGCCGGGCGGACGGCGCATCGCGGTGACGCCGAACCCGAGCGCGCCGCTCGCCGATGCGCGGCAGCCGGGTGCGGCCGGCGACGCGATCCGCCTGCTGATTCGCCCCGAGGACATCTGCGTGAAGGCGGCCACGGAAGCACCGAACGCGAACCGGCTGCCCGGTACCGTCACGTTCATTCGCGACGTCGGCGCCTCGCTCGAAGCGACGATCGATTGCGTCGGCTTCACGCTGACCGCCGCGACCACGCCGCGCGAAACGCCCGGGCTCGCGCTCGGCATGCCGGTGCTCGCCGAGCTGCCACCGCACGCGTGCAAGCTGATCGCCGCGCGCGCCGCCTGATACCCGAACCCATCACACACGCTTCGCTTCGATAAAACCGCATGACGACAGAGGAACAGATGATGAACCAGCGCCCCGCTCTCCAATCGACCCGCCGCGTGTTCGCGACGCTCGCCGCGACGCTCGCGATGACCGCGCTCGGCGCGCTGTGCGCGCTGCCATCGGCCGCGCATGCCGACGCGCTCGACGACATCGCGAAGTCCGGCACCGTGCGCATCGGCGTATTCGAGGACTATCCGCCGTTCGGCTCGATCGGTCCGGACATGAAGCCGGTCGGCTACGACATCGACGTCGCCAATCTGATCGGCAAGGCGCTCAACGCGAAGGTCGAACTGGTGCCGGTCACCGGCGACAACCGCATGGCCTTCCTTGCCGACCACAAGGCCGACATGTTGCTGTCGGTCGGCCAGACGCCCGAGCGCGAAAAAGTGATCGACTTCTCGCAACCCTACGCGCCGTACTACCTCGCGGTGTTCGGCCCGAAGTCGCTGCCGGTGAAAAACGCCGCCGACCTCGGCGGCAAGTCGATCTCGGTCGCGCGCGGCACGCTCGAAGACCTGAGCGTGACGAAGATCGCGCCGCCGTCGGCGAACATCAAACGTTTCGACGATCCGAACGGCGCTATTTCGGCGTTTCTTTCTGGTCAGGTACAGTTGATGGTGGTCGGCAACGACGTCGGCGCGACGATTCTCGCGCGGCATCCGGCGAACGATCCGGAGCAGAAGTTCGCGCTGTTCAGCTCGCCCGATCACGTCGGTCTGAACAAGAACGAGCCGCGCCTGAAGGCGAAGGTCGACGAAACGATTGCCAAGGCCCGCAAGGACGGCACGATGAACGCGATTTCGCAGAAGTGGCTGCGCGCGCCGCTGCCGGCCGATCTTTGAACCCTGTGGCGTGGCGCCGTGAAGGCCGCGCCGCGATCTGATCCTACGATGGGCAAGAGGCCATGACTTACGCGTTCGATTTCAGCGGCTTCGGCCTGTATGCGGGGATGCTCGCGCGCGGCGCCGCCGTGACGCTCGGCCTCACGGCCGTGTCGACCCTGGCGGGTGGGCTGGTGGGGATCGCCGGCGCGAGCATCGCGGCGGCCGGGCCGAAGTGGGCGCGCTGGCTGGTCGCGAGCTACGTCGAGCTGATCCGCAACACGCCTTTTCTGGTGCAGTTGTTCTTCGTGTTTTTCGGCCTGCCGAGCCTCGGCATTCATATCGACGAGATCCAGGCCGCGATTCTTGCGATGACCGTCAATCTCGGCGCGTACGCGATCGAGATCGTGCGCGCCGGCATCGATTCGATTTCGCGCGGCCAGGTGCAGGCCGCCCAGGCGCTCGGCCTGCATGGACGCCAGGTGTTCCGCTACGTCGTGCTGCCGCAGGCGCTCGCCAACGTGTTTCCCGCGCTGCTCGGCCAGGTGCTGATCGTGATGCTCGGCTCGGCCGTCGTGTCGCAGATATCGGTGCCCGACCTGACCTATGCGGCGAACTTCATCCAGTCGCGCAACTTCCGCTCGTTCGAGAGCTACCTGATCATCACGGCGACCTATCTGCTGATGTCGATCGCGTTGCGGCAGCTGTTGAACCGCTTCGGCCGCGGGCTGTTCGCGGGCCGCGCGACACGTGGTCACAACAGCAGTAGCGGCAACGACGGCTTGCCGCGCAACTGGCGCAGCCGCCTGATGTGGCGCGGCGCGCGCACCCTGCCGACGGAGCGCTGATCATGGTCGAATTCACGCTGTGGGACATCGCCCGCAACCTGCTGCTCGCCGCGCGCTGGACCGTGCTGCTGTCGCTGATCGCGTTCGTCGGCGGCGGGATCGTCGGGCTCGTGCTGCTCGCGATGCGCGTGTCGCCGATCGCGTGGCTGCGCCGCATCGTCGTGCTGTACGTCGAGGTGTTTCAGGGCACGCCGCTCCTGATGCAGCTTTTTCTCGCGTTCTTCGGCTTGCCGCTCATCGGCATCGACGTGTCGCCGTGGGCCGCCGCGACCGTCACGCTGACGCTCTATACGAGCGCGTATCTGGTCGACATCTGGCGCGGCTGCGTCGAAGCGGTGCCGCGCGGTCAGTGGGCCGCGGGTGCGAGCCTCGGTATGACGTTCGGCCAGCAGTTGCGCTATATCGTGTGGCCGCAGGCGCTGAAGATCGCGGTCGCGCCGAGCGTCGGTTTTCTCGTGCAGGTGGTCAAGAGCACCGCGCTCGCGTCGATCATCGGCTTCGCCGAACTGACGAAGACCGGCACGATGATCACGAATGCCGCGTTCCGGCCGTTTCCGATCTACGGCATGGTCGCGATGATCTACTTCGCGATGTGTTTTCCGCTGACCTGGTATGCTCGCGTGCTCGAAAAGCGGCAGAAGGTGGGACAGCATCGGTGAGGTGAGGTGATTCGCGGTCTGTAGTTCAAGTCATGGATACGTGCTGCCGGGAAGCAATCTTGATGCGCGAGACGAACCACGCCGCGAGCACGAACCACCCCGCTGCGACGACGAACGCGACGACATAGGCGGGTCCGGCACCGGCAAACGCCTTGACCCATGACAGCATCCACCCGGTGACGGCAGGGCCGAGGATCTGCGGTAGCACCATCGACACTTGCCAGATGCCCATGTCCTTGCCGCTGGACGCATCGTCTGGCAATACTTGCAGCGCGAGTGCCCAGTCGACGGCTTGATAGGTTCCGTAAGCGGCGCAGAAAACCAGCCCGACTGTGATCACCAGCAACAGGTTTGGATGCAACGCCAGCAGGACAAAGCCGATCGCAGCCCCGGCCATGATCCAGCTGGTCAGGCGGACGACGGGAACGACGCCGTGCCGGTCGGCGAGCCGTGCGCCCAGCAGGCTGGCCGGGATCGCAAGCACCACGCCGACGCCAAGCAGCCCATTCAGGAGACTGGTCGGATGACGAATGCCGATCACGTCCTGCAGGTAGTACAACATGAAGGTGAAGATCGACCAGATTCCCATGTTGCCGAACAGACGGGTTACCAGCACCCAGTAAAAGTTTCGGTGCAGGCGTGGATCGAGATAGAACGAGCGCATGAACGTGACGAGCTCGAACCGTTGTCGGGATCTGACAGGTGTCGGCTCGCGCGAGCCGCGAATCGTCAGCCAAAGGCAGAGCAACATGATCGCAATGAACGCGGCAACCGTAGGAAACAGGTGGCCCGGCGAATAGAGGACAACGAGCACCATGTTGCCAGTGATCGTGCCGAGCACGGTCATCACGTTGAGCCACGCGCTCGCGCGGTTGGTTTCCTGTTTTGGCACGACATCGGGCACCAGCCCGGCGTACGGCCCCGCCGCCCAGTTCCACCAGAACTGGAGATGCAGGAACGCGAGTGTATACATCCCTACGCTCCCCCCGCCGTTGAATGAGCCAAGCCATACCAGTGCAACCGCAATGCCGAACACGCCGGTGACGAGAAACGGTCGCCGACGTCCATGTTTTGCAGAGCAGCGATCTGAAAGCGCGCCGGCCAGTGGCGCCACGATCATCGCAATGAATGCGCCGGACGCAATGACGGAGCCGGCCACGCCTTCCTTCAACGCGGCATCGCGTCCGAGCATATCGGCGACCTGTGCCGGCACGAGCACCGGAACCACCGTCATCCATTGGGTAAAGAGCGCAAACCACAGCGACGCGATCTGTATGTGACTGAGCGTCGACAGGCGAGAAGCCGACGGTGTGACCGACACGTTCCGGGCTTGACTGGGTAGGGTCATGTCGGAAGTCCATGAGCTTCGCGCAGAGACTTCGACGCCGCACGGCGAACGAAGGTCGTGGCCAATTCTGAGAGCCGTTCGAACACAACGGGGACTCCCATAGGACCAATGCGCCTGTATCGGTCGTGATGCAAATGTCGGCATTGGCCGACGGCGAGTCCATCGACGAAGACGCGGTGTGGCCGCCCCACTATGATAGCTGCCGTCGGTTGGCCCACAACCTGAAACGGCGCGAGGTCGCCAAGCGCGCTTCTGCGCCGCACTTAGCGACCGATCAACGCCCCGCCTGCGTCGACTGCCGCAACTTCGCCACCTCCGCCGCACCGACCGCCGGCGCGCCGTTGTTCCAGCCAGCCCGCACGAAGCTCAGCACGTCGGCGATCTGCTGATCGTCGAGCACCGCGGCGAAGCCGGGCATCGGAAACGGCGACGGCACGCCGTCGATCACGAGATCGCCGGTGCCGTTCAACGTGACGTTGATCAGCGACGACGCGTCCTTCGCGAGCACGTTCGGATTGCCGGCGAGTGGCGCGAGCATCGGCGCGAAACCGTGCCCGTCGACGCCATGGCAATGCATGCAATACGCCGTATAGACGCGTGCGCCGGCATCGTTCGCGGGGCGATCGAGCGACACCTTCGTCGCCTGCGGATCGTACGTATAGGCCGCCGCGCCGGTGCCGCCGGCCGGCGGCAGCGACTTCAGATACGTCGAGACTGCCGCGACGTCCTGATCGCTCATTGCTTGCGTGCTGTTGTTGATCACGCTCGTCATCGCGCCGAACGCCGATGCATGGCGATTCGCGCCGGTCTTCAGGAACGTGCGCAGATCCTCGTCGCTCCAGCGGCCGAGCCCGGTGTTGTGCTCGCCCGTGAGGTTCGACGCGAACCAGCCGTCGAGCAGCGCGCCGCTCAGGAATGCGCTGCCGCTTTCGTCGAGCGCACTTTCCTGGAACGCAACACCGCGCGGCGTGTGACACGACCCGCAATGTCCGAGCCCTTGCACCAGATACGCGCCGCGATTCCACGCGACGTCCTTGCCTGGCTTGTCGCGATACCCACCCTTCTCGAGAAACGCCATGTTCCAGAACATCAGCGGCCAGCGCATGTTCAACGGCCACTTGATGTCGGACTCGCGATTCGCCTGCTGCACCGGCGCGACGCCGTGCATGAAGAACGCGTACAGTGCCTTCACGTCGTCGTCGTCGACCTTCGCGTAGGACGGATACGGCATCGCCGGATACAGGTTGTGGCCGTCTTTCGCGACGCCCTCACGCAGCGCCCGCGCGAAGGCGGCTTCAGTGTAGCCGCCGATGCCGGTCTGCGCGTCGGGCGTGATGTTGGTCACATAGATGCGGCCCATCGGCGTGTTCATCGGCAGGCCGCCGGCGAACGGCTTGCCTTTCGGCGCGGTGTGGCAGGCGGCGCAATCGCCGAGTTGAGCGAGGTAAGCGCCGCGTTGCACGAGCGTTTGATCGGCTGCGCCGGTGGCTGCCGGAGTTGCGGCATCAGCAGGTGCCTGGGCGATAAACGGCAATGCGACGCATAGCGCCGCGCCAAGACCCTTCAGCATTTTTTTCATGTCGGGCTCCTTTCGCGTCAGGCGCTGTGCAGTTGGCGGCCAACCGGCAATTGCCGCAGCCGCGTGCCGGTGGCCGCATAGATCGCGTTGGTCAGCGCGGGCGCGAGCGCCGCGGTGCCGGGTTCGCCGATGCCGCCGGGCGCCTCGCCGCTCTTCACGATATGCACGTCGATCGGCGGCGTCTGGTTGATGCGCAGCATCCGGTAGTCGGTGAAGTTGTTCTGCTCGACGCGACCGTCCTTGATCGTGATCTCGCTATAAAGCGCCGCCGTGATGCCGAAGATGATGCCGCCCTGCACCTGCGCTTCGATCGTGTTCGGGTTGACGAACATCCCGCAATCGACCGCGCAGTTGACGCGCTTGACCGTCACTTCGCCCTGCTCGACCGCGACCTCGACGACGATCGCGAAGAAGCTGCCGAACGCGTGCATCACTGAGATGCCGCGCCCTTGCCCCTTGGGCAGCGCGCTGCCCCAGTTGCCCGCTTGCGCGGCCAGGTTGAGTACGTTCAACGCGCGCGGCGATTTGCCGAGCAGATCGCGCCGGTACTGCACCGGATCGCTCTTCGCGTGCGCGGCGAGTTCGTCGATGAAACTCTCGACGACGAACGTGCCGCGCGTCGGCCCGACGCCGCGCCAGAACGCGGTGGGCACCGCGTGCGGCTCCACGCGCACGTAGTCGACCAGCTGGTTCGGCAGGTCGTACGGCAGATCGGCGGCGACCTCCACCGCGTCGGGGTCGAGCCCGTTCTTGAACGCGGGCGGCGCGAAGCGCGCCATGATCGACGACCCGGCGATGCGATGCTGCCACGCGATCGGCTTGCCGTTCGCGTCGAGCCCGGCCGAGATCGTGTCGTAGTAGTACGGTCGGTACATGTCGTGCTGGATGTCCTCCTCGCGCGTCCACAGCACCTTGACCGGCGTCGACACCTGTTTGCCGACCTTCACGGCCTGCGTGACCATGTCGGTTTCGAGCCGCCGTCCGAAGCCGCCGCCGATCAGATGGTTGTGCACGATGATCTTGTCGGCGGGCAAGCCCGTGACCGCGACCGCCGCATCGACGACACGCGTCGGCACCTGCGAGCCGAGCCAGATTTCGCAGGCGTCGCCGCGCACGTGGACCGTGGCGTTGACCGGCTCCATCGTCGCGTGCGCGAGGAACGGCTGCTGGTAGACCGCGTCGACGCGCGACTTCGCATCGCCGAACGCGCGGCCGACGTCGCCGTCCTTGCGCGCCACCGCGCCGCCATGTTGCGAGGCCGCCGCGAGATCGTCGACGATGCGCTTCATCGATAACTGCGCGCCCGCGCCCTCGTTCCACTTGATGTCGAGCGCCTGCAGGCCGCGCTTCGCGGCCCACGTGTGAGCGCCGATCACCGCGACCGCGTTGTCGAGCTTGATGACCTCGCGCACGCCGGGGATCGTCTTCGCATGCGTATCGTCGACGCTCGCCAGCGTGCCGCCGAACACCGGACAGTTCGCGATCGCCGCGTAAACCATGTCGGGCAAGCGCACGTCGAGGCCGAACTGCGCGGTACCGTCGACTTTCTCCGGCGAATCGAGACGCTTCGCCGGCGTGCCGATCAGCTTGAAGTCCTTCGGGTCTTTCAACGGCACGTTCTGCGGCGCGGGCAGCGCGGAGGCGGCCTGCGCGAGCTGACCAAAGCTCGCGCTGCGATTACTGGCCGGGTGGATCACCTGACCGGCCTGCGCATGACAACTCGCCGGATCGACCTGCCACTGCTGCGCGGCCGCGTTGATCAGCATCACGCGTGCAGTCGCGCCCGCGCGGCGCATCGGCTCCCACGCGAAGCGGATCGACGTCGATCCGCCGGTCAACTGGCCGCCGAGCAGCGGGTCCATGAAGAGCTTTTCGTTGGGCGGCGCGTGATCGAGCGTGACCGTGCCGAGCGGCACTTCGAGTTCCTCGGCGATCAGCATCGGAATCGACGTATAGACGCCTTGGCCCATCTCGACCTTCGGTATCACGAGCGTTACCTTGCCGGCGTTGTCGATCTGGATGAACGCGTTCGGCGCGAACACGCCGCTTTGCGGCGCCTCGTTCGCATCGCCGCCGATCACGCTCTTGCCCGCCTTCTGATCCTGGCTCGCGGCCGGCATGCTGAAGCCGAGCAGCAGACCGCCGCCGGCCGCGGCGCCGACCGTCACGCCGAATTTGAGGAAGCCGCGCCGCGAGATGCCGCGTGCATGCCGCGTGTCGGTGTCAGCCGGCTGCGCGCCGTTCTGTGCATCGAGCAACCCCTGGGACATGTCAGGCCCCCTTCGCGGCGTGCTTGATCGCCGCGCGCACGCGGTGATAGGTTCCGCAGCGGCAGATGTTGCCCGCCATCGCGGCGTCGATGTCGGCGTCGCTCGGATTGGGATTGCGCGCGAGCAGCGACGCCGCCGACATCACCTGCCCCGACTGACAGTAGCCGCATTGCACGACGTCGAGCTCACGCCAGGCCTGCTGCACTTTCTGGCCCGTGGGCGTGGCGCCGAGCGCTTCGATCGTGACGATCTTGCGGTCGCCGACCGCCGCCGCCGGGAACACGCACGAACGCACCGCGACGCCATCGAGATGCACGGTGCATGCGCCGCATTGCGCGATGCCGCAGCCGAACTTGGTGCCGGTCAGCCCGACGAGATCACGCAGCACCCACAGCAGGGGCATGTCTGGCGGGGCATCGACGGTATGGGTTTCGCCGTTGATATTGAGCGTTGTCATGAGCGGCTCCGGATGGGGATGTTGTTGTGGTCACGCGGTTTAGATCGCGACACCGCACCAGAGCGCGGACATGCACCGGTTTTGTTCGGCGTGTCGCGCTAATAAACCATGAAATGCGGCCTGTGAGCGAGCGGGTGTCGCAAGAAAACCGGCCGATTGTAGCCGTGCCGAAAGAAGTTCGCTTTGGCGGTGTCAGGCGGCACGTCGCATGCTGTGCGCGGTGGATCGCATGTGTCGGCTGGAGCGATGCGTTACCATCGACGAATCGATCCGTTAGCGTGATCGCGCGACCCGCTGCATCGCACTGAGTGGTGTTGCGACGCACGATTCCGTCGAATCACCTCAGCCGCTGGAGCCGCCGATGAACGACCCGCAATGCACTCAATTCCTCACGGACATTCGCCGACCATTGCTTGCGCTGCACAAGGCGATTCTCGATCACGAACGCGCCGCGTACGAAAAGGAATTCGGCCCGGTAACGCCGGCGGCATTCCTGCAGGTGCTGATCAACGGCTCGGGGTTTCGTTGGCTGACGCCGCTGTCGACGGTGATCGCGAGCGTCGACGAAGTTCTCGACGACGCGGAAGCCGAGGCCGGCGACCGTCTCGCGACCGCCGAGGCCGTGGTCGGCCTGTTCTCGCCCGATCAACCGCACAATCACTTCCTGCCGCGTTATCTGCCGCTCTTGCAGGCCGATCCCGCGATCCTGCATTACCACGGCGAGGTATCGCGGCTGCTGCGCGGAGTGCAAACGACGTAACGGCGATTTGCACCAGGCACGGCGGCGGTGCGTGCGCTGCCTGCCGACTCCTGCATTGCCTCACCGTTCAAAAACGGCTGCGGGTCGAGGCCGCATGGTTGATCGTCGGTATTCTTGCGCAGATCGAGCGGAATGCTCTTACGTGAAGGTACTTTTGCAACGATTCGTCGACCGCCGGAATGCGCGGTCGATCAAATTACCTGGTTTAGCTGAATAAATTCAAGGTGAGCTTTTCCGGGAACGTGGAAGCTCAGCCGCGCCCCTGCGGCAGATAAGGCAGCGGATCGACCGGCTTGCCGTCGCGCCGCACTTCGAACCCCACCGACACACGCGAGTTGTTCTCGTCGCCCATCTCCGCGATCTGCTGTCCCTTGCGGACGATGTCGCCCATCTTGACCATCAGCTTGCGGTTGTGCGAATACGCGGTCAAAAAATCCTTGTTGTGCTGAACGATGATCAGACTGCCGTAGCTGTTCAGTCCGGTGCCCGCGTACATCACCTTGCCGTCGGCGGCGGCTCGCACCGGATCGCCCGCGTTGCCGCCAATTTCGATGCCGCGTGTTTCGCCGGGCTGGAACGCTTCGACGACGCTGCCCGCGGCAGGCCACGCGAGCGTCACGCTGCTCGCGTGCCGGCGGGTTTCCTGCGTGACTTCGCGGACTGCGGTGGCATCCGGCGCCGGCGCGGCGGACTGTGTCGAAGCTTGCGCCGACGTTTGGGCTGTCGCTTGTGACGCACGCTGCGCCGCGGATTGCGCCGACGCCTTCGCGGCGGCCGCCGCATTGGCCGCCTTCGCCCCGCGCACCGTTTCCGGCGACGCAACGTGCAGTACCTGCCCCGGCTTCAGCCGCGCCGATGCCTTCAACCCGTTCCATGCCTGCAACTGCTTGACGCTGATGTGATGATGCTGCGCAACCCGCGCGAGCGTGTCGCCGCGCCTGACCCGATACACGAGCGGCGGCGCCTTTTTCAGCGGCGCGTTATCGCTGGCGTCGATCGACAGCGGCGCGGCTGCCGCCGGGTCGCCAGACGCCGCTCCCGTCGCATTCGCCGCCGGCACGCCGGACGCCGCGTTGGCGCTGGTTGCCGCACCGTTCTGCGCATTGGGCTGCCCGACGTTCGCACAACCGCTGATGGCCAGCGCGACCCACGCGCCGGCGAGACTGGCCAATAACGTTCTGTCGAAACGCTTGCTCATCCTGTTCGACTCCTGCTGTATGAATGCGCAAGCCGGATAGCCCGATGCCGCGGACGAGGTGCGCGATCTTCGGCCGCGCGGCCTTCCCGACGGCACGGCGAAGCCGCCTCGTATGGCGCTCATTTCCTGCCTGCTTGCCGATCAAATTTCTCGCGGAATTCTAAAGTGTCGTTTAATAGAAACGCCCTGCCCCACACACTCTGATACAGACGTTACGAGCCGTATTTCCGCGTTACGACCGCACGTGTAGTGGGACGCCAACGACGCACACATCACCGCTTCGCCGCGGCGCGTTCAGACTTGTTGACATTCGACTTATCGGCAGGCGCGAGGGGAACTTGAATAGACATGCGTCGCGTCGGAGGGCGAAAAAAAGGCCAGCCTTCGAAATCCGAAGGCTGGCCGATCTGCGTTTGAAGGGCAGCGAACTAGAACTTATGCCGGATCGCCGCGCGTACGACGACCTGCTTCGACGTCGACGACGGCGACTGCGTGCCGGGGATGAATGCGTAATCGAGGATCGACAGCGTGGAATCGCCGGTGACCTGCTGATAGGCGCCCTGCAGATAGAGGTCGGTGCGCTTGGACAGGTTGTAGTCGGCCATCAGGCCGAACGTATGGATGCGCGGCTTCACGCCGCCATTCGATGCGTCGTAGGTTTCCATCGTGTACACGTACTGCGCGCCGACGAACAGCACCGGCGAAATCTGATATTTGCCGTTGATCTCGAAGTTCTGATACTTGAGCGAATTCAGCAGCACGCCCGGCGGTGTGACGGGCACGAGCGGCACCGGCGGCTCGATGCCGAGATAGCCGTTTGCGGTCGGCTCCAGGTAGTTCGAGTTGCTATAGACGAAGCCCGCCGTCGCCGGTCCGAACGTATAGGTGATGCCGCCGCCGAACACGCGCAGGCGCGTCGCGACGAAGCCGGCGTCGTTCGCGGTGATCGCCCCGTTCGAGCCGTTGCCCGGATTGTCGGCCTGCAGATAGGCGGCCGCGACCAGCAGCCCGCCGTACGTGTACTGGCCGCCGAAGCTGTAGGCGCGATTGTTGGCGAAGTTCGTGTCGTTGCTGAAGCTGTAGGTGCCGCCGAACTGGAAGCCCGAGATCGACGGGCTCGTGTACTTGACGGTGTTGTCGAGGCGGAACGTGTTGTCGGTGTTGTCGTTGTCGTACGGATGCGAGAACAGCTCGCCGCCCCAATTGCCATTGGCCGTGGTCTGCGCGAGATAATCGACGACCGAGTCGTATTGCCGGCCGAACGTCAGCGTGCCGTACGCCTGTGAACTGAGTCCGACGAAAGCCTGCCGGCCGAACAGGCGGCCGCCCTGCCCGAGCCGCCCGGAATTCAGATCGAAACCATTCTCGAGCTGGAAGATCGCCTTCAGGCCGCCGCCGAGATCTTCGGAACCCTTCAGGCCCCAGCGGCTTCCCTGCGCAAGACCGCTGGCGAGTTCATAAACATGGCCGTGGCCGACATTGTTCGTGTAGTTGATGCCTTCGTCGATCACGCCGTACAGTGTGACGCTAGTCTGCGCGGCGGCAGGTGCGGCAAGAACGACAGACGCAGCAATGGAGACAGCCAGCGCGAACACTTGCTTGTTCATGATGATCTCCCTGCACCTCGAGTGATAGGACAACTCGATCCGGCCGCTTTGTTCTCTTTGCTCTTTATTCTCGTCACTTTTCCAGCAGTTCTGAAGACTGCTCCAATAGCTGCGCTTTTCCGGAAATCCTCACACGACATAGTCTGGCCGTCCATGAGTGGATGCGCCAAGCATCGAGAATGTTGCTAATTCTCCACTGCGCGTTGCTGCCTCTTTTTTCATAACGTCGCTTCAGGTAAACAGCAGCCGCCGCTGCGGCCTCGCTGCGTCATTGTCATGAAAAGAAATATAATCTGCGCCTTTGCTGCGATGCAACGGAACTCGGCGTCACCGCAAAGGTCATCTTCACAGCCCGCTGACACGGCCGCCTTGCGATACCGGTCGAGCGTGGCGAGATGGGCCACAGGCGACGCCAGCACGGATCGCCTCACCGCCGCAGCACCCAATCCCATATTAAAAAGCCTTGTGAGACGCCCGCCGCGCTGGATCGGCGCGCCGTCGCACGGGGCTGCTTTTGACGCAAACAATGGCCAAGTCATCTTCCCGCCTGATCGAGCTCGACTTTTTCCGTGGACTGGTTCTGCTGATCATCGTCGTCGATCACATCGGCGGCAGCATTCTGTCGCGCGTGACGCTGCATGCGTACGCGCTGTGCGATGCCACCGAAGTATTCGTGTTCCTCGGCGGCTTCGCGACCGCCACCGCCTATGCGACGCTCGCCGAGCGGCGCAATGAGACGATCGCGCGCGGCCGCTTCCTGCGCCGCTCGTTCGAGATCTATCGCGCGTTTCTCGTCACCGCCGGGCTGATGCTGCTGGTCAGCGCGGTGCTAACCGCATTCAGCATCGACGGGCCGAATCTCGCCACGACCGATCTCGACGACCTGATCGACACGCCGCTTGCCGCGCTGCGCGACATCGTGCTGCTACGCCGCCAGCCGTACCTCGCGTCCGTGCTGCCGATGTACGCGTTCTTCGCGCTGCTGGTGCCCGCGATCCTGCCGCTCGCGCGCAGCAAGCCTTGGCTCCTGGTCGCCGGCAGCGTCGCGCTGTGGGTCGGCGCACCGGCGATCAGTCAGTACCTTCCCGCCGCGCCCGACATGCAGTGGAACTTCAACCCGTTCGCGTGGCAACTGATGTTCGTGCTCGGCGTGCTCGCGCGCTGCCAGCCGGTGTATCAGCGCACCAGCGCGCATCGATCCGGATGGCTCGTCAGTGTGCTGGCGTTCGCGGTGGTCGTGGGCGCCGCGTACTACAAGCTCGTTCTGCTGGATGCGCCACTTGCCGGGAGCCTCAAGCAGAACCTGTCCTACCTGCGCGCTGGGAACTTCCTCGCGATCGCGTGGCTCGTCGCCAATCTGGTCGAGCTCGGCTGGGCGAAGAAGGTCGCGCGGCGGCTGCCGTGGGTCGGCGTGATCGGGCGTCAGGGTTTGCTGTGCTTCATTGCCGGCGCGGTGATTTCGCTGGTGATCGACTCGGTGCTCTACGCGGCGACCGATGGTTACCTGAACTATCCGCTCGGACTGCTCGCCGATGCGGCCGCGGTCGGCGCGCTGTTTGCCGTCGCGCTGGGCGTGGAACCGCTGAAGCGGGTCGTCAGGCGGCTCGTGGACGGGCGGCTGCGGACGTCGGGCTGAAGAACTTTTCGGCTAAGTTTCGAGCGCCCTTCGAGCGCGTCCCTGACGCGTCGCGATTTTCGGGGCACTTGACGTACCCTTGGCGCCCGAAGAACTTTGCGCGCATAAAGCGCCGTCCTTCTCTGCGCCACTTTCCATCTCAAATCTGGCGCCAATGCTGATAGCATGACGGCCGCGCGCGAGTCCCGCGCCCGCCGTCCTTCCCTACTGACATGCGTCGATTCCTCAGTTACGCCCTCGCACTGCTTGCCTTCGCCGTCGGCGCGCCCGCGTTCGCGAGCACGGTCGCGAGCCGCAGCTTCCATTCCGATGCGCTCGCCCGCGACTGGAACTATACGATCTACCTGCCGGGCGGCTATCGCGCGGACGGTCCGCGCCTGCCGGTGCTCTACCTGCTGCACGGCAATAACGGCGACGCCAAAGACTGGCTCACGCAAGGTCATTTGCAGAACGCCGCGGACACGCTGATCGAGCGCAAGGAGATTGCCCCGGTCGTCATCGTGATGCCGCAAGGCGGCACGGACTGGTACGTCGACCGCAAGGAAAAGATGGAGAGCGCGTTCTTCGACGATCTGCTGCCCGAGATCGAAACGCACTATGCGGTCGCGACGCAGCGCGGAGGCCGGATGATCGGCGGCGTGTCGATGGGCGGCTTCGGCGCGCTGCGCTACGCGCTGACGCGGCCCGAGATGTTTTGCGGCGCGCTGCTGCTCAGTCCGGCGATCTACACGAACGAGCCGCCGCGCGCGTCGGCGGCGCGGCGGGTCGGCGTGTTCGGCGAGCGCCAGTTCGATCCGCGCGTGTGGCACGAGCTCAACTATCCGGCGCAGTGGGACCGCTACATGAGCCAGGCATATCGCCTGCCGATGTTCATCGCATCCGGCGACGACGACCTCGACATCCAGGCCGACGCGTCGCTGCTGTACACGCATCTGCGGCTCGCGGGCAATCCGGCGGCGTTGCGCATCATAGACGGCGGCCACACGTGGGACGTATGGAGCGCGCTGTTGCCCGCCGCGCTCAAATACACGCTCGGCTGCGTGAAGCCGCCGGCGCAGGAGCATCCGTCGAATCAGCGCCCTTGAGCCGGCGCGGCACGCGAGGCGCACGGCCGCCCAGCCCCGCGTCCCTCGACACTTGCGCTACTCCACGAGATCGGTCCACAGCACCATCAGCACTGTCATCAACGCGGGGCCGATGAAAATCCCCAGCAGCCCGAACGTCTCCGCGCCGCCGAGAATGCCGAATAGCACGAGCAGAAACGGCAGGCGCGTCGAGTTGCCGATCAGCACCGGCCGCACGAAGTGCTCGGCGATGAACACGACGACCGCGCCGAATACCAGCAGCCCGGCCGCCGCGACCATCGAGCCCTGCACGAGCAGCCAAAGTGCCGCAAGACCGAACACGATCGGCGCGCAGAACGGCAGCATCGCGGCGATCGCCGTGACGAAGCCGAGCAGCGCCGCATGCGGCACCCCGGTCACGAAGTAGGCGACGCCAAGCAACAGGCCTTCGCCGACGCCGACCACGATCAACCCCGACACGGTGCCGCGCACCGCGGTACCCATATGCGCGACGAGGTCCGCGCCGCTATCGCCGAAACCGCGTCGCGCGGCCTTCAGCAGCGAGCCGGACAACCGCGGCCCCGCCTGAAAAATCACGAACAGCGTGACCAGCATGAACGCGAACACCATTGCCGCATGCGCGGCGCGCGCGCCGAAATGCCGGCCGAGCGTCATCACCGTGTTGCTGTGCAAGCCTTTCATCGCGGCCGAGTCGCGCAGCGGCTGAGCAAGATTGGCCTGCCACCAGGAAGTGATCTGCTGCACGCCGAACGGCAGACGGTTGATGAAGTCAGGCAGCGCGATGCCGTTCTCCTGCGCGCTGCGGAACCAGTCGTTCAGCTCGTGCGCCTCGCGCAGCGCCTGGCCGATGCCGAGCCCGACCGGCAGTAGCACGAGCACGGCGATCACCAGCGTGAAGACCGTCGCGAGCAAGGTCGCGCGCCCCTTGAACCAGTGGCTGCCCGCTACCTTGTGCAGCAGCGGCCACAGCGCGATCGCGACGACCCCGGCCCACGCCACCACCACGATGAAATCGCGCACCACCCACAATGCGAGCAGCGCGAGACCGATATAGAGCACGACCGATGCGGCCTTCTGCTTTTTCAGGCGCTCGGCGGCAACGGACGACGCTTCGGGAGAGTTGGGGGGGACTGCGGGAGGGCGTGGAATCATGTGAACTCTTGTGTTGAACGGTGTGCGCGCGAGCCGACCTGAAAAATTCAAACCCGCTACACTGACGGCTCAGTTCGCCGCCCGACATTCGACATCTTAAAGGAAGCGTTGCCGCCTCTTTCCCGGCCGCCGTCCTCGTCGCGCCACAGGCAACACAGCGTTGCAAAACCAGGCATTATTAAAAAATCACATAAAAATGCTTGCAACGCCTGTCATTTCGGCGAATCGCTATGTCAAGTCTGATTATTGCTAATTCCGGAACGGTGTTTCAACGGTGACACAATGGCTATCCGGCGCGCGTGGGACTAAATTCGGCACTCCACAATACGGAGCCGATGATGACCCTGGAGTCCATCCCCCTCGACGGTAGCAATGGCGTACGCATCGAAATTCTCGAGAGCTCCGACACGACGCTGGTGATCCGCTGGGTCGAGCCAGGCCGCTGCCACTACGGTGAGCAGCGCTGGCGCCGTCGCTCGGCGCATTCTTCCGGCACCTGCGCGGTGTCGCGCCGCAAGATCCGGCGCGGTGACCCGGTGTTCAAGCCGGCCGAGCGCCCGGCGCCGTCGAATGCGTCCGCGATGATCTGCGCGGAAATCCTCGAACCGCTGCTTGAAGCGGCCTGACGCACGGAACATTCCTGAGTCCCGCGCACGAAGCGCGGGTTTCAACCCGTTGTTCCGGGGTCGATCTCCCTACCGCCCACGTGCCCTTAGCGACCCACGCGCCCGGCGGCTGCGGCATCGCAAGATGCGGCGCCGCGCCGGCCCCGCTGCCGGTTGCCGCCCCGCGCCTCATGCGTTAAGGTGGACTCGTTGCGCCCGCCCGACCGCCGGCTCGCTATCCGGTGCCGGCCGCGCGCCTTCCACCACCGCGCCGCGTCCGCCGCGACGCCGTTTGAGGGCCGATCATGGCAGAAGACACGCCGCAAACCCGCGCGGCCAACGCCGCTTCCACGTCTCCCGCCTCCTCCGCTCCTCCCGCTTTGCTGATCCCGCCGCAGCAGTTCTCTCTCGACGTGCTGCTCGAAAAGTATGCGAAAGGCGACGAGCAATCGGCCGACGATGTATATCGCCGCGTCGCGCGCGGCGTCGCCGAGGCCGAGCCGCCCGAGTTGCGCGCGTCGGTCGAGGAACAGTTCGTCGACAACATGCGCCACGGCGCGCTCGGCGCGGGCCGCATCATGAGCGCGGCGGGCAGCGGCATTGCCGCGACGCTGATCAACTGCTTCGTGCAGCCGGTTGGCGATTCGATCCAGGGCGTCGATGAACAGGGCTTGCCCGGCATCTACGTGGCGCTGCTGCAGGCGGCCGAAACGATGCGGCGCGGCGGCGGCGTCGGCTACAACTTCTCCGCGATCCGGCCGAAGGGCGCGCGCGTTCACACCACGAGTTCGGCCGCCTCGGGTCCGTGCAGCTACATGGACGTGTTCGACGCGTCGTGCCGTACCGTCGAAAGCGCGGGCTCGCGGCGCGGCGCGCAGATGGCGGTGCTCGACTGCAACCATCCCGACCTGCTCGAATTCATCGAGGCCAAGCATTCGAAGGGACGCTGGAACAACTTCAACGTGTCGGTCAGCGTCACCGACGAGTTCATGCGCGCGGTCGAAAACGACGAGCCGTGGCAACTGGTCCATCGCGCCGAGCCGTCGCCGGCGCTGCGCGCGGCCGGCGACGTGCGGCAGCGCGAAGACGGCCTGTGGGTCTACAGCGAACACCCGGCGCGCGCGATCTGGGACCGCATCATGCGCTCGACGTACGACGTCGCCGAGCCCGGCATCGTGTTCATCTCGCGGATGAACGAGGACAACAATCTGCGCGCCGTCGAAACGATCCGCGCGACCAATCCGTGCGGCGAGCAGCCGCTGCCCGCGTACGGCTGCTGCAATCTGGGGCCGCTCAATCTGACGCGCTTCGTCGTCGATCCGTTTGCGCAGTTGCAGGGCCGCCAGCCCTCGTTCGACTGGGACGGCCTCGCGCGGCGCACCCGCACGCAGGTGCGTTTTCTCGATGACGTGCTCGACGTCACGCTGTGGCCGCTGCCGCAGCAATACGACGAATCGCGCGCGAAGCGGCGCATCGGCGTCGGCTTCACCGGCCTCGGCGATACGCTCGTAATGATGGGCCTGCGCTACAACTCGCAGGAAGGCCGCGATTTCGCGGTGCGCATCGCGCGGCTGATGCGTGACGAGGCGTATCGCGCATCGGTCGAACTCTCGAAGGAGCGCGGCGCGTTCGAGCTGTTCGACGCCGCGCGCTATCTGGAAGCCGGCACGTTCGCGTCGCGCCTGCCCGATGACATTCAGCAGGCGATTCGCCGCGACGGCATTCGCAACAGCCACCTGCTGTCGATCGCGCCGACCGGCACCGTGAGCCTCGCGTTCGCCGACAACGCGTCGAACGGCATCGAGCCGGCGTTCTCGTGGACTTATACGCGCGTGAAAGTGATGGCCGACGGCGGCCGCGAATCGTTCGACGTCGAGGACTACGCGTACCGGCTCTATCGCGAGCTCGGCGGTGACGTGAGCCGGCTACCCGACTATTTCGTCAGCGCGCTGCAGATGTCGGCGCGCGACCATCTCGACATGATGGCGGCCGTCCAGCCATACGTCGACACGTCGATCTCGAAGACCGTCAACGTGCCAGCCGACTATCCGTTCGACGCGTTCGAAAGCCTCTACTTCGATGCATGGAAAAGCGGGCTGAAGGGCCTTGCCACCTATCGCCCCAACGACACGCTCGGCGCGGTGCTGAGCGTGACGCCCGCGCAGGCCGACGACACGCTCGCCGAGATGGATCAGGACCCGCTGCGTATCGCGATCGATCATCGGCCCAGAGGCGAGTTGCCGGCGATCATCGAGAAGGTCGAGTATCTGACCCAGGCGGGCAAGAAGTCGCTGTATGTCGCGGCGTCCTTCATCGAGGTGACGGGGCGGCTCGGCGGCGAGGACGTGACGATAGAGCGGCCGATCGAGTTCTTCATTCCGACCGGTCAGCGCGACGAGTCGCAGCAGTGGATCACCGCGACGATGCGTTCGCTGTCGCTGGCCGCGCGCGGCGGCTTCGTTGCGCGCAATCTGCAGGATATGCGCAAGGTGTCATGGGATCGCGGACAGGTGCGGCTTGGCGACGTGCAGCGTCTCGACGGTCATCGTGCGCCGCGCTGGCACGATTCCGAAGTGGCGGCGCTCGCGTTCGCGATCCAGCAAATCCTGTATCGACGCGGCTTTCTCGACGCCGAGGGCAATCAGGTCGCGTCGCGGATGCTCGCGCGTTTGCCGCGCGGCCACATGAAAACCGACATGGCGCTGTCCGCCGATTTCGGCATCCGTCCGAATCCAGCGGATAGCGCCGACACCTTGCTGCAGCCGAACGGCACGCAAGGACTGCACACGATGCTCGGACGCAAATGCGCTTCGTGCGGCGCGAATGCGGTGATTCGCAAGGACGGCTGCGATTTTTGTACCGCGTGTGGGGAGGTGGGGGCGTGCGGGTAGTGTGAGGCGAGGAGCGCGCTGGCACGGAGGCCGAACGCGCTCGTTGAAGGCTATACATCACCCCATCCTCGCGTAGTAAAGATTCTGCGGATGCTTCGCCTCCGCGAAGAAAAACCAGCGCTCCGCCACGAGCCCCGCATACTGCACGAGACAAGCCGCGGCCAGCAAGCCGAACGACCCGCCAGGCGAACGCAGCCCCGCGCCCAGCACGATCAACACGACCGGCACGACGAACGCACCCATGAGAAAGCCCCATTTGACGCCACGCAACGTCCGCGCCGATTTGCCGTGAAAGAACTCGCGCAAATTGAACGCACCGGCGGTGAAGCCTCGTGACACCTGCACGAGCTTCGGATTGCGGATGCCCGTCGCGCTCTGCACCGTCGATTTCGGCCGCAAGCGCGCATTGCGCATGAGCGACGCGTAGCGGCTCGCGCAACCGGCGAGCGTCAGCAGGCAAGCGCAGATCGCCAGTCCCGCCGTCAGCGCGGGCGCGAACCATGCGCTCAGTGCGGTCGCGAGCGTCAAGCCCGATGCGCAGCCGAGCAGCACGAAGTTCACCAGCGTCAGCGGCGTCGCCCACTCCTGCAGAAAGCGCAGGCACGCATAGATCATCGCGGTGCAGACGAACAGCGCGGCGCTCGCGAGCACGCCGAGCCAGCCGAGCGCGAGCGACCACGGCGAGCCGAGCCAGTGCGCGACGCCATACAGGCACGCGCACGCCAGAAACGCCGGCAGGCACAGGCATTCGCGCGACAGCCACGAGGTGCGCCACATCGCGATCGCGCGCCACGCGCGTTCCGGATGGCCCAGATGGAAGAACGACGCGATCAGACCAAGACCGCCCAGCAGCACCGCGAGCGCCGCGCCGCTCAGGTAGAACGCGGTGGCGGCGGGTTGCGCAACGACGCCCAGGCACGCGGCACTCTCGACGCCGACGAGCGCGATCAACAGCCCCTGCGCCGCGCCGCTCAGCGTGGTCAGGAAGACTACGGAAAAAGCCGGATTCATCGTGTGGCCTCGTTGTCGTTCAAATGCGCGTCGCGATCGACGCGAGATGCACTTCGCCATGCGCGAGCTGCCCCTCGAGCTGCGAGTCGGGCGAGCCCGACGTGTGCACGGCATCGCCGGTGGTCGTTCCTGACGATTTGCACGAGCACCCGTCGCCGCCGCAACTCGCGGACGTGATCGGCACGCGCGGCAAATAGTGATTCGCGGGACGCGTGCCCCACTCCGGCATCAACTGATAGCCGCCGCGCTCGCGGATCGCTTGCGACACCACCGACTCCGGATCGTGGATATCGCCGAACAGCCGCGCGGATGTCGGACATGCGAGCACGCAGGCCGGCTTGCGATCGCGCTCGGACAGATGCTCGTCATGAATGCGATCGACGCACAGCGTGCACTTGGTCATCTCCTTGCGCGCTTCGTCGAGTTCGCGAGCGCCGTACGGGCACGCCCACGCGCAATACTTGCAGCCGATGCAGCGATCGAAATCGACCAGCACGAGACCGTCTTCCTTGCGCTTGTAGCTCGCGCCCGTGGGACACACCGGCACGCACGGCGGGTCCTCGCAATGCAGGCACGACTTCGGGAAATGGATCATCTCCGTGTCGGGGAAGCTGCCCGCTTCGAAACTCTGCACGCGGTTGAAGAACGTGCCGGACGGGTCCGCGTCGTAAGGATTGAAATCGGCGAGGCTGCCCGATTCGCCTGACGTGTTCCATTCCTTGCAGCTCGTCACGCACGCCTGGCATCCCACGCATACGTTCAGATCGATCACCAGCGCCATCTGGGTCATTGCAAGCTCCTTGCCGTGGCTTTAGCGGTCGTCGCCGTTAGTTTCGGCGCGGCGCAACGTCCCGCGCAGGCGAGCCGCGAATTCTCCGCGTCCCGCGAAATAGGTCTGGACGATGCGCGACACCACACTCGTCTGTGCAACCGCGCCGGGCAATTCGGGCATCGCCTCGAACTGCGGCAGCGTGTGCCGCGCGTCGGCTTCGGCCGGATAGATGCGCACGCGCACGTCGTACCAGGCGGCCTGGCCCGTCACCGGATCGGAGTTCGACATGCGCGCGGGTGCCTCGTCGCGGCCCGGCAACTCGTCGGTGATCAGGTGATTGAGCAGGAAGCCGCGCTGCGATTCGTTCGCGTCGGGACCGAGATTCCATGCGCCCGCCGCTTTGCCGATCGCGTTCCACGTCCATACGGTGCCCGGTTCGACGGTCTCGCTGTAGCGCGCTATACAGCGCACGCGGCCCCATTGCGATTCGACGTAGATCCAGCCGCCGTCGGCGATGCCGTTCCCGCTCGCCGTTTTCGGATTCACATAAAGGTAATTCTCCCCATGAATCTGCCGCAGCCACGCGTTCTGCGAATCCCACGAGTGATACATCGCCATCGGCCGCTGGGTGACCGCGGCGAGCGGGAATCGCGCGAGATCCGTCGCCGCGCTTTCGAGCGGTGCGTACCAGAACGGCAGCGGATCGAAGTACCTGTCGACGCGCGCGCGCAGATGGTCGGGCGGCTGCCGGCCGCTCGTGCGTCCTTGCGCGGCGAGCCTGAACTTCTGCATCACGTCCGAGTAAGGCTGGATCAGAATCGGTTCGCTGAATTTGCGGAAGCCATTTTTGACCGCCCAGTCGAGATACGGTCCGTTGCAGTTGCGCGTGTACTGCAAGGTCTCGGGCAAGCGGTAATGAAATACGCAGTTGTTCTTCGCGTACTGCTCCCATTGATTCGGATTCGGCTCGCCGACGAGCGCCTTGTCGCCATCCTTGCCGCGCCAGCCGATCAGAAAGCCGACGCCGGAACCGGGCGAAGTCGTGTGATTGACGATGAAGTCCGGATAGTCGCGAAAGCGCCGGCCGCCATCCGCATTGGTGAACGCCGGAAACCTCAGGCGCGACGCCAGTTCGATCAGCACTTCCTGGAACGGCTTGCATTCGCCGGTCGGCGGCACGACCGGTACACGCACCGAATCGACGGGGCCGTCGAACTCGGAGATCGGCCGGTCGAGCATCGACATCGCGTCGTAACGTTCGAGGTAAGTCGTGTCCGGCAGGATCAGATCGGCGAACGCGGTCATCTCCGACTGGAACGCGTCGCACACGACGAGAAACGGAATCTTGTAGTCGCCGTTGGCGTGTTTGTCGGCGAGCATCTCGCGCACCTTCATCGTGTTCATCGACGAATTCCACGCCATGTTGGCCATGAAAATCATCAGCGTGTCGATGGGATACGGATCGCCGCGCCACGCGTTGGTGATCACGCTGTGCATGACGCCGTGCACCGCGAGCGGATATTCCCACGAGAACGCCCGGTCGATGCGCACCGGACCGCCGTGTTCGTCGATGAACAGATCCTCGGGCGCGGCGGGCCAGCCTAGCGGGCCCGCCGCAAGCGGTGTATTGGGCTTCACCGCGGCGGGGTCGTTCGGTGGTTTCGCCGATGGCGGCACCGCGCGCGGAAACGGCGACTTGTGACGAAAGCCGCCGGGCCGGTCGATCGTGCCCAGCAGCGACATCAGCACGGCGAGCGCGCGGATCGACTGAAAGCCGTTCGAATGCGCGGCGAGCCCGCGCATCGCATGAAAAGCGACCGGGTTGCCCGTGACCGTCTCGTGCGTTTCGCCCCACGCGTCGGTCCAGCGGATCGGCAGCGTGATGCGGTGCCGGCGGCCCGTCTCGATCATCTCGCCGGCGAGCCGCCGGATTGTCTCGGCCGCGATGCCGGTGATCGCCGCCGCCCATTCGGGCGTGCACTCGGCGACGCGCTCGCGCAACAATGCAAACGACGGCGTCACCGGCTTGCCGTTGTCGAGCGTGTAACGGCCGTCGAGCGCGGGCGTCACGCCGCTCGCATGATGCGGCACCGCGCGCTGGGTGGCCGGGTCCCACCACAGATGATTCTGCGGAAACAGCGGATTGCCTTCGGCCCGTTCGGGATCGCGCACGAACAAACCGAAGTTTTCGCTCGCTTCGTCGAGATCGATCAGCTCCGCCGCGTTCGTGTAGCGCTGCACGAACTCGTGATCCCACGCATCGGCGGCGATCAGTTCGTGCAGGAACGCCATGAACAGCGCGCCGTCGGTGCCAGGCTTGATCGGCACCCATTCGTCCGCGATCGCCGCATAGCCGGTGCGGATCGGATTGATCGCGATGAAGCGGCCACCCGCGCGCTTGAACTTCGCAATCGCGATCTTCAGCGGATTCGAATGATGATCTTCCGCGGTGCCGATCATGAAGAACAGCTTCGCGCTGTCGAGATCCGGTCCGCCGAATTCCCAGAACGAACCGCCGATCGTATAGATCATGCCGGCCGCCATGTTCGACGAGCAAAAGCCGCCGTGCGCCGCATAGTTAGGCGTACCGAACTGCCTGGCGAACAGGCCGGTCAGCGCCTGCATCTGGTCGCGGCCCGTGAACAGCGCGAACTTCTTCGGATCGCTCGAGCGAATCGCGGCGAGACGCTTTTCGAGCACGTCGAACGCGGTGTCCCACGAGACCGGCTCGAACTGCGCGCTGCCGCGCTGCGCGCCGGCCTTGCGCATCAAAGGCTGTGTAAGGCGCGCGGGCGAGTACTGCTTCATGATGCCGGAGGCACCCTTCGCGCAGATGACGCCCTGATTGAGCGGATGCTCCGGATTGCCGTCGATATAGCGCACCTCGCCGTCGCGCAGATGCACGCGGATGCCGCAGCGGCACGCGCACATGTAGCAGGTGGTGGTCTTGACATCGAGCCGTTCGTTCTGCGTGCGGGCGTGGTGCTCCATGGCCATCTCCGTCGTTGCTTCTGGTGGGCCGAAGCGCGCGTCATACGCGCTGCTCATACGATACCGACCATCGTATTCGCACCTGCCTCACAAGGGAAATCGCGATTTGCGAGCAAAACTATCTGGCGCACCGATAGTTTCGGTTTCGCTTTCAGCTATGCGCTTTTTTCGACGGCGTGTCCAGTCGGGTGAGATCGGTTGGGTGCGCTGGGACGCTCGTTTGAGCGCGGCCCTCCAGTTGCGCGATCAGCGCATCCGGAATTTCGACGCCCTCCTCGTATGCCGCCTGCGCAAGCTGCTCCCGGCGATAACCGGGCAGGCGCACGTCGTCATCCATCAGCATCATCTCGATCAGCGCCTCGACACGCGACAGATACGCGTCGTCGCCGGCCAGCGCGCCCGGGTCGATCACCCAGAACAGGTGGCCGATGCGCGAGCGCTCGCCCTTCCCGGTCAGGAACGAGCCCGCTTCGTAGCCGAAGTTCGCGCCGCTCAGCGCGGCGGCCAGCAGTTCGACGACCAGCGCCAGCATCGCGCCTTTGGCGCCGCCGAACGGCAGCATCATGCCGTCGAGCGCGGCGCGCGCGTCGGTGGGCATCAAGTCCGGCACTACCGTTCGATGCCGGCGCGCCGCGATCCTCACTTCGCCACCTTCTCGAACAGCGCCGTTGCGCGCGGCTGGTTGGGTTCTTCCTCGCGCGCCTGACCCGCCTGCCCGGCAGAGCCCGCTTGCGTCGCCTGCGGTTTGCGCACCGGCTGCGTCAATGCCTGCGCTTGCACCTCGCGCGGCGCGGCAAGGAATTCGCGCGCGGCGCGCGCATCGAATGCGCGTTCCCAGCGCGCGACCACCAGCGTCGCGACGACGTTGCCGATCATATTGGTCAGCGCGCGGATCTCGTTGAGCACGCGGTCGACGCCGAGAATCAGCGTGATGCCCGCGACCGGAATGATGTTGTGCGTCGACAGCGTCGCGGTCAACGCGACGAGCGCCGCGCCCGCCACACCCGCTCCGCCTTTCGAGGTCAGCATCAGGATCGCCAGCAATCCGAGCTGCTGCATCAGCGTCAGATGCGTGTTGGTGGCCTGCGCGATGAATAGCGACGTCATCGTCAGATAGATCGCGGCGCCGTCGAGATTGAACGAGTAGCCGGTCGGCAACACGAGCCCGACGACCGCGCGCGGACACCCCATGCGCTCCAGCTTTTCCATCAAGCGAGGCAGCACCGACTCCGTGGTCGACGTGCCGAGCACGATCAACAGCTCCTCGCGGAAGTATTTCAGCAGCGGCCACAAGCCCACGCCGGCCCAGCGCGCGGCCGCGCCGAGCACGATCACGATGAACAGGATGCTCGTGATGTAGAAGCACAGAATCAGCAGCCCGAGTTGCTGCAACGTGGCGATGCCGTATTTGCCGACCGTGAACGCAATCGCGCCGAACGCGCCGAGCGGCGCAAGCCGCATGATCATTTCGACGATGCGCATCAGCGTGTCGCCGAACTGCTCGATACCGCGCATCAGCAGCCGGCTGCGCTGCGACATGATCGACAGCGCAATGCCGAACAGCACCGAGAACAGCAGCACCTGCAGCAGATCGCCGCGCGCGAACGCGCCGACCACCGAGTTCGGCACGATCATGTCGATGAAGCTCGACGATGCCGCGTGCGCATCGGCGACGTAATGCGTGAGCGCATGAGGATCGAGCGAAGCGGGATCGATATTGAGCCCCGCGCCCGGACGCAGCACGTTCGCGACGACGAGGCCGAGCACGAGCGCGATGCTGGTGACGACCTCGAAGTACAGCAGCGTCTTGAAGCCGACGCGGCCCACCTGCTTCAGGCTTTCCATGCGCGCGATGCCCACGGAAACCGTGCAGAAGATCACCAGCGTGATCAGCATCTTGATGAGGCGAATGAAGGTGTCGCCGAGCGGTTTCATCTGCACGCCGAACGCGGGCGCGAAATGACCGACGAGAATGCCAGCCGCAAGTCCGATCAGGACCTGCACGTAGAGATGTTTGAGCACGCGCAAGATGGTGTCTCCTCCACTCGCTGCTGCCAGATGTCGAGCCGGCGCCACTGCCGCATGAGCTGCCGGTCACGGGGGGCGTCGTCGGCCACTTCTGCGTGCCGGCATGCGCCGGGAAGATGAGGACCGCGGCGCGCAAGCCGTGCGGCTCGCCGCGACGGTCGGGGCCGCCCGCGTCAGGCGCTTTCGAACAGACGCGTCAGGACGAACTCGCGATGACCGAGCGCTTCGGCCGCGGTGAAACGGCCGTTGATCGTCGCCATCATGCATTGGAGCAGCCGGTCGCCGCTCTGGTCGAGATTCTGCTCACGCTGCAGAATGCCGGTCACGTCCACGTCGATATGCTCGCCCATCGTGCGGACCGTGCGCGGATTCGCGCAGATCTTGATGACCGGCACGATCGGGTTGCCGATCACGTTGCCCTGCCCCGTCGGGAAGAAATGCACGACGAAGCCCGATGCCGCGCACAACGTCACCATCTCGGCCGCGGCCGACGACGAATCCATGAACCACAGCCCGGCATGCGTCGGCTGCTCGGCTTTGTCGAGCACGCCGTCGACCATGCACTTCTTGCCGATCTTCTGGATGTTGCCGAGTGCCTTTTCCTCGATCGTCGTCAGGCCGCCCGCGATATTGCCCTTGGTCGGCTGCGACTCGGACAGGTCGTCGGTTTTCCAGCGGTTGATCATGTCCTGATAGCGGTCGAACATGAACTGGAAGCGCTCGCGCACGCCGTCGTTCGCGCAGCGCGCGGCCACGATCTGCTCGCCGCCGGTCAGCTCCGAGGTTTCGCCGAACACGAGCGTGGTGCCGAGGCCGTAGAGTTTGTCGAACGCGTTGCCAACGGTCGGATTCGCGCCGCAACCTGACGTGGTGTCCGACTCGCCGCATTTGGTCGACACCCACAACTCGGAGATCGGGCACGCTTCGCGATCGAGCGACGTCGCGTACTGCACCATTTCCTTCGCGGCTTTCGACGCGCGCATGACCGTGTCGTGATCGCCATGCAGTTCGATGCCGAAGCCCATCACCGGCTTGCCGGTTTTCGCAATGCCGTCGACGACACGCTTGGTCCAGCCCTCCTCGATACCGATCACGACCACCGCCGCGACGTTCGGATTGCTGCCCGCGCCGATCAGCGTGCGGAAATGCAGTTCGAGGTCGGCGCCGAATTGCAGCCGCCCATACGGATGCGGCAGCGCCATGGTCCCCTTGATGTTGTGTTCGACCGCCTGCGCCGCGGCATTGGACAGATCGTCGACCGGCAGGATGATCACGTGGTTGCGTACGCCCACGCGGCCGTTGTCGCGACGATAGCCGCGGAAAGTCGTATCCAGGTCAATCACGCTCATGGTGTCTCTCTCGTTCGGGTTGATGCCAGTGAGGGGCGGCTCGATGCCGCGAAGCGGGAATCCAGCAAAACAGGCAGGAACGGCGCGCGGCCCTGCTTACCAGCGCTTCGTCTTGATGTTGTGCACGTGGGCGTGCTCGCCGGCCTTGATCGGTGCGACCACCTTGCCGATGTCGACGCCGTACTTGAACACCGTGTCGCCAACGGCCATGTCCTTCAGCGCGACCTTGTGACCGATCGGAATGTCCTGCTTCGCCGGCACGGTGACGATTTCATCGTCGTCCATGATCCATGCGTTGAGCAGCGTGCCCGCCTTGATGCCCTCGACCACCGCCACGCCGACCGTGTCTTTCGCCTCGTGCAGCACGATGTGGATCGTTCTGCGCGGCGCCGACGCGCCCGCTGCGGTGTCGTTGATGTCTGCCGTGGGATTGCTCATGAGCGTCTCCGTTCGTAGTTTGAATGCGGTGAGGATGCCGCCGGGGCGGCGCAGCCAGGTGCGCCGCGGTGAATCGATATTAGGCGGCGATTTACCCAATGTCAACTAGGTCATATATATGTGTTAGACGACTGGGCGAGAACCGGGCTGTTGTCGCGATTCACCGACAACATACGATTCATCCAGATGTATTAGATGACCTGGTCGTTTAGAATCAGGGCAGGTTCAACCCCCGCGAGCGGCACGACTCGCGTATCCCAGAGGTTTTCATGAGCACGCTCGCGATCAATGCGCCCGCAGTGGGAGGCACTCGGTACAAGGAGGTCAAGAGCGCGATTCTCGCGGCGCTCGCGACCGGCGAATGGAAAGGCGGCGAATGCATTCCTTCGGAAAAGCGCCTCGCCGAACGCTTCGGCGTGTCGATCGGCACGCTGCGCAAAGCCATCGACGAACTGTGCGCCGAGAACATTCTGATCCGTCATCAGGGGCTCGGCACGTTCGTGGCGATGCATCAGCGCGACCGGCACTTCTTCCGCTTCTTTCGCATCGTGCGGCGCGACGGCGACAAGGCCTACCCGGTCGTCACGCTGATCGGGTTCAGGAAGGCGCGTGCCTCGCGCGAGGCGGCCGCCGCGCTCGGCATCGACAGCGGCGCGCGCGTTCTGCAGTTCGTCAACGGGCTCGCGCTGCACGGCAAGACCGTGCTGATCGAACATATCACCGTGCCCGAAGCGCTGTTTCCCGGCTTGACGGAAAGCAAGCTGCGCAACCGGCCGAACACGCTGTACAACTTCTATCAGGACGGTTTCGGCATCAACGTGGTTGAGACCGATGAGCATGTGAGTGTTGCGCTCGCCAATGAGCTCGAAAGCACACAACTAGGCGTCGAAGTCGGCGCGCCGCTGCTCGAGATCCGGCGCATCGCGTACTCGTATCACCGCAGTGCGGTCGAACTGCGCATTTCGCGGCTCAATACCGAGGAATACGAGTACATCGGCACGCGCGCGGCGCGCGACGATCAGAAATAGCGGACCTCGGTCGCTGCCTGCGCTTCATATCACATCTGCGCAAAAACGACAGGCCAATCGTCTTTCATTTTCGGCCGGCGCCAACCTGTCTAAAATAGCCGCACTTCCGCCCCCGAGAAACTCATGCTGGATACCCTCACGAGCGGCTCCGCGCCCATCAACGACGACTCCGGGATGTTCGACCTCGCGCCCGTGTCGCTGTGGCTCGAAGATTTCAGCGGCGTGCGCGCATTGTTCGACGCGTGGCGAGCCGCCGGCGTGACCGATCTGCGCGCCCATTTCGCCGAAGACCCGCGCCGCGTCACCGAATGCGCTCATCGCATCCGCGTGATCAAGGTCAATCGCCAGACGCTCACGCAATTCGAGGCCGCCGATTTCGACACGCTGACGAGCAATCTCGCCTCGGTGTTCCGCGACGACATGCTGAAAACGCACCTCGAAGAGCTGTGCCAGCTGTGGGCCGGGCAGTCGAACTTCACGAGCCACACGGTCAACTACTCGCTCGGTGGACGGCGCCTCGACGTGCTGCTGAAAGGCGCGGTGCTGCCCGGTCACGAGGAACGCTGGGACCGCGTGCTGGTGTCGACCGAAGACATCACCGAGCTCGAAGGCGCGCGGCGCCGCGTCGCGCAAGCGGAGGAATACGCGCGCGGGCTCTTCGAGCATTCGCCGGTATCGCTGTGGGTCGAGGATTTCAGCGCCGTCAAACGCCTGCTCGACGGCGCGCGCGCGGCCGGCATCAACGATTTCCGCGTGTTTACCGACGTCCATCCCGAGTTCGTCGAACGCTGCATGGCTGAAATCCATGTGCTCGACGTCAACCATCACACGCTCGGGATGTTCGGCGCGAAGGACAAGAAAACGCTGCTCGCGCGCCTCGCCGACGTGTTCCGCGACGACATGCGTCCGCATTTCCGCGAGCAGTTGATCGAGCTGTGGGACAACAAGCTGTTCCAGCAGCGCGAGGTGCTCAACTATTCACTCGACGGCAACGAGGTGCACGTACACCTGCAATTCTCGGTGCTGCCAGGCCACGAACAGGACTGGGACCTCGTACTCGTCGCGCTGACCGACATCACCGCGCGCAAGAAGGCCGAGGCGTACCTCGAATTCCTCGGCAAGCACGACGTGCTGACCAAGCTGCGCAACCGCTCGTTCTACGTCGACGAGCTGAACCGGCTCGAACGCAAGGGACCGTGGCCCGTGACGATCATCATGGCCGACCTGAACGGCCTGAAGCGCGTGAACGATCAGCTCGGTCACGCGGCCGGCGACGCGCTGCTGCGGCGTGCCGGCGAAGTGCTCGCGAAGGCGATGGAATCGCCGTTCCACGCGGCCCGCATCGGCGGCGACGAGTTCGCGATCCTGATGCCAGATACCGACGAGCGCGGCGGCGCGGCGATGATCGACGCGATCCGCCAGCTCGTCGAGATGAACAACCAGTTCTATCCGGGCTCGCCGCTGAGCTTCTCGATGGGCGCGGCAACCTGCCAGCGCGGCGATCGGCTGGAAGCGGGCGTGCAGCACGCCGACCTGCTGATGTACGAGGAAAAGCGCGCGCACTACGAGGCGCAGCCGGCGGCGGACACGGCGGCGAAGTAACGCTCGCCGGCGTCAGGCGTTCACCACGCCAACGCAACGCTCAACCTCAGCCCGGTAGCCTGGCCGCGAGCACATCCAGCTTGACGATGCTCGGTGGCGACGCGAACAGCTCGGCCGCCTTCTCCATCAACGCGGCCGCGACCTTGCCGTTCAGATGCGCGTCGCGGCCGGCTTCGTCGTCGAACGCATCGAAAATGGCGTACGTCGACGGACCGAGCTTCAGACCGAACCACGCGGCGGTGGCCGGCTCCTGCTCGACGAGCGGCAGGCCGCCGAGCAGAAACGCCTCGACTTCCTTTTCCTTACCGGGCTTGGCTTCCAGACGGACATACAAAGCGAGCTTGACCATGATGCGACTCCTGGTGAGTTCGGCAGCGAACGGTCCTTTCAAAGCGCTTTGAAAAGTATAGGCGGCGTCGGCTGAGGCTGCGCCGGACCTACCCCGATAGCAAGTCACGCACCCGGAAAGCGCAGCTCGAAGCGCACGACGCCTGGCAGCGGACACACCACGCGCGCACTGCCGCCATGCAGATGCATGATCGCCTTCACGATCGCGAGCCCGAGTCCGTTCGATTCGGTGAACGCGCTGCGCGCCGCGTCGCCGCGATAGAAGCGGTCGAACAGCCGGTCGAGTTGCACGGCGGGAATCGGCTCGCCCTCGTTTTCGACCGTCACCAGCGCGCCTGCTTCGTCCTGCGCGCCGCGCAGGCGCACGATCGTGTCGCCCGCGCCGTAACGCACCGCGTTGACGACCAGATTGTTGATGGCGCGGCGGCACAGCATCGGATTGGCAGACGCGACGCCCGCCGCGTCGACTTCGAAACGCATCCCGCGTTCGTCGGCCAGGCCTTCGAAATAGTCGGCGATCCTGACGAGCTCGCCATGCAGATCGACCGGCTGCCGCTCGATCGACAACGCCGCATGATCCGCATGCGCGAGAAACAGGATGTTCTCCGCGATATGGCTCAGGCGATTCAACTCCTCGAGATTCGATTCGAGCAGTTGCTGATATTCGTCGGCTTCGCGCGGCTGGGCGAGCGCCACCTGGGTTTGGCCGACCAGCGCGCCGACCGGCGTGCGAATCTCGTGCGCGAGATCGGCGGAAAACTGCTGCAGGCGTTGATAGCCGTCGGCGAGACGATCGAGCATCGCGTTGAACGCGTGCGTGAGTTGACGCAGTTCCACTGGCGCCGCTTCGTCGTCGAGCCGGACCGCCAGGTTCGTCGGACTGATTTGCGCGGCCCGCGTGGCGATCTCGCGAACCGGTCGCAGCGCGCGGCGCAGCACGCCGTAAGCGAGCAGCGTCGCGGCCAGCATGCCGGTCAGCGTCGCCGCCACGATGCGGTTGCGGTATTCGGCCAGCATGCGCATTTCGTGCGTCATCGGATGGCCTGCGATCACCTCGACTTCGGCGCCATCCTCGCGCGCTGTCGCGCTCGCAATCGCCCAATGCACCGGCACGCCGTCGGGCGTGCGCGTCTGACGCATGTCGGCGGCACGCGGCGGATTGCCCGCCGGGCCGGCCGGTAGCTCAGGCACCGCGAGCCTGCCCGGATTCACGTCGACGAACGGCGCTTCGCCCGGCCGCCGGAAGATCAGCACGTCCTCTTCCGCGCCGAGCATCGTCTCGAACAGCAGCGGGCGCTTTTTTAATTCGCTAACCGAATAAAGGTCGTGCACGATGCGGCTGAAATGCTCGACACGGCCGCTCAGCACGACGTCGGCGCGGCGTTGCAGCGAGACTTCGGCGGAATGATAGAAATACGCGCCGAGCGAGCCGATCACCGCGCAGGCGATCAGCGCGAACAGCACCGTGGTGCGCGCAATCAGCGAGCGTTCGCTCCAGAGTTTCATGCGCCGTCGCCGAACGTGTAGCCGATGCTGCGCACCGTGTGAATCAGCTTCTTCCCGAACGGGTGATCGACCTTTGCGCGCAAGCGCTTGATCGCCACGTCGACCACGTTGGTGTCGCTATCGAAGTTCATGTCCCACACTTCCGACGCGATCTGCGAGCGTGACAGCGCTTCGCCCTCGCGGCGCACCAGCAGATGCAGCAGCATGAACTCCTTGTTGGTCAGCGGAATGTCGACGCCCTCGCGCGTGACTCGGCGGCGCAATACGTCGAGCTTGAGGTCGGCGACTTCGAACACGTCGCTCTCGCGGATTACGCCACGGCGCAACAGCGTGCGAACGCGCAGCACCAGCTCGGTAAACGAAAACGGTTTGACCAGGTAGTCGTCGGCGCCGAGTTCGAGACCGCGAATGCGGTCGCTGACCTGATCGCGCGCGGTCAGGAAAATCACCCGCAGATCGCGCCGCGCACGCAACGCCCGCATGATTTCCCAACCGTCGATGCCGGGCAGCATCACGTCGAGAACGATCAGTTCGTATTCATGCTCGAGCGCCAGATGCAGGCCGTCCGTGCCGGTGCGCGCGAGGTCGACCGCATAGCCATTCTCGCGCAGGCCCTTCTTCAGATAGTCGCCGGTTTTCGGATCGTCTTCGATGACCAGAATGCTCATGATGCTCGCTGCTCCTCTCGCGCGATGCGACCGCAAAGGCCGCGCTCGCACGCGCAAAAAAGCCTGATGACAGCGCGCGAGAACAACCGCAGCGCTCCCGGCGGCCATTCTACGTGGCCGCCATCGACCCTTGATGACGTTTTTGTCATCCTCCCGTCACTCCGATGAGCCGATGCGATGGCTAGTGTGAACGCACCATCCACCACGCTGCATCCCTTCCTGGAGTTGCCTCATGAATACCCGCTTGAAGATCGCCCGCGCACGAACGCTGCGCGCCCTCGCCGTCCCCGCACTCGCCGCCGCGCTGTTCGCGACGACGTTCGCGGCTTCGGCCCAGACCGCCGCGCCGACCGGCGTGCGCGGCACAGTGACGTCGCTGTCGGGCGATCTGCTCAAAGTCCACACGCGCGATGGTCAGGACGTCGACGTGAAGCTCGCCGCCGAAACGCCGATTCGCGGCGTCACGCTCGCCAACATCAGCGACATCAAGCCGGACAGCTACGTCGGCACCGCCGCGATTCCGCAGCCCGACGGCACGTTGAAGGCGCTCGAAGTGCATGTATTCCCGCCGAGCATGCGCGGTTCGGGCGAAGGTCATCGGCCGTGGGATCTCGGCGCGAACAGCACGATGACGAACGGCACGGTCGGCTCGCTCGTGGTCAGCAACGGCCGCACGATCACCGTCAAGTACAAGGATGGCGAGAAGAAGATCGTGATTCCGCAGGACGTGCCCATCGTCAGTCTGGAGCCGGGCAGCCGCGCGTTGCTCACGCCGGGCACGAAGGTCGTGCTGTTCGCGCACAAGGACGCGGGCGGCGCGATGGCGGCGAATTTCATTTCGGCTGGCGAGCATGGCGTGACGCCGCCGATGTAAAGCGGCGCGTCGTTCGTCTTCATCCCTCTCGTCTTTGAAGCCAATGCCCGACTCGCAAGCATTTCTTGTTCATCCCCTGGTCGTTCGCGTGACGCACTGGATCAATGCGTTCGCGATGGCCTGCATGGTGATGAGCGCGCTGGGCGATCTATAACGCGTCGCCGATCTTTCCGTTCCGGTTCCCCGTGTGGGCGACGGTCGGCGGATGGCTCGGCGGCTCGATCGCATGGCACTTCGCGGCGATGTGGCTGCTGTGCGCGAACGGCCTGCTGTATCTCGCGCATGGCGTCGCGAGCGGCCATTTGCGTCGCAAGCTGCTGCCGGTGCGTGCCCGCGAGCTGGCGCGCGATGCGGCGCTGGCGTTGCGCCTCAGACTGCCGCACGAAACCGGCAGGTACAACGCCGTGCAGCGCGCGTTGTATCTGCTGGTACTGCTGCTCGGCGTGCTGCTCGTCGCATCGGGACTGTCGATCTGGAAGCCGGTGCAATTGTCGTGGCTAACCGCGCTGTTCGGCGGCTTCGATTTCGCGCGCCGCGTGCATTTCGTCGCGATGGCCGGCGTGGTCGGCTTTGTCGTCGTGCATCTGCTGCTGGTGCTGCTGGTGCCGCGCACGTTGCCGCCGATGTTCACCGGACGCGCCCGGCGCAGCGCGCAGCGCATCGATCAAGCCTCCCAGAGGACTCGCGCATGAGCGCCCCGCAACGAACCGACACGGCGAACGATACGCACGCCAATACAGAAGACGCGCGCCGCTCACGCATCGTGCTTGCCGAGCACCGACCGCGGATCGAGCAGTTGCAACGCCGCTTGTTTCTGCGCTCCTCGCTATCGATCGGCACGCTCGCGATGCTGTCCGGCTGCAACCTGCAGGACAACGATTCCGTCGACAAGGTGCTATGGGCGATGTCGCGCTGGAACGACCGCGTGCAGCCGTGGCTGTTCAATCGCAACAAACTCGCGCCGACCTATTCGGCGCGCGATATCACCGATCCGTTTCCGTTCAACGCGTTCTATCCCGAGTTCGACGCGCCCGATATCGACGGCTCGACCTATCGGCTCGAAGTATCGGGGCTCGTCGCGGACAAACGCGGCTGGAGTCTCGAGCAGTTGCGCAGGTTGCCGCAGGTCTCGCAGATCACGCGTCACGTGTGCATCGAAGGATGGAGCGCGATCGGACAATGGAGCGGCGTGCCGTTTCGCACGTTTCTCGAACGGATCGGCGCCGATCTGAGCGCGCGTTATGTGGGCTTCAAATGCGCGGACCGCTACTACTCCAGCCTCGACATGGCGACCGCGCTGCATCCGCAAACGCAATTGACGCTCGATTTCCGCAACGCGCCGCTGCCGGCCAGATACGGCTATCCGCTGAAGCTGCGCGTGCCGACCAAGCTCGGCTTCAAGAACCCGAAGCACATCGCCGCGATCTTCGTGACCAACACGAACCCGGGCGGCTACTGGGAAGATCAGGGCTACAACTGGTTCAGCGGGCTTTAGACCGCGGTCACATAACGCGGCACCGGCTTGTGCGCGCGCGGCGGCGGCGCATCGTGAGCGACGCGCATGCGCTTGACCTCGTCGACGGGACTCAGGCCGAACAGCCGCTTGAACTCGCGGCTGAACTGCGACGCGCTTTCGTAACCGACCCGCACGGCGGCCGCGCCCGCATTCAAGCCATCCTGCACCATCAACAGACGCGCGTGATGCAGACGCGTGGTCTTCACGTACTGCATCGGCGAGGTCGCGGTGACCGCCTTGAATTGCGCATGAAACACCGCGAGACTCATGCCGGCCTCGGCCGCGAGCGTATCGACATCGAGCGACGCGTGGTAGTCCGCATGAATGCGCCGCAGCGCTTTCGCGATGCGGCCAAAGTGATTCTGATGCGTGAGCGCCGCGCGAATCGCGCCGCCCTGCTCGCCGGTCAACACGCGATAACAGATTTCCCGGACGATGCCAGGCGCCAGGATTTGCGCGTCGAGCGGCGACGCGAGCGCCTCCAGCAGACGCTGCACCGCGCTGCTCAGTGCGGCATCGAGCGGCGTCGAATACATGCCTGCCGGTTCGTATTGCGCGAGGCCCTGGGTTTCGTTGAGCGCCATCAGCAGTTCGGCGACCATCGTCAGATCGACGCGCACCGACATGCCGAGAAACGGCTCCTGTTCGCTTGCCTCGGTCTCGCATTCGAACGGCAACGGCACCGACAGCACCAGGTACTGCTGTGCGTCGTACTGGAACACCTGATCGCCGAGATAGCCGCGCTTGCGCCCCTGACAGACGATCACGATGCTCGGCTCGTACATGACCGGCATGCGCGGCATCGGACGATTCGCGCGCAGCAGGCTGACGCCTTCGAGGCTCGAGCGCGTCATGCCGGCATTCGGCGCGAGCAGGTTGAACAGTTCGAGCAAGCGGCGTTGCGCGGGGTCTTCCGGAATGGAACCGACAGCGTGAGTGGACATGACGATATGGTGATGGCCAAGAGAATAATGCTTGAAATTTAGCATCAAACAGCCTGTCGCGCTGCCCCTCCAGAGTTTTAGGCAAACCTTCAAGACGATCAGGTATTCTCCGGGCGGCGCCGGGCTCCTAACATGGGAACCCTGCCGGATCGCCTTTTTCGACGCGCGCAGCGTGCGCGGTCATCGACCGCCATGCGCCGACAGCTTGCCAACGGCGGCCCCCAACGCTCGCGCCCCGATCCCGGTTCATGCTGCGGCCCGCCGCATCCGCAACCCAGTGTTGCGCATCGTCGGCGCGTCGCATGTTGCGCCATTACCCTCTTTGCTGGAGCCATCCATGAGCACGACGTATGCCTATGCAGCGACCGACGCCACCGCGCCGCTCGCCCCATTTGAAATCCAGCGCCGCGCACCCCGCGCCGATGACGTGCAGATGGAAGTGCTGTACTGCGGCGTGTGCCATTCCGACCTGCATCAGGCGCGCAACGAATGGAAGAACACGATCTACCCGGTCGTGCCGGGCCACGAGATCGTAGGCCGTGTGACCGCGGTTGGTCCGAACGTGACGAAGTACAAGGTCGGTGAACTGGTCGCGGTCGGCTGTCTGGTCGATTCGTGCCGCACCTGTTCGAGCTGCGCGGAAGGTCTCGAGCAGTATTGCGAGAACGGTTGGGTGGGCACGTATAACGGTGTCGATCGCGTCGACGGACAGGTCACTTACGGTGGCTATTCGACGCAACTGGTCGTCGATGAGGCTTTCACGCTGCGCGTGCCGCAGAATCTCGACCCCGCGGGTGTCGCGCCCCTGCTGTGCGCGGGCATCACCACGTATTCGCCGCTACGCACGTGGGGCGTGGGCCCGGGCAAGAAGGTCGGGATTGTCGGCCTCGGTGGACTCGGCCATATGGGTGTGAAGCTGGCTCGGGCGATGGGTGCGCATGTCGTGCTGTTTACGACCTCCCCGTCGAAGATCGAGGATGCGAAGCGGCTTGGCGCGCATGAAGTCGTGGTTTCGAAGAATCCGCAGGAGATGGAAGCGCATGTGAATAGCTTCGATTTCATTCTCAATACGGTGGCTGCGCAGCATGATCTGAATCCGTTTTTGAATCTGCTCAAGCGTGACGCGACGATGACGTTGGTGGGTGCTCCGGAGCACGATCATCCGTCGCCGCAGGTGTTCAATCTGATCTTCAAGCGGCGGCGCCTTGCTGGTTCGCTGATTGGCGGTATTGCCGAGACGCAGGAGATGCTCGATTTCTGTGGCGAGCATGGCATTACTTCTGATATTGAAATGATTCCAATGCAGAAGATCAATGAAGCATATGAGCGCATGCTCAAGAGCGATGTGAAGTATCGGTTTGTGATTGATATGGATTCGATGCGGAAGTAATAGCAACTTTTTGGCCGCGCAGCGGGTGGTTTTTTTGCGCCTGCGGCGCGGGGTTCTGTTTTGTTGTTGTGTTTTTTTGCCTTCGCCGGTTTTTTCTGTGTTCTTAGGGCGTTGGCCTTTCCTTGATTTCTTGTCGGTCTATTGGCGTTGCCCCTGTGCGGGGCGGCACCTACTTTCTTTGCTGCTGCAAAGAAAGTAGGCAAAGAAGACAGCTTTAAACCGCTAACTCTTAAGCGGGTCCCTTTGTCCACCGCGGGTAGTGGTGCATCTGGAATCTGTGTTCCCGCACACTCCGCGTTAGTGACAAGGCCGTCATTCTTCCGGCGGCGCTGCGCGCGCCGAAGCGCTGTTCTCAAACCATTGGTCGTTTCGGCGCGTCGCCGAGGCGCAGCCGATGGCCCCACTAACCTAAAAAAACACTCTGGTTTCCATTGCATACCCGTCCGCGACGCACGTAGTGCGCAGTGGGATGGATGACGGCTTTGTCACTGCCGTGGAATGTGCGGAGGCACGGATTCCAGATGCACCACTGCAATTTGTGGAGCACGGTGCCCGCTTAAGAATTAGCGGTTTGAGCTGTCTTCTTTGCCTACTTTCTTTGCAGCAGCAAAGAAAGTAGGTGCCGCCCCGCACAGCGGCTGATTCTAATTCGATCGCTAAATCGCTGAAAGTCTTATCCAGCAAGCCTGCGCGGCGATTATATCAGGTCGTTTTCGCGCTAAAAAAAACGATCCGAGACTGTAGCGAGACTATCTCCGCGCGTTTTTGGCGCGGACGGCGACTTGCCCTCAACACACCACGCCTACAGCGACGGCATTTGGTTGACCTTTGCCTTCGCAAGTTGCTCGGAATGCTGCTTCATCGCTGAACGCAAGATTTCCAAGAAGGTATGGTTGCGCGATTGTGCGTCAGAAACTATCGCATCGAACGACATCACAAACATCGGGGTCGGCACAACCGTCCGGTCAGGGCGTTCAGTGGGAAACTCTTGGTAATAGACCCTACCTTTCGAGAAAAGGGGAGCCCATTTTTGTTGTCTTAAACTTCGGGCGAAGGAATCGTTGATCTGCAGTACGGCGTAATACCAAATTCGTTGAATGTTCGTACAGTGCTGAGCAAGTTTGTCAGCACGCTCCAAAAGTTGATTTATCGCGTACTGGTTTTCTTTTTCGTCGTCAGTTTTTCTTTTGATCTCTACGACTACGACGTCAACAGGCATCGACTCGGCAGGATCAGCGGAAAAGATCATCGCGATGTCAGGCCTGCCATTTTCCCCTGATGGTTCTCCATCTAGTCGAATGGCATTGATGACCTTATCCATACGCGCTTCGCTCAGTATCGTACGGAACGTCATAAATTTGTCATCGAGAAGCCAAGCATTGTTTTGATATATATCGCTGGCTATTGCGTCTTTATGGAAATCCACTCGTCGCGGGACTATCAGATTGTGAATCTCGTCCTCTGAGTTATCGGATGTCATGGATTTCATCTTCGATATGATTTTTTCCCGATACAGGATGTACTCGGTCAACGTACGAGCGGATGCTTCGAGAGACTTTTTGTAGATTGAATCGGTTAAGGTTTCACATTCTAGAATTTCTTTTTGAATCTGAAAGAATTTTTGTTGTGCATTATCAAGCGCTTCTTCGCGATCGATTAAACCAACGGTTGCTCCTTCAAAAAATCCCAGCAAATGCGGGAATTGCTCTTCAAATTTGTTTTTTATCTTAGTATTTGACTCAGATATTTTTGGTATTTTTTCAGCCAAAACGTTTCCGATCTCACGACGTAAGGTCGCATAAAGCGTGGCTTCCGAAAGCCCGTCGGGAAGCTCAAGCTTCTGCCGCGAACTGTCAGCACTCGCTCCGAACAGTTCGGACGAGAAAATGAATACAACAGAGTAACCATACGGGATGGACGAGGGCCGTATTATGCTGATCGGAATTGTACGCCCGTCAATGCTTACCGCCGTTAGCAGATTTGATGGAGAAGTCGTTGCTTTGACGTAGTAATGCATGTTGATAATCGAATGCGCGTCAACAGCATCATCCCCGATCTGCTTCATTTGCATTTCCGGCAAGTCGCCGACAGTTATGACTGTATCGCTTGAAAAGAACTCTTTCTGGGCGTTGCTTTCCTCGGTCTCAAGTTTGATCTCTATTCTGAAATCAATCTTCCTATCCCGAAGATCGTTCAGTGTTGGAAGAAAGTGAGAAATGATTTTCTCTTTGAGACTTTGCGGTCGAAGATCATCGTAAGATTTAACTTTTTCCTTCGAAAATTTTGTGAATAACAAAACTGTTCTATTGCTGCCAACGGGCGTCGCCAGTTTCTCGACGTCTGCTTTTCCGTCAAAATTTTCTTTAAATGTGAAGCGTCTTCTATTTTTATCCCACTGACTGTCGATCTCGACGGCGCCAAAATAATTCAAGAACACAAGCCGGCCGATTCCTTTATGGAAGCCATCTTTCGGTTTCATCAATGTCTTGAATCGATCAAAGCTTTCATCGGTGAAACCCGCACCGTTGTCCGTCACTTTGACATTCAATGTTTCGCTGGCAGAAAACGATTGAATGGAGATAGAGATTTGTATGTCCGTCGCGCCGGCGTCTAGGGCGTTTGCAATTGCTTCGTAATAGATAAGCGCTAACGACGGGTTGGGGAAAAACAACTTGATTGCACTGGAGGTCTCAATGTCCATTTCTTTTCCTGGCAGCGGCTTATTTGTGAACGTCGCCAAAGTCCCCGCTCTCTGGGCTAGCAATTCGGCCAGCCTCATCCGGACACTTTGTAAATTAAATCGCGATGATAAACCAAATCCTATCTTTGCGAGATTGGCCCTGTGGTCGCAAAAGTCGCTATGTCCCGAACCTTGTCGCGACCCCGACGGAGGGATCGAGCCGAAGCGCGTCGCTTGTTTAGTGTCCGGCAAGTGGGCTGACCTGCAACAAACACAGTGGACGCTCACCGGCGGATGACGTTAGGCGGCTCATCGGCCAAGACCCCACGGCCACGTATCGCCGCAACTCTTGAAATCTTCTTGTAATGTGGGCCTCATTTCCACGCACGGTCGTTTAGCGTATTCTCATCACACAAAAACGACAGACCAACAACGATCGTGAGCTATTCCGGGAACTTCAGTTTTCTTGCCGAGCACTCGCCACTCCTCGCGCAACTAGGCGCGGCAGCCGAGAGCGTTTTCGCCGCCGACCCTAACACGACACTGATCAAGCTCCGCCAGTTCGGGGAGGCGATGGCGCAGGACCTCGCCGCGCGGTTGGGCGTCGAGTTTGAGGAGATGAGCCAGGCCGACCTGCTCTACCGGCTGGAACGAGAAGCTGGGCTTGACCGGACCGTCCGCGGGCTCTTCCACACGCTGCGCGTGGAAGGAAACAAGGCCACTCACGAGTTCACGACGAAGCACAAGGAGGCCATGGACGGCCTCAAGGTCGCGCGCGCGCTCGCCATCTGGTTCCATGAGTCGTTCGGAAAACAAGGCACGGCATTCAAGCCCGGCCCGTTTGTTCCGCCCGCGGACCCCAGCGCACACCTCCGCAACCTCCAGAACGAGATCGATCAGCTCAAGGCCCAACTGAAGGCCGCGTCGCAAACGCTCGAAGACAATCAGCAACTCGCCGACCTCGTCGCGCAGGAGAAGCAGGAATACGAGACGCTCGCGTTGCAGATGGACGCGGAGGCAAAGACATACAAGGAGCTTGCGCAGGAACAGGAGGCGGCGCTCAAGAAGGCTCGGGACGATTTCGAGGCCCAGGTAAAGCAGTTGCAGGCGCAACTCGATGCCCAGCAAGCCAAGGAGGCGCAGGCGAGCACGATGAAGGCGACGAAGAATCTCGTGCTGACCGAAGAGCTAACGCGCATCCTCATCGATCAGCAGCTGGTCGACGCCGGCTGGGTCGCGGACACGCAACAATTGACATATGCGAAGGGCGCGCGTCCTGAGCCAGGAAAGAACAAGGCTATTGCAGAATGGCCCACGCTGGGCAAGCAGTCTGCCGACTACATACTCTTCGCGGGGATAATGCCTATCGCTGTAGTGGAGGCGAAGAGCATCAACAAAAACGTCGCTGGCAAGATCGGGCAGGCAGAGCGATACTCGCGCGGCTTCCAACTTGCGCAGGACCACTCGCCAGCCTGGAAGGTAGCCGGGCAACACGGGCCGTGGAAGGATGGGCAAGGCGGACTTTTCCAGGTCCCATTTGCCTACTCATGCAACGGCCGCCCCTACATAGAGCAACTGCGCGAACAGAGTGGGACATGGTTCCGCGACCTGCGCGTGCCGTCGAATCTGGCCGATGCACTAATTGGGTTTCATCAGCCGGACGGTCTAGTCGATCGATTGAAGCGCAGCAAAGAAGAGGCCGAAGCCAAACTTGCGCAGGAAGGGTTCGATTACCTGAGGCTGCGCGAATACCAAGTAAGGGCGATCCAGGGAATCGAAGCGGCCCTGACCGAGGGACAACGCGCCATTCTCGTTGCAATGGCAACTGGCACCGGCAAAACCCGAACCATCATTGGTCTCATGTACCGGCTGCTGAAAGCCGAACGCTTTCGACGAATCCTCTTCCTCGTGGACCGCACTGCGCTGGGCCAGCAAGCGACCGACGCGTTCGACGAGGCATTGCTTGAGCAGAATCAGCCGCTGTCGAAGATTTACAACGTTGCCGAGTTGGGCGACATGTCCGCTGAGGCCGAGACGCGCGTCCAAGTCGCGACGGTTCAGGCAATGGTCCGGCGCATCTTGCAATCTGAATCCCCTCCCGGAATCGATGAGTTCGACTGCATTATTGTCGATGAAGCGCATCGCGGCTATACGCTGGACCAGGAGATGACCGAGGGCGAATTGGTAGTGCGCAACCAAGCCCAATACCTGTCGAGCTATCGCCGGGTTCTCGACTACTTCGACGCGGCGAAGGTCGGGCTCACTGCGACACCGGCGAAGCATACGACGGAGATATTCGGCAAGCCTGTCTACACGTACTCCTATCGCGAGGCCGTTGCCGACGATTGGCTGATCGACCACGAACCGCCGATTCGGTACGAGACCCTACTCTCGAAGAACGGAATCAAGTTCGAGAAAGGCGAGAAGGTCACAGCCATCAATATGGCAACCGGGGAGTTGGAGCTGTCCGAGTTGGACGACGAGCTTAATTTCAACGTGGAATCCTTCAATCGCCGCGTCATTAGCGAGCAGTTCAACAAGGTCATCTGCGCGGAGTTGGCGAAGGAACTGGACCCGTTCGGCGAGGAGAAGACTCTCATCTTTTGCGCGACCGATCTACACGCGGACATGGTTAAGCGGCTGCTCGACGAGGCCTTCAAGGAACTATACGATGATGACTATAACGAAGCTGCGGTGCGCAAGATTACCGGTCAATCCGACAAGGTAAGCCAGCTAATTCGCCTGTACAAGAATGAGCGATTCCCCAGCATTGCAATCACGGTTGATCTGCTCACGACCGGCATCGACGTACCGCCGATTTGCCATCTTGTCTTCCTGCGCCGCGTCCGGTCCCGGATTCTTTACGAGCAGATGATTGGGCGAGCCACGCGCCGATGCGACGAAATCGGCAAGACCGTCTTCAAGATCTACGACCCGGTGGATATCTACGCGGCGCTCGAGGACGTGACGACGATGAAGCCGCTCGTGAAGGACCCAAACGTAACCATCGAGCAGCTCATCGATGAACTTACTAACCCGGCGAGCTTCGACGCGCCGGGCAGCACGCCTGAAAGAACGCACGCTCACGAAGTCCTGGACGCTCTGAACCAAAGCCTGATGCGCGTGCTCCGAAAAGCCGCGCACCAAGCGGAAAAGAAGCCCGCGCTACAGGAAAGGCTCGCCCAACTTGAACAGACTTGGGGTGTACCTGCGAGCAAGCTGCATGAACACCTTCACAGCCTCGGGCCCGTCGGCGCGGCCGAGTTCGTGCGCGAACACAAACAGCTACTGGACCAGCTTGCCGAGGTGAAGCAACTTGCTGGGACGGATCAAATGCCGATCATCTCGGAGCATGCAGACGAATTGCTGCTCCGGGACCAGAGCTATGGCGAGTTTGGCAGGCCAGAAGACTATCTCGAAAGTTTCACCAGCTTCATCCGCAAGCAGGTGAACGAGTCAGTTGCGCTGTCAGTGATCGTGAATCGACCGAAGGATCTGACGCGCGCCGATCTCCGTGCGGTCCGCCTGCTGCTCGACGCGCACGGCTACACCGAAGCGAAGATCAAAACCGCGTGGCGCAACCAGACCAATCAAGAGATAGCCGCCAGCATCGTTGGCTACATCCGGCAGGCCGCGCTGGGCGAGGCTCTCATCCCCTTCGACCAGCGCGTTTCCCATGCGATGGAAGGTATTTACAAGATGACGAACTGGACTCCCGTGCAGCGCAATTGGCTTCAACGACTGGCGAAGCAACTCACGCACGAGGTGGTTATCGATGAGCAGTTCGTCAACAGCACGTTTTCCAACGATGGTGGCGCGAAGCGGCTGAACAACATGCTGGGCGGCAAGCTCGACGATGTGCTCCACCGCGTCGCCGAGGCCCTCTGGCCTCAAGTGGCATAATCTCGCAACCCAAGGAATCGCTCCGCGTCTACGCAGATCGGCGATCCCGCCCAAACGCCTCATAAGTAGGGCCTCATGACTAACAACGATATCGTCCAGAAGCTATGGAACCTGTGTGATGTGCTTCGTGACGATGGCATCACGTACACCAACTACGTAACCGAACTGGTCCTGCTGCTGTTCGTCAAGATGGAACATGAGAACACGCAGAACGGCCTGCTCAGCAAGCACAAATTGCCCGAAGGTGCGCGCTGGCCTGACTTGACCGGCAAGAGCGGGTTGACTCTTCTGAACCACTACCGCGCGATGCTGCTGTCGCTAAGCCAAAGCACCGACAAGTTGATCGCGGCCATCTACGCCGATGCACAGACGAGCCTGAAGGAACCGCGTCACCTGGAGCAACTGATCAAGAGCCTCGATGCCATCGATTGGTTCTCGGCGAAGCGCGACGGGCTTGGCGATCTGTACGAAGGCCTGCTGCAGAAGAACGCAAATGAGACCAAGTCGGGCGCAGGCCAATACTTCACCCCGCGCCCCCTCATTGACAGCATCATCCACATCATCAAGCCGCAAGCGGGCGAAACGATTCAAGACCCAGCGGCAGGCACCGCTGGCTTCTTGATCGCGGCTGATTCCTATATCAGGGCACAGACGGACGACCTTTATGACCTGAACGAAAAGCAGCGAACGTTCCAGCGCAACAAGGCGTTTGTCGGCATGGAACTGGTGTCGAGCACCCGGCGACTTGCGTTGATGAACTGCATGCTGCACGGGATGGAGGGCGATGATGAGGGCGTCGTCCATATCGGCAATACGCTCGGTAATGCAGGAGCCGCCCTGCCGAAGTCGGACGTCATTCTCAGCAATCCTCCGTTCGGTACAGCAAAAGGCGGTGGTGGCCCGACGCGTGATGACCTTACGTATGAGACGAGCAACAAGCAGCTCGCGTTCTTGCAGCATATCGTGCGGCATCTAAAGGACGGTGGGCGCGCGGCAGTGGTAGTCCCTGATAACGTGCTGTTTGAATCGGGTGTCGGTGCTGACATTCGCCGCGACCTGATGAACAAGTGCAATCTGCACACGATCCTGCGTCTGCCGACAGGCATCTTCTACGCGCAAGGCGTGAAGACCAATGTGCTCTTCTTCAACAAGGTAAGCCAGTCTGCAACCGATAGCACGAAAAAGGTCTGGGTGTATGACCTACGAGCGAACGCGCCGAGTTTTGGTAAGCGCACTCCGCTCACGCGTGAGTACTTCGCAGAGTTTGAAAGCGCCTTTGGTAAGGCGTCAGATGGCAGCAGCAAGCGAATCGACCAAGGTGAGGACGGGAGACTGCGCGCCTTCAGTCGAAAGTGGATCGGTGAACGCGGCGATAGCCTCGATATTAGTTGGCTCCGGGATGAGAATGCCGAACACTCAGACGATTTGCCCCAACCCGCTGTACTGGCGAGAGAGGCGATGGACGAGTTAAACGGTGCGCTAGCTGAATTGGAAGCCATCTTGGCCGAGCTAAGCGACGAGGCTACCGAATGAAAGACTGGACGACAGCAACGCTATCAGATGTGTGCACATTGATCACTGACGGCACCCATCATTCACCCACCAATACCGCGACGGGTGCCTTCAAATACGTGACTGCGAAGAACATTCGCCCCTGGGGGTTGGACGTCGACAACATCACTTACGTTGATGAAGAGACGCATCGCGGTATATATGCGCGCTGCCCAGTTGAGTATGGGGATGTACTTTATATCAAGGATGGTGTGACAACAGGGATCGCGGCTCTAAACACGTTGCGAGAGCCTTTCTCCATGCTATCCAGCGTTGCGCTCTTAAAGCCCAATGCCGATCTGCTGCACGCCGCCTATCTAAAACACTGGCTCAACAGCCCCATTGCGTTCCGGTCCATGACTGCTGGAATGACTGGCACCGCGATAAAACGGCTTGTACTGAAGCAGATTCGCGTATCTGAGCTTCCGGTGGCGCCCTTCGCAGAACAGAAGCGCATCGCCGACAAGCTCGACACCGTGCTTGCGCGCGTGGATGCGTGCCGCGAACGGCTTGAACGTGTGCCGACGATTCTGAGGGACTTCCGGCGGTCTGTCCTCGCCGCTGCCACTTCGGGACGATTGACAGAGGATTGGCGAGCCCAAGGTGCCACGTTCGGGCATGATGCGTCACGTGAACTGCAGCTCTGGCAATCGCAAAGAGCCAAAACGGAAAAGAAACCCCTCGCTGCTCCGGATACCACCCACTGGAACCAAGAAATTCCCGCAGGCTGGGCCGTCGTGAGCGTTCATCAATTCGCGGAATGCCTCGATCGATTGCGCGTTCCGATCAAGCGAGAGAACCGCCAAAGCGCTAAGGGGCTGTATCCCTATTACGGCGCCAACGGAGAAGTGAGTCGGATCGATGAGTACATCTTCGACGATGAACTGGTTCTCGTCACTGAAGATGAAACATTTTATGGTCGTGAGAAGCCAATTGCGTACCGAGCCAGTGGCAAGTGCTGGGTAAACAATCACGCACATGTCCTACGCGCGTCGAGCCCTGCGGCTAATGACTATCTCTGCTACGCGCTGATGTACTACGATGTTATCCCGTGGCTGAGTGGGACCACTGGGCGAGCAAAACTCACGCAGCAAGCGCTGAACTCTCTCCCAATCGCAGTTCCCCCGGCGGTTGAGTTGGTTGAGATTACCCGCCGCATCGCTACCCTGTTCGCCCTCGCCGATCGCTTGGAAGCCCGTCTCGCGAAAGCCAAGACTACGGTGGGTTGTTTAACGCCAGCCCTGCTCGCCAAAGCCTTCCGTGGCGAACTTGTTCCGCAGGACCCGAACGACGAGCCAGCCGTGGAACTGTTGAAGCGGCTGGAGAAGCAACGGTCGGACGAAGGCAAGGCGACGAAGGGCATGCGCGCAAAGCGCGCCGTATCCGTTGCACTGGGCGAAGTAGAACCGACTTCCGTTGAGTAGCGATCCCGCCCGGACACGGCAAGGCCGATATAGCACGCAGCACGAACGACTTGAACGAACCCGCCGCCGGCGGGTTTTTTTTCGTCTGAACCAAGCCGATATGCCCGTCTTATCGGTTTCCCGTTCCCACTCGGGGAAATCAAGTAGGCCGGTGGGAAGATCCCGCTCAGAATGAAGTCTCTGGTGCTGCTGACCAGAGCGAAACGAAACTTCCTGAACTTAACATAGGAATCCAGATGAAAACGCAAGTACAACTTCTCGCCTTGATTGCCAACGAATCGACGTCTCTCGCTGACGCGTGGCAAGCGATCCAAGATCTACAAACGCGGTTTGTCGAGCGTGTCGCGCGGATCGCGATCGAGCAGCGCACGAGCGTCGCGGTCCTGATGGACGAAGCGACGAAGCAAGCGAAACAACCGAAGCCGACGACCGAAGCGAAGCAGCCGGTCGAGCCGAAACAGATCGTGATCGATACAGACGCGACGCTGATCTCGACCGAACACGCTGCGCATCTGATGGGCATCTCGAAAAAGAGCATGTCGAACTACGGTTCGCCGTCGACTCGTGCTGCGTACAACTTCCCGGTTGAGCCGCAGAGAGTCGGCGGCCGTGTGATGTGGGATCGCGCTGCGATCGAAGCGCTGGTCGCGGAACGCGCCGCTACTCAAAACAACGCGTAATTCCATGGGCGGGCTGGCCCTGCCAGCCGCCTGTTTCATACGCTGAAGGAACTTTGATCTGGTAACGAAAGTAAGGGAATCGAATCATGTACACACCGAACATCATGACGCTTGTCGTCATCGCGCTTTACCTGCTACCCGCGATCGTCGCGACGTGTCGCAAGCATCACAACACGACCGCGATCTCGGTCCTCAACGTCCTGCTCGGCTGGACCGTACTCGGCTGGGTCGGCTCGCTTGTCTGGGCCAGCACCAATCCCGCCTGCAACACTCGGGAGCGGACATGAGCAAGATCGAACTGAGCCGCGACGCGCGTCGCATGCTTCACGCACTCAAGGTCATGTGCGATCCCGGCGGGAACGACGCGTATCTCGATCTCGCCGAATCGCTCGCTGAAATCTACGGCGCACGATCGCGCGCTGCTGTCGATGAACTGGAACGCGCTGGCCTGATCACGCGACACGAGACCTATGTCACGGTCAATCGCAACACCCCGAAGGAAAAATGACGAAGATCACACGTAACGAAGTCACGACGACCGCGCGTCTCGCGTTCCTGCCGAAGTTCTTCGGAGCGCGTCTGATGATGCGCGCCGAAGCGATGGTCTATGACCAAGCCGGGATGCTGTCGGCCGACTATCACGGCGGGCTCTGGACGTTCTACACGCTATCGAACGGCGGCTTTTATCTGGCGCCCCAGACGGACAAGCGCTTCACGGTGTACGTCCCGGGTAACGACTACGAAGGCGAGGTCAGCGCGGACGCGTTCGGCGTGATCGTCACGCTGTTCGTGCTGGGCTCGCTCGTCTGGATCGAGGACGAAGCGCTACGCGAGAAGTTCAGCGATCACTATCACCAGCTGCGCGACTACGCGAAGGACCACGACGAAGCGGGCGCGATCTTTCGCGCGATCGACTGAGAACAGAAACGCGCCACTACGAGCGCGAGTCCCGCACAATTGCAAAAGCCCGCTTCGGCGGGCTTTGTCGTTTCTGGACGTCGCCGGCGCGCGACGCTAGAATCAATCCCGTTCGCTTGTTCCCCTCGGTCGAGCGAATACGTTGTCAGATCGGCCCGCCGCCCGGCGGGCTTTTTTTTCGTCTGGATCTCGCGCGACGGCCGCGCCGCGAAGTCTCGGACACGTCGCCGGCTCGCCGGAATCGCCGCCGTGACGTCCGCGCCGGCCGGCCGCTATGCTCGTAGCGGCTCGATCGCGCGGGCGCGTTCTGGCGCGTTCTGGTCAGTCCGGCGCCGGATACGCGTCCGATCGCCGTATCTAGCGCTCGCTGGCCTGCGGTCCGTCGAGTTCGCGCAGTTCGATCGTGCCTGGCACGTCGCGACTCTCGATCAGACGTTCGTCGCCTGATTCGAGGATCAGGTCGTCGGACTCATCGTGATCAACGATGACCCGGATCGGGTTGTCGCAATCGTTGTAGATACTGATCCGCATTGTTCTGCTCCCTTACCAATGGTCGCGACGACGAAGTGAGATCGCTATCCGCGCCCTCGATGTCGCGCACGTCGTCGTGGTCGCCGGTCACGATAACGAACGTGCAGCCGCAGAGCGCGGCCGCGATAAGCAACGCGCCGACGATCACGATCGCAGCGACGACAACGATCTTTAGCAGGACGAGGATTTTCATCCCTTCGGTCGCTTCGGCCAGACCGCGCTAAACGGGAAGTCCGGTTGCTGCGGCCAGTCGCGCAACGCTTGCCGATAGACCTTCCACTCGTCGACGCTTTTCGTAAAGCCCTCGGGCGCGTCGGCTGGGATCGCGACTTTATGGTCGGTATTCGCGAGCGCTTCGTTGCGCAGGCTACGGATGAAGCGCGCGCGCAGTCGCGCATCGTTCGCGCGGAAATGCTTATGCACGTCCTCGTCTGCGGGCTGCGGAATTTCGTTGTTACGCCAGACCGCGATGTACGGGTCGCCGCATTGCAGTCCTGTTTCCTTGTCGATCGGATGCGCGGTGAGAAAGTCGTACGGGTTGCGCAACGCCGGGAGCATATCGAGGATGGCGAACGCCATGAGGTCGTGCGTATAGCCCTGCAAATCAAAATCCATCATGGCGTGATATCTCCGTTTAGGCATTGCGCAACCACACGACGCGCGGATAAATCCGGTTGATGTCGGTTGACGTTGTAATGCGCACGCCTTCCATGACCCAAGGGTTGCTAGCGTCAACGGTAGGGGTCCCGCCCATCGCGGAACCAAGTTCAGAAATGCCGGAATTCCATTGAACCTGTGCGCCGTTCGGTGCCTTGCTGTTCGCGAGATTTATAAGAGCATTGTGCATGTCGGACAGCCAGCCGCCATACCACGGCATATACAGATTGCCATCGACGCCCAGCACGCAGCCCTGAGTTCCGGGTCTGAAAGTACCACCGTCGTCCAGTGTTGCGATGACGGCGTTATAGCCATTGTTGACCCACTCCATCTGCGCCACGCCGGTACTGTTATATCGCATGTACATCGCCCAGTTATTCGGCGGAGCAGAAAGGCAGAGTTCAGCTGCATTGGCGATCGTAACGCGGGCATTTGACCAGAGACCACCCGCGCTGATGGTCAGCCTGTTGCGGAGAACAGCCGAACCATCATCGCCCACCTGAAAATTCCATGCGTTCAGCGCTGCGTTCACGAAGCCCATGCCTGAGCCCGCCTGTCCGGCGTTGCCGTATGGGCCCACATAGCCGTACCACGCCTGAGCCCCGTTCTTGAACATGACGGTGGAATCCTGCAACTGCAACGCGCCGGTCATCGTGTCGCCGGTCTTCAGTACACACTTGCCAGCCTCGGCCGCGATCTGCGTGCGGAGGTCTCCGAGGAAGTCATCGAGCGGGCCAATGTTCACCCACGCATCATTTGCGTTGGTGCGGCGCTTCAGGCGGTTCGCGCTCGTGTCGCCCCACATCATGCCGGGGTACAACTCGGTCGGCTCGGTCGGCCCGCAGTTGTCTCCGATCATCGCGAGAATGACCGCGTTCAACTGCGTGCGCATGTCGAGACCCGAGGGATGCGCGGGGACCTGATAGCTCGGGACCTGTGCCATGATCAGTTCACTCCTTTCTGTCGTTGCGGCGTAATGGCCGCGCGCGTCGCGAGTACCGCGTCGATATCGCCTCGAAGCAGATCCGCGTAACCGATGTCCTTCAGCACCGCGTGCTCGTAGCCGTAGCCGCGCGCGATCCAGTCGCAAGTCTTCGTAATGCCAGTGCCGGACGAGTCCTGGAACTGGATGCGGAAGCCCGTCGCGCCCTGCTGGTCGATCAGCCACTTGTCGCCCGTCGCGAGCCCTTGCGCGATGATGCTGATCGCGGGCGCGTCCTTGAACGGCACTTCGAAACCGATCACTGTCCCGCCGATTGCGACCGGTACGTTATTGCGGCTCTCCATCCGGTCGGGTACGTCGACCGTGGCGCCGAGTTGCGTGATGCCGATACCGCAGGTGGTATCGGGCACGTTCACGACCAGTCCGAACTTCACCGCGCGGAACGTAAGATCTGCTGCCACGAGTCGCGACCACGGCGACCAGTCATCGGCCGCGGCAGTGGCGGGTTCAACGTTCGTCATGCTCGCCATCACGAGCGCGCCGCCTTCGTCGATCTTCGTGCCGTCCACGTCTGCGCGCGCATCCCAATCCGGCCACGTGTCAACGTCATCGAACAGGTCATAGCGCGAGCCCTCGCAGTACGCAGTACAGCGCACGGTGTACACCCTGCCCATGTCGACGGTGCGATCGAACGCATACTTGCCCTGAGCCGACAACGCATAACGATCTTCGCCCTGCTCAAGGTAGAGCACGTCATAACGCACGACCATGAATTCCTTCTGCCCGGTGAAGTCCGGGTGCTGCGGCAGATCAGCGACGAGGTTGAAATCGCGAAGCGGCCCGGTCGTGCTGATGATGTACGCGGGGTTCAGCGAGTACGCACCCGACGAGTTGACGAACTTGAGCAGATAGGTGCCCTTCATCAACGGCACGAACCCGTTACTCTGGGCGCCTGCGAAGCGGGCGATCTCGTTGGTTTCCTCCCACGTAACGGTAGTAGTCGTACGCGAGGAAAAACGCACCACGAGCTGACCGCCGACGATCACATCGAGGTCGGTAGCCGGCTCCCACGTGAGGTTGCCCGCGTCGTTATAGATGTCGAGTTGCGCGTTCTGCACATCGCCCGGTGGCTGGTTGAGCGCGCGTAGCTCGACGGTGATCGTTGCGGGCGCGCTGCGATAACCCAGCGAGTTGATCGCCCACACGGTAAAGATCCACATGCCCTCGCGCGTAGGCTGGACGTCGATGCTACTCATGAACGAGTCGACATAGACGGGCGAGTCCTGTTCGAACTGCCACGCGACCGCGTAGCGTACGGCGCCGAGCGGCGCGAGCCATGAGAACGTCGCGCGCGCGCCGACGACCACCGGACTGACCTGATACTTCGACTCCATGATTGCTAGCTCGGTCGGCGGTCCGATCGAGAACGGATCAATAATGCCGGTCGGGATCGGTTCGAGCTTGAGACCATTCTCGATTGCGCCGAACTTGTCGGGCCGGTACGCGACCCCCTGAACCTCGACGTTTCCATCCTCGTCCTCGTTCACGCCGATGCAGCGCCATTGCTCGTTGACCGCGTTGCTCGCCGAGATCGACCAGACACCCATGCGCTCGGGCTCCATACGCAAGTTTTCCGCGAGCACAATGTCGTCGGTCGTGACGTTGCCCGGCGTGACCAGACCGACGCGCTGCAGTGTCCCGTCCGGTAGCAGGACGCCCACGGTATAGGACGCGTTCATGCTGAACGTCACCGGCGCGTCGAGCTTCAGGCGATCGACCGTCGCCGCGAGCAGACGCCCGCCTGTGCGATAGCCCGCGCGCGTCTCGTCAGCCGTGAGGAACACGTCGCCGGGGCGCGCGAAGGCGGCATTGATACCGGTCTTGAAGGCGACCGTCTCGGAAAGCATCTGCTCGGTCAGCAGCAGCCAGCGGCCGACGCGATGCGCCTGGCCGCGCGATGTACAGCCGAGCGCGACGACCGCGGCCTCGCGTATGCCCCACTGTTCGATTGCGTCGCGATCCTCGACGTACTCGATCTCCTGCTGGCAGCGGTTCGCGCGATTGGTCCACGTCACGAGCGCGACCGTATGGCGCTGGTTCAGCGGCGTCCCGGTGTAGATGAACGACCCGTCGATCACGTTCGCGGCCGTGTAGGTCATAACCGGATCCGCGGGCATGTCGGCCGAGACGGTCAGCATCCCGCCGGCCCAGAAGATCATGCCGTTGAAGATCGCCGCGATCTGCTGGAGCAGCGTGATCGCATCCTCGCGGGTCTGGAAATAGACGCTGCACGTATAGCGCGGCTCCCAGCCGCCGAAGCCATCGGGCACGAGTCCATCGCAGTACTGGCTGATCGCGTACAGCGTCCACTTGTCGATCATCTGGTCCGTGATATAGCCGCCGAGACCGAAGCGCACGGTCGTCGCGAGGTCGAACAGAATCCAGGCGGGATTGTCGGTCCAGGCGATCTGGAATGTTCCGTCCCAGTTCCCGCTATAGGTGCGCGCGATCGGATCGTAGTTCGCCGGGATACGGACGCGGCGAAGTTTCATATCGAAGGAGAGCTTCGGGATCTGACGGAACGTGCTCGCGTCGATCTGTACGCCGACGATCGCCGAGTACGGGTACATCAGGTTTGAGTCGACGATCTCGGTCATCGTCTCCCACTGGAACGCGTTCACGAGATACGCGGTCGTCGCGTCTGGTGTGAGACGTCGCACGCGGATATCGTACGTGCCACCGGTCGCGCCGAAGCGCGCGAGACTGATGCGATAGCTGCGCTGGTAGCGGCTCGATGTCTTGCCGACGACTGTGTCGACGTACATCTGCTGGAAGCCGCCGCCGTCCTTCTGGACGTCGATCGCCAGCTGCACCGTAACGCCAGTCACGTCGCCGCTTTTCGTATCGGTGTCCGACAGCGCGGGAAAGCCGATCGTCACGCGCACCGCGTTGAGGTTCGGATTCGTCACGCTGCGGATAACAGGCGCTGCTGTCGTCACGGCCACGCCGACGGTCGTCTCGCTCTCGGTGGCCGAGAAGCCTGTGATCGGCGCCTGCGTCGCGCTGCCTGTACGCCACTCGATACCGGCCCCGACAAAATTCCATGTACCGTCCGCGTTCGCGAGCGGCGTGTCGTCGACATAGATCCCCTGCGGCCCGCCGACGATCTCCTCGACTTCGCCCTCACAGATCAGATTGATGACGCGCGCGTACTGCGTCGAGCGCAGCGAGTCCGGCGCTTCGACGGGCGAACTCGCGCTGCCGCCGCCGCCCTTGCCGCCACCGCCGCCGGCACCCGCTACGGGAACGAGATCGCGATGTCCCATCAGGTCACCAGAATCTCGTTATTGGTCGAGAAACCGACGCTCACGATCGCCGAGCCGACCAGCAGCCGGCCGTATCCGAGCGGCACAGGTCCACCCTGGCCCATCGTGTTGACCGCGCCATCGAACGCGAGACTCGGCTGGTTCTCCGCTTTCTCGGGGGTCGCCGTCGCGGCGGGGCGCGGCGCGAGTAGTTGCGCGATACCGGACAGCGCGAGCGATACGCCGAGGCTGATCATCGCGGCCCCGACCACAGGCACGAATACGCCGACCACCGCGATCGCTATGCCCGCGAGGATCTTGCCGTACGAGCCCGCGCCGCGCACGAGCGGAACGACCTTGAGCACACCGCGCACGAGCGGATAGTGCAGATCGTTCTCGTCGTAGTCCTGGTGCTGGCCGCGCACGAGAAACGATCGCGTGGCGTACTCGCGGAAATAGTCGCGCAGCCCGGGAAGCTGGATCATCAGCGCGTGCAACGCTTCGCGCGGCGAACGAACCTCGAGCGACCACTCGCGACCGAAGAGGCGGCGCAGATCGCCGTAAAACCTTACCGTGATCATGACGGGTCTCCCGTATCGAGCAGCGCGCGATGACGTAGCACGGCGGTCGTGCGGCGCTGGTAGAACTCCTGCAATACCTCGCGGCGCGATAGCTGGTCGATCAGGTGATGCAGGATCACGTTCGCGCCCACGTAGACCGCCATGTGATTGTCGCGACGCGCGCGGATACGCATGAGCAGGAGATCGTGCTCGCGCAGTTCGCCGATCGCTACCGCGTCGAGCGGCCCTTGATGGACGACGACGAAGCCCTCGCGCGCGAAGTTCTCGCGGTACAGATCAGGACCGTCCTCGTCGTCCCACCAGCCGAAGCGCCGCGGATAGTCGTTCAGTGCGATGTCCAGTTCCTGCGCGTACCAGTCGCGCACGATCCCGTAGCAGTCATGCACGCCATGAACGAACGCGCGCCCGACGAAGGGCGCGATATACGGCTCGGGCTCGTTGATCGTGAAAGAGCCTACAGGGTGATTGACGATGATCCACGGCAGGCCGGTGTGCGCCATCGACTCGCGATCCGCGTCGCTCGGCGTGGGCGGTGTGAAAACGTGCGAGTGCGCGTACGCGACGATCTCGCCCGTATCTTCGGCGTGGGCGTGATCGACGGGATCGATCATGAACTGGTCGACGTCATGCGCGAGGTTGCGACAGGGCATGTACTGCAGTACGCCGTCCTGCTTGCGCACGACCAGTCCGCAGCACTCGCGCGGCGCCTGCGCGTCGGCGTGTAGCTGGATCATCGGGAGTACGGAACTGAAGTCTTCCATCCTGTATCTCCTCACCTGTAAGCGGACGCGCCGGGGAACGCACCGAACGGGAGCCAGCCGTTCTGACCGAAGCGGCACTTGCACGAAGCGAGCCGCTTGCCGCACACGTCCTGACCCGGGTCACTGGTCGGGGTGTCGTTCCCGTCCGCGACAGGACCGCCGGCATAGCCGCAGCCGTCGCCGCGATACTGCCAGGGGCACGAGTTGCGGATGATCTGCCGGCGGGGTAGCAGCTGGCCCTGCGTATCGAACGCGACGGCCAGTTCGAACTCGACCGTTTGCGGGTCCTCGTGGGTCTTCTGGTTGATGAAGAACAGATCGTCGGGGAAGTACGCGTCGGGATCTGCGTCGGGATTGACGCCATCCGGGAAGTTGACCGCGTCGAGGTAGCGCAGCAACGTACGCCGCCGCGCGACGCGCGCGCCCACGAGATCGCCGTACAGACGGCACAACGCGCTGATGATGCCGGTGAGATTGGAGACCGCGAAGCGCGGACGCGGAAGCGGTCCCGTTCCCTTCATCTCGAAGCCCGTCGCCGAGACGGGATAGCGCTGGTAGGTCACGCCCTGCCAGACGACATCGCCGCCTGTCCATGTCGTGCCCGGGTGAAAGTAGATGTTCGGCTCCTTGAAGCGCGACAGGTCGAGCACGAACATCATGATCTCCGCGCCGGGATCAAGGGACTGCGATACGCCCTGGATTGTGCTCATACGTGGACCTGCTGGAATTTGGCGCTGACGTTCATCGCGCGCGCGCCGTCGAGCAGCATGTCGCCATAGTTCCACGACCACGAAGGGCAGATGACGTCGAGCACGGTCGACGTGCGCGGCGGCGTCCAGTTGAACACGTCGACGCCGTTACGCGCCGAGAGAAAGTCGAGTACGTCCGCGGCCTTCGTCTCGGTGAGGTTGTTTAGCTGCACGCTCCAGATCTGGTCCTGCGTGTTGATACCGGCCGGCCGGCGCTGCGTGTAGCCGTCGCCTAGCTGCGAGACGCGTACGCGCGGCTCAAGCTCGCACGATGCAGTCGTTACGCACCAGTCGAAGATCAGGCCGGTGGCGCGCGGCGTGAGCGACGCGAGTCTGTGCATCCAGACATCAAAGGTCGTGGTCATGATGCGAGCAGTCCTCCGGTCCGTTTCTCGGTGGCGATAACCTGTCGCACGATCATCGCGATACGCTTCGCCAGTTCGACCGCCTTCGAGCCGTCAGCGTCCGCGCCCGTCTCGCCCGTCTGCGTGTTCACGTTGATCACGATCGACGTCGAGCCGTCGCTCGTTCCTGTCGTGATGCGCCCGGGTACGTTGGGCACGAAGTACTCGCCACGTAGCGGCGTCTCGTTGATCGAGTAGTACTGTCCCGGCGAGACGGGGCCGCCCGCCATCCGGTTCCCGCCGAAGGCGTTCATGATCGCGGCGAGGAATCCGCCGGCGCTGCCGCTCGTCGCGCCTGCGCTGATCCCCCCAACAAGCGGCTCAAACACGTTTTTGTAGACCAGCATCTTCGCGATGTCCTTCAGCATCGACGAGACCATCTCGCTAAAGCTCTGCGCGGTCTTGTCGGTCGCGAACATGAATTCGACCAGCGCGTCGGACGACTGCTTGCCGAAGCCCTCGATCGCCTGTTTCAGATCGTCGAGTGTCGTCCTGCCTTTCTTTCCCGCGTCGACCATCTTGTCGGCCGCTTGCTGCTGGAGCTTGGCGAACTCGGCGGCCGTGATCATTCCTTCGTTCTGCGCAGCGATCAGCTTTTCGATCGTGCGTATGTACTCGCGCGTCGGATCGATCGAGTCCAGTTCCGAACTGGCGAAGTCCTGCAACGACTTGACGGTCGCGTCCAGTTCCTTCTGTGCGTCATCGGCCGCCTTCGCGAGATCGTCCTGTGCCTTTTTCTGCGCCTCCTGTGCGGCGGCCAGCGCGAGCGACTGCTCCTTGATCGCGATAAGTTGCTGCTGCTGCTGTTTCGTGAACGTCAGAAACTTGGGATCGGTCAGCAGCATCTGCATGTCGTCGCCGTTCGCGGTCGTGCGGCGAAGTTCTTCCTGCAACGCCTTGAGCATCTGGGCGTACTCGTCGACGGCCTGCTTGACTTTCTTTCCCGCCTTCGCGTTCGCGTCGAGCGCGGCCGTGAATTTCACGACTGGCTTGTCGTCCCAGCTTGCGGACGCGTTGCCGAAGTCGATCGGATTGTTCGCCATGTCGCGCTGCAGTTTTTTCGCGTCGCCCATCTTCGTGACGAGCGCATCCATGTCAGCGTTCGACCTGTCCATCGCCGCGCGCGTGGTATCGAGCGCGGCCTTGAACTCGCCAGCGAAGAACTGTTTGGCCGCCGCGCCATAGCCCTGCAACTCGCGCCACGCGATACTGATCTCGCCGGCCAGCTGCGTGAGATCGATGATCAGGTCGCTGATGATCGTTCCGGCGCCGGTCAGCATGTCGTTCCACGTCGAGGTTCCCTGCTGCGCGCTGAAGATCGACGAGACCAGCGTATCGAGCGCGGGCGTTAGCTGCCGCGCGATCACGGCGAACGCGCCTTCGGAGACTTTCTGCAAACGGGTAAGGTTGTCGTTCAGACTCTCCATCGCCGCGGCGGTCTGCGTCGATACGATCAGCCCGAGCTTTTCCGCTTCCTCGCGCGCGGCCTGCAATCCCTCCTTGCCGCCGTTCATAAGCGGGATGAGCGCCTGACCCTGCTTGCCAAAAAGCTGCGTCATCACCGCTGCCTTCTCGGCACCATCCGCGAAGCCCGATATGGCCTGTGCAATTTCTTCGAACGCCGCGCCCGGGTCCATGCTGCGTAGCTGCTGCGCGTTCAGATCCAGCGCCTTGAACGCGGCCGCGCTAGCCGACATCGGATCGCGCGATTCGAGCAGCGCCTTGTTCAGCCCCTTGAAGCCAACGGTCAGATCGTCAGTCGAGACGCCCGCGAACTCTGCCGCGTAGTTCAGCGCGGACAGTTCTTCTGTCGTCGTGCCGATACGCGCCGCGAGCTTGCCGAGTTCGTCGGCCTGATCGATTGCTGACTTGATCCCTTCCGCGAAGCCCCTCGCGAATTCCATCGCGTACCCGGCGCCCTGCATCACGGCGATGCTCTTGGCCGAATTCGAGATGGACTTGAGCGACGAGATGATCGTATCGTTCGCTTTCTGCATGTCTCGCCGCAGATGCGCGACATCGGCGGCGAGATCGAAGATCAGCGTCCCGGCTGAAGCCATGATCTATTTCCCCCACGCTGCGATTTCATCCTCGACGCCCAGCGTCACGACGTTCTCGCTGGCCGGATCCGAACCGAAGCCGAACAGCAGAGTGGCCCACGTGAATAGCTCGTGCGAGTCCATGCGCGTTTCCACTTCCCCGGCCGTCATATGCAGGTGCGCAGCGACCGCATAGACGAGGCGCGTCACCGGGTCAGTCAGGCTTTTTTTGCGTCATCGGGACGATGGCCGCACAGCAGCACCGCCTGATCGACGAGCGCACGCAGATCCGGCAGCGCGTGTGCCGGCAGACCCGCAATCGCCGCGACCGTGAAGCGCTCGCCGTTCGGACCGCGCGCCATCTCGCATAGCAGTTCGTAGCCGAAGTCTTCGGGATGCTCGTTGTTTAGGTGGGTCGAGATCTCGCGGAAGCGCTTGACGTTCATCGCGCGCAGCGTGACCGCGCCGAAGGAATCGGACTCGACGACCGTTTCCTTCGGCTGCACAACAAAGATCTTTTCGCGGGCGGGCGATACAAGGCGATCGTTCATGTCGGGTCTCCTATGCAACGTCCACGGTGCCAGCCGGCACGGCCGCGCCCGGTACACCGGCCAGAGTCGGCGTAACGGTCACGGGATAGCTTCCGGCCGCCGCGTAGTTATGCGTCGCGCTCAGCGCGCTCACGCGCTCGACAGTCGTGTCATCGCCCCAATCGACATCAAAGTAGTCGGCGGTCCCGTTCGACTCCGTGAGCGAGACCGTGACGTCGAGCGGCGCGGCACCGGAAAGCGGCGCGACGCTCGCGCCCAGCGAATACGGCGGCGCCTCGATCGTGACCGCGTTCTGTGCCTTGAAGGGCGCGGTCGGTTGTCCCGCGACCGTCGCGATTACGCTGGGCATGTACGAGCCCGCCGTCAGGTACTGGTGCGGCACGATCTTGGTCGTGACCTGTTCGGCGGGCGACCCGTCCTTCCAGTTGATCGAGAAGCCCGTCGCGACGCCGCCGGCTTCGTTGAGCGTGAGCGTCACGTCGAGCGGAGCCTGTCCTGTCGTCGGCGACAGTACGGGGATCAGCACGTAATTCGCGGTCGCTTGCCCCGGCGGCATGGTCAGCACGTCCGGCCCTGTGATCTTCATCGTGCCCGCGCCCTGTACGGCTTGATCAACGCCGCCGGATTCATTGACGGACTGCACGATCACCGGCAGCGTACGCACCGCCTTGTTCTGATACACGACTTCGAACATGCGCGTTTTGCCGTCCTTCTGTGCGGCGCGCAGTTCCTGATAGTCGGGATCGGTCGGATCGATAAAGAAGTCGAACGTCAGCGTGCCCGGATCGCTGAAGCCCACGAGCGACGTTTTCGCGTTATCGCACAAGGTCGTCGTATCGATCGACGCCGCGGCGTTCTCGTTGATCTGGTAGGACTTCGCGCAGACATCGACGTATGCGTGCAGCAGCCACGCAGCATTCGCGCCGATCGGATCGGTCTCGCCCGAAGTATCGCTTTGCGCGAGCGTCGCGGTCTTGGCCGTGTAGTCGATGTTCTGCACGACCCACGACTTCAGATCGAGACTCGTCCAGCCCGTGCCGATCAGAAAGATCGACGCGCCGTTACGCAACTTCGACACGTCATCCAGCTGGATCACGCTGGGCTCGGACTTCGATGCGCCAATGACGAGACCCGTCCCATCGGCCGGCGCGTTGAGGTTTTCAAGATACATGCGCGTCTGGGCCGCGCTGATCGCTTTCTTCACGGTTGCACCTCGTCGGGTTCGTGATACCAGGTGGATAGAACGATACTCACGCGATGGATGCGCGTGTCCTGCTCATACATGTCCTGTCGGCCTTCGAGCAGCGGATCGCCGTCACAGGCATTGACCAGCGCGCACACACGCTTCCAGATCGCGAGCGCGTCCTGATGACTGCGCGCGTACGAGTCGATCCGGTAGTTCATGCGCGCGAGATCGACGCTGCCCGCCATGACGTTGTTCTCGGTGCCGTCGATCAGCGCATAGACGAGATAGGGCTCGGGCGTGCCTTGCGGCGCGAGCGCCTGGAATACGCGCTCGGGTAGCGCCTGATCGAGCAGCGCGAACAGTTGCTGTTCGGTCACGTTATGCTCCCCATACCCGGGCTGTACTTGACGCCGTGTTCCTTGCACCACTTCGCCATGCGCTTGTTCATCGTGTTGTTGAAGCGCTTGACCGCCTCGCTTCCCATCGAATCGGCGGCCGGTCTGAGGAACGGTTTCGCGGACATCTTCGACGTACCGAACTCGAGGAACCGGCCATAGAACGCATCGTCGCCATAGGGCTTCGGGACGCCGGACTTCACGGTCTTTCCCTTGACCTTGCCTTTCTTGATCATCACGTTCACGCGCGCGGCGAGCCCGGTTTTCTTCGAGCGTCCCCGCACCATCGCTTCTTCGAGCGTGTACGTGTAGCGCGCCGAGCGGCCGAAGTTGCGCAGCACGTTCTCGCGCGCCTGTTTCATGATCGGCATCGCGGCACCCATCAGCGCGCCGTAAAGCATCTGCCTCGATACCGCGTCAGGCAGAGTCTTCAGGAACTGTTCCATCTCGCGCAGCCCGTTGGCTTCGATGTTCACGTTCACGGCTGTCCTCCTTCGGTGATCACGCCGGTCGAACACATGAGATGCAGTTCACGCGTCAGCCCCTTGACCGGCATCGCGACGTCGATGCTGTAGATCGTCCCGTCGCCGGCGACAACACGCGCCGTCGCGTCGACATCGGAACGCCAGCGGATGCGGATACGTGTCGTGATGCCCGCGCGAAACTCGCTCGATGCCATGTACTCGCGACCGCTGATCGCCTCGATCGCCGCCCATACGCGGGCGATCTCGGCCCACTGATCGACGATCACTTCGCCCGCATCGTTCTGGATGCGTAGCGGTCTCTGGATCGAGACGCGGTAGCGGAGTTTGCCGGCCTGCATCGTTTCGCTCCCTAGAGTCCGAACGTGATACGGAACGGATCGAGCAGCGCGACAGTGCGCGGATTGCGCTGCATCGCCGTGGCCGACGACTGCGCCTCGCGGTTCTCGTATGCGTCGGCCGTCAGTTCCAGCATCGCGAGCACGAGATTCGCCGGGACCGTACCGCTCGCATAGCCGGCCGTATAGCTCGCATAGAACGCCTCTGCGGCCGGTAGCGGTTTGTTCGTGACGAGCGTCGCGTTCATCTCGCCGTTGACGATGCGCGCGCCGTACTCGTCGATATCGAGCACCGTCTCGGTGTCGTCGTTGACGACCTTCAGCGATTCGAGATCGAACGCGGGAAAGTCCGCCAGCACGAAGCCCCGACCATCCGCGAACAGGTGGCGCGTCACTGTCTCGCTACCGGGCACGGCGCGGATCGTGCGGCCGGTGTACTGCTCGGCCGTTTCGCGTCCGGCGGGGATGTAGACCTGTTCGATCAGTTCATCCTCGTCGGTCGTGTCGATCCGGCAGTGCGCCTTGGCGAGCGCGAGCGTGACGGGTTCGGGATAGTCGGGTGTGCTCATGGCTTTCGCTCCCTTACTTCTTCGGCGCGGCCGCTGCGGCCTTCGCAGCCGCTGCACCGCCGGCGGCGACGAGCGGACCGTACTGCCAGGCACCGGGCGCGTACAACGAAGTCGTGAGCCGTTCCTCGACGAGGATCGTGACCATGTTGCGGCGGAAGTTGTCGGCGTCCTCGCGTGAGACTTCGACCGAGACCTGCTGACGATCCCAGATCATTGCCTGACTACCGTCGCCGCAAAGGAAGTTTCCTTCGGGGATCGAGTTCGTCTCGACGATGCCGAGGTTCCACAGACGCGGCGGTACAGGCGCGAACGGGTTCCCGCCCAGATACTCGCCGGTCGTGCTCTTGAGCAGTTGCATCGCAGCCCAATCCATCGGGTGCATCATGAGCACCGTGGTCGTGTAGTACGCGCCCTCGACCTCGGCCATCGCGAGACGAATGTTGTCCATGCCGTTCAGCGTTGGGTCGGTCGGCGCGAACGCGTTGCAGATCGTCGTGATCCCTGTCAGGTGTCCGGCCGCGCCGTCGCCCTTGAGGATCTCGTTGTCCTCCTTGCGACGCAGGCCGTACGTCATGCGCATGTTCAGATACGACTGCAGCTGCGCTTCGTCGTCCAGCACCTGACGCGACGCGAGGATCCAGTGCGCGATCGTCACGACCGGCGCCTGTACCAGTTCGAACTGGAAGTCGCTCTGTCCCTTCAGCGCGCCCTCGGGCGTCTGATAGTCGGGGTTCTGCTGCGCCGACCTCTCGCGCACGTACTCGACGAGATTCGAGGTCGTCTGACCGACAGGGATCGAGTCACGCACCCAGACCTTGTTCATGCCGGGGGCGATGATGCCAGGCTTGCGATCGGGCGCGACCGGGACCAGATTCGCTCCGGTATCGCCGACGATCGGGCCGACCGCCTTCAGTTGATCGCCTTCAAGGGTGATGCGCGCGCTGCGCGCGTTGCTGTTTCCCTTGAGTGCCTTGAACTGTTCCGACTTGACGAATACTTCGCCGATCGTTTCGGCCTTCGTGTCGCGCCGTCCCTGTTCGGACAGGCCGGCCAGTTTCTGGCCGAGGTCGATCAGGTTCACGTCCTGTCCCTTGACCCTGTCGGCGAGCTTCGCCAGTTCTTCGCGGATCTCTGCGGCGGTCTTGGTCTGCGCGTCCTTGATCTCGCCGAAGGTCTCGTCGAGGGCGCGCTTGATTTCAGTCATGTCCATTTTTCAGGCTCCTATGCGGTCTTGAATGAGCGGATCATCGTTGCAATGGCAACGGCCTGTTCCTGCTCGCTCTTTGCTGCGTCGGTCGCTGTCGTCTCTTCCTGCGTCACGCAGGGATTTATCGCGCGCGCCCTTGCGATAAATGCTTTGGCTTCGACGCGGCTCATGCCTGCATCACGCAGGAATGCTTCCACGTCTGCGAGGGACTTCATTTCATCGGGATCAAAGTCCGATTTGAGCGAGCCGAGATTCGCTCGCGCGGACTTGTTCGCCGGACTGATAACCATCGAGATCTCCAGCAGATCGACGCGCGAGAGCGTGCGGATCTTGCCGTCCATGTCTGCGCCACCGGGTTGCACGCGATAGCCGATCGATACGCCGTCGAGCGCGCCGGCCTTCATGTGCTGATAGGTGTCATTGGCCATCGTCGCCCCGGGCGTGAGACGTCCGGTGAACTTGAGGCCGATGTCGTCCTCCTTGAGGTTCGACGCCTTGCCGATCAGGTTGTCCATCCAGTGGTTGAACAGCATCGGGACCTGATCGCGCTTGGCGATCGTTTCCTCGAAGGCGCCGGGCAGCATCATGTCGCCGTAGCTGTCGATGTTGTTGAACACCGATGCGTAGCCCTCGAAGCTACCTTTCGCGGTGCTATCGAACTTGAACTCGACTGTCGACAGAACGCAGCCGTGGTCGGTGTCTCCGGTGAGTTTGCGTGACATGGCGTTACTCCTTGATCGGTGCGTTCGGAACCTTGGCGGCCTGCTGGGTGCCGTTCGCGCTCGCGACTTTCGGCAGGTCCTGAAGGGGCGTGAGATTTAGCTGTACGGTCAGATCGTCGGCGCCGTCGCGCGCGTCGAGGTTTTCCTTGGAGCGCACCTCGTTGCGGGACATCAGTCCGTTCTGGACCATCGTCGAGTAATACGCGGCACGTCCCGCGCTATCTGCGCGCAGCAGGCTTTCGAGATTGAACTCGACATAGATGCGCGGCCGCTCGCTCGGCTTGACGACCCAGCGATTGAGCGACGCCTCGATCCGCTTGACGTAGGGATACAGCGTGAACGTGAGATATCCCTGACCCATCGTTTCGATGCCGGTCCCGTAGGTCGTCTGTTTCTCGTGGCTATTGACCATGAACGAAGGGACGCGGAACACGCGACAGATATCGTCGACGCTGAACTGCATCTGTTCCAGCATCTGCGCGTCGGCGGGCGTGATCGTCAGCTGCTGGTACTGCATACCCGCCTCGAGCACGAACAGCCGGGAGCCTGCATCGCCGCCGGCTTCAAGGTCCGCGAAGTTGCTGCGCACGGCGGTGCGCTGCTCGGGCTTCAGGACGTGATCGATCATCAGCACGCCCGCGGGCTTGCCGCCCTTCATGTTGAATCGCGTGGCGTTCTCGTTGAGTGCCATCGCGTTCGCCACCGAGCGGCGCGCGTAGCCGAGCGGCGATAGTCCCTTCAGACCGTTGCCCATCAATCGCGACTGGACGATCTGCTCGGGCCGGTAAGGGATCTTCTCGCCGCCGTACGCGTATTCATAGCCGTACGAACCATCCTTGTTCTCCTTGATCATCATCTGCTGCGACGCCTTCGGCATGAGCGCGATACAGTCGCCCTTCCCGTCGCGGATGATGCGGCTATAGCAGTTGCCGTCGATCGCGAGATTCATCCCCCATGACTCCAGCAGTTCGACGTTCGTCATGCGATCGTTCGGCGCGATGTTCAGCACGTAGCCGAGCGGATGGTCCTGTACAACGTTGCGACCGCTCGCGGTCTTTTCGTAGATGTTGATCGACAGCGCCCCGAGCGTTTCAGTGATCAGACGGATGCAGGCCCAGACCGTCGAGACCTGTAGCGCGGCCTGATCGTTCACGGACACAAACGGCGTACCGGAAGGCGAGTTCATCTGCACGCCTGGAATGTCGGCATTGCCACCCCAGAACCAGCCGCCGAACCATGTCAGCGCCTGATTGAATGCGCGCGCGACGCCCCAGCCATTGGGATTGGTCAGGCTCACTTCTATCTGGCGTTGTGGCGTGTTGTTGCGGATATCAGCCATAGCGGGTCCTATGCGGGCAAGACCGTGAGCGGGTTGTTCAGGAAGTCATCGAGGTCGGCGCCTGTGTCCTTGATGTGGTACGCGTAGCCGATCGCCATCACGAGCGCGACCGCGCCGTCGATCTTGCCGGTCGATTTGCGCTTGTTCAGGATGCGATTGTTTTTCCCGTCCGCTTCGACGACTGCGCTCGCCACGTTCCACCGCAGGCACGGATTGAACACGACACGCAGACGGCCATCGAGAATCAGCTGCTCGGTCAGTTCGATCGAGCGCGGCATCCACAGACCCGAGTCCATCGCCTTCGTGTAGCCCTGGCCGTGCGGGATCAGCGGAACGGTCACGCCCGCTTCGTCGAGCTTGCCGATCAGATAGTCGATGCGCTTCGGGTCGAACGCGATCCCTTCCATGTCGAGCATCGCCATCAGCGTTTCGATGTTGTCGACGATCGCGCCTTCGTCGATGGCCCGCTTGCCGATCGCGAACACGTAGCCGTTACGCGACCACTCGACGAGGTGCGTTTTCTGCAACCGGTCGCGCTCGGTCATCGTCTCGGCCGGCGTGAAGATCTGCACGAACGCGTCGCACGTATCGTCCGCATTACGGCGCGCGACGGCCAGCGCGGTCAGGTCGCGCGTGCTGGACAGGTCGAGCCCGCCGTGTACCGTCGAGCCGCGGAAGTCTTCGACCGTCAGCGTCGACGACTCGCACGCGCGCCACAGATCGCCGTCGATCCACGGGTTCTCGGCGTCCACCCACTCGCAGAAGTTCAGGCGCCGCACGGTCGATTCGAGCGACGGCATCCCGCGCGCCTGCCGGACCTGCTCGTCGAGGTAGGACTTCTGGATCGTCTGGCCGAGCGACGGATTGACCTTGATCCAGCAGTCCTCGTTTTCGAACGGGTCTTCGCCTTCGTCGAGCGCGCAGACGTATGCGAAGTACGAGTCGTCCTCAAGCTGCCGCGCGGCGATCTTGCAGCCGTACTCGTGCTTTTCAAAACAGAGCGTGGTCCGGTCGAAGCCGCTGTTGGTGATCATGAAGATCAGCGGCTGGCGACGTCCTTTCTTCCCGGCCTGCATCATGTCGATCACGGTACGGTCCTTGTGCTCGTGGACCTCGTCGATCAGCCCGCAGTGCGGGCGCGGTCCGCTCTGGCCGCTGCTGTCGCTCGCGATCGGCCGGAACCACGAACCCTTCGCGTAATAGGCCAGGTTGTTGCAGCGCTCGCCGCGCCCCGACTTGACCAGCCGCCGGTTCAGTTCGGGCGACAGGTCGACCATCGCGACAGCGTCGCGGAACAGGATCATCGCCTGATCGCGACGCGTGGCGGCTGCGTAGACTTCGGCGCGCATCTCGTCGTCGGCGACGAGCATGTACAGACCGACGCCCGCCGCGAGCGGAGACTTGCCACAACCCTTGCCGCCCTCGACATACGCTTCGCGAAAACGGCGCGTACCGTCCGCGCGCTTCCAGCCGAACAGCGATCCGACGATGAACGCTTCCCACGGCAGCAGCACGAACGGAACGCCCTCGAATTCGCCACCGTTCAGACACAGCACGTCCGCGAAGAAGTTGATCGCGCGCATCGCTGCGACGAGGTCCCACGACAGACCGCGCTCGTGACCGCGCGCGAGGTCATCGACGTGACGCCGGCAGGCGGCGCGCACGTGCGGACCCGCGACGATCTTTCCTGAGATCACGTCGCGCGCGTACTGTGTCACCGGGTCAGAAGTAGCTTTCTTTCCGGTCGTTCGGGTTCGGGTCATCGGGCATCGCGGATAGTCGTGCGCGTGCGGCAGGACTCATGCCGAACTCGCTTGCGAAGCGGATCGCCATCAGCATCGCGCGGTTAGCCACACCGACCAGCGGGTTCTGTATCGCGTTCCCGTTGCTCGTCTTGATCATCAGCGCGCTCGTCAGCTTGTCGCGCGCCTTCATGCGCTGGATCGATTCTTCGGCCTGCATCCAGCGCGACACACACTGGCAGTACGCCGCGAGCGTGGTCCCGTCGACCGTCGACAGCATGCCGATCGCGTCAAGCTCGGGCGTGATCCTGTCCCACTCCGCGAGCGCGTACGAGTCCAGATGCGCCGGCGGCTTGGGCACTCCGCGCCGCGGCTTGGGCTCGTTCTTCGGTATGGGCCGATGTCCGCGATTGCCCTCGATGATGCGCAGCGCGGTCGGCTTACGCGGATTCGACATGACGTTCCTCCACGGTGGCGAGCAGCTGGCGAACGTGCGCCGCGATCGCTCGCATGAACAGGGGCGGGACGCTGTTCCCGATCGCCGCCCATCGATCCTGAAAACTCCCACGCATAACGAAGGAATCGGGAAAGGATCCCAGCCGCTTGAGTTCGGCGATCGTCGCGCGACGGTGCTCGCTCGGATGACACGCCTCGCATACGCCGCCCGCGCCACCGTTGCGCAGGATCGTCGGACTGACCTGATCAAAATCGAGCCGGTGCATGCCGTATAGCTGGCGGTTCGGGTGGTACTTGTCCGCGTACTCGCCGGGACTCATGCGATACAGGATCCGATGCACGAGCCGGTTCGTACCGAAGCGCGCCACGTCCAGTTCTTCGGGCTCGTTGATCACGCCGTGCCACGCCTCGCGCACCGTGACGCCACGCGCGAACAGAGGCTGCGGATGCGAGGGCGCGACACCGAGCGCGGCGAGGTCGTTCCTGATCCCGACGAAGATCATGCGCGGCCGCGCCTGCGGCACGCCGTAGTGCGACGCGATCAGAACGCGCGCGCTGACCTGATAGCCCGTCGCCTTCAGTTCGCGCAGGATGTCCGCGAAGATCAGCCGCATTTTCCCGATGACCATCCCGCGTACGTTCTCCATGACGAACGCCTTCGGCGCGAACGTTTTCAGCAGCCGCACGTATTCGAGGAACAGCTGGTTACGCTTGTCCTCGAATACGCGCCCGCCCGCAAGCGAGAAGCCCTGACACGGCGGCGAGCCGTCGAATACGTCAAGCTCGCCCGGCGCCAGACGCGACAGACGCAGCGCGTCCGCGTCGCTCAGATCCGCGATGTCGCCGAGATGAAGCGGGACGTCTGGAAAGTTCGCCACGAATGAGGCGGCCTGTTTCTCGTTCCACTCGACCGCGAGCCTTTCCTCGAAGCCCGCCATCGAATAGCCGAGACTCGATCCGCCGCAGCCAGCGAACGTCGATACAACCGTCGGCGCGTCAATGCTTCGAGGCACGAGGTGATCGAGCCACGCTGATTCGAGTCGTTCCGCGTAGGCCATCGCATCACCTCGGGAACTTGTGGCCGCACTGCGGGCACTCGATCATCTTCACGGCGCCCGCCGCGCTCTCGTCGTACTCGACGCCTAGCTCGGGCAGTTCCGCGACGCATAGCGCGTCGATCTCGCCCACCGTGAAGCCCGTCAGCGACAGGTCGAACGAGTCGCGCAGATCGGCCAGTTCAGCGCCTAGCATCTCGCGGTCCCACGCCGCGTTCTCTGCGAGCTTGTTGTCGGCGATGACGAACGCGCGGATCTTCCCGTCGCTCCAGCCGCGCGCGACCGTCACAGGCGCTTCGACGAGTCCGAGCTTCAGACCCGCGAGCACGCGGCCGTGTCCGGCGATGATCGTGTCGTCCTCGCTCACGAGGATCGGATGGACCCATCCCCACTCGCGCATCGATGCGGCGATCTGCGCGACCTGCGCGTCGCTGTGCAATCGCGCGTTACGCGCGTACGGGACGAGCGACGCCAGCGCTCGACGTTCGACATTCCACGCGGGCCACGGAACGCCTGTGGGCGATTCTGGCTCGCCCGGGACGTGTTCCGGCTCGGCTGCGCTCGCGCGCTTGGCGTTGCTGCTACGTGCCACGGTTCGACCCCCAAAGTTACAAATGCGTTTTTGAAAATAAAACAGGACGGGGGGTGCGGGGTGTGATCGGGCCGGTGTTTCGATCCGCCCCTGCCGCGCCGGCTGCGCCCGCGTCGCGGGGGTCATCGTCGTCGCGGTGCCTCGATCGCGTTCCACGGATGACGCGAGTCGAGCGGATTGCCGTCCGCATCGCAGCCAGCCGAGACGCCGCGCTTCTCTTCCCATTGCTTGGTCGAGTCGTGATGCGGCTTGCACAGGGATTGCAGATTCGACGGATCGAGGAACAGACGCAGACTGCCGCGGTGCGGTCGCTTGTGGTCGACGATCGTCGCGTCGGTGAACAGACCCTGTTCGAGGCACGTCACGCAGTGCGGATATTCGCGCAGATGTTCGCGCCGTAGCTTTCGCCATTGCGGCATTGCGTACAGCGCTGACCATTTGCCGGACATTGTTCTGCTCGCTCGATATCTGCCCACCACATACGGCGAAGCCCGCAACCGGATCAACCGGCGCGGGCCTCGGTACTACCACGTGGCGCTTCTACGGAGTGACGCGATCTGGTTGCACGCGCACGGATCTTGTCTGCGGTTATAGATCGGCTGATCGCTTATTGCAAGGGTTCCACGTGGAACGGGATCGTTAGCATTGCCACACATATTGTCCTGTAGTGTCCACGTATATCCGTGCGTATCTTTAGGCGTCCTGCTATGTCGTCAGTGGTGATAGTCGACAGTCGGCGTGTCCTTATCCTTTTTTATCGAGGCTCAGTTCCGGGTCCGGCAGGACGTGAGCCGTCGCGAGCGCGATGCGCGCGGTCCGTGCGACATCGGTCAGCGTGAGCGCGCTCGTGCTCGTTTCGCCCATCTCGCCGATCAAACGCAACGCTTCGCGCAGTCGCTCGTTCTCGTATCGCAACGCCTTCATGTGGGCGTGGTCGTATAGCTGCTCGGTGCGTACTCGGGTATTCATGCAAATTCCGTGAGTGGGTCATAGGCTGGATCGAGCGCGAGCGCGAGTTGTTGCGCCTGCAATGACTCGACGACAATCTCGGCGCGCGGATTGATCGCGTCGATCCCGTGAAAAACAAACTTCTGGCGAACCTGCCGATCGTTGCGATACACGCCGTGATAGACCAGTTCGCGGCACTCGACGCCCTTGCGGTTGATCGTGCGATAACGGTCCTGCATCACGTCGAGGATCACGCTTTCGTCGAGATCCGGCCGTTCTGTCGCGTACCAGATCCGCAGCGTGACGCGCACAGGTCCTTCCATGCGAACGCGCGCCGCGGGCGGGATCTGCTTGAGCGCATCGCGTTCGTAGTCGCGCGCCTTGTCGCTCTTGATCGACATCGGCCGGGTCCTGAGCGTGCCGTCGACCTTGCTGCGGATCTTGCGCGTAACGATCTCGCGGCTGTTCGCCTTCGATGCAGGTTCGCCCAGGAGCGTGAACGCGACGCGCATGATCAGCCCCACAGCGCCGGGTCGCCGGCGTTGAAACGCAGACGGCACTTCGACAGGCTGCGCTCGGTTTCGACGCGCACCGGGATCACCCTGATCGCGGTACGCACGAGTCCTTCGTCGACGAGCGCGACTGCGTAGTAACCGATGTTCGCGGGCCTCGCGGGCAGTCGGCACAGTTCGCCCAGGTACGCCAGCAGATCGACATGACGCAGACGTTGCCGGCTACGTCCCATCGATTCGTACACGGTCACGAGATCGGCCGGTACACGCGCCTCGATCAACGTCACGATGTGGCGAAAGATCTGGCCGTGCGTGTCGTGCGAAAAGTGCAGCGGCGTGAGCGATGCGATGTGACGGATCGAGCCGTTGTCCTGCAGAAGTGCGGACAGGACCAGCATCTCGGCGCGCGTTCTCAGATCGTTCTCGAATTTCATGGCGGTCACTCCTGTTCTTCGGTTGAACACGTTGCAGGTGCAACGCAGTCTTCGTCATCGCTTCCCGGTTCGCGCGGGCGTTCGATACGGCCGTGCGTGCGGCTGTAGTTCTCGATCGCTTCCTTCGCGAAGGCGATCTGATGCGCCGTGATGTGCTCGCCATCGCTCGCGCGCTGCAGTAGCCGATACGCCCAGCGGATACCGCCGCCGGCCGGTGCGCCGTGCTGGCGTAGCAGGCCGTTCGCCGTCTCGCGGATCTTCGCCAGCTGCTCGCGCGCGACTTCCGGCGACGAGCGTCGATCGTCGGTCAGCGCTGCGGCGTTCGGCGTGTACATCGCTGGCTGCGGCCGGCAAAGCTCGATGAAGCGCGGGAGCGTCGGCGGATGCTGCTCGTGGAACAGGGCAGCCACGCCACGCTTCAGGCCTTCGTCGGTAACGTTCGCGAGACCTTCGCGCCACGTCGCCTTGATCTCGACGATCTCGCCACCGCGCCACATGTCGTGAAAGCGCGCGCCGTAGATCGACTCCATGCGCGCGAACAGGCGCTCGATCCAATGCTCAGGAATGGCGCGGTTCATGGCCGATCTCCTGCATCGCAACGTCGATCACATCGCCACCGGCAGCTTCGCGCGCTCGACGCGCACGACCCGTTAGCTCGTCGCCCGCTCGCTTGCGATCCTTCGCACGTTCATCGAACACGGGCGCATGTCCGTTTTCGTGGCCGTGCCCGTTCGCGTGGTGCGGCTCGCGTTGCCAGCGCTCGAGGATCGTGCAGACGTACGCCGCGCTGATCGACTCGTCGGGATGCTGGCGATGCGCCTCTTCGCACGCGTCGCTTACGAGATCGAGCGTTACGCCCGTATCGGCCAGGGCGACGATCCGCGGATTCGATGGCGTCGCGCCGGTGATGTTCGCCTTGCGCATCGTCTGCGTGATCGAGCCGGGGCGTGTAGGAGAGACATGGGGCGCTTGTTCGCGCGCACGCGCGGGTTTACCACTATCTCCATTAGTACCCTTGGTTTTTATAGAAGGCATAGAAGGCATAGAAGGCATAGAAGACATAGACGGGCTGAGCATGTCCTCGGCGTTGTCTCGACCATGTCCGTTCATTGCCTCGACATCGCCTTGATCGTGTCTAGGCTTTGCGTGGGTATGGCCGTGACCATGCCTAGATCTTTCCTTCGTCGGTTCGGGAATCTTGCTCGCGACTTCGCGCGGATGCGGATGCTGGTGCGTTGTCCACTTCACGATCGAGATGTACCGGCCGTCCTCGACGTGATAGCGGCGGATCAGATCGGCATCGTCGAGCAGCGTCAGCAGATCGTCGACGACCTCGGGCGTTACGTCGTTTTCGAAGCCGAACAGATAGCCCTTGATCATGCCTGGACGATCTTCGAGCCGGCCCGCCTTGTCGGCGAGACACCACAGGCCGGCGAACAGCAGGCGCGCATGCGGGGGCATGTAGCCGAGCGATTCATTCCGGAAAAATTCGTACTTGAGCATGCGGGCGCGTGGCATGTCGGTTCTCCCGGTCAGGCCGCGCATTCTGTTTCGCCCTTGCGAGCGCGCTCGCGCTGGCGCTCGGCTTCCGCGATCGTCGCGACGATCCACGCGTCGATCTCGGACTCGCGCCACGCGACGCTGCTCTTGCCGATCTTGAGCGAGAGCGGGAACGTGCCTTCATTCATGCGGACGTAGATCGCAGCACGGACCAGTCCCGTGCGCGCCATGACCTCGGGCAGCCGCACCAGACGTTCTTTCGGCTTGCGAGCTTGAGTCATGATTAGATCTCCCTAGAAAGACACCTTGAAAGTAGGGAGAACGGTAGGCGCTAAAAATCGGAATCGCAATGGGCCGGAATTTGGTGCGCATAGAATTAACTGCCCTAATTTCAAGCAGCGTAATTCGGGAAGCATCGCGTTTAATATCCGCGTATGTCTTCGTATGTCCTCGTATATCCATTCTCGTTTGCGGTGTTTTTTTGGTGCACTGCGCAACGACCAGGGAAAGTCCCTATAAAGTTTTTTTGGCCGGTAACGTTGGTGCGTCGCAAAAATATCGTCAGGGGAAATCCCTGATCAGTGTCCACACTTATCCTGTAGTGCAGGCCGGTACATGGAAACGTTTGCGGCAGATTGTCAAATCCTCTGCCGATTTGACCGGCTTGCGACAGGGCTCCGACAGGAAAGGCGGCAATTTTTGTCCGAACATTCGTAGTCACCCGTTCGTCGGATCATTCAGTTTGTGCGCCGCATCATTAGTTATGTCGATACCTGTCCCCAAAAAGATCGTGATTGAAATTCGCTAAAACGCAATCTACGATCAATCTTCATCCGGCATCCCTGTCCTTTATTGCCCATTGACGTCTTTTTAAGTCTTCGGGCTAAAGGCTGTATATCGCCGGACATAACCAATATGTGAGACAGAAAATGGCCTGCTATAACCGAGGATCGTCACCGGGACCCGTATCAATCACGGTCCCGCGTCCGTCATTTCCCGAGCCGATGTTCGTCGACGACGACTAGATCGCGCTCGTCCCGTAGTACCCCACAACCTGATCGATCCGATCGCGAACGCGCGAGGTCCGACTATGGCTATTCGATTCGAAAAACGTTCGGCGATGTCGTGGCGTCACGTACTGCGTGATATCCCGCGTCCGCTTCGTCGACGCTGGCTCGCGATGCGTCTGCAGTTTGACGCGCCGCGCGTTGATATCTCGTCGGCGTGGCTGCCGCAGCAGGTACAGCGCAACGTGCGGTACTAGCAGCAGGAGCGACGGCATAGGCGCATCGCCGTTTGCGCATCGTTATGGATTCTGTAGCGGAGGAAGAAATGGGCTCACGCGATGAATGGCTGGCAGAACGAAAGAAAGGCGTCGGCGGCTCGGACGCCGCGGCGGCGCTCGGGCAGTCGCGACACAAAACGATGTTTGCACTGTATCAGGAGAAAACAGACGACACGTTCGACGCGGTCGTGCTGCCTGATCAGGCGGAACGTATGCGCTTCGGCCAGCGTATGGAACAGGTCATCGCCGACGAGTACGCGCAACGCTACGGCGTGAAGCTGCGCCGGCACAACCGGGTCGCGTATCACCCGAAGTACGGGCACATGCTGGCGAACTACGACCGCACGATCGACGGCAAGCGCGAAGGACTCGAAGCGAAGAACGTCGATGCGCTGTCGTATCGCTTCGGCGAATGGGGCGAGCCGGGTTCCGACGAGATCCCGCCGGAATACATGCTCCAGTGCGCGCACTATCTGGCCGTCTCGGGCTATGACGTGTGGCATCTCGCGGCCTGTATCGGTGGTAACCGCCTCGAGGTTTATCACGTCGAGCGCGACGCCGAGATGATCGACCTGATCGAACAGGGCGAAGCGGACTTCTGGGCCCACGTCGAGCGTCACGAAGCGCCGCCGCTCGACTATCGCCATCCGAGCGCGATCCCGCTGCTACGGCGGATGTATCCGAGCACGAACGGCGAAACGGTCACGCTGCCGGCCGAAGCCGAAGCGCTGCACTACGCGCGCCTCGACTTTGCCGAACAGAGCCAGCTATTCGAGAAAGGCGCGGACGCAGCGAAGGCCAGAATCCTGCACCTGATGGGCGAAGCGTCGGTCGGTCTGCTGCCGAACGGCGGCGGCTACACGCGAAAGATCATCGAGCGTAAGGCGTACGAAGTGGGAGCGATGAAGTATGTCGACTTCCGGTTTTCAGCGAAGAAAGGAGCCACGCAATGAGTGACGTTATCGCAGCGAATCCGTTCGATAGCCAGCCATCGCAACCGGCGGCCGCCGGCGCGTTGATCGCGATCGAACAGTCGAAGGCCATCGCCGAGGTTCAGGCGGCGCTGATGTACGCGCGGGCGCAGCCGCGGGACCCGCGTCGCGCGATGGACAAGATCCTTCAGGACTGTATGCGCCCGGGACTGGCCGAAGAATCGACGTACCAGTACTCGCGCGGCGGGAACGATATCAGCGGGCCGTCGATCCGGCTGGCGGAGACGCTCGCGAAGCGCTGGGGAAATATGGAAGCGGGCGTCAAGGAGCTCTCCCGGCGTGATGGCGTGTCGGAGTGTCTGGCGTATGCCTGGGACTACGAGACGAACTATCGCGACGTGCGCACGTTCACGGTGCGCCACTGGCGCGACACGAAACAGGGCGGCTATGCGTTGCGCGACGAGCGCGACATTTACGAATTGATCGCGAACTACGGCGCGCGCCGCAAGCGCGCCTGCATCCTCGCGCTGATCGATGGCGATGTCGTCGAGACGGCCGTGCGCCAGTGCGAGGCGACGCTCGCGACAAAGGTCGAGGTGAACGACGAACTGATCGCGCAGATGATCGAGCGCTTCGCAACGTTCGGCGTGACGAAAGAGATGATCGAGAAGCGTATCCAGCGTCATATGTCGGCGCTCACGCCCGCGCTCGCGGTCTCGCTCAAGCGGATTTACAACTCGCTGCGCGATGGCATGTCGACGCCGGCCGAGTGGTTCGAACTCGGCGACGATCCTGCGGCGAACGTCGCGCAGCCGGCCGGCGGCGGCTCGCGCGCCGAGACGGTCAAGTCCCGCATGAAAGCGAAGAAGGAATCGAAGGCCGCCGCCGCTACGAGCGGGAAGTCAGACGCGCCGCAGCACACATACGCGGACGTCGCCGACCGGCTGAAGACCGCGAAAACGAAGGACGAACTCGACGCGGCGGCGGATCTGATCAAGTCCGTGACCGGCGACGAAACGCTGCGTACTGAACTGGGCGAGTTGTACTCGACGCTCGCGGCCGACTTCGACAACAAGGGAGACGCATCATGACGCTATACGCTACGCGCGACGAGATCGAAGAAGCGTTCGGATCCGCGATCGATGACGAGTCGAGCGAGATGATCGACGATCTCATGTACCAGCTTTTCTCGAAGGTCGTCTGCTCGTCCTTCGATAGCCCGCGCGCCGATCAGTGCATCGATTCGTTCGGGCTTCGAGACATCGTGCTGCGCATGGTCGCGCCCACGGATCTGTTCGCCGGCGCGCGCGTTCCGATCGATCCCGACTCCGCGCTCGGTGAGTTCGTGCATGGCCTGATCGGTCTTGGCGAGTGCATCGTCGAGGCGCGCATCGCGCATATGTTCGGCGTGTCGCGCGCGGTGGCGAGTAGCGCGCTGCTCGACGATCTCCAGCGGCTGGCGCCGGCCGGCACCTTCGAGGAACGTGCGCAGCGCTTCGCGCGTCTGCTCGCGCACGAAGCCCACGAGACCTTCGCAGGAGTCCAGCCGTGAACAGGATCCGTTGCCGGGTATGTGACAAGCCGACCGACGATCAGACGGCGATCGGCTCGATCCCGCACGTTCCGCACGATGGCGATGTCGGGATCTGTCTGTACTGCCGCACGTGGTCGGTCTACGAAGGCGGCGAACTGCGCGAGCCGACGCCCGACGAACAGGACTGGATCGACGCCAATCCGGACTGCGCGGATGCGGCTCGCGTTGCGATCGTGTTCAACCTCTTGAGGGCGCTGCAATGAAAACGATGGAAGACCGCTGGACCGAATTCGCCGCGCAATGCATCTCGTCGAACGCGCCGCCTATCCAGTTTCAGGTGATGCGCATCGCGTTCTATGCCGGATTCAAGGCGATGCTCGACGTCGACGAAGAACTCACGCGCCTGACAGACGAAGCCGCGATCCTCACGCTTGAGCGCTTCTATCGCGAAGCACGCAACTTTACCGCTTCGATCAAGGAGTAGGACCATGCTGGAATTTAGCAAAGTGCCGGTGAAGATCCTGCATCTGAACATCAGGACCGAACTGCATGGCGACGAGGAAAAAACGGCCGTCGACATCAAGCTCGGCTTTGACCTGCCGAACCACGCGCTCGACCAGTTGAGCCCGACGCTTCGGCCGTCGCTGTACGCGGTATCGGACGATCCTGATCTGCTCGGGCCGGACGATGGGCACATGACTCATGTGAAGAACCCGCAGCTGGGCACGCTGCATTGGGCGGGCGAGTTCGCGCCGGTCGGCCTGCATCTGCACACGGGTAACGGTCGCGGCACGAAGGGCGATCTGCTGTTCACCGACGCGACGTTCGGCAAGCTCGCGATACTCGTCAAGGAGGGCGGGACGTGTTCGTGCCTGGCGCGCGCGCAGATCCTGCCGAACCCCGACGAGACGGCGAAACTCGTCGGCCTGCTCAAGCACGAGATCCCGGTGACGCTGAACTCGAGCGACGCGGTCGACGTCAAGGCCGAGAAGCCGGACGACGACGATGAATGAGCAGCCACGTATCCCGCGACCGCTTGCGCCGGGTGGGCTGATCGTCATCACCATGATCGTGCTGATGGCGATCGCCCTGTTCGCGCTCGTGATGACGGGCGCGAGCGCGGGCGTTATCTGGCTCGTTCGCTGGATCGCATCGACGGGAAGCTGTCTTTAAGGGAGGGACGTCAAATGTCATCACGCAACGCCAAGCGGCGCGCGAAGTTCAGGGCGCCGGACGTCCTGCCCGAGGCTGTCGTTGTCGACGAGTGGGTGCCGGACTACGGCCGCGAGTGCGAGAACTGCGGACAGACGCCGTGTGTAACGGGCGTACTCGACGGAAAGGTCGTGTACGCGGGCTCGATGTGTGGCGTCTGCACATGGGGAGAAGCGGCATGTCTCGATCCGGCGAACTGGTAGCGCCAGACGAGCGCGCGCAGCGAACGCGCTGTCGCTGCTGCGGCCAGGTGTTCAGCGACGCGAACGTATTCAGCGATGCGGGCTGGATCGAGACGCGCATCAGCGGTCTGTGCGAGGTCTGTTTCGATACGGTCGCGGATCTTATCGAGATTGAAAATCTGAGAGGGGGTCACGATGGTGGATAGCCCGGCAATAAGTGAACCGATCGCGTCGCTGTCGATTAACGAGTTCTGTGAGCGATACGGGTTTGCGCGGTCGCATTACTACGTCCTGCGAGCCAGAGGCGAGGGGCCGGCGGAAGTCGTCGTCGGTACGCGCAAGGTCCGCATCACGCTCGTCGCCGTCGACGAGTGGGAGAAGTCGCACACGCGTACGCGCACGAGCGCGCCGCCAGCAGCAGAACAGCCGGTCGCGCAGCAGCGGCCCGAGCCCGTCAAAGCCGCGGCACGGACGAAAAAAAAGCCCGTCAAATGACGGGCGTCTGATCCGGCAACAAGGCCCGCACCGCGCGGGCCTTTTCGTTTATGCGGCCTGTACGCTGTCGTCGTCGGCCTCTGTACGCGAACGATCGAGCAGCGCGATCGCTTCCGCGAGTTTCGACTCGCGCGCCTTCATGTATCGCTGCGTCATGCGGCTGTCTTTGTGACCGAGCAACTTCTGGACGTGATACTGCGCCGCGCCTTCGTTGATCAGACGCGTGGCCGTGTGATGACGTGTATCCATGAACCGGAAGTCTTCGATCTGCGCTTCGGTCAGGATCTTCGACCAGTCGCGTACGGCGCGCACAGGCTCGCCCAGTTCGTTCGTGAAGATGAATTCGAACCGTTTGAACGTCTGATCGCGCCACGCCTTCAGGATCGCGAACGCTTCGGCGTTCAGCGGTATCACGCGCGAGCGCTTGACCTTGGTCGTCCACGGTTCGACGGTGAACGTTTTCGCTTTCCAGTCGATCGCGGTCCAGCGCGCGCGCATCAGTTCAGAACGACGAAGGCCGGTATTGAGCGCGAACAGAATCGCCGGCTTGACGTAGTCAGCGAATGCCCGATGCCTGCTCGACAGATCCGCCAGCCGGCGGCCGTCTGTGCCTGTTTCGCGGATACGCGCATCGCGCGCGTCGAGCACGGCGCGCAGCCGCTGTTCTTCGTCGGCGGTCAGTTCGCGGCCGTGCTCGTCATCTTCCGGATCGACCTTGCAACGCAGACGCGCGCACGGATTCGCGGTCACGATCTCGTGCTCAACGGCGTACGTGAACAGGCCGCCGATCGATCCGAGCACGCGGTTGATACCTGTCGGCTTGCAGCCGTCCGCGAGACGTTTCTCGATCCATTTTTTCATCATCGGACGCGAGACTTCGTCGAGCCGCCTGTTCATCAGATCGGCGAAGTCTCGGCGGATATGTTTCAGATTCGCCTCGGGCGTCTCGCTTTTGGTCGTACCGAGCCAGAACGTCCGATAGTCGCCATCGAGATAGTCGCCGACGGTCGGCATCCCGACGTTCTTGGCGTCTGCTACGCGTCGCTCGTGCTTTGCGACGCGCGCCGGCGTTGTGTCGGCCTTGTGATCGGTGCGCGAGATAAAGGCGCGGATCGCGTCGCGCGCTTCGTCGACGGTCATCGGCGGTCGGCCGATCGTGATTTTCTGCTGGCCGTCCGGCGCGGTCCAGCGATACAGAAACGACAGCGTTCCGTTTGCGCGGATGCGTACGCCGAAGCCGGTCAGCTGGTCGTCGTATACTTCGCGCAGCGCCGGCGGCTGGCCGCCGGCTTTGATCGTCGCTTCGCGCTCGCGTTCGAGCCGTCTGATCAGTTCTCTGTTGATTCGTTCTTTTGCCATGATGTCAAGTCCGTTCGTTTGTCAGATCGCGGAGACTTCGCAGTCTCCAGTTTTTTCGGCCGAGACTAATTCGAGACTAGTTCAGCCGAAGACACAGCGAGATAAGACAGGACGTGCTAAGACATAAGTCTTTGATTTCATTAGCAAAAGAATACACCAGACGACATCAAAAGATAGTCTGGCAGCCCCGCACAGGGGCAACGCTAATAGACCGACAAGAAATCAAGGAAAGGCCAACACCACAAGAACAAAGACAAATCCGCCGCAGGCAAAAAAATAGAAAACCATTTGGAGCATCCCAGTGATCGACAGAATAACTGCAATGCGCACATTCATCCGAATTGTGGACACCAACAGCTTCACCCGCGCAGCGGAGTCATTAAACATTCCGCGTGCAACGGCGACGACGATCGTCCAGAACCTGGAAGCCCTGCTGGGCACAGCGCTGTTAGTCCGCACGACGCGCCGCCTGAGCATCACACCAGAAGGCGCAGCCTATTACGAACGCTGCGCGCAAATCCTGGCCGACATCGACGAAATGGAAGCCAGCCTCCGTAATTCGACCGACAACCTCACCGGCCGCCTCCGCATCGAAATGCCCAGCGCGGTAGCGAGTGCAATCGTGCTGCCGTCGCTAGACGAGTTCCACACCCGTTACCCGAACCTCGACCTCGCGATCGGCGTCAGCAACCGCACCGTCGATCTGGTCTCCGAAGCAATCGACTGCAGCATCCAGCTCGGTGAATTGCCCGATTCCAATCTCGTCGCGCGGCAACTCGGCACGCTAGATCAGGTCACCTGCGCGAGTCCGGCCTACCTGGCCCGTCACGGCACGCCCGCCGATCTCGACGATCTGCGCGCGCACGTCGCGGTCAACTGCGTGTCGCCGCATAGCGGCCGCGAATGCGACTTCGATTTCGAAGTGGGCGGCGAAGCGCGCAAGGTCAAGCTCAACGGCTTCGTACAAGTCAGCGACGAACAGGCGTACCTGACCTGCGGACTGCAAGGCCTCGGCATGATCCAGCCCGCGCGCATCGCCGCGCAGCCTTACCTCGATTCGGGCTTGCTGCATGAAGTGCTGCCGCAATGGAAACCCGTGCCGATGCCGGTCTCGGTCGCGTATGTGAAGAACCGCCGCGTGTCGCCGCGCGTGCGCGCGTTCGTCGATTGGCTCGCGGAGCTGTTCGAGAAAGCCGGGCACGTCGAGCAGGATCTGTCGCGCGTGCGTCAGTTGCTGCGCGGCCTGCATCCCGCGTGAAGCGGGTCCGGGCGCGCGGCGCTCGCGCGTTGACTAGTCCAACGGCCGCACCGGCACCGGCCGCGTCAACAGATCGACATAGAAATTAAAAAACGCCGGATTATCAAATCGTTTGACGACCGTCATCTTCTGCAAACCCGGCGGCGGTGAACTCGTGTAGCCCCTTGCCTTGCCATCGTTGGCGCCGAAGCCCGTATCCACATCCACCCACTCCTCGACGGTCTGCGTCGCGAACGACGGATGCATCAGATAGGCGAGCGTCAGCGTGTCCCAGATGTTCGTCGTGTAGTTCGGATTGGTCTCGAAGCCGTTCTTGCCGTCGTATCCGTAGCCGTTCAGCGTCCTGAACAGTTGCGTGATGATGGTCTGCTTCGCCGGATCGTGCGCGACGCGATCGTACAGTGCCTTGTCCATTTTCACGGTATCCGTCACGTCGAGCGGAATCACCGTCTGTTTGATCGGCAGACGCAGCACCGCTTTCGCCGCTGCGGGATCGAACCACCAGTTGAATTCGGCGGCGGGCGTGGTATTGCCCCGCACGTCGATCGCGCCGCCCATGTAAATGATCTGCTTGATCAGCGGCACGATCTCGGGATGCTCGCGCGTGGCCAATGCGATGTTGGTCAGCGGGCCGATCGCGAGGATCGTCACCTCGCCCGGGTACCGCTTGACCGATTCGGCGATGAAGTCGATCGCGCTCTGGCTCTGCACCTTCGTGTGCGTCGCGAAGCCGTCCGGCGGCGCGACGAGGTCGCTAGCCGATTTCGGCTCGGGCCTGCTCCATGCGCCAACATAGCCATCGCCGCCGGGGAATTCCTTCAGTTCCCGCTGGATCGTTTTGAAGTCGTGCGTCAGTGCGTAGTTGGCGCCCGCATAGACGCCGATCTGTTGTTCGACGCCGAGTCGTTCGACCGATTTCAGCGCATCGGCAACACCTTGCTTCAGCCACTGATTGCCCGACACCACGGTAATGCCGAGCACTTTCAGCGAGCCCTGCGCCTGCAATTGCGCGGCCATCACCCCGAGCTGACCGTCGTCGCCGAGCGTGTTGTAGTCGCTGTCGATGATCACCTTCGGCGGATCGCTCCGGGCATCGAGACTGCTGCTGGCGCAAGCCGTGAGATCGAGTGTGATTGCCACGCTTGCCGCCCAGATCAATGCCACGAGAATTCGCCCCATCGATGCCCCGTTTGGAATGCCGCTGAGTGACGCGGCCAAGGAAACCGTCATAGGCGCAAGCCGTATGAATGACGAATAATCAGCGCGGCAACGACAGCACACGCAAAAGCGGCTCGCGACGCCATTGCAACGTCGCGAGCCGCTTCGAATAGCGCGCTGTCAAAAGCCCGTTACTGCGATTCCTCCGCCCACACGGCGTTCTCCCGCGTCATCAACGCGGTCGATGCCGCCGGTCCGAACGTGCCCGCCGAATATGAGCGCGGCCGCTCGCCCGACTTCGCCCAGCCTTCGAGAATCGGCTCGGCCCACGCCCATGCCGCTTCGAGTTCGTCGCGGCGCATGAAGTGCGTCAGACGTCCGCGGATCACGTCGATCAGAAGCCGCTCATAGGCTTCCGCGCGACGCTCGGTGAACGCCTGCTGCAGGTCGAGGTTCAGGCTCACCGGCAGCATGTGCATGCCGCTGCCCGGCTCTTTCGCGAGCACCTGCAACTGGATCGACTCTTCGGGTTGCAACTGGATCACCAGACGATTGCCGTAGGTTCGTCCACCGCTCGGGATGATCGAGAACGGCAGATCGGAGAATTCGATGACGATCTCCGACAGCTTCTTCTGCATCCGCTTGCCGGTGCGCAGGAAGAACGGCACGTTGGCCCAGCGCCAGTTGTTGATCCGCGCGCGCAACGCGACAAAGGTTTCGGCGCGGCTGCCCGACGGCACGTTGTCTTCCTCGAGGTAGCCCTTGACCGCCTCGCCATCCACCGCGCCCGCCGTGTACTGGCCGCGCACCGTGTCGCGCGCGATGTCCTCGGGCGTCATCGGCCGCAGCGAGCGCAGCACCTTCAGCTTTTCGTCGCGCACCGCGTCGGGATCGAGCGACACCGGCGGCTCCATCGCGACGATGCACAGCAGTTGCAGCAGGTGGTTCTGCACCATGTCGCGCAGCGCGCCGGTCTTGTCGTAGAACCCCGCGCGGCTGCCCACGCCGACCGTTTCGGCCACCGTGATCTGCACGCTCTTGATGTATGGCGCCTGCCACAGCGGCCCGAAAATCGGATTGCCGAAGCGCAGCACCATCAGGTTCTGCACGGTTTCCTTGCCGAGGTAGTGGTCGATCCGGTAGATCTGCGCTTCTTCGAAATGCTTGCCGACCGCGTTGTTGATCTCCTGCGCGGACGCGAGATCGTGGCCGAGCGGCTTTTCGAGCACCACCCGCGAATTGCCGTCGACGAGCCCGGCCGACGACAGGTTGTCGCAGATATGGGTGAACAGATCCGGCGACGTCGCCAGATAGAACACGCGGTTCACGCCGTCGCGCGACGCTTCCTTCAGGCGCAGGTAGTCCTCGGCCGCATCGACGTCCATCCGCACGTATTCGAAAATCGCGAGGAATTTGTCCCACGCCGACGCGTCGAACGCTTTTTTGTCGATGAACGGTTTCGCCTTCTCCTCCATGAATTCGCTGATGTATTCCTCGCGCGACCAGGGCTTGCGCCCGATCGTCAGAATGCGGGTGTCGGGCGGCAGGTTGCAGTGCAGATGCGCCATGTACAGCGCGGGCAGCAGCTTGCGGAACGACAGGTCGCCGGTGCCGCCGAAGATGATCATGTCGAGCGGCAGGTCGGGTGTGGCAGGAGCTTGTTGGGTCGTCATGGCACGGTCGCAGCGTCTAGGGGGAAGGCGTCGATCAGGAATCGGCGGCGGGCGGACGGGCTACGGCTCACGTCCGCTATGGCGCTTTTTCCGGCAAACATCTATGGTGCAACGTTTTGAGATAGTTTGCACGGCAACATCTGCCGCAGGTTAGCGCAAGTTGCCAACCTTGCGCGCCAGACAGTCGTTTTTTCGGGATATTTTGCGCGATTATTTGCCGGTTGGGCCGCTGACGGTCAGCCGCGCGCCAGCGCGTCACGCGCGACCCGGCACGCGGCCAGATCCCACGCCGCGCAGCCCACGCTCTTGAACATCACCGGCCCCGCCGGCAAGGGCTGCGTCTGCTCGAGCACCGCGGCGATCCCGCCCACCCGCGCCCAATCCACACCGGCCTGGATGAAATCGCCGGCCTCGTGCATTGCGCCAGCCTGATCGTCGACGAACAGCGCGCTGCCCGCGATCGTAGTCGCGCCGATCTCGACCATCTGCGGCGTGAAAGCGCCGACGCCGATCACGAGCCGCTCGGCGCGCGCCGTCTCGTCGTAGACCGGCTGTTTGCTCGTGGTCAACGCGATCACGACGTCGACCGAAGCGGGAATCGTCGCGCCCGCATCCGCGAGCGGCCGCAGCTCACGCACCTTGCCGCGCTGCGCCGCGCAGAACGCTTCGGCGCGCACGGGCGCGCTGCCCTTGACCCACACGCTCGCGTCGGCAAACAGTTCGCCGATCGCCTCCAGATGATTGAGCGCCTGCGTGCCGGTGCCGATCAGCAGGAACTCACGCGGCGTGCGCGCGGCGAACGTCGCGATGCCGAGCATCGACATCGCCGCGGTCCGGCGCCCCGTCACTGTCGGACCATCGAGGATGAACAGCGTCTCGCCGGTATCGGCATCGAAGGCCATGACCTGACCGTGGATCGTCGGCAGATGGCGCGCGCCGTTGCTCGCGCACACATTGACGAGCTTGTGGATCGCGAGATCGGGCGCGGTGGCGGGCATCGACAGCATGACGCCGCCGGCGCTCAGCGGCACGACGAGCCGCTCGGGGCTCACGATGCGTCGTTGCGCGTAGTCGATGCTAGCGCGCCTCAACGCGTCGACAAGCGCTGCGTAAGGCATCAGCCGCGCGGTGGCGGCGGCGTCGAAGATCTGCGTGGTCGGGCGGGTCATGGGCGGAGCGATCCAATGGGGGATGGAGTGGGCATGACGTCACCGTAACCGAGCGCGAAAAAATTGACCAGTCGTGTGGACGTCTACTGCCCGCCGAATCGCGAACTCCGCTTCATGCCCAGCGCGCCGGCTAGCTCGTGCCGCGGCTGAGCGTCATCCCCCGCCCTGCATAGAAACGCGACATCGTCGCGAACGGCAGGTACACGTCGGACTGATGCGGCGCGACGCCCGACGGGTTGTGAAACCACACGCCGCCGCGATCCCGCCCGTGCAGCAGGATCAGATGACCGCCCCGCCGCTGGTTCGTCCGCTCCGGATAGCGGATCTCGGGACTCACCGACACGATCGCGAGCGTATCGTCGTCGAGCCGCGCCGCGATCTCCTCGAGCGACGCCTGCGGCAGCACGTCGATATCGAGGCCGAACGCCGGGCCCGCCCAGTCGGCGAACGGCCGGTAGATCAGACCGTCGACGCCACCATCGTCGCGCAACCGGTATACGCCGTGCCGCAGCGCGTCGTCGAGCAGCGCGGCGCGCGGCGCGTGATCGATGCTCCAGTAGTCGAGAGCCGACTCGAGGCACGTCAGCCCGCACAGGCGTTGCGCCCAGAAGCGATAGCGCTCGGGGTCGGCGAAACCGCTGCGCTGCCAGTGCGGATCGTCGCACGGGTCGCGCTGCTGTTCGACGATGGCGCGCACCCACTCGGGGCTGCCCCATTGCGTGTAGTACGGGACGTCGGCGTGGCGGAGGACGGGTTCGGTCATCGGTGGTATCGGTCGGATTGGGTTGTATCAGGCTGGGTTGCGCGGGGTTACAGCATGCTGCGCGGCCGCTTCATCGTGCCGTCGAAGAAACGCTGCAAACGGAACGCCGACAGATCGAGCGACGCCTCGCCGCCATCGTTGAGTTCAGCCAGCAGCTTGCCGACGATCGGCCCCATCGCGAAACCGTGACCGCAGAAGCCGGTCGCGATCGTCAGGCCCGGAACCTGCGGCGGCGCATCGATCACCGGAATGCCGTCGGGCAACACGTCGATCAGCCCCGCCCACGCCTCGACCACCTGGGCGTCGCGCAACGCCGGAAACAGTGCGCGCAGCTTTTTCAGCGCGCGCGGCGCGTGGCTCGCGTTCGGCTGCGGATGCGGGTCGCGCGGATAGAGCACGCGTTCGGCGTCGGGCACGCCGCCCGGCAGACGTTCGCGCAGATCGCGCAAACAGGCGCCGTTCAGATGGAAGCTGAACTTCTCGCGCTGTGTCCACAGTTCGGGCAAAAACCATTTCAGCGCGCGGAAATGACCGAGCGTCATGTCGACGTCGACCTGCATGTCGTCGGCGAGATTGATCGCGCCGTTCGCGCGCTGACGGATGCCGAGACCGTGGCCCCAGAAGGTCGACGCCGTGATCGCCGGCAGCGGATTGGTGCGCATGCAGGTACCGCGCACAGCCTGCTGCGGCAGTTCGAGACCGAGCGTTCCGAGCAGCCGCCAGCTGCTCGCGCCGGCCACGCAGATCAGACGCGAGGTACGAATCGTGCCGCGCTCGGTGACCACACCAGCGATCGCGCCGCCCGCGCGTTCGACGCCGACCACGCCGCAGCCCTCGAAAAACAGCGCGCCGGCTTCGGCCGCTCGTGCCGCGAAGGCCGCGGCGACGCGGCGCGGTTCGGCCTGACCGTCGCCTGGCGTGTACAGGCCGCCGAGCGCGGGGCCCTGCATGCCGGTCACCACGGCGTCGATCTGCCTGCGGTCGAGCGTGCGGGTATCGAGGCCATACTGACGCGCGACCTCGGTCCATTGCTGAAACGATGACCAGTCTTCGTCATGGGTGGCGACATACAGGCAACCGCCCTGGCGCCATTCGAGATCGAAATTCAGCTCACGTTCGAGTTCTTTCCACAATGGAATGCTGGCCATCATCAGCGGCACCTCCGCGGCTTCGCGACCCTGCTGACGCACGAAGCCCCACGCGCGCGATGACTGCTGCCCGGCGATCCGCGACTTGTCGAGCACCGCCACCGACAGGCCGCGCCGCGCCAGGTAATAAGCGGCCGCGCAGCCCATGATGCCGGCACCGGCGATCACGACTTCGGCGTGGCTGGGAAACGGTTGGTCGGCGGGCGTGAAGGTCGAGTGCAGCGGGTAAGTCGTGGTCATTGGTGGGCGGATTGGAGATGTGGGCGTCATCTTCGCAGTGGGAGCCATTGTCCGCAATGACGAGCGACGTCGGCACCGCGGCTGGTCGCAGCCGGGACGGCGCGGCCGGCGCCCGCCGAAATGCCCGATTATCCGTCACACGAATATTTGTCGATTATGCGTCACACAAATATTTGACAAATATTCGTCTCACGCATAAATTGCATTTATTCGTCTCGCAGATAATCCGCCATGCTCCACCTGATCGCCACGTCGGACCAGCTCGCGCAGTTGCTAGCGGCCAGCCGCCGCCAGGCCGGCCTCACGCAGACCGAGGCCGCCGCGCGCGTCGGCGTGAGCCAAAGCCGCATTTCCACGCTCGAAACCGATGCGAGCGGGCTCACGCTCACCCAGCTGCTCGCGCTGTGCGGCGCCTACGGCCTGCAACTGCAGTTGCGCGACAAAAATCAGCCGAGCTCCGAGCCGGCACCGAACGTCGAGTGGTGAGATGGCCCGGCAAACCGCTTCGAAGGCATTGTCGGTGTGGGCCAACGGCGAGCGCGTCGGGCTCTGGCGGCTGCCCGCGCGCGGCCCGATGGAGTTCGCCTACGACGCCGCCTGGATCGTGTCGCCCGCGGGTCGTCCGCTGTCGCTGTCGCTGCCGTTCACGCCCGGCAACATGACGCACAAAGGGCCGCGGGTGCTCAACTACTTCGACAACCTGCTGCCCGACAGCGACGTCATCCGCAAACGCATCGCGCAGCGCTACCGGACCGAAACGCTCGAAGCGTTCGATCTGCTGCAGGCCATCGGCCGCGACTGCGTCGGCGCGGTCCAGCTGCTCGCCGAAGACGACGCGCCGGCCGGGGTCCAGCGCATCGAAGGCACGCCGCTTTCCGACGACGACATCGAGGCGCTGCTCGCGCAGACGGTCGGCAAACCGACGCTCGGCGCGCCCGACGAATCCGACGACTTCCGCATCTCGCTCGCCGGCGCGCAGGAGAAAACCGCGCTGCTGTGGCACGACGGCCAATGGCAACGGCCGCACGGCGCGACGCCGACCACGCATATCTTCAAGCTGCCGCTCGGGCTGGTCGGCAACCGGCTCGCCGATCTCAGCACGTCGGTCGAAAACGAGTGGCTGTGTCTGCGGATTCTGCGCGCATTCGGCCTGCCGGTCGCGAACACCGAGGTGCTCAGGTTCGGCAAGCAGCGCGTGCTCGCCGTCGAACGCTTCGACCGGCAGATGCATTCGAGCGGCAGCTGGCTGCTGCGTCTGCCGCAGGAAGATTTCTGCCAGGTCTACGGCGTGCCGTCGCATCGCAAGTACGAAAACGAGGGCGGCCCCGGCGTGCTCGACCTCGCGCGGATTCTGCAGCAATCGGTCGAGGCGCGGCAGGACATCGAGACCCTGCTCGCGAGCCAGATCCTGTTCTGGATGCTGGCCGCGCCGGACGGCCACGCGAAGAACTTCAGCATCCGCCTGCTCGCCGGTGGCCAGTACCGTCTGACGCCGCTTTACGACGTGATGTCGATCTGGCCGGTCGAGGGCAACGGCCCGAACCAGTGGTCGTGGTACAAGGCGCGGCTTGCGATGGGTCTATGGTCGCGCAGCAAGCACGATGCGTTTCGCGACGTGCAGCGGCGACACTTCAACGCGATGGCGTTGAAGTGCTCGTACGGCGCCGACGCCGAGCCGCTGCTCCAGCGTCTGATCGAGCAGACACCTGGCGTGATCGAGCGGGTGTCGGCGGAGTTGCCCGAGCGCTTTCCGGGCAAGGTCGCCGAGCGGATTTTCAAGGGACTTCAAAATTCGGCGGCCCGGCTCGACACGATGCCGGCAAGCTGAACGCGGACCGCGCGTGCCGGCGCAAACCCGATCCCTCCGGACACACTTTTCATTGCGCCTCTCGCCTGGCTTTTCCGCAAGAGCGGACCTGCCGGGCTTTGCGGCAAGCGGCCGGATCCGTCGCCTTGCGCACTACTCATTCGTGGATTCCCTACGGTTTCGTCATCGTTTCACCGGTAGAATGCCTTTTGATGCTCAATGCATCAAAAGTCACCGGCACGGCCATGGCGTCGCTTGCATCAGCGGACTCGGCGGCCGGTCTGACAAAATCATAAATGGTGAATTTTTTTACGGTACATTTGCTGTCCCCGCGTGGCCGATTCATGCGCATAGCATGCGCAGGGTCGGCTTGCGCCTGCCGACCGCGCTCCAGATGTACCTTTTAACCCAGCGGATTTTCACGCAGCATGGCCAACGAAACACACTCACCCGACTCCATCGCGGTTGCCGAGCGCGTGCGCGAGTTGATGAGCAGGCATGGAATCGGCAAGCGACAGCAAACCACGGAGCTATGCCGCATCCTCGATCTGAGTTTTTCTCAGGGGCACCGCAAACTGCGCGGCAATAGTCCGTGGACGCTGTCGCAGATCAAGAAAGTCGCCGAGGTATTCGACGAACCCGCGGCGCAGCTGTTCGGCGCGCAGTCGCTCGATCCGGGCGTCGTCGGCGCGATCGCCCAGGAGGCGGTGTTCTGCATCGGCGCGACCGAAATCGCCTGCACCGCGTGGGTCGGCGCGGCGCTCGAACCGGGTAGCCGCCCGGAATTCGTCGCCTATTCGCGGCTCGGTCAATGGCGCGTCTCGCGTCATGATGGCGCGCTGTATCAGAGCGCGTACGAAGTTCACAAGATCGAGATCTATCCGCGCCGCGCCGAGACCGACAAGCCGGCCATCGCGGTGGTCGACGACGATCGTGCAAGCGCCGATAACCTGCGCGATTATCTGGAGCGCAGCGGCTTCACTGCGGTCGCGATCTATGGGCTCGCGGCCTTCAGCGAGCAGTTGCAGACGCAGGTATTCGACGGCGTGATCATCGACTGGCTGTTCGGCTCGCAGACCTCGGCGGCCGCGATTCGCGCGGTGCGCGCGTCGGAGAACCCGGACGCGCCGATCTTCGTGCTGACCGGAGAACTGCTGACCGGCAAGGCCAGCGAATCGGAGATCAGCGAGGTGATCCGCGATTTCGACGTCGCGTGCTACGAGAAGCCCGCGCGCATGGCGATCCTCGTCGCCGATCTGTCGAAGCGGCTGAACCGCCCCTGAAGCGCGGGCGCCGATGCGCGCCCCGTTCGCGGCAGCGCCACCTTCACGCGCTCACGCGCTCACGCCCGATGCCGCGCCGCCAGCGCCCGCTGCAGGGCGTGCTTCAGATCCTCGTAATGGACTGGCTTTAACAGCGCCTCGAACACCGACAGCGCGCCAGTCGCGCCACTTTCGCCATTCCGCACGACCTCCGGCGCGTACGCGCTGACCACGATCACCGGCACGCCCGCCGACGGTCCGCCGCGCATCGCGAAGTCTTCGAGAAACGTGTAGCCATCGCGCTCCGGCATGTGCAGATCGAGCAGCACCACTTCGCAGCGGTGGGTGTCGAGCCACGCGAGCGCGTCGTTGACATTGCCGAGTGCGAGCGAGTCGTAGCCCATGTGCGCGACCATTTCGCTGAGCGACTCGCGGATCAGCCGGTTATCGTCGATGATCAGCACGCACGGCTGCGCGCCGTCCGGCTCGGCTTGCTCCGCGACGTCGGCCGGCTCGACGGTTGCGACCGGCACGACCGGGATCCTCACCGTGAAGCGGGTGCCCTCGCCGACCGTGCTCGCAACATCCACCGTGCCGCCGAACAGCTTCACGAGCCCTTGCACGATCGTGAGCCCCATCCCCGCGCCTTCGAAGCGGCGCGTGCGCGACGCGTCGAGCTGCGTGAACTCCTCGAAGATCAGCGGGATCTGTTCGGACGGCACGCCCGGCCCCGTATCGCTGACGACGAAAACCAGCAGCGCCGGCTCTTGCCGCAGTTCGACGCGCACCGTGCCGGTCTCGGTGTAGCGGATCGCGTTGGTGACGAGGTTGTTGACGATCTGCCGGATGCGGTGCGGGTCCGACTCGACGAGCCCGCTCGCGCCGCTCGCCTCGCTTTCGAGCTCGAGCCCGCGCGTCCTGGCGGACATCGTGTGTTCATCGACGATCGACGCCAGCAGCTCGCGCGGCTCGAAATGCTGGTGCCGCAGTTCGAGCTTGCCGGCGCCAAGGCGCGCGTAGTCGGTCAGGTCCTTCATCTGCGCCTCGAGATGGCGCGCCGCGGTTTCGAGCCGCTGGATCACCTTGCGGTCGGCCTCCGAGTGATAGTTGAAGCCGAGCAATTCCACCGACGAGACGATCGCATGCAACGGCGTGCGCAGCTCATGGCCGATCATGCCGAGAAACGCATCCTTCGCGAGGCTCGCCTCGCGCGCCGCGCGGCTCGCCTGATGCTCGGCTTCCAGCGCCGCGCGCTGCTGGCGCATCAGCCGCGTGCGGCGCCGGCCGTTGAGCACGAGCAGCAGCGTCGCCGCCGCCGACAGCAATAGCAGCACCAGACCGCCCGCGAACAGAATGCGGCGCTTGTCGATGAAATCGCGGTTCATCGCCTCGCGGTCGGCGACATCGGCGAAACGGCGCGACAGCGCGAGATCGTTGACCTCGCTCCAGTGCTGGCGCAGCTGCGCGTCGATCCGCGCGGCACGCGCACGGTCGCGCTGCAGTACGTCGATCTCGGGCTGGATGTCGTCGAGCACAGTCTCGAGCGTCTTGATTTCGTCGAGCTGCTGTTGCAACAGAGCGAGCTGCGCGGAGAGCCGATGCGTCGAGCCGGCCATCACGCGCAGCTTCGATTGCAGCAGCTGGAAGCGCAGCTGCAACTGCTGATAATCGTCGTCGGCACCGGACTGATACAGCAGCAGCTGGTTCTCGAAGCGCGCGTACGCGATCTGCAGTTGCGCGGCGTCCCAGTAGAAACCGTCGTAGGTACCGGTCAGCTGCTCGGTTGCGCGCGGGTTCAACAGGTTCGCATAGAGCAGATAGCCGATCGCGCCGGCGGGCGCCGCGAGCGCCATCAGCCAGATCAGCACGTACAACACGCGCCGCCACGGACGGCGCGCTATTTGACGATGAGGGCCTTGATCTGCCATACGAATTTCGAGTCGCCGACCGCGCCAGTCAGTTCATCTGGAAAAGCGTCGCGCGGATAGATCAGAAACAGCGGTCCGAAGTCGCTGAGTTTCAGGCGCTGGCCGTTCATGCTGTACGCGACGATCACGCCGTAGCGTTCGCAGTCCGACACCGGCACGGTGTAGGTGTAGTCGTCGAACGTGTGGAGCTCGATCTGGGTGCCGTGCGCGCCGACGGCCTTCAGGATGTCGGCGAGCCTGGGCCCGGTGAACGTCGAGCGCGGCGTCCAGGTGGTCGAGGTCGTGATCGTATGCACGGGCAGCGCGAGCAGTTGAGCCTCATTGAAGTGATAGGTGCGATGCGCGGCGTCGTTGGTATTGGCGATCTTGCCCTGCACGTCGAGCGCCAGCGCCGGCGACTGCCGCGCGCCCGGCTGCGCATGCGCGCAACAGACGGAAAGCCCGACGATCAGTCCCGCCAGCCCCGTCAGCCAGCGCATCCGCCAGGGCACACCGGTTCCGCTGGCTGCGTTGGGCAGCGTTGCAATCAGATTGGCCATTTGCTTTTTTTATCCGTTTTCGTTGATTCGCCGGACCGCGGGCGGCGCCACGGTCAGCCGATCTCATGCCACGCGAAGTGTTGCGCCGTGCCGTGCCGTCAAACGCGTGCCACCCCGACACGCGACCTTTGACCCGCATGCATAATATCGCCAAAATGCGCTGACTCAAAAACGGGGACCCGCGATGTCGCGCCAGTGCGTCAGCGCGCGCCGCGCGCGCATCCCCGCGGACCATTGCCTTCCATCGCGCCACGCGGCGCCTCGATAGTCATGAACAAGCCGGTCCTGCCTCTGACGTACGAACAGCTCGATCACTGGATCGAATCGCTGCAACCCGCGTTGCTCGCCGAGCGTTTCGCGATGGCGCTCGGGATTCTGCGCGGCGGCGCGCCGCTCGCGCTGATGGTGTCGCACGCGGTCGGCGCGCCGGTCGCGTTCCTGCGCTACGACCGCCAGACGCGCGCGGTCGCATGGGATTCGACGCTGCCGATCCCGCCCGCCGGATCGAAAGTGCTGTTGTGCGAGGACATCGCGGGACGCGGTTTTACGCTCGTCGATTGCATCGCGTTTCTGCAGGCGCACGGGCTCGAAGTCAAAACCCTGACCGCCGCGGTCGATGATCTGAGCCGCGCGCAGCCCGACTACGCGATCGATGCGCGCGGCTACTTCGCCCTCTTTCCATGGGAGCGCCAGGCGTACACCGAGCGCTACCGCGACGACTGGGCGCGCGTCGAAGCCGGCGCCGCGCCCGCGATGGCGAACGACCACGAGTACGCGGTCTACGCGATCGACCTCGACGGCATCCTGCTGCCCGACGTACCGCTCGCGCGCTACGACGAGGACCTCGCCGCCGCGCTCGCCGAGCGCGACGCGCTGCTGCCGTTCGAGGTGCTGCCCGGCATCGACCTGCAGCAGGTGCGCACGATCATCACGGGCCGCCCGGAGATGGATCGCGCGCGCACCGAAGCGTGGCTCGCGCGACACGGCTTCGCTCACATGCAGTTGGCGATGCGCACGCCCGGCCTGCACGACGACAGCCTCGCCGGCGCGGCCGCGCACAAGGCGAGCGCGGCGCTGCGGGCGGGTGTCACGCACTTCGTCGAAAGCGATCCGGTGCAGGCGCTGCTGATCGCGCAGCAAGCGCCGCTGCTGCGCGTGATCTGGTGGGATGCGCTGACGCGCACGGGGATGCTGGTGAGCGCAAGGGCGTGGAGTTGAGCGCAACGTTCCGAGTGGGCGCAGCGCCCGAACGCCGCCGCTACCTGTCCTTCGCCTCGCGCAACTGCAAATGCCGCGCGGCCCGCTGCGACGCGACGACGATCAGCTTCATCGTCGCGCGCGTCGCGCCGACGAACAGCTTGCGCGCGCTGCGTTCGTCGAACGCGTCGAAGTCGATCTCGGTGAAGATCACGCACGGCGCCGCCTGCCCCTTGAAGCGGTAGATCGACTCAAACAGCACGTCGCCTTCACGATACTCCGGGTTGCCGAACAGATCGTATTTGCCGGTAAAACTGCGCAGCCGATGCGGTCCGAGATGATCGAGCGCGCTCATCGCCGAGCCCTCGCGGCCGCGGAACGACAGCACCGCGATGTCCTGCTTGCGAAAACCGAGCGATAGCGCCTGGGTGATGGCGCGCTTGGTTGCGTCGATACTGCTTTCGGCGCCCTGCGCTTCGTCGTAGACCGACACCGAAACCTCGGAGCCGTCGAACGGACTGCCCGACGTAAGTGCCGCGGCCAGCGGCACCGACGCGCCCAGCACGTCGCGCAGATAATCGAGGATGTCGCGAGGACTGCGGTAATTGGTGGTTTCTTTCAGCGTGGTCCAGCCGGGCAACGAGACCGCCTCACGCATGTACAGATTCTGCAGTGGGTCTTCGAGCCACCACCACGCGGCGCCCGGCCGCAGCAGCCGCTCGAGCGCGGCAAACCATGGCTGCTGGAAATCCTGCCCTTCGTCGACGATCAGTACGTCGAATTGCCAGCGCGGTTCGATCGGCGTGTCGGCGAATACGGCCTCCAGTTGATCGAACACCTGCGCCGACCGGAAATCGGGCGCGCGGCCCGCGTCGCGCGCGATCCAGTCGCAAAGCTGATGATAGTTCGCGACTTTCGCCTCCGGCGGCGCGACCCGCGCGATGTGATCGGCGAGCGGCCGGTTGAAGCACACGTACAACGGCCGCTCGCCGCGCGCGACCGCGTCCTTCATCACCTGCACCGCGAGTTGCGTCTTGCCGGAGCCCGCCGTGCCAATCACGCGCAAACGGAACGGCGCGAATTCGAGCCGCCGGGCCCATGTCGCAAGTCCGCCCGCGAGGCGCGTGACGAGCGTGCCCGCCTGCCCGACGAGCGCGCTCGTGTCGGGCGTCAACGCGAGTTCGTCGGCGAGAAAGTGGTGGATTTTCGCCGCGCAGGGAAGCCGCGGTTCATCGGCCGGCAGCGCTTCGCGGATGATCGCCGCGAGACGCTCGCGCCGCGTAGCGTCGACGATGCGCGCGGGATTCACGCCGGCGATCGCCGCATCCTTGACGATGTGATCGGGACAGTACAGCAGTTCCTCGATGAAATAGGCGCCCGCGCCGAACGCCGCGGTAAAACGCCGGTGCAGACTCTCGATCGTATGCGCGAGCGCGATCGCGACGTTTCGCTCGGTTTGCAGATACACCTTGACGAGCCCCTTCGGCGTTTCGCGCAGAAAGCCGGTCTTCTGCTCGATGATCAGCAGGCGCCCGGCGGGACTCACGATCACGAAATCGGCCTCGCCGAACACGGAGAAGTTCTGGTTCAGGCGCGTCCAATGCACGCCGTGGTAGACGGTGTAGTCGGCGGGCAGTGCCTTTTCGAGCAGCGCGAGCGTTTCACGTTCGCGCGCCGCCGCGCCGGTCGCTTCGAGGCTTTTCCAGTCGTCGGGAACAATGCGGGCCATGCGATGCCTCAATGAGTTGGGATGCGTGTTTTCAGCGGGCGATCCGGAGTGCGGTCATTGTACGCAACGCAATGTCGGCCGGGCGGCCCGTCGCGCAAAGGCGCGCGCATCGTGTATCGTTACTGGCTGAACGCCGCGCACGCCGCGCGGCTTGCCAACCGTAAGAGAAAAGGATTTACCGGATGATTACGATCTGGGGACGCGCCAACTCGGTCAACGTCCAGAAGGTCTTGTGGTGCTGCGACGAACTCGTGCTGCCGTTCGATCGCATCGACGCGGGCCTGCAATTCGGCCGCAACAACGAACCCGACTATCTCGCGATGAACCCGACCGGCAAGATTCCGACGCTGGTCGACGACGACTTCGTGCTGTGGGAATCCAACTCGATCCTGCGCTATCTGGCGATGCAATACGGCGAATCGAGCCTGCTGTATCCGGCCGACCCGAAACTGCGCGCGAGCATCGACCGCTGGCTGGACTGGTCGCTGTCGACGCTGCAGCCAATGGAACGTCCCGTGTTCTGGACCCTCGTGCGCACGCCCGAGGCCGAGCGCGACGCCGCCAAACTCGCCGCCGACGTGAAGGCGGTCACCGTGCTGTGGCGTTTGCTCGACACGCATCTGCAGGGCCGCTTCTTTCTCGAAGGCGACAAGTTCACGCTCGCCGATATCGTGATCGGCGCGTACGCGAAGCGCTGGTTCGGCCTCGACGGTTTGCAGCGGCCGCCGCTGCCGAATCTGGAGCGCTGGTATTCGCGTCTGTCGACGCGCTCGGGGTTCAAGAAGTATGTGGATTTCCCGTTGACCTGAGCATGGCGCGGGTCGGCGCAAACGGTTCAGGTATTCGCGTGACCCGCAAACTCTTCAACCCTGCTCGCGGGGCCCGATACGATCAGCAGATCCCCCGGCACAACAACCGTGTCAGGCCCCGCGTGCTGGAACTCTCCGCCAGCGCGCCTGACGGCCACGACCATGACACCGAACGCCTCCAGAAGGCCGCAATCTGCGAGCGGACAGTTGTGTGTCGGCGCCGGGGCATGAATCGTGGCGACGGCAAATCCTTCGCCGAATTCAATGTAGTCCAAGATTCGGCCTGTGATCAGGTGAGCGATCCGTTCACCCATTTCCGCTTCCGGATAAACCACGTGATGCGCGCCGATGCGCTGGGCAATCTGGCCGTGTTCCGTGGTCACCGCCTTCAGCCAGATGTCCTTGATCTGAAGTTCCGTTAGGGCCATCAAGGTCATCAGGCTCGCCGACAGGTCGCTTCCAACGCCCACGATCGCATGAGGGAAGTCGGCAACGCCCAATTGGCGCAGGGTATTCACGTTGGTCGAATCGGCCTGGACGGCATGCGTCAACCGGTCCGCCCATAACTGCACCTGCTGCTCGTCCCGGTCGATTCCCATCACGTCATGACCAAGCCGAAGCAGCGACTGGGCCACGGCACAGCCAAACCGCCCCAAACCGATGACGACCACACTGTCGCTTTTCGAAAAAGAGAGCGAAATCTTGAACAGGTCAGCCAACAATTCGATGCTCCTCGGGGTAGCTATATTGCGCACGCCGCTCAACCAGCATCAACGATGTCGCAAAGGTAATGGTTCCAACCCGGCCGACGTACATCAGCGCGATGATCACGAACTGTGCCGGCGCAGGCAAATCACCGGTGATACCCGTTGACAGACCGACCGTACTGAACGCCGAAATAACTTCGAAGATGACCTGATCGGTAGGGAAATCGGTGATGTGCAAAACGATCAGTGAGCCGACCGTGATCATCACGGCACCCAGCGCCACCACGGTGATCGCTTGGCGCTGCGCCGACGCGCTGACACGGCGCCCAAACGCTTCGATATCGCCACGCCCGCGGATCTCTGCGATCACCAGCAAGGCCAGAATGGCGATGGTGCCGATCTTGACACCCCCTGCCGTCCCCGCGCTGCCCCCGCCAACGAACATCAGGAAGAAATGCAGGGCCCAGCTGTCATGACTCATTGCGCCGACGTCGAGCGAGTTGAAACCCGCCGTGCGCGCGGATACCGAGGCGAAAGCTGCCGAAAGGAGCTTCTCTCCGAACGGCATCGGACCGAGGGTTTTCGGATTGGTCCATTCGAACAGCAGCAACGCAAGAAATCCGCCGAGCAGCAGCGCCCCCGTGACCACTAAAGTGAGCCTGGTGTGCAACGAAAGCCGACGGGCACCCCGAAGTTTTTCCCGCAGATCGTACAGAACCGGAAACCCGATTCCGCCGACGACAATCGCGACCATCACCGGAACCAGCATCGACGCGTCGGCGGCATAGCGCATCAGACTGTCCGGGTGAATTGAAAAGCCCGCGTTGTTGAACGCGGAGACCGCATGGAACCATCCACTCCATGCGGCCTCGTCCCATTGGAAGTTGTACCCGAGATGAAGCCTGACCGTCAGCCAGAGTGCCGTGGTCAGTTCAGTGACGAGCGTGACGACGAGCACCAGGCGCGCCACGCTGCCGATGTCCCCGAGACGGAGCGTGTGCGTCTCGACCTGGGTGATCAGCTTCGCTCGCAGCGGCAAGGACCGGTTGACCATGAGTCCCAGCAAGGTGGCTGCGGTCATCATGCCGAAACCGCCAATCTGAAACAGCCCCAGGATGACCCACTGTCCAAAGCTTGACCAGTAGGTGCCCGTATCGACAACGACGAGTCCAGTCACGCAGACCGCGGAGGTAGCGGTAAAAAAAGCGCTCAGCCACGGCGCTGCCTCACCTTTGGCCTGCGACAAGGGCAACCGCAAAAGGAGCGTCCCTGCGGCAATCGCAAAGAGAAAGGCTAAGGCTACTGCCCGAGATGGGTGAAGCAGTTGTCTCATCGAGGTCCCATCAAACACATTCAGCGACTGACTGACAAAGAATAGGCATTTTTTGCCAGTAAAGACCCTATTTTTCGTTTGTTGTCAGTTGTAAGCCAAATCTGGGGAATCCCGATTCTCTCGACGCTTCGACCGGCGCGGCGCTTGCATCCCCCTGCCTCTATAATCGACGCATGAAAACCGCCAAGCCCGCCGCGACCGGCCGTCCGGTCGCTCCCACACCTGCCGCCCCCGCCGCCCCCGCCGCCGATGCACACGATCATCAAGCGCATCACGACGTGCACGAGTCGTCGCACGCACATGGCCCGTCGCAGGAAGCGGCTCTCGCACTCGCCGAGGAATATTGCCGCGAACGCGGCGAAAAACTCACGCCGATCCGGCGCAAGGTGCTCGAACTGCTGCTGAACTCGGGACGCGCGACCAAGGCCTATTCGCTGCTCGACGAAATGCGCCAGATCCACGCCGGGTCGGCGCCGCCGACCGTCTATCGCGCGTTGGATTTTTTACTGTCGGTGGGGCTCGTGCATCGGATCGAATCAATCAATGCGTTCACTGTCTGCCATGATCTGACGCAATGCCAGCACGGCATTCTCGTCGTATGCCAGCAATGTGGCAGCGTCACCGAATTGCATCAACCGAAGCTGCGTCAGGCCCTCGTCGCGCAGATCGAGGACGCGGGCTATCGGCTCGCGAGCGACGAAATCGAATTGAAGGGATTGTGTGCCGCCTGTCAGGCGGCCAAAGCGGCCAGCGCGGCCGCGCCGGTGGCCGCGGCGAAATAGCGGCGCGCCACATTGGGTGCGCAACGCTGCGTGACGCGCTGCAAGGCGTCGATGGCCGTGCGCTGCTTCGAGAAACGACATCTCCCCGCCGCGCGCCGGCCTGCTCTTTCTAAAACCCGCTCCCACGAGAGCCGCTGCTAAGCGTCGATCAACCCGCCGCGCGGGCGTCGATCGCGTCGTGCAGCAGCGTCACGAGCGCTTCGGGTAACGCGGGCTTGGTCATGAAATGCTGGAAGCCTTCGCCGATGCTGCGCAGGCGATATGCGTCGTCGGTATGGCCGGTGAGGGCCACCGCCACCGAGGGGGAATGACCGCCGCAAATCTCGTGGTCGCGCAGCCGCTGGATCAGATAGAAGCCATCCATGGCCGGCAAGTCGAGGTCGCAGACGACCGCGTCGGGAAGCAACCGCATCGCCGCCACGACGCCCTCTTCCGCATCGGCGACCGCGCAAACCTTCGCGCCTTCCGCCTCGAGTAACAAGGTCAACGATTCCCGGCTGTCCGGGTCGTCCTCCACCAGCACGATCGTGGCCTGATCGAGCCTCATTGCTGCGTTCATCGTATGTTGTTGCTCTGAAAAACCGGTTAGGCCGTCCGAGGGGGCCGAGGTTTCACTTCGTATTTCACTTTGCTGATTGCCGCCGATTCGCGCGGCCAGGGTGTTGCTGTCCATGATTCCGACTCGATTTCGCACGCCGAGTTGCAGACAGGTCCGCGCCTGTAAAACATTGCGCAACGTCTTCCCGAGTACAACCCTTGCGCACGGTAACGCGCCAAAATTGCACGTCGATGAAAAAACGGCGCTCGACGCACACCGCGATTTAGCTGCTCAGTGTCCGCAGTTTTCCGCGGCTCGCCGATCGCCGGCACCCGATGTTCCGGCGCGGTTCGTACGAACCCCGTTCGTACGGCCTTCCCCGCCCGGTATCGATTCTGCCCTTCGTATTGTTTGCACAACGCGGCGCCGCCGTTCGTTTTGCGTCGCTCGCATCCGACGACACTGCAAGCACGTCGCGTGCCTCGTTGCAGCGGTTCGCGTCACGTAAAGAAGGGCTCGGTCGCGGTTGCCGATGTCGCGGCGATGAATGGCGCTGGTCTGCTAACCGGTGGTGTCGTGGCGCTATCATCGTGGGCGCGCACGCGTGCCTACCGATGCCCCCTCATCTCAACCGGAGGTCAACCGACACCATGTCCGCCACATCGCCCGCGCTTTCCGCCGCGACGCTCGACATCCTTCGTCACGTCAGCACTGCCACGCTGACCACGCAGCTATTCAAGCGCGGTCTGCGCAACACCTTCATGCAGGGCGTCGCGCCGCTCGGTCCGCGGCGCGGCGCGAATCTGGTCGGGCCGGCGTTCACGCTGCGCAACATCCCATCGCGCGAAGACATCGACGTACTGGAGCTATTCGCGGACCCTGAGTACGCGCAACGCAAATGCGTCGAGACCATTCCGCCGGGCCACGTGCTCGTGCAGGATTGCCGCGGCGAGCGCGGCAGCGCGTCGTTCGGTTCGATTCTGTCGCTTCGTTTGCAGGTGCGCGGTGTTGCCGGCATGGTGTCCGACGGCCCGGTGCGCGACAGCGCGACGATCGCCGCGCTCGACATGCCGGTGTTTTGCGCCGGCGCGAGCGCGCCGCCCAATCTGATCCGCCATCACGCGGTCGATATCAACGTGCCGATCGGCTGTGGTGGAGTCGCGGTGTTTCCGGGCGACGTGATCGTCGGCGATGTGGATGGAGTTGTGGTAATTCCGCTGAAGATGGCCGACGACGTCGCGCAAGCCGCCGCCGGACAGGAACAGCTCGAGGCGTTTCTCACCGAAAGGATTCGTGCCGGCGCCGCGCTGCCCGGCACCTATCCGCCGAACGACGAGACGAAGACGGCGTTCGACGAGTGGAAGAAAAATCGCAAAATCTAGGGCCTTCTCAAAGGACGCGGCGCCCGGTGCGCCACACCGGGCGCCAATTCAATCGCCCTTGCCGGGCCCGATGCCCTGCACCAGCAACGCCACCGCGTGCCGCGCGATCTCCGCGCCACCGATACTGCGGCGCAACGGATCGTTGCGCCACAGCTTCGAGGTGGCAAGCGGCAGAATCGTCATGCCGAGCAGCGTGACGAACACGAGCGCGGGTTCGAGCGACGCATTCAGGCGCCCCTCCTTCTGCCAGCGCGCGATCGCCAGCAGCGACGCCTTCTGATGCGCGAAACCAAAGCGCTCATGCATGCGCTGGCGCAGCAGCCCGCCGTCGCTGATCACTTCGCGCACCCACAGCGACGCGAACCATGGGTTGTCGCTCGCGATCTGCACGAGCCGCTCCGTGAGTTGCGTGATTGCCGCGACCGGATCGTCGGGATTCTCCTGAAACGGCAGCCCGAGGCTCGCGCGCAACGGTGCGAAACACTCGTCGATCAGCACGTCGAGCAGTTGATCGCGCGTCTTGAAGTAGTAGTGCACCATCGCGGGCGTGAAGCCGGCCTCGCGGGCGATCTCACCCAGCGATGTCTCGACGATGCCCTGCCTAGCGAACAGCGTCAGCGCGACGTCGAGCAAGCGCGCACGCTGCGCGGGACCGCGCGCGGCGCCCGACGGCCGGCCGGGGCGGCGGGCGGCCGATCCAGCCGGTGCGCTGCTTCCGATATTCGCGGCATGAATATCCGTTGGCGCTGCCGTGAGTTTGGGCTTCGACGCGTCGCGCTCTTTCGCGGCAATTCGCGCGGGCGGCCCCGTATCTGCCACGGCATTGTGCGCCGCGGCGTCGTCAGGCGAGATCCTTGTCATTGCATTGAATTTGACGTGAGAGGCGATGTCACATATATTAATCTCTCAGTTAATTAATTTCAACGCGTTGCCGCCATGGAACAACCCGCTACGACCCTGTCAGTCGACCCCGCGCCCGCGGCCGACCATCCGCCGATCCGGCTGCTGTTTCCGGCGCTGCTGCTGGTCATGCTGCTCGCCGCCCTGGACCAGACGATTGTCTCGACCGCGCTCCCGACCATCGTCGGCGAACTGGGCGGGCTCAATAACCTGTCGTGGGTCGTGACCGCCTACCTGCTCAGTTCGACCATCGTCGTGCCGCTGTACGGCAAGTTCGGCGACCTGTTCGGCCGCAAGATCGTGCTGCAGACGGCGATCGTCATCTTTCTCGTCGGCTCGGCGCTGTGTGGCATCGCGCAGAACATGAGCCAGCTGATCGTGCTGCGCGCGCTGCAAGGGCTCGGCGGCGGCGGCCTGCTCGTCGTGACGATGGCAGCGATCGCGGACGTGATTCCGCCCGCTGAGCGTGGCCGCTACCAGGGCGTGTTCGGCGGCATCTTCGGTCTCGCCACCGTCATCGGTCCGCTGCTCGGCGGCTTTCTGGTCGAGCATCTGACGTGGCGCTGGATCTTCTACATCAACCTGCCGCTCGGCATCCTGTCGCTCATCGTGATCGGCGCGGTGTTCAAGCCGCACGTGCGCCACGTGAAGCACACGATCGATTACATGGGTGCCGCGTTTCTCGCCGGCGCGCTGACCTGCATCATCCTGTTCACGAGTCAGGGCGGCACGATCCTGCCGTGGTCGTCGCCGCAACTGTGGTTCACGCTCGGCATGGGCCTCGCAGCGATCTGGGGATTCATTCACGAAGAACGCAGCGCGGTCGAACCGATCATGCCGCTCGGACTGTTCAAACAGCGCACGTTTCTGATCAGCAGCCTCGTGAGCTTCATCATCGGCGTATCGCTGTTCGGCTCCGTGACGTTCATTCCGCTCTATCTGCAGGTCGTGAAGGGCTCCACGCCGTCGCATGCCGGCATGCAGATGCTGCCGATGATGGGCGGCCTGTTCATCCTGTCGATGGTGACGGGCCGCGTGATCAGCAAGATCGGCAAGTACCGGCTGTTCCCGATCATGGGCACGTTCCTCGTCTCCGTGGCGATGCTGCTGCTCGCGCGCCTGCAGATCGATACGCCGATTCATGTGATGTATCTGTACATGGGTCTGCTCGGCTGCGGCCTCGGCATGGTGATGCAGGTGCTGGTCCTCGCGGTCCAGAACACCGTAGAGTTCAAGCATATGGGTGTGGCGACGTCGGGCGTCACGCTGTTTCGCTCGATCGGCGGCTCGATCGGCGTGGCCGGTTTCGGCGCGGTGTTCTCGAACGGCCTCGCCGGACGCCTCGAAAAGCTGATCCCGCCCGACACCGAACTTCCGCACGCATTGGGTCCCGCAGCGATTCATCAGCTGCCCGAAGCATTGCGCAACGACTATCTGCATGCGTTCGCGGGTGCGTTGCACACCGTGTATCTGTCGGCCGCATGCGTCGTGGTGCTCGCCTTCGTGCTCGCATGGCTGCTGAAGGATCATCCGTTGCGCAAGCACTGAGCGTACTTCGACGCCTGATCGGGAAGCTGATGCAAACGCGTACCGGCAAGCGCCAGATAGAAGGTCGATCACGAGGTCGCACGCACGACGCGTCGGCCTCGTTGTTTTTTTGTCGCGCTCGCTTCATGCAGCGCGATGCTTCCGGTTACCTTCCATTTGTCGTGAAACAACAGACACATACACTCGTTTCGAATGCATGGCCAGGGTTTCTTCATACCTCCAAATGAGCGGTAGCGCACACAATCCAGGGGCCAACCGCGTTGACGTCCCCCGTGAAACGCCACATATTGGAACCCGTGGAAACGCGGCCGCTGCCTACGTCTCCACGACTTCCGGCGCATGTGGATCGTGATTCCGCGGACAAGGCTCCTGCCTCAACCCGATCCGAAGCATGCCTTTACGGCATCGTTTTCCAAAGGTGGGTCCACGGCATGTCCACCCAGACAGCAACCGGCCAAAGTTTCCCCACGCCCTGCAAACGCTGCGGTGGCGCACTGTACCGACAAGTCGACGCCTGCCCCTACTGTGGCGCTGCGCATCCGTTCGACCAGGACGATCGGCACATCCGCACCGGTATTCCAGGCAGCCGTGCGAGCGCCACGCACAAGCCCCTGCCCCGTTTCGACGACGATCTCGGCACACGGGACGAGTCCGCCATCGCCGCTGCCGCGATGGCGTCCGAATCCCTGTTGCAGACCGAGCCGGTCATGCACACGGCGCTCGTGTCGACCGACACCACTATCCCACCTTACGAAGATCCGATGTATGCGCCGCCCAACACTGCGCAGACGATCTGGCGCGTGCTGTACGTGATCGGCGCGGTTGTCGCAATCGGCCTGGCGTATGTCGCTTATACGCTATTCAGCGACGGCGGCGAATCGGAAGATAAAGGCGTGGAGCAGATTACGCCGGATACCAGAACAACGACCGGCATGATCGCGCCGCTTGTGTCCGCCCCGGTGATTGCTCAAGCACAGACCACGCACGCGCCGGCCGCGGCCAAGCCTGCGCCACCGCCCGTGACCGCACTGGCGGCGAAGCCCGCGCCCGTCGTGCCCGCGGCTCCCGTCATTCCAGCGACACCAGCTGCGCCGCCTGCCGCGCCGCCGATGGCCGCGACGCCCATGCGGCCCGCGCCGCAATCCCACGACGCCGGACAAGCATTGCAGGTCGCGAGGACAGCGTTCCGCGCGAACGATCTGTCCGCCGCGCAAGCCGCTCTCGCCGCCGCGCAAACGTTACAACCCGGAAACAGCGACGCGCAGGGTCTGGCCGATCAGATGCGGCCGCTCGTCCAGCGTCGCGATACTGCGCTACAGGCCGCGCAGGCCTGCGTCGCGCAGCAGTCGTGGCCGTGCGCGCGTCAGCACGCGAACGAGGCGCTCGCGATCGACAGCGGCAACGACGCGGCGAAAGTGATCCTCGAGCGCGTCATTCGCGAGACCGGCTGGGCGCCGCTGACTCCGCCGCATGCGGCGACGACGGATGCCGCGCCGGGCGTGCCGCTCGCGCAAGCGCAAGCGCAGGCACCGCTGTCCGTCGGCATGCAAGCGCACGGCGAACTCTGGTCGTGACTGCAACGAACGTCGGCGTCGTGAGAACCGCGACGCCGCGGAGCAACTAGCGCTCACGCGCGACGCGACGGTCCGAACAGGATCCCGGAGACGCAAACTGCTGCGCCGTCGCGCAAAAACATTGCTTCGCATACCAGATCAAATGGCCGCCGTCTGTGCCGATTCGCACATTATCGTGCGTCCTCTGAGCGGAAACAGACGGAGCGACCCTGGCAGCAGTTTGAACATGACAGGGCAACCGGATCACTGGTGCTTCCACGCGCCACGCGTGAAGCGGGATCAACCTGACCGATAGGTAGAAAGATCATGCTGAAGAGACTTCTCGCGGGCTGGCTGGGCCTGGTGGTACTGGTCGCATGTTCGCTGGCCGGCGCGGAACCGGCGCACTACAAGATCGTCACCGGGCCGGAGCGCGGCACGTATATCCAGATCGGCAATGACCTGTCGAAATGGGTGGCCCAGCCGGTTGGCATCGACCTCGAAGTGGTGGCGTCGAAAGGCTCGGCGGAAAACGTGCAGCGCATGCGTTTCGAGCCCGGCGTGAAGCTCGCGCTCGTGCAGTCCGACGTGTACCAGGCGTTCATCGACATGGCCAACTCGGGCAACCCCGATGCGGGCACGACGATCCGGCCGCTGCGGCTGATCATGCCGCTCTACGACGAGGAAATTAACGTCGTCGTGCGGGCGGATTCGCCGCTGAAAACGCTCGCCGACATCAAGGACAAGACCATCAGCGTCGGCCTGCTAGGCAGCGGCACCGCGCAGTCGGCGACGACGCTCTACCGCCTGATGTTCGGCCAGCCGATTCCGCAGCAGAACGTCGTGCATCTGAGCAACGAGGACGCGCTCGCCGCGCTGATCGTGAAGAAGATCGACGTCGCGATCATCGTGGTCGGGCAGCCGGCAAAGCTGTTCAACGACATGAAACCCGACCTGCTGTCACAGTTGCGTCTGTTGCCCGTCGATCCCAACACGCCGGAGACGAACCGCGCGAAGCAGACCTACTTTCCGACTACGATCCACCAAAGCAGCTACCCAGGCTGGTTGAAGGAAGACGTGCCGGGTCTGACCGTCAAAGCGTTTCTGGTCACCTACGACTACGGCTTGCGCGACACAGTCAGCAATCTGAATCATTTCGCCGACTCGTTGTGCGCGAACTTCGACAATCTGCAGGAGCATGGCCATCCGAAATGGAAACAGGTGAAGCTCGAATTGCCGACGCTCGTTCATGGGTGGAAGTACTACGGTCCGGTCGAGAGGCATCTGCGCGCGTGTCTCGCGAACCGCAGCGCGGCGATGAGCGCGGCGGCCGCGCAACCCGCGCCGAAACCGCACACGCCTTGCTCGGAAGAAGAACGGATGCTTCTGCTGTGCAAATAACGCTGTAGCGGGGGACCGCGAACGCCTGCTTCGCCTGAGTTCGTCTCAGACCCGCTCGCGCCCCGCGTCGGCCGACACCGTGCACGCTTCCATCGCCCGTTGCAACGCCTCGTACACCTTCGGGCGATTGCATTGCGACACGTTGAAACGCAGAAAGCCCGCCGCCGCTTGCGACGCGCTGAACACGTTGCCCGGCGCGAACACGACGCCCGCCGTCAGCGCGTGACGGGCGATGTCGGCGGCATCGAGCGCCCCGGGCAAGCGCGCCCATACGAACAGGCCCGCGCGCGGCCGTGTCCAGATATCGAGGCCCGCATAGCCGAGACGCCTGATGGTCTCTCCCATCGCATCGGCCAGCTTCGCGCGCATCGCCTCTAGATGACGCCGATAGGTACCGTCGACGAGCATCCGATGCACGACGCTCGCCGCGAGCTGACCATTGCCGAACGATGTCGCGAGCTTCAGATCGATCAACGGCTCGACCCATTCGGCGCGTGCCGCAATATAGCCGCAGCGCACCGCCGCCGACAGCGTCTTCGAAAAGCTGCCGATCGACACAACGCGCGCGAGGCCGTCGAATGCGGCAAGGCGCGGCGCGGCTTCGTCTTCGAAGTCCGCGAAGATGTCGTCCTCGACGATCAGCAGATCGTGCTCGCCGGCGAGCTTCAGCAGCCGGTGCGCGACGGCCGGCGCGAGCGTCGCGCCGGTCGGATTGTGGATCGCCGAGTTCGTCACGTAGAGCCGCGGACGCTGCTCGACCAGAACGCGCTCGAACGCCGCGAGATCCGGTCCCTGCGGCGTGTACGGCACGCTCGCGATCCGCACGCGATGCGCGCGCAACAACGCCTGAAAATTGAAATAGCAAGGATCGTCGATCAGCACCGTGTCGCCGGGTTCGAGCAGGAAGCGGCACACGAGATCGAGCGCATGGGTGCCGCCGTCGGTCAGCAGGATCTGCTCGGGCGGTGCATCGACCCCGTGCGCGGAAAGCCGCCACGCAAGCTGCTGACGCAGCGCGGGCAAGCCCGCCGGGCTCGCGTAATCTGCGAGCAGCGATTGCGGATCACGGGCGACCGCGCGCAGCGCGCGCCGCACGCCATCTTCCGGCAACCACGAAGCCGGCATCCAGCCGCAGCCGGGCTTCAGCGCTTTCGAGCCGGTCTCCAGCGACTGCCGCGTGAGCCACAGCGGATCGACCTCGCGATCGAGCCGCGGCCCGAGATCGGCGAGCGCGAGCGGCGGCGCATGGCCCGACACGAAGAAGCCCGAGCCGCGCCGCGCGATGATCACCCCTTCCGCAACGAGACGGTCGTAGCCTTCCACCACGGTCGACTTGGACACGCCGAGCGTGTCGGTCATCGCGCGAATCGACGGCACGCGGGCGCCCGGCATCAGCGAGCGGCTCGCGATACGCTCCCGCAGATTGTTCATCACGAGGCCGACACGCGTGCCCGGCACCGTCTCGTTGTTCTCGCTTTCCGCCATCTGTACTGCTCCCATGTTCGGTACAGTTTGTACGAACTGTACTGATCTGTAGCTTAACGTTTACGGCCGCGGCGCGCATCATGAGACTCTTTCAGCGCAGGGATGTTTGCCATGGACAAAACCACCAACGGCTGGCTCAGCGGTTTCGCGGGCGTGCTGATTTTCAGCGGCTCGCTGCCGGCCACGCGGCTTGCCGTGCAGGGCCTCGATCCGGTGTTTCTGACCGTGGCGCGCGCGACGATCGCGGGCATCCTTGGTCTGCTGCTGTTGCTGGTGTTCCGCGAGACCCGCCCGGAGCGGCGCGATCTGCTGCCGCTCGTCGTGGTCGCGCTCGGCGTCGTGGTCGGCTTTCCTTTGCTGACCGCGCTCGCGCTGCGTCATGTGAGCGCCGCGCATGCGGTCGTGTTCATCGGCCTGCTGCCGCTCGCCACCGCGATCTTCGGCGTGTTGCGCGGCGGCGAGCGGCCGCAGCCGGCGTTCTGGCTGTTCTCGGCGCTCGGCAGCGCGGCGGTGGCCGCGTTCGCGCTGCGTCACGGCATCGACGCCTCGCCGCTCGGCGACGCGCTGATGCTCGCGGCGATCGTCGTGTGCGGGCTGGGCTACGCGGAAGGCGCGCGGTTGTCGCGTCATCTCGGCGGCTGGCAGGTGATTTCGTGGGCGCTCGTGCTGTCGCTGCCGTTGATGCTGCCGCTCGCATGGTGGACGCGGCCCGTGTCGTTCGACGGTGTCGGCGCCGCCGCGCTGTGGGGACTCGCGTACGTGTCGCTGTTCAGCATGCTGATCGGCTTCGTGTTCTGGTATCGCGGGCTCGCGCTCGGCGGCATCGCGGCGGTCGGCCAACTGCAGCTGCTGCAGCCGTTTTTCGGGCTGCTGCTCGCCGGCGTGCTGCTGCACGAGCAGGTACCGCCATCGATGATCATCGTCACCGTGATCGTGGTCGCCTGCGTGGCTGGCGCACGGCATTTTTCGCGCGCCGCGCCGGTGCGGCGGCCGGTCTGACGCGGCTCGACCGTCGCACGGCGAACAGGCTTTTTCAGGATCGAATTGCGCGAGCCGTCGATCGATATGTCATCATTTCGCAGACTGGCACAACCAGCGCCCCGCGCCGCGACTGACGATGACGACTGCTTTTGCCCAAACCGTCGAAGCCCGTTTTGCCGAACTCACGCCGACGTCGAAACGCGTCGCCAGCTACATGCTCGCGAATCTCGACCGGCTCGGCCTCGAGACCGCCGATCAGATCGCGCAGCGAGCCGGCACCAGCGGTATTTCGGTCGGCCGCTTTCTGCGTAGCGTCGGCTATCGCAATCTCGACGATCTGAAACGCGAGCTGCGCGGCACGCAGCAGCGGCCCTGGCTGATCACGGACCGGCTCGACGCGTTCCGCCGTGGCCCGAGCGACTGCGCGCAAACCGGTGAGCTTCATGAACCGAGCGTCGCTGACGGCTCCTCGCCGCGCGACGCCGCGCTCGCCCAATCGCTCGAACTCGAGATCGGCGCGATCCGGCACGTGTATGAACTCGCGCGCTCGCCCGCCTTCGCGCGCGTCGCCGAGCGCATTGCGAACGCCGATGCGGTCTACATCCTCGGCATCCAATCGACGCGCGGCATCAGCAACGCGTTCTACAGCTATCTCGAATACATCCGCCCGCGCGTGTTCTATTCGGACGGCATGTCGGGTTCCTACGTCGATTCGCTGAACTCGGAATTCAGCACGCCCTATCTGATCGTCACCGACACGCGCGCCTATTCGACGATCGCGCGACGCTATTGCCAGGCGGCCTCGCGTCGCGGCCTGCCGTTCGCGCTCGTCACCGATATCTACTGTCCGTGCGCGCGCGATTTTGACGGCGATCTGCTGCAGGTGACGACCGACGTCGGTCAGTTCTGGGATTCGCTCGCGCCGCTGACATGCCTGTTCAATCTGCTGATCTCGGCGGTCGTCGAACGGCGTGGACCGGCTATCGACGAACGCGTGGCGCGTAATCGCGAGCTGCAGAGCGAGTTCGATCAATTCGATCTTTGACCCGCTTCAAATCCGCCCGGGCGACAGGCATAGTGAAGACTTCCGCTAAACTGCGCCCGCCACGACAGGACCCCGCATGAGTTCACCCCGCCCTCCGCTCGACGCCCCGCTGATCCGCGACGCCAGCGAAGCCGACCTCCCCGCGATCCAGGCGATCTACGCGCATCACGTGCTGACCGGTGTCGCGTCGTTCGAGGAAACCCCGCCGTCCGTCGACGATCTGCGCGCGCGGCTTGCAAGCGTGCGCAGCCACGGACTGCCATATATGGTCGCGGAGATCGAAGGCGACGTGGCCGGCTATTGCTATGCGACGCCGTATCGCCCGCGCGCCGCCTATCGCAACACGATCGAAGACTCGATCTACGTCAACGACGCGTATCGCGGACGCGGCCTCGGACGCGTGCTGCTGCAGGCGCTGATCGAACGTTGCGAGACCGGACCGTGGCGTCAGATGATCGCAGTGATCGCCGATGGCGGCAGCGGCGGCTCACTGTCGTTGCACGCGCAACTCGGCTTCGAGCTGACCGGCACGTTGAAGGCTGTCGGCTACAAGCACGGCCGCTGGCTCGACACGACGCTGATGCAACGCCCGCTCGGCCGCGGCGCATCGACTGGGCCCGACGACGACTCAAACGCAGCGGGCGACGCCGAACGCAAAACCTAACGCGCGCGCGGCAAACGCGTGAACAAGGTCGGATAGTCGATCACGAGACCATCGCTATCCACGCGCAAATTGGCGGTGAACTCGCGAAAAATGCCTTCGTAGCGGTACTCGCCATTCAACTCGATGCACGTGTATGCCTGCTCGGCGCGCGTGACCTGCAAGTCCGGCGTCGAGATATACGCGACTTCGATCGGCTGACGTTCGCCTTGCGCCAATTGCAGCCGACGGATCGGCAACGTATTGGTGTACGGCGTCGCCGCGATATCGATGTCGATACAGCCTTCGATCGCGCTGAGCGCGAGGCCGTGCCCGTCGTGCCAGTGGCCGTCGCCATCGCCATGCAGCTCCAGCTCGCCGCCGCCGACGATCTTCAGCCGCGCGTAGCGCGTGCGCCAGCGCGCGTCGCAGCGCACCGCGTAATGCAGCCCGTACGCCTTGCCATAGCGCTGCCCGACCACGACGCTTTCAACGGCGAAGCCATCGTCGCGCGCATCGAATACCAGATGTTCGATGCCATCGCCCTCTTCCGAAGCCCATCGTAATTCACGCATCGGCGTCTCCTCGCGAAACGGCGCAGGAAAGCGCGCCGGGCTCTCATCGTAACGCGAAAGCCCGCGCGCGAGGCAATCCCAACCCAGATCTGGCACCGCTGGCGAGACCAGCGCCGGCGATGCATCAAAATGAAGCATCGAAAAAAAAAGCTGCGCACGTAATGTGCGCAGCTTTGCGAGACTGACGATGCGAAAAAAACGCGTCGATGTGGCGGCAAAACAACGCGCCGCCACGTCTTCAGTAACTGTTTAGAACTTGTGGATGATACCCACGCCAACCGCGGTCTGGCTGCGCGACGAGGACGGCGAACCGTTCTGGCCGTCACCGATGCTTGCCACTGCGTTGATGATGGACTTGCCGTTGCCCGACAGCGTCTGGCCGCTAGCGCGCTGATACGCTTCGAGTGCGTACAGGCCGGTGCGCTTGGACAGCGAGTAGTACTGCGACAGGTTGAACTGGCTGTAGCTAGCCGTGCTCTGAATGCCGTTCGACGACGTTGCACGGGTGTAGCTATAGCCAGCGGCCACGTCCAGCACCGTGATCGGCTTCCAGTGCAGCACTGCGCCACCGGTATTCCAGATCTGCGTGTCGTGGAACAGCGAAGCCTGGCCCGCAGTGTATTGAACGTTCGAGTATGCGAACGAAACGTCCCACTGCGAGTTGAACGCGTAACCACCCGTCACCGCAATGCGCTGCTGCTTCGCTGCGGTCTGGAAGCCGTTGTTGATTGCCGAGACGGACGGCTGAGCGCCGTTGTTCGACGCCGTGGAATTCCACGCGGGGGTGCCAACGGTCGCCGCGTTGTCAATACGCTGGATACCTGCCGCGACACCGATCGGGCCGTTCAGGTACTGTGCCGCAACGCTCCAGGTTTGGCCGGCGGCGAAGCTGCCCGCGTTGCCGCCCAGTGCGTACGAACCGCTAACCGTCAGACCGGCAAAGCTCGGCGACGTATAAACCAGTTGGTTGTTCACCCGGAACGTCGTATCCAGCGAGTCGATATCGCCCGGATGCGCACCGTATGCACCAGTCAGCCACGTGGTCGGGCTATACGGCGAGAGCAGCGTGTAGTACGAGGTGTACCCGCGGCCTGCCGTCACCGTACCGAACTGAGCGTTCGTCAGACCGACCCATGCCTGGCGGTTGAATGCCAGACCCGACACACTTTGCGCGCCAGTTGCGCTGTTAAAGCCTTCTTCCAACTGGAAAATCGTCTTCGTGCCGCCACCCAGATCTTCCGAGCCCTTCAAACCGAAACGGCTGCCTGCCCAGATGCCGTTGATCATCTTGACTTGCGAGTTGCCGGGGACGGTCTGCGGTTTCGCCGCCGTGGTCAGCGACGCCGAGCTGTTCTGCCAACCCAGGCCCGTATCGACGATACCGTAAAGCGTCACGCTGCTTTGCGCATGTGCGCCCAGGGCGACCAACCCCAAGGCCGAAGCTAAGAGAGTCTTTTTCATTTTTACTCCTCTGTTAAAAACTTTCTAATGCGGCCTATGCGAGCGCCGCTGAGTGTGGGAAATACGTTTTATTTGGATCAGAACACCGGGTGACCATTGATGATGCTCGGCAACCAGGTCGAGAACCACGGGACATAGGTGACAATATTGATGGCCGAGAAGATAGCGAGGTAATACGGCCAAGCCACCTTAGTAGTTTCCCCTATCGACACATTGCCAATTGCGCAACCAATGAACTGCACCGAGCCAATCGGCGGATGCACGAGACCCAATGCACAGTTCAGCAGAATCATGATGCCGAACTGAACCGGGCCCACCCCGTTGTGCATGGCCATCGGCAGGAACAGCGGGGTTGTGATCAGGATGTGCGCCGCCATGTCGACGAACGTACCGAGGAACACCTGAATCACGTTGATGTACAACAACATCAGCCACGGCAGCGAGGTCGCGCCGTCGAGCATGCGTTCGATCGCCTCCGGGATCTCCAGATAGGCCATCTGGTAGCGCAGCATGTTCGACACACCGATCAGCAGCAGCACCACGCCGGTCGTTTTCGCGGCCTTGCCGAGCGCATGGCCGAGCTTCTTCATCGACAGCGAGCGATACACGACGATGGTCAATATCAGCGAATAACCGACGGCGATTGCGGCCGCCTCCGTCGCGGTGGCGATACCGCGCGCCACGCAGAACAAAATGATCGCGATGACCATCAGACCCGGCACCGCGCCGATGAACGTGCGCAGCACCGCCATCCAGCCCGGGAAACGCTGCAGTTCGGTCGAGCCGTCGGGACGGCGCGGATAGCCGAACTTGACGGCCTGCCAGTAAGCGGCGATCAGCACGAGGCCCATCACCCACAGCACCGGCAACAGACCCGAGAACAGCAGATCGCCGATCGACACGCCGCTCATCTGCTTGCCGTTCAGCACGCCGCTCACGCCTTGCGCGGCGAACGCGTAGATGATCATGTTGGTCGATGTCGGCATCAGCGCGCCGGCGAGCGACGAGTGCGTGGTCACGTTGACCGCGTATGCGGCGCTATATCCTTCGCGCTTCATCAGCGGGATCACGACGCCGCCCATGGCCGACGTATCCGCGGTCGGCGAACCCGACACGCCGCCGAACAGCGTACAGGCGACCACGTTGGCCATGCCGAGGCCACCACGGAAATGGCCGACCGTGGCCTGCGCGAAACGCAGGATGCGGTCAGCGATGCCGCCGTGGAGCATCAGCTCGCCGGAGAAGATGAAGAACGGGACCGCGAGGAACGAGAAACCGTTCATGCCCGAGATCATCGACTGCATCGCGGTCGCGGTCGGCAAGCCTTCGAACAGGTACGTCAGAACGCAGGACAGGCCCAACGCGAATGAAACCGGAACCCCGAGGAAGAGGAAGATTAGAAAACTGGCGGTAAGAAGGGCAAGTTCCATGATGGTTCTACTTTTATTCCGTGGCGGAGAGTTCGAGCGCCGGCTCTTCCCGTTTCCCCGCGAAGAGCTCGAGCAGATGCTCGATCGAGAACAACGCGATGCACACACTCGCGAAGATCGGGATGCAGTAGCGCACGCCTTCCGGCACGCCGATGATCGGAATGCGGTCGCCCATCGTGGTTTCCGCCATCTCGAGGCAACCGACGAAGACCGCCACCGCGAAAGCGACCAGACACAGGTGCTGAATCCCTTTCGCGATCACCTGGCCTTTCTCGGGCAATTTCTTGACGAGCGAGTCGAGTCCGATGTGACCGCCCTCGCGAACCTTCAGCGCGGCGCCGAACATCGCGATCAGGATCACCAGCAGCAATGCGATGGGCTCAACGAAATCGGGCGCGTCGCTAAACACGTAGCGCATCACCACGCTATAAATCACGAGCAGGCAAAGTACGGCGAGGCTAAGCGACGCCACGACCAGCAGCACGCGAAAAAGAAAATCATTTGGGCGTTTCAGGAAACTCATGACCCTGTCCTTGCTTACGACCGACCTGTGCTTGAAATTCAGCCGTCCCGATGCGACGCGATCCGCACGCGCGCGAAATCGCGCGGCGGAAGGTCTCGCGAATTTCCTCGCGGGACCATTCACGCCGCTGTTGCGACAAGCGTTGCAATTGCTGATTGCGTCCGGGACGCGAGACTTACTTGATTGCTTCGATCTCGTCGACGATCTGCTTCATTTGCGGGGTCTTTTCGTACTTCGCCCACACAGGCTGCATCACCTTCACGAAAGCCGCGCGGTCGATCTGCGAAGCCGCGATGACCGTTGCGCCACCCTTCGTGACGGCCTTCTGTGCGTCGGCTTCGCGCGCGGTCCACAGCTTCTGGTAGTACGGCACCGAGTCAGCCGCGGCCTTCTTGATGATCTGCTGCTCTTGCGGCGACAGCGTGTCCCACACCTTCTTCGAGAACACCAGCACTTCAGGCGTCATCGAATGCTGGGTTTCCGAGTAGACCTGAGCGACTTCGAAGTGCTTGGTTTCTTCGTACGACGGCAGGTTGTTTTCGGCGCCGTCGACGAGGCCGGTCTTCAGGCCCGTATAGACTTCCGAGAACGGCATCGGGGTCGGCGTGCCGCCCATTGCCTTGATTTCGTCGACCATCAGGTCGGACGGCTGCACGCGGACCTTCAGCCCCTTCATGTCAGCCGGCGATTTGATCGCTTTCTTCGCGTACATCGAGCGTGCGCCGCTCTCGTAGAACGTCAGTGCGATCATGCCCTTCGCGGTGAAGGCGTCGAGGATCTTCTGGCCTTCCGGACCGTACATGACCTTGCGGAAATGGTCGACGTCGCGGAACAGGAACGGCAGCGACGGGATCATCGATTCCGGCACGATTTCGTTGAACGCAGCACCGTTGGCACGGGCCATGTCGAGCGCGCCGATACGGACCTGGTCGATCGTGTCGTTTTCCGAACCGAGCGCGCTGTTGCCGAACACCTTCACGGAGTCCTTGCCGTCGGTCGCCTTGTTGATCTCCTCGCCCATGTGCTTCACGGCCATGTTGGTCGGGAAGGTGTCGCCGTGCACATCAGCAACGCGGAACACACGCGCTTCAGCCGACATCGTGCTGAACGCCAACGCCGCGGCCGCGACGATCATCGAAACATGGGAAGAGGCAAACTTCTTGTTCATCGTGACATTCCTTGAAAAATAGACCATCCCAGCAACAGCGGATGTGACATGGTTTTGACGCGTCTCCGGCTTCACGCTCACTGCCTTCGCAGGCGCGGGCGTTGGCCGTACTGGCTGCGCGACTTCCCCGGCACAGTTGACCCAGCACTCCAGTCGACAACTCGACTACTTACTTCAATCACGCCGGCCGGCTTCGGACATGCATGCCGCATCGACCGCAGCGGCACGAATGCCCTGCAAACCCACCGAATTGCACTGGCACACCAACACAGAAAGCCATTTGTTTGGGCTTATATGTTGTACGACAACATATGAAGTCTATAAAAGGGGTTTTATCTTGTACAGACGGTATTTACCCGCATCAAGAAAATCGCCGGTACGGATGACCGGCGTGGCATGCCACAGGGCCCCGCGCCGTCTGGCATTGGATGGGGCGGAATCGGTACAGTCTGCGGAGCTGTTGTATTTTTGCTGAAGAAATATGTGGCGTCGTGGTCTTCACGCAACATGTTGTACGACGAGTGACGAATAAAGGGCCACACGAGTGGTCCTGAAAAATGAAAACGCCGGGAGAAAACTTCGTCCCGGCGCATGCTTCATGCAAGCAACGTTACAGTTGCCCTGCGAATTCGGGCTCAGGCAGCCCGCTCACGCCGGGCCGCAGCGCGAACACGTGGCCGTCGTGCTCGCTCGCGCCGTTGGCGGGACGAATCGAGGTGACGAACAGCGTATCGAGATCACGGCCGCCGAACGCGCACATGGCAGGCTTGATGGCCGGCACCGGAACCTGCCGGTCAAGCTTGCCCTGCGGCGTAAAACGCAGCAGCAGACCGGCGTCGTTCGCGCAGATCCAGTAGCAGCCGTCGGCATCGACCGCCGCGCCGTCCGGACGGCCCGAATAGTGATGCAGGTCGGCGAACACGCGGCGGTTGCGCGGCTCACCGGTGTCGACGTCGTAGTCGAACGCCCAGATCAGCCGGCGCAGCGGATGCGAGTCGGACAGATACATCGTCGTGCCGTCCGGCGACCAGCCGAGGCCGTTCTGCGTGATCAGCGAATCGACGACCGGCGCGGACAGCACGCCCTTCTCGTCGAAGCAATACAGCGCGCCGCCCGGGATCGCCGCGGCCATGTCCATCACCATCGTGCCGGCCCAGAAACGCCCTTGCCGGTCGCAGCGGCCGTCGTTGAAACGCATTCCGCCGTGCGGGAATTCAGGCGCCGCGAGCTTGCGCAGCGACGCTGTCAGCGGCTCGCCGCTCGCCGCTTTCGACGCGTCCGCGAGCGTGAGCGCGAACAAGCCGGTCTCGCAGCCGGCGAGCACGGTGCCGGCGTGATCGAACGCGATGCAGGCAACCTGCTCTGGCAGCAGCCATTCGGTGCGCTTGCCTGTCTCAAACGAGCCGCGCACGATCTTCTTCGCCGGAATGTCGACCCAATACAGCGCCTGCTCGGCCGCGCGCCAGACCGGGCTTTCACCGGTGGCCGCGGGCAACGGACCGGCCGCTTCGAAGCGCTCCACTTGCGGATTCGCGCTCATTGTTTAGGCTCCCGCTTCGGCTCCATCGGACCGGCCAGCACGAACGGGCCGCCCTGGTACAGTTGAGTCGGGTCGTCGAAGCGCGTGTCGGGGGCGCTCGGCGGGAACAGGTGTTCGAACTGCGCCGAGCTGTCTTGCGGACGGTAGCCGAGAAACGCGACGTTCGTGTTGTCGACCCACGAGATGCGGTTGTTCGACACGCCGTAGACGATCGCGTGACCGACGCGGTTCGTGAACAGCGAGCAGCGTACGAGCTCGATGAAATCGCGGTAGCTCAGATACGTGACGAGCATGCGCGCGGTCTTCGGCTGCTCGAACGACGAGCCGATCCGCAAACACACGGTCTCGAGGCCGAAGCGGTCGAAGTAGTAGCGCGACAGCGATTCGCCGAAACACTTCGTCACGCCGTACATGCCGTCCGGACGCAGCGGCACTTCGGTATTGAGAACCGACGTCACCGGATGGAAACCCACCGCGTGATTCGAGCTCGCGTAGATGATGCGCTTCACGCCATGCTTTTGCGCCGACGAGTACACGTTGTAGAGTCCGCGGATGTTCGCTTCGAGCAGGTCTTCGAACGGCGCTTCGACGGAGATGCCGCCGAGATGCACCACCGCGTCCACGCCTTCGAGCAGCGCGTGCACGGCTGCTTCATCGGCGAGATTGACGACGGCCGCTTCCTCGTGCGCGGCGACTTCGCCGAGCGCAGCGATATCGGACACGCGCACGATGTCGGCCCATTGCGCGAGCGCGGGACGCAGTTGCTTGCCGAGGTTGCCGGCGGCGCCGGTGAGCAGCAGCCGGCGGAAGGGTTTCTTTGCCGCGGAGCGGTCAACGTTCAAATCGGTCATGTCTCTTTGCTGTTGTGATTGCGATCGGGTCTTCTGAACGGAAAGGCGAGCGCCGGCTGGACCGGCGCTCGCCTGAGTATTGACGGGGCAAGGTGCCTGCTCAGGTCACCGGCGCCGGGTTGAACAGCGTCAACGCATTGTGCAGTCCGAGCTTCTCCGCGCAGGTTTCCTTGCGGCCGCTCGCGACTTCGAGCATCAGGCGGAACAGTTCCCAGCCCACCTCCTCGATGCTGGACTGGCCGGTCGCGATCGTGCCGGCATCGAGGTCCATCAGATCGTGCCAGCGACGCGCGAGGTCGGAACGCGTCGCGACCTTGATGACCGGTACTTCGGCGAGGCTGTACGGCGTGCCGCGGCCGGTCGTGAATACGTGCAGCGTGATGCCCGAGGCGACCTGCAGCGTGCCGCAGATGAAGTCGCTGGCCGGCGTCGCCGCGTAGATCAGGCCCTTCTGATTGACCTTCTCACCCGGCGACAGCACGCCGGAGATCGCCGAGTTGCCCGACTTGATGATCGAGCCCATCGCCTTTTCGACGATGTTCGACAGGCCGCCCTTTTTGTTGCCGGGCGTCGTGTTCGCGCTGCGGTCCGCGCCGCCGCGCTTCAGGTAATCGTCGTACCACTGCATCTCGCGGATGATCGCCTGTGCGACGTCCGCATTGGCCGCGCGCGCGGTCAGCTGATCGACGCCGTCGCGCACTTCGGTGACTTCGGAGAACATCACGGTCGCGCCGGCGCGCACCAGCAGATCCGTTGCAAACCCGACGGCCGGGTTCGCGGTCAGGCCCGAGAACGCGTCGCTACCGCCGCACTGCACGCCGATCACCAGATCCGACGCCGGACAGGTTTCGCGACGGCGGTTGTTCAGGCGCTTCAGATGCCCTTCGGCCATCCTCATGATCGACGTGATCATCGACTGGAAGCCGACGTGCGATTCGTCCTGCAGCACCACGACGTCGCCGTTCTGGTCTAGCGCGACATCACCGATGTCCGCGACGTCGTCGACGACCGCTGCCGCCGCGATTGGAATCGTTCCCGGCGGCATCAGACGCTCGGGCTGCAGCTTCTCGCAGCCGAGGCTCACCATCATCACTTCGCCGCCGAAGTTCGGGTTCAGCGCGATGTTGCGCACGGTCCGGATCGGCACCATCGCATCGGGCGCGTCGATCGCGACGCCGCAGCCGTAGGTGTGACCGAGGCTGACGACGTCGTCGACATTCGGATATTTCGGCAGCAGCTCGGCCTTGATGCGCGTGACCGCGTGTTGCACGACGTCGGCGACGCACTGCACGGTGGTGGTGATCGCGAGGATGTTGCGCGTGCCCACCGAACCGTCCGAGTTACGGTAGCCCTCGAACGTGTAGCCTTCGAGCGGCGGCATGTCCGGCGCTTTGGTGGTGGCGATCGGCAGGTCTTCGAGTCCCGGCGGGCTCGGCATGCGGATCACGTGCTCGTTGATCCAGCTGCCCTTCGGCAGCGGCTTCAGCGCATAACCGATCACGACGTTATAGCGGATGACCTCGTCGCCCTCGGCGAGATCGGCCAGCGCGACCTTGTGGCCCTGCGGCACACGCTCGCGCAGCCTGAGGCCATCGGCAAATACCGCGCCCTCGCCCAGACCGCCGTCGTTGACGACGATCGCGACATTGTCATTGGGATGAACGCGGATGTAGAGCGGAGTTTGTTCCATTGATCGATCCTTGAGGCGTGATAGACCTGCTTCGCCAGAAATCATACGTCATCCTACAACATGAAGTTTTGCCCGGATGTTCCGTATTTACCCTATAGGGTGAATTATGCCGTGAAAACCCCGTTGAGTTACCGGATATGTTGTTGTACGATGACGTATAAGAAATCTGATTTCCAAAGATTTTCGACTAGTACGACGTCCGTTGTACTGGTTGGAACCAACAACGACCCAATCCGACGCCTGGATATTTTGATCATGACGACACCGCAGGAACTCAAGCAGATCGTTTCGGAAGGCCTCCTGTCCTTCCCCGTCACCGACTTCGACGCTAAAGGCGACTTCCGCGCCGACACCTACGCAGAGCGTCTCGAATGGCTCGCTCCGTACGGCGCTTCGGCGCTGTTCGTCGCCGGCGGCACGGGCGAATTCTTCTCGCTGACGCAAGACGACTACACGCAAGTCGTGCGCACCGCCGTCGAGGTCTGCAAGGGCAAGGTACCGATCCTCGCCGGCGCCGGCGGCCCGACCCGCGTGGCGATCGCCTACGCGAAGGAAGCGCAGCGCCTCGGCGCGCACGGCATCCTGCTGATGCCGCACTACCTGACCGAAGCAAGCCAGGACGGTATCGCCGAGCACGCCGAAGAGGTCTGCAAGGCTGTTCCGGGCATGGGCGTGATCATCTACAACCGCGCGAATTCGAAGCTCAACGCCGACATGCTCGAGCGTCTGGCAGACCGTTGCCCGAACCTGATCGGCTTCAAGGACGGCGTGGGTGAGATCGAAAACATGGTGACGATCCGCCGCCGCCTCGGCGAGCGCTTCTCGTACCTCGGCGGCCTGCCGACCGCGGAAGTCTACGCTGCAGCCTACAAGGCGCTGGGCGTGCCGGTGTACTCGTCGGCGGTGTTCAACTTCATTCCGAAGACCGCGATGGACTTCTACCGCGCGATCGCCGCTGACGACCACGCGACGGTCGGCAAGCTGATCGACGAATTCTTCCTGCCGTATCTGAAGATCCGCAACCGCCGCGCCGGCTACGCGGTCAGCATCGTCAAGGCTGGCGCTAAGTTGGTCGGCCACGACGCAGGTCCGGTGCGCGCACCGCTGACCGATCTGACGCCGGAAGAAATGGAACAGCTCGACGCGCTGATCAAGAAGCTCGGACCGCAGTAAGGCGCCGGCGCCGGGGTCTCGAGCGAGAAAGCTCGCCAGCCTCATCGATGAGGGCCGCCTAGACGGCCGCGTGGCGAACGCCCGGCACAGCAACGTCGCCGGGCGTTCGTGTGTTTGCCCGACAGGCAGGTGGTCTGCGGGCCACCCGGTGTGCAGACTACACCTCGCCAGACAATACAGGAGATGACCATGGACTTGAGCCGCTCGGCCAGTTCCACCGACGCCGCTTCTAGCGCGGCACGCACCAAGGTCCGCTACGGGATCCTGCTGCTGATCTTTGTGATCACCACCCTCAACTACGCCGACCGCGCGACGCTGTCCGTCACCGGTTCCGCAATGCGCACCGCGTTCAGCCTCGACGCGATCCGCATGGGCTATATCTTTTCCGCATTCAGCTGGGCTTACGTGCTGTCGCAACTGCCGGCCGGCTGGCTGCTCGACCGTTTCGGCGCGCGCCGCGTGTACGCGGCGAGCATCTTCTTTTGGTCGATATTCACGCTGCTGCAGAGCTCGGTCGGCCTGCTCGGCAGCGCCGGTGCGGCGATTACCGGCCTGTTCGCGCTGCGCTTCGTGATGGGCGCGGCCGAGTCGCCGGCGTTCCCGGCGAACGCGAAGGTCGTCGCGAGCTGGTTCCCGACCAACGAACGCGGCACCGCGTCGGCGATCTTCAACGCCGCGCAATACTTCGCCGCGGTCGTGTTCACGCCGCTGATGGCGTGGCTCACGCACGCATTCGGGTGGGAAATGGTCTACGTCGTAATGGGCGTGGCCGGGCTGCTGCTCGCGCTGACGTGGCTGAAGGTCATGAAGAATCCCGCCGACCACCCGCGCGTGTCGCGCGCCGAGCTCGAGTACATCGAGCAAGGCGGCGGCCTCGTCAGCGGTGCGCGCAAGACGCACCCGGACGATGTTTCGAAGGCCGGCGGCTGGACGCTCGTGCGTCAGTTGCTCGGCAACCGCATGCTGCTCGGCGTCTATCTCGCGCAGTACTGCATCAACGTGCTGACCTACTTCTTCCTGACGTGGTTTCCGATCTACCTCGTGCAGGCGCGCGGCATGACGATCCTGCATGCGGGCCTCGTGGCCTCGCTGCCGGCGATCTGCGGCTTTCTCGGCGGGGTGCTCGGCGGCGTGCTGTCGGACGGAATGATCCGCCGCGGCTGTTCGCTGACCGTCGCGCGCAAGGTGCCGATCGTCGGCGGCATGCTGCTGTCGACCTGCATCATCGGCTGCAACTACGTGTCGACCGACTGGATCGTCGTCGCGCTGATGTCGCTCGCGTTCTTCGGCAAGGGCATCGGCGCGCTCGGCTGGGCGGTCGTCGCCGATACGTCGCCGAAGGAAGCGCTCGGCTTGTCCGGCGGGATCTTCAACATGTTCGGCAACATCGCCGGCATCGTGACGCCGATCGTGATCGGTTATCTCGTCGCGCGCACGGGCTCGTTCAATGGCGCGCTGGTGTTCGTCGGCGCGAACGCGCTGCTGACCGTGATCAGCTATCTGGTGATCGTCAAGGACATCCGGCGCGTCGAGTTGCGCCCGGCGTGAGCCCGTTATAGGCTTGATTATCGTCGCGGTTATCGTACTTCCGGCCGACCGACCCGGCGCCTCGCGCGATCTATCCGCGCCGAGGCGCCAAACTTCGGGCCTGCGCCGATATACGTGACATTTGCGCCGGAAACGATCAGGCCTTATATAATCAGTCGTCAGACGACGATATAATAAAAATGCACGATTCCCAACGATCTTTCAAACAAGGAGCGTTTTCGATGGCTACACCACTGGCATCCGCGGCACCGCCACGACGCGCTCGCAATCTTGCCGAATTCGTCGTCAACTACGTCACCGAGCAGATCACGGCCAACCTGCTGAAGCCGGGCGACAAACTCCCCACCGAATCGCAGCTGATGAGCACGCTGAGCGTGAGCCGCACGGTGATTCGCGAGGCAATCTCGCGCTTGCAGGCAGGCAAGGTCATCGAGACGCGGCACGGCATCGGCAGCTTCGTGCTCGAGCCGCAACGCGAAAAGCTCGGCATCGACATGGTGCCCGCCACCACGCTGCGCGACGTACTGTGCATTCTGGAGCTGCGCATCAGCCTCGAAACCGAATGCGCCGGTCTCGCCGCGCAACGCGCGAAACCGGACGACCTCGCGCGCATGCGCACCGCGCTCGACGCGATCGAGGCCACGCGCCACAACGGGCTCGACAGCGTGGAGGCCGACCTGCAGTTCCACATCTCGGTCGCACGCGCAACCGGCAACCGCTATTTCGTCGACATCCTGTCGCAAATGGGCAGCGCGCTGATTCCGCGCAACCGGCTCGACTCGGCCGGCATCGCGCGCGCCGATCCTGATGCGTATCTGTCGCTCGTGAACCTCGAGCATGAAAGCATCCTCGAGGCGATCAGCCGGCACGACGCCGAAGGCGCACGCGCGGCGATGCGCATGCATCTGTCGAATAGCCGCGAGCGGCTGCGTCGCGCGAATGAAGTGAGCGAAGCGAACAGCTGATTCTCACGAAGCTCGCGGGCGAAAAAAATGGCCGGGAATCTCCCGGCCATTTTTTTATCTTGCGATTGCATCCGCCCTTCCCTTCGATCCGCGCCCGGCCGACCGGGACCGGGCACGCATCCGTTCAGGACGGCGTCATGCGATTAACCGCGCGTGAGTTCGCCATCGCGACGACGCCACAGTTCCAGCGGATTGCCGTCAGCCAGCGTTTCCGGCAGCAGCTCGGCCGGGAAGTCCTGGTAGCAGACCGGGCGCAGGAAGCGGTCGATCGACGTGGTGCCGACCGAGGTCGCTCGGCTATCCGACGTTGCCGGGAACGGGCCGCCGTGGACCATCGCGTGGCACACTTCGACGCCGGTCGGGAAGCCGTTGACCAGAATCCGGCCGGCCTTGCGCTCGAGAATCGGCACCAGCTTCTTCGCAGCCGCCACGTCGGCGCTGTCCATCTGCAGCGTCGCGGTCAGCTGCCCGGCGAAGTGTTCGGCGACCTTCAGCATTTCCTGCTCGTCCTTGCAGCGGATGATCGTCGACACCGGGCCGAACACTTCGTCTTCGAGCCCCGGGTTCGCGAGGAACGTCTGCGTGTCGGTCACGAACAGCGCCGCGCAAGCCTGGGTCGGGCCGGTCGCGGCGACGCCGCGTGCCACGACTTCGACGCCCTTCGTTGCGGCCAGCTTGCCTTCGCCGTCCTCATATGCGGCGTGAATGCCCGAGGTCAGCATGGTCTGCGCCGGCTTCGCCGCGAGCGCTTCCGATGCCGTCGCGACGAAGCCCTTCAGCGCGTCGCTGTCGATCGCGATGGCGAGGCCCGGGTTGGTGCAGAACTGGCCCGCGCCGAGCACGAGCGAGTCGACGAAACCGCGCGCGATGCTGTCGCCGCGTGCCGCAAGAGCGTTGGGCAGCAGGAACACCGGGTTGATGCTGCTCATTTCAGCGTACACCGGGATCGGCTCCGGACGCGCCGCCGCGACGCGCATCAGCGAAGTGCCGCCCGCGCGCGAACCGGTGAAGCCGACCGCCTTGATGGCCGGGTGCGCAACCAACGCCTCGCCGACCGAGTTACCCGCGCCGACGATCATCGAGAACACGCCTTCGGGCAGATCCATTTCCTGCGCGACACGCTGGATCACGCGACCGACCAGCTCCGACGTGCCGAGGTGAGCGCGATGCGCCTTCACGACGACCGGGCAGCCAGCAGCCAGCGCCGCGGCGGTGTCGCCACCCGCCACCGAGAACGCGAGCGGGAAGTTGCTCGCGCCGAACACCGCGACTGGGCCGAGCGCGATCTTCTGCATGCGCAGATCCGAGCGCGGCAGCGGCTTGCGCTCTGGCAGCGGCGAATCGAGCGTAGCGTTGAGCCACTGGCCCGCGCGCACGGTCTGCGCGAACAGCTTCAACTGGCCGGTGGTGCGGCCGCGCTCGCCTTCCAGACGCGCCTTCGGCAGGCCCGATTCAGCCTGCGCGCGCTCGATCAGTTCGTCGCCGAGCGCGGTGATGCCGTCGGCGATACGGTCCAGGAACTCGGCGCGCACTGCGAGCGGCAGTTGACGGTAGGCGTCGAACGCCCGTTGCGCGAGCGCGCAGGCCTGCTCGACGTTCTCGACGGTGCCGCTGCCGAACACCGGCTCGGCAATCTCGGAACCCGTGGCAGGATTGAACGCGCGCAGCGGTTTTTCTTCGCCGCGCACGGCTTTGCGACCGATCAGCATTTCGCCGGTAATAGGCATTTTTGGCTTTCCTTTAATGAAGGCTAAAGATATAGGTCATCCTACAACATCGCGGGGGCCTTATGCAACCCAAACGCTTGTCTGACAGGGGCATACGGGTATACTCGCCCGTTACAACCGGGCCGTGCGGTGCTAATCTGCGCTAGTCATACGACGACTTATAACTCGCATTTCGCGGGGTTTAGCATTGTCGCAGCTTTTCCCGATCCATCGCCGTTCGAGGAGACACCGCATGCCCGCCGTCACGCCTTACGAATCCTGGCCCAACCGCTTCCGGCGCGCGGTGCGCGAGGGAAAAACCCAGATCGGCTGCTGGGCGTCGCTCGCCAGCCCGATCGCCACTGAACTGCTGGGCACGGTCGGCTTCGACTGGATGCTGCTGGACGCCGAACACGCGCCCAACGACGTGCTCACGCTGATCCCGCAGTTGATGGCGCTCAAGGACAGCGGCAGCGCACCGGTCGTCCGACCACCGGCCAACGACAGCGTCGTGATCAAACGTTTTCTCGACAGCGGCTTTTCGAACTTCCTCGTGCCCTTCGTCGACAGCGCCGACGACGCCGCCCGCGCGGTCGCGTCGACACGCTATCCGCCGCAGGGCATTCGTGGCGTGTCGGTCGGCCATCGCGGCAATCGCTACGGCACCGTGTCCGACTACTTTGCAATCGCCAACGACAACGTCTGCGTGATCCCGCAGATCGAAAGCCGCAAGGCGGTCGAGAATATCGACAGCATCCTCGCGGTGGACGGCATCGACGCGGTCTTCATCGGTCCGTCCGACCTCGCAGCCTCGTATGGCCGCCTCGGCAATGCGAGCCATCCGGACGTGCAGCAGGCGATCGCGCATGTGTTCGCGCGCGCGCAGGCGGCCGGCAAGTCGAGCGGCATTCTCGCGCCGGTGCAGGCCGACGCGGAACGATATCTGTCGATGGGCGCGCGCGTCGTCGCCGTCTGTGCGGATCTCGGGTTGCTCAAGGGCGCCGCGCAGGCGGCACAGAAACACTTCATGCAGAAACCGGCGGGCGAGGCTTGAACGCGGCCGCCACGACATCTTCGGAGCATTCCATGCAAAAAGCAGGCTTTATCGGACTCGGCATCATGGGCAAGCCCATGGCCGCCAACCTTCTGAAAAACGGCGTGTCGCTCGCCGCCTTTACGCGTAGCGGCGTGCCCGCCGAGCTCACGCAGGCCGGCACCCTCGCATGCGACAACCCCGCCGCGGTCGCCGCCAACGCGGACGTGATCTTCATCATGGTGCCTGACACGCCGGACGTCGAACGCGTGCTGTTCGGCGAGAACGGCCTCGCGAGCGCGCTGCGCGCCGGCCAGACCGTCGTCGACATGAGCTCGATCTCGCCGATGGCGACCCGCGATTTCGCGGCGCGCGTGCGCGCAACCGGTGCCGATTATCTCGACGCGCCGGTGTCCGGTGGCGAAGTCGGCGCGAAGGCCGGCTCGCTGACCATCATGGTCGGGGGCGAACAGGCCACGTTCGACAGCGTGAAGCCCCTGTTCGACATGATGGGCAAGAACGTCACGCTGATCGGCGCGGTCGGCGCAGGCCAGGTGTGCAAGGTCGCCAACCAGGTGATCGTCGCGGCGACCATCGAGGCGGTCGGCGAAGCGCTGCTGCTCGCGTCGAAGGCCGGTGTCGATGCGGCGCGCGTGCGTGAGGCGCTGATGGGCGGCTTCGCATCGTCGCGCATTCTCGAAGTGCACGGCGAGCGCATGACCAGGCGCACGTTCGATCCGGGCTTCCGCATCGAACTGCACCAGAAGGACCTGAACCTCGCGCTGTCGACCGCGCAGGCGCTCGGCGTGTCGCTGCCGAACACCGCCACCTGCCAGGCGCTGTTCAACGCGTGCGTCGCGCACGGCGGCAAGGCGTGGGACCACTCGGCGATGGTGCGCGCGCTCGAAGTGCTCGCGAATCACGAGATCGGTCAGAAGAGCGCGTGATTTGACGTAGGTTCGAAATAGTTGCGATCGGGTTGTCCGTCGGTCTTCAAGTGACTGATGGCCGGCTCGATTGCACTTTGCATTCTTGGGCATCGTACGTAGTTTGCGCGTGATGCCTTTTCCCTCTTCCGGCCCGTAGAGCCTTTCGCCGCCTAACGCGACTCCTTTATCGTGTTTAGCGATGGACTCCCGGCCCCGTGTCTCCTCGGATTGCCGTCTGCTGCCGTGCGTTAGCCTGCCTGGCTAGCGCATGACCACGAGCGATATGCAGTCAAAAACTCGCACCTCATCGGATCAATTGGACACAAGAATCATCCATCGCCCATTTCCTGTCCCTGTGGTCGGCGCTATTTTGGCCGGGTTCTTGTGGGAGACAACGATGATTTCAACCCAACCACAGCCCCTTGACGAAGCCCTGACGGCGCTACAGGGAACCGCCAGCCAATTTGCCGCCACATGCATCAGAGACGAACGTGTTCGAGCGCAATACCTGCGTGATATTCAAGCCATGAGTGGCGATTTCCAGCAGCGGGTCAGAAGCGGGCGCCTCAGTGTTGCCGAAGCGGCAGAACAAGCTCATGCCATGCGTCAGCAAATCCTCGAATTGACTCGTATGCGTACGAGTCCGACGATCAGGGCATATGTGACGAACCTCAAGAGGACCAGCCCCTCGCTGGCCAGTTTGGCCGAAAAGAACGCGCAGGCACTCTTCAACCGTCCAGTTTCAGCCTTATCCGAGACCGAGCAATCTGAGGTCTGGCTGCGCATCGTCCAAAGTGCCGGCACCGACCGGACTTCGGCCAGTACGCTCGCCCGAAAGCTTGGCACGGTGGGTCGCCGCCTCCTTCTGGTGTCCATCGCCGTCGGGGTCTATGAAGTCTACAAGGCAGAGAACAAGCCGCGCGAGATTGCCCGCCAAGGCACAATAGCAGCAGCCGGTGCATGGGGTGGATGGGCCGTCAGTACCGGTGCGGTTGCCACCGGCGTGTGTACAGCAGCGGCACCTGTCTGCGTGGGCGCGGTGGCGCTCATCGGGGGCATACTTTTCGCCTTCGGCAGTGACATCGTATTCGGTACTGTCTATCAGACGACCATGCGCCGATAAGGTGGCAGTCACTCAAGCACATTAGCAATGCGATACTCAAGAACGTTCACTGCAGACGCCCATGTTGAAGCCCGATGAAATCGAACGCCGCCTCCCGGTGTGGGTGGCGCTCTCCGAGCTCTTCCTTGATGCGGAATTCGATGAGATTGCCTGCCGGTACGTCGCGGAAAGATTGCGGTGTTCAGGTTTTGGGCTGCAGGAGTTGGAAGACATCCTGCGCGACGAGGTGGCACCGGCGTTCCTGCCAAATCTCCTCGTGGCCGGCGAATGGAGCGGGTGGAGCCCTGAGGCGGTGCGGGACATCGTCCTGAGTCACCTTGAGAAACAATCCAACCGCCCGCGCCTGCCGGTCATCTTGCGGCGCAGATGGCGACAATGGACGATGGAGCCCGTTGCCAGGGATTGGGAAAAGGTCAAAGCAACGCTGATCTCAGTCGCCGCGAGCTAACTGGGTCAAAGAGCGGACAAGAAGGGCTGTCGATCCGAGTTCCGTCACTTGCAGATAGTCCGTGCATGCGCCCGATAAGTTGCAGTCATTCCTGCCAGGAGAACACGGCCATTGCAAACACGACCCGTTTCGAATGCAAGCAACTACAACAATCGGCAGGATTTTGGTCCGGAATTATGGGCTACACCACGGCTTCATTTCTTGACGAGTTAAAGAGGCTTCTCAGCGAGTAGTTTGTCGCGATGCTCGCGCCACAACACCAGCATCCGGTCGATCGCCTCAAAACCCGCAAATAAAAAAACGGCGCCCACTCATGGGCGCCGCTTCTTTCACAACATCGGCCCGCTAAAGCCAACCGCACTTCGCCCTACTTCGCCGTCACCGCACCGGCCGACGCCCACTTCGGCTCCGGCATCTTGTCCGAACTCCTGGCCATCAGGCAGACCACGACCGCGGCAATCAGATCGAACACCGCCAGCACGACGAACAGCGGGCTATAGCCGATCTGCGTGACGAGCACACCGAACAGCGCGGTGAACGCCGCGGCGCCCAGATATCCAGCCATGCCGCCCATGCCCGTCGCGGTCGCGACCTCGTGCTTGCCGAACATGTCCGACGTGATCGCGTACAGTGCACCCGACAACGTCTGGTGCGCGAAGCCGCCGACGCACAGCAGCGCCACCGCCATGTACGGGCTCTCGACGAGACCGACGCACGCAGGCCCGATCATGAACAGCGCACCGACCACGAACACCATCTTGCGCGACGTGAACAGCGACACCTTCGCGTACTTGTGGAACAGCGGGCTCAGATAACCGCCGAGCACGCAGCCGATGTCGGCGGCGAGGAACGGCATCCACGCGAACATCGCGACTTCCTTCAGGTTCATGTGACGCTCGGTCATCATGTACAACGGAATCCACGCGTTGAACGTTTGCCAGGCCGGCTCGGACAGAATTCGCGCAATACCGATCGCCCAGAAATCGCGGCTCGCCAGCATCGCGCGCCAGTTGCGCTTCGGCGTGTTGATGTCATCGTGATGCTTCGCTTCCTGTCCGCTCAGAATGTAGTCGCGCTCCGCGTTGCCCAGCAGCTTCTGGTTGCGCGGATGCTTGTAGATGATCATCCACAGCACGCTCCATACGATACCCGTCACGCCGACGATCACGAACGCGAGTTGCCAGCGGCCGTGAAACAGTGCCCACACGACGAGCGGCGGCGCAAGCAGCGCGCCAATCGACGAGCCAATGTTGAACCAGCCGATCGCAACCGACCGCTCTTTCGCCGGGAACCACTCGCTGGTCGCCTTCACGCCAGCCGGAATCCCGGCCGATTCGGCGAGACCCAGGATACCGCGGAACACTGCGAGGCTGCGCCAGCCCGTCGCCCATGCAGCCGCCGCGCAAGCCAACGACCACGCCAGCGCGAACACCGCGAAGCCGACCTTGGTGCCGATCGTGTCGAGCACGAAACCGGCGACCGGCTGCATGAACGCATAGCAGAGCTGCCACGCCACGACCACGTGCGAATACTGCTCGGTCGTGATGTTCAGCTCCTTCATCATCGTCGGAGCCGCAACCGACAACGTGTTACGCGCCAGGTAATTGATGATCAGGCCGGCCGCGACCAGCGCGACCATCCACCAGCGAATACCCTTGATCTTCATTGCTGCTACTCCTCGTGATGCAATGCCCGTCAAACCGAACGGGACTTAAGCCTTGCGCGAATAGTCGATGCCGACGAAGCTACCGCCCTGGTAGCGCTGGCATAGCTCATCGAGCGGATTCGGGCGCGACAGGATGTCTTGCGCGTAGTCCTCGGCGTTCTGCTTCGGCTCGTAGCCGAGACGCGCGGCGCCGCTGTTGTCCCACCAGCTGCGCGTATTGGCCGACACGCCCCAGATGGTCAGGAAGCCGACGTCTTCCGCTTCGATGCAGCGCTCGAGGAAATGCATCAGGTCCTTGTGGCCGAACCAGGTGCTCAGATGGCGCTGCTCGGTCGGACGCTCGAGGCAGCTGCCGATCCGCACGCACACGCTTTCGATGCCGTGCTTGTCCCAGTACATGCGCGCGAGCGCTTCGCCCCACACCTTCGACAGGCCGTAGAAGCCGTCCGGGCGCAGTTCGCAGTCGAGGCTCAGATGCTCGGTGACCGGGTACATGCCGATCGCGTGGTTCGAGCTCGCGAACACGATGCGCTTCACGCCGTTGCGGCGCGCGCCTTCGTAGACTTCGACGAGGCCGCGCAGGTTGTTCTCGATGATCTCGGGCAGCGGACGCTCGACGCTCGTGCCGGCGAAATGGATCAGCACGTCCACGCCGTTCAGCAGACGGTCGACCACCGCCGGATCGCGCAGGTCGCCGTTCATCACGTCTTCGCCGTCGACGAGGGGCGTCAGTACTTTGGAGCCCGCGGCCGAGCGCAACGGCACGCCACGCGCGACGAATTCAGCACGTACCACGGAGCCGAGCTGGCCGCCGGCGCCACTCAGGGCAATCTTCTTCATAGGGGTTCCTTTTACTGCGCCGCGCGCGAGGTCTTCAGAGAACAGACAGAGGATCTGAGCGGCCGGCGAAATCGCGCTGCGCGCGTCGCATAACATACTCAAGTTGTACGATAACGTACTATCGATGATGGACAAGCGGATTTCAACTCCGCATTTACCCTTAAATTACTGCGAGGCGGTTTCGTAACTCTTTAAAAAAACAGAGACATAGAACATCTCATTCGTGCGACATCGTATAACTCGAAGTGGATTTTTGTTCCAGGAGCGGATTTACCCGACGCCAGCGGGCGCGTGGCGTCCGACGCGAGCGGCGTCCGTATGCCGCCCGCGCCCTCAACAGATCACATCGTTACGTTCGCTCAGGCGCCGATGAATTCGAGCAGATCGGCATTGACCTTGTCGGCCTCCACCGTGCACATGCCGTGCTGGCCGCCCGGATAAACCTTCAGCGTTGCGTTCTTGACGATCTCCGCGGTGCGTCGGCCGGCTGCGTCGATCGGCACGATCTGGTCGTCGTCGCCGTGCAGCACCAGGGTCGGCACGTCGATCTTCTTCAGATCTTCGGTGTAGTCGACTTCGGAAAACTGCTCGATGCAGTCATATAGCCCCTTGATCGAACCGGCCATGCCCTGGCGCCAGAATGAATCGATCACGCCCTGCGACACCTTCGCGCCCTCCCGGTTGTAGCCGTAGAACGGCACGGCCAGATCCTTGAAGAACTGCGAGCGATCGTCCGCGACGCCCTTGCGGATGCCGTCGAACACGTCGATCGGCAGGCCGAGCGGATTATCGGCGGTCTTCAGCATCAGCGGCGGCACCGCGCCGATCAGCACAGCCTTCGCGACGCGCCCCGTGCCATGCCGGCCGATGTAATGCGCAACTTCGCCACCGCCTGTCGAATGGCCGACCAGCGTCGCGTCCTGCAGATCGAGATGTTCGATCAGTGCGGCGAGATCGTCGGCGTAGGTGTCCATCTCGTTGCCGTCCCACGGCTGCTCCGAGCGGCCGTGACCGCGCCGGTCGTGCGCGATCACGCGGAAGCCTTTGCTGCCGAGAAACAGCATCTGCGCATCCCACGCATCGGCGGTCAGCGGCCAGCCGTGCGAAAACACGACCGGGCGGCCATGGCCCCAGTCCTTGTAGAAAATCGAGGTACCGTCTTTCGTCCTGATCGTGCTCATCTGCTGACTCCTCGTCGATGAAGTCTGCCGTCGCCGGCAGGTGGATGAAGCGGAAGCTGCTCACGAAGCATGCGCGCGACGCATGACAGAACGCCGTGCGAATGCGGCAATGAGTAATGACCTATTGAGAAATTCCGCCGCGAAATAACATCAACACCAAACGAATGGCGAACGGATAATGCGCAACGAATACTGAAGAGAAAAAGCTGAAACGGCCACGCGGCAGCGTGCATCGTAGAAGTAAAAAAATCGCCTGACCAGCACGCCCACCGACGAAGTCGGTTTGGATGGATCGATTGTCGGCTGGCGACAGACACCGCCCGCGACCTTGCCGCGCAAGGCTGCGCGAAACGCATTGCTGCAGCGCGGTCGATTGACGCAGTTCGCGCGACGAGGCACACACGGCCACGTATCAGCCGCCAAAAGAAACTTGATACTCAACAATGGTTTGCCTCATCGATAAGCGTATTTCGCATAAAACAAGGCGGTTTTTTGACGCACATCGCATCGCAACACTTTTTGTTTCGATCCCCTACTCTTGCGCCATCTGCCCAGCGCAGTGCGCACCGACATCGGTCGACGCGCGTAAGTCCGCTCACGCGGCCATCACGCACAACAGGATCATGAACTCCGCACTATCGGCATTCGATCTCGCGCGCATTCAATTCGCGTTCACCGTTTCTTTTCACATCGTTTTCCCCGCGCTCAGCATCGGTCTCGCCAGTTTCATCGCCGTTCTCGAATGGCGTTGGCTGAAAACCGGCAAGGCCTACTACAAAGATCTTTGTCTGTTCTGGTCGAAGATCTTCGCGGTGGCCTTCGGCATGGGCGTCGTCTCCGGCGTAGTGATGAGCTATCAGTTCGGCACCAACTGGTCGGGCTTCTCGAGTTTCGCCGGGCCGATCACCGGTCCGCTGCTGATGTACGAGGTGATGACCGCATTCTTTCTCGAAGCGGGCTTCCTCGGCATCATGCTGTTCGGCTGGCAGCGCGTGAGTCCGCGCGCGCACTTCGGCGCGACGCTGATGGTCGCGATCGGCACGCTGATCTCGACCTTCTGGATTCTCGCGTCCAATAGCTGGATGCAAACGCCGCAGGGCTTCGAGGTCGTCGACGGTCATGTCGTGCCGCTCGACTGGTTCAAGATCATCTTCAATCCGTCGTTCCCCTACCGGCTCGCGCATATGGCGCTCGCGGCGTTCATCGTCGCGGGGCTGGTGGTCGCGGCGGTCGGCGCGTGGCATCTGCTGCGCGGCCGGCGCGATCCCGCCGTCAAGAAGATGTTCTCGATGGCGCTGTGGCTGCTGCTGATTCTGACGCCGATCCAGGCATTCGTCGGCGATCAGCACGGCCTCAATACGCGCAAGTATCAGCCGGCGAAAATCGCGGCGATCGAAGGCTTGTGGAATACCGAAAAAGGCGGCACCGCGCTGAACCTGTTCGGCATCCCCGACATGAAGGCCGAAACCACGCGCTACGCGGTGTCGGTGCCGCACCTCGGCAGCCTGATCCTCACGCATAGCTGGGACGGCGAAATCCGCGGCCTGAAGGAATTCCCGCCGCAGGACCGGCCGGATTCGACCGTCGTGTTCTGGAGCTTCCGCATCATGGCCGGCCTCGGCGTGCTGATGATCGCGATGTCGATCGCGGCCTGGTTGCTGCGCCGGCGCGGGCGCCTGTTCGAAGCGAAGTGGTTCCAGCGGCTGTGCGTCGCGATGGGGCCGAGCGGCTTCATCACGCTGCTGGCCGGCTGGGTCACCACCGAAGCGGGCCGTCAACCGTGGGTCGTGTACGGCGTGATGCGCACGTCGCAGGCGGTGTCGCCGCTGACCACGCAACAGGTCGGTCTGTCGTTGATGACGTTCGTGGCCGTCTACTTCCTCGTGTTCGGCACCGGCATCTACTACATGCTGAAGCTGATGCGCTCCGGTCCCGCGCTGCCTGGCGGCAAGTCGCACGACATGCCCCTCGGCCTGCCGCAGCCGACGCCCGCGCAGACCGCGCGCCGCCCGCTGTCCGCCGCCGATCAGATGATCGACGCCGTCTAACCTACGCTTCGAGAGAAAGAAAAAATGGACGTAACCGTCGTATGGGCCGCGATCATCGCGCTGGGCCTTTTCATGTACGTCGTGCTGGACGGCTTCGACCTCGGCATCGGCATTGTCTTTCCGTTCTTCCCCGACGAAAAGGAACGCGACCTGATGATGAACACGGTCGCGCCGGTGTGGGACGGCAACGAAACCTGGCTCGTGCTCGGCGGCGCCGCGCTGTTCGCGGTGTTTCCGGTCGTCTACTCGACCGTGCTGTCGGCGCTCTATCTGCCGCTCGTGTTCATGCTCGTGTGCCTGATCTTTCGCGGCGTGTCGTTCGAGATCCGCGCGAAGTCGCGTCGCACGCGGCATCTGTGGGACCTCGCGTTCATCGGCGGCTCGGCGGGCGCGGCGTTCTTCCAGGGCATCGTGCTCGGCGCGTTCCTGCAAGGCATTCCGGTCGCCGATGGCGCCTATGCCGGCGACGCGTTCGGCTGGCTCACGCCGTTCAGCCTGCTGACGGGCCTCGGACTCGTCGCGACCTACGCGCTGCTCGGCTGCTGCTGGCTCGTCGCGAAGACCGAGGGCGATCTGCAGCGACGGCTGCATCGCGTGGTCTGGCCGCTGACGCTGGTGCTGCTCGGCTTCATCGCGCTCGTGAGCCTGTGGACACCGCTGATGGATGCGGGCATCGCGCAACGCTGGTTCCATGACGGGATCTTCTACCGTCTGCTGCCGGTGCCGTTCCTCGTCGCGATCTGCGCGTTCTTCATGCATCGCGCGGCGCGCGCGCGCCATCACAACACGCCATTCGTGCTCGCGCTGGCGCTCGTGCTGCTCGGCTATCTCGGGCTGCTCGTGAGTCTGTGGCCGTATGCGATTCCGGCGAGCATCACGCTATGGGAAGCCGCCGCGCCACGCACGAGCCAGACGTTCACGCTGGCCGGCGCGGCGGTGATCCTGCCGATCATCGTCGCCTATACGACGATGGGTTACTGGGTCTTTCGAGGCAAGGTGCGTCATGGCGACCAACATCACTATCACTGAAACGCGGGGTGCCAGTGCGTCGGCTCCCACCGCCACTGCCGCAACGCCCAGCCGCAAACTGCCGGGCTGGCTCTGGTTCATCGCGCTATGGTGCTTCGGCGTGAGCGCGGCGATGTCGCTCGGCTTCGCCTTCAAGCTTCTGATGAATGCGACGCTGTTCGCGGTCAGATAGCGGCGCGCGAACCCGAGTCGATCCGGCGGGCATAAGCTTCCGGATCGTGCGCGTCAGCGCTTCAAAAACGGGGCGCGCGGCTCGTCTACGTAGCAAGCCGGAACCTATGCGCGGGAGACCTGCCTTAACATCACGAAGCGCATCGAACGATGCCGGCAGCCGGCCACGCGCGGCACGGCCCAGCGAAGCGACGCGCGGCACGGCAAGGGAGCGGGACACTGGCGAGTTGGAACGATACCGGATGCGGCGGTAAGTGCGACACTCCACGCGGCGAGAACCGAGGCACGATTTCGGCGACGACCGCGGCATCAAAAGCAGCACGAATCGCAGCGTCAATGAACGGCAATCGGATCGACCCGTCCTGGGAGCCGAGGATCGACCAGGAAGCGCGGACGACCAGCCATGATGCGTGTCACGAGTACAGCAGTTAGTCATACTGCAACTACGCAGCCTGCAACTGCGCATGCTGCAACTGCGGCATGCGCAACGGCGGCAGCCCTCAACGGACAGGCTCGACTCGCGGAGACATCATGAAGTTTCTTGTAGCCGACGACCATGAACTGATCCGGCAAGGCGTCAAAGGCATGCTGCGCGGCTTCGATCCCGACGCCCAGTTCGACGAAGCCGACAGCTGGGAAACCCTTGCGAGCGCCGCGCGACCCGACGCGAATCACGATCTGGCGATCGTCGATCTGCATATGCCGGGCATGAGCGGCGCGACGTCGCTCGAAACGCTGCTGAAGGCGAATCCGGCGCTGCCGGTCGTGGTGCTGTCCGCGGAGGAATCGCCCGACGAGATGCGCGCGGTGCTCGCGGCCGGCGCGCTCGGCTTCGTGCCCAAGCGCCAGCCCGCCAGCGTGATGCTGAAGGCGATCGAACTGGTGCTGTCCGGCGGTGCCTATGTGCCGATCGAGGCGCTGAGTCTGCTCGGCTCGCGCGAGACGCAGGCGGGCACCGGTGCGGATGGATCGGCACGTGTGCCGGCCCCGGGCGCCGCCGCGCAAGCCGTCCGCGGGCCGGGCCCCGGCACCGTCCCGCAGATCGAACCGGTCACGCAGGTACCGTCGCTGCAGCCGCATCAGCAGCATCTGCTGGAGAACCTGTCACCACGTCAGCAGGACATCATGCGGCTCGTGCATCGCGGCTGGACCAACAAGATGATCGCGCGCGATCTCGGCGTCGCCGAAGGCACGGTGAAGGTGCATCTGTCGGTGATCTTTCGGGCGCTTGGTGTGCATAACCGGTCGACGGCGATCGCCGTAATCAATGGATGGCTGGAGGCCGGGAAGACGTTGTAGCGCATTGTGCTGCGCCGCAAGCCCAACCCGTCTTTGTTTCCCGCCTCTAAGGCTGCGTTTCGCTTTGCGCGCCTGAGCCCGCTTCGGCTTGCGGCGAGCCAGCCGCGGCGGGTGGCGGCGGTGGGTCGTCCACCGCTCCGCCCCCCAACACCACCGCACCCGCCGGCCGCCCCTGATCAAGCTCCGCCTGCTGCCACAGCATTTCCAGCGTGCGCCGCAACCGCGCCGGCGTCACCGGCTTGTGCAGCACCGGAATCCCCTGCAACGCGAGCGCCGTCAGCTCCGCCGACGCCATATCGCCGGTGATCAGCAGCGTCACCACATTGCCGTGCCCCTCCTCCCGCGCAAGCACGCCCCGTATCGCGCTCAGCGCCTGCGCGCCGGTGCGGTGATTGGCGAGCTGGTAGTCGCACAGCACCGCATCGGGCACGAAGCCGTCCGCGAGCGCGGCGAGCGCGCCGGCTTCGTCGCGCGCGCCGCGCACGTCGCAGCCCCATCGCTCGAGCAGACTCGCGAGGCCTTCGAGTATCGACGGCTCGTCGTCGATGCACAGCACGCGCCGCCCCTGCGCGGCCGGGCCGCCCGCGACCGAATCGTTAAGACTCGCGACGATGCCGCTCGCGTCACCCGCCTGCACCGCAAAGCGGAACACCGAGCCGCGCCCCGGCGCCGAGCGGAGCTGCAACTCGCCGCCGAGCAGGCCGACGAGCCGCCTGACGGTCGGCAGCCCGAGCCCATGCCCCTGACGCGCGTCGCGCTGTGGATTCTCGACCTGGTAAAACTCCTCGAAAACGCGCTCGTGCTCCTGCGGCGCAATGCCGACGCCCGAATCGCGCACCTCGATATAGCCGCCCTTCTGTCGCCCCGCGCGCCGGAAGCCGAGCCAGATCGCGCCTTGCTCCGTATAACGCACCGCGTTCGACAGCAGATTGCTCAACACGCGTTCGAGCAGCACCGGATCGTCGTAGACGACCATCGTCGTAGGCGCGATGCGCAGCGCGAGCCCCTTCGCCGCGGCCTGCGGACGATACTGGCTACCAACCCGTTCGAACAGCTCGGAGAGCCGGAAGTGCAACCGGATCACCTGGGTCACGCCGCTTTCGAGCCGCGCGAGATCGAGCACCTGGTTGAACAGCTGATTGAGCGCCTCGACGTTATACACGATGTGCCCGGCCGTCTTCGCGTGCTGCGCGGGCGTCGCCGCCGGATCGTTCAGAGATGCCGCAAGCAGGCCGATCGCATGCAGCGGCTGACGCAGATCGTGGCTTGCCGCCGCGAAAAAGCGCGTCTTCGCGAGGCTCGCTTCTTCGGCGACGCGCTTTTGCGCGGCCAGCGATTCCGCGAGGTATTGCTGATCGACACGCGCCTGCACGACCTGGCGAAACAGCTTGCGATAGCTCATCGCGTAGACGTTGATCGCGCAGAAGAAGAACGCGAGCACGATCGCGAGAATCGTGCGATCGAACGTATGCGAGCCGAAATGCAGCACGATCGACGGCAGCAGCAGAAATGGAATCGACGTCGAAAAATTGAGGAGATCGAATCCATTCGACATGAACACGCCGGCCGCGAGCGTCACCAGCATTACGGTATGCAATAACGGCAGATCGGTTTGCGGACTCTGGAACGCGAACCACACCGCGAAGCCCGGCCCGCTATAGAGGAGCACGCCGCGCAGCGCGTGCAGATAGATCCAGTCGCGCGGCGAGACGAGCTGCGGATAGCGGCGATTGCAAATCCACAGCGCCAAGCCCGCGCAATTGGCGAGCGCATAAAAAACGAAGCACGCGATAAACAGCGGCGGGGCCGGCACATGCGGCCAGTAGATCGCCACCAGGACCGCGATCGAAAACCAGTGCGAAAAGAACGCGATCGGATCCTGCGCGTAGAGCACGCGCACGAGGTCTTCGTCGATGGCACGCTGGATCGGGTCGGCCCGCATGGGGCGGTCTCCTCTGTCGATCGGCGTGAGCGCTTTAGCGCTTACGCCGATCCCACGCAGCTTTATCGCAGGGGCATGGCAACTTCGTTGACACGAAACACTGACGAAGCGGCGGCGCTCCGGCGCTTCGTGGCAATCGCGGGTCGAACCGGGCGACCGAGCGCGCCCGCCCGCGCGGTCTATTCTACGGCGAATGTCCGCTCCTCAGATGAATCGTCAGCAATCCATCAGAAGGTTTACCCGGCAGTTTACCCATCGGCTAACACTTAATCCATATAGGCGAAGGCCTTGCCGCGAACCATACTGCATTCACGTTTCAGCGCGGCATTTCAGCCACCTTCCCTCGAGCCGCGGCCCACGCGCCGCGGCTCGCCGCGCTCCCTGCCAACCGTGACGGAGGTTTTCCATGGGCGCAGTCCCGAGCTACGAGTTCGCCCGCCAACTCGACGACGCGATCCTCCCCGATCTGTGGCGCAGGCGCACCCGGCTCTCAGCGGACGAAATGGTGTCGATGGTCGAACTGGTCAAGCGCGCGTTGCGGACCTACCACCCGCTCGAACTGCAGGCGCTCGGCGAGGACAAGGAAGAACTGGTCGCTCAGTTCATCTACGCGAAGGTGTTGCGCCTCGCGCCCGGCCACACCGAAACGAACGCGCGCGCCGACAGCGCACCGTCCAACAGCTACGCGGTATGCGCGTATTTCCGCCGCTATCTGATCGACTGCCTGCGCAGCGCGTGCCATCAGCGCAATGTGTCGATGGAGACCGAGGGCGTCGCGCAGGAAATCGATCTGCACGCGCACGCGCTCGAAGACCCGGTGGAAAGCGTGCTGCTGCAATACGGCCTCGACGAACAGCGTGTGCGGCGCGCGGCGCGCGAGTTCATCGAAGGGCTCGACGAACCCGAGCGGATCGTGCTGGCCGGCAGCCTCGGCTGGTGCTCGGAAGGCAAAGGCGGGCTTTCGGCGGTCGCGGCTCAGCATCGGGTGCCCTCTTATCACTATCGCGCCGTCAAACTCGGCGTCACCACGAAAAAGACGGCCGGCGCCGAGGAATTTTCCAACACCAAGCTCGGCCGCTGGCTCACCGACGCGCTCGGCATCGAGATCGACGTCGACAATCGCGCGGCGATTCTGGTTGCGCTGAATCTGCTCGCGGTGGAATCGAGCGATAGCGAATTCTATGAAGTGGCCGCGTAATAGTTCGGATAACCAACAAGCCACATAAGAAGCGCGATAAGTGCGCATGCCCGTACGGCCGGGTACGCCCGGCAACGGCCGGCCGGGCGTGCCGCCCTGAACGTCGCACGCTACGACTTCGGCGCGCCCTCCACGGCGCGCTTTTTTTGCGTCGATATTCCGCCTACGATAAAAAAGCTCCCGCAGCACGCCGTCTTTGTTCCGAAGTCGAGCTTCCGTTCCCCACATCCGATTCCAGACGAGGTGGTCCTGATGAACCGCTTATCGAGCGCGCCGACGGCGCTGCAACGGCATTACGAAGTGGTCGTGATCGGCTCGGGCTACGGCGGCGCGATCGCCGCGAGCCGCATGGCGCGCGCGGGCCGTCGCGTGTGCGTGCTCGAGCGCGGCCGCGAATTCATGGCCGGCGAGTATCCGCGCACGCCCGTGCAGGGCATCGATCAGATCCAGTACAACACGGCCGAGGCGCAGATCGGTTCGCCGCTCGCGCTGATCGAAGTGCACGTGAACGAAGACGTCAACGCGGTGGTGGGCTGTGGGCTCGGCGGGACGTCGCTGATCAATGCGAACGTAGCGCTGGAAGCCGATCCGCGCCTGTGGGACGACCCGCGCTGGCCGGCCGCGCTGCGCGCCGACCAAGCCGGACGCGACGACGGCTATGCGCTCGCCTGGAAAATGCTGTCACCGTCGCCGGTGCCCGACGATTTCCCGCCGCTGCCGAAGCTCCAGGCGCTCGAAAAATCGGCGCAGGCGCTCGGCATGGCCGACCGCTTCAGCCGTCCGCCGATCACGGTCACGTTCAAGGACGGCCCGAACGCGGCGGGCGTCGAGCAGCAGCGCTGCGTCGGTTGCGGCGATTGCAACTCCGGTTGCAACTACGACGCGAAGAATTCGACCCACATGAACTATCTGCCCGACGCGGTCGCCCACGGCGCGCAGATTTTCACCGGCACGGCCGTGCATTCGGTGCTGCGCGATCCCGACACGCAGCAATGGAAGGTCAACTTCCAGCTCGTGAAGCTCGGCCGCGAAAGCTACGACGCGCCCGATCTGTTCGTGCTGGCCGATATCGTCATCGTCGCGGCGGGCACGATCGGCTCGACCGCGCTGCTGCTGCGCTCGCGCGACGCGGGCTTGAGCACGTCGGAGATGCTCGGCCAGCATTTCACCGGCAACGGCGACGTGCTCGCCTTCGCGTACAACACGAGGGACACGATCAACGGCGTCGGCTGGGGCGAACACAAGCCGGGGCAGATTCCGCCGGTCGGGCCGACCATCACCGGCCTGATCGACAATCGCGCCGACGAGAAAAACGTCAAGGATGGCTATGTGATCGAGGAAGGCTCGCTGGCCGGTGCGGTCGGCGAGGCGCTCGTCGGCATGCTCGGCGCGGTCGCGCCGCTCGAAGGCGTGGATGCGGCTGGGGCTCCGTCGCTCCTCGAGCGCATGAGTTATGACGCGCGTACGCTCGAAAGCCTGATCCGCGGCCCGTACCACGGTGCGCTGAATCACACGCAAAGCTACCTCGTGATGGCGCACGACGACGAAAGCGGCCGCATCACGGTCGGCGACAAAGGCCGTGCGCGCATCGAATGGAAAAACGCGGGACGCCAGCCGATCTTCCAGAGCATCGAGAACGTGCTGATCGAGGCGACCAAACCGCTCGGCGGCAAATATCTGCGCAACCCGATTTCGACGAAGATCGCCGGCCGGCACACCGTCACCGTGCATCCGCTCGGCGGCTGCGGCATGGGCGAGGACGCCGCGCATGGCGTGGTCGATCATCTGGGCCGCGTGTTCAGCGGCACGGCCGGCGTCGCGGTGCACGACGGCCTCTATGTGATGGACGGCGCGGTGATGCCGATGTCGCTCGGCGTCAATCCGCTCCTGACCATCTCCGCGCTCGCAGAGCGCAATTGCGCGCTGCTGGCCAAAGCGCACGACTGGTCGATCGACTACATGTCGAAGGGCACCGCCGCCGCGCCGCCCGCACAGAAGATCGGCCTGCGCTTCACCGAGACGATGGTCGGCACCTACACGCCCAGCGTGGCGGGCGAAGCCGCGAAGAGCCCGATCGAATTCACGCTGACGGTCGAGTCCGACGATCTCGCCGACATGCTGAGCAACCCGAATCATCTCGCGCGCACCGCCGGCACACTGACCTGCCCCGCCCTGTCCGCCCAACCGCTGACGATCAGCGACGGCACGTTCAACCTGTTCGTCGTCGACGAATCCGACGTCGACGAACGCAACATGAACTACCGGATGACGCTCGACTCGGTCGAAGGCAACACCTGGTATCTGACCGGCAAGAAGATCATCACGCGCACGTCGCCGATCAACCTGTGGGAGCAGACCAACACGCTGTATGCGGAGATTCGCGCCGCAGCGCAGGACGATGCGCCCGTCGTCGGCACCGCGACGCTGATCATCACGCCCGAAAACTTCCTGAAGCAGCAGCGCACGCTCGAAGTCACCCACGCGCCCGACCTGAAGACGCGCCTCGAATGGACGCTGAAGTTCGGCAAGTTCTTCGCGGGCGTGCTGTTCACCGAATACGGCGGCGTGGCCGCGCCGCTCCAGTTCTACGATCCATACATACCGCCGCGCGCGAAACGCACGCTGCGCGCGCCGGCGCCGCAGGTCACGTACTTCGACACACCCGACCGCACGCGGCTCAAGCTCACGCGCTACTGCGATCCGGCCGCGGGCAAAGCCGCGAAGCCGATCCTGCTGATCCACGGCTCGGGCGTATCGAGCCGCATCTTCTCGACCGATCTGATACCGACCAACCTCGTCGAATATCTGTACGCGTCGGGCTACGACGTGTGGCTCGTCGATCTGCGCGTCAGCATCGAACTGCCGAGCGTGCTCGTGCCGACCAACGTCGACAAAGTCGCGCGCGAGGACATTCCCGCCGCCGTCGCGAAGATTCGCGAAGTGACCGGCGCGCCGAACATTCAGGTACTCGGCCACTGCCTGGGCGGCCTCGCGCTCAGCATGTCGCTTCTCCATGGACTCGACGGCGTGCGCTCGGCGGTGATTTCGCAGGTGTCCGCGCATCCGGTGCCGGGCACGTTGCAACGGATCAAGGCCGGCTTGCATATTCCCGACCTGATGCAGCATCTGCGCATACGCGACCTCACCGCCTATACGCAGGAAGATTCGTGGCCCGCGAACCTGTTCGACGAAGCGCTGCGTCTCTATCCGCTCGATCACGGCGAGGGCTGCGGCAATCCGATCTGTCATCGCGCGACGTTCCTGTATGGCCTGCTCTACGAGCACGACAAGCTGAACGAGGCGCTGCATGCGAATCTGCAGGAACTGTTCGGCATTCACGACATGGCCGTGTTCCAGCATCTGGCCACGATGGTGCGCGCGGGCCAGGTCGTCGATGCGCGCGGCGACGACGTGTATCTGACCGGCGCGGACGGCATGAAAGGACTCGAGGGCATGCGTTTGCCGATCGGCTTCATTCACGGCGAGAAGAACGAAACCTATCTGCCGGTCAGCACGGCGCGCACTTACGACCTGCTGCGCGAGCGCTTCCCCGAGCAGCCGTACGAGCGGCATCTGATTCCAGGCTATGGGCATATCGACTGCATCTTCGGCAAGAACGCGGCGGTCGATGTTTATCCGTTGATCGTCAGCTATCTGAACGCGCATTGACGGCAGAGCATGTAAAACAAGAGATTTTGATAGAAGCCGGCGTGTCGCAATATTGCGTGGATTTGTTCGACCACTATCTCAAAATCACGAGGCGCGATTAATACGTTAGCATCGACCCTGTCGTAAAGGCGAGGCGCAAAGCTTCCGATTGCATCCGGTTGGCGGCGACGGTGTTTCATTCGGATGTATCACGCTGAAAAGCGTCGCCGACTTTAGCAAGCTTCGACATGCGCTCCTGCATACGCCGACTGTTCAGGCCGGTAGTTCAGGGCTACACGCTTACGGATGGATCGAGGTAACGACAATTGGCGACACTTGCCCGTAGACTTTGCAAGCTGTTTCTTTTTTTGGCTTTGTTTTTGTTATCGGTGCGATATGTCCACACGTACCCATCACCCATGACGCTGGAGCAGCAGCAAATATTGATCGAAATCTCCGATAAGCTCGGAGTGGCCGATTATGAACTGCTTTACATCGGCGCAATGACGGCTATAGATCTGATTGCGGCGATCGTTATTTACGTGCTGACCGTGAAAATATGGCGGACTTGCACGCGAGGGAGAAGTCGTTGATTTGCTTCTCATCGAAACTCAGAACAGCTTGCCCGGATTCAAAATGCCGTTCGGATCGAGCGCACGCTTGATCGCGACCATCGCGGCAAGCTCGGCCGGCGAGCGCGAAATCGGCAGGAACTCGCGCTTCAGCGAACCGATGCCATGTTCCGCCGACACCGACCCGCGCAACGGTCCGAGCATCTCGTAGACGAACGTATAGACCGCGTGATGATCGACGCCCCGAATCGAATGGCCATCGACAGTCAAATGCAGATTCGAATCGCCGATATGCCCGAAGAAATACGCTTCGTTGCCGGGCCAGCGCTGATCGAGCGCCGCGCGGCAACGGTCGACGAACGTGCCGATCTCGCCGATCGGCAGACTCACGTCGAAGTTGATCGGATCGAGCTTGATCGGAAACTCCGCGGTGCACTCGCGGATCGCCCATAGCGCGCGCGCATCGGCGACCGATTGCGCGATCACCGCGTCGCGCAGCGCGCCCGCTTGCAGCGCATCGGTCAGCGCCTGGGCGAAACGTTCCCCAGCGTCGTCGGCATCGAAGCCCGCGTGTTCAATCAGCGCATAGAGCGGATGCGCGGCGTCGAACGGCGAGCGCGCGCCGGTCAGCTTCACGCCGAAATCGTAGAAGTCCGGCCACATGATCTCGAACGCGCCGATGTCGTTGCCGAAGCGCGTCGCGAGACGGCGCAACAGGCTCACCGCGGCATCGTAATCGTCGAGCGCGACGAGCGCCGTATGGCGCGCCGCACGTCGCGGATGCAGCCGCAGCACCGCGCGCGTGATCACGCCGAGCGTGCCCTCCGAACCGATGAACCAGTGCTTCAGGTCATAGCCGGTGTTGTTCTTGACCATCTTGCCGAGCGAACTGAGCACGTCGCCATTGGCGAGTACCACTTCGAGCCCGAGCACCTGGTCGCGCGCGGTGCCGGACTGGATCACGCGATTGCCGCCCGCGTTGGTCGCGAGATTGCCGCCGATCTGGCATGAGCCGCGCGCGCCGAGGTCGAGCGCGAGTTCGAAGCCCGCTGCTTCGGCGGCTTCCTGCGCGGCCTGTAACGTGGTGCCGGCACATACGGTCAGCGTGGCCGACGCCGCGTCGAGTTCTTCGACGCCGCTCAGGCGTTCCAGCGACAACGCGATATCGTTGGCGCGCGCGATCGCGCCGCCCGCGAGTCCGGTCATACCGCCTTGCGGTACCACCGGCTGATGCGCGGCGTGGCAGATCGCGAGCGCACGCGATACTTCGTCGGTCGTGCGCGGCATCAGCAGCGCCGCCGGACGCGTCGGCTCGTGGCGCGTCCAGTCGGTCAGCGCGCGTTCGCCGATCTGCTCGCCGACGCGCACCGCGTCGATGCCGAGCGCGGCGCGCAAGGCCTCGAGTGTCGTCGCGAGCGGTGCGGTTGCGGTAGGGGTTGCGGTCGGGGTCGTCTTGTCGTCGGTGATGCTCGGTTCTGTCATGCAGGAGGTCCTTACTGTGCGGTAGCGGCGAGTTTCTTGCGGTAGCCCATCGAATCGTTGATGCGGCCGAGGATATAGTCGCCCGCGGCGACCGGCTGATATTTGCTTTGCGCGTCGCTCGCGCCGAGCTCACGCGGATCGACGAGCGCGCCGTAGGTCGGATCGTAGAACGTCGCGATCGAATAGCGTTCGCGCCCCGATGCGTTGATCACGCGATGCAGCGTCGAGCGGAAGCGGTCGTTGGTCCAGCGCGCGAGCAGATCGCCGACGTTCACGACGAAGCTGCCTTCGACGGGCGGCGCCTCGACCCACGTATCGTTGGCGATTTCGCGCACCTGCAGGCCGCCGACCTGATCCTGCCACAGCAATGTGATGCAGCCGTAGTCGGTGTGCGGCGCGACGCCGAACTGATCTTCGTCCGACTGCTGCGGCTGCGGCGGGTAGTAGACCATTTGTGTGCGCTGCATGCGCTTCGTGTAGCGCGGCGCGAAGAAATTTTCTTCGATGCCGAGACTCACCGCGACCGCGCGCAGCAGATCGGCCCCGCACGCGCCGAGCGCCTCGTAATAGTCATACAGCACCGGCCGCAACCCGGGCATGAAGTCCGGCCAATTGTTCGGCCCGCGTAGTGCCTGGCCCGCCAGCACGTCGGGATCGTCTTCCGGCAGTTCGAGGCCGATGCTGAAGAACTCCTTGTAATCGGGCCGCTTCGCCTGATACATCGTCGCATCGCCAAGCGCATTGAAGCCGCGATGCCGATGATTGACCGCCGCGCGTCGTTTCGTGTCGACCGGAAACGCGAAGAAAGTGCGCGCGGCCTGCGCGGCGGCATCGATCTTCGCTTGCGGCACGCCGTGATTGACGATGTAGAAAAAACCGATCGTCGTACACGCTTCATGAATTTCCTTCGCGACGCGTCGGAGCGCCTGCTGATCGCCCGCGTGCACGCCAGCGACATCGATGATCGGAATGCGGGTCACGGGCATCGCGCGGCTCCTTCGAGGATCGGTATTGCAGTGGTATATACCGGCAAAAGCAGAGCCGCAAGTTGCTTCGCTCGCCTCGATATCAGGGCTTTCTCTACTCGAGCGAGCATTTATTTTTCGCTGGAAACGCGGTATATACTGCCCAGCGAGGCCCGCATCGCGCCGCCGGCGCGGCGGGTCCTAACGAAGACTTCGACACGCCGGCGACCCAACACCAATTCGCCCCCGGAGAACCCCATGCGTATCCTTGCAGGATGGAAATGTCGTCTGGTCATGCTGGCGCTGTGCGCGGCAAGCGTCGCCGCGCACGCCGAAGACCAGCTCGCCAAAGTGAAGAAAGCCGGCGAACTGGTGGTCGGCACCGAAATGCAGTTCGCGCCATTCGACTTTCTAGAGAACGGTCAGCAAGCCGGCTTCAACAAGGAGCTGTTCGCGGAGATCGGCAAGGAAATCGGCGTCAAGGTGCGCTTCATCGATCTGCCGTGGCCGAGCGTGCTGCCCGGTCTCGAAGCGGGCAAATTCGATATGGTCGGTGGCCCGCTGACGGTCACGAAGGCGCGCATGGAACGCTACACGTACACGCTGCCCGTCGCCGATGCGACCGACGCGCTGCTCAAGCGCGCGAACGATGCGTCGATCAAGCAATCGTCGGATATCGCGGGCAAGACGGTCGGCGCGGGCAAAGGCACCGCGCAGCTGGACCAGCTGAAGAGCTACGCGGCCACGCTGCCGAAGCAGCCTGAAATCCGCGAGTACGTCGACAACAATCAGGCTTACGCGGACCTCGCGGCGGGCCGCATCGCCGCGGCAGCGAACTCGATGACCAACATCGCGTATGTCGCGAAGCAGCGCCCCGAGATGTTCGCGGTCGTGCAGCCGCCGTTCGGCGCGAAGGTGTACTTCGCGTATGCATTGCGTAAGGACGCCGACAGCAAACCGCTCGCCGACGCGTTCAACGCAGCGCTCGTGAAGATGCAGAAGGATGGCCGCCTCGCCGCGTTGCAGAAAAAGTGGTTCGGTGTCGCGATGGAGATGCCGTCCACGATGCCCACGCCGAACTACTGAGCGTCTTCAACGTGGGCGTCCCGCGTCGTGCAATAGTTTCGCCGTAGCGCGGCGCGCGACGCCCTTCCCGTTTCCACCGGCCGCGACCCATGTTCAACACGACCGTCTTCGTTCAGGGCCTGCCGCTGCTGCTGCATGCGGCGCTCGCCACCGTCGGCATTTCTCTGACGGGGCTCGTGATCGGATTCTTCGTCGGCATCGGCGTGTGCACCGCGCGGCTGTCGCAGCATCGCGCCGCGCGCCTCGCGGGCGGCGCCTACGTGTTTTTCTTTCGCGGCGTGCCGATGCTCGTGCAGCTGCTGCTCGTGTACTACCTGCTGCCGTTCGCCGGCATCAACGTGTCGCCGATCGTCGCCGCGATCAGCGCGGTGTCCTTGTGCTCGGCCTCGTACATCGCCGAGATTCTGCGCGGCGGTTTTCTGAGCATTCCGCCCGGACATCTCGAAGCCGCGCGCATGCTCGGGCTTTCCCCGCTCGATACGCTGCGGCGCATTCTGGTGCCGCAAGCATTCCGTTTGACGCTGCCGTCGCTCGTCAACGAAATGGTGCTGCTGATCAAGGCTTCTTCGCTGATCTCGGTGGTCGGCGTCGCCGAGTTGACGCGCACCGCGCAGAACATCGCCGCGAGCACTTACCGGCCGCTCGAAGCGTATGTCGCGGCGGGGCTCATCTACTTCGTGATCTGCGGTTCGCTCGCGCTGGTCGCGCATGCGGCCGAACACCGTTTGCAGCACGCCTGAATCGACTCACGTTTAAGCGAACCTCGCCATGCAAACGTTCGACCCGACCGTCATCACGCACAACCTGCAGCCGATCGCCGCCGGCCTGGCGACGACGCTCGGCAGCTGGGCCGCGGGCGTCGCAATCGGTCTCGCGATCGGCTTCCTGATCGCGGTGCTGCAACTGTTCTGCGGACGCTGGCTGCGCGCCGTGTTGCGTGTCTACATCGAGTTGCTGCGCGGCACGCCGTTTCTCGTGCAGCTGTTTCTGCTGTATTACGCTGGCCCGTCCATCGGCCTCACGCTCGAACCGATGACGGCTGGCATCGTCGGCCTCGGCCTCTACGGCAGCGCGTATTTCGCCGAGGCGTTCCGCTCCGGCTTCCAGTCGGTGCCCAAAGGCCATCTCGAAGCGGCGGCGTGTCTCGGACTCACGCGCTGGCAGGCGATCCTGCGCATCCAGGCGCCGCAGATGCTGGTGCTGATCGTGCCCGCGCTGACCAATCTGATCATCGTGTTGAGCAAGGAAACGGCAGTACTGTCGATCGTCACGGTGCCCGAACTGACGTTCGTGCTGACCGGCATCGGCTCGGCCACCTTCGCTTTCGTCGAAACCCTGCTGGTGCTGTGCGTGTGCTATCTCGCTCTAGTCGAGCTGACCTCGCGCGCGGGCATGTGGGCCGAAGCCCGCCTCGCACGCTTCATGGCATGATTCCGGAACACCTATGAACGCCATCGCCGACATGTCCTCCCCCGCGCAATCTTCCGCGCCGTCCGCCAGCGCAACGGCGAACGCGTCGAATGCCGCGCCGCTGATCGAGGTGCGCGATCTGCGCAAACGCTTCGGCGATGTCGAGGTGCTGCGCGGCGTCGATCTCGAGATCGCGCGCTCGGAAGTGGTCTGCATCATCGGGCCGTCGGGCTCGGGCAAGAGCACGCTGCTGCGCTGCCTCGCCGCGCTCGAAACCTACGATCACGGCGACGTGCGCATCGAAGGCGAACTGCTCGGCTATACCGAGCGCAACGGCAAACGCGTGCGCGCCTCGCAGGGCGAGATCAACCGCGTGCGCCGCAACGTCGGCATGGTGTTCCAGCACTTCAACCTGTGGCCGCACATGACCGCGCTCGGCAACGTGATGGAAGCGCTGCTGCGCGTGCAGCGCCTGTCGCACGACGAAGCGCGCCGCCGCGCGAGCGCGATGCTGGAGACGGTCGGCCTCTCGCACAAGGGCGACGCGTATCCGGCGAAACTGTCGGGCGGTCAACAGCAACGCGTCGCGATTGCGCGCGCACTCGCGATGGAGCCGCACATCATGCTGTTCGACGAACCGACGTCGGCGCTCGATCCGGAGCTGGTCGGCGAGGTGCTGCAGGTGATGAAGCAGCTCGCGCGCGACGGCATGACGATGGCCGTGGTCACCCACGAAATGGGTTTTGCCGCGCAGGTCGCCGACAAGGTCGTGTTCATCGATCAAGGCCGCATCGCCGTGCAGGGCAAACCGCGCGACGTGTTTCACGATGCCGCGCAGCCGCGTCTGCGGCAGTTTCTGCAAAACTACTTCGACCGCAATGCGTTCTGGACGCGCGGCCCCGACGACACCCCGCCCCTATGAGCGCCACCGTTCGCAACAAGCCTCATGGCAAATCGTCCGCCAGCGCGGCCAGCGCCGCGGCCAAAATCGCGCGCGGCAGCGACGAAGCGCCGGCCGCGCGCTACGAGCAGGTCAAACAGCACATTCGCCAGATCATCGGCTCGGGCGAACGCCAGGCGGGCGACCGTCTGCCTTCGGAGCTCGACCTCGTCGCGACGCTCGGCGTCTCGCGCATGACGGTCAACCGCGCGCTGCGCGAACTCGCCGACGCGGGGCTCGTCACGCGCCTATCGGGCGTCGGTACTTTCGTCGCGCCGAACAAGCCGCAGTCCACGCTATTGATGATCGCCCATATCGGCGACGAGATCCGCTCGCGCGGCCACGCTTATCGTTGCGATATGGTGCTGTTGCAGCGCGAGACCGCGTCGGTCACGGTGTCGAACGCCTTGGGGCTGGCGCCGGGCGCTTCGGTGTTTCATGTGATCTGCGTGCATCGCGAGAACGGTCTGCCGGTGCAGCTCGAAGATCGCTATGTGAATCCGGCCGTCGCGCCGGATTTTCTGCAGCACGATTTCTCGGCGCTGAAGCCGTCCGAGTATCTGCTGACGGTCGTGCCGATGCACGATCTCGAACACGTGGTCGACGCGGCGCTGCCGACGCCTGCCGAAGCAGAGCTGCTCGAAATTCACGCCGAAGAACCGTGCCTGACGCTGACGCGCCGCACGTGGACGGGCGGCGTCGCCGTGACGTTCGCGCGTTTCGTGCATCCGGGTTCGCGCTACCGGCTCGGCTGCCGCTTTTCGCCGAATACCTCGCAGCGCCAGGGATAACGCGCGCTTCAGAAACCGTACCAGGGCCTGTTCACGTTAATAACGGGCTTGCGCTGGCCGCCAGAAGGGCCGAGCGCAAGGATTGCGGCGCAACGAATACTCGACGTATTCGCAAGGAGCATGACGCGGCGATCGGCCCTTCTGGCGGCCAGCCCCTTGAAGGTTTTTTTAAAACAGGGGAACGTGCCTTTCCGCCCGTATTGCGGCGTGAACAGGCCCTAGACGGTCCCCGCCAGATGAAAACGCGACGCCGGATGCCATAGCCGCACCGACGTCGCGACGTTCTCGCCGACCCACGTGCGCCGCCACAGCAGCAGACACGGCTCGCCGATATCCATCATCAGATGACGCCGCACATAGGCCTCGGGCTTTTGCGCGTAGATGCGAAACTCGGCGCGCTGCACGGGCGCGAGCCGCACCATGTAGTGATTCGGCGTTTCGACCGAGAAGTCCTGCTGCAGATATTCAGGGAACACCCTCGGATTGACGAAGCGGTCCTCGTACTGGATCGGCTCGCCCTCCTCGCTGTGCACGATGCACGAGTGAAACGCGGGACCGCTCGCGAGACCGAGCGCTTCGAGCGCATCGGCGTCGTCGCTCGGTTCGAGCGTCAGCACGCGCGCCGAATGACGATGACCGCGCGCGGCGATTTCATCGGCGATATTGCGGATCTCCAGCACCGTAGATTCATACCGCTGCGGCGCGACGAAGGTGCCCGAGCCTTGCACGCGCGTGAGCACGCGCTCGGCGGTCAGCTCGCGCAGCGCGCGCGACACCGTCATGCGCGCGACGCCGAACTCCTTGACCAGTTCCGTTTCGGAAGGGATCAGCCCGCCCGGCTTCCATGCGCCTTCGCTGATGCGCTGAAGCACGTAGCGTTTGATCTGCTCGTAGGCGGGCATCGCCTTGACCGGCGTGTCGCGATCGCGATCGCGATCGCGTTCGGCGGAATGCTGTTTCTGCTCCGCTTGTGCGGCGGGCGCTATACGCGCCTGTGTCGTTGTTTTCACTCCAAACCTCATCGGTGGTTCGCCGGTGGTACATGAGGTACACCGTGGCCGGTTCTCCGACGGCCGGGCCCAATCTTACCCGGTTCGACGCTGGCAGACGGCTGGAACGCGCTACCAGATAAACGGCACGAAACGGTAACGCACACGAGCCATGTATTGGGTGTAGCCATCGAGCTGCCCTGCGAGCAGCCGCTCCTCGCGCACCGCGCGCCAGCCCATCCCGTACGCCATCACGGGCAGCGCCACCAGCCCCCACCACGAGCCGAGCATCAGCGGCGTGCCGACGAAGAACACCAGCGCGGCCGCGTACATCGGATGACGGACGTACGCGTAGGGCCCGGTGTCGGCGACCTTGTGCCCGCGACTCGACTGAATCTTGACCACCGGTGCGGCATAGCTGTTCGCGCGAAACACGAACCGGCACATGAAGATGCACAGGAACACGCACAACGCGCCGAGGCCCATGAGCCACGACGGCAGAGGCGCGGACCAGCGAAACCGCATCGCGTCGAAACCCATCAGGATCAGCCAGCCGCACCACGCGGCCCCGATCGCGGCCATGAACACACGATCCCAGCGGCTCTGCTGCGCCTGCACGAACGGCGCGAGCCGCTCCGCGAGCAGCGCGGGATCATGACGCGCGAGCCACAAGCCGAGCCACAGGCTCAATACCGCCAGCTCGAACAGATACCACCACGCGGCCGGCCACGCGAGCGTGCCGGCCGCGCCGAACAGCAGCACGCCCATGAAAACCAGCCACGCCAGCGATTGCAGGATCAGACGTGCGACCATCGCGGCTCCCTTGAGCGGTCGGCTCATGCGGCCTCATCGCGCGTGCGCACGCGCTCGAACACGTCGGCGATATCGATGTCCTCCAGATTCAAGCCGAAACGCTCACGCAGACAGTCGGCGAGTTCGGCGGCGCTCGCAAGGCGCCGTTCGTTGACGATCTGCCCTCGTGCGTCGCGCTCGTTGAACTGATCGTTGAATAGCGCCAGGCGCAGTTCGGGCAACACGCGGCACGCCAGCAGGTTATGAACGAACTTCGAATCCGGTGACGTCGACGTGTACCAGTTCGAGGTTTCGTAGTCGATCCACTCGACTGCGCGCAGATCGACGTGATAAACGCGGGTCCAGCTCTCGTCCGGCGCCAGCACCTCGAGATAGACGGTGTCGCGCCCCGCGTCGGCGAGACGGAACGTGCCGAGCGGAATCGGCTGCGCGAGGCCGGCGGTCAGCCGCAGCGGCGCGGTCAGCATCACGGCGCCGAAGCCGACGTCGGCGATCCATTCGTCGCCGTCGATATCGACGCGCAGCACCATATGCGTGCGCGGCGAGATCGTGCCGGGGTCGCGGCCCCACACGACGCGCGCAAGCATCGGCGTGACCTTGAAGCCGAGTTGCATCAGCACGTTCGCGAACAGAATGTTCTGCTCGAAGCAGTAGCCACCGCGCTTTTCGGTCACGAGCTTGCGTTCCACGGCTTCGAGCTCGAGCCTGACGGGCCGGCCCGTCAACGGGTTCAGGTTCTCGAACGGGATCGCGGCGGGATGGAGCCGGTGAATCGCCCGCAGCACGTCGAGCGTGGCGGCGCGCGGGCCCTGATAGCCGATCCGGGCGAAGTAGTCTTCCAGATTGATGGTGTGGGACATCGGCGGAATTCCGGTTGGGTTGCGGGTTCGACGCGATCATAGCGGCTTTCGGCGCTGAATCGACCGCGCGCGGGACGAAGCGAAAGTGCGCTTACAACCCCTTCAACGCCGACGTCGCGATCGATGGCACCGTAATGCCGTGGCTCGATGCGAACTGCACGGCCGAGCTCAGCGTCGACATCAGCGACTGCAACTGCCCCGGCGCCGATTGCGCGATATACGAAGCGCTTTGCGCGGTCTGCGGATTGAGGCCCGATTGCAGCAGCGACGACGGACTCATCTGACCGAGGCTGCCGAGCCCCGACTGCAAGCTCGAATACTGGCTCACACCCTTGCCGAGCGACGACAGACCCTGCGTGAACGCTTCCTTGTTGACCGGCGTCGCAGACGCGCCGCCACTTGCATGATTCGCGAACGCATCGGTCAGCTTCTGCGACAGCGACTGCTGGGTGCTGCCGACCTGCGTCAACTGACTGACCGACGGCGCGCCGCCGCTGAGCAGCCCCGCCGCCTGCTGCGCCTGGCCGGCGGCACTCGTCATGCCCATCGCCGACGCGAGGCTCGACTGTCCGCTCAGCACCTGCTGGTTCGCGCCCACGTAACTCTGCAGCAACTGCGACACGCCGCCCGACGACGCCCCGGCACCCGCCGCGCTATCGCCGCCCCCGCCGATGCCGAACTGCTTCAGATTCAACTGCGCGTGCGCTGCGCCGCCCAGCAACAGACCACCACTCACCAGCAACGAAACCAGAAGAATGCGCTTGCCCATTTCTACCTCCTTACTTTGACTTTCGGGGTGACTCGTGCGCTTCGACACCTCGCCGTTTCACACGTTCGGCCTGACTACATCAATACGTTTTCATTACGCGCTAATGAATGCCTGCTTACGTCCTCATAAAGTTTAGGCACAGTCCGTAAATCCGGGAATTACATGCCAGCAATCTTGTTGCGAATCGTTCTCATTTGTGTTGACTACCGCAATCCGCCTGCGTACGATCACGCCATCAGCCGCTTTGGCAGCCGGGGACAACACGCGATGTCGCGCAAGGCAGTCGCAGATTGATCACATCGGTCGAAACAACACTCATAAGGATTTCGATGAAGTTCGCTCAACTCAATGGATCGCGTGCCAATGCGCGTCCGGTTTGCGACTCTTCCGCAGGTCCGGGCGCAACTCATCGTACGCGTTTGCCTTCGATGCGGCGCGTCGCACTGTGCACGGCCTTCGCGTGTGCCTCGTTGACCGCCCACGCGGCGCTGGCCGAAGCCAATCCCGATGCGAACCCCGAAGCGCCCGAGGCCGACCTGAACATTCAGGCGACGCAGACCAACCAGTGGACGGGCCTCTGGAACCGCCAGCAATTGCTCGGCGACATGGGCGGCCTGCGTCCGTGGCTCGGCAAGTACGGCATGACCTTCACGCTGACCGAAACCAGCGAAGTGCTGGCCAATCTGCGCGGCGGTCTCGCGCGCGGCGTCAACTACGACGGCCTGACCACCGCGACCTTGCAGATGGATACGCAAAAGGCGTTCGGCCTGCCGGGCGGCCTCTTCAACGTCAGCGCACTGCAAATTCACGGCGCGAACCTGAGCGCGAACAAGCTCGGCACGTTGAATACCGCGAGCGGCATCGAGGCCGACGACGCGACGCGTCTGTGGGAGCTCTGGTATCAGCAGTCGTTCCTGAACAAACGCGTGGACGTGAAGATCGGTCAGCAGAGTCTCGACCAGGAATTCATCACGAGCACGTATGCGGCCCTGTTCCTCAACACGATGTTCGGCTGGCCCGCGCTGCCCTCGTACGACATGCCGTCGGGCGGTCCCGCCTATCCGCTCGCGGGTCTCGGCGTGCGCGTGCGCGGCCAGATCACCCCTTCGTTGACCGCGCTTGCCGGCGTGTATTCGGGCGACCCGCTCGGCAACGACCCGGACAACATGAGCGGCACGAACTTCAACCTGCATAACGGCGCGTTGTGGATCGGCGAGTTGCAGTACTCGATCAACCAGCCGGCCGAAGGCGAAATGGTCGGCATGGGCGTCCGCGGTCTGCCGGGCACCTACAAGCTCGGCGTCTGGTACAACACCAACAAGTTCGCCGATCAGCGCTACGACAACATGGGGCTGTCGCTCGCGAATCCGGCGTCGACCGGCATTCCGGTGAATCACAGCGGCAACTACAGCTTCTATGCGGTCGCCGATCAGATGGTGTGGCGCCCCGACTCCGACGCACCACGCAGTCTCGGCGTGTTCGCGCGCGTGATGGGCGCGCCGGGCGACCGCAACCTCGTGCAAGTCGCGGCCAACCTCGGCGTCGTGCTGAAGGCGCCGTTCAAGGGCCGTGACAACGACAGCGCCGGTCTCGCGCTGACCTACATCAAGGTCGGCAGTCACGTGAACGGACTCGACAAGGACTTCCTGGCATTCAACGGCAGCCCCTACGGCGTGCGCACCAGCGAAACCACGCTCGAGGCGACCTACCAATATCAGGTCAATCCGTGGTGGCAGTTGCAGGCCGACGCGCAATACACGTTCAACGCCGGTGCGGGCCAGAACCCGAACGACCCGACGCAGCCGCTGCGCAACACCTTCGTCGTCGGCGTGCGGACCAATATCAACTTCTGACGCCGCCCGCCGCGCGCTTTCAACCTCGCAAGCACATGCCACCCCACGCAACCGGACCAGCACTTCCCATGCTTTCTATCGTCGCCGCCACTCCCGCTTTGTGCACCCGCACGGAGGCCCAATCGTGAATCAACTTACGCGCAAGCTTGCGGCGCGCGCCGCGCGAGCCCTGCTCGCCGCGATGGCCGGCGCCGCCGCTCTCACGGTGGCCGCCAGCGCGCAGGCCGAGCCGCAAGGCTTCCTTGAAACGATCAAGCATCACACGACGCTGATCAACACCGTGCCGGATAACGGCGACCAGAATCCGTACGCGCTCGTGGTCGCGCCGGTCAGCGCGGGCACCGTGAAGAAAGGCGACGTGCTGGTCGGCAACTTCAACAACTCGACGAACCTGCAGGGCACCGGCAGCACGATCATCGACTATCACCCGGACACCAGACAGATGACGGTGTTCGCGACCGTGCCGCGCGATCTGAAGGAATGCCCGGGCGGCATCGGCCTGTCGACCGCGATGACGATGCTGAAGTCGGGCTGGGTGATCGTCGGCAGCACGCCGAGCAACGACGGCACGACCGGCACCAAGGGCGCTGGCTGCCTGATCGTGATCGACCCGCAAGGCAAGATCGCGTCGACGATCTCGACGCCGAACATCAACGATCCGTGGGGCAACATGGCGGTCGTCGACAACGGCACGAGCGCAACGCTGTTCGTCAGCAACGCGGGCTTCGGCGTCGGCGGCGCGCAAGGCAATCCGCCCGTGTTCAAGCAGGCCACCGTGCTGCGCCTCGATCTCGACGTGCCGGAAGGCAAGCCGCCCGTCGTGAAGCAGGAAACCGTGATCGGCAGCGGCTTCGGCGCGCAGGCCGACAAGGGCGTGTTCCTCGTCGGGCCGACCGGCCTCGCGCTGTCGGCCGATCAGAAGATGCTGTACGTGTCCGATGCGATCGGCAACCGCCTCACCGAGATCGACGATCCGCTCACGCGCGACAGCAGCGCGGGCGTCGGCCGCCAGTTGACCGCCGACGGCCTGCTGCATCGTCCGCTCGCGATGGTCACCGCGCCCAATGGCCACCTGCTGGTGACCAACGCGTTGAACGGCCAGGTCGTCGAGATCGATCCGGCGACCGGCAAGCAGCTGTACGCACGCTGGATCGATACCGACAAGGCGCAATCGCCCCCCGGCAACGGCGACCTGTTCGGTATCGCGATGACGCCGGAAGGCGACGGCTTCTACTACGTCGAAGACGACGTGAACACGCTGGTGCTCGCGAAGTAGGCGGCACCCAGGTTTCAGGAAGGTGAATTGACCATGACAAACGATCACCCCCCACGGCGGTCACGACGCGGCTTCCTGAAGGCGGGGGGCGCGGCGTTCGCCGCCGGCGCGAGTCTCGGCGCAGGCCTCGCGACCTCGCCGCCCGCGCTCGCGAAGGCGCCCGCGCATAGCGCCCAGAACGCCGATCCGCAGTTCGCGGCCGAGCCGTTCTACGGTCCGCATCAAGGCGGCATCGTCACGCCGCAGCAGAGCCACACCTACGTCGCCGCGCTCGATCTGACCACCGACAAGCGCGACGAAGTGATCGCCCTGCTGCGCACGTGGACCGAAGCAGCCGCGCGTCTGACGCAAGGCGGCACGGCCTTCGCGCTGCCCGCCGGCGACGGCGGCGGCGACCAGGCCGCCCCCGATTCCGGCGACGTGCTGGGTCTCGGCCCGAACGGTCTGACGATCACGTTCGGCTTAGGCCCCGGCCTCTTCACCAGGGACGGCAAGGACCGCTACGGGCTCGCGTCGCGCCGCCCCGCCGCGCTCGTCGATTTGCCGCGCTTCAACGGCGATCAGCTGATCAAGGAGAAGACCGGCGGCGACCTGTTCATCCAGGCGTGCGCGAACGACGCGCAGGTTGCGTTTCACGCGGTACGCCAACTGACGCGCCGTGCCTACGGCGTCGCCGCGATGCGCTGGGGCCAGGCCGGTTTTCTGTCCGGTCCGCGCGCTCAGACGCCGCGCAACCTGATGGGCTTCAAGGACGGCACCAACAATCCGTCGACCGCGAAGCCTGGACTGATGAACCAGTTCGTGTGGGCTCGCGCCACCGACGACGCGCCGTGGATGCAAGGCGGCACCTACACGGTCGTGCGCCGCATCCGCATCACGCTCGAACACTGGGACAACACCGAGCTCGGTTTCCAGGAACAGGTGTTCGGCCGCCACAAGTACAGCGGCGCGCCGATCGGCAGCAAGAATGAATTCGACGCGGTGGATCTGAAGGCCGAGGACAAGGACGGTAACCCGGTGATCCCCGAGAACTCGCACGTGCGTCTGTCGAATCCGGCGAGCAACAACGGCGCGCAGATTCTGCGCCGCTCGTATTCGTACAACGAAGGCACGAACTTCTATATCGAGCGCTGGCCGCCGTGGCGCCAGGAAACCGAGTACGACGCGGGGGCTGATTTTCATCGCGCACCAGAGCGACCCGCGCACCGGCTTCATCCCGATCAACGACCGGCTCGCGAAGTTCGACATGATGAACCAGTTCACAACCCACGTCGGCAGCGCGATTTTCATCGTGCCGCCGGGCGCGAAGCCGGGTTCGTATGTCGGCGCGGGGCTGTTCGAGACGTGATGCAGCAAATGAAGCACGCCGGGCGTGCAGCGCCTGGCTCACTCAACACAATCAAAACGGACTTCTGCAACATGGCTCATTCCTGGTTTTCCACCCGTCTGCGCGCGCTCGGCAGCATGGCCGCGCTGTCGCTCACCGCGCTCGCGACGATGCCGTCGGCGGCGCACTCGGCGTCGATCACGCTGTACAACGCGCAGCACGAGCAGGTCGTCAATCTGCTCGCAAAGGAGTTCGAAAAGGAGTCGGGCATCTCGGTAAAAATCCGCAACGGCGAAGGCCCGGCGCTCGCCGCGCAGATCGTCGCGGAAGGCGCGGCGTCGCCCGCCGACGTGTACTTCACGGAGAACTCGCCGGAGCTGATGCTGCTCGAGGAAAAGGGGCTGCTCGCGAAGGTCGACGAAGCGACGCTCGGCACGGTGCCGGCACGTTTCAATTCGCCGAGCGGTGTATGGGTCGCCGTGACCGCGCGCGAGAGCGTGCTCGCATACAACACGACGAAGCTGCAGCCGTCGCAACTGCCGCAATCGGTGTTCGACCTCGCGAAGCCTGAATGGAAAGGCAAGGTCGGCATCGCGCCGAGCGACGCCGACTTCCTGCCACTCGTGAGCGCGGTGCTGGCCCTGAAGGGTGAAGAGCAGACGCTCGCGTGGCTGAAGGGTCTCAAAGCCAACTCGCAGATCTTCGACGATGACGAAGGCGTGGTCGCCGCGGTCAATCGCGGCGGGGTCGCGACCGGTCTGATCAACAACTACTACTGGTCGCGTCTGCATGCGGAAATCGGCGATGCGAAAACCCGCAGCGCGATCTATCACTTCGGCCACGGCGACGCCGGCGCGCTCGTCAACGTATCGGGCGCGGGCGTGCTGAAGTCCGCGCATAACGCGGACGGCGCGCAGAAGTTTCTCGCCTATCTGGTCAGCGAACGCGCACAGCAGCTGATGGCCAACAGCCACGTGATGTTCGAATATCCGCTGCACGCGGGTGTCGCGCCGGACCCGATCCTCAAGCCGTTTGCCGAACTGACTCCGCCCACGCTGACGATCCAGCAGCTCGGCGACGATAGTCACGCCGGCAAGCTGCTACGTCAGGCAGGCCTGCTGTAAATGAGCGAAGCACTGTCAGCCGGTCCGCCGGCTGTCCCCCCAGCCCCGGCGCGCGGGCGGACGCGCGCGCCGCGCGGCCTTTTTGCGGCGGCAGCACTCAGCGCTTTGCTGGTGCTGCTGCCGATTGCGTTTACCTTCTGGCGCGCGGCGAGCTTCGGGATCGGCGACGCGCTCGATCTGATCTGGCGGCCGCTCGTCGGCGAGTTGCTCGTCAATACGGTGTTGATCACCGTCACGACTACCCTCGTTTGCGCGGTGATCGGCACGGCCGCCGCGTGGTTCGTCGAGCGCACGCATCTTCCCGGACGGCGCGCGTGGGCCGTGCTGTGCGCCGCGCCGCTCGCGATGCCGGCCTTCATTTCGAGCTATGCGTGGGTGTCGTTGAGCGAGGACTTGCAGGACTTCAACGGCGCGTTGCTGGTCTTGACCTGCGCGTATTTTCCGCTCGTCTATCTGCCGGTCGCCGCCGCGCTGCGCGGCATGGACCCGGCACTCGAAGAAAGCGCACGCGCGCTCGGCTGCAACCGCTGGACGAGTTTCGCGCGCGTCGTGCTGCCGCAACTGCGGCCGGCGCTGCTCGGCGGCATGCTGCTCGTCGCGCTAGGCGTGCTATCGGAATTCGGCGCGTTCACGCTGCTGCGCTTTCATACGTTCACCACGCAGATCTACGCGGAATTTCGCACCAGCTTCGACGGCGGCGGTGCATCGTTGCTCGCGTGTCTGCTGATCGTGATCTGCCTCGTCGTGCTTGCGTTCGAGTTTCGCGTGCGCGGTGCAGCGCGCTATGAGCGCGTCGATCGCGGCACGCGCCGCGCGGTGTTGCGCTACGAACTCGGCGGGTGGCGCTGGCTCGTCATCGCGGGCTTTGCGCTGCTGACGCTTGCGACGCTCGGCGTACCGCTCGGCATGATCGGCTTCTGGCTCACGCAGCCGGGCGCGGCCGCCGTGACACCCGCCGACGTATCGCCCGAACTGCTGTGGAACGCGACGTGTTCGTCGCTGGGTTTCGGCCTCGCGGCCGCCGCGCTGACCACGTTGCTCGTGGTGCCGCTCGCGTTTCTGCTGGTGCGTTATCCGACGCGTTTCGCGACGCTGTTCGAGCGCACCGTGTTTCTCGCGCAGGGCGTGCCTGGGCTCGTGATTGCGCTCGCGATCGTCTCGCTCGCCGTGCATGCGCTGCAGCCGCTCTATCAAAGCGCGACGCTGCTGATCGTCGCCTACGCGATCCTGTTCATGCCGGTCGCGCTCGTCAGCGTGCGCGCGGCATTCATGCAGGCGCAGCCGCGCCTCGAGGAAACCGCGCGCGCGCTCGGCCTTGACTGGACGCAGACGCTCGTGCGCGTCGTGCTGCCGCTCGCGAGCCCCGGGCTCGGCGCTGCCGCGGCGATGGTGTTCATCTCGGTCGTCACCGAACTGAACGCGACGCTGCTGCTATCGCCGCTCGACACGCAAACGCTGGCGACCCAGGTGTGGGCCGACACGTCGACGATGGCGTTCGCCGCGGCCGCCCCGTATGCGGCGCTGCTGACCGGCATCTCGCTGTGCGCGTCGGGGCTGCTGTTCGCGCTGCTCGGCCGCTCGGCGCTGCCCGGTGAGCGCGGCTGACACGCGCCGGCTTTTTCATCGCTGCTTTTGTTCGACTACTTCGGATTTTCATGAGCGAACTTCGTATCCGCGGACTGCAGAAATCGTTCGACGGTCACCCGGTGCTGCACGGCCTCGATCTCTCGGTCGAGCGCGGCACGCTGCTCGCACTGCTTGGGCCCTCGGGCAGCGGCAAGACCACACTGCTGCGCCTGTTGTGCGGCTTCGAGCGCGCGGACGGCGGCAGTGTCGAGATCGATGACCGGCGCGTCGTCGGCGACAACCTGCACGTACCATCGGAGCAACGCCGCATCGGCTACGTGCCGCAGGAAGGCGCGCTGTTTCCGCATCTGTCGGTCGCGGACAACATCGTGTTCGGTCTGCCACGCACGCAACGCCGCGCGCGCCATCGCGTCGCTGAGTTGCTGGAGCTGGTCGGCCTGCCCGCGCATTTTGGCGAGCGCGCGCCGCAGCAACTGTCGGGCGGTCAACAGCAACGTGTCGCGCTCGCCCGTGCGCTCGCACCCACGCCGACGCTGATCATGCTCGACGAGCCGTTCTCCTCGCTCGACGCCGCGCTGCGCGTCGAAACGCGCCTGGCGGTCGCAAGTGCGCTTGCCGCGGCCGGCGCGACTGCCGTGCTGGTCACGCACGATCAGTCCGAGGCGTTGTCGCTCGGGCATGAGGTCGCGGTGCTGTGGAATGGGAGGCTGATCCAGACCGCGACGCCCGAAGTGCTATACCGCCGGCCGGTGACGCGCGAGCTTGCGTCGTTCATTGGCGAGGCGGTGTTGTTGCCGGGCATCGCGCAACATGATCGCGCGAGTTGCGAGCTCGGCGAACTCCCACTGGTCGCGCCCGTCGGCCACGGTGCGGTCGACGTGATGGTGCGTCCCGAGCAGATCCGCCTGCTGCGCGCCGATGAAACCGCGCGCACAGGCGCCGCGCACGACGCGCTCGTCACTGACGTGATCTTCCAGGGGCAGGACGCAAGCGTCGCGCTGCAATTGCAGTCCGCGACGCGGACGATGGTGCGCGCGCGCGTGCCCGGATATCTGTGCCCGCGTCCGGGTGAGCGCGTGCGGCTCGCGGTCGAGGGTGAAGTGACCGCCTATTCGCGCGCCTGAACGGCCAAGGCTGGCACGCTCGGCTACTGCAGCGACAGATCCTGCACCATCTGCTGCGCCAGATAATCGCAGGTCGGCCGATCCGATTTCGCGCTGCGCGCGACCACGATTTCGAGCGGCGCGATTCTCGGCAGGCCTTGCGCATCGCCGAGTATCGCGAGCCGCGGCGGCACACTGCACCGCGTCAGCGCAATCACCGACAAACCGGCATCCACGGTCGCGACGAGCCCCATCAGGCTCGCGCTGCTGAACGCCGCGCGATAACGGATGCGCGCGCCATCCAGCGCAGCCAGCGTGTGCTGACGCGCGACGCAGCCCGGCTCGTACAACCCCACCGGCAACGGCGAGGCCTTCAGCACCGGGGTATCGACAGACGCCCCCACCCACACCATCGGTTCGCTGCGCACGAATTCGCCGCGCATCCTGCGGTCGCGCGTGACGAATGCGAGGTCGATCTTGTTGTCCGCGAGCATTGGCGCGAGTGCCGTGCTCTGCGCGCAGACGATCTCGATCTCGACGCGCGGATACAGCGTCGCGAAACGCCGCAACACCGGCGATAGCAGCGACGACACATAGTCGTCCGGCGCGCCGAGCACCACCCGCCCGGTCACTTCGGGCCGCACGATCGCCGACCACGCCTCCTCCTGCAACGCAAGCGCGCGCCGCGCGTATTCGAGCAGCGTATTGCCGGGCCGCGTCAGCGACAGGTTGCGCGTGTTGCGTGCGAACAGCGTCGTGCCGAGCATCGTTTCGAGCCGCTTGATCTGCATGCTGACCGCCGCCTGCGAGCGATGCACGCTCGCCGCCGCCTTCGTGAAGCTGCCCGCCTCCACGACCGCGACGAAGCTGCGCAACAGATCGACGTCGAATTCAGGGTTCACGATTTATCAACCCGGCTTATGGAATTGCTCAATTTAATTCGTTTGCGAACAGGCCGCAAGCGGCGCAATACTCGCGGGCATCATGTTTCGGAGTCGTTGCGCATGTCCCTCACCTCACGTCAACAAGGCGCGATCACGCTGGCGAGCGGCGGCCTGCTGATGGGCACGATCGGCGTTTTCGTCGAGGAGGCGCGGCTCGATGCGCTGACGCTCGTGTTCTTCCGCTGCCTGTTCGGCTTTCTCTCGCTCGCCGCCTATTGCGCGTGGAAGGGCTTTTTCACGCGCGCGCAGTTCACGCGCCGCACGGTCGCGCTCGCGCTGATTTCCGGCGTGCTGATGGTCACGCAATGGGTCGGCTTTTTCGATGCGATTCATCGCACCAGCATCGCGGTCGCGACCGTCGTGTTTCATGTGCAGCCGTTCTGGGTCGTGCTGATCGGCGCGGCGCTCTTTAACGAGCGGCTCGGCGCGGACCGGCTCGGCTGGATCGCGACGGCGTTCGTCGGGCTCGTGCTCGCATCGGGCGTGATCGCGGCCGGAAACCTGCAAGGCCACAGCAGCTATCTGATCGGCTTGAGCGAAGCGCTGCTCGGCTCGCTGCTGTATGCGAGCGTCACGCTGATCGCGAAGAGCCTCGGCGAAATGCGCCCGCATCTGCTGACGCTCACGCAATGCGCGGTCGGCGTGATCTGCCTGCCGCTGATCGCGCCGCTCATCGCGCCTTTGACGCTCATGCATATCGGTCCGATGCAGTGGTTCTGGCTGTTCGGCATGGGCGTGCTGCACACGGGATTGTCGTATGTGCTGATTTACGGCGCGCTGCCCAAGCTCAGCACGCCAGTGATCGCGGTGCTGTTGTTCGTTTATCCGCTGACCGCGATCGTCGTGGATGCGCTCGTGTATGGCCGTGCGCTATCGCTGTCTCAACTGGCGGGCATGGCGCTGATCGTCGTCGCGAGTCTCGGCGTCAATCTCGGCTGGCCGTTGCTGACGCTGCTCCATCCGGGTGGGCGGGCACGCAGTCACGCGAAGTAAAGCGCGCCGCCTGCCCGGTTCTTACTGCGGCAGCGTCTCGCCCTTCGTCTCCGGCGCGAACGGAATCACGAACAGGCCAAGGACGAACACGAGCGCGGTCAACGCGATCGGCACGCCGAGCGTCTGCATATGCAGCACCGCCGCGCCGAGCACAAAGTTGACGCCGGCGCCGACGAAGCGTCCAAACGACGTGCAGAACGCAAACGCCGTCGCGCGTACGCGGGTTTCGAACTGCTCGGGCAGCCACAGGCTGAACAACGCGAAGTTGCCGCCGAAAAAGCCCAGCACGAACAGCCACGCGATGAACGGCGCGAGCCCGTTCGGCAGATAGAACGCCCAACCGAAGCTCGCCGCGATCGACACCGCCATCCCCGCGAAGTACACCGCAAGCGTCATCTTGCGGCCGATGCGCTCGGCCAGCGGCGGCAGCGCGAGACAACCGAGGATCGTGCCGATCGACAGCAAGCCGGTCGCGAGCGACGCGGTGCGAATCGAATCGCCCTTGGACATGCCGGCGCGCGCCGCCAGTTGGATCACCGCGGACGGCTCGTAGACGGCGCCCGCCCACAGCCCGATGATCGCGATGGTTAGCAGAATGCACGCGACCCATGTGCGACGCCGGTAAGCCGGCCCCATGATCTCGCGCAACGGCTTCACGCGCACCGTCTTTGCGTCTGCTTTCTGCCACTTCTCCGGCTCCTTCACGCGCAGCAGAATCAGAATCGCGACGACGACCGGTACCGCGCCGGTCAGGAACATCGCGCGCCAGCCGAAATGCACGCCGACCGTGTAATTGAGCGCAGCCGCGAGAAAGAAGCCCGCGTAGTAGCCGGTCTGCAGATAACCGGCGCCCATTTTGCGACGATCCTCCGGCCAGGCCTCGGCAACGTAGGTGCCCGCGAGCGCCCATTCCCCGCCGATCCCGACGCCCGCGATGAAGCGATAAATACCGAGCTGCCACACATTGGTCGAGGTCGCGGCGAGCCCGGTGAAAATCGCGAACGTGAAGATGGTGGCGGCGAGCACCTTGGTGCGGCCGAAGCGATCGGCGAGCGGTCCCCAGATGAACGACAGTCCCCAACCGACCAGAAACAGCGCGAACAGGATCGATCCCGCGAGGCCGACATTCGACGGCGTCGCCGCGAAGCCCGAACGCGGCAACAGCTCGGTCAGCGCGGGCGTGAGCACCAGCGCGTAAATGAACGAGTCCATGCCGTCGAGCGTCCAGCCGGCCCACGCTCCCCAGAACCCTGCGATCTGCGAACGATTGAGCGGTGTGCGCTGACGCGCGACCGCTCGTCGGTCGGTTACTGTATTCATTATGCTCCTCCGGCCTACGATAGTTGAACGTAACGAAGAAAGGGACGGGCGCGCTTGGAGATGGCTCGACGACGTTGATTGATCGGCAATGTCCTCGTACAACTCATTCAGAGGACGGCGCGAGCACCTGCCTGGAATGTGGGTCAAGACTTCCGGGTTTGCCCGCGCTGAAATGCGCGTCTTTTTATATATAATATTTGATACTATGACCGACGCAACTGAAGGTTTTCCCCTGGACGCCGCCATGTCCGGTTCGTTTCTTCCGGCCGCCGCGCCGCGCGAAAGCACCTCGCACATGATTGCTGAGGCGCTGCGCGCGGCGATCGTCGACGGCACGCTCGCACCTGGCGCCCCGCTGCGCCAGGACGCAATTGCCCGGCATTTCTCGGTCAGTGCGATTCCCGTGCGTGAGGCGCTGCGCCAGCTCGAAAGCGAGGGCTGGGCACGCGCGGCGGTCCATAAAGGCGCGACCGTCGCGCCGCTGTCCGCCAACGAAGCGCGCGAGATCTACGAGATCCGCTCGGCGCTCGAAAGTCTCGCGCTCGGCCTTGCGATTCCGCATCACACCGCCGCGACGCTGCGCGAAGCCAGGGACTTGTGCCGCGCCGCCGAGCGCGAAGAGGATCCGTCGCTATACGTCACGCGCAATGCCGCGTTCCATATGTGTCTCTACGCGCCCGCCGGCCGGCCGCAGCTCGAGGACATGATCGGCTTGCTGCACCGGCGCGGCGAACGCTATCTGCGCCTGAAGTTCGGCTTGCCGTCGTACAAGGGCGAGTCCGACAGTGAGCACGCCGCGCTGCTCGATGCCGTCGAGCGCCGCGATATCGCGACCGCGCAGTCGCTGGTGGTCGCGCATCTGCTCGGCACCGGCGAGCTTCTGCATCGTTTCCTGACCGAGCGCGCGCGCGAAGAAGCGCTTGCGCATCAACCGAAGCCGCGCGGCCGACGCCCGCGCGTCACCACCGGGAGCTGATCGAACCGATGACCGAGCCGATGAACCACCCCGCCGAAGCCGCCGCATCGCGGTCCACTGCCCGCTCGTGGACGACCCGGCGCGACGAAAAGAACCGCCGCCTCGCGGCCATCGCGCCGTGGCTCGAAGACGGCATGCTGCCCACGCACCGCATCGTCGATGCGCTCGAAACGTTGATCCAGCCCGGCGAGCGCGTCGCGCTCGAAGGCGACAACCAGAAGCAGGCCGACTTCCTGTCGCGCTCGCTCGCCACGGTCGATCCTCACAAGCTGCACGACGTGCATCTGCTGATTTCGAGCATCAGTCGTCCTGAGCACTTGACGCTGTTCGAGCGCGGCATCGCGCACAAGGTCGATTTCTCGTTCGCGGGGCCGCAGAGTCTGCGCGTCGCGCAACTGCTCGAAGACGGCCAGCTCGAAATCGGCGCGATCTATACGTATGTCGAGCTGTATGCGCGCATGTTCGTCGACCTGACGCCGCACGTTGCACTGCTGTGCGCGGACAAGGCCGACCGTCACGGCAATCTGTACACCGGCCCGAATACCGAGGACACGCCGACGATCGCCGAGGCCGCCGCGTTCCGTCACGGCATCGTGATCGTGCAGGTCAACGAGATCGTCGACGAATTGCCGCGCGTCGACATTCCGGGCTCGTGGGTCGACGTGGTCGTGCAGGCGGACCGGCCGTTCGCGGTCGAGCCGCTGTTCACGCGCGATCCGCGTCATATCGGCGACTTGCAGGTGCTGACCGCGATGATGGTGATACGCGGCATCTACGAGCCGTATGGCGTCACGTCGCTGAATCACGGCATCGGCTTCGATACCGCGGCGATCGAACTGCTGCTGCCCACCTACGGCGAATCGCTCGGTCTCAAGGGCAAGATCTGCCGCAATTGGACACTCAATCCGCACCCGACGATGATCCCCGCGATCGAATCGGGCTGGGTCGACAGCATCCATTGCTTCGGCAGCGAGGTCGGCATGGAGGCGTATATCGAGGCGCGCCCCGATGTGTTCTTCACCGGCAACGACGGCAGCCTGCGCTCGAACCGCGTGCTGTGTCAGTTGGCCGGGCAATACGGCGTCGACCTGTTCATCGGCTCGACGCTGCAGATCGATGCGGACGCGAATTCGTCGACGGTCACGCGCGGACGGCTCGCCGGTTTTGGCGGCGCGCCGAACATGGGCCACGATCCGCACGGCCGGCGTCATTCGAGCGAGGCGTGGCTGAAGCTGTTGAAGGGCGACGGCGCGGTGTCGCGTGGCCAGAAGCTCGTCGTGCAACTCGCGGAAACGTACAAGAAAGGCGGCGAGCCGACCTTCGTCGATGAACTCGACGCGGTCGCGGTCGGCGCGAAAAACGCCATGCCGATCGCGCCGGTGATGATCTACGGCGACGACGTGAGCCATGTGGTCACCGAGGAAGGCATCGCGCATCTGCACAAGGCCGAAGGCATCGACGAGCGGCGTGCGGCGGTCGCGGCGGTGGCCGGTGTCACGCCGATCGGTCTGCGCGCGAAGCCCGAGAAAACCGCGGAATTGCGCCGGCGCGGCATCGTCGCGTATCCGGAAGATCTCGGCATCCGGCGCGGCGACGCGAAGCGTTCGCTGCTCGCGGCGCGCAGCATCGACGATCTGGTCACGTGGTCGGGCGGACTGTACGCACCGCCCGCGCGCTTCCGGAGCTGGTGACGATGGCGTCCGCTGCTGTTCTTCCTGAACGGTTGGACGCGCCGCATGCTTCGGTCCTACACGATGCATGTGGCAGGTCGCCGGTCGCGCCGTTTTCCGACGCCCAACTCGCGCGCGACGCGATCATCGCGCTGATCGACGAGGCAGAGCTCACGCCGAAGCCCGCGCTCGTCGATCGGCGCGGCAGCGGCGCGCATCGCGACCTCGATCTCGCGATCATGCGGCGCTCCGCGCACGCGCTCGAACCGACCTTCGCGGCGCTGGCGCGCACGGCGCGTCGCCGCGGCGAACCCTCTGCGCTGCTGCGCGCCGAGCTCGCGCAGATCGGCCGCGCGGGCGAACAGGAGATGATGCAGGCGACGGGAGGGAGCAATGCGCATCGCGGCGCGATCTGGATCATCGGCTTGCTTGTTGCGGGCGTGGCGCTCGAAACGGCTTCGAGTTCCTCCATGCGTGCGCACAGACCTGGCGATCCCAACCGTGTCGATACCTCGCGCGTCTGCACGCTGGCCGCGCAGATCGCCTGCTTCCCGGATCGCTTCGCCGCTTCGTCCGATAGCCACGGCGAACGCGCGCGTCGACGCTATCAGGTCGGCGGCGCGCGGCGCGAAGCGCAGGACGGCTTTCCGCACGCGCTCGACGTCGGTCTGCCGGCATTGCACGCAGCCCGCGCACGCGGTCTCGACGAAAACGCCGCGCGCATCGATGCGCTGCTCGCGATCATGAGCACGCTCGACGATACCTGCCTGCTGCATCGCGCGGGACTCGCCGGCTTGCATGCGGGGCAGCGCGGCGCGCGGCGCGTGCTCGACGCGGGCGGCAGTTCGACAGCCGCGGGCCGCGTCGCGCTCGACGCGCTCGAACGCGAACTGCTGTCGCTGAACGCATCGCCAGGCGGCGCGGCCGATCTGCTCGCCGCCACCCTCTTTCTCGACATGCTGGCGCATCGCGACGCCAGCCGGAGCTGAGCCTCATGGAACATCTGACCTTCGACTATCCGGCGCAACGCGCCGTCACCACCCGCGCGCACGTCGGCGTGGTCGGCTCGGGCGATCTGGAAGTGCTGCTGTCGCCTGCCGCCGCCGATCCAGGCGGTTCGGCGCTCGCCGCGCACGTGGTGGTGCGCACCAGCGTCGACGGCTATAGCCACATCTGGAAGAGCGTGCTCGACCGCTTCTTCACGCGCTACGACGGCGCCGCGCACATCGAGATCAACGACTTCGGCGCGACGCCGGGCGTGGTCGCGTTGCGGCTCGCCGAAGCGGTCGAAGCGGCCGAGGAAGGAGACAGCGTATGAGCACGAGCGCCAGCGTACATAGCGCGCCGCTGCTGCGCGAAAGCTTCATCGAACTGCCCGCGCGCGAGCGCGCCCGCTCGGTGCTCGACGCGGGCAGCTTCCGCGAACTGCTCGGACCATTCGATCGCATCGGGTCGCCGTGGCTGCCCTTGCAGGGCATCGTCTGCCAGGCCGACGACGGTTGCGTGATCGCGCGCGGCGCGATCGACGGCGAACCGGCCGTAGTCGCCGCGATCGAATCGGCGTTCCAGGGCGGCAGCATCGGCGAAGTGTCGGGCAGCAAGATCGCCGCGGCGCTCGAGATGGCGCTACGCGACTGCGAGCGTGGCAAGCGCGTGCGCCCGGTCGTGCTGTTCGAGACCGGCGGCGTGCGGTTGCAGGAAGCGAACCTTGGGCTTGCGGTCATCGCCGAGATTCAGGCGGCGATCGTCGCGCTGCGCCGGCGCGTGCCAGTGGTCGGCGTGATCGCGGGCATGGTCGGCTGCTTTGGCGGCATGTCGCTCGCGGCCGCGCTGTGCTCGTATCTGATCGTGACGAAGCAGGGACGGGTCGGCATGAACGGACCTGAAGTGATCGAGCAGGAAGCCGGTATCGAAGAACTCGATGCGAGCGATCGCCGCCGCGTATGGCAACTGATCGGCGGCGAGCAGCGCGTCGCGAGCGCGCTCGCCGACACGCTCGTCGACGACGATGCCGAGGCCGTGCGCGCCGCCGTACGCGCCGCGTTCGCCCAAGGCGTGCCGGCCACGCATCGCAGCGAGCAGGTCGGCATGTTCTTGCAGAGGCTCGCGCGGATCGATCCGGCGAGCGTCACGCCCGAGACGCTGCGTGATGTGTACAACCCGCAAGGGCGCGATGCGTCGAACAAGGAGCTGGCATGAACGACACGACACTCACGCGCGGCGCGCGCTGGTTCAATGCACTTGCCGGTGAACCGTCGAGCGCGGCGCCCGTCTGGAGCGGCGATGCGCCGCTCGGCGGCGACACCGCGCGCTTCATCACGGTCGTGCCCGATCCCGCGAACCGTTTTCCGCGCGCGACCACCAACGTGGTCGGGCTCGAACAAGGCTGGCAACTCGCGCGCGCGGTGCGTGAAGCAATCGAAGCGGATAAAAGCGCTAGCACGCGCCGCCCGATCGTCGCCATCGTCGACGTGAAGAGCCAGGCGTACGGCTATCGCGAGGAAATGCTCGGCATCCACCTCGCCTGCGCGGCCGCCGTCGACGCCTATGCGAGCGCGCGCGACGCCGGCCATCCGTTGATCGCGCTGATCGTCGGTCCGGCGATGTCCGGCGCGTTCCTCGCGCACGGCTATCAGGCGAACCGCATCGTCGCGCTCGACGCGCCCGGCACGATGGTCCACGCGATGGGCAAGGAAGCGGCCGCGCGCGTCACGCGCCGCACGGTCGAAGAACTCGACGAACTCGGCGACACGATCGTGCCGATGTCGTATTCGATGGCGTCGTTCGCGAAGTTGGGGTTGCTCGATCAGTTGATCGAAGGCATCGACGCGGACGCGCCCGACGCGGCACAGATCGAGCGCGTGCGCACGGTGCTGGTCGAGCAGATTCGCAGCGCGCGCGAGGGGGATCGTACGCTTGCGCGACGGCTGGAATCGGCGGCGGCGCGGCAGACTCGCGCGGCGTCGATCGAGGTGCGGCGGCGTCTTGCCGAACAATGGGATGCCGTGTGATGCGCGTGTGTGGGGCTGCGCCCTTCTCCACCGTGCACGCCACGTCGTGCGACGCGCGGTGGCGGCCGCATGATCTGCTGCGCTTGCGGCGGCTGGACTCGCCCGATGACGAACCAGCGTGGGTTCGCGACGCGTTCGAACGCGCGCCGTATGCGGTCGTCCGACGCGCGCTCGCCGCTGATGGTTTCGTCGCGATCGGCGTGCGCGGTGCGAAGCGAGCGCAACGCTACGGCACATGGGTGCATGCGGACGATATCGTCGGTGCCGTGCCGCCGGAATCGCTCGCGCAGACGCAAGCCGATGCCGGACGTGATGCATTGCCCTCGTTCGTTGCACTGCTTTCGTTGCAACGTGATTCGGGCGGTCCGCTTGGTGGATTCGCTTGGGGACCTATTGGCAGCACCGGCTTTGAACTGGCGACGCACGTGCCTACTGTCAACGAAACGAGCGACCTCGATCTGTTGATCCGCGTGCCGCAACCGCTGGCGCTGAATGTCGCGAGTGCTTTGCTGGAGCAACTGCAAACGCTCGCGGCGCATATCGGTATCCGCATCGATGCGCAACTCGAAACGCCCGCGGGTGGCGTGGCGCTCGCGGAATGGGCCGCAGGCAAGGCGCGCGTGCTTGCCCGCGATGCGAGCGGCCCCCGCTTGATCGCCGATCCCTGGGCGGCGGTTGTTCACAATGGCATTGCCTGATGCTCGCGCTTCTGTTCCCCGGCCAGGGTGCGCAGAGCGAAGGCTTTCTGCATCGACTGCCGCAGCATCGCGCGGTACAGGACACGCTCGCTGAAGCCTCCGACACACTTGGCATCGACGTGCTGACGCTCGACTCATCCGACGCTTTCGATTCGACGGTCGCGGTGCAACTGGGCTTGACCGTCGCGGGCGTCGCGATCATGCGCGCGCTCGCCGATGAAGGATTGGCGGCGGAGATCAGCGCGGGACTGTCGATCGGCGCGTATGCGGCGGCGGTCAGTTGTGGCGCGGTGGCGTTCCGCGACGCGCTGAAGATGGTGCAGCGACGCGCCGAGCTGATGGAAACCGCTTATCCGGCCGGCTATGGTCTCGCGGCCGTCTCCGGCTTGAGCGAGCAGCAGGCGGAAACGCTCGTTGCACAGCAGGCCGCGGAGCAACGGCAACGCGTGTATATCGGCAACGTCAATGCACCGCGCCAGATCGTGATGGCCGGCGCGGACGATGCGCTCGACGGGTTCATCGAACGCGCGCTCGCGGCCGGCGCGCGCAAGGCCACGCGGCTCGCGGTCAGCGTGCCCTCGCATTGCGAATTGCTCGCGCGTGCGAGCGACGAACTGCTGGCGTACTCGCGCACGTTGCATTTCGAAAGACCGCGCGGTGTTTATATCGGCAATCGCGGTGGACGCCCGTTATATACGGCCGATGCGATTCGCGAGGATCTTGCGACCAATATGCGCTACACCGTGCGTTGGTTCGATGCGCTGACCGTGATGCAGGAAATGGGCGCGCAGGTGCTGGTCGAGGCGCCGCCGGGGCAGGTGTTGACAGATATCGTGAGGGAGAATTTTTCTGCGGTCAGTGCGCTGGCTGCGAGTACATTGCCGTTTGACAGGTTGGTGGGGACGGTACGCAGGCGGTTGGAGCGTGGCTGACGGGGTGTGCTTTGCGGTGTACTAATGCGGCTGGGCCAGGGGCGGCTGGGAGCTTCGGCCAGACGCCGCTCGCAAGCCGGCGTCGGTGAATGGTAATCCGTGGCTGCGCAAAGCGGTCATTCCGACGCCGAGTCGCAGCCTGTGTTGCACCTTGCGCCTCGGCAGCGCATGACTGATCCTGGCCGTCCCGGGCTGGAGCGTTGTCTGCGGTGCCACGGAATTGAACGTGCGACACCTGGCGCGTGAAGCGAGCGAAATAGACTTGAGACGCTGTGTTTCAGCTGAGGCAACTGACGCCGATACCGTACATGGAAAGACCAGCATGGAGCCTGCGATACGGCGTGACCGGCTCAAAGGGGCACCGGACAACAGTCTGGTGTCCGGGGCATAGCAGCCGTTGGAGCGTCAGCGCCGGCGCGTAGCCGAACGGCAGAAAATGGCCTTCCGCTGCCCGAGGCAGTCCGCGCCGGTCTGCCCGATCAGGTCGTTCGATGGCGACCACCCTCATGACTGTTTTCATCCAGTTACGACTTGAGCTCGAGTTCAGCTAACGGTTGCATCAAAGGCCTTGCGAAGCTGCTGATTCGCGGAAGCTACCTCGACGGCTCGGACACGCTGCCGGGCAGTTGCCGCACCAGCTCGATGAATGCCCGCAACCCGGCGGGAATATGTCGGCTTCCGGGAAAATAGAGAAACAGTCCGGGAATGAGCGGGCACCAATCACTCAGCACCGCAACGAGCCGCTTGCGTGCCATCGCGTCGCGCGCATACGGCTCGGGTACGTATGCAATACCGAGTCCCCCCAGTGCTGCTTCGATCATCAACGTATTGCTGTCCATCGTGAGCGCGCCGGGCGGATCTATCGTGAAGGCCTGACCGTGACGCGCAAACTCCCATCGATAGCGTTTGCCACTGGGCAGACGTTGCCGGACGCAGCGATGGGCCTGCAATTCGTCCGGCACGGCAGGCCGGCCATGCTTGCGCAGATAACGCGGCGACGCCACTGCAACAAAGCGTAAATCCTCGCTGACCCGTACCGCGATCATGTCCTTGGGTACCGCTTCACCGAGCCTTACGCCTGCATCAAAGCCTTCCGCGACGATATCGACGAAACGTCCGTCCGAGACGAGATCCAGCTCCATCTGCGGATACGTCGCCAGAAAGCGCGGCACGACAGTCCGGAGCAGTTGACGGATCGCCCCGTCGCTTCCATTGATGCGCAGCGTGCCGCGAAGCGCCTCATCTTCCCGCGCGACATCGTCGAGCACGTGATCGAGATCGCCCAGCACAGGGCGCAGACGTGCAAGCAGACGCTCCCCCGCTTCTGTCAGGGATACGCTGCGCGTGGTCCGGTGCAGCAAGCGCACATCCAGATCGTTCTCGAGGCCGCGCATCGCATGGCTCAGCGCCGAACGCGACACGCCCAGTTCGCCTGCGGCCTGCACGAAGCTCCGCCGCGCGGCGACGACCATGAACGCCTGCAAATCGTTGAGAGTCGGTTTGCCCATTGGTGAATTTCCTTCAACACGTCATGCCGATCGGCCTGGCTTCTCCGACGAATTCCATTGTTCTAGCATGAACTCCTGATCCTTCCAACGGAGCATGAGCATGACGAAGAACTGGCTGATCACGGGCGCATCGAGCGGGCTGGGGCGTGGGCTGACGGAGAAGCTGCTGGCACGCGGCGACGGCGTTGTCGCGACGCTGCGCAGGCCCGGCGCATTGGACGATCTGCGCAAGCAACACGGCGATCGACTGGAGGTCGTCACTTGCGACCTGACGAACGTCGATGCAATCAGAGCCGCTGTAGCGCAGGCATTTGCTGCGCTCGCGCGCATCGACGTCGTCGTCAGCAACGCGGGCTACGGGCTGTTCGGCGCGGCCGAAGAGCTCGACGACGCCCAAATTGCACGGCAGATCGAGACGAATCTGACCGGGTCGATCCAGTTGATACGCGCGGTCATTCCGCGTCTGCGGGAACAGGGCGGCGGACGGATCGTGCAGGTGTCGTCGGAGGGCGGCCGAATCGGCTATCCGGCTTTTAGCATTTATCACGCGACGAAATGGGGAATCGAGGGTTTCGTCGAAGCTGCCGCGCAAGAAGTCGGACCGTTCGGCATCGACTTCGTGATCATGGAGCCCGGTCCTACGCGCACCAACTTTGGCGCGGGTCTCGACCGCGCGGCGCCGATGCGCGTGTACGACGACACGCCCGTCGGTGAAATCCGGTGCGCGCTCGACGCTGGCAATTTCGATTTTGCGGATGCGGCGAAAACTGTCGACGCAATAATCACCGCGATCGACAGCCCGTCCCCTCCGCTACGGCTTGCGCTGGGCAAATCCGCGTACGAATCGATACGTGCGTCGCTGACAAAGCAACTCGCGAGTCTCGAGGCGCAGAAGGAGATCGCGTTGTCGGTGATGGAGCGTGGATAGCCAGATGGCGAGCCACTCGGTGGCCCCGGAACGTAGCGCAAGCGACGTTTCTGAAGGATGACTTCCAAGGGATGAAGAGATTCGAACAGCCGAACACTTCGTCAACCAAGGGAGCAGATGTGACCGGTCCGTAGTTGACGCGATCGCCCCAGATCGACACGCAAGTGCCCTCCGAATCCCGCGTGCTCTTTACGCCGGCTTCCGACCCTTTACTGCCGGTCGAGCCGTGGCGTTTCCAAGGACGGGCATCAGAGCGGAACGGTCATTTCGTGCCGTCACTCAAGGACAAGTCATCGGCCATAGCCGACGGGCGGTGATTAGGAGCCCTGCGGCGGCCGCACCTTGCTTTGCGGACATTCACAAACCGGCGTCGACGAATGGCAGCTCTCACAGCCGGTGAATGAGCCGTCACGACCCAAGTCGGTCGGCCCCCATGCCCGGTACCAAATGAGCGTTTTCGAAGCACAGCGGCCACTATGCAGAGGGTTGACACACGCTGTGCGAATATGCCCGGTCTGCGATCCGTCGTGATCGTCCCTCACCCGGGGCGTTAGCGACATGTGTTCACCGCGTCGGCATGCGAGGCGGGAATCGTGTATCGATTAGCCGCTCTCACACTCCGGTTTTTATTTGAGGTCGACCGTGACGAAGCTTCGTGCGTGATTGCGCTGGATCAGCAACGCTGCCTTCTTGCCAGCCTTTGCCGCGAGCGACGCCAGCTCATCCTGCGACGCGACCAGCGTGCCGTTCAACGACAGCACGACATCGCCCGGCTTGATGCCGGCAGCGGCCGCTGTCCCCGACACGTCATCGACCATCAGGCCTTGAGGAAGGTCCATGCTGTGCCGTTCCTGGTCGGTCAAAGAATGCATCGTGAGGCCAAGATGATCAAGCGCGTGAAACTGCCGCGAGCCGGCGTCAGAGCTTGGGCCTGCAACCCCGCCCGCACCTGCGTTCGCCTGTTGCGACGCTGGCCCGATATTCACCATCACCGTCATCGGCTTGTGATCGCGGATCAGCTTCAGCGGGACTTTCGTTCCGGTCTGCAACGCCGGGTTCTGTCCGGTTAGATCGGCCGCGTGGTCGATAGGCTTGTCGGCGAGTTGCACGATCACGTCGCCCGTTTTCAGATTGCTCGCCGCCGCCGGACTGCCCGGGTCGACCGACGTCACCAGCGCGCCCGCCGCGCGCGGCAGGCCGAACGCGCTCGCCAGATTCGTATCGACGTCCTCTACCTGAATGCCCAGATTGCTGCGCGCATTGTCTTGCGCGCTTGGCTGGCCCTGCTGGGCTTGCTCAGCCTGCAACTGCGAGCGCACCTTGTTCGCCATATTGATCGGGATTGCGAACGTCAGGCTCTGCAGGCGATCGCTATCGGCATACACCTGGACGTCGATGCCGACCACTTCGCCCGCGCGGTTGAACACGGGACCGCCCGAGTTGTCGGGGTTCAGCGACACGTCCGTCTGGAAGAACGGAAAGGTGCTGCCATCGGCGAGCGTGCGCGACGTCGCGCTGACGATGCCCGCCGTGACCGTGTTCTGATAGCTGTCTGGCGAACCGATCGTCAGCACCTGCTCGCCGACGCGCACGCGCGCCGAATCGCCGAGCTTGACGGTAGGCAGCTTCGTCGCGTCGATCTGGATCACGGCGATGTCACTTTGCGTATCGACGGCCACGATTTTTGCCTTGAACTCGCGCCGGTCGGTCAGACGCACGGTCACGTCACCCGACTGATCGACGACATGCGCCGTCGTCAGAATGAGACCGTTCGGGCTCACGATGAAGCCCGATCCGACGCCCGACATCGCGCGCGGCGTAGCGCCCTGGCCGTCTGGCGATTGTGGCAAGGCCTGCTTGAAGAACGCGAAGATGGGGTCGTCACCGTCGACCGCTTCGGCACTGGGACCGAAAGCAGGCGTCGCGCTCGCGGGCGCATTCACCGGCACTGTCACGCGGATATTCACAACCGCTGGCCCATAGCGCTCGACGACCGCCGGAAAGTCGATTGGTGCCGCCGTGCTGGCGGTTGCAGCGCTCTTTTCCCTCGCTGGCGCGGTGGCGGGCGCCGAAGGTGGCGCTGATGCAGGAGCAACCGCGGAAGCAGCTGCCGGAGAAGTGGCGACTGCGGCTGCGTCCGCGCAGGAACAACCGGTCAGACATGCCGTTGTTACGGCGGTGTAAAACCCGATGCGAGACAGGGTTGAGTGGGTCGATTGGCTAAGGTTAAGCACAGCGCACCTCCCATGGTGCCTTGCACTGTGAAGAAATTATTTCGCGCGTGTGATAGCGCCGAGCGTTCCAGTGCGCTCGCGCGCAGGGATGCGATCGACCCGATACATGATCTTCGATGGATCAAAGTCGACTTGAGATTCGGCTGCAGCATGTTTGCCAGCAATGGGCCATCAGGACGCGAACGGTTTGCTCGCTCGTCCTCTTTTATTTATAGGGAAGCAGCGGGCAAATTGCAGCGAGTACAAATCCTGGCGTGCGTCAAAGGGTTGTCGTCGGGGGCGTTTCATGCGGCGGTGCAAAAAGCGCCGACGATCCGTTCCTGCGCATAGGTAAGCGCGTCGTCGCCGGCCGCTTCTGACTGGTCGGCCCCGCGCTCGCCGCTGATGCTCAGTAGCCTTTTGTCGATGACAAGGCGCTGAGCGCGCGCGTTTCAAATGTCCCTGATCGACCCTCTACGGCTCTTCGACCCAGCGAGAAAGCAAGGGCCGCTTCAGGAGAGTGCAACGGCCATTCGCTTGGAGCGGCTAACGCAATAGGACCGTTGGCTCTTGATGCGGTACGTTTGCGGGCATGGCGAGAAGAACAGTAAGCAACGAATTATGGTTGGCGCTGAGCCGCTGGTTCCGGAATTCAAGCCGTCCATCGAGGTGGACGGCGCCGTTCGGTCGATGACCGGGCGGCGCTCAACGGCATCCTGTATGTGCTGAACGATTGCGCCTGGCGATGCTCAGCCGGCTGCGAGAGGACGGTCAAATCGACTGGAGTCGCGCAAGCGTTGATGGCTCTAGCGTGGTCAGCCGTCCGGACAAGCTTCATGCTGATAAGGCCTGCGATTATAGGCGCTGCAGGAGCGATTTTTGCTGATCTGCCGAGTATCGCCGCGCGCATTGCACGCCGCAATCGTCTGTTCGCGCTTTGTCGATGACTTGCGTTAGCGAGTCTTAGGCGGAAGCTGAAACGGCCGGTAATTCGACGGGCGCAGCGACGTCACCAATTTTATTCCGCTCCGACGAGGAGACGACAATGATGACGATGGCGTTAGGCCTACGGTTAGCGTCGGCAGCTGTGTTAGCGATCGGCCTCGCCGGGTGCGGCGGTGGTGGCGATTCCGCCAGTACGGATGCCGGTGCATCGGCAAAGGCGTTAGCCGCCACCGGCAGCCCCACCGCGGACGGTGGATCGGTCGCGTCCACGATCGTTAAACTTCAGCGCTATCGGATCGACCCGACGAAGGTCTTCGTCGCCGGTATTTCGTCTGGCGGTTTCGCGGCGGTGCAGATGCATGTTGCCCACTCTTCGACCTTCAAAGGGGCCGCTGTCTACGCGGGCGGGGTGTACTGGTGTGCCGGCGCCGGGGGAGCCGCGACAGCTTTGGCAAACTGTGGCGGTTTGACGCTTCCGTCGAATCAGGCGTCGTACAAGAGCACGCTTACGGAATCCGAGGCGTATCTGGACGCGCAATCGTCCCTCGGTACCATCGACCCGGCGACGAATCTGCGTGAACAGCCCGTCTACCTCTGGTCCGGCACGCAAGACCAGGTCGTCAATCCGCTCGAGATGGCCGACCTCAACTCGGAATACCGACGTTATGGGGCCAATGTTCACTTTGACAATGCCTATCCCGCCGAGCACGGCTGGGAATCGCCTGACGGCGAACTTGCATGCGGCACGCTCGGGAGTCCCTACATGGTGCGCTGCTTGGCAAATGGCGCAGTCTACGATTCAGTAGAAACGTGGCTGACGATGTTCCTCGGTCCATTGAAACCGCGCAACAACGGAAAGCTGTCGGGTACGCTGTCTTCATTCGATCAGACGGAGTTCGGAGCGTCGCCAAACCTTTCGATGAGCTCGACAGGCAGCGTTTTTGTTCCCAAAGCCTGCGCGCAAGGGAACAAGTGCGGATTCGTGCTCGCTCTCCACGGCTGTCTGCAGGAGGCATCACTTATCGGAAACCGCTGGGTCACCGAGGCCGGCCTCAACGAATGGGCCGACACTAACAAACTGGTGGTCGTGTATCCCGACACGATTGCGTCGTCTGCGCCGGGGCCAACCAACCCGAATGCATGCTTCGACTGGTGGGGCTACTCCAATCAATACGACCCGAACTACGCACTCAAGAGCGGCTTGCAAATGTCGGTGCTCTACGCGATGGTGCAGCGCGTGACTGGCCGACCGTAGGGCCGTCGGGGCACGGTTCGAATCGGGCGGCCGGTCGCCGCTGGCAGCAGGGCTTATTGGGTGCCAAATGATCAAGGTGGGGCCGTCGAGGGCCGGCTTTTGACGTTCAACCGGCGGAGTTTTTGGGGCATTCCAGTATTGACCCCCGGGAATCGTTGAGGCTGTCTGGTTCAAGGTGATGCCGATGCGACAGCGCTGCGTGGATGTCTCCAATTGAATGGCAACCCGCCGTACGTTGATTGCGGCGCAAATCCGGGCTTCGCCGACCTGCCGCCGAGGATTCGCTCCGGAAGTGATTCATCGGGCAGCCTTTATGCAATTGAGCACGCGGACTTGCTCTACATGCACAGCGGACGCCACTCCGTCGCAATCATAGTAACCACAAGAGAGGCCTGCACTATTGTCGTTGCGGATGATCAAGAAAGAAGCGCAGCATTTCGGCACTCGCATCCGGACCAGTAGCGTCCGTATAACTGCCTCGTGCATTGCCGCCTGCCCAAGCGTGCCCTGCGCCATGAATGGTCCACAACTCGGCGTCGATACCGTCGTCGGAAACCAGCCGCGAGACGGTACAGGCGCGTCGGCCCGCGTCGACCCGACGCCGTTCGCTGCCGGCGTCCGGCCGTGCGTCGAACCTCTGCACGAGCCGCGTGGCATTCGCTACGTGAACGGTGGCATCCGCGTCACCATGAAAGACGATCATGGGCCGTCTCGGTGACAAGTCTGTATCGCCTTGCACGCGCCGTGCGTTTCGGGGGTGCTTGCCGCCTTTCATCGCCGCGAGCGCGGAGGGTATATTGTGCGCGCACCGTGCCGGAAGACCGGAATGCACGCCGACCGCGGCATACAGCTCGGGATACTCCGCGATCATGATCGCCGCCATTGCGCCCCCGGCGGACATCCCCGCGACGTACACGCGCGCAGGGTCGACATTGTGGGCCGAGATGATTTCGCGCGTGATGCCTGCGATCAGCGACGGCTCGCCGCGCTCGCGATGCTGATCGTCAGGTTTGAACCAGTTCCAGCACTTCGACGGATTCGCCTGCCGCGGTTGCACCGGATAAGCTACGAGACATCGATGCCGCTCGGCAAGCGCGTTCATCTGCGTGCCTGCTGCGAAATCGTCGGCATCCTGCGTGCAGCCGTGCAGCATCACAATCAGTGGCAGCGGCTCGCCGGCGCCCCCCGCCGGCACATACAGCCGATATTGACGGCGACCGGCGGCATTCGCATACACAAGCGTGATGAAATGTCCTCGTTCCTCCACGTCAATGCAGTCTTCTCGCGCCTTGTGCGCGGTCGCGTCCTTGGTCTTTGCAAACGGGAAGACAACGGGCTCTGGCGTCTTGTCCCGCGACGCAGTTTCGTTCACTGCACCGACGCTTTCCCCTCGCAGTGCGCGTTGTATCGCTTCTGTCGCTTCGGCAACGCCGCGGGTACGCAGCAAAGTCATCGCTTCGTGCATTGAGTTCAGAAAGCCTTCGTTGAGTTTCATCACATTTGTCCGATTACCGGTGTTGAGGGGGGCCTCGCGCGGCTAGTGGATTCTGCCGGCAAGCGCCGTCTTGACTGCGGGCGAAGCGTGAAAGGCTCCCAGCACCACGACGCTTTCGATAGTCGCGAGCGCGAGTTCCGGGGAGACATCGGCGGCAATGCTGGCCAATCCCAGGACCTGAATGTTGAGACGCTCGCGCTCGGCTCGAATCGCCTCGAGATCCTGCCTGGAGAAATGCTGCAGCCCGAGCACGAGCGAACGACGCGCAACCGTTTCCTGGACGACCCGCGCATGTAGCGCGAGCTGGTTGCGAATCGCCGTTCGGATCAGGTCGGTCCGATTCGCATAGAAGCCTTCTTCAACCAGGAGATCGATCTGCCCGAGGTCGACGGGTCCGAGGTTGATCGTGATTTTTTCCGAGTCGCCGCCTTTCGAGCGGGGGGTGTCCAATACCGCGGGTTTCTTCATCGCACCATCCTTTCGCCATCCATATGGATGGTTATAGGATGGTTTTAGATGCGGCGCAACATAAAATTTGGGGCGAGACGCCTTCTGGGCTCGCCGCATCGCTGGTCGTGGGGGCTAGATAGAGCGCGGGTATCGCTCAGTGGTTGTCGCGTGACTTTCCCAAGCGCTATCACCGGTCGATACGCACATGGATAGCTACGAGGTACTGGCCGGTTTGAGGACGCGGCAGCGGTTGAATACTGCGCTGAGCCTCCTCGGCTTCGCGGAACAACTCGCCTGCCGGTCTCATCGTTGTAAAGGCCGGTTACAGCGCTGGGTTCGTGACACGCGCCTTCCTCGATCTGGTGGCTCAATACTATTCGTTTAACAATAGCCGAGGCCCTACTCGCTAAGCAGAACCTTCCGCACGTCGGACTCGGGGGCAATGCGCTCATCCTGCCCCGCTTGACCGGGCACTGGGCATCCAGTGATGTCGCGCCTGCAAGGTCCGACTCGATCGTGCCGCCAGGGTAGGCCGTACTGGATTCGAACCAGTGACCAACGGATTAAAAGTCCGCTGCTCTACCGGCTGAGCTAACGGCCCGACTCGCCCGAGGTTCCCCGCGACCGGGGCACTTCTTGCCTGTTTGGCCTAGCCGATGATCGTGCGACTCGTGGATCGCGCCGGCTCCGATTTTGGCACGGTCAACGTGAGCACTCCATTGTCAAACTTTGCCAGGGCGTGATCGGGGTCGGCGTTTTCCGGCATCGGGATAGTGCGCATGAAGCTTCCATAGGCGCGCTCGAGCCGGTAGCAGCCGTCTTCCTCGCTGCGTACGTCCTGTTTCTTTTCGCCGCGCAACACGATCGCCCCGTCCTCGACGCTAACATTCAGGTCTTCGCGCTCCATCCCGGGCAGTTCGGCGGTCACGCGCAGTACCTTCCCTTCGTCGACGACGTCGATGCGCGGCTGGAAGCGCGATGAACTGAAGTCGCCAAACCATCGTTCGAGCGAACCGCGACCTGCAAACGGGTCATGGAAGAACTCTTCCAAAGCACGCCACGGTTCGCGTGCGAACGGCCGCGGAATGTCAGGCCACGGGGCACGCCACTGTTCGTTCGCCGAGGGGCTTTCCAGGCTTTCCGCATCGGACTTGCGGGCCGCCCCGCGTAGGAACTTGAAGGGATTCCACTTTTTCGGATCCGGATTCATCGTATCCTCCTCTACAGTCTGGCCGGAGAACCGGATTCCTGTCATTGCGCTGAAGTCGCGACTCTGCCCTCGACATTCCGGACTGCATCTGCGGAACGCCGCCACGGCCGCCTCGCGATCCGCGGTGCGTCCTGATCTCACGTACCGGCACCGCGCCGTATGCTGAGCGTGCGTCCGCGCCAGCATTCATGTATGACGTCCGCATCCAGGCCTCCGCAATCAGTAGGTGGCGGCCAGACGACCGCCACCGGTTTTCTCCCTGTCGTTGTTGCCCACCTGCCGACTTCAGTCCGTCCGCACCTCGATCCGGCGCGGCCGGGCTTCGTCGCGGCGCGGTATCGTCAGTTTCAGCACGCCGTCCTTCAGGTTCGCATCGATTTTCGTTGCGTCAAAGTCAGCCCCAAGAGCGAACGCCCGCGCGAAATGCGGCTGGCGGATCTCCGCATGTTGCAGGCGCAGCCCCGCCGGCGTGGGCACCACCGCCTCGGCCTCGATGTACAGGTTGCCATCGTGTACCTTCACATCAAGGCGGTCCTTTGTAACGCCGGGCAGATCAGCCCACAGGGTGACGCCCTGGCTATCCTCGAAGATGTCTACGGGCGGCGTTAGCGTGATCGGGCGTTGCGACTGCTCGTCTTCGCGACGGGCCACCGCCGTTTCGTCTTTCCTGGCAAGTTCTGTCGTGTCGTTCATGATGTCCTCCTCAGTTCTGCGACCGGTTTCATTGAACAGTGATGGCCCGCGGCTTCGACGTCTCCCGCTTGCCGATGCTCACGGTCAGGCAGCCATTGGTGTACTGCGCCGTCACCTTGTCGGGGTCGGCATGCTGCGGCAGTTCAATGACGCGCCGGAAAGAGCCGGTGAAGCGCTCCTGCGCATAGGTACGCACGTCGTCGCCGGTCGCTTCCGGCTGTCCCGTCTGGCGCTCGCCGCTGATGGTCAGCAGCCCCTTGTCAATCGACACATCGAGCTTCGCCGGATCGACGCCTGGGGCGAACGCGACGATCTCGATAGAGTCGTCGGTCGAGCCGATGTTGACCTGCGGGAAGGCGCCGAAGCGCCCGGAACGGATGCTGGAGGGGAAGCCGCCGAAGAGGCTCGCCATCTGCCGTTGCAGACGGTCGAACTCGCTGAAAAGGTCGGTCCCGAAGTAGAGATCACTCATGATCGTTTCCTCCTTCGATGCAGCAGGGAAACGAACCGGCCTACGCGCTCCAGTCCGTCCGCCATGCTGCCGGCAAACAAATCGAAACACGCAGCGCGCCGGAATGCCGGCGCGACTGCCTGAGCGGAATTCAGAATAGAATCCCAAACGAAAATTTCAAGGGGATTTTGCGGCTTTCTGTTCCTGAAGCCGGGAGGTCACATCCCTATCTTCACGAGGTCCTGACGACCATGCGAGGACACCATGGAATTCGCATACGATTGGCTGACCCTTGGCCAGCATCGAATCAGGTTGCGCTCAACAAAGGGGTTCCCGACTGAGACGATGCGCACGGCGGTCGAAGTCATCCGGCTGGCGATCGACAGCAACATGAGCGCGCGTGCGCGGCTGGTTGAAGTGATATTCCTGCAGGAAACCGCCTACGAGATTGCGGTCGGCACCACGTTCGCCGACGACCGGCTTTGCGCGGCGCAGCTGGAAGCGGCGATAGCGACCGTCCTGGGCCTGCAGCCCGCGCAGGTCAATATTTCAGTGACCGTAGTCACCCAGGAAGAGGTCGATCTGCACTTTGGTGTCTACGAAAGGATGCTCGCCGAAAAGCTCGGCGTGGTACCGCCGATCCAGTGATGCGTCGTGGCAGGCAGCGGGCGGACGATCGGCAAGGGCACAACTCCGCGCTTGCCGCGCAGTCGCCCGGCTGCGGCTGCTGACGGCGGCGGCGCCTTTGCTGCAATGCAATTAGCAGCGTCCAACCGGATTGCGTACTGCAGAGTCGGTCGATGTGCGTGACTGCAACGAATCGTCAATCCCCGTTTGCGGTCGCATCCGCACGGGGGAGTGACACGGAAAACGAGGTCTCGGTCTCGCGGATCGCGACTCGATCGCACCGTGATGGGCCTTGGCGATTTCGCTGGCAATATACAGACCCAGCCCCAGGCTGGCCGCCCTGTCATGTTCGCTTTGTTGCTCGGCTCCCGCGTCAAGGGATCGAAAATGCGCGCCAAGGTTTCATGCTCGATGGCGGGTCCGCTGTTTCTGACATCGATATAAACCTGGGTTGCGTCTCCGGTCACCTCCACGCGCACCGGCGTATCCTGTGCCCCATACTTGATGGCATCGAGTACCAGGTTCTGAAGCAATTGCTGCAGGCGCCGGCCATCCCACACTCCGTGTAAATTGCCCCTCACCTGAAGCTCGATCTGCCGGTCAGAGTGAACCGCACGCAGTTCATCGATTTCGTCGGCAAGCACGCCCGCAAGATCGATACTCGTTGGCATGACGTTGATGCCCAGGCCCAGCCGCGTCCGGTTGAAATCGCACAGGTCATCCAGCAGCCCCTGGATCCGCGCTCCGCTAAGGATCAGGCGGGCGGCTGCTTCCGATACTCGCTGCCCCGCATTCAGAGCGGCCAGATAGGATGCCGTCATCTGAATCGCCTGGAGCGGGTTGCGCATGTCGTGTCCGAGCATGACAAGCAGCAGGTTTCGATTCTGCTCGACCTGCGCGCTGAAAAAGCTGACCGATTCGGCAAGTGCCTGGTCGATCGCTTCATCGAAGCGAATGACGTCGTCCAGATGAGGTGCTCCGGGCTCGCAATCGTCCATCCACAGGCGAAGCACGCTTGCGCGCAGTGCGTCGGCAATGGCCAATGACGTGTCGCACCGTTACGAGCTGACGACCGTTGCTCCCGGGGAACTGCCGCTGACTTCGTGCGAACTTCCCGGAGCTCCGTACCCCAGCGGGTCCATCCCGCTGCCGGGAAAACATTACTGCTTCTGTAACGGTTGGCCGTGCAGCCAGCCATGAATATTCGCTAGCACCTCAGTCTCGATCCCAAGAAACCCATGCGGCGAGTGCCCACCGCACCTTGTTGACGTATCGCCTTCTCCCTCCGTCGAACCGACTTCGTCATACGCAAAGTGGTTGCTCTCGGCCAGCCGCTTACCCGCATATGCCGGCGACGACACGCATTGGTCGTTCCGGTTGGAGACAACGAGCACCCGATGTGTAGTGCCATCCACGTCAAGATCGGAGATAGTCGCGCCGCCCCCCTTGTGGGAAACCGTGACCGGTGAAGTCAGGACAAAGGCATCCGCGATGTTTGGATCGCGTTCCAGCGCGTTGCCGACCGACACCGTGCCTGCGCTCGTCCCGATCAGCGCAATCTTCGACTTTGGAAACCGCTCGCGCAACCTTGCCACGATGGCCTGCGTGTCGGCGAACGACTCCTTGCTGCGACGGAACAGGTCATCGACGCCCGGCGCACGGTCGGACGGCGTATCGACCAGCACCACGGCGTCTCCTCGATCGATCCAATGGTGAGCTGAGCGGATCAGGAAATTGCCCTTGAGCGTCGTCGCGCCGGTAGTGTCCAGATGCAGGGCGCCCGGCGTGCCTCCGAACAGAACGACGACCCACGCCGGGCTCGACGAAGGCGACTCGACAAAAATGCTTTGCGTGGCTCCTTCGCGCGACGCAAACGTCACGAGTTCGCCGTGGTCGAGCGGATCGGCATAGATATGGGCGGATAGCATGAGAACAGCCAGCGTGCAGCAAAAACGTTTCATACAAGAGTCCTCGAGCTATCGATGACGGAGTCGAATGCCATGCAGGTCGTTCGCTCTCCACATGCTCGCGCATCATTAGATACCTTGAACGCAGGCTTCTGTCGGTCACGATCTACCTGACGGACATCGCGCTGTTCGACCGCATTGTTAAGTTAACGCTGAATAAGACGGCCGAGCAACGGGAGGTTGGCACTGATGTTCGCTCGAACACAACGGATGAGCGTCAAGGCGCAAAACCATCAGAATAAGGCGCGAAATGGAGAGGTTCCCCGACCAGTTTTGACAAATTCAACTGCTATCCTTCAAAACTTGAACCCGTTCACTATCGCGGCTTTATCCAGGTAGTTGCTGCCGCAGGTCTCGCCAAACGCAGTCCATCAGCGCTCAAAATCGGAGTAGTCAACATCCCGCGAACCTCTCAACCCCGATGTCACTCGGGCAGCGAAAGCCGGTACTGCGGAAGCGGATTGCGCAGACCTCAACATGGACCAAGGATTACCAGCATACTGGCCCGGTAGAGCCTGAAATTCGTCGTATCGTTCGCACCGCCATGAGGGATATATGCATAAACCCACCGACACTGAAACGATCCCGAGCAATGAATTGCAGCAGGTCAAGGCGACTTATGCCAAGCTTTGCGAGGACTACATTGCACATCGTAGCGATGGTGAATACCGGGACTATGTGCAATCGGTCATTGCCAACAACGCGAGTCTCGATCGCCACGTGCGCGCGTTCGAAATTTACGCACCGTATATCAAGCGTGGCATGAAAGTGCTCGACTGGGGATGCCGGCACGCCCCAGATTCGTGCATGCTTCGCACGCTCTACCATGACATCGATATATATGGCTGCGACATCTGCAAGGATGGGGAATTCGCGGAATTCCATGAGTACGCCGGGTTATCTTTCGCATCGCTCGATCATGAATTTCTGCTGCCCTACGAAGACAATCAATTCGACGTGGTGATCGGAAGCGGTGTACTCGAGCACGTTGCCCGCGAGCAAAAGAGCCTCGATGAGCTATGGCGCGTGCTGAAAGACGACGGTTTGCTGATAATCACATTTTTACCTAACCGCTTATCGGTGACCGAAAACGCGTGCAGAGTCATGAAGAAGTACACGGGCCATAATCGGCTGTACAGTCTCAGCGACGCGAGGCGCCTGTTTCTCAGGTCGGGATTCGTACTGGAAGAATGCGGCTATCATCAGGTCTTTCCCACCTTCGCAAAAGGCGTAAAGGGCGGCGGAGCGCTCAACGCCCTGGCCAATATCGGCATGAAGCTGAACCGGCCTTTCGAGCGGATACCGATCGTGAATGCAGTCTCGGCTAATCTGTTTTTCATCCTCCGCCGCGTGCATGAGATGTAGCAGGCGGCCGCCAAGGCGGCCTACCTCGCGGGATCATTGCGCAAGGCCGCGCCCTCCTGTTGCGACGTCACAAATCCTCTCAATGCAGGGGTAAGCCGGAAAACGAGCTTCTCGATCTCCACCACGAGGAAAAACAGGATGCCACCACCGACGAGCCACCCCCACGCCGACAAGGGCAGAGCCTCAGTGTGGAAAATGGCATGGAACGGGAACGTATAGGTGAACAGAAGCTGCAAGACCACGACGCCGGCTATTCCGTACCAGAGATAGCGATTGCCTATATGGGCGCGCACGGACAGCGACGAATCGAGCAGATACCGGATGTTGAGCAGATAGAACACCTGGCCCAGCGTAATGGCGTTGACCGCGGCCGTGCGCGCCATCTGATCCGACGCCCCTTGCGACTTCATCCAGAAGAAGGTGGACAGCGTATAGAGCACGAGCGCCGCGCCGACGAACAGGATGCGCCAGATGCCGAAGCTCGTGACGATCGGCCGGTCGATTGCGCGTGGCGAGCGGCGCATCACGTCTGCCTCGTGCGGCTCGAACGAAATGGTCAGGCCGAGCGCGACGGAAGTAACCATATTGACCCACAGGATCTGCGGCGCCGTGATCGGCAGCGTGAAGGCGAACAGGATCGCCACCGCGATCACCGCGCCTTGCGCGACATTGGTCGGCAGCATGAACAGCATCGCTTTCTCGATGTTGTTGTAGACCGTGCGCCCTTCCTTCACCGCCGCGGAGATCGACGCGAAATTGTCGTCGGCGAGGATCATGCCCGCCGCCTCCTTCGTCACCTCGGTGCCCTTGATCCCGATCGCGACACCGATGTCGGCTTTCTTGAGCGCCGGCGCATCGTTGACGCCGTCGCCCGTCATCGCGACGATCTGCCGATTCGCCTGGATCGCCTTGACGAGCCGCAGTTTGTGCTCGGGACTCGCGCGCGCGAACACGTCGACGCCGCGCACGCATTCCTGCAGCGCCGCATCGTTCATCGCCTCGATCTCGGTGCCGGACACGGCGGTCTTGCCGTCGCCGATGCCCAGCATTCTTGCGATTGCCGCCGCCGTGATCTTGTGGTCGCCCGTGATCATCGTCACGCGAATGCCGCCACCGTGGCATTCGCGCACGGCGTCGATCGCTTCTTTGCGCGGCGGGTCCATCAGGCCCACGAGGCCGAGCAGTACGAGGGTACGCGGCAGGTCCTGCGGCCCGAGGCCGCCCGTACGCAGGCCCGGGTCCGACAGCCACGCGAGCCCGAGCACGCGCTCACCTTGCGCGGCGAGCCGGTCGCCCTCCCTCGCGAAGTGCTCGCGATCGAGCGGCGCCGGGCCTTGCGCCGTCTGCTGCCGGTCGCAGTGGTCGAGGATCACCTCTGGCGCGCCTTTGACCAGCAGCATTTCGCCGTCCGTCGAACGGTTCAGCGTCGCCATGAACTTGTGCTCGGACTCGAAGGGGATCGCGTCGATCCTCGGCGCGGCGGCCGTCTCGGCGGCGCGGTCCATGCCCAGCTTGGAAGCGAACGGATAGAGCGCGCCCTCGGTCGGGTCACCTTCCACTTTCCATTTTCCGTCTTCCTCGAAGAGCTCGGCGTCGTTGCACAATAGCGACACGCGGCCCATCAGCTTGAGCACGTCCGGCGCGGCGCCGAGCGGCTTGCCATCCGCGCTGACCTCTCCTTCGCTGGCGTAGCCGTCGCCCGTAACGGCATAGGCCGCTTCGGCCGTTACGACGGAGGTCACCATCATCTCCATCAGGGTCAGCGTGCCCGTTTTATCCGAGCAGATGCGCGAGACGGCGCCCAGCGTTTCGACCGCCGGCAGGCGGCGAATAATGGCGTTGCGCTGGGCCATGCGCTGCACGCCGATGGCGAGCGTGATGGTGATGAGCGCCGGCAGGCCTTCCGGGATGACCGATACCGCAATCCCCACGATGGCCTGGAACAGCTCGACGAAGGTCATGTGTCCGAGCCAGTGCCCCCAGGAGAAGAGCAGCACGCTGACAACGGCGATCACTGCCGTGATGACGTAGCCGAACTTCTTGATCTGGCGCAGCAGCGGCGTCTCGAGCGCGCTGACCTCGGCGAGCATCTGGTTGATCCGGCCGAGTTCCGTCTGGCTCCCGGTCGTCACCACGACGCCGGTTGCCCGGCCCGACAAGACCATCGTGCCGCAGAACGCCATGTTCTCGCGGTCGCCGACCGTGGCTTTGGCGGGTACCGGCGCGGTGCCCTTCTCGGCCGGGAGGGATTCCCCCGTGAGAGCCGCTTCTTCCGTGCGCAGGTTCCTGGCGTCGACGAGACGCATGTCCGCCGGGATTTTGTCGCCCGATTCCAGTAGCACGATGTCGCCAGGAACGAGTTCCTCGGCGGGGATCAAGCGAACCGCTCCGCCACGCATAACGCGCGCTTCCGCGGACAGCATGTTGCGAATCGAGTCGAGCGCCTTCTCGGCGCGTCCTTCCTGCAGGAAGCCGAGCAGCGAGTTGAGGATGACGACGGCCAGAATGACCGAGCCATCGAGCCACAGGCCCAGCATGAACTTGACGAAACCGGCCGCGACCAGCACGTAGATCAGAACGTTGTGAAGCTGCATCAGGAAGCGTACGACTGGCCCCCTCTTCTTGCCCTGCGGGAGGCGGTTCGGCCCATAGGTGGACAGCCGCCCGCTCGCTTCCGTTACATCGAGGCCCTGCGCGGGATCGACGTTGAACTGCCGTTCGATGTCACCGGCCGGCATCGCATGCCACGGCGTCGCACTCTCAACTGAGCTCATCCTCGTGTCTCCCGGTTCCAGTGATTTCGGGTCAGGGGCCGCTCTCAATGGTCTGGATCGTCCCCGGGTTGATCGGGTCTCGTCTCGTCCAACGCTTCAGCGTCGAATTCCTCCCTCGCGGCGGCGAGATCCTTCATCTGCTCTTGCGTGGCTTTCGGATATTCGAGGTCGAGCTTCTCGACGGCCTCGACGATCGCGGCCGCGACGATGAGGCGCGTGAAAGGTTTGTTGTCGGCGGGCACGACGAACCACGGAGCCGCTTCGGAGGCCGTCGCGCGGATCGCCTCTTCATAGGCGTGCATATAGTCGTTCCAGTAGCGACGCTCGCGAACGTCGGCTGCGGAAAACTTCCAGTGCTTGTCGGGATTGTCGAGGCGATCCATGAATCGCCTCTTCTGCTCCCCGTACGACAGGTTCAGATAGAACTTGAGAATGACCACGCCCTGGCGCGTCAGATAGTCCTCGAAGCGCGCGATGTCGGCGAGCCGCTCGTCCCATATGTTGTTGCCGACCCGTGCCGCTGGGATCTTCTGCGCATGGAGCAGATGCTGATGCACGCGCACCACCAGCACCTCCTCATAGTACGAGCGGTTGAAAATGCCGATGTGCCCGCGCTCGGGCACTTTCCTGGAATAGCGCCAAAGGAAGTCGTGGGAGAGCTCCTCATCCGACGGCTGCTTGAACGAGATGACATCGCACCCCTGCGGATTGACGCGCGACATCACGTGCTTGATCGTCCCATCCTTTCCCGCGGCGTCCATGGCCTGGAACACCAGCAGCACAGACCAGGAATCCTGCGCGTAGAGGATCTCCTGCTCCATCGCGAGCCATTTCGACCCGCGCTGGAGTAGTTGCTGCGCCTCTTCCTTATGCATTCTGAGTCCCACCGTCTCGCCGGGATCGAAATTCTTCAGGAAGAAATCTTTGCCGCTCGTGACGCGGAACGGATCGGTGTATGCCCGCAGCGCGTCGAGTATTTCCGTGCGAACCATCGCTCTTTCTCCACGGCATCTGCATTCAGTTGCACGATTCGCGGATTGCATTGCAACCGCAGTCGTACTGTTCACAACTCTTTCTGATAATAGGTCACGCAAACGGAAACGTGCTCATCGGCAACGACGCTGCGCACCCGCGTAGCGACGGGAAACACACGTCTCAACGCTGCCACGTTCCGGACAGCCGAGCCAGTCGATCACAGCCTGTCGGCCCGGTCGACCCAGTCACGACAAGGCCGTCAGACGATAGGCATTACCTGTGCTTATCCTTCATCAGACAGCGCCAACAAAAATTGCCGAGCACAATGTCGAGCCACGAACACGAGCACGGGGAACAGCGGAGCAGTGGGCGTTACCTGAACCGATACCTGAGCGGCTGGGGCCGTCGTGGCCCTCGTCACCGCGCTCGACCGGTTCTGGGTCGTCGGCAAGGGCTACACCGTGCCCGGCGACGGCGTCGCCAATCTCGCGCAAGTCGGCGCAAGGCGTGGTGTCGATGCCTTCATTTCACACGACGCTCGCTATTGTCTTTATCTATGCGCTGCGTCGCATGCCACGGCTTTTGCTGTTTGCGATTCCTCTCAACGTGACGATGATCCTGTCGACGCCGACGCAAGGCGGTCACTATCTCGCCGATGTGATTGCGGGTCTGCTGCTCAGTGCGCTGACGATTGCAGCGCTCAAGCGCTGCATGCACCTGCTGGCGACGCGCGAATCCGCGAATGCGCCGAGTTCGCGGTCTATGCCGGTGCGAACGGCATGAGCTGGACGCTCGGAAGCGGCCGCGCGGACAAACGTGAACGCAGCGCGGCTTGCGCCGCGCCGCCGTGGTTCGAAGCGACTGGAAGACCGCGCGCTAGCCCGGCGCCCGCCCCAACACCTGCGAATCCGACGACGCCGTCGTCGACGTCTCGTCACGCCCGTGCCCATGCCCCGTCGTCGTGACCGCATTGGTGCCGCCGGGCCGACGGACCGATTTCGCGTGCCGCTCGATCAATCGCTGCAGCAAACAGAACGCGCACAGCAGCGCGCCGATCACGATCCTCGTCCACCACGAACTGAGCGTGCCGTCGAACGTAATCAGCGTCTGAATCGTGCCCAGAATGCCGACGCCGAACAGCGAGCCGACCACATAACCGACGCCGCCCGTCAGCAGCGTGCCGCCGATCACCGTGGCCGCAATCGCATCGAGTTCCATGCCCTGCCCTTGCAGCCCATAGCCCGACAGCACGTAGAACGTGAACACCGCGCCGCCGAGCGCCGAACAGAAGCCGCTCAGCGCATACACGCCGACCCGCGTGCGCGCGACCGGCAGGCCCATCAGCAGCGCCGAGCGCGGATTGCCGCCGACCGCATACACGTTGCGTCCGAAGCGCGTGAAATGGGCGACATAGATCGCGGCCGCGAGCGTCACGGCCGCGATCAGCACGTTCGCCGATACCGAACCGACGCCGACGCTGAGACGAAACGCGGAGATCGCCTTGAACGTCGGATCGGTGATCGTGATCGACTGCGTCGTGATCAGAAAGCACAGGCCACGCGCGAAGAACATCCCCGCCAGCGTCACGATGAACGCCTGCAGGCGGAAGTAGTGAATCAGCGCGCCCCTGCACCGCGCCGAACACCGTGCCCATCAACAGCACGATCGGAATGATGAGCCACACCGACACATGCATATGCTCGGACAGCACGGCTTCGACGATCGTCGTCAGCGCGACGATCGAGCCCACCGACAGATCGATGCCGCCCGACACGATCACGAACGTCATGCCGATCGCGACGATCAGCAGGAACGCGTTGTCGACGAGCAGATCGAGCAACACCTGCCACGAGAAGAAACCGGTGTACATCACCGAACCAAAGCCGAACAGCGCGCAGAACAGCAGGACCGTCACCGCGATCGGCAGCGTGCGCGGATCGACCACGCGGGCGAGTGCTTCGAGAACGCGCGTCATCGTGCCACCCCGCGCGATTTGACGAGCGACGCGCCGAACGACACCGCGAGCGCGCGTGCCACCGGCGACTGGATCACGCTGACCGCGAGCACGACGGCCGCCTTCACGACTAGCGTCGCTTCCGGCGGCACGCCGATCGAATACGTGGTGTACGTGAGCGTCTGGATGATCAGCGCGCCGAGCACCGTGCCCGCGAAACTGAAGCGGCCGCCGAGCAGCGACGTGCCGCCGAGCGTCACGGCGAGAATCGCGTCGAGTTCGAGCAGCAAGCCCGCGTTGTTGCCGTCCGCGCTACGCACGTTCGAGCTGATCAGGATGCCGGCCAGCGCCGCGGTCAGGCCCGAGAAGCCGTACACCGCGAATACGATCGCCTTCGAGCGCAAGCCGACGAGCCGTGTCGCAACCGGGTTCACGCCGATCGCGCGAATGAACAGACCGAGCGCCGTGCCCTCCACCAGGGCGGCGGTCGCCAGCACGGCTACGGTCGCGATCCATACCGAGCACGGCACGCCGAGCCAGTAGCCGCCACCGACGAACAGATAGCCGGGCGCGCCGATCGGGATGATCTGCCCGGCGGTCAGCAGTTGCGCGATGCCGCGGCCCGCGACCATCAGGATCAGCGTCGCGATGATCGGCTGCATGCCGACGAACGCCACGAGCAGCCCGTTCCACATGCCGCTCAAGATGCCGACGACGAGCGCGGCCAGCAGCGCCTGCGCGATCAGCGCACCGCTCGGCACGGCCTGGGTCGCGAGTATCGTCGCGGCCGCGGCGCCCGCGATCGCGACCACCGCGCCGACCGAAATATCGATGCCGCGTGTCGCAATCACGAGCGTCATGCCGATCGCGACCAGCACGAGCGGCGCCGCGCGATTCAGGATATCGATCGGCGCGCCGAACAGGTGGCCGTCGAGCGTGCGCAGCGCGAGAAAATGCGGATTGACCAGCAGATTCAGTCCGCCCAGCAACACGAGCGTCACGCATGGCCACAGCAGCGGACGCTCCACCCCGTCGCGCGCGAACCAGTTCGATAGCTTCATTCGCCGCTCCCTGCGATGAGTCGGTAGATGTTGTCCTCGTTCGACGACTTACCGGCCACCTCGGCGATCTTGCGGCGATCGCGCAGCACCGCGACGCGATGGCTCACGCGCAGCACCTCGCTGATCTCCGACGAGATGAACAGGATGGACAGGCCGTTCGCGCACAGCGCGAGCAGCCGGTCCATGATGTCGAACTTCGCGGCGACGTCGATGCCGCGGGTCGGCTCGTCGAGGATCAGCAGTTTGGGATCGGTTGCCAGCCAGCGTGCGAGCAGCGCCTTCTGCTGGTTGCCGCCGGACAGCAGCGCGATCGGCTGTTCGGCGTCGGACGCCTTGATGCCGAGCCGCTCGATCCACATATCGGCGAGCTCGCGTGCGCGTTGCCGGCTGATCTTGCGCCACCAGCCGCGCCGCGCCTGCAACGCGAGCATGATGTTTTCGCGGATCGACAGTTCGGCGACGATGCCTTCCTTCTTGCGGTCTTCCGCGCAATAGCCGATGCCGTGGCGCACCGCGTCGTGCGGCGTGCGCAGCCGCACGGCGCGCCCTTCGACGAGGATCGTGCCGCTGTCCGCGCGATCCGCGCCGAACAGAAGCCGCGCGGTTTCGGTGCGGCCCGAGCCGAGCAGACCCGCGAGGCCGAGAATCTTGCCGGCCTGCATCTCGAGATCGATCGGCTGCAAGGTGCCGCGACGGCCGACGCCGCGCAGCTCGATGAACGGCTGCGTGGCCGTTGCTTCCGTGTGGTCTTGCGCGACCTCCTGCAGATCGTCGGCGGCCTGTCCTTCGTGCGCCGCTTCGCGCAGACGCGCGCTCATGCGCTCGTGGCCGACCATCTTCGCGACCAGCTGATCCGCGGACAGATCGCGCGCGAGATATTCGCCTTCGCGCTCGCCGTTGCGCATCACCGTGATGCGATCGGAGATCGCATAAGTCTGCTCGATGAAATGCGTGACGAACAGGATCGCAATGCCCGATCGCTTAAGATGCCGAAGTATTTTGAATAGCTGCGCGACTTCGCTGTCGTCGAGGCTCGAAGTCGGTTCGTCGAGAATCAGCACGCGCGCATCGACGGACAACGCTCGCGCGATCGCGACCATCTGCTGCACGGCGATCGGATAGGCGTCGAGCGAGCGCGTGACGTCGAGCGACACGTCGAGGCGCGCGAGCGCTTTCTGCGCGCGCCGCTTGATGTCGGGCCAGTCGATCGCGCCGAAGCGGCGCGGCTGCCGGCCCGCGAAGATGTTCTCCGCCACCGACAGATTCGGGCACAGGTTCACTTCCTGGTACAGCGTGCGCACGCCGGCCGCCTCGGCTTCCTGCGGCGACGCGAACGCGACCACCTCGCCGCCGAGGCGGATCGTGCCGGCATCGGGTGCGAGCACGCCGGTGAGCACGTTGATCAACGTGGATTTGCCGGCGCCGTTCTGGCCCATCAGCGTATGGACCTCGCCGGGAAACAGGCGGAAGTCGACGTGTTGCAACGCCTTGACGCCCGGAAATGTCTTGCTGACGCCGGAGGTCGCCAGAATCGGTTCACGCGCGCTCATGTCATTCTGTTGGCTTGGCGCGCCCGGCGGCGTGCCGCGCTGCGGCTGGTCCGGCTGATTCGGTTCGGTAGCGGAATGGGTCATGGACCTCGCTCGATCGGCTATGCATGGTTCGGCAGGCCCCAGTGACATGCTCCCGCGGGCGCATGCTCCTGAAAAGAGACCGCCCGCTGCAGAAGAAAGCAGCCCGGGCGGTCAGGCACCACTGGAGAAACCTGTTCGATGCGTCCGTACTGCACATCTCCTTCGCGCCGTCAGCCCGTTGGCCCCGGCGCCTGAACACCGCACACGCCGCGGCGCTCGCGCGAGCGCGGCCGCGGCGACGTTGCGCGCCGCGTCAGTACTTACGCGACGGCAGAGTTTGCGCGGCCACGCTCATCGGGAAGACAGTCTCCTGAGTCAGGATGCGCTTCGGCAGCGGCTTGCCAGCCACGACGTCTTTCACCGCCGACATCAGCTGCGGTCCGAGCAGCGGGCTGCACTCGACGTCGACATTCATCTTGCCGGCGGCCATCGCCTGGAAGCCGCCCTTGGTTGCGTCGAACGAAACCACCACGACGTCCTTGCCCGGATGCATGCCGGCTTCTTCCATCGCCTGGATCGCGCCGAGCGCCATGTCGTCGTTATGAGCATAGACGACGTTGATCTTGTTGCCGTAGGTCTTGATGAACGCTTCCATCACCTGCTTGCCGCCGGCGAGCGTGAAGTCGCCGCTTTGCGACGCGATGATCTTGAACTTCGGATCGCTCTTGATCACTTCGATCAAACCCGCGTGGCGGTCGTTGGCCGGCGCGGAGCCGACCGTGCCTTGCAGCTCGGCGATGTTGACCGGACCTTTATTGTCCTTGTAGTGATCCGCGAGCCAGTGGCCGCCGCGCCGTCCTTCTTCGAGGAAGTCCGAGCCGATCATCGTCACGTACAGCGACGTGTCCTTCACGTCGATGTTGCGGTCGGTCAGGATCACCGGAATCTTCGCGGCCTTGGCTTCGAGCAGCACCGGTTCCCAGCCCGATTCGACGACCGGCGAGAACGCGATCACGTCGACCTTCTGCGCGATATACGAGCGGATCGCCTTGATCTGGTTTTCCTGCTTCTGCTGCGCGTCGGAGAATTTGAGGTTGATGCCGGCGTCCGTCGCCGCCGACTTCACCGATTCGGTATTCGCGGTGCGCCATGCGCTTTCCGCACCGACCTGCGCAAAACCGAGCGTAATTTTCTTGTCCTCGGCATGCGCGCCGGGCGTGGCCAGCGTCAGCGCTCCGAGACTCGCGGAAAGCGCGAGCGCGCCCAGAGCGCGACACGCGGCACGTCGTGTATTCGCCATGACAGTCTCCAATCGTTGTTGTGTAGACGACCCAGCGGTCTGCCCGGCCCTCGTGGCCCTCACGGCGCATGGATCGTGATGTAGCGTACTGTGCGACACGTTAACCGTCCAATCATATGATTCGCGCCCTCGATATCAATTTTGGTATAGCGCGCCGGTCAGAGCATTGCCGCTCGCTGCCTCAGGTCGGCGTCATTCTCGGAGTGACCCAGCGAAACGTCAGATTGATGCGCTCGCCGCTCACGCGCGGCTCCTTCGGCACCCGATGACGCCACTGCGCCTGGGTGTCGCCCTTCATCACGAGCAGGCTGCCGCCCTTCAGCGAGAACGATTGCACGACGCCGCTGCGGTTGTGCTGCAGATCGAACCTGCGCGCGACGCCGAGGCTCACCGACGCGATCACCGGTTGCTTGCCGAGTTCGGGCTCGCGGTCCGCGTGCCAGCCCATGCTGTCGGCGCCACTGCGGTAACGATTCAGCAGCACGCTGTTAAAACGCGCGCCGCTGGTCGCCTCGACGGCCGCCTTCAGTTCGGCGACGGCGGGCGTCCATGCTTGCGGCACGTTGCGGATGCCCGAGTACACGTACACCGCGTCCGGTTCGCCCTGCCAGGCGGTCAGACGCGGCAGTGCAACCCGGCCGGCGGGCGTGCCCATCATGTCCTGGCGCCATTGCACTTCGTCGATCAGTCGGGCCAACAGGCGTTCGGCGTCGGCCGCCGCGAGCCAGTCTGGATACCAGTCGACGTCGGGCGTCGGCAGGTCGTTGAATAAATCGGTGCTCATCGGAATGTCTGGGTGCAAGCGGACAAGTCAAAACCCTGACTATTATGGCGACACTGGCCCACCCGCTGATTCACGCGCGTTGCTCTTTCATTCGACGCGGCTCTCCGCGTTCCCTCTGTTCTTTCGCACGGACTACTTCCATGACACTTTCCGATCAGGCGCTCGCGCAGCTCTTTCGCGACGCGCGTACGCACAATGGCTGGCAGAACAAGCCGATCGACGACGCCGTGCTGCGCGAGCTGATGGAGCTCGTACTGCTCGGCCCGACCTCGGCCAATTCGAGTCCGGGCCGCTTCGTGTTCGTCAGGACGCCGGAGGGCAAGGAGAAACTGCGCCCGGCGTTGTCGGCTGGCAATCTCGAGAAAACGATGGCCGCGCCCGTCACGGTGATCGTCGCCATGGACATGGCCTTCTACCAGTATCTGCCGAAACTGTTTCCCCATGCGGATGCGCGCAGCTGGTTCGTCGGCAACGAGCGGTTGGTTGCGGACACGGCGTTTCGCAATTCGACGCTGCAAGGCGGGTATCTGATTCTCGCGGCGCGTGCGCTCGGTCTCGACACTGGGCCGATGTCGGGCTTCGATCAGGCCAAGGTCGACGAAGCGTTTTTTGCGGGCACGACGGTGAAGTCGAACTTCCTGATCAATCTTGGCCACGGCGATCCGTCAAAGCTGTTAGCGCGCAGCCCGCGTTTTTCGTTCGACGAAGCGGCGCGCATAGTGTGACGGGGCGTTGATAATGGATGGCGCTGCGGGTGCGCGCCACGCGCTGGATCGGATCGCGTCACGTCAGCACCGCGACATAAAAGACCACCGTGCCGATCAGCGCGCCGATGAAGCAGAAGCCCTCTTCGGCATCGTCGCCATTCGAGCGCAGCCACGCGCCGACCGCACCGAACAGGCCCGCGATGCCGAGCGCGACGCACACCATCACGACGTCGAACAGCGCGCTTTTGCCGAGTTCGGAGAAATCGATGTTGCGTACGCCGACGTAAAGCGCAATCGCCATCAGCGAGATGCCGACGAGCGGCAGCATCACGTGGCTGCCCTCGCGCCCGACATGATGCTCATGATGCACATGATGCACGTCGTGCGCGTGATGCCACAGGTGGCCCGATTTGAGTAGCTTCATGATGTGCCTCCCCCCGCCCGATCTTTCCCGGCGACAGAACCAGTCATGGCCGAAGCGCCCTACGCTGCCCCGGCAACAAGCTGGCTGGTTTCAAGCATACTCCACACATGAATACAATTCAAAGCCCATTTAATTCGCTTGCATAGGCATTGAATGCGTGGCGCGCGGCCCTGTAAGTATGTGCTGAGCAGGAATGCGCCTGCCCCAACGCCCCCCCGTCGTGGCTCGCTCCGGCGCCTTCCGGCCCGCGTATCGTGCGGTGCGGGAGCACGAATTTTGCGGCTACGGCAAGGTACCGAACATGTCGGTAGAATGATTCGCCGCGTTCGTCAACCGATCGCTGCCGCGCTGTCGCTGCCCTTAGGCCCCTTCCCGCCCTGATCCTCTTCTTTATGCGACGTTCATCGTTTCTTGTCCGCATCATCCTGATTGGCATCCTGCTGCATATCTACGTCGGCTTGCGCCTGATTCCCGACATGCCGATCGACGCGGCCGGCCGCGGGCTGTGCGTGCTGTGGCTCGTGCTGTCGATCTACCTGATCCCGGTCGGCATGATGGCGCGCGGCTTCAAGCGCCAGCCGCTCGGCGACCGTCTCGCGTGGGTGGGCCTGCTCGCGATGGGCTTCTTCTCGTCGCTGCTGGTACTGACGTTCGCGCGCGACCTCGTGCTGGCGTCGCTGCTGACGATCGACGCGATCTGGCCGAACACGCTCACGATCGCGCATTGGCGCACCGGCTCGGCGGCGGCGGTGCCGCTGCTCGCGCTGCTGTCGACGCTGATCGGCCTGTTCAACGCGCGCCGTCGCGCGCGCGTCGTCACGATCGACGTGCCGATCGACGATCTGCCTGCCGCGCTCGACGGCTTCACGATCGTGCAGATCAGTGACATCCACGTCGGCCCGACGATCAAGGGCCGTTATGTCGATGCGATCGTCGACGCGGTGAACCGGCTCAAGCCGGATCTGATCGCGGTGACGGGCGACGTCGTCGACGGCAGCGTGCCGCAGCTGAGCCGGCATACGCAGCCACTGTCGCGGCTCGCCGCGCGGCACGGTGCGTTTCTCGTGACCGGCAATCACGAGTACTACTCCGGAGCGAACTCGTGGATCGCCGAATTCCGCCGGCTCGGCTTGCGGGTGCTGCTGAACGAACACGTGATCGTCGACCATGACGGCGCGCGCGCCGTGATCGCCGGCGTCACCGATTACTCGGCGGGTCATCACGACCCCGCGCATCGCAGCGACCCGGTCGCGGCGCTCGCCGGCGCGCCGGGCGACGTGCTGATCAGGGTGCTGCTCGCGCATCAGCCGCGTTCGGCCGAAGCGGCCGCGGCGGCCGGCTTTACGCTGCAGTTGTCGGGTCATACGCACGGCGGTCAGTTCTTTCCGTGGAATTTCTTTGTGCGCCTGCAACAGCCGTTCACGGCAGGCCTCGCGCGCCTGAATGGACTCTGGGTTTATACGAGTCGCGGTACGGGCTATTGGGGTCCGCCGAAACGACTCGGTGCGCCTTCGGAAATCACGCGCTTGAGACTCGTGCCGGGCGAACCGGATTGAACTCAACATTCGCAGTCCGGAGCAATTAATTACGGCCTGTCTACGATACGGCTGTAGCAAACCCACATGCGCACTCTCCGCCGATCGCGGCTTGACTGAACTTTGCGCCGCCCTCTAAAATCCGCGCAATTCTTTTAACCGGAATCACGATCTTGGACAGTAGCAGCTGTACCAGCCGAGTATCGATTTGCCCGCTCGCCTGAGCGGCAGGATTTTCGCGTCAGGTGTCCCTGTCGCCGTCCTGCCCTCGGGCTCGATGGCGCACGTCGCTCTCATTTCATTGTCATTCGCGTACTGTCGGTGAAGCGCAGCGTGGCTCGATGCCATGCCGATGCCGCACGCTTCCGGCCGCCGCACGCGTGTGCGCGCGAATTTCGTTCCACCCTCATGCGTTTACCGTGGACGAGGTAGACGACCCGACGTTCCCACGCGTAGGCTTCACCCTGCGGCAGCACGCACGCCAACCTTTCTGAACGATGACACTCGAATTCTTCCTGCGGCTTCTGACCGCTTTTGCTTGCGGCGTCGCGATTGGCCTCGAACGACAGATGCGCCAGCGCACTGCCGGCCTGCGCACGATCACGCTCGTGGCGAGCGGCGCGTGCCTGTTCGTCACGCTCGGCGTGCTGACCGGCAACGGCGTCAGCGGCGTCACGCAGATTGCCGCCTATGTGGTGTCCGGCGTCGGCTTTCTTGGCGGCGGCGTCATCATGCGCGACAAAGGCTCGATCCAGGGGATCAACACCGCGGCGACGCTGTGGTGCTCGGCGGCCGTCGGCGTGTTGAGCGGCGCGGGACATTACGGACCGGCGCTCGCGGGCACCGCGGTCGTGCTGCTGGCCAACACCGCGCTGCGTGAAGTGAGCCGGATGATCAACTCGACGCCGGTTTCAAACGCCGACCTCGTGCGCGAGTACGTGCTGACGATCGTCTGCCGCGAAGCCGACGAGATCAACATTCGCGCCGCGATTTCCAACTCGATGTACTCGGCGCCGCTGTCGTTCCAGAGCCTCACGAGCGAGGATGTCGAGGACGAACCGGCGCGCATTCGCGTGACGGCGACGCTGACGATGCATCCGAAGGATCAATCGAAGCTCGAACAGATGGCGAGCCGCCTGAGCATGGAAAAGAGCGTGTCCAGCGTCAGTTGGACCGCGCGGGAAGCGGAGCCGACGCCCGAGTGAAGCGCGGCGCGTAAGTCTCCTTTGTTCGCGCGCATCGTCTACACTTAGCTGGCAGCAGATTCAGACAATGTTAATTCCGCGTCGTGAACGTGGACGGTCCCATAACCTTCGACTAAGCTCTGTCACCGTGATTTGTTCACACTCAACCAGGGAGTCTCGAATATGGAACACGGCATCATCGCATGGATCATCATCGGCGCGATCGCGGGCTGGCTCGCGGGTGTGCTGGTCAGGGGCGGCGGCTTCGGCCTGATCGTCGACATCATCGTCGGGATCATCGGCGCGTTCATCGGCGGGTGGCTCGCCGGCGTGCTGCATATCTCGCTTGGCGGCGGCTGGATCGGCTCGATCATCACCGCGTTGATCGGCGCGGTCATTCTGCTGTTTATTATCCGGCTCGTGCGACGAGGGTCCTGAGCACGGCATCCGACGTCATCAAGCGCCAGCGGGTTCGAATCGCTGGCGCTTTTTTATGGCCTGTTGCTTCTGCTTTTATCGCCGCGGTTGTGGCCGCCGCAGAATCAGGCCGGCAGCATCGACCCCGTATCGCGTAGCCGCGTATGCCATGCAAACGCCTGATCGAGGCAATGCGGCGTCTGACCTCCCCAAAGCAACGCATCGCGGTAGTAGTCGCGCAACAGCTCGCGATACCGCGGATGTACGCAATGCTCGATGATCAGCGTCGCACGTTCGCGCGGCGCGAGGCCGCGCAGATCGGCGAGACCCTGCTCGGTGACGACGACGTCGACGTCGTGTTCGTTGTGATCGCAATGCGGCACCATCGGCACGATGCTCGAAATGCGGCCGTCCTTCGCGGTCGACTTGCTCGCGAACACCGCGCACGACGCATTGCGCGCAAAGTCGCCCGAGCCGCCGATGCCGTTCATCATATGCGTGCCGCCGACATGCGTCGAATTGACGTTGCCGTAGATATCGAATTCGAGCGCGGTATTGAGCGCGATCAGACCGAGCCGCCGAATCACCTCGGGATGGTTGCTGACTTCCTGCGGACGCAGCACGAGCCGGTCGCGATAGCGCTCGATATCGCCGAATACCTGCGCCTGCCGCGCGGCCGACAACGTGATCGACGCGCCGGACGCGAACGCGACCTTACCAGCGTCCATCAGATCGAACGTCGAATCCTGAAGGACTTCCGAATAAATTTCGAACACCTCGAAAGGCGAATCGACGAATCCCGCCAGCACCGCGTTGGCGATCGTACCGATGCCCGCCTGCAGCGGCGGCAACTGCTTCGGCATGCGGCCACGCGTGACTTCGTGCTGGAAAAATTCGATCAAATGACCGGCGATCAACGCGGTTTCCCGATCCGCGGGCAAGACCGTGGACGGGCTGTCGGCCATGTCCGTCATCACGATCGCCGCGATTTTCTCGGGCGGAATCTCGATAGCGGGTGTGCCGACGCGATCCTGCGCGCGCACGATCGGCAGCGGCTCGCGATGCGGCCGGCGCCCCGGAATCCAGATGTCGTGCAAGCCTTCGAGCCCGAGCGGCTGCGCAAGATTGATCTCGACGATGACCTTGTCCGCGAGAATCGCGAAGCTCGCCGAATTGCCGACCGACGTCGTCGGCACGATACCGCCGCTCTCCGTGATCGCGGCGGCTTCGATGATCGCGACATCTAGCTTGCCGAGCTGGTTCGCGCGCAGCATCTCGACGGTCTCGGACAGATGCTGATCGACGAACATCACTTCGCCGCGATTGATGGCGTCGCGCAGCGTCTTGTCTACCTGAAACGGCAGACGGCGCGCGAGCACATGCGCTTCGGTCAGCATGCGGTCAACGTCATGACCGAGCGAGGCGCCCGTCATCAACGTGATGCGCAGCGGCTCGCCCAGCCGGCGCGCACGCTCGGCGAGCGCGACCGGCACGGCCTTCGCGTCGCCCGCGCGCGTGAAGCCGCTTGCACCAACCCGCATGCCGTCGTGAATCAGAAGCGCCGCGTCGGCGGCCGTGGTGATTTTTTCGCGCAGCGCGGCGCAGCGAATTCGGTCTTCGTACATGAAAGGGAGTCTCTCCATAGTCGCCAGCTCCGTCTACTGGTGCGCACGTCTGCGGTGTGCTTCGCTCAATAGGCGGTTGCCGCACCCGCCGCGGCGTCTCGATCGGACGGCGTCGCGAGCAGGTGTTGGGTCGCGCGATAGGATCCGCGACAGGTGTTGCGCGTGAGGCAGCCGGACTTAGCTGCCGAAGTAGATGTTGCAGAAGCTCATCGGGCCGACACATTCATCAGCTTTCGCTTTCGGCGCTTCCACACGCTTGCGCGGGGCAACCTTATCGGCGCGCTGGCCATCCGCTTGCGCAACCTGCTGCTCCGGCGCGGCCGGCGCCGTCTGTGCATAGGCGGCGGCAGCGGTGGACAAAGAACAGGCAATCAGGACCATCTTCAACACTTTCATCTCGTTCTCCAGGACTTACGACTACTGCGACGAATACTGCGAGGCAGTGACGAAACTATATGACCGGCACCTACGCGAATAAACGGGGCCGCCCGGAAGGGATCTTTCCATCTGGCAGAAAGATCCACGCAGCATTGCTCAGCGACGATTGAAGGGCGCGTCCTTGTCGAGCAACGCGCTGCGAATGAAGTGCAGACAGCTCAAGATACGTTGCAGATCTTGATGCCGGGCGCGCTCGGCGTGCACTGCCTGCAGCATGTCTTGCGCGAGCCAGGTGGCCGAGCGCACGGCGACGAGTGCGCGTTCGAGCGAACGTGGACCTGGGCGTTCGAAGAGCCGGGCGAGATCGTCGCACGTGTGTTCGATCACGCTGCGCCAACGCGGCTGAAGGATGTCGGCATAATCGGCGCGTGCGGCTTCGTTGCGCAGATCGATCACGGCGTGACCTACTTCGATCGTCGCGAGCATCCAGCGAAGTGCGTCGCGCCGTCGTCGTGAACGGTGCGTCAACAGCACGCGCAGTTGCGAAGTCAGATCATGCGTGCCCGACTGGAAACGTTGGTTCAGACCCGGCAGCGCGTCCTTGCATGCCGACACCGTTTGCGCTCGCAGGTCGCCCATGATCCGGTCGATGAGCCAGCGCATATCGGCGGGAAAGACCACCGCGAAAACAACCGCTGCGAGCAGCATCGACGCGGTCAGCGCGATGCCGTTGTTGATCAGCAGATCGGGCACGTAGCTGACGACGTTGTCCGGCCCGGCCAGCAGACAGAAGAACACCGAAAAGCCGATGCCAAGCCCAGCCGCGCCGCGACGCGTCGCGATGAATGCGCCGAGCGCGAGCACCGGCGCGAGTACCGCGCAAAGCAGCGGGAAACCATCGATGTTCGGATACACGTAGCACATGAACACATCGCCGGCCAGTGTCGCGAGCACCGCGCCGATCGCCATCTGGACGGCCATTCTGGTGGCGCTTGGCGCGGTGGACGTCAACGCGCAGACCAGTGTTGCGCCTATTACGGCGAGACCGCCGCTCGGCCAGTTGGTCGCGATCCAGAACGCACCGGCGATTCCGATGACGACAGCCGAGCGCAGGAACGTGAACAGTACGGCGAAGTGGTTTGTGCGGCTTATAGGTCTCCTTGTGCGATGACTCCTGGTTGGGCTTGAGCTGCATCGTAGGCGGTGCTGCCGGCTTGCTGTTTTGCGCCACAAGCATGCATAGGTTTGCGAATAGTTTATCCATTCGCCCACGAATCGATACAGCAATTCGGCTGCCGTGTCGAAGTCCGCAAGCAATTCCGCGCACGCGGCTTCGAGTGGCCGCCTGGTTTCGCGTACCCGGCGTGGCAAGCTCGCTCGAAAGGGGCGCAGATCGGCTGCTGCGTGCGATGCTTCGACTCCGGCTTCAGCTTGTGCTTCGAACAAGGCTCCCAGTTCGTCGAGGTACGGACCGATGGCCGCGAGTATCGACACAGCGCGGCTGGCGCGCAACCGTTTGAGCAACTGATTCAGCGCATGCAGACGCGCGCACGCATCCATGAATTCGCGATTCAGACGCGCCAGATGCGCGCTGCGCGAGCGCATCGCCGGATCTTCGAATGCGACGAACGTGCGGGTTGCTTCGAAGCCGGCGATTTCGTCGACGAAATCCGCGAAACGCCGTTCGAACTGATTGCGCTCGAGCCCGCGTGCGAGCACGTCGACAGCAAACGCAGTAAAATTCGCGTACCTGATCTGAAGGTTACGTCGCAGCGCAAGGATCGAGCGCTGAGGCAGCAGCAACGCGCTGACCGCGCTCGAACACACGATGCCGACCGCCACTTCCGCCGCACGCGTGAATGCGGCGAGGAACAGTCCCTGAGGCGTCGTCACGTTTGGAATGCCGATCAGCGCGGCGGTGTAACCCGCGAGCACAAAACCGTACCATCTGAAATGCCGATACCGGACCGCCGCAGCAATACAGGCGCTCACCCACACGATCATGCCGAGCATGTACAGTTCGGGCTGCTGAACGAACAGGCCGCCGAGCACGAGCGCGGCCACGGTCCCTACTACCGTTCCGAGAATCCGGTAGAAGCTCTTCGCGAGCACCATGCCGCTGAACGGTTGCATCAACACAAAAACAGTGGTCATCGCAATGCGCGGCTGCGGCAGATCGAGCAGCATCGCGATGCCCAGCGCCAGCAGTCCGGCGGTGACCGTCTTCAGCAGATGCAGCCAGGTCAGTCCGTCGCTGCTGGCCCAGTCGCGCGCGGCGCGATTGAGTTTGGCTCGGCTGAGTCGTCGCCGCATGACGCCGCGCGGACCGAAGAAATCCGCCGACGGTTCGATCGCATGATCGGGTTTCATCTGGAAACAGTGCACCCCACGTGGTCGCTGAGAGAGCCTCCGGACAGAATGGCTGACACCGGCAGGCGAGGCGCCGATTGTATGAGTCCGCGATGTGTACATTAAGCCGACGGGTGCAGAACATCTGTTCCAGAACGGACAACAATAGGGTTCTGAGACTGACGGAAAATATGATCTTGATCATGAAACAGAAGGTTTGATGGACACGCTACAAAATATGCGAGTGTTTGTGCGCGTGGTTGAAGCCGGTAGCTTCACCGCGGCCGCGCAATCGCTCAATTCAACGACCGGCGCGATGTCTCGCGCGGTCTCGGAGCTTGAAGCACATCTGCGCACGCGCCTGCTGAATCGCTCGACGCGTCGGCTTGCGCTGACCACCGCCGGCGAGCGCTATCTGAAACGATCGCAGCAGATCCTCGCGGATGTCGATGTTGCGGAAGAAGAAGCCAGTTGCGCACACGAGCGACCAACCGGCGCGCTGCGCATGCATAGCTTTGCGAGCATCGGCCAGCATTACGTCCTGCCGGCCATTTCGCGCTACCGCGAGCTTTATCCTGATGTGACCGTCGAGTTGACGCTATCGCAGCGCATGCCCGATCTGTTCGAGGGCAGCGCCGACGTGGCCGTGATCGGCGCATCGACGCTGCCGAATTCGGACCTCGTATCGTTTCCGCTGGGGACGACGTTCAGCATCCTGTGCGCATCGCCGGCCTACGTGCGGGCGCACGGCGCGCCGCAAGAACCGGCTGACCTTGCGCATCACGAATGTCTGATCCTGCATACGCCGGCGTTCCCGCCACATGAATGGACGCTCGACGGCCCGAACGGCAGTGAGTTGATGGAAGTCGACGGCCCCGTGCATGTGAACATCGCCGAATCATTGATCGTGGCGATCCGCGAAGGCATGGGCATCGGCATGGTGCCGCTCTACGCGGCCATTTCCGGATTGCGCGATGGCACGCTGGTGCGCGTGTTGCCGGAATATACGCTGCAGAAGACGACTGTTTATGCGCTCTATCCGTCGCGCAAATTCATCGATGCAAAGACGCGCACGTGGGTCGAATTCTTGCGCTCGCATCTGCCAAAGGTGATTGCGCGCGACGAAGCATTGCTTGCTGAGGTCGGGCAGCTGGGGGGCGGAGATGACCCAGTGCAGCTGGTTGGAGTTGCCCCTGTAACTCAGGACACGCGGACACCGTTAGGTCAATGAAGTCGCGGCAGCACGCCTGAACTCACGCGGCGAGCGGTATTCCAGGGCTTTGTGCGGATGGCGCTCATTGTAGTGTTCAAATGCAACAGCCAGACACGAGAGCGCCGCTGGCGCGTCAGGCTCGTCCATACAGGCGATGTAATTGTGGCTTCATGATCTTCACGAACGATTCGACCATGCCATTGCTCTGCGAAGAACGTGCCGGCGTTGTCAATGACTCCAGGGCCAATTCGCGAGCGAAGCTGCGAATGCGGTGGTCGACATAAACCGAGCCGTTGTCCGTCAATCATTCGATGGACGGCGCGACCTGCCCGGTGCCGAATTGCTGCGCGACGGCGGCCAGCATCGCGTCGCGCACTACATCACCGCTATGCCCGCCGGTCCCCGCCGCCCAGCCAATCGCCTCTCCGATCGCGGCAGTCGAGTGCGAACGTTACGCGCAACGGCGTGCCATCGTCGCACCGGAACTCACTGCCATCGGAGCACCAGCGCGAGCTGGCCGGGCAACTGTAAGCGGCTCGTGCCGGCCGTTATAGACGGTGACTGAGGGAGACATCAAAGTGGTGCCCATCATTTCCGATCTGATGGGCAGCACTTTGACACAGTCTGCAGAGAAGAAGCCGGGTTCCCGTACGGGGCGCCCTAACTATCCCCGGGAGCTTCGCGAGCGACTGGCTGCAGCAGCTTGCGAGCCCGGCGTATCGGTCGCGAAGCTGGCCCGGGAGAATGGCATCAACGCAAACATGCTGTTCACCTGGCGACGGCGATATCTGGCCGATCAGCAAGCTCAGTCTGCCGGGCTCGTTCCGGTCGTACTGCCAAGCGACGCGCCAACGGAGGCTGTCGCGTCAGCTCCGGGAACACCGCAAGCGCAGGGCGCAAACCCTGTATCACCTGTCGGCACGATCGAGATCCGGATCGGTCGTGCGGTGGTTAAAGTGGATGGCCTGGTCGATGCCGATATGCTGCGAATCGTGCTGGGCAGTCTGCGCTCATGATTTCCCTCCCGGCAGGCACGCGCATCTGGATCGCAGCGGGCGTCACGGATATGCGCTGTTATGCGGAATTGCCGGTTATGCGCAGTTGGCCGGCAGTACACGGGGCGGTAGGGGCCGTGGGCCTGATGACGCTGCGCATAAAGGGCTAGTGCCTCGTTGATCTCAGCATCTCGATCAGAGCGTCAGGCGGCCGGAAACGGCCTCGCCGAAGGTTCGGAATTCCGGTCGCGGCGAGCGCGTCCAGTTTCTCTGTCGGGTCTGCGCGTAGATAAAACTCCGCGCTCTGAACTCTGGCGTGACCGAACCACAGAGCGACCCTTCGGACATCGTGTGTTGCCTGCAGGGTATGCATCGCGCAGGAATGCCGCCTATGTCGCTGGGTAGATAGAGCAGAGATTTTTTTGATTGCCGATCGCGGAATGGCCCCGACTCGACTGTTCACCCGTCAGTAGCCGCGATCGCCAACCAAAAAAATCTCTGCTTTATGTGGTGCACCACATAAGCGATGCGGGTTTCAGGGGCTTGCCGCAAAGGTACAAACGGCGCTTCAGGAGAATCAGCTGGGAGGCAACGTCTACATCTTCCGGGGCCGTCGTGGCGATCTGGCAAAAATCCTTTGGGCTACAGAGGACGAAATCTGGCTGCTCGCGAACTATCTGGCTTGATACTACAACTCCTTCCATTGGATTAGAGAGTTTTGGATCCCACGGCCGCTCGCGTTGCTACTACGCGGTCAGTGAGTCGGTCCCATCGGCTGCTATGCTTAACCGGCGGGTTCGAATCTGGGACGTCGTAGAGGAACGCATAATCGTTGTAGGTATGTCTTGTAACAAGACCATGCTCAACCCACCTGGTGAGTGTTGCTTCGTGGATGCCGAGTCGAGCTGCAGCCTCCGGTTTTGTGAGCATGCCGCAATCGCGCAGTCTGTCGCGACGAGAGCGGAGCCCGTTTCATTGAGCCAGATATGAGACGTGCAGCGCATCAAACCGGATATTCGCCTTACCTGGGCGGACGCAACCGCCAGGGCGAATTGAACCGCCCCGGATTTGGTGCAGGCTCCAACTCTTGAGAGAATGGAGCCATGAACAAGTCGAACAAATTTTCTGCTGAAGTCCGGGAACGTACAGTGCGCATGGTGCAGGAGCATCGGGGCGAGTATCCGTCACAATGGGCAGCGATCGAATCCATTGCCCCCAAGATCGGCTGCACGAGCCAGACATTGCTGGGGTGGGTCAAACCAGATGAAGTCGATAGCGGTGAGCGCGCTCCCTCCGATTCGGGCTCGGGTAATTGACGCCGCCGCGCGCGCTTGTTGTTGTCGGCGCTGCGACGCCGGTAGCTTTCGACGTTCAGCTCGAAGATCGTCGAGTGATGGACCAGGCGATCGATGGCGGCCACCGTCATCGACGGATCGGGGAACACGTCGCTCCAGCCAGAGAACGGCTGATTGGCCGTGATCAGCAGACTGCGCCGCTCATATCGTTCGGCAATGAGTTCGAACAGCACGCTCGTTTCCGCTTGATCCTTGCGCACGTATGACAGGTCGTCGAGGATGATCAGGTCGAAGTGATCGAGCTTGGCAAGCATCGATGGCAATTGCAGGCTCTGGCGGGCCGCCTGCAGCTTCTGCACGATTTCGCCGGTGCGTGTGAACAGCACCCGGTATCCGGCGTCGATCAACGCATGGCCGATGCCACAGCCTAAATGGCTCTTCCCGGCACCCGGTGGCCCGAACAGTAAAATCGTGGCGCCTTTCTCGAGCCACGAGTCACCGCTGGCAAGCGCCATCACATGCGCCTTGGAGATCATCGGCACCAAGCCGAAGTCGAACGTCTCGAGCGTCTTGCCCGGGTCCAGATGCGATTCGACGCGATGCCGCTCGATACGCCGTTTCGCACGCTCGGCCAGTTCATGCTCGAGCAGCGCGCCGAGCAGACGCGTCGATGGCCAGCCCTCCTTGTCGGAGCGCTGCGTGAACTCTGGCCATAGCCGCGCGATCGTCGGCAAGCGCAACTCGGTGAGCATCAGCCCCATACGGGCGGCGTCGTAGGTTGCGGGCGCGTTCATACCGATACCTCCTCGCCGATCAGCGTGTCGTAGAGCGCCGCCGGCGGCATGTCCACCGCCACGTCCGGACACTGCGCCTGGCGCGGCGCAAATTCATGCTGCAGCTGCTTCAGATCGGGCAATTCACCGGCGATGAGCAACGCCTCGAGCCGCTCGGCAAGAACCGCCTCAACTCCGTGATTGGCGGCTAGTTCAAGCAGTCCGACCATGGTCTTGCAGGCTTCGCGCTGCGTGAGTTGCGCCTCGAGCCGCTCCCACGTGCGGCGGTATGCCTCGCGCGGGAACAAGTCGTCGCGAAACGCCAGCCCTTTGAACGCCTGGGACTTGCGCTTGAGCGCCTCGATGAAGTGCCGGTAGTCGAGCTTGCGACGGCGGCTATTGGCAGCATGGGAACCCCGAGCGGTGCTATGCACGAGTGCGCCGGACAGATAGCAGTCGAGGTGATCGGCGTAGACACGGACCTTCAGACGGTGGCTGATCAGGCGTGACGGCGCGCTGTAGAGAATGCCGCGCACGGTGAAGGTGCCGCAGCGTGTCACGCGTGCTTCCTCCTCGATGAAGTCGGTCGTGCGATGCGCGGGGAGATCCTGCAAATGCTCGCGTTCGGCATTGAACGCAGCCGCGTTGCGGCGGTTGCGTCGCATGACGACCTCGCGCACAAACGCCTCATAGCCAGCACGATCGTCGAAATCGCGATGGCCACGCAGCATCAGCGCCTGATCGACCGCCTCCTTTAAATGGCGGTGCGAGGATTCCACGCTGCCGTTCTCGTGGGCTACGCCGACGTTGTTACGGGTGCCGGCCAAGCCGTAATGGGCCAGCAACGCGTCGTAGCGCGCCGTGAAGTCCTCTTCTGTCTGCAGATTCTTGAACGCTGCCGATAAGCTGTCGGTGCGATGCTCATGCGGGCAACCGCCGGCCTGCCATAGCGCGTTCTGCAAGCCCGTGGAGAGGGCCTCGAAGCTCTCGCCGCCTTCGACGACATAGGCGTATTCCCAGTGCGAGAACGCGAGCACGAAGTGATAGAGCCGATGATCCAGGGGCGCGCCGGCGATCGTCACATGCAGGTCCCGCATGTCGGTAAAGTCCGACAGTCCCTGAGAGATGGCCGCGCAAATTCGGACAGTCGGATAAGTGGAACGCTCGGGGCCTGAGCCGGCGATAATGCCGACAAAGGAACCAGGAAGATGACGAAGAGAACCCGACGGACGCACTCAGCCGCGTTCAAAGCGAAAGTGGCGATGGCGGCGGTCAAGGGCGAGCGGACGCTAGCCGAATTAGCGCAGCAGTTCGATGTGCACCCGAACCAGATCACCGAATGGAAGCGGCAGTTGCAGGAACGTGCCGCCGACGTGTTTGGCGCAGGCGGCACGGCGTCGAGCGAGCCGCAAGTCGATTTGAAGGAGCTACATGCGAAGATCGGCCAGCTCACGCTGGAGAACGATTTTTTAAGCGGCGCGCTCAACAAGGCGGGATTGCTGAGCGCAAAGCGATGATCGATCGTACACACGCATTGCCGGTCTCGCAGCAGGCGCGACTCGTTGGTATCGCAAGATCGAGCGTGTATTACCGGGCGCAACCGGTGAGCAACGCAGACCAGTTGCTGATGCGCCGGATCGATGAACTGCACATGGAGTTTCCGTTTGCCGGAGCGCGGATGCTGGCGCGACTGCTGCGTCGCGAGGGACACGAGATTGGCCGTCGGCACGTGCGCACGCTGATGAAGCGCATGGGTATCGAGGCGCTGTATTGCAAGCCGAATACGAGCCGACGCAATGCGCAGCACAAGATCTGGCCGTATCTGCTACGGGGCATGACGATCAGTCGGGCAAACCAGGTCTGGGCACTGGATACGAGTTATATCCCGATGGCGCGCGGCTTCGTGTATCTGACCGCCGTGGTGGACTGGGCCAGCCGGAAGGTACTGGCCCACCGCGTAGCGATCACGATGGAGGCGATGCACGCTGTCGAGGCGTTGGAAGAAGCGTTCGCGAAGTACGGGCAACCTGAGATCGTCAATACCGACCAGGGCAGCCAGTTCACCGCGATAGCGTTCACCGGGGCCGTGCTCAGCCGGGGCATCCGCCTGTCGATGGACGGCAAAGGTGCCTGGCGAGACAACGTGTTCGTCGAGCGCGTGTGGCGAAGCGTGAAATATGAAGCGGTGTATCTGAAAGCCTATGAATCGGTAGGCCACGCCCGGCGCTCAATCGGCGATTACATCAATCTGTACAAGTGCGTTTCATACTGCCCAACCTCGCTATGTTGTTGATAAATCTAGAGAGCCCTGTTGTGTCGTTGGTATTGTGGGGTGTCCACGCCGTGCGCGAGCCCGTCCGACGAGTTCGGTAACTGCGTCCCCGGTCAGCGAATTGCGATTGAAGATCCATGGCCCGTTGGGTAACGGATGTTCGGCTGGGATCTTGTTGCGCTCAACTGCGAGCCTGAGCGTTCCGGGGCTCACACCGATGAACGCCGATGCCTCGGTCAACGTCATCCATCCTTCAGCAGCACGTCGTTCGCTCGAATAGACCGGGATCTGATGGTGGCTGCGCAACGCGGTGACTCGCTCCTGGGTCCAGAAGTTACCCCGGCCGGTTCGCAGGTCATTGCGATTGAGTACGCCGGCGATCACCAGATCCGGACAGATACGGACAAGCTGGCGCACGGCATCAATTGCTTCACGTGACGTATGCGTAGTGTTCTCTCCGCGGCGCCGCCGCGGCACGCGAATCTCGGTATGTACTCCGCCCTTCCAGTGAATGACGAGCACGATTTCGCTCGTTGCGTCGTCAACGTCAACGACGACTTCGTGGATCAGGGTGCGCACTATGCGCTTCTTCAGGCGGGCGTCGGCCTGCGGCCAGATCGATTCCAATGCAGTGGCAAGATCGGCAAACTCCTCTGGCTGGGTAGGCGGTATCTGGCCGGATGTGCGCGACTGTTGCTCGATACGCGATTCCAGTTCCTCTACGCGTAGTAGCGCATGATTCCAGCGCCGCTCCAGTTCGTCGGCGACGAGCCGGTTCTCGGGGTCAGCAGCATCGTACTGTTTCTGCGCGCGTTGCGCGGCGTAGCGTGCAGCCTGAAGATCCCGCTGCAACGCGGCCAGCACTTCGTCCTGCTTCAGGGTCTCTTCTTCGCGCGCCACGATTGCTGCCTCAATTGCCGCCGGTTGAACGACCTGCAAGACCGCCTCGGCGATGGCCGCGTCCGCGCGTGTGCCACCGAACGCAATACAACGCGGTTGCCCCTTGTCCATCCAGCCGCGATGACAGCTATAGCGCAAGGCGTCGTGCCTGTTACCCGTGTAGTGTAGCGTCAGCTTGCTCGCGCAGCGCCTGCAGCGCAATAGTCCCGCCAGCAGGGCCTCACCGTTCTTCGGGGCGCCAGCGTGTCCGGCCAGACGCAGGTTGCCGCTAATGGCACACTGGATCCGTTCGAATTCGTCCCAGTCAACGTACCCTTCGTGGGCATTCGGAATGAGCGCAAGCCACTGATCCCGTGGTTTGCGGCGATCACGTTTGCGTGGTTCCCCAGCCTCGTAATGGATCGCGCATTCGGTTTTGCCATAGGCATACGTGCCACCGTAGATCGGGTTGGTCAGGATCCGGTACACCGTGCCGTAGCTCGGCCGTTTCCATTGGATTTCGCCGCGCGGCATGCATGCCGGCAACTGCAGGCCGTGCTCCAGGAACCATAACAACGTCTGACGCACCGAACCAATCGCGCCGAACTGGCGGAATACTGAGCGGATGGCGTCCTGCACGCGCAAATCCGGATCCTTCTCCAGGCGCTGGTCTTCGGTCTTGCAGTAACCCACCGGCGCCGCGACAATGAGTTCGCCGCGTTTGGCCTTCTCCCGACGAGCTTCGAGCGAACGCTGACGCAACAGATCCAGCTCGTATTCGTTCAGGCTGCCCTTCAAGCCGAGCAGCAAACGATCGTTGCTCTGCCGCGGTGAGTAGACGGTCTCCTGATCGACGAGCACCGTGTCGACGACGCGGCACACCTCAACCAGTTGCTGCCACTCGCGACTGTTGCGCGCGAATCGTGAAACCTCGCGAGCGGCAACTGCGCCGACGTGCCCAAGACAGACCTCTGCGACCATCCGTTCGAAGCCCGTGCGCGTTTGCGTTCCGGCCGCAGAGCGTCCCAGATCCTCGTCGATCACCTCGATCTCGTTCCAGCCCAACTGATGCAGACGATCCTGCATCGCATACTGCAGCTTCTGGCTCTCCAGATTGTGGCTGACCTGGTAGGCCGACGACTGGCGCACGTACAGCATGGCCTTGCGCGCCAGATGCTGCGCCCGAATCTTGTCACTCATCGCGCACCTCCGGCTCGTGTACGGCGGCGAGCAGCCCGCGACGGTGTTGCCGCAGCAGCTGCGCCAGCAAACGCACCGTCTGCTGCCGGACCTCTTGCGGCAGGTGCTCCCATTGTGGTGTCTTCGGAAAGAGACGGAACAGGTCGAGTTGACCGCCCGGTTGGGGGTTTGTCTGGCGTCGCATCAGCACCTCCTGTACGGAGCAAAGGATGGTGCTCGGCTTGTACCATACCGCGCGGCGTGGCAGCAGGCGCCTGCGCCAACAGGTACTTCAGTTCCCTCAATGCTTCACAGCTGACGGCGGGAGACGTTGCCGAGGTAATGCGACAGCAGGCAACGGGATCGAACATCCATTGCGGCACCTCCAGCAAGCCCGCCGTGTCGAACGGCTCTCGCCCACAGCGCAGCACTGACTCGGCGTTCTTCCTCTCTATCGTGGTGAAAATCCATACCGTGTGCCCGTACCACGGGTGCCAGCGGTAGAGAACCTCCTTTGATTCGCCGATATGGGCGTTGTGTTGACGGCTTGTACAACCAGAGACGGCCTCATTCGAGTCTGGAAGACCGCACGCCGGATGAGGCATACTTCGCGACGCTGCCTGCGATCAAATTGGCAGCATGACTGCCCCGGACGTTCCACTTAAAAATATCGAGAACCTGTCCGAACAAGCGAGGCCACCTCTGTACGGGGTACGATGCTTGCCCATAATCGGCACCTCCTTCTCCAAAGGATAGATGTCCGTTTTTCTGGGTCAACTTCACCTTAGATACGTGCGGGAGGCTAGCGTTGAGCGCGGGAACGCCACCGAGCAGCGCTCGGGACGAGCTAGACGCTTGTTTGTGCGCAGGTCGTATGCGCAAAAAAGCGTCGATCAACAGGCTACTTTTGGCAGTGGCTGGCAACGGCGTCCGGCCACGCTTATTGTTCGTGCTCGGTCGAGCATGTTGCTGTTGATTTGGGCCGTGTAAACGCAAAAACCCCACCGCGGCGGGTGGGGTTTCTGACTGGGGAGGAGCCTGACGATTACCTACTTTCACACGGGCAATCCGCACTATCATCGGCGTGGAGTCGTTTCACGGTCCTGTTCGGGATGGGAAGGGGTGGGACCGACTCGCTATGGTCATCAGGCATGACGGGTTGCTGCGTCGCAGGGTTGGAGTCAACCGGTTGCGCCACAGCCAATCGGGAAGAAGCGTAAAGGATTCGGGTGGGGGTTGTGTTGTTTCTGGCACAACACCGATCTCAACCGTGTGCGTGTTCCTGCCCCCTTCGGGGGTGGGGTCCGGGTAAGCGCTTTGCATGGGCCCGGAGTAAGTGCTGAAGCACTAACTCCGGCCGACAGCTGAAGCGCTCACGCTGACCGCAAAACACACCGGTTATAGGATCAAGCCTTACGGGCAATTAGTATCAGTTAGCTCAGTACATTACTGTACGTGCACACCTGACCTATCAACGTCCTGGTCTTGAACGACCCTTCAAGGGGCTCGAAGCCCCGGGGATATCTCATCTTAAGGCGAGTTTCCCGCTTAGATGCTTTCAGCGGTTATCTCTTCCGAACATAGCTACCCGGCGATGCCACTGGCGTGACAACCGGTACACCAGAGGTTCGTCCACTCCGGTCCTCTCGTACTAGGAGCAGCCCCCTTCAAATATCCAGCGCCCACGGCAGATAGGGACCAAACTGTCTCACGACGTTTTAAACCCAGCTCACGTACCTCTTTAAATGGCGAACAGCCATACCCTTGGGACCGGCTACAGCCCCAGGATGAGATGAGCCGACATCGAGGTGCCAAACACCGCCGTCGATATGAACTCTTGGGCGGTATCAGCCTGTTATCCCCAGAGTACCTTTTATCCGTTGAGCGATGGCCCTTCCATACAGAACCACCGGATCACTATGACCTGCTTTCGCACCTGTTCGACTTGTCAGTCTCACAGTCAAGCACGCTTATGCCATTGCACTATCAGCACGATTTCCGACCGTACCTAGCGTACCTTCGTACTCCTCCGTTACACTTTGGGAGGAGACCGCCCCAGTCAAACTGCCTACCATGCACTGTCCCCGACCCGGATCACGGGCCAAGGTTAGAACCTCAAACAGATCAGGGTGGTATTTCAAGGACGGCTCCACGCAGACTGGCGTCCACGCTTCATAGCCTCCCACCTATCCTACACAGACCGGTTCAAAGTCCAATGCAAAGCTACAGTAAAGGTTCATGGGGTCTTTCCGTCTAGCCGCGGGGAGATTGCATCATCACAAACACTTCAACTTCGCTGAGTCTCGGGAGGAGACAGTGTGGCCATCGTTACGCCATTCGTGCAGGTCGGAACTTACCCGACAAGGAATTTCGCTACCTTAGGACCGTTATAGTTACGGCCGCCGTTTACCGGGACTTCAATCAGGAGCTTGCACCCCATCATTTAATCTTCCGGCACCGGGCAGGCGTCACACCCTATACGTCCACTTTCGTGTTTGCAGAGTGCTGTGTTTTTATTAAACAGTCGCAGCCACCAGTTTATTGCAACCCTTTCACCCTTCTGGCGCAGGCCAGTCAGGCTATGAGGGCGTACCTTATCCCGAAGTTACGGTACCAATTTGCCGAGTTCCTTCTCCCGAGTTCTCTCAAGCGCCTTAGAATACTCATCTCGCCCACCTGTGTCGGTTTGCGGTACGGTCACTGTGAAACTGAAGCTTAGAGGCTTTTCCTGGAACCCCTTCCAGTTGCTTCGTCGCCTGAGCGACTCGCCTCGCACCCTTGAATTCCGCGCCCGGATTTGCCAAAGCGCCTTCTCCAATGCAAGGACCGGGACTTCCAACACCCGGACAACCTTCCGCGATCCGTCCCCCCATCGCATTTCACAATGGTGCAGAAATATTAATCTGCTTCCCATCAGCTACGCATTTCTGCCTCGCCTTAGGGGCCGACTCACCCTACGCCGATGAACGTTGCGTAGGAAACCTTGGGCTTACGGCGAGGGGGCCTTTCACCCCCTTTATCGCTACTCATGTCAGCATTCGCACTTCCGATACCTCCAGCACACTTTCCAGTGCACCTTCGCAGGCTTACGGAACGCTCTCCTACCATGCACATTGCTGTGCATCCGCAGCTTCGGTATATGGCTTAGCCCCGTTACATCTTCCGCGCAGGACGACTCGATCAGTGAGCTATTACGCTTTCTTTAAAGGGTGGCTGCTTCTAAGCCAACCTCCTGACTGTTTTAGCCTTCCCACTTCGTTTCCCACTTAGCCATATTTGGGGACCTTAGCTGGCGGTCTGGGTTGTTTCCCTCTTGACACCGGACGTTAGCACCCGATGTCTGTCTCCCGTGATTGCACTCTTCGGTATTCGGAGTTTGCTATGGCGTAGTAATCCGCAATGGACCCCACAACCATGACAGTGCTCTACCCCCGAAGGTGATACACGAGGCACTACCTAAATAGTTTTCGGAGAGAACCAGCTATTTCCAGGTTTGTTTAGCCTTTCACCCCTATCCACAGCTCATCCCCTAACTTTTCAACGTTAGTGGGTTCGGTCCTCCAGCACGTGTTACCGTGCCTTCAACCTGGCCATGGATAGATCACCTGGTTTCGGGTCTACACCCAGCGACTGGACGCCCTGTTCGGACTCGCTTTCGCTACGCCTGCCCTAATCGGTTAAGCTCGCCACTGAATGTAAGTCGCTGACCCATTATACAAAAGGTACGCCGTCACCCCTTCGCAGAGGCTCCGACTGTTTGTATGCATGCGGTTTCAGGATCTGTTTCACTCCCCTCCCGGGGTTCTTTTCGCCTTTCCCTCACGGTACTGGTTCACTATCGGTCGATCACGAGTATTTAGCCTTGGAGGATGGTCCCCCCATCTTCAGACAGGATTTCACGTGTCCCGCCCTACTTCTCGTACACCCAGTTCTTCCATGCTGTTTTCGTCTACAGGGCTATCACCTGCTATGGCCGCACTTTCCAGAGCGTTCGACTAACAATACAGATAACGTGTACAGGCTGATCCCATTTCGCTCGCCACTACTCTGGGAATCTCGGTTGATTTCTTTTCCTGCGGTTACTTAGATGTTTCAGTTCACCGCGTTCGCCTCACGCAGCCTATGGATTCAGCTACGGATACTCCATTAGGAGTGGGTTTCCCCATTCGGACATCTCCGGATCAATGCTCGTTTGCCAGCTCCCCGGAGCTTTTCGCAGGCTACCGCGTCCTTCATCGCCTGTGATCGCCAAGGCATCCACCACATGCACTTGTTCGCTTGACCCTATAACGGGTGTGTCTCTGTCGACCAGTGTTAGCGCTTTAGCGCTTACTCTGGTCCCATCCCCGGAGGGGACAGGTTCCCGAAGGAGTCGACCATTCACGTTCCGTTACAGGTTGAGTATTCGTGTTGCGCCGTATTCCAAGGCAATCTTTCGATCACCTTTAAAATACATCGATACAATCACAACCCTGATTCACCTACTCACACACCCATCTCCAGGTATGCTTTCGTGAATCTCTTTACTACTTCTTCCTGATTGTTAAAGAACGGCAGCCGGTATGAAGCCTGTGCCTCATACCGCCCTGACTGGCTCAATCGCCAATGCGCAACGCTCTGCCTTCAGGCAGAACCCTGCGCATTGAGGATTGGTGGAGGATGACGGGATCGAACCGACGACCCCCTGCTTGCAAAGCAGGTGCTCTCCCAGCTGAGCTAATCCCCCAGTCCCACAGATATTCCAGCGGCCCCAGCCCTTCAGCTCACCAGACAAGACCGTGGTGGGTCTGGATGGATTCGAACCATCGACCCCCGCCTTATCAAGACGGTGCTCTAACCGGCTGAGCTACAGACCCCTGATGTCTGTCTGCGTTGCTTCCATTAACCACAGCCGATAAGCGTGAGCACTTGAGTGCAGTGAATGCACAGCTCTGGAAAGGAGGTGATCCAGCCGCACCTTCCGATACGGCTACCTTGTTACGACTTCACCCCAGTCATGAATCCTACCGTGGTGACCGTCCTCCTTGCGGTTAGACTAGCCACTTCTGGTAAAACCCACTCCCATGGTGTGACGGGCGGTGTGTACAAGACCCGGGAACGTATTCACCGCGGCATGCTGATCCGCGATTACTAGCGATTCCAGCTTCACGCACCCGAGTTGCAGAGTGCGATCCGGACTACGATCGGTTTTCCGGGATTGGCTCCACCTCGCGGCTTGGCAACCCTCTGTTCCGACCATTGTATGACGTGTGAAGCCCTACCCATAAGGGCCATGAGGACTTGACGTCATCCCCACCTTCCTCCGGTTTGTCACCGGCAGTCTCCCTGGAGTGCTCTTGCGTAGCAACTAGGGACAAGGGTTGCGCTCGTTGCGGGACTTAACCCAACATCTCACGACACGAGCTGACGACAGCCATGCAGCACCTGTGTTACGGCTCCCTTTCGGGCACTCCCGCCTCTCGGCAGGATTCCATACATGTCAAGGGTAGGTAAGGTTTTTCGCGTTGCATCGAATTAATCCACATCATCCACCGCTTGTGCGGGTCCCCGTCAATTCCTTTGAGTTTTAATCTTGCGACCGTACTCCCCAGGCGGTCAACTTCACGCGTTAGCTACGTTACCAAGCCAATGAAGGCCCGACAACCAGTTGACATCGTTTAGGGCGTGGACTACCAGGGTATCTAATCCTGTTTGCTCCCCACGCTTTCGTGCATGAGCGTCAGTATTGGCCCAGGGGGCTGCCTTCGCCATCGGTGTTCCTCCACATCTCTACGCATTTCACTGCTACACGTGGAATTCCACCCCCCTCTGCCATACTCCAGCGCTGCAGTCACCAATGCAGTTCCCAGGTTAAGCCCGGGGATTTCACATCGGTCTTACAGCACCGCCTGCGCACGCTTTACGCCCAGTAATTCCGATTAACGCTCGCACCCTACGTATTACCGCGGCTGCTGGCACGTAGTTAGCCGGTGCTTATTCTTCCGGTACCGTCATCCCTCACGGATATTAGCCACGAGGTTTTCTTTCCGGACAAAAGTGCTTTACAACCCGAAGGCCTTCTTCACACACGCGGCATTGCTGGATCAGGCTTGCGCCCATTGTCCAAAATTCCCCACTGCTGCCTCCCGTAGGAGTCTGGGCCGTGTCTCAGTCCCAGTGTGGCTGGTCGTCCTCTCAGACCAGCTACAGATCGTCGGCTTGGTAGGCCTTTACCCCACCAACTACCTAATCTGCCATCGGCCGCCCCTTGAGCGCGAGGTCTTGCGATCCCCCGCTTTCCTCTCCCGAGCGTATGCGGTATTAATCCGGCTTTCGCCGGGCTATCCCCCACTCCAGGACACGTTCCGATGTATTACTCACCCGTTCGCCACTCGCCACCAGACCGAAGTCCGTGCTGCCGTTCGACTTGCATGTGTAAGGCATGCCGCCAGCGTTCAATCTGAGCCAGGATCAAACTCTTCAGTTCAAACCTGTTACTGTTTTCGGGCTCTCTCGAACCCGGTCGCTCACTCAACGTACTGACGATGATTGATCCGTCTTCCGACAGACAAACCTTCCTCCAATACTGTGTGAGGCTTCTGATACTTCTGCCTGACAGCAGATTCCACAGAATCCGCCGCCGCATTCCGCATCAAGCGCCCACACTTATCGACTGTTAGTTTTTAAAGATCGGTCCGCCAGACCCGCCGCGCCTGAACCACCACTACCCGGCACTGCTTCGTTTGCGTCGCTGCGTCTGCAGCAGAGAAGCGAAATTATGGAGAACTTCCGTCGGATCGTCAACAGGTTTTTATCACTCGCTTAACCTGCCCACGCCGCTGAAGCCCTCGCCCTCAAAGGCTTCCCGCTTCTCCGCACCCCGGCGTCCGGAGCGCGAAAGAGCGGAATTCTAGTCGCCGACATCGGGACTTGCAAGCGATATTTTGACCGCTCGGCGCGCAACCTATCGCGACCCAAAACACCTCGACTCACGCAGTCGCATGCGCGCGCATCGCCCGTTCGACCACGGCCAGATAATGGTCGATCCCCGGCGTCGCGCGATCCTTCTCTTTCGCGCGATCGTCCCATCGGCGCAAACGCATCGCGTCTTCGGCGTACGGTTTCTGCATAAACGCCTGCGCCTCTTCCCTGCTGAAGACCCCGCCCTGCAATTGCAAGCTGCGCACCGAGTCGGCGGACAGCTGGCCCAAATAGGTAGCGTCGATCGCGCACAGGCAGCGCTTCGCGTCGACGTGCAGACGAATCGGCTCCAGCACCGCATCCGACAACACCGGCCGCAAAAACGGCAAGGCGAAATACTGATGCAGATCGTCGACACCCCGTTCCGTCGGCGTCTCCCCTTGCAGGTTCAGCAGATGGCCGAGGTCGTGCAAGAACGCCGCGGCGACGAGTTCGTCGCTCGCGCCTTCCGCCTCGGCGAGCGCGCCGCTCTGCAACGCGTGCTCGAGCTGCGTCACCGGCTCGCCGCTATACGCGAGGCTGCCGTGTCGCTCGAAGAGCACACGGATATCGTCGAGACTCAATGCCACCTGTTACTCCCAAGGTAATGAAAACGTCTTCAGATTGGTAAAGCTCTTCATCGCTTCCTGAACGCCTTCCTTGTAGCCTAGCCCCGAATCCTTGATGCCGCCGAACGGCGTCAGCTCGATCCGATAGCCTGGCACTTCCCACACGTTGACGGTGCCCACGCGCAGCTCATTAATGAAACGCGTGATCGCGTCCTGCCGGTTCGTACACACGCCCGACGACAGCCCGAACGGTGTTCCGTTGCTGATGCGAATCGCATCGTCGAGCGTGTCGAACGCGATGACCGGCGACACCGGCCCGAAGGTTTCCTCGCGCACGAGCGTCATCGACGGATCGACGTTGTCGAGCACGGTCGGCGCATACAACGCGCCGCGGCGCTCGTTGCCGAGGCGCAGGCGCGCGCCCGCGGCCACCGCCTCATTAACGCGCGCCTCGAACAGCTGCGCGGCGGCGGCGTCGATCACGGTGCCCATCTGATTCGACGCATCGAACGGATCGCCGAACGTCCACTCGCGCGTCTTTTCGACGACCAGCTCCGTGAATTCCGCCGCGACGCCGTGTTGCACGAGCATCCGCTTGACCGCCGTGCAGCGCTGCCCCGAGTTCTTGTACGAGCCTTGCACCGCAAGCGTCGCCGCGCGCTCGAGGTCCGCATCGTCGAGCACGATCAGCGGGTCGTTGCCGCCCAGCTCGAGCACGACGCGTCTATATCCGACCTTCGTCGCAATGTATTTCCCGACTGCAACACCGCCCGTAAACGTAACGAGTTCGACCGACGCGTGCGTAACCAGCTCGTCGGCGATCTCGCGTGGATCGCCGGTCAGCACCTGCAGCATCGGCGCGGGCAGCCCCGCTTCATACAGCAGATCGGCCAGATAAAGCGCCGACAGCGACACCTTCTCCGACGGCTTCAGCACCACGCGATTATTCGTCGCGATGGCCGGCGCGACCTTGTGCGCGACCTGGTTCATCGGATGATTGAACGGCGTGATCGCGACGATCACGCCCGCGAGCGGCTCGCGCTGCGAGAACACGCGACGCCTTTTGCCATGCGGCGTCAGATCGCACGAGAAACTCTGACCGTCGTCGCGCAACGCCTCGAACGAGGCAAAGCGGAACACGTCGGCGACGCGGCCGATCTCGTAGCGCGAGTCCTGCTTCGACAGACCCGACTCGAGCGAAATCAGATCCGACGCCGGTTCGATCCGCTCACGCAGCAGCACCGCCGCGCGCTCGAGAATCTGCGAACGCTCGTAGCGCGACAGCGTCGGCCGATACGCGAGCGCGTAGTCGAACGCGGCGCGCACATCGTCGATGCTGGCGAGGGGCACCGTGCCGACGCGCATGCCGGTCTAAGGATCGAACACGTCGAGCGTCCAGGCGCGCGTCGCGCGCTCGCCGCTCAGCCGCAGCGCTTCGGCGCGGAACTCAGGATGGTCCCGCGGCGCCGTGTTCACGATGTCGACACGCGATTGAGCGCGACGTCGAAGATATCGAAATTGCGCAGCCGTTTGCCTTCGCTGCCGGTGGCTGATGGCTGGACGCGCCGGTTGAACAGCAGTGGCACTTCCTGCTCGGAAATCCCACCGTGCGAGCGCAACGGCACGGTGAGCCCGGACAGGTCGTGCTCGTCGCGCCGCGTGCCGAGCACCACATGCTTCGTGCCGATCACGACCAGATCGCCGATGCGATCCTCAGGCAGCCCGAAGCGCACACACGCGGCGCGTCGATCGAGCACGACTTCGATTCCCGGCAGGCGGCCGATCCGCGCAATCACGGACGCAGCATCGACCTCGCGCGGCAAATAGACCGTCGCGAACGAACCCAGCGCGCCATGATGCACGACGTACGGATCGGTGATCGGCAGAATCACGCGCGCCGTCGACGCGTCGAGCCAGTCGTCGAGCAAGTCCTGCAGATAGATCACGTTCGGCTCGCCGGTCTGCGGATCGTGCTTCGCGTTCATGCCGTGATCGGCGGTGAGGCCGATCACCCAGCCGAGCGCGTCGAGCTTCGCGAGATAGCCGTCCATCATCGCGTAGAACGCGTTCGCGCCTTCGGTGCCGGGCGCCCATTTGTGCTGGATATAGTCGGTCGTCGACAGATACATGAGGTCGAGCTTGCGTGTCTGCGCGAGCCGCACGCAGGCCGCGAACACGAATTCCGACAACCCCGCGCTATACACGTCGGGCAATGGCAGGCCAACCAGATCGAGCACGTCGTCGATGCCGTTTTCCTCGCGCGTCACCTCGTCAGCTTTCTCCGCCGAAAAGCAGGTGCCCTTCAACTGCGAGCCGAGCAGCCCGCGCAGTTTGTCCTTCGCGGTGACGACGGCGACCGCGGCGCCCGCGTCGGCGGCGGCCGCGAGCAGCGTGGGCGCGCGTAGGTAGGCGGGATCGTTCATCATCACCGCCGCGCCCGTGCCGTCGTTCGCGTGGGTGTCCCAGAAGTAGTTGCCGCAGATGCCGTGCACGGACGGCAATACGCCGGTCACGATCGACAGGTTGTTCGGGTTCGTGAACGACGGGATCACGCAGTCGCCGCGAAACGCCGCGCCGCCCTCGAGCATCGAACCGATAAACGGCGCGACGCCGGCCGCGACCGCCGCTTCCAGGTACGCAAACTCGCAGCCGTCGACACAGACGACGACCGTCGGTTGTGAAGGCAGCCGGTAGCTCCGGCCGTTGACTTCGATCGTGCGTTGCTCGGGGTGTGTCATCGCGTGGTTTTCCATTGCCGGGGTTGTCATTGCAAAGGCTTCATCGCCGGGCTGTCTGTTCGTGGGGCGAAGCTGCCGCGGCGTTTGCCGGTGCGCTTGCCTCGGCTTCATCGCCGCGCCGTCATCGCCCGCGCGAGCCGGCCGCACCCGCGCCTGCCGGGAGGCGCTGCTCGTGCGCCGCATCGCCCGCCGCCTCGCAGGCCGCATGCGCGCGCTGCAACCCGCCCTGCACATGCGCGCGCATCAACTGCGCGGCCTGCTCCGCATCGCGCGACGCGAGCGCTGTCAGAATCGCGCGATGCTCGGCGAGCGAGCGCGCCATCGCGTCGGCCTGCACGACTAGCGCCGCACGCCGAAACAGGCTCAGCTCGCTGACGAGCCTGCGATACGTGTCGTACAACTTCGTGTTGCCCGCCGCCGCGACCAGCGCATCGTGAAACGCGACGTTCGCGCGCGCATACGCATCGTGATCGTGCGACGCGAGCGCCGCGCGCATCGCGTCGACCCAGTCGCGCAGCACCGCGAGCTTGCCCGCATCGATGTTCGACGCGAGCATCCGGCACGCCCCCTCTTCGAGCACCGCGCGCACCGCGTAAATCTCGTCCGCCTCCGCGAGCGACACCGTCCGCACGAACACGCCGCGATTCTTCTCGGTGCGCACCAGACCCGCCTGCTCTAGCGCGCGAAACGCCTCCCGCACCGGCCCGCGCGACACCTGCAATCGCGCCGCCCAGTCGGCTTCGTTGAGCTTGTCGCCCGGCGCCAGCATGCCGCCGACGATATGCCGCTCGATCTCGTCGCGCACCAGCGTCGTCAGCGAATGGCGGCGCAGGACCTCGATCGGATCGAGGGAAGCAGAGTGCATATATTCGGTCATTTGGACAACTTTTGCCACATCTGCATCGATGCTCACCGGTTCGCGCGCGTGCTTCAGATCAACGAAATCGCTCGCCGATCACTCGGCTCAGTCGGCTCAGTCGGCTCAGTCGATCCGGCGCCGCGGAGCGCGCGCCGCGATCAGCAGCAGAGCGACCAGCGAGACCAGCAGCAAAATCAGCGACAGCGCGGAAGCCGGCAGGTAATAGCCGCGTTCCACCTGCCCGACGACGACGATCGGCACCGTCGCGAAGCCTGGCGGATATACGGTCAGCGTCGCGCCGAGTTCGCCGAGCGACAGCGCAAAGCCGAGCGCGAGACTCGCGCGTATCGCCGGCACCAGTTGCGGCAACACGACGCGGCGCAGCACCATCGACGGCGGCGCTCCGAGGCTCGCGGCCGCTTCGCGCAACACGGTCAGCTCCGGGCGCAGCGCGGCGGCCGCGCAGCGGTAGCAGAACGGCAGTACCAGCGCGAGCTGCACGAACACCACGATCGCCGCCGAGCTCGACAGATCGAGCGGCCGTTTGTGATACGCGATCAGCACCGCGAGGCCGAGCACGACGCTCGGCACGCCGTTGGGCATCATCGCGATCGTGTCGATGACGGCGCCGAGGCCGCGCCGGTCGCGTCCTTCGAGCGCGAGCGCGAGCCACAAACCGAGGATCGTGCCGAGCACCGCGACGCCCATGCCGACTTCGAGGCTGGTGGTCAGCGCGTCGAAGTCGCTCGAACCGAGGCGCTCGAACCAGCGCATGCTGAAGCCGTCGGGCAGGATCGTGCCGGACCAGTGCGACGCGACGCTCGATAGCGCGACGACCAACACCGGCAGCACGAACAGCCAGAAGCACAGCAGCGCGGCAAAGCCGAGGAACAGACCGCCGAGCAGTCGCACCGCGAGGCTGCGCCGCACCGGCCGGCCCTTCTTGTGCATGACCGGCAGCACGGTCGGATCGAGTTCAACGGCCATGACCGGCTCCTTTCACCTTGCGACGATTGACACGCCGGTACAACGCGTACAACGACAACGACATCAGCAGCATCACGACCGCGCCGGCGGCCGCGGTCGGCAGATCGAGATCGACGGTGGCGGCGCTGTAGATCGCGACCGGCAGCGTGATCAGATGGGCGCTGCCGAGCACCAGCAGAATGCCGAACTCGTTGAGCGTCAGCAGAAAACACAGGATCGTGCCGGCCGCGATGCCCGGCCACGCGAGCGGCAGGATCACCTTGAACGCGACCATCAGGCCGTTCGCGCCGAGGCTGCGCGCGGCTTCGATCAGTCGCTGGTCGAGCAGCGCGAACGATGCCAACGTCGGACGCACGACGAACGGCGTATAGAACACGACTTCCGCGAGAATCACGCCGCCGATGCCGAACAGAAAATCGAGCGGCGGCGCCTGCAGATTGAACAGCCGCTGCAGCCCGATGCTGACCGAGCCTTGCGAGCCGTACAGAAAGATCAGCGTGAACGCGACCAGAAACGACGGGAACGCGACGAACAGTTCGAGAAAGCGCGTGACCATGCGCGCGCCCGGAAACGGCTTGAAGAACAGCAGCGACGCGAGCGCCACGCCGAGCAGCGACGCCAGGCTCGCGCTCGCGAACAGGATGCCGAGCGTGGTGCCGATCACGCCGCGCGTTTCGGGGTTACCGAAGAACGTTACGTACGCGTGGCCAGACAGGCCATGCGCGCCGGTCAGACTCAGCATCACGAGCCGCACCAGCGGATAGATGACGAGCGGTCCGAGCACCACGACTGCAATGAACAGCAGATGCCATTGCGCGAGGCGCTCGCGCCGCTTGACGGCGGCCGCGTGCGCCGCCGCGCTCGCGAGACGGCGCGCGGCGGCGGCTTCGACCTCGGCTTGCGCGGCAAGGTCGAGTGGGTTGGACGTATCAGGGCTTGATAACGACGACATCGCCAGCCTCGTAACGCAGGGAAACGCGCGCGCCCTTCTCCGGCGTCATGCCGAGACCACGCTGCATCGTGACGAGCACGGGGTCGTTCGGCAGCGCATCGAGCACGACCGATACCGACAAGGCCGCGCCGTACCACTCGACCGACGCGATCGCGCCGTGCAACTGCCCCTCTCCGAGCGGCACGATGCGCAGCGTCTCCGGACGCAGACACGCGACACGTTCGCGCTCGTTGTAGCGCGCGTCGTCCATGCCGAACGCGACCTGTGGCGGCAGCAGATTGGCCGCGCCGAGGTAGCGCGCGACGAAGCCGTCGGCCGGCGAGTCGTACAGCTGCTGCGGCGTGCCGAGCTGCGCGATATGGCCATCGCGCATCAGCAGCGTGCGGTCGGACAGCACGAGCGCGTCGTCCTGATCGTGCGTCACGCAGACGATCGTCAGATTCGGCAGGCGTTCATGCAGCGCCTTCAGTTCGGAGCGCACCGACGCGCGCAGATTGGCATCGAGCGCGGACAGCGGTTCGTCGAGCAGCAGCACGTCGGGCTCGATCACGAGCGCGCGGGCGAGCGCCACGCGCTGCTGCATGCCGCCCGACAGTTGCGCGGGCATCACGTGACCGGCATCGCCGAGCTGCACGAGCTTCAGCACCTCGGCGACGCGGCGCGCGACGTCGCGCGCCGGAATACGCCGCGCGCGCAACCCGAACGCGACGTTCTCGAATACCGTCAGATGCGGAAACAGCGCGTAGCTCTGGAATAGCAGTCCGAGGTTGCGCTTGTGCGGCGGCATGTGCGTCAGATCGCGGCCGGCCACCGTCAGCGTGCCGGCCAGACCGTCGGCCTCGATGAAGCCCGCGATGAAGCGCAGCAAGGTCGTCTTGCCGCAGCCGCTGCGGCCGAGCACGGTGAGCAACTCGCCGCGCCGGATGGTCAACGACAGATCGTCGAGCACCGTGCGCGCGCCGAAGCGCACCGTCAGGTGATCGATCTGCACGCCGCCCGGCGCGTCCGAACGCGCGGCGCCGAGCGCATCCAGCGGAGCGCCAGGCGCAGTGGGGTGAGCGAGACTGGCCGTATTCACCGGAGTCGTCCTCCAACAGGATCAATGCTGATGCGGCGCCGCGCATTACGCGCGAAGCGCCGCCTGAATCGACTTACTTCGGCTTGACCACTTCGGTCTCTTTGCCCGACGAACCGATCACGTCGCTCTTCCAGCGCGCGGTCCAATCGGCCTTCTTCGCCATCACGTGGTTCCAGTCGACCGGAATCAGCTTGACGCCGCTGATCGCCTGCTTGACCGCTTCGCCGTTCTTGCCGGCGAGCGGCACGTCGCTGCGACCCGGAATGCCGAAGATGTCCGGCACCCTCGACTGCACTTGCGTCGACATCAGATAGTCGATCAGCTTCTTGCCCTCGGCCTGGTTCGGACCGTTCTTGATCAGCGCGATCGCGTACGGCAGCTGGAACGTGGTCGGCTGACCGCCGGGCGTGGCGGCGAGGAACACCGGTTTCAGCGACAGGCCGCCGTTGGCCGCGTCGTCGAGATCCATCTGCAGATCGCCGTTGGCGACCGCGATCTCGTTACGCGACAGCAGCACGTCGAGATAGCCCGTGCCCTTGGTGTGGAACTTGGCGCTCTGCTCGAGCTTCTTCAGATAGTCGAACGCCTGGTCTTCGCCCATCAGCGACGAGGTCAGGATGATCACCGCCATGCCGTCGCCGGCGGTCGCCGGATTCGAATACGCGACCTTCCCGGTGAAGTCCGGGTGCAGCAGGTCCGCGAACGTCTTCGGCTCGGTTTTCGTGACTTCGGGGTTGATCGCGAACGAGAAGTAGTTGTTCACGAAGGTCGCCCACGCGCCGTTCGGCGCCTTCGCGATGGCCGGCACGTTCTTGTAGTTGGCGCTCTGGTACGCCTGCAGCAGGCCGCTCTGGTCGGCCTGCTGAATGAACGGCGGCAGGGTGACGAGCACGTCGGCCTTCGGCTGATCCTTCTCGATGGTCGCGCGATTCACGACTTCGCCGCTACCCGCCGTGACGATATTGACCTTCACGCCCTCCTTCTTTTCGAAGGCCGGCAGCACATCCTTGTACAGATTTTCGAGGCCGTCGGCCGTGTACAGCACGACGGCGTCGGCCGCATGAGCCTGCATCGCGGCACCGCCGAACGCGGCCGCGGCGACCAGCGCCGGCAGCAGTTTGCGCGCGAGGCCGGCCGCAGCGTGAAGGGAATTCGTCTTTTTCATGTCGCTCTCTCCGAAAGGCTAAAAACCAGACGGTCGGGATAACCCATACCTGTAGTGATTGAACGGCGGCACGCGCCGCTGGCGTGTTGCCCGCTGCGGTTGCCGCGCCGGTCTGTCGTGGATTGCAGATTGCCGACAACTTTGCCGCTTCTCGCCCAGCCTGACTGACAGCCCCCTACCACACCCGCGCTGCCTGCCGCGCCTGAGCGGGCACGGCAAGAATCACAGGTTTCGATGACAGGGCCATGACGATTGTGCTGAATTCCAAAAAAAGACACAAATTGCCAACTCGCGCCAACCGATGGAATTCGTCGCGCCACCCAAAAGCAGAGCCCCGCGCGCCGATCCCGTGTGGATCGTACATGGCGAAAATGACGATGTATGCACGGCGCGTCGGGAAAATGCGGAGGGGGCGGATGGCTTTTTTTATTTAGATTTTGGCGGGCGCGGAATGTCGCTCAGCGCGAGCGGCGTACGAACGCGGCGGGAACCGCCCCGCCAGGCCGTCTCAGGCGATCAGAATCTCCGGACCATGCGCGGTGATCGCCGTGCCTAGCGCGCGCTCGGGCGCCAGTTCGGTGACCAGATACCGCGCCGACTCGATCCCGTTGATGCGCACCGGCGTCACGCGTCCGAATTTCGAATGATCGGCGACGACGACCACCATGTCGGCCGCGGCGATCATGCGGCTGCGTACTTCGGCCGCCATGCGGCTGTAGTCGGTGAGATAGCCGTCCGGCGAAATTCCGCCCGCGCCAATGAACGCGAAATCGGCGTGGTACTGCGTGAGCTGCTGAACCGTGTCGAGGCCGAAGGTCGCGTCTTCGATATCGGACAGCTCGCCGCCGAGCAGCGTCACGCGATTGTCGTTGCGTCGGCCGAGCAGTAGCGCGATGCGCCAGTCGTTGGTGTAAACCGTCAGCCGATGCCGGTCGAGCAGCGCCCGCGCGACCGACTGCGTGGTGCTGCCCGAATCGATGATCAGCGACGCGCCGTCCGGCACGAACTCGGCCGCGCGCTCGCCGATCGCACGCTTCGCGCCGGCGTTCTCGGCTTCGCGCGTATCGAGATCGGGCTCGCGCCGATCGCTCGACAACGCGCCGCCGTGTGTCGTCACGAGCAGGCCGCGGCCGGCCAGCGCGTTGAGGTCGCGACGGATCGTTTCGCGCGATACGTTCAGTTCGCGCACCAGTTCGGCGACCGAGAGCGCGCCGTTCTTTGCGACTTGCGCGAGGATGTATTGATGACGTTGTTCTGCGAGCATCTGAGAAGGCCGAAAGCCGGCACGCTTGGGTTTCGCCGTGGTTGAGGAAGGCCGCCGTATTGTATTACGCGTATTGCGCGTTGTTGGTGCTGGCGTGCAGGTGGCGCTCAGGGTGGCGTGGGGGCGCGTTCATGGCGCGCTCGGCTTGCATCGAGCCGCCCTTGCGCGCGAACACGCCAGCCATCGCGCCGACCTGCTAACCTTGACGGCTGGACTCGCCGGCCATGCGGCGAACGCAACGCCGCCGCCCGGCCGAGTCCCGCGCACAACGCCTCGCCCGTCAACCGAACCGCCGATGCCGCCACTGTTTCGCCGTCTACTGCTGCTGTTCCATGCGCTGCGTTACGGCGCGCGCCTGATCTGGCTCGCCGCCCCGCCCGACCACAAGCTGCACTGGACGATCGAACTGATCGGCCGCGTGCATGAGTCCGAGCGCAGCGGCGCGCAGTTGCATGGTCTGCTGCCCGCGCTCGGTCCGCTCGCGAGCCGCTTCGCGCAGACGCTCGCCAGGCGCCCCGAACTCGCGAGCGGCACGCTGCATGACGCGCTGGACGCCATCGATCACATGGAAGTGCCGCTGTCGCCGGACGACTCCGCGCTGGCTTTGACTCGCGCGTTCGGCCGGCCGCTCGGCGAGCTGTTCAGCGCGGTCGACCTCGTGCCGGTACTCAGCGGCTTCGCCGAGCAGACCCATTTCGCGCGGCTCGCGATGCCGGTCAAAGGTCATCACGAAGTCGCCGTCAAGCTCGTGCGCGCGCAGCAGTTGCAGCAGATCGGCGATGAACTCGGCCTGTTGCGCTGGGTCGCGCGCTGGCTCGAAAAGCTGTCGCGCGTCGCGCGCCGGCTGCAGTTGCGCGCGCTCGCGCAAACCTTCACCGACGACATCCTGCGCCGCTTCGACTTGCGCGCCGAAGCCGCGAATCTGAGCCAGACCGGCCACCATTTCGACGGCGACAAGCGCATCGTCGTGCCAGACGTGATCTGGGAGCTGTGCACCGATCACACGCTGACGATGCAGCGCATCAACACGCTGCCCGCGAGCGACCTGCCCGGTCTGCACGCGCACGGCATCAAGCTGGCGCCGCTCGCCGCGCATATCGTCGAGGTCGTCGCCGAGCAGGCATTCGAGCATGGCTTCTTCCACGCGACGCTCGATGCGCGCCGCGTGCGCGTCAGCATCGAGCCGGACACGCTCGGGCGCCTCGTGCTCGCGGAGTTCTCGATCATGGCGACGCTGTCGAGCGGCGAGCGCGAATTTTTCGTGCACGGCGCGACCGCGTTGTTCGACCAGCACTACGGGCGGCTCGCCGACATGCATCGCGAGGCCGGCCACGTGCCGGACGACGCGCGCGCCGAGCTGCTCGAAGCCGAGTTGCGCACGCGCGCCGAAGCGCACTTCGCGGCGGCGCCCGAGGATCGCTCGGCGGGTTCGCTGTTTCACCATCTGCTGCACGGCGTGCAACCGTTCGGCGGCCACGTGCCGGGCGGGCTCGCGACCGCGCAGCGCTCGTTCCAGCAGGCGGAGATACTCGCGCGGGCGCTGCATCCGGGCATCGATACATGGAACATCGCGCGCGGCGTGCTCGCCGATATCGCGCGACGAGATCTCGATCATCGCGGCTGGCTCAAGCGACTGTCACACGAGCTGCCGCATCTCGCGCATATGCTGCCGCGCGTGCCGCAACTGGCGGTGCGCTATCTGCAGCAGCACGATCGCACCGGCACCCCGCAGCAGAACGCGCAACTGCTCGCGGATCTCGCGCGCGAATACCGGCGCACGCGCTGGCTGCTGTGGGCATGCGTCGTCTGTGGCGGCGTGCTCGGAGCGGGGATGACGCTGCTCGCGTGGTGACGGTCCCGCGCGCGCGTTGCAGCTTTGAACAAGACGCGCGCCGCCCGTGCCGCCAACATGGCGGCTTTTTTCACGCCTCCCGCCTCGATGCTCGCTTCCTTTCTTGCCGCCGTCTTCGTCGTGCTGTGGTCGACCGGTTTCGTGGTCGCCCGCGCGATCACGCCTTACGCCGATCCCAATCTGTTTCTGCTTGCCCGCTTCAGCGGCACCGCGCTGGTCTTCGCGCTGGCCACGCTGGTCGCGCGCGCAGCCTGGCCGACGGGACGCGACTTCGGCAAGCACCTGGCCGCGGGCGCGCTGCTGCAAGGCGTCTATCTCGGCGCCGGCTACTGGGCCGTCGCGCAAGGTCTGAGCGCCGGCGTGATGGCGCTGCTCGGCGCGCTGCAGCCGCTCGCGACGGCCGCCGTCGCCGCGCCGCTGTTCGGCGAGCGCTTGTCGCGGCGCGGCTGGAGCGGCATGGCGCTCGGCCTCGCCGGCGTCGTGCTGGTGCTCGCGCCGAAACTCGCTGCCGCGACGCCGTCCACGCACGGCAACGCACCCGCGTGGCTGGTCGTGCTGATATCGATCGTCGCAGTGGGGGCGATCACGGCGGGCACGCTGTTCCAGAAGACCTCGCTCGCAAAGGCCGATATTCGCAGCGCGAGCGCCGTGCAGAACGTCGGCGCGGCGATCGTCGCGGGGGTGCTGGCGCTGGCGCTCGGTGAGCATCGCTGGATCGCGTCGCCGACGCTGTGGGCATCGCTCGCGTGGGGCATCGTGATGCTGTCCGGCATCAGCGTCACGTTGCTCGTCTGGATGGTCCGGCGCGGCGATGCGGCGCGCGCGACTGCTCTGCTGTTTCTTGCGCCGCCGCTTGCCGCGCTCGAAGGCTATCTGGGGTTCGGCGAAACGCTGCTGCCAGTGCAGATCGCCGGGTTTGCGGTCGCGCTGACTGGCGTGTTGTTGGCGAGGTCGTGAGGGGCGCCGCGCGCCAGTATTGCCACAAAGCGCTCGTCAGTCGGCCGTATCCGCGCGCGCGGGCATTTTCGCTCGCGCAACCGCGCCCGGTGCTGGCGACCACGCCGGCCGACTCTTGCGCTGCGAATCGACCACGACGATAAAACGCCCCGCCCACGGCATGATCTGCCGGTCGCTTTTCAGCACCCACAGCGATTGGCCGGAATCGACGAGCTGCGCATATCCTGCGTCGAGAATCCCGTAGTGATCGAGAAACGTGTTCAACGATGCGGGAATCCGCACGCAGCCCTTCGAATGACGAATGCCGAGCAGCGATTCGAGCCGCTCGGGGTCGGTCGCGTGCATCTGAAAACGCATCTGCGACATGCCGCCCTTGCCCCAGCCGCGTTCACCCTGCGCCCAGCCGAGGTCGAAGATGCGCATATCGCGCCGTCCGTAGCCGCGAATATGGTTTTCATTCTGCGTGCCCTCGGAGCGGAAATCCATGTTGTCGGGCATATGTTCGAACACGCCGAGCGGCGTGATGAAGTGATCGTACTCGCCGGGCCGTCCCGTGGATACCGGCGATGCGCCGATCATCTGCCAGTTGTCGGCGGGCGCCGGGCGGAAGTAAATCAGGAGCGCCTGCACGTTCGCATTGCGATCGACGAGCACCACGTACTCGCCCGACAGATTGCCAAGCTCGTTCTCATTGAGCGCCGTCTCCAGACGGTCGGCGTACGCGCGCTGCTCCGCGACGGGCAGTCTGAGCCGGCGCGTCACGTCCCGCGCGAATACGTCGCGCAGCAGGAACGCGCGGCGCGGATCGACGACGCCAGCCGCGTCGGGCGCGGCGATGGTGGCGGCGTCGATCGTGGGCAACGGCCGGCCTCGCGCCATTCCATGCGTTGGCCGAATTGGCCAGATTCAGCGTATGCGCCGCTGATGTCGCGGATGCAGGCGACTGAGCGCTACCGGGCGCCGCCATCGCACCGGCACTCGAGACGACGGCTGCGCAAACCCACGCGCAAATCCTCAGGCGGTTCAATCCAGGCTGGCCAGGCCGATCTGGGTATCTCATCGCGTCTTGGAGCAAACATGATTATTATTGATCGCACGCCGGGTCCCTGCGGCGTTCGGCACGACCGATGTTACTCAGCGAAGCGAGGCGTGTCGATGAAAATACCTTCTAACCTGCGAACTCTTCAAAAATGATCGGCTATTTTTCGACAATCGACATGCCAGCGAAAACGCAATTAATACGCAATTAAATCGGTCATCGGAAAATCAAACCCCAAAAGGCATATACGATTTCGTTCGACGAAAGGTAGACCGAAGACGGCGGCACGTGCCGATACTCACGCCGTTTTTCAACCTGCTTGCAATCTGTTTCAAGCCACTTCAATCGCTTTTTCTCTCGCGAGGACGACAACGATCATGGCTCAATCCGATCCAGCCGCGCGCCAGGCCCGCATCGCGACCGAAATGCACGTCGCCGCCGAATTCGACTCAAGCCGCGAAATCGAGCGCCGGGTCGATTTTCTGGCGAACTATCTGCGCAACAGCCACCTGAGAACTTATGTGCTCGGCATTAGCGGCGGCGTCGATTCGACTACGGCCGGGCGTCTCGCGCAACTCGCAGTCGAGCGTTTGCGGGCGAACCATTATGACGCGAGTTTCGTCGCCGTCCGTCTGCCTTACGGCAAACAACGCGATGAAGCGGATGCGCTCGATGCATTACGCTTCATTCGCGCCGACGAAAATCTGACTATCGATATCAAACCCGCAGCCGATGCGATGCTCGAGTCGCTCGATAAAAGCGGCGTGTCGTTCAAGGACGAATCCCAGCGGGATTTCGTGCACGGCAATATCAAGGCGCGCCAGCGGATGATCGCGCAATACGCGGTGGCTGGCGCGCGCTCGGGCGTCGTGATCGGAACGGACCACGCGGCCGAATCGGTGATGGGCTTTTTCACGAAGTTCGGCGACGGCGGCGCCGACGTGCTGCCGCTCGCCGGGCTCAGCAAGCGCCGCGTGCGTGCGGTCGCGAACACGCTCGGCGCGCCCGACGCGTTGGCGCATAAGGTGCCGACCGCCGACCTCGAGATGCTGCGGCCGCTTCGTCCCGACGAAGACGCGTATGGCATCCCATACGACGCGATCGACGATTTTCTCGAAGGCAAGCCGGTCAGCGATACTGTGCGTGACGTGGTCCTGCAGTTTTACAACGCGACGCGTCACAAGCGGGCGCTGCCGTATACGCCGTTCGATTGGCCGACGTCGCCGGATGGGCAATGATGCGCCCGCGAACGGCGCTCTCAAAAGAATAAAGGCGGTGGACATGCGCGCGTCGTCGCGCCTGTCCACCGCCTTCGAAAACAATAGAGCTTACTGCACCATCCGCGGCGCTTACTGCTCGGGCGGCGGTTCGTCGCTGAACAGATCGGCGCTCGCTTCGAGCGGCTGGCCACCCAGGTGCTTGCCGTGAATCTGCCGCGCGATCACGTCGCCGACATACGGCACGCTCGCGTCGAGTTCGACCGTCGCGTAGGCGCTGGGCTTGCCGGCGTCCACCACCTCGACGTGTTTTGCGTAGTGGCCGAGTTCGCGCTTCAGAAATTCCCGCACGTCCTGCTCGCTGCACGATTCGGCGATATTGCGCACGGTCAGGTTCATGTGGCCTACCCTCGCCGCGCCTGGCGGCCCGTCCGTCGGTCAGCGCTTGCGATACGCACCGGTCGCAGCGCGGCACGCTGCTTCGTCTGAGTCGCGCCGAGTGCGCGAAGTGCGACCACGCCGGTCGCGCCGGCCAACCCCATAGCGAGCCATGACAAGTAGAAGGCCATCGTTCAAATCTCCTGTGCGAATTGCATCCTGTTGTCAGGATAGCCCGCTTCGACAGCGAACACACTGTGACGCAGTGTCGTAGGCAATGGCGAAACGTCCCCGTCGATGCACTGTACCTGAATCAGTCGCGCCAATCCTGGGAAAATATCGGCTGCCTCGGCACCTTGCATGCCAGGCCAGCCCCGGCCCGGCACGCAGACCTATCGTCGAAAGCATCGTGCGGGGGACGTGGGCAAAGGCGGACTGATCGCGCCGATCAGTCCGCCGCTTGCACGTTCGCCGCGCTCACCCACCACGCATTCTTACCTTGCGGCAGACGGACCAGCACCGCGGAAGGATCCTCGACGCCGTCATCGGCGATCTGGCATACCGGCAGGCCGTCGGGCAGACGCTTCACTTCGCCAGCGGCCTCGAACAGCGCGATTCGCTGCGCATCCAGCGGGCGCAGTTGCCGATACACGTCAAAGCTGAGCGCCGCGGGCACGTCGCCGCGAATCTCGAGCTCATTGGCGCGCGCGCAATGCGCGGGCGCGACGGCAATCGCGGCGGCGCTGCCGCTCAGGCAGCCGATCGTCAGCGCGACGGCGGCGAGACGGGAATGGGTCATCGTGTTTCTCCGAAAAGAGTGAGGGGCAGCGAACCGTGGTTCCGCGAGGAATGCGCAAGCGTGCGGGCGCGCGGCGCGCTCAACGCTGGCGGGCATGCGCGTCGCCGCGTCGGCTGTCTTCGCTGTCGACGCCATCGTCGTCGCGAGTCGCGAACTCGAGCCGGTTCACGTCGCAGGACGCCTGGCCAAAGCCCGCATACACCGCCGACCAGTTGCCGACGATCACCGCTTGCGCCTGCGCGAGACTCAGCTTGCCTTCGCAGACGCAACGCTTGAGCATCGCCGCCGCGCGTGCCTTGCGGCGCTCGCCCTGCGGGCCGGACCACGGCAATAGATCGAGATTGGCCGGCGCATCGGGCGATCCGCCGAGCATGACCGGCACACGCCGGTCGAGCGCGAACGCGGCGACGTCAACCGCATCGATGCCGCGTGCGGCAAGCATACGATCCTTGTGCGCCATCAGTTCGTCGAACGGCGGCGCGACGGTTTCCGCATAACCGGGGCGGCAAATCGTCTGGCCGATCGACTGCTGGGTCACGCGTTCGTCGAGCACGGCGCTCGGTTGCGCGGCGGCATCTCCGATGCGCAGCACGATCATTGCGCCAACGGTGACGAGCAGCGCACGGTGCGTGATGTGCACGCGAGGGCGAAGGACGCGCGTGCGTCGGAGCCGCGGCGCGTTGGCCGCGTCATTGCTGCTGGTCGTGTCGCGGGAAAGACCGCGCCGATGGGTGTCTGCGATGCCTGCGTTCATTCGTCGGCGCGCCGGCGGCGGCACGCGGTAGTTCAATTCGCAAGGCAATTAAAACACATTCAATATGGATGAGTACAAAAGCCGGACATGAGGGCGCGGCGTTTGCTGGCTCGCGGCAGCCGCCGCGAGCCAGCGCAGACCAACCCAGCACGACGTCGCGATGAGTGATGAGTGGGGGCGCCCCGCCGCCTCTACTTCGCCACCCGCGCCTGCAGCGCGCGGATCCGCCCGAGCGCCTGCGCGTTCGACACCGTCTCTTCGTACATCTTTGCGAGGTCGGCTTTCAGCGCGGTGCGCGAACCGCCATCGAGATACACCATATGCCCCGATGGATAGAACCGTGCCGACAGGTTCTGCCGCACCTGCTGACTGACCAGCGGCATCTGCTGCAGATCGAGCACGGTCTGATAGAACGGCGTGACAAAATCGAAAAAGCCGTTCGCCGACAGCACCTTGAGGTCGGGATTGAGCGCCATCACGGCGGCAAGGTCGCCGGCCGTGTACAGAATGATGTTGCCTGTCGAGTCGAGACCCTTCTGCGCGCCGGTTGGATCGATATGGCCGAAATCCCAGTACTTGAACGCCTGATCGTTGAGGTCGGTGAACGACGAGTTCGACGTGTACTTCAACTGCTCGTTCAGATAGACGTTCCACATCGTCGTGTAGACGCCGGTGACCGCTGTCATCGTCGGATCGTTGCCGCCGGAGTTCGGGTCGATCTTGCCGGCGATGCCGGTGTCGATCGCCGTTACCCGGCCGTCGTAGGCGCCGAGCGCGAGGCCTTGCGGCTTCAGCAACGTGGTCAGGAACAGCGAATTGCCGCGGCTGTCGTAGCCCGCGATGTCGAGGCTCCACGCGAGCAGCGTCGTTTTGTCGATGCCGGTGTATTCGCTGAGTTTTTCGGTGGTCGCGGAATCTGTGGTCGGGAACTTGCGCAGCGCGGCCAGGTAGTCGGTGCGCGCGAACTGCGCGACCTCCTCGGCGAACGCGCCGAGATCGGTCGGCCGCGGCGCAACGCCGAGCTTCTTGTGATACCACGCGTCAGCGGCTGCCGTGGGCAGCGCGCCGACCGGATTGCCCGATTGCGTGTAATCGAGAATCGACGATTGCAGCGTAATGCCGTTCAGATCGACCCCATCCTCGTGCAGCCGGTACGCGAGCACGCAGCTACGCGCCGTGCCGTAGGACTCGCCGAATAGATACTTCGGCGAATTCCAGCGGTTGTTCTTCGTCAGGAAACGCTTGATGAATTGCTTGATCGAATCCGCGTCCTGATCGACGCCCCAGAAGTCGCGATTCTTCTTCGGCGCGATCGCCGCCGAATAGCCGGTGCCGACCGGATTGATGAACACCAGGTCGCTCTTGTCGAGCAGACTGTCCGGATTGTCTTCGAGTGAATAAGGCGCAGGCGGCGTGAACCCCGGCATCGAGGTCTTGATGCGGCGCGGCGCGAACGAGCCGAGCAGCACGAATACCGACGACGACCCCGGCCCGCCGTTATAGAAAAACGTGACCGGCCGCGTTTCTTCCTTCTGATTGTCCTGCGTGAACGCGACGTAGAACATCCTTGCCGACGGTTGCGAGCTGCTCGGATCGACGATCACCAGATGGCCCGCGGTCGCCGTGTAGTCGATCTTGTGACCGCCGATCGTCACCGAATGATGCGTGATCGCGGCCGTCTCGACTGTATCGGTAACCGAATCGTCCGGGCCGTTGCCATACGCGACCGGGTCGAAGAGCGGCTGGTCGCCGGCCTTGTGCGGCGCGCTCGTGGCGGTGGACGCGCCTGCCGAGGCCGTGGCATGCGTGTTGTGCGGCGAATGCTGGCTACCGGAAGCTGATTCTGTATTCGTCATGATCGCTCCAAGGGTTCGTTTTACTTGCCATGCGTCCTCGTTCTTACGTCTCGTTGTTGTGTTATGCGCTGTGTTGCAGACTATAGTGCGCCCGCCACCTTCCCGCCATTGGGGCTGCCTAGTCCCGTGCAGGCGTCCCACCCCTTCGACGCCGCGAAGCTGCCGTTGTTGCCCTGCGTGATGTCATTGCAGGCGCCCGGCGCCTTGTACAGCTTAGCGTTGACGAAGCCGGCCGGCTGTCCCTTCGCCGCGTTGATGCGCGCGATCAGCGCCGCCCACAGCGGCGCGACCGCGCTGGTGCCCCCCACCACCGTTTGCATTCCGTCGACCAGCACGTCGTAGCCGGTCAACGGCGAGGCATCGCCCGCGACATCCGGCACCCCGCGCCCGCCGAGCGGCTGGCTGCCGCCGCCCGTCGACGTGGCCGACAAGCCCTGCTGCCACGCCGGGACCGGAAACGCGGTGCTCACGCCGCCGCCGCTGGCCCCGCCCTGCTCGCCGTCGTTCCACACGACCTCGCGGGTGATCGCCGAACCGGACGAGCTGAGGTGCGTGCCGCCGCAGGCGAGCACGTACGGGCTCGACGCCGGGAAGTCGACCGCGTCGCCGCCGCCCGAGCCGTCGCTCGACCCGCTGTCGCCCGAGGCCGCGCAGATGGTCACGCCGAGCGCCGCCGCCGATTGCAGTACGCTGTTGAGCGCCTGCATCGACTGGCTGGTCCACACTGATTCCGGCGCCCCCCAACTGATCGAGATCACCGACGGCTTGTTAGTTGTGTCGTGCACCGCGCGGCTCACCGCGTCGATGAAGCCGGCGTCGCTGTTCTGCGTGAAGTACACGGCGATGGCCGCGCCCGGCACAATTGCGCCGACGATCTCGATGTCGAGCGTGACCTCGCCGTCCGGCCCGTTCGGATCGCCGCTCGGCTTGTTGCCAGCCTGATCGACGCCGACCGGGGTCACGGTCGGCTCGCTGACACCGAGGCTCGAGAAATAGGTCTTGAGGTCCGACGTGTTGTAGCCGCCGCCGAGCTCGATGATGCCGACGCACTGACCGCCGCCGTCGCCTTGCGGAAACTGGTAGAGCGAGGCGAGCTGCGGCGGCGAGTACGACGTCTGCCCGGCGCGCGCCGGCACGAACGGCGGCCGGATGCGAAAGTGCGGACGCGCCTGCGGCCGGTTGTCGAGTCCGAGCACCGCCTCCACGACGCCATGCAGATCGTCCGGCACGCTGATCGTGCCGGCGCGGCCACGGAACTGACCGGCCGCGTGATGCTGGTAGAGCTCGAGCTTGACCTCGAACGCGCTCTGGAATTGCGCGATCGTGCCGCTCAGCAGCACCGAGCGCGCCGCCGGATCCTCGCGCGCGACGGTGAGCCCATGCGCGGCCGCGAAGGCGCGGACCTTCGCGATGTCATCGGGCGCGGCGCCGTAGTCCTGGGCGAGCGCCTCGCGCGACAGCGGCTTCACGCTCGCGTCGCCGGCTTCGATGCGTTTCATCAAGGCGTCGAACTGCGCCTGCTGCTGGCGGCGCAGCATCAGGAAGACCTCGATCCGCTCGGCGGGATCGCATTGCCCGATGACCGTCGTGCCCTGCGCGACCTTTCGCTCGCTGCCCGGCAATGGATGCTTGGTGACCATAGTATCGACTCTCCTGTTAGCGTGGCTTCGCACGCGGTCATGCACGACCGCGCGGCCCGGCGGCGGCCAGGCACGCCACGCGCCTGCATGAAGCGCATCGTGGCGATACGCGGCAGGGGTTGTTCAAGAACTTCATCCAAGCGTCCGACCAAAGCATTCGAACACAGTTCCGGCCAGCGCGACAGTTGTCCGCATGGCCAGCGTCTAATGCGCGGCGTGGATGCGACACGCTATGATGCTGAAGCGGCATTCCCGCCGTTTCATTGCCGCGCGCGCCGCCTGCGCGCACGATCGAGAAATCAGAGGAACTCATGTCAATTTCGATGTATCAAGCATCACTGCCTGTGCTGATTCGCGGCCTCACGAACCTGCAGGCCATCCTGGGCAAGGCCGAAGCGCACGCGGCCGCAAAGCAGATCGAACCGTCGGTGTTCACGAATGCCCGGCTCGCGCCGGACATGCTGCCGTTCGTGCGCCAGGTGTATATCGCGAGCGATACCGCGAAGGGTTGCGCGGCGCGCCTCGCCGGCGTTGAGCCGCCGAAGTTCGACGACGTCGAGCAAACTTTCGATGAACTGCAGGCCCGTATCCAGAAAACGATCGATTACCTGAAGGAATTCAACGCGGCGCAGATCGACGGTTCGGAAAGCCGCACCATCACGCTGAAAATGCGGACGGGTCCGATCGAGTTCACCGGAGCGTCATATCTGTTCGGTTTCGTGCTGCCGAACTTCTATTTCCACGTGACGACCGCGTATGACATCCTGCGTCATAACGGTGTCGAGCTCGGTAAGCTCGACTATCTGGGCGGGATGCAGCAGTAAACGGAGCAGGCGGGTCGTCGATCGCGCGGCCGCCCTCACGCGTGCAGGCGCGGCTGGAATGCGATCACCGCCATGCCGGCCAGCGTCAGCGCGACGCCTGCCGCGTCCCACAGCGTGGGCCGCACCTCGTCCACGACCCACAGCCACGCAATCGCGACCGCCACGTACACGCCGCCGTAGGCCGCATACACGCGGCCCGCTGCGGTGCCATGCAGCGTCAGCAGCCACGCGAACAGCGCGAGGCTTGCCGCGCCTGGCAGCAACAGCCACGCGGAGCCGCCCTCCTTTAGCCAGCGCCACGGCAGGTAACAGCCGAGAATCTCGGCGACAGCGGTCACGACATACAGCAGGAAGGTTTTCATCGATGAGCGTGAGAAGGTGGTTGTGTCGCCGCGCGTGCGCGCGGCCGGCCGCGCTATCGGCTTTATTAACACAATCACCTGGCACCGCGGCCTTTGCATCGGCTGTATGCGCACGCGCGACGAATGCAAAGGCTGGAAAAAAATGAAGGACAAGCATCGCACGAAAATTATCGAGGACCGGCCGCGGCGCGAGCGCAAGCTGAAGAAGTGAGCGGCCGGCGTCGCCGGTCGGTCGCTCCCGCAAACTCACGCCTGCGCCGAGTTTCAATCCAGCGAAAGCCGCAGCGCGAAGCCGATCAACGCAGCCGAGAAGGTCCACCGTTGTACCGTCTGCGCCAAAGGATGGACGCGCATCCAGTTGGCGATGCGCGCAGCGCCGATCGCATACAACGCGTCGAAGCATGCGCCGATCACGAGCAGCACGACACCAAGCTCGATCATCTGCCACGCTACCGGCCCCGCTTCCGGCCGCACGAATTGCGGCAACAGCACCGAGCAGAACAGTAGCGCCTTCGGGTTGAGCAGGTTCGTCAGCAGACCTTTGACGAACGCGGTCCGCAACGGCCGCACCGCATTGCCCGCAACGCTCGAAGCAGTGGATTCCACTCGCGGCGCGCCGGCCGCTTGCTTGTCGCGCGACCCGGCCGGCAATGCGAACCCGGGCGAGCGGAAGATTTGAATCCCCACCCACGCGAGATAGACGGCGCCAGCATAGCGCACCGCGTCGTACAGCCACGGCGCGTTGCGCAGCAGCGCCGCCATGCCGCACGCCGACAGCGTCACGTGCGTCGCGCGCGAGACGCCAAGCCCCGCCGCGGCCGCGAAGCCGCTGCGCACGCCGCGCGCGATGCTGGTTTGCAGGATCAGCGCCATGTCCGGCCCAGGCACCGCATAAACGACAATCAATGCCGCCACGTAGACGGCCAGCAGGTGAGCGGAAATCATCGGAGCCTCCTTGTTGTTCGAGGCTCCATGTTGCTATCGGATGCGGAGCGTTTGCTGGCGATTTTCAGTCCTCTGCATTCAAAAAATAGCGGAATGCGCTAATATTTCGACATCTGGCGACGCCTTCCACCACCCTGCAGCCCCCTCCCGACATGTCCACGGACGATCTCGACAAAACCGATCGCGCGATTCTCGCCGCGCTGCAAAACGACGGCCGCATGTCGAATGCGCGTCTCGCCGAGATGGTCGGCCTCAGCGAGACGCCTTGCGCGCGGCGTCTGAAACGTCTGGAGAACGATGGTTACATCGACCGCTACCGCGCGGTGCTGTCGCGCGCCGGGCTCGGTCTGGGCGTGATCGCGTTCGTGCTCGTGCGCTTCGCGGTGCACGACCGCGTGGTGGCCACGCGCTTCGAGCGCGAGGTGCAGGCGATCCCGCGTATCCTGTCGTGCCACAACGTGTCGGGCAGCGCCGACTACATCCTGCAGATCGTCGCGCGCGACCTCGACGACTACGGCACGTTCATGCGCGACGAACTGCGCGGCCTGCCGGGTGTGACGTCGGTGGAATCGGCCTTATCGTTGCGCGAGGTGAAAGCGTTTGGCGGTCTGCCGCTGTCCTGAGCGCGAACGTGGCATAGTCACCCCTTTAGTCCCCTTTTGAAGCGGCATGAGCCGTTCCGACGCAACCCGACGACCCCGGAGTTCTCATGGATCACGACAAGGCGCGAGCCGAAGAAACCGCCGCAATGGAACGCGTGTTGATCGCCACGAAGCGGGTGCAGACCGCGTTCGCGTCGCTGCAATCGCAATTCCCGCCGGCAGGCAGCGGCAAACCCTCGCAATTTGCGTTGCAGACTTTCGACGCCGCGCTGCAGGAACTCGAAGACGCACAAGCCGCGTTCGACGAACTGCTCGGCGATCTGCTCGACGGCAATCGTTGAGCGCTAGCGAGCGTCTGGCCGGCGCCCCGCTCGCCAGCCGGCTTGCACGCTTCGCGCCGCCGCATACGCCTTAACGCGCGTCCGTCTCCACCACCGGCTCGCAGAGAATCGGGAAAATTGACGGAGTTCGCGACGTAGCACTTCTGATGCGCGACGTGATGCAGATGCGTGGCCAGTTCGACATCGCCGCTCGCGCGGATCGTCACGCGCGGGCGCAGCACGATCTGCGAAAAGCGGCCTTCCTGCGCGGTATCGAGCATCGTGCCTTCGGCGTCGTCGCGATAGTCGAGCACGACGATGCCCGCCTCCGAGCACAGATGCAGATACCACAGCTTGTGACACGCGCTCGCCGACGCGACCAGCAGGTCCTCGGGATTCCAGCGCGTCGCGTCGCCGAGAAACGCCGGATCCGACGAGCCCGGAATGTCGGGCTTGCCACCGGAAGAAATCACGTGATCGCGGTCGTAGTCGCGGTAGCCGGAGGTGCCGCTGCCGCGGTTGCCGGTCCATTTCACCGATACGTGGTACTTGTGCTCGCCGCGCGCCATTCGCTTCCCCTTTGGTCGGATCGAACCTGCATTCTATCCGCGCCACACTAGCGCGGCGGCGCCGCCGCGGCCGGTCACGTTCGGCGCGCGTGGGTCGGGATTCATATAGAGCGCCGTGCCGTTCGCGCGCATGTTGTTGAGCGCGGCGCCCGAGCCGGTCGCGCCACCAGAGCCGAGCCCATACGAGCCGCCCGCCGACATGCCGGGCCCCGGCATGGTACTCGGACTGACGCCGGTACCGATGCCCGTCGCGCCGCCGACAGCCGCATTGCCGCTGCCCCCGCTGGTCCCCGCGTTCGTGCCCGCATGAGTGCCGTTTTGGCTGCCGCCAGGATTGCCCGGTTGCTGGGCCTCTACCGTTGCAGCGGCCCCCACCGTCAACAGCGCCGCAAGCAACGCCGACCACACGATCCCACCTGTTGCTGTCTTCATAGCTAGCCTCCAACCGCATCGATCCGCCGAGCACGATATCTATTCTGAGCCGATCGCGCGACCGATGCAGCGGCGCCGCTCCCGCCCGCGCCCACGGCGTGTCCGTGCGCGTTATGATCGATCGTTACGCCCGAACGGCCGATCGCGCACGATGGAGCACGCCTACATCCACCTTTTGCATATGCTCGCCGGCCACTCGACGTGGATGCTCGCGGTCGTTTTCCTCGCCGCTTTTTTCGAAGCGATCGCGGTCATCGGCACCTTCGTCCCCGGCAGCACCGCGATGTTCGTCGCCGGCGCGCTGACGGGCACCGGCTCGCTGAGCCTTGCCTGGGTCTTCGTGTGGGCCATCGTCGGCGCGGTCGCCGGCGACGGCGCCAGCTTCTGGCTCGGCGATCGCTACAGGGAGCGCATCGTCACTCTGTGGCCGTTCCGCGCACACCCCGGCGTACTCGACGCGGGCCAGCGCTTCTTTCTGAAACATGGCGCGAAGAGCGTCGTGCTCGCCCGCTTCATCGGCCCGCTGCGGGCGATCGTGCCGGTCGTCGCGGGCATGATGGGCATGCGGCCGCTGCGCTTCCTCTCGATCAACGTGCTCTCCGCGCTGCTGTGGGCGCCCGCGCACATCCTGCCCGGCGTCGTGTTCGGGGCGTCGGTGCTGCTCGCTGGGGCGGTGTCGTTCCGGCTCGTCGTGATCATCGCGATGCTGGCGTGCATCGTGTGGCTCAGCTTTCGCGGCGCTGGGTTTCTGGTGTCGCACGCGAATGCGTGGTCGAGCGCGGCAGGCCGTCATCTCGGCGGCTGGGCCTGCCGCCATCCGGGTCCGCTCGGCCGCATCGCGCGCCGCATGCTCGACCCCGACACGCCCGATGCGACCCACCTGCTCGCGACGTCGCTGATCGTGCTGGTGGCCGGCGCGCTTTTCTTCGGGGTCCTTGACGACGTCGTCAGCGGCGATCCGCTGACGACCATCGACCTGTCCGTTTATCACTTTCTGCAATCGATACGCACGCCGTGGGGCGACACGGTGCTCGCGGCGCTCGCGACGCTCGGCAGCGGCATCACACTGTTCGCGCTGGTCGTCACGGTTGCCCTGTGGATGGTGTGGGAGCGGCGCTGGCGCACGATCGGCTACTGGCTCGCGGCGGTCGTGTTTTCGCAGCTGCTGATTCTCGGCCTGCAACTCGCGATGCGCCGCGCCCCGCCCAACGAACTCATGAGTGGCCACTTCGTGTTTCCGAGCAATCACGTCGCCGCGACGGTGATCGTCTACGGCTTTCTCGCGTTTCTGCTCGCGCGCCGGATCGGCAAGCTCGGAGGTGTGCTGGTTGCCGCCGCCAGCATCATCGTCGTGATCGTGGTCGCGCTCGCGGGCGTCTACTTCGGCCACTACTGGGTGTCCGACGCGATCGGCGGCGCGGCGCTCGCGTGTGTGTGGGTCGCGCTGGTTGCGCTGACGGCGATCTGGAGGCATCCGCGGCCGCCGCCGCCGCGCCGTTTCATGCCGCTCGTGGTGCTCGCGGTCGTAGCGCTCAGTGTCGGCCTGCAGCTCGGCGTCGCAATGCCGACGCCGCCGGACAGCGCGCCGCAACCACCCCCCGTGCAGTTCACGCAGACGCAGTGGAAGCTCTCCGGGGTGGAAGCGGCTGCCGTGCTTTCGCTCCGACATGGGCGGCGATCAAAAGGAGCCGCTGACGCTGCAATGGGTCTCCGAGCCCGCTTCGATACGCGAGCGGTTGCGCGCGCAGGGCTGGGTCGAGGGCACCGACGTGTCCGCGCACAGCCTGCTGTCGCTTGCTTCGCCCGACGTCGCGGCGGTGTCGCTGCCGGTGCTGCCGAAGCTGAACAATGGCGTGCCGTCGTCGCTGGTCTTCATGCGACCGGGCAATTCGCGCGAGGAACGCTACGTGCTTCGTTTCTGGCCGAGCGGCTACGCGGTCGACAACGGCACCTCCGCGGCGCCGCTTTGGGTCGGCGCATTCGCGCACGAGCGGCTGACGCGGCCGTCCTGGCCGCTGAACATTCTGCGCATCGATCACGACGCGAGCCCGTTCGACGCGCCCAACAGGTCGGGCGCCGAGCTCGGCGCGACGGTCCTCGCGGAGGTCGATTGTCACGGCGTGCCGGTGTCGCTGCTGGTCTCGCCGAGGCAATGAGCTGCACATCCAGGCAACTTCAGGCATCTCAGGCATCCCCAACTCAACGATTCGATAAAGGAGAAAACCGTGGGCCGCGTTTCGACCGAACAACTCGATGACTACGCAGTGACGTTCGAACGCGACGGCATGGTCGTTCTGCGCCAGCATTTCCCGAAGACGACGCTGCTCGCATCGCGCGACGGCCGCCTGCCGTTGCGTGCGATCACGATGGAACTCGCGTGAGCGAACTCGACAATGCAAGCGCGCCGGAGCAATACCGGAAATTCGCCTATTGAAGAAAGCATTCAGTCGCCGCATTGGCCGCGCAACGAATTGTCACGAAAGCGAATCGCCAATTGACGCGCAATTGCCATAACGGAAATGACTGAGGCGAACGCGGGGATACACCGGGTCGAGAACGACAATCGATTTGACATTTAAGCCTTCGTTGCGCAAATGCAACGACACACCGGCATTATCCCCACTTCCCCCCGCTATTTGCACCGATAGCGCTCCTAATTCATTTATCCACTCACGCAATCCGTAATCGCACTGGCAGAATGAGCAGAACGCCAGATAGCGGGAACCGGCACGCGCCGCCATTTCCGCAATGAAACAGGGCGGCCGCGATTTTTTACCCAATTGCACGCATTAACCCTATCGTCTCTTTGCGACCTGAACTCGTAGTCCACCAGGAGCTTAGTGTGCGGAATCGATCGATGTCTCGCGTGAAGAAAGACCGCCAGTCCGCCGTTCGCAGCCTCTGCTCGCGTGTTTCCCGATTATCTTCAAGTCCGCTTTCCGGCTCGGTTTCCAGCTCGCTTTCCAGGCTTCTCCCGCGGTTATCGCTTTGCATGACTGCGCTGGTGCTCGGCAGCTACTCCGCGTATAGCGTCGCCGGCGTTTCCGTATTGCGTCCGCCGCGCGAAGCGCTATCGAGCAGTCCACTCGAAGTGACGATCGTCTATGCCGGCGATCAACCCGGCGGCACCGAAGTCGACGTGCCGGCGCAATTGAATATCGCGATCAGCAATACCGACGTGGTACCGCATCGGCTCGCGCTCACGCGCGAAAGCGGCGCACCCGAGCATCTGAAGCTCGCCGCCGGCGAACTGAAGGCAGTGCGCTATACCGGCACGTGGCCCGAATGGGCGCGCGGCGCGATGCAGATCGACGTGCCGGATCTCGACGTGTCGCCATCGTACGTGCTGCTGACGCGTCCGCCGCGCTCCGGCAAGGACGCGGCGCTCGCGTCGGCCGGGAGCGCCAATGGAGCAACGGCGGCGGGCACCGCGAGCGGCGCACCGTCGTCGACGAGCCTGATCGCGTCGTCGCCCGCGCCATCACGACCAAATGCGCCCGTGCCGCAAATCAACACTTTCCTGAGCCGCTTCTCCGCCTTCGAACCGATGTATTTCGCCGATGGCGGCGGTAGCGAGTCCCTCGCGAAATTCCAGCTCAGCTTCAAGTTCCGCCTCGTCGTTCCGGACGACCCGCGCTCGCGTGGTTTCGCGGACAACCTGTACTTCGCCTATACGCAAACCTCGCTGTGGGATATCAAGAAGTACTCGGCGCCGTTCCGCGACACCAGCTATATGCCGGCACTCTTTTATTACCTCGAAGACACCGGCTGGAAGAGCACGTGGTGGAGCAGAATGGGCGTGATGGCCGGCTACGAACACGAATCGAATGGACGCGACGGTCCGGAATCGCGCGGCGTCGACTATGTGTTCCTCAAGCCGATCTGGGATTTCGGCGACATCCACAGCTACCATCTGACCATCGAGCCGAAGATTTATTACTATACGCACATCGCCGGCGAGAACCACGACATCGCCGACTACCGCGGCTATGTGGACCTGCGGTTCATCTACGGTAGCCCAGACGGCGCGCAATTGGACACGACGCTGCGCAAAGGAACGCAAGGCGGCAAAGGCAGCGTCGATACGCAGTTCACCTATCCATTGGCGAAGCTGATCAATAGCCGCTGGGGCGGTTACCTGTGGCTCGGCTTCTTCAGCGGTTATGGCGAGGACATGCTCGACTACAACCAGCATCGCTGGATCGCGCGAATCGGCTATAGCATCACACGCTAATCCGGAATTCGCCTGGCATGCAAGCAAAGGGCCGCCGAGCGGCCCTTTTCCATTCGATGACGGCCCACGACGCGCCGTAATACATCGAAAGTTCTGCCGTAATCCTTTCAGAAGTTTGCCCAAAGCCGCCCCCCACCCGGCGGGCAACCCGTCATGGATCGCTCGTGAATGCTGTGTGCACGAACAGACGGGCATATCGGTGTGGATTTCTCTAGAGTTGAAGGGTCACCGGTCCAACCGGCTGGCCACGCCGCGCGCTGACTTTTCCAGCGTCTAATCAAAACCACGGAAAAACCAATGAAAACCGCTCTCCTTAAAGACGTGTCGCCTGTTTCAAACGAGCCAACTGGACTTCTTTTGCATCGGAATAGTGCACCGCTTGCGCTCAAGCACGAAATTCACCCGGAACAGATCCGGGATAGCCTGCCGGCCAGTCAGGGGGGAGTCGGCTTTCTGTTCCACGCGACCGATTGGGAAACCCTTTCATTTTCTTTTCACAACGTTCGCGAACGAAGCGAATCGTTCGAAGAGGAGTTGTGGAAAACCAGGCCTTTCATCGCATCGCCGATCTATTCGGGCGCGCAGGTGATCGGCGCGAATATCGCCTGCCCGGTGCCGCTCGAAATGTGGCTCGGCAGCCCGCGCGGCATCAAGCGCTTTCGCGAGACGCAATTCTTTCCGGCGCTCGAGCTCGCCCGAAAGGCGGGCTTGAACATGGTCGCGATGGGCGCGTCGACGCCCTACGCGTGCAACTACGGCGCGCTGCCCCGGCCGGTCAAGCCGCCTCACATCACGACGGGTCACGCGGCGACCGCGGCGATGCTGAAGGACTGGGCGATCCATTGCTGCGAACAGCTCGACCTCGAGCTCGGCAACACGAAGCTCGCGCTGTTCGGCGCGGCCGGCCGGCTCGGCACGACGGTCGCGAAGTATCTGCTCTACAAGGATGCGCCGAAGGAGCTGGTGCTGATCGATCTGCCCGACAAGATCAACCTGCTGATCGATCAGGCGAACGAGCTGCTCGCGTCGGACCTGCTCGGCAAATCGAAAGTATCGGTGCATACGTTCAGCCCGGACACGCCGCTGCCGGACTTCGACGGCGCGATTCTCGCGAGCAGCACGAGCGTGCCTTACCTGAGCGCCGCCGATCTCAAACGCGCGCAATTCTGGATCGACGACTCGCATCCGCGCGCGGCAAGCGTCGAAGCGGAACTCGCTTCTCGCGGTCATACGCTCTATATTGAATGCTTCGCGCGCGGGCCCGCCGGACTCGACACCGCGTTCCCGTTCAGGCTGCCATCCACCCGCGACTGCTATACCTGCTTCGCCGAAGGCTATTCGGCATGGCAGGAAGGTATCGCCTCCGATTTCATCATTGGCAGCCCGCCCGTGTGGTCGGTCTCTTATACTCATGGTCTCCTGAAGAAGTATGGCTTTTCGGTCGGGCCGTTTCACGGCAAGAACGGCGATTCGCTCGCCGAAGGCGTCGAATCACAGCAATTCAATACGCATGAAATGATGGGTTCCTAATGAACTCGGAGGCCTGATGGCGATACCGCGCGAAAGCATGCGGGATATGCTGGAACGAAGCAGGTTCGCAATTCGATGGGGAGGCGCACTCGGCCTCCTGTGTCACCCCATCTATTACGTCGTCTGGACCTACATTCTTCCGCAGCCTTACGACAACCTGCTGCTGCGGCTCAGCGCGGCGGCCGTCTGCGTTCCCCTGCTGTTCCAGGCGCGCTGGCCGAGGCGCTACAACCCCGCGCTGCTGATCTACTGGCATTGCTGTCTGATTTACGTGCTGCCGTTCGTCTGCACGTTCCTGACCGTCAGAAACGGTTTCTCCACGATGTGGATGATGACCGAGGTCATGATGATCTTCATTCTGGCGCTGTGTATCGACAACCCCCTGCTGCTGATAACCTGCATCGGTATTGGCGTGTTTTCCGGCGGGCTCGCCGGCGTGTGGAGCGCGCCGACGCCGGTCGTTCTCAGCGCGCAGGACAAGTCCAATCTCGCGTTGCTGCCGGTGGTCGTGCTGTGCAGCATGGCGTTCAGTCATGCGATCAGCAAGGGACGCATCTTCGTCGAAAAGAACCGCGCGTTGCAGGCGCTCGCGGGGTCCATCGCGCACGAGATGCGCAATCCGCTGAGCCAGTTGCGGCACGTGCTCGACCGCGTCGAGGAAGCGCTGCCCGCGGCGACCGAAGCGGGCGCGGCGCCGACGCTGACCGACGGCACGGCCTCGCTGATGTACAACCACCTCGCGCAGGGGCAATTGTCGATCGAGCGCGGCCTGCGCATCATCGCGATGACACTCGACGAAGTCGCCGCGAAATCGATCCGCCCGGATAGTCTCAGCTACCTCCACGCAGGCGCGACCACGCGCAAGGCGCTCGACGAATACGGCTTCGACAACGACAAGGAACGCGCGAAGGTGAGCGTCGTCGTCAGGCGCGACTTCGTGTTCAAGGTCGACGAGACGGTTTATCTGTTCACGTTGTTCAACCTGATCAAGAACGCGCTGCATCACATCGTCGCGTATCCGCAGGCGACGCTCACATTGACCGTCGACCGCGACGCGGTGATCGTACGCGATACCGGCCCCGGCATCGCGCCGGAGATCCTGCAGCATCTGTTCGAGCCGTTTCGCACGGCCGGCAACTCGGGCGGCACCGGGCTCGGGCTCGCGTACTGCCAGCGCGCGATGCGCGCGTTCGGCGGCAGCATCGACTGCGAATCGGGACTCGGCAAGTTCACCGCGTTCACGCTGCGCTTTCCACCGGTAGCGGCCGACGAGGTCGAGGAGCACGAGCGGCGCCTGTTCGAACGCGCGATGCCGGCGTTCAAGGGCAAGCGCGTGCTCGTCGTCGACGACGACGACACGCTGCGCGCCCGCACCCGCCGCGTGCTGACGAAGGCCGGCGCCTATGTCAGCGAGGCGTCGGGCGGCGAGCTTGCGCTCGCCACGTTGCGGCGCGCGCCGCTCTACGACCTCGTGTTGATGGACATCAGCATGCCCGCGATGGACGGCTACACGACGACCGAGCGCATCCGCGCCGACAGAGACTGCCCGAACCGCAACGTGCTGATCGCCGCCTATACCGCCGAAACGGGCAACGCGGTGCGACTGCGCGCGCGGCGCGCCGGCATGGACGAGATCATCAGCAAGACGTCGAGTGTGCAGGAGCTGCTCACCGCGTTGCAGACCCTCTTCGACAACGGTGCGCATCGTCAGCCGGGCGAACTGCCCGATGTCTTCGCCGGCAGAACCTTTGTGATCGCCGACGACGACACCTACAGCCGGCTTGTCGCGAAGGCGTATCTGGAGCGCTGCGGCGCGAGCGTCGTCGAGGCCGACCACGGTCAGGCGGTGCTGACCAAATTGCACGAAGACGGCTTCATCGACGCGATCCTGATGGACGTGAACATGCCGGGCATGAACGGCATCGAGACGACGAAGTCGATTCGCGCGCGCACCGATGCCTACGCGACGCTGCCTATCGTTGCGCTGACCAGTCACACCGATGCCGAAGCGGTGCAGGCCTGCGTTGCCGCCGGGATGAACGAGGTGTTGATCAAGCCGGTGCAGGCCGGCTCGCTGTACGCATGTCTCGCGCGGCAGTTCGGCACACGCGGCGCGCTGGTTGCGGACGCTCCACAACGAATCACGGAAACCGCGGGCGGAGCCGCGCAAACGGATTTTGCGGCGACGCCGGTGGCATTGCCCCCCACTGCGAACGCGCCCGCGGCCGCCACCATCGCTGAAGAAAGCCTGCTCGACGAAGCGCACCTCAAGGAACTGGTCTCGCTCGATCTGCTTGACGAATCGTTCCTGAACGGCATCGAACAGATTCGCTCGCTCGTCGTGCGCCTCGCAGGCAACAGCGCGGCCGCCGATATCAAGGCGACGCACGCGAGCTTGCATGCGTTGCTTGGCGTCAGCGGCAACATCGGCGCGAAGGCACTGCATCGCTACGCGCGGCAGATCTATCCACGCGTGATCGCCGGTGAGTGGCCAGTGGAAACCGACTGGCACGCCCAGATCCGCGCGTTGAGCGCGCGCTCGACCCACGCCTTGCAGCGGTATTACGCGTCGGCGAAAGGCCGGCGCGATCATCGCGACGCACTGAGCGATTGAGAGGGCGGCCTCGGTCGCCCTCTTTGCAGCATTGAGTCAGAACTTGTGCAGCACGCCGACCGCAACAGCGAGCTGGTTCGCGCCGGTCTTCACGGTCGTCGTCGCGACCGAAGTCGCCCACCCCGTCGCACTCAGCGCGGCCTTCGAGCTGTTGATCACATACGTGATGTCGGTGTACAGCGCCGTGCGCTTCGACAGCCAGTAGTCCGCGTTGACACCGGTGCTCAATGCGTGCGCGTCGACCTGGCGATACGCGTGGTAGTAAGTCGCGGCTGCGAGGTCCAGCGCCGGCGCCACCCTGTAGCGCACGCCCGCGAACGCCATCGACTGCGGCGGCGATGCGGCGAGCGTCGACCGGACGTCGTTCAGCAGCAATTCGTAGCCGCCGTACAGCGTCGCCTTGCCGATCTGATACGAACCGCCGGCCACGTAGCGGCGCTCGCTGTCGCCCGATGACGCGATGGCCGAGCCTTGCCGCTGCTCGTACACGAACGTCAGATTCAGCGGCCCCTGCACATAGCGTCCGCCGATGTCGTACTGCTTGCCGACGCGGAACGAGCCCGCCACCGGCACGTTGTAGGTGACTGCGTCATAGCCGAGGCTGTAGAGCGCATTCAGCTCGAATGGTCCCACATGGCCGAGATACGACACCGCGTTATCCGCGCGACCGACGAACTGCGCGTCCTGCGCGGAAAGGCCGTAACTCGAATAACCGAGCGGGTCGAGCGCGAGGAAGTAGCGATACATCGGCGTCATCTGCCGGCCGAGCATCATCGCGCCGTAGCGGTCCGATTCGAGTCCGACGAACGCCTGCCGGCCGAACAGCCGCCCTCCTTGCTGCAGGGCACCGGTGTTCATCGACATGCCCGATTCGAGCGTGAAAATCGCCCGCAGTCCGCCGCCGAGATCTTCCCTGCCCGTAAAACCCCACCGCGAATTCAGCCGGTTGCCGGTGCCGAGAGCGACCTGCGTGCCCGACGATCCCTGCGACGTGACAGCGTGAGTCACGTATGTCACCCCCGAGTCGACGATGCCATACAGCGTGACCGACGACTGCGCATGCGCAGCGCCGCTGATGCCGATACCAATACCACATGCAAAAAGGACCTTCGACGGCCTGGCGAGAGGCTTGTGCTTCACCATGTGTCTCCTGCTGGAAAGTGAGTTGTTTTGTGATGCGGATTAGTTATCGTTCGACCTCTGTCGTCGCGGTAGCCGGCGCGGGGCCGCGTCGGCTACCGGAGAATCGGTCATTCGCGTGCGATGTGCGGGTTGACGAAGAACATCGCGATGACCGCGATAGCGGGTCCGATCGCGAGTGTGAGGAGCGCGAGCATGAACGAATGGCTCGCGCCATACAGCGAGCCGACCACCATCGGCGACACCGCGCTGCCGGACTGCCAGATAGCATTGGTCCAGCCGGCGCTCGCGCCCGCGAGACGCTTGCCCGATGCGTCGCTGACCTGAGCCATCAGCACCGGCAGATAGCCGAACGAGAACGCACCGAGAATCGGCGCGACCAGATAGAACTGATGCACCGTCGAGCAGTAGCCGAACACCAGCAGCGCGATCGCGAAGGCGATCAGGCAGCCGATCGACATCATCCGCCGCGACACACCAGGCAGGTCGGAGATCCAGCCGAGCGTCGGCTTCGCGATCACCGCGCCAATGCCGAACGAGGCGACGATCGATCCGGCGACGATCGGCGCAATGCCGTATTGGCGCGTCATCAGTGCGTTGCCCCATGCACCGAAGCCGACGGTCGCCCACAACCCGCCGCATCCCGCGATCGACAGCGCGATCAGGTTACGGTTGCGCAACAGGCCCAGCATTTCCTGAAGGCTGTTGCGCGCGGGCTTCGCTTCGTTCGAAGGCCGGTTCTTCAGCAGCAGCAACGTGACGATGCCCCACGCGAACGTGACGATGCCGAGCATATGGAATGCGTTCGACCAGCCGTGCCGCGCGGAAAACGACGGCACGACCGCATTCGCGATCACGACGGCGAGCGACGTCGCGGTCGTGTAGAGGCCCATTGCGCGGCCACGGTCGCGCGTGAACCATGCGGGAATGATCTTCATGCCGGCCGAGTAGTCGGCGCCCGCCGCGAAACCCATCGCGGCCTGAATCACGATGCCGAATGCGAGCGAATGCGTATAGCCGAACGTGAACGTGAGCACGCCGAGCGGCAGCAGCGCAAGCGTGAGCATCGCGCGACCGCCGAGCAGATCGGTCAGCATGCCGCCAACCACGTTCGCGATCACATAACCCGCGTAAAACGCGGTGACGAACGCACCGAGCATCGACACGCCGATGCCGAGCGACGCGCCGACCGGCGCGGCCACCGTACTCCACGCGACGCGGACCACATAGCTGAGCAGAAACGCGGCCCAGACGATGAACAGCGCGACCCAGCGATACGGGCTCGTGTCGGCGCTACTCGCCGCCCCCGCCCCGTTCGCGGTCCAGACGCTCGCGGGCATACCCTCCGACGACGCCAGATTCTTCTCCATGACTCCTCCGATGCCGGGCGTGCCAGCGGCCGCCCGTTTTCTTTCTGATAGATGGCGCCTACCGCGCCTGGCGGCCGGGCCGGCGATTACGGTTACAGATCGAGCACGAGCACCCTCGACTTCGCGCGTGAACAGCACGGCAGGAACTGATCGTTGCGGGCCTGCTCTTCTGGCGACAGGAACAGGTCGCGGTGGTCAGGTTCGCCTTCGAGCACCCGCGTGACGCAGGTGCCGCAAATGCCCTGTTCGCACGACACCGGCACGTCGACGCCCGCCGCCGCGAGCGCCTGGGTGACCGTGCAATCGGCCGCAATCGACACGACGCGGCCCGAGCGCGCGAGCCGCACGTCGAACGACGCGCCATCACCCGACGGCTGCGCCGCCGCGAAGTATTCGTAATGCAGACGATCGTCACTCCAGCCGAGCGAGCGCGCCGTGTCGAGCACCGCGTTCATGAAGCCCTGCGGACCGCACACATATAGATGCCGGTCCGCGCCGGCGTCCGTCAGCAGTGCGTTCAGATCGAGCATGCCGTGCGCGTCGTCGAAGTGGTATTGCACGTTGTCCGCCCACGACGACGCGGCGATTCGCTCGACGAACGCCGCACGGCTCTTCGAGCGCGCGCAGTAATGCATTTCGAACGCCGCGCCCATTGCCGCCAGCTGCTCCGCCATGCAGAGAATCGGCGTCACGCCAATGCCGCCCGCGAGCAATAGCGGCTTCGCGTCATGCCGGGCGAGCGGAAAGTGATTGCGTGGCACGCCGATGCGAATCGCGTCGCCTTCGCTCACCGCGTCGTGCATGCTCTGCGATCCGCCGCGCGAATCGGCGGCGCGCAACACCGCGATCTGATACCGGTGACGCTCGCGAGACGCGTTGCACAGCGAGTACTGCCGCACCGGCCCGCCGGGCACATAGACGTCGATGTGCGCGCCCGCCTCGAACGGCGGCAGGTCGCGGCCGTCGATGTCGACGAACTCGAAGCCGGCAATCCCGTCGGCTTCGTCGCGTCTTGCGGCGACACGCACCATCAGCGTGGAATCGGTCATGTTCATGCCACCTCCTCCGCTCACATCGCCGACAGGCCGCCGTCGACCATCAGTGTCGTGCCGGTTATGTACGAAGCCTCGTCGCTCGCGAACCACAGGATTGGCCATGCAATCTCTTCGGGCGACGCCCAACGGCCGATCAACGACGTGTCCTGGCGTTGCGTCTTCAGCACTTCGACGCTTTTGCCCGATGCAATGGCCCGGTTCATGTGGAATTCGGTCAGCGTCGAACCCGGGCACACCGCGTTCACGCGCACGCCGTTCGCGGTCTCCTCGAACGCGAGTGTGCGGGTCATCGCGAGCATGCCGGCCTTGGTCGCGTCGTACAGGCCCATGCCCTTGCGGCCGGTCACCGCGTAGCACGACGACACGTTGACGATGCTTGCGCGGCCCGCGCGACGCAGGAACGGCAGCGCTGCCCTGCAATAGTTGGATGTGCCGACCAGATTGACCGACACCATCGCCTGCCACTCGGCCGGCGTCGCGTCGGCGAGCGCGCTGTAGTTGCGCATCGCCGCGTTGTTCACCAGCACGTCGAGCCGGCCGAACGAATCGGCGGCGAGTTGCGCCGCGCGCACCGCATCGGCGTCGTGCGACACGTCGGCCGCGAACGTCTCGACACGCGCGGATGGATCAGCCGCCTTCAGTTCCTCGGCGACGCGCGTGAGCGCCTCCGGGTTCGCATCGACGAGCACCACCGCGGCGCCCTCCGCGCAGAACACGTGCGCGGTCGCGGCACCGATGCCGCCTCCGCCGCCGGTGATCAGCGCGACCTTGTCCTCGAGTCTTTTACGTTGCTGCATTGCATGCCGGCGCGCAGCCGGCCTCCTTTTGCGGAATGGGCAGAAGGTCCAGTCGGACCAGACGACGACACGCGGGGCCGGACCAGAGTCCGGCTCCGCCGTGCATCAGATCGAGTAGATCGGCTGGTCCTTGCCGTCGTGCAGATGGATCACCGCCCATTCCTGCGGCTTCTGATCGCGCGGCAGCAGCACGCCGGCAGCACGTACGCGCTGCTGGTCGGCGTCGATCGCGGGCGGATCGGTGTCGGGCACCAGCGCCGTTGCCGCCTCGTACATCATGCGGCGCGCCATCACGATCGCGCGGTCGGTCGGCAGCAGCTTTTCCTTGCTGTGATCCTGGATCGGACCCATGCTTTCCTGCAGCGACGCGTCCTGCATCGCGAAGCCGAACACGCCCGAGTACGCGCGCTTTTCCTTCTGAGCCTGGCGGTCGATCAGGTAGTCATTGTCCTTGTTCGCTTTCGGCCGGAACGTGCCACCCTCCTCGTACTCACAATGAATGCCCTTGCCGGCGTTCAGGTCGGCCAGTTCCTGCTCGTCGAGCGGACGGTCCGGGCGGAAGTTGATGCTCCACGCCCAGCAGGTGTGATCGTCGATCGGTACCCATACGTGGCCCGCGAGCGAGTGATCGCCGAACGGCGGGATCAGCGTGTACCACGGGAACAGCCACTGCGTGACGCGCCAGTAGTACGAATCCGGCTCGCCATTGCGGCGGCCGAACAGCGTGAGGCCGAACGGCTGCTTCTCGATCTCGAAGATCACGTTGCCGTCCGCCTTGATGTAGTCGAGTGCCTTCGTGCCCTGATGCATCGGGTCCTCGTCGACTTCGTAGCGGTGTACATACGACACGTGACTCGTGTCGATGCCGCCTTCCATCGCCTGCAGGTAGTTCGATTCCTGCAGCCGCTTCGAGACGAACACGTGGCTCTCCGGCAGATTGCACCACTCGAGATCCGGCGGCGCCGGCTGGCGGTCCTTCGGCCCCATGTACGCCCACACGATGCCCGCGCGTTCGATGCACGGATACGCGGTGATGCCCATGTGCTTGCACGCCTGCGGCGCGGACGGCACTTCCACGCAGTTGCCGTTGCGGTCGAATTTCAGACCGTGATACGAGCAGCGGATGCCGTTCTCTTCATTGCGGCCGAAGTACAGCGACACGCCGCGGTGCGAGCAGAACTCGTCGATCAGCGCCGGCTGGCCGTCGGAATCGCGAAAAGCGAGCAGCTTTTCGCCGAGGATCTGCACGCGCACCGGCGGGCAATCAGGCTCTGCGATTTCGCTGGCGAGGAGCACCGGCACCCAGTAGCGGCGCATCAGATTGCCCATCGCCGTGCCTGGGCCAGTGCGAACCAGAGTTTCCGACATGTTCTTGTCCATCATTCCTCCGAATCCGGTTGTCCGTTGTGTGAGACTAGCGTCTCATTGTACGGACAGATTGATCGACGTCAAGTTCTTGCGGCTAGGGACTTTCACTACAATGTGCAATCGACGCGGACCGCCGCAGAAAGGAAATTTCAAATGGAAGAAAAAAAACCGCACGAAAATGTGCGGGCAGTCGAACGGGCGCTAGAAATTCTTCTGGCGTTCCGGCCCGGGGACAAAGAATTGACCGTCGCGGAGCTGCTGACCCGCGTGGACCTGAGCCGACCGACGCTGTACCGCCTGCTGAATACGCTCGAACAGAACGGCTTTCTCGCCTCGTCGGGCGAGCCGCAACGCTTCAGGCTCGGCAGTTCGGTAGCGCAACTCGCACACGCGTGGATGGCGAACAATACGATCGCGCAGCTCGCGCAGCCGATGCTGCGTGAGCTTTGGGAAGCGACATCGGAGACGGTCGCGTTGTTCGTGCCGGAGGGGACGTACCGGATCTGCGTGGCCGAACTGGAAAGTCCGCAGCCGCTGAGTTTCCGGCGCGGGGTCGGCTATCGCGAGAAGCTCGTGCTCGGCGCGAGCGGCCGCACGATTCTTTCGCAGATGCCGCTGTCGGAGGACGATCTGCGGCGCTATCTGACCGATCCGGATCAGGACGTCGCGGCGCTAGCCGCCGATCTCGACGCGGTCCGCGAACGAGGCTTCGGCACCAGCCATCACGAGCTGATCGCCGGCGCAGTCGCGGTAGCCGCGCCGTTCTTCAACGGCGCGAACCAGGTGGCAGGCTCGGTGTGCATCTTCGGGCCGAGCGTGCGCGTAACCGATGAGCGCGTCGCGCAGTTCGCGGAGTTGCTCAAGCGCGAGGTGGGCAATCTGTCGCGTGCGCTTGGGCATCAAGGGGAAACTGGACGGCCGCCGGGTACGGCACGTCGGTGAAATCGGCCTCAAAGGCGCTGGCCAACGCCGGGAGCGTCGTCAGAAAGGTCGACGCTTTGCTCAGGCTCCCGCTGATTCAGGGCGGAAGCCGAAACCTCACGCCTCTGGCTGTGCGTTTGTCACGCGCCCCGCGAGCGCCGTGCGCCAGGGACCGGACGGCATTATGTTCGGCATAGCCATTGCCGCTGCGATGCCGGCATAAGCGTTATTGGCGACATCGTTGATAGCCTGGTTTGCCTCGGTTAAACAGCTGGTCGCTAGAATTTTTGACCGGCTGTACGCCCTGTGCGCCATCGGACACGCGCACGATACGGGCAACCGCGCCCGTCGTGATCCGTCCGAATGGCGAGACACAGCAGAATCATCTCCGATGAGCAATGAGACGCTTCTCTACCCTCCAAAGCGGGCGCGATGCCCGGCGTTCTCGTCTTTGCCGTCATGCTCATCTACGTTACTGCCCGACGAATTCTGTTGACTTCGTCAATGCGACAATCTCCGCATCGTCTCGCTCCTCAAACCGAGGAGCCCCCCGGCTTTCCAGATCGATTCGGTGTGCCTTCAGCATTCGACGCCATCCTTGTCGTCGGAATATCGACGGGCAATGCCGCGAGTTTCTCGCGCAGAGCGCCCATCGCGCTGTCGAACGCGATTCGCTGAATGGTAGTGAGCGGCATGGCGCCAGTTCGGCTCGTCACAGATATTGGATCGATCGGTTGATTATTCTTGCGCACCTCAAAATGCAGGTGAGCTCCGGTGGCCGTCCCAGTGGCGCCTACCGCGCCGAGCGGTTGCCCTTCCGTCACCGGCGCGCCTACGCGCAAATCACGCGCAAAGGCCGACAGGTGAGCATAGAACGTCGTATAGCCTTGCGGATGACGGAGCACGACGATCTTGCCGTATCCGCTTCGGATGCCAACGAACTGCACGGTTCCCGAGGCAGCCGCGACAACCGGGGTCCCCTTCGGGGCGGCAAAGTCCACACCTGTGTGCATCAGGTGCCTGCCCGTGACCGGATGGGTTCGGTAACCGAATCGCGAACTTACCCGAACGTAATCAAGCGGCATCGAGAATGGCTCAGCGGCAAGCCGCCGTCCGTCAAATGAATAGTAGTCTCCGCCAGTTTGCCCCGGCGGGATAAACCACATGGCCTGATAGATCTCACCGCGCGACCGGAGTTCGACGGCCGTTAGATGCTCGCGCTGTATGGTTGTCTCGTCGCGCACGTAGAGAACATGGTAAGTGTCGTCCTTGTGCGCGGGCGCAGCGAGGTCGAGCCGGGAGGCAAAAATACGCACGATCTGCTCCCGTATTTCGACCGGTACGCTGGCCCGCTCCAAGGTGTCGAGCAAGCTACCCTCGATGCGTCCCGCGTATGCACCACTGTAAGATTCCGACATGACAAAAGGTCGAGCGTCAGATAGCTGACTATTCCCGGTTTCAGTAACCAATTTGTCAGTAGCCGGCGCAGCCATCTCCAAGGTCAAGGTCGGTTGGGATGCGCTGGATTTGTTCGCGCGACTGACTATCTCGGATACGATCACCCACGCGGACACACTCAGCACCGCAACCACACCGCACAGCAACACGGCGCGCACCAGAGATTCAAATCGGGAATGCACCAAATGACTCACTTTGGTGGAAATGGCCTGAGCGCTTGCGCGGGCATGACGTAAATAGGACAATCGCATCACTTCAATACCTCACAGTCGGAACAAGAGGGGCCGTGGGCATGAATGACGTTGCTCGAAACGTATCGGAAACCTGACTGACAGAAGGCTCCCCTTCGCGCTACACAACCCAGTAGGAAGAACCTCTAGGCTATGGATTGCGGTTAGCCACGAATATCAGCCCGATCCGATTTTTGAGATAACCGGCGCCAGCGCAAGAGAAGTGGCGCCGAGAATTCGGACAGGTCGGTAAGTGGAAAAGCTGGGACGTGAGTCGGTCATAATGGCCGGCAACAAGGAACCAGAAGATGACGAAACGCAACCGACGGACACACTCACCGGCGTTCAAGACAAATGTGGCACTCGCGGCGCTCAAGGGCGACAAGACGCTGGACGAGCTGGCCCAACAGTTTGATGTGCATCCGAACCAGATCACGGACTGGAAGAAGCAACTGCAGGAGCGTGTTGCCGAAGTGTTCGAGACGGGCCAGACATCGGCCGAGCCCCCGGTCGATGTGAAGGTGTTGCACGCGAAGATCGGGCAATTGACTCGGGGTTCACTCCGCAAGGCCATCATGTCTTGGAAAGCGCGCTCGGCAAGGCGGGATTGCTGAGTGTAAAGCGATGATTGATCGCGAGCACGCATTGCCGGTGAGCCGGCAGGTGCGGCTGGTGGGCATTGCCCGTTCAAGCGCCTACTACCAGCCACACCCGGTCAGCGAGGCCGATCAGAAGCTGATGCGGCGGCTCGATGAATTGCATCTGGGGAGTTCCCGTTTGCCGGTGCACGAATGTTGGTTCGCCTGCTCAAACGTGAAGCTATCAGGGTCGGGCGCAAACCCGTCGGCACTCTGATGAAGCGCATGGGCATTGAGGCGCTGTACTGCAAGCCGAACACGAGCCGCCGTCATGCGAAGCACGAGATCTGGCCTTATCTGTTGCGGGGCATGACGATCAATCGGGCAAACCAGGTCTGGGCACTGGATACGAGCTATATCCCCGATGGCGCGCGGCTTCGTCTATCTGACCGCCGTGGTGGACTGGGCCAGCCGAAAGGTACTGGCCCACCGCGTGGCGATTACGATGGAAGCGATGCACGCTGTCGAGGCGTTGGAAGAAGCGTTTGCGAAATACGGGCGACCTGAAATCGTCAACACCGACCAGGGCAGCCAGTTCACCGCGACAGCGTTCACCGACGCCGTGCTCGGCAGGGGCATCCGCCTGTCCATGGATGGCAAAGGCGCCTGGCGCGACAACGTATTCGTCGAACGCGTGTGGCGCAGCGTGAAATATGAAGAGGTGTATCTGAAAGTCTATGAATTAGTCAGCCATGCACGCCGCTCCATCGGCGATTACCTGAACCTTTACAAGTGCGTTTCATACTGCCCAACCTCGCTATGTTGTTGATAAATCTAGAGAGCCCTGTTGTGTCGTTGGTATTGTGGGGTGTCCACGCCGTGCGCGAGCCCGTCCGACGAGTTCGGTAACTGCGTCCCCGGTCAGCGAATTGCGATTGAAGATCCATGGCCCGTTGGGTAACGGATGTTCGGCTGGGATCTTGTTGCGCTCAACTGCGAGCCTGAGCGTTCCGGGGCTCACACCGATGAACGCCGATGCCTCGGTCAACGTCATCCATCCTTCAGCAGCACGTCGTTCGCTCGAATAGACCGGGATCTGATGGTGGCTGCGCAACGCGGTGACTCGCTCCTGGGTCCAGAAGTTACCCCGGCCGGTTCGCAGGTCATTGCGATTGAGTACGCCGGCGATCACCAGATCCGGACAGATACGGACAAGCTGGCGCACGGCATCAATTGCTTCACGTGACGTATGCGTAGTGTTCTCTCCGCGGCGCCGCCGCGGCACGCGAATCTCGGTATGTACTCCGCCCTTCCAGTGAATGACGAGCACGATTTCGCTCGTTGCGTCGTCAACGTCAACGACGACTTCGTGGATCAGGGTGCGCACTATGCGCTTCTTCAGGCGGGCGTCGGCCTGCGGCCAGATCGATTCCAATGCAGTGGCAAGATCGGCAAACTCCTCTGGCTGGGTAGGCGGTATCTGGCCGGATGTGCGCGACTGTTGCTCGATACGCGATTCCAGTTCCTCTACGCGTAGTAGCGCATGATTCCAGCGCCGCTCCAGTTCGTCGGCGACGAGCCGGTTCTCGGGGTCAGCAGCATCGTACTGTTTCTGCGCGCGTTGCGCGGCGTAGCGTGCAGCCTGAAGATCCCGCTGCAACGCGGCCAGCACTTCGTCCTGCTTCAGGGTCTCTTCTTCGCGCGCCACGATTGCTGCCTCAATTGCCGCCGGTTGAACGACCTGCAAGACCGCCTCGGCGATGGCCGCGTCCGCGCGTGTGCCACCGAACGCAATACAACGCGGTTGCCCCTTGTCCATCCAGCCGCGATGACAGCTATAGCGCAAGGCGTCGTGCCTGTTACCCGTGTAGTGTAGCGTCAGCTTGCTCGCGCAGCGCCTGCAGCGCAATAGTCCCGCCAGCAGGGCCTCACCGTTCTTCGGGGCGCCAGCGTGTCCGGCCAGACGCAGGTTGCCGCTAATGGCACACTGGATCCGTTCGAATTCGTCCCAGTCAACGTACCCTTCGTGGGCATTCGGAATGAGCGCAAGCCACTGATCCCGTGGTTTGCGGCGATCACGTTTGCGTGGTTCCCCAGCCTCGTAATGGATCGCGCATTCGGTTTTGCCATAGGCATACGTGCCACCGTAGATCGGGTTGGTCAGGATCCGGTACACCGTGCCGTAGCTCGGCCGTTTCCATTGGATTTCGCCGCGCGGCATGCATGCCGGCAACTGCAGGCCGTGCTCCAGGAACCATAACAACGTCTGACGCACCGAACCAATCGCGCCGAACTGGCGGAATACTGAGCGGATGGCGTCCTGCACGCGCAAATCCGGATCCTTCTCCAGGCGCTGGTCTTCGGTCTTGCAGTAACCCACCGGCGCCGCGACAATGAGTTCGCCGCGTTTGGCCTTCTCCCGACGAGCTTCGAGCGAACGCTGACGCAACAGATCCAGCTCGTATTCGTTCAGGCTGCCCTTCAAGCCGAGCAGCAAACGATCGTTGCTCTGCCGCGGTGAGTAGACGGTCTCCTGATCGACGAGCACCGTGTCGACGACGCGGCACACCTCAACCAGTTGCTGCCACTCGCGACTGTTGCGCGCGAATCGTGAAACCTCGCGAGCGGCAACTGCGCCGACGTGCCCAAGACAGACCTCTGCGACCATCCGTTCGAAGCCCGTGCGCGTTTGCGTTCCGGCCGCAGAGCGTCCCAGATCCTCGTCGATCACCTCGATCTCGTTCCAGCCCAACTGATGCAGACGATCCTGCATCGCATACTGCAGCTTCTGGCTCTCCAGATTGTGGCTGACCTGGTAGGCCGACGACTGGCGCACGTACAGCATGGCCTTGCGCGCCAGATGCTGCGCCCGAATCTTGTCACTCATCGCGCACCTCCGGCTCGTGTACGGCGGCGAGCAGCCCGCGACGGTGTTGCCGCAGCAGCTGCGCCAGCAAACGCACCGTCTGCTGCCGGACCTCTTGCGGCAGGTGCTCCCATTGTGGTGTCTTCGGAAAGAGACGGAACAGGTCGAGTTGACCGCCCGGTTGGGGGTTTGTCTGGCGTCGCATCAGCACCTCCTGTACGGAGCAAAGGATGGTGCTCGGCTTGTACCATACCGCGCGGCGTGGCAGCAGGCGCCTGCGCCAACAGGTACTTCAGTTCCCTCAATGCTTCACAGCTGACGGCGGGAGACGTTGCCGAGGTAATGCGACAGCAGGCAACGGGATCGAACATCCATTGCGGCACCTCCAGCAAGCCCGCCGTGTCGAACGGCTCTCGCCCACAGCGCAGCACTGACTCGGCGTTCTTCCTCTCTATCGTGGTGAAAATCCATACCGTGTGCCCGTACCACGGGTGCCAGCGGTAGAGAACCTCCTTTGATTCGCCGATATGGGCGTTGTGTTGACGGCTTGTACAACCAGAAACGGCCCCATTCAAGTCTGTCCGATCAGACGCCGGATGAGGCATACTTCGCGACGCTGCCAGCGATCAAATCGGCAGCTAGACGACCCCGGCGCTTCCACTTGTAAATTCGATCTGACTGTCCGAACCAACGGCGCCACTTCTGGCGGTGACTGAGATAGACACCAAAGTAATGTCCACCATTCCGATTTGATGGGCACCACTTTGTCACAATCTGAAGAGAAGAAGCCGGGTACCCGCATGGGGCGCCCGGACGGCGACATACGACGAGGTTCTTCTTCAGTGCCATCTCCGGCGACATCGAACGCGGTTACTAGCCTGCGCTCAGTTCCTGCTGTCGCCGCAATCGCGCGTCTTCCTCAAGACGTGTCGCTTCGATCTCCTGCAGCACACCATCGAGGTCGACAACTCGCGTGTCAACTTCGATGTGGCCTGTCAATACGGCATCGACATGCAGTCGGCCTGCTTCAAACAGCGTCCAGATCTCCGTGCCATAGCTCGCGGTGAGTATTTCCGGTGCGAACCGTCCGAAGTACGCGGCCAGGTTGTCGACGTCACGCTTGAGTATCGCAGCCGCGTCGTTGTTGCCGGCTGCGTCAACGGCTTGAGGCAGATCAATAATCACCGGCCCATCCGCTGCCAGCAGGATGTTGTATTCCGACAGGTCGCCGTGAATCACGCCCGCACAGAGCATTCGGACAACCTGGTTGAGCAGAAGCGCGTGCAGTTCCAGGGCGCGCGCTTCGGTCAGATCGACGTCGTTCAGGCGCGGCGCGACGTCACCCAACCCGTCGACCACCAGTTCCATCAGCAACACGCCATCGGTACAGATATAGGGTTGCGGCACGCGCACGCCTGCGTCGGCGAGCCGGAACAGCGCGTCGACTTCTGCGTTTTGCCATGAGGCTTCCTGCATCTGACGGCCGTAGCGCGTCCCTTTTTCCATCGCACGCGCCTGCCGGCTGTTCTTGACCTTGCGGCCGTCCCGATACGACGCGGCCTGCCGAAAGCTGCGCTGCTTCGCGTCCTTGTAGACCTTTGCACAACGCGTCGAGTTGCCGCTGCGCACGACGTAGACTGTTGCCTCCTTGCCGCTCATCAACTGGCCGATGACTTCGTCGATGAGGCCTTCTTCGAGAAGCGGCGCAAGCCGTTTGGGCATTTTCATACGACCGCCAGGTGCGGCTCGCGGGGCGTGTACTCCACGTGCGTGGATGACGAATAGCCCGCTGATGTATGTGCGATGAACGAACCGATGAATCGGGTGCCCAGTGGCCCCGCTCGTAAGCTTGCTGCGTGGGAAATGGATGGAGTCATGCCGGATTATAAGCGAGGGCGAGGACGAGGCGGCGCAAATCTTCCGGCGCAGATGCATTGCCGCCGCGGCTCCAAGGCGCTCGCCGCTTGCCGCGGCGGACCGCCCTCGACCCGGAACAGACGTTTGAGCCGGTGCTATGTTAAAGGCAGCTTCTAGCGGTACAACGGTCATCGACTTCATGCTCGATACCGCGAGTCGCTGAGACCGCCCCGCATTCATTAACGCCGACCCCTATCAACTTCGGCTTTCCAGTCGAGCAGCAATTCGGCGACGCGTTTGGAATGCTGCGGATTTGCACCCAGACCCATTCTCTCAGTCGCGACGTTGTCGAGGCACGCGGCGATTGAGGACGCGTCCGTTCCCTCCTGCAACATTGCGAAAACTTTGGGCAGATACCTGACATAATCGTCGCGCGCCGCTGCACTGGTTGCGATGCCAATCGGGTCCCATACGTAGTGCAAAACCTCATCCACTCGCCTGTATAGCGCCAACTCGTTGTCGGTCAATTTTTGTCCCATTGCTTCTTTCCTTGCGCCTGCGTCCGGTTATCAACAGACCTGCGCGGGAATTGTCGACGATCCAGATCGTGAAGTCGACCGTCCGATCCTGGCCGACGAAAGCCAGTCCATAGGCAGAATCGCCTATACCTCGGTTGCGACTGGCTGGCGAGGAATTCTGTAAACCACAGACTTGTACTTTGGCGTCGCGCGGCTTTCCACAATGACGCCGCCTAGCGATTCGGCGATGCGCCGGCTGGGACGGTTCTCTTCGGCGACCGGATAGGTAAAGCTTTCACAACCAATGGTTCGCGTTGCCCAGTGTGCAACAAGGGTCACAGCTTCACAACCAAACCCATTTCGATGACGATCTTCACGAATCCAGATACCGAGTTCCGGGCTCTCGGTGCGTACGCGGTGAAGCCCGGCTAACCCAAGGAAACTCCCGTCGGCGCGTTGACGTATCGCGAACACATAGTCTGACCCATCGTCAATCGACGGTACCCAGGACCGCCAAACACCATCAAAATCCTGCCGGGATGCAGGCGGCTCCCACGCCATGTGACGGGTGAGCGAAGGGGTGATGAACGAGAACGCAGCATCCGCGTCGTTGGCCGAGAACGGTTTGATCAAGAGCCGGGTTGATTCAATTTGGATTTCTGTCGGCCGCAGCATCATCTCAGTCTTCCGTCGAGGTTTGTCTATATTCACCGATTGTCGACGAATCAGAAACGTGTGTCGAATGTCTCATCCTGGCCGCGCTGCGTCTCACGACCGCGCTCCACCATCGTCTTCGGGGGGGTCTCATGCGAAAGGCATGATGCGACCTTGAAGGGACTTTGGCCTCGCCCCATAACAGCCGTTCGTAGGAATGCATCTGCGGAGCACATTGACGAGTGACGAGAAGCATCCGCCGTTTTGCGTTATCCGCAGTCATGCCATACTTCGAGGGTCATTTACCTCGCGATAAACACAATCCATATGGCTGCACCCGGAAGCCTTCACCACCTCGAAATCAACGTTTTATCGCTCGAAACGTCGCTGCGATTCTGGATACCGTTACTCGAACAGTTCGAATATAGCGAACATCAGGTCTGGGCCGGCGGCAGAAGCTACATACGCGACAGCACTTACCTCGTGTTCACGCAAGTCGAAAAGGTCGATGGCGCTTACGACAGAAGGAACGTCGGTTTGAACCACCTTGCATTCCATGCGGCGTCTCAAACTCAAGTCGATGAAATAACGCGATGGGTGAAGTCAAATGGATATCGCGTGCTCTATGAGGATCGTCATCCTTTCGCCGGCGGCCCCCAGCACTATGCCCTCTACTGTGAAGACCCCGACCGGATGAAGGTCGAAATTGTCGCCCCGGCCGGCTGGACTTCCAATGCTGGCGATGCCGCTCGAACGACCGACTCCGGCCGACCCTGAGGCGCCTCTTGATCTTCTCGAAAGGCGCCCGTTCAGAATTGCCGAACCGTTGAAATCCGCAGCTACGTCTGGATACATCAATCTCGACTTTTCAGATATGGATCTTCGACGCTATGACTGAACAACAACGAATCGGCGTGGAAATCAAACGACTATCGCCAACGGAATGGGCGCTGGCCTAGCCGGTCGTCGTCCAACTCCGTACCCTTGACGAACCCGAATTCCTCGACCGGGTTCGGCGGCAATCGCTTTCTGGCTATGAGCTGGTCGTAGCATTCCGCGGTGAGAGGATTATCGGAGTGATCGGGATGCGGCCTGTCCATACATTAGCTCGTGGGCCGCACCTGCATATCGATGATCTGGTAGTGGACGCAACCGCGCGAGGAAGCGGCGCCGGCCGATCGTTAATGAATTTTGCAGAAGCCGAAGCCCATGCTCGCGGTATGAACGCAATATTTCTTGATGCGCGCCCAGATGCCTTCCGATTCTGTGAACGAGAGGGCTATGAATGAGCTGCGTCCTCCGCCAAAAGCTGTCTCTCGCGCAGGGGCGTCCGCGTGACTCCTGGTGCTGATCAGACGTTCGGCGAAGTGTCAAAAAGTCTCTTGCGACAAGCCGAACTACACAAAGCGGTTCGCCGGCGCGTACGGCTCGAAGTATCGATCCATCACGCCGATGCACGCATTCAGGCTATGACCGGCGCATGAATGGCAATGTAGGCGTTTCATGTCTCACCAGCCCGCCCCGCGCCCTCATCCAAACCGAACACAATAAGCAGGCGGCAAATGCGCTGAAATCAAATGCCAGCTTTCGCCGCCGTCGTCGGACGTCCATAGCGCGCCGGTGGTCGACGCCATTGCGAGGCGCGTGCCGGAGTCATCTACAGCGAGCCCGTGCCGATACACGAGGTCATACGCCGGTGCAGGCGGCAACCCGTTCGAGAAACGCTCGAACGTGCGGCCGCCGTCGCGTGTGCGCGTGACGACGAACTGGCCGTCCACCGGGATCCGGCACTGGTCTTTCACGGCGGGCACAAACCACGCGGTGTCCGGCTCGCGCGGATGCACGGCAACCGCGAAGCCGAAGCTCGATGGCTGCGCTTCGATCCGCTGCCAGTGCGCCGCGCCGTCGGTCGAGCGGAAGATCGCGCAGTGATGCTGCGTCCACAGCGCATCCGGGTTTGCCGCGCATTGCACGACGCGGTGCGGGTCTTGCACGTTGGCATCGCCGCGCCGCTCCGGCGGCATGTAGTCGGCCTCCATGCCCTCGGCACTCACGCGCCAGGTCGCACCGCCGTCGGCGGTTTGCCAGACGCCGCCACACGACACGCCGATCGTCACGTGCCGGCTATCGCGCGGATCGACCATCACGGAATGGATGCCCGGCGCGTCGTAGCCGCCTCCGAACCATTCTCGGCGCTCCGGGCGATCCCACAGCGCACGGTTGAGCACCCATGTGTCGCCGCCATCGTCGGAACGGAAGAGCCCGCCGGGAATCGTGCCGGCCCACAGGACGCCCGGCTCGTCCGGGCCGCCGGTTTCGAGCGACCAGATTTGCTGGAGCGTCCAGGGAGGGGCCGGCGGGCTGGGCACGGCCGCGCTCGCATTGTCCGCGGTCGTGTCCGTGCCGTCACCGGTATGCGTCTCGTCGGCAGGCTGCGGCGGGTAGACGGGGACCGCGCACTCTTCCCAATCCTCTATGCCCGCGCGCCGGCGATGCAGCTTCACGCCGAAGTGGCCGAGATTGAGCGCGGCATACAGCGAACCGTCGCGCGGATCAGGCAGCACCATGCTCACCGGCTCGCCGACGAAATACGGCTCACCGAGCGTCCAGCCGCCCTCGCCGTCGGCTTGCAGAACGAACAATCCCTTGCGGGTTGCAACAAGCAATCGATCGCTCATGTGGAGTGTCTCCTGTCGACCAGAGTTGGCGCTTTAGCGCTTACTCTGGTCCCATGCAAAGCTCGAGTAAGAGTGGAACCTTCTTATCCGCCCGACAACGCCTGTATGACGTAAACCCGGCTTTCCTCGCCGAGCGCATCGGACAGATGTTGTCGGTCGCGCACCGGCCGGCCGTCGACAAACACGGCGAGATGCCTTCGCAGTGAGCCCTGATCGTCAAGGATGTAGCCGCGCAGTCGAGGTTGCGCGGCGAAGACGGACTCCAGTGCTTCGCCGAGCGTGCGCGCGTCGATCTCGCGCTCGGGCGTTGCGATATGCCGTTGAATCGAAGCAGCGAAAAAGATATGCGCCATGGCGGGGTAGCCGAGCGGGAATGCCCCGTTCGTCGATTCTCAGTTTAGACGATCCGCCGGGTGCTTCGGGGCATCGCCATACAACAGACGACAGGTTGCGCCACCGAAGCGGCCGCCCGAAATTCGGGAGGTCCATGCCGTTTGCATGAGACGGTGATCGGCCACAAACGGACAGTGCCGAGCATGAAACCAATGTCCGCAGCCCGCGCGATTCCGGTCACAGGATCACTCGATTGCCACCGAGCAACTGTAGTTGACGCGGCTGTTTGCCATCAGGTGACGAGCCGATGGTCTGGAGATGAAATAGGACTCGCATGGGCCATGCACACCACCAGAAGGCTTCGCCCACGGTGGCGGCTTGGAGACGCGAGCGAGTCGCGCCATTTCTCTCGTTTAGTCGTGCGCCTACGCATACGTCCACCCCCTTTTATGCGCTGGCGCGATCTTTCATATCTAGCGGACGCAATGGTTAGAGGCGGGCACCACCCGTCGCGTCGATCACCTGTCCCGTAGTCCAGCGTGCCTCATTCGATGCAAGGAAGGCGATGACGTCAGCCACATCGGCAGGTTGACCCACTCGCGAGAACACCGACATGGCCTCTGCGCCGGCACGCGCCTCCGGTACGGTTATCCACGCCGCATTCATGTCAGTTTCCGTCACACCCGGCATGACCGCATTTACCGTGATACCGCGAGGACCGAATTCTGGGGCAAGCGCCAGTGTAAGGGTTTCAAGGGCACCTTTCGACGCGGCGTAGGCGGGATGTGTTGGAGCGGCGACACGCGTAAAACCTGTCGAAACGTTGATGATTCGTCCATCGTCGCGGATGTGATCGGCAACAGCCTGGATCAAAAAGAACGGTGCCTTGAAGTTGACCGTCAGGACCTCGTCGAAGACGGACTCACTGGTCTGAGACAGGGGAATCGCCGGTGCCACGCCAGCATTGTTGACTAGAATGTCAAGCCGAGGCTCGCCCGTGGCGGCAATCGCGGCTGCCTTGAATTGCTCCCAGATACTGTCCGTTGCTTCCTTCCCGCGACTCAAGTCCGCTTTGATGGCGACGGCTTTTGATCCGAGGGCCTCGATCTCGCGGATGGTCGCGTGAGCAGCATCCGCGTTGCTGGCGTAGTGCACGCCGATGAGCGCGGCTCCTTCTCTCGCGAAGGCCAGTGCCACAGCACGGCCGATACCACGCGAGCTTCCCGTTATGAGGGCCACCTTGCTTGAAAATTTTCCAAACATCAATCTCTCCTTTTCGGTTGAATTGAATAGTGAACGTTACAATAATGGTGCTGGAAACCCCCTGTCAATGATTTTTATAGTATTCAATATAAAATGAGCGAACCCGCCCGAAAACGTGGCAGACCGAGGTTGCTGGACCGCGATGTGGGGCTTGATGTCGCCGCGCGGCTGTTCTGGGAGCATGGATACGAGGGAACCTCGATAGCCGACCTGACCCTGGCCATGGGTATCCCGCCGCCGTCCCTCTACGCAACGTTCGGCTCGAAGGAGGACCTTTACAGACAGGCGCTCGACCATATCAGCGAGCGTGAGAACAAGCGGTGGCTGGAAGCGCTGCAAGGAAACATGCCGGCCTACGATGCGATAGCGTTCTACCTGCACGACGCCGCAGCACGCTTTACCGACCCGGGAAGGCCGCGCGGCTGCATGATTTCGACTGCTGTTCTTCAACATGCCGAAAAGAGCGAATCTGTCGCCCAGACGGTCGCCGCGCGGCGGGAGCTTGGGCTACAGGCCATCAAGGCACGCTTCGACCGTGCCGTCGCCGAGGGCGAGCTTGCCCCTGAGACCGACACCGAAGCTCTCGCACGCTTTTATTGCGCAGTTGTGCAAGGCATGTCGGCGCAAGCCTGTGACCGTGCATGCAGGGCAACACTGAAGCGGCTGGCTGATATTGCGTTGTCGGCATGGCCTTGGCCTCAAGGTCATCGCCGGAACCCGGTTCCGTAAGTGCATTGGTTTTCACCAAAGACGACACGGCTGTACCGCTGGGGTTCGGCCACAAGGAGTCAAGCGAGATCGATACGCGAACGACTTGGATAGCGTCAAGCAGGAAGTCCGGTTTACCGACAAACATCTTGGCCGGTCGGCCGAGGTGATTGTCGCTGCGTCACGCATTGACTCATCAGAATTGCAACTCGCGCTGACCTGTTGCCTCACGTAGTTTGCTACCCGTCGGATTGTCCGGCGGGAGCGGCACGAGGTGACGAGGCAAATCAGCATGACGACACGCAAGGAGTTGGTGGCAGCATTGCAATTGCGGTATGGCAGCGCGACGTTCGGTGACCGGATCAGGATTCTCGATGAGTTCGTGGCTCTGACCGGGTATCACCGCAAACACGCCATTCGGCTGTTGCGGGAAGAGCCCGGCGCAGCCAAGGGGACGGGCGAGCGCAACCGGCTGTACGACGAGGCGGTACGCCAGGCGCTGACGGTATTGTGGGAAGCAGCCGACCGGGTTTGCGGCAAGCGACTGAAGGCGCTGATCCCGAAGCTGGTTGATGCCATGGAGCGGCACGACCATCTCGACCTGGATCCGGTCGTCAAGGCCAAACTCCTTCAGGTCAGCGCGGCGACCATCGATCGCATGCTGGCCAATGCGCGTGCGCACATCGATGGGCAGCGCAAACGGCGCACGGGTGTGGGCTCGGCCATCCGGCGCAGCATTCCGGTGCGTACTTTCGCCGACTGGCGCGATCCGCCACCGGGCTTCTTCGAGATCGATATGGTCGAACACTGCGGCGGCTCGAAGAGCGACGGCGAGTTCGTCCACACCCTGACGCTGACTGATATCGCCACCGGCTGGACAGAGTGTGTGGCCATGCGAGTACGTAACCAGATGCTGGTGATTGAAGGATTTGAGAAAGCGGCTGCCGATCTGCCATTCGCGATGCTTGGAGTGGACTCGGATAATGACAGTGCGTTCATGAATCAGAGCGTCCTCGACTACTGCAAGGGTCGCGGTCTTGTGCAGACGCGCTCGAGGGCCTACAAGAAGAACGATCAGGCCTGGGTGGAGCAGAAGAACGGCGCCGTCGTGCGGCGGCTGGTGGGTTATGGCCGGCTGAGCGGTGTCGATGCCAGGAACGCGCTGGCGCAGCTGTACGCATCATCGCGGCTATACATTAACTTCTTCCAGCCTTCGTTCAAGCTGAAGTCCAAGACGCGTGACGGCGCGCGCGTACGCAAGGTCTATTTAGCACCAGCGACGCCGTGCGATCGGCTTCTGGCACACGACAGCGTCGAACCCGCTATCAAAGAGAAACTGAAGGCGCGGTTCAATGGTCTGGATCCTGTGCGGCTGCTGCAGGAGATGCGAACGGCTCAGCAGACATTGAGCGACTTCGCAGCCCACGGCGTGCGTGCTGAAGCAGCGCCGGCTGGCGAATCAGATGTTGCCGTCTTCCTCGCCAGCCTTTCTTCGGCATGGAAGGAAGGTGAGGCACGTCCAACGCACCGAAAGCAACCCAAGGCAAAGCACTGGTGGAGAAGTCGGGTGGATCCGTTCGCCGACGCGTGGCCGCTAATCGAAGGATGGCTGATTGCAGAGCCCTCGGTGCCGGCCAACGTATTGATGGATCGGTTGGCCGCAATGTTTCCAGAGGCGTACGCAAGTCAGGCACAACTAAGAACGCTGCAGCGCCGGGTCAAGGCGTGGCGAGCAGAGCGCGTAAAAGAACTGATTCTGGGCGGCCTGCGAAAGTCCGCTGGTGCGCCAGCCGCAGTGTGAGTTGCGGAGAAGTTGAAAGTCGCCGGGGGCCGGGCGCTCCGCGCCCGGCAAACCACGAAAGAAGAGAAGAAAGAAAGCGAAACGACAACAATCCGTCGGGTAACATTCCTTCGTGAGGCAACACGACCGGACGTAGTCATTGTCGCCGCCCAAACGACTGCCTTCGCGCGCATGCCGGACCTTAGAAAGAGGTCGCAAAATGTCCGCAACGGGTCGGGAGTGTGAGTTCGCGATGCCGGAAGCTGTCGCCCGGCTGCTCGGCGCCGCTACCGTCGGCAATCCATCACATTGCCGACGTAGAATCCAGCCCGCCCCAAGGTCGGCATTGGCCGAACTGCTGTCTCTGAGGCGCCGTCATGAACGATCGGACCATCTTGTTATCTGCGCTTGAACTCCCAACTGCGCGACCGGCGGCAATGCGGTCTGGAAGACCCATTCGGCGATAACGATAACTGAGGTTGACCCGGTTCGACGGACGGATTTGCAGCCTGCGATTTGATGCGATCTAACCTCCGTTGAGTGTTGAGTCGCGGGTTGTCCACGGGCGGGCGGCGGGTCGCCTCTCACGACCATGACGCTGCCCGCCGGTGGACAACCCGCAAGGCGATACGGTTTGCCTTTTAACGTTGAGGTTTTCGAATTCAAGCGGCGAACGATAGCCAATGCCGCTGTGTAAGCGGCGTACGTTGTACCAGCCCTCCAGGAACCAGAAGATGCGTTGCCGGGCCTGTTCACGAGTCGCAAAGAGTTCTCGCGAGAGTAGCTCCGCTTCAAGCGTGCCGAAGAACGATTCGCACATCGCGTTGTCGTACGCGTCGCCGGCCGTCCCCATCGACGGTTGCACACCGGCTTCGCGGCAGCGCCGTCCGAATGCAATAGAGGTGTATTGGCATCCCTGGTCCGAATGTAGAATTACGCCCTCGTGGCGTCGCTGCAGCAACGCCATATCGCGAGTGCGCGCAGCATCAGTTCGGTGTACAGATGGCTTGACATCGCCCAGCCTACAATTCGGCGACTGAACACGTCGAGGACTACGGCCAGATACAGAAACCCCTCGCCAGTCGGGATGTAGGTGGCGTCCGCCACCCACAGCATGTTTGTCGCCTCCGCGCAGAAGTGCCGACGCACCAGATCCGGAGCGCGCCGAGCCCCCGCGCGTTGCCGCGTGGTGTGTGGCCAGCGCCGCCGGCTCGCACCATGCAGGCCGGCCAGGTGCATCAGACGTGCGACCCGCTTGCATCCCACATGCACGCCTTCCCACGCGAGCTGCGCATGGATACGTGGCGCCCCATATGTGCCGCGTGAATTCGCATGCAGCGTGCGGATGCGCTCGAGCAGTTGCGCATCGCTACACGAGCGTTTCGATGGCTCACGCACCAGCCATGCGTAGTAGCCGCTCGCGGAGACCCTGAGCAGCCGTGCCATCGTGGCAATGGGCCACCTGGCCCGGTTCGCTCTCATGAATCCGTACCGCCCTTCGGCGGAACGGCTCCCGTCTCCCTCGCGAACCAGGCCGCGGCCTGCGAGAGAATGTCCCTTTCCATCTTCAGTTGCCGGTTCTCGCGACGCAACCGTGTGAGTTCCTGCCGCTCGGCCGTGGTCAGCCCGTCGTGACGCACACCCGCATCGCGATCGGCCTGCGCGACCCAGTTGTTGATCGTCTGTTCGGTCGGCTCGAACTCGCGCGCCAGATCCTCAGGCGTTCTTCCGGCCTTAACCAGCTCGACCATGTGAGCCCGGAATTCCACAGGGTATGGGGTACGATGCCTGCCCATTTTCGACACCTCCTGATCAAAAGCATAGGTGTCCGTTTTCGCGGGTCAACTTCAAACTTGTTCAACCGAAGGTAGCCAGCCACCCCCGTGTGTCTACGGTGAGTTCGGGATGCGGCGCGACATACGGCAAGCCATGATCGGCAGTCTGAGCGACGCCCGGACCCGCATCGGAAGTCGCTCTCGTGGAAACCACAGAGTTTCATCCTGCCGACAGATATCGGCGCTTCGAGTCCGGGCACGACAGCCTTCAGGGCTTGCATTGAGCCATCCGGCGCGGACGGCGGATCGACACGCAGCCATGGCCCCAGCGTATTGCGGGCGCACTGCTGGCAAACGTCAACGCTCATATGGGCGCTGTCGTGAAAAACCGGGCCAAAGCAGCCACGCCAGTCGGGCGACACGTTTTCGTACCACTCCCACTGGTCGTCATCGGCGTCATGCGCCGGCCGCAGCGGGAGCATGTGCAGGCCGCGACCTACCGCACTGTCCTGTCCCGGTATTTGCGCATGACCTACCCCTTTCCCCAGTCCGACTTTTCCCAGACCGGCGGCACCAGACCAAGCTGCTTCGCAATGTCGACCGGCAGGCGCAACTGCACCGTGCCCGGGCCGCGCTCCATGTTGCCGAGCATCGTGATTTCAGCGGCTACTCCGTTGAGCTCGAGATACACGACGTCGTCCGGCTGAGGAATCTCGGTGTAGAGATCCCAGCCGGGCTGATCACCCTCTTTCGCCTGATACCTGATGTGGTTCCTGGTACTTGTGAATCCCTGTCCCTTTTGCGAGGGCGGCCTCAAATCTGAAGTGCAACACCTGTTTCGTATAAGGTGTTGCGATGCACGAAAGAACTCAGTATCAACAACTTCAGCCTGAAGAGCGCCTGATCATTGCAAGTCTGCATCTGCAGGGTTCGAGTATCCGGGCCATGGCCCGGATACTCGGTCGCTCGCCAGCCACCGTTAGCCGTGAACTGGCGCGAAACAGCTTGCCTGCTGGCTACGCGTCCGTGTCGGCTGAAGCGCTCAGTGCCGCACGCCGCAGCGCGGGTCGCCGCCCCCCAAAGCTTTGCCTGCAAAGCGTCTGCTGGCGCATCGTTCTCACTCTGCTCGAGTGGAAATGGTCACCTCAGCAGATATCGGGCACACTGAAGCGTATGTATCCGACCGACCCGACCCAGCAGGTTTCGCACGAAACCATCTACACGGCTATCTACGCCCAGCCGCGCGGCGAACTGCGCCGTCAGCTCATTGCGTGCTTGCGCCATGGCCACAGCACGCGCATGCCGCGTACACGGGGCACAGACCGGCGCGGACAGATTCCCGACATGGTCAGTATTCATGTGCGGCCGCCCGAAATCGAAGACCGACTGCTGCCTGGGCACTGGGAAGGGCGACTTCATCAAGGGTGCCGGCAACCAGTCCTCGGTAGGCGTGCTGGTCGAACGGACCAGCCGTCTGGTGCTGCTTGCCAGGATGGAAGATGCCACCGCCGCTTCAGCGCTGGCCGGCTTCTCCGCCAAACTCAATTCGATTGTCGCGCCATTACGGCAGAGCTTCACCTACGACCAGGGCAAAGAAATGTCGCGGCATCAAGAACTCACCGCCGCAACCGGCGTGAAGGTGTACTTCTGCGACCCGCACAGTCCCTGGCAACGCGGCACTTGCGAAAACACCAACGGGCTGCTGCGCCAGTATCTGCCCAAAGGCACGGACCTTTCGGTCTACAGTCAGGACGAACTTGACGCTATCGCCGACAGTCTGAACAGCCGACCTCGTGCAACTCATGCCTTCCATTCGCCGTTCGAGGTCTTCGCCGCGACCCTTGCTTCAGCAAGTCAACCTCAAGGCTCTAAACATTAAACCCGCTGTTGCGCTTCACTCTTGAAACCGCCGAGCGTTTAGCCGATGCCCTAATTGTCGGTGGCCAATCGATGCAGATACTGGATGCGGTCAGCGGCGTCACTGACAGCCGCCTCTCATTTCACTGTTCATCATGCGATCCCGGTTGGCCAGAAATGTTCGCGAGGTGCTCCGGCCTTATCCCTTCTTCCCGATGGAGCAGCCGATCTGAATGCGGCCATGACAGACTCGAGTCGATAACCGCAATATGCTCCAGGGAGCGCCATTGTCGCAATCTACGATGCCCGGCGTATAGGGTGTATGGCGAGAAGCAGGTTGGCCGAGCGGCCGGGCTGCCTGACGCTTATAAAATTTACAGCGCATTCCAGAACGCCACCATCGCACAGGCGGACGAACTCACCTGCGGCAGCGCCCCTTTGGCTGGCGTGGAAAGGGACCGGCCAAACCGAACCCGGCCGGCCCCACGATGGCTAGCGGCCTGTCGCATCCTGCACAGCTTCCTTCGTGGCTTCCCCAGGTGGGGCGGACTTCGGCGCTGCCACTTCGAGATGTGGTTGCGCGACGCCCGCTTTGTGGCGCCTGCGCGAGTAATGCGCTGGCTTGGTAGCGCCCTCCAGCCGCGCCGCGTGAGGCGCGCCCCCGGGACGATGCACGTCGTGCGTCACGAATCCCGAATCGTGATTCGGTATCGCAAACCAGTCCGGATGCTCAAACGACGCGCGAATGTCGTCCAGACCCGTCTGCCAATGCTCGCTCATCGTGTCGATGCTGAATTCGTAATCCTTATAGTGCCCCTCATACGCCTTGTTCTTGTATATGAGGTGCACAACATTGACCGCACTGCCATCGGCAACTTCCCGTGCCTCCCGGATGAGCGGATGCTGCTTCTCCAGGCCCGGCGGCACATGCTTCAATAGCTCCTTGATGAGCTGTGCATGACGCTGGGTCGACCCGAGCATCGCGGTGATAGCGCGGGTCCGGCTGGAATACTGGATGTCCTTGGCGCGCTCGGACACATCCAGCATGTCGCCCGGGAGGCCACCGCTCGAACTCCAGAGATCAACCTGGAAGACCAGGGTGTCCTTGTGCTGCGGGTCGCTTACAACCTCAGTCAACGGGGTGTTCGACACCAGACCGCCGTCCCAGTAATATTCGCCATCAATCTCGACGGCAGGAAAGCCCGGAGGGAGCGCACCCGAGGCCATGAAGTGCTCTGGCGAAAGGCGCATCTGGGTGTTGTCGAAGTACACCAGGTTACCCGTGCGCACGTTGACCGCGCCGACGGAGACGCGAATATCGCCGTCGTTGATTCTGTCGAAATCGGCGAATTGCAGAAGGGTCGCCCGAAGCGCGGTGGTATCGTAAAAGCTCACTTCTTCTGGCGAGCGCTTGCCCATCCCTGGGATGGGCACCGGAAGGCGCGGCGAGAAAAAGCCTCGCTGCCCTTCGGTGAGTGCGCGGCCTGCCGCCCAGCAGCTCGACCACTTGCGCGACAGGTCGTGCATGCCCGCGGCGCGGGGCAGCCACGCGCCAAGGTTCCCAAGCATGTCCGCCGGCTGGCAGATGGTGCTCCAGAATCCATGCAATGCCTCGGTACGCTTCCCCGGAGCGTTGCCCGCGATGATGGCTGTGTTAAGCGCGCCGATGGAGATGCCGGAAATCCAGTCCGGATGAATGCCAGCTTCCTCGAGGCCTTCGTAGACGCCGGCCTGATAGGAGCCCAGCGCGCCGCCACCCTGTAGCACGAGAGCGACCTCGTCATAGGCCGGAAGCTTGAAAGTCTTGCGAGGTGTGCCTGGTGTTTCTTGATCTTGACGCACTGGGCGGCTCCTTAGTGCATCGACCAGCCGTGGCTGACGATAATGGACTGGCCCGTCAATGCGGACGATTCGAAGCCGGCGAGGAATGCCACGGTATTGGCGACGTCTTCCACCGTCGTGAATTCGCCGTCGACCGTTTCCTTCAACATCACGTTCTTGACGACGTCTGCTTCCGAAATGCCCAACGCTATCGCCTGCTCCGGAATCTGCCTGTCGACAAGCGGCGTGCGCACGAACCCCGGACACACGACATTGGCCCGTACACCGCGCGAACCACCTTCCTTGGCTACCACGCGTGCGAGACCGAGCAGTCCATGTTTGGCCGTCACGTAGGCAGCCTTCAGCTTCGACGCTTCGTGCGAGTGGACCGAGCCCATATAGATAATCGACCCACCGTTGCCCGCAGCGTACATGTGCCTGACAGCAGCTTTGGTCGTGAGGAACGCGCCGTCCAGATGGATTGCGAGCATTTTTTTCCAGTCGGAGAAAGCATAATCTTCAATCTGGTTGACAATCTGGATGCCCGCGTTTGAGACCAGCACATCGATGCTGCCAAGCCTGTCGACAGCCTGCTGGATGCCGGCGTTGACCGCTTCTTCGCTCGTCACGTCCATTGATACAGGCAGCGCTTTGCCACCCTCCTTACGGATGCTCTCGGCCACGCTCTCAGCAGCCTTGAGGTTCAGGTCCGCGATTACCACCGACGCGCCGAGCGCCGCGAGCTTGCGTGCGCACTGTTCACCGATACCACTTGCAGCGCCCGTCACGAGCGCGACCTTATCTTTTACGGACATGCCTTTTCCTTAATATGTCAGAGGGTGCTTACTGATTCGCGGCAAGCTTGAGTGCCGGCGCCTCGGCGAGGTAATCGAAAGCCACCTCCCCGATGTCGAGCGTGAGATTGGCGATAACGTGCCGCGCGCCGACGATTTTGCGCACCGGCAAATCCGCCACAGGAGCCAAGGCATGGGGGTGCAGCTCAAGCGCGGCCGGACCGCCCCACGCGCCGAGCACCGTGACATCCCGCAGGAAGTAGCGCACGAGCTCGCAGATGCGGGCTGAACCGTCGACGTCCGGAATGACTTTCAGTAGATAGTTCGGCGTGTCCGCCAGCTTCTTGCGCTCGACCTCGAGGTCAAGTGGCTCGTACTTGTAGCCCATCGTGCCCGTGGCAATGCGCTGGGTGCCATAGTCGAGCGTTCCAAGCAGCGTGTCGTTGCCGTCAACACGCAATTTCGGACTCGCCAGCTTCTTGGGGAAGCCCCAAATCTCACGACCGCCGGCAATCGGGCCTTCGTCGTCGAGGTACATCGCGTGTGTGTAGCTGCCTGGCGCGCCGACATCATCTCTCACCGAGATAACCTGGCCGCTTTCCGTGTAATCGCCGAATCCCGACGAGTCTGGCATGCGAATGAATTCGTAATGCACGAGGGGGCTTGCGACTGTCAGTGGTTCCGGCACCACGGCGCGCAAAGCGTCCATGTCGGTCTCGTACGAAATGATGAAGTACTCGCGATCAAGGAAGCGAAACGGCGGGCGGGGGTAGGAAGGATTGTGGACGGGCATCGCAAAAGCATCTTTGCGGATTTGTTCGATTTTCAACTATCTCTCCAGTAGTGACGTCAAATGACGTCGCGTCTTTAAAGCCCACGCATGCGCACCAGAGGTGCTGTGCTGCACACCGCGCCTCTGCCTTATCACAGCGTGTCGGGTTCGAGTGGCCCTGTGCTTTGCATCGTTGTACAGAGCACTGGCAATAGTAGCGCCTTGGTCCATACATCGGTGTCCTTGCTGGCCGTAAAACACTGTCCCCCTCGCCGCAACAATTGGTTCGATCCTTGTGCGCGTCAGCTTCTCATCGGCGAAACGCCGCGTGTAGCGATGTCGCTTCGTGAGAGGCAATGTCGCACATATAGGAATACGTATTAATTGTCACATGACTCGTTGTTTCGTCCCCGATGCCTCGCTTGCTTCAGGCATGTCCATTCGAAACCGCCTCCCCGAGAATATAAACGCGCGCAAAGTCACAGTTAGACATTAACGGAAGCCGCGACGATCATTGCACCTGCGTTTCGCGGCGGCGGATCGCCTGCTCTGGGAGAGTACACGGCGTCGCCCGCCTCAATCGGATGACCGCTCAACACGCACGTCCCCGGCCACTTCGCGATGAACACCCGTCAGGGCTGGTAATCACAGCGACCGCTGCACGAATCGCACCAGGAAACCGACAGGGTCTGCAAAGGGTTCGGCGCCACTTTCAGGTCAGGCGGATCTTCGGTTGGACGAGACCGTTGATCTGTTCCGCTGTCCACAGCAGCGTCGCCTTTCGAAAGCCATGGAGAGCCTGCTGATGGCGCCGGTAGAGCATGGCGTGACTCAGTTGAGCGAAACGTCCGCGCACGAAACCGCCACGAAAGAGTCCGAAGCGCCCAAGCGTGCCGAACGCGTTGTAGTCGCTCAGCGAGACGAGCGAACCGAAATCGCGGAAACGGAAATCGGCAAGTGGCTTGCCTGCAAGCCACCCCGGAAGGTGACGCGCGAGATGCTCGGCCTGCTGCGTGGCGACCTGCGCGGTCGGTGCAAGTTGCCGTTCGTGACCGGCGAGTGTCAGGCTTGCGCAATCGCCAAGCGCGAACACGTGATCGTCACGCGAAGACTGCAGACTCGCTCCGACGACGATCTGGTTGGACCGGTTCGTTTCGAGTCCGTCGAGATTGTTCATGAAATCCGGCGCCTTGACGCCCGCTGCCCAGACCATCAGATCGGCCTCGGCAAGCGTGCCGTCGCCGTGGCGAAAACCATTCGCCTCTGCCGCGGTAACACGCGCCGAAGTCAGCACGCGAAAACCGATATGCTCGAGCTGCGACTGGCTCGATGCCGATATCTCCGGCGCAAACGCCCCGAGCACGCGCGGGCCGCTTTCGAGCAGCGTCAGACTCAGCCGCTCTCGCACAGTCGGGTCTCCGTAACTCGACGCAACGTCAAGCAAGCGGCTCAGTTCAGCGGACAGCTCAACACCCGTTGCACCCGCGCCGACGATCGCCACACGCAGTGGTTCGTCCTTCGCGACGCTTCGAAATACGCGCGCTCGCAACGCGGCGTTGAACGCTTCGGCCTGTTTTTGACTGTCGATGAAATGGCAGTGCTCTTTCACGCCCGGCACGCCGAAATCGTTCGCCCGGCTACCCAGCGACAGCACAAGCACGTCGTACCCGACCGTTCGCGGACCGAGCACTACTTCACCTCCCGGCGTCCTGAGCTCGTCGAGCTGGACCAGCCGCCGGCTTCGATCGAGCCCGTGCATTGCGCCGGGCTGATAGGTGAAGCCGTGATCGCGGGCATGGGCGAGGTAGATCACCTGCTGCTGCTGAACATCGCGCGTGCCGGCTGCAATGGTGTGCAGCATCGGCTTCCATATGTGCGTCGGGCTGCTGTCGATCAGCGTGACGCTGGCCCGGCCGCTACGCCCTAACAGGTCGCCGAGTCGGGTAGCCAGCAAAATTCCCGCAATCCCGCCGCCAACGATGACAATCCGTATTGGTTGTGACATAATAAATTCAACGCGTGATGAATAAATCACATCGTAGCCTAAAGCACGAGCTCCGTCAAACCGTGGCCCTCCTCAGCGTCTCACGCGCCGTCAGTTAAACTCCGGCTGAATTGACGATCCACAACTCACACCCAAATGAACGACGTAACGTCAGGACCTGCCAAGCTGATCGAGAAAAAGCGTACCCGCGGACGACCCGCGTACAGTGCTTCCGTCGGTGCCGACGTTCTCCTGCGAAATGCCCGGCACACCTTCGCAAAGCGTGGATTCGACGCTACCAGCGTGCGGGAAATCGCGCGCGACGCGGGTGTCGACCCGGCGCTGATCGCGCATCATTTCGGGTCGAAAGAAGCGCTATGGCTTGCGGTGGTAGAGCAGATCGCGGATCAGGCTGCGCCAATGATCGACGCCACAGCCAGGTTGCGCTCGGCCACGCTAGGTGCGCGTGAGCGTGTCGAACACGCAGTGGTTCTTTTCATCGATCAGGTTTTCGACGAACCCGACCTTGGTATGTTTTTTTCGACTGCCGCGACCGAAGAAGGCGAGCGCTTCAACATACTCATCGGGCGTCTGGTGCGCCCCTATCACGACGTGTTCGTGCCTTTGCTCGAAGATGCATCGAGGGCGAAGGAATTGAAACCGCACCACCCCGAAGTCATGTTTTCCATGCTGATGAACGCCATCAGCAATACCGTGGCTTACCACCATATGCTTCGGGCTTTCTCGTCACTTCCTGAAGATCAGACCAGGTTCAAGCGCGCGGTGCGGGACACGGCGCTGAACATGATCAGAAAGTAATCAGCAAGACCCAATGCGCTTCGCGACAAGCCCAGAATCCTCCACCTGCTTATCGTGCGCGTCGTCCACTGACGCATTCGCTGCCCAAGAGAACTACCATGGCGATGACCGCCCCAAGGAACGTGTCCACGATCCGCTCGCCGACGAGGGCGAGGGGAGCGCTCGTCCCGCCCACCGCTGAGATGGTCAACGCGGTTGGGGTAATGAAGGTCAGGGCCAGGGCGTAGTGCCGCGCGGCCACGACTTCGATCGCGAACTGAAGCAGCGCGAGGACCCCGACGAGCCAGAGGCCTTTCGGGTCGACGAGCTGGATCAAGCCAAAGACAGCCGCGCCCAAGACCGTGCCCACAACGCGGTGCACGGCCCGAATGGCACTTGAGCGCGAGACGTGGCTGCCCTGCAGCACCGCACCCGCGACCATAACCGTCCAGTAGGCACGGTGCTCCCCAAAAGACAGGCTCAGCAAGCCGGCGCTGGCAACCGCAACGATCACCCTCGCGGCGATCGTGGCCGTTTCCCCGTCGAGCAAGCTGGGAGGAAACCGCATGCGCAAGCTGGGCGCTTCGCCCTTGCGCTGGTGCACAAGCGGCAGCGCGAGGGGTGCGATCACGAGCAAGTACGCACTGAGCGCGCCGACCGCGACCAGAGAGGGGATCATAAAGACGCCAAGGGCCGAACCGCTGAAACGCGCGGAAGCGGCCAGATGACCGCTGACACCGGCGACCAGCACGAACTGCATCGGCCCGGGCGGGCCCATTCCGACACCGAGCAGAATGATGCTGGCGAGCGCAGCCACGGCGACGAGGCAGGCGATGGTCAGCCATGCATTCGTCGCGCACAGTACGCCCAGCGTGGAGGCGGCCACGAACCCCGCCGCGACGAACGGCAAGGCCTGGAGCCGGTCGCCCAGGCGCAGCGTCGAGCCGTAGAGAGCCGTGAAGGCGCCGAGAGAAGTGATGAGCCCGAGTGACTGGTGGCCGGCCAGCGTGAACGCGGTCAGAGGCACGCCCATGGCGACGCCCCCTCCGACGCCGGCCGACCACCGCCACGGGCCGTCGTTGAAGCCGAGCAGGCTTTTCAGTACGCGGGGCGGCAAGAAAGGTCTTCTCATTTGGGATTGATTTGTGAAGCGGCCAGATGATTGGGTAATGAAATCTGAATCGAAGGCAGAGATCGCGTTTTCGCTCCGACGGCGCTCCGGATTGCACGTCTTGTCTGTCGACACTTCAGAGCCGCATCCGGCAGGGTCGCAAGTGACCAACCGCCTTTTTGCGGCTTCAAGACGGCCCTCTCCTGACGACGTCGGTCTACGCGTTCGTGCTACCAGTTCGTTTGTCGCGAGTGCCGCCTGCCTGGATCGACAACCCGTTGATCTTTGACCGCACCAAACGACGGGCTCCGTGAGTGGAGGATCTGACGAACTTCCCTGCTCCTTCACATTGATAAAACATTGTTTAATCTTGCAAATATCTAGGTATACATCTACGTGTAGCAGGAAGCGGCGCATGAACTCATCCGCGCTGAGAGTCATGATCTTGTAGCGGGCGCCTCTCGTACGGGCGTCGTGCAGACATCAAGACGCTTCGCCACTTCTTCCTGACCTAGATGCGTGTTGGCCGGATACAAGCCTCACAGGATTTCTGCCTGAGCGTGCTCAGCACATATTGCAGAGCGGTCCGATAGGGTGCGCCGGCGGCGCTCGTAAGAGTACGATCTGACATGCTTAGGTCTTCAAAGGTTCGTTTCGCGTGGCGCGTGAGAATGGCTCGCGACCATCATTTGATAGGATGACAAATTATAATAGTCGCTAGCCTCGATAAAGGATTCGTTTATATATGGGGCAGTTCAGTCGCTAAGCAGCAGAAAAAGTCTCGCAAGAATCCTGACAGTACCCACGTGCGCAGTACCCGCCGCTATCAACGCTCCGTCCGACGTTCGCTTCCGTTCCGACGCCCTCGAGGACAACACAATCAACGCAGCCAAGCGTGACAAGCTTCCCCCGGAACCCACCGAGGTTCAAGTGCGCGAGCGCGATCGAATGACGTTCACGTGACCTCCATCATGCGGACCGCTTGCCTCGCGCAACGGTGTGCGACGACGTGATGGCTCCGGTCCCCCGACTTTCAACCAACGCACGCGTACGCTGCGAGATTCGCGCCGCTGCCTCCTGGATCGATTCGACAAGACGGTCGAGATTGGCAAATTCGAGTCGCTGGGTCGGCAGGATCACCGCAAGCGAACCGACTGCTTCACCGGAGTCGTCCGCAAATAGCGGCGACGCCAGTGCAGAAACGTTGCTTTCCAGTTCGCCCCTCGACAGATAACAACCGGCCCGCCGAATTTTGAGCAGCGACGCGCGAAACTCGTCGAGTGTCGCCCCAAGGCCGCTTTGCGCGATCTCGTCAGCATACTGATCGAACAGGACCGCGAGCTTGGCCTTCGGAAAGGTGGACAGGATCGCTTTTGGAGCGGCGCCGAGAAACAGGGGGCGAGTACGGCCCCGGCCGTACCGGAGGTCAAGCGCCGCGCCGTGAGTCTCACGATGCGTGTCCACGAGTTCGTTACCGTACCAGCGCGACATCACCACATCGAAGCCGGAGTGTTCACTCAACTCACGCATGATCGGCTGCCCGACCGCAAGCAGCGGATCCGACATGCGCAGGTGGTAGTCAAGCTTGATGATGCGAGGGCCGAGACCATAGTCTCCTCCTGCAAACCGGACGAGCAAGCCAGCATCCAGGAGCTCGCGTACATAGCGATAAGCCGTTGGGGTTGAGCAATCGAGTTCGGCGGCAACGTCTTCGACGGACAGGAACGGCTTCGCCTCCGAAAACAGCTCGAGTATGGATAAAAGTCTCGTAATGCTCGACATCTATTGCGCTGCGCCTCCTCGTGTGTGAACGGAATTATATCCACTGGCAAGATCGCCATTGACCTTCGACCACCGCGCGGAAACAGTCGCACGCGAGCCACGCAGCGCCACGCTTATGCAAGCCCCATGCGCTCGGCCATTTCGGTTTGCCAGACACTTCGCGGCCTGAATCCCGATAGCGTTCTTGCGTGGCGTTCGACAGCCGCCATCAGTTCAGCATCGGGCAAGCCGAAGTCCACCGGCACCCGCATCGGCTGGTCGACGTACCACGGCGTGTCGATGTAGAGCTCGAGGCGATTGCCCTCGGGATCGCGCGCATAGATCGAAACCGAATTGCCGTGGGTGACAGGGTTGATTTCCTGCAGGCCTTCCGCAATGAACTGCCGATGAAACCGCCTCAACGTGGCAAGGCTGTCAGCTGTGAACGAAATCTGGTTGATCGGGTTGAACGCCAAGTGCTCGGGGCGGCCGCTCGCGAGCACGATCTGGTGATGCACCGCGGGATCGCGGCTCAGGAATACCAACTGCACAGCGCCGTGCGGCGTCTGCAGCGAACCCCGATCCGTCACGGTGAATTCCATCACCCGCGTATAAAAGTCCTCCACGCGCGCCATGTCGCTCACATAGAAGCCCATGTGACTGAGGGACAGCCCTGCCCTCGCTTTCTTCATACCGTTCATGCCTGTCTCCAAGTAGTGATAAACCCTAACAAAAAACACGTTGTGACATCCACTAAAATTAGTTTATTCTCACAATAAGATAAATGCACGGTTTTTTTACGAATCGAGGCGTTGATCCTATCGACTTTTTATCTATCCGGAGCTTCAATGAAACTCGCCAGCTTCTCCACCCACCTTGGCTCATCGTTCGGCATCGTTCGCGATGAAACCGTGTTCGACCTTGGCAAGCGTCTCGGCGGCCGCTATGCCGATCTGAAGGCACTGATTGCCGCCGACGCATTCGGCGAGGCCGCGCAGGCCGCCGATGGCACGCAGGGCGACTACCCGCTGTCGGAAGTCACGCTGCTGCCTGTGATCCCGAACCCCGAACAAATCTTTTGCGTGGGACTCAACTACGCGGACCACGTCAAGGAAACCAACCGCGAAACCACCGAGCATCCGGTCATCTTCATGCGGGTGCCGGCTTCCCAGGTTGGCCATGGCCAGCCGATGCTGCGTCCGCCTGAGTCGCAGAAGTTCGACTATGAGGGTGAGATTGCCGTCATCATCGGGCGCGGTGGACGACGCATCGCTGAGGCCGACGCGTGGAATCACATCGCTGGCTACGCCTGCTACAACGACGGTTCCGTGCGTGACTGGCAGCTTCATACGGGCCAGTGGGGCCCGGGCAAAAATTTCTATCGCACCGGCGCGTTCGGACCGTGGATGGTGACGAGCGACGAGATTGAACCCAACGCAGTGATGACGCTCGTCACCCGCCTGAATGGACAGGAAGTGCAACGCGCGACGACGCAGATGCTGATTCACGGCATTGCCAAACAGATTGCCTACCTGTCGACGTTCACCCCGCTCTCTCCAGGAGACGTGATCGTGACCGGCACGCCTGGCGGCGTCGGCGCGAAGCGCAATCCGCCGCTGTTCATGAAGGCCGGCGATGTGGCGGAAGTGGAGGTTGACCGGATCGGCGTTCTGTCCAATCCAATCGCCGACGAAGCGTAAAACTCGTAGCCGGGCGCGTTCGTGTGCGCTCGGCGTCTTATCTGGCGGAACAAGACATGTTAGAGAAAACTATTTCGACGCACGCGGGCGACTACGACGTGGCCGTTATCGGTCTCGGGCCCACCGGGGCGACGCTCGCGAACCTGCTGGCAATCGAAGGCTTGCGGGTCCTGGTGCTGGAGCGAGACAAGGAGATTTTCGCGCTTCCTCGCGCGGTGCATTTCGACGGTGAATGCATGCGCGTGTTCCAAACCCTCGGTTTAACCGACAAGCTGCTACCCAAGCTGTTCGTGGGTCCCGGCATGAAATTCGTGAACGGGGAAGGCAAGTTGCTGATCGACTGGCAACGGCCAACCTGTATCGGACCACAGGGGTGGAGCGCGAGTTACAAGTTCCATCAGCCCGATCTCGAGAATGCGTTACGCGAGCGTCTTGCGCAGCAATCGAGCGTTGACGTCCGGTTGCGCCACGAAGTGTTCGCGCTTGACGAGGCGAGCGATGGCGTCCAGTTGCGCTTCGAGGATACGTGCTGCGGCAAACTTGGACGTACCACCGCGCGATATGTAGTCGGCTGCGACGGTGCGCGCTCGATTGCGCGACGCTTTATGGGCACCGAATTGACCGATCTGAAATCGCATGAACGCTGGGTTGTGGTCGACGTATTGCTCGATGCACCGCGGCCCGATCTTGGCGACTACTCGGTCCAATACTGCGACCCGGCGCGCCCGACCACTTACACGCGCGGTCCCGGAAATCGGCGCCGCTGGGAAATCATGGTGATGCCCGGTGATGACGTGACGCAACTCACGTCCCCCGAATGGCTGTGGGACAAACTCGCTCGCTGGATTTCTCCGGCCGATGCGCGCCTCGAACGTTCTGCCATATATACATTTCACTCGGTCGTGGCGAACGGTTGGCGCCGTGGCCGACTGCTGCTTGCAGGCGATGCCGCACATCAGACGCCACCCTTTATGGGCCAGGGGATGGGAGCCGGTATTCGCGACGCGTCGAATCTCGCGTGGAAGCTTGGTGCCGTCATTCATGGCGAAGCGCCCGATACCCTCCTCGACAGCTACGAATCCGAACGCTCGCCGCACGTGCGCTTATTTATCGAAACGGCGGTACAGCTCGGCTCAGTCATTCAAACAACGAGGTCAGACCTGGCCGAAGTCCGTGATGAAGAAATGAGCGCAGCGATTCGCAATTTTGTGACCCCACAACCCAGGCTTGGCCCGGGCGCATGGATCGATGAACCATCGGGCGTGGCCGGGCATATTGCACCGCAACCCCGCCTGCTGGACGGACAACTCGTGGATGACGTGGTCGGCTATCGGTTTGCGCTGCTTGCGCGACCGGAATTGCTCCGTAAATACCCCGACGTCGCCAATAGCGCTGCGCAAGCGGGCGTCGGGATTGTGGCCAGCGATGGAGCGGCTGTTCGCGAGTGGCTGGAGTCGATCAACGCTCCAGCGGTGCTTGTACGCCCCGACCGGTATGTGTACGGCGTCGCGCAGGACGGTGAATCCTTGCAAAACCTTCTGCATCACGCCGTACCCGGCTTGCAAACCGAAGGTGCTGTGGCCATGTGAGCCCGCAACCCCGGTTGTCACGCGAGATGTCTCGCGGTCGACGCACGTAGACCATCGGACAAAGAATCCGATAATCAAATTGGAGGAGTCATGGGAATATCCCACAACCCGGTCGGCGGCGCCGACAGTTCACAGCCATCCGGCTTGTCCCGGTCGCAGTGGAAGATGATTCTCATCGCAAGCCTTGGCGGCTCGCTGGAGTTTTACGATTTCATCGTCTACGGCTTTTTTGCCCATAACATCGCGGCCCAGTTTTTCCCGAACTCGTCGTCGCTGGTCAGCATGCTGGCTACTTTCTCCGTGCTCGCAATCGGGTACGTGATCCGACCGCTCGGCGGAATTGTGCTCAGTAGCTGGGGCGACCGGTATGGCCGGCGTCCCGTGTTTCTCGGCTCAATCATTGTGGTCACGACCGCGACGATCTGTCTTGGTCTGCTGCCCAACTTTCAGAGCTGGGGCATGACCGCATCGATCCTGTTGATCCTGCTGCGCATGCTTCAGGGTTTTTGCGTCGGCGGAGAAATGCCCGGCGCGATTACCTATGCAGTGGAAGCCGCGCCGCATCGGGCGGGGCTCGCCGCGGGCATTATTATCTGCGCGGTGAACTTAGGTGTTTTGCTGGCCACATTCGTCAACCTCGGCATCCAGACCTACCTGTCCGCCACGGACGCGGCGGCGTATGGCTGGAGGATCGCGTTTCTTTTCGGCGGCGTTTGTGGGATCGCGTCCTACCTGATGCGCCGTAATCTGGACGAGTCGCCCGAGTTCAAGAGGATGCAAGGAGCTGTCGTCAAACAGCCGTTTCGCGAGACCTTGCGACGTCATGGCAAAGCGGTCGCGACGGGGGCACTGGCGATCGCCGTGATGGCCGGCGTCAACGGCATACTTTATGGCCACATGCCCGCCTACCTCGTCCAGCAGCTGCACTATGCACCACGGACCGCGGCAATTGCCCAGAACGCTTATCTGATCGTCAGTTCCCTCGGCCTCCTCGCCGCAGGCTGGCTCGGGGACAAGATTCCACGCCGGTACCTGCTTCGCGCGTCAGCGGCGCTGCTGATCGCATTGAGCTACCCGTTCTATGAAGCGCTGGCGAGTCATACCGTCAATCCGGTGGTGCTGTTTGTGCTTGCCGGCGTGGTTTTTTCACTGGCAAGCGGGACATGGGCGTCGGTGCTCGCCGACCAATTCCCTGTCCAGGTCAGATTCAGCGGAATCGCGCTGGCTTACAACCTGGCCGTTGTCGTATTCAGCGGCTTTGCGCCCTTGCTGGCGACCATGCTGATTCGCATGACCGGCTCCTTGGCAGCGCCAGCCTGGTATGTCATCGCCGCATGCACGGTCGCGCTGCTTGCGAGCTATGGGTTGCCGGCGGGAAAGTCTCGGGCCGGGTCGCCTTCGAAGACAGATGGACTGAGCGGCGAACTGTTGCGTTGAGCCGAATCGAGCCACGACGCGTCCGGCACCGTCTCTGACAAGAGGTATCCATGCAGTATTTTCGGGAGATTTACGATGAAAGATGCGTCCATTCAGGCCGTCGTCGAGGCGTTGGAACAACAGCGCTGCGACGCCACGGTGGCTGGAGACCTGCTCAAACTCGCGTCGCTACTCGACGACGATCTGACGTTCGTCCATTCAGCTGGCTACGTTCATGGCAAGTCGGAGTATCTGTCCTTCCTTACCGAGAAGATCAAGGTGCGTCAAATCGTGCGTCCGCAACCGCTCGCGTATAGGTTCCTGCGAGACACCGTGATCACGACGGGCCATCTCGAGCAATCCCTGGTGCGCAGGACCGATGGATCTGAGCTCAACATTCGCGCGCTCATAACTGAAATCTGGGTCAAACGCGAGGGCGACTGGAAACTGCTGCATCTCCATTCTGGGCGCTTGCCGGATTGACGCAGATCCCTATCTTGCCGTCCATCTCGGGGTAAGCATGGACATCCTGAACAGGTTCGCGAACTTATGCTGCGTGCCTATCAGGCGCACCCGTCGATTTTCGACCATCCCGCGCCATCCGTCATGTTCAGTCAACTGACGCCCGACGGCATTACGCTGAGCGTCACCGGTTATGTCCGCAGCCCCCGAATCACGGGGGGATATCAAGAGCGATCTGCTGTACGTCGATACCTATCACCCCATCTGCAGTAGTGCTTTCCCCCATATCGTTAAGTTCCGATATATGATTCGTTCTGTAGCGATGCATATCGCGCACGCCATGTGGCGTGCCGGTTGCCGAATCACCTGAAAACCATCCACATGACGCCCGATTTCGACGCGATCCATAAAGCGCTGGCCAACCCGGTCCGCCGGGAGATTCTCGGCTGGCTGCGTGAGCCGTACGCGCATTTTGCCGATCAGGAGTTGCCGCTCGACCACGGCGTGTGCGCGGGCAAGATCGACTCGCGCTGTGGTCTGTCGCAGTCCACCGTGTCGGCGCACCTGGCCGCGTTGCAGCGCGCGGGGCTCGTCACGTCGAAACGGGTTGGTCAATGGGTGTTTTTCAAGCGCAACGAGCCCGTCATTCAGGCGTTCCTCGAATACATGAACGCGAAGCTCTGAGCGCCGCATTCGCATCGCCGCGCTTCCTTTTTCACGCAGTTTTTTGAGGCTCGGGCCTTGCCCGCCGCCAAAGGTGAACTCTTATGCCGACTCTTTTCGATCCGCTGCAAATTGGCGATATCACGCTGCCGAACCGCATCATCATGGCGCCGCTCACGCGTCAGCGCGCCGAGGAAATCCGCGTGCCGAACGCGTTGATGGCGCGCTACTACGCCGAGCGCGCGAGCGCCGGTCTGATCCTCAGCGAAGCCACGTCGGTCACGCCGCAAGGCGTCGGCTACGCCGAAACGCCGGGCATCTGGTCGCAGGAGCAGATCGAAGGCTGGAAGCTCGTCACGCAGGCCGTGCACGACGCGGGCGGCAAGATCTTCCTGCAACTGTGGCACGTCGGCCGTATTTCGGATCCGGTGTTCCTGAACGGCGAGCTGCCGGTCGCGCCGAGCGCGATCGCGGCGGATGGTCACGTGAGCCTCGTGCGTCCCGAGCGTCCGTTCGTGACGCCGCGCGCGCTCGAGCTCGATGAAATCGCCGGTGTCGTCGAAGCGTTCCGCAAGGGCGCGGAAAACGCCAAGGCCGCGGGCTTCGATGGCGTCGAAGTGCACGGCGCGAACGGCTATCTGCTCGACCAGTTCCTGCAGGACAGCACCAACAAGCGTATCGATGCCTACGGCGGCCCGATCGAAAATCGCGCGCGTCTGCTGCTCGAAGTCACCGACGCGTGCATCAGCGTGTGGGGAGCAAACCGCGTCGGCGTGCATCTCGCGCCGCGCCGCGACGCGCACACGATGGGCGATTCCGATCCGGCCGCAACGTTCGGCTATGTTGCGCGCGAACTCGGCAAGCGCAAGATCGCGTTTATCGCGGCACGTGAAGCGCTCGGCGACGACCGCCTCGGCCCGCAGTTGAAGGAAGCGTTCGGCGGCCCGTATATCGCGAACGAGAAGTTCACGAAGGAAAGCGCGCAGCGGGTGCTCGACGCCGGTGAAGCGGATGCGGTGGCATGGGGTCAGCTGTACATCGCGAATCCGGATCTGGTGCGCCGCTTCTCTGAAGATGCGCCCCTGAACAAGCCGGTTCCGGCGACGTACTATGCGCGCGGCGAAGTCGGCTACATCGATTATCCGGCGCTCGAAACGGTGTAATCGGTAGCGACAGCGGGCTCATGTCCGCTGTATGAAATGACAAAGCGGCGGGCGTGACTGAATTCCAGTCACGCCCGCCGCTCTTTGTGCGCTAGACAAGCTCGCGCCGCATAAACACCCGTTTCGATTCATCGAGTCCGCGCGCGATATGCGCGTCGCGCCGCGCGAGCAACGCCGCGTCGAGCTCCGACGTGTCGAGATCGCGAAACCCGAGCCGCCGGTAATACGGCGCATTCCACGGCACGTCGCGATACGTCGACAGTACGAGATGTGTCAATTGTCGCGCGCGCGCGATTCGCGCGACCTCTTCGATCAACGCCGCGCCGATGCGCCTGCCCGCGTGCGAGCTCAGCACATCGAGCTCCTGAACGTAGATGCGCGTCGGCTGCGGCTCGAACATCACGAAGCCCGCGCAGATCGTCTGCTGGTCGAGCGCGACGATGATCTCGCGCGCTTCGATCTTGCGCTCGACGACCTCGCGCGCCATAGGCGGCGCGTCGGCAATCCCGGTCATGCCGACGCTGACGAAACGCAGGCCCGCTTCGAATTCGATGGCACGAATCGTTTCGGCATCGTGCAAAGCGGCAAATCGGAAGGTGATGGCGGAATCGTGCGACATGGCGTTGCGTCCGATGAAGACCGCCCGAGTTTGACATCGGCACCGCAACATCGACAAGCGGCATATGGCATAAACTCGCGCAAGCGCCCTGCACGCACGCTCGCGGGACTACACTCATCACATCCGAACGCCACCCGAGGCCACGCCAAGATGAACCTGATGAACGTGCTGCAGATCGCGCTGCACCTCGACCAGCACCTGAGCGCGCTGATCGTGCAGTTCGGCACGGCAATCTACGCACTGCTGTTTGTCGTCGTGTTCGTCGAATACGGTTTTCTGCCGCTGTTCTTTCTGCCCGGCGATCCGCTGATCTTCATCTGCGGCGCGCTCGCCGCCACCGGCGCATTGAACGTGTGGGTCATCGCGCCCGTGCTGTTCGTCGCGACGGTGGCCGGCAGCAGCGTCGGGTACGCGATCGGCCATGCGGTCGGCGACAAGGTCTATACCCGCAACTACTACTGGCTCAATCGCGATGCGCTGCGCCGCGCCCACGTGTTCAGCGAGACGCGCGGCCGCCTGACCTTCCTGCTGTCACCGTTCATCGCCGTGGTGCGCACGTTCGCGCCGTTCGCCGCGGGCGTGTCGCGCATGACGTTCTCACGCTTCGTCGCGTTCGTCACCGCGGGCGCGGCGCTGTGGGTGGTCTCGCTGATCGCGGCCGGCTATCTGTTCGGCAACGTGCCGGTGGTGCGCGAGCATCTGAGTTCGCTGGTATTGCTGGGCCTCGCGCTCGGCGGTGCGATGCTCGTCGGCGGAGCGGTATGGCGCTTTTTCAACCGGCGCATGCGGGCGCGCTGAGGCCATCGGGGCGACGTTTCGGCGTACGGCCCCCCACCACCTCAAAACTTGACCCGGGCGAGATACGAAGGTAACCTTATCAGGAAACCTTCACATCATGTCATCGCACGAGTTCACCGCATGACCAAATCCCCTCCCGCAGTTGCGCCGGAAGAACTTCATACGCTCGCCGAAGATCTGCGCGTGCTGGCGGGCAAGCTGCGCCGGCGTCTGCGCGAAGAGTCGCATGTCGGCGACTTCACGCCGTCGCAGGTGCAGGTGCTGAACTTGCTGGAACGCGAAGGCCCGGCCACCGTCACCTCGCTCGCGCGTGCGCACGGCATGCGGCCGCAGTCGATGGGAGAAACACTCGCGGTACTGAAAGCCGCGGGGCTCGTCAGCGGCACGCCCGATCCTAACGATGGACGGCAGACGGTTCTGTCGCTGACACCATCCTTTCGCAAGAAGGTCAAGGCAAGCCGCGCGGCACGCGAAGACTGGCTGTACCGCACGATTCAAACGCGTTTCACGGCAGCCGAACAGCAACAACTCGCGACGGGCGTCGATCTGCTGAAACGCCTCGTCGATTTGTAACTCGCGATTCGCGCACACGCGTCTCGCCACTCGCAGGATCACTTCATGGCACTCACTACTCTCGACGCCAAAACCGCACTGGTCGTCGTCGACCTGCAGCGCGGCATCGTCGCGCTGCCCACCGCCCCCCATCCGGCCAGCGAAATCGTCGAACGCTCGGTTACGCTGCTCGACGCGTTCCGCCGCCACGACCTGCCCGTCGTGCTAGTGAACGTCACCGCCGGCGCACCGGGCCGCACCGAGCAGGCTCGCCACTCCGCCGACTTGCCGCCCGACTTCGCCGACCTTCTGCCCGAACTGAAGCAGCAGCCGTCGGACCATCTGGTCACGAAGCGCACGTGGGGCGCATTCACGAACACGGACCTGGCCGCGTATCTGCAACAGCAAGGCGTCACGCAAGTGGTGCTCGTCGGTGTCGCGACCAGCATCGGCGTCGAATCGACCGCGCGCTTCGCGAGCGAGGCGGGCCTGAACGTCGCGCTCGTCGTCGACGCGATGACCGATCTGAACGCCGACGCGCACACCAACAGCATCACGCGCATCTTCCCGCGCCTCGGCGAAACCGGCACGACGCGGGAAGTGCTCGATCTGCTCGAACGTTCGCGCGCTGAAAGCCTGAATTGAAGCGGGCCGCTACCCGCATGCGGCCCACCCCGCGTTGAGGAAACCCCTGTCGTGAGCACCACGTTCCGTTCGCTGCGCATATTCAACTATCGTGTCTGGGCGAGCGGCGCGATCGTCTCGAACATCGGCACATGGATGCAGCGCACGGCGCAGGACTGGCTCGTGCTCACCGAGCTTACGCATCACAACGCGACGGCGGTGGGCATCGTGATGTCACTGCAGTTCGGGCCGCAGATGCTGTTGCTGCCGCTCACCGGCTACGCGGCCGATCACTTCGACCGCCGCAAGCTGCTGTTCGCGACCCAGGCGGCAATGGGTACGCTGGCGCTCGCGCTCGGTCTGCTCACGGTCACGGGGCTCGTGCAGCTATGGCAGGTCTACGTATTCGCGGGCCTGCTCGGCTGCGTGACCGCGTTCGATTCCCCCGCACGCCAAACCTTCGTATCCGACCTCGTCGGCGAACGCGATCTCGCGAATGCCGTCGCGCTGAACTCCACGTCGTTCAACGCCGCGCGCATGCTCGGGCCAGCCGTCGCGGGTCTGTTGATCGCGTCGGTGGGCAGTGGCTGGGTGTTTCTGATCAACGCGCTTTCGTTCGTCGCCGTGCTCGGTGCACTGCGCATGCTGCGGCTGGACCAGTTACATATCAAGCCGCGCAATGTGCGCTCGCGCGGCAGCTTCGTCGAAGGCTTCAAATATGTCTGGACACGCCCCGATCTGAAGGCGGCGCTCCTGATGCTGTTCCTGATCGGCACCTTCGGCCTGAACTTCCCGATCTTCATCTCGACGATGTCCGTCACCGCGTTCCGTGCGGGCGCGGGCGAGTACGGCGTGCTCAGCTCGACGATGGCGATTGGCTCGGTCACCGGCGCTCTGCTCGCCGCGCGCCGCGCGCGGCCCACCATGGGTCTGCTGCTCGGCGCCGGCGCGATGTTCGGCGTCGGCTGCACGGCGGCTGCGCTGATGCCGAACTACGTGCTGTTCGGCATCGTGCTGATCGCGATCGGCGTGTCGACGCAGACCTTCACCACCTCGACCAATAGCCTCGTGCAACTGACCACCGAACCGGCCATGCGCGGCCGCGTGATCGCGATCCTGCTCGCGATCGCGCTCGGCGGCACACCGCTCGGCGCGCCGGTGGTCGGCTGGGTCGCCGACCGTTTCGGGCCGCGCTGGGCGCTCGGCGTCGGCGCTGCATCGGGCTTCGGCGCGGCGCTCGTCGGACTTGTCTATCTGATGCGATACCGGCAGCTGCGTTTCTATCGCGAAGGCTGGCGCCTGCGTTACAGCATCGAAGATCCGCGGCCCGTCACGGCCACCACGGTCATTCCCGACTCCGTAACGACGGTTCAGCGTAGCGAGCTGGACGAGGCGGAAGAGGATACGGCTTCGAGCGTGTAAAAGCGCAAGCGTGTGAGCACCGGATCCAGGCAGGCGCAGTTCAGAGTCCGCCCACGCCGCGCGTCACCAGTGCACACGGTCCGTGCGTCAGCTGCTCCCTGAGAAACTCGATGCACTCCTGAATCCGCGCCGACGACGACAAGCGCTCGGCCGTCATCGCCCACACATCGGCGGATTGCCGATAGTCGGGCGGCACGCGCACCAGTTCGCCCGCGCGCAGGCTCTCGGCCACGTCCCAGATCGACACCATCACGATTCCGTATCCCTCCTTCGCCCACTGCACGACGATGTCGCTCAGATGCGACGCGACCGTGCCCGTCACCTTCACGCTCCTTTCGCCATGCGGCCCGCTCAGGCGCCAGACCCCGAAGCGGTCGTCGCGGCCGCGAAACAGTGGGGCAAGGGGCAGTCGTTTGAAGCCGGTTTGAATGCAATGCCCGGCGCACTCAGGCCGTGGTTAACCCGGAGTGCGCCGCGGCGGCTCGTGACACGCGTCGATCCATCCCCGTTGTGCCGCACCGCGGCAACGAAACCAGGAAAATCCTGGCTTGCGCGGCGCCCGTTTAAAGGCGCCAATGATTCAGCCGTAGAAGCTGACAAAAACATTTTCCATTCAGGAGACGTCATGCAAACGAACGCATCGGCAAGCAGCGGGCATAGCTCGCAGGCGCGCAAGGCTACCGCCAGCGGCTGGATCGGCTCGGCACTCGAGTACTACGATTTCTTCATCTATGCGCAGGCCGCCGCCCTGATCTTTCCTCAGCTGTTCTTCCCTTCCGGTAATCCCAAGATCGCGATCGTCGCATCGCTCGCAACCTACGGCGTCGGCTACGTCGCGCGGCCGATCGGCGCGGTCGTGCTCGGGCACTGGGGCGATACACACGGGCGCAAGAATGTACTGCTCGTCTGCATGTTCCTGATGGGTCTGTCGACGATGGCGGTCGGTCTGCTGCCGACCTATCAGCACGTCGGCTTTCTCGCGCCGGTGCTGCTCGTCGTGCTGCGACTGATCCAGGGTTTCGCGGTCGCTGGTGAGATCTCGGGCGCCAGTTCGATGATCCTCGAACACGCGCCATTCGGGCGACGCGGCTTTTACGCGAGCTTCACGCTGCAAGGCGTGCAGGCCGGCCAGATTCTGGCCGCCGCGGTCTTCCTGCCGCTCGCCTATTTCATGAACGACGCCTCGTTCAATGCGTGGGGCTGGCGCATTCCGTTCCTGCTCAGCGCGGTCGTGCTGGTCGCCGGGTACATCATCCGCCGCGAAGTCGAGGAAACGCCCGCGTTCGAGAAGGAGGACGCGAGCGGCGGCGTGCCGCGCTCGCCGATCGTCGAAGCATTCAAGTACAACTGGCGCGACATGCTGCGCGTCGTGCTGTGCTCGCTGATGAACGTGATCCCGGTCGTCGCGACGATCTTCGGCGCGGCGTACGCGGTGCAGCCGTCGTACGGCATCGGCTTTTCGAAGAGCCTGTATCTGTGGATTCCGGTGATCGGCAACATCGTCGCGGTGCTGGTGATTCCGTACGTGGGCAATCTGTCCGACCGGATCGGGCGACGTCTGCCGATCATCGTCGGCGCGCTCGGCGCAGGGCTGCTTTCTTTCGCGTATCTGTACGCGATCAGCATCCACAACGTGCCGCTCGCGATGGTGATGTCGATCCTGATGTGGGGCGTCATCTATCAGGGCTACAACGCGATCTTCCCGAGCTTCTACCCGGAACTGTTCCCGACCCGTTCGCGCGTCTCCGCGATGGCGATCGGCCAGAACATCGGCACGACGATCACCGCGCTGCTGCCGGCGCTGTTCGCCTACGTCGCGCCGCCGGGATCGCACAACGTGCCGCTGACGATCGGCGCAATCACGTTCGCCATCACGATCGTCTGCGCGATCGCCGCATGGAGCGCGCGTGAGAACTTCCGTGTGCGGCTTGGCGACCTCGGCGAAAGGAACGTCGTGCCGCTCGACAAGCTCAGCTACGACGCAATGCGCGCGCAGAGCATGGCCGACGCGAAAAAGGCCGCTGCTTGAGCCCGCTTGCCCTTTGACGCGTCTTGATCAAGACTTTCAGGGAACCCGCTCATCAACCGCACCCGAATCGCCGTCGCCGGCGCGGGGTACATCGGCCGCGCCCATCTGGCGGTCGCGCAGCAAAACGACGCGTGCACGCTGTCGGCGATCGTCGACCCATCGCCCGCGGCCGCCGCGCTCGCGGCCGAGGCGGGCGTGCCGCTCTTCCGCACGCTCGACGAACTGTTCGAACGCGATCGCCCGGACGGCGTGATTCTCGCGACGCCGAACCAGCTGCACGTCGAACACGCGTCGCGTTGCCTCGCGGCGCGCGTGCCGACGCTGCTCGAAAAGCCGATCGCGCCGAGCGTCGACGAAGCGGCGACGCTCGCCGCCGACGCAGCACGCAGCGGCGTGCCGCTGCTGATCGGCCATCATCGCGCGCACAGCCCGATCATGGCGCGCGCGCGGCAGCTGATCGACGAGGGCCGGCTCGGCAAGCTCGTCGCGGTGATGGGCAGCGCGGTGTTCTTCAAACCCGACGAGTACTTCGCCGATGCCGACTGGCGGCGCCAGCCCGGCGGCGGTCCGATCCTGCTGAACATGATTCACGAGGTGCACAACCTGCGCATGCTGTGCGGCGACATCGTCGCCGTGCAGGCTTTCTCGTCAAATGCGACGCGCGGCTTTCCGGTCGAGGATACGGTTGCGATCAACCTGCGTTTCGCGAACGGCGCGCTCGGCAGCTTCATGCTGTCCGATACCGCCGCGAGCGCACGCAGTTGGGAGCAAACGTCACAAGAGAACAAGGCCTATGCGTCGTACCCGGATGAAGACTGCTACGTGATCGCGGGCACGTTCGGCTCACTCGCGGTACCGACGATGCGCCTGAAGACCTACGCCAAAGCCGCGGACCGCTCGTGGTGGAAGCCGTTCGACGTCAGCGTCGCCGACATGACGCGCGACGATCCGCTGAAGCTGCAACTCGAGCATTTCGTGCGCGTCATTCACGGCAAGGAACCGCCGCTCGTCAGCGCGCAGGACGGCTTGCGGAATCTGCGTATCACCGAGGCGATCGTCGAAGCGGCCCGCACCGGCGCGGTCGTCGATACGACGCGCGCCGTCGCGGCGGCCGTCCGCTAAAACAATCTGAAGTCGCGTCGAGATTACTCAGCAGCTTACTCAGGATGACTCTATGAAATCGTTCGTGACGCTGCACGGCATCACCACAACATGTTCGGCAAGCGCGATCCCGCGCAATACGGCACGATCACCCTCGAGGAAATCGACGCACGCCTGCGCGCGCTCGGCGATGAGCTCGGCGTGCGGGTCGAACATTCACGCGCGCGAAGCGTTCCGGCATCAGTCGGTGTTCGCGGAGACCGTCAAAGGACAGATTTGCGGTTTCGGCGTGGACAGCTATCTGCTCGGGCTGCGCGCGGCGGTATCGGCGGCGGGCTAGCCACGGGAATGCGCCGCGCGGCACTGGCCTCGCACGGCTAGCGCCATGTTTCGGTCAACTCGTTGGCCAGCACCATCTTCTGGCGCACCGCCTCGACGAAGGCCGCATCGATGCCCGCCTGCGCCTTCAGGAATTTAAGCGCGGCGGAATGCACGGCGCGCAACGCGCCGCCGTCGATGCCCGTCATACGCGCCGCGCCGCGGCGCGTTTCCTCGACCAGATCGCGCGCGCTCGTGAAGTCGGGCGACAAGCCGCATTGCGCGTCGAACGCGGCGCGCAGACCGGCCGCATAGTCGCGCGACTCGCCGAGCCGCTCCATATCGATCAGCAAATCGACGCCCTCGCCCTCGCCCATACGCAGCGCGCAGAGGATCCACAACGCAATGAACGCGCGATACGCGTTGTCGCTGTCCACCGTGCGCGCGAATTGCTCGCAAGCGACGGCATACGCCTCATCGGGAATCGACGGTAGCGGCGGCAGGCGTACGCCGCACACGCCGATCGCTTCGCGCACCAGCGGGTCCATCTGATTCAGACCGAGCACGCGAAACGGCGCGGCGACAAAGAACGCATTGCTCCACTGCTGCCGCAGCATCCAACCCGACGCGAACTGCGATGCGGGATTGCGCAGCACGCCCACGTGCAGCGCCTCGGCAAACGCGCGCTTCAGCCACGGCAGACGACCGCCCGTGCGGCAAAACTTGAAGACGGGCACGCGGCCCTGCTCGATCGTGTGCTCGCTCAGCGCACGCAGATAGGCCTGCAGTGACGGGAATGTCGCATCGGGATCGCGCGTAAAGCGATCGATGCTGAAGCGCCGGTCGTAACCCGCCACGCCGCGCGCATCTTCGCGCAAAAACGGGCGGTATTCGTCGAAGTATGGTGCGGCGAGCGGCGGGTGCCCCGAGGTCAAGGTCGGCCGCGAGGCGGGCACGTCGGCGGGTTTGAGATCGGCGAGCACATTGCTGAGCGGCTCGTAAAAACCGGCCGCGCGCTCGTGTTCGCGCAGCCGCGACCACACCCACGTGCCCGCGCTGCGCCAGCCCGTGTGCAGAAAAACCGCCTGTTTCAGCGGAGTATCGGGCGTGGCGTCGTACGCGGACGACTCATGAGGCAACGGCATGGGACTTCTCTTCCAATGATTGGATCAATAGACTGGAAGCGCCACTTTACCCTGTGATCGATCCGGACGCATTATGCTGCGAGATTCCCAGCTCCCGCCATTGCACCCACCTCGCACCCATGAACGATTCGGCCGATATCCGCTTCCTGCTCACGCTGCGCGCGAGCGGCAGCCTGATCGCCGCCGCGCGCCGACTCGCGCTGTCGCCGTCGGCGGTCACGCAGCGCCTGCAGCAACTCGAAAAGAAGCTCGGCATGCAGCTCGTGAACCGCAGCGCGCGCCGCCTGCAATTTACCGACGAAGGCCTGCTGCTGTGCGAGCGCGGCGCCGAACTGATCGAGCAGTTCGACGCGTTGTTCGACGATCTGCAAGCGCGCCGCGGCGGCCTCGTCGGCACGCTGAAGATCAATGCGCCGCTCGGTTTCGGACGACGCCATCTGGCGCCGCTGATCGGCGAGTTCCAGCAGCAGAACCCCGACATCGACGTCGCGCTGACGCTGTCCGACCGGCCGTTGACCGAAACGCTCGATCGCTTCGATATCGTCGTGCATATCGGCGAGCTGCCGCCGTCGAACCTGGTCGGCTATACGATCGCGCCGAACGCGCGCTTCGTCTGCGCGGCGCCCGCGCTCGTCAGGCGAATCGGCCAGCCCGAATCGCCGGATACGTTGAGCCGGCTGCCATGCATCGTGCTGCGCGAAAACAATGAGGACGTGTCACTGTGGCAGTTCAGCAAGGGCCGCACGCGCCGCAGCGTGCGCGTGTCCGCGCATCTGAGTTGCAACGACGGTGACGTGATCCGCCAATGGGCCTGCGAGGGACGCGGCGTGATTCTGCGCTCCGAATGGGACGTCGCCGAGGATCTTGCGAAGGGCAAACTCGTGCGTCTGCTGCCGGGCTGGAAAGCGCCGGACGCGAATGTGATCGCGCTCACGCATCAGCGGACGGGACTGCCCGCGCGCGCACGCCATTTCATGCAGCATCTGCAAAGCCGCTTCAGGCCGTTGCCACCGTGGCGGCGGTGATTCAGTCCATGCGAATCTAAGAGTCAACCTATCTGAACGCTGAAGTACTATCGAAAACCTATAATTGACTCATCCTCAACAGCCGGCCCCATGCAAGCATGACTGCCGCCGCCCATTCCACCGACACCCCCGCCTACCCCGACGCGGTCCTGTTCGACCTGCTAACCGCCCTGCTCGACTCGTGGACCTCATGGAACCGTGCGGCAGGCTCCGACGAAGCGGGCCGCGCATGGCGTGCCGCCTATCTGCGTCTGACATACGGCTGCGGCCGCTACGTTCCCTACGAACAACTGGTGCGCGAGGCCGCCACGCAAGTCGGTTTGTCCGAATCGGCCGCGAACGCGCTCCAGGCGAACTGGCTGAACCTGACGCCGTGGCCCGGCGCGCTTGGTGCGTTGCGCGCGCTCGCGCCGCACTGCAAGCTCGCGGTCGTCACCAATTGCTCGACGCGGCTCGGCTCGGAGGCGGCCGCGCTCTTGCCCGTGCGCTGGGACGCGATCGTGACCGCCGAGGAAGCCGGCGTCTACAAGCCGGACCCGCAACCGTACCGCCTCGCGCTCGACAAGCTCGGCGTCGAGCCGCGGCGCGCCGCGTTCGTCGCCGGCTCGAGCTACGACATGTTCGGCACCGCGGCCGTCGGCTTGCGGACCTACTGGCACAACCACGTCGGCCTGCCGCTCGTCACGGGAGCGCAGGCGCCCGAGGTCGAAGCGGCATCGCTCGATGGGCTGGTGCCGTGGCTCACAGGCTTTGGCCGCGATCGTCGTCACTGAATCTCCAACCTCACCTCGCTCCTCAGGTGCAAACATGAAACTCGAACAGATCGAAACCCCGGCCGCGCTGATCGACGTCGCGCGGATGCAGAAGAACATCGCGCGGATGCAGGGGCGGATGAATGCGCTCGGCGTCGCGTTCCGGCCGCACGTGAAGACCACCAAGTGCATCGACGTCGTGCACGCGCAGATCGCCGCCGGCGCGCGCGGCATTACGGTGTCGACGCTGAAGGAAGCGGAAGCGTTCTTCGCGGCCGGCGTCGACGACATCCTGTACGCCGTCAGCATGGTTCCGTCGAAGCTGCCGCGCGCGCTCGCGCTGCGCCGCCAGGGCTGCGAACTGAAGCTCGTGGTCGACAATCCGACCGCCGCCACGGCGATCGCCGCGTTCGGCGACCAGCACGGCGAAACGTTCGAGGTCTGGATCGAGATCGATACGGACGGACATCGCTCGGGCATCCAGCCCGAACAGCAGACGCTGCTCGACGTCGGGCGGATTCTGCACGAGAACGGCGTGAAGGTCGGCGGCGTGATGACCCATGCGGGTTCGAGCTACGAGTTGAATACGCCTGAGGCGCTCGCCGCGCTCGCGGAGCAGGAGCGCGCGGGCTGCGTGCGCGCCGCCGAACGGTTGCGCGAGGCGGGCATCGCGTGTCCGGCCGTCAGCGTCGGTTCGACGCCGACCGCGCTCGCCGCGCGGCATCTCGAAGGCGTCACCGAGGTGCGGGCCGGCGTCTACGTGCTGTTCGATCTGGTCATGCGCAACGTGGGCGTTTGCACGCTCGACGACATCGCGCTTAGCGTACTCACGACCGTGATCGGTCATCAGGAAGACAAAGGCTGGGCGATTCTCGACGCGGGCTGGATGGCGTTAAGCCGTGATCGCGGCACGTCGCGGCAGTCACACGATTTCGGCTATGGGCAGCCGTGTTTGCTCAATGGCACGTTGCTGCCGGACTATGTCGTGAGCGGCGCCAATCAGGAGCATGGGATTCTTGCGGCGGTTCCGGCCGATGCGCGAGCCGATGCACAGACCGACGACATCGCGCAGCGCTTTCCGATCGGTATGAAACTGCGCATCCTGCCGAACCACGCTTGTGCGACCGGCGCGCAGTTCCCCGAGTATCACGCGGTTGCGCCGGACGGCAGCAGCGTCGAATGGCAGCGATTTTACGGCTGGTAGGTCGGCGGCTTCAAAACATGCACGGCAATGCCGGCGTCCAGGTTCGCGATGGGCCGGTTCAGGCCGATGCAACATGAAGCAAAACCAGGCAGCCGCTTTGGCGAACATATAGTCGAGAAGCATGTGAAAGACGAATCACCTTACCCGAATCTGGATTTTCTGATTCATGGCTATTTCAATGAAGATTTCGATTTATGGGGCAACAACGTACAGGAAACTGTCACGTGCTTCAAAAAAGAGAGCGACAAGACCCTTCATAAGTTAGTCGTGGATGAAATCGATCGTTTTGAAAGCGACCATTCCGCCAACCTGGACGGATATTTTGAGGAAATCTATGGCCTCTACGTTGATCCCGAACCGTGGGGTCACACGACCGCCTCATTTCTCGATGAAGTGAAGCGTCTCCTGAGAGAGTAGATAGCCCCAAACCTGCCGCGAAACGTCGGTCACTCATCCTCTTCCGACAACCCCGCCAACAGATCGTCGACCGCGCGATACACGCGCGCGACGATCTCCGGTCCCACCTTGCGCTCGAGCTCACGATAGTGCGCCTCGAGATCCTTCGAAATCACGCGCACCAGTTCGACGCTCGTATCGGTCAGCGACACGAGCACGCGCCGCTGATCCTCCGCGAAACGTTCTTTCGTCACGAGTTCCATGCTCTCCATGCGCGCGAGCACGCCGGCCATGCTCGGGCTCGAAATCGTGCAGATGTCGGAGATGTGGCGCGGCTCCATCGGGCCGTGCTCGTTGAGCGCGCGAATCACTCGCCATTGCTGCTCGGTGAGTCCATGCGCGGTGATCAACGGACGAAAACGCTCCATCATTTTTTCGCGGGCGCGTAACAACAGCATCGGCAAATTGCGGTGCAAAACTCGGGTGGACGCAGCGGACATGGTGGCAAGGAATCAGAAAAAAACAGCTGGCGAAGCTTACGGGAAAACCCGCGATCAACCGGCAGCCTATTGACCGTCAATGATATCAAGCGGGATACTACTAACATCTTAGTGTTTTCGCCAAACTTTCGCCACGAGGCTGCGCATTTATGTTTGCCCTTGCCGATCATCTGCTGCATCCCGAAGGCGACGCGCTGCCTCGCGACGTGGACGCGCACACCGCGGCCGCGTTGCTGGCACGCGGCGTTGCGTGTCGCGCGCCGGTCGGCGGCGCCGTGTACGGCACCCTGCTGAACGATCGCGCCGCCTTGAACGCGCTGGGCGACGCAGTGCATGCGGCACCGTACAAGGTGCCGCCGAAAGCGCCGATTCTGTATCTGAAGCCGCGCAACACGCTGGCCGGGCATCGGGCGCGCGTGCTCGTGCCGGATAACACGCTCGGCGTCGAGGTCGGCGCGTCACTCGGCATCGTGATCGGCCGTACCGCGACGCGCGTCGGCGTCGAGCGCGCGGCGGACCACATCGCCGGCTATACGCTGGTCGGCGATCTGAGCGTGCCGCATACCAACGTGTATCGCCCGAACGTGCGACTGCGCGCACGCGACGGCTTCTGCGTGATCGGACCGGCGCTCGTCGCCGCGCGCCACGTCGCCGCGCCGGATCGGCTAGACATCGCCGTCTCGCTGAACCGCGCCGAACCGTTCACGGCAAGCACCGCAACGTCGGTGCGCAACGTCGCGCAATTGCTCGCCGACGTCACCGATTTCATGACGCTGAACGCGGGCGACGTGCTCACGCTCGGCGTCCGGCACGGCTCGCCGGTCGCGCACGTCGGCGATACGGCCACGCTGTCGATCGGCACGCTGCCGCCCTTGACCATATCGTTCATCGGCATGGATCAACACAACGGAGAACCGTCATGATGCGCGGCCGCGTCGCCTATGCGGGAGCGATTCACGAAGCGTATCCGCACGAGCAGGGTGTCCGCCTCGCCGACGGCCGCGTGCGTCGCGAGGACGAAGTGGTCTGGCTTGCGCCGATCGAAGTCGGCACGATCTTCGCGCTCGGCCTGAACTACGCCGAACACGCGAAGGAATTGCAGTTCAGCAAACAGGAAGAACCGCTGGTGTTTCTGAAGGGGCCCGGCACGGTGCTCGGCCATCGCGGCGTCACGCGTCGCCCCGCCGACGTCACGTTCATGCACTACGAGTGCGAGCTCGCGGTCGTGATCGGGCGAACCGCGCAAAACGTCGCGCGTGAAAACGCCATGCAGCACGTGGCGGGCTACATGATCGCGAACGACTACGCGATTCGCGACTACCTCGAAAACTACTATCGCCCGAATCTGCGCGTGAAGAATCGCGACGGCGGCACGGTGCTCGGCCCCTGGTTCGTCGACGCCGCCGACATCGCCGACGTCACGCAGCTCGAGCTGCGCACGTTCGTCAACGGCACGCGTCAGCAATGCGGCAATACGCGCGATCTCGTCACGGGCATCCGCGCACTGATCGAATACCTGAGCGGCTTCATGACGCTCGCGCCCGGCGACGTGATCCTGACCGGCACGCCTGAAGGCATCGTCAACGTCAACACGGGCGACGAAGTCGTCTGCGAAATCGACGGCCTCGGCCGTCTCGTCAACACGATCGCCTCGGACGCGGACTTCGGCCGCGCCTGATCGACAGCAAAAACCCACCGAACAGCGAAAGGACAAGGCAATGCCGATCGACCATCTGATCAACGGCGAGGCGTGCACCTCGAGCGACTATTTCGAAACCGTCAACCCGGCCACCCAGGAAGTGCTCGCCGAGGTCGCACGCGGCGGCGCGAAGGAAATCGATGCGGCCGTGCAAGCGGCCAAAGGCGCCTTCCCCGCCTGGGCCGCGAAACCCGCCGCGGAACGCGCGAAGCTGATCCGCAAACTCGGCGAGCTGATCACGAAGCACGTGCCGGAAATCTCGGAGACCGAAACGAAGGACACCGGCCAGACGATCTCGCAGACGTGCAAGCAACTGGTGCCGCGCGCAGCCGACAACTTCAGCTATTTCGCCGAGATGTGCACGCGCGTCGACGGCCACACGTACCCGACCGACTCGCATCTGAACTACACGCTGTTTCATCCGGTCGGCGTGTGCGCGCTGATCTCGCCGTGGAACGTGCCGTTCATGACGGCCACCTGGAAGGCCGCGCCCTGCCTCGCGTTCGGCAACACCGCTGTGCTGAAGATGAGCGAGCTGTCGCCGCTGACCGCCTCGATGCTCGGCAAGCTCGCGCTCGAAGCGGGCATCCCGGCGGGCGTGCTGAACGTCGTGCACGGATATGGCAAGGAAGCGGGCGAGCCACTCGTTGCGCATCGCGACGTGCGCGCGGTGTCGTTCACCGGGTCGACCGCGACCGGCAATCGCATCGTGCAAACCGCGGGCCTGAAGAAGTTCTCGATGGAGCTTGGCGGCAAGTCGCCGTTCGTGATCTTCGACGACGCGGACTTCGAACGCGCGCTCGATGCCGCGGTGTTCATGATCTTCTCGAACAATGGCGAGCGCTGCACCGCGGGCTCGCGCATTCTCGTGCAGCGCTCCATTTACGTGCGGTTTGCCGAGCGCTTCGTCGAGCGCGCGAAGCGTCTGACGGTTGGCGATCCGCTCGCGGACAGCACGATCGTCGGCCCGATGATCAGCCAGGGGCATCTCGCCAAAGTGCGCAGCTATATCGAACTCGGCCCGAAGGAAGGTGCCACGCTTGCGTGCGGCGGGCTCGATACGCCCGTGTTGCCCGACGCCTTGCGTCACGGCAATTTCGTCACGCCGACCGTGTTCGTCGACGTCGACAACCGTATGCGCATCGCGCAGGAAGAGATCTTCGGACCGGTCGCGTGCCTGATTCCGTTCGACGATGAAGCCGAGGCGATCCGTCTCGCCAACGATATTTCGTATGGTCTGTCGAGTTATATCTGGACCGAGAACACGGGCCGCGCGCTGCGCGTGGCGGCCGCCGTCGAAGCCGGCATGTGCTTCGTGAACAGCCAGAACGTGCGCGATCTGCGTCAGCCGTTCGGCGGCACGAAGTCGTCGGGTGTGGGCCGTGAAGGCGGGACGTGGAGTTATGAAGTGTTCCTCGAACCGAAGAACGTCTGCGTGTCGCTCGGCTCGCATCATATTCCGCGCTGGGGCATTTAATCGCGACGTCAAACGAAATTGCTAAAGCATGGGACCGGAGTAAGAGCCGACGCTCTAACGCCGGTCGACACTGGAGACCGCGATGGGCAAACTCGCGTTGGCAGCAAAAGTTACACATGTGCCGTCGTTGTATTTATCCGAGCTCGACGGTCCGCACAAGGGTTGCCGTCAGGCCGCGATCGACGGACACCATGAAATCGGCCGACGCTGCCGCGAACTTGGCGTCGATACGATCGTCGTGTTCGACGTGCACTGGCTAGTGAATAGCGAATACCACATCAATTGCGCGCCGAAGTTCGAAGGCGTGTACACGAGCAACGAGCTGCCGCATTTCATCAGGAACATGCCGTACGCGTATCCGGGCAATGTCGGGCTCGGTCAGCTGATCGCGGACGTCGCCAACGAAATGGGCGTGAAAAGCCGCGCGCACAGCGAGACCACGCTCGAGCTCGAATACGGCACGCTGGTGCCGATGCGCTATATGAACGGCGATCAGCACTTCAAGGCGGTGTCGGTGGCGGGCTGGTGCATGTGGCACGACCTCGCGACCAGTGCGCGTTTCGGCCTCGCGGTACGCAAGGCCATCGAAGAACGCTACGACGGTACGGTGGCCATTCTCGCGAGCGGCTCGCTGTCGCATCACTTCGCGAACAACGGCACCGCCGAGCAGTTCATGCACAAAGTGTGGAGCCCGTTCCTCGAACAGATGGATCGCAGCGTGGTGCGCATGTGGGAAGCCGGCGACTGGAAGACCTTCTGCGACATGCTGCCGCTCTACAACGAGAAATGTTGGGGCGAAGGCGGCATGCACGATACCGCGATGCTGCTCGGTGCGCTCGGCTGGGATCGTTACGACGGCAAGGTCGAAGTCGTCACGCCTTATTTCGGCAGTTCGGGCACCGGCCAGATCAACGCGATCTTCCCGGTCACGCCGCTACCCGTCTGACACTCGCGAAGGAATCGCCATGCCTCACTTGACACTCGAATACAGCGCCAACCTCGCGGACGCGCAACGCCTCGGCGAACTATGCAAAGACCTCGCGCAGTGCCTCGACGCGCAGCGCGATAACGGCGAGCGCGTCTATCCGCTCGGCGGCATCCGCGTGCGCGCGCTGCGCTGCGACCAGTACTGCATCGCCGATGGGCGGCCCGACGCCGCGTTCCTGCACGCCAATCTGAAGATCGGCGCGGGCCGCCCGGAGGCCGTCAAGAAGGCGACCGGCGACGCGCTGTTCGCGCTGATCAAGCAGCGCTTCGCCACTGAGTTCGAACGGCAGGGGCTCGCATTGTCGCTCGAAATCAACGAGTTCAGCGAAGCGGGCACCTGGAAGCACAACAATCTGCACGCGCGGTTCAAGGGCTGACATCATCATGCTAGACGAACAAACCATTCTCGACCTCGCTGCGCAACTCGATCACGCGGAAAAGACCCGCACGCAGCTGCGCCATTTTTCCACGCAGTATCCAGAGATGACCGTACAGGACGGCTACGCGATACAACGCGCGTGGGTCAAGCTGAAACTCGCCGAAGGCCACGTAATCAAGGGCAGGAAGATCGGCCTGACGTCGCGCGCGATGCAGCGCTCGTCGCAGATCGACGAACCGGACTACGCGCCACTGCTCGACAGCATGTTCATCGAAAGCGGCCAGGACATTCGCGTGGATCGCTTCATCGCGCCGCGCGTCGAAGTGGAACTCGCGTTCGTGCTGAACAAACCGCTGAAGGGCCCCGGCGTCTCGCTGTTCGATGCGCTCGACGCGACCGCGTACGTGAGCCCGGCCGTCGAAATCATCGACGCGCGCATCGAGCAGTTCGATCGCCAAACACGCGCGCCGCGCAAGGTCCATGACACGATCTCCGACTTCGCCGCGAACGCGGGCGTCGTGCTCGGCGGCAGGCCGGTGCGTCCGCTCGACGTCGACCTGCGCTGGGTCGGCGCGTTGCTGTACAAGAACGGCGCGGTCGAGGAAAGCGGGCTCGCGGCGGCGGTGCTCAACCATCCGGCCACCGGCGTCGCGTGGCTCGCCAACAAAATTGCTCCGCATGACGAATCGTTGAATGCGGGCGACGTGATCCTGAGCGGCTCGTTCACGAGCCCGGTTCCCGCCCGCGCGGGCGACACGTTCCACATCGACTATGGCCCGCTCGGCGGCATCGGTTTGAATTTCATCTGAACGCATCAATATGTCCTTGCCGAAAAACCCCTTCAAGCGCGCACTCGCCGAAGGCAGACCGCAGTTCGGCCTGTGGGCCGCGCTCGCCGACGCCTATGTGACCGAGCTGCTCGCCACCGCCGGCTTCGACTGGCTGCTGATCGACAACGAGCACGCACCGAACGACGTACGCAGCACGCTGTCGCAATTGCAGGCGGTCGCCGCGTATCCGTCGCATCCGGTCGTGCGGCCGGTACGCAGCGACGCCGCGCTGATCAAGCAGTTGCTCGACATCGGCGCGCAAACGCTGCTGCTGCCAATGATCGACACGGCCGCGCAAGCGCTCGATGCGGTCGCGGCCACGCGTTATCCGCCGCAAGGCATTCGCGGCGTCGGCAGCGCGCTCGCGCGTGCGTCGCGCTGGAATCGCGTGCCCGACTATCTGGACACCGCCGCCGACGAACTGTGCGCGATCGTGCAGGCGGAGACCGTGCAGAGCCTCGATAATCTCGTGGAGATCGCGCATGTGGATGGCGTCGATGGCGTGTTTTTCGGGCCGTCGGATCTGAGCGCGTCGATGGGATTGCTCGGCAAGCCGGGCGACGCGCGCGTGCGCGACGCGATTCGCCACGGCATCGACACCGTGCGCACCGCTGGCAAGGCAGCGGGCGTGCTCGCCCCTGATCCCGCGCTGGCGGCCGAATATCTGGCGGCGGGCGCGACCTTCGTCGCGGTCGGCACGGACACCGGCTTGCTGAGCCGCGCGGCCGCGGACCTCGCCGCGTCGTACAAGAACCTGGCGGCGAGCGCGCCGCAGGTCAAAGGCGGGTATTGAAGCGAAAGCCTTTCACTTCCCCTACTCGCCCGCCGGCCAAGGCAAGCCTCGCGCCGACCAATCCAGCTCGACCCCCATCACACAGCGCCCGCTCGCCAGCTGCACGGCAAGTGTCACCGCGATGCACGGCCGTCCGCTCGCGAGCGACAGATAAGGATTACTGGTGATCGCCTCGCCGGGAAGCAGCACCGCATTGCGGAAGTAAGGCCGATGATCCCAGCGCGCATCGCGCGGATTCGCGACCGGCTGCAGCGACGCCGCGTCCTCGCACCACGCCGGCCCGCGCACCTCGTGACCGATCTGGCGGCCGGTGTCGTTGAGGATGAAACAGCTGATGCAACGCTTGAAGGTGGCGAGCAGCGCGAACGCGTCGTCCATCATGGCGCCGGCGCGCAAGCCGTCGGCCGCGCGCCGCAGTTCGAGCCGGTACGGCTCCATTTCGGATTCGAACAACGCATGCTGATGCGCACGGCCCTGCGCGATCACGTCGAACGCATCGTCGATCTGGCGATGCACCGACTCGGGCGGCGCGATCTCTGCCGCGGGCCGCCCGAGCAGATAGCCCTGCGCGAAATCGACATTCGACTCGACCGCGAGAATCAGCTCGTCGGCCGTCTCGACGCCTTCGACGACCACCAGCATCCCCGCCTGGTGCAGCAGCGACACGAGTTTCGGCAGGATCGGCTGCTGCGTGCCGTACGTAGTCGCGCGAATCAGCTCGCCGTCGAGCTTGACGATGTCCGGCCGGATCCGCAGCAGCCGGTCGAGATTCGACTGGCCCGCGCCGAAGTCGTCGACTGCGATCAGGAAGCCGTGCTGGCGATAGCGCGCCGCCGCGCGCGACATCTCGTCGACGCTGCCGCCATGCGATTCGAGAATCTCCAGAATCACGCGCTCGGGTTCGAGCCCTGCGACGCGCACGATCTTCGTCAACTGGTCGGCGTAGCCTTCGGCGACGAAGGTGGACGGCAGGATGTTCAGGAACAGCCACGCGTCGCCGGGCAGCGCGCGACGCGCGTTGCCGAGATGCACCGCGTGGCTCGCGCGGTCGAGCGCGCCTTCGTCGCTCGACGGCTTCGGCGCGAACATCACGACCGGCGGCACCAGCGTGCCGTCGTCATGCTCTCCGCGCAGCAGCGCCTCGAAGCCGACCTGCTTCTGATGCGATAGGCTGTAGAGCGGCTGAAAGTGCGAAATCAGATAGAAGTCTTCCCAGCGGTAACGCGCCGCGTCGGCGCTCGGGTCGCCGAACGGTGACTGCAGCGCCTCGAACGGCAGCGCGCGCTCCGCGCAGACACGGTTGCGGCCCGTCTGCTTCGCGCGCAGCAACGCTTCGTCCGCGCGATCGAGCAGCATCATGAAGCTTTCGCCGCGCCGATGCTCGGCGACGCCGAAGCTCGCGGTCAGATGGCCGTCCGGCCGTTCGATCCCGGCGATGTCGAGGCGCAGCCGTTCGGCGAGCTGCAGCGCGCCGGTGAGATCATTGTCGAGCAGCAGCGCGAATTCCTCGCCGCCGATGCGGCTCACGCTTTGGTAGAGCGCAACCGCGTTCTTCAGCACCTGCGCGACCTCGAACAGCGCATGGTCGCCGACCGCATGACCGAAGCGGTCGTTGAGCGACTTGAAGCTGTCGATGTCGAGAAAGATCGCGCTGATCTGCGCCCCTGGCGCCAGCGTCTCGAGGCGTCCCTCCGCGTGCTTGACGAACGAGCGACGATTTTGCAGGCCGGTCAGCGGATCGGTCGCCGCGAGTTGCGCGAGCTGGCTCTCGAGCAGAAAGTGATTGCGCCGGAAACGGTAGAAGCCGAAATGGAATACCACCGCCGTCGGCGCACCGATCGCGATGACCCACGTCCACACGGCCGCGTCGACCTCGGGCGCATGAGCTTTGCCGCGCAGCAGCGCGATGGCCGCCGCGTAGAACACCACGCTGCCGGTGACGAAATGCGCGGGCGTGAGCCATAGCGGCGCCGCGCAGATCGGTATCACCACGAATGCGGGCAATAGCCACGGCAACGGATACGCGAGGCCCTTCGCATTCAGCACGAGCCCGGCGATCAGCACCAGTTCGTACGCGACGCCGATCGCGCCGAACAGCGCCGTCGACTTCGCGCGCGGGATCGCCAGCACCAGCAGCGCGAGCAGGAGCGCGCACAGCAGCCGGTACGCGAGCGGCCCGGCCGGCGCGCCGACCAGTTCGCGCGCCGTTACCATGCACAGGAACGCAACCACCGTGAAGCCCATCGTCACGAGGGAAAGCGGCCGCTGATGGTCGAGCGAGCGCCGGTGAAAGCGCTCACGCATGCTTGGCTCGGGCAGGTGCTGCGTCGGGATGGCAGACATAGATGGCTGATCAGGGTTTCCGGTCACTCCGCCAATAGTTATCGGCAAACGTTCGATAAACATTTATGGCTAACGTAACACGACGTATCAATTCGGCGCCTGCGTGCTTGAAAGTCGTGCTGCTTTCCCACTGTGCGATCCGGCAATCCGGTCACCGGCCGGGCCGCGCTACGCCGCCATCACCCGATCGCGCCCCGCGGCTTTCGCCGCGCACAACGCACGGTCGGCGCGCGCCATCATCTGCGCGAGCCGTACATGGCGCCGCGCGTCGTGTGGCCGAGGCACAGCAGCAGCGCCGCTGTCGCGAGAAAGTAGAAGCTGTAGCGCGGCCGGTTGGCCGCGCGTCCGGTCAGCATCAGCAGACCGAGCACCCCATAGAGGCTCGCGTGATAGGCGGACACCAGCGCGACGCGCGCATTTAAGTTCCGCGCGTCGAAGGTCCAGTAGACCACGCCGACCAGCACGAACAGCAGCCCCACATAAGCGGGCCACGGCCGCGAGCGCGTTGGCGGCGATCCAGTAGTTGACACCCGGAATCTTCGCGCGCCTTAGCGACAGCAGCACGGCCATCGCCATTGCGTCCGCCAGAATCGTGACCAACAGAATAATGAGTGGATTGAGCATTGCAAATAATTTGAATCGAATGACGCCGCGCCGATCTTTCGCGCGACTCACCATCCGCCGAATGCATGAATAAAAGACTAAAGCTCAAAGCAGGCCGGATTGCCGGCTAATACACATATCACATATGGTTCCGCAAGCCTTTTCGCGCGCCAGGCGAAGATTAACCTTTCAATTTCTTTTAAGCAGCAAAAATTACGCAATTCCTGTGTCTCGATTGCGCGTTCATTAACGTATAAGCCGAGCAATTGAAAGTGGCTAAAAGCCTGTGTCTTAAGTAGACTTCTCATGATGTGTGCCGGGCACCCTGGACAACCCGGTAGAAATGACGTAATCGGCGCCCGATTGCCGAACGACTCCGATGCTCAATGGCTGTCACGTTCGCGATGCGCAACGGGCCGCGACCACTTCCGGAAAACATGGTCCCAATTCTCAACTATCTGCTCGAACGCCAAATCTCGCCGCAATGGCGCGGCATGCTGAGCGCGCTGGCGAGCGAGTTCGAAGCGCAAATCGGACACGACGAACTGCGCCAGCTGATGCATCGCGTCGGCAGCCGTTTCGCGCTCGCGTGTCCGCTGCCCGCCTGCGCATCGACGGCCGAGCTCGAGCAGGTGTTGAATTCTTACTGGCATCAGATGGATTGGGGTTACGTCGCGCTCGCCGATGAGGCGGAGTCGCTGCGCATCATTCACTATTGCGCGCCGCTGCCCGCCTTCGGCGAATCGGCGCTCACCTGGACGCCGGCATTTCTCGAAGGCGCCTATCAGACGTGGTTGAGCGCGTTGGGCGCGCAGGGTTTGTCGGTCGTGCAGACGAGCGCGTTCGGCGAGGACAGTTCGCTCGAATTCCGCCTCGGCCGTCACCCCGCCTGAGCACCAGCGGTTCTGCACGCGTACATGCGAACGAGTGTGCGACGGCGATACAGCCGCCACGCAGGATCAGGGAAGGCAGTTCAAATAAACAGCACCCCGAGCAGTCGGTTTGGGGCCATGCACGGTATGTAACAGACGACGGCATCATGAGTTCATCGAGCGACATCGAAAAACTGTTCGAGCAATTTGGCGGCGACGCCAACGCGTACCAGGAGATCGGCCGCGAGAACGACGCGCGCACCGCGCGCACTCGTTGGCCGCTGCTCGTGACGCTCGATCTGACGCAACCGGCCATTCCGGCAATCGGCCAGCTTCGCGACGCGAAACCACAGCCGCCTATAACCGTGGCGCCACGGGCCGTCGTCCACGAGGACACGACACCGAAGGACATGGCATCCATGACGCGCGCGAAGGCACCGCTGTTCACGCGCCCGCACCGGCGTGACATTCCACCGGTACCTGTGGCCGCAGCCCAGCCCGCTGCGCCGAGCGGCGCGTCACGCTTCCGCACGGCTGACGAACTCGATGAGGCGGCCGCGCAAACGATTGCGCCTGTCGCGCCAAGCGCGACACGCCCCGCCGCGCCCGCTTATGGCAGCGCGAGCACGGCACCGGCATCGTCGATGCCACCGCCACCAGCGCCGCAACCCACCTATACGGCCCAACCCGCGCAACCGGCCCAACCGCCGTCGATCCTCGGCAAGATGTTTGCGGCGCAAACCCCGAGCGCGCCGCCGCAAGCGGCCGCGCCCGCGTCGCTGAACTCGGTGTTCGACCGTCTGCGCGGCACGTCCGCCCAAGGCACGCAGGCACCCGCCGGCACCGCGCGCGGCGGCTTCGCCTCGTGGCTCGCCAACGGTCCGCGTCGCTCATGAAAGTCATTGCCGTGGTGTCCGCCAAAGGGGGGGTCGGCAAGACCACCCTCGCCGCCAATCTCGCCTCCGTGCTCGCCAACAGCGGCCGGCGTGTGATTGCACTCGATCTCGATCCTCAGAACGCCCTGCGGCTGCACTTCGGCGTGCCGCTCGACAGCATCGACGGCCTGTCGCGCGCGACCCTCTCGGGCAACCCGTGGCAAACAGTGATGTTCGACGGCATCGACGGCGTGACCGTGCTGCCGTACGGCGCGCTGCTGGAGGACGACCGCCGCCGCCTCGAGGCGCTTATCGACCAGCATCCGCAATGGCTCGCGCAGTCGCTGCAGCACCTGCGGCTCGATGCGTCCGACATCGTGATCGTCGATACGCCGCCCGGCTCGTCGACCTACGTGCGAACCGCGCTGAGCGCGGCCACCTTCGCGTTGAACATCGTGCTCGCCGACGCCGCGTCGTACGCGGCGATCCCGCAGATGGAGCGGCTGATCGAAACCTACGCGGCGCCGCGCGCGGACTTCGGCGGCGTCGGCTATGTGATCAACCAGATCGACCAATCCCGCCAGTTGACCAAGGACGTGCTGAAGGTGCTGCGTCAGATGCTCGCCGGCAAGGTGTTCCCCGGCGTGATCCATCTCGACGAAGGCGTCAGCGAAGCGCTCGCCTGCGACACCACGCTGATCCATTACGATCCGCTGAGCCAGGCCGCCGCCGATTTCCGCGCATGCGCCGCCTGGCTCATGGCGGCGCTCGACGCGATCGCCGCCCAGCCCAGGAACGTCGCATGAGCAATCCAGCCTCCTCGCGCGAGCCCGAGGGCGGCGAGCCGTCGCGGTTCCAACGCTTCATCGACGCAAGCTTCTGGAACAGCCGCATCGTCACCGGGCTCGTCACGATGCTCGCGCTGTACATGCTGTACTTCGTGTTCACGGTGCCGCTCGAGTTCTATCAGCAGCTGACCTTCGCGACCCTGTGCTTCGTGCTCGCGCTGCTGTTTCGCCGTCGGCCCGGCCGCTACGCGACGATGGTGATGATCATGCTGTCGATCGTCGCGTCGGGCCGCTACATGTACTGGCGGCTGACCGAAACGACATACTGGGAGCATCCGCTCGACGCCGCCTGGGGTTTGCTGCTCGTGTCCGCCGAGCTCTACTCGACGATCGTGCTGATGCTCGGCTACTTCCAGACCGCGTGGCCGCTCAAGCGCAAGCCAATGCCGCTGCCCGCCAATCGCGACGAATGGCCGACCGTCGACGTGTTCATTCCGACCTACAACGAGCCGCTCGCCGTCGTGAAGCCGACCGTCTACGCGGCGCTCGCGCTCGACTACCCGGCCGACAAGCTGTCGATCCACGTGCTCGACGACGGCCGCCGCGCCGAGTTCAAGGCGTTCTGCGAGGAAGTCGGCGTGAACTGGACGATCCGCACGCACAATCGCCACGCTAAGGCCGGCAACATCAACGAGGCGCTGAAGATCACGAGCGGCGAGTACCTCGCGATCTTCGACTGCGATCACATCCCGACCCGCTCGTTCCTGCAGATCGGCCTCGGCTGGTTCCTGCGCGACAAGCTGCTGTCGATGCTGCAAACGCCGCACCACTTCTTCTCCGCCGACCCGTTCGAGCGCAACCTCGGCACTTTCCGCAAGGTGCCGAACGAAGGCGAGCTGTTCTACGGCCTCGTGCAGGACGGCAACGATCTATGGAACGCGACGTTCTTCTGCGGCTCGTGCGCGCTGCTGCGCCGGAGCATGGTCGACGAGATCGGCGGCATCGCGGTGGAGACCGTCACCGAGGACGCGCACACCGCGCTGAAGCTGCACCGCCTCGGCTACACCACCGCGTATCTGGCGATTCCGCAGGCCGCCGGCCTCGCGACCGAAAGCCTGTCGGGCCACATCGGCCAGCGCATCCGCTGGGCGCGCGGCATGACGCAGATCTTCCGCATCGACAATCCGCTCACCGGCAAGGGGCTGAAGATCGGCCAGCGGCTGTGTTACCTGAACGCGATGATGCACTTCTTCTACGGCGTGCCGCGTCTCGTGTTCCTGACCGCGCCACTGTCGTATCTGTTCTTCGGCGCGCATGTGATCGAAGCGGCGGCCAGCACGATCGCGATCTACGCGCTGCCGCACATGATGCACGCGAGCATCACCAACTCGCGGATGCAGCGCCTGTTCCGCCATTCGTTCTGGGCCGAGGTGTACGAGTCGGTGCTGGCGTCGTACATCACCGCGCCGACGCTGCTCGCGCTGATCAACCCGAAGCTCGGCAAGTTCAACGTGACGGCCAAGGGCGGCGTGATCGAGAAGAGCTACTTCGACTGGTCGATCTCGCGGCCGTATCTGTTCCTGCTGCTGCTGAACCTGCTCGGTTTCCTCGCCGGTCTGGTGCACATCTACATGAACTGGCACGTGCGCAGCATCGTCGAGACCACACTGCTCAATCTCGCGTGGACCAGCTACAACATGCTGATCCTCGGCGCGAGCGTAGCCGCCGCGAGCGAGCGCCGCCAGATCCGCGCGGTGCCGCGCGTCGCGATGAAGATGCCGGTGATGCTGAAGTTCTCGACCGGCCGCACGCTCGCGTGCGAAACGCTCGACTACTCGGAAGGCGGCGTCGGCGTCGCACTGCCCAGCACCATCGAAGTGCCGATGCAGGAGCGCGTGACCGTGTCGCTGTTCCGCGGCGACGAAGAGTACGCGTTCCCCGCCACCGTCAGTTTTACCGAGCCGGGCCGCGTGGGCCTGCGCTTTTCGTCGATGTCGCGCGAACAGGAGTACGAGTTCGTAAAGACCACCTTCGCGCGCGCGGACGCGTGGACCGGCTGGGCCGAGGGGCGCGAGCACGACACGCCGCTGCGCGGTCTGTCGCACGTGCTGAAGGTCGGCGTGCGCGGCATCGCGGGGCTGTTCGAACATCTGTACGACGACTTGCGCAGTTCGTTCAAAAGCCGTCCCGCGGACGTCAAGAAGCTAAAAACCAAAGACTGATCTATGGGCTACCGGATGGCCACGAACAATATCGAACGCCCGGCTCACGGGCGCAACAGCACTGGACCGCAATCGCGCCTGTCTGCTTGTCACGGCTTGCGACACTCGCGGCGAATCATGCGCGGCGTCGCCTGCTGGCTCGCGCTGCAGACCGCGCTGGCGTCGTTCGTGCCGCTCGCTGAAGCGGCCACCCCTGCTGCCGCCGCGGCCAAACCGGCGTCGGACGCGGCGGCACCCGCCGGCGCGCCGCAAACCCCGCAAGTCGCGACCGACGTCGGCAACGTGCCCGCGCCGAGCGCGGCGGTGCCGTTCGATCCGAACGCGATCGCCCAGGGCCAGCTCGCCACGCCGACGCCCGCCCTCGCGGCGGCGTCCGTCAAGGCGCTCGGCGTGCGCACGCCGACCACCGCCGAGCCCGGCACGCTGGTGCCCGGAGGCCGCCGCCGGACGCTGACGTTCGCCGACTTCGGCGCGCTCGACCCGCTGCAATTGCGCGGCGTCGACGGACAGAACGGCATCGCGTTCTCGGTGCGCGGCGACGAGGTCGTGACCGGCGCGACGCTGCATCTGATCTACAGTTATTCGCCCGCGCTGTTGGCGAACCTGTCGCAGCTGAAGGTGCTGGTCAACGGCGAAGTCGCGGCGACACTGCCGCTGCCGCACGAGCAGGCCGGCATGCTGGTCGCGCGCGAGATCACGATCGATCCGCGCTTCATCACCGACTTCAACCATCTGAACCTGCAGCTGATCGGCCACTACACGACGGCCTGCGAAGACCCCGCGAACTCGTCGCTGTGGGCGACGATCAGCAACGCGAGCTCGCTCGACCTGACCTACTCGTCGCTCGCGACGAAGGCGGAGCTGGCCGCGCTGCCGCAGCCGTTTTTCGACCGCCGCGACGTGCGCCGCCTCGAGCTGCCGTTCGTGCTCGCGCAGAAGCCGGGCAACGGCACGCTCGAAGCCGCCGGCATCGTCGCGTCGTGGTTCGGCTCGCTCGCCGGCTATCGCGGCGCGGTGTTTCCCACCCAGCTCGACAACGCGCCGCTGTCGGGCAACGCGGTCGTGTTCGCGACCAGCGACCAGCATCCGGCCGGCGTGACGATTCCCGAGATCACCGGGCCGACCATCGCGGTGGTCGAGCGCGACGCGAACGCGCGCGGCAAGCTGCTGCTCGTGCTCGGCCGCAACGAGGCCGAGCTGAAGACCGCCGCGAAGTCGCTCGGGATCGGCCATAGCGCGCTGTCCGGCGCGAGCGCCACGATCACGTCGCTGAACGAAATTTCGCCGCGCGTGCCGTACGACGCGCCGAACTGGCTGCCGACCGACCGCGCGGTGCGCTTCGGCGAGCTCGCCGATCCGAAAGACCTGACCGTGTTCGGCTACGACGCCGACGCGGTGCGCATCAACATGCGGGTGGCGCCCGATCTGTTCATGTGGCACACGCGCGGCGCACCGATCGATCTGCGCTACCGCTACACGGTGCGGCCGGCGCGCGACCGCTCGTCGCTGAACATCAGCGTGAACAACGGCTTCGTGCAGGCGCTGCCGATTCCGGCGCGCGCTGCGTCGGTGTTCGACCTGAGCCGCTACTTCAACCTCATCATGCCCGACGGCACCGCCGACGCGCGCCGCAATATCCGCATCCCGCCGCTGCTGATGACGCCGCGCACACAGCTGCGGCTGCACTTCTACTACGACATCCCGAACACCGGCGAATGCGCGGGCCGCCTGCTGCAGAACGTGGTCGGCGCGATCGATCCGAACTCGACGATCGACCTGTCGTCGTTCCCGCACTACATGGCGCTGCCCGATCTGGCCGCGTTCGCCAACAGCGGCTTTCCGTTCACGCGGATGGCGGACCTCTCCGAGACCGCCGTCGTGCTGCCGGACGACCCGGACGCGAGCGACTACGGCCTGTATCTGCTGACGATGGGCCGGATGGGCGAATCGACCGGCTATCCGGTCTCCGGCGTGACCGTCACCCATGCGGCCGACGTCGACCGCCTCGCCGACAAGGACCTGCTGGTGTTCGGCGCGCCTGGCAAGCAGCCGCTGTTGCAGCGCTGGTCGAAGTCGATGCCGTTCTCCAGCGACGGCGCCGCGCACACGTTCCAGCTCACCGACCTCGTGTTCAAGCTGCGGGACTGGTGGCACGGCGAGCGCGGCGTCGAGCGCACGCCCGCGCGTGCCGATCTGACGATGGTCAGCTCGAACGGCGCGGCGCTGCTAACCGGCTTCGAGTCGCCGCTGCAGCGAGGCCGCAGCGCGGTTGCGCTGATCAGCGCGGCCGGCCCGTCGGATGCCGATCTGTCCGCCGCGCTGCTCGACGCCGACGTGCTGCCGAAGATTCAAGGCGCGATGGCCGTGATCCATGGCCGCGCCGTCACCATCACGTCGAACGGCACCGCATACTACGTGGGCCGTCTGTCGCCGCAGGAGTATCTGCGCTGGGCACTGTCGTCGCATCCGCTGCTGCTGTTGCTCGGCGGCGTGCTCGCCGCGCTGATCATCGCGGCCTTGTGCTACCGGACGCTTCGCGCGATCGCCGCGCGTCGACTGAAGGACTAGGGTCTGTTTACATATGGAACGCACGTGCGAATGCCCGCTATCGGCCGTCCCCCAAGGGGACTTCCTTCGGGGCGCAGGGCAAGGAGTAAGGAGCGCTGCGTGGCCGCGCCACGTGAGCGACGCGCGACGCCGCCATGCGGCCGATAGCGGGCATTCCCCTGAAATGAAATCCAGGCAATGGGGTTGCCGCGAGAAGGGCCGCTCGCTGCGTCATGCTCCTTGCGAATACGTCGAGTATTCGCGGCGTCGCAGTCCTTGCGAGCGGCCCTTCTCGCGGCAACGCACGTGCGTTCCATATGTAAACAGACCCTAATGGAACGGATATGACTCGTATGCGGTTTCGGATCAGCAGAAGAACCTCTTTTGCGCTGGCGCTCGGTATCGGCATGACGGCGTCGGCCAGTCTGGCGGGTTTGAGCGGCGCCGCTCGGGCCGCGCAGAACGGCGCTGCATGCGGCGACTGGGGCGCCTGGCAAAGCTTCGTGCAACGCTTCGTCCAGGCCGACGGCCGCGTGATCGATTACTCGACGCCGGCCCAGCAGACCACCTCGGAAGGTCAGTCCTACGCGCTCTTTTTCGCGCTGGTCGCCAACGACCGCGCGACCTTCGACAAGCTGCTCGGCTGGACCCGCGCGAATCTCGCGGGCAATCAGTTCGACGCCCAGAACCTGCGGCTGCCCGCATGGCAATGGGGCAAGAAGCCGGACGGCTCGTACGGCGTGCTCGATCCGAATTCGGCGTCGGATTCCGACCTCTGGATCGCCTACGATCTGCTGCAGGCCGGCCGCCTGTGGCACAACCCCGCCTACACGCAACTGGGCCAGGCACTCGCCGAGCGCATCGCGCACGACGAAGTCGCGAATCTATCTGGCCTCGGGCCGATGCTGCTGCCGGGGGCGCAGGGCTTCAGGAACGGCAACGTCACGCGTCTGAATCCGAGCTATCTGCCGCTGCCGGTGTTGCGCGCGCTCGCGCACGAGCTGCCGGACGGCCCGTGGGCCAAACTCGCCGACAACGCTTATCAGTTCGTCAAAACCGTGTCGCCGCAAGGCTTCGCGCCTGACTGGGCGGCGTGGCAGAACGGTCGGTTCGTCGTCGATCCGAAGAACGGCGACGTCGGCAGCTACGATGCGATCCGCGTCTATCTGTGGGCCGGCCTCGCTTCGCCCGCCGATCCGCTCGCGAAACCGTGGCTCGGCGCGCTCGGCGGCATGCGCGCGAAGGTCGCGCAGAACGGCTTCCCGCCGGAGAAGGTGTCGTCGACCACCGGCGCGTCGAGCGGCGAAGGCCCGCTCAGCTATTGGGGCGCGCTCGCGCCATACTTCAAGACACTGGGCGACGAGCACGGACTCGGCCTCGCGCGCACGCGGCTCGCCGCGCTCGACGCGAACGTTCCGGGCCGTGAACCGGTTTACTACGATCGTGTGTTGGGTCTGTTCGGCACGGGGTTCATCGATGGCCGCTATCGCTTCGATGAAGCCGGCAGTCTCGTGCCCGCCTGGAGGACCGCATGCGATTGAACGCCCTCGCCGTGTCGCTGCGTATCGCGCTGTCCGTCGGCGCGGTCTTGTGCGCGGCCGCGGCCGCGCCCGATGCGCTCGCGCAGGCGAGCAAAGATCCGCTGACCGTGCTGATCGATCAGGGCAAGTACTGGCAGTCGCATCAGCGCGGCGACCTCGCCGAGCAGGCCTGGCAGAAGGTGCTCAGCATCGATCCGAAGCAGCCCGACGCCCTGTTCGGCATGGGCATGGTGCTGGCCGACCGCCAGGACGGCGCCGGCGCGCAGCAATACCTCGCGCGGCTGAAGGCGGTCGCGCCGAATTATCCGAATCTCGATGAGCTCGGCCGCCGCCTTGGCGAAACGAGCCCGCGCGACCAGACCATCAGCGAGGCGCGCCGGCTCGCGCAAGCCGGTCAGAGCGCGAGCGCGGTGCAGGAGTATCAGCGCGCGCTGGCCGGCAAGCCCGCCACGCCCCAGTTGCAGCTCGAGTATTACCAGGCGCTGTCGGCGACGCCGCAAGGCTGGGACGAAGCACGCCGCGGCCTCGAACAGCTCGCCCGCGACAACCCCAACGACCCGCGCTTCGCACTCGCGTACGCGCAGCATCTGACCTATCGCGACGTCACGCGGCGCGACGGTATCGCGCGGCTGCAAAAGCTCGCTGGCGACACCTCGGTCGGCGCGGCGGCGAAAAAGAGCTGGCGCCAGGCGCTGCTGTGGCTCGACGCGCGGCCCTCGGACGCCGCGCTGTACGAGTCGTACTTCCAGACCGCCGGTGAAGATGCCGCCGTGAAGGCGCGCTTCGAATCGATGGTGCAGCAGGACAGCGCGGCACGCGCCCGCGCGCAGGAAAACGCCGCCGCCGACGCGCGCGGCCGCGCGATCGCCGACGGCTTCGCCGCGCTCGACCGCGACGACATCGTGAGCGCGCGCGCCAGGTTCTCGTCGGTACTCGCGAACAGTCCTAACGATACCGAGGCGCTCGGCGGCATGGGCATCGCCGCGCTGAAGCAGGAGCGTTTCGCCGAGGCGCGCAACTATCTCGAGCGTGCCTCGCGCGGACCGAATCCGGCGCGCTGGAAAACCGCGCTCGACAGCGCGACCTACTGGACCTACACGAGCGAAGCGATCGGCGCGCGCAGCAATGGCGAGTTCGCGAAGGCGAAGGCACTGTTCGAGCGCGCGATCGCGCTGAATCCGTCCGACGTGACTGCCCAGGTGCAGCTCGGTGAAATGCTGCTCACGACCGGCGACCCGGCCGGCGCCGAGCAGGCATACCGGATGGCACTGCGCCGCCAGGCCGACAACCCGGACGCGATTCGCGGCCTCGTCGGTGCGCTCGCCGCGCAGGGCCGTGCCGACGAGGCGCTGCAGTTCGCCAATCAGCTGAACGCGCAGCAACAGGCGAAGGTCGGCGGCATCGACCGTTTGCGCGGCGACGCGCAGGCAGCGCAGGCGCGCGCGGCCGAAGCGCGCGGCGATCTCGGCAGCGCGCGCAGCCTGTTCGAAGACGCGCTGCTGAACAAGCCCGACGATCCGTGGCTGCGGCTCGACCTCGCGCGCATCTACGTGCGCCAGGGCGCGGTCGCGAATGCGCGCAGCATGATGGACGGTCTGCTCGCCACGCATCCAGACATGACCGATGCGCTGTACGCGAGCGCGCTGCTGTCGGCGGAAACGCAGGACTGGTCGACCGGTCTCGCGCAGCTCGACCGTATTGCGCCCGCGCAGCGCACCGATGCGATGACGACGTTGCAGCATCGGCTGTGGGTGCATCGGCAGGCCGACCTCGCGACGCGCATGGCGAAGAACGGCCAGACGCAGCAGGCCATCGCGACGTTGCGCGCCGCCGAGCCGGTGGCCGGCAACAACCCCGAGCTGATCGGCGTGATCGCCGGCGCCTACCAGCAGGCCGGCGACCCGACCCGCGCGCTCAGCCTCGTGCGCGGCGCGATGAGCGCGGCGCCCGGCAACACCGATCTGCTGCTGCAATACGCGGGCATTCTGTCCGCGGCCAACCAGCAGGCCGAGCTCGGCGCCGTGATGCGCCAGTTGCAAGGCATGCAACTGACGCCGCAGCAGCGCACTGACTTCAACAACCTGAATCTCGGCATCGTCATCCGACAAGCCGACGCGGTACGCCTGCGCGGCGATCTCGCGAGCGCCTACGACGTGATCGCGCCGTGGCTCGCCGCGATGCCCGACAACCCCGACCTGCAGGCCGCGCTCGGCCGCATGTATGCGAGCGCGGGCGACGACCGCAACGCGCTCACGAGCTTCCGCGTCGCGCTGCAGCGCCGCCCCGACGATCTGAATCTGCTGCAGGCGGCGATCTCGGCCGCGGCCGGCGCGAAGCAGTTCAGCTACGCCGAAACCCTCGCGAACCAGGCGCTCGCCCTCGCGCCCAACGACCCGGGCGTGCTCGCGACCGTGGGGCGCATGTATCGCGCCCAGGGCAAGCTGTCGCTCGCGTCGACCTATCTGCAACGCTCGCTGGTCGCGGCCAACACGCCGCTGGCGGCGAACGCGCCCCGCAACGCAGGCACCAACGTGCCGCGCGGCTGGGAAGCGGCGATGGGCCAGATCGGCGCGACGCCGCTGCCGGGCACCAATCCATTCGAAGGCAAAACGGCGATCGTCCCTTCGGGCGACGCCGACAATGCCGCGCGTCCCGCGCTTCCGTTCCTGAATACGCAGTCTTCCTCGCCGACGCAGACCGTGCCGAACTATCCGCCGCCCCTTCAGCCCGCGCCGTATGTCGCGCCCTATACGGCGCCCGCCGCGACGCCTTATAACGCGCCTGCCGCACAGCCCGCGCCCGTCGCCGCACCGTACGGAGCGCCCCGCTCCGCCGCCGAGGTCGGCGGCTACGGTCAGGAATCCAACGGATCGAGCCAGTCGGGCGCGCCGTTGCAGCCTTATCCGGGACAAGGCCAGGTGCCCGGGCAGCCGATGCCGCGGCAGCAGTACGATGCGGGCTATGCGCAGCAGCAAGCGTATCCGCAGCAGCAGCCTTACCCGCAGCAGCAAGCGTATCCGCAGCAGCAAGCGTATCCGCAGCAGCAGCCTTACCCGCAGCAGCAAGCGTATCCGCAGCAACCGGCGTACGGGCAACCCGGATACGGACAGCCGGCAAACGGGCAGCAGCCCTACGGCGCGCAGGACGGCTATGCGGCCACACCGTGGCCTATGTCGCCGGCCGCGCGCCAAGCGCAGGCCAACGCCGCGTCGACGACGCCGCTGCCGTACGGATCGACACGCGCGAGCACGCAGAAGAGCGCAAAGAAGAGCACGGCGAAAACGAGTCAACCCGCGCCGGTCTACGCGCAGCAGCCGCCGCCGTATCCGCAGCAGCAGGGCTACGCGCAGCCGTATCAGCCGTACCCGCCGCAACAGCCCTATCAACAGCAACCTTCGAACCAGGGCTACTACGCGCAGCAGCCGTACATTCCGCAACCGCCGGCCGGCTACGCGCAGCCGTACTACCCGCCCGGCAGCAACGCGCAGAACAACCCGCAGTCGAACGTCGCGAACGCGCAGACGCTCGGCGTCGCCGAGGAGCTTGCGCAGGTCAATCGCGAGCAGTCGAGCACCGTGTCGGGCGGCCTGATCTTCCGCAATCGCGTCGGCGAGGACGGGCTGTCGTCGCTCACCGACATCGAGGCGCCGATCCAGGGGCGTATCAAGGCGGGCAACGGTCACGTGGTCGTGACCGCGACCCCGGTTACGCTCGACGCAGGCACCGCGTCGAACAGCACGTCGACGCTCGCGCGCTTCGGCGCGGGGCTTTCGACCGCGTCGTCGAAATCGGCGGCGCAGAACGGCACCAACAACTACGGCAGCCAGACCGCGAGCGGTGTGGGCCTGTCCGTCGGCTACGACAGTCGCAGCATCAGCGGCGATATCGGCGTGACGCCAATCGGCTTCCGCGAGACCAACATCGTCGGTGGCGCGCAATACAACGGCGGCATCACCGACAAGGTCTCGTACTCGATCGCGGTCGCGCGGCGCGCTGTGACGGACAGCCTGCTGTCGTACGCGGGCGCGCGCGATGCGGCCGCCGGCCTCGAATGGGGCGGCGTCACGTCGAACGGCGCGCTTGCCAGCCTCAGCTGGGACGACGGCACGAGCGGCCTGTACGTGAACGCGTCGTATCAGCACTACATGGGCACCAACGTGCCGAGCAACAACGCGATCAAGGGCGGCGGCGGCGTCTACACGCGTCTGCTGAAAGACGCCGACCAGACGCTGACGGTCGGCGTGAACACGACGATCATGGGCTACAACCGCAATCTGTCGTACTTCACTTACGGCCAGGGCGGCTACTTCAGTCCGCAGCAGTACGTGATCCTGAATCTGCCGGTCGAATGGTCGGGCCGCGCGGGCCTGTTTACATATGACGTGAAGGGTTCGATCGGCGTGCAGCATTATCGCGAGGATGCGTCGAACTACTTCCCGCTGAACGACGGCTCGACGCGGCAAGGCGACGCTGCCGCCGCCGCGCAATCCCTCGGCAACGGTCTGACCGCCGTCTACCCGGGTCAGAGCAAGACCGGCGTGTCGTATTCGATCAGCGGCGTCGGTGAATATCAGCTCGCGCCGCAGCTCACGGTCGGGGCGACAGCGTCGCTCGGCAATGCCTATGAATATCGCGAGTGGCTCGCGGCCGTGTACGTGCGCTACAGCTTCAACAAGCAGACCGGCTTGCAGCCGTTCCCGCCGGTGCCGTTGACGTCGCAGTATCTGTCGCTGTCCAACTGACGGACGCACTCGTTGGGTGAGGTCGCGGCTTGCATTCGATGAATCGCAAGCCTGGTCGCCCCCGGCCTCACTTTCGTTCGCACTCCATTGCATAGCGCCGGCCATGCTCGAGATAGCCGGCCTCGTGGCTGCTCACGAGCTCGACGGTGCTGGTCCACAGCCAGCCAGGCGCGTCGAGCGTATTCGAGCGTCTTCGAGCGATTGCGCCGCAGTTCGGCAAGCCATGCGGCGTGCGCGGAGCGCGTCACTTCCGCGTTACGTCGCCGGGTCGGGCGCGGCTGTCGCGCGGCGGGTTTGGGGTGTGGATATCGTGTGATGTTTTTCTTCGCCATCGTACGGTGCGTTCCATTGAAGTTCGAAGCTCGCGCAGGAATCGGGGACGGCAGCACGATTCGCACCTGACCGTGGGCACGACCACACCCTACGCGAAGGTATCGAGCCACGCCGGAAATGCGGGCGCTTCTTCCGCTTTCGCCGCGCAGCAAACGCGTCTCGCGGTAAATGTTGCCCACGCATCGAACGAGGTGCCAAATTGGTAGGGTTTCGGACACGGTTGCTTACCCGGCAAAACCCCCAAATAGCCTCTGCGATGCATCAACGATAAGGCGTTGTGACCTACAATATTTTGGGGTTCGCGAGGCTGCGCAACGCGCGCGAACCCTCGAAGCTTCGGTCAAGAGCCAATCATTTTCGACGTGATTTCACGTGGAGCGCTGCATGCCTTTTCCGGCACAAGACTGCGGCTGCGCTGGCTGGCGCGGCGAGATGGCGCGACGCATCAGCGAATTCGACTGGCGCGCAACCACCCTCGGCGCCATCGAAAACTGGCAGCGCAGTCTGACCTCGACGGTCCAGATGATGCTCGCCTCGCCGGTGCCGCTCGTGCTGTTGTGGGGCGAGCCCGGCTACATGATCTACAACGACGCCTATGCGGTCTTTGCGGGCGGGCGGCATCCGTATCTGCTCGGCCGTCCGGTCGAAGACGGCTGGCCCGAAGTCGCCGATTTCAACCATCACGTGATGGTCACCTGCCTCGCGGGCGGCTCGCTGTCGTATCGCGACAAGGCGCTCATGCTGCTGCGCGACGGCAAGCCGGAAGACGTGTGGATGGATCTGTACTACAGCCCGGTCGCGGGCGACAGCGGCGCGCCGGCCGGCGTGCTCGCGATGGTCGTCGAGACCACCGGGCGCGTGCTGACCGAGCGGATGCGCCAGCAAGCCGAAACCGAATTGCACGAGACCAACGAACGCCTGCAACTCGCTTTGAACACCGGCGCGGTGCTCGGCACCTGGGTGCTCGACGTGCGCACCGGCGAGGTCACGGGCGACGAACGCTTCGCGCGGACCTTCCTGTTTGCGCGCGATAAAGCGTCGAAGGGCGTCGCGCGCGATGCCGTGACGCAGATGATCCACCCCGACGACCAGGCGCTCAACGACCGCCTGACCGCCGAAGCGATCCGCAGCGGCGAGCCGTTTCGCGCCGAGTACCGAATCCGGCGGCCTGATGGCGGCTATATGTGGGTACAGGCGAACGGCCGCTGCCAGTTCGACGAACACGGCGAACCGACGCGCTTTCCGGGCGTGCTGATCGACATTCACGATCGCAAGATCGCCGAGCAGCAGCTTCTTCAGTTGACCGAAACGCTCGAGCAGCGCGTCGCCGATTCGATCGCGGCGCGCGCGCTCGCCGAGGAACAGCTGCGCCAGGCGCAGAAGATGGAAGCGATTGGCAGCCTGACGGGCGGCGTGGCGCACGACTTCAACAACGTACTGCAGGTGATCAACGGCAATCTGCAGATGCTTGCCGCCGACGCCGACGACGACCCGCTCACGCAGCGGCGTCTATCCGCCGCGACCGATGCCGTCAAACGCGGCGCGAAGCTCGCCGCGCATCTGCTCGCGTTCGCGCGGCGTCAGCCGCTGTCGCCGACCGTGCTGAATCCGCGCCGCCTGCTGACCGGCATGAGCGAGATGCTGCATCGCGCGCTCGGCGAAACGGTGCGGATCGACACGGTGCTCAGCGACGATCTGTGGAACGTGCAGGTCGACCGCAACCAGCTCGAAAACGCGCTGCTCAATCTCGCGATCAATGCGCGCGACGCGATGCGCGCCGACGGCGTGCTGACCGTGCGCGCGACCAACCGCACGCTCGACGCCGCGTTCTGCCGCGGCAAGCCGGAGTTGTCGCCCGGCGAATACGTGGAGTTCTCGGTTGCCGACACCGGCTCGGGCATGCCGCCCGAAGTGCTGCAACGCGTGTTCGAGCCGTTCTTCACGACCAAACCCGACGGCCACGGCACCGGCCTTGGCCTGTCCATGGTGTTCGGCTTCGCGCGGCAAAGCGGCGGGCATGTGTCGATAGAAAGCGAAGTGGGACACGGCACCACGGTGTCGCTGTTCTTTCCGCGCTGCTGCGAGGCGGAGACGCCGGAGACCGTCGATGGCACCGCGGCACCGGGCGGCGGCGGCGAAACGATACTCGTCGTCGAGGACGATGCCGACGTGCGGCTGACCGCGGTCGAAATGCTCGCGCAGCTCGGCTACAAGGTGCTGACCGCGTCGAACGGCGACGCGGCGCTCGAATTCATCGACAGCGACGTGCCGATCGATCTGCTGTTCACCGACGTCGTGATGCCCGGCAAGCTGAAGAGCGTCGAGCTCGCGCAACGCGCGGCCGCGCGCACGCCACCGCTGCCTACGCTGTTCACATCGGGCTATACGCGCGACGAAATCGTCCACCACGGCAAGCTCGACGCCGGTATCACGCTGCTGTCGAAGCCGTACCGGCGCGACGATCTTGCCCGTCTGGTGCGTAACGTTCTACGCGCGGGCGCCGCGCGCGCGGACCACGCGGCCGGGATGCGCGAAGCGCGTATCGCCGCATGCGTGCCGCCCGCCGCGTACGAAAGCGCCAACACGTACGCCACTGCGAAGGGCCCGCGGAGAGCGTCGAACAAAGAGCCAAAGAAAAAGCCGCAACAGCCGATCCAGCCGCGTGCGGCCCACGAAGCCGCGCGCGTGCTGTTCGTCGAGGACGACACCGAATCGCGCGAGGCGCTCGGCGAACTGCTCGGCGCGTTAGGCCTCGCTTGCACCGCGGTCGCGAGCGCGGAAGCAGCGTTGCCGCTCGCGAACACGCAACGCTACGACGTACTGTTGACCGACCTCACGCTGCCCGGCATGTCCGGCCACGAACTCGCGCGCGCGGTGCGGCGCGTGCAGCCGGAGATACGCGTGCTGCTGGTGTCGGGCTACGGTCGCAGCGCGGAGATCGGGGCGGCGATTCCGGGTGCACGGCTACTCGGCAAGCCGCTCGATATCGCGCAGTTGCGACACGAGTTCGCGCAATGGCTCGACCACACCGAAGCGGCGTCCTAGTCCCGAAGAGATCAGCGTCAGCTCCTTCAACGTGGTCGCGGTAATCCCCGGCGCGTCGCAGATGAAGGTCAGGAAAGCAACGCTAGCATCATCGGACGCGAAGCAATCCGCGGTTCAGCGGGCCAAACCCCGCGTAAATCCGGAATTAGAAGGAACCGCCCAAACCGTAAGATCGACATAAACCGGTCAGTCAGGTGTTCGCGGCATGCTAGATCTTCCTCTTTCCCGATGACGCCTGGGCGCGCATCAGTCATCTGTTCAAGCAGGACCCGAAGAAACGTCTGGGCCGGCCCGCGCGTCCTCCGCGCGAGATCCTGGACGCGATTCTGTGGGTCGTCACGCGCAACGAGAAATGGCATCGGCTACCCGGCACGTTTCCGCCGTCGCAGACGTGCTACATCAGGTGGCTGCAATGGCGCCGCACGGGCTTGATGAGCGCGATTCTCGACGAGCTCGGCCTGAGCGGTTGCGCGCTTGCATCCGCGTCTCGCGCGGATTCGGCGCCTCCGGCGGGGTCGACTGCCGACGCCTGAAATCGCGGCCTGGAATGGCATATATTGTTGGTAAGGATGAGTACCGCAACGGCGCGGCCCCGATCTGCATCAGCCGCGCGGGTGCAGGTATGATGCCGGGCGCGGTGCCCGCCGCACCCGCTTCCGATGCCGCATTTTTTGCCACGAGAACCATCATGCCTGCCCAACACGACGAAGCACCCGGCGCTCACGACACGACGGACAAGCCGAAGCGCAAAACGCTGTCCATGTCCGTGCGCAATCTCCTGATGGTCGCCATTGGCGTCGTGATGTTCGCGATCGTGTCGGGCGTCGTGCTGTACAACCCGATCATGTACGGCGACGAGATCCCGAACTTCGGCATCATCCTGATGCTGACGGTGCCGGTCATCGCGGGCGTTGCGTTTCGGGTCGGGCTCGACGCGTGGCTCGATCGCGAGTGAGCGGCAAGAACGCCACATCCTCATCCCATCATGCCGCCTTGACCGGCAATACGACCCACACTTCGAGGCCGCCGCCGTCGCGCGGATGAAACTGCAGGCCGCCGCCGTGCAGCCGCGCGATCCGATCGACGATCGACAGCCCCAGCCCCGTGCCGCCGCTATGCACACCCGCATTGCGGCCGCGCTGGAACGGCGCCTTCAGCTTCTCCAACTCCTCCGCCGTCAAACCTTTACCGCGATCGCCGACCGCAACCGTGACCGCGTCCTGCGTCGCCCACGTGCGCACCGCAAGCCCGCTGCCGCCGTAGACGATCGCGTTCTGCATCAGATTCATCAGCAGCCGCATCATGCTGATCGGCCGATATCGAACGGCCGGCAAGCTGCCCAGCGACAGGTCGAACTCGTGCCCGAGCCCCGCGAAGTCGCCCGCGAGCCGTTCGATCAGCGCATTCAGATCGCCGGGCCGCGCTTCCTCGCGCTCGCCGCTGCCCGCGTAATCCATGAACTGCTGCAGAATCGTCTCGATCTGATCCAGATACGATTCGGCGGCGATGACGAAACTGCTGTCGGCCCCCTGCGGCATCGCCATCGCCATCGACAGGCGCAGCTTCGTCAACGGCGTGCGGATGTCGTGCGAGATGCCCGCGAGCATCAACGCGCGCGTCGCTTCGGCGTCCTGTAACGCGCGCGTCATCTGATTGAAAGCGCTGCCCACGGCGGCGATTTCGGCGGGGCCGTCGGTGGGCAGCGCCGCGGGCAGGTCGCCGGCGCTGACGCGCCGCGCCGCTTGCGTGAGCTCGTGCAACGGTTCGTTCAGGTGCAGCTGGATCGCGTAGCCGGCGAGCGCGGCGAGCACGCCGAGACCCAACGACAGGAAGATCGCCGCTTCGAGGCCGCTGCCCTGCGCGTCCTCGGGAACCGGCAGCGCAATCCAGTATGGCGCGCTGGCCAATGAACCCGCCGCGTGGTCGGACCCGGCAGCCGGCGCATGCATGCGAATCCATAGCCGCTGCGCGCCCTCGGTCTGCCACCGCACGGGCATATCGGCGGGCAGATGCTTCTGCAGGCTGTCGATGAAAACGCCGCGCTGATAGGTGCTGTACACCCGCAACAGATCGTGCGGCGGTGTGTCGGTCGCTTCGGGCGGCAACTGCTCGCGCGCGTCGAGACGCGCGGTCAGCGCCGCGCGCGAGGCGGGCGGAGTGGCCGCGAGCAGGTTGTCGAGCGTCGTCACGTAGGTCGCGAACACGGCCGCCGCGCGTTCGACGCGTGGCCGCTGCACGTAATGCAGCAGCACGACGATCGAGCAGATCTGGCTCAGCATCACGAGCGCGATCAACAGCGCGATATTGCGCGCGAGCAGCGTGCGCGGCAGCAGTGCGCGCGACAGTGAGCGCATCATGATTCGACATCGGCGACGAGCATATAGCCGACGCCCCAGACGGTGCGAATGAAACGCGGCTTCGACGGATCGTCCTCGACGATCTGCCTCAGCCGCAGCACCTGTACGTCGATGCTGCGATCGAGCGCGTCATGGTCGCGCCCTCGCGCACGCGCGAGCAGGTTGTCGCGGCTCACCGCACGATTCGGCGACGACGCGAGCGCGACCAGCAGCAGCATCTGCGCGGAATGAATCTCGAGCGGCTCGCCCGCCCGAGACAGCTCCTGCTTGCCGATGTCGAGCGTGAAGTCGCCGAAACGTACGCGCTGCGACGTCAGCGTGACGTCGCCCGCGGCCATCTTCTGGCGGCGCAGCAACGCATTGATTCGCGCCACCAGTTCGCGCGGCAGAAACGGTTTCGCGAGGTAGTCGTCGGCGCCGGTTTCGAGGCCGGTCACGCGATCGAGCGGATCGCCCTTCGCCGTCAACATCAGGATCGGCAAGGTCTGCCCTTGAGCGCGCAGCTTCGCGCAGATATCGAGGCCGTCCTCTTCGCCGATCATCAGATCGAGTATCAGCAGGTCGAACGGCTCGCGCTCCAGGTAGCGATTCAGGCGCTTGCCGTCCTCGGCCGCGCGCACGTCGAAGCCATGACCGCGCAGAAAGCGCAGCAGCATGTTGCGCAATTCGGCTTCGTCGTCGAGCACGATGATCCTGGCGGGGCGTTCCATCCGCAAGCTCCTCGATAACCGAGCCGCTCAGTGTGCGGCCCCGCGTTCCTGCATGAATGCCTCGATCTGCGGGAGCGTGATGTAGCCGGCCTTCTGCGTGTCGATCTCGTCGAAATGACGCGCGAGCAGCGGCATGCCGGCCGCTGCCTGGTCGCGCGTCAGCTTGCCGTCGTGAGTGGTGTTCGCGCTTGAAAAACGCGTTTGCAACTGCTGCTCCATGCGCTCCATCCGCTGCTGGCTGATACCTTGCGGCGCGGCGGCCTGAGCGAACGCGACGGTGGAGGCGCAGCACAGCAGCACGGTGGCGAGCAACTTCTTCATGACTGACTCCTTCGGTTGAAACATCGACCGTCGCCTGCCTGGGTGCCGCGAGCCGTTTCGATGACAGGCCGAATTGTTGGTCAGACGCCGCGCGATCGCAATTCGAGAATCATGTCGAATCATGTCACGGCACCGGGTGCCGCTGCGGCGTGACATCGAATGAAATGAGTTCGCGGTTTCGTTTTGCGGGCCTGCTGCGCATCGTTCCGTCTGCCGTTCGTCGGCATTCACGTATCAGGAGTCCCAAATGACTATCCGTCTCGCCTGCGCCTCGACTTTCACCGCCATCGGTCTCGCCTGTTCTTCCGCTGCCTACGCGCGAGTCGTCGTGTATCTGCCCGCCGCCGTGGTCTACGCGCCGCCGCCGCGGCCGGTCTACTACCCGGTGCCGGTCAATCCCGTGTACGTATCGGCACCGCCTGTCGCCGTGCCAGTGGCGGCCGCGACCATCGTCGCGGCGCCGCCCGCGCTCAACTATGCGGTGGTGCCCGCGCCGACGGTCAGCTATGCGCAACCGCTCGTGATCGCGCCGCGTTGAAAGCGCGCGCCGGGCCGTCGCGCGGGCGGTTTCGATCGCCCCGAGACCGACCCACGCCGTTGACTCAGCATAGGACACGCGCCTCGCGGGCACGCCTGGTGAATTCCCGTTGTCCCGTTGAAAGGTGGAGCGCCGCGTAAAGCTTGCATGGAGTTTGCCGCTTCTTACCATCGCGCACCGCGCCAGGCGCGCGCCCGATGTGGCGCTCTGCGCCGGCACGGCTGATATTGACTACATATAGGCGGGATGGAACGGACCTTGCGATCCCTGTCAGGTTCGCGCGCCCCTATCCAACTTTCTTTCCTGGACCTTTGTGATGAGTTACCAAGATATCGACAAGGAAATCGCCCACCTCGAAGTCGTTTTCAACGCACTTTCTCGGCGCGACCGTTTTCCGTTGTCGTACTGGCATCGTCGGCTGCATGCGTTGAGCCGTTCGTCGATGGTGCCCGCGCAACGCCAGCGCGTCGCCCACCTCGAAGCAAGGCTGCGCTCGGTCGGCGCGCGACTGCACCAGCTCGCCGGCGCGACGCGCGTCGGTTCCCGCACAAGCCCGCTGATGGCGGGCGCGTCCGGCATCCGTTCAGCCAGTTAATATCCGCGCCCCAAGCGCCAGCACGAGCGCGGGCACCATTACCAGCGCGCCGACTTTCAGAAACTTCATGAAGCTGACGTCTTCGCCTTCGCGGCGAATCGCGTTGAGCCACAGGATCGTCGCGAGCGAGCCGGTGATCGACAGGTTCGGCCCGAGGTCGACGCCGATCAACAGCGCGTCGATCACACGCTCGGGGCTATGCGCCTGCATCACGGTCGAACTCGCGATCAAGCCGGCCGGCAGGTTGTTGATCAGATTGCTCAGGAACGCGACGCTCGCGCCGGCCCACCCGGCCGCTTCCATTTCGTTGTGTTCGGTCGCGCGGCGCAACGCACCCGCGAACATGTTGATCACACCGGTGTGATCGAGCATCTCGACCAGCACGAACAGCCCGGCGACGAGCGGCAACACGTTCCACGAAATTTCGCGCATCATCGGCAGCGGCGATCTGCGCTCCTTGATCAGCACGACGAGCGCGGTCAGCGTGCCGAGGATCGCGGTCGGCAGGCCGAGCTGGATGTCGTAGGCGGAGACCGTCAGCAGCGCGCCGGCCGTCACCGCGATGCCCGCGAGCGCGACGCGCCCGCTCGCCGAGAGCTCGACCGCGTCGAGATTTGCCTCGCAGACGCCAGCGAGCGCCTCGCGTTGCGTCCAGCGCAGCATCACGAAGGTCGCGGCGATCGACAGCACCGACGGCAGCGTGAAGCGCAGCATCCACGGTCCCAGCGGCGGCGTGTGATTGCCGTACAGCACGATGTTGGCCGGATTCGAAATCGGCAGCACGAAGCTCGCCGCATTGGCGACGAACGCGCAGACGAACAGCAGCGGCAGCGGCGGTGTCTTCGCTTTCTTCGCCGCCGCGAACACGGCGGGCGTCAGCACGACTGCGGTGGCGTCGTTGGAAAGAAACGCGGTGATCACCACGCCGAACAGATACACGAGCACGAACAGCTTGCGCGGCGAACTGCGCGCATGATTGACAGCGAGCACCGCGACCCAGTCGAACAGCCCTTCGCGGCGGCCGACTTCGGATAGCAGCATCATGCCGAACAGGAACAGATAGACGTCGGTGCCCTTGCCGATCGCTTCGACCGCGAGATGCAAGGGCAATAGGCCGAGGGCGACGAGCAGCACCGCGCCGGCGACGGCCCACACGGCTTCGGGCCATTTGAACGGCCGTGTGATCACGCCGGCGGTGGCGAACGCGGCAATACTCCAGGAAAGAAAAATGGAATTCACGGCTTAACGCCCGAATAATGGGTTATGTCGGTGGCTGCGCAAAGCGCGCAACCTTGTTGTTCGGGGCAACAAATTACCACACCGGTACCACGGCGAGCGCTCCATAGCAGTGTGCGTGCCTTCATGCGCGGACCTTGCAGCGCGCATACCTCTCGACACGATTAACATCACCGCGACAACGATCTGTTCCCGCCCACCCGCCTATTCAGTTTGAATGGGCATCCCTACTATCCGCATTCTCACGCGGCTTCTCGCGAGCAACGGATAGAACACGATGCGAACACACGCTTCCGCTCCCACGCGCTACCACGGCGCGGCGATCGCGCTGCACTGGCTGGTCGCCGCGCTGATGATCTGCGGCTTCTACATCGGCTGGATCATGACCGATATCCCCGGCTTCACGCCGACGAAGCTCAAGTACTTCTCGTGGCACAAATGGATTGGCGTGACCGTGTTCGCGCTGGCGCTGCTGCGGGTGCTGTGGCGCGCGACGCATCGCGCGCCCGCGCTCGATGCCGCGACGCCCACTTGGCAGAAGGCCGCCGCGCATCTGGTGCACGGTCTGCTGTATCTGCTGATGCTCGCGATTCCACTGTCGGGCTACTTCTACAGCTCGGCGGCCGGCATTCAGGTCGTGTATCTGGGCATCGTGCCGCTGCCGACGATCATCGATCCCGATCAGGCGCTGAAGGCCGCGCTGCGCACGGTGCACGTGCTGCTCAACTACACGCTGCTCGCGCTCGTGATCATGCACGTGCTCGCGGCGCTCAAGCATCAGTTCGTCGATCGCGACGGATTGCTCGCGCGCATGGTGCCGTTTCTGAAGACCCGCGCATAACGATATGGCAGCTTGAAGAAAGCCATAACTCCTGTCGATTGGTTACGACTGGTTGGCAATCAAATTCCTCGCGGTGTGCAATCAGGCCGCGAAGCTCGGATAGGATGCGTACCATCATGAAGACACCCTTTTATCTCTCCGCTCGTCGCGCGACGCTCGCTTCTTTCGCGGCGCTTGCGCTGCTCGGCGCGAACCTCGCGCACGCCGACGTCGACCTCGCGAAAAGCAGCGTCATCGCCACGACCAAACAGATGAACGTGCCCGTCGACGGCAAGTTCAGAAAGTTCTCCGCGCAACTGAATTTCGATCCGGCGAAGCCGGCTGCGGGCAGCGCGAACGTGTCGATCGACACCGCGAGCTACGACCTCGGCGCCGACGACTACAACAAGCAGGCGCAAGGCAAGGAATGGTTCGACAGCGGCGCCTTCCCGAGCGCGACCTTCGTGTCGAGCTCGATCGCGCCGGCTGGCGGCAACCAGTACAAGGTGACCGGCAAACTGACGATCAAAGGCAAATCGCAAACGGTCGTCGTGCCGGTCGTGATCGCGAGCCAGGGCGCCACGCAAACTTTCGACGGCTCGCTGCCGATCAAGCGCACGCAGTTCGACGTCGGCACCGGCGAATGGAAAGACACGTCGGTGGTCGGCGACGAAGTCGTCATCAAATTTCATCTGGTCGCGGCGAAGAAATAACCCACAACGCCGCAGCACCGCCTTACCCTTCGACCTCTGGAGTCCAACTTGAAGAAATCCTTCCTGCTCGCCGCCGGCGCGCTCGCCGCTGCATGCTCGTTCAACGCGATGGCCGCCGCCGAAACCTACCTGCTCGATCCGACGCACACGTCGCCGAGCTTCGAGACCGACCACTTCGGCGGCCTGTCGATCTGGCGCGGCAAGTTCCAGAAAAGCAGCGGTACCGTCGTGCTCGATCGCGCGGCGAAGACCGGCACGGTCGAGGCGACGATCGACCTGACCTCGGTCGGCATCGGCAACGACAAGCTCAACGAGGAACTGGTCGGCGACAAGTTCTTCGACACCGCGAAGTTCCCGACCGCGACCTACAAGGGCACGCAGATCCGCTTCGACGGCGACAAGCCGGTCGAAGTGATCGGCACGCTGACGCTGCACGGCGTCACGAAACCGGTCAACCTGAAGATCGAATCGTTCAAGTGCATCCAGCACCCGATGCTGAAGCGCGAAGTGTGCGGCACCGAATCGGTCGCGACGTTCAATCGCGACGATTTCGGCATCGACTTCGGCAAGGCGTACGGCTTCAACATGAAGACCACGCTGCATATCCAGGCCGAAGGCGTCAAGCAGTAAGCGTCACGCCCGGCACGGCCGGGCGCCGAACTACTGGATCGCGGGCTGCGCCGGCGCGTGCGACGCGCGGCGCGCCTCGAGCCATGCGACCAGTTCCTCGCGGCGCATGGCCTTCGCGAACAGCCAGCCCTGTCCGTACTGAACGCCTCGGCGCAGCAGATACTCGACCTGCTCGTTGCGCTCGATTCCCTCCGCCACGATCTCGACCCCTAATTCGTGCGCCATGTCGATGATATGCGGCGCAACGATGCTCGACGCCGCCTGTTGGGCGATCGTGTCGACGAACGATTTGTCGATCTTCAGAACGTCGATCATGAAAGTCTGCAAATAGGCGAGGCTCGAATAGCCGGTGCCGAAATCGTCGATATAGACCGGGTGGCCGGCGCTTCGGAAGGCCGCGATCGTCTGCCGGGTCGCATCGGCGTTCAGGAAGCTGCGCTCCGTCGCTTCGATTCTGATCTGAGCGGGACGTATGCCGGTTCTGGCGAGCTTTGCGGTGATGATCTTCAGAAAGCGCGGCGTGCGCAGATCCTCGCTGCTCACGTTGACGGACACGTAGAAGGACGGCCGCGAGCACAAAAGCTCCGTCAGTTCGTCGAGGGTTTTTTCCAGCACGAGGTCGGTCAACGGCTGGATCAGGCCAGTCTGCTCAGCCACCGCAATGAAGATATCCGGCGAGATGTCGCGCCCGTTCAGGTTCAATCTGGCCAGCGCCTCAACGCCTACGCATTCGTTGCTCGCGAGACGCACGATCGGTTGATACACGACGTCGATGGCTTTGCGCGCGATGACCCATTCGAGCGTGGCCTGGAACGACACCTGCCGCGAGATCCGTTTGAACGCGAACCAGCCGAACCCGGCGCCCAGCGCGACGCCCATCGAAAGCCACATCGCCAGCAGGCCTGGCCAGTCTCTCAGCAGGCTGGTGCGCCGGCCCTTGACGACGACGCCAAGCGCGCGCGTCGTCGAACGTGCGACCGCGTAGTTCCATTCATCGCTGTCGACGCGCCCCGCCCGCTTCCATGCATGGAGCATCTCGTCGGGGTCCGCGCCCGTCGACAGCGCGACGATCGAGTTCAGGTCGGTGTTGATCGTGGCGATGGGCCTCCCCGCCGGATCCATCACATCGACATATGACTGCGGATCGATTGACACGTACTCGCCGTTGCGCCCGATCTGTATATCCTCGCGCACGTCGCTGAGCGGATTCTTTTGCTGGAACCAGACCAGGTAGCCGTCGTTGCTTCGCCAGCGCGGCGGTGGCAAAGCGACATCCTGCGCCCGAACGTCGCCGAACAGCGGCGAGCAAAGATAGCGCCCGTCGCCGTACGCACCTGCGTCCCGGACGTAGCGGTAGTTGAAAATCACATGGGCGGCGCGCCCCAGGTATTCCGGCGAACACGGCGCGCCGTGCTCGGCCTGCAGGTCCGCGATCGCGGCAAAACCCTGATACGTGACGAGTTCCGTGCGCATCACGGCCTTTTCCGCGTATTGGCGCAAATCTCGCTGCTCGCGGCGTGTGACGTCTTCGTTCGCGATATAGATGCTGAACAGGACCGGCAGCACCGTTGCGGCGCAGCCGAGTGCGATATACGCCGAAATCAGCGACATGCGCTTGATCATCTGTCGAGCCCCGTGGTGAACAGCCGCGGCGAAATCCGCCCGGCGCGGTTGCGCACTGGCACGCTATCGCCGGATTTCAGTGTCAAGGATTGTTTCTGAAGCCGCTTTTTCAACATTCCGTTGAACGACACGCGTGCGGCCGACCGCGGCGGCCCTGACCGGGGCCGTCGCGGCGAGGTACCATGACGGGCTGGCGCGATCGGAACGCGCGCCTTCACCGCTCCCGTTCATGGCCATTGCCCGCGTCAATCCCATGAATTCGCCAATCCGCCGAATCGCGCACCTCGACATGGACGCGTTTTATGCGTCCGACGAACTGCCGCGCTATCAGGAACTGCGCGGCCGCGCAGTGGCGATCGGCGGCGGCGCGCGCGCTACTGGATCGGCGGCACCACGCCGAGTTTTTCAGCCAGCATCCTTTCGTAGACACCGAAGTGCAGGTCGACCTCCTCCTGTGTAACGACGGTCACAAGGATGTTGATCTGCGCCGGTTGCAGCCCCAGCACCGTCGCGACCGCCGCTTCCAGGTGCGGCGCGCATAACCGGTCGTCGGCGAACGTGGTGCCAACAGCGATCTCGTAAGCGGCATCCTGCCGGCACACCACTTCAACCAGCCGCGCCCGGGCGCTCATGTTGCTGTCGATCGCCAGCCGGATGACTTCAACCGCCGTGCGCATCGTCCCGGTCGGGAAACCCTTTGTTGAGCGCAACCGGATACGGTGCCGGCCAAGGGTGAACCAGTCGTATTCGAATTCCATGGTGTCCTCGCAGGGTGTTGCAGGGTGTCGTGAAAATAGGGGTGTGGCAATCCGAATTCAAGAACAAAAAGTCGCCATAGCTCCTTGAAATTTCCGTTTCCAGTCCTATTTTAGATATCGCTCAGGCAGTCGCGCCGGGATGTTTTGGCGCGCTGCGTGTTTCGATTTGTTTGCCGGCAGCATGGCGGACGGACTGGAGCGCGTAGGCCAGTTCGTCTTCCTGCTGGTTTATAGGAGGAAACGACCATGAGTGATCTCTATTTCGGGACCGACCTGTTCAGCGAGTTCGACCGTCTGCAACGGCAGATGGCGAGCCTCTTCGGCGGCTTCCCCTCCAGCATCCGTTCCGGGCGCTTCGGCGCCTTCCCGCAGGTCAACATCGGCTCGACCGACGACTCGATTGAGATCGTCGCGTTCGCGCCGGGTATCGATCCGGCGCATCTCGACGTATCCATCGACAAAGGGCTGCTGACCATCAGCGGCGAGCGCCAGACGGGAGAGCCGGAAGCGGCAGGCGACGACCTGCGTACTTATGCGCAGGAGCGGTTCGTCGGCACCTTCCGGCGCGTCATTGAACTGCCGGAGCATGCGGACCCTGACAAGGTCACGGCGCAGTACACCAATGGTTGCCTGACCGTGAGCATCGGCAAGCGGGAGACGTCGAAGCCGCGGGCCATCACTGTTCAATGAAACCGGTCGCAGAACTGAGGAGGACATCATGAACGACACGACAGAACTTGCCAGGAAAGACGAGACTGCGGTGGCCCGTCGCGAAGACGAGCAGTCGCAACGCCCGATCACGCTAACGCCGCCCGTAGACATCTTCGAGGACAGCCAGGGCATCACCCTGTGGGCCGATCTGCCCGGCGTTACAAAGGACCGCCTTGATGTGAAGGTACACGATGGCAACCTGTACATCGAGGCCGAGGCGGTGGTGCCCACGCCGGCGGGGCTGCGCCTGCAACATGCGGAGATCCGCCAGCCGCATTTCGCGCGGGCGTTCGCTCTTGGGGCTGACTTCGACGCAACGAAAATCGATGCGAACCTGAAGGACGGCGTGCTGAAACTGACGATACCGCGCCGCGACGAGGCGCGGCCGCGCCGCATCGAGGTCCGCACGAACTAACAGTGCGGGCGACAGCGACAGGGAGAAAACCCGGTGGTGGCCGTCTGGCCACCACCTCTCGACCGCTGCGGCCCGGATGTGGCACGTTGAGTGTAAGTAGGCGGCGGAGTCGCTGCTTCAGTGAAATGACCCATATCCGGCTCTCCTGCCAGACCGTAGAGGAGGATACGATGAACACCGACCTGAAGAAGTGGAACCCCTTCAAGTTCCTGCGTGGCGCGGGGCGCAAGTCCGCCGCGGACAGCCCGGAAGGCCCGCCGGCGAGCGAACAGTGGCGGGCCCCGTTCTCCGACATTCCACGATTCTTCTCGCGCGAACCGTGGCGTGCAGTCGAAGAGTTCTTTCATGATCCGTTCGCCGGACGGGGTGCTCTGGAACGATGGTTTGGCGACTTCAGTTCATCGCGCTTCCAGCCGCGCATCGACGTGGTCGATGATGGGCAGGTACTGCGTGTAACCGCCGAGCTGCCCGGAATGGAGCGGGAGGATCTGAACGTCACCGTCGAGGATGGGGCGCTCGTGCTGCGTGGCGAGAAAAAACAGGACGTGCGCAGCGAGGAAGACGGCTGCTACCGGCTCGAGCGCGCCTATGGAAGCTTCGTGCGCACGATCCCGATGCCGGATAACGCCGACCCCGATCACGCCCTGGCGAAGTTCGACAACGGCGTGCTCACGTTGACCGTGCCGAAATCGGAGCCGTCGCGATCCGCGAGCCGCACGATCGATATTGGCTAGTGGGCAGGCAAGTCGCGCCGGTAGCGAATGAATATCGGGCGAGCCGGGCCGTTAGCTCAGCTTGTAGAGCAGCATCCGGGCGGGCATCAAGTCTGCTCATTTGCAGCATCGGGCGCGGTACTTGCGCCACGTGAATGGTGACGCGCGACTCGATAGACGCGCACAGCGCCGTGACGGCGTTTCCTTGGCTACCGGGAGGCACTATGCAGAGGGAAGACATTACCTACCGTGGTTTCGTGATCCGGCCCCTCGTTACGATGTCGGAGCGGGGGCGCTATGCAGCCGCGGCCATTGTCACGGATCGGGAGAGCGAAAGCCGGACGTTCGGCGTCGAGGGCGACTTTGGCGACATGCAAGAAGCGTGGGACCAGGCAATCGAACTGGCGATTGCATGGATCCATCAACGCAATGTCGTATCGGACCACTACATCCGTCAGCGATAACTCCAGATGTCGTCCGACACTGGCGATCTCGTCGGTAAGCCGAACGCGGGCCGGAACGTCTGTGTCATGTTTGCCGTGGCCAGCGCGGGGCTGACCATGCGGCGCGGCGAATGGGACCGACCATGGCCCCCTGAAGGGCGGACGACAGACTCAATTCAAACTGGCGAAAAAAAGCGCGCGGGGTGACGCATCCACGGCATCCCCATGATGCCAGTCATGACTTGCGGACAATGTCAGGACGGCCGCGGCCTTTACCTTTTTGATCATCAATCAACCTCAAAGTCCGACTCGGGCGCAATGGAAAGCGACGCCTGCTGCATTAGCGATGAAGCCGCAGCGAACGGAGCAACGGTGCCGAAGTGGCTCGCCTGAAGATGGAGCGAGATATTCATATGGCCTGTTTTTGCAAGCAGGACGAGCGCCGCTCTCGCTGCCGCGATCTCGAACGTCAACGTATCCGACCTGATCGGTAACGCGGCACACGGGCTGTTTGTCGACGATGGATCAAGCTCATACCCGCGGGCTGGTTACCGCACTTCACCTTTCCGTCACGGGGCTGCCCCGCTCTTACAGTAATAACGGAGATCGCGCAGTTGCGTGCTCACAAAAAAAATCTCGAGGATTCCCCTCATCGTGCTCGGTGCCGCGTTACCGATCAGGTGGAAGATGTCAGTTCTGCAATAGCGCCTCCGTAATTCAGTGAATGGATGAGGGAGTTGCGAGAATGCTCAGGTTGGCTGCAGTCGCGTTCCGATGTCCCAGCTGAAGCCGGATAGCCATTCGAGAAGAACTGGTTCGCGGCTCAGCAAGGCGAAGCCGCATAATTTCCCCAGCTATGGGATTCGTCAAGCGGGGGCAAGGTCAGTTTGCGGTCATCGCTCTCAACGAATCGCTTCATGAGTCACCCGGTCTCAACGCCGGATCACCCTCGTCTCAAACGCTGACAAATAGCGGTGGATTTCATCAGCGTCCTGACAAACATACTGTATAAATGTACAGTCTCAGAAAATGCCCCCAAACGCGACATGTCGCGCTCTCGTTGCCTGCCCCATAAGGCCGTTGAGGACAGTCGTTTCGGTCGGGCGGAGCATTAATCGCTATTTTTGAGTCTTAGGCATGCCAGATGACCGGCGCATAGCCCATATCGACATGGACGCATTCTTCGCGTCTTGTGAACTGTCGCAGTACCCCGAGCTACGAGGCGAAGCCATGGTGGTTGCTGGTCGTCGCTCGGATGCGCCGCGAACAAATTCGGATGGCACACGCGAATTCTCCCGATTGCGCGACTATGTGGGCAGAGGCGTCCTTACGACCGCGACATACGAAGCTCGCGCACTCGGAGTTCATTCCGGAATGCCCGCGATGAAGGCCGCCCGGTTAGCGCCGGACGCCATTCTCCTTCCCGTGAACTTTGACCTCTACAGAACTTACTCGCGACTGTTCAAGGACGCAGTGCGATCGATTAGCCCGTGCATAGAAGACGTTGGAATCGACGAGGTCTACGCCGATGTTTCGCTCACGAATGGCAATTCAGAAGAAATCGCGCGCAAGTTGAAGTCGGCGGTGTTCGAAGCAACTAGTCTGACATGCTCAGTCGGAATCGCGCCAAACAAGCTGCTTGCGAAGCTGTGCTCCGATATACAAAAGCCAGATGGGATTACGATCCTCAGGATTGAGGACATCGAATCCAAAATTTGGCCGATGGCCGCGAACAAGATCAACGGCATTGGACCTAAGGCCAGCGCCAGGCTTGCGTCGTTGGGAATAGCAACCATTGGCGAGATCGCCGCGTGCGACGAAACCTGGCTCGTGGACCACTTTGGACGAAGCTATGGGGCGTGGCTTCGCAGAGTCTCTCACGGTCTTGATGACAGGCCTGTCGTGACGTACAGCGAGCCAATCTCGATGAGTCGCGAGACGACGTTTGAGCGCGATCTACACGTCGTACGGCACCGACAGGAACTCGGCGCCGCCTTTACCCGTCTTTGCGAACAGGTGGCGCTCGATCTACAGAGAAAGGGCTATTTGGCTCGGAAAATCGGGATCAAACTGCGCTTCAATGACTTCAAGACAGTAACGCGTGATGTAACGCTTCCTGAACCAATTGCTGATGCGAAAGCGTTGCGCCGCGCGGCGACGGAGTGTTTGAAAAGAATTGATCTTGTTAAACCCATCAGACTGTTGGGAGTCAAGGCTGGCAATCTCCAACCCGCTGGGGAATCAACCGGCAATGAGTCGTCTCAGTTCACGCTGGATTTTTAGTGCAGGGGCCGCCTTCCGAGCATCGCGCCGAACAAGCTGCTCGCGAAGATCGGCTCCGAACTCGACAAGCCTGACGGCCTGACGATCCTCGACCTGACGCTCGACGAACCGACCGCCGACGCGACCGAAATCCGCCGCGCGGCGACCGAATGTTTGCGACGCGTGAAGTTGAACCGCAAGCTGCGGCTATTGGGCGTGCGCATCAGCACGCTGACGTCGGCCAGCGAACAGGCACTGAAGCCGCGCCTGCCGGTTCAGGCCGACTTGCCTTTCGCGAGCGACGAATAGGCGCTGTCGCCGGCGACGCCGGTCGCGTTCGCACGCATGGCCGGCACGTCGCCCGACGTGGACCGCGCCGACGCCGCCACCGAAAACGAGAACGTGTTGACGCCGTTCGCGCTTTGCGCGGACACGGTGCCGCGATGCATCTCCGCGATCGCCTTCACGATCGCGAGCCCGAGCCCGTGGTTTTCGCGGCTATTGGTGCGCGAGACTTCCGCGCGATAGAAACGGTCGAACAGATGTTCGAGGACGTCCGGCGCGATCGGCTCGCCAGGATTTGCCACGGCGACGCGCACCTGGTCGCGCATCGGTCCTTTCCCGCGCGCGATCGTCACGCTGATCGACGCGCCCGGCTCGCAATGCTGGATCGCGTTCATCAGCAGGTTCGTGCACGCGCGGCCGAATAGCGACCGGTTCACGCGCGCGAACGCATCGCCGTGCAACTGCGCATGCACGCGCGCCTCTTCGAGCGGAATCTCCAGAAACTCGAGCGTATGCGCGACTTCCGCCGCGAGCGACAACTCGACGAGCCCCGTCGCGCGTTCGCCCTGATCGGCGCGCGCGAGGAACAGCATGTCGTTGATGATCGTGCGCATCCGCTCGAATTCTTCGAGATTCGATTGCAGCGTGTGGCGCAGATCGTCGACCGAGCGGTTGCGGGTCAGCGCGACCTCGGTCTGGCCGATCAGGATCGTGACCGGCGTGCGCAGTTCATGCGCGACGTCCGCGTTGAACGATTCGAGCCGACCGTAGGCGCCGTCGAGCCGTTCGAGCGCGCCGTTGAACGAGTTCGCGAGGTCGTTCAGTTCGAGCGGCAGCGACGCCGTATTGAGCCGCTGCGAGCGGTTGTTCGGGCTGACCGCCGATGCGTCGCGTGTCAGACGCGTGAGCGGTGCGAGACCGATGCGCGTGACCGAGTAGCTGAGCAGCAGCACCGCGAGACTGCCGAGCGCGGACAGCGCCGCGAGCGCCGAGCCGAACACGCGCATCGTGCGCAGGTTCGGTGAATAGCTCGACGCGACCTGCAACTGCACCGGCGGCCGCGCGGCGTTGGCGGGCAAGGTCACCGTCGAGGTCAGCATGTCGGGGCCGCCGCCCGCCGGCGCGATGCGCGCATAGCCGCCCGGCCAGCTCTTCGTGACGGTCCCTTGCACCGGCGTGCCGAAGTGATAGCTCGGGTCCGCGCTCGTCACCGAGTACACGGTGCTGCTGTCGTGCGGCGTCATGTCGGTGAGTTTTTCGCGGCACATCCGCCATTTTTCGGGCGTCACCGCGTGATAGACGATGATGCGCGCGATCTGCGTGCGATCGTCGAGCGACTCGCGCAGATGATGCTCGAGCTGCGTGCGCAGCACCAGAAAGAGCCCCGTGCCGACGAGCGTAAACACGAACAGCGCGACCAGCGCGAACATCGACGCGAGACGGCGGGCAATCGAACGGTTCATGATGTCTCGGCCTCTTCGCGCACTTCGAGCACGTAGCCCATGCCGCGCACCGTGTGCAGCAGCTTCGACGGGAACGGGCCGTCGAGCTTCGCGCGCAGCCGCTTGATCGCGGTTTCGACGACGTTCGTGTGGCTGTCGAAGTTGACGTCCCACACGAGTTCGGTGATCGCGGTCTTCGACAGAATGTCGCCGTGACGGCGCGCGAGCACGCTGAGCAGTTGAAACTCTTTCGCGGTCAGGTCGAGGCGCACGCCGTCGCGCGTCGCGCGGCGGCCGATCAGATCGACGAACAGATCGCCGACGGAAATCAACGTGGACTCCTGCGAACGCGTGCGGCGCGCGAGCGCATGCAGACGCTCGACCAGCTCGAGGAACGAGAACGGTTTGGTCAGGTAGTCGTCCGCGCCTTCGCGCAGGCCGCGCACGCGGTCGTTCACGTGATCGCGCGCGGTCAGCATGATGACCGGCGTCGACTTGCGCATGCGCAGCGCCTTCAGCACGCTGAAGCCGTCGCGCTTAGGCAGCATCACGTCGAGGACGATCACGTCGTAATCGAATTCGGTGGCCAGATGCATGCCTTCCTCGCCGTCGAGCGCGACATCGACGACCCAGCCCTGCTCTGTCAAACCGGAGCGCAGGTAGTCCACCACCTTGTGCTCGTCTTCAACGATCAGCAATTTCATCCGCGTCCTCATGCCACGTTTGGCGGTCAACTGTCCATTATACGAAACGCCCCTAATGCCTCGCGCCGATCCCACTCCCTCGGCATGGAAGCTCTGCCGGGGCGATTCAGTGTGCAGGAGCCGGCATCTCCTTCTGCTGCGCGCCGCCGGCTGGCGCTTGCTGCGGCGATGCCGTAGCACTGGCGACGTTCGCTGTCGCGTTCGTAGGGGTAGCCTCGTTCCCGGCCACTGCGCCACCTTGCGCGCCGCCATCCCAGCCGCCGCCGAGCGCCTTCACGAGCGCCACCGACAGCGTCAACTGCTGGCCGTGAATCTGCACGTCCGTGCGCTCGCTGGTCAGCAGCGACTCCTGCGCGTCGATCACGTTCAGATACGCGACGAGGCCGCCCGAATAGCGATCGTTCGCGAGCGACAGCAGCCGCTGCGCGTCCTCGACCGCCTCGCGCGACTGCTTCGCCGCGCCGTCGAGCACCGACAGTCCTGTGATGCCGTCCTGTACCTGCTGGAACGCGCTCAGCACGGTCTGCCGATAATTCGCCTCGGTCGCCTTGTAGCCCGCGCTCGCGTACTGGACGTTGGCCGCGCGCCGGCCGCCGTCGAAGATCACTTGACCGACCGTCGCGCCGAGCGTCCACATCAGCGTCGGCGCGCTCAGCAGATTGGCGAACTCGGTGCTCTCCCAGCCGATGCCCGGCGTCAGCGTGAGGCTCGGGAAGAACGCCGCCTTGGCCACGCCGATCTGCGCGTTGGCCGCCGCCATCGCACGTTCCGCCGAGGCGACGTCGGGACGCCTTTGCAGCACGTCGCTCGGCACGCCGAGCGGTACGGTCGGCGGCTTGATGTCGAGCACCTTCGGCTCGATCGCGAACTGCGGTGCCGGCACGCCGACCAGCGCGGCGATCGCATGCTCGAACTGCGCGCGCTGATTGAGCAGCAGTTGCGCCTGCACGCGCGTCGAATCGAGCTGCGATTTCTGCTGCAGCACGTCGAGGCCCGATACCGAACCGAGATCGTGCTCGGTGTTCACGTAGTCGAGCGCTTTCTGCTGCAGCTTCACCGACTGGTTCAGCACGTCGATCTCGTTGTCGAGCTCACGCAGCGTGAAGTAGTCGGTGGCGAGGTCGGTCGTCAGCACGAGGCGCGCGTTCGCGAGATCGTCCGCCGACTGTTCGGCCGACGCCTGCGCGCCCTCGACCTGACGACGGATGCGGCCGAACAGATCGGTGTCATAGCTGATCGTCGGCCCGAGCAGGATGTTGTTCTGCACCGTCGATTCGGTCGGCGTCGCGTAGTTCGTCAGCGGCCGGTCGTGCGAAATACGGAAGCGCGAGGCCTGTGCGTTGAAATCGACTTCCGGCACGCGCTGCGCGCTGATGTTCGCGAGCGTCGCCTTCGCCTGCTCGTAGTGCGCGCTCGCCGCGGCGAGCGTCTGGTTCTGCGCGAGTGCCTGGGTTTCGAGCGTCGCGAGCGTCGGGTCGGCGAAGCCCGTCCACCAGTCCGGCGCGATCGGCGCATGCGACGGCGCGGCGACGCGCCAGAACGAATCGGTGTGCCATTCGGGCGGCACCTCGGCCTGCGGCCGCTGATAGTCCGGGCCGACCGTGCACGCGGCGAGCAGCGCCGCGCCGGCGCACGCGCTCAGCGCGGTGAAGACAGTGCCACGCGTACGCGCCTGGCGTGAAGCCGCGAACGTCACGACGCCCCCTTGCCGTTCTTCTGCAGCGGCTGCACCTGCACGTGATCGCCATCGGCAATCGAATCGCTCGGGTTGACGATGATGCGATCGCTCGGCGAGATACCGCTTTCGATTTCGAGCTGCTGTCCGAGGTCCACCGCGATCACGACCTTGCGCAGGCTCACGTTGCCCTTTGCATCGACGACCGCGAGGCGCGGACCCTCCGCGCGAAACAGCAGCGCGTTGCCGGGCACCGTGAGACGCGCATGCGCGGCGGCCGGCACCGCGACCTGCACGTACGCGCCGGGGCGCAGCTTGTCGTCGGGATTCGGCAGCGTCACTTCGATCTGCAACGAGCGCGTGGGTACGTCGATCGCGCCAGATATATGCGTGATCTTGCCGTTGAACTGCTGGCCCGGCAGCTCGGCCTGCGTGACCACGACCTTCTGCCCGACCGTGACGTTCTGCGCGTAGGCCTGCGGCAACTGCACATAGACCCGCAACGGGTCCGATTGAGCAAGCGCGAACAACGCACGGCTCGTGCCGCTGCCCGCGTCGATGAGATCGCCGACGTCGACGTTGCGCTGCGTCACCACGCCGGTAAACGGCGCGACGATCCGTTTGAACGATTCGAGCTGCTGCAGACGCTTGACGTTCGCATCGGCGGCCGCGAGATTCGCGAGATCCTGCGTGTAGGTGCTTTGCCGTTCATCGAGTTCCTGCTGCGACACCGCATCGCGCTGGCGCAACTGCTGCCAACGGTCCAGCGAGCTTTTCGCGAGCGCGAGGCTCGAATTGATCTGCTGACGCTGTGCCAGAGCCTGCGCGAGTTCCTGGTCGATTTCCGGCGTATCGAGCTCGGCGAGCAGTTGCCCCTGCTTCACGTGGGTGCCGATGTCGGCGTACCAGCGCAGCAGATAGCCGGTCGCGCGTGCATAGATCGGCGACTCGACATAGCCGCGCAGCGTGCCCGGCAGCAGCGTGTCGCCGCCGCCCTCGGTCTGGGTCGGCGTGACGACGTTCACGTACTGCGTGGCATTCTGCTGCGCAATCGCCGCGACTTCGCGGTTTTGCAGCACGTTCGCGATCACGGTGCGAAGCGTGCCTACCACGAGCAGCATGAGCACGATCACGACGGCAATCTTCGCGCGCTTCCATTCGCGATGGCGCGGCGGCAGCAGGTGCTCGCCTTCTTCGGTTTCCCGCGCGGGGATCGCTAGCGATGCATGAGTTTTTTCGGTCATCTCAGTCAACCATCGTTTAACTTTTACGCGGGCGTCGCCGCACTGCTGGGTTCCGGTGCGGGGGTGCCACTATGGCCGCCACTGCCACCGCCGTTGCCGCCAGCGTCGCCACCGCCGTTGTCGTCGCCGCCGCCGTTCTTATGACGGCCCGCGAGCCACGAGTGAATTCCCGCAAACACGAGCGGCACGAAAAACAGCGTCGATACGGTCGCGAACAGCAACCCGCCGATCACCGCGCGGCCAAGCGGTGCATTCTGCTCGGCGCCCTCGCCGAGACCGAGCGCCATCGGAATCATGCCGATGATCATCGCGAACGCGGTCATCAGCACCGGACGAATCCGGCTCGCCCCGGCTTCGAGCGCGGCCGTGAGCGGCGGCGCGCCGGCCGACAGCCGCTGGCGCGCGAACGCGACCATCAGAATACTGTTCGCGGTCGCGACGCCCATCGTCATGATCGCGCCGGTCAGCGCCGGCACGCTCAGATGGGTGCCGGTCAGGAACAGCATCCACATGATCCCCGCGAGCGCCGCCGGCAATGCGCTGACGATGATCAGCGGATCGACCCACGACTGGAAGTTCACGACGATCAGCAGATACACGAGCACGATCGCCATCGCGACGCCGATGCCGAGCCCAAAGAACGAACTGCGCATCGTCTGTACCTGGCCGCGCACGGTGATCGTGCTGCCGCGTGGCAGCGAGCCGCGCACCTCGTCGACGATCCTGTCGACCTGATTCGCCACGCTGCCGAGATCGCGCTTTTCAACGCTCACATACAGATCGATCACCGGACGGATGTTGTAATGCGTGACTTCCGCGAACTGGCTCTTCGGTGAGATCTGCACGAGGTTGCCGAGCAGTTGCGTCGGCCCGTTCATCGTGGCCGAGACCGGGGTGCGCAAGAGTTCGTCGATCGAAGACACCTGGTACTGCGGCGTCTGCACCGCCACCCTGTATTCGACACCGTTCCTGTTGTTGACCCAGAAGCCCGGCGACGTCTGCGAGCTGCCCGATAGCGAAACGAGCACGTTCTGCGCGACGTCGTTCGCGGTCAGGTTCAGTTGTTGCAGGCGGGTGCGGTCCATGTGCAGATCGATCACCGGTTCGTCGAGCTTCTGCTGGATATGCGTGTCGACGGTGCCGGGAATCAGCCGCACCTGCTTCAGCAGCTTGCGCGCGACGTCGAGGTTGCCCTGCTGATTCGCGCCCGAAATCTGCACGTCCACCGCGGCAGGCAGGCCGAAGTTCAGGATCTGCGTGACGATATCGGCCGGCTGAAAGAAGAACTCGACGCCCGGGAAACGCTGCGGCAGGATCGCGCGCAGCTTGTCCATGTAGGTCTGCGACGGCTTGTGGCCTTCGTTCAATGCAATCTGGATCTCGCCGTCGAGCGTGCCCATCGTGCCCGCATTGCTATACGACAGGTTGATGCCGCTATACGGCAGCCCGAGGTTGTCGAGAATCGTGCCCAACTCCCTGGGCGGCACGACTTCGCGGATCACCTTCTCGACCTCGTCGGCCAGCCGCGCGGTTTCTTCGATACGCGTGCCGGTCGGCGCGCGCATGTGCAGACGGATGTCGCCCGCGTCGACGCTCGGAAAGAAGTCTTCGCCGAGTGCAAAGAACAGACCCATCGACAGCACGCAGAAACCGAGGAACAGCGCGCCGAACATCTTGCGACGCACGAGCAGGCTGCTCAGGATCATGATGTAAGTCGCGCGCATGCGCTCGAAGCCTGCGTCGAAGCGGTGATACAGACGCATGAACAGATTCGCCTTCGTGCCCGCCTTAGGCTGGTGCGCGTGGCCCATCAGCAGCATCGCGAGCGTCGGCACGAGCGTACGCGACAGGATGTACGAAGCGAGCATCGCGAACACCACCGCTTCCGCGAGCGGCACGAACAGATAGCGCGCGACGCCGGTCAGGAAGAACATCGGCACGAACACGATACAGATACACAGTGTCGAGACGAGCGCCGGCACTGCGATTTCGCCGGCGCCGTCGAGAATCGCATCGTGCAGATTCGTGCCCATGTGCAGGTGCCGCTCGATGTTCTCGATCGTCACGGTCGCGTCGTCCACCAATATGCCGACCGCGAGCGCGAGGCCGCCCAGCGTCATGATGTTGATGGTCTGCCCGAGCGCGTGCAGCACGATCAGCGACGACAGAATGGACAGCGGAATCGAGATCGCGATGATGCAGGTGCTGCGCCAGTTGCCAAGGAACAGCAGGATCATCGCGGCGGTCAGCGCGGCGGCGACCAGCGCTTCGCGCACCACACCCTGCACCGCCGCCTTCACGAACACCGACTGGTCGAACAGCGCGGTGATCTGCAGATCCGGCGGCAGCGCGGCGCGCGCGGCCGGCAAAATGCCTTTCAACGTATCGACGATCGACAGCGTCGACGCGTTGCCGTTCTTCAGCACCGACATCAGCACGCCGCGATGGCCGTTCTGCCGCACGATGTTGGTCTGCGGCGAGTAGCCGTCGCGCACATGCGCGACTTCACGCAGATAGGTCGTCGCGCCGTTGACGGTGCGCACCGGAATGTCGTTGAGACCTTCCAACGTCGGTGGTGACCCGTTCATGTCGATCGTGTATTCCTTCGGCCCAATCTTGGCCGTGCCCGTGGGCAGAATCAGGTTTTGCGCGTTGAACGCGTTGACCACGTCGGCAGGTGTCAGGCCCTTGGCCAGCATCGCGCGCGTGTCGAGGTCGACCGAGATCAGCCGCGATTTGCCGCCATACGGATACGGCACGGCCGCGCCCGGAATCGTCACGAGTTGCGGTCGCAGGAAGTTCAGCGCGGTGTCGTTGAGATCCTGCTCCGAGAGTTTCGGACTCGACAGGCCGAGTTGGATAACTGGAATACTGGAAGCCGAGTAGCTGATGACCAGCGGCGCGGTGGCGCCCGGCGGCATCTGCTTCAATTGCGCCTGCTCGATGGCGACCGTCTGCGCGATCGCCGTCTGGATGTTCGCGTTCGGCTGCAGAAACACCTTCAGGATCGCGATGCCGGGCAGCGATTGCGATTCGATATGTTCGATGTCGTTGACCGTCGTGGTCAGACTGCGCTCGTTGACCGACGTGATGCGGGTGGCCATGTCTTCTGCCGACAGCCCCGTATACGTCCAGATGATGCTGACGACCGGAATGTTGATATCCGGCAGCACGTCGACGGGCATGGTGAACAGCACGAAGGGCGTCGCCAGCACGATCAGAATTGCCATCACGATGAACGTGTATGGCCGCTTAAGCGCTACGTTGACGATCCACATTGAAACGGGCCAGAGAAAATGCGGGTGGAGGGAGGGATTGAATCTGAGCTTATGCTAGATCGATGGCACCAACGCCTGCATGGCATGAAAATGGCGAAATCGTCAGGAAGCTTGTTGAAAGCAAATGCGCCATTTTTGAAGGCGAAGGGCTCTCGCCGAATTAGCTGCGAATTAGCCGCAAAGCAAACGTTTGTCGAATAAATTTACGCGCAGTTAATGAAACGTTTGCTGATACGCGGCACGTTTTTTGGCCGATTAATATGAAACATGCTTTCAGATTGATTCGCAAGACGGGGCGATTTTGCTCCGTGCGGCCATCCCCTTCAACGAAAAATGGCCGGTCGACCTGAATGGTCGACCGGCCTTCATTTGCAGTTATCCGTATCTTGGCGTCAACGCCCGCGACGCTTATTTGGCGAACAGCGACGACATATCGGCGAACGCCTTGAACTCGAGCGCATTTCCTGACGGATCGAGGAAGAACATCGTCGCCTGCTCGCCGACCTCGCCCTTGAAGCGCACATGCGGCTCGATGATGAATTCGATGCCGGCCTTCTGCAGTTTGTCCGCGGCGGCCTGCCATTGCTCCATCGACAGCACCGCGCCGAAGTGGCGCACCGGCACCGCGTCGCCATCGACCGCGCTGGTATGACGGTGACCGACTTCGTCCGGCGCCAGATGCGCGACGATCTGATGACCGTAGAAATTGAAATCGACCCATGCGTCCGAACTGCGCCCTTCCGGGCAGCCGAGCAATTCGCCGTAGAACTCGCGCGCGGCGGCGAGGCTATGAACAGGAAACGCCAGGTGGAACGGCGGCAAAGCGGTTTCGGCAACGCTCATGATAGGAAGACTCGCTGGGGTGGGTGTGAGGATGAATTACGACTGGCACGACTGGCAACCGGTGCAGTTGAAGCAAAGTTTAATCATGAATAAAAATGTTGAGAAACGATATATATTTGACCTGACCATCACCAAAATAGATTGATCGATCATGCTCAGCGAGTTGAAAACCTTCATCGCCGTCAGCCAGTACGGCACGTTCTCCGGGGCGGGCGCGCGCATCGGGCTCACGCAATCGGCCGTCAGCGCGCAGATGCAGCGGCTCGAACAGGAACTCGGCTTTCAGCTGTTCGACCGCACCGGCCGCTCTGCGACGCTCAACGAGGCGGGCCGCGAAACGCTCGCGCTCGCCGAGGAAATGATGACGCTCTATGCGCGGCTCTCCGAGCGCAGCGGCGGCGCCGCCGAAAGCGGCATGCTGCGGGTCGGCGCGATCGCGTCCGCGCAGGTGTCGCTGCTCGCCGACGCGCTCGCGCGCTTTCGCGACGACCGTCCCGGCTGGCGGATTCGCGTGGTGCCGGGCGTGTCGCTGGGGCTGCTCGGCCAGGTCGACTCGGGCGAGCTCGATCTGGCCGTCATCATCAAACCGCCGTTCGCGCTGCCGTCGGAACTCGAATGGCGCACCCTCGTCGCCGAACCGTTCGTGCTGCTCGCGCCGAAAAAGCTTGCGCGCGGCGGCCGCTCGTGGCGCGAACTGCTGCGCAGCGAGCCGTTCATCCGCTACGACCGCGCGTCGTTCGGCGGACGGCTCGTCGACCGTTTTCTGCGGCGCGCGCGCCTTGGCGTGCGCGATGCGGTCGAGCTCGACGAATTGCAGGCGATCGTGCAACTGGTCGCGCGCGGCATGGGTGTCGCGCTGATTCCGAATACGGCCGGGCTCGGCAAATGGCCAACGAGCGTCGTCGCACTCGAACTCGGCGATGCGAGCTTCGAGCGCGAGATCGGGCTCGTGCTGCGGCCGCGGCATAGCCGGCCGATGGTCGCCGATGCGTTGGCGGAGTGCATTGCGAGCGCGGCGCGCGGTTGAGCGCTTTGCACGCCGCATTCGATGCGAGTTCGCTCCGGGTTCGAATCGAGTGTGCCGCCATACGTACGCGCAACTGTATCTGTGAATCGCGCGCGACGGTGCGCAGAATCGTTGCTTCATTCAACCGGCTGTGTGGCGCGTTGCATTGCATTGTCGAACACGCGCTCCGCCCTTACATTTGCCCGCCATGATCGCCAGCCCTCTGCTCACCGCCGATGTCCTGATCGCCTACAGCGCCTATTTCGTCGGCACGGCGAGCCCTGGGCCGAGCAATCTCGCGATCATGTCGCTCGCGATGAGCGCGGGCCGACGCGCGGCACTGGTGTTCGCGCTCGGCGTGGTGTCGGGCTCGTTCTCATGGGCGCTGCTCGCGTCGCTCGGGTTGTCGGCGGTGCTCGCCGCCTACTCGGAATGCCTCGTCGCGATCCGGATCGCGGGCGGCTTGTATCTGCTGTGGCTCGGCTTCAAGTCCGCACGCTCGGCGTGGAGCGCCGGCAAGCCGGCCGCGAGCGCGGCGCGCGTCGACGAACCGCTCGGGCGACTCTATCTGCGTGGCCTTTTGCTGCATCTCACGAATCCGAAAGCGGTGCTGGTGTGGCTGTCGATTGTGTCGCTCGCGATGTCGCCGGTACACGGCGCCGCGCACGTGACGCCGGTCGTGCTGGGCTGCATGGTGATCGGCGCGACGGTATTCAGCAGCTACGCGGTGCTGTTTTCGACGGCGTCCGCACGCCGCGTCTATACGGCGATCCGGCGCTGGCTCGATGGCTCGCTCGCGGTGATGTTCGGAATTGCGGGGGTCAAATTGTTGACGTCGAAGAGTTGAGGTGGGTCGGGCGCGTCTGGGTCGCCCGAGGCCGCGCTCTGCGATACTGGCGGTTCGGCTCCATCAACGACGGCACCCACCTACGCAACGATGAACGGCAACGACCACGACGCACCTTCTTCCAACCAACGCTCGCCGCTGCAAAAGCGGCTCTATCTCACCGGCGCGGCGATCCTGGTCGTCAGCCTGATCGCCGCGCTGCTCATCTACGTGAGCGTGCCGCCGCCCGATAGCGCGGTCGCGATGTACGGCATGATCGATCCGCGCTATCAGATCGAGCTACAGCAAATCGGCGGCAACGCGGCAGTGCTGATGGCGCAGTTGCATCAATGGTTCGATAGCTTGTGGCACGATGCCGGGCTCGCTTATACGGTCGCGGCGCTGGGCGCTGCGCTGGCGGCCGGCTGTTCTTTCATCGGCCGTTTTTTCGCGGACGATTAGTCGCGAGACGCTCGCCGTCAATCGCTCTCACGCCATGACCGAGCTTGCGACGTAGCAACGTCCGCACTTCGCTGTCACCCAGAATTCCGATGTCGGGCGAAATGTCGCCACGAGCGGCAATCCTCATCCGGCCTACGCCATCAATAGCGCTTCATATTCCGCGCGGAACTGGTCGATGGAACTCTCCACCACCGTCACCGCGCCGTCGATCAAACCGCAACGCCCGCTGCCGGGAAGAAGGCGGCACAGGTTCTCCAGTGCATCCAGATCGGCACGCACACCGCGGCCCGTGTCGAGCCGGTTGAGAAGCCGCATCATCTGAAACGTTCCGCCCTTGCATGGCGGGCACTGGCCGCACGAACCCTGAGCGAAGAAGTTCACGTAGTCCGCGACTTTGCGCACGATGCTCGTGCCTTCCGACACCACGATCATCGCGCCCGTCCCCAGACGCGAACGGCGTTGACGTACCGAGTCGAAGTCCAGTGCAACGTCGAGATCGCGCTTCGTCAGCAGCGTGTTGGATGGGCCGCCCGTGAAGACCGCCTTGAACTCCTTGCCCTGCAGCATGCCGCCGCCGTGCTGGAACACCAGCGTCTCCAGGCTCGTGCCCATCGGCAGTTCGTACAGGCCGGGACGCAGCACGTCGCCGGAAAGCGAATAGAGCTTGGTTCCGGCGGCGTTCCCCACCCCGAGGTCGCGGTACCACTGCGCGCCGTGGCGCAGAATCCCGGGTACGTGGGCCAGCGTCTCGACGTTGTTGACGATGGTCGGTGCGCCGTGCACGCCCTGCTCGGCCGGGAAAGGCGGTTTGCGCCGTGGAAACGGAAAGCCACCTTCGACGCTGGCGATTACCGCCGTCTCCTCTCCGCCGATGTAAAGCCCCGAGCCAGGCACGACGCCAAGCGACACCGGCGCACCGATCCAACGCTCGATAGGGGCGAATTGCGCGTGCCCCGACCACTGCTTGACCGCCTCGCGAGTCGCGGCGAGAGACCCCGTCTGATGCGGATTCACGTACAAGACGACATGGTTGGCCCGCGTCGCCACCGCGGCGATCAGCGCGCCCTCGATCACCTGATGCGGTGTGTGTTCGAGCAGAAAGCGATCCTTGAAGGTGCCCGGCTCGTCTTCGTTGCCATTGCAAACGACGTACTTGTCGCCGTCCGGGGCGGCCGCGACCGGCGCCCACTTTCGATGTGCGGGGAAGCCAGCGCCTCCCATTCCACGCAGGTCGGCCTGGGCGATCTCGGCGAGGATCGCCCCCGGGTCTTCGAGCGCTTTGGCGAGTCCCTCGCCGCCGCCGCGCGCGAACCACGCATCGAGGTCGGCACCGACGCGGAAATCGTCCCTCATCAAGCACTGATTCAGCATTTGCATCGCGTGCTCCGTGGTTCGCCTCACCGGATGCCGCCGATCATGCGACCGCGTGCGCTCGCGCGCAATCCCGCATCGACTCGCAGATCGAAATGGGCATAGGCGGGAAAGAGCTGCGGCGCCTTCACGTGAAGCGGCAGTCCCGCCAGCGTCAGCTCCCTCTGCCACGCGTGCACGTGACCGATTCCGGCGCGGTTCGCCATCACCCACTCGCTGGATTGCGCGGCCTTCGCGCCGGCACGGCGCCCCATGCTCAGAATGTCGAGCAGCGCGTTACCCATCAAGCGGTTGCGGCCGTGGATGCCGCCCGTCACCTCGCCGACGCAGAAAAGGCTGGGGACGTTGGTGGCGCCGTCTTTGTCGATGGCGACGCCGCCGTTCTGGTAGTGGAGCGTGGGATAAACGAGGAACGGCTCCTGCGCCGCGTCGATACCGCATTTGTGCGCGAGATGGCGAAGCGTGACGAGGCGTTTGGCCAGAATGCCCGGATGCTCGATTTCGAGTGTCGGCGTATCGAGGAACACGCCGACCTGGCCGTCGCGCTCGATCCCGCGGCCCTGAGCGCACTCGCGCAGGATCGCCGATGCGACGACGTCGCGCGGCTTGAGTTCGTCCACGAAACGTTCCCCTTCGCCGTTCAGAAGTCTCGCCCCCGCGGATCGCGCCGCCTCGGAAATCAGACCGCCCGCCAGATGGTGCGGGTAGGCGATGCCGGTGGGATGGTACTGGAACGAGTCGAGCTCGCGCAGGCGCGCGCCGATCCGATAGGCGAGCACCAGACCGTCGGCGGTGGCGCCGTAGTGGTTGGAGGTCGGAAACGAATTCAGGTGCAGTCGCCCCGCGCCGCCGGTGGCGAGGATCACGGCGCGCGCGCGCACCAGCACGAAGGTACGCCATTCGAGGTTGTAGATCACCGCTCCGGCGCAGCCGCCGCGCTCGTCGGACAGCAGTTCGACCACAGGGCAGCGGTTCCACAATTCGATGCCCGGGTCGAGGTCCACCGCCTCGCGCAGCACGCGCATCATTTCGAGGCCGGTATAGTCGCGATACGACAGAATGCGGGCCGCCGATGCGCCTCCGGGCTTCTTGCGCATCAGATTGCCGCCGAGCGGCTGGTCCTCTTCCAGATCGAACATCATGCCGAGCTGGATCAGCCAGCGAATCACGTCGGGGCCGTCCATCACCATCTGGGCCACGAGTTCGGGTTCGCCGCAGAAGTGTCCGGCGCGAAGCGTGTCCTCGAAGTGCAGTTGCGGGCTGTCATCCTCGCCGATGGCCGCCTGGATTCCGCCTTCGGCCATCACGGTATTGCTGTCGCCGAGGCGCAGCTTGGTGGCGAGGATCACGCGCGCGCCCTGCTGCGCCGCCGTGAGCGCCGCGGCGCAGCCACCACCGCCGCCGCCGATCACCAGCACATCGGTAGTCATCAGCTGCGCGCCGGCGATATCGACATCATCGATCAGCGCGTTGGCCTGCAGGTGCCGCGCGAGATCGGGCTGACACGGCTCGCCGCGATTGACCCCGACACTCAGCGTGACGCGCGCATGCGGCCCATGATCGGGGTGATAAGCCTTCAGCAATTCATCGACCGGAACGTCATCGCCGCGGACCGTGGCCGCCATCCCGGGGCGGTAGCGCTGGCGCGCGTTTTCGTAGGGTATGCCGGCGGACATGATGATTCGCCCCGGTCAGCGCGGCGGCTGCGCGCCCGGCGCAGCGAAGTCGATCTTCAGCTCGCCGCTCTCGATCTGCTGCAGCCGTCGCATCAGATTGGCAGGACGCAGCGAAAGCGACGCGATCATCCGGCGCACGAACACACCCAGATGGTTGGGCCGGATATGCTCGGGGCACGCGAGCGTGCACAGGTTGCACATCACGCATTCGTCGAACACCTGGCTCGATGCGGCCAGATTGCCCTCCACCGCCAGGTTCACGCCGCGCTGCACGTCCAGCCCCTTCGGACAGGCGCGATCGCAACCGTTGCAATGACGGCAATGCGATGCTTCGGGGAAGATCTCGGCGATCTTGCTGAGCGCCTGCCAGCTGTCACCGACATCTTCCATTCGATACAGGTGACGTTCCGATTCGGTGAAGTAATCGAGGAAGGCGACCTGCATACCCTCTTCGACGAGGGTCTCGCAGGCGAGCGCGGTGTGGACTTCCTGCTCGCCGTTGCGTCGCACCATCACACGGCACGACCCGCACACGCCCTGGGACATGCAGCCGACACCCTCGACGAGGGTCTGCCCCGCGTGCCCCATGGCCTGCAGAATCGAGCAATTGCCCGGCGCCTGAATCTCGCGCCCTTCGATACTCACGCGAACCATGGCCGCGCACTCTCCTTGCCCGCCGTGAACAGTTCACTGGCGAACGCGCCAAAAAGGTCATATAAACCTTAGCACATGGACGGTTATGAGAAAGGGGCATGGCGTGAAAACTTTCTGGAAGGCCGTCGCTCCGCTGATCGTGGCGATCGTGATCGCACTGATTCCCGCCCCTCCCGGTCTCGCGCAGCACGCGTGGTATTACTTCGCGATTTTCGCGGGCGTGATCGTCGGGCTGATGCTGGAGCCCATTCCGGGCGCCGCGATCGGTCTCATCGCGGTGACGCTCGTCGCTGTATTCAGCGAGTGGGTGTTCTTCAGTCCCGCACAACTCGCCAAGCCCGGTTTCAACGTCGCGAACGCGGGGCTCAGCTGGGCGCTTTCAGGTTTCTCGAATGGCACGGTGTGGCTGATCTTCGGTGCCTTCATGTTCGCCCTCGGATACGAGAAAACCGGGCTCGGCCGGCGCATTGCATTGATGCTCGTGCGGGCGCTGGGTCGCCGGACCCTCACGCTCGGTTATGCGGTGATGGCGGCGGACGCCGTGATCGGGCCATTTACCCCTTCCAATACGGCCCGCAGCGGCGGGACGATCTTTCCAGTGATTCGCAGTTTGCCGCCGCTTTACGACTCGAAGCCGAACGATCCGTCGGCGCGGCGCATCGGTTCGTACATCATGTGGACCGCTATCGCCACGACCTGCGTGACGAGCTCGATGTTCCTCACCGCGCTCGCACCCAATCTGCTCGCCGCGGAACTCGTCAAGAAAACGGTCGACGTCGACCTCGAATGGACGCAGTGGTTTCTGGCCTTCGCGCCCGCGGGCATCTTGCTGCTGCTGGCCATACCGCTGCTGACCTACGTGCTGTATCCGCCGCAAGTGAAGCAAAGCGCCGAGGTGCCAGCCTGGGCTGCCCAGCAGCTCAAGGAGATGGGGCCGCTCACGAGGCGGGAAATCATGCTCGCCGTGCTGGTGCTGATCGCTCTCGCGCTGTGGGTATTTGCGGACGACTACGTCAATCCCACGACCGCGGCGCTGATGGTGATCGCGCTGATGCTGATCACCCGGGTGGTGAGCTGGGACGACATGCTCGCCAACAAGCAGGCCTGGAACACCCTCGTGTGGTTCGCGACGCTCGTCGCCCTCGCCGATGGGCTCAGCAGGACCGGCTTCGTCAAATGGTTCGCCGCGACGATATCGACCCACATGACCGGCTTTCCGCCGACGACGGCCGCGATCGTCCTCGTGCTGATCTTTTTCTTCACGCATTACATGTTCGCGAGCATCACCGCCCATGCGACGGCGATGCTGCCGGTCATGCTGGCGGTGGGCTCGACGATTCCCGGCATGCCGATGGAGGCGTTCGCGCTGATGCTCTCGCTGACGTTGGGGATCATGGGGATCCTGACACCGTATGGAGCGGGGCCGAGCCCTGTGTACTTCGGCAGCGGGTATCTGCCCGTGGGGGATTTCTGGAGACTCGGGCTGATTTTTGGCGTCATTTATATCGCTGTGTTTCTTCTGATTTGCGCGCCGATCCTGCTTTGAGCTTTGAGGCCGCGCTTGCGCGGCCTCCTGCTTCGAAAGATCACGACGATTTCCCTCGTTCTTCTAGATATCGAAGTACAGATAAAACTCCCATGGATGCGGACGCAATTTGATGGTGTCGATCTCGCGGCTGCGCTTGTAGTCGATCCAGGTCTGGATCACGTCGTCGGTAAAGACATCGCCTTTGCGCAGGAACGTGTTGTCGGTTTCGAGCGCCGCCAGCGCCGCGTCGAGGGATCCCGGCACCTGCCGTATATTGCGCGCTTCTTCGGGCGGCAGATCGTAGATGTTACGGTCGAGCGGCGCGCCGGGATCGGTCTTGTTTTCAATGCCGTCGAGGCCGGCCATCAGCATCGCGGCGAAAGCAAGATATGGATTGGCCGATGGGTCCGGACAGCGAAATTCGACGCGCCGCGCGTTCGGCGAATCCGAATACATCGGAATGCGCGCCGCGGCCGAACGGTTGCGCTGCGACATCGCCAGATTGACGGGCGCCTCATATCCCGGTACCAGGCGTTTGTATGAATTCGTCGTCGGCGCGCAGAAGGCCATCAGCGCGGGTGCGTGCTGGAGCAATCCGCCGATGTACCAGCGGCACATATCCGAAGTCAGCGCCCAGCCGCCCGCGTCGTAAAAGAGGTTCTGTTCGTCTTTCCACAGGCTCTGGTGACAATGCATGCCGCTCGCATTGTCGGCGAACAGCGGCTTCGGCATGAAGGTTGCGACCTTGCCGTGCCGACGCGCGACGTTCTTGCAGATGTACTTGTAGATCATCACGTTGTCGGCCATGCGGGTCAGCGTCGCAAAGCGCATGTCGATCTCGTTTTGTCCGGCGGTCGCAACTTCGTGGTGATGCACTTCGATCTGTACGCCCGCCTGCTGGAGCGTCAGTGCGATTTCCGAGCGGATCTCCTGCAGCGTGTCATGAGGCGGCACCGGGAAATAGCCCTCCTTGTAGCGCTGCTTGTAGCCGAGGTTGCCACCGCCGTATGCGCCTTCGTCGCGACCGGTGGTCCAGTCGCCCTCGCCCGACTCGACGTAGTAGTAGCCGCAGTGCTGATCCTGGCCGAAGCGGATGGAGTCGAAGATGAAGAATTCGAGTTCCGGCCCGAAATAACACGTCGTCGCGATGCCCGTCTGGCGCAGATAGTTCTCCGCCTTTTTCGCCACGTAGCGCGGATCGCGCGAATACGGCTGCCGCAGCACAGGATCGACGACGTCGCAAATGATCGACAGCGTCGGCGTGCCGCAAGCCGGGTCGACGAAGGCCGTTGCCGGGTCAGGCCGCAGCAGCATGTCGGACTCGTGGATCTCCTGAAAGCCGCGGATCGATGAACCATCGAAACCGATGCCGGCGCTGAACAGGTCGTCGTGAACCTCGGGAAGCGTGATCGAAAAATGCTGCCAGAGTCCGGGCAAGTCGGTGAATTTCAGATCGACGATCTGAATATCGCGCGCTTGCAGCAGGCCGATCACATCGCTTGCGCTTTGTGGTCGCGTGACGCGATAGCTGCCCGCTTCGACGGTCGCCGCAAACGGCGATCCGGTTGTTCCTTGCGTACTGGCCATGAACTTTGCCCTCTTCCGCCCCATTACCGCCCGTGTACTTATAGTCCAACGTTAGTACGTTAGTACGTCCACGCGCGAAAACAAGGCGGCAGTGCGTGGACCTAGCGGTCTTGCTCCAGTGCCTTCAAATGAGCCACGCCGGCATCTCTGGCAGCGGCGGAGGTCGCATACGTCTCGTCCGAAACGAGCGAGCGTTTGACCTCACGGGCCGCGAAGTCGACCAGCGTGATTACCCAGACATGCTCGCCACCCTGCTCGGCCGTTTGCACGAAAGCGCGCACGTCGCCCTTGTCCTCTGATTTCATCGTGACCTCCTTGTGGAAAAGTCGCGCGGAAAAAGGGGAGCGCGACAATAAAGCCGTTCGCGAGCCGCGGTGCTTTCCTCACGGAGCGCGCAACTTGATCTTAGGCAATGGAATCGGTCCAATGACGGTTTTCTCGCTTCCGATGCCGAGCACAGCCGATGGGTTCGGCGGTGAAAGCGGCTTGCCCGCAATCATCTAAAGCCCTCATCGAGACCTTGTCGGGAGGCGCGGTCCCGCCGGTCGAGTAACGCGGACGGGCGCTCGAACGGGCGAGCCGTCTCCCCCAGGGACCTCAGTCGCGGAAATCGAGCTCATTCAGTTCGCGGCGTGGAACGGCGTTGGCCAGTCCGTCTTGCGAACGAGATGAGCGCCGCTCGAGGTAATTCTTCCACTGAAAGCGCCCACAGCGAATACGCAACGCTGCGCTGGAACAACAAGCCGACAGCAGTCCGAAGCTGCCCCTTGCCCAGCGCGTACACCGAGTCGGTCACGGCGACGGCACCGTGCATCAGAATGCTGGCATGCCGGTAGCATCCCATCATGCAGTCATTGCAGGGTTGCCGTTGATCGGGCAGGCGGTCGAGGTCGAAGACGGAGCCCATCGGCTCAGGCCACGCCTCGCAACGCCAAACATCGAGGTTCCAGTCGATATAAAAGTACTTGCTGCCACCGATGCATGGAACCAGTTGCTGTTCGCCGCGCACGAAACGCGCGACCTCGGCCAGCGCAGCGCTCGGATCCATGACACGGAAATGCTTCTTGAGGCGCGCGATTGCGCTCAACGCTTCGAGTAGTTCGTCGGCGTTCAGGTCGACGAGTTTCGATTCTTCGTCGTAAACAAGCGATGTAGATCCGAACGCCTCGCGCCGTGGATAGGAAAAAACGACGGCATCGAAGCCAAGCCGGTTGAGCGTCTCGGGAAGCGACTCGTAACGGACCAGTCGGCTCACCGTAATCGATGCGCAGACCTCGATGCCGAAGCTATGGGCCTGAGTGATGCCCTCGCGGATGCGGGCCTCGAGACCGCGCAGACCGCGATTGCGCTCATGCTCGCCCATGTCCGCGCTATCGATGGAAATCAGCAGACGCCTGAGGCCGGCCGCCGCCAGTGGCTTGATGTAGCGGGGAAGAAACCAGCCGTTCGTGATCACGCCGCACTGCATGCCGGCCTTGGTGGCCGAAGCCACGAGCGATGCGATCTCGGGATGAACCAGCGGCTCGCCTCCCTGCAGCGTCATGTAACGAATCCGGCGTCTGCGCAGGATCGGCAGTGCGCGCGCGAACTCATCAGGGTCGAGATAGCGACGTGGCCCCGCCAGATTTTTCTCGCGAGAGAACCCGCAGAAGTCGCATGCGGCGTTGCAAACGTTCGTCACCGATACGTCGCACACCGCGGGCAGCGGATTGCGCGGTTCGCTGCCGACACCGTCTGCATGCCGCTGATCGCGCCACTTGATGATCCGTTCTGTCGTATCCATGGGACCCTCACGGCCTGCCGACGAATTCGGCACGAAGCTTCATAGAATACGCTCAACGCGCTGCGCGTGATCCATTCTTACGCCAGCCTACGCCCCTACGCCCCTACGCCCCGACCCGTGACGGTCAGCGGATGGAAACTACGCACCGTTGAAGTTAAACAACCGCATAACGGCAACCACGCGCAAATGACGTTGCCTATCATGCGTACCGCGCCGTCAAACCGGCAGCGCGCACTGTCTATTTCCAGATTTGCACGCTCCCATCGAGATACCCAATCTCCTTCGTCTTGCTGCCCGTAAGCAGGCACGAGGTTGAAACGGCCCGAGTCTGGAGCGCAAGTCGGCTCACGTCTCGCAGATGTGCATAGGATTTCAAACGAGTCGGCGTTTTTGGTGTGACATCCCGTTTCAGGCTCCTGATAAACACGTACTTATAGTCGCTCTCTGTGTCGTGTTCAGCCAGGTAATTAGCCAACCACGCAGTCGCAATCGAAATGACGCGATTCCGCGCTTCATTGGCGTTATTCTGGGCTATCGACTTCCCCATATTGACCGTTCCGAAACCGGCCATCGGATGCTTTGCCATCTTACGCGTGAGGCCTGATTTCGCGCTCCGTCCTGGAATGTCGTCCGGAGCGGGTTGCGCGTCTGACGCGCCGGCATGCATCAACATTGACGCCCAGGTATAGTACTGGCCGTTTAGCCCATAGCATATTTGCTTCTCAATCAAGTCGAGCAGCATGAAGGTCGCCATGAAAACGCCTCCTCCTGACTTATCCCGGTCGGCGCCTCCCTCGCTGATCAGCAGTCCCGCGATCGTGTTGGCCAATTCGACCGCGTCGTCGTCGCCGCTGGTTTGCCCCCACAGGAGTTGCCGCGCTTTGGTGGCCGCTGTCGAATAAACCTTCGCGACCCGCCGTGCCTTGCGGGTGTAGACCGTCTGCGCCTTCGGGTCGAATCCGCGCGCCTTATCAGCCGACTCGCCTGCGGTTACCACGTGCGAAGTCGCCATGGCGACTTCGCCTTCGAAGAGTTCAGGCGGAACTTCAGTCACGTCCGACGTGTAGCTCTTCAAACCTTTTGCCGCTCCGCCCCACTTCGCAATTAGCCGGTCTGCCACCTTGATAAAAACGGTTTCTTCACCCACCGGCTGTTGGCTTAACCAGTACCAGTCGCCAATTCCAAGGGGTTGGTAGGGAACGGAGAACGTGCCCTCGCCGTGTGGTTTGCTTGCGGTTGGTTTGGTGCTTGCTAACAGGTTCCAAATGTCCGCATACAGCAGGTGATCAACGTCTAGCGATCTGAATGCTCTACCGAATCCGATCTTCATCTCGACCTCACAAAGTGGGTTTGAATCGAAAATTGGTATACCGCAATCAAGCTCTCGCGCAAGTTGGCGGAATTGGCGCGTTCTTCAACTGGAATTCCTCGAGCTATGCCTTTTCAATTCCCCGCGTTAAGCCGAAATTGAACGTGAATGCCGCGCTATATATCTTATTCAAATTCGCGGCGGATTTCGTTCCTGTCGCTTTGGTGCATTTGATCCAGGTGGACGCCATTTACCGCGATTAGCGTCTATGCCATTTGTCCGGATGGATTGCCTACAGAAATGTCGTTACGGGACTCGACTGCGCCACACAGTCGGCAACCGGCTTACGCCATCCCCCAGGGCGACGACAGGATCGGCGAGCGAAGATCCGCCGGCAGGGCAGAACCGACGCACGAATGTCCGCGCGAAAGCATGGGCAACGGCTGCAAATGGCCCGGATTTTGCCGTCGCCCGGTCAGACAGGTTTCAGCTCTTTCTGGAGGTTTTCGGCACAAATGGCGTGGGTATGTGCAGAACCTTCTCGCTTCCGCACTTTGGGCAAGCCGGATGAGCGTTTTCATGTTCAGCAAGATGCTCGGCATGTTCGAACATCTCACCGCACTTCTCACACCTGTACCGGTAAGTCGGCATGGCATTCCTCCAAAGAGAATCCCGCACGTCGGGCTGATCAGATACATCTACGACGTCGGCAATAACCCATTCTAGTGCAGGAAAGTGCGAGAAACGCCTGCGTGCACCTCGCGCGCAGCGCTCATCGTATGGGGCGAATGTCAGTTTGCCCGTCGCCTACCAGCCGAAATACCTGCACGGCATCTTCCAATGTGGACGCCTGTTCTTGCATGCTGGCTGCCGCGGCTGCCACCTGCTCCACCAGGGCAACGTTCTGCTGGGTCATCTCGTCCATCTGCCCGATCGCGCGGTTGACTTCGCCGATGCCGGTACTTTGCTCGTTGCTCGCGTGGGTAATCTCACCCATCAAGGTGACCACACTATCGACAGCCGTGACGATTTCGGTCATGTCCCGGCCAGCCTGGTCGACCAGTTCGCCGCCTGCATTGACGTTGCCGACCGAGTCGGTGATCAGCGCCTTGATTTCCTTGGCGGCCATGGCGCTGCGTTGGGCCAGGCTGCGCACCTCGGCTGCGACGACCGCAAAGCCGCGTCCCTGGTCGCCGGCGCGCGCTGCCTCGACGGCCGCGTTCAAAGCCAGGATATTGGTCTGAAAGGCAATTGAGTCGATCATGCTAATGATGTCGACGATCTTGTGTGAACTGCCGCGGATCAACGACATGGTGGTCACCACATGCCCCACCACGGTGCCGCCTTTGACCGCGAGATCGGAGGCCGAGGCGATGTGTTGGTTGGCGTGCGAAGCGCGTTCGGCATTGGCGCGGACCATCGCCGTCAATTGTTCCATCGTCGATGCGGTTTCCTCGAGCGAGCCAGCCTGCGCCTCGGTGCGGGACGAAAGCTCCGCGTTGCCGGCCGCAATTTCGCGCGCGCCCAGCGCGATCATATCGGAGGCACGTCGGACGTTGCCGACTACCGAGGCCAAACCGACACTGATGCCGTTCATTGCCTGCATCAACTGGCCCAGTTCGTCGCGCCGGCTGACATGAACTTGCGCGGTCAAATCGCCGGCCGCGAGTTTTTCGGCGGCGGCCTTCGCTTCGAGCAGTTGCATGCCGAGACCGCGCCGGGTCGTCACAAAGACCAGCGCGCTGACCAGCAGCGCGCCGAGTAGCCCGAAGCCGATCACCCCGGTTTGCAGGAAAGCTGGCAACGCCGCTCCCGGGGTCGATCGGTCGGGGGGGATCACGGCCTCCAGCAGCCGACCATAGCCCAGCAGAAGTACGGTATTGGCGGCCAGGGTAAGCAGCGCGAGTCTGGCTCCGATCGACAGGTTCCACTCCTCACTGACGTCGAGGCCGACATACAGCGCGCCGATTACCTCGCCAGAACTGTCCCGGATCGGCTCGTACCGTGTCATGTATTGCTTGCCGAATAGCGTCGCGTAACCGGTGTAGGGTTGCCCCCCGCGCAGCATCCGATAGCCGGGATGCGAGCGGTCGAGTACCGTGCCCACGGCCCGCTCGCCGGTTTGCCTTTTGACCGAAGTGGCGACGCGCACGAAGTCGTCGCCAATTGCGACGAATAACGTGCCCGTCGCGCGGGTTTTGCCGGTGAAGCGGTCCACTTCGCCGTAGTTGAGGTTCAGCAGGGTGTTCCCATTCAGCAACCTGGGGGTCATGACACCGAGGATGTCGACACTGCTTGATTCGTCGCGTGAAAAGGGAGCTGGAAAATACCCGGCGAGCGTTCGCGCGTGACGGCGCACCTGGGCCTTGAGCGGCAGCAGAGAGTACATGAAGTGAACCCCGTCGACTAAGTCAGCGAGCCGAATAAATCGGACGTTTTATTCTGAATTCATTAGACAGAATATTGCATGAGATGGCAATAGAGTGTGCTCGCTAATCTCGGCTCACTGAAAGGCGGCGCCAGGCGAACCTGAAGAATATCGGCATGCGCCGTGGCGCTCCGCGCGGGTCATAGATGTTTGAACACTCCGCAGGCCAGAGCACGCAGTTCTTCGAACTGCGTGACGAGTTCGACACATAAAATGAAGGCCAGCATTGCAGAAGGTCCCGGATGGCGTTCGATCCATCGCAGCGCCGGGGTCGCGTAGCGCGCGCGGATCGTATCTCGAGTCAGGACCAAGGTAATCACGATGCCCACGGCGCCCCCTACCAACAAATCGGTCGGATAGTGAAAGCCGAGATAGGCCCGCGGAAGGCAAATGAAGAGCGCGGTGTAGAGAAGCGCCAGCACGCCGATGCCCCGCCACACGAGGAAGATGCCGGTGGCGATGGCCATCCATAGCATGGCGTGATCGCTTGGGAACGAACTCCAGTCTGACAACTGCGCAGCCCGGGTCGCGCCGCTCGCGAACTGCAGATGAAGTTCGGCGCTATAGATGTAATCGATATCCGCCAGTCGAAGCGGAAGGTCAGAATAATTGAGGCAAGCGACAACAAATGAGGCGCAGACAACGTTTGCTAGCAATTTGCCCGTCCGAGGCGGTGTTCGCGGCATGCGCCGCCTCAGTGCGAAGCTAGGGCTCCCCGTTATGGCGCCCCCTTAACCTGCTCATGCGGATTCTCCACTCCCGCCATGCTCAGCGCCTCATGCAGCGTGCCGAAAATACAGCGCTCCTCGACGATCGGCGTGATTCCATGCCGATCCATATCCGAGCGCAAATACCGATTCACCCGCGCAAAGACCACCTCGATCCCATTGCGCTTGAGCGCCGCGCACAACTCGCCGACCGAGCGCGCCGCCGAATAATCGACATCCGTAATCGCGCTCGCATCGACGACGAACCAGCGCACGGCGTTCGGTGCGTGATCGATCAGGCGGCGCGTATCGTCGACGAAAAAATGATCGTTCGCGTAGAACAGATCGGCGCCGAAACGATAGACGATCAACCCCGGCGCGGTCTCCACGCCGGGCACCGCCGGCACCGGCACCCACATGCCGTCGCCGTTGGGCGCGAGCATCATCGTGTGGGGGCGGTAGCTGTGTCGCACGTGACGCAGCAACGACAACGCGACGGCGACCAGAATGCCGTGCTCGATGCCGATCAGCACGACCGCCGCCGCCGTGAACAAAGCCAGCGCGAATTCGCCGGGACTTTCGCGGCGAATCGAAAAGAGCGACTGCAGATTGATCAGGCCGACCGCGATCGTAAACACGATGCTCGCGAGAATGCAGTGCGGCAGATACTGAAGATAGCGGCTGAAAAACAGCAGCACGACCACCACGACCGCCGCGAACACGAGCTGAGCGAACTGGCTGCGCGTGCCGGCGCGATCGGCCATCGCGGTCTGCGTCGGGCTGCCGTTGACGACGAACGCGCCGGAAAACGCCGCCGCCGCGTTGGCGGCGGCGATGCCGAGCAGGTCTGCGTTGGTATCGACCGGCTCGTGATAGCGGTCGGCAAACACCCGGCTCGCCGCGGCGCTTTGCGCGACGATCATCACGAAGCACGACGCCGCGACCGGCACGAGATCGAGCATCTGCTGCCACGTCACCGACGGAATCCGCAGCGGCGGCAATCCGCCCTCCACCGGTCCGAGGATGGAGATGCCGTGCGCGGCGAATCCGAATACATCGCTCGCGGCAATGCCCGCGACGACTGCGGCCAACGACACCGGCAGGCGCGGCCAGAAGCGCTTGCAGACGAGAATCGCGGTCACCACGAGCAGCGAGATCGCCAGTGTCGGCCGATTGATTTGCGCGGCGTCGCTCACGACGAGCAGCAGTTGTTTCACGCTGCTCGCCGCATGTCCTGGCACGCCGAGCATGTCGGCGAGCATCGCGATGCCGACCTGCACGCCGACGCCCGCAAGAAAGCCGACCAGCACCGTACGCGACAGGAAATCGGCGAGAAAGCCGAGCTTGAAGATGCGCGCGACGAGCAGCAACGCGGCAGTCAGCAACGCGACCATCGCCGCGAGCGCCGCATACTCGGCGCTCGACGCGGGTGCCATCGTCGAAAGACGACTCGCGAAGATCGTCGCGGTGGCCGAATCGGCGGCGACGACCAGATGCCGCGAAGCACCGAAGAACGCGAATGCGACGAGCGGCAGGAACAGCGTGTAGAGCCCGGTGACGGCCGGCATGCCGGCAATGCGCGCATAGCCGAGGACCTGCGGAATATCCATCGACGCAAGCTGCACACCGGCCAGCGCATCGCGCGCCGCCGCAATCCGGCTCAAAGGAAGAACGCCCTTCAGCACGCTGGCATGCGCCGCCATTTTTTGCAGAGAATCTTGCATACGCGATGCCGACCTAAAACGAAAGTAATCGCGCATCGTGCCGCGAACCGGCGCGCCAAGGCAAGACTTATGGAAGGGAGAACGGGCTATTGACGAAAACGAAAACGAGAAAGCAAACCGAAAGAACGCAAACGATTGCTCCTTTCAAGCGCACAACAAACTAACGGACGTTAATCGCAAAGCGAAAATCTCCACGGCGCAGCCGCGGAAAAAAACGCGCGCAGAAGATCTACCGTTTGAATTGCCCTGTCTGCGGGTCCACATGGCGCGCGAAACCGAACAGCGCAGCAATGCAGATCGGACAGGCGATCAGAAAGATGACCAACATCACACTCACCCCGTAACAGCTTGTTACCAGGAAGTGTAAAGAAATTTGAAGTAAGTTTAATGAGGGAAAACCGCAAAGCACTATTGCGAAGGATTGCGGGAGGCTGAAAAAGATCGTCGATACGTAAGTGAAAACGCGAATAGGCGCACCATGCCGCACGTGAAAAACCGCGCGGAAATATCCGTTGGATTTCAAGGAAAACCCCCGCCGCGCATTGTTGGCGGCCGCGCCCCTAGTTCGTTCGCAGGTCTGCACACCGCCCGCATACGACAGCCGCCACGGCGCGCGTCCGCGCGCCAGGCATCACACCGCCACGATTAGGCGAACCCTTCTACCGCTTTGCGCCGCGCGTATTTTTCTTCGGCATCGGCGCTGGCCCGACCGATTCGCGCATCGTCACGCTGAGCGGAAACTCGCGCAAGATCTCCCAGGTGGTGCCGTAACACTGGTTGATGAGCCAGCGCACCGCGTTTTGCGTAAGTTCCCCGGTTGGAATATGCACCGACGTGAGCCCGGGCGCCGCGTAGGCGGCCGAGTAGTCGTCGTCGTAGCTGATCACGGAGATGTCGTTCGGCACCGAAATGCCCGCCTGGTGAAAGCGCGCGAGCACGCTGACCGCCATCGTGTCGTTCGCGCAGAACAGGCCGGTCACGCGCCGCTGCGTCGCGAGCAGCTTCTGCGCGGCCGCGTAGCCGCCTTCGGGCGAAAAGTCGGATTCGATCAGCGTGACGTCGTCGCGCGCAATGCCGGCTCGCGCGAGTTCGGCGAAAAAGCCGTCGATCCGCATCACGTTGTCCGATGCGGTAGCGGGCCCGGAAATCACCGCGATGTCGCGATGCCCGTGATCGAGCAGCGTGCGCGCCGCGAGTTCGCCGCCGCGCCGATGATCCGCGCTGAACGACGCTTCGGGCAACTGCTCGAACGCGCGATTCAGGAACACCATCTTCGGATGCATGCCATGCAGCATGATCAGGTCTTCGTCGTGCAGATCGTGGCTGATCACGACCACGCCATCGCAATCGCGGCCAATCAAAAAGCGCACTGCCTCGATCGCCTGCTCGCGCGGCGACACCTCGCCGCAACCGGTCGCGACCACGACATGGCGCCCCACCGCGCGCAGTTCGGTGTCGGTCTGCTTCAGAATGGTGCCGTAGTAGGAACCGAAAAAAGTCGGCACGAAGATGCCGATGATGCCGAGCTGCTGCGTCGCCATCGCCCGGCCGATCGACGACGGGCGGAAATTCAGCGCCTCGATCGCCGCCTTCACGCGCGCCGCGGCATCGGCGGAAATCGGTCCCTTGCCGGAAATGGCTCGTGAGGCGGTCGACATGCCCACGCCGGCCAGTTCCGCGACGTCCTTGAGTGTTGCCACGCGGTTCTCCATCAAGCCTGTCTCGACGAGCCGCTTCGCGCGTGACGCGCCGCGGCGTTATAAGCGCGCGCCGCTCGCTTCGTCGAATAGCGAGACATGCGCGGCGTCGAACGAGAACGCCACGGTGTCATCCTCCGCAATCGGCGCTTTGGTCTGATCGATCGACGCGATCTGTTCGCCATGATAGTCGAGCCAGATCACGCGGTGGTTGCCCATCGGCTCCATCAGCGAAACTTTCGCGCGCTCGCTGGCGCCTTTTGTGATATGCACGTCTTCGGCGCGCACGCCGAGTACGCAGGGCACACCGTGCGCGGGCGCCTGCCTGAACTCGTACGCCGACACATCGATTTGTGCATGCCCGGAGCAGAAGCGGAGCGCGCCGTCGCGCGTCTCGAGCGTGCCCTTCAGCAGATTCATCGCCGGCGAGCCGAGGAAGGTCGCCACGAACAGATTGTTCGGCCGCGCATAGACCTCGGCCGGCGTGCCGAACTGCTGGATCACGCCGCCGCGCATCACGGCCATGCGCGTCGCGAGCGTCATCGCCTCGACCTGGTCGTGCGTCACGTAGATCATCGTCGCGCCCAGGCTGTGATGCAGCTGCTTCAGTTCGCGGCGCAGTTCGGTGCGCAGCTTCGCGTCGAGGTTCGACAGCGGTTCGTCGAACAGGAACACGTCGGCCTCGCGCACGATCGCGCGGCCGATCGCGACGCGCTGCCGCTGTCCGCCCGACAACTGCGACGGCCTGCGCTTGAGCAGCGGCCCCAGTTGCAGCATCTCCGACGCGCGGGCGACGCGCCGCGCGATTTCCGCCTTCGGCGTGCCGTTGATGCGCAGCGCGAACGACAGGTTGCGCTCGACGCTCATGGTCGGATACAGCGCGTACGACTGGAACACCAGCGCGATGCGGCGATCCTTCGGATCGGCCCACGTCATGTCTTCGCCGGCGATCTCGATGCTGCCGTCGCTGACATCGATCAATCCCGCGATGCTGTGCAGCAGCGTGGACTTGCCGCAACCCGACGGTCCCAGCAGCACGACGAACTCGCCGGCGAGCACGTCGAGATCGAGGTTCTCGATCACCGTGTTCGAACCGAGGCGAATCGTCAGATTGCGGACCGCCACATTGGCGGGATGCGTGAGCGCCGCGGCGTCGGAGTCAGCGTCAGCGCTTGCACCCGGCACGCCGGCTGCATCGATCGTATTAGCCATGTTTGCCATGCCCTACCCCTTGACGGCGCCCGACGCGATGCCGCGCACGAACCAGCGGCCCGAAATGAAATAAACCGCGAGCGGCACCAGCGACGTCAGGATGGTCGCCGCCATATTGACGTTGTAGAGCCGCTCGCCGGTCGTCGTGTTAATGATGTTGTTCAACTGCACCGTCATCGGTAGATTCTTCGTGCCAGCGAACACAAGGCCCAGAATGAAGTCGTTCCAGATGTTCGTGACCTGCATGATCAGCGCGACGACGATGATCGGCGTCGACATCGGCAGCATCAGTTGAAAGAAGATGCGCCAGAAGCTGCCGCCGTCGATGCGCGCGGCCTTGAACAGCTCCTGCGGAATCGACGCGTAGTAGTTGCGGAACAGCAGCGTCATCACCGGCATGCCGAACATCGTATGGATCAGCACGATGCCCGGCAGCGAGCTGAACAGATGCACGCTCGCGAGCACGCGCACGAGCGGATAGATCATTACCTGCACTGGAATGAACGCGCCGACCAGCAGCACGCCGAACAGCAGACCCGCGCCGCGCGGCCGCCAGAACGACAGCGCGTAGCCGTTCACCGCGCCGACCATGATCGACAGCACCGTGCTTGGCACGACGATACGCACCGAGTTCCAGAAGCCGACGCGAATGCCGTTGCAATCGAGCCCGGTGCAGGCCGACTGCCATGCGGCGCTCCACGCGTCGAGCGTGAAATGCATCGGCAAGCCGAGCAGATTGCCGAGGCGGATCTCGCTCATCGGTTTGACCGACGTGACCAGCATCACGTAGAGCGGCAGCAGAAAGAACACCGCCGCGGTGAGCAAAAACGCGTAGATGCCGAGCCGCGCCGGCGAGAACGCCGAGCGGCGGGGCCGCGTGCGCGCGCGATGCGGCATGCCGCCGTTGAGCGTGGAATCGAGCGTGTTCATCCTCTCTCCCCGCGCAGCGCCGCACGGCTGCGTGCATAGAAGAACGGTGCGAGAACCGCCAGCACCGTCGCGAGCAGCACGATCGATGCAGCCGACGCAAGGCCGATGTTCGCGCGCCCGAACAGATAGTCCATGATGAATTTGGCCGGTACTTCGCTCGCAGTGCCGGGGCCGCCCTGCGTCATCGCGACGACCGCGTCGTACAGCTTCACGACCATCACGAACAGCAGCACGAACGCGGTCGAGATCGACGGTCCGAGCATCGGCACCACGATGCTCGCGTACACGCGCCAGCGTGGAATGCCGTCGATGCGCGCGGCTTTCCACAACTCTTCGTCGATGCCGCGCAGGCCCGCGAGCAACAGCGCCATCACGAGGCCCGAAGCTTGCCACACGGTCGCGAACACGATCGTGTAGATGACCCAGTCCTGATCGACGATCCAGTCGAAGCGCGCATGCGCGAAGCCGAGATTGCGCAGCACCTGCTGCGCACCGAGCGCGGGATTCAGGATCCATTGCCACACGAGCCCGGTCGCGACGAACGACATCGCGTACGGATACAGAAACACCGTGCGCAACGCGCCTTCCGCGACCACTCGCTGATCGATAAAGATCGCCAGCAGCAAGCCGATCACCATGCACGCGATGATGAAACACGCGCCATAGATCACGATGTTCTGCAGCGACGTCAACCAGCGGTCGTTGTGAAAGAGCCGCACGTACTGCGTGAAGCCCACGAAGTCGTTCGACGGAAACGTGTGCGAATTGCTGAGCGACACGCGCGCGGTCCAGACCATCGTGCCCAGGTACGTGAACACGACGGTCAGGAGCATCGGCAGCAAGGCCAGCCAGACCGCGATCGAAAACCGCCGGTTCAGCGGCTTGTTTCGCGGTTTGGGGTGCGACTTACCCTGTGGTTTCGAACCCTCGGCTGGCAGCTTGAGCGCGTGCATGGCGAGGCCTAGCCCTTCAACGCGCTGGCGAACGCTTTCTGCGCGTCGTCGACGGACTCGTTCTTGTTCCAGAAGTTCGTCACGACGTCAGTCAGCGCACCCTGCGTATCGGGCGACAGCAGCATTTCCGGATTCGGCAACTGGCGCGACTTGTCCTTCATGATCGCGATGCCCTCCTTGGCGCAGACGTCGAGGCTGCTTTCGTCGACGTCAGACCGGATCGGAATCGAGCCCTTCTTCGCGCTGAACGCGACCTGCGCGGACGGCGAGGTCATCACCGTGGCGAGCAGATTCTGCGCCTTGATCGCCGACGCGCTGTCGGTCTTCGGGAACACGAAGACGTCGCCCGCGACCAGATACGGCGAACGCGGACCGAAGCCCGGGAAGCAGCCGAAGTCCTTGCCCGCCGTTTGATTCGCCGCGACGAACTCGCCCTTCGCCCAGTCGCCCATGATCTGCACGCCGGCCTTGCCCGAAGTCACGAGCGCGGTCGCGTCGTTCCAGTTGCGGCCAGGCGAGCCCGGATCGACAAAATCGTGCAGCCGCTTGAACGACACGAGCACCTTTTTGAACGCATCGGAGTTCACCGCGTTCTGATCGTGATCGCGATAGACCTTCATATACAGGTCCGGGCCGCCCACATCGGCAAGCACCGCGTCGAATGTGATCTTCTCCTGCCACGGCTGGCCGCCGAACGCGAGCGGAATCACGCCCGCGCTCTTCAGCTTGCCGAGATCGGCGATGAATTCGTCGTAGCTTTTTGGCTCGCTCGCGATGCCCGCTTTCTGGAACACCGGCTTCGAGTAGAAGAACCACGCGGGCATATGAATGTCGACCGGCGCCGCGTAGAAATGGCCCTTCACGCGGATACTGTCGAGAATCGACTGCGGGAAAATGCCGTTCCAGTTTTCTTTCGCGGCGACGTCGTCGACGTTATTCAGGAGCCCCTGGTCGATCAGATCGTGAAACTGCTTCGACGTATTGAACTGGGCGGCGGTGGGTGGATCGCCGCCGACGATCCGGTTGATCGCGGTGGCACGCGCCTGATCTCCGCCGGCGACTGCGTTGTCGACCCATTGGCCGCCGGCCTTGTCGTACGCGACGGCAAACTGTCGAATCGCGGCCGACTCGCCGCCCGAGGTCCACCAGTGAATCACGTTAGCCTTGAGCGGTTCCGCATGCGCGACGACACCATACAGCGCCAGTGCCGCAACTACGCCTCGCAAGACCATTCTGTTGCTGTTCATTCCGTCTCCTCCAGGCTCAGTGCCCGTGTGTCAAGTCGAAATACCTTCCGTCTCCACCCGGCTTTACATCGTTGCTGCGTCGTTTTAATTGTGTTTATTGCGCTTGCGCGTTGCGATCTTCGAGGAATTTCGACACCAGCTCCGCGCTGCGCTTGACCGTACGCTTCTGCGTTTCGTAGTCGACGTGCACGATGCCGAAGCGTCGCTCATAGCCGAAAGCCCACTCGAAGTTGTCCATCAGCGACCACAGGAAATAGCCGCGCACGTGGACGCCCGCCTTGATCGCCTGATCGACCGCGGCGAGATGGCGCTTCAGGAACGAGATGCGCTGCGTGTCCTCGACGCGGCCGTCGATCACCTTGTCGTCCGATGCCATGCCGTTCTCGGTGATGTAGATCGGCGGCAGATTGGCATAGGTATTCCTGAAACCGGTCAACAGATCGCGAAGACCGTCAGGGTAAACCTCCCAGCCCATCTGCGTGCGCTCGACACCCTCGAGCGGCACCTCCTTGAAACCGTGCCCACCATCGCTCGCCACGTTGGTGCGGAAATAATAGTTGATGCCGAGAAAATCGAGCGGCGTATTGATCGTCTGCATGTCGCCTTCGAGCACGAGCGGCTCGCTGCCCGGCCACAACTCGAACAGGTCTTGCGGATACTCGCCCTTGAACAGCGGATCGAGAATCCACGCGTTGTGCTGAACTTCGAACAGCTCGGCCGCGCGACGGTCGGCGGCGTTGTCGCTATTCGGCGTGCCGCGCCCGACGTTCGCGACGATGCCCTTGTGCGAGCGCGGGTCGTTCGCGCGCAGCACCGGAATCGCGAGACCGTGCGCGAGCAGCAGATGATGCATGGCCTGCGCGGCGAAACGCAGGTTCGAGAGTCCCGGCGCGTGATGGCCGTTGCCGTAGCCGAGGTACGCCGAACACCACGGCTCGTTGAGCGTCGCCCACGCATCGACGAGGCCGTGCAGCTCGCGGCTCATCAGATCCGCGTAATCGACGAAACGGTACGCGGTTTCGCGATTGAGCCAGCCGCCGCGATCCTCGAGATGCTGAGGCAGATCCCAGTGATAAAGCGTGACGAAAGTCGTGATGTTCTTCTCTTTGAGCCGTCCGAGCAGGCGCTTGTAGAAGTCGAGCCCCTTGCGGTTCGGCGTGCCGTTTTCGTCCATCACACGCGGCCATGCGGTCGACAGCCGGTACGCTTCGAGGCCGAGGCCCGCGAGCAGGTCGACGTCCTGTTCCCAGCGATGATAGTGATCGCACGCGACGGCGCCGGTGTCGCCGGCCAACACCTTGCCCGGTGTGGCCGAGAACGTGTCCCAGATCGACGGCAGGCGGCCGTCTTCGTTGACCGCGCCTTCGATCTGATACGACGCGGTGGCCGCGCCGAGCAGGAAATCCTGGCGCCACAGCGACGAATCGGCGGGCGGTGTGAATGGATCGGAATGCGGTTCGCCGTGAGCGGTTGGACGGGCGGCGTCGATGATTGCGGATGCGTCGTTTACCACGGATTCTCTCCTGCCAATGAGGTCGTTGAACCGGGTGTGGTGGAACTCGAGGCACTGGCGTTTGGACTTACTGTCAACGCTTAAGTGGAAGCGCTTCCACACTGTCCAGCGAACGATAGCAGCGGGGAAATCGGCGCAGCAATCCGGGTTTGTCTGGAGGGGTTTCTGGCATGCGTGCGAGGGTGATGCGGCGCGCATCGAGGGTTGTCCGACTGCAACGGACAGTTGCAGCTTCCGACGAAAATCCCTGGCAGCCATGCAACGCAAAGTCTCGGATCGCCGACAATCGGCTTATCCACTGAGGCATGGAAGACGATTGCGATGAGCGAATTCAATCTGTCGGAACTCTACCGCGGCTATATCGCCTGCCTGAACACGCAGGACTGGTCAAAGCTACGAGACTTCGTTGGCGAAGACGTGAAGTACAACGGCCAACGAATCGGTTTGTCGGGCTATCGCGAGATGCTGGAAAGAGACTTCCGCGAAATTCCGGACCTGCACTTCGAGATTCAGATGCTGGTTTGCGAGCCGCCACATATCGCAAGCCGATTGCATTTTGACTGCACACCCATCGGCATGTTACTTGGGCTTCCCGTGCAAGGAAAACGGGTGGAGTTTTCCGAGAACGTCTTCTACGAGTTTGGTGACGGCAAGATCCAGCAAGTCTGGTCGGTCATCGATAAAGCCGCGATCGAGAGTCAGTTGTAGCGGCTCAAGGACACGCCGCGCTCACACGTTTCTCTTTGGCAGCCCTGGCGCGTGTCGCTCGCGTGCATCTTTTTGTGCGCGCGGAGACGCCCCCTCAGCGAGGCTGTCACGGAGCGCATCGCTCCGGCAAACCTCCGTCTCCGTTGAATTCGCTATGCGCGGCACTCATGGCAAAACCGAACTCGCGCGGCAATTCCGCCATGTGGGGAAATGCCGCGGTTATCAGAAACGCACGCATTTCACTTCGATTCTTTTTATCGGGCGAACGCGCTCATCTATGGCTTGTCGTCCTCGCGATCGGGGTCGATGTCGGGATCGAGTGGCGGCTCATCCGGGTCCTGCGATGGACCGACGTCGGGCAGATCCGTCTGCACGACGTCGGACTGATCCGGGCGAATCGGGTTTTCGTCCTTGTTCGGTATGGTTGCCATGGCCGGTCCTCCCTAGGTCGTTGCCATGCTGAAGCGGCAGCAAGTTCTGCTCCCGATCCAGACGCGGCGATGCCCTTTCCGGTCACAAGTCGAAGCCCATTTGCGCACGGCCAAGCTCGGTGAGATCGTCTGGCGTCGCGCGGCCGACGAAATCGACTTCGAAATGATCGGCCGGAAAATCCGGCGGGCTCCTGCCTTCGAGAAAGCCCGGCAGTTGCCGCTTCAGATACGCATCGTTCTTCGCGCAGCCCGGCAGCGAAGCGATATACATGAATTTCAACCGGCAATTCAAAGCCGCCAAGGACATGACGCCGGTTGAATTCAGGCAGCAGTTCGCGGACGCGCGGCGGGCGGAGCAACAGATGTCGCCAATGCTTACCGAGCGCGCGCCTTCTCTTCGGAGACTCCGGAACATAGGAGACGGCAAACGGATGTCCCGGCCCTCGCGCGCAGGCCGGCAGTCCGAATGACCGGACTGCTCGGCGAGCAATCCCTGCAGGCGCCAGACATTTTTTGCACGTCTGGGAGAGTACTTCCAGCAACGGTTGGGCCAGAGATTTTATGGCGCAGACTATGCGCTGGCGGCGAAATTTCAACGCGACGGCCACGCGCGGCTGGTCGACTGCAACACCCGGCTCTGGAGGCGCTCCATGAACGAAGAAGCGATACGTGCAGCCTTGAACGCACACTGGCGAGCGTCGGCGGACGGCGATCTCGACGCCGAACACGCTATCTACGCCGACGATGCGCTCTGCGACTATCCCCAATCGGGCGAGCGAATTCATGGACGAACCAATTTGCAGGCGCTGCGCGGCCATCATCCCGGCAAGCCATCGGGATTCGCAATCAGGCGCATTCAAGGCGAGGGCAATCTGTGGATCACCGAGTACACGATCAACTATCGGGGGCGCATCGCTTACACGGTCAGCGTGATGGAGTTCCGCGAAGGCAAGGTCGTCCACGAGACGCAGTATTTTGCTGATCCGTTCGAGGCACCGGATTGGCGGAGTCAATGGGTTGAGCGAACCGCGTGAAAAAACGCGCCGCGGCCGTGTAAGACCAAGGTCCGATTGATGACAAACGCGCGCGTGCGACTATGCCCCGAGGGGGCTGAAGCCCGAACTTGACGAGGTTCGCTATGCGGCAGGCCAAGATCGTTATCGTCGGCGCGGGGCTGGTCGGGGGATCGGCAGCGCTGTTCGTGGCGTTGGCCATTCCGAGTGCGAAAGTCGTCATCATCGATGTCGCGCGGGTGCGCGCTGAGGGACAGGTTCTCGATCTCGCCCACGCCGCGGCATTCTGGGGGCACAGCCGTTTTCGCGCAGGGGACTACGAAGACGCGCGTGACGCCGACATCGTCGTGATCACGGCCGGCGCCGGCGTCAAACCCGGCGAGACACGCCTGCACCTTGCCAGAACCAATGCGGACATCGCGACCGAAATCGTCGGGCGGATCGCGCCGCTCGCGCCCGACGCCATCTATCTGATCGCGACCAACCCATGCGACGTGCTGACCGGCGCCGTTTACGACCAACTGCGTTGCGAGCGCGAGCGCGTCATCAGCACGGGAACCTCGCTCGATACCGGGCGGCTGCGCTCCCTGCTGTCCGAGCGGCTCGGCGTGGTGGCCTCCGCGATTCACGCCTATGTGCTCGGCGAGCACGGCGAATCGGCCGTGATCCAGTGGTCCGCCGCAACGGTCTGCGGCATGCCCCTCGAAACCTTCCTGACGCGGAACGGTAAGGAGCTGGGCCCCGCCAGCAGGGATCTGATCCTGCGCTCCGTCCACGAGGCGGCGAAGCTCATCAAGGAAGGCAAAGGCGCCACCCATTACGGCATCGCCAGCGCGATAGGAAGGATCTGCGAGGCCATCGTGCACGACACCGATCTGATTCTCACGGTTGGCATCGTCCAGCCCGAAGTGGAAGGCGTACCGGACGTGTGCGTGTCGCTGCCAATGGTCGTCAATGGCGCGGGCGCGCGGTTAATCGCCTATCCGGAACTCGACCCTATCGAGCGCGAGACCTTGCTAGGTAGCGCGCGCATCGTCAAGGACGCGACGGAAAGCGTGCTCCACGAGCGGTGACGCCTTCCCGCGCACTCCGAAAATACCCAACCACGCCGGCACGAGGTCCATCATGGCTCCTACACCTGCCAAGGTTTCACGGCCCACCAGTTCGCCTCCCGCCACGCCGAAGCCCTCGGTCGGACTGCCGGCCGGCGTCTGGAAATATCTGGTACCGATCGCGGTCGGCGTCGTGCTGTGGTTTCTGCCCGCGCCCGCCGGGCTCCAGCCGAAGGCGTGGCATATGTTCGCCGTGTTCGTCGCGACCATTGCCGGCATCATGACCGCCCCGCTGCCGATGTCGGTGGTTGCCATCATCGGCTCGACCATTGGCGTGCTCGTCGGCGTTCTGTCGTTTGCCGACGTCACCAAATCCACCGGCACCGACCTCGTATGGCTCGTCATGCTCGCGTTTTTCATTTCACGCGGCGTGATCAAGACCGGCCTTGGCCGCCGGATCGCCCTTCTGTTCATGCGATTGCTGGGAAAGCGAACGACCGGGCTCGGCTACGGGCTCGTGTTGACCGAACTCGTGATCTCCCCCGCGATGCCGAGCATCACCGCGCGCGCGGGCGGCGTGATGTTGCCGATCACGCGAGCCATTTCCGAAGTGCTGGGCAGTCACGCCGATCCGGAATCACGCGCGAAGGTGGGACGCTACCTGATTCTCTGCGCCTTCCACGCGAACATCATCACGGCGGGCATGTTCATCACGGCAATGGCGGGCAATCCGCTGGCGGTCAGGCTGGCCGCGGACCAGGGCGTGTCGATCAGCTGGCTCGACTGGGCGGTGGCGGCGTCGATCCCCGGTCTGCTGTGCCTCGCAGTCATTCCGATCGCCATGCTGTGGATCGCCCCGCCGCAGGTCAGACGCACCCCCGATGCCACCGACCTCGCGCAACGAGAGCTCACAACGATGGGCCCCGTCTCGGTCAAAGAAATCATCATGGCGTGCATCTTCGTCGGCTTGCTGGTGCTGTGGGTGTTCGGCGACGATCTCGGCGTCGGCGCGACGCTCGCGGCGGCGATCGGCGTTTCGTTGCTGTTCATCAGCGGCGTGCTGACCTGGCAGGACGCGCTGAACGAGAAGTCCGCCTAGGACACGATGATCTGGATCGGCCTGCTCATCATGCTGGCCTCCAAGCTCAACGAATATGGCATGGTGAGCTGGTTCGGCAAGGAATTCGGCGCGCATCTCGCGGGCTTTCCGATGCTGGCGGTCTATATGATGGTGGCGGCGATCTACGTTTACATTCACTACTTTTTCGCCAGCGCCACCGCGCATATCAGCGCGCTGTTTCCGCTCTCCATGGCACTGATGGTCGCCGCCGGCGTCCCGCCCTTCGTCGCCGCAGTCTCGCTCGGGATTCTGAGCAATGTGAACGGCTGCCTGACGCAATATGGCATCGGCTCCGGTCCCGTCATGTTCGGCGCGGGCTACGTGACCCAGGGCGAATGGTGGAAGGCGGGATTTTTGATGAGCCTGTTTTACATGGTGGCCTGGCTGGTCGTTGGGCCGCTTTGGTGGAAGGTGCTGGGGCACGTATGAGAGATTCGCGCCGGGGCAAGATGGAGCGCAACATTCCAGATCGAGTCTAATTGGATAACATAGGGCCGCGAAACTTCGCTTGCAGATGCTGTATCGTGAGCGCCTACGCCCTTGCAAAGGTCCACGATCTCCGTCCAGACGTCTCAGATGATTCCGCTCCACCGCAATCCAGCTTTCTATCAGCTCCTTGCCGACAGCTACGCCCAGCGGCTTGGTCGTCCGCTGGTGCCGCAGGCCATGCCCGTGGACGAAGCAACCGTATGGCTCTACGAGAGTGCCCCATTCGCGGTACTCGCGCACAACGCCGATCCCGACCCGCTCTTTATCTACGGCAACAAGGCCGCACAGCGCCGCTTTGGATACAGTTGGGATGAAATCATCCGACTGCCGTCCCGACTCTCAGCCGAGGCCCCGAACCGCGAGGAGCGGCAGCAATTCCTGGCACGCGTCCAGCGGCTGGGCTACGAGGCGGGCTACAAGGGCGTGCGTGTCACTAAGTCCGGCCAGCGCTTCATGATCGAGGAAGCCACGCTGTGGCAACTTCGCGACGCGGACGGCAAACTGCACGGCCAGGCCGTTGTCATCCCGCGGACGCGCGACATCTGATCTCATGCCAACGGTTGATGCGTGAGCCTCACGGAAGTAAGCAGTTGCGCGTCCCGCCGGCCGTGGAACGGCTCTACGGTCGGCCCGTCACGCGCTGCACCATCGCGTAGACAGCGGCCCCTTTAAAGGTGGATGAGTGGGCGACGTGCATCTGCACTGCCGCGAAACCACGAGACGAGATACCCTTGACGAAGACCTTTGTGGGGTCGATCTGATAGCGCTGAAGTTATGTGATCGTGGACGTGGCCGATCCGGCCTCCGCGATGGGGCTCGAGGTGGCGGCTAACGCTTTTGCCTGTGCAGATGCTGCCGGTCCACTTACATCCGTACTGGCCCAATCGCCACCGCCCCCGCATCCGAGGAGACCGATCGCTGACACGGTTGCCGACGCTAACCGTTGGCCTAATGTCATCGTCATCATGGTCGAACTGCTCATCGTTCACAGCGAGTCGCAGCAGTAGGGGCGAATGAGCAAGATTGCGGCTCGGCCGAAGCAGTGCCTTTAGGTGGCAGCAGAGGCCTACTTGATTGCCTTGCTTGTCGGCGTCACGCGCGGATCGTCGCACAGTCGCTGGCAGCCACCCTTGCATAACGGCATGAGACCCACGCTAAGCTGTAGATATCCACTGCGCCCAGTGCTATCTTTTGCATAAGGCAATTTCTCCAGATGAGTGTCAACATATATATATTGCGGCTTTATACCAAGTTCAATCAAAAATTCTTTTAGCAGCGTGCCCCGCGACTCTGCCAGTTCTTTAGCATTGGCTTCCCCAACGTAAGCGTTTGCGACGATTTGGGCTTGAATCTCAACATTGGGCCATTGCCGGGCATTCAATACCATGCTCACCATTTTTAGACGGTAGGCGTTTGGAATTCCTTGGTAGTTCAGTGGAACGCTTTCGGTCAAATCTTCCGATATCGTACAAGCCATCAATTGCTGCGATATAGCAAAAGAGAATACAAAAAAAACGGATAAAATAATTTTTTTGATCATATTACCAAATCTTCTTTTCGGAAAATTCACTGAGGGTATCAAAATGGGCAATATAGCACGCGAAATTGTCTGCATTCCTGCATGCCCCCTCTGGATCAGTTTGCGCCCAATAACCAATACCAGGTCCAAAACCATAAACTACATCGTCTGAATCGAATGTATCGGCATAGTGCGTACATTCATGAATCAAGACCTTCAACTTGCAATTTGTCGAAACATCAACATCAGGAAGGGTACAAAAATGTGGGTAGATTGCGATTATTCTACGTGCCGAATCTGGCTTGCATACTGCCGCATCGTTGCCCCCTCTATCGGAAGCTATTGCACACGAAATCTGCAATACGCTCATTTATGAGAATCAACGCTGCGTCTCGCAAACGCATTATTAGATTTCGAAACTCGGCGTTGCTCATATTTTCACATATTGGCAACGTATTGATTACGACATTGGATATTGAAGCAGGAGTTGTATTGGTAATGGCTGTGCCGACCTCGGCCCATTCTTCATTCTCGTCGGTCTTGAGGTATTGGCTATTTTTGCTCGAAAAGTCATTTGTCATCTGTTCTCCCATAATAAAAGAATTACCTGCTGTCCGCCGCTATGACCCGGCAACATCGATAAAAACCTGCTTTGCGTTACCTGTTGAAACACGCTGGGTGCGCCCCTGAGCATCCGTAACGCCTTTCGCAAGGACCCTCGAACCGACGCGTATCCGGTAACGCACCCCCGCCTGTCGCTTGCCAGTGGAGTCTCTTAACTCGAACTGCTCATTGAACCGTTTGGGGGCACGCTCGCGACAATCGCACGCCCATGCGTAACCCAGGGCTTCGGCCATGTCGTAACCGTTTGAATACGACTTCAGCCTATCGAACGGAAACCATTCGCCGGTTTCGGCGTTCAGCGCCATGGCGGACGGCATTGGCGGGAAGTTTGAGTAGATTGAATAGGTGATACGGCAAAGCTGGCACTCTTCCTTGCCGCCGGTTTCATCCTGTTTCTGCTGTCCCATTTGACCTCCTCTGATTTTCCAGAAAACACCCGACGAATTAACCATCTAAACGGAGTCTCGGTCAACGACATTAATTTGAGATTAAAACTTTTTGACAAAAATTCACGATGAACTCGGGCATCTCATTTTTAAGCTCATCGTTCGGATGAGTCTCTTTTACACCGTTGCATGGCTGGTTGTTGGCCCGCTCGGGTGGAAAATGCTGGGCATATATGAATGATTCGCGCCGAGTCCCGGGATGCATCGAACGTGGGCATCGCCGCACTATTCACACGATGTCGCCACCGGAACTCTGCCGCCCAACTCGTCGAAATGAGTCGATCTGAAAAGCGACGGAGCCGATCTTCAATGCACCTTCGGTGATCGACAGGAATCCGACCGTGCGCCGTCGAAAGCTCGGAACGCTCGTTCGGAGTTCGACCGGCCGGGCCCTATCACAGCAATGGCTTATCGGAGAACTCGATGGCTACGAACACTTCAGTGTGGTGATGGTTTCGGTTCAGGAGATCGACTATCTCGATCTGTCGACGAGAGGGGCACGCGTGGCACGGCCATTGGATCGCGCCGTGAACGAAGCTTGCACGTTGTCACCCTCTACTTACCGCGTCTTCAATCCCCCGCCGATCATCCCTGGAAACCGCCAGTCTCGAAGGTTCCCCGATCATAAGCTTCGCAATAAGCCTTCCAGTCAGCCGCGACCTGCGCCTCACACTGCGTCGCAAGATCGATCAACGGCAGTTGCCAATCGCGCCGACTGCCAAACGCGATCAAATCGTCTGCGATCGCCGACTTCTGCCGCCCTCCGCTGCGCAGATGCGCCCACGCGCTCAACTCGGCCATGCTGTTGATCACTGCCTCGAGTCGCGGCAGCTTGCCGTCCCAGCCGGCAAGCACGACGCGATCTTCCGATGGCTGCAAACTCCGCAGCACATAGGAGCGCTGGTTGAATTCCACCGCGTGCAAAAAGGCCTGCGAGACCGCCTGATTGCGCCGCTGCACTTCGACGACACGCTGCGCCTCGGTCTGCCACTTCGGCTGCGTCGCCGTCACGTGCGCACTCACTGATGACGGCAGCGCCTCTTTCAAATCGATCAGGTAGTTGCCATCGGGCGAGCCCTTGCCCTCGACCAGAATCACATAGCGATCGACACCGAGGCTGCCCGTCCCCGCAATGCGGCGCGCGACATCGAGCGTGCGGTAGAACTCGGGATTCGGCTCCGTCACCGCGAACTGCTGCATGAACTGCGCGACCGCGGCACGCCGTTCATCGCTGACGGGCAGCGCTTTCTTGCCGTCGACCTTCAGCATGCGCGTTTTGCCCTTGAGCACCGTGCGCCGGTCCAGATGCACGGCACGCGTGCGGCTTGCGAGCGCGACGAACAGATCGCGCACCATGCCGGTCGCGGTCTCCGCTTCGATCCAGCGCGACTTGCCGTACGCGAGCGCGGCGCCGTAGGCATCGAGCGCGGTGTGGCACAGCGCGAGCGCTTCAGCGCGGCTCAGCTTCAGGTTGGCCGCGCCGACCAGCACGCTCGTCAACAGACGCACGAGCTCGTACGGAACCGGCGCGAGACAGGCTTCGTCGAAGTCGTTGTTGTCGAAGTAGACGAGGCGATTGTCGCCCTTGTAGCTGCCGAAATTTTCGAGGTGCATGTCGCCGCAGATCCACACGTGCGGCGCGTCGTCGAGTACGTTCGCGCGCGGCAGACGCGCATAGAACAGATGGCAGGTGCCGCGCAGAAACACGAACGGCGAGCCGCGCATGGCTTTGTATTTCATCGCGAGTCGTTCGGGGTCCCGCCCGGCGTTGAAGTTGGCGATGATCTTTGCGATATCGGACATAGCGGGTTCCGTTGAATGGGCAAGCTCGACGTGAGCTCCATGCCTGCTGCTGTGACCTCGGAGCGTGCCGCGAATTCAATGCGCGTTCAACCCGGATGCAGTGACGTGACCAGCGCCTGCAGATTGAACGGGCGCACATGGATCATGCCGCCACGCGGGCTGTCGATATCGGCGATCAGCGCAAACGCCAGCGCCAGCACGCTCGACGAACGGCTCGACCTGGCATTCGGGCTGTCGTTGCTTGTCGCGGCAGTGGCGATCGGTGGGCTGCTTGCCTACGGGTATCGCCAGTGGGCGCGCTCGACCGGCGTTCAACGCGACCGCGCTCCTGTTGCTGACGAACGCCCATGGTGGTTCGAATACATGTCCAATGTCATCAATGCGTCGCATCCGCTCTGGACGTGGCTCAAAGCAACCTGCGGCGTCGATTGTGCTTACGATCTGCTGGACTGGGCTTTTCCAGCGACCACCGTCGCCATACTCGCCTTCGTGATGAGCGGGACGCGCTACGCGATAGCCAGCCATCGGCGCTCGCTCGCCTAGTCAGGTCGCCGCCGCGGTGAGCAAGGTGATTGCATCGCCCGGCCCCACTCACCCCTCCCCACCGAACCTGCGCCGATACGCCCCCGGACTCGTCAACGCGATCCGGCGAAAATGCCGCCGCAACGACTCCTCCGACCCGAATCCCGCCAGCTCGGCGACGCGCGCCATCGGCAGCGGCGTCGCGGCTTCGAGCAACTCACGCGCAAGCGCGACGCGCTCCCTGACGAGCCATTCATAAGGCGCCATGCCGGTCGCGTCGCGGAACTGCCGTTGCAGCGTGCGCGGGCTCATCGCCGCGCGCCCGGCGAGCGAGCGCAGCGTATGCGGCTCGGCCGCATGGCTGCGCATCCAGTCCATCAGCTTCGCGATACGTCCGCTTTCGTCGGGCGGCATCGGGCGCGGCACGAACTGCGCCTGGCCGCCCTCGCGATGCGGCGGCACCACGAGCCGTTGCGCGACGCGATTCGCGACCGCGCCGCCATGATCGCGCCGCACCAGATGCAGCAGCATGTCGAGCCCGGCCGCCGATCCCGCCGACGTGATCACCTGCCCTTCATCGACATACAGCGCGTCGGGCTGCACACGCAGTTGCGGATAGCGCTGCTGCAACTTGTCCGCGTAGCGCCAGTGAGTCGTCACGGTCTTGCCGTCGAGCACGCCGGCCGCCGCGAGCACGAACACGCCCGAGCAGATCGAGCAGAACCGCGCGCCGCGCTCGTATGCCGCGCGAAGCTTGCACAGCAGCGCGGCCGGCGGCACCTCGTCGGCATCGCGCCAACCCGGAATCACGATCGTGTCGGCGCTCGCGAGCAGCTTCAGCGTGTAGGGCGCGGCCAGCGTGATGCCGCCCGCCGCGCGGATCGGACCGGGCTCGCTCGCGCAGACCGCGAAGCGATACCACGACACGCCGAGCTCGGGACGCTCGATCGCGAACAATTCGGTCACGCAGCCGAATTCGAAGGTGCAGAGCCGGTCGTAGGCCAGCGCGACGACGAGATGATTGTGCATGGCGCAATGTTACCGAAGATTGACGATCACGCCACTTACCGGGCGACCCGCCGCTCGTCACAATCGATCGTGCCTGAAACGCGCGCGCCCCACCACCCGATCAACTCACCCCTGCTGCCATGACTCACGACAACCTCACCACCGTCCCGAACGCCGTCACCGCGATCCCCGCCGCCGACAGCGCCGCCGCGCTCGCGCACTTCCAGGCGTCGCTGCGCTTCGAAACCGATTGCGCCGACGTCCACGCCGCGCTCGCGAGCGGCGCGTTCGGCTTCGTGCTGCTCGACGTGCGCAGTCCCGCGCTGTTCGCGCAGGGCCACGTGCCGGGCGCGCTGAATCTGCCGCACGGCAAGATCGTCGCGTCGAAGCTCGCGGCTTATGCGCCGGACACGCTGTTCGTCACCTACTGCGCGGGCCCGCACTGCAACGGCGCGGCGCGCGGCGCACTGCGGCTCGCCCAGCTGGGGCGGCCCGTCAAGCTGATGGCGGGCGGCGTCACCGGCTGGCTGGACGAAGGCTTCCAATTGAGCCGCGAGGACGCCGATCCGCCGTCCGATCCACGCTCGGATGCATAGCGTGACTCGCAATCCGATACGCGTTCCAGCGCGGCATCCGCCGCCGTCCGCGCGCCCGTTTTGTCCCCTGTTCGCAAATCGCAAATAAGTTGAACAAAAGTTGGAAAAGTGCCGATAAGATGTCCAGCCGGACTCCTCCCGGCGGACCCAATATGCAGAGTTCATATAATTTCTGGCTCGTCGCGATTTCGTTCGCGGTCGCGACACTCGCGTCGTACACCGCGCTCGATCTGACGGGCCGCATCTTCCTGCTCGGCTCGACGCGCCGGCGGCATGCATGGCGGCTCGGCGGCGCGTTCGCGCTCGGTGTCGGCATCTGGTCGATGCACTTCGTCGCGATGCTCGCGTTCTCGCTGCCTATCCCGCTCGGGTATGACCTGGCGACGACCGCCTGCTCGCTGGCCCTCGCGATCGGCGCTTCGTATCTGGCGCTCTCGCTGACGACCCAGCAGCGCCTGACGCCGGTCCGGCTGCTGATGGGCGGCGTGGCGATGGGGATCGCTATCGCCGGCATGCATTACACCGGGATGGCGGCGCTGCGCATGGCGCCCGCGATCCACTACCAGCCGGCATGGTTCGCGGCCTCGATCGCGATCGCGATCGGTGCGTCGAGCGCCGCGCTGTGGATGGCGCGCGCGCTCAGCAACGAACACGAGCGCCATATCGTGCGCAAACGTCTCGCCGCGGCGCTGGTGATGGGCGTCGCGATCAGCGGCATGCACTACACCGGCATGGCCGCCGCCGACTTCGCGCCGGGCGCGATCTGCGGCGCGGCCAACGACATGAATGCGCAATGGCTCGCCACCTCGGTGGTCCTGCTCACGTTCGCGGTGCTGATCGTCACGCTGATGCTGTCGCGCTTCGACGTGCGCACCACCTTCCTGCTCGGCGCGGTGTCGCGGCTGAACGGCCAGATCGTGCGGCTCGCGACGCTCGACGCGCTGACGGGGCTGCCGAACCGCGCGACGCTGACCGAGCGGATCGAACGCGCGATCAGCGGCGCGCGCCGCCAGCGTACGTTGTTCGCGGTGCTGTTCATGGATCTCGACGGCTTCAAGACGATCAACGATTCGCTCGGTCACTCGGCCGGCGACGCGGTGCTGTCCGCATTCGCGCAACGCCTGCAGCAATGCGTGCGTTCGAGCGACACCGTCGCGCGGCTCGGCGGCGACGAGTTCGTCGTGCTCACGGAACACCTTACGTGCGGCGACGACGCGGCCGCGCTCGCCGACGGCGTGCTTCACCGGATGCGCCAGGGCACGTGGAGCGACGAACAACCGCTGCAGGTGATGCCGAGCATCGGCATTGCGCTCTATCCGCGCGATGGCGACAGCGTCGAGACGCTGCTCCAGCACGCGGACGCCGCGATGTACGAAGCGAAACGCGCCGGCCGCGGCACCTACCGCTTCTTCGAGCGCAGCATGAACGAGGCCGCCACGCGCACGCTGCGGATCCAGCAAGTGCTGCACGACGCCTTCGCGAATGATCGTTTCTCGCTGCTGTTCCAGCCGAAGTTTCAGCGCGGCGGCGACGCGCTCGCGGGCGCCGAGGCGCTTATCCGCCTGCACGATCCGGAAATGGGCGCGCTGACGCCGGCCGAATTCATCCCGGTCGCCGAGCGCTCCGGGCAGATCGTGCAGATCGGATACTGGGTCGTGCGTGAAACCTGCCGGCGCATTCGCGGCTGGATCGAACAGGGCCTGCCGGCGATGAAGGTGGCGATCAACCTGTCGCCGCGTCAGCTGTTGCAACCGGACCTCGTCGAGACGATCCTCGACATCGTCAGGAGCGAGGGCGTCGCGTGCGAGCAGATCATGTTCGAGATCACCGAGACCGTAGCGATGCAGGATGCCGCGCGCACCGTCGAAGTAATCCGCGCGTTTCAGGCGAGCGGCTTCGACATCTCGATCGACGACTTCGGCACCGGCTATTCGAGCCTCGCGTATCTGCAGCGCTTCCAGGTGAAGCAGCTGAAGATCGATCGCTTCTTCATCAACGGTCTCGACGCGAACGGCGCCGCGGGCAGCGCAATCGTGTCGGCGATCATCGCGCTCGCGCACTCGCTCGAAATGGACGTGGTCGCCGAGGGCGTCGAAACCCAATCGCAGCTCGACAAGCTGTGCTCGATGATGTGCGACGAAGTGCAGGGCTACCTGCTCGGCAAGCCGATCAACGCCGACGACTTCGGCGCAATGCTCCGCGGCAGAACGATGGCCGCAAGCGGAGTCTCTATCTGAGCAGCGTCTCCCCCAACGCCGCTAGCCGTTCGGTCAACGCCTCGCTCGCACGCGTCATCGGCAAACGCAATTCGTTGCGCACCCATCCCCGCGCCGCGAGCAGCGCCTTCACCGGCGCGGGATTCGGTTCCGCGAACGCGAGCTGGATCTGCGGCACGAGCGCGTGAAAAATGCGTCGTCCTTCGTCGAACTTCCCCTGCGTCAACGCGCGATAAAGCGCGACGAAACGCTCGGGCCGCCAATGCGCCGACGCCGCGATCGCCCCACTTCTACCCGCGCACACCGTCGAGAAGAGCTCGAGGTCATTGCCCGCGAGCACTTGCAGACGGCCGTCGCGAATCAACGCGAGCGTCGTGTCGAGCGAACCGGCGCAATCCTTGATCGCCTGAATTCGCGGATGCACGGCGAGCGTCAGCAGCGTGTCGAGGTCGAGCCGCACGCCGGTGCGTTGCGGAATATCGTAGAGCACGACTGGATGCGCGCTCGCGTCCGCGAGCGCGCTGAAATGCGCGACGATGCCGTCCTGCGAGGGCCGACGAACCAGCTCGCGGAGGAAAACGCTTGACTTCTACGCGCCGGAAACTAATATACGCACCGCGTACATCAACGCGCTTTGCTGCCTTACTCCCGCCGACCCACTTTTGCGACAGGTGCCCTCATGAGCGTTCCGCAACAAGCCTTCCTACGCGATGCGATGCGTCGCCTGAACATGACGCGCGATACGTTCGCTAACCGCATCGGCGTGTCACGCCGGGCGCTGGATACGTGGCTGCTGCCGGACGACTCGCAGGAATCGCGGGCGATGCCGGAAATCGTCGAGCGTTTCGTGTCGGAGATCGTCGCGAACACGGAGCCGGGCGAAGGATATACGCAAAGCGTAGACTCGCAATCGCTCGCAAGCCAGATTCTGTTCGAGGGCAAGCCGCAGCTGCTGTCGGTCGATCAGTTTTCGCGCGACTCGGTCGAGGCACTCTTTCGCGTCGCCGACATCATGCAGCCGATCGCCCGGCGCCGCAAAATCTCGCGCGTGCTCGAAGGCGCGGTGCTCGGCAATCTGTTCTTCGAGGCGAGCACGCGTACTCGTGTGAGCTTCGGCGCGGCGTTCTGCCGGCTCGGTGGCTCGGTGTGCGACACGACCGGCTTCACGTTTTCGTCGATGGCGAAGGGAGAATCGATCTACGACACGAGCCGGGTGATGAGCGGCTATGTCGACGCGCTGGTGATCCGCCACCCGGAGCAAGGCTCGGTGGCCGAATTCGCGCGCGCGACCAACGTGCCGGTGATCAACGGCGGCGACGGTCCCGGCGAGCATCCGAGCCAGGCGCTGCTCGATCTCTACACGATCCAGCGTGAGTTCTCGCGGCTCGGCAAGATCGTCGACGGCGCGCACATCGCGCTGGTCGGCGACCTCAAGTACGGACGTACCGTGCATTCGCTCGTGAAGCTGCTGGCGCTGTATCGCGGCATCAAGTTCACGCTGATTTCGCCGCCGATGCTCGAATTGCCGGGCTATATCATCGAGCAGATTTCGCGCAACGCTCACGTGATCGAACAGACGCACGACCTGCACACTGGCTTGCGCGGCGCCGACGTCGTATACGCGACGCGCATCCAGAAGGAGCGCTTCACCGACGAATCGTTCGAAGGCTACACGCCCGACTTCCAGATCAACCAGGCGCTCGTCGATAGCGTGTGCGGCGCCGAAACGCTGATCATGCACCCGCTGCCGCGCGACAGCCGGCCCGGCGCGAACGATTTGAGCACCGACCTCAATCACGATTCGCGGCTCGCGATTTTCCGGCAGACCGACAACGGCATTCCGGTGCGGATGGCGATTTTCGCGGTGCTGCTCGGCGTCGACAAACAGGTCCAGCATTCGATGCGCGATGCCGCGTGGCGCCCGCCGGTCTACCTGGGACCGGACGACGCGGTGTTTCACGGAATCGATTGACGCGGATAGCCGTCCGCCGTCAGGCCGCGGCCGCGGCCCGCGCGTCACGCATTTCGCGCGCCGCCTGCCTGAACGTGCCGGCAAAGAACAGCACCTGATATTTGACCGCGTTCGACCAGTACTTCCACGTATGGCCGCCGGGCCGCTCGGCGTAATCGTGCGGCACGCCGAGTTCGACGAGCCGCTCGTGCAGCAGCCGGTTCGACTGCACGAGCGAGTCGTTCACGCCGCAATCGATCGTCAGCGCGATATGGTCGCGGCCGAAATCCTCCGCACTCGCGACGATCGCTTTGCTGTTCCAGAAGTCCGCATCTTGCATCGGGTCGCCGAACACCCGCTCGATGCCGGGCTCGTCCTCGCTGCCGCGCGGGTCCACCGCACCGCTGATGCTGCCCGCCGCGCCGAAAGCGTCGGGCCGGTCGAGCGCGATGCGTAGCGCGCCGAAGCCGCCCATGCTCAAGCCCGTGATAGCGCGCGCCTGCTTCGTCGCGATCGTGCGGAAATGGCTGTCGATATAGGCCACCACTTCCGTACCCACGTAGGTTTCGTAGCGGCTGCGCGGATCGACGGGGCTATCGATGTACCAGCTGTCGCGGCCGCCGTCGGGCATCACGAGGATCACGTGATAGCGGTCGGCGAGCTTGCCGATATGCGAATTCGCGGTCCAGTCCGTGTAATCGCCGCCCGAGCCATGTAGCACGTAGACGACCGGAAAGCGCGCGGCCTGGTTGCCACGCGCGTATCGATCGGGCAGCACGATGGTTGCGTCGAACGTACGATGCATCGCCGCGCTCGGAATCGTGACGACGCGCGACTGGAACGCCCACGCCGGCGATGCGATCAGCATCAGAATGAGCCAGAACGTATGGACTGGATTCATGGTGAGTCGCCCCTTGCGCTTGCTTCTTGCTGCTTACGTTCGTCAGGCATCCGAAGAAGAGCGCCCCGGCATGCCTCGGCCTATGTCCGCGAACGACTGTAGCAATGGCGACTTACAACCAAATTTCAGCGAAACATACGAACCAGTCAGGCTTCGGTCGCTTCATCGGCTTCAGTTGCCGTCTCTGCGCCCGCATCTTCAACGTGCGCGGCAAACCCCACCCGCCCCGGCGCCAGATCGTCCCGCAATGTGAGCGCCGGAATCTCATACGCGCCACCGTTCTGCGGCAGGAACGCGATCGGCGCGGCCGTCCACAGCGTGTCGAGCCGTCGCCCAAGCGCCTCGCTGACCTCGGCATACTTCGCCTCGTCGACGCGGCTCGTGCGATAGACGACGAACGGCGGCAATACCTCGAAGCCGGGGTAATACAGCACACCGTGCTGGATCGGGAACAGCACGTCGTCGATCGGACCGTTGACGCCGCGTGCGCTGTAGTGCGACTCCCAGCCGCCCGTCGTGACGATCAGCATCGCGCGCTTGCCCGCGAAACGGCCCTCGCCATAACGCTCGCCCCAGCGCGCATCGGAATGCTCGCCGACGCCATACGCGAGACCGTACGCATAGACACGCTCCACCCAGCCCTTCATGATCGCCGGCATCGAGAACCACCACAGCGGAAACTGCAGGATCACCGCATCGGCCCACTTCAGCTTGTCCTGCTCACGCGCGATGTCCTCGCTCTGCAAGCCGTTCTCGAACGCATGCTTCGATTCGAGCGACGCGAAGAAGCGCTCGCCGCTGTGACGCTCGCTGGTGTCGTGTGCGTCTAGCGACGCTTTCCAGTTCATCGCGTACAGATCGGACACCTGCACCGTATGGCCGGCGCTTTCGAGATGGCGGACAGTGAAGTCCTTCAGCGAACCGTTCAACGATTTCGGTTCGGGATGCGCATAGATGATGAGAACGTTCATGATGGGACCTTCGTGGCAGAAAACAGTCACGATAGGCATCGCCAAGATATATTGGAAATGAATTCCCAATATGTCAGGTATTGCCGTGGTTAATCTCAGAAGACTCGACCTGAACCTGCTGGTCACGCTCGACGTGCTGCTCGAAGAGCACAACGTGACCCGCGCCGCCGAACGGCTGAACTTCTCTCAGCCGTCGGTCAGCGTGCATCTGGCGAAACTGCGCGATGTATTCGGCGATCCGCTGCTGTTGCCGGGACCGCGCGGCATGCGGCCCACCGCGAAAGCGCAGGCACTGCGCGAGCCATTGCGCGAAGCGCTCGACGCACTGCAGCGCGCGGTCGCGCCAACCAGTCCATTCCATCCGGCCGCGGCGACGCAAACCTGGCGCATCGCCGCAACGGACTACGCGGAGTCCACGATCATCCTGCCGATGCTCGCGGGCTTGCGCGCGGTGGCGCCCGGCACGCGTCTCGCGATCGTCGAGGCGGTGCCGCCGCGGCTCGCTCGCCAGGCCGAACAGGGCGATATCGATATCGGCTTTCATACGAGCGAAGGCGCGCCCGAAGGCTTGCGCCGTCGCGTGCTGTTTGCCGAGCGCTACGTGCTGGTCGGCCGCGCGGGTCATCCGAAGCTGAAGCGCCGGCCCACCCTCGCGCAGTTCTGCAAGCTCGAACACGTGATCGTGTCGCCCGATGGCGGCGGCTTTTTCGGCGTCACCGACGAGACGCTCGCGAAGGTGGGACTCGCGCGCAAGGTCGTGCTGTCGGTGCCGCACTTTCTGTTCATGCAGTCGGTGCTCGCGAGCACGGATCTCGTGGGGATGCTGCCCGCGCGTCTCGTGCGCGGCACGGACGCGCTGCGGATGGTCGAGCCGCCCGTCGAGGTGCCGGGCTACGAGATGGCGATGCTATGGCACGAGCGGGTGCATCGCGATCCCGCGCATCAATGGTTGCGGGAGTTCATCGCGGCATCGGTGTAATCAGCCCTTTTCAGCGCCGATCGCACCTAGTTGATCGAGCACCTCGTCGCTGAGCTTCAACTGCGCCGACTGCAGGTTTTCACGCAGATGAGTCACCGAAGACGTGCCCGGAATCAGCAGAATGTTAGGTGCCCGATGCAATAGCCAGGCAAGCGCGACCTGCATCGGCGTCGCCTCGAGCTTGCGCGCAAGCTCCGACAACTCGGACGATTGAATCGGCGTGAAGCCACCCAGCGGGAAAAACGGCACGTAGGCGATGCCCTGTTCCGCGAGCGCATCGATCAACGCATCGTCGTCGCGATGCACGAGGTTGTAGTGATTCTGCACGCACACGACCTTCGTGATGCGCTGAGCCTCGGCAATCTGCGCGGCCGTCACGTTGCTCAGGCCGACATGACGCACGAGCCCGCGCTGCTGCAGCTCGGCAAGCGCCGTGACCTGCTTTTCGATCGAGCCCTCGCTCGGCTCGTGCACGTTGCCCATCACGCGCAGGTTGACCACGTCGAGCGCGTCGAGCCCGAGGTTGCGCAGATTGTCATGCACCGCGCGCTCGAGGTCGGCGGGCTCCTGCGCCGGCAGCCAGGCGCCGGCGCCATCGCGCACCGCGCCCACCTTCGTCACGATCGTCAGATCGCGTGGATACGGGTGGAGCGCCTCGCGGATCAACTGATTGGTCACGTGCGGCCCGTAAAAATCGCTGGTATCGATGTGGTCGACGCCCAACGCGACCGCCTCACGCAGCACCGCGAGCGCCGCGTCGCGGTCTTTCGGCGGCCCGAACACGCCGGGGCCGGCCAGCTGCATCGCGCCATAGCCCATGCGCCGCACCGGGCGGCCGGCTAGTGCGAAAGTGTCGTTGAAGCTGAAGTTCGGCATGACGATCTCCTTGTGAAGTGATGAGCGGCAGTATCGCCGGAATTGCGTTGTTGAATAAAGCGGTCTAACGTGTACGGGTTGTTCAAAATTCTGCACAATCAATCGTCATGGAACTGAATGATCTGGCCGCCTTCGTTTCTGTCGCCCGCGCCGGCGGCTTTCGCGACGCGGCGCGCGTGAGCGGCGTGTCGGCGTCGAGTCTGAGCGTCGCGGTGCGGCGCCTCGAAACGAAACTCGGGCTGCGGCTCCTGAACCGCACCACGCGCAGCGTCGCGCCGACCGAAGCCGGGCTGCGTCTGATCGAGAAGCTGACGCCGCTGTTCGGCGAAATGGAAGCGGCGCTCGACGTGCTGAACGGCTTTCGCGACAAGCCGACCGGCACATTGAAGCTCAACGTGCCGTCGAGCGTCGCGCGCATCGTGCTGCCCGACGTGCTTGCGCGCTTTCTGAAGCAGTACCCGGATATTCGCGTCGAAGTGGTGGTCGAGGATGGTTTCGTCGACGTGCTGTCGATCGGTTGCGATGCGGGCATTCGCTACGATGAACGCCTCGAGCAGGACATGATCGCGGTGCCGATCGGCGCGCGCGTGCAGCGCTTCGCGACCGCCGCGTCGCCCGCGTATCTCGACGCGCACGGCCGTCCGCAACATCCCGGCGAATTGCTCGCGCATGCCTGCCTGCGCGGGCAATTCGCCAGCGGCGCGATGCCGACCTGGTACTTCGAGCGCGACGGCGAGCTGCTGCAATTGAATCCGACAGGGCCGCTGCTGGTGCGGCCCGGCGCCGCGATCGACCTCGCGGTCAGCGGCGCGGTCGCGGGCCTCGGCATCATTCACCTGTTCGAAGACATGCTGCGCCCGCATCTGGACAGCGGCGCGCTCGAAGCGATTCTCGAACCGTGGTGGCAGCGCTTTTCAGGGCCTTTTCTTTACTATCCGGGCCATCGTCATGTGCCCGCGCCGCTGCGCGCGTTCGTCGATTTCCTGAAGGCCGACTCAGCAGACGTTCCGGACGATGACGTGGCACGGCGTTGACGTCATCACACGACGGTGAACGCGGCGACGCGTGCCATATCAGCATCGTGGCGCGCAGAGCTGCGCGATCGTGGTCAGAAAGAGATCCGCGCCGATCGGCTTCAGCAGACATGCGCTGCAGTAATGCGCATCGCTGCCCGAAGGCGGCACCGCGGTATGGACCAGAATCGGTACGTTGACGGATAGCGGCATCGATTTCAAACGGCGGCATAACTCCGCGCCGTCCATGACCGGCATCATCCAGTCCGTAACAATCAGGTCGGGAACGTGAGCGACGACACAAGCGAGTGCTTCGGCGCCGTTGCTCGCGCAACTCACCTCATACCCTTCGCTCTCCAGAATCAACCGCCATGCGGCTAGAATTTCCGGTTCGTCGTCGACCAGCAAGATCGAATACATCATGTTTTGCGGACGAAATTTGCCTTCTTGTCTGATCAGAGTCTCGCAAGAGATGTTCCACGAACGGCAATTACGCGGATAATGACGCGGGTTGCCGGCGCGCGTCGGGTCGCCTGGCCGATCGGCAGCGAAACAGGTTTGCGGTGCCTGCGCAAATCGAGGCGTTCGGACCGTTCGCGCGTTGTATGTTGTAGAAACTCCATTCCGGTATCCATCATGACCGACAGACGCGTGAGCCCGCTGCGCAACTTCGCCAACTTCATCCGCGCGGAACGGGGCGGCCTGACGCGGCAATGGATGCATGCCGTTTCCGCCGACGCCGATCTCGTCGAAGCGGACAAGCTCACTTATCGGCAACTGGCCGACCATCTGCCGGATATTCTCGACGAGCTGTACCGGGTGCTCGATGCAGAAGATCTCGAGCGCGTCGAAACGTCGATCGAGCGCGACGCGAAGAAGCACGGCAAGGTCCGTTGGCAGCAGGGCTACCGGATCGAAGAGCTGGTGCGCGAACTGGACCTCTTTCAGCAGGTGATCTTCGAAGCGCTCGAAGAGTTCGTCGAGCGCGACCGGACGTGCACGCGCCGTCACGAGAGCCGCGCGCGCCGCCTGATCGCCGAAGCATTCAGCGTGGTCAGGTATGAGTCGATCAAGGAAGTGGTCGCCGAGCGCGATCGCAAGATCGACGAATACACGGGACGGCTCGAACGCGCGAATCACGAATTGACGCTCGAGCAACGGCTGGTCGGCGATCTATATGAATCGCGGATGCAGATCACGCGCAGCGTCGTGCACGATCTGCGCAATTTCCTCAACGCGTTTTCGATCGCGCTGCAACTGATCGAGCGAGCGCCGTCGAAAGCCGATACCGCATTGACGCTCGCGAACCGTCAGGCTGCCGACATGAAGCAACTGGTCGACCAGATGGTCGAGTACTCGGTCGTACTCGGAGACGCCGCCCCGCTCGTGCTCGAAGACGTCGATTTGCGCGAACTCTTCGACGAACTCGTCGCGTCGACGCGACCGTCGATCGAGGCGAAAGGGCTTGCGTTGCGCAGCGCGTTCGACGCGGCGCTGCCGGTCGTCACGTCGAATCGGCTGAAGCTCAAGCAGATCGCGGTCAATCTGTTGACCAACGCGATCAAGTACACGAAGTCGGGGCAAGTCGAAATCCGGTTCGCGATGCATGGCGCCGAACACTGGGCGATTCGCGTCTCCGACACCGGCGTCGGCATTGCGCCCGCCGACGCGGCGCGCGTATTCGATGAGTTCGAGCGCGCGGCCTGCGACGAGATTCCGGGCACGGGGCTCGGGCTCGCGATCGTCAGGGAGCTATGCCGCGTGCTCGATGGGCAGATCGAGTTTGCGTCGCGCGAGGACGTGGGGACCACGTTCGAGATCCGGTTTCCGCTGCGCGTTCAATGACCCGACCCATCGCATGATCCATCTGCACACTGCCCGCTTCCCCGAGCAGATCGAGGCTGTACGGACCATCTTCCGCGAGCCCGCGGACAGTTTCGGCATCGATCTCGGCTTCCAGCAATTCGACGCCGAACTCGCCAGCCTGCCAGGCAAATTCGCGGCGCCGCGCGGCCGCGTGCTGCTCGCGAGCAACGGCGCGGGCGCCGATCCTGGCGGTATCGTCGGCTGCGTCGCGATGCGTCCGATCGACGACACGATCTGCGAGCAAGCGTATCTTCTATAAACCACTGAAAGGCTTCCTCAAAGTCTTACGGGATAAAGTTTTTCGGCCATTTCGCTCCCTCCCTTGATCGTTACGAAAGGCTAACTTACTTCTTCGCTTATAAGCCATTGGACGACGGCTGCCGGTGCGAAGCGGCGAAGTATCAGGGTTTGCGCAAATCAGCGGTCGCACGCCTTTTTCAGAAACAGGGACTCGTCGAACCTTGGCCGCAATGTGATGCGTGGACGAGCGCTTCAACCAAGGCCGAATGTTTTCCTCAAGCTTGAATCGACGGGACCAGCGGGCATAAAGCGGCGTAACTTGCTGAGCAACGACGCCTGTCCGGCAGGCGTGCGACGCATCCGCCAGGCGCCAAGCGCCGCTTCGACAATCGTGTTTGCCACGCCCTCGGGCTCGGGGGCACCTTTGACACTGTTCACGACTGCGCTCATTGCAAGGGCACGCTCGCGGTCATAGTCGGCGATTTTCGAACCCGCCTGGGGCGCATTGATGTCGAGATTGGTCCTGGTAAAAGTCGGTTCGACCAGCGTTGCGCGTATGCCGAACTGGCGCACCTCATGATCCAGGGTTTCGGTCAGCCCTTCCACAGCGTGCTTGGACGCCGAATAGAGTCCCATGTAGGGCGCCGGGAGAAACCCGAGCACCGAACTGACATTGACGATCCTTCCACCGCGTTGTGCCCGCATGTGGGGGAGTACAGCCTGTGTCGCGCGCAGAATGCTGAATACATTGGTATCGAACAGAGACGAGGCTTCGGCAGTCGACGTTTCCTCGACCGCGCCAATCATGCTCGTTCCTGCATTGTTGACGAGCACGTCGATTCGCCTGGCGCGATCGATGACGGACTGGATTCCAGCCTGGACCGAAGCATCGTTGCGAACATCCATCTCGACAAGCTCGACTCCCGAGATAGGCGCCGCTTTTGCGATGCTGCGCACGGTGCCAAATACGCGGCACCCCCGCCGGGCAAACTTCTCGGCAGCGGCGCGTCCGATACCCGATGAGACGCCGGTAACAACCACAACAGTGGAATTCGACATGAACAGCTCCCTTCAGGTGAATTGATGGTGTTTTTTTAACTGCCCGCGTCGAGCGCGTCCTGCAGCGTTCGCTCGGAAGGCTGCACCTGCTCATGCCGATCTTTGCGCAAGCCGGCGATACGCTCGGGTCGAATCTTGAACCAGATCGAATACATCGCCGGCAGGAAGACCAGGGTCAGAATCGTCCCGGCGAACGTACCGCCGATCAGCGTGTACGCGAGGGTTCCCCAGAACACCGAATGGGTCAGCGGGATGAAAGCGAGGATCGCCGCCATGGCCGTCAGGATCACCGGTCTGGCACGCTGCACGGTGGCTTCGACGACCGCACTGAACGGATCCAGCCCCGCCTGCTCGTTCTGGTGAATCTGTCCGATCAGGATCAGCGTGTTGCGCATCAGGATGCCCGATAGCGCGATGAGACCGACCAGCGCATTGATGCCGAACGGCTGCCTGAACAGGATCAACGTCGGCACCACCCCGATCAAGCCCAGCGGGCTGGTCAGGAACACCATCACCATTGCGGAGATCGAGCGCACCTGGAAGATGATGATGATGAGCGTAACCGCCAGCATGATCGGGAAGAGCGGCAACATGGCTTTCGTCGCTTTAGCCGATTCCTCGATGGAGCCCGCCTCTTCGATACGGTAGCCGGTCGGAAGCCTGGCGATGATGGGTTGAAGCTGCCTGGTGATCGCCGTCGATACGTCCGGCGGCTGAAGGTTGTCGGCAATGTCGCCCCGTACCGTGATCGTCGGCACGCGGTCCCGCCAGCGCATGATTGGTTCCTCCATGCGCACGTCGACCTTGCCCACCTGCGACAGCGGAATGCGTTGCCCGTTCGCGCCAGCCAGCGTGAAGTCGCCGAGCCGCGCCGGGTCGAGACGAACATCGCCGGCCGAACGCGCGATGACCTGCACGGTTCGAATATCCTCACGCACGGCGGTGACGGGCACGCCGGTTAGCAGGAATTGCAGTTGTTGCGCCACGGCGCTGGATGTCAGCCCCACCGCCTGCAGACGGTCCTGCTGCAACGTGAAGTGCAGCGTGGGCGTGCGCGTACCCCAGTCAGCGTTGACCGTACGCATCATCGGACTGGCCTCCATCCCCTGCTCAACTTCTCCCGCAATACCGCGCAGCTTGTCCGGGTCCGGGCCAGAGATACGGTAGGCGACCGGGAACGGCGAATATGGACCGAATACGAGTTGCGTAACCCGCACGCGCGCCTCGGGGGCGAGACCGTTGGAGACTGCCTGACGCAGTCGCTGCTTCAATGCGTCGCGCTCATCCTGGCTGTCCGTGCGCACCACGATCTTGGCAAACGACGGATCGGGCAGTTCCGGCCCCATCGCCAGGTAAAAGCGTGGCGCGCCTTGCCCGACGTACGCGGTGACGATCCTGGCTTCCTTCTGCTTCGCGAGCCACGCTTCGACCTTCGTCGTGGCGGCGCTGGTTTGCGAGATCGACGTGCCATAGGGCATCTGCACCTCGACCAGCACTTCGGGACGGTCGGAGATCGGGAAAAACTGTTTTTTGACCACGCCCATGCCGAGGATGGCCAGGACGAAGAGGCCCACGACCGAACCGGCGACCAGCCATTTGCGCGCGATGACGCGCGTGAGCAGCTGACGGAAGCGGTTGTAGCGCGGCGTGTCGTAGATCGCGTCGTGACCGCCTTCGACCTTTTTGAAGTCGGGCAGCATCTTCACACCCAGGTAGGGCGTGAAGACCACGGCGACGACCCACGATGCGATCAGTGCGATGCCGACGATCCAGAACATGTTGCTGGTGTATTCGCCGGCCGTGGAGCGCGCGAAGCCATTGGGCATGAAGCCGACGGCGGTCACCAGCGTGCCCGCCAGCATCGGCGCGGCCGTATGGCTCCACGCGTAGGCGGAGGCGGCGATGCGGCTGTAGCCTTCCTCCATCTTTACCACCATCATTTCGATCGCGATGATCGCGTCGTCCACGAGCAGGCCGAGCGCGAGGATCAGCGATCCGAGCGTGATGCGATCGAAGTTCTTGCCGGTCGCGGCCATCACGACGAACACCACCGCGAGTGTCAGCGGTACGGCCGCGGCAACGACGAGGCCCACCCGCCAGCCCATGCTGACGAAACTCACCAGCATGACCACCAGCAGCGCGACGAAAAACTTGAGCATGAACTCGTCGACCGCCGAATGAATGTTGACGGCTTGATCGGTGACTTTGGTGAGGCTCATGCCCAGCGGCAGCCCGGCGTTGATTGCGCCGACCTCGCTGTCCAGCGCCTTGCCGAGGTCGAGCCCGTTCCAGCCGTCGCGCATGACGATGCCCAGCAGCAGTGCAGGTTCGCCGTTGTTGCGGATCATGAACGTCGCCGGATCTTCATAACCACGCGTAACGGTGGCAATGTCCGACAGCTTCAGCGTGCGGCCCTGCGCTACGACCGGCGTGTCGCGGATCTTCTGCAGGTTGTCAAAGGCACCGTCCAGACGAATGAACAGCTCCGGACCTTTGGTCTCCACGGAGCCGGCCGGCGTCAGGGCGTTCTGACCGTTGAGCGCCGCGAACACGTCCTGGGGGCTCACGCCCAGCGTTGCCAGCCGGTCATGTGAGAGCTCGATATAGATTCTCTCCGACTGCTCGCCGATGATGTCGACCTTCTTCACGCCCGGCACGTGGAGCAACCGTTGGCGCAGCGTCTCCGCATCGCGCACTAGCAGGCGCTGCGGTTCGCCCCTGGCCTTCAGGGCGAAGAGGGCAAACGTGACGTCCGCATATTCGTCATTGACCATCGACCCGATCACGCCAGCCGGCAGGTTGGCTGCTTCGTCGCCGATTTTTTTCCGGGCCTGGTAGAACTGTTCCTGTACTTCCGACGGCGGCGTGCTGTCGAGCAGGGTCAAGGTCGTGAAGGCCAGCCCAGGCCGTGTGTAGGTCTCGGTCCGGTCGTACCAGCGCAGCTCCTGCATGCGCTTTTCGATCTTCTCGGCGACCTGATCGTGCATTTCCTGCGCCGTGGCTCCCGGCCAGGCGGTGATGATGGTCATCACCTTGACCGTGAACGCGGGGTCTTCCGCCCGGCCCAGCTTGAAGAACGAAACGAGCCCGGCCAGTGAAATCAGGCAGATCAGGAACAGGGTGATGGAGCGCTCGCGCACGGCGAGCGCCGACAGGTTGAAACGGCCTTCGCTCACGGACGGGCTCCCTCGGCCGTCATGGCGACCGCTTGACTTGTCATCCGGACCTGCTCGCCTTCGCGCAGCAGCTGCGCGCCGAGCGCGACGATCCGGTCGCCTTGCCTGATCTCACCGGCGACGCGAGCACTATCGTCGCCCAGATGTTCGACAGTAACCGGCCGCCAGGAAACCCTTGCCGGCTCGCCGTTGATGACCCACACCCCCGGTCCCTTGCCCGCGTCAAACAGCGCGCCGATCGGCACCTGCAAACCGCCTTGCATCGCGGAATGCGCGTCCGGAATCTGGACCGTCACCGTGGCGCCCAGTGGGGCGTCGGCCAGCTCTCCCTGCAGCACATACCGCGCTTCAAAGGTCCGGGTACGAGGATCCGCCGTATCCGAAAGCTGGCGCAGCGTCGCCGGAACGCTAACACCGCCGTTGCCGAACAGCGTGGCCTGGGCGACCGAACCGATTGCGGGGCGCAGGGTTTCGGGTAGCTGGATGACAGCCTCGCGGCGCCCGGCGTGGGCCAGGCGTACCACGGGCTGGCCGGCGCTGACGACCTGGCCCGGCTCGGCCAGCGTTTCCATCACGACACCGTCGCCGTCCGCCACCAGCCCGGCGTAACCCGTCGCGTTGCGCGCAACGTCGGCGTCAGCCTCGGCCGCGCTGAGCTGGGCCTTGGCGGCATCGGCCGCCGCCTTGATCTGGTCGTAGGCCGATGCCGATATCGCGCCGGTGCCGCGCAGGTCGCGGTAGCGCTCTTCGTCCTGCGCGGTCTGCTGCGCCCGTGCTCGCGCGGCGGTGACCGCGTCCTGCCGGGCCTGCGCGGCAAGCCTCAGATCGATGGGGTCGAGGCGCATCAGCAGCTGGCCGCGTTTGACGGTTTGCCCGGCATCCACCAGCCGCTCGAGCACCTTGCCGGAGACGCGAAATCCCAGCTCGCTCTGCACGCGCGCGGCGACGGTTCCGGTAAACGAACGGGAGGCGGGGATCGCCGCCTGAGCGATGGCGGTGCGCACCAGGGGCGCTTCGGTGCGCGGATCGGACGGTGCTTTTGCGCCGCAGGCGGCTAGCGCAAGTGCCAGTGCACAGACGACTGTAGAGGTAGCAAGGCGACGCCGGAGCATGAAAGACCCATTGACGGAGTGATCGGGGCTTTCATTATGGTTCTAGTGACCAACTTAGTCAATGGTCACAAACCGAAATTTCCGTCAAGGCGACAGACTGCGGAGCACGAGACTGGACAGTTGTGCAGGCGCGACCTTGGTGTAATCGAAGCTGTACTGCAGGAGCATTGGGTTGAGGTAGGGGCGCAACACCAGATAGATCGCCATCGCAGTCTCATCGAGGGGGGTTTTGCGCTCGAAGTCCCCGCTTTGCCGACCCTCCTGGAGGACGTCCCGAAGCAGCTTCTGGACGCGCTCTTCATACGCAAGCACCGCCTGCCAGTTCTCCGTGGCCGCCGATGCGGCAATCTCGTAGAGCTTGCGGTCCTGGAAAAACAGACGGAGGCTCGCTTCCGTGAAGACGTTGAACATCCGCCGCAGCTTCTCCGGTGGCAGATCGGTCTGTGCGACGGCCAACCTGACCTCGGTTTCGATCTCGTGCAGGCAGTTCGCGCAAATCATCTCGCCAATGGCCTGCTTGGACTCGAAGAACTTGTAGATGTAGGCCTTGGAAAACCCGATCGCCTTGGCGAGGTCGGACACCGTCGTTTTCTCGTAGCCATACCGGCTGAAGTGCTCGGTGGCGGCGACAACGATCTGATCCCGTACCTCGTGGTCAGCGGGGCCGCGCGCCGGGATGGGCGAAGTGGTGGCTTTTTTCATGGGTATAGCATACAGGAATGGACAACCAGTGACTATTTGGTATTATAGTCACCACCGGAATCTTGCGAAGACGCTCATGCTACCCAAACCCATCCTTGCCGCGGTTATTGTCGCCAGTCTCTCGGCTGGCTGCGCTGTAGGCCCCGATTATGTCCGGCCCAACGTGGCCATGCCCGAGCAGTTCCAGGGCCAGGTCGCGGTGGATCACCGGCACGCGGCGGCCAGGGCCGACCTTGTCACGTGGTGGACGGGTTTCGATGATCCGCAACTGACACGATTCGTCACGCTCGCGCTGGAACAGAACCTGGACCTCGCGCAGGCCGCCGCTCGCGTCTCGCAGGCGCGCGCGGGACTTGGCGCGGCGAATGCCGCGCTGCTGCCGTCCGGCACTGTCAGCGGGCAGGCGGCGCGAGTCTACCAGTCGGTTGAAACCCCCTTGGGGCGAGTCCTGAATTCGACGCCCGGTTTCGATCGCTACGGCAATGATTACGAGGCCAATTTCAACGCGAGCTGGGAACTGGACGTGTTCGGAGGCCTGCGCCGCGGGCGGGAAGCGGCACTTGCCGAATACCAGGCTTCGGAAGCCGGTGCGGTGGCCACGCGCCTGGCAGTGGCGGCGCAGACTGCCGATATTTACATCACGATTCGTGGATTGCAGGCCCGTCTGAAGGTTGCACGGCGGCAGGTGCAGACGCAGCAGGATCTGCTCTCGACCATCAACCTCCTGTATAGCAAAGGATTGGCGGCCGACCTTCAGGTGAGCCAGGCTGAAGGTGCGCTGGCTCAGGTTCGGGCATCCGTGCCAGTGCTCGAGACGGGTCTCGACGCGGCCATGAACGCGCTGGATGTGATGCTGGGCTCACAGCCCGGCACGCATCGGGCCGAGCTGGTCGAAGCTGGCGACATCCCGGCCGCCCCGCAGATCGCGGCCACGGGAACACCGGGAGAGCTGCTCAGGCGCCGGCCCGACCTGATCGTGGCCGAGCGTCGCCTCGCCGCATCGAACGCGCGCATCGGCGTGGCCATCGCCGAGTATTACCCGAAACTCTCTCTGAGCGGACTGATCGGCAGCGCAACATCAATGGCCGCTGGCAATCTGTTCACCGGCGGCGCCAGTCAGGCTGCCGGGGTGCTGGGCCTGCGCTGGCGTCTGTTCGATTTCGGCCGCATCAATGCGCAGATCGGGCAGGCCAAGGGGCAGGAGGCGGAACAGTTGGCTGCCTATCGGCTCGCTGCACTACGTGCAACTGAGGATGTAGAAAACGCCTTTTCAGCACTCGTCAAGCGCGAGGAGCAGGCTGCCGTTCTCGCCCAGGGAGTGAACTCGCTCGGCCGGGCGCGAGCCGCCTCGTTTGCGGCCTATCAAAAAGGTGTCGTCAGCCTGATTGAAGTCCTGCAAGCCGACGACAACCTGCTGCGCGCCTCGGATGAGCGGGTGCAGGCGCAAACGGAATCCGCACGCGCAGCGGTTGCTGCCTTCAAGGCACTCGGTGGCGGATGGCAACCTCGCGAATCCGAAGCGGTCGCCATCAAATAGCAAGCCTACGCACCCAACGATTTGCCAGGAGCGTGGATTTTGGCCATCGTTCTTTGCCATATGAGCGCTTTGCCGCATGCCACACAAACGAATGACGCGAGAAGAAAGTCGCGAGCGAACCCGGCGGCGCTTGCTCGACGCAGCAGCGTCGAGCATCGCCGAAAAAGGGTTTGCTGCGACTAGCGTGGAGGATATCGCAGCCCAGGCCGGCTATACCCGCGGCGCGTTTTACTCGAACTTCAGCAGCAAGAGCGATCTATTCGTCGAACTGCTCCGTCTCGATCACCAGAACATGCAAGAAAACTTGCAGAAGCTGCGAGACGCCGCACCTTCCAGCGAAAACCTGCAAGTGCAGCTCACCTTGTTGTACGCGCAGTGCTATCGCGACGACAACAACTACATCATCTGGGCTGAGGCACGTTTGCATGCCATGCGTGACGCGAAATTCCGACAACATGTGAATGCCTTATGCCTGCAAAAGCGCGACATGATCGCGTACTTCACTGAGCAGTTATGCAAGCGCCTCAACATACAGTTGCCGGGCCCTTTCGCCGACCACGCGCTCGCCGTTATCGCATTGGTCGACGGCATCCTCTACTTCAACATGACGATGCCCAATGATCTGTCGATCGCTTCGGCCGAAGCGATTTTGAGCAACGTTTTGACAAAGATGTTCTGCAATGCACCAGTCCTGGCTGAAACATAGTTTGATCTTGCGCCTCCTCCACGAATACCCGGTCAAGCGATTCAATCCATCAGTTGGTATCAGCCACACACCAGTCAATCAGCGAGCTCGTCGATGAACTGGACCTTGCGTTACCTGTGGCCGACGGGTCGTTTGTGAGTAAGAGTGCCATCACCCAGGCGCGGCAGCGTCGGCGTGGCGCCACTGGCGTGGCTGTTTCACGAATCGGCCAGAAACTGGGTTGCGCAGGATCAGGACCGATACCTCTTCAAGGGATTCTCGCTGTTCGCGATGGGCTATCGCCGCATGCGTCTCGACACACTGCCGACGACGATGCAAGCGGCGCTCGGCCTCTACGCATCGCTGGGATTCGAGCCCATCGACGCCTACGTGTTCAATCCGATCCCCGGCGCGATATTTCTGGAATGCGATCTGACGCGGCCGCGTTCAATGTCATGGCGGTGCAGGCCTGACGCGGCCTGCAGGTATGCACTCGCTCATTGCCCCGTTCTGCTGGCTCAAGCCACGCACGACCACCTCGGACGATTTGCCGTCACGCCGCGCGAGTTCGGCCAGATCGAGCAACGCGGCGTAGCGCGCGGAACAGTCGCTCGCCGCCCCGGCGGCGGGGTTCGCGCGAAGGTCGTCGTTGGCGTCGCTGGCGTCGATGACTGCGTTGATCGCCAGCAACGTCGCCACGACGATCGTCGCGAGCGCGACCGTTTTGCGGAGCGCGCCCCGCGCAGCCCTTTGCGCTCGCGAGTGACGCTCCGCCTCAGCAGATGGTGGACACGAGCCCGCCATTTCGCACATCGCGTCGCACCGCGCGGCGCGACGTGAGCGCCACGATTCTACGCAGGTTCTGATTCTCATCGCCGCGCTCATCGTCAGGCCCAATGCGCCGGCACCCACACGCGCCCGACCCAATGGCCCGGCACCCAGACCGCAGCCCGCGGCGCGACATACACGGGACGCGGCGCGACATAGACGGTCTGCGGCGGGGGCGGCGCCACGACCACCATCGGCGGCGGAACATAGGCCGGCGGAGGCGTCACCACGACCGGCGGCGGCACGACGACCGGCGGGGGCGGCGCCACGACCACCACCGGCTTCGGCGCAACGACCACGGTCGTACCGGTCGCCGTCGTGGTCCCGCCCGCGACCACCACGCCGCCTGTTACCACCGTACCGCTCGACCTCACCGTGTGGCCTTGCGTGCCGGTCACGCTCGTCGAAGTCGTCACGACGCCGGGCGCGACCCGCGTCGCGGTGCCTGAGTGATAGACGTTGTTGTTGTCCGGACCCGTCACCGTGCCCGAGCGCGCGCAGGTCGAACCCGCGCAATTCGTCGACGCAGAATGATTGACCGTATTGCCGTTCGATCCGGTGATCGAGCCTGACGACGAATACTGGCCCGGCGCGGTGCGCGTCACGTCGCTGGACGTTGTCGCCGTTTTGCCGTCGGGACCGGCCAGCGTGCCGCTATGCGAGCAGGAGCCGCCCGCGCAGCTGGTGTCGCCCGAGTGCTGCACCGAGTTGCCGTAGCGGCCCGTCGCGGTACCCGAGTTCGAGAACTGGCCGGGCGCCGTGCGCGTGACTGTGCCAGTGTTGCTCGCGAAGCCGCCATAGGGGCCGGCCACGCTGCCCGCGTGCGAGCAGCTACCACCGCCGCCGCACGAGCCGTAGTGCGCACCGTTATAGACGCCGCGCGACGTGTACGCGGTGCCGTGACCCGACCACGCGAACGCCGATGCGCTGCCGAGCGCGAGCACGGCGGCGGCCGCGCCGAGCACGACCTTGCGCAGCGCGCCTCGCGCCATGCTGGCGCAGACCCTCTCGGAACCTGCGAATGAACGATTTTTCACGGTATGTCCTTGCTGGATTCGGGCCACTTGCGTCACTGCCGCGTGGCGACGAACGGACTATAGAAGGACACACCGCGGAAATCATCACGGAACATATGTCGCGCTGTTTCGCCGCGACGCGGGCCCGCCAGGCAAGGCTTTGCAAGCATTCGGCGGGAGCCCGCGACATATTTCGACATGGTTTGCGAAACAGATGCGGCCGCCGGAATGGACTGCGGCCCCAACCGCTCACTGCCCGACCGGCGTCACCTGCACCGCGGCGGCCGACACGAACGCCGCATGCACGGTGTCGCCGACCTTCACGTCGCTCAGATCGACATCGGGCGCCGCTTCGAAGGTCTGGGTCTGAGACGCGCCGCGCAGCGTCACGAGGCGCTGCTTGCGATCGATCTTCAGCACGGTCGCGAGCACCTCGGTCTGCCGCGCCGTCTCGTACCCGCCCGACGCCGGCGCATAGCTCCGCCGGTCGACCCGCTCGCGAATCCCCTTGCCCGCGCTGCTTGCCTTCTCGACCTTGGTGAGCAACGCATTCTTGTACAGCACGTCGACGCGATCGCCGATCTTCATCTGATCGAAACCGGCGACCTGCTGGCTGACGAGCACGATCGCGACGTCGCCATGCGGACCCTTCAATGTCAGCGAACGGTTGCCCGCATCGATGGCGACGATCTCCGCCGTCATATGCACCGGCTGCGCCGCGCTGAGCATCGCTTGCGCGGTGCTCGCCATGTCGTCCTGCGCTCGCGCCGGCGGGGCCGCGGCCACCACCGCGATGACCAATACTGCAGCTATCGTCGCTGTTTTCATCCGCGTTCTCCTCCTGCAAGGTATCAATACGGCTTGACGGTCGGTCATGCGCGTCGAGCGCAATCGCTTCGTGCTACGCAGCATTCGTGCCCGGCGTCATGAACTCTGCGCCTACAGGACAACCACGGCCAACAGTATGACGCGAACGATTTGCCGACGTATGCATCGGCATGGCCGCCGACAGCCATCAGAAACGCCATCTCAGTACCGTGCTATCCTATATACCTATAGGGGGTATATGTATGGCACATCTGAGCATACACAAAGACGGCTTATTGAAGCGCGTTCGTCGCATCGCGGGCCAGGTTCAGGCTATCGAGCGTTCACTGGAGTCCGACGCCGATTGCGAAAAAGTCCTGCACCTGGTGGCCGCGACCCGCGGCGCAATGAACGGCCTGCTCGACGAGATCGTCGAGGCGCACGCGCGCGAGCATGTCGCGCATCCGGACCTGACGGCCAGCCAGCGCAAGAAGGGAGTTGATGCATTGATCGGCGCAATCCGCCGCTATTCGAAGTAAGTTTGTATGACTGACCATCTGATCCACAAACACGAGCACTCGTTTCTCGGCAGCTCGCACGACGAAAACGCGCGCCGGACCCACTTCGTCGTCGCGCTCACCGTTGTCATGATGATCGGCGAAATCGCGGCCGGTTACGTGACCGGCTCGATGGCGCTGCTCGCCGATGGCTTCCACATGGCGACGCATGCCGGCGCGCTCGGGATTGCCGCGCTCGCGTATGCGTTCGCGAGACGCAACTCGGCAAACCGCGCGTTCAGTTTCGGAACGGGAAAAGTGGGCGAGCTTGCCGGCTTCGCTTCGGCGCTGATTCTCGCGCTGGTGTCGCTTGGCATCGGCATCGAATCGGCGGTCCGGCTCGTTCATCCCACCGGTGTCGCGTTCGGACAGGCCGCGGTGGTTGCGGCGATCGGGCTGGTCGTGAACATCGTCAGCGCGCTGCTGTTGTCGGGCGGCCATGCGCACCATGGGCATCACGATCATCACCATCATCACGACCATGCGCATGGGTCCGACAACAACCTGCGCTCCGCCTACGTGCACGTGCTCGCCGATGCGCTGACCTCGGTGCTGGCGATCGTGGCCATGCTGGCCGGCCGCTATCTCGGGTGGGTCTGGCTGGACCCGCTGATGGGCATCGTCGGATCGATCGTCATCGCGCGCTGGGCATGGACGCTGATGCGCGACACGGCCGGCGTGCTGCTCGACAGAACCGACGAGCACGTGGCCGGCGAAATCCGCGAAATCCTGGATTCGCACGGCGACGCCGAGATCGCCGACCTGCACGTCTGGCAGATCGGCCCGGAGGCGCGAGCCGCGATCGTCAGTGTGCGCACGCATGGCGGCGTTACGGCCGAGACGATCCGCGCGCGGCTCGCGCCGGTGCATGAGGTCATGCATCTGACCGTCGAAGCGGCGTCATAACGCCTGCGCCCGGCGCAACAAGGCGCGATCAAAACAAAGGGCCGGCGTGTCTCGACGCCGGCCCTTCTGCTTTTCACTATTCAGCTTGCGCGGAGACCCGCATAGCGCGGGGACCGAAGCTCGCGCTAAACCAACTCACGCATCACACGCGCTCGATCGCGATCGCGATGCCTTGGCCGACGCCGATACACATCGTGCACAGCGCGAAGCGGCCCTGCGCGCGTTGCAGCTGATACGTCGCGGTCGTCACCAGACGCGCGCCGCTCATGCCGAGCGGGTGGCCGAGCGCAATCGCGCCGCCGTTCGGGTTCACGCGGGGATCGTCGTCGGCAACGCCGAGGGCGCGCAGCACCGCGATACCTTGCGAGGCGAACGCTTCGTTCAGTTCGATCACGTCGAACTGGTCGATCTTCATGCCCAGACGCGCGAGCAGCTTCTGCGTGGCGGGTGCCGGGCCGATGCCCATCACGCGCGGCTCGACTCCGGCGGTGGCCACACCGAGCACGCGGGCGCGCGGCGTGAGGCCGAAGCGCTTCGCGGTCTCTTCATTGGCAAGCAGCAACGCCGCCGCGCCGTCGTTCACGCCCGATGCGTTACCGGCCGTAACCGTGCCGTCCGGACGCACGACGCCCTTCAGCTTCGCGAGCGTTTCGAGGCTCGTTTCGCGCGGATGCTCGTCCTCCATGACCGTGATGGGATCGCCCTTCTTCTGCGCGATCGTCACGCCGACGATCTCCTGCGCGAGCGTGCCGTCGCGTTGCGCGCGCGCCGCCTTCTGCTGGCTGCGCAGCGCGAATGCGTCCTGGTCGGCGCGGCTGATGTTGTAGTCGGTCGCGACGTTTTCGCCGGTTTCCGGCATCGAGTCGACGCCGTACAGCTTCTTCATCAGCGGATTCACGAAACGCCAGCCGATCGTCGTGTCGTAGACCTCGTTCTGACGCGAGAACGCGCTGGTCGCCTTGGGCATCACGAACGGCGCGCGGCTCATACTTTCGACGCCACCGGCAATCATCAGCGCGGCCTCGCCCGACTTGATCGCGCGCGCGGCGATGCCGACCGCATCCATGCCCGAGCCGCACAGACGGTTGACCGTCGAGCCCGGCACGTCCTTCGGCAGACCCGCGAGCAGCAGCGACATGCGCGCGACGTTGCGGTTGTCGTCACCGGCCTGGTTGGCGCAGCCGTAGATGACGTCGTCGATCGCGGTCCAGTCGACGTTCTTGTTGCGCTCCATCAGCGCCTTGAGCGGCACCGCGCCCAGATCGTCGGCGCGCACCGACGACAGCGAACCCGCATAACGGCCAATGGGGGTGCGAATCGCGTCGCACAGGAATGCTTCGGTCATGGGATGTCTCCAGTTGAGATGCTGCGTGCGCTGCGCCTCGGCCGGCCTTGCACCGATGACGCCGGTTCGATGCGCCGAGGCATCGGCCCGGGGGCCAACGGCCGCGGGCGGGAGGCGGCAAAACGGCGGCGTCGCGGCGGCCGTCACGTCGGAGCAGCTTAGCGCAAGATCGTGAACGATGGGCTTGGGATTGACGACCGATACGGCTGCCGCCCCTTCTTCGCCCTGCCTCATGTTCTATATACGAACACAAGGTCATATATCGAACAAAACAGCCTCGATAATAGGCGGGGGCGCGAAAGCATGTCAAGCACGGCCGCAGCCGTGCCAGGCGACACCAGGGAATACGCGGAGGGGGTGATCTTCAGTGAACTTCGATTCCTTCATCGGCGATGTAGCCGCGAATCACGTCCGCGAAACTGCGCTCGGTCGCGAGCCCGAGCCGTTCGGCGCGCGACGTATCCCACGCGCCCGGCCAGCTCCCGACGATCTTCTCGATACGCTCGTCGGGCTGCCGCACAATGCGGTTTGCGACCGCCTCGCCCGCGACCTCGCGCAGTGCCGCGATCATCTCGTCGACGCTGACCGACAAGCCCGGCAGGTTCAGCACGCGTTGCTTGCCAAGCGCGGCGCCATCGAGTTCGAGGCCGGCGATAAGACTCTCGATCGCCTTGCGCGGCGACAGCAACCACAGCCGCGTCGAACCGGCGACCGGACACACGGCCTCCTCGCCATTGAGCGGCTCGCGGACGATGCCGCTCGCGAACGACGACGCCGCCGCATTCGGCCGCCCCGGCCGCACGCTGATGGTCGGCAGCCGCAGCACGCGGCCGTCGACGAAACCGCGCCGCGAATATTCGTTGAGCAGCAGCTCCGCGATAGCCTTCTGCGCGCCGTACGACGACTGCGGATTGAGCGCGGTGTCGTCCTGCACGACTGCAGGCAGATCGCCACCGTAGACCGCGACCGAACTGGTGAACACGACGCGCGGTCGGTGCCCGCGCTGCCGGCAGATTTCGAGCAGCAGCCGCGACGCATCGAGATTGATGCGCATGCCGAGATCGAAGTCCGCCTCGGCCTGGCCGCTGACGATCGCAGCGAGATGAAAGATCACCGAGGTTTGATCATCGATCACGCGTTCGAGCACACTGCGCTCCGCGATATCGCCGACTTCGGTGCGCACGCGCGCATCGCCGAAATCGTGTGCACGCACGACGTCGAGCAACACGAGACCGGTAATCGCTTGCGGTGCGCCGTGCGCATCTTTCAGTGCGCCGCGCGTGAGCAGCTCGCGCGCGAGACGCTGGCCGAGAAAACCGGCACCGCCTGTGATCAGTACTCTCATGGTTACGTGTCCGTCAGTGGTTGTCGGAAAGAGTCAACGCCCCGCATCGAGATAAGGCTTCAGCCAGCCAAGCCCCGCCGAGGTCCCCGCGCGCGGCCGGTATTCGCAGCCGATGTAGCCGTCGTAGCCGAGCGCATCGATCAGATCGAACAGGTACGGGTAGTTCAGCTCACCGATGTCGGGCTCGTGCCGCTCGGGCACACCCGCAACCTGGATGTGACCGATGCCGGCCATATCGCGTTTGAGCTTCATCGCGAGATCGCCCTCGACGATCTGGCAGTGATAGCAATCGAACTGCACCTTCAGATTCGGCGCGCCGACTTCGGCGCAGATCGCTTGCGCGTCGTCCTGTCGATTGAGGAAATAGCCGGGCATGTCGCGCGTATTGATCGGCTCGATGACGACCGTGATCTGTTCGGCTTGCGTGGTCCGCGCGGCATAGGCGAGGTTGTTCAGGTACACGTCGCGTTGTGTTTTGCGCTGCGTTTCGCCCGCTTGATCGCCGGCGATCAACCCCGCCATCACATGCAGCTTGCGATTGCCGAGCACGCGCGCGTACTCGAGTGCCGTGTCGATGCCGCGGCGGAACTCGTCCTCACGGCCCGGCAACGACGCAAGGCCGCGCTCGCCGCCGCTCCAGTCGCCGGGTGGCGCATTGAACAGCGCCTGCGTGAGGCCATGCGCGTCGAGCCGCGCCTTCAGCTCGCCCGTGCGGAACTCGTAGGGAAACAGGAATTCGACCGCGTTGAAGCCGTCGCGCGCGGCGGCGGCGAAGCGATCGAGGAACGCGTGCTCGTTGTACATCATCGACAGATTGGCGGCGAAGCGAGGCATGGCGGCAGCTCCTTCAAGACAGTGCGATACGGTGCGCGGCGTTCATCGGTCATGCGCGCTGCTACCAGCGCGCGCCGAACGCGGCACGGAGTTCTTCGATCGCGGCGGCGTCGAGTGGCGCGGGCCGCGGATTCGTCATCAGCCACAGGCGCGCGGTCTCCTCGAGTTCTTCGAGCGCATACGACGCGTGCGCGACCGAGCGCTCCCACACTACCGGCCCCAGACGTTCGAGCAACACCGCGCGCACTCGATCGGCCAGCGCAGCGATCTGCGCGGCCACTCGGGGATCACCCGGGCGTTGGTAGCGAATCAGTGGTACGTGGCCCACTTTCATCACGTAGTACGGTGTGATCGGCGGCAGCACGTCCGCTTCGCTCCACACGCCCGCGAGCGTCAATGCGACCAGATGCGTCGAATGGGTATGGACGATGCCGCGCGCCTCGCCGTTGCGCGCATAGATACCGCGATGCAGCGCCAGCGTTTTCGACGGCTTGCCGCCCGACACCGCGTGACCGTTTGCATCGACCTTCGCGATGTCGGTGGGATCGAGGCGGCCGAGGCACGCGTCGGTCGGGGTGATCAGCCAGCCGTCGTCGAGCCGCGCGCTGATGTTGCCGGCGCTGCCGACCGTATAGCCGCGTTGATACAGGCTCGCGCCGACCGCGCAGATTTCCTCGCGAACGCGCGCTTCGGCGCAGGTGTGAAGTGCCGGTGCGTCGCTCATTGCGCGGCTCCGTCGAGATGGCGCAGGGCCTTGTCGAAGAAGTCCGTGGCGCCGAAATTGCCGGATTTCAGCGCGAGTGCGAGCGGTTCCGCTTCGGTCGTCGCCGTGGCCGGCACGCCCGGATCGATCTGCGCGCCGATGCGCAGCATGCGCACGTCGAGCGCCTGCACGACGGCGCCCGAGGTCTCGCCGCCCGCGACGACGAACTTGCGCACACCCCGTTCGCGCAGACCGCGCGCAATCGCCGCCAACGTCTTCTCCACCAGAAGCCCGGCCTCGTTGACGCCGAGTTCGCGCTGCACGGCCTGCACTTCGTCGGGCGATGCAGTCGCATAGACCAGCACCGCTTCCGCGTGCACGAAACGCTGTTGTGCGAACGCGAGCGCCTCGCCGACGACGTCCTCGCCGCGCGCCGCCGCGAGCGGATCGATGCGGAACGCGGGCCGTGTCGCGCACCAGGCGGCGACCTGCGCGTTGGTCGCCGTCGACGCACTGCCCGCGAGCACCGCCGACAAACCTTCTATACGCGGCAATTGCGCGGCATGGGTTTGCTCGCCGAGCAGACCCGCGCGCCGGAAGTTGGCGGGCAGACCAAGCGCGACGCCGGAGCCGCCGGTGATCAGCGCGAGATCCGCGCAGGCCGCGCCGAGCGTGTGCAAATCGGCGTCGGACACCGCATCGGCAATCGCGATGCGCACGCCGTCGGCGCGCAACGCGGCGAATGCGGCACGCACGGCCGCATCGCCTTGCGCGAGCTGGTCGTAACGCACGAGCCCGACCTTCGATTGCGTTTGCCGCCGCAGCACGCGCACGAGGTTCGCGTCGCGCATCGGCGTCAGCGGATGGTTTTCCATGCCCGACTCGTTCAGCAGCGCATCGCCGACGAACAGATGACCGCGAAAAATCGCGCGGCCGTTCTCGGGAAACGCGGGACACGCGATCGTGAACGACGCGCGCTCAGCGAACTCGGTGGACAGCGCATTCAGCAACGCATCGGTCACCGGGCCGATGTTGCCCGCATCGGTCGAATCGAAGGTCGAGCAGTACTTGAAGAAGAATTGCCGGCACCCTTGCGCGCGCAGCCAGGCGAGCGCGGCCAGCGATTGCGCGACCGCGTCGGCGGCCGGGATCGTGCGCGACTTCAGCGCGACGACGAGCGCGTCGGCGCCGAGCGCTGCGTTGGAGGTGGGCACGCCTATCGTCTGCACCGTGCGCATGCCGCCGCGCACGAGCATGTTGGCGAGATCGGTGGCGCCGGTGAAGTCGTCGGCGATGCAGCCGAGCAGCGCGGGTTTCGTTTGAGCCGTCATGACCTCTCCCTCGCCTATTGCTTCGTCGGCAATTCGATGCCTGGGAAAATCTTCACGACCGCCGAGTCGTCTTCGCCACCGTGGCCCGCCGTCGACGCCATCATGAACATCTGATGCGCGGCCGCCGACAGCGGCAGCGGAAACTTTGTGCGACGCGCGGTATCGAGCACGAGGCCGAGGTCCTTGACGAAAATATCGACCGCCGACAGCGGCGTGTAGTCGCCCGCGAGAATGTGCGGCACGCGGTTCTCGAACATCCACGAATTGCCCGCGCTGTGCGTGATCACGTCGTACAGCGCGTCCGGGTCGACACCTTCGCGCAGGCCGAGCGCCATTGCCTCGGCGGCCACCGCGATATGCACGCCGGCCAGCAGCTGGTTGATGATCTTCACCTTCGAGCCTGCGCCATGCGTGGCGCCAAGCCGATACACGTTGCCGGCGATCGCGGCGAGCACGTCTTCGCACGCGGCATAAGCGGCCGCGGGACCGGACGTCATCATCGTCATCTCGCCCGACGCCGCGCGCGCCGCGCCGCCCGACACCGGCGCATCGAGCATCTGCAGACCGGCCGCCTCGACGCGCTTGCCGAGATCGCTCGCGAACTCCGGCGCGACCGTGGCACTCGCGATCACGACGCCGCCCGGCTTCATGGCCGCGAGCGCGCCGTGCTCACCGAACAGCACGGCCTCGGTTTGCGCCGCATTCACGACCAGCGTAATCACGACCTCGCATTGCGCGCCGAGCTCCGCGGGCGTCGCACAGCCGATGCCCCCTTCATCGACGAACGCCTGCAGCGCGTCGCGCCGCAAGTCGCACGCGTGGACCCTGAAGCCCGCACGCAACAGCGAGCGCGCGACGCCGAGCCCCATGGCCCCCAAACCAATGACACCGACATTTCTCGACATGCATGACCTCTATGGATTGGTGCCGCATTCGTGGGTTCGCGCGTCGGAATCACCGCGCGCCTTCAGCGCGTCAGACGATGCCCGCCTCGGCAAGCCGCCGCGCGGCGTTGTACAGATGCGTCTGGGCGGCATTGCGCGCCGCCATCGGATCGCCGGCGCGAATCGCCGCCTCGATCGCCGCGTGCTCCTCGCGCACCTGCCGCGAGAAGTCCTCGCGCAGCGCCTCGTTGCGGCGCGTGACGAGCGTGCCCGCTTCGAGGTACTGATTGAGGAACGTCAGCGTCTTCAGGAAATACGGATTGCCCGTAGCCGCCGCGATCGCGCGATGAAACGCGACGTCTTCGGCGACGCCGTCTTCGCCATTGCCGACCGCGCGCTCGATGCGCGCGAGCGCGGCGTCGATCGCGGCCATGTCGGCATCGCTGCGGCGCATCGCGGCTTCCGACGCGACCTCCGCCTCGATCGCGCGACGCAGCGCGAGGATCTGCACGACCGAGCCCGGCTCCACGGCTTCCGCGTAGTCGATTCGCAGCGGGCGGATCGCGCCGTGCCCGGCGACGAACACGCCACTGCCCTGGCGCGGCTCGACCACCCCCTCGTTCTTCAGTCGCGACAGCGCCTCGCGAATCACCGTGCGGCTTACGCCGAACTGCTGCGCGAGCACGGCTTCGGTCGGCAGCCTGGCGCCGCGCGCAAAGGTGCCCTTGTCGATCTGCTTCAGCAGTTGCTGCGCGACTGTGTCGCTCAAAGCGCGCGCGGGAATCTTGTCGAACATGGCGGATCGGTTGGACAGGGTGTCGCGAACTAGTCAGGTTATCGGGTCATCATACAAATTTGGAGTAGACATCGTATCCGCGCAAACCCTGGGTTTTTGCACGAATCGGCGTTATTTGGCGAAATAGAAGGCTTAAGCTATCGTCTCGCCTTTGCGCCGCAACGCAAAACGCGGCGCCGCATCGAAACGAACGCGCGTCGCGCGTCCTTCGCGCGCACTCTTCCGAACCCACGATCAAGGTCCATGAGCAAAGCCCTGCCGCCGTCTTCCGTCGCGCCCGCCAACGCCGAACCGGCCCCGGAGAAACCGGGCGACTCGTACGTGCAGTCGTTCGCGCGTGGCCTCGCGGTCATCCGCGCGTTCGACGCGACGCGGCCTGAACAGACGCTCACCGACGTCGCCGCGGCGACTGGCCTCACGCGCGCCGGCGCGCGCCGGATCCTGCTGACGCTGCAAACACTCGGCTATGTGGAAGCCGAGGGACGCCTGTTCCGTCTGACGCCGAAGATTCTCGACCTCGGCTTCGCGTATCTGACCTCGATGCCGTTCTGGAATCTCGCCGAACCGGTGATGGAAAGCCTGTCGGCGCAGGTGCACGAAAGCTGCTCCGCGGCCGTGCTCGATCGCACCGAGATCGTCTACGTGCTGCGGGTGCCGACTCACAAGATCATGACGATCAACCTGTCGATCGGCAGCCGCCTGCCCGCGTACTGCACGTCGATGGGCCGCGTGCTGCTTGCCTCGCTCGACGACGAGACGCTCGACGCGACGCTGAACTCGACGCCGCTCTACGCGCACACGCCGCGCACCGTCACCGACAAGCAAGAGTTGAAGAAGCTGATCGAGCAGGTGCGTCGCCAGGGGTGGGCGATCGTCGATCAGGAGCTCGAAGGCGGCTTGATTTCGCTGTCCGCGCCGATTCGCAATCGCCAGGGCCGCGTGATCGCTGCGATGAACATCAGCGGCAACGCACAGCGCAATTCGGCCAAACAGATGGTGAAGGCGTTCCTGGAACCGCTGCAGCGAGCCGCGCAGACAGTCTCGGAGATGGTCGCGCGGCGCGGCTAATGAACGCTTCGTGGCTCTGGCCGCGCGGTGATGAGCAGCCGGGCGCGCACGCTTCGTGCGCGCCGCGGCGTGTGCATCAAGCGCTCACTGCGCGAGATAGCGCTCCACCAACCGCGCCCAGAACGCCGCGCCGATCGGCAGACTGCGGTCGTTGAAGTCGTAGTGCGGGTTGTGCACCATGCAGCCGTCCTCGCCGACGCCATTGCCAATGCGCAGGAACGTGCCCGGCCGCTTCTGCAGCATGAATGCGAAGTCCTCGCTGCCCATCAGGATGTCGGTCTGCTCGACCACCTTGTCGTCGCCCACCAGTTCGCGCGCGACCTGCACCGCGAAATCCGTTTCTGCATCCGTATTGATGACGACCGGATAGCCTTCGATGTACTCGACGTGCGCTTTGCCGCCATAGCTCGCGGCCTGCGACTCGGCCAGTTCGGTGATGCGCTTCTTCAGCAACGCGCGTACCTCGGGGCTGAACGAGCGCACGCTGAGTTCGAGCCGCGCGCTGCTGGAAATCACGTTGTTCGCGGTGCCCGCGTGCATCGAGCCGACCGTCACCACGGCGGGCTGCGACGGATCGACGTTGCGCGCGACGATCGTTTGCAGCGCCATCACGATGCTCGCGGCGACCACGACCGGATCGACGGTCAGATGCGGACGCGCCGCATGGCCGCCGACGCCTTCGATCGTGATGATCGCCTTGTCGCCCGCCGACATGAACGGTCCTCTGCGGAACAGCAACACGCCCGGCTCGGCTCCCGGATGGTTGTGCAGGCCGAACACGGCGTCGCACGGGAAGCGCTCGAACAGGCCGTCGTTGATCATCTTCAGCGCACCGCTGTCGATGCCGCTTTCCTCGGCCGGCTGGAAATACAAATGCACGGTGCCCGAGAAATTGCGCGTGGCCGCGAGACGTTGCGCGGCGCCGAGCAGGATCGTGGTGTGACCGTCGTGGCCGCACGCGTGCATCTTGCCGTGGGTGCCGCTCGCGTATGGCAGGCCGGTCTGTTCGATGATCGGCAACGCGTCCATGTCCGCGCGAATGCCGATGCTGCGCTTGCCGTCACCCTCTTTCAGCGTGCCGACCACGCCGGTCTTGCCGACCCCACGCGTGACCTGCCAGCCCCACTGTTCGAGTTTTTCCGCGACGAGCGCCGCGGTCTGCACTTCCTCGTACGCGAGTTCCGGATGGTGGTGAATGTGATGGCGAATCTCGCGCAGGCTCGCGGCAGCGGGTTCCAGATCGGACACTTCGGTCAAACGCGGGGTCTCGTTCATAGTTTGTATGGCTCCAGTGAGTAGCCTCGCACTATAGCCACGCTGTTTTGTTCGAATAAGATGCTATTTTTTTCACCCTGATTAACGGGTCTTATATACGGGGTTACCCTTATGAAGCTGCAGCAGTTGCAGGCCTTCGTCGCCGCCGCGCATCACCGCAGTCTGCGCGCCGCCGCGCGTGAGCTTGGCGTCACGCAGCCGGCCGTCACGCATACGATTCGCGAGCTGGAAAGCGCGCTCAACGCCGAGCTGATGGTGCGCAGCGTGCGCGGCATCGAGCTGACCGCGTGCGGGCTCGCGCTGTTGCCGCGCGCCGAGCAGTTGCTCGGCGACATGCGCCGCACGGTCGAGGCCGTCGAGCAGGTGAAGGGCGAACTGGCCGGCAAGGTCAGCGTCGGCACGATGCCGTCGCTGGCGCTGACGGTACTGCCGCATGCGGTGTCGAGCTTTCGCGAGCGGATGCCGCTCGTGAGTCTGCATCTGGAGGAAGTGACGGTGCCCGACGCGCTCGCGCGTCTGCGCAACGGCGCGCTCGATCTCGCGGCAATCCATCACGTTCTGGCATTGGATAACGATCTGGTGCAGGTGCCGCTGTACTCGACGCAGTTCGTCGTCACGATGCGCGCCGGCCATCCGCTCGCGAACGTCACGCGTCTGTCCGAGCTGCTCGATGCCGAGTGGATCGTCACGGTCGGCGCCGATCACTTCCCGCACAGCGTGATGATGGCGATGTTCAGCGCGCACGGCTTGCCGGTACCGAAGCGCTTGCTGCGCGCGCCATCGTCGTTTGCAGTCACGCTCGGGCTCGTATCGCAGACCGACGTGATCAGTTGCTTCACGCGGCCGCTTGCGCAGAGGGTCGCGCCGCTCGGCATTCGCGTCGCACAGATCGAAGACGCGCTGCCGAACTACGATCTGAGCATCATCTCGCGACGCGATCTGCTGCCGACGCCAGCCGTGCAGCAGTTCGTCGCATGTTTGCGGCAGGTGACGCGGGAGCGGATGGGAGCCGTGCAGTAAGGCCGCGTGCTTGCGCTACGCGCTCATCTGCTCCTTGAGCACCGTGATCAATGCGTGCCCCGCTTCTTCGAGCGCGCCGGAGTTGTCGATCGTCGTGCAGCGCACGCCGGCCGGCAACGCAAACGGCGCGCGCCGCGCGAGCCGCGCCGCGACCTGCTCCGACGATTCGCGCGCCCGCGCGCCGAGCCGGGCTTCGAGAATATGCGGCGCGGCGCTCACGTGCACCACTTCCGCGCGTGGATAGCGCGCGAGCGCATGCTGCAGGTACTGCCGCGAGCCGTTGACGACCACCGTGCAGCCGCGCGCGAGCCACGCATCGAGTTCGATGCCGATGCCATAGCGCAGCGAATGGCTCGACCATTCGAGCGCGAACAGGCCAAGCACCGAGCGTGCGGCGAACTCCTCGACGCTTAGTGCAACATGCACCTCGCCATTGCCGCTCGGCCGCGTGATGTAACGATGCGCGAATACGAGCGGCTCCCCGGCGAGCCGCATGCGCGCGAACTGCAGCAGCGAATCCTTGCCCGCGCCCGACGGCCCCATCACATAGATCAAACGCCCAGTCATTGGCTGCTCACCTCGTCTTGCTGCTCGTCAGTGCGATCGCCAGGTTGCGCGCCGTGGCTGAACGGCAGCGGCTGCCATAGCACGAACGGCTCACCCGGCGCCGGCTCGACGAACAGCGCGGCCTGATCGACAGCGAGCGGCCCGAGCGCGGGCGTGCGCTCCCGCCACCATGCGATCAACGTCGCGCGCTCGTCGGCATCGGCGAGCGAACTGGACAACGTCATATGAAAACGGAACTCGTCGAACACATACGGATAGCCCCATTGCAACAGCAACGCACGTTGGCGTTCGCTGAGCGGCGCGGCGAGCCGTCGCTCGAGATCGGCCGCCGACGGCCGCGCGCGCAGCCTGTCGAGCGACTGCAGCGCGTTCGACGCGAGCTCGCCAATGCGCGTCTCGCCATCTGCATCGGCTGGTCGCAACGCGACGAAGTCGCCCAGCGTGGCCGCTTCTACCGGCAACGTGAACGGCCGCTGCGCGAGCGCCCAAGCTCGCGCGGCCGCGAGCACGTCGGGCTGCGTGACGCCGGCGCCGAGCCGGAACGGGGCGACCAGCGTGCCATGCCAGCCATAGCGGCGCGGCGCGTCGGTCAACGCGGCGAGCGGGCGCGTCAGGCCTGGCGGCTGCGGCTGCGGCTGCGGCTGCGCGCGGCGCTCGCCGCTTTGCGCATCGCGGCCGAGCCATGTCGAGCCGGCCTGCCACCACGCCGATTCAACCGACGGCGCGTAGTACAGCGCAAAGCGCGCTTCGGCACTCCATGCGGGGCCGCTCACAGGTCATGCTCCACGAGCAGTTGCACGCGATCGGCCGCGAAATGCGTGAAGCCGTACTTGACCGGCGTGCCCTGCAGATCGACGTCGACGTTCTCGACCCACAGCACCGGCTGCTGACGATTGATGTTGAGCCGCCGCGCGACTTCCGGCTCGGGCAGCACGCTGCCGATGCGGCTCCACTTGCGCAGATAATCGTCCACGCCGAATTCGGCCAGCGCTTTCGTCGTGCCGCCGAGGCGTTGCACGACCTCCGGCAAATCCGGAAAACGCGCGGCCGGATACCAGCTGCGCGCGAACGTGAGCGGCACGCCGTCGGACGCGTTCAGCGATTCGATGCGATAGACCGCCGCGCCCCGCGCGCAGACCCAACGCCTTCGCGACACTGGGCTCGGCCTTCACGCGCGCGGCCGACAGCATCGTGCCCGCGGGCGAGTGGTGTTGTTGACGCAGGTTTTCGGTGAAACGCGTACGGCGGCCGATCGAATAGTCGATCGCGCCGGGCTGCACGAACGTGCCACGCCCCTGCTCGACGCTGACGAGGCCGAGCGCGGCGAGGCCGAGCATCGCGCGGCGCACCGTGTGACGGTTGACGTCGAAGCGCTTCGCCAGCTCACCCTCGCTCGGCAGCCGCCCTTCTTCGCCGAACCCGCTTGCCGTGATCTCTGCGGCGAGAATCTGTTCGATCTGTCTCCAGACGGCCACGCCCGCGCCGCGTTCGAGCGTCGTGGCCGGCGCCGCGCTGTCGTTCGATGTCATGGTGCTGTCATTCCCTTCGGTTCAAATGATCGCCATGACGTGCATTGTAGTGCGCGAGCCGTGATGAAAATATGAATGTCCGCCGCGCACGACAGTCCAGACAACTATGCTTATAAACGTCTAGACGTTTAGATGAATAGATGCTTCAATGCCCACTCGCTGGATCGACAGGAAATCCGATGAGCCCGAGTTCCGTTCCGCCCCATCCACCCTCTCCGCCGTTGCCGGTCGTGTCTTCGGCGGCGCGGCGCGCCTGGATGGCCGTGCTGGCGCGCACGCCGCGCGCCGACCTCGAAGCCGCGCTGCAGCGCGCGCTGCAAGGCCGCGCCACCCCCGCCTACGACTGGCTGCGCCCCCCTGAAATCGGCCTCGCGATGGTGCGCGGGCGCATCGGCGGCAGCGGCGATCCGTTCAATCTCGGCGAAGCCACGGTTACGCGCGCCACGCTGCGTCTGCATGCCAGCGGCGACGCCGAAGCCACCGTCGGCGTGGCCTGCCATCTGGGACGCGACCGCCGTCGCGCCGAACTTGCCGCGCTCGCCGATGCCTTGCTGCAGATGCCCGAGCATCACGACAGCCTGCATCGTCAATTGATCGAACCGTTCGCCGCGCAACAGCAGGCCCGGGGCGCGCAACAGCAACAGGACGTCGCGGCGACGCGCGTCGAATTCTTCACGATGGTGCGAGGCGACTGATGGAACGTTCACCGATTGCGTTGTCCACGCTGACGCCGGGTTTCGCGGACCCCGTCCACGACACCCAGGCCGTGTTTCGCACGCTGCTCGACACATTGTCGCGGCCCGGCACGATCGGCGTGCTCCGCGACGTGCTGCCCGAGTTGCGCAACACGCCGGTCGAACCCGCCGCGTTTGCCGCACTGCTGACGCTCTGCGACTACGCGACGCCGGTGTGGCTCGCGCAGCCTGATCCCGCGCTCGCGTCGGCGTTGCGTTTTCATACCGGCGCGCCGCTCGTCGATGCGCCCGGCAACGCCGCGTTCGTGTATGTGCACGATGCCGACGCGTTGCCGTCGCTCGAAAGCTTCGCGCCCGGCAGCGCCGAGTCACCGGAACAATCGGCCACGTTGCTGATCCGCGTCGACGCGCTGACGGGCGGCGCAGCGGTCACGCTGAGCGGCCCCGGCATTCTGGATGCCGAAACGATTTCGCCGGCCGGTCTTCCCGCGCGGTTCTGGCAAGAACGCGCAATGCTCGCGCCGCTGTTTCCGTGCGGCATCGACTGTTATCTGGTTTGCGGCCCGCGCGTGATCGGCCTGCCGCGCACAACCGAAGCGAAGGTGAACTGATGTACGTTGCCGTCAAAGGTGGAGAACGCGCGATCGAAGCGTCGTGGCGCCTGCTCGACAAAGCGCGCCGCGGCGATACGCGGATCGCCGAACTGAGCGTCGCGCAGATTCGCGAGCAGTTGCGGCTCGCGGTCGCACGCGTGATGACCGAAGGCTCGGTCTACGACGAGGAGCTTGCGGCGCTCGCAATCAAGCAGGCGGCCGGCGATCTGGTCGAGGCGATTTTCCTGCTGCGCGCGTATCGCACCACGTTGCCGCGCTTCGGCTATACGCGCGCCATCGATACCGAAACGATGCAGGTCGAGCGGCGTATCTCGGCGACGTTCAAGGACCTGCCCGGCGGCCAGTTGCTCGGCGCGACCTATGACTACACGCAGCGTCTGCTCGATTTCGCGTTGCTCGCCGATGGTGATGACGCGCGGCAGGACGTGACGCGCGGCAACGCGCCCGTTCCGCAAGAACCGCCAGCGCCAGAATCGATGCCGCGCGTCGTGTCGCTGCTCGACAAGGAAGGCCTGATCGAACAGGAGCGCCCGACACCGGACGGAGCGGAACCCGGCGACCTGTCGCGTGAACCGCTCGCGTTTCCGGCGAGCCGCGCGACGCGTCTGCAAAATCTCGCGCGTGGCGACGAAGGCTTTCTGCTCGCGATGGGCTATGCGACGCAACGCGGCTATGCGCACTCGCATCCGTTCGCGGGCGAGATCCGCTTCGGCACGATCGCGGTCGAGATGGACCTCGACGAACTCGGCGAAGCGGTCGACATCGGCGATATTGACATCACCGAATGCCAGATGATCAATCAGTTCGCGGGCAGCGGCACGGTGCCGCCGACCTTCACGCAGGGCTACGGCCTCGCGTTCGGCCACTCGGAGCGCAAGGCGATGGCGATGGCGCTCGTCGATCGCGCGTTGCGCGCCGAAGAACTCGGCGAGACGCTCGCGTCACCGACGCAGGACATCGAGTTCATGCTGTCGCATAGCGACAACGTCGAGGCGTCGGGCTTCGTGCAGCACCTGAAGCTGCCGCATTACGTCGACTTCCAGGCGGAGCTGGAACTGGTGCGGCGTTTGCGCGCGCAGCATCGCAGCAACGATGAAACAAGCCGCGCCACCGACAAGGAGCAGGCAGCATGAACGCGCCCGACACCGCGGTTGCCAACACCTCATACGACACCGCCGCGCACGGCTACAACTTCGCGTATCTCGACGAGCAGACCAAGCGCATGCTGCGCCGCGCGCTGCTGAAGGCAGTCGCCGTGCCGGGCTACCAGGTGCCGTTCGCGTCGCGCGAAATGCCGCTGCCGTATGGCTGGGGCACCGGCGGCATCCAGGTGACGGCCGCGATCATCGGCAAGACGGACACGCTGAAGGTCATCGATCAGGGCTCCGATGAAACCACCAACGCCGTCAACATCCGCCGCTTCTTCGCGCGCACCACGAGTGTGGCGACCACGCGGCACACGAGCGAAGCGACAATCATCCAGACGCGGCACCGGATTCCCGAAACGCCGCTGACCGAGCGGCAGATCCTCGTCTATCAGGTGCCGATGCCCGAGCCGTTGTACCGGCTCGAGCCGCGCGTCGCCGAATGCAAGAAGCTGCATGGGCTCGCCGATTACGGGCTGATCAGCGTGAAACTGTACGAGGACATCGTGCATCACGGCAGCATCGCGACCACGTACGACTACCCGGTGATCGTCAATCATCGCTATCTGAGCTCGCCGTCGCCGATCCCGAAGTTCGACAATCCGAAGATGCATATGAACGCCGCGCTGCAACTGTTCGGCGCGGGCCGCGAGCGCCGCATTCACGCGATTCCGCCTTATACGCCGGTGCGCAGCCTCGACTTCGACGATCATCCGTTCGAAGTTCAGAAGTGGCAGCACGCGTGTGCGCTGTGCGGATCGAAGGAAAGCTTTCTCGACGAGATGATCGTCGACGATGCGGGCACTCGCATGTTCGTGTGCTCGGACAGCGACTACTGTCACGGGCGGCGCGGCGACGCCGACGGCGCTATCGAAGCGCAAGCGCCGCTGCGCCACGCCACGCGCGAAGGAGAATCCGCATGACGCCGCTTCTGAGCGCACGCGCGCTCACCAAACAATATGGCGGCCGCAACGGTTGCCGCAACGTGAGTTTCGATCTGTATCCGGGCGAAGTGCTGTGCATCGTCGGTGAATCGGGTTCGGGCAAGACCACGCTGCTCAACACGCTGGCGCTGAAGACCGAGGCCGATAGCGGCTCGCTGCACTACACCGCGTCGCATGGCGACTCGCTCGATCTGCGCGCGCTGTCCGAGCCGCGCCGCCGTCTGCTGACGCGCACCGAGTGGGGCTTCGTGCAGCAGAATCCGCGCGATGGCCTGCGCGGCGGCGTATCGGCCGGCGCCAACATCGGCGAGCCGTTGATGGCGGTCGGCGCGCGCCACTACGGCGAGATTCGCCGCACAGCCACACAATGGATGGAGCGCGTCGAGCTCGACCCCACTCGCATCGACGAATTCCCCGCCGCGTTTTCGGGCGGTATGCAGCAACGTCTGCAGATCGCGCGCAATCTCGTCACCGGTCCGCGTCTGGTGTTCATGGACGAACCGACCGCCGGTCTCGACGTGTCCGTGCAGGCGCGTCTGCTCGATTTGCTGCGCACGCTGAGCTCGACGCTGCATCTGTCGGTGCTGATCGTCACGCACGATATCGGCGTCGCGCGTCTGCTCGCGCATCGGCTGATGGTGATGCAGGCGGGCGAAGTCGTCGAGGCGGGTCTGACCGATCAGGTGCTCGACGATCCGCAGCACCCGTATACGCAAACGCTGGTTTCCTCGGTTCTGCCGGTTTGAGGCTCACGATGCAATCCACTGAGGTAGTCATTGACGCAGGCAGCGATGCACGCCACGGCGAGCGCGCTTTCGCCGACAACGCGGCGCTCATGCTGCGCGCCATCGGCATCGGCAAGACTTTCACGCTGCACGGCCAGGGCGGTGTGCGGATCGACGCGCTCGCGAACGTGTCGCTCGAGGTCGAGCGCGGCGAATGCGTGGTGCTGGTCGGGCCGTCGGGTGCGGGCAAGAGCACGCTGCTGCGCTGTCTGTACGGCAACTATCTGGCGAGCAGCGGCTCGATTGCGATTCGCGACACCAGCGATCAGGGTCGGCCCATTGCAATCACCCGTGCCGAACCGCGTGACGTGCTGCGGCTGCGCCGTCGCGTGGTCGGCTATGTGAGCCAGTTTTTGCGCGTGATCCCGCGCGTGCCGACGCTTGCGCTCGTCGCCGAGCCGCTGGTCTTGCGCGGCGTCGCCGAACCTGAAGCCAGCGCGCGCGCCGCTGAATTGCTCGCGCGGCTGAACGTGCCGGAACGTCTGTGGTCCCTCGCGCCCGCGACGTTTTCGGGCGGCGAGCAGCAACGCGTGAACATCGCGCGAGGTTTGATCGCCGAACATCCGCTGCTGCTGCTCGACGAACCGACCGCTTCGCTCGATGCGGAAAATCGCGACGTTGTGGCCGATCTGATTGTCGAGGCGCGCGAGCGCGGCGCGGCGATCGTTGGTATCTTTCACGACGAAGAGACCCGCAACAAGGTCGCGACGCGCCGCCTGGAACTGCGGCCGCCGCTGCGGCACTAAATTGACACCAGTCCCGACTGACTACGGAGCAAGTCGATGTTGATCAGCAACGCTCGCATCGTGACGCGAGACGAAGAATTCATTGGCACCGTGCGCGTGGAAGACGGCGTGATTCGCGACGTCGAACGCGGCGCGGGTTTGGCGCGCGACGCCGAAGACTGGGACGGCGATTATCTGCTGCCCGGTCTGATCGAACTGCATACGGACAACCTCGAGAAGCACCTCGTGCCGCGTCCCGGCGTCGAATGGAATACCGATGCGGCGTTCGTGATCCACGACGCGCAGGTCGCCGCAGCCGGCATCACGACCGTATTCGACGCGCTCGCCATCGGCTCGCGCTCGAGCGTTGGGCTGCGTAACCGCGATGTGCAAACGCAATGCGCCGATTCGCTGCTGCGGCTGTCCACGCGTCGACTGCTGCGCGCCGAGCACTTTCTGCATCTGCGCTGCGAGATTGCGACCGCCGACGTGCTCGAGGTATTCGATTCGCTGTGCGCGCATCCGCTGCTGCGGCTCGCGTCGGTGATGGACCATACGCCGGGCCAGCGCCAATGGCACGATCGCGAGCAATGGCGCCGCTTCCAGGAGCGCAACGGCAAGATGAGCGACGAGCGTGTCGCGAGCACGCTCGCCGAACTCGCGGTCGAACAGGAGCGTTACGCGGATGAGCACCGCCGCGAAATCGTCGCGCGTTGCCGGCGGCTCGGCATTCCGGTCGCGAGCCACGACGACACGCTGATCGAGCACGTCGAACAGGCGAAAGCCGAGGGCATCGTGCTCGCCGAATTCCCGACCACGCGGATCGCCGCGCAAGCCGCGCGCGAGCATGGCATCGCGACGATCATGGGCGCGCCGAACATCGTGCGGGGCGGCTCGCATTCGGGCAACGTGTCGGCGCTCGAACTCGCGCGCGCGGACCTGCTCGACATCCTGTCGTCGGATTACGTGCCGTCGAGCTTGCTGACCGCGGTGTTCGATCTCGTCGAAAAAGCGGGCTGGTCGCTGCCGCGCGCGATGGCAACGGTCTCGGCCGAGCCGGCGCGCACCGCCGGTCTCACGGACCGCGGCGCGATCGAGCCCGGTCTGCGCGCGGATCTCGTGCGCGTGACGATGCTCGACAAGCTGCCGGTGCCGCGCGCGACTTATCGCGCAGGGGTGCGGATCGTTTGAGTGGGCTGGTTGAGCGCGCCTGCGTCTCAGGTCGACAACGGCATACGCTCCGGCTCGTCGGCCTCGAACCACGCGGGATTGCGCTCGGCGATGGAGCCGAGCGACACGAGGATTTCGCGCAGATGGTGGCGCATCGCGTCTTCTGCGGCGCTCGGGTAGTGCGCGCGCCGTCCCGCCAGAATTTTCGCGTGCTGACGAATCAGCAGATCGAGCGGCGACACCTCGGGCAGGCTCAGATAGCGCACGCGGTCCAGCATTCAGAACGACGCTCGATCACGCGTTGCTACTGTTGCAGCAAGAAGGCGCTCGCGGCGCGATCGCGGCGTGGCAATAGAAAACGCTCAGCGGCGCGGATAAAACCGCGTCACGCGGTGGGCTCCGCCTCGCGGCCCTCGGTCGCATCGCGCGCTGCGTGCGCCTGGGCGAACTGGGCCTGGGCAGCCCTCGCTTGCTCAGCCTGTTCGTCGAGCCGCATGGCGAGCAGATCCTGATAGCGCAGATACGCGCAACGGCCACCCGATTTCGCCGCATACATCGCGGCATCGGCGTTCAGCAGCAGTTCCTCGGCATTGCCGCTGTCGTGCGGGAACTCGCTGATGCCGATGCTCGCGCCGACCGTCATGCTATTGCCGTCGACGGTCAGCGTTTCGTTCAGCGCGTCCATGATGTGCTCGGCGATTTCTGGCGTGACCTCGGCCGCGCGCTGCCCTTCGATCAGCACGATGAATTCGTCGCCGCCGAGCCGCGCGACCACGTCCCCGGCGTACAGCACGTCCTTCAGACGGCGTGCGACCGCGACCAGCACCTTGTCGCCAACAGAGTGACCGAACTGATCGTTGATCTGCTTGAAGCGGTCGAGGTCGACGAACAGCACGGCGAGGCCTTCGCGGCGGAAGCTTGCCTCCTCGATCGCGTTCTCGAGCTTCTGCATGAACAGCATGCGGTTCGGCAAGCCGGTCAGCACGTCGTGCGAGGCCAGATGCGCGAGCTCGCTCTGCTTGCTGTGCAGCGTATCCATCTGCGCGCGGATTTCGCAACGCAAACGCTCGAAGCAGCGCGCGAGCACGCCGATTTCGTCGGTGCGTTTGAGCGGCAAGGTGTGCATCGCGTGGTCGGCGAACAGGTGCGTCGCCGCATACGCGAGCAGATGCAGCGGCTTGGTCAGCGCTCGCGCGAACAGGATCGCCAGCAGTACGGACAATGCGCTGAACACCAGCACCATGCGAATGATCCGCGTGCCGAGCTGATTGGCGCCGGTCAGCACGTCCTCGAGCGGCTTCGTGAGACCGAGCACGATGAAGCGGTTGCCCTCGGAGCCGCCGAACGGCCGCCGCACGAACGCGAGCACGCGGCCGGCCGCCTCGCCGGGTCTCGCGAGACCGTTGACGAGCACCTCGCTCTGGCGTTGCTCGAACAGCTGCTTCGTGGCCGGGAAGCTGTCCTGCATCAGCACGCGACGGCCGCGGTCGAAACCGAAGGTTTTCGACGCGTCGGGATGGATCAGGAAGTCGCCCCACTCGTTTGCCAGATAGACCTGATAGTCGCTCGGCAGATCGCTCTGCAAACGCCGCAGCATGCCGGCCAGATCGACATCGATTACGACGACGCCGACCACCGTGCCGCGCGCATCCGCGATCGGCGTGCCGAGACGCAGCGTCGGCTTGCCTTCTGCCGCATGCGTGCCGGATTCGTGATTGACCGAAATCGGCGACGTGTAGATGCGGCCCGGCGAAAACGCGAGCGTTTCGAATACGTAGGGAAACTGGGCTTTTTCCTGCAAATCGTCACCCTCTACGCGCACGAGGCCGTCGCTGTCGCGATCGAAACGGATCAGTTCGAGACCGTGATGCTGCCGCGTGATCAGCCGCACCTGCAGATACTCCGGGTGGTGCAGCATGAAGCTCGAATACACCTGCGCGAGCCGCTCGCGGCCGAGGTTCGGGCCGATACCGTCGTCGGTCTGCGCGACGCTCACCGACGACGGCATCGTCGCGAGCACGAGCGCGTCCGCCGCGACGTCGTCGATCGATACCGCGATGCGCTGGCCGAGCAGCTCCGTCGAAGTCTGCAGGCTGTGCTCCGCTTCGTTGACCAGCATCGTGCGATTCGCGCGATACGCGTAATAGCCGGTCGCGCCCGACGCCAGCACGCCGATGCACGCGAGCAGCACGGATAGCTTGAAGGTCAGGCCGCGATGCAGCATCAGAAGCGCTCCGAACGGTCGCCCGACACGATGCGCGTCCACAGTTGCCCGCGGCGCTCGATATCTTCCACCGGACTGATCCAGACGATGTGCGCGTTGGCGCTGCCTTCGGCCGGCTCGGTCAGCGTATTCGCGAGCCCCTGGCGCTGTGTCAGCAACGCGCTCACGCTCGGCTCGAGCATGTAGTTGATCCACGCGAGCGCGAGCGGCTGGTCGCTCGCCGCGCGCGTCATCGACCAGCAATCGAGCCACGCGAGCGCGCCTTCGTCCGGAATCACGTAGCCGACGTCGGCGCCCGCGCGCCGCAGCAACTGCACCTGCTGCGTGCCGTAGTTGCCGAACATCAACGCGACCTTGTGCTGGATGAAGAACGCAGTCGCCTCCTCGGGCAGCGTGTAGTAGGTCAGCAGGTTGCGACGCAGATCGACGAGCTTGTGCGCGATCGTGCGCATCTGCGCGGGGTCGAGTTGAAACGGATGCGGATAGCCGAGCGCAAGCGCGGTGAACGAGAAGTTGTGCTGCGCGCTATTGAAGTCGAGCACCTTGCCACGATAGCGCGGGTTCCACAGTTCGAGCATCGAATGCGGCGCAACCGGAATCTGCTTGCGATCGTAGATGAGTCCCATCGACGAATACGTGAACGGAATCGCGTATACCTGGCCCGCCGAGGTCAGGCCGTCGATCGAGCCGAGCGCCTGGAAACGCGGCAACTGCTTCTTCGTATTCGGCAGACTGGCGAGATCGAGCGGCGCGAGCAGATTCGCCTGCGTATAGCGGCGGATTTCGGCGGTGTTGGCGGCGAGTACGTCGAACGACGGCGCGCCCTTGCTGTGCATCTGCGCCCACAGCGCCTCATCGGAATCGACGAGCGTGACCTCGACCTTCGCGCCGTAGCGCGCTTCGAACGCCTTCACGACGTCCGGGTCCGCGTAGCCGGGCCATGCGAGAACGTGCAGCACTTTGTCGGCGGCCGCTGCGGGCGTCGCCGCGCCGAAACCCGCGCACAGCAATGCGCCTATCAGAACGCGCGACACGCGGGCTAAAACCCCGGAAAAAACGTTGCACGAAAATCCGGATGCGCCAATCGATGAAAATCCCGATGTAGCGCTCGACAAAAAACCGTCAAAAAAACGGCGCTGCAATAATGCCGCGCGAGCCCGCACGCCGGCGCTCGCGATTCGTCGCTTAAAAGTCTGTTTACAACAGCATGTTCGATCCGCCGTGAACAACATCGTGTGCATGCATAACACCGTTGAGCAGAAAGGCCATTTGAGCGAGCGCAAACGCGCGGCATTTGAATCTTGACGGCTGTCCAACGACCTGCGCCCGAGCGATCCCCGCCTCCGCGGGCGGCCGGCGTCCAACCCGGGGAGCATCGATGATAGCGCCAAAGCCTTTGTTTTTTGCACCGGTTCGAAACGGCGGCGCAAAAATATCGGTGCTGGTAATAACGTGCAGGGCAATAGCCTCGAGGCCGCTCTTAATTAACGGCAAATTCAGTCGCGAGCTTTAACGATCCGTCCAGGTTTCAAACTCGCGTTTCAAACCGGTTTTCGGTGAACTCGCGAGAAAACCGGCGTAAATCCCGCTCGATTACGCTCGCCGGCCCCTCTATTACCGCTCGTGCATTGCATCCGCGTTACGCAAACCCCACCAACGGTGTACGATCCGGTCACACCGGCTGGGGCGCAAGCGTTGCTCTAGAGGACCTCCTCCCGCGCCATCCGGTGTTTTACTAGCTTCCCAATATTTTTGAACTGATAAGCTTGGCGCGCGTTGCAGGCCACCCCGGCTTGCATCCTGACCAGAAGCCCGTTTGCGAGACGCGCCGGGCGTCCCAAGGCGGCACAACCGCCGAGGGCGTAATTGAACTACACGAGGAGTTAAAACAGTGAAAAAACTGCTAGCGGCTTTGACGGTTGCTCTGCTTGCCACCGTCTCGATTGGCGCACACGCTAAAGATTGGTCGACGATCCGTTTTGGCGTTGATGCCAGCTATCCCCCGTTCGAGTCGAAAGGCGCGGACGGCAAGCTCGTTGGCTTCGATATCGACCTCGGCAACGAAATCTGCAAGCGCGTCGGTGCGAAGTGCGTGTGGGTGGAAAACGATTTCGACGGCATGATCCCGGCACTGAAGGCGAAGAAGTTCGACGGCGTGCTGTCGTCGATGTCGATGACGCCGCAACGCGCCGAACAGATCGCTTTCTCGTCGAAGCTGTTCAACACGCCGACGCGCCTCGTCGCGAAGCAGGGCTCGGGCATCCTGCCGACCCCTGAATCGCTGAAGGGCAAGACGGTGGGCGTCGAACAGGGCACCATCCAGGAAACCTACGCGAAGACCTACTGGGAACCGGCGGGCGCGAAAGTCGTGCCGTATCAGAACCAGGACCAGGTTTACGCCGACCTGATCTCGGGCCGTCTGGACGCAGCGCTGCAAGACGCGGTGCAGGCTGACCAGGGCTTCCTGAAGACGCCGCGCGGCAAGGGCTTCGCGTTCGTCGGCAAGGACCTCGACGATCCGAAGATCCTCGGCAATGGCGCCGGCATCGGCATGCGCAAGGAAGACACCGATCTGAAGGCGAAGGTCGACAAGGCGATCGCCGACATGATCAAGGACGGCACCTACAAGAAGATCGAGAAGAAGTACTTCGACTTCGACGTGTACGGCGGCTAAATCGCCCACGCGCGCCGCACGGCGCGCCGGCAGCTTGCCCGAAACGGGCTCCGCGACGCGGAGCCCGTTTTCTTTTTGCGGCTCCACATCTAGCCACATCAAGCCATATCGTGTGGCATATCGGCTAAGATCGTGCGAGACGCGGCTCCCCTGAGACAGGTTGCCGCAGTCCGCGTATGCGGACCACGCGCGCTGCCGGCGCGCATCTTTCCCCTTGCAATCAACCACCTAGCGCGGCTGCTCCGAACGGGCCGCGAAGCCAAAACCATGCAAACCCAGACCCATCCGCTGATTGCCCCGTCGCTTGGCACCGCCCGTGAACTGACGAGTTTCCACTACGGTCCCGGCGGCGGCCAGAAAATCTATATCCAGTCGTCGCTGCATGCGGACGAACTGCCCGGGATGCTGGTGTCGTGGTCGCTGCGCCGCAAGCTGGCCGCGCTCGAAGCCGCGGGCAAGCTGCGTGGCGAAGTCGTGGTCGTGCCGGTGCCGAACCCGATCGGCCTTAATCAGCATCTGCTCGGCCAGATGCTCGGCCGCTTCGAAACCGGCAGCGCGCAGAACTTCAACCGCAACTTCTACGACCTCGCGGAACTCGTGCAGCCGTTCATCGAATCGCGTCTGACCAGCGACATCGACGCGAACCGCGCCGCCATCCGCACGGCGATGCGCGAAGCGCTCGACGCGCAGCAACCGACCACCGAACTCGGCTCGCAACGCCTCGCGCTGCAAAAGCTCTCGTACGACGCCGACGTCGTGCTCGATCTGCATTGCGACTGGGAAGCCGCGATGCACCTGTACACCAATCCGGACCTGTGGCCCGAAGTCGAGCCGCTCGCGCGCTACCTGGACGCGAAGGCGTCGCTGCTCGCGCTGAACTCGGTCGGCAATCCGTTCGACGAGATCCACAGCTTCTGCTGGTCGGATCTGCGCGGCCGTTTCGGCGAGCGTTTCCCAATCCCGAACGGCGGCATCTCGGTCACGATCGAGCTGCGCGGCCAGCGCGATGTGTCGCACGAACTCGCGGAAAAAGACGCGCAGGCGATCATCGAGTATCTGACCTCGCGCGGCGTGGTCGATGGCGAGCCGGCGCCGATGCCGCCGCTCGAATTCGCGGCGACGCCGCTCGCAGGCGCCGAGCCGCTCGTCGCGCCGATCAGCGGCGTGCTCGTCTACCGCTGCGAGGTCGGCACGTGGGTGGACGTGGGCCAGGAAATCGCGGACATCGTCGATCCGTTGACGGACCGCGTCGTCACGATCAAAAACACCGTGGCCGGCGTGGTGTACGCGCGGCATCTGGCGCGTTTCGCGACGGCCGGCCTCGAATTCGCGCGCATCGCCGGCCAGACGCCGTTCCGCAGCGGCTCGTTGCTGAGCAACTGAGGCCAGAGCCGCTGCGACCGTCGCTGCAGTCGCGGCCGACCATGTAACTGAATTTTCACGCACCAGCTGAAATAACCGATCGCCCGCCGCCAGGCGGGCGATTCGCTGCCACGCGTCCAGCCTCACTCCAGGGTCGACCGACCCGCCCCGCCACCGATACACCTGCCTCCGGTGCACACGCAAAGTGTCGCGCCGACACGACACCGTGAAAAGAATTTTTCAGTGTCACATACCTTACTCAGCGTTCCCTTAAATTGCCGGCCATCGCGCGACGTTGCCACAGAGCAGCGCGTCGCGATCGCCAAAATTTGCTAACTCGGAGAAGTATTTTGAACAAGAAAATCCTGACCACCGCTACGTTTGCCGTCTTCGCCTCCGCCGCTCACGCACAAAGCAGCGTCACGCTGTACGGTCTGATCGATGCCGGTATCAGCTACGTGAACAACTCGAAAACGGCCACCGGCCACAGCAGCCTGACCAAGTACGACGACGGCGTCGCGAACGGCAGCCGTTGGGGCCTGCGTGGCACGGAAGACCTCGGTAACGGCCTGAAAGCGCTGTTCGTGTTGGAAAACGGCTTCAACAGCGGGAACGGCACCGCCGGCCAGGGCGGCGCGATGTTCGGGCGCCAGGCGTACGTCGGCGTGTCGCAGAACAACGTCGGCTCGCTGACGTTCGGTCGCCAGTACTCGTTCTCGACCGACTACCTCGGCTCCAACTACGCGACCGGCGGCCAGACCGTCGCGGGCAACTACGCTTACCACATCAACGACGTCGACCAGCTCACGTCGAGCCGTATCAACAACTCGGTCAAGTTCAGCAGCGCGAACTTCTCCGGCCTGACCTTCGGCGCGATGTACGGCTTCTCGAACACGGCAGGCGGCTTTGCCGGCACGCCGGGTACGGGCACGTCCACTGCCCCGGTGGCAGGTTCGTCGCGCGCTTACAGCTTCGGCGCGAACTACGCGAACGGCCCGTTCGGTATCGGCGCGGCGTACACGGACATCCGTTATCCGGGCCAGGCATCGCCGGCCTTCTCGACTTCGCTGGCTAACGTCAGCTTCCCGACGATCGGCAACGGCCAGATCCAGGATCTGCGCACGTTCGGCGTTGGCGGCCGCTACGCATTCGGCCCGGCGACGCTGTGGGCCCTGTACACGAACACGCGCCTCGCACCGATCTCGGGTGGGTCGACCACGTTCGCCGCCTACGAAGCAGGCGCGAAGTACGCGGTCACGCCGGCTATCACGGCAGGCGCGGGCTACACGTACATGCACCTGAGCGGCGCGAACGTCGGTCACTGGAACCAGGTGAACCTGAGCGGCGACTACGCGCTGTCGAAGCGCACGGACGTGTACGTGCTGGGCATCTATCAGATCGCGTCGGGCCGCAACGGCACGCAGGATCTGCAGGCACAGATCGGTTCGAGCACGAGCTACTTCAGCACGTCGGGCGTCGGCGCCGACAACCAGCTGGCGTTCCGTGTCGGTCTGCGTCACAAGTTCTAAGCAGACGGTTCGCGGTGGGGAACACCTGTGTTCCCTGCCTGATTGAATCGATGGAAAGCGCCCTACGGGGCGCTTTTTCTTTTGCGGCGCGAAATCAGTCGACCAACGCCGGATTCTCGATCGCGCCCGTCAGCAATTCGACGAACGCCGGATCGAACGCGAGGCCTTCGAGACTGCATGCGATATCGAATAGCTGGGTCATCTCGATTCCGCTTTGCCGTTTCGGCAACGATATCTGCCAAATATTGCAATTGTCTATAAATATCGTCCACCCCAACATCGGGTCACACGCTTCGATCCCGCGCCCGCGCCGCTCACGCGACACTGCCGGCGCGCCTCCCAATGCCGCCAGAGGACTTCGTCATGAGCATGGACTCCGTCACCACCGCCGACGCGCTCGCGCGGCACACTTCGCGCTCGAGCGTATCGCGGCTGATTCTCGCGACCTCGATCGGCAACGCACTGGAGTTCTACGATCTGGTCGTGTACGGCTACTTCGCGGCCGTGCTGTCGCGCACGTTTTTTCCGGTGCACGACCGCACCGTGTCGCTGCTGCTCACGCTCGGCACCTTCGCGCTGTCGTATCTCGCGCGACCGATCGGCGCGCTCGCGCTCGGCTCGTTCAGCGACCGCAAAGGCCGCAAGGCATCGTTGACGCTATCGATTGCGATGATGACGCTCGGCACCGGCATGATCGCGTTGATGCCGTCGTATGCGGCGATCGGCGTGCTCGCGCCGATCGGCGTATTCGCGTCGCGGCTGTTGCAAGGATTCTCGGCGGGCGGCGAGTTCGGCAGTTCGACCGCGTTTCTGATCGAACATGCGCCGGAGCGCAAAGGCTTCATGGCGAGCTGGCAGTTCTCGAGCCAGGGCGCGAGCACGGTGCTGGCGTCGCTGTTCGGCGCGGTGTTGACGAGCACGCTGACGACCGCGCAACTCGAAGGCTGGGGCTGGCGCATTCCGTTCCTGTTCGGCATGCTGATCGGTCCGGTCGGGCTCTACATTCGCCGCCGCATCGACGAAACGCCGGAGTTCGAGCGCGCGGAAAAATCCGCCGCACCGGTGCGAGAACTGCTCGCGACGCAAAAGGAACGGGTGCTCGTGTCGATCGGCGTGCTCGTGCTGACCACCACGGCCAACTACATGCTGCTCTACATGCCGACCTACGCGGCGCGGCAGCTCGGACTCGCACCGTCGTCGGGCTTCATCGCGACGCTCGCGGCCGGTCTGATCATGATGGTGCTCACGCCGGTCGTCGGTCATCTGTCGGACAAGGTGGGCCGCGTGCGCATCATGCTCGGCGCCGGCGTGCTGTTCTTCGCGACCGTGTATCCCGCCTTCGTGCTGATGAACGCGCGCCCGTCGCTCGGCTCGTTGCTTGCCGCGGTCACGTGGGTCGCGTTGCTGAAGGCGACCTACTTCGCGCCGATTCCGGCCTTGATGTCCGAGCTGTTCCCGACCCGCACGCGCACGACCGGCATGGCGTTCGGCTACAACATCGGCACCACCGTGTTCGGGGGCTTCACGCCGCTCGCCGTTGCCGCGCTGATCGCGGCGACCGGCAATAATCTCGCGCCCGGACTCTATCTGATGCTCGCGGCCGTGCTCAGCCTTTTCACCGTGATGTGGGCACGCGTGCGACTGCACACACGCTGAGTCTCTGCCTCCGGGCTTCGTTGAACCGACAGGAACTTATCCATGCAAGACCGTTTGCAGCAAGCCGTGCAGTTCGCGGTGGATCATGAATCGCTTTGGGACCGCCATGTGGGTGGCGCATGGGGTGTGCACGTGAACGACCCGCCGCCGTGGAACAGGCTGCTCGGTCCCGTGCATGATCGCGGGCCGGTGTCGGGCGCGATCGCCGTCGACGGCCGCGTGCTGACGAGCTGGGGCGAACCGGATCGCGCCGACCTGACCTTCAGTGTCGCGAAGATGTACCTCGCGCTGCTGGCCGGCGTCGCGCACGATCGCGGCCTGTTGCCCGACGTCGACGAACCGGTGCGCGTGCGCGTACCCGACATCGGCTTCGACGATGAACACAACGCGCCGATCAGCTGGGCGCATCTACTGCAGCAAACGAGCGAATGGCGCGGCACGTACTTCGGTTTGTCGGATCAGGCGGATCACTACCGTGCGGTCAATTTCGCCGCGCCGCCCGATGGCAAAAAAGGCGATCTGCGTCCGCCGCAACGGCCGGGCACGTACTGGGAATACAACGACGTCCGCATCAACCAGTTCTCGCTCGCGCTGCTGCATCTGTTCCGTCAGCCGCTGCCCGAGGTGTTTCGCGAAGCGATCATGCGGCCTTCGGGCGCGAGCGAAAACTGGCAATGGATCGGCTACGACAATGCGTGGGTCGAAATCGACGGGCGACGCATGCAGTCGGTGCCGGGCGGCACGCACTGGGGCGGCGGCATGTCGGTCAGCGCGAACGATCAGTTGAAGGTCGCGCAGATGCTGCTCGACGACGGCGTCGCGAACGGCCAGCGCGTGCTGTCCTCCGAATGGATCGCGCGCATGCGCACGCCGTGCGCGATCGCGCCGTTCTATGGCTACCTCGTGTGGCTCAACACCGGGCGCAAGGTGTTCCCGAACGTGCCGGAGTCGAGCTATTTCGGCGTCGGCGCAGGCAGTTCGTTCACGTGGGTCGAACCGGAGCGGCGCATGACGGTGATCGTGCGCTGGCTGAATCCGGCCGCGGCGAACGAGTTCTTCGGGCTCGTGCTCGACGCGGTCGACAACCTCGGCCAATAGCCATTAGCCATTAGCCATTAGCGGCGCACCATCCAAGGCAACTGCGCCGCGAACGCCAACGACAGGTCAAAAAAAATGCGGGCGATGCACGAATGCATCGCCCGCACGGTCATGGGCCGAGCCGTTGCCGTTGCAACGGCGCGTCAGTGCGAATGCCGCGGCACCGCGGAACCTCGACACCCCACGAGGAAGTCGAGGTCGCAACCCTCGTCGGCCTGCAGCACGTGATCGATATACAGGCGCCGGTAGCCGCCACCTTCCGGCGGCTGGGGCGGCACATGCTGCGCGAGACGGCGCTCGAGTTCCGCGTCGCTGACATCGAGGTGCAGCGTGCCCGCGTCGCAATCGAGCTCGATCCAGTCGCCGTCCTGCACCGCGGCGAGCGGGCCGCCGGCCGCCGCTTCCGGCGTCACGTGCAGCACCACGGTGCCGTAGGCGGTGCCGCTCATGCGCGCATCGGAGATGCGCACCATGTCCTTCACTCCCTGCCTCAGCAGCTTCGGCGGCAGGCCCATGTTGCCGACTTCGGCCATGCCCGGATAACCCTTCGGCCCACAGTTCTTCATCACCAGCACCGAATTCGCGTCGACGTCGAGCGTCTCGTCGACGATGCGCGCCTTGTAGTGCTCCAGGTTCTCGAACACGACCGCGCGTCCGCGATGCTTGAGCAATTCGGGTGTCGCCGCCGACGGCTTCAGCACCGCGCCGCGCGGCGCGAGATTGCCGCGCAGCACGCGGATGCCGCCATCGGCGACGAGCGGCTTGTCGAGCGGACGGATCACTTCGTCGTTGGTGTTGGGTGCATCCTTCACGTTGTCCCACAGCGACTTGCCGTTGACCGTCAACGCGTCCGGATGCGGCAGCAGGTTCGCTTCGCCGAGCCGGCGCAGCACGGCCGGCAGGCCGCCCGCGTAATAAAACTCTTCCATCAGGAAACGGCCCGACGGCATCAGGTCGACGATCGTCGGCGTGTCGCGGCCGATGCGCACCCAGTCGTCGAGTTCGAGATCGATACCGATGCGCCCCGCGATGGCCTTCAGATGAATCACCGCGTTGGTCGAGCCGCCGATCGCCGCATTGACGCGAATCGCGTTGACGAACGCCTCGCGCGTGAGGATCTTCGACAGCTTCAGGTCTTCGAGCGCCATTTCGACGATGCGGATTCCCGACATATGCGCAAGCACGTAGCGGCGCGAGTCGACCGCGGGAATCGCCGCGTTGTGCGGCAGCGACGTGCCGAGCGCCTCGGCCATGCAGGCCATCGTCGACGCGGTGCCCATCGTGTTGCAGGTGCCCGCCGAGCGCGACATGCCCGCCTCGGCCGACAGGAACTGATGCAGATCGATCTCGCCGGCCTTCAGCGATTCGTGCAGCTGCCACACCGCGGTGCCAGAGCCGATGTTCTTGCCGTCGAGCTTGCCGTTCAGCATCGGGCCGCCGGTCACGACGATCGCCGGCACGTCGCAGCTCGCCGCGCCCATCAGCAGCGCGGGGGTCGTCTTGTCGCAGCCGGTCAGTAGCACGACCGCGTCGATCGGATTGCCGCGGATTGCCTCCTCGACATCCATCGCCGCGAGATTGCGCGTGAGCATCGCGGTCGGACGCAGATTCGATTCGCCGTTGGAAAACACCGGGAACTCGACCGGGAAGCCGCCCGCTTCATAGACGCCGCGCTTCACGTGCTCGGCGAGCTTGCGAAAGTGCGCGTTGCACGGCGTCAGCTCGGACCACGTGTTGCAGATACCGATCACGGGGCGCCCGTCGAACTCATGATCGGGAATGCCCTGATTCTTCATCCAGCTTCGATACATGAAGCCGTTCTTGTCAGCCGTGCCGAACCACTCGGCCGAGCGCAATTTCCGCTTTTTTTCCGACATGCTAGGTCCTTGATGCATGTGCCGGGACCCTCACCGGCCAATTTGACTGAAGCGGCCCGCCCGGCGTACGCCGCAAGGTTGCCGCTCAGTGTCCAGGGATGGTGAAGTGTACGGAGCGAGTTGATATCTTTCCAATTATATTTCGGGTGATATCGATATCAATTCTGGTATCTACCCACCGGGGCTGGCGGCGCGGCGGAGCTGGCGAGCAGACGTGCCGGCCTCAGGCGTCGCCGGACGCCCGCTTACGGCCGGCTTTCGTTAGTGCACCGCGCAGGTTCTTCTTCAGATGATTCTGGTTATAGTCGATTGCGGCGCGCACCAGCGCTTTCAGTGCGCGCTCGTCGACCCCGTCGCGCTCGAAGAAGTCGATAGCGCGCCTCGCGTTGCCTTCGAGGCCTGCGTTGAACAAGCCGTCCGGGTCGGCCAGGTCCGCCCCATGCGCGAAGGTCAGCTTGACCTTACCCTTGTGCGCGTTGGCGACCGCGATCATGCCGTCGCGCGACCAGACCGGACTACCCATCCACTTGAATTCCTCGACGATCGCCGGGTCCGCCGCGAGCACGCATTGACGGATGCGAGCGAAGATCGCGCCGCGCCAGTCGGTGAGTCCCGTGATCAGTTCGTCGATACGTTCGGATGCGTTCATCGGAGTGTGGCCCTCGTAAGCGGGGAAACGAAGCGGTTGAACCGATAGGATGCCGTAACGATCCAGTCATTGTAATCTCCGCCTGGATTCGTGGCTGGCGCACGGCCGATCCACGAGCGCGCTCAATACGACGACGCGATTTCAAACATCGAACGTACCGCGATACTGCTCATTCGCATCCGGGCATCGCTTCACAGTTTGCCCGCAGACTGCAGCATCGGACGGAGAAACGACAGCGATCGATGATGCGTCAGGCGCTACTCGTCGCGTTTCCGAAACGCAGCCTCTCCGGCATCTGACACCTCGACCCACTTCGGATCGGGAGCCGCGCCGGGGACGTAAGTGTCGTTCCAGTTCCACCACTTGTACGGTCGGCTCTGCGGGTAGCCCTCCGGCGAATCCTCCCACGTCTCCTGCCGCCCGAGCGCCGTCATGTCAAGGTAGCTCCAGATCGTGCCCATCGCCTCGTCCCCACGGCCGTTAATGAAGTACGTTCGGAACACCCGCTCGCCGTCCCGGATGAACGCGTTGTGGCCGTGCCATTCGTCCACGCCGAAGTCGGCGTCGAAACTGTCGGTGATGGTGTACCAGGGGATCATCTCCCAGCCCATCCGGGTCTTCAGCCGCGCGATATCCGCTTGCGGCGCGCGGGACGCGTACACAAGCGTAGTGTCGCGAGCGTTCAAATGGGCAAGGTGGGAGACCTGATCGGCCCCCAGGGAACAGCCAATGCACGCATGCTCTGGCCACCCGTGCACGCCGGGCTCGAAAAAGGCGCGATAGACGACCAGCTGGCGGCGGCCGCTGAACAGGTCGAGCAGGCTTACTCTGCCCTCCGGCCCGTCGAACGCATACGTTTTTTCCACGGCAAGCCATGGCATCCGCCGTCGCTCAGCGGCCAGCGCGTCGCGTGCACGTGTCAAGGCTTTCTCCTTGACGAGCAGCTGCTCGCGCGCGGCCTCCCACTCTTGCCGCGACACAATCGGTGGTGTCTTCATGGCAGGCTGTCCATCTTTCCCACGCTTCTCAGGTGACTTGATCGTCGTCATCGTGACCTCCGGGTTAGAGCGATGTCCTGTGCGTTCGGGTCGGAAGGCGATTCGCTCACCGGGCATCGCTCGCTGCTGATGATGGGGTAGTTTAGGCCGCCGGACATCGAATGGTGGGAGTGACAAATGTGACGCGATTCAGGTGCGGCTTGATTCAGAAGGAGCAGCGCTAGCGACCTCGATTCATCGTTGGTCAAAAGGCGATGGAATCCCGTGGGTAGCCAAGCGACCGCCTGGCGGATCGGGGCAGACTATTATGTCCGGCAACCCATATTCGCCAACCACCCGGAGGTGATGATGAACGCGATCCACGAGGTCTACTCCTATCTGCGCGTGCGCAACGCCGCACGGGCTATCGAGTTCTACGCGCAGGCATTCGGCGGCGTCGAGCAGTTTCGCCTGACCGAGCCAGGCGGCCGCATCGGTCATGCCGAAGTGAAGATCGGTCCCGCGACCGTGATGCTGTCCGATGAATATCCCGAGCACGACATGCTCGGACCGACCGGCGACAGCCGGCCGAGTGTGATGCTGCATATCCACTGCGACGACGTCGACGAGCTGTTCGCACGAGCGGTTGCAGCGGGCGCAACCGTGGTCCGCCCGCTAACCGATCATTTTTATGGCGAGCGCTCGGCGACCGTGCGCGATCCATTCGGCCACGAATGGATGCTCGGCGCGCAGATCGAAGCGCTCACGCCTGAAGAGATGCAGCGCCGTTACACGGCGCTGTTCCACAGCTAGTGGATTGTTATATTGGGCTCCTCGCGCTTGATCCCCCGATGCGTGAGCTCTTTTTACATCCCGCCGAACGGCTTTTGCACCGTGAGCTTGTTGGTCACCGAAGTCACCCCCGGAACACCCTTCGCGATCTCCGCGACCTGATTGATCTGGGAAACGTCGGTGACCGTGCCGCTCAGCGTCACCGCGCCGCCTTTTGCGATGACGCTTATATTGCCGGCGCTGATCTCCTTGTGCTTGCCGATCGCGGCATACACCTGCCGACGCAGCGCGCGATTGGCTTGCCTCGAGCTGACGGGGGCGGCTGCGCTAGCTGACATCGCGGGTGCCCCCGAAGGTGCACTAGCCGTCTGGCCCGACTGCGACCATGCGTTGCTCGACGCGGCCAGAATCAATATGGCAATCGCCAACGCGCGTGCCTGAATGCTTTTCATCGAATACTCCAGTTGTTATAGGCGACGTAATCAGAAGTTATGGCGGATGCCGACCATGGCCGCCGTGGTGGACACGCCAGGCGCAACCGGGGCGCCATAGACGATGGTCTGATTCATGGTCCCCCTGTTGTTGACATAACCCACCTGCGCGTAAGCCTTGGTGCGCTGGGACAGGTTGTATTCCGCGCCCACGGCGAACTCGCCCGAATGGTTCGCCGAGTTGTTCTTGTCTTTCAGGTAGTAGTACCCGGACGTGACCTTGAAACGCGGATTGAACTGGTAGCCGAGGCCCCCCGAGATCATTTCGAAGTCCGCGGTGTTGGTATGGGCCGGGTTCTTGCCGGCGCCGTACGAGGCCGACACCGAAAATCCGGCGATTGTGTACATCGCACCGAAATAGTAGAAACGGTTGTTCGCAAGCCCGGTCGCGGGGATAGCGGGCGCCGCCGGGTAGGTGATCGGGTACGGGTTGGTATCGTGGCCGTTGTAATACAACGCGGACAGATTCAGACCGTAGTTCGAATACTTGAGCACGGCCGACTCGCGCGTACCGCCCTGGAACTGACCGGCGACGCCGCCCGGCGCGTACTCGAGCGCGAGCGACGCGCCATGGAATTTCGGCGAGTTGTAGACGAGCGCGTTGCTGTCATACAGCGCGCCGATCGGCGCGTTCGTGCTCGTGCCTGGCCAGCCGGCCGCCTGATTGATGCCCAGCCACGCGGTCAGAATACTGCCGAAATACTGCGCGCCGCGGACGTCGGTTTCCGCCATCGCGTAGATCATCGGAATGATCTGCCGGCCGGCGTCGAAGGTACCGAACGGCCCTGATGCGCCGACCGTCGCGAACTGGTTGAAGATCGCCGTGACGCCCGGCGTGTCGGACAGACCGAACTTGCCGTTCGCGGTGTTGAACGAACCCTGCAGCTTGAAGTTGATCTTGTAGCCGCCGCCGATGTCTTCGCTTCCCTTCACACCCCAGAAGCTCGCATAGATACCGCCGTCCTTCAGCTGATAAATTTTGCCCGTGTTCGGCGCGTGCGGCAGAAAGGTAGCCGCCGATGTGCTCTGATACAGCAGCCCCGTATCGACTACGCCATAAAGCGTCACTGACGACTGCGCATGAGCCGCGGTGGCGAAAATGGCCAACACGACAGCGCTGCTTGACTTCAACTTCATTGTGTCTCCTTCGCGTACCGGCGGTGGCGCAAAAGCCGATGCTGCGGTCGCTTCAAATGGTTGGTGGTTTTGTGTGCGCCGGGCGTACCCGGTCGCGTTGTTGCGTGAATCGAACTGCGTTGCTGCGAGAGCCGCGCGTCAGGGCAGGTAGTAGTTGCCGAACTGATCGCGTAACTGGTTCTTCAGGACCTTGCCTGTTGCGCCGATAGGCACCGTGTCGACGAACACCACTGCATCGGGAGTCCACCAGCGCGCGACCCGGCCGTTGAAGAAGGACAGCAGTTCGTCGCTGGTCAGCTCGCTGCCCGGCTTTTTCACGACCAGCAGCAGCGGCCGTTCGTCCCACTTCGGATGCCGTGCGGCGATACACACTGCAGTCGAGACTTCCGGATGCAGATAAGCGACGTTTTCGATCGCCGCCGAACTGATCCATTCGCCGCCCGACTTGATCACGTCCTTGCTGCGATCGGTGATCTGCATGAAGCCGTGCCGGTCGATCGTCGCGATGTCGCCGGTCGGAAACCAGCCGTCGCACAATGGCGACTCGACGTCGGCGCCGAAGTACTGCTGCGTGACCCAGTGACCGCACACCTGCAGATCGCCAGCGCTCTCGCCGTCCCACGGCAATTCATTACCGTGGGAGTCGACGATCCGCATGTCGATGCCGAACAGCGCGCGTCCCTGCTTCGCCTGAATCTTGTACTGATCCTCCATCGGCAGCGACTGCTGATGCGCCTTGAAGCTGCAGACCGTGCCGATCGGGCTCAATTCGGTCATGCCCCACGCGTGCAGTACCTCCACCCGATGGCGCTTCTGGAACGCCTCGGTCATCGCGGTCGGACACGGCGCGCCGCCGATCACCGTGCGTCGCATCGACGAGAAGGTCCCGCCCATCGCATCGACATGCGTGAGCAGTCCCTGCCACACCGTCGGCACGCCGGCCGACAGCGTCACGTGTTCCGTTTCGATCAGTTCATAGAGCGACTTGCCGTCGAGCGCCGGCCCCGGAAACACCAGCTTCGCGCCGACCATGCAGGCGATATAGGGCAGTCCCCACGCGTTCACATGGAACATCGGCACGACCGGCAGGATCACGTCGCGCGCGGAACAGTTCAGCGAATCGGGCAGCGCCGCCGCGTAGGTGTGCAGCACGGTCGAACGATGGCTATACAGCACGCCCTTCGGATTACCGGTGGTGCCCGACGTGTAGCACAGCGACGACGCGCTGTTTTCATCGAGCAGCGGCCATTCGAAAACGTCGTCCTGCAGCTCGAGCAGATCCTCGTAGCACATCAGCATGCCGGTCAGGTCGTTCGCTTGCGGCATGTGCGCGCGATCGGTCATCGCCACGAATACTTTCGGGCTCTTCACCCGGGGCGCGACGCTCTCGATCAGCGGCAGAAAGGTCAGGTCGAAGAACACGACACGATCTTCCGCATGCTCGATGATGTACGCGAGCTGGTCGACGTGCAGTCGTGGGTTCAGCGTATGCAGCACGGACCCGGAGCCCGACACCGCGAAATAGAGTTCCATGTGGCGATAGCCGTTCCACGCGAGCGTCGCGACGCGCTCGCCCTGGCCGACGCCGAGCGTCGACAGCGCGTTGGCCATTCGGCGCGCGCGCTGCGCGAGGTGCCGATACGAATAACGATGGATGTCTCCTTCCACGCGTCGCGACACGATTTCCTGTTCGCCGTGATGGCGCTCCGCGTGCGTGAGCAGCGCGGAAACCAGCAGCGACTGCTGCATCATCAAGCCTTGCATCTTTCCGTCTCCTGATTGGTTGTGGCTTCTCGTAGCCGGCCTGGCCGTCCTACGTTGTCGTGCTGCCGGCTCGCGCCTAAGAGGGCGTCGCGTTCGGCTCGTCGAGACTCACCACCACCTTTGAATCCACCATTCCGACCGGGAAGGTCGTCACACTCAATCCGCCTGTTCCCGGCATACAGCCCGTGCGCACGTCGAACCGCAAACCGTGCGCCGGGCAGCGCAACATGCAGCCTTCCAGCTTCCCGCTCGCGAGCGAGGCCCCGTTGTGCGGACATGTGTTGTCGATGGCGTGAAGCGTGCCTGCGATGTTGAACAGCACGATGCTGCGGCCATCGATGAAGGCCAGCTTGCGCTGGCCTGGCGCGAGCTCGCCGGCAACACCCACCACGATCCGACGCGACATCCCGGACTCCTTCTGATCCGACGCGGGCCGCGTCACATCAGTACCAGGCGGCGAATCAACGTCTCCGCCATCGGCCATTCGCCAAAGCCCGCAGCAGGGTTGAGGTGCCCCACTTCGCCGAGATCGACGAAGCGGCTGCCCCAGTCCTGCGCCATGTCCTGCACCCGCTCGAAGCGCGCGAGCGGATCGTTGCGGCTCGCGCCGACGATGCTCGGAAACGGCAGCGGCTTGCGCGGAATCGGCAGCCAGCCGTTCTGCTCGAGCGTATCCAGCTCCGGATAGCCCGCCGGCATCGGCGTCTCGAGGTCCGCGGGCGCCGCGAGCAACGCAGCGTGAATCTCGCGCTTGTGCTGCGCCGCCCAATGCACGGTGATCATCACGCCAGCGCTATGCGCGACCAGAATGACCGGACCGTCGATCCGCGCGAGCGCGACATCGAGCGCCGCGACACGTGCCGCGCAACTGAGCTTGTCGTGCTCGAGCGGCGGCACCGACAGCGCTTTCGGCAGCCGTTGCTGCAACAGGGTTTGCCAATGCTCCGCGACGTGGTCGCGCAGACCCGGAACCATCAGAATGGTCGGTTTCAATTCGTAATTCATGGGAAGCTACCTGCTAGTTCAGTACGGCTTGTCGCCGATGATGCCGGCGCGCTCCATCTTGCGGTGGCACGGCGGGTAGTCCATCACCGCATAGTGCTGCGTGCTGCGGTTGTCCCAGATCGCGACGCTGTTCTTCTGCCAGCGCCAGCGCACCTGGTACTCGGGGATGTACGCCTGGCTGATCAGATAGCGCAGCAGATCGCCCGCGCCCGGATTCGCGTCCTGCCCGAAGCGCACTCGCTCCGGCGTGTGAAAGTTCGTGAAATGGCTCGTGAAAGCGCTCACGAACAGCACCTTCTCCTCCGTTTCCGGATGCGTGCGCACGACCGGATGCTCCGCGTCCGGAAATTGCGCCTTCAGCGCGAGACGCTTTTCGATCGGCATCGCGGCACCGAAGCTCGCCTCGATGCTGTGGCGCGCGCGCAGGTCCGCAATCTGAGCCTTCACGTGCGCCGGCAGATTCTCGTAGGCGAAGACCATGTTCGCCCACATCGTGTCGCCGCCGACGGGCGGACACTCGACGCAGCGCAGCACGGCACCGAACTGCGGCGCTTCGCGCCAGGTGGCGTCGGCATGCCACGCGTTTTCGTAGCGGTCGTTGGGCTGATCCGGGGTCTTGTAGATACGCACGAGGCCCGGATTTTCCGGATCGCTACCCGCGACCGGATGGTCTTCCAGTTCGCCGAAGCGGCGCGCGAACGCCACGTGTTCGGCACGCGTGATGTCCTGGTCGCGCAGGAACAGCACCCGGTGCTTCAGCAGCGCCGAGCGGATCTGGGCAAACAGGCCATCGTCATGGATGGCGTGGGCGAGATTCACCCCCATCAGTTCGGCGCCGATCGAGCACGTCAGTTGTTCGACTCGCATGGCTAGCTCCTTAGATCACGAAGACCGACGAACCCGTCGTCTTGCGCGATTCCAGATCACGATGGGCTTGCGCCGCATCTTCGAGCGCATAGCGCTGATTCAACTCGATCTTGATGCGTCCCGAGGCGATGAGCCCGAAGATTTCGCCGGCAAGCTCGTCCTTCTCGGCCGGGTCGGCGATGTAGTCAGCCAGAGCCGGGCGGGTCAGATAGAGCGAGCCTTTCATAGCCAGCAGTTGCGGATTGAACGGCGGGATCGGGCCGGAGGCCGTGCCGACGCAAACCAGCAGACCGCGGCGCTTCAGCGAATCGAGCGAGGCCTCGAAGGTGTCTTTGCCGACGCTGTCGAACACGACGTTCACGCCGACGCCATCGGTCAGTTCGCGCACGCGCCTGGCGACGTCTTCGTGGCTGTAGTTGATGATGTGGTCACAGCCGTGCGCGCGGGCCACCTCGCCCTTGGCCTCGGTCGAAACCGTGCCGATCACGGTCAGACCCAGCAGCTTCGCCCATTGCGAAACGATCAGGCCGACACCGCCGGCGGCGGCGTGCAGAAGGATCGTGTCGCCCGCCTTGAAGTCGTGAATGCGGCGCATCAAATACGCGGAGGTCAACCCGCGCATGGTCATGCCGGCAGCCGTTTCGCAGTCGATCGCATCGGGCAGCCGGATCAGCGGCGCGGCCGGAATCAGGCGTTCGGTGCTGTACGCGCCGAGCGTATTGATGAAGCCCGTGTAGGTCACACGATCACCCACCGCGACGTTCGTGACGTCCGGGCCAACGGCCTCGACCACGCCCGCGGCCTCCACGCCCATCCCCGCGGGCAGCGGGACCGGATACAGGCCGCTGCGAAAGTAGGTGTCGGCGAAATTGAGGCCCACTGCCTGATGGCGCAGGCGAACCTGACCGGGACCGGGGTTGCCCACTTCGACGTCCTCGTAGCGCAGCACGTCGGGACCACCGGTTTCATGAAAGCGAACTGCCTTTGCCATGTTGACTCTCCAATTCTTTACTTGATCTGCACTTTGCAGAATTCGTTGCGCCAGCGGCGCAGTTACAGGTTCCGTGCGCCGCGCCGTCCGCGCGGCACCACGCGATGTCAGCGTGCGGCCTGCTCGCGCAGCGTGTTCAGCCGATCCAGATCGCCCGAGTAGTTCCGTTTGCCGATCATGAATGCGGCGGCCGCGACGAGCGGTGCGAACGGCACCAGTTGCAACGCGCCCAGCAGTCCGATCCGATCGGCGATGATTCCCGTGAGAACAGCCGCCGGCGCGAGACCCAGCAGGTTGTTCGCGAGCGTCAGGGTCGCAAACGCCGAGGCGTGAATCGTCGGCGGCGTGAGGTTCGCCACCATCGCACCCGACGGGCCGCTCGCACCGGCGCAGAAGAACATGCCGGCGCCGATCACGACCAGCTGCCACGGCCCCGCGGGCATCCGCAAGCCAATCGCGAGCAGAACGAAACAGGCGAGGCAGAAGGCGATCGCGGCGCTCCACTTGCGTTCCCGCATGTTCTTGCTGAGCCGGTCGGCGAGGTTTCCGCACACCACCATGCCCACCCCGGTCACCAGCACGAACACCGCCGCGCACATCGCAGCCTTGCCGGTGGTCATGCCGTAGTAGCGATTCAGGAAGCTCGGCATCCATGCCCACACAGCGGCGGGAACCAGCAGATGGAGGCCGCTGCCCACATAGGCGCACACCACGGACTTCGTCGAAAACAACCCCTTCATCAGCGCGCGCAGGCTCATGCACATGCCGCGCGATTGCGCCTGCCTCGTCACGCTCGCCGGCTGCAGCGGCACAAGACGCTTTTCGGTGACGACGAGGCGGTAGATCACGACCAGCACGATCCCCATCGCCGCCATGGCGCCGAATGCCGAACGCCAGCCGAGGTGAGCCGCCACCGCGCCGCCGAGCGCCATGCCCAGCACCGAGCCGAACGCGCCGCCCGCCATGAAGGTGCCGGTCAGCGTGGAGCGCAGCCGGACCGGAAAGATGCTCAGAACAACTGCGATACCGACACTGCCATAGGCCGCTTCGCCGATTCCGACAAAGGCACGCGCCAGCAGCAACTGCCCATAGTTCGCCGAGATCGCGCAGCCCACCGTAGCGAGACTCCACATCGCCGCCATCAACACGATGCTCTTCACGCGCCCCCAGCGGTCGGCCAGAACCGACAGCGGGAACGTGAGCACACCGACCATCAGCGCGACCACGCTGCTGAGCGAACCCAGCTGCGCGTCGGACAGATGCCATGCCGCCTTGAGCGGCGGGAACACGACATTCAACACTTGCCGCGACATATAGTCGGAAAGCAGCAATCCGACCGTCAACGCAAACACCACCCACGCATAAGCGCGCACGTCCGTCTGAGCTGCCGAAACTTCGCCCGTCGTGGGCACTGCATTCTGAACGAGCATATTTAGTCTCCCTCCACGCTGATTCCCTGGCGACCGCCTTGCCCGCGTGGGCCGACGACCTGTTATGGATTCAGCTATCTGCTCCCCGCTATGCACCGGGAGCGTTAGCCATGAAGCCCGGCCTCGGCCAATGCGCCGGCCCGGGCTCCTGGCGATCACGCCGCGCGAAGCGGCACGTTCCTGACACCGGCCTGGCGGTTCGGCGCCATACCGTTGGCGACCAGCGTCTCTTCGACCGTCTCGTACTGCACACCAATACGATAGATCTCGCGCGCTTCTTTGCCAGTGGCAATTTCGCGCCCCAGTTCGCGCGCGACACGCACGCACTGCTCGATCTGCTGCACCGACGTGAAACGCTTGCCGTGCTGATCGATGATCGTGTCCTCGATGCCGCAGCGCGGATGCAGGCCCATCGACATCGCCATCATGTTGAACGGCAGCACGTTCTTCAGCAGCGACTCGGCGGTGAGCGTGCAGCCATCCGGCGCGCGATGCACGAAGTTGAAGAAGTTGAATGGATTGGGGCCGTCGAAGCCGCCACCGATACCGATCCACGTCAGGTTCAGCGGGCCCTTGTAGATGCCCTTGCGCACGAGGCGATCGAGCGTTTCGAGCGCGTGAATGCCGGTGAGCTGGAAGTGCGGCTGGATGCCCGAAGCCTGCAGGCGGCGCAGGTGTTCCTCGACCCATGCGGGGCCAGCCGGCACCGTCATTTCACTATAGGCGGCCATGAACGCGGGGTTGGAAAGCGAGGTGCCTGCCAGATACTCCGGATAGAGCAGCTCCATGATGTTCATTTGCGTGGTGTTGATCGCGACCGTCACCTGATCGGGCTTCGGATCGAGATCGGCCAGCATATGACGCGTGTCGTCGGACAGCCACTTCGCGGCTTGTCCGTCGTCTTCCGGTGCAAACGAGATCGAGCCACCGACCTGAATGATCATGTCGGGCACTGCCGCACGCACACCCGCGATCAGTTCATTGAACTTCGACAGGCGCTTCGAGCCCTTGCCGTCCAGTTCGCGCACGTGCAGGTGCAATACCGTGGCGCCGGCGTTGTAGCAATCGACGGCCTTCTGGATCTGCTCGTCCATCGTCACGGGGATGTCTTCCGGGAAATCCTCCGGCATCCATTCCGGGCCGTAAGGGGCGGTGGTGATGACTACCTTGTCCTGATTCTCAGGGTGCAACGAATCGTCGAGAAATTGCATTTGTTTGCCTCCATCCAGTTTTGAAGTGACGGTGTTCCGCTATCGCGAGGTCGCATGAAAATTTGCTGGAACACTTCGAACGACATGTGCCCACGATACGGCAATCACGCGCTACACTTTTCTGATTGGACGCCATCCTTTTAGCGATTCGTGCCACTGCGCGTTAACACCAATAGTTGCGCGAAGCAAGTGTTTAATGACAAGAAAAATACTCAGCGTATGAATCGTCCGGAGAAACTACGATGGAAACGATGGTGACGTCGGTAGCCATGAGCGGTTATTTCGAAGTGACGCGACGGCTTGGACTCAATCCGGTCGAACTCGCGAAACAGGCCGGCATGGACGCCGGCGCGCTCGCGAATCCGGACGATCGCGTATCGGCCACCGCCTGTTGCCGGCTACTGGAAATGACGGCCGAAAAGGCGTCGTGCCCGACCCTCGCGCTGCAAATGGCGGAAACCCGGCAGACCTTCGGCAGCGGCGTGATCAATGTCCTGCTCGCACACAAACGCACGCTGCGCGAAGTGTTGCTGGCCGCGGCCGAATACCGCCATCTGCTCAACGAAGCGCTGGCGGTGTACGTCGAGGACGCGGACAATACGGTCACCATTCGGGAGGAACTCGTCGTCGAACGGGGTACCCCGACAAGGCAGGCGATCGAACTCGCGCTCGGTGTGCTCGCGCGCCACTCCAGTGCCCTGCTCGGCAAGTTCTGGAAACCGCGCGAGGTCCACTTCACGCATCCGGCGCCCACAGACCTGACGTTTCATCGACGCTTCTTCGGCTGTCCGCTGGTGTTCGGCAGCGACTTCAACGGGTTCGTCTGTGCGAGCGCCGATCTCGACTACCCGAATCCACTGGCCGATCCTGAACTCGTGCGCTATGCGGAAAGCCTCGCCTCTCCGCCGAACGCGAGCGCCGCGGAATCGGCCGCGCTGGAAGTGCGCAAGGCGATCTACCTGCTGCTACCGCTCGAGCGGGCGAACGCCGAGCTGGTTGCACGTTATTTGCATCTGAGCGTGCGCACCATGCAACGGCAGTTGAATTCGGCCGGCACCAGCTTTTCGGATCAGGTCGAGGAAGTCCGCGGCGAACTCGCCGTGCGCTACATGAGCAACCCCACCTATCCCATCGGGCGGGTCTCGGCGCTTCTCGGCTACGCGCAACAGGGATCGTTCACGAACTGGTTCGTGTCGCGCTTCCACATGACGCCGCGCGACTGGCGCGCGAGTCATGCGAAGTGACGGCCGGTGGCAGTGAAGACAAAAGAAACGGAGGGTGATGCACTGAGCATCACCCTCCGTTGTCGCCGCACCCGCTATCGCCATCCGGTCACTCGGCGCGAAGCTTCACATAGCGGCCCGGTGCGCTCTCGATTGCCTTGTACTTCCTGTTGCCTAGCTTCGTGCGCGCCTCGACCTGCTCGCCGGAATGCTGCTTGACCCAGTCGATCCAGTGATTCCACCAGCTGCCGCGCTGCTGAACCGACGTTGCGAGCCACTCGTCGGCGTTCTCGTCGCAGGTATCGTTGGTTCGGTAGCTGCGCTTGTTCTTCGACGCCGGATTGATCACACCCGCGATATGGCCGCTTGCCCCCAGCACGAACTCGGTTTGACCGCCCAGTAGTTGCGTCGACTGATAGGCGGATCGCCACGGCACGATGTGATCTTCCTCGGCCGCCATCAGATAGCCTGGAATATCGATGTTGCCGAGATCCACCGGCGTCTCGCAGAACTTCAGTTTGTTCGGCACGCGCAGACTGTTTTCGAGGTACATGTTGCGCAGATAGAAGCTGTACATCGGGCCGGGCAGATTGGTCGTGTCCGCGTTCCAGTACAGCAGATCGAACGCGGCCGGGGTTTTGCCTTTCAGGTAATTGTTCACGACATTCGGCCAGATCAGATCGTTGGCACGCAGCGACTGGAATACGAAGCCGAGTTCGCGTCCGGGATAGAGCCCCCCGCCGCCGATCGTATGCTCGCGCATCGCCACGCCCTGCTCGTCGATGAACACGCCGAGATCGCCCGGGTCGGTGAAGTCGAGCAACGCCGTCAGCAGCGTGAGGCTGGCCACGGAGTCGTCGCCGTTCGCACGCATGACCGCCAGCGCCGACGACAGCATCGTGCCGCCCACGCACCAGCCCAATGCATTGACCTGGTCGGCCCGGCTAATCGCACGCGCGACGCTGATCGCCTGCATCACGCCGTCCTCGAGGTAGGCGTCCCACGTGGTCTGCGCCATGTCCTGCTGCGGGTTGCGCCAGGACACGACGAACACCGTCAGGCCCTGCTCGCAGGCGAAGCGTACGAAGGAATTCTCGGGCTGCAGATCCAGGATGTAGAACTTGTTGATGCACGGAGGAACGATCACGAGCGGCCGCGCGGCGACCTTCGGTGTCAGCGGCTCGTACTGGATCAGCTGAAACAGATCGTTCTCATAGACCACCGCGCCACTGGACGTGGCGACGCTGCGGCCCACTTCGAACGCGCTTTGATCGGTGATCGAAATCGTGCCGCTGCCCAGATCGTCGAGCAGATGCGTGACGCCCGCGAGCAGGCTCGATCCGCCCGATTCCACCGCCGCCCGGATGACTTCGGGATTCGTCGCGACGAAATTCGCGGGGCTGGCGAAGTCGATGAACTGGCGCATGAAAAAGCGCAGCTTGTGCTTGCCCTTTTCGTCGAGCGCGCTCGCCTCGACGAACTCCGCGAGTGCCCGGGCATTGATCAGATAGCTCTGTTTAAGAAGGCTGTACCAGCCGTTGCTGGACCAGTCGTCGGCGTGAAAGCGCCGGTCTCCCTGCTCGGGTTCGGCGACCGCCTTCAACTCCGTGCGTCCGCCGACCAATCCGGCGACGGCGTCGCTCCACAGTTGCGCCTGCTGTTGCAGGTAGTGGGCGCTCGTGTGGGTCACGGAGCCTCGCGCGACCGGCCAGTTGAAATCGAAGTCCGAGCCGTCGGTGTCGGGCACCGTCGTAGCGTATTCATCCTTGACCGGCGAAAAGCGCCATAAATCGAAGCCGGCATTGACCCAGCCCGTTGAAAACTCGTGTGGCATGCTGAATGGCATTCTCATGGCGGGGCTCGCTATCATGCTTTGCTGACGGCGCAAGCCGCGTCCTCGACGATACGGTCGCGGCAGGTTGTCGGCATGACCACGGCGTCGCCTTCGATCACCACCTTGCCGCCGACCGTGCAAACGGTGGACAGCACCACGCGGCGCTTGTCGTGAATCAGTTCCTTGACGGTCACTTCGGCCTGCACGGTGTCGCCGGGTCGAACCGGCGCCTTGAAGCGCAGGTTCTGGCCGAGGTAGATCGTGCCCGGGCCGGGCAGCCGCCCCGCGATCGCCGCGGAGATGATGCTGGCGGTCAACATGCCGTGAGCGATGCGCCCCTTGAAGGGTGTGGTTTGCGCAAACTGCTCGTCGATGTGAACCGCGTTGATGTCTCCCGACGCGCCCGCGAAAAGCAGAATGTCCGCCTCCGTGATGGTCTTGGCGAACCGGGCACTCATGCCCGGTCGCAGGTCTTCGAAATCGTATCCGTTAAGCTCATTCATGATTATTCCGCTTGCTGGGCGCGCATTTGCCCTCTTCTGACGTGTACTGCGCGTTGTGCCGGACGCGAACCGCTGGATGCGGTTAGCCGAGCGCCTGCTCGAGTTCCGGCACGATGGTGAACAGATCGCCAACCAGGCCGTAATCGGCCACGCTGAAAATCGGCGCTTCTTCGTCCTTGTTGATCGCGACGATGACCTTCGAGTCCTTCATGCCGGCGAGGTGCTGGATCGCACCCGAGATGCCGACCGCGACGTACAGTTGCGGCGCGACGATCTTGCCGGTCTGGCCGACCTGATAGTCGTTCGGTACGAAGCCCGCGTCGACCGCCGCACGCGATGCGCCCAGTGCCGCGCCGAGCTTGTCGGCCAGCGGCTCGAGCACCTTCGTGTAGTTCTCGCCGTTGCCCAGACCACGGCCACCCGACACGATGATCTTCGCGCTCGTCAGTTCCGGACGATCGAGCTTCGTCACTTCGCGGCTCACGAACTGCGAGATGCCGGCGTCGGCTGCCGCTTCGATCTTCTCGACCGCTGCGCTGCCGCCTTCGGCCGCGACGGCATCAAAACCGGTCGAGCGCACGGTGATGACCTTGATCGGGTCAGCCGATTGCACGATCGCGATTGCGTTGCCCGCGTAGATCGGACGCTCGAACGTGTCGGCGCTATCCACTGCGGTGATGTCGCTGATCTGCGCGACGTCGAGCTTCGCGGCGATACGCGGCGCGATGTTCTTGCCGTAGGCGGTAGCCGGCGCGAGGATATGCGTGTAGTGCTTCGCCGCATCTTGCACAAGCGTCAGGACCGTCGCTTCGACGTTTTCCGCGAGGCCTGCGGCCAGTTGCGGCGCATCGGCGAGCAGCACCGTGCTGACACCAGCGATCTTCGCGGCGGCATCGGCCGCGCCCTGCGCGTTATGCCCCGCGACCAGCACGTGAATATCACCGCCGATCTTCCGTGCCGCTGCGATCGTGTTCAGCGTCGCGGCCTTGATCGACGCATTGTCGTGTTCTGCAATTACCAGGTTCGTCATTTCTTGGGTCTCCTCACAGCACCTTCGCTTCGGTCTTCAGCTTCTCGACCAGCGTCTTCACGTCCGGCACCTTCACACCGGCCGAGCGCTTCGGCGGCTCGGCGACTTTCAGCGTCTTCAGACGCGGCGTGACATCGACGCCGAGGTCTTCGGGCTTGACCGTTTCCAGCGGCTTTTTCTTCGCCTTCATGATGTTCGGCAGCGTTACGTAGCGCGGCTCGTTCAGGCGCAGATCGGTCGTCACCACGGCCGGCAGCGTCAGCGACAGCGTTTCCGCGCCGCCGTCCACTTCACGCGACACCGTCGCCTTGCCGTCCGCCACGACAAGCTTCGACGCGAACGTCGCCTGCGGCAGATTCGCGAGCGCGGCGAGCATCTGGCCGGTCTGATTGGAGTCGTCGTCGATGGCCTGTTTGCCGAGGATCACCAGTTGCGGCTGCTCCTTGTCGACGAGCGCCTTGAGCAGCTTGGCAACGGCCAACGGCTGCAGGTCTTCGTTCGATTCGATCAGGATCGCGCGATCCGCGCCGATGGCGAGCGCGGTGCGCAGCGTTTCCTGCGCCTGCGTCACACCGGCCGACACCGCGATCACTTCGGTCGCGACGCCCGCTTCCTTCAGACGCACGGCTTCTTCAACCGCGATTTCATCGAACGGATTCATCGACATTTTCACGTTGGCGATATCGACGCCCGTACCGTCCGATTTCACGCGGACCTTCACGTTGTAGTCGACCACTCGCTTGACTGCTACAAGAACTCTCACAACACTCTCCTTCCCACACCGATAGGGCCGAGCCCTACCGCTTTGAATGACACATTACGTCCGTTGATCGATCAGAACTGGTCTTCGCGCAGCGCCAACGCGCCTTCGCCATCGCGAGCACCGCGAACCGCCGCTTCGAGCGCGATTGCACGAGGCAGCACCTGCGTCGCGTAGCTATGCGCGGTCGCGATCTTCGCGTCATGGAAGGACGGATCTTCGTCGCGCTTGTCGGCCGCCAGCACGAGCGACCGTGCGACTTGCCAACCCGCGAGCACGATACCCGCGAGCATCAGATAGGACACACTGCCGGCGAACACCGCATTCGGATCGCTTTTGACGTTCTCGACCACGTAGCGCACCGCGCTGTACAACGCCTCGCGGCCGGCGGACAGATGACGATGCATCGCCTGAAAAGCTGCGCTCGAACCATACGAGGGGTGCGCTTGCACCGCGGCCAGGGTCGCGTCGATCTGCGCGAGCAGCATCCCGGCCACCTCGCCGTTGTCGCGCATGGTCTTGCGGCCGACGAGGTCGTTGGCCTGGATTGCCGTCGTGCCTTCGTAGATCGGCAGAATGCGCGCATCGCGGTAGTACTGCGCGGCGCCGGTTTCCTCGATGAAGCCCATGCCGCCGTGCACCTGCACGCCGAGACTCGTCACCTCCAGCGACATCTCCGTGCTCCAGCCCTTCACGATCGGCACCAGGTATTCGTAGATCGCCTGATGATTCGCACGCGTCGCGCCGTCCGGATGACGATGCGCGAGATCGCAATGCGACGCCGACACATAGGCCAGAGCGCGTGCGCCTTCGGTCAGCGCGCGCATCGTCGAGAGCATGCGCCGCACGTCGGGATGCTGGATGATGGCGACCGACTGCTTCGCGGAGCCATCCACGGGACGGCTCTGCACGCGCTCCTTCGCATACGCGACGGCCTGCTGGTACGCGCGATCCGAGATCGCCACGCCCTGTACCCCCACGGCGAAGCGCGCGGCGTTCATCATGATGAACATGTACTCCAGACCGCGGTTCTCCTCGCCGACGAGCTGCCCGATCGCGCCGCCGTGATCGCCGAACTGCAGCACGGCGGTCGGGCTCGCCTTGATGCCGAGCTTGTGTTCGATCGATACGCAGTGAACGTCGTTGCGCTCGCCGAGCGAGCCGTCTTCGTTGACGAGGACCTTCGGCACGGCGAACAGCGAAATGCCTTTCACGCCTTCAGGCGCGGCCGGCGTGCGTGCGAGCACCAGATGCACGATGTTTTCCGTCATGTCGTGCTCGCCCCAGGTGATGAAAATCTTCGTGCCGAAGATCCGGTACGAGCCGTCGCCCTGCGGCTCGGCGCGGGTGCGCACGAGTGAGAGGTCGGAGCCGGCTTGCGACTCGGTCAGATTCATCGTGCCGGTCCAAACACCTGCAATCATCTTCGGTACGTAGCGCTGCTTCAGCTCCTCGCTACCCGCCGTCAGCAGCGCTTCGATCGCGCCGTCGGTCAGGAGCGGGCACAGCCCCAGCGACAGGTTGGCGGCGTTGAGCATTTCGATGCAGGGCGTCGACAGCAGCTTGGGCAGATCCTGACCGCCGTATTCAGACGGATGTTGCAAACCCTGCCAGCCGCCTTCGCTGAACTGGCGAAACGCGTCCTTGAAACCGGCCGTGGCGGTCACCACGCCGTCCTTCCAGGTGCTCGGGCTGCGGTCGCCGTCGACGTTCAGCGGCGCGAGCACGCCTTCGTGCAGCCGCGCGGCCTCTTCGAGCACCGCACGAGCGGTGTCGGCGGTTGCGTCCTCGCAGCCGGGCAAGCCCGCCAGTTGGTCGATTCCGGCCAGTTCCGTGAGTGCAAACAACATTTCTTTGAGAGGCGCGACGTAGCTCATTACCATTCTTCCGATCAGATAGTCCGTAGGGAAAGTCACCCGTCTGGCACCGATGCGGCCGGGGTAACGTATGGCTGAATCGTAGCGTCGGACGGGCCCTGCCCGGTTGTCCAAACCGGACGATCTATTGACATCTCTGGCCACGTCGGAGGGAGTAAGCGCCCCCTGGGAACTGCGTCGGCGGGCGTTGCCGACGCATCGATATGACGCGATCAGCCACCCCGGCGATAGGCCGCCGGGGTGCTGCCGGTCCAGTGACGGAACGCTCTGTGGAATGCGGTGGGGTCGCCGAAGCCGACGTCGCCCGCGATGATGGCGATGGGCTCGTGCGTGCCCGTCAGGCGCTGGATCGCGATGTCGCGGCGCAATTCGTCCTTGAGCACCTGGAACGCCGTGCCCTCGGCGGCAAGATGACGGCACAGCGTTCTGACCGAGCAGTGCAGGCCTTCCGCCGCCTCTTCGATGGACGGGACGTCGGGCAGCCGGGACGCAAGATGTTCCCGCACGCGATGACTGAACAGCTGCTCGTTGAACGAAACGAAGATCCAGTCTTCCGGCGCGCGAGCGAGAAACCTGCGCAGGTTCGCCTTGCGCTGACGCACGGGCAGGTCGAAATAGCTACTGCTGAACTGCATCGAGGTCTGATTGCAGTCGAACTTCGCCGGTCCGGGAAACAGATAAAGATACTCGAGCGCGTGAGCGGGACGGGGAAAGGCGAACTGCACCTGCAACAACGCAATCCGTTGACCGATCAGCCAGGACGCGATCCCATGCGCGAGCTTCAGCATCAGCTCCTGGCCCAGCATGCCGGGTAGCGCTCCCGTGCTTCCCGGACGCAGCGCCAGGCTCGCGACGAGGTCGCCGCGGCGCGACTCGAAGCGGAAGTCGTCCAGCACGAGATGGAAGAACTGGCCGAACCGGTGCATCGCGGATTCGAGATTCGGCGCATCCAGCAGGCTCAGGCAGAGAAACTTGAGCGCGCCGCTGCGCAGCGGGCGCGAGAAAACACCGGGCATCTCATCGTCGAGTTCGATCGCGAGCGAGCGGTAGAGCGTGGAGAACTGTTCCTCGGTGACGCGCGCTCCAGGCTGGTCCAGAAGCGCGCGCGGAATGTTCGCGCCCGACAGATGCCGGTCGACGATATCCGGCCGCGTCCCGACGCTGCCGAGGAACCCGTTGACGAGCGAGATCGGTACGGTTGCGCCAGGAGCTTGCATGAGAAGGTTCCGCGAGGCGAAGACGCATCAGCATAGCGCCTCCCGCCGCATCGTGGCGAGGGTTCAGCGAATCGCTACGCGAGTGCCGCGTTCGGAGCCCCGTGGTTCCGGTAGCTTGCCGCCTATTGCGCCGATGCGTGCGAGCGCAGATATGGCACGTAGCCGTTCTGAATCTTCAGGATCTTCTCGGCGCACGCGTCATAGTCGTCGCCCTTCGCGCTGTCGGGCCCATACATGCCGCGGCACTGCGCGAACAGCGACAGCGTCGCGCCGCCCGTGCTCTTGTTCGCGCGGGTCGCTGAGAAAGCGGCTTTGCCCGAATCGTCGGGCACGTCGGTATCGATCGCGACCGCGTCCGCGCGGATCACGTGCGTGTCGGAATGCTGCTCGATATAGCGTTTCGTCGCGGCCCACGCGGCATCGCAATTCGCCGGTGTGCAGTCGATCACCGCGTCGCGTTGCGCGGCGCGGAGGTTCGGCTCGCTATGAAGGATCTCCTGCTGGGCGCGCTGCGCCTGCTTTTCCGGGGACGAGCAGGCGGCGAGTGCGCATGCGACGAGTGCGAAGGCAGCGATCTTTTTCATGAGTAGACTTCGGAGGCCATGGTCGAGCGCGATTATAGCGGTGCGGGGAAAGCGATTGCGTATTCATCACTCACATGCTGGGCTGGTAACTTCGGTTGGCGTCGTCGCCGCAAAACACAGTTCAGAGGCGCCTAGGTGTTCGCCACCAGCAATTCCTCCGCATTGCCCGGCGGTCGCAGCCCATCCGTCCGAGCCGCGAAGTAGCGCTGCGTCAGATCGGCCGCGGACACGTGCCGCGCGTCGTCAAAACCCGCTTCGTGCGCCATGGCGATCATCTGCTGCGGCATGAAGAAGCTGATGAACGGCGTACCGCTCGCACGCGCGCCCTTCTCTGCCATTTCGAGTCCGGAGCGCACGTCCGGGTCCGCCATCTCCAGCGGCAACAGAAACGTCATCGCGAACGTCGAGCCGCGCGCCAGCCCGGCCACTTCGCGCAGCGTCGCCGCATTCGCCTCTTTCGTCAGATACATGCTGACGCCGGTCGACACGACGACGGCCGGCCTGCTTTCGTCGAAGCCTTCGGCGACGAGACGCTGCCGCCAGCTATCGCCCGCTTCGAAGTCGACCGGCACGAATCGCAGCCAGTCCGGCAGGCCGAAACCAAGCTCGCCGAGCCGCTGACGCTTCCACGTTTGCGGTCCCGGCGGGTCGACCTCGAACACGGTGAGCCGCGACGCAATGTCGGGCCGGCGTTGCGCGAAGCTGTCGAGACCGGCGCCCAGAATCACGTATTGATCCACACCGCGCCCGGCCTGCTCGACGACCAGATCCTCGATAAAGCGTGCGCGCGCGACGATCGACGCGCGAAACGGCCGCGTGAACCGCGGATCCATGTCGCCACGGCTGCGCCAGTCTTCGGCGGGTGCCAGCAACTGCAAGCCGACTTCGTCTTCGAGCACGTGCGGCGGCGCGTCGGCCTGCACGTGCAGCGCACGCCATAACGCGACGCGCGCGGCGGTACTGTCGGGTGCGATGTGTCGTGGATCGCTCATGGTATTTGCCCGCTTGGGTTGATGTGCCAATGCCACCGCTGCTCAATGGAGAAACGGCAGCGCGAGAAACAGTTTGATGATGATCGCGTTGACGATGTCCATGAAAAACGCGCCCGTCAAGGGCACGATCAGGAACGCGATATGAGAATGGCCGAAGCGGTTCGTGATCGCCTGCATGTTCGCGATCGCGGTCGGCGTGGCGCCAAGTCCGAGGCCGCATTGCGCCGCGCACAAGACGACCGCGTCGTAGTTGCGGCCCATCGCGGGGAACGTGATGAATACCGCGTAGAGCGCCATCAGCAGCGTCTGTGCCGCGAGGATCGAGATGATCGGCACCGCGAGCGCGGCAAGCCCCCATAGGTCGAGCCGCATCAGCGCCATCGCGAGAAAGAGCGCGAGCGCGACGTTGCCGACAAGCGCGACCGCGTGCTGGTCGATCCGCACACGCACGAGCGCGAGCACGTTGTTCAGGATCACGCCGATGAACAGCGTGCAGACGAACGTCGGCAATTCGAACGCGGTGTCCGCGATCCAGTCGGCAAACATTTCTCCGCCCGCGAGGCAGATCGAGATCAGCGCGAGCGTCGTGATGATCGCGGCGGGCGTGGTGGCCTGCTGCGCCTTCGGTTCTTCGAAGACCAGCGTTTTGTCATCTAGCTGTTTGACGCGCAGCAACTCGTCGGCGCTGATCCGCCGCATCAGCAGCCGTGCGATCGGACCGCCGAGCACGCCGCCCATCACGAGTCCAAACGTCGCGCAGCCGATCGCGATCTCGGTCGCCGACTCCAGTCCGTGACGCTCGGTAAAGATCTGGCTCCACGCGGCGCCAGTACCGTGGCCGCCCGACAACGTGACCGAGCCGCCGAGAATCCCAAGCAGCGGATCGACGCCGAGGGCGAACGCGAGCAGCAAGCCGACCACGTTCTGCAGGATCAGCAGCCCGCAGACCAGCGCGAGAAAGCGGATCAACACCGGGCCGCCCGCCTTCAAACTTGATAGATGCGCATTCAGACCGATCGTCGAGAAGAACGCGAGCATCAGCGGCGCCTGCATCGTCGAATCGAACCTGACCTGCACGTGGGTGGTGACGCGCGTGATCAGCACGCAGATCGCGACGATGAGCCCGCCTGCCACCGGCGCTGGAATCGAATAGGTCCTTAGCACGCCGATCCACTGCACGAGCTTTTCGCCGAGCAGCAGCACGAGCGACGTCGCGACCAGCGTGGCATATACGCCAATAGTCATGAATGGCCTCCGAGCGGGAGCGTGACAACGTTTTCTGTTTTCCCGGCGCGACGCGGCGGCGCATCGGGATGCGGCAAGGCTTTGTCGTCATCCGGAGCGCGCGCGAACCTGCGACATCTTAGCCAATCCGTCCAGGCAAAGTATGATTTTCCTTGACGCAATGCAATCGGCCCATAACGTCGCGCCACGGCCTGGCGACGAAGTCGTCGGTTTCCTAAAATTGTGGGTTTTTTGCCAAATCTCTGGATTTTCTCGTCATGGGGACCTACTCTCGAACCATTATGGAGCGGAACCGCGACGCAGACCTCTATCCACCGTATCTGCGTTCGCGACTCCGGCGTGGGTTGGGCGTGGGGTCGCGCACTGCTTACAGACCTTGGCGTAACATTCAAAACGCCGACACACGAGGCACCGCCGGTTGCGTGCACGGCATACGCATAGACCGGCGCTACGAGATTCTCGACGAACGAGCCCGGACTTACTTTTTCCTTTTGGAACGGGTGCCCACGATCATTAACATCAGAGAATCCTGGCCGATCGTCGATATTAATAGCACCCTGCGACTGTCCTATAAATTCGGCGTCAGCCCGCCGAAACACGACATTTTTCCGGAGCCGATCACTGTCGATTTTCTTATCACAGAGATGGGGCCGGAATATCGAGCTGCAGCCTTGGCGGCAGACACTCGGCGACTGAGCATAAAGAATCAACGGCTGAAGCAAAGTGGCCCGGCAGTGGTGTAACGATCACGGAATCGGCTGGACTTTGGTTGACACTTCCCAACTCGACAGAACCGTGCTCGATTCACTACGCTTCATACGTGGTTGGTACCGCCACAGGTATGTACCCGATCCCGTGACCGCCGAAAGATTTGCTAAATTTTTCATGAACCATAACCGGAGCAGCCTCGTTCTGAACGAGTTGGTCGAATTGGCCCGCAAGAATATGCGCCTTCGGCCAGATACTGCACTGGACGTATTTCGGTATTGCGCGTGGTCCCGTCTCATTCCTATCTCTTTGACAGGCCATATCGCCGTTATCCGCAGGTCATCGAACCCACTGCGTACGGCAATCATCCGCTGGCAGTGCGGCAGATTGTCTACATTGTCCTGAGCGTGCCGCACGATGCTACGCTAAAGGGCCTTTGCATTCAGTTCTTTGAGGAGATAGATGCATCGTTGGCGATACCGAGTACAGTAAGGAGGCCAAGTCAGTGCGCACGATCGCACTGATGGTCCAGCTCATGCACAAAGTTGCGACAACCGACTCGCTTGGGATAAGCGTCGTCGACGACATGCAGAACCTTCGCGCTGCTCAAGGCCCGACAGCGGAGTTTTTGCTGAATCTCTTCAACGAAATAGTCGAGCGCCTTGGAATATCACTATTCCTATTGTCGACACCCGCCATCGACAAGGCACTGATCAACATAGTCAGGAATACCCGGAAGTCGGCCTCATCCGGATGTGAGTCCATGCTCCCCATGGCTAGAGACGGCGACCTCTGGAAAGACCTCACCGCGGCCTACTGGGACTATACCTTTGTAAAAGGCAAGAAAAGACTGACCGACAGTATAAGGAACGCATGGTGGGACGCCTCGGCGGGCGATACTGCGTTCGCGGTGCTGGGCCTTCATGCTGACCCAACGAAATACCATCGGTGGGACTGTTGAGGAGGTGAATGAACAGGGGTTCCAGCGCACCATGGCCACCAGCATGGCGATTTTGCAACCCGCTATCGCGGCATCGCGCAGCAGGAAACCAGCGGCACTCGGCGGTTCGACGATCTGCTTTTCGGCAAGGATTATTGGGACCTGATGCGCCTGATCAAAACGGAACTTGCTGCGGAGCCGTCCGTCAAGGAAGAATTCGACGAAGTCACTGAATGGAGCGGCCCCCTGTATATCGCTCATGTCATACCTCTGGCCTGAGAGCCCTGCTTCCAATACAACCCCGGCATTTCGGCCGTTCCCGCGTGCTGGACTTCGTCGCGCTCGTTTGCTGGTTTCTCGTCGGCAATCGTGCCACACAAGGCCTTCGCTGCCACGGCCATCATGTGGCAATCCTCAAGTCGATAGGATTGGCTTCCGATGCACTATGCAATGCGATAGGGTCAAATTCGGCCGTAGCAGTCGTCCAGGCGCACAATATCGTCCTCGCCGAGATAACTGCCCGATTGAACCTCGATGATTTCGAGCTGCACTTTGCCCGGATTCTCCAACCGATGCTGCACGCCGAGCGGAATGAAGGTCGATTGGTTTTCTGAAAGAAGAAACTGCTCCTCACCCCGTGTCACGAGCGCGGTGCCGCGCACGACGATCCAGTGCTCGGCGCGATGGTGGTGCATCTGCAATGACAGGCGAGCGCCTGGCGCAACCACGATGCGCTTCACCTGAAACCGCTCGCCGCGCTCGATCGCATCGTAGAAGCCCCACGGACGGCGCACCTTCCGGTGCGTCTCGACTTCAGGCGCGCGCTGCTCGCGAAAGCGCGCCACCAGCGTCTTGATGTCCTGCGCGTGTGAGCGGTCGGCGACGAGCACGGCGTCGTCCGTGTCGACGACGACTACGTTGGAGGTGCCAACGCATGCAACCAGCCGCCCGCCTCCGGCGCGCACATAACTCGAGGTCGCGCCTTCGAAAACGACACGCCCGCTCGCGACGTTGCCGAGCCCATCCTTCTCCATCGCTTCCCACACGGCATCCCAGGATCCGAGGTCCGACCATCCCGCCGCCAATGGCACGACCACGCCTTTGCAAGGCGAGCCGGCCGCGCCGATGTGCTCCATTACCGCATAGTCGATGGAATCCGCCGGCACACGGCCGAACTGAAACGGGCAAGGACGAATGAAGTTGTCGTCCGCCTTGCCTTCCACAAACGCCGCGGTGCAGGCCGCATGCATGTCGCCGTTGAGCTTGGCTAGCGCTTCGAGCCACACGCCCGCTCGCACGATGAATATGCCGCTGTTCCACCAGTAGGTGCCTGCAGCGACGTACTGCGCGGCGAGTTCGGTCGTGGGCTTTTCGACGAAGCGGTCGATCAGGTGTGCGCCGTTTTCGAGGGCGTCGCCGATCCGGATGTAGCCAAAGCCGGTATCCGGCCGTGTGGGCGCAACGCCGAGCGTCACGATCATGGAGCGTTCGGCATATTCAGCGGCAATTGCGATCGCACGATGCAGCGCCGGAATGTCTGAGATGGAATGGTCAGACGGCATCACCACCATGATCGCGTCGTCATCCTGATTAACGGCTGCGAGCGCCGCGAGCGTGAGCGCCGGCGCCGTATCGCGCCGCGCAGGCTCGACGATAATCTTCGCGGAGACGCCGCACGCCCGCACCTGCTCTTCTGTCTGGAACCGGTGTTCCTCCCCACACACGATAATCGGCTGAGTGTCGACGTCGAAGCCGCCGACGAAACCCTCCATCCGTGTGACGGTAGCCTGCAGCAATGAATCCCGTCCGACCACATCGATCAACTGCTTTGGAAACTGCTCACGCGACATCGGCCAGAGGCGCGTGCCCGATCCGCCTGCGAGAATGACCGGGACGATGCGCCGACAGGAGTGCCCGAGCGACGCTTCTGCGATCGCCGCTGCCATTGCGTCTTCAGAACTCACCGCGTCTTCCATCATCCACCCCTCTGGTCTTGCGTCGAACACGTACTTCCCGGCATCGCCAATTCGATTCATCGGTTATGGGTTCGCCGTGAAGCGCACTTTCTCCTGCTCTCCCACATAGGGGCCCTGCTTGACTTCGATGAAAGATACGTCGTCGATGATCTCGAACCCGTGCCCACCTGACGCCAGCAAGATGACATCACCCGCGCACAGCACACGGCTCGTCAGGAATTTTCGATCGGCCGTATAAAGCTTGACCATCATGCGGCCCCGCTTGATGAAGAGAGAACGACCTCACGCGTCTGCAAGCATAGGAGCAGTTCCAGGGTCACTAGACGGGTTGACCGAATATGCCATGACGTTGGCTGAAGCGAGTCTCGCGGTACAAGGTGGTCTCACACGCATTCATTTCGCCGATGTCATCGGTGAGAGGAAGCGCGGGCCGCGACAGGATCCCGGCACCGGCCGCCACAGGTTGAGACCTCTCTACACCCGTCACTAACCTGAGAATCGCACGTCGGGCCTTTCAGGTTCCACGCTCCGCTTGAAATCACCTTCGGCTCAATGCGCCTCAATGGACGATTGGGCACCAACATGAATAAAGATTTCCCGGATCTATGTCGCTGGACACAAGGGTATGGTTGGTTCGGCCTTCTCCGGCGCGTTGCCAGTCACGGCTATCACCACCTGATCTGCTCTTCTTTGGTTCATCATGCACTTATCCAAAGTGCTGCCCGCAGCCCATAAAGGAAGAGTACCTGCACACGAGCAGCTTCGAGCATACCAACGAAGCCTAAGCTATCGCGAAGGTCGCCGGGCTCAAGCTTTGCGAGGGGTATAACCGACAGCACGGAACGCGGTACATATCGGTGATGTCCGAACGACGACGATGTTTTGCAGAACGGGCATGTGCTGGCTGCTCATCCGTACGGCACACGAGGCAAAGCTCAACGGGGTTCAGTCGATTTCCGTCTGGGGCTCCGGCTCTCCGAACCGGGAGTTCCTGCACGTCGACGACGCCGGGTCCGCCGCACTGGCCTTGCTCGACGCCGACGGGGCCGAAGGCGTGTTCAATATCGGATACGGACGGGGACACTGCAATCGCGGATCCCGCCCGTCTCGTCTGTGACCTCACCGTACTCTAATTCATCCAGACTTCCTCTCCCCAACACACCGCACGGGTGCGATATCGTTCGAGCACCCGCTGTAGCGTCGACAAGCGGGCTGCGTCATCGTTGCTCGCAAGGCGCCGCGTGCCGCGCTCGATCATCAACTGGCGCAATGCAGGCTGGTCGATCAGACTGAAAAGCGCATCCGCCATGCTGTCGGGCCGAGCCAGATCGACCAGAAGTCCCGCGTCGCCGACTTGCTCGCGCAGCGCCTCGAGGTCCGGGTAAAGGACCGGTACGCCCAGACTGAACGCCTCGAGTGGCGGCAGATTGGTCGGGCCGAAATATGTGGGCATCACTAACGCGACCGACTCGCGATACAAGTAAGGCACGTCGCCGTCCGGAACGAAACCGAGAAAGAACACACGGTCGCCCAGACCGAGATCGGCGGCGACCGAACGCACGTATCTCATGTTGCCGAAATCGCTTCCTGTGAAGACCGCACCTACACGGATGCCATAGCGGGACTCCAGCGCGTGCAGTCCCTTCAACAGAAACACATGGTTCTTGTGCGCCCAGAACTGCGCGGGATAGTAGACGTATTTCAGATCGCGCGGAATTTTATACTTCGTCTTGACATCGACGAAGTGCTCCACGTACGCCTCCTCGGAAAGCACTGTCGCGCGGGCGGGCGAGAATGGCATCAAGTGCACGCGTTCGCTGTCTACTCCATATCGCCTGACAACCTTCTCGCGGCCGGCCTGCGAATCGACGAAGATGCCGCAGGCCTTCTTCAAGGCAGATCCGTACAGAAATTCGCGACGCTCGAATTCGTGCTTGATCCGGACTTCGGGAAACTCGACGTCGTCGCGGTGGGCCAGATCCCAAACGGTGAACAGATAGTTGAATCGATCAATCGCCAGTGCGAGGTGGGACGGCGTTGTGAAGTACGCAATGTCCGCGCGCATCACCGAAAGCAAGCGGTCCACCGAAGCCATCTTGCCCGGTTTCCGCAGAAACGCGCGCGGGCCTCCACGGCTATATATTGAACCGAGTCTCGCCGCCAGTCCGCGCAAGCGGGGCACCGGGAAAAAGATAGGCTCAATGCCGCTGCGTCGCAGATCATCGATGGTGGATCGCCGCGTCGTCACAAACTCAACCGCGCAAAGTTCCGGCGGAAGACTCTTTAGCAGCAAGGCAGCATTCTTCGCTTGCTGATACCCCCCCCCAGAGGTATGTTCATAGTCTATAAACGCGACCATGCGAATAGGCCGTTCCAAGGAACCGTTTGAATTCGTCACTCCTCGCTCCACGTTTCTTGGCCATCTATATGACGATCGCAGCGCTCGACAACGGTTCTCGCGCTCTGTTTGAATTTAGATTGCGCGAGCTTGCTGGTGCCGTTCGTGACTGATTAAGGCAGGTATTTGGCCGGTCCGACGGCTTCCTGAAAAAAGCCCTTGTGCAAGGCTCATATGACGCTCATGCGGCCCTCGGACATCGAGCTTCCGAGGCGAACAGATGCGTGAAAATCTGTTTCTCCTCGAAAATATTTTAATCTGAATGCCGACCAACTGATTCGAAGGCCTCCTTGTCTCGCGGCGAAACTTTCCCTGGCCAACTCCTAAGCGGACCTCTCCACAGGATCGGCCGTGGCGCCGCTTTTCTTTCGACAGCGGTATTCCGTCGCCGACATCGAGAATTGCCTCCTGAACACCTTCGAAAGCCGCTCGCCATTCGTCAGTCCAACCCTGCGAGCGATCTTGTCTATCGGCAAGTCGCTTCTGACCAACAGTTCACAACTGAGATCGAGGCGCGCTCGCAAAAGATATTGCGACGGTGTCACTCCCATCTCGCGCTTGAACAGACGCAGGAAGTTCCGCTCGCTCATCGCCACAGTACGAGCCGCATCGCCTATTGAAACCGGGCGTCCGCAATTTCGCTCGAGCCAGCGCGCGGATTCCTGTGCCTTTTCCGCCTGCGTGTTCGTTCCCATGGTGCTCAGCACGGTCGTCAAATTCTGATCTTTGGAGACGGTGAAGTGATCGGCAACCGCTGTCGCGATGTCGTATCCGAGGTCCCGCTTCACGAGCGCGAGCGAGTTGATCAGCGCATCGCCGCCTTCGGTCGACCCCGCGACGTTAGACGTCTTCGGACTCCAGATGCCCGGATCGACCGAAGCCCAATCGCGGCGAGAAATGCCCGCTGCCGCCAGAAGCAAGTCGCCGTTGCCGAGAGGGTTGACGACGCCGGTCTGCGAACATGCTATGGTCAATAACCCAATCAGCACTTCGTCGGCGGCTGCACGCTTTGCGCCGGGTCCGCCAGCAATATACAGTGCGTCGAAGCCTTGGAACCGCTGGCCGCCCAGGCGCTCGGTCCAAACGCAAACGGACGACGAACAGGCTATCATCCCACCGCAGGCAGAGACTAGACGGACGCTGTAAGTTGCGTTTCTTCTCAGACTGCGTGACTGAATCTCGTTGGCGATATGAAGCACCTCGGCAAGGGTGCCCGCTTCAAGCAGCGAAAAACCGTCGTACAACAAAATTCCTATGAGCTTGACCGCGCGTTCTTTAAATCCGTGGAAAATACCGTGATTTCCTGCATTGCCTAAGCTAGTAGCGTGGGACATGCCGTTACCTCCTTTTTGCTTCGGTTCCAGATCGCTGCTCTGGCTTGCGTTGGAACGCTGTGGAAAGCGTATGACCTCGTGAGCTTAGTGCCATATTCGATCTACAATTGCCGCGGTGTCCGCCAAAAGCATGTTTCTGGCCGAGAACGTCGCTCCCAGTATCAACAAGACCAAAACATCGTCTGATTTCTTCAGCGCTGAAAGTGAAAACCATAAAGCCGCTCATCAGGGTTTCCCGACCCACTGGACTTGCTGAGCGATAAACCGATCAGACGGCGAAGGCTTCAGCAAGGAAACGATCCGCCAACACCTTGCTGAAAACGGTCATGCATGCAGTCCGAAAATCCCCGCTAGATACCCTTTCTCATGCGCACCCTGAGCTTTGGCTTTGGCTTTGGTTGCCTTCGAATAAACAAGAGCGCGTTCGCGTCACGCGTGACTTCGCCACCGCCATACGACCAGACATGGAGTCGCTTCATGAGCTTCAGCACGAGATATTCGCAATACTATGATCTTTTCTATCATGAGAAGAACTACAAGGCGGAAGCGTCGTTTGTCACCGGATTGCTCGGGCGGTACGGAATAGTTGGAGGTCAAGTGATGGATCTAGGTTGCGGCACCGGACGCCACGCGGCGGAATTCGCAGCCGCGGGATTTTGTGTTTCTGGCGTTGACATGAGCGCCGATATGCTTGCCCGAGCCGCTGCCAGGTGTACCACTCTGCCAGGCGCAGTAGCGAAGCGACTGACGTTTCAGCAAGGCGACGCGCGGATCGTCCGCACGAATGAACTCTACGACGCAGTCGTCTCGCTCTTCCATGTTGCCAGCTATCAAACGACCAACTCCGATTTCATGGCGATGTGTCGCACCGCTGAGACGCACCTGCGGCCATCAGGACTGTTCGTGTTCGATTGCTGGTACGGTCCCGCGGTCCTCGCCGCTCCGCCCGACGTACGCATCAAACGCGCCTCCAGCGAAGAAACCGCGGTGATACGAATCGCCGAGCCCACGATGCGTCCTCATGACAATACTGTCGCGATCAACTACACCATCCTCCTAACGGATTTGAAAACGCAGTCGGTCGAGACCGTCCTCGAGACGCATGTGATGCGCTACATGTTCAAGCCCGAGATCGAACTGATGCTGGACCTCAGCGGATTCGAGGTCCTGGACAGTTTGAAGTGCATGGGCGGCGAGTTGAGTGCTACCGATCTCTCAGCGACATTCGTGGCGAGAAAACGGTGATGCTCGGAAACAGCCCGAGCGAGAAAACGTCGGAAAATAGAACGAATGGCATGTCATAGCCAGCCTCGTCGATGAGTCGAGCCTGAACCGCCAGGCAGTCCTGCGCTGGCTAAGCGCATCGCGTCAAAGCGGCTCGCCGAAAGCCGCGTGCGACCACCTGCCACCCGGATTAAGTGTTTGTTCCGTTGCGTGACGGGCCATATTTGCTGCGGCGAGCAGTCGGTCAGCACCGCGCTGAACTTGACCTGCTGTTGCAGAAACTTCGCGAAAAGGCGGTGGCCAGCATGTCGCGCACCACGCCCACCGTGTAGTCCTGCTGTGCTTCGGTAAGCGCGAGACCACTCGGCAGATACAATCCCCTGCGACTCATGCGTTCGGCAATCGGGAAATTCTCTCCCTTGAACATCCCTTGCTTGAGAAAAACCGGCTGTTCGTGCATCGGCCAGAAGAACGGCCGCGCGCTGACACCTGCCTCCGCCAGCATGGACCGGAGCTCGTCGGCACCAAAGGGCAAGCTGTCGTCCAATACCACACCGAAGACCCAATAGATATTCTCGGCATATGGCAATGCCACCGGCGCCAGCCCGATTCCCGGCACTCCCCGCAAAAGGCTTTCGTAGCGGCGGCCCAACTCGCGCTTTCGCGCGATGTGCGCATCTAGCTTCTCGAATTGCGCTAACCCGACAGCCGCCTGGAGGTTGCTCATCCGATAATTCCAGCCAAGCTCTTCGTGGACGAATCGCCTCTCAGGCTTGAAACACAGGTTTCGCAAACTTCTGGCGCGCGTAGCCAACTCGTCGTCGTCGCAGACGATCATGCCCCCTTCCCCAGTCGTGATGTGCTTGTTGGCGTAGAAGCTGAAGCACGATATATCGCCGAAACTGCCGCACTTCGCTTCGTTATAGGTTTGTCCGATTGCCTGCGCAGCATCTTCGATCACAACGAGGCCGTATTTCCTTGCGATATCCAGCAACGGAGCCATGTCCACCGGCAGACCGAAAGTGTGCACGGCCATGATCGCCCGCGTCCGGCTCGTGATAGCGCTTTCGATCTTCGTCACGTCCATGTTCCACGTATCCGGACTTGAGTCGACCAGTCTCAAGCGGGCACCGGTGCGAACAATGGCCGATGCGCACGATATGATCGTGTGCGTGGGAATGATAACTTCGTCGTCGGGACCGAGCCGCAAAGCCACCGCCGCCACGTCCAACGCAGCGCTGCCGTTCGCGACGGCAATCGCGTGTCTGCGACCGACGTAACCCGCCATCGCACGTTCGAAACGCTCGACGAACGCCCCGTCCGAAGAAATCCACCCGCTTTCAATGCATTCGTTCAGATAGACGCGCTCCTTTCCGTCGAGCAGGGGTTCGTTGACCGGAATCATCGCGCGCCGTCCTTAACTTCAAGCTCGACGCCTGGGCCGTCGCTCGCTTCACTGCGTCGGCTCAGGTGTGCGGACGCGAAGCGCAATTTTTCCTGCTCTCCCATATAGGGCCCTTGTTTGACTTCGAAGAAAGACGCGTCCTCAAGCATCTCGAAGCCGTGACCGCCCGACGCCAGCAAGATGACATCGCCCGCGTACAGTACACGGCTCGACAGGTAGTCCTTATCGGGCGTATAGAACTTCACCAGAACACGGCCACGCTTGACGAAGAGCACCTCTTGCGTCCATTCGATCTGCCGCACCAACTTGCAGTGAAGATGCGCGTCGATCACTTTTCCGGCGGGATGTTCCATGTACGCGAGTTGCTGAGGAAACTCCTTCGGAGTAAAGAAACTCACACCACTTCTCGAGAACGAATCCCGGATGATCATGGCGAGCGTTTCACCTTCGAACGAGACTACTTCGAAATTCGAGTCATGAACGACCTCTGCGTTGCCCGTTATCGATAGCGCTTCCATTTTTGTTCCTCGAAGAGAGCCGGTAGTATCCCGACACACCGAACCTTCCGGGAGCAAGGCCGCTTACGACATAAATTGGCCCACGGACGTCCTTCATGCGTCCTCGAAGCATAGGATCGCTTCGGCGGTGACACGGTCAGATGGCCGAATACGGAATGAAGTTGGCTGACCTGGGTATTACGTTGCAGCGTCACCTCGCCTTTATATCCTCGGCAACGACCGCGGAGAGGTGCACACGGACCGCGCCAATATATTGGCACCGTCCGCCATGACCTTGAATGGTCCATATGCATTGCTAAGCTGATGAAATCGCACGTCGTAGCCCTTTGAATCAAGTGGCGGGGCAACTCACGTTCCGACCGACGTGTCTCTCTCGACTATTGGCCATTCACATGAACAGAAACTCTCGCATCTATGTCGCCGGACATAAGGGAATGGTCGGCTCGGCTCTCCTACGGCGCCTTGTCAGTTCCGGATATGATCACGTGATCACGGCCTCGAGACAGTCGCTCGACTTGCTGGATCAGCGCGCCGTGATAGATTTCTTCGCCCGAGAGCATATAGACGTCGTCCTCCTGGCCGCAGCCAAAGTCGGCGGAATTCATGCCAATTCGACTCAGCCGGCTTCGTTTCTCTACGAGAACCTCGTCATCGAAACTAATGTGATTCATGCAGCATTCAAGAGTCACACGCAGAAGCTCGTCTTCTTCGGTTCATCGTGCATCTATCCAAAGCTTTGCCCTCAGCCCATAAAAGAGGATTACCTGCTCACGAGCGCTCTCGAACAAACCAACGAAGCCTATGCCATCTCAAAGATCGCGGGTCACAAGCTTTGTGAAGCGTATAACAAGCAATACGGAACGCGCTTCATATCGGTGATGCCCACGAATCTCTATGGCCCCAACGACAACTATGATCTTCAAGGCAGCCATGTGCTGGCCGCGCTCATCCGCAAGGCGCACGAGGCAAAGCTGAACGGCCTCGAAACGCTCTCGGTATGGGGCTCCGGATTGCCGAGACGGGAATTCCTTCATGTAGACGATCTGGCGTCCGCGGTTCTCGTCCTGCTGAGCAACGACCTGGTCGAGGGCATGTTTAATGTCGGATATGGAAAGGACATAGCGATTGCCGACCTCGCACGACTGATCTGCGATGTCGTCGGTTTTTCTGGATCGCTGAGATTCGACTCGTCGAAGCCCGATGGGACGCCGCGAAAGTTGCTCGACGTATCGAAGCTCGCCGCTCTGGGTTGGGCGCCCACGATTACGCTCAGAGAGGGCATCGCCTCATCCTACGCCGACTTCGAGAATGACGTGCACCGTACCGGGCTCGCCAGCGCCTGACGAATTCACGCGGCGTCCGCGATCCTGCACCACGGATTGAAGTTCCGCTCCTGGTATCCAGGGTAACCCGTCTGCCGACTGCGGTTCCCGTCCCTCAATGGCCAGCAAATCATGCGACTTTCAAGGCCACGACAGGTCATTCCGGTTAGAGCGGCTTGATCAAAGCGTCGGCCTAGTCCGTTGAACCGGATGAATTGCACCGGATTCGGCGCGATGGATCGGAGTACTTCCATTTCAATGGGCGCGCCTGCTTGTTGTATTGACGGATATAACGCATGACCTTTTTGTTGAGATCCTTGGTGCTGCTGAATACGCCACGCGCAATGACGTCGCGCTGGATGCGTGCAAACCAGTTCTCGACCTGATTCAGCCATGACGAATACGTGGGGGTGTAATGTATCCACACTTTCGGATGGTCAGCCAGAAATGTTTGAACGGCGTTGGTTTTGTGGCTGCTCACGTTGTCGCAGATCACGTGAATCTCCTTTTCGCGCGGCTGCGCCCATACCACCTCGGTGAGGAACGCAACAAACTGGGCACTGGTATGGCGTGGCGCGGTTTTGCCCAGCACTTCACCGGTGGCAACATTCAATGCGGCGAACAGGCTCAGGGTGCCGTTGCGTTTGTATTCAAAGCCATGACTCTCGGCGCGTCCGGGCGAGAGCGGCAACATCCGGTCCTTGCGATCCGGCGCCTGGATGACTGTCTTCTCGTCCACGCAGAACACCACCGCATGCAACGGCGGATTGAGGTACAGCCCGATCACGTCGGCTGCCTTCGCCTCAAAGTCGGGATCGTTGGACACCATGTGGGTATCGAGACGATGTGGCCGAATGTCGTGCTTGCGCCAAATACGCTGCACCGTCATGAAGGCCATGCCCAACTGTGCCGCCAGTTTGCGGCTGCTCCAGTGTGTCGAGCCGTCGGCCGGCTTACGTCGCAGTGTGTAGTCGAGCACTCTCGCTTCAAGGCCCGCCAGGTCAGGTCGCGGTGCCCGGCCTGGATGTCTACCGTACAACCCAGCCAAACGCTCACCGGTGAAACGCATTTGCCACGTTGTAATGAAACGCGAATCGCAACGCAATTCCGCCATGATCGCCGCACGCGAGGCTCCTTCGTCGAGCAGCAAGATCAACCGCGCACGCCTCACCTGGCCAACGGCCATCGTGCGGCTGCGCTGCATCGACATCAACTCTTCGCGCTCGGTTTCACTCAGATTCATTTTGCCCATGCACGATTAGCTCAGTGCAATTTCATTGGTTCAATGGACTAGTCCTTGATTCGACTGCTCAAAGCCCTGGATATCGACCTTTCTAGCGCGTCTCGCGTCAGAAGTTGGGCGGCTGCTTTCATTGCGCGTTCGATGCTCATGCGTTTGCGGCGATACGTCTGCTCTGCGTTTGCCAACGCATCGGCGATGGACCTTGCATCCGCAGAAACAAAGCATATGGCGTCGTGAATCTCCTTCATGCTCATCGGGGGAAGCTCGGTGGAAATGACCAATCTTCCCGACGCGACATATTCGACAACCTTGAAAGGAAAGACCCCGTTACCCATTTTCTCTATCGAAACATGCGGGTTCACCAGCACGTCACAGTCTGAAATCAATTTGAACAAGACTCTTTCGTCCACCCGACCGTGGAAGTGCACCGGGTAATCTTCGGCGGACAGCCTTGCGAACTCGCATGCCAGCGGACCCGTTCCGCAAACGTGAAACATGAGGCGTCCGCCGGACTTCCGGATCAGGTCGAGAACCAAGTCAGCACCCTTCTCGACGCTCAGCCCACCGAAATAGCCAACCGTCGTTCTAGCATCTGCCGTTCGCGAGAATGGACGCCGCTGTCCACAAGCTTCAATGAGATCGTCCGACACCACGCCCGGACACAGCACCACGGGACAACCGCTGCGTTGATGTTCGCGTGTCGATAAGTGATCGTTAACCGCAAGACATAACGATGGAGCGGGTAACACATATCGCCATGCGATGAAGTCGAGCAACGGCTTCGGATGCCAGCGGCGACGAGAAAGCAGCCAATCTTCGAACTGGAGGATCAGACGCGCACCGAACCGGTGCGTCAGCACGCGAGCGAGCATCGACTCGAACGCGTACGCGTTATAGATCCATACGGCTTCGGGCTTGCCGACCTTCGCTATCTCATCGCTCAGCGCCAAGACTTCGAAGAGGTTCAGCAGCTTGCCGATGGGCCTTACAGGGTAGCAGCGAAGCGAAATCTCCCGAATGCGTTGCGTGCCGATGACGGAATCCCGAAATTTTCTACGTGACCATCCTGCCTCTATGTGGCCCGTATTGATCAAAAGAACATCCTTGGAAAGTTGCGATGCCAACGCCAGAAAAAACTCCACCTTGCGTGCGGCGCCCAGATTCACATTCGCCCCACGATTAGAGGCGCTGTAAGGGGCTATGAAAACAAGCATTTCTGCTGCTCCACGTCGGCGACTCCTGCTTCAGTGCCACGCAAGTCAACGCCACGTGATCGACGCGTGGACAAATACGCGCCGAGAGAGCACCCGTAGATGTCCCCAAAGCAGACCATCAGAGTCGTCACCAGTGGATACTGCTCGAATAGGTTGATGTCCATGCAGGCTGCAATCGTGATCCCAACGAACACCACATAGCGAACTGCCTGACGCCTCGAATGACGCGGACGGATGCGCCAGAAAAACGCCGTCGCACCCGTCGCGAAAATTAGCATACCCACAATTCCGATTTGAAACTGCATCGTCACGAAGGCGTTATCGATGATCTGATTGAACCGGTATTGCTCAGGGTCGACGCCCGCACGCTCGAGGAGCATGACGGCTGTGTTCGTGCCTACGCCGAGGCCCCGCCCCAAAAAGAGTTCTCCCGGAGTTGCCTCTGACAACTGCTCCGCTATCTTCCCGAGGTTGGATAAACGACCGCCTTCGTCGAGTTGATCAGTCAGCACATCACCGCGGCCGACCGCTTCCACCATGTGGGAATAGCCAACGATTGCGAGCCAAATAGCAATCGGTAGCGCAGTCACCACCAGCAGCATCCGATCATTACGGCTCAGCCGCCCCCCAAGCGTTTCCCAAACTACTACGCCGACGATGGACGCGATACTGAGCATAGCGAATCGCGTTCCCGAAGAGACGGCAATCGCGACTGCGAGGGAGAGCAATATAAGCCGATAAAACAGCCGGGCGCGGTCCAGAACGAGCACCATGCTTGCAAGCGAAATCGCATACATGCCTGCTAGCGCCGCGTTACTGAACAAGCCCGTGTACCGATCCTGCGCAAATAGAACTTGCTGTATTTGTCCGAGTTGTATCCATTGTCGCAGGACAACGTAAAAGTCCAATGCGGCAAGCGCGAGCAACGCGAGGACGAGGGCCGTTTGTCCCTGCTTCTCGGCCGGCAGCAAACTCGCGAACACAAACAGGCCGAATGACGCATGAACCAGCAGAACCCAGCGCAATCCCGCAGGTAGGAAGAACAATGGCGTCCAACCTGCGATGAACGGCACGATTCCCACCGATACGATGCAAAGAATCCACGTGAAGAACAACAGAATAAACGTACGCATTCCCCCCCGAAAGCGATTCAAACCGAGCGCAAGAGGCCACCCGACTCCGATCAAGGCGATGCTCGCGTCCTTCACGTACTTGACAGCACCTGCTTCATCCATGGCGGCCGAATTTAAGTTCCAGACGTTGATTGCTCCGGTGCCGAGCGCGCCAAGCGCCTGATCCGCGTATTGTGCCAAGGCTGCCGCGAAGAGCGTAAAGACAGCGAGTGAAAATACGAAACGCGGCGACATTCCACACGCTCCTGAGTTACATGCCGACTCGGCCAAACTTCGTCCTTACTCGTGATGCTCCAACGCCCTGTAGCCAGCCAGCGTGATCAGCGCATCCCGCTTGGCGATCTGATAATCGGACAACACCATTTCCCTGACAAGAGCGCCGAACGTCACGGTCGGTGCCCATCCCAGCTTCGCGTGGGCTTTCGACGGATCGCCGAGCAAAGTCTCGACCTCTGTCGGTCGAAAATAGCGAGGATCCACTCGCACGATGACCGTCCCGGGCGCTACCCGGCATTCCCGGCTGCTCACACTTTCGACGATCCCGACTTCATCGACTCCGCTTCCGTCAAACCGAAGCTTGATGCCGAGTTCGCACGCCGCCTGGTGAACGAATTCGCGCACGCTGTATTGCACGCCAGATGCAATGACAAAGTCTTCCGGCTCGTCCTGTTGCAACATGAGCCATTGCATTTGGACGTAATCGCGCGCGTGTCCCCAGTCGCGTTTCGCCGACAAATTGCCAAGGTAAAGGCAATTCTGCGAACCGATTGCAATACGCGCGATGGCGCGCGTAATTTTGCGCGTGACGAACGTCTCGCCCCGAACGGGTGATTCATGATTGAACAGAATGCCGTTGCAAGCGTATATGCCATACGCCTCGCGATAGTTGACCGTGATCCAGTACGCGTACATCTTCGCTACCGCATACGGACTGCGCGGATAAAAGGGCGTGCCCTCCCGTTGCGGCACTTCCTGCACGAGTCCGAACAACTCCGATGTCGACGCCTGATAGAACCGGGCCGTCTTCTCGAAGCCCAGAATTCGCACGGCTTCCAGTATGCGCAACGCACCCAGGCCGTCCGCGTTCGCCGTGTACTCAGGCTCTTCAAACGAAACCGCAACATGGCTTTGCGCGGCGAGGTTATAGATCTCATCCGGTTGCACCCGCTGAATAATTCGCAAGATGCTCGACGAGTCGGTCAGGTCACCATGGTGAAGATGAAAGCGGCGCTGCGATGCATGGTCGTCCTCGTATAAATGGTCGATGCGATCCGTGTTGAAGAGCGAGGTGCGCCGCTTGACGCCATGCACTTCATATCCTTTGTCGAGCAGGAATTGAGCAAGATAAGAGCCATCCTGGCCGGTGATACCGGTGACCAGTGCAACCTTGTTCGACATGGTTCCTTCTCCTTGTTTTGATACTTCGCTGTGCGTGATACTTCTTGCGATTCGTTCAGGCTGTCCTGACATTGGACTCGCCGCCGCTTTTGCCGTACCCGTCCGACCTGCCGTAGCCTGAACCGTATCGCGTCTTGTCGAGCGGAACATCGGTAAAGAGAGTTCCTGCCACGTTCACGCCACTACTCCGCAACCGGTTGAGCGCCTCATACAGTTCGTCCACCGGATGCCGACCGTGCCGAACGACCAGCAGCGTTGTACCGGCCTGCCGGCCGATCAGCGTTGCATCGGTGACAGCAAGCACAGGCGGCGTATCGACGACGACAGCGTCATACCGCCGCGATGCAACATCGAGTATCTCGCTCAGTCTCCGAGTCGTGAGCAAGTCCGCGGCGTTTGGCGTCTCGCCCCCGCGCGGGATCAGGTCGACGCCATTCATGACATCGCGGACGACCACGTCGTCAAACGCCGCACCTTTTAGCAACTCGGTCAAGCCGGGGCCGCCAGCCGGGTTGAAGGATCTGTGTATGTCGCCCATGCGCATGTCGGCATCGATCAGGAGCACCTTTTTCCCGCCTGTCGCCAACACGATTGCAAGATTGGCCGCGACAAACGACTTTCCTACCCCGGCACGGGAACTTGTGATCATCACGACATTGTTCCTGACTTCCGATCCGATCGATTGCAACGCTGTTCGCAAGCTTCGCACGCCTTCGACCGCGACATCCCCTGGCCATACCGCAGCAAGCACATGTATGCCCGGAGCCCTGCGGCGCATTGCCTCCTGCAAACGAATTTGCCGTTCGCTGTGCGGCACGACAGCGCAAACGGGTATTCCAAGGGCGGCCTCGATCTCGGCGCTTCGCTCGATTCCACCAGACAACGCCTTGCGAAGGAACGCGGTGACGATTCCCAGTACAAGCCCAAGCACGGCAGACAACGACAATAGTACCTGCCAGTTAGGCTTGCTCGACTTCTCGGGGGGCACCGCGAGATCGACAATGCGCACGTTGCCTACGTTGCCCGCCTTGACGACACGAAGCTGTTGCGCACTGTTCAGGAGATTCGTATAGAGGTCTGTGTCGACCTGAACGTTGCGCATCAGACGCACTGCGTTTTGCTCCTTATCCGGCAAACTGGCAACACGCTGGCTCAGCACTTCGCGGTCTTGTTGCAATCGGGCGATCTTCGAGTCCACCGCCGTAAGTAGCGGGTGACCCTCCTTGTAATGCTGCGAGATGTCGTCGCGCTGCTGCAAGAGTCCGCGCAAGGCGGTATCGAGATCGACAACCTGTTGCAGCAACAACCGGCTTTCCACACTCAGATCGACGGTTCCATTGCTATTACGAAAAGCGTTGTACTTATCCTCGGCTTGCTGCAATTCGTCCCGCAGCTTCGGCAATTGACCCTCGAGGAAGAGAAGCGAGTGTTCGGCCTCGGACGAACGCCTTGCAAGATCCTGAGCGAGATACTGCTGAGCAATCTCATTGACGATGTCCGCAGTGCGCACCGGGTCGGGTCCCTCCAGGGCAACACCGATCATGCCGGTTTGCGACTTTCTTTCTGAAATGACCAAAGCATCTTTCAGCGCGAGGATCGTGGCCTCCATCGAACTTGACTTCAGTGTAAATTCACCGCCGGGAGAAGCGGATAACTTATTGACGAGAAGATACACCTTGCCGTCGCCGAAAGGCACCACCAGCTCGTGGCCGACTTCCCCTTTTCCGAGCGCTTTGCCGTCAGGTGCAATCAACTTGAAGTACGGGGCCTGTCCCGCCTTTACGATGAATTTGTGGCCGATTGCAGCATGAGGAACATCGAATTTCGATACTTCGATCGACTCGTCGCTCCAGGCGAACTGCCGCAGTCCAAACAGGGGTTTCATGCTGGCGGATCCGCTGCGGAGTCGCGCAATCCAATGGCCAATAAGTGGGAAGTACCGAGGTTGCGCCGTAGTTTGGAGATTCAGTTGCTGCACCGCCTCGCCGACCACGAGGCGTGAGCGAATGAGTTCCATCTCGGCGTCTGCACTGGCTTTCACCCTCGAATCGAATATCGAGGCAAGCCGGCCCAACGCTTCGGCTTCGGGAGAGCTGGACGCGGGTGTGCCAATCTGTATGAGCGCATCGGCCCGGTACAAGGTCGGATGCATCAGGCCGTACAACAATCCCAGCGCGAGAACGCCGAGCGCAATCATGCCGATTAGACGCCAGCTCTCGCCGATTGTGCGAAGGTAATCCGAGATGGAGATCTCATCGCCCTGCAGCGGATCATCGCGCGTGATCTGTTTCCTTGAGGCCATGGTTTCTCGGGTGGAGTGCTTTGCGCCCGCCAGCGCGATAACGCCAGGGGCAACCAGTTACGGGAGCGACGACGCATTGACCGTGCGTCCATTTAGACAGGTACTCTGCTACTACTTCAATGACTGAAATTCGAGAATGCGGAACATTATTTGCCGCCGTAGTCTATTTTAGATAAGCCTGCTGCTCGCGCCGTGTCGAGACCGAAATCGCCAAGATGTTGTCGGGCACGACAGGACGGTCGTTTAGAATGAAACGATCTAATGGCCAGTAGCGTGCCCCCTGGTGTCGTGAGTTAGAAATTCGTTGGTGGCCTCAAATCTGAAGCGCAACACCTGTTTCGTATAAGGTGTTGTGATGCACGAAAGAACTCCGTATCAACAGCATCAACCCGAAGAGCGCCTGACCATTGCAAGCCTGCATCTGCAGGGTTCGAGTGTCCGGGCCATGGCCCGGACACTCGGGCGCTCGCCAGCCACCGTTAGCCGTGAACTGGCGCGAAACAGCTTGCCTGCTGGCTACGCGTCCGTGTCGGCCGAAGCGCTCAGTGCCGCACGCCGCAGCGCGGCCCGCAGCCCCACAAAGCTTTGCCTGCAAAGCGTCTGCTGGCGCATCGTTCTCACTCTGCTCGAGTGGAAATGGTCACCCCAGCAGATATCGGGCACACTGAAGCGTATGTATCCGACCGACCCGACCCAGCAGGTTTCGCACGAAACCATCTACACGGCCATCTACGCCCAGCCGCGCGGCGAACTGCGCCGTCAGCTCATTGCGTGCTTGCGCCATGGCCACAGCACGCGCATGCCGCGTACACGGGGCACAGACCGGCGCGGACAGATTCCCGACATGGTCAGTATTCATGTGCGGCCGCCCGAAATCGAAGACCGACTGCTGCCTGGGCACTGGGAAGGCGACTTCATCAAGGGTGCCGGCAACCAGTCCTCGGTAGGCGTGCTGGTCGAACGGACCAGCCGTCTGGTGCTGCTTGCCAGGATGGAAGATGCCACCACCGCTTCAGCGCTGGCCGGCTTCTCCGCCAAACTCAATTCGATTGTCGCGCCATTACGGCAGAGCTTCACCTACGACCAGGGCAAAGAAATGTCGCGGCATAAGGAACTCACCGCCGCAACCGGCGTGAAGGTGTACTTCTGCGACCCGCACAGTCCCTGGCAACGCGGCACTTGCGAAAACACCAACGGGCTGCTGCGCCAGTATCTGCCCAAAGGCACGGACCTTTCGGTCTACAGTCAGGACGAACTTGACGCTATCGCCGACAGTCTGAACAGCCGACCTCGTGCCACTCATGCCTTCCATTCGCCGTTCGAGGTCTTCGCCGCGACCCTTGCTTCAGCAGCTCAACCTCAAGGCTCCAAACATTAAACCCGCCGTTGCGCTTCGACCTTGAAACCGCCCCTGGATGCGGGGTCGGTCCTAAGTCTCGAACGGCCGGTTGCCGATCATCACGACGTGGTGTGCGCCGTGGACAGTAGCTCGTAGTTCCAGCATGTTCCGCGGACTTACAGCAAAACGCAGGACATCGCTTCCCGACACGAGCGTTCCAACCGGAGCGCTCGTACTATTACGCGAAAGCTGCAGCAGATAGAGACCGGACGACGCGCTCTCTACGCGGTTCGCATCGCGTGACACCAGCACCATGACTGCATGCCCTTCTTCGTCCTTCGGGCAGGAAATCTCAGTGTCGAAACTGCCGCCATCGAAATGCACGGTGTAGAGGCCCAATCCACCGATCCGATGCCTGACATCCTCCAATGCACGAAGCGCTCCACTGCGTATCGTCACATCGTCGGTGAAAGTGGTGGCAGGCAGGGTGTAGCGAGGCTGCGGTTCTTTGAAAACACAGTCCGATGACTGGACGGATCCGACAGGGCCGTCAGATCGAACGACCGAAACGCCGAAGGACTGCTGGATGTTGACACCGGAAACGCAGGAGGAGACGTCGAGTTCTCCTATGAACGCCGGGACGAGGACGCCATGACCAAGGTAAGGATCGTCCCATCCGGCGCCAACGGCACCGGTTCGCTTGCGATGGTCGCGATAGCCGACGCGTTCCATATAAACGCCGTTGAAGACAGCCGATTGGCATGCATCAACCAGCACCGCTGGACGCGGCGAGTAAGCGTGCGTTATTTGCATGAAGACATTGCTATTCGAAGGGCGCGCATAGCGCGCCATGACGCGTATGCAGAATCCGCAAATGCCCCGATAGGGATACGCCCTCGCCGGTGACGCGGCATTAGTCCGCGCGCTGAGTCTGCGCTCGCTGTTGATTGACTTGAAGAACGTGGCATCGAACCATTGATCGATCTTGCGCTCATCGTCGCCATAGACGCGGTCATAGATGTTACGTACGTTGATGATGGTGCACTTGTCCGCGAAGCCGCCTCGTTCGTTGTAGTCGTCGTTGCGATCGACCCATTGCCCTCCGACAAGAACAGGGACGCCCGTGCGCAGCGCCTCGATATTGCTGAACGTGCACTGTTCCAGCACAGCCGCATAGATACCCACCCCGCAGCCGACAAAGTGAAGTCTGTCAAAGATGCAGCCTGCGAGCGTCGCGGACAGGGCACCAAAAGCCATGAAGCAATCCACGCATGTCAGATTCTCGAGCCCTGCATCCATCGCCGTGTCGAATTGATCGAGCAAGCCGAAAGTGACTGGCTGCGACGCGTCCGCCATGCCGTAGCGATAGTTGCCCTTCACCACGGCGTTATGCCCATATAGTTTGACCCCCGGCCATACGCCTACGCAATAGGGCTGTCGCATGGGAGGCTCAGACGGGAGTCTCCTGCCTTTTCCCTGCTTAACCGTGCCATCGTCGTGACAAGGGATGGCCAGCGTTCCGCGCACGGCTGCAAGGTAGAACGTGCCGTTATCAAGCACAACGCACTGAGTCCGGCCCGTCGATGCATAGAGCGATCCTGCGAATGCGACGGCGCGATTGATCGCGTCACCGTCATCCGTCGTGCCGTCACCGCGTGCACCGAACCATCGGGCATGGATGTCGCCCTCGAATACGCGCTTCCAACGCTTTCCGCTCTTCGAAACCAGCACTGTGCCACCATTGTCCCGGCTCAAGACGTCGGTAGGATCGAGCCAAAAATATGCAGCATCCAAATCGCGTTCGCCCGCAGCGTGCTGAAAAACGAGCAGTCTCGTAAGCGGTCCGCCGTAGTCACGCAAGCTGGCGTAGCCCTGAATCGGACCTTGCGCAAGCACAAATTCAGCGAGGTGTCGGATTTCGGTGTATGCGAGCGAAGACCTGGTGACTATCAGCCTGTCGTCGGGCGACAAGTCGCTCACGGGCTGCATCGAGGTCGAACCGCTCTGCGCGTGAGACGGCTGCAGTCCCGATGCCTGCCGTTGCGCCGCTTGTGCAGATGCGCCAGACAGGCCGAAGCAGGCGGCCATGATTCTCCTCAAGGCTCCACGTCTGTTTTTGAGCGCGTTCCCCGCCAACCGCAACTTTTCCTGGAAGTCGGCCATACGTTCAGAAGGTGGGCGCGAGAGTCACGAAAGCGGACCCAGCGACGCGTGCGCAAGAATCTGCTTCCTGCAGAGGCCGATATAGACGCCATATTCGGCGATGATGCTCGCAATGATGGACGACCAGACCACCCATTCCACTGTGCCGAACTTCAAAAGCAGACATACCTTGAGCGGAATGGATACCGTGCTAAAGATCAGCACGGCAAGCAACTGGGGGCGCAATTCGCTCATTCCATTCAGAAAGATGGTGAAAGCGTTTCCCATTGCTTCAACCACCGCCAGCATCCCCGCCGCGCACAGCAATGAGAAAGGTACAACCAGGTGATTGCCCGTCCAAACCTTCAGAAGCCAGGGGGAAGCTGCCAGAATCAGCGCGCTTGTCAGCACCGCGATGCCGCCCGTGACGCCCATGGACACCTTCAGCGTGTGCCTGATGAACACCTTCTCACCGCGCGCGTGTGCGTCGGCATAGAGACCCCAGAGCGGCCCCGACAGCATGGCCATCCCGACGGTGATCGCCTGGAACAACCGCTGCGCAACGGCCAGTCTCGCCACCTCCTTCGCGCCGAGAATGTTTGAAACGATCAGGGGATCGCATGCGCTGCCGCATATCATGCCAAGTTGAAGAATCAGGAACATGCCGCTCATCCGCAGTAGCAGCCTCGAGTCTTGCCACCCCGTTCCCGCCCATATGCCGCGATGAACTCGAAAAATCCGCTCACGTCGAAGACGCCAAACCAGAATCAACGTCATGGCGACCTGCATGCCATAGGTAGAAAGCACGAGATACGGCAACGATGCGCGATAGCGGTTGCAGAGATAAAGAAGCGGTAGCGAGAAAAAGTATCCGATCGCAGCAGTGATATGTGGCTCCCATGCTCGCTGAAGACCATGAAAAACCTTTTCTCACGCCGCTTAGTGGGATGTTCACGCAAAACAGCGTGATGAAAACCACGGTTGACTCCACCGCTTCTCTTGCGACGTCGGCCGATTCGATCTTGAGCAGCCTTTGGAAGTCCAGCAACCTCACGGCACCAACGAGCACAGCCCCAGCGGCTGCGCCGATCACCACGAGCAGCAGTACGCCGCGAGTCACAATCGACTGCAGTTTCTCTTGATCGTCGCTCGTTTTCGCGTCCGCAACCAGGTTGACGAGGCCATTCGCCACGCCAAAGTCAAGCACCGACAACATCACTGCGAGGCTTGATATTGTCATCCAGATGCCAAAGCGCTCTTGCCCGAGATACGGAAGCGTTAAAGAGACCGAGAGCAGCACTACCGCAAAGCCCATCGCGGCACTCACCGCATTGCATGCAGCGGAACGCGCGGCGCGCACATAGCGATCCCTGTCGCGCCCTTCCGAGGCACCGATACCAAACGGCAAGCGACGAAAACAGAGCCGCAGGATGGAAACCGGTGCGCGCACGAAAAAATTATCTGCAAGCGGCATTGGAGCGTGTGATCCTCTGACGCTGCTCTTCCGCGAATGAGATGTCCTGGAAGGGGCAGCAACGGTTGAGCGTAAAATCGCGCTGACGAACTCAACTTCCTGCGACAGCCATCCTGCACGCGTGTGTTAAAGCAGAAATGCTTACGCTACCTGCTTGCTCATCAACGCGATATAGTTCTGCGCGACTCCGGAGATATGAAACCGATTGTTGAAACACTGCTTTGCCGAACATCGCATCGCAACCTTCTCGTCGTCCGGCAGCATTGCCCATTGCGTCAGAAGGCGGGTGATACCCTCTCGCGTGTCGTCGTCCACGAACCCGGCTCCATCGGCAACGACCTCTTGCCAGATTCCGACCTTGTCGGTCAAGAGAACCGGCACGCCGCACGCTAGTGCTTCGGCCACCACCACGCCGAAGTTTTCCTGATGCGAGGGCAAAACCATGACGTCGGCAGCGCGCAGCAGGGACCACTTGTGCGCCCCCGTTACCATGCCAGGCCAGCTAACACGATCCGCGATGCCGAGCCGCACGGCCTCGCGACGCAATCTCGCCCCGAGTCCATGATCATCGGGGCCTGCGACGACGAGGCGATAGTCGGTGCTCAAGTTCTGGATATCGTGAAACGACTGGATTAGCAAGTCGCAGCCCTTCTTCTCGTGAATTCGCCCGAGAAAGAGGATGATCTTGCCCGGCGTCGCTAGCGAATGCCGCTGCGCAACGTCCAACGTTTCCGTCGAAGGTGGCGGTGCCGTGCCAATCATCATCATCAGCTCCTTCGCCCTGTACAGCGGAAACGCCAAGCGCGCCAGTTCGCGCTCACTGTCGGTGGTGAAGAGAACCCCCTTCGCATTGCTGATGACATGACGCTCCACAAAAATCCAATAGACTAGCTTCTTGGCATGTTTCAACGGGCGGCCGATGTTGAACCATGGATCGAGCATGCCGTGCGGCATCACGAAATATGGGATCTTTTTCGGAAGAAGCGAGAGAACGGCCGCCGCGCTGTGGAACTGCCATATGCCGTCTACGATAATTGCATCGTACTGGTTCGCATGCTGTGTCAGCCACCCAACAAGCCTGAAGTTGAGCGCGTATTTGCCGGCGTGGTGGCCTAGCCTGACAACCAGATCGAAAGCATTGTCGTCCGATTTGTCAGCATCAATAGATGAGTCAAGACAGACAATGTCGATAGTGTGTCCGGAAAGCCTGAGCTCCGTCGCGAGCCGTTTGAGCGCCTCAGCAGGGCCACCATATCTTCGCTCGATTGACGAGATAATGTGAAGGGTTCTCAAGGCGGGATCTCCGGCTGACACTGACATTCATCGTAACGCGTAGGCGCGGTTCAACTCTTCAATTCTTCGCTTAACGTAGGCCGATCGACTTGCGTTCTCGCCGCCCTCATCTTCTCCCTGACTTTCAGAACGATGAAGTACTCATAGACCGACTGCAGCGTCGCATACACCAAGCCCGGGTGCCCGTCGAGGAAGCCTCGACGAACGAAGTAAAGTAGAACGAACTTGATCACCGGGCGGCATGGAAGTTGGTAGAACAGGCGCTTTTTATGATAGCGGCGAGTCTGGAAATCGGCCGCAAACAGCGCCTGGGAAAGGCTGAACTTGTTGCCGTTCGCCTTATTGCGAAGGAACTGATCTGCCTCCAGCGAACTGTAGGCGTTATGCCGTGAAAGCCAGTGCGATAGCCCCTTGCTGAAAGGGAAGTGATCGAGATAGCCGTCGAGCCGGCCAGTCTTGCCATCCACCACGGTGACGGGATTGACGAGCCGTTCATAGTGGATATGCTGGGGTCTGAAAAGCCGAACGAAGTACGGTGAACCCTGCACGTGCCTGAGCCACCTGTCATTGAAGAAGTCGCGGCGTCTAATCTGAAACGCCACCGCATCGCCGGCGTTCGAGACCGCCGTTTCAATCTCCGGTACGAGCAATGGGGGAACGCGCTCGTCGGCATCCAGATACAGCACCCATTCGTGCTTGAATGGGATGTTTTTCAATCCCCAGTTCTGGTGAGTGGACCAGTCGTCGAATGGTCTGGAGATCACGTTCGCGCATACCGAGCGAGCGTACGCGACGGTCCCGTCTGTGCTGAGCGAATCAAATACGTGGATGTCGTCGGACCACCCGATGACGGTCTCAAGACAACCAGGCAAATCCTGTTCTTCATTCTTCGTCAGCACTAGTACGGACACTTTGCTCATTGGGCTCTCCGTGCTTGACTCTAAGAGAAATCTTCCTTGCTGGCATGCCGGCATACACAGTCCACTCATCCAGCAGACTCCGCGTTACCACTGATCGCGCGCCTACAACCGCTCCCGGCGCGATATGAATGCCAGGGCAAACGAATACTTCAGAGCACACCCACGCGTCCGATCCCACAATAATCGGCTTTGCCGTTAGCTGAAACGTCGGATGGTTGTAGTCGTGACTTCCTGTACAGAGCTGCGCGCCCTGCGATATCGTGCAACGCTCACCTAACGTGATGCGTTCGATGGAATACAAGTTCACTCCATTGGCAACGCCTGTAAAGTCGCCGATCGAAAGATTCCATGGCGCCCAGATGCGCACACGCGGATAGACGTGAACACCTGCGCCTATAGTGGCCCCGAATAGTCGCAGAATCCAGCGACGCCACGCATGAAAGACACGCGGCGTCGGTACGAAGAAGACGATGTAGATGACGCCCCAAAGAACCCTCAGAAATCTGTTCGACAACGAAAATGAAGGTCCCTGTCTCGAATTCACGCCTTTCAGGATTATGCTCGGACGAACGCCTTCCCGGTTGATTGCATCTTCAGGCATAGACTCCTCTCTCAACTGACCATCGTAGCGTCAACACGGCTCAATACCTGCGGTTGGCGGAAAGCATCAAGCTTTTGGCGGGGTGCTGCCGGCAGCGTGCTGATTGACACATCGCATCCCCAGCAGCAGGAGCATCATAGTCGGATTCGCCCCACCTCCCGTCGGCAAGACGGACGTGGCAAGCAGCTGGACATTCGCGACACCGAAGAGGTTGAGGTTTTTGTCCACCACGCCATCGGCGGGGCAAGCACCCATGCGAGTCGAACCCGTCGGATGGAAGATGCCTTCTGCGTTATCGATGTTGGCCCAGATTTGCTGTGGCTCGATCGATTTCCATACGCCAAGCGAGGCGAATTTGCTCTTCTCCAAGTTTTTTTAAATAGTTCCGATGTCTCGATTACGTTTTCTTTGTCTTCCGTGGACAACCTCCAGTTGATCTCAGCGAGTGGCAAGCCGAAGCGGTCGCAGCACGTATCGCTGAGAGTGATACGATTGTTGGGAGATGGAAGCTGCTCAACCACCGCATGGACAATCAGGCGCGAGTGAGCGGGAAACAGTAGACGTTTGTTCACGAGCCTCCACCACATGGCGCGCGCAAGCCAGGGGGTATTCGCAATCAAATCGAAGATTACTCGTGGCGGCGGTGACTTACGACGCCGTACATTCCGGAATATCTCCCGTAGCACATCAAAGCCACCGGGTTTCTCAACCTCGAACCCGATGTGGCAGAAACCTGGCGGCAGATGCCGCCGCGCCTCCGCTTGTGGCGCTAGCTCGAAACGAATATTGCGCATTGAACCGGCGGCGCCGAATCGAAAGCCGACGATCTTATTTAGCAAAGCGCTCTCGGAGGCGTCGATTTCCGCTACTTCTGCGGAAATATGATCCGCGAAGTTATGACCGAGCGCAGACGTAAGGGCGGAGACGGCTCCATTGTTCTGACGGTCGATTAGCAATGCCAGACGGGTTGTTTCGATCGCGCCAGCGGCGACGATGAGCTTCCTCCCCGAAATAGCTAGCCTGTCACCATTTTGCGATACCGCTTCCAGTCGGACGCCTTCAGTCTGAGTTTTGATTTTGACGACATGGGCATTCAACCAGACCTGAAGGTTGGCTGCCGCAGCGACGTCAGCGTCCAACAACGCCGCTACATTGCGCTTCGGGAATTCTGGCCACTTGGCGAAACGATTGACATGGGTCCCACCGAACTCGAACGGAAAGGAGACGTCGGAATACAGGCCCGGTTCCAGGGAGAATAGCCGCTCGACGTCACCGATGAAAGGGGTTAGTTCATCGAGTGAGATCGGCCAGTGGGCATTGCAGAGATCAGAGTTTTGGAAGGGAATGAGGGCACCGCCCCATCGCATCGAGGTACCGCCCAGGCATCGGAAACGTCCGTGCGAGGCACCCTTGTAGAACATCCCCTGCTGGACGACTTCATTGAGCGGATGCGTGTCCTCTTCCTGGCGCAATCCGCCGGTTTCCAGGCAGATGACGGTTGCGCCTGTCTTGCGCGCCAGTAGTACGCTGATCGGTAGGCCGACGGTTCCCGCGCCGATGACTATGAAATCGGCTGCCCGCGAAATCGCGCCCTGCCCGCCCAGGTCATTGAGCATTGGCCGTTTCCTCCACGAGCCGGGCATATTGCTGCAGCCTGGCCAACTGCTTCGTGCTAGCGATGATTGCGCCATTCGTATTGCGAAGTAGTGCCCGACGCAGAACCTCTGTCACGGACAGCGGCGACCCCTCCTTGCGGGGCGCGGAGACATAACCGTAAGTGATCTGGAAGGGCTTGCGGTAGCAGGTCAGTACGTCAGCCTCCCGACCGGTGAGACTGTCGTGGACCTGAATGAAACGGGTCAGTTCGGAGCCGGCAGCGAGGAACGGTTCGACCTTATCCGTAGTTAGCGCGAGGCCGAAAGTACGGACCGTTCCGTCGCGTAGGAGACTCTCGAGCCATTTCAACCATTCATCAGTATCGAGCAGGGAAAGTTCAGGCTCGTGCAGCGCGTAGATGTCGATAGAGTCACGCTTCAGACGACGCAAACTGCCCTCGAGTGTTCTCTTCGCTCGGGCGACTGAAAAGTCCACCGTTGGACCCGAGATGGCCTTTATGAAGCGCCCTGTCGCCTTGCGAACAAAAACAGCGGCCCCGCTTTGCTCCTCGCCGCCGGGCGAATAGATACCGACTTTGGTGGTGACAGTGACCTCCGGTCGTGCTTTGAGAACGTTGCCAAGATCGCGCTCGGCCAAGCCAAAGCCATAGTAGGGGGCCGTGTCGAAATGGGTGAACCCGGCGTCCACCGCAGAGAATAATAGTCGTCGTCTCGCTTTTTCGGAGCCACTGTTGAAAAGACTGGCGGTGCCGAATATGAATCTCGAAAGTACGATGGGAGTCCCGGTCAACTGAACGCTTTGCACGATTAACTCCCGCTAAATGCTCGTCAAGCCCGCGCCTTGAATTGAATGACGAGAATGTTCTACCGACGATCAGCGTTACCGCGGCGATAAGACGTCAGTTTCTTAGTAAGGTCTGTGCGTAGTCCGCCAGAATAACCGTGTCAGTATCCATGGCATGGTTGTATGAGGTCTCCGTCAAAGCCGCTGTATATCGAGCACTGGATGGGTTAGCACAGCGTGTTCACGCTATCGCATGTGGCGAACTTGAATCTCGTCGACGTGAAAGGAATATAAGCGCCGCGCCCCTGATGCCCCCGGTCAAGACGGAAATTGGCAAGAAGTTGTCGGCTTTCGCCCACCGCGAGTGGAAAGAGACCGGCACCAGGCCTCCTGCGCCCACACGGCTTGCGATCATATGTCCTGGCTGGCGAAGCCCATCTAGGCGAGGCACGACAAGCATTTGTCCGACCGGGCAATTGGATATCTGCGATCTTCGAATCAGGAAGGCGAACGCGCAGCTTTGACACAACGCGAATACGAATGCGACTGCGAGCAAGCCACGGAACGATAGCCTCCATCAGAGTCCGAACGCATGGGTCGTACATTCCCGTGCCCAACGCAGACTTGATCTTCTTTTTCCCAAGATGTGGATTACTCAATGAAAGTGCTGATAATCTCGCTCAACTATGCCCCAGAGGTGACAGGGGTGGGAAAATACTCCGCGGAGCTTGCGGAGTGGCTCGCATTACAGGGGCACACGATACGCGTGATAACCGCGTCTCCATACTATCCTGAGTGGCGCATCAAGGCTGGCTATAACGCGTTGACGTACTCGACTGAGCAAATCAACAACGTTTCCGTCATACGCGTTCCCTTCTGGTGCCCCAAGCGCCCGTCGGGTCTGAAGCGCGTGCTACATCTGATGAGCTTCGCGGTCTTCGCGAGTCCGGCCGCCCTATGGCAGATCGCGTGGCGTCCGCACGCCGTGTGGCTCGTAGAGCCACCTTTGTTCGCGTCTCCCGTCGCGTTGTTCGCCGCCCGCGTCGCCAGCGCCTCATGTTGGCTTCATGTACAGGACTACGAAGTCGACGCAGCGTTTCGACTGGGCATACTGAAAGGCCATGTCGCAAGAAAGCTGGCTTTGCGCGTGGAAAGATGGTTGATGTCACGCGCCGACGTCGTCTCGACACCCTCCGCAGCGATGACACGGCTCGCCGTGCAGAAGGGGGTCTCCTCGGAAAAAGCTTTCACCTTTCCCAACTGGGTCGATACTCAACACGCGCATCCAAACAGCACGGACAACCCCTATCGCGCGCAGCTCACCATCGGCCACGGAGCGCTGGTCGTCCTCTACTCAGGCAATCTCGGACTTAAGCAAGGTCTGGAAATCATTGTCGACGCTGCAAAGCTTCTCACGTGGCGCGCGGACATCATGTTCCTGATCTGTGGCGCTGGACCAGCAAAAGATGTTCTGCTCGAAAAGGCCCGTGACGTACCGAACGTCAAGTTTCTCGGGCTGCAACCTAAAGAGCGGTTCAATGAATTGCTATCGCTTGCGGACATACACGTCCTTCCACAGCTTGCAGGCGCCGCGGATCTCGTCATGCCTTCGAAGCTTGGCCCGATGCTGTCGAGCAGCCGACCGGTAATTGCGACTGCGAATGAAGGTACCGAGTTATGGAGCGTCATCAACTCGGTCGGCGTCGCAGTCGAGGCCGGCTCTTTCACGGCATTGTCACACGCCATCCTTCGTCTCGCCGACGACCCGTCGCTTCGTGAGCGCCTTGGCACCCTCGGACGGCAATACGCCGCATCCAATTTCTCGAAAGAAACGATTCTTCTCCAGTTTGAGGCACGGCTTCGCAGCTCAGTTCTCGGCAAACGGGACCTCGGAGACCGCGCGACGACGTAGGCCCACTTAACAGTCTTCGGATCCGGTGCTAGCGCAAATGGGCGAGATCCAGCTTGCTTCGTGAGCCTCACAGGGTATCCTAAGGAGGCAGGGATGAATTCAGAAGGGCTCAGTGCTGACCTTCCCGTAGACTGGACGGATGAGGAGTCGGAGTTCTTTATGCGTGCAGTGGAGGCGATCGCACTGGCCTACAAAGAACAGACCATCACGCTTGAAGAGGCCGGAGACCGGATTTGTATGAGCTTGCCCCCGAAAAACGAATCCCTTGCTGAGTGTGTAAACTCAAGCAAGGAGAGGAAACGATGACGGTCAAGGCAAAGCGGGCGCAGTACACGCTCGAATTTAAACTGGAAGCGGTCCGACTGGTAAAGAACGGCCAGAGTTTGGCTGCGGTGTCGGCGACGCTGGGCGTGGTGCAGCAGACCCTTCACAACTGGGTCAAGGCGGACAGGGAAGGCAAACTGGTCGGAGCCGGGGCGAAGCCGGTCAGTCCCGAGCAGATGGAACTGGCGCGGTTGAGGGCGGAAGTGTCTCGCCTGAAGATGGAGCTCGACATCACAAAAAAAGCGGCGGCGTACTTCGCAAAGGAATTGATGTGAAGTGCGCGTTCATTGACCGGAATCGACGCCACTGGCCAGTCTCGATGCTGTGCGAAGTACTGGGAATCAGTCCCAGTGGATATCATCAGCGTCAGCAGCGCAGCGGTGATGATAAGCCGCACAGATGCCGTATCAGCAACGATGCCCTGCTCGCGCACATCAAGGCAATTCACGTGCAGGTCAAGGGCGAATATGGCTGGCCGCGCATGTGGAAAGAGCTCGTTGCGCGCGGCGTGCGCGTGGGCAAGGAGCGTGTTCGCAAGCTGATGGCGCAGCATGGCATCCGTGCCCGACACAAGCGCAAGTACATCGCGACGACGAACTCGAATCACAACCTGCCGGTGGCGCCGAACTTGTTGGAGCGTAACTTCACAGCAACGGCGCCGAACCAGGTCTGGACGAGCGACATCACGTACTGTGCGACGGCTGAAGGCTGGGTTTATCTGGCGGTCATCATTGACCTGTTCAGCAGGCAGGTGGTGGGCTGGTCGATGCAGCCACACATGAAAGCGGAACTGGTCACCGATGCGCTGCGTATGGCGTGGTTCCGGCGCCGTCCAGAGGCTGGCGTCATCGTCCATAGCGACCGGGGTAGCCAGTATTGCAGCGGGCTGTTCCAGGACACGCTGAAGGCCTACGGCATGCGCTCGTCGATGAGTCGGCGCGGCGACTGCTGGGACAATGCACCGACCGAAAGCCTGTGGGGTTCGTTGAAAGTTGCACGCCTGCATGGCCGGCACTTTGCCACACGGCGTGCCGCAATGGATGAAGTGATTGATTGGCTCGGCTTTTACAATGCGCGCCGGCTACACTCGACGCTCGATTACGTCAGCCCCATGACGTTCGAGAAAAACTGGTTCGCCGCTCAACAGGGGCGAGCCGCATAAATCTCTCAGCTATGGGATTCGCGAAACAGGGGCAAGGTCAGTATGGTTGCGGTCACGAGACTCGGTAATGCCATGGGCATGAATGATTCAATCAGATGTATTAGCCGGGACTAGATCTGAAGCGGCTTCGCCTTGCAGCGCTTTTCGTCCACCCAGACGTCAACACCGGGATTTTTCGGAGGCGGCCTCAATTGTGAAGTGCAACACCTTGGACCTGCTAAGGTGCGCACATGAATTCGCGAATATATCAGCAGTTGCAGCCTGAATAACGTCTCACTATTGCCAGCATGAAACAGCAGGGGTTGAGCGTTCGGGCCATGGCCCGAACGCTCCGCAGCTCGGCTTCGAGCGTAAGCCGCGAACTGGCACGCAATCCCTGTGCTGTGCGTGGCTACGCTTCGGTTCACGCGCAGGCCATCAGTTCGAGCCGTCGGGCGGCGGCTCGCCCGCCGCACAAACTGGACCCGCAAGGCGCGCTGTGGCGTACTCAAAGGTACGGATCTGTCCGTGTGCAGCCAGGATGAACTTGACGCCATTGCTGAGAGCATGAATAGCAGGCCACGTGCTACGCACGCATGCTCGAAGCCGCTTCACTGCCTCCGCCTGCGTTTATTAACCCCGTTGCGCTTCACCCTTGAAACCGCCAGACCTTCCCTACTAATTCATTAAGGCATGCGGCCAGTTGAACGCGCCGTAGTTTCATTAAGTCAAAACTTAGCCCCGTCCGGCCGATAAAGGTTGAAAGTAATTGGTGGGATTTTTTTTCACGCGGTAAGTTACGGCATGTAGCGATATTTACGTGGCGCAACTCCTCATTCTTTCGTTAGTTTATCTTCAAAGTCTAATATATGAAGAATACGCTCGAACCAGGAATACCGATATATGAAAATCTCGCTGATTCGGATCAGGCGGAGACTCCCGATATCGCTACACGAAACGGGAAGGCGATGCTAGTTATTACTATTTTCTTTCTGATTATCGGGGTTGCCTATATTGCAGTGACGCCTCCGCTATTTTGAAGCGGACACCTTGCATTTCGACATTGAGGCAAGGCCGCTGCATTTTCCGCTGACAGTCGTTTTTATCGCGCGCCGCGATCTGGATGCTGGGCTTGCACCACCGCCCTTTGGCAACGTATTTTTCTCGCCTGAAACCTTGTCGATTAAAACGGCAAGGATAAATCTGAAAACGCGAGAATCGAAGTCCGATGACACATGGAAATCCTGTCTTCTTTCCGTGTGACGAATAGAAACCTGCCGAACTGGAGGCCGCATGACGCCGATCTTATCTGAGGCGCTAGCACCGCTTGATTGTCCGAGACAGGACATTCGGTCTGTTCAGTGTTCGACAATCGTGAAGCACGTCGCGATTATTTTGTATGACGGATTTTCGTTGCTGGACGCCGGTACGCTCGCCGAAGCTCTGCATGTTGCCAATGAATTACAATCTCAAAGTTCGAATCATTCCGTGACATATCGCGTGAACCTCATCTCGGCTGGCGGTGGAGGGGTTGCGTGCTCGTCATCGATGATGGTTTGGACAGAGCATTTTTCCACGCGCGATTTCGATCGCCTCGACAACCTCTTCATTCCCAGCGGAAGTGGTGTCGCGCACGCCTCCGTCGACGACAACCTCATTGATCTGTTGCGACTGGTTTGTGCAAGAGGCGTCCGTGTCACCGCGATCGGGAATGGGCACATGGTTTTGTCGGCTGCCGGCGTGGCGCGGTGCGATTGGCCTTCGATGAAGCATGATATCCGTCTCCGATCGTTATCCGCGAGCGCTGCGGAGCATGATCGCGATCAGGCTTTGGTGACCTCGCTCGCACTGCTCAAGATGGATCTGGGAGCGGACTTGGCCGCGCGCGTGGCGGACCGTCTCGGCGCGGATGGCGGGCGTACATTGGCCCCCGCGTTCGAAGATATGGATGGAAAGACGCTCCCCGAGAAAGCACGTGCGTCGGCGCGTTGGATCGTCCAGAACTGCGCGAAGCCCATATCGGTGGGCGATGCGGCGCGCACGTCTTCGATGAGTGAGCGCAATTTCCTGCGTCTGTTCAAACGGGAGCTCGGTGTTACGCCTTCAAAGTACCTTCTTGGTGCGCGGCTCGATCTTACGTGCAAGCTGCTCGCCAACAGCGATCTTCCGGTGGACAAGATCGCTCGTAGAACGGGTCTCAGCAACGGAGAGAGACTGTCGAAGCTTTTCCGTAAAGAGCTCTCGATGTCGCCTACTGAGTTCCGGACGCAGAGTCGACGAAAGAGTTGACGTACGAACAGCAATCCAGATGCGCAAGTGGGGAGTCACGTCAAGCGCACCGGTGAACCGCCCCGGGAATCGTGGAGGCTGGTTGGTTTAAGTTAATGCGAGTTCGGCGACCGTTGTTTCAAGTTGCCGATAGTAGTTTGTATATGAACGTCTCCCGTTTGAGCAAGCTCTCTTGTGCGTAGACGGACAGGATGGGTTGCAGCTGTATATCCGGCCTTGCTGCAGCTGGTTCTTCCGCTGCGGGCCACTATGGAATCCGCTGACCCGCACCTCATTTTTCTCACGAGCTCGGAGCTCCTGGAGCCATTCAGGTTTAGCGAATCACGGTCCGACCTGTGTTGCCATCACTCTCGATTCCCAACGCAACCTTCTCCTTGCTTGAGTTTACCTGCTCAGCAAGGGATTCGTTTTTCGGGGGCAAGCTCAAACCTGTTCAACCACAAGAAGGCTCGCTACCGGGGCCTGGCTAAAACGGTGCGCAGTACGATACCTTGTTTGCGCTGGGCAATCTGGTGATTGCAAAGAAAGCGTTGTTGCAATCAATGGAGAACTCCGTCTGCGGGGCGGCATAAAGCGCAAAAACAGTGGTGAAAGCCCTGCAGAAATGAATATTCGCACTGGCTAGTGGGCAAATCCGCTGGCGGTTCGCGACAGAATCCGCATCGTGCGAACAGCGCTGCACGATCCTTCTTTGTTCAGCGTTTCCTTAACGTCTTTAGCGTTTTACGCCAATCATTTGGCGGAAATGGTTCATCTGGTCTTGTAGTATCGAAGCGAGATGACACGTATGATCGGTGATGCCTTCCAGGCCTTCTAGGCCATGCAGTTATACATAAATGTCGGCATCACCCTTAACGCGTAACCCACGCCGTGTTTAGACAGCAACATGAACCTCTTTGACTCCAAGTCAGATTGTTTTGACGCCAGGTTTTCCATTGCTGTTGCCGCCGAGGAATCCGCCGGGTTGGACTGCCAATCGTTCCGCAAGCATGCTCATTCGCGTGTCCAGACGCGCATCGCTGAGGCTCGTTGCTTGAATTCCGTCTCTGTCCAGTGCGTCGATGCTGGTTCCAATGCATCACCCAGAACGAGAGTAAAAGTCAAATGCCAAATTATTCAAGCGCCGCACTATGTCGCTGAATGTAAATACCTGTTCTCAAACCGAGCGTCGGCGGGAGAGATTTCGTATAACTGATATGCTGGAGGGCATATGCATCAAATTCTGAGTCCGATTGGCACTAAAATTGAAATTCCGGAAGTTGAGGCCGAGAACGGGACTACCTTCCAATTGACGGATCTGGTCGGCGCCAAGCGCTATTACGAAGAAAACGGCTACGTTGTTGTGCGCAACGTGGTCGATCCGGATATCTGCGATTCCATTCGCGGGGCTTTCGACCACACGGTCAAGCGCTATCCGGGATACATCTACCGTCAGGCCACCGCGAATCCAGAAAAGAACAGGATCAACGAGCACGGCTTCGTGATGAATCCGTTGCTCAATCTTCAGTCACTGAGTGACGCGGACTTCGCGCCGCTAAAGCGACTCGCTGTAAGTGTGTTTGCGAGCGCGCCCATTAAGTCCGTCAACCGGGAACTCTTTTCGGAAGAGGGGACGCTCGTTCAGAGCATGTATTTCGAGGGCAACTCGGAAACCTGGCCCCATCAGGACACGTATTACCTCGACAGCGAGAGCATCGGCACGATGGCTGCCTGCTGGTACGCCCTCGAGGACATTGATGCGGGCGCGGGCCGGTTCTTCGTGGTGCCGAAGAGTCATCGCATCGACATGGCGAAGAACGGGAAGAATTTTGATGTGGCGTTCAATCACGATCGCTACAAGCAACTGGTCAAGAAAATCCTGACGGAACATCGGCTTGAGTTTCGTGCGCCGTTCCTGCAAAAGGGCGACGTCCTGTTCTGGAACGCCAAGACGATTCACGGCAGTTTGCGCACGACGCGCCCGCAGTTTTCCCGCAGCTCACTGACATCGCACTTCATCCCAGCGTCTCATCGGTTCCTGCAGTTTCAGTCGAAAATCAAGCCTTTGCAGCTGCGAGAGTTCGACGGCATGGCATTTCATTGTCCCAAGGACATGGATCGTTTTTCCAGCAGAGTGGTCATGGGAGTGGAAACCACCTTTCCGAAGACGTTCCAGATGACCAAGAGATTGGCCATCAAGGTGTTGGTGAAGTGATGCACTCGGGGACGCTCGCGGGAAAAGGGAACTATGACCTTGCCCCCGTTTGACGAATCCCATAGCTGGAGGAATTACGCGGCTTCGCCTCGCTGAGTTGCGAACCAGTTCTTCTCGAATGTCATGGGGCTGACGTAGTCGAGTGTCGAGTGTAACCGGCGCGCATTGTAAAAGCCGAGCCAATCAATCACCTCATCCATTGCAGAACGCCGCGTGGCGAAGTGTCGTCCATGCATGCGTGCTACTTTCAGCGAACCCCACAGACTCTCGGTCGGCGCATTGACGCTCCTATGTCAAGCGACACGCGTCGAATCGGCCAGATCTGCCAGGATGAGCGGGTACAGCTCCCGGACGATATAGCGCTTCAGGCAGCGGTGGATTTCCTTGTTCGACATGCCTTCCTTTGTCCGGCAAGAAACGATTCTTCTCCAGTTTGAGGCACGGCTTCGCAGCTCAGTTCTCGGCAAACGAGACCTCGGAGACCGCGCGACGACGTAGGCCCACTTAACAGTCTTCCGGATCCGGTGCTAGCGCAAAGGAGCGAGATCCAGCTTGCTTCGTGGGCCTCACAAGGAATTCTAAGGAGGCAGGGATGAATTCAGAAGGGCTTAGTGCTGACCTTCCCGTAGACTGGACGGATGAGGAGTCGGAGTTCTTTATGCGTGCAGTGGAGGCGATCGCACTGGCCTACAAAGAACAGACCATCACGCTTGAAGAGGCCGGAGACCGGATTTGTATGGTTGCGGTCGCGAGACTCGGTGAAGCCATGGGCATGAATGATTCAATCAGATGTATTAGCCGGGACTAGATCTGAAGCGGCTTCGCCTTGTAGCGCTTTTTGTCCACCCAGACGTCAACACCAGCACTTTTGCAGACCTTCCCTACTAATTCACCAAGGTATGCGGCCAGTTGGACGCGCCGTAGTTTCATTAAGTCAAAACTTAGCCCTGTCCGGCCGATAAAGCCTGAAAGTAATTGGTGGGATTTTTTTTCACGCGGTAAGTTACGGCATGTAACGATATTTACGCGGCGCAACTCCTCATTCTTTCGTTAGTTTATCTTCGAAATCTACGATATGAAGAATACGCTCGAACCAGGAATACCGATATATGAAAATCTCGCTGACTCGCATCAGGCGCAGACTCCCGATATCGTTATACGAAACCGGAAACGGGAAGTCGATGCTTGTTATTACTATTTTATTTCTGATTACCGGGGTTGCTGCCCATATTGCAGTGACGCCTCCGCTATTTTGAAGCGGACACCTTGCATCTCGACATTGAGGCAAGGCCGCTGCATTTTCCGCTGACAGTCGTTTTTATCGCGCGCCGCGACCTGGATGCCAGGCTTGCATCACCGCCCTTCGGCAACGTATTTTTCTCGCCTGAAACCTTGTCGATTAAAACGGCAAGGATAAATCTGAAAACGCGAGAATCGAAGTCCGACGACACATGGAAATCCTGTCTTCTTTCCGTGTGACGAATAGAAACCTGCCGAATCGGAGGCCGCATGACGCCAATCTTATCTGACGCGCTAGCACCGCTTGATTGTCCGAGACAGGACATTCGGTCTGTTCAGTGTTCGACAATCGTGAAGCACGTGGCGATTATTTTGTATGACGGATTTTCGTTGCTGGACGCCAGTACGCTCGCCGAAGCTCTGCATGTCGCTAATGAATTACAATCTCAAAGTTCGAATCATTCCGTGACATATCGCGTGAACCTCATCTCGGCTGGCGGTGGAGGGGTTGCGTGCTCGTCATCGATGATGGTTTGGACAGAGCATTTTTCCACGCGCGATTTCGATCGTCTCGACAACCTCTTCATTCCCAGCGGAAGTGGTGTCGCGCACGCCTCCGTCGACGACAACCTCATTGATCTGTTGCGACTGGTTTGTGCAAGAGGGGTCAGTGTCACCGCGATCGGGAATGGGCACATGGTTTTGTCGGCTGCCGGCGTGGCGCGGTGCGATTGGCCTTCGGTGAAGCATGATATCAGTCTCCGATCGTTATCCGCGAGCGCTGCGGAGCATGATCGCGATCAGGCTTTGGTGACCTCGCTCGCACTGCTCAAGATGGATCTGGGAGCGGAGTTGGCCGCGCGCGTGGCGGACCGTCTCGGCTCGGATGGCGGGCGTACATTGGCCCCCGCGTTCGAAGAGATGGATGCACGGACGCTCGCCGACAAAGCACGTGCGTCGGCGCGTTGGATCGTCCAGAACTGCGCGAAGTCCATATCGGTGGGCGATGCGGCGCGCACGTCTTCGATGAGTGAGCGCAATTTCCTGCGTCTGTTCAAACGGGAGCTCGGTGTTACGCCTTCAAAGTACCTTCTTGGTGCGCGGCTCGATCTTACGTGCAAGCTGCTCGCCAACAGCGATCTTCTGGTGGACAAGATCGCTCGTAGAACCGGTCTTAGCAACGGAGAGAGACTGTCGAAGCTTTTCCGTAAAGAGCTCTCGATGTCGCCTACTCAGTTCCGGACGCAGAGTCGACGAAAGAGTTGACGTACGAACAGCAATCCAGATGCGCAAGTGTGGAGTCAGGTCAAGCGCACCGGCATCGCGCGATGGCCTCTCCAAAAGGGCGAAAAGCTGCGCTCAAGAATTTACGAGAAGCTGTGGATCCGCAGCATGCGCTCCAGACCGATCGGCGGGCGGCCATTGCCGCGCTTCGGATAATGCGGCTCGATCACCGCGCACAGTTGCGCCCATGGCACGATCGCGTTCATCGTGTCGAGAAACTCGTCGCGCCGCGTGCGTTTGCGGTGCGTCTCGAAACCCGCTCCTTGATCGGCTGCCATCGCCAGCGTCTGCTGCTTCATCCTGTTTCGCCTTCCTCGTTCGATCCGATCTCTGACGCTTTACGTACCGGTTCGGTGGACTTAATTAGCGTTGCCCTACACGGGTCTGGCTTGAGTAGTCCCACATAGCATCTCTGCCTTGGTCAACGGACGGACAGCAGCGCGAGGAAGTTCTCGTGCTGCTCGCAGTTACGATGAAGCGTCTGGATGGGCGGGCACCGTGAATTGAAAGATCGCGCCGCGCGGCACGTTTGCGCTTGCCCACAATCGGCCGCCGTGTGCCTCGACGATCGAACGGCAGATCGGCAGCCCCATCCCCAAACCGGTCGGCTTCGTGGTGTAGAAAGGAGCGAAAAGGCGCTCGTCACTGTCCGCGGCAAAGCCAGGCCCCGAATCGAGCACCGTCACGAGTACACAGCCCGAGTCGGCTCTTGCCGTGCTGATGAGCAATTCCCGCACGCCATCGCTGACACCGCTCATAACCTCCATCGCGTTGATGAGCAAGTTAAGGAGGACTTGTTGCAACTGGACCCGATCTCCTTCAATTAGCGGTAATCGGTCCGCGAGATGCGTCTGCACCGAGGCGCCGTGCTTCCACGCTTCGCCGCGGGTGAGCTCAATCACCTCGAGGATCGCCGTGTTGATGTCCACCGGTTCCTTCCGTGGCGGCGTCTTCCTGATCAGTTCATGGATGCGGCCGATTACGGCTTCCGCCCGATTGGCGTCGTTGACGATACGGCCGAGCGCCTGCCGGGCCTTCTCGACTTCAGGAGGCTGGCCGGCGAGCCATCGCAGCGCCGCCTGGGCGTTGGTGACCGTCGCGGCGATCGGCTGGTTGACTTCATGAGCGATCGAGGCCGTGAGTTGTCCCATGGTTGCGACACGGTTCGCGTGCGCCAGCTCCCTTTGCACCTCCCGGTAACGCCGCTCGCTCTCGCGGGCTTCGGTTTCGGCGCGCTTGCGCTCGGTCAGATCAAGCACGAATGCAACACCTTCCGTCCCGCTTGCGTCAAACGTGGCCAAACCGACCATAACGGGCACACGGCTACCGTCCCTCCTGATGTACTCCTTCTCGTAAGGCTGGGCGCGCCCCGTCTGCCCGGCCTCCACCAGGGCCCGTTCGCTGCCCGGGAGCCATTCCTGCGGCGTCAGATCCCTCCAGCCTACGCGACCGGGGCCTATATCTTCACGCTCGTATCCCACGATGCGCAGAAATGCGTCATTGGCCTCGAGAATCTCACCATCGAAATTCCAGACGATGATCCCGATGATGTTGGCATCCACGAGGCGCCGGATCTTCGACTCGCGTTCGAGCAGTGTTTGTTCGGTGCGTTTGCGCTCGGTGATATCCATGACCGCGCCCACGAAACGGAAGCGATCCGGATCAGAGCCGCTCACGCCATGCGCCACAGCTCGAACATACTTGATAGAACCATCAGCCATCAGCAGACGATGCTCGGCCGTAAATGCAATCCTTTCGTTTGCGGCGCGGTCAATGATTTGCTGCAGACGGATACGATCGTCCGGATGCGTCCGGTCGATGACGGTCTGCACGGTGGGCTTGATCGCGGCGTCGAGCTCGAATATTCGATAAGTCTCATCTGACCAATAGATCTCGCCGCTCGATAGGTTCCAGCCAAAACTCCCTGTGTGGCTCAGTCGTTGGGCTTCCGCCAGATACATCTCGCTCCGGCGTAGCGCCTGCTCGACACTTTTGCGCTCGGCTCGCTCACTTGCTTCGCGCAGCGCGCGCCGCACTGCGGGCACGAGCCTCGACAGCCGCGTCTTCAGAACAAAATCGGTAGCGCCACTCTTTAGCGCCTCTACCGCCAGTTCTTCGCCAAGCGTGCCGGAAACCAGGATGAAGGGCACCTCGGGACGTTCGCTTTGAGCGATCTCCAATGCCGAGAGACCGTCGAACGCCGGAAGTTGGTAATCCGCGAGAATCAGGTCGATTCCAACGGTTTTCAACGCAGCCTCGAAGTCCGCACGCGATTGCACGCGAACGATTTCGCAGCAGAGATGATCGGCTTGAAGGAGCTCTTGAATGAGTTCGGCGTCATTCGCGTTATCTTCCAGCAACACAATGCGAAGCCCCGACATTATTGCCCCTTCCGCATGCTGCCCGGCGGTGGCTGATTGATCAGTGCCCAGAATACGCCTAGCTCCTTGATGGCATTTATAAATTCATGAAAGTCGACCGGCTTTACTACGTACGCGTTTACCCCGAGTTTATAGCTTCGCATCATGTCTTTCTCTTCGTGCGACGATGTGAGCACCACCACGGGAATGAGCTTCAAACGTTCGTCCGACTTCACTGTGTCCAGGACTTCCAAGCCATCGACCTTGGGGAGTTTAAGATCCAGTAACATGACTGACGGGTTCTCGTCGTAGCGATCGACAAATTCCTCCCTGCAATAGAGGTAATCCAAGGCTTGCTGTCCGTCTCTGGCAACCACTACCTCGTTTGCCAAGTTACAGTCTGACAGCGCGGCCAGAGTGAGTTCGACGTCTCTCGGGTCATCCTCGACGAGCAGAATGCGTCCTAGTTGGTCCATGGTGTCCTCGCAGTCTTTGCCGTTGCACCGTGTGCCTTAGGCACTGAGAAATAGAAAGTAGCGCCCTGATCCACCCCCCCCTCTGCACGGACCTTGCCTCCGTGGCGGACGATGATGCGTTGAACGATAGCTAGTCCGATGCCAGTACCTTCAAACTGCTCCGGGAGATGCAGACGTTGAAAAACACCGAACAGTTTATGCGCATACCGCATGTCAAAGCCTGCACCATTATCTTTCACAAACACCTCCACCACGTCTTTATTCGGGTCCACGCAACCAATCTCGATTTCGGCCCGCGTTCGCATGCGTGTGAATTTGACCGCATTGGCGACGAGATTGGCGATAACCAGTCGGAGCATGGGACGATCCCCGTAGCAGACCGGAAGAGCGTTGATTGTCCATACAATGTCTCGCCCGCTCGTTTCTTGCCCGATCTCCGCAACGACCTCCTTGACGAGCTGATCGAGGCTCACCGGCGTCTTTGTGGTCTCCACCTGTCCGACCCTGGAAAAGGCCAGCAAATCGTCGATCAGGTTATTCATTCTTTTTGCCGCCTCGACAATCGTTTGTATGTAGCGACGACTTTTATCATCGAGCGAAGAAGCCGCCTGTTTTTGTAGTAGCTCGGAGTATCCGATCACATGGCGAAGTGGCGCGCGTAGATCGTGCGAGACGGAATAGGCGAAGGATTGCAGTTCCTTGTTACTCGTTTCAAGCTGCTCAGCCCGCGCGGTCACTTCCTGATTGAGCCTGTGAATCTCGCTTTCTTTATGCTGACTCTGTTGCAATTCGGCCTGAAGGCGATCGCTGGTGTGACGAAGCTCAGTTTCGATTCGCCGTCGAGCAGCGACGAAACCGGCAAAGGTCAAGGCCCATGCCGTGAAAACTAAAAAACGCGGAAAATCTTTGCTTGGGAGACCGATGGTGTACAGCGGCTCAGAAAGAAAATAATCGTAGGATGCCACCGATAGCACGACTGCCAGCACGGAAGGTCCTACCCCTGCGTACCAGCAAACAACGCCGATGGCGAAGTTAAAAGGGGACCCGTAGACGTCGTGGACTCCGAAAAACCGGAACACGAGCGCCAGCCCAAGTGCAGCCCCAACGCAGACGACGGATAAGCCGTAGCGCAGAATCGGTGAGCGACTTTGCAAGTCCAGGTGCAAGTGCGCCAAGCTTCGCCTCATTGCCAAAGGTGCGGATCCCCTGAACTAAAAATTATAGTCGTCCCAGTTCCGATCGTTGAGCAGGCGGGGACGCCCCAACGCGGATGCGTTGGCGAGCCGGCTCATGCTTGTGCCCGTTGTCCGCCTCGATCATTGCGATGGTGCGGGTGTGGTTCACCAACGATTCGTCTGCCAAATAGACCGCCAGAAGTCTCCGTTGAACCGATCAACACCGCTTGACAAACACGGATAAGCAATTCGGCGAACGGCAGCTCAGGGGTTCAATAGCTGCCGCAGATGGGGTGCCGGGTTCAATGGGTCGGAAGTACCCATTCGGCTCTCTTGAGAGGCGGTCATTGGCAGGCTCCCAGCCTGACTTCGGCGCCGAAGAGGCGTGGCAGGCAGGAAGCCTTGCACCGTGAGGGTACGGACGCCGCGCGTCAAGACGGGCTGCAGACCACCGCGGTCAGCAACAACGGAATCACCATGCGCACGGTAGCGTTGCTGCCAGCATCGCGCACGCGCGATTCGACCGCGTCGCTGGGAGCGGACAGCACAGCGCCGTACAGCGGGCCCGCGAGCGCATTGCCGCGGCCCTTCTTGAACGTCCCGTCGTCCTGCTCGTACCCAAGCACGGCGTAGACACGAAAGCCGAAGGCCGTTATGTCGCTGCCTTGCGCTGGCCGAAACGCGTTGACCGAATTCGCCTCAACGTGCATCGGATTCGGGTTGATGTACTGGTTGTTGATGAGCTGCCCGATAAACGCGTGTGGACTCGCCCTGCAGTCGAATTGCCCATCAAGCGCGTACGCGTGCGCCGCGACCGGGCAGAAGCCTGCGCCTGACACCAGCAGTATGACGAGTACTTTTAGAAGACGGATTGCCATGGTGAACTTGCCCGAACCGCGGGGTCGACATGCAAAACACGAGCCAGCCTGTAGTCTCGCAGATTTTCGCTGTCCGCATGTGCGTGTTATGAGCGAACGATGCAGTTGGAGTAGGAGTCGGCTGCGGCGGCTCAGCTCCGACCATGTCTGACGAATGGCCGGTGTTCGCATGTGTACGCCGCCGTGATTGGCCTCGCACGAGCGTCTGAGGTTATGCGCCATCCCTGACATGCAGCGCGCCCATTGCGCTCCGGTCACACCGCGGCCCGCGCCGCCGAATCCCGCGCCGGTCATCCCGACCGCGAGATGGACCTTCCTGTTCCCCCATCGGCGCGCACACGGACGTCCTTGGCGGGCACGCCGGTTTCGCCCTCCTGCCACTCGGGCGTCTTGGGAACGCCGTCGGTTTCGCCCAGAAGATAGGCCCTCCCGTAGGTTTGCGAAATCGCAGATCGCATTCGTGGCAGGCAATCAGTTTCTGATGCTCCATACGGACCGACCAGGATGAATTTTCTGGTGTCATTCGACGCGGCTGAAATGCCGGCTCATTTATGTTGTGGGTGCCTAACTAGCGCCTGGCACCACAGCTACTCTCGATGGATGGCGACCCGGTCAAGGGCCGCTCATCCCGAACTCATCGAGGGACGATCATTCTCTTGACGCGGCTACCGGCTGCCCGGCTGGCAGTTCGCCCATCGACTGGAACAGCGCCGCAGTATCGCTCATACGCTGGCTTGCTGCGCGAATCGAGTTGATCTGTGCACTTAGAAACCGCTGCTCGCTGGCATGCTCCGCCGTTGACGGCAGCGAACCCATGCGGCAGCGCGACGCGGTATCGTCGAATCCCGCCTGCGCTGCCTGTGCCGCTGCTTCAGTCGACGCGAGTGTCTGTGCGTCGTTATCCAGCGCGGCAAGCGAATCCGCGACATTCTGGAACGCCGACAGAACGGTGGACTTGTAGTTCAGCACGGCCGCATCGTAAGCGTCGATCGACGCCTTGCGGTGCGCGAACAGCGCGCCGCCATGGAAAATCGGTTGCGTCAGGCTCGCACCAATGGCCCAGAGTCCGCCCGCGCCTGAGAGCACCGCCGGCCAGCTAAAGCCGCCGCGGCCCATCGAGCCCGTCAGTGACAGGCTCGGAAAGAGCTGCGCGGTCGCAGCGCCGACATCGGCGGCAGCGGCCTTCAGGGCGGCGTCGGCTGCCTGAACGTCGGGGCGCGAACGCAGCAGGACCGACGGCACCTCGACAGGCACGTGTTCGGGCAACACCAGGCTGTCGAGATCGGGAACGGCCGGGGCGTTGTCCGGCGTGCGGCCCATCAGCACCGCGAGCGCATGGATGGCTGTGGCGCGCTGCTGGCGTAATGCAGGAAGACTCGCCGCAGCCGTAGCCGCATCCTGCGTCGATGCGAGCGCCTGCGCACGGGAAACTGACCCGAGTGCGTACCGCTGCTGGTCCTCGTTCGCGACCGTCCTGGCCACGGCGACGAGCCGTTCGGTGAGCGCGATCTGGCGATCGAGTGCCGCCACGCTGATCGTCGTACCGACGATGTTTGCCGCGAGCGCGCGCCGCGCCGCCTCCAGTTGATACGCCTGCACGTCTACGCGAGCGGCGCTGGCCGCGTTCGCCGAACGCGTCGCACCGAACAGGTCAAAGGTGTAGGACGCGAGAACCTGTCCGGCAAAAAAGTTATAGCGAACCTCGCTGGGGCCAATGCCGGGCACAAGCGGTGAACGCCCGCGATCGACTTGTGCGGCGGCATCGATTGAAGGCAGCGTCGATGCGCCGACCTGGGCGCGCAACTCCTGCTGCGCGGCTGCGAGGGTCCGCTGCGCAGCCCCGAGCGTGGGGCTGTTGCGCAAGCCTTCCTCGACCAGTGCACTCAGCGCGTCCGACCGGTAAAGCTGCCACCATTGCGGAACGCCCACTGCGCCGATATCGAACTGCTGCGCCACGCCGCCCGCGGTGACGGTCTTCGCCGGCTGTGCCTCGGCACCGTAGTGCGCAGGCGAAGGCATCGCCGGGGGTGCGCCGTTCGGGCCGAACGTGCAGGCCGTCAGTGCGATGGCCACAGCCACGGCCATCACGGATGTCTTGTAGGCGAAGCTCATCATCAAACCTCCGTCTGCTCGTCGACGACCGGTTGCATTCCGCGCTCGTCGTGCCGGACCCTGAAGCACGCCGCGTACAGGGCGGGCAGGAAGAAGACGGTCAGTACCGTGGCGATCGTGATGCCGCCCATCAGCGCGGTCGCCATCGGGCCGAAGAAACCCGAGCGCAGCAGCGGAATGAGGGCGAGCACGGCGGCAGCGGCCGTCAGCATGATCGGCCTGAAACGCCTCACCGTCGCACCGATGATCGCGTCGAAGCGTCCATGCCCTGCCGCGATGTCCTGATCGATCTGGTCGACCAGAATCACGGAGTTGCGCATGATGATGCCGAACATGGCAATCACGCCCAGCAACGCGACGAAACCAAAGGGCTTGCCGAACAGCAGCAGCGCGGCCACGACGCCAATCAGACCGAGCGGTGCCGTCAGCACGACAATGAAGGTCCGCGCGAAGTTCTTGAGCTGGATCATCAGCAACAGCAGCACGGCGATGATCATCAACGGCATTTCGGCATTGATCGACGTCTGGCCCTTCACGCTTTCTTCGACCGCGCCGCCCACCTGAATGCGATAGCCGACCGGTAGCCTGGCGGTTTCCGCCGCGAGCGCACGTTCGATGTCGTGGGTCACGTCGATGCCCTGCGCGTCGCCGCGCACGTCCGCCTGCACCGTGATGGTCGGCTGACGGTCGCGTTGCCAGATGACGCCGTACTCTTGCGTATTGCGCACGTGTCCGAGCGAACCGAGCGGCACCGGGCCGTGGGGTGTCGGAATCGCAAGACTCGTGAGCTGCGCCGGATTGACACGTTCGCTCTTTGGCGCACGCAGATCGACGTTGATCAGCTTGTCGCGCTCGCGGTACTGCGTCACCGTGTAGCCCGATAGCGTCATCGCGAGGAAGTTCGACACGTCCTCCGAGGTGACACCAAGCTGGCGCGCCCTGTTTTGATCGATCTCGAACGAGATCGAGCGCTCCGCCGGCTCGTCCCAGTCGAACTGGACGTTGCGCGTGCGGGGATCGGCGCGGACCTTGTCCGACACTTCTTGAGCAAGCGATCGCACGGTCGCGATATCGTCGCCGCTCACGCGGAACTTGATCGGGAACCCGACAGGCGGACCATTCTCGAGCCGCGCGACACGCGTGCGCATGCCGGAGAAGTCCTTCTCGAGCATGCCGTCGAGCCAACGCATCAGTTCCTCGCGGTTTTCCACGCTTTTTGCGGTAATCACGAACTGCGCGAAATTCGGCTGTTGAAGCTGCTGGTCGAGCGTCAGGTAAAAACGCGGCGCGCCGGTGCCGACGAAGTCGACGAAGTGGTCGATTTCGGCTTTGCCGTCGAGTACCTTTTCCAGGCGTTTCGCTTCACGCAGCGTCGCTTCGAACGAGGCGCCTTCCGGCAGCCGCAGGTCGACCAGCAGCTCCGGCCGTTCCGAGTTCGGGAAGAACTGCTGCGGCACGCGCGTGAAGGCCAGCATGGAAATCGCGAAAAGCACGACGGTGACGCCGAGCACGACCCATCGACGCTCGACGCACCACGCAACCCATCCCGACAGGTGCCGGTAGAAGCCGGTGTTGCCGATTTCATGCGGATCATGGTGCGCACCGCCGGGTTGAGGCTTGCGTTCCGGCAGCAGGTAATAACCCAGCAACGGCACCAGCACGACGGCCGCGAACCACGAAACGACCAGCGCGATGGCCGACACTTCGAAGATCGAACGCGTGTATTCGCCCGTGCTCGATTTGGCGAGCGCAATCGGCAGGAAGCCGCATACGGTGACGAGCGTGCCTGTCAGCATCGGGAATGCCGTGCTGGTATACGCGAACGCTGCCGAGCGCGCCCGGCTCCAGCCCTGTTCCAGCTTCACCGCCATCATTTCGACGGCGATGATCGCGTCGTCGACGAGCAGGCCCAGCGCGAGCACGAGCGTACCGAGCGAAACCTTGTCCAGTCCGATATTGAACATGTGCATGCAAAGCGCCGTCACCGCCAGCACGATCGGAATCGTGATCACGACGACCATGCCGGTGCGCAGGCCGAGCGAGACGAGGCTCACGACCAGCACGATCGCCACCGCTTCGCCAACCGATCTCACGAACTCATCCACCGAGTGCTTGACCGCGTGCGGCATGCTCGAAACCGCCGCGAGTTTCAGACCCGCCGGCAGCGTTGCCTGCAGTTCGGCGGCTTTTGCGTCGAGCGCCTTGCCGAGGTCGATCACGTCGCCGCCCTTTTGCATCGTCACGCCGATGCCGAGCACCGCCTGGCCGCCGACCCGCATCTGGGTCACCGGTGGATCGTCATAACCGCGTGTGATCTTCGCGATGTCGCCCAGCCGGAAGGTGCGCTTGTTGATGGTGATCAGCATGTCGGAGAGCGCCTGCACGTCCTTGAACGCGCCGCTCGGCCGCACGAACACGCGGTCGTCCGCGGTCGTGATGGTGCCGACGGGCGCCACGGCATTCTGTGCGTCGATCGCCTGAGCGAGCTGTTGCGGCGTGATCGAAAGCCGCGTGAGCTGCGCATTCGGTATCTCGACGAAGATGTGCTGATCGGGGTCGCCAAAATAATCGACCTTCGCCACACCGGGTATGCGCAGCAGGACTGTGCGCAGCCTGTCAGCGTAGTCGTGCAGTTGCGCCGGCGAAAAGCCGTCGCCTTCAAGCGCATAGATGTTGGTGTAGACGTCACCGAATTCGTCGTTGAAAAACGGGCCGACGGTTCCCTTCGGCAGCGTCGCGGCAATGTCGCCGACCTTCTTGCGCACCTGATACCAGGTTTCCGGCACTGCCTTGACGGGCGCGGAGTCCTTCATGGCGAAGAAGATCATCGACTCGCCAGGCCGCGAGTAGCTCTTGATGTAGTCGATGTTCGGCGCGGCCTGTAGCTGGCGGCCGATCCGGTCCGTGATCTGTTCCTGCACCTCGCGCGCACTCGCACCAGGCCAATAGGTCTTGATCACCATCGTGCGGAAGGTGAACGGCGGATCCTCCGACTGCGCGAGTTTCGTATAGCCGATTACGCCGAAAAGCGTGGCGAGCCCGATCAGAAAGATCACGAGCTGCTGATGACGCAACGCCCAGGCGGACAGGTTAAAGCCACCTTCACCCGGCGTTTCGGCGTCGGAACGCGGGACGGGCGCGCTGTTGCCTGCGGATTCACTGTCGCGGGCCCTCATGACGGGAAGTCCTCGGGATGCAGCGGGGGCACCACCTGCACATGCTGGCCTGCGCTCACGGCGTGTGCGCCTTGGAGCATGACTCGGTCTCCGTCGCGGAGGCCCGATCCGATCGAGACGGTGCGCTCGTCATATCGCTGGATAGTGACCGGGCGCAGTTCGAGTGTGTCGCTCCCCGGCGCGCACCACCCAGACAGCGGGGTGCTCACCCTGGTGAAAGAGCGCCGTCACAGGCAGCGCAAAAATCTGCCCCACGGGCGCGTCGCCGACGGCATCGAACCCCACATTCGCCGTCATGCCGAGGCGCACGTCGCGGCTCGGGGCGGCCAGCGTCAGCTTGACGCGCCAGGTGCGGCTTTCTCGATCGGCAGCAGCCGATACCTCGCGCACGCGCGCCTCGAAGGTCTTGCCGGGTAGCGCCGGCAGCGTTACGCGCGCTTTACTGCCAACTGTCAGCGAGTTCAGCGTCCGCTCGGGCGCGTCGCAGACGATGTCTACGTCGCCCGTCCAGTCGAGGTGATAGATCGATTGGGTTCCCTGAACGTTCTGGCCCGTGTCGGCGTCCTCCGAGGTAATCACGCCGTCGTGGTCCGCTGTCAGCGTCGCATAGCGCAGATTGTCCGAGGCGAGCGCTATCTGGGAGAGCGCCGAATCACGCTGGGCGAGCGCGGAGGCGTAGGCGTCCTGCGTCTGTTCAAGTTGCGCCGGCGCGATCAGGTTCGCCTGCGCCTGCGCCTGATCGCGGTCGAGCTGCTGCTTCGCGTAGACAAGTCGATGTTCGGCGGCATCGAGCTGGGCTCGTGCGTTGGCCAGGTTATTGCGCAGGTCGGTCGGGTCGAGCAGTGCAACAACCTGTCCCGCCTTGACGGCATCGCCGAGATGAACCCGCCGTTCGATGATTTTGCCGCCCACCCGGAACGAAAGCGCCGTCGAGTAGCGCGCCTGCACCTGAGCCGGCAGCGACGCACCTACCGCGCGCCCGTCAGCGTGAACGGCCAGGGCGACCACGGGCTTCGGCTCAGGAGCGGCGGCTTCGCGCGACTGGCATGCCGACAGCAGGATTGCGCTGCAAGCCGCGACCATCACGTGCGTCCGCTTGGGCGATCGTCTGGACGAAGATAAGAAGATACGTGCAATTTTAGGCGCGACAGGAACGGAATGTTTCACGATGTTCACAAGGCAGAGGATTGATCCAGGTAAAAAATTTCCCGATGCTGTAGACCCGCCATGCAATGAAGCACGGTTCGCCGTCAGCATGGGCTCGCAAACAATCTCTATCAATACGTTGGACTCCTACGTATTGACATGGCATGCCGGCGACATGTGCCCTCCCGATGGGACGCGCGCACTCAGCGTCTGATTCGCGCGCTTACATGCACACTTGCCTCACGGGGCTTTTGCTCTCTACCCCGGCATCGACAAAACTACCGATCAATCGCCTGCGCCAGCGCGCAGTTCTCGGTCGAGTTCCTCCTCGGCTATCAACTGCCGGTGCAGCACCGCCTCTCTTAGCATGCTGTATCTGGAATGCGCGCCGGGTATGCGAGCACTCTTGCCGCCAATATAGGGGTTTGCCGCAGTCGCCATCGCGCAACGACACTCGGGCATCTCCCGGATCTGTTCGGAATCGGCCGCGATCTCCCTGATCCAATGCTCGGCCAGCGTCTTGCATGGATGCACCTGAACCGATTCAGCCGCGAACGTGACCGCGACGTCACTCGCCAAAATCCGGAGTGCCATCTGACGGACGACATCGGAAATCACCGCATTCGGTCTGCCAGGCGTGACAAAGGAGCCGGTCCGCATCCACGCGAGATCGATTTCTGGCACGTCGAATAGTGCCCGGATGGATATCAGATGGAGGTCACTGCACGCGTTCGAAAGCTCGACGGCGATGTCGGTCAAAATGCCGGAAATCCGCAAATACGCGGCACATTCCTGGGTTCTTTCAATCGGAGTTGACGCCATAGGCAACCCGAGCGCGGTCATTGCGTTTACTGCATCAACCGCATCAACTTCAACCGCTTCGACTTCATATCCGGAATGGGCCGTAGCGCCCGCGTCAATCGTCGCGCGAAGATAGATTTCACGAAGCTGCGCGGATGACTCTCGCAACCTGGCCATCTGTTCGTCTAGCAAAAGCGCATGCGTCAAAAACTTGAAAGCCAGCGTGGTGTGAACTGCATCGTATAACTGGGTGGTTCGGTCGAATTGCAGCAAATCGCGGAATTCCTCCGCCTTTCTGACGAAGGCGGACCGCAACGCATCGCACCCGTCACATAGGTGTTCAATCGCATCGCAGATCGAGATCCTAAGTGCGGTCGAATAGACATTGCCGCCTCCGGGACACATGCACGCACCTGGATCCAGATGAACATAGTCGCCGTGCGGACGACCCAGAAGTTCAAGAGCGCGGTTGCATATCACCTCGTTGGCGTTCATGTCGGTCTCAGTGTCAGCGCGGCCCTGAGTCACGTCGACGAAGCACTGGTCACACAAGCGTCCTTTCTGCGCCTCCACGCAAGAGGCGACGATTGCGTCACCAAGTGGAGGTTCAAGTAGATGCAACTCGGCATGCACTTCTGCGACAGCCTGCTTGACTGCCGCCAGCGCATTCAGCCGGTCTGGGTATGCGCCTACCGGGGTCCCCGATATGGGACAGTTCTCGACGGCGCCAGGCGTGTGAATGCCATATCGCGCTTCCTCGGGTGTTTCCCGCTTGCCCGGCGAATCGTATTCGACCCGGAAGCCTGGTCTGCCGATCTCCATATTCACTCCTGCCAAGGATGAGTGCTTGCATAACACACGCAATAGCCAATAGCGGTCGCTCTGCTTATCAAAGGCAGAGCTGGTTCGGACAGGGTTCGTCGGTATGCATTCCGGTCGAACGAGGCGAGAAGCTATATTCGCGGTAGGCATTGGTGCCTACATAGAGCCAGTTGCGCAAAATGTTTGACATGTCACTTCCTTAGCAGCCGTTGGTGAGACCACGATCTCGTGAAGCGGGTGTATAGCCGCATGTTGATTTCCGGCGCCCAATGCGGGTAACTTCTGACGGCTAATCGGAGTGCACCGACCCGGCGCAGAAACGGGCCGAGGAAATACCCCGGTTTCGCAGTCGATGACTACCGCGAAGCCAACGCGCGCGGACGCTAAAACGCCATTGGGGTCGATGGGGCAACGCAAAAAAGACTCATCGCGCACAGGAAAGAGAAAACTTTAGCGGCATGGCGAGCGCCGAATAGCGCGGGAATGCCTGGGCCAACAACACAGGTCTCGTCGACACCGCCGAGGTGAACGCAGCGTCACCGATGTTCAACAGGAAGTCAGATACTGTCTGGATGAGCATTCGCCAGGAGACGACATGCGTCGCAGCGGTGACAGCGAATCCGGTATTTCGCCGTTTGACGTCCCGACGCCAAGGATGTGCTTGCGCAAACTGCAATGCCTTCACTCGTGCTCGTTCGTCAAACATCGATTACTTCTCCAGGAGGGTGTGACGGGATCTTCATTATCAGTATGCGTATCGAGGTCTGGCTCGCACGCTACCGTGCATCCGAGCCGCGCGAATGCCACTGGACGATCACGTTTCGGACGCCGCCGGATGAATCAGACTCCGTCGATCGCCCCATGCAAAGGCGCTGTCCACATTTCCTACGATAGACGCCAGCGACCCAGGAAGATATCGTACCGTCGGTTATCGCGCGTCTACCTGCCCGTCCAAAGCCTATACGGCGGTATAGCGCACGCGGCGACAGGGATAAGACCAATCCGCTCAGGTGTGGGGTCCGATAACCTCGTTCAGCAGCGTGCGGAAAGCCGGCGTGTACCCATGCGTGTTGTTCCGGTGGCCGCGATAAAGCGATTCGTTTTTTTCGCCATCTCATTCGCTCGCGCCTGCACCGCAGCAGCTATCGTTTTACCGAGATATCGGCGACGAGCCAAACGTTTGGCGCGTCCGTCGAGGTATCAACATATACCGTGACCAATACACTGGAGCGAAGCGGCCGCGACTGCCTCCTGGAAGTGCGCGACGACGGTCGCGGCGAAATTGCTGTCGACAGTTTGCGTGGCAATGGCACCGCCATCACGGTTACGCTTTCCAGTCGACCAGCGGTCGGCAACGTAGTGCAGTCGAGAAACTGCATTATTGAGTCGTTCTGCAACAGATCAAATGAATCCGTCAGAAGGCGGCTGACTACGGCCGGTCGTCGTCGGGCCATCGGAGACGGTCGGACGTCGGTTTTCCTCGCAAACGACGGAATCTGGTCGCGGCGCACGCTTCACTATCCTGTGGCTGATCAATCAGCATGCCACCGGCCGCTACGACTCACGGACCCTCGCATCGCCAATGCGCGATCAATTATTCGTTTTGCGTGTCAGACGAACCCGTACCGCTTACCGAGAGCGGCGAGAAGATCTGGCCACTGATCGACGCTGGCGCCATCGTGAATCTCCTCAAGTTCGCACAGCAGATCGACAATGCCCGGATCGTAGGCATTGACGTTGGATGCATACAGCGCCTGCAGTAGCTTGCCGTCCCGGGCGTGCCGATAGTACGAAATGCCGATCCCTTCGATGTCCGGGTGATAGAACTCGTCGCTAACGAGCGATCCGACTGCGCACTCGCGGTCGTTGTCGCCGCGCAGCCGGCATGAGCCGTTCTCGTCCTCCGAGACGGCCCCTTGGTTAAGCAGATGAGCGCTGACGCGCTCGTATATCTTTCTTGCGCACTGCATCACGACACCTGCGACCCTCAAGCAGCGGCTTTCAGAAACGTGGCCGACAGGGCAAATTGTCGAGCAATTGATGCCAGCCGCTCACTCCATTCCCATGTGCCAAATACATCGTGGACGTTCTGCAGACAACTAAGCAATTCGACAGTCACCGGATCGGACACATCGATGCGCGAGCGAAGCAGCGCGCGCTTGAGCGCCGCGACACCGATATCCATGTAAGCCGGCACGTCCTTTGGCGGTTTTGCGACGTAGCGGATGGGCACGCCTTCCATTGCCGTCATATAGTCGCGCGGCTTAATGAAACTGCCGACCGGACAGCTGCCGCAGTAGCCTCGATAGGCGCCGCCGCCGCGAGGCAGCAGGGAGGCTCGCGCCTGGCCGAATAAATGCTCTACAGCGTGGTTGAAAATCTCCTGATGTGTCAGGAAGCTCCGGCTTTTCATGTCCACCTCTTTGCGTCTTTCGCATCGGCCAGTCGTTGGCAACGGGCAGCCTGCGCTCTAAGTATCAAACGTCGCCGCCGGGGCAAAGGGGCTGCTGCGAATACAAGCGACGCGAAGTTTTGACGGAACCTCGATTTGGCTCGAAGCCGCCTGCGCTAGTCAGACCGGAGGCCGTTGCAGGCGCAAAGCGCGGCTGCATCGGGCATGGGCTTACGGTACAGCCGCGACCGAAATTGGGCTATCACACGGAAGGAAGGAACGCCTCTACGTTGGGATGCACCGGCACAGTGTTCAGTGTTGCGTGAATATACGGGCGTATAGGCTCTGCCTCCGAGATTTCGATAACGATTGAGTACGCGATGCGAGTGGGCGACTGTGGGGCCGTAGCCGCATGCTACGTCGCGCGCGGGATGCACAGGCCGATCATGAGAGCGGGCGGCGAAAGGCGCTCAAATCGGCGCTCTACCGTGCTCGCAGCGCGCTTGTCGACCGCATGGACCTGTCAGGCGCGCAGCGCCGCGAGCAGCTGTCCGCGACACGGGTTGCGCGCCTTGAGGCAGAGGCCGCGCTGCGTGTGCAGATCGCGAAAGAGCGTGACGCGCTGAAGGGAGACCGCGCCAAAGCGGGGGCTCTACGCCGCGATATGGTGAGCGTGATTGTTGCCCGCGAGCGCCGGATACCATCGCTCGAAGCATGATCGCAGTTGCGCATTCAGGACGGCCGTCCTCACCTGCAGAAGGCCATGCGCGTGAGCCGGCCGCCACGCCATTTGCTGCCGCTTCACAAAACGCTTGCTGACCACTTGTTCAATAAAGCTTGAGGTGATCGGCTCGCCGTGGCGGTACCGGTCCCCCCATAGTTCACGATAAAGTTCTGGTTGTTCTCGAGGTAGCCGATGAACTCCTCCAGTATGGCGAGCAGCCTGGCCTCCTCGGGACGGGACTGCACGCCGCATCGAGCGCCCAACCCAGGCTTTCAAGCCGCCGCAGTGCCGGCTAGGAACAGCCGTGCCACAGGTGCCATTTGGCCCGATGCAGCGTATCGATCAGCGCGTCGGCACACCGCCGTTCGTCGCGTTCCGGAAGCCCTTTGATCACCTGTCCGAGATTGCGATGGGCGTCGACGGCCAAGGGTACGCCATCATAGAGGCTCGAGACACCGGCGTGGGGCTGCGCAACAGAGAGCTGGAACACCTTTTTGAATCGTTTTATACGACGAAAGCGGGAGGCAAGGGCATGGACCTTGCCATTTGCAGGTCCATTGCCGAGACTCATGGCGAGCGTATCGGCGCAGGCGCCGAACAAGCCTGGCAGTGCGGTGTTTCGCTTCGCCATCCCTGTCGAACGGCACGATTGTCCGCGTTAAAGCCCGCGGCGGCAGGGGCGGTTTGCGGCTGCGTTTGTGCTGCCGGGGCATGCAGCGGCCAACAGCAGCTGTTTTCCGGTATCTCCTGCTTTTGTGCTGCCCGCGCGTCAAGCGGGGCCGGGTGGCTGCGCTTGCCAAGGCGCGCAGAGGTAAATCTGCAGCACGCCTCTGGCATCGACGACATAGTAAGCTCCGAACAGAGGGTGTATCCCTCGCTCCATGCCGCGGTTCATGTTCTAGCCGCTTCGTGCGATGCATTGCAGACGTAGATGCAAGGGTAGCGGGCCGCTTGGGCGGCGGCAAACCTCCATTCGGACATTTACCCTACTCTCGTTTTACCGTGTCATACTTGAAACGCGTCTTACGGGCGCAAAACGGCGCGGATGCGTCTCTGTCAAGCGGGCGAAAATGTCTCATCAGTCCGCCGCATTGTTGGCGTGTTGAGGACTCGTTTATGGCTACCGATAGGCATATACCGTCGTCCACGGGTGGAATCCGCGGCTCGACAGTCTTCGTCGTCGACGACGAAGAGTCCATCCGCCTCGCGCTGTGCGATCTACTGGAGTCCGTCGGGTATTCCGTCAAGACGTTCTGTTCCGTGCAGGAATTCGTGACGTTTCGCAAACCCGCCGGCCCGAGCTGTCTCATCCTCGATGTCAGGCTCAAAGGCGAAAGCGGTCTGGCGTTCCAGCAGGCGATGGCACGCGAGGGACTGCAAATGCCGGTTCTCTTCATGACGGGGCATGGCGACATGGAAATGTCGGTGCGAGCAATGAGAGCTGGTGCATTCCATTTTTTCCCGAAGCCGTTTCGTGACCAGGATATGCTCGACGCGATTTCCGAGGCAATTTCGAAAGACTCGCAACGCCTCGAAAAGGAACACAGCCTCGCGGCTGTACGCGCCGCGTACGCCTCGCTGACGCCGCGCGAACGCGAGATCCTGGCGCTGGTGGTCAGCGGAATGCTCAACAAGCAGATCGCCGCCCAACTCAACCTGAGCGAAATCACGGTGAAAATCCATCGCGGCCAGTTGATGAAAAAAATGGACGCGCGCTCACTCCCGGATCTCGTCTTCAAGGCCGCCGCACTCGAAATTGGGCGGCAACAAACAAAGCCGCGCCCTTAGGCTCGCGCCAGCCGCCATTGACGGAAAGAGGTCCGAAAACGCTGTTTTGAGCGCCCTGCCTAAATCCCGACGTTGCCGAGTGCTCGCTTCAGGAGCGCCGCATCCACGGGCTTGTCGAGCAGCGTGATGGCTGTGCTGGACTGCACCTGCACTCGCAGCGCGTCGCTGGGAAACGCGCTCACGAAGATCGTCGGCGGCGCGGCGCCCAGTGCGACAAGACGGTCAAGCAACTCCAGTCCTGACATGCCGGGCATGCGGACGTCGGAAAGCAGGACTCCGTTTTCGGTGCGAAGGTGCGACGCCCGCGCCGCCAGATAGTCCGAAGGCAGCGAGTAAGTTTCGGTCGAATAGCCGAGCGATTGCACCAGGCTTTCGAGCGCCAGGCGGGATGATTCGTCGTCGTCGACAATCCAGACGATCCCGGAAACGGAAGCCCGCGCCTGTCGTTGCGAGGGGCTTCGGGAGGACATAAGGTCGCTTGCCAATGATTGCTTATTCAATCTAGCCCCTGGAGCGTCGACTTGTCCATCATACCGACGTATGTCTGACTATCCCTTCCGGAATGATGAGACGCGGTGCGTCGGCCCCCGCATCGAGACTTGCCGGGCGCGCCCTCGCTCAAGGTTTCATCGTACGAACGCCGTCCAAGGAACCTTGAGTACACCTCTCGTGGCTAATCTTACCGCCGCGGTGCTGCCTCGGAATGTTGTCCCCGAACCTCTTCTGACTGTCCCCATATCTTTTCCTTACGGTTGCCTAAAGTCTTCTGCAGAGCGAGACGCGCAGTCCGGCAAGTTCCATTACCGATTATCGCGACACAACCGCTTCACGGCGGCCCGCGTCGACGTTGTCTTCAAACGCAAAAACCTACGCTTCGGATCTTTCAGACCGACGGTAAGTCGAGCCATACCGACGTATGAGCTCGACAAACAACGGTGGGCGAAAGTCCAAACGCTCGCAGAATGGATTCGATACCACCCGGCCGTCTATCTTGGCAATCATAGGCGGTGCTGCTTACAAGTCGACTCCCTTTAAAGGCACAACAGGTCCCGCCCCCGCCTATCGGTGAGCGTTGACCTGCAAGTCGTTCTGTGCGTCGACAGGCTCAGATGCGTTACGTGTTGGAGACACACGTTTTCGTCTCGGCATGCCCGTCAAAGGTCAAGCAATGTTCAGCAAACGCACAGGTCATCGCTGTTTTCCGCGGGCGGAAACAAAGGCGTCCAACGGCAACAACATCGGCCGACCGGCCGGGCTCGCAGTCACCATTTCGGCGCTTGCTGTCTGCTGGTGGGAATTGATCAAGATATCTTTGGATTTTGCATTGACCGACAGCGACGCGGCACTCGGCGCGACAGTAGGCACAAGACTGATCGTGGTGGTATCTGGACTCGCGGTCGTAGGCGACGCCCCCTTCGCACGGCCCGTGTTCTGTTTTCTGTGCGCGATGAGCGTGCTTGCAGTCGGTCCGGCCATCCCGCTTGAGTTCACAGACTCGCTCCTGGTACCAGCCGCCTCGTTCATCGACTGCGTAACGAAAACATTGTTTCTCGCTTGCGCGTTCTCCTCGTCTGGCAGGAATGGTCGTGACAAGCGCAACCACAGTCACGTTTTTGAAGTAGCCGTACTGCCGCCACGCGACTGACGCGCCGACAACGCTTTTTCCCCAACCTTCATTTTGAGGTGACTTTCATGTCCAACTGTTTGCATAACTGGATCTACGTCGGCGCGAACGCTTACGACGAATACACCTTTGTCCCATGGCTTAAGCGGAACGTCGACCAGAGAACCGTCGACCTTTGCAAAATTTGCATCCAATAGTAGTCCATACATTTCTATCCGACTTCCCTCATTTCACCGGTAGCACTCGACGTCAAGTCGGCCTTTCTGAGGTCCGAGTGCTCGTCTTGCCCAGTTTGCGCAGGAGTGTTTAGTTCCCAATAAACGACTTGGTGGGAACTAAAGTGGACGAGATATTGAGTCGTAGCCCGAAGAGCAAACAACCGAACTTTCCTGTCGAAACGACGCGGCACTTGGTCGAGCAGACCTTCTAACGGGGAGCTTCGGTATCGCTGATTGCCCGCCCTAACAGCACAAATCTGCTGTTCAGGTGGCGACGCCAGCATCTTCAAGGCATATTCGACACACCACGTCCTGAGCATGGGCTGCAGCCTCAAATCCCGAGACCGGTGCGCCGGTACTACTGCCGTTGAGCATTGTGGCCAAGGTGTAGACGTCTGAGCGCCCGGTCAATGTCCGCGGGAAGTGTTTTGCGGGGCGGTTTCTGCGTCTTGGCCATCGTGTCCGGCATTGGCGTCGGGCCGCAGACTTTACCGGAGCGCCTTATTGCGACACAGCATCGCCAAGGGGCAGATGAAAGACGCAGGCAAACCAAGCCATCAGGTGTCCAGCAATTTCTACACGCTGGCGACGTAGGCGATCCTTATCGTATCGCTATCGTCCGCATTGCCTTAGCGCGACAGAAGCGTATCTCGCGCCGCGAGCCACCACGATCGGGGCGTATCATGACCGGCAAGTGCAGGTGGCTGCCTGCCAAAGGCCATTTAGTCGACCGGTTTCCTCCGCGCAACAGGAGCGGATCATGTCCATCATTCCTCGTCTGCTGGTTTGTCTACTGCTTGCGTGGCATGGGGTGGCCACCGGTAACGAAGTCGTTCGCTTTCCGCAGCCCGAGTTCGAAGGCGATCACCGCTCTGACTACGCGCTGCAATTGCTGCAGCTCGCGCTTTCAAAAACCAGCTCCGCATATCGGATCCAGGCCGCCGCGTTTCCCATGACCCAGGAGCGCGAGGTGCGGGAGCTCGAGGCCGGTCGAACGATCGATGTCGCCCCGATTCCCAGCTCCATCGAACGCGAGGCGAGATTGCTACCGATTCGGATCCCCATCAACAAAGGCATGCTGGGATGGCGCCTGGGGCTGATCCGCAAAGGTGACCAGGGCTTGTTCGCGGGCGTCAACACATTGGAGGACCTGAAACGTGTGCGGCTCGCGCAGGGGGGGGACTGGCCGGATACACAGATCCTGCGGGCTAACGGCCTCAATGTGATCACCGCTTTAAACTACGAAGGCCTCTTCAAAATGCTCATAGTCAGGCGCTTCGACTACTTTCCGAGAAGCGTCATGGAAATCTGGGACGAGCAGGCGAACAACGCGGATACCCTGGAGGTAGAGCCCCACCTCGCCCTGCACTACTTCTACGACGCCTACTTCATGGTGAACCGCAAGAACACCCGGCTCGCGCAGGATATCCGCGAGGGGCTCGAAAAGGCCATTGCCGACGGCTCGTTGGACAAGCTCTTCCAGCAATACAATGGCGATCGGCTACGCAAGGCGCACCTGGAAACGCGTACGGTGATCGAGCTGAAAAACCCGTTGCTGACGCCCGGCACGCCTTCCGATCGACCGGAACTCTGGTACGACTTCAGGCGGAAACCCACGAATCCGAAGTGAACCCGGGCCGTATCACGACCGCCGATAACGGTCCCTTGCCGCAATGCCGGTGAGCCCGTTCGCGGGATGCGTGCGCGTTCCGTCGCCTGCGGACCTAGGCAGTTCCTCAAGTCTGACAATCGCCGGGCGGATCCAGTGGGCGAGCGTGGCAAACAGCTTCTTCAACTGATCCGCTTGGCGACGTGGCCGTTCATCGCGGCGGCGAGCACCTTGTCGCGATCGCCGACCATCGTGTGGGCGGTCATCGCGATCTCCGACAGGGCCACGCCGCTGCGGCTGCTGGCGCAGCGGCGGGGTCGCCGCGCAGCCATCCATGACGGGCATCTGGCTCTGGCAGCCCTCAAGACGCCGTCGAAGCGCTGCTGACCGAGCAGTCGAAGGCCTCCTGGCCGTCGCAGCGACGCTGACGACGATGCCGGCGCCGCGCAGCACCGTCAACGCGATTTCGCGGTTGCGCGGCACTCCGCCGCGGTGCAGCGCGAGCGCTTCACACGGGTTCATGATCGCGTATCCCATGCACAACTACTCGCGCGGGCATCACGCAGTACATGATGCAGACCGCCGTGCGTGCGGTGAAACGCACGGCGGGTCCCAACGATGTCGGAGCACAGCGCAACAGTGACTACTTCTTGCCGTAGGCGGTGTCCTGATCCGGCTTCCTGGCGAGGAACCGGAGCACGGCACCGTCAGGGTAGGCGGCCGCGCGTACCAAAACCACAGGGGCGGTCGTCGCGCTTGCGTCGCAATCACGATGAAAAATCCGGATGTACGGGCACCGTGAAGTAGAACACGGCTCCGCGGGGCGGGTTCGCGCTTGCCCACAAACGTCCGCCATGTGCTTCGATGATCGAACGGGAGATCGACAGCCCCATCCCCAAGCCGGTGGACTTCGTCGTGTAGAAGGGGGCGAAAAGGCGCTCGGCGCTTTCCGGGGAAAAGCCTGGCCCCGAATCGCACACTGCCACAAGCACGCAGCCAGCGTCGGCCTTCCCCGTGCTGACCAGCACTTCCCGCGCGCCGTCGCTAGCGCCGCTGATGGCCTCGATCGCGTTGATGACCAGGTTAAGGAGGACCTGTTGCAATTCGATACGGTTTCCCTCGATGAAGGGCAAGCCATCGGCCAGTTGTGTCTTTACCAGAGCACCCCGCTTCATTGCTTCCCCTCGGGTGATCTCGATCACCTCGCGGATTGCCTCGTTAATGTCCAACGTTTCGTTACGTGGCGTCGTCTTCCTGAGTAGTTCCCGGATCCGGCCGATCACGTCCGCCGCCCGATTGCCGTCCTTGACGATCCGGCGCAGCCCCTCTGCAACCTTCTCCATTTCAGGCGGCTGGGCGCTCAACCACCGAAGCCCAGCCTGGGCGTGAGTGACCGTCGCGGCGATCGGCTGATTGACCTCATGGGCGATCGAGGCCGCGAGTTGTCCCATTGTCGCAACGCGGTTTGCGTGTGCCAATTCCATCTGCGTCTCACGCAAGGTTTCCGCGGCACGCCTGCGTTCGGTGACATCGCGCGCAATCCCGACAGTACCGGCCACGCGCCCTTGCCCGTCATGCAACGCTGTCTTTATCGTCTCGATCCACCTCATGCTGCCATCCGCATCGACATGAGGCTCCTCGATCCGCTTGCGCCCGTGCGATTCCATCACTTCGACGTCGTCACGAAGATAAGTCCGCGCGAGTTCTGGCGGATGAACATCGAAATCGGTCTTGCCTATCATGTCGTGAGGCTCCGCAAACCCATTCGCGGCGGCAACGGCGCGATTGACTGCGATGAAACGGCCATTTGCGTCCTTAACCCACGCAAGGTCCGGTATGTTGTCCAGGATTGCCGCCATGCGTGCATTCGCGTTTCCCAGCTCGATCGCGTGCTGCCGCAGCCTCTCACGCATTGCGTTGAGGGCATCCACCAGCTGATCGAGCTCATCGCCTTCGACCCGCAAACGCCGCAAGCGCAACGGCGGCAGGTCGGCGCCCGGCGTGACGCTGGCCGCCGATGCGGCGATGTCCAGCAGGTGTCGAGTCGCCAGGTGGTCCACGATGAACAGGATGAAGAACGCGACCAGGAATGTCTTGGCGGCGTTGCTCAGGAGGATGACGACGGCCTGCGCGGCCAGATCGCGATAGATGTCCGCGAGGGTCGCCTCGATGCGGAGCACGCCGATGTGCTGCGGATGTGTACCGCAGCAAAACAACGGGAATTCCTTCACCACGGCGGCGCTGGTTTGTCGCTCGCCGCGAAAGATCGCGAAGGCAGGGCTAGGCGAAGGCGTCTCGCGCACCTCCACCGCGCGGATGGACGGCAGACGCAATATGCCATCGAGCTGCTCCTCGAGTTGCTTCGAGTCCATCGCCCATAAGCTCTCACCCAGGCTGCGCGACGTGGCTTGATCGATCTCGCCGAATCGGCTCTCGAGACTCGCCCGCTCGCTGCGGTAGCTCAAGGTCAACTGCAGGACAGTCAGGATCAACGTGACCACGGAGCTGAAAAGCACCACACGCAACAGCAGTGCCATCGCGATGCCACCTCGAGGGATTTGCGCAATGGATGCCAACCAGCCGCGGTGCGGCGACTGTAGTTCGAGCTGTTGTTCCTTGGGCGGCATCCGTGGGCTCGCCGGTCGCGATGAAACCTGATCGTATCCCTTAGCCAGCCGTTGGGGAAGTCCGTCGGACCCGGAGTAACCCGGTTTTCAGGGCCAGCTCTTTGATCGCATGATGAAAGGCAAGACCCGGCGCCGATAGCAGGCGTTCGCCCGACTGGACGCAGCATGCGAGTGGTGCCATTGACGTTTCGCTGACTTTACCTCACCCCCAACATACCCGTTCTAACGCCTGCACCGAAAGCCCGCCGTCCAGCGACTATGCAGTCTGCGCTTATTTCAGGCGGTACCTGATTGATTGGCTTATGAAATTCAAACCATGGAGAACGCAAAATCCCGCTATCACGGTCAGCGATTCCTCGCCGTCGTCAGTTGCGCGGCGCGTTGGTACTATCGACTCCAGTTAAGCCTGCGCGACATCGAGGAGTTGCGGTTCCGTTGCAATAGCGGAGGCCGGTATGCTGCGGGACCCGGTTTTGCCAGGGTTATCCCCTTTCATTGCCGGCCTGCGATAAGCATCATCGATGCGTCACGTGTGGCAGACTTGTCTTCATGACTGGCGGCCTTTGCGCCGGAAAGCGCCAGCGACTCGGCTATCCCGGCATCGGCAGATGGTCCGCGGTCGTCAATGCACTGCACAAGTGGTGATACGCCACTGCGGGGCCTCCTTGCGGCGACCCGCAAGTCCGCTGCCCCAGCGCGGCGATGACTCGCGGCGGCTTGGGCTGTATCTTGTTTGGATGGCACTCCGAGCGGCATTTGGGTACGTCTTCAATTGGGTCGATCGACCCCGAGCGGACCGTTAGGGAGCAACATGAGGGCGTTGATTCTGGCATGCGTATGCATGCCGTCGGTTATCGCGGCGCAGGGTTTGTTGACTCCCCCCGTGTCCACCGCCTCTTCCGCCTCGGTCACCGCGATTGTCGCCGCCGCGAGTAACTACCTGGCGGAAGCGAAGCGTGTGGTCGATGCGGCGGCGCAACCCGCTGCACCCTGGAACGGGCCGCGCAACGGGCCGCGGGCGCAATCCGGGAAACGCGTCGCCATCGTCGCCGAGGATTTGCGCAACGGCGGCATCGTCGGCGTGGTCGACGGTGTACTGGAGGCGGCCAAGGTCATCGGCTGGAGCGTACAGATATTCGACTCCAGCGGCACGCCGGACCTGCGGCTGAAGATGCTTGCGAATGCGCTGGCAAGTGATCCAGACGGCCTGATCATCGTCGGTGGCGACGCACGCGCGCTGCTGCCCGGGCTACGGCCGTTTGCCGAGCGGAGCATTCCGATCGTCGGCTGGCATGTCGCGGCCCGGGCCGGACCGGTGCCCGGCACGCCCGTGGCGATGAACGTGGCGACGGATCCGCTCGAGGTCGCGCGCGTGACCGCGCTGGCGGCCATCGTGCAGTCCGGCGGGCATGCGGGAGTCGTCATCTTCACCGATTCCAATTTCCGGATTGCGCAAGGCAAGGCGGATGAAATGGCTGCCGTCGTGCGCGCGTGCAGCGGCTGCACCTTGCTCGATGTGCGCGACGTGGCGATCTCGCGCAGCCAGGAACTGATGCCGGGCGCGACACGCGCCTTGCTCGCGCGATATGGCAAGCGCTGGACCTATGCGCTGGCCGTCAACGACATCTACTTCGACTACGCCGCCCCGGTGCTGACCCAGGCCGGAATGCCGAACGCCGCCATGGCCATGCTGTCGGCAGGCGACGGCAGCGAGTCCGCCTTCCTGCGTATCCGGACGGGCACGTTCCAGACCGGCACCGTGGCCGAACCCCTTAATCTGCACGGCTGGCAGTTGGTCGACGAGATGAACCGGCTCTTCGCAGGCCGAGGTGTCACGGGTTACGTGTTTCCTGTGCATCTCGTGACGGCGGACAACATCGCCGCGGACGGTGGTGATCGTCTGATTTACGACCCCGCCAACGGCTACCGCGATATTTATCGCCGCATCTGGCAACGCCCATGAAACTACCGCGCCCCCAGTCGCTCACCGCTCAGTTTGCGCTCGTCGCTTCGTGCCTGGCCGCCCTGGTGGTCGCGGTCGGTGTCACGACCATTTACTCGTTGACCGGTTCGGCCCACGCGATCCGTCAGTTGGCCGAAGAGCGGCTGGCGCGCCAGGAAGATGCACAGGACCTGGCGCAGCGCACGCTGATGATCGAACGCCTGGCATTACAGTTGTCCAGTGACGATACGGTGGACGCTGTGCGCGAGACGCATCGGCATATCATCGAACAGCTGGCATCCTTTGACCGTCTGGTAGACCGTCTGGGATCCGCGGCGAGTGACGCCGTCACCGTCGATGCGCTCGCGCTGCATCGGTCCAGCCAGCGCTTCCGCAACACAGTCAACATCGAGGCACAGGTGCGCGAAACCGCGCTGCGCGCCGCAGCCGCGCCGGCGTACTCGTCGCGGCCCGGCGCGTCATTGGCCAGCCTGGACGACGATCTGCGCCGCCAGGCCGACGCCTTGGCGGCAGCGGCGCGCCAGCAGTCGGATTATTTCACGCGCGCCTACCGCAAAGCGGTCCAGTCTCTGGCCGAAGACTCGGACCGCACGCGCAGGTGGGTCATCGGCGAAGTTGCGGTGAGCCTGCTGCTTGCCTGGCTGATCGCCCGCGCATTCCTCGGTCGCCACGTCGTGGCACGGCTGCGCCGAGTCAGTCACTTCCTGCGGCACGGTGACGTCGACAGCGTGCAAGCCGGCGTCCCCGTTCACGGCGGCGACGAGATTGCCGATATGGCGCGCGCAGTCGAGCAGTTCCTCGAAGACCGGCGCCAGCGCAGGCAGGCCGAGGATGCGCTGAAGGAGCTCAACGCCGAACTCGAGGCACGCGTCACGCAGCGCACGGCCGAACTCAGCACGGCACTTGCGGGCCGGACGGCCGAGATCGCCGAACGACAGCGCGCCGAAGAGGCAGCGCAAGCGAGCGAGCATTTCCTGGACAGCATCATCGAAAACATCCCGGATGTAGTCTTCGTCAAGGATGCAGTGACCCTGCAATTCGTGCGCTTTAACAAGGCAGGAGAGCAACTGCTCGGCTACCGCCGCGAGGAACTCATCGGCAAATCCGTCCATGACCTGTTTCCGGTCCAGGAGGCCGATTTCTTTGCGCTGAAGGATCGTGCCGTGCTGGAGTCGCGGCGGATGGTCGAGGTGCCGGAGGAACGGGTTCTAACGCGTAATGGGCCGCGCCTCGTACACACGATGAAGATCCCGATCCTCGATGCGCGCGGCGAGCCACAGTTCCTGCTCGGCATCTCACGCGACATCACGGAGCAAAAGCGCGCGGAAGCCGAGCTACGGGAGAGCGAGCGGCGCTACCGCGAAGTTCAGACGGTGCTGGCGCAGGCGAATCGCGTGACGACGATGGAGCACCTCGCGGCCTCGATCAGCCATGAAATCAAACAGCCGGTCGCGGCGACCGTCGCCAATGCTCAGGCCGGGCTGCTTTGGTTAGGTGCCAATCCGCCCGTCCTCGAGCAAGCCCGGCAAGCGTTCGATCGAATCATCAAGGACGCGAAGCGCGCCAGCGAGGTCACGAACCGGGTTCACGGTCTCGTCCGGAACGTCCCGCCGTCCAGGCAAAGCCTGCAGATGAACGAGGCGATCCATGAGGTCATCGCCCTCACGTCCAGTGAGCTTGCGAAAAGCGGCGTATCCACGCGGATGCAGCTTGCGGAGGACTTGCCGCCCGTTGAAGGCGATCGCGTCGAACTCCAACAGGTCATGCTGAACCTCATCATCAACGCCGTGGAGGCGATGAGCGTCGTTGAACACGGGCGGCGGGAAATGATCATCAGCACCGCCAACGACAAATCGGGCCGCGTCCTCGTTTCCGTGCGCGATTCGGGACCGGGGTTGGCGGTCGACAACGTGGAGCGTCTCTTTGAGCCGTTCTACACGACGAAGGCTGGCGGCATGGGGATGGGGCTCTCGATTTGTCGTTCGATTATAGAAGCGCACGGAGGACGTCTGTCGGCGAGCTCGAACGAGCCCAGCGGCGCCGTGTTTCAGTTCACCCTGGCCGTGTCGCCATGCCCGTCCGGTGTCACGACGAGTGCAGACGTTCGTTCAAGCGGTGCAATCGACTGAAATGGGTGTGCGCCGTGAAAAGGCGGCGCTTTCTAGCGGGTGCAAGCGCCACCCGACAACCGCTCCCGCCGGAAGCAAACGGCGCAGCTATGGAGGCAACGAAGTCCTTCGCGACCATCACCCACAGCATGCGGGCATGCTTGTTGGCAATGGCGATCAGCGTTTTGTGATAGCCGTTGCGTTCATGGAACTGCCTGATCCACCGTTGCAGGCTAGAGGCTGATCTCGTGCAGATGAACCGGGTCAGTATGTTGGGAAAGCTGGCCGGACTTTTGACCCGAATTGTGGTTGTCCGGCATGACGCTGTCCGACTGCGAACTAGCCTTTTTCACTCCATGCCAGCGTCCTGTTATTTACTAAACCATATCGAAGTCACCACTCCGAATATATTGGACTTTACCCCGCATCGCCAGATACTACTCCTAACGTCCCTGACAACAGGCAAGAATCAACTTATCCGATGACCACATTCCCCACTCTCGACGCGTGGCTCACGCACCTCGAATCCGCGCATACGGTCGGCATCGACTTGGGTTTGCAGCGGATCAGCCAGGTGCGCGACGCACTGCAAGTTTCCTTTGACTGTCCGGTGATTACGGTTGGCGGCACCAACGGCAAGGGTTCGACCTGCGCGATCCTCGAAGCGATCCTGCTGCGCGCGGGTTACCGGGTTGGCTGCCATACCTCCCCGCATTTGCTGGCGTTCAATGAGCGAGCGCGGGTGAACGGCGCGATTACGAGCGACGCCGACCTGCTGCCGCATTTTGAGGCGGTCGAAGCGGCGCGCCTGAGCCTCTCTGAACCCGTTTCGCTGACGTACTTCGAATTCACGACGCTGGCGATCATGCATCTGTTCGCCTCGCGCGCGCTGGACGCGGTCATTCTCGAGGTAGGCCTCGGCGGGCGTCTCGACGCCGTCAATATCCTTGACACCGACTGTGCGATTATCACGAGCATCGACATCGATCACACCGAGTACCTCGGCGACACGCGCGAGAAGATCGGCTTCGAGAAGGCCCGCATCTTCCGCGCGGCCAAGCCGGCGATCTGCGCCGACCCGGTGCCGCCGCAGACGCTGATCGATCACGCCGGGCAGATTGGCGCCGATCTGTGGCTATTCGGCCGCGATTTCCGCTACGAAGGGCAGGCGGGCAGCGAGCGTCAGCAATGGAGCTATGTCGGCCGCGCGCTGCGGCGCTCGGCGCTGGCGTACCCGGCGCTGCGCGGCGCGAACCAGCTGATCAATACGTCGGCCGCGCTCGCGGCCCTCGAGGCACTGCGGGACCGTCTGCCGGTCTCCGCGCAGGACATCCGCCTCGGTCTGGCGAACGTCGAACTCCCGGGCCGTTTCCAGGTGCTGCCGGGCAAGCCTTCGATCGTGCTCGACGTCGGCCATAACCCGCACGCAGCCGCGGTGCTCAAGCAGAACCTCGGCAACATGGGCTATTTCCCGTACACGTATGCGGTATTTGGCTCGATGCAGGACAAGGACATCGCTGGCGTGATCAAGCACATGAAGGCCGAAGTCGACCACTGGTGCGTGACCGATCTGCCGACGCCGCGCGGGGCCTCCGCTCAGACCGTGGAGGCTGCGCTGCGCGAGGCTGGTTTGACCGACGGCGCCGACAGCAGCGTCACGCGCTTCGCGTCACCGGCAGACGCCTATCAAGACGCGCTGAAACGAGCGTCGGAGAATGATCGAATCGTGGTTTTCGGCAGTTTCCATACGGTAGCCGGCGTGATGGCGTATCGTAAATCGCAGCAACACTGAACAGGCGGCAGGCATGAGCATCATCGACATCTCTGAAGTAAAACCCGGCTCGCACGTCACGCTCCATTACCGGCTTTCGCTTGCCGACGGCACTGAAGTCATCAACACCTTTACCGACAAGCCAGCCACACTGCTGCTGGGTGCGGGCCAACTGGCGCCGCCGCTGGAAGATATTCTGCTGGGATCGAAGGTCGGCCACCATTCGACCTTTCAGCTAGTCCCGGGGCAGGCATTCGGCCCGCGCAATCCCGATCTGATCCAGCGGGTGTCGCTTGCCACGCTGCGCGAAAACAGCATGATCGGTGAGGATTTTTCGCCGGGCGATCTCCTCGAATTCAACGCACCGGGTGGCGAACGCTACGCGGGCGTACTGAAGGAAGTCAACGAAACGTCCGCCCTGTTCGATTTTAATCATCCGCTCGCCGGCCAGGCACTGGCGTTCGAAGTGAAAATCATCGGAATTTTGTAATCGTTAGCATGAAGGATACGGCTCTCGCCGAAGCCGGGATCCTGCTGGCGCTACTGCGCGGTTTCTGCGCAGGCGTCGAACGTGCGGTATTGTCAAATTAAGGACTCACCCTTTCCCAAGCCTCGAAGGCTTGGGTGCGCAGCTCGCGCTTGTGCTGCGCATTTGTATAGCTGCGGAACGACTCGGTATGGGGCAGCCGCCGTTGAGCCTGCAGATCCAGCGATCTGGAGCGCGAGACCGGCGCAGAGCGCCGCCACAACGAAACAGGTGTTGCACTTCAGATTTGAGGCCGCCCTGCTGCTGAACACCCGACGCTGGATGCCCTCGTCGGTAAGCGCGTGGCGCAGCCGTCAGCCGGTGGCATTCGGTGCCGCTTGGCGGCCTGATCATCGCCGTCATCGGCGTGGCGTCCGCCGGGCATACATTCGGCAGTGGCTCTGCGCAAGTGCGCAATGCTGGAAGGACGCACACAACTTGGTATTGCCTATCCGCTGCTCAAGATGGCTTCCACGGTCGGATCATATCTGCCGGGGGCGCCGGGCGGCCTGTTCGCTCCTTCGCTCGCGATCGGTGCTGGCATGGTGGGGTATCTGGCAGCGATTACGCAAAGCCGCATCACGGCGTTCGTGATCGAGACGTGTGCCCTTTTTGCCCGCGCTTGGGCCTGGCACAGCCGAGCGCGGACACCTTTACGCCTTGGCTTGCTGCAAGATTGCAAGCCGAGTGACGGATTGCCAGGCCGTCGATCCTGACTCGCAGGCCTCACCGTTGCACTTTGCGCCAGTCCTTTGCCATCCGCCGAGCGACCGCCAGAAAGCGGCGCACCACTTGCGAAGGATCGTGGCGCCGCCACGCAAGACTGATCGGCGCCTTGGGCGCGTCGCCGGCGATCGGCAGATAGACCACTTCGTCAGTCCGGATCTGGCTGGTCGAGCGCGGCACGATCGAAACGCCGAAGCCGGCTCCTACCATCGGCACGATCGAGGTAATTTGTGGCGCCTCCTGGCCAAGTCTCGGAATGAAACCGGCACGCTGACAGGCGCCCGTGACCGCGTCGTAAAGCCCCGCGCCGATCGAACGCGGGAACAGGATGAAGGTCTCCCCTGCGAGTGCGGACAGCGATACCGCCGCGCCGGACTGCGCCAGTGGATGGGTATGCGGTAGAGCCACGACCATATCCTCTTTGACCAGCAACTCCACCTCCAGTGCGTCGGCGCTCATGATCGGCGGCCGGATGAACGCCACGTCGACGCGGCCTTCGAGCAGGCCATCCACCAACGATGGCGTATTGCTCTGCTCCGGCGACACCGTGACGTCGGGATGCTGGCCGCGGTATTCGCGAATGATGGCCGGCACCAGCGACTGGAAGTAAGTGGCTCCCGCAAACCCCACTCGCAGGTGTCCCAGCTCGCCACGGGAGAGGCGCTGCACGTCCGCGCACGTGCGATCGACCTGAGCGAGGATCTGACGCGCGTTGTCGAACAACAGCTCGCCTGCCTCGGTCAGTTCGACGCCTCGCGACAGACGGCGGAATAGCTGTGCGCCGATATCGCGCTCGAGTCGCTGGATCTGCAGGCTCAACGGTGGCTGCCCAATACCGAGTCGCTCCGCAGCTCGCGTGAAGTGCCGTTCCTCGGCCACTACAACGAAATAGCGTAGATGTCGAAGCTCCATGCCAGCATCCATCCTGTTATGTACTTAAAGATATCGAAATCACCGCGCTTAATATATTGGACTTTATCCCAGATCGCCAGATACTGCTCGCATCGTCCCCGACAACCGGTAAGCATGGCGAAGCTTTCCGACGCGTCGTCAGGGCGTTCTGTTTTACCTGAAATCAAATCCCTGACGTCTGAAACCTCCGGTAACGCCGGGGCGCTGAATACTTCCCGTGATGCCAACGCCCGGCGAATGGACTACAACGGACGACCAGATCGGAATATGGACATTGAACCAGCGACAAGGCATTCGAACGTAGCGATCCTGTTGACGTTGTTCGGCCCGGAGCAGACAACTTGACATCCGGACCGCGCCGCACTCCGCGTCGAGGTGCTCTGACCTGTTGCTCAGATCAGATAGTCCGACCTCAACGGCTCCATCAGCTTCGGGTTGTCCGAGTAATCGACCGGGATCGCAACGACGGCGGGACCATCGACAGACATCGCCTTGTGCAAGGTCGAGCGCAGTTCGTCAGCCGACTCAACCGCGAAACCCGCCGCTCCGAACGATTGCGCGTAGGCCTTGAAGTCGATCGGCCCAAATTCGACGCCCGAACGCCGCTTGTACTTCTGGACCTCCTGAATCCCGACCATGTTGTACATGTTATCGACCCAGATCACATGGACGAGGTTGGCTTTGAGGCGCACGGCGGTCTCCAGTTCCATGCTGGACTGCATGAAGCTCCCGTCGCCCGACACCGAGATGACCTTTTCGCCCGGACGTACGAGCGATGCCGCGATCGCCCACGGCAGCGCCACGCCCATCGTCTGCTGACCATTCGTAATCAGCAGCTGCCGCGCACGGAAACTGTGCAGGTACCGCGCAATCCAGATGTGGAAGCTGCCCATATCGACACACATCGTCGTATCGTCGCCTACGACGTTCTGCAATTCATGGACGATGCGCAACGGGTGGACCGGCGAGCCTCCCAATGCCGCGGACCACTTGGCCAACGCCAGGCGCGCACTGGTATGTGTTACGAGAATGGCGTTTGTTTCCGGCGAGCGGCTCAAGGTACCCGCTTCCGAGGCAAGCACGTCGAGCGTCTTCGCAATGCTACCGACCAGTTCTACGGCGGGCCGATAGTATCGATCGACATCGGCCGGCACCACATCGATGTGAATCAGCGTGCGGCGCGCATTCTTGTTCCACTTGGACGGCTCGTATTCAACGGGGTTGTAACCGACCGTCACTACGACATCCGCCTGATCGAGCAACCGATCGCCGGGCTGGTTGTTCCACAGACCGACGCGTCCGGCGAAATTCGCGAATTGCGGCGAGCCCAGGGCCCCCGCTGCCTGAAAGGTGCCAACGACGGCCACGCCCGTTTTCTCGATAAAACTGCGGACCGCCGCTGCATTCTCCGGGGTGCTGGCGAGCATGCCGAGCAGCAGGACGGGGTTTCGCGCCTCCCCGAGCAGTTCGGCAGCCGCGCGGATGCTGTCCGCCGCTGCGGGCCCCAGTTCGGGAGAAAGAAGATCGGTCAATGCATCGCCTGTGGCCGGGGCGTTGACGAGGTCCATCGGCAGGCTGACGAATGCTGCACCAGGACGGGGACGCTCGGCAGCCCGAAACGCATTGCACAGCACCTCCGAAATGGTTGATGACGTGACGACTTCCGCGCTGAACTTCGTAATCGGCTTGAACAGGCTCACGGTATCCATCGTCTGGTGGACCTGCTTGAGTCGGTCGTCAAGCGGTACCGCGCCACCGATCGCCACCATCGCGTCGCCTTCCGAATTCGCCGTCGCAAGACCCGTGGTGAGATTCGAGACGCCTGGGCCAGAGGTGACGAGCGCAACGCCCGCCTTGCCCGTCAGCCGGCCCACGGCCGCCGCCATGAAGGCCGCATTCGCCTCGTGCCGGACCACCACAGTCTCGATCGACGAGTCGACCAATGAATCGAACACACGATCGACCTTGGCGCCCGGAATGCCAAACACATGCTTCACACCTTGTGTTTCGAGGTTGCGGACCACCAGATCAGCGCCACATTTCCACGACGTTTCGACGTCGCTTTCACTCTTCAACATGTTCAACTCCAGTAATTATCAACAGTTCATGAAGCAACGCCTGTGTCGACCGGCTGATTCATCAGCCGGTCATTCAACCTTCAGCTGCCTCGATTGCCTTGCTCATTTCCTCCGAGTGCAACGTGGCTTGCTGAAAGCTCTCGGTCTGCGGAAGATCGATGCGCAGCTTCGAGATCTTCGCGATCTCGAGCTTGCCTTCGAGCAGGCGATAGTCGAGGACATGGCCGCCGCCGCGTCGATCGTCGGTGATGTAGTGGACGTGAAAGCCCGCCACGTTGATGCCCTGCACGTACGGGGGGCAACGAAATCCGATCAGCGTGCCCGCGGTTTCTTCAAACTTGAAGACCGGCTGCCGCTCGATTGCCTGAAGCATGGGCCGGTATGGTTTGGTCTGGCGTGGCACCGTGCGCGTATCGACGCGCTCGAAACGGCCGTCGATACGAAAAGCGCAAAAAAGATTCGGCGACCCGACCAGTTTGTCGATAATGTCCTGCACGTCGAGCTTGTCAAGCGCGGTCATGAGTTCCCCACTGATCGTAGGGCGAAAGTGCGTCATCACCGCGAACGGCGTCTTCTGGTCCATCGCTGCGACACGCGCGCTTCCATCCTCACGCAACTGGTGAACTTCGCTGTCGAACGCGACGAGCTCCCCATCGAGGTCATTGAACGTGCCGAGACCGAAGTCGCCGTGTTCGAGCAATTCCGCGATCGTCACGCTTCCGTCATACACGCCGTCGATGAGCGCACTCATCAACGAGGTTTGATAAATCTCGCTCAGTTCGAGATCAGCTTTCTTTTCTATTAGATATGCAAATGATTTTGAAATCTCATGGGCACAAGAACACGCGACTGTGGTTTCCATAACTCCGGTTTCCTGCAAAGGTGTTGGCATGACCACAGTATGGTGCGCAGCAATGCACGCGTCTAATACAGAAAGCAGTCTTCTTTAAGACGAGATAAATATGGAATTTCGCTACCTCAAGTATTTCGTGGTCGTTGCCGAAGAACGGCATTTCACTCGCGCCGCGGAGCGGCTTGGGATGGCGCAGCCCCCGCTAAGTCAACAGATACGCAAGCTTGAGCGTGAAATCGGCGCACAGTTGTTCCGGCGCCTGACGCGCGGCGTCGAACTGACGGATGCCGGCCGCGTCCTCTACGAGGACGCAAGGCGCATCCTCGATCAGGTCGAGCAGGCGAGAAGCCGCGTACAGAGCGCAGCCCGTGGACAAACCGGTCATATCCGCGTCGGCTTCGCAAGCTCAGTCGTCTTTCATCCCGTCATTCCCGAAATCGTTCGCGCATATCGTGAATTGCACCCTGATGTCAGACTGTCGCCATTCGAGAGCAATGTCGCGGCGTTGATTGACGATTTGCTGGCCGAACGCATTGACCTGGCGATCATTCGCCAAACTTCGCAGGACTCGGAACGCGTGAAGATCGAGGCGCTCTTCGATGAAGAGATGCTGCTGGTACTGCCACCGCAACACCGGTTGACCGCGTCTGCAAGCATCAGCCTGCGCTCGATTGCCGAGGAGACGTTGATCATGTTCCCCCGGGAAATTGCGCCCGTTCTGTATGACGAAGTGATATCCGCGTGCCAACGCGCCGGCTTCAGCCCGCTGCTTGGGCAGGAGTCCACCCAGGTCGCATCCGCCGTCAGCATGGTTGCAGCGGGCTTCGGCGTCTCGATCGCCCCCCACTCGATCCGCCAGCTGTTGGCGACCGGGGTGACCTACCATGCGATCCAGGGAGCTCAGCCCAAGGCGCAAATCGTCATTGCGTATCGGTCGACCGAGTTTTCTAAAGTCGTTCGCGATTTCCTGGAGGTCGCGAGGCGCCTGAGCAGGAACCGTCCAGCGCACCCACTCGAAACTCACTTCCTGGATGCCATGAGGTATCCAAACGTATGAGTGCGCTATGCCAACGGAGGATCGCAGCGACCGTTCGTAGAATGGCTTTCGTCGGGTCGTCCATGTATCTTGATTCCATGGACTTTGCGATTTCATTCGAGGGGCGCCATGTCAAACGTTCTGCATAACTGGATTCATATCGGCAGCAACGCGTACGACGAGTACACGTTCGTCCCCTGGCTGAACAAGAACGTGTATCGCCGGACTGTTGACCTTAGCCACATCTGTATCCAGTGAGGGCCACGATGAGCACGAACGCAAGAGATTTACTCGAGCTGCGCCGAGATGATCCAACGTCGGCAGAACTGCGGAAGATGGCCGCGAACATCATCGCCGTCGGCGTCGCAGATCGACGCGAGGGCTGCTGACATGAACGCGCTCGAACGGTGGCGCTCCCGACCGCTGCAGGTCAGTGTCCTGGATCGCTGCGATGAATGCGGCGAGATGAAGGAAGACGTCCAGAAGCGCGTGAACTATTGGCCAAATATTACTGCCGTCTGCTGTGGGAAGTGCTTCACCGAAATGAACGGTGAATACAGCGGATCTTCAGCCCTATCAGGAGTCAGCGATGGCCGGAATGATCCTGACTTCGCGCCTGTTCGCATCGGGCATTCCCAGGATCATGCGGGTCACTCCTTCGGTGATCTTCGTGTGGGCATTGCATTTGGACGCTGAAATTTAATAAAGTGAACCGCCCCGGATTTGGTGGAGGCTCCAACTCTTGAGAGAATGGAGCCATGAACAAGTCGAACAAATTTTCTGCTGAAGTCCGGGAACGTGCAGTGCGCATGGTGCAAGAGCATCGGGGCGAGTATCCGTCACAGTGGGCGGCGATCGAATCCATCGCCCCCAAGATCGGCTGCACGAGCCAGACATTGCTGGGGTGGGTCAAACGAGATGAAGTCGATAGCGGCGAGCGCGAGGGCGTGAGCACGTCGGAACGCGAACGTCTTAAGGCACTGGAGCGCGAAGTCAAGGAACTGCGCCGCGCCAACGAGATTCTGAAACTGGCGAGTGCGTTTTTCGCCCAGGCGGAGCTCGACCGCCGCCTGAAGTCCTGAAGGCCTTCATCGATCAGCATCGAGACACCTTCGGGGTCGAGCCGATCTGCAAGGTCTTGCGGATTGCCCCGTCGGGCTACCGGCGCCATGCTGCGCAGCTTCGCGATCCGTCGCGCCGCTGCGCACGTGCGATACGCGATGAACGCCTGCGGCCTGAGATCCAGCGTGTCTGGCAAGCCAACATGCGTGTCTACGGAGCGGATAAAGTCTGGAAGCAGATGAACCGGGAGCGCATTGCGGTGGCTCGCTGTACGGTCGAACGGCTGATGAAGCAACTGGGTTTGCGTGGCGTAACGCGAGGCAAACGTGTTCGCACGACCATTGCCGATGCGGCGGCCGCTCGCCCGCTGGATCGGGTCAACCGGCAGTTCAGGGCGGACCGGCCAAACGAGCTCTGGGTTTCTGATTTCACCTATGTCTCGACGTGGCAGGGCTGGCTCTACGTGGCCTTCGTGATCGACGTGTTCGCCCGACGGATTGTCGGCTGGCGCGTCAGTTCGTCGATGACTACAGACTTCGTTCTGGATGCACTTGAACAGGCACTTTATGCGCGGCGCCCAGGCGGAGATGGAACGTTGATACATCACTCCGACAGAGGCTCGCAATACGTCAGCATTCGCTATAGCGAGCGACTGGCCGAAGCGGGCATCGAGCCCTCGGTTGGTAGCCGTGGCGACAGTTACGACAACGCACTGGCCGAGACAATCAACGGTTTGTACAAGGCCGAACTGATTCATCGCCGCACCTGGAAAACACGCGAGTCCGTCGAGTTGGCAACGCTGGAATGGGTGGCCTGGTTCAATCATCATCGATTGATGGAACCCATCGGCTACATCCCGCCGGCTGAAGCTGAGGCAAACTACTATCGGCAACTTGAAACATCGGTCGCCGAACCCGCATTAACTTAAACCAACCAGCCTCCACGATTCCCGGGGCGGTTCAAAAGCGTTCTTCTTCTACCAGTTGAGACGCGCCCTTGCCGGGCGTGCCTCATCGTCAACCATCTGGTAAATGAAATGTCTGTCGAAGCTTTAAGTCTGGCGCGCGGCCAGTTTGCGATGACCGCAATTTTCCACATACTCTGGCCAATCCTGACGATCAGCCTCTCCGCGTTTTTGCTCGTTGTTGAAATCCTGTGGATCAGAACGAGCGATGTGGTCTGGTACCGTCACGCGCGCTTCTGGAGCAAGCTCCTGATCCTCAATTTCGCTGTCGGCGTTGTAAGTGGTATCCCAATGGAGTTTCAGTTCGGCACCAACTGGGGACCGTTTTCGCAGTACACCGGGCAGTTCTTCGGCAATATCCTGGGCTTTGAGGGCGCGATGGCCTTCATGCTTGAGGCCGGTTTTATCGGCATCATGATGCTCGGCTGGGGGCGTGTTCCCAAGGGGGTGCACCTGTTCGCCACCGCGATGGTGGCGCTGGGCTCATCGATTTCCGCGTTCTGGATCATGGTCGCGAATTCGTGGCTGCAAACACCGGCGGGCGTCGCTGTGGTGGACGGCAAACTCGTGGTGACCGACTACGTAAAAGCGATCTTCAACCCCGATATGCCCTGGGGTGTTTCCCATATGTGGTTCGCCGCGCTGGAAACCGGTCTGGTCGTGGTCGCCGGCATCTCGGCCTACTATCTGCTCAAGCGCCGCCATCCGGAGTTTTTCGTCCGCTCGTTCAAGCTCGCGCTGCTGATGCTTTGCTTCGTCGCTCCCGTACAGATCTGGCTGGGGGACTCCAGCGGCGGCGACGTCTTCGCAACCCAGCCAGCCAAGGGTGCGGCGATCGAAGGCCACTGGCGAACAAACGCACCGGGCACTGGTGCAAGCTGGTCGCTGATTGCATGGCCTGACGCTGCCAGGCAGGCCAATGACTGGTCGCTCGAGATTCCCGGCATGCTCAGCATCCTCGGTACCCACAGTCTTCACGGTCAGGTGAAGGGACTAAGGGACATTCCGGTCGCCGACCAGCCGCCGATGATCCCGCTGCTCTACTACGCATTCCGGGCGATGGCCGGTATCGGCTTCCTGTTCATGGTGCTCGCCTTCTGGACCATCTACGCAATCGGTCGAGCGCGCGGTCGCGTGGACGCACTCGTCGCACAGCGCAAGCTGCTCCTCGCCTGGGTGTTGGCCATTCCGCTGCCGTACATCGCGGTGGAATGCGGTTGGATTGTCCGCGAAGTGGGTCGTCAACCGTGGGTTGTATATGGGCTCATGCGCACGCAGCACGCAGCCTCGGCCATCTCGCCGACGGCGATCACCGGCAGCATGGTGATGTTCGCAACCTTCTATGTGATCCTGATCGTTTCGTTTTTCATCTTCGCACGTCGCTGGTTGAAGAACGGCCCGGATCTGACGCTCATGCCGCCGCCGGCTAAGCCGATCCGCACCGTCGGTTCGCGTGCCATCGACTACTAGCCATAGCATGCACCCTTACCGCACAGTCTTAAACCTATAGGCAAGCAAAATGAATCCCTCATCAACTCAGAACCTTCTGAGCCATGCGTGGTTTGGTCTTATTGGCCTGATGCTCGTGCTCTATGTCGTGACCGACGGTTTCGATCTCGGTGTCGGCGTGCTTACCCTGTTCCGGCGTCGGGCCAACGACCGGGACCTCATGATTCAGTCCATTTGAGCTTGCCCCCGAAAAACGAATCCCTTGCTGAGTGTGTAAACTCAAGCAAGGAGAGGAAACGATGACGGTCAAGGCAAAGCGGGCGCAGTACACGCTCGAATTTAAACTGGAAGCGGTCCGACTGGTAAAGAACGGCCAGAGTTTGGCTGCGGTGTCGGCGACGCTGGGCGTGGTGCAGCAGACCCTTCACAACTGGGTCAAGGCGGACAGGGAAGGCAAACTGGTCGGAGCCGGGGCGAAGCCGGTCAGTCCCGAGCAGATGGAACTGGCGCGGTTGAGGGCGGAAGTGTCTCGCCTGAAGATGGAGCTCGACATCACAAAAAAAGCGGCGGCGTACTTCGCAAAGGAATTGATGTGAAGTGCGCGTTCATTGACCGGAATCGACGCCACTGGCCAGTCTCGATGCTGTGCGAAGTACTGGGAATCAGTCCCAGTGGATATCATCAGCGTCAGCAGCGCAGCGGTGATGATAAGCCGCACAGATGCCGTATCAGCAACGATGCCCTGCTCGCGCACATCAAGGCAATTCACGTGCAGGTCAAGGGCGAATATGGCTGGCCGCGCATGTGGAAAGAGCTCGTTGCGCGCGGCGTGCGCGTGGGCAAGGAGCGTGTTCGCAAGCTGATGGCGCAGCATGGCATCCGTGCCCGACACAAGCGCAAGTACATCGCGACGACGAACTCGAATCACAACCTGCCGGTGGCGCCGAACTTGTTGGAGCGTAACTTCACAGCAACGGCGCCGAACCAGGTCTGGACGAGCGACATCACGTACTGTGCGACGGCTGAAGGCTGGGTTTATCTGGCGGTCATCATTGACCTGTTCAGCAGGCAGGTGGTGGGCTGGTCGATGCAGCCACACATGAAAGCGGAACTGGTCACCGATGCGCTGCGTATGGCGTGGTTCCGGCGCCGTCCAGAGGCTGGCGTCATCGTCCATAGCGACCGGGGTAGCCAGTATTGCAGCGGGCTGTTCCAGGACACGCTGAAGGCCTACGGCATGCGCTCGTCGATGAGTCGGCGCGGCGACTGCTGGGACAATGCACCGACCGAAAGCCTGTGGGGTTCGTTGAAAGTTGCACGCCTGCATGGCCGGCACTTTGCCACACGGCGTGCCGCAATGGATGAAGTGATTGATTGGCTCGGCTTTTACAAGTGCGTTTCATACTGCCCAACCTCGCTATGTTGTTGATAAATCTAGAGAGCCCTGTTGTGTCGTTGGTATTGTGGGGTGTCCACGCCGTGCGCGAGCCCGTCCGACGAGTTCCGTAACTGCGTCCCCGGTCAGCGAATTGCGATTGAAGATCCATGGCCCGTCGGGTAACGGATGTTCGGCTGGGATCTTGTTGCGCTCAACTGCGAGCCTGAGCGTTCCGGGGCTCACACCGATGAACGCCGATGCCTCGGTCAACGTCATCCATCCTTCAGCAGCACGTCGTTCGCTCGAATAGACCGGGATCTGATGGTGGCTGCGCAACGCGGTGACTCGCTCCTGGGTCCAGAAGTTACCCCGGCCGGTTCGCAGGTCATTGCGATTGAGTACGCCGGCGATCACCAGATCCGGACAGATACGGACAAGCTGGCGCACGGCATCAATTGCTTCACGTGACGTATGCGTAGTGTTCTCTCCGCGGCGCCGCCGCGGCACGCGAATCTCGGTATGTACTCCGCCCTTCCAGTGAATGACGAGCACGATTTCGCTCGTTGCGTCGTCAACGTCAACGACGACTTCGTGGATCAGGGTGCGCACTATGCGCTTCTTCAGGCGGGCGTCGGCCTGCGGCCAGATCGATTCCAATGCAGTGGCAAGATCGGCAAACTCCTCTGGCTGGGTAGGCGGTATCTGGCCGGATGTGCGCGACTGTTGCTCGATACGCGATTCCAGTTCCTCTACGCGTAGTAGCGCATGATTCCAGCGCCGCTCCAGTTCGTCGGCGACGAGCCGGTTCTCGGGGTCAGCAGCATCGTACTGTTTCTGCGCGCGTTGCGCGGCGTAGCGTGCAGCCTGAAGATCCCGCTGCAACGCGGCCAGCACTTCGTCCTGCTTCAGGGTCTCTTCTTCGCGCGCCACGATTGCTGCCTCAATTGCCGCCGGTTGAACGACCTGCAAGACCGCCTCGGCGATGGCCGCGTCCGCGCGTGTGCCACCGAACGCAATACAACGCGGTTGCCCCTTGTCCATCCAGCCGCGATGACAGCTATAGCGCAAGGCGTCGTGCCTGTTACCCGTGTAGTGTAGCGTCAGCTTGCTCGCGCAGCGCCTGCAGCGCAATAGTCCCGCCAGCAGGGCCTCACCGTTCTTCGGGGCGCCAGCGTGTCCGGCCAGACGCAGGTTGCCGCTAATGGCACACTGGATCCGTTCGAATTCGTCCCAGTCAACGTACCCTTCGTGGGCATTCGGAATGAGCGCAAGCCACTGATCCCGTGGTTTGCGGCGATCACGTTTGCGTGGTTCCCCAGCCTCGTAATGGATCGCGCATTCGGTTTTGCCATAGGCATACGTGCCACCGTAGATCGGGTTGGTCAGGATCCGGTACACCGTGCCGTAGCTCGGCCGTTTCCATTGGATTTCGCCGCGCGGCATGCATGCCGGCAACTGCAGGCCGTGCTCCAGGAACCATAACAACGTCTGACGCACCGAACCAATCGCGCCGAACTGGCGGAATACTGAGCGGATGGCGTCCTGCACGCGCAAATCCGGATCCTTCTCCAGGCGCTGGTCTTCGGTCTTGCAGTAACCCACCGGCGCCGCGACAATGAGTTCGCCGCGTTTGGCCTTCTCCCGACGAGCTTCGAGCGAACGCTGACGCAACAGATCCAGCTCGTATTCGTTCAGGCTGCCCTTCAAGCCGAGCAGCAAACGATCGTTGCTCTGCCGCGGTGAGTAGACGGTCTCCTGATCGACGAGCACCGTGTCGACGACGCGGCACACCTCAACCAGTTGCTGCCACTCGCGACTGTTGCGCGCGAATCGTGAAACCTCGCGAGCGGCAACTGCGCCGACGTGCCCAAGACAGACCTCTGCGACCATCCGTTCGAAGCCCGTGCGCGTTTGCGTTCCGGCCGCAGAGCGTCCCAGATCCTCGTCGATCACCTCGATCTCGTTCCAGCCCAACTGATGCAGACGATCCTGCATCGCATACTGCAGCTTCTGGCTCTCCAGATTGTGGCTGACCTGGTAGGCCGACGACTGGCGCACGTACAGCATGGCCTTGCGCGCCAGATGCTGCGCCCGAATCTTGTCACTCATCGCGCACCTCCGGCTCGTGTACGGCGGCGAGCAGCCCGCGACGGTGTTGCCGCAGCAGCTGCGCCAGCAAACGCACCGTCTGCTGCCGGACCTCTTGCGGCAGGTGCTCCCATTGTGGTGTCTTCGGAAAGAGACGGAACAGGTCGAGTTGACCGCCCGGTTGGGGGTTTGTCTGGCGTCGCATCAGCACCTCCTGTACGGAGCAAAGGATGGTGCTCGGCTTGTACCATACCGCGCGGCGTGGCAGCAGGCGCCTGCGCCAACAGGTACTTCAGTTCCCTCAATGCTTCACAGCTGACGGCGGGAGACGTTGCCGAGGTAATGCGACAGCAGGCAACGGGATCGAACATCCATTGCGGCACCTCCAGCAAGCCCGCCGTGTCGAACGGCTCTCGCCCACAGCGCAGCACTGACTCGGCGTTCTTCCTCTCTATCGTGGTGAAAATCCATACCGTGTGCCCGTACCACGGGTGCCAGCGGTAGAGAACCTCCTTTGATTCGCCGATATGGGCGTTGTGTTGACGGCTTGTACAATGCGCGCCGGCTACACTCGACGCTCGATTACGTCAGCCCCATGACGTTCGAGAAAAACTGGTTCGCCGCTCAACAGGGGCGAGCCGCATAAATCTCTCAGCTATGGGATTCGCGAAACAGGGGCAAGGTCACATTGGCCACGTATGGGATGCCAACGAGACCTGGTTGGTAGTGTTAGGGGGTGCGCTGTTCGGCGCCTTCCCCCCCGCTTATGCAATGATTCTTTCGGATCTTTATGTTCCCGTGATGATGCTTATCGCAAGCCTCATCATGCGGGGCGCGGCAATCGAGTTCCGGCATGCAGCGCATACCAGCAAGGTAGCCTGGGACCGAGTGTTTGGTATTGGTAGCCTGCTTGCCGCAGTCGCGCAAGGCATCATCCTTGGGAGGATCATTACCGGGTTCACCCCCGGCGGCGCGAGCTTCGGCTTGATCGCGGTGACCGCAATCGGTGTTGTATCGGGTTACTGCCTGCTCGGTGCGACATGGCTCGTGAAGAAGACCACTGGCGCGATCGCAAGCGCGGCGCGTGGGTATTCGGTGATCCCCCTCTTCACGACCGTCATCGCGGCAATCGCAGTTTCGCTCGGCACGTTGAAGGTGAGCCCAATCGGCATCACCCGCTGGCAGGATCATGGCGTATTGCATGTGTTGATTGCTCTCGCCATTCTGGCGGCGCTGGCGTCCGTGTATGTTCTGTATTCGGTTTTCATGCGCGGAGAACATGGCCCGTTCGTGGGTTCGACAATCCTGTTCGTCGTGTCGTTCGCAGGTCTGGCTATCAGCTTGTTCCCCTACGTAGTTCCGGGTCAACTGACGGTTGCGTCCGCAGCCTCGGACAGTACGACGTTGACGTTCATGCTCTTCGGCATTGGAATGGTGTTCCCGGTCATGATCGGCTACAACCTGTACCAGTACTACCTTTTCCGGGGCAAGGTTGTCCCGGTCAAGCATTAAGCTACTCCGTCGAGCCCGAAAGAAAGCGAGAACGTCAGCTCCGTCAGATCGGATTGGATATGTAATTTCGCTACCTCCAAGTATTTCGTGGTCGTTGCCGAAGAACGGCATTTCACTCGCGCCGCGGAGCGGCTCGGGATGGCGCAGCCCCCGCTAAGTCAACAGATACGCAAGCTGGAGCGTGAAATCGGCGCACAGTTGTTCCGGCGCCTGACGCGCGGCGTCGAACTGACGGATGCCGGCCGCGTCCTCTACGAGGACGCAAGGCGCATCCTCGATCAGGTCGAGCAGGCGAGAAGCCGCGTACAGAGCGCAGCCCGTGGACAAACCGGTCACATCCGCGTCGGCTTCGCAAGCTCAGTCGTCTTTCATCCCGTCATTCCCGAAATCGTTCGCGCATATCGTGAATTGCACCCTGATGTCAGACTGTCGCCATCCGAGAGCAATGTCGCGGCGTTGATTGACGATTTGCTGGCCGAACGCATTGACCTGGCGATCATTCGCCAAACTTCGCAGGAGTCGGAACGCGTGAAGATCGAGGCGCTCTTCGATGAAGAGATGCTGCTGGTACTGCCACCGCAACACCGGTTGACCGCGTCTGCAAGCATCAGCCTGCGCTCGATTGCCGAGGAGACGTTGATCATGTTCCCCCGGGAAATTGCGCCCGTTCTGTATGACGAAGTGATATCCGCGTGCCAACGCGCCGGCTTCAGCCCGCTGCTTGGGCAGGAGTCCACCCAGGTCGCATCCGCCGTCAGCATGGTTGCAGCGGGCTTCGGCGTCTCGATCGTCCCCCACTCGATCCGCCAGCTGTTGGCGACCGGGGTGACCTACCGTGCGATCCAGGGAGCTCAGCCCAAGGCGCAAATCGTCATTGCGTATCGGTCGACCGAGTTTTCTAAAGTCGTTCGCGATTTCCTGGAGGTCGCGAGGCGCCTGAGCAGGAACCGTCCCGCACCTTGTTTGCACCGAATCGTGGCCTGAGGACGACAGCGTCTTATTCACTAAACCATATCGAAGCATCCACTCTCAATATATTGGACGCTAGCCTGCATTGCGACATACTGTCATCAACGTCAGTCGGCTACAGGCAAGCATCATGGCTCAGACTACCGTAGTGGAACCATTCTCAATGCACCTTCGTCTGGACTCCAAAGGACTAACATCATGACCTCTCTTTTGCCGCAAGCTTCTACCAATCTATCTGCCAGTCCCACGGTTGCGAATCTGCGAGGTGCAGCGCTGCTGCACAATCCGCATGCCAATAGATCCACCGCTTTCAACTCCGCCGAGCGCGAACAGTTGGGGCTGGTTGGCCTGTTACCCGAAAAGATTGAAACCGAGGACGCACAGATCCAGCGAGTCCTGAACCAGATCGAATTGAAGACCAGCGATCTTGAACGCTACATCTATCTCTCATCACTGCTCGACACCAACGAGACGCTGTATTACCGGGTATTGATGTCGGATCCAGCGCGCTTTATTCCATTGGTCTATACGCCGACCGTCGGTGAGGCCTGTGAGAACTTCGGCCACATCCTCCGCCGCCCGCGTGGCATGTATTTGCCCATTAGTCGCAAAGGTCAGCTCAAGGAGATCCTGCGCAACTGGCCAGAAAAGGATGTGCGCTTCATCGTCGTTACTGACGGCGAACGCATTCTGGGCCTGGGGGATCTCGGCGTGAATGGCATGGGAATCCCTATCGGCAAGCTGGCGTTGTACACCAGTTGCGCTGGCGTGCCTCCTCAGGTCACGCTGCCGATTACTCTTGACGTGGGAACCAACAACGAAAGTCTGCTGGCAGATGGGCTCTATCTTGGGCTGCGTCAGCGCCGGGTCACTGGCGCCGAGTACGACGAGTTCATCGAAGAATTTGTCATGGCGGTTCAGGAAGTATTCCCGCGTGCCTGCATCCAGTTCGAGGACTTTGCGTTTACCCATGCTGAACCGATCCTGACGCGTTATCGCGATCGCGTTTGCTGCTTCAACGACGACATCCAGGGTACCGCGGGGGTCGCACTTGCCGGCATTCTGGCTGCGCTGCGCGTAACAGGCGGAACGCTTGCGAACCAGCGCTTTCTGTTCCTTGGCGGCGGAACTGCAGGAAGCGGGATTGCCAGCCTGCTGGCCAAGGCCATGATGGAAGCCGGCGTGTCACAGGAGGACGCCTTCGGCGCATGCTGGCTCTACGACAAGACGGGGTTGATCCATGCCGGGCGCACCGATCTGGCCGAGTTCCAGATGCCATTTGCTCACGACCATGAGCCGATCGGCGACTTCGTCACCGCAATCGAAACACTGCGCCCAACGGCCATTATCGGTGTAAGCACGGCGGCCAAAGCGTTCAGCCAACCCGTGATCGAGGCGATGGCACGCATCAACGAACGCCCGATCATTTTCCCTTACTCCAACCCGACCTCACGTTCGGAATGCACTGCGGAGGAAGCCTACACCTGGTCTGAAGGGCGTGCCGTGTTCGCCAGCGGCAGCCCGTTCGCGCCAGTGCAGTACAACGGGCGGACCTTCGTCCCCGGACAGGGCAACAACGTCTACATCTTTCCGGCGCTTGGCATGGCCATCTACGCCACAGAGGCCCGACGCGTGACCGACCAGATGCTCATTACCGCCGCCCGCGCGCTCGCCGCCCAGGTCACGCAGGACGATCTGGACGCGGGACTGATCTACCCACCGCAATCGCGCATTTTCCAAACCTCGTTGGTAGTCGCGCGCGAGGTCGCAAGGTTCATTTTTGACCAGGGGCTGGCGGGCGTACCACTGCCCGATGATCTCGACGCCTACATCGACGGGAAAGTTTACCAACCCTCCTATCAGTTGGCTTAGCCGTACGCAGATCATGCATTGACGGTTTATGTGACGGTGTCCGCGCTACTCCATCTATCTGTTCGGTCGTTTGGTAGTTAAACGGCATCCATGGATGCCGTAGCGCAAGATGGCCCCGTCACGACCGGCTTCACTCGAATACGTCCGCTGCATTGCGGGTTGGTGCAACTACAACTGGAGGTCCCCATGGACGAAGCCGTAAACAAGCCGAGACCGGAATTCCGGAATATCGGTATCGGTCAAATACTGACGGCATACCGTCTCCCGCTGGCGGGGCGCGTGTCGATCCTGCATCGCGTGAGCGGCGCGCTGCTTTTCGTGTCCCTTCCGTTCCTGCTTTACCTGTTTGATCGGAGCCTGACTTCCGAACTCAGTTTCGAAGTCTTCAAGGGTGTCCTTTCCAACGTGATCGTGAAGGTCATCACGCTCGTGCTGGCGTGGGCTTTCCTCCTCCACTTCTGCGCCGGCATCCGCTATCTGCGGATGGACACGAGCCACAGCGCGGTCTCGAAGCAAGGTGGCAAGCAGACGGCGGTCGTCGTGGTGGTCGTCTCGTCTGTCCTGACGATTGCTTTCGCGCTCAAACTGTTCGGAGCTTTCTAAACATGGCAACCCATAACCAAATCGGGCCGAAGCGTCTCGTCGTCGGCGCTCATTACGGTCTGCGCGACTGGCTCGCGCAGCGCGTCACCGCGGTCATCATGGCGGTCTACACCGTCATCCTGCTCGTGTGGTTCTTCGGCGCGCAGGACTTCTCGTATGAAGGCTGGGCGTCGATCTTCGCGACGCAATGGATGAAGCTCGCCACGTTCGTCACGCTGTTGTCGCTGTTCTATCACGCGTGGATAGGGATACGTGACATCTGGATGGACTACGTGAAGCCGGTCGGCGTGCGGCTTACCCTTCAAGTTTTGTCGATCGTCTGGCTGGTCGCGTGCGCGGCTTTCGCCGCACAGATTCTCTGGGGAGTGTAAAGAATGGCTGCAATCAGGAATTCTCTGCCGCGTCGCCGTTTCGACGTGGTCATCGTCGGCGCGGGCGGCTCGGGGATGCGCGCTTCGCTGCAGCTCGCACGCGCGGGTCTGTCGGTTTGCGTGCTGTCCAAAGTGTTCCCGACCCGTTCGCACACCGTCGCTGCCCAGGGCGGCATCGGCGCGTCGCTCGGCAACATGAGCGAAGACAAGTGGGAATGGCACTTCTACGACACGATCAAGGGCTCCGACTGGCTCGGCGACCAGGACGCGATCGAGTTCATGTGCCGCGAAGCACCGAATGCCGTCTACGAATTGGAACACATGGGCATGCCGTTCGACCGTAACGCGAACGGCACGATCTATCAGCGCCCGTTCGGCGGCCACACCGCGAACCACGGCGAAAAGCCGGTGCAGCGCGCGTGCGCAGCCGCTGACCGGACCGGTCACGCACTGCTGCATACGCTGTACCAGCAGAACGTCGCCGCGAAGACGCAGTTCTTCGTCGAATGGATGGCGCTCGATCTGATCCGCGACGCCGACGGCGACGTGCTCGGCGTGACCGCACTGGAAATGGAAACCGGCGACGTCTACATCCTCGAAGGCAAGACCACGCTGTTCGCCACCGGCGGAGCGGGCCGGATCTTCGCGGCCTCGACCAACGCGTTCATCAACACCGGTGACGGCCTCGGCATGGCGGCCCGTTCGGGCATCGCACTGCAGGACATGGAATTCTGGCAATTTCACCCGACCGGCGTCGCCGGTGCGGGCGTGCTGATTACCGAAGGCGTGCGCGGCGAAGGCGGCATTCTGCGTAACTCGGACGGTGACCGCTTCATGGAGCGCTACGCACCGACGCTGAAGGACCTGGCGCCGCGCGACTTCGTGTCGCGTTCGATGGGGCAGGAGATCATTGAAGGGCGTGGCGTCGGTCCGAACAAGGATCACATCCTGCTCGACCTGTCGCACATCGGCGCCGAGACGATCATGAAACGTCTGCCGTCGATCCGCGAAATCGCACAACGGTTCGCGAACGTCGACTGCATCAAGGAACCGATCCCGGTCGTGCCGACCATCCACTATCAGATGGGCGGCATTCCTACCAACGTTCATGGCCAGGTGGTCGGCACGTCGCAGGGTTACAAGGATCCGGTCAACGGCTTCTACGCTGTGGGCGAATGCTCGTGCGTGTCGGTGCACGGCGCGAACCGCCTGGGCACGAACTCGCTGCTCGACCTCGTGGTGTTCGGCCGCGCGGCCGGCAACCACATCGTCAAGCACGTGAAGGAAATCAAGGAGCACAAGCCGCTGCCGGCCGACGCCGCTGATTTCGCTCTGTCGCGTCTGGACAAGCTTGAAAAGTCGTCGTCGGGCGAATACACGCAAGTGATCGCGGGCGACATCCGCTCGTCGATGCAGAAGCACGCTGGTGTGTTCCGCACCTCGAAGCTGATGACTGAAGGTGTCGAGCAGATCAAGACACTGGTCGAGCGCGCGAAGCATGTGCATCTGAAGGACAAGTCGAAGGTGTTCAACACCGCGCGCGTCGAAGCGCTTGAACTCGCCAACATGATCGAAGTGGCGCGCGCCACGATGGTGTCGGCCGAAGCGCGTAAGGAAAGCCGCGGTGCGCATGCGCCGAGCGAGTACCCGCAGCGCGACGACAAAAACTGGCTGCGCCACACGCTGTGGTTCAGCGAAGCCGACCGCCTCGACTACAAGCCGGTTCAATTGCAACCGCTGACCGTCGCAACGGTTCCGCCGAAGCCACGAACCTTCTAGGCGACACTCCCGGACTTAAAGGAAACGACCATGGCAAAACGTACCTTCGAACTCTTCCGCTACGACCCGGATAAGGACGCAGCACCGCGCATGCAAACGTACGAGATCGAGATCAACTCGCACGAACGCATGCTACTCGACGCGATCGTCAAACTGAAAGCTGTCGATGAAACGCTGGCGTTCCGCCGCTCGTGCCGCGAGGGCGTGTGCGGTTCGGACGCGATGAACATCAACGGCAAGAACGGTCTGGCGTGCCTGACGAACATGAACGACCTGCCGCAGAAGATCGTGCTGCGTCCGTTGCCGGGGCTGCCCGTCATTCGCGACCTGATCGTCGATATGACGCACTTCTTCAATCAGTACAACTCGATCAAGCCGTATCTGATCAACGACACGCCGCCGCCGGAGAAGGAGCGCCTGCAGTCGCCAGAAGAACGCGACGAGCTCGACGGCCTGTACGAATGCATCCTGTGCGCGAGCTGCTCGACGTCGTGCCCGAGCTTCTGGTGGAACCCGGACAAGTTCGTCGGTCCGGCAGGCCTGCTGCAAGCCTATCGCTTCATCGCCGACAGCCGCGACCAGGCGACGGGCGAACGTCTCGACAATCTGGAAGACCCGTACCGTCTGTTCCGTTGCCATACGATCATGAACTGCGTCGACGTGTGCCCAAAGGGCCTCAATCCGACGAAGGCGATCGGCAAGATCAAGGAACTGATGGTGCGCCGAAAGGTTTGACATGAACGAGACCCCACACCAGTCCGACCCGCTGCGCCGCGCGCGACTTCGCTGGCGCGCCCGGCGCGGCCTGCTGGAAAACGACCTGATTTTCGAGCGTTTTTTCAGCCGACACGAGCATGACCTCAGCGACGCCGACGTGGGCGCTCTCACGTGCCTGCTCGAGTTGAGTGACAACGACCTGATGGACTTGCTGCTCGCGCGCAAGGAACCGGAGGGCGACCTTGCCGACCCGGACCTCGTTCGACTGCTCGCGCTGCTGCGCTCCGCTTGAGTGCGTCGGTCTCGCATCAGGCGAGCCCACTGGTGACGGAGCCGATGTAGCGCCACTTGGCAGTTCAAGTTCAGTAGTCTGCCGGATTGCTTCATATGAACGGCATGGCCACGCTTTAAATGAAGGATAACTTACGATGGACAATTTTCGCACGGAGGCCGACAGCCTCGGAGAAGTCAGTGTTCCGGCCGACAGGCTTTGGGGCGCCCAGACGCAGCGTTCAATCGAGCATTTCAGCATCGGGCGCGAGCTGATGCCACGGGAAATGATTACCGCCTATGCCTTTCTCAAGAAGGCGGTGGCCAACGCAAATCACGCCGGAAAGCGTCTCGACGACCAGGCCCATACACTGATTACCCAGGTCTGCGACGAGATCCTGGCCGGCCAGCATCACGACATGTTCCCTTTGCACGTCTGGATGACGGGCAGCGGTACGCAGTTCAACATGAACGTCAACGAGGTGATCTCCAATCGCTGTTGCCAGCTCGCGGGCACACCGCTCGGCAGCAAGAAGCCGGTTCACCCGAACGATCACGTCAACATGTCGCAGTCGTCGAACGACTCCTTTCCTGCCGCGATGTACATTGCCGCCGCGCTCAACACGACGCAACGCCTGATTCCCGCCGTCGCGGCATTGCATGGCGCGATCGCGGCCAAGGCTCACGAATGGGACGACATCGTCAAGATCGGCCGTACCCATATGCAGGATGCGACACCGCTCACGCTCGGCCAGGAGTGGTCGGGCTATGCCGGCATGCTTGCAGACAATCTCAAACGCATCGATGCTGCGCTTGAGGGAGTGTATTGCCTCGCGCTGGGCGGTACCGCGGTCGGAACCGGGATCAATGCAGCACCGGGCTTCGCAGAAGCAGCCGCCGCCGAAATTGCAAGGCTGACGGGACTGCCGTTTGTCAGCGCGCCGAACAAGTTCACGGTGCAAGGCGCCCACGATGCGCTGGTGCAGCTTTCCGGCACGTTCCGTACGCTCGCAGGGTCGCTCTACAAGATCGGTAACGATATTCGCCTGATGTCGTGTGGCCCGCGCGCTGGATTCGCGGAACTGCTGATCCCCGAGAACGAGCCTGGCTCGTCAATCATGCCGGGCAAGGTCAACCCCACCCAGGTGGAGGCGCTGACGATGCTCGCCGTGCAGGTCATGGCGAACGACGTGGCGGTCGGGTTTGGCGGCGCCGGCGGATTTCTGGAGATGAACGTCTATAAGCCACTGATGATCTTCAATCTGACTCAGTCGATTACGCTCCTGACCGACGGCTGCACGAATTTCCGGCGCTTCCTGGTCGAGGGCACCAGGCCGAACTTCAGAAAGATCAAGGAATACGTCGATCGCTCGTTGATGCTGGTCACCGCGCTGGTGCCGGTAATCGGCTACGACCGCGCTTCAGCGATCGCTCACCATGCGGCGGAGCATGACCTGACGTTGAAGGCCGCCGCACTGGAACTCGGTTTCGTCGACGAACAGACGTTTGACCGCGTCGTCGATCCGGCCAAAATGGTCAGGCCATATGTCGCCACCGTAGGTTGAGGCCGCGAGCCTCGAACAGTATCGCTCGCCCACGCCTTCCGTTCCGGACGGCGAATTGCAAATACGGAGAGTCTACGCATGCATCGTTTCATCGTCGTAGGGGGAGGCGCGGGGGGGGCTGGAGCTCGCGACGCGCCTTGGCGATCGCTATGGCAAGCGCAAGCGGAACAGGGAGCCACGCGCGCTCGTCACGCTCGTCGATCGTTATCCCACGCATATCTGGAAACCGCTGCTACATGAGGTCGCGGCCGGCAGCATGGATCCCTTCACGGAGGAACTCGCATATGCGGCGCAGGCGTGCTGGCACGGCTTCGAGTTCCAGCAGGGCGAGCTCGTCGGTCTTGACCGCGCGGCGAAACGCGTCACGCTCGCCCCCGTGCTGGATGATGATGGCGCGGATCTGCTGCCGCTGCGCGAACTCGAGTACGACACGCTCGTCATTGCCATCGGCAGCTCCACGCATTTTTTCGGCGTGCAAGGCGCCGAGGAGCATTCGTTCGCGCTGGATACGGTCTGGCAGGCCGAGCGTTTCCGCAAGCGTCTCGTTGCCGCCTGCATGCGCGCCGAGCACCAGCACCAGGAGACCGTCGAGAGCGGGCCGGTTGTGTCGCCGCCAGGCGAACCGCGCATCCAGGTGGCCATCGTCGGCGCCGGCGCGACGGGCGTCGAGCTCGCCGCCCAGCTACGCAACACGGCGCAGGTGCTTTCGGCGTACGGCCTGCACAAGCTCGATCCGAGTCGCGACATCGGCATCGTCGTGATCGAGTCCGGGCCGCGCATTCTGAGCGCGTTGCCGGAGCGTGTGTCTAGCGCAACCTCGGGACTGCTGGGAAAGCTCGATGTGAAGCTCATGACGGGCGAACGGGTCGCGGAGGTCGCACCCGGTCTCGTGCGGACGGCGGGGGGCAAGACCGTGCGCGCCGATTTGACCGTCTGGGCGGCCGGAATCAAGGCGCCGGCCGTGCTCGCGAAGCTCGACGGGCTGCCCGTAACGACCCTCGGCCAACTGGCCGTGCGGCGTACGCTGCAGACGCACACCGATGACGATATCTTTGCGCTTGGCGACTGCGCGGCCTGTCCGTGCTCCGGTAACGAAGGCAATGACCGCAACGTGCCGCCGCGTGCCCAGGCCGCGCATCAGCAGGCGAGCTTTCTGGTGCGTGCGCTAGGCTACCGCCTGGACGGCCGACAACTGCCGGAGTTTACCTATCGCGATTCCGGTTCGCTCGTCTCGCTCGGCCATTTCAGTGCGGTCGGCAACCTGATGGGCGGGCTCGTCGGCGGCAGTATGCTCGTCGAAGGATTGCTCGCGCGTTTCATGTACATGTCGCTCTATCGGCTGCATATTGCCGGGTTGCACGGCTATCCGCGCATGACGCTCGATACCGTCGCGCACTGGCTGAGGCGCACCACGCTGCCGCGCGTCAAGCTTCATTAGTGTTCTGTGGCAACAGCACGTACCGGTTAACGCAATCGCCGCGTAAGTGCTCGCGGCGACTGCGTCATTCGGCAAGCAACGTGAGCGCGTTATTGCTGCTCGTCCACTTGCGCTACGAACGCCATGCCGTGCGGACTGACCAGGTTGGTCACTAACGGAAGGAGCGCCCCGCTGTGCAAATCCAGCTGGCCCACATAGCCCGGCACTGGCGATGCGGCAGTAGCTACGCCCGTGGACGCCGAGAATGCTGCGCCGCGCGGCCAGACGTTGGCGCTGATCTTGTAGATCGTGTTTGTCTTCGTATCGGCCACCAGCAGGAAGCCCCGTCGCGCAGTCGCGAACACCGTGTCGTCAACCAGCACCTGGCCGAGAAGCGGAAGATATTGCACCCGCGGCTCATCGCCCGAAGAGCGCAGCAGAACGAGCTGGCCATCTGCCTGATCATCAAGCAGGACATCACCCGACGGCGTCAGCGTCATCGAATCCGGATCGATCAGGTTGAGGTGCGCCACCGTGCCAAACGGGATGTTGCTGGCGTCCAGTGAGCCACGCAATACCGGCGTGACGTTGATCATGTGAGTGTTTGCATCCACGTGCACAACGCGGACAATCGCGGGACCCGTATTCTGGCCGCTGCCGTTAAGGGTAGGATTGGACGCGCTGAAGTAGGTCTGACCGTCCTTGAACACAATGTCATCGTAACCGCCGCCGTGCAGCGTCTTGCCAAAGGAATAAGGTGCAGAGGCCTGGCCGGTCGCGGGGTTGATGATGACGAGGTTCGGATTTGCATCCTCATTCTGCATCGCCCAGATCTCACGAGTGTACGGATTGACCTTCAGGCCGTCGTTGTGTCCCGCCACTTCGTAACTCTTCACGATGTTGCCGTCCAGCGAGTACTCAACGATCTCGCTCCTCGCGCCATTCGAGCCATCCGGTGCGCCGAGGTTTGCATAGCCGACCCAGACATGATCATCGAGCACGGCCAGGGAGTCGGGTGCGTTGAACAGTCCTCCGGAACCTGTCGCGAAAACGCTCAGGCTGAAGCCCGGTGTGACCACCGGCTTCGCCGAACTTTGCGCATCGGCGCCGCCAGCGGCGAAACAAAGTACGGTGAACGCCAGCGCGGCGCGACTGACAACACGGCTTAATGCACAAACAGGTTGAATGCTGGGCATGTTTCTCTCCTGAAGCGTGTACGCGGGGAAGCGGCGGCACCGGCATGTGCTGAATGGCCGGTAATGAAACGCAATATATGGAAACACCAACGCATGACGTAACGGTGACGAGCATGGAGCCGCGCCGACCGTCGTACCGCTATGGACGGCGCTGATCTATGACGCCCGACTGTTATTCATAAAATGATATGGAGATCGCTATAACGCGTGCATTGCGTATATGCCGGTGGAAACCGATACTGCTTGCAGTGCTGTCTGACGCAGTAGTGGCCGATCAAACCTTAGGTCGTCAGGCGCGCCAAAGAGCCCTGATAGCAAAGACCCGCATCGACCGGATGCTGGTCCCGTCAGAAGAAGAGTTGTTCATCGACGCACAATTGCCACCTATATGTTCAACGGTCTAATCAATTTCCGGATGCTGTCGCGTGGCGCCATACTGCTTTCGCCGATATTCATCGCGGGACTCGTGACAGGCGATCCAATGTGGTTTCGCGCTGAGATCGTCACGCTGTCCGTCTTCATTGCCGCGGAACGCTCGTGCCTTGCACCGGTTGGCGTGCTGCTGCATGCGCTCGCAATAGGGTTGGGCGTTCTGGTCATGACCCTGTCGCTTGGAAGGCCGGAGACGTTCGTGATGGCGTCCGTCCTGCTCGCCATCGTTTGCGCGGGCATCACTGCCGCGGGCTCCTCCATGCGCTGGACCGGCAGCTTCACTTTCATTCCTGTGCTCTATATTGGCTTTGCAACGGCGGACAATGCCAATGGACATCGATTAGGGCAGCTCGGTCTGGAGGTGCTCCCGTATCTCCTTTGCTCAGCGATTCCCGTCATCCTCGCTTCGAGCGCTTCCCTGCTTTCGAAGCAGTTAGCGGGCGGATCGGCCGGCCGTGGTTGGCTCGCGCTTCGGCAGGTGACTGAAGCGCCGGCGCCTGGATGTTTCGAAGGGATTGTCGCCGCTGCCCTCGCTGTTGGCGTGGCGGCATCGCTTGTCGAATGGCCAGGCATTCACTACGGGCAATGGCTGGTTTGGTCGGCGGCCAGCGTTGTCACGGGCGATCTCGCGACGGCGCGCGCCAAATGGAACGACCGGATGATCGGTGCAATCGTCGGCGTTCCCGCAGGGATGCTGGTGGGAGTCTTCATGCCCCACGCGCCGGTGTTCTTCGATGTACTGACAGCCGCTACCGTGTTGACGCTCGTCGCTTTCAACCGGTATGTCATTGCGTTCGGTACGAGATGCGCGCTGCATGCGGTCGCGATCATTGTCGCGGGGCACGCCGTTTTCTTAGCCGACTACCGGGCGATAGACGTCGTCGCCGGTAGCGTAATCGGCATCGTCTTCGTCTTGGGGACCCATCTGATTGCCGGCTCGCTCAAAGGCAACCGCACCGATGGCGGGCTCAGGCCCCGACGTATCGAGTGATGTTCAACGGAACCCATCCTTTCATCAATTCTGGCGTTCCTGTAACGCGCATCTCCGATTGCAGCCGCGGTTGAAGATTTCTTATTCCTTGGGGAAAGCGTGCAAGACCTTGCTGAGGGAGAACGCTTCGGGGTGGACGCTGAATATCACGCCGCCTGATCTGTGTTTTGGTAGGTCGGGAGAAAGTGCTAACGTCGTGAGCCGCAAAAAGACTCCTGAGCGCCTCAGCTTCCAACCATTCTCATGGCCTTCATCGTCCTGGCAACCCAAGTATATTCATGACGCGTTTGAGGTTGTGGGCCAATACCGAGTATGCCTCCGGCAAACAACTGTGGGCACAAGTTCAAACGCTCGAAGAATGGATTTGATACCAATTTTTCTCCTATCCTGGCAAGCATGGACGGCGCTGCTGCGAAGCCTCGTTTGCCTAAAGCCTTGACGGCCCTGCTCTATTCGGAAGCGATGCGTCCAAGCGGTGCGCACCCGCTACTGCGCGCGGTCCGTGAGTCGTGTTGCGCACACACTCATATTCGTCGGAGCGAATGATGTCGCGGACATATCTTGCTCACCAGCATATTTTTGATCTGGCCGTCGTGCACCTTATCAGTCAGGGTCGCGCGTCACTGCTGCCGCGCGGTGGCGGCGCTTACCGCGGCCAATGCGGCGGCTGCCCGGTTGGTGCGCTCGTGCGCCTGAGCGACTACCGGACGTCGATGGAGGGGGTACCTGTGCGCTTCGTTCTAGCCGAAGCCACGCAGATTCCCGCCTACATGGACGCCGGCGTTGCCGCACTAAAGCGTGCACTGCTGCGAGCCAGGGTGAACATCTCTTGCCGCGAGACGGTCGAGCTCCTGAGTTGCCTGCAGAACGTACATGACATCTTTGGCATTTGGGAGTGGAACGACCGCTTGCATTCGATAGCAAGGCAGTTCGGACTGTCGGCGCAGAGCTTGCAGCGCGCTGCTTGATATCAGCGACTGCAAGGCCGGACAGGACGGCTCCATATCGAATGCACTGGCGGTGTCGGGTGTAGACGCATGTCGCCCACGAGTCGCCGCACTGTTATGGCACGCCTAAGATCTACACGATGCCGAGAAGCTCGCCGACCGGCAAGTTCAACTGACGAACGGTAACTTGGCTTCCTGCGCGGCTGCAAGCATCGACAGGGTGATCTTGCGCGCCTCCAGTTTACTTTGCATGATACGAGCGCGCAGCAACAGGCACGCCTCGGCAAGCTTTCCAGATCAAAGATCTCATGCGTAGTAATCGACGGATCGACCGACTGCGCGCCGAGCGGGAACGCCATTGATGTCGCGCAGCACCTGCGGAATCCGTTTGGCGGCGACGAAGCCGAGCTTCTTCGTCTTGTCGCTGTGACCGGCGACAACGCCAGATACTGGCATTGGTCGATATAACCGAAGCGGGACATCAAAAATAGTCACCGCAGGAAGCATGGATTTCCTGATTGTCCGGTTGCAATGAATCGGAAAGCGAGTGCGGTCCTTAGCCTGGTAGCTAACGACCTACCGCGGTGCACAAGTCACCAACAGGTGCAGCCATCGCGACGTGCACCATATCGCGGTCTTTTGGCCACTGTGGATGACCAGACTACTGCCGACGGATTAATTATGCGCCTCGTTACAAGCTGCCATTACCGGCATATGCGATGTTCTCCGCGCTGTCGGCGACCGTTGTCTTTGCGGCGCAAAGCGATCCGCGGAAACACGGAGCGAGCGACCGTGACCTGTCCGGTCACATGCCGCGCGATCTATACTGTCGCGACTAGACAGATTCATTCGTGCGCCCTCCTGAAGCGTCGATTGAGCGCTGAACCAACGCGGCTTTACGTCCGTCGGTGCTTCGCGCGTCCATCAGAGACCAGACGAAAATGAATGTCCTTCGTTGCCCTAACGGACGGGCGATGATCGCGATGTCGATACTGGCGTTGCTGATCTTCTTCGCCGATACCGTCACGGTTCTCGACATCGCCGTCGCCACGTTGTACGTGCTTGTTGTGCTGCTGTCGGCGAGATTCGGATCGACGCGCACGGTCATGCTGGTGGGCGCAGGCTGCATCGCGCTCGCGGTGATCAGTTGGGGGCTCACGCACCCTGCCGGCCCCATCCTCGAGGGCATCGTAAATGAGGTGATCAGCAATCTCACGATTGCACTGGCGACCGTTCTCACTATCCGCAGCCTTCGCACAGAACAGCGGCACCGATATCAGGCCAGCCTGCTCGAACTGACGCGCGATGCTTTCTTTACGTGGGACATGAGCGGGAAGGTCCTCTACTGGAACCGTGGCGCCGAAGCACTGTACGGCTTCGACCGGGCAGCGGCCATAGGCAAGGTCGTGCACACATTGCTCAACACGCAATTCGTCGTACCGCTCGAGCAGATCGTTGACCGGCTTCATCAGCACGATAGCTGGGAAGGCCAGTTCGCCAGGCGTCGCGCCGACGGCGCCCCGCGCATCGTGAGTTGCCGTCTCACTTTGCAGCGGGATGCGGCCGGGCGCGCTTCCATGGTCCTCGAGACCAACAATGACATCACCGAGCGCGTACGGCTCGAGGACGCGCTGGAGCAGGCGCGGTCCGACCTGGTTCGAATGAATCGGGTGCTCGTCCTGGGCGAGTTGACGGCGTCGATCGCGCACGAGATGAAGCAGCCGATCGCGGCGATGATGACGAGCGCGACGGCGGCGCTGAACTGGCTCGATCACGACCCGCCGGCGACGCGAAAAGCTGCTCAGGCGATCGCCCGCATCGTCGATGATGGCAACCACGCGGTCGAGGTTATCGCTCGTGTGCGTTCGCTTGTAAAAAAGGCGCCGACGCGTGCTGAGCGCTGGGACGTGAACGAGGCGGTGGACGAAGTGATTGCACTAACCGGCTCCGACGTCGCACGCAACGGCATTCAGTTACGGCGCGAACTCAAGCAAAGCTCGCTCTCGATCAGCGGCGACCGCGTTCAGGTGCAGCAGGTGCTGATCAACATGGTCGTGAATGCCATCGAGGCAATGCATGGCGTCGTCGACAACCACCGCGTACTGACGGTTACGACCGGAGTCGACGGGCACGGCTATGCCTTCATACAGGTTCGCGACACGGGCGTCGGAATAAACGAAGCAGACCTCCCACACCTGTTCGAGTCGTTCTATACGACGAAAGCGGAGGGAATGGGCATGGGCCTTGCAATCTGCAGGTCGATTGCGGAGTCCCACGGCGGACGCATCGACGCTGAGCAAAACCAGCCTCGCGGAGCGGTTTTCCGGTTGACCCTGCCAGTCGAACGACATGAATCTTCTGGGGCTGCTCCCGCGCATATGGCTTGACCCCCACGCGGTCAAGGGTTTCCCCCAAACACTTTTACTGCCGAATCCATCGTACGCAAGCCGCGGACACGCTATCCACGCCGCGCGGCCAAAATTGCAGCAGGCATCGTCCGCTGCGGCAAAAAACGATGTGCGCGGTTCAGAGAGTCGCCGCGTCGTGCACCACGCAGGCCAGGATCATCGCTTCCGCATTGATGGGCGTTGGGCGTGAGGTCGGCTTGTAGACGGCGTCGCCGGGATTGATCGCTTGCCCGCTCATCGCGCAGAAGCCCGGCATGCGCGCGCGCGCCATGCGCCAGGCCTGGTCGCCGAAACAGCCGCGCGTCGCATCGCGCCAGGCAATCGTGGCCGTCGACGACGTCGGACGGTCGATCAGCGTCACTGCGGCGGTAAAGCATCCATCGGCACAGTGCGCCTTCTGACGGCGCTGCTCGGCCCCTTCCACAGCGGCCAACTGGCGCGAAGGTGTCCCCAGCAGACAGATGGTCTGCGCCCACGGATCCATCACGTTTGCGTTTGCCAGCATGTCGAAACTCCTTGCGAAAGCGATCGGGTTAGCATTGCTTCTGGACTTTGGGACGCGGCGAAGAGCAGCGCGCCGTTCTCCTCCCGCGACGGGCATGCTGGCGACTTATCCACCATTCACAGTCCGCGTCTCGTCAGTCGGTAACAGCGGCTGGCCGCGGCCTTCGTGATGCCAAGCATGCATCGGCCAGGCGCGAAGGTTGTTCTGCATCGTCTGCTGCGCGCCATTGCGCGCGCCAGGTCGGGCCGTGCGGGCCGCGCCTGGCCGCGGGCACAGAGATATGGTCTGAAGCACTCTTGCGATGCGAACGACATATTTCTCTCCATATGTTGCAAGCCAGTCCGGTTTTTATGCTCAACCGCTCGTGCGACTCTTCCAGACGTCGATTCCAGCATACGGATCCCCGCAAGCGGCTGCAAAGCTGCGTTTGGACATAGACCTCATACCTTGGGCTATGCCGTGTCATACTTCTGGGCGTCTCATTGCTTGTTTCGGCCGCGACGCGTCCCGATCGGGCAAGCGAAGGTCTGAACCTTCGGGCGCGCTCTTCACGGAATTTGCTATGGCTACCGATAGGCATGCGCCGCCGTCCACGAGCGGAATCCCCGGCTCCACAGTTTTCGTTGTGGACGACGAAGAGTCCATGCGTCTGGCGTTGCGTGACTTGCTGGAATCAGTGGGGTATTGCGTCGAGCTGTTCGGTTCCGTCCGCGAATTCCTGGATTTTCGCAAACCCGTCGGTCGTAGCTGTCTCATCCTCGATGTCAGGCTGAAAGGCGAGAGCGGGCTGGCCTTCCAGATTGGAATCGCTCTCCCTTGCAACACGGGCCAGAGAGGGGATAGAAAACTCCGTAACTTTAGGAATTTGAAGGAAGTCTGCTACGCTGCGCGCTTCACCACCCTCGCATTGAAACGATGGAAAGCCCTTTCAACGATCGCGGCGTGTCGGTCACGCGCAACGCCCTCTCATCCGCAGGTCAGGTCTTCCCGCTGCGCGATATCGTCGACGTGCAGGTCGTGACCGTGCAGAAGAACAAGGTCGTGCCGCTCGTGATCTCGGTGGCCGGGCTGATCGGCGCAATCGTCGGGGGCGTGCTGCACTCGGCGTCGGGACTCGTATGCGGGGTGATGCTGATCGTGGTCGGTTGGCTTACGTGGGTGACCCAGGACATCACGCATCGGCTGATGGTCAAGACGGCCGACGGCGAGCGCGAAGCGCTGATGAGTACGGATCGCGAGTTCGTCGAACGCGTCGGCGAGGCAGTGCATCGGGCGAAGGCCGCGGCTGCCGCGCCGAAGGCTTGACGCGGGGCGACGATCGAACATGACGAAGCCGTGCGCGACTGATGAGCACCAGTCTCGCACGGCTTTCGATCTGCTTTCCCGCAAGCAACGACTACGTTGCCGTCATCTCGCGCTCAGCCGAGACTGAGCGGACTCACGCGCCAGATATTGCGCGCATACTCGCCGATCGTTCGATCCGACGAGAACTGCCCCATCCCCGCGACGTTCTCGATCGCGCTTTCGGCCCACGCGTGCTTGTCGACGAAACGCGCATCCACTTCGTTCTGCGCCTTCGCGAACGCGTCGAAATCGGCGAGCACCATATAGTGATCGCCCCAGTCGACCAGCGTGTGAAAGATATCCGAGAAACGCAGCGAATCGTCCGGCGAAAAGAAGCCCGTGCGAATCTGATCGAGCGCGGTGCGTAGCGCTTCGTTCTCCTCGTAAATATGCCGTGGCCGATAGCCGCTTGCGCGCAAGTCGTCCACCTCGTCGGCGGAGTGACCGAAGATGAAGATGTTCTCGCGCCCCACCGCGTCGCAGATCTCGATGTTCGCGCCGTCCATCGTGCCGATCGTCAATGCGCCATTGAGCGCGAGCTTCATGTTGCCGGTGCCCGACGCCTCAGTGCCGGCCATCGAGATCTGCTCCGACAGATCGGCCGCCGGAATGATCAGCTCGGCCACGCTGACGCCGTAGTTCGGCACGAACACGACCTTCAGCCTCTCGCCGACCAGCGGATCATGATTGACCTTCTCGCTGACGTCGCCGATCAGCTTGATGATCGTCTTGGCCATCCGGTACGCGGACGCGGCTTTGCCCGCGAACAGCACGACGCGCGGCACCCAGTCGCGCTCCGGATTCGCGCGAATCTCGTTGTAGCGTACGATCACGTGCAGCAAGTTCAGCAACTGGCGCTTGTATTCGTGAATGCGCTTGACCTGCAGATCGAACAGCGCGTCCGGATCGAAGTGCAGCCTCGTGTGATGCGCGAGCCGGTGCACGAGCCGCAGCTTGCTCTGTCGTTTGGCCTCGCGGAACGCTTCGACGAACTCGTCGTCCTTGCGCAGATTACGCAGCTGCTCGAGCTCGAACAGATTGCTGCGCCAGTGTGTGCCGATGCGCGCGTCGATCAGCGACGACAGCGACGGACTCGCCTGCGCGAGCCAGCGGCGCGGCGTGATGCCGTTGGTCACGTTGGTGAAGCGGTCCGGATAGATGCGCGCGAAGTCGGCGAAGATGTCGCGCGTCATCAACTGCGAATGCAGCTTCGACACGCCGTTCACCTTGTGACTCGCGACGATCGCCAGATACGCCATGCGCACGCGCCGCTGCCCATATTCATCGACGAGCGAAATGCGGCGGATCATCTCGGCGTCGTGGCCCGAGTGCTCGCTGACGTGTTTCAGAAACTGCGCGTTGATTTCGAAGATGATCTCGAGATGCCGCGGCAGCAGGCGTGACAACATTTCGACATCCCAGGTTTCGAGCGCCTCGGGCATCAGCGTGTGATTCGTGTACGAGAAGATCTGCGTCAAGTGTTTCCACGCCTTGTCCCACGGCACATGATGCTCGTCGACGAGCAGGCGCATCAGTTCGGGAATCGCGAGCACCGGGTGCGTGTCGTTCAGATGCACCGCGACCTTCTCCGAGAAGCGTCCGAACGTGCTGTGCGTGCGCTGATAGCGGCGGATCAGATCCTGCATCGTCGCCGACACGAAGAAGTACTCCTGGCGCAGCCGCAACTCGCGGCCGGCCGGCGTCGAATCGTCCGGATAGAGCAGCCGCGACACGTTCTCCGACATGTTCTTGGTATCGACCGCGTTGCGGTAGTCGCCACGATTGAATGCGCCGAGGTCGAGTTCCTCGGTCGCGCGCGCGGACCATAGGCGCAGCGTGTTGGTCGCGTCGGTCGCGTAACCGGGGATCACGGTGTCGTAGGCGGTCGCGTTCACATGCTCGGTGTCGATCCATTCGGTCTTGTCGCCGCGCTGCACGGTGCGGCCGCCGAAGTGCACCATGTACTTGATTTCGGGTCGCGGAAATTCCCATGGGTTGCCGGCGCGCAGCCAATAGTCGGGCGCCTCGACCTGCTCGCCGTTGACGATTTCCTGACGGAACATGCCGTACTGGTAACGGATGCCGTAGCCGAAGCCCGGAATGCCGAGCGTCGCCATCGAGTCGAGAAAGCACGCCGCGAGCCGTCCGAGACCGCCGTTGCCGAGCGCTGCGTCGGGTTCGAGATCGATCAGCGCGTCCATGTCGACGCCGAGGCTCGCGAGCGCCTCCTTCATCTGATCGTGAATGCCGAGCGCGAGTAGCGCGTTGGTAAAGGTCCTGCCGATCAGAAACTCCATCGACAGGTAGTAGACCCGCTTCACGTCCTGCTCGTATTGCAGGCGGGTGGTCTTCATCCAGCGTGCGACGAGCCGGTCGCGCACGGCCAGCGCGGCCGCGTGCAGCCAGTCGTGCGGGTGAGCGGTGACAGCGTCCTTGCCGACGCCGTACATCATGCGATTCGAAATTGAGCGCCGTAGCGCGTCGACGGTACTGTTGAGCTGCTCGAATTCCAGATCGACGGCTGTCATCGAAGCCTCCGGGAAGTTCGACATGGCAGACGCGAACCGCACGGGAGACGGACGGGAGGCGCGTGCCTGTCGGAGCGGTTTAAACAAAACAGAGTAGGACATTTTAGGGATCGCGCCTACTGGCGCGCGAGCGGACGGTGACGCATACGGCGTGCCCGGCGAACTCGCCCGCTGCCGCGCGACCGAGCCGCGGCGGGCGCCCGGACGCGGTGCAAAGCCGCGTGGCAGCGGCACTCGGGGTGGGCATCGGCGCGCGTGAGTCGGGGGACGAAAGCGGGCTGGGGAAGACAAACGCCCGAAGCATCTGCGAGCCGCACATCGATTATTTTTCCGATGCGTGACGAGCGGATGAAGCTCCGAATAGCCTGATTTTGTGATCGAATCGGGCGGCCCGTTCTGCCGGGCGGTTCTGTCGTATGCGTGTTGGATTTGACACGGGGCGTGTACCGATTCGGAGATGGCGGGGCGGATTGGCGGTTAGTTGCGTTTCATTGAGATCAAAGCGCCTCATCTTCAAGCCGCCTCCCGGTCCCTGCCCGCCTCCCTGCACGATCGTGCCGTCTCTGCAACAATCGCGACGTTGCGCCGCACAAGCCGCCACACTGATCCGCCGTGGACCGACAGCGCGCGCCTCACCCACGACGAAACCGCCGCCCGAGCGCGTCGCCTCTCCGGAAGCGACCGACACCGGCATGCCCAACCCCGCGAGCCACGCCTTGTCCGATAAGCTCAGCCCCGCCGTCGGCGTCCCCACGCCGACTCTCCCCGCCGACGGCCCGATGTCGGCCGCCAACCGCCGCGCGATGGCCGCGATCATGCTCGCCGTCGCGCTCGCCACGCTCGATACCGCGATCGCCAACACCGCGCTGCCCGCGATCGCCGGCGACCTGCACGCGGCGCCGGCCGCCTCGGTCTGGATCATCAACGCATATCAGCTCGCGATGGTCGCGACGCTGCTGCCGCTCGCAGCGCTCGGCGATATCGTCGGACATCGGCGCATCTATATCGGCGGCATCGCGCTGTTCACGCTGAGCTCCCTCGGCTGCGCGATGGCGCCGACGCTGCCGCTGCTCGCCGCCGCGCGCATCGTGCAGGGCTTGGGCGCCAGCGCGATCATGAGCGTCAACACCGCGCTGATCCGCTATCTGTACCCGCCGCATCGGCTCGGTCGCGGGCTTGGCACCAATGCGCTGATCGTCGGCGTGTCGTTCGCGGTCGGGCCGACGGTGGCGTCGCTGATTCTGTCGGTCGCGACGTGGCCGTGGCTGTTCGCGGTCAACGTACCGCTCGGTGTGCTCGCGCTGAGCTTCGCGATGCCGGCGCTGCCGCATACCGCGCAGAGCCGGCACCCGCTCGATCCGGTGGCGGCGCTGCTCAACGTGGTCACGTTCGCCGCGCTGATCTTCGCGCTCGGCGAGGCGGCGCAACGCGCGTCGCTGCAGATCGTGCTCAGCGCCGCGGCGCTCGCCGGCGTGTTCGGGCTGCTGCTGATCCGCCGCGAGGCGGGCCACCCCGCGCCGATGCTGCCTGTCGATCTGTTCAAGCGGCCGGTGTTCGCGCTGTCGGCGGTGACGGCCGTGTGCTCGTTCGCCGCGCAGGGCCTCGCGTTCGTGTCGCTGCCGTTCTATTTCGAGGACGTGCTGCTGCGCAGCCAGGTCGAAACCGGCTTCCTGATGACGCCGTGGCCCGTCGTGGTCGCGCTCGCCGCGCCGCTCGCGGGCGGCCTGTCGGACCGCTACCCGCCGGGGCTGCTCGGCGCGATCGGGCTCGCGGTGCTGTCGGCGGGGATGGCCTCGCTGGCGATGCTGCCCGCCCATCCGCACGTGCTCGACATCGGCATCCGTATGGCGATCTGCGGCGCGGGTTTCGGCTTTTTCCAGTCGCCGAACCTGAAGGCGCTGATGGCGAGCGCGCCGCCGGAGCGCAGCGGCGGCGCGAGCGGCATCGTGGCGACCGCGCGGCTGCTCGGACAGGCGACCGGCGCGGCGCTGGTCGCGCTGTGCTTCGGCATTGCCGGCCGCCAGCATGGGCCGACGCTCGCGCTCGGCCTCGGCGCGTTCTTCGCCGGCGCGGCGAGCCTGGCGAGCGGCTTGCGGCTGCTCGCGCCGTCGCATCGCGCGGGCGTGCAGGCGAAGGCGGCGGTCAAGTGAGATATGCGCCGGACGGCGCGTGAGGCGGGGATGAAGCCTGAATGAAGCGCGGCTCGAACGAGCGCGCCGCACGAGTTGAAGCCAGTGCGGGAAGACGAGGCGGCAACCACGCGAGCCGCCTCGCTTACGACCCATGCGGCGCGATCAACGTGCCGCGAAATACCCCTTCACCGCGGCAATGAACGTGTCGATATCGTCGCGCGACACATCCATGTGCGTGACGAAGCGCGACGCATACAGCATCTGCGTGAGGATGCCGCGCTCCTTGAGCCACGCCTCGAGCGGCGCGCAATGCTGCTGAGGAAACTGCGCGAACACCATGTTCGTCGCGACCGACTGCACCTTCACCTGCTCGATCGTCTCCAGCCCCGCCGCCAGATGCGCGGCGTTCGCGTGGTCGTCGGCGAGCCGCTCGACGTTGTGATCGAGCGCATACAGGCACGCCGCCGCGAGCACGCCAGCCTGGCGCATGCCGCCGCCGAGCACCTTGCGCCAACGATGCGCGACGTCGATCAGCGCGCGGCTGCCGACCAGCACCGAGCCGACCGGCGCGCCCAGTCCCTTCGAAAAACAGATCGACACCGAATCGAACGGCTCGGCGAGCGCCGCGACCGGTTTGCCCGACGCGACCGCCGCGTTGAACACGCGCGCGCCGTCGAGGTGGGTCGCGAGGCCGCGCTCGCGCGCGAGCTGCGTCGCATCGGCGACGTACTGCGCCGGCAGCACCTTGCCGCCGATCGTGTTTTCCAACGCGAGCAACCGCGTGCGCGCGAAGTGATCGTCGATCGGCTTGATTGCGGCGGCGATCTTGTCGAGTGGGATCGAGCCGTCGGCGGCGTTTTCGAGCGGTTGGGGCTGGATGCTGCCGAGCACGGCCGCGCCGCCGCCCTCGTATTTGTAGGTGTGCGCGAGCTGGCCGACGATGTATTCGTCGCCGCGCGCGCAGTGCGCCATCAACGCGGCGAGGTTGCTTTGCGTGCCGCTCGGGAAGAACAGCCCCGCTTCCTTGCCGGTGCGCTCGGCCAGCGTTGCCTGCAGACGCAGGACGGTGGGGTCGTCGCCCCAGACGTCGTCGCCGACTTCGGCCGCCGACATCGCCGCGAGCATCGGCGGAGTCGGACGGGTAACGGTATCGCTGCGCAAATCGATCATTGTGTGTCCCTGTGCGTCCATGAATGACAGCCTACGGCAACCGGCCGCCCGTGCATTCCGGGAGGAACGCGCGCGCCGGCAAACGAGCCATACAGTGTATTCAATTCAGACGACGCTGAAAATCGGCGCATCCCCGAGAAGCGCGCCGATCCGGCTGCGATGAGCCAACAGTCGCGACGGGGACGCTCAGCCGCCAGGCTTCGGCAACCACTGGAGCGGATCGACCGGCTGGCCGTTCTCGCGCACTTCGAACTGGATCGACGCGACGCCGCGGCTATCGACACCGACCTCGCCGATCGTCTGCCCTTGCGCCACCGCGTCGCCTTCCTTGACGAGTAGCTGGCTGTTCTGGCCGTACGCGGTGATCAGCGAATCGTTGTGCTTGATGATGATGAGCGGGCCGTAGGCTTCGATGCCGGTGCCCGCGTAAACCACGCGGCCGGTCGCCGCGGCCTTGACCGGATCACCGGGTTGGCCGCCGATCACGATGCCGTTGGATTTGCCCGGCGCGAACGCGCGCAGGATCGGTCCGCGCAATGGCCATTGCAGCACGCCCTGCTGCGGCATGGCGGTAGGGGCCGGCGCACCGGGTACGGCACCCGGCGGCACGTTCGCCGTCGCGCCCGGCGCGGCTGGCGCACCCGGCGCCACCGCGACCGGCGGCGTGACCACGCTGCCCGAGGTCATCGGCGGCGAAACGCGCAGCACCTGGCCGGGCGCGACCGCCGCGTTGACCGGCAAGCCGTTCCAGGCCGCGATTTCCTGCGGCCTTCGTCCATAGGCCGAAGCGATGCCGGACAGCGTATCGCCCGGATTGACGCGATAGTAGCCGGCGGGCACCGGGACGGTCGCGAGGCTGGTCGTGCTCGACGGCGCGTTGCTGTAGAACGGCGTGCTTTCCCACGGCATCGTCGTGCAGCCGCCGATCGCCACGCCGAGCGCCGCCGCCATCAGCAGGCGGATCGCCGTCGGTTGCCATTGTTGTGTCATCTGATTTTCCTCGAGGTGTGTCTCAATCCGATTCAATCGACGCCCTTGCAATTGCCGTGCCGTCATGCTTGCACGGTCGCGGCTGTCCGCTGCCGCCTGGATATTGTGCGCGACCGCCACACGCGCGCCGTCAAACTGCCGTGTTCTTCAGACGCTGCCCTGCTTTTCGACGACGAGCACGCGTGCCGCGCCCAGCGGATGCGCGACATGCTCGGTGCCGACCGACGCATGGAACACGTCGCCGGTTTCGAGCACTGTCGTGCGTTCGACGCCGTCTTCGCGATAGCGCATTTCGACGCGGCCGTCGAGCACGGCGAATACCTCCTCGCCGTCGTTCACATGCCACTTGTACGGCTGGTCGGTCCAATGCAGACGCGTGGTGATGCCGTTCATGTTCGCGATGTCGAGCGCGCCCCAGGCACGCGACGCGGTGAAGCTTCTGCTGCGGATGATCTTCATGGTCGATGAGCAATTGGCAAGCGCGCAAGCCCGGCGGGCGGCGCCGTGCGCCCACGGCGACGGCGCTCGCGCGGCTGGCCCTATTATAGGTCGCGTGGCCCGCGCGTCTGGGCGAGCAAGCCGCCACGGCCGTTCCGTCCGATCATTGCAGGCGATCGACCATCGCCTATACTCAGTCAAGCCGCGCGGAGCAGCTCACGACAACGTTGGGATTCTGGGAGGAATCGAGGATGAACAAAGCCACCTTTCTGGCCGTGCAACTCAACGTCGACGATGTGGCGGCGTCTGCCGGCCTCGTCGAACTGCTGAACACGCATCTGATCTTCGCCGCCGAAGTCGCCGAGGCCGCCGATGCGCTCGTGCAACTGGCGAGCATCGCGGGACTGTCGAGCGGGGTCGAGGCGAGCGTCGAGCTGCCTGCGGTGGCGCTCGAACGGCTGCGCGAGGCGCTCGACAACCTGAGCGACTACGACGAATCGTGGCTGCTCGCGCTGGAGCCGAGCCGCGCGCTGTTCGATGACATCGGCCGGCGGCAGCGAACGCTGCATTGACGGGAACGTCGCAGAACGGCGCCGTAAACGACAAAACGCCATCCGATCGAACTGGATGGCGTTTTTTCTTGCCCGCCGCGTTCGCGCTATTCCACGAAACGGCGTCTACAGCGCACTACAACTACCCACTACATCTGCGGACTTCTACTGCGATTAGTTGCCGAAGTACACCGAGTCACGGTCGGCCTTCGCCGGGATGACAGCGTGGCCAGCTTGCGACGTGCCGGCAGCCGGAGCGCCATAGCCGCTGGTGTCTGCGGGGTTGGCCGCGATGGCCGTGCCGCGTTGCGCATCGACGCGTGCTTGCGCTGCCTGGATGTCGGCCGGGTAGTTCACGTCGCTGGCGCTCGGGTTGTAGCCGGCCTTTTCGAGTTGAATCAGTTCAGCGCGAACCTGAGCACGGGTCACCGGCTGACTCGCTTGAGCGAACGACGCGGCCGGAACAACGAGGGCGGCGGCGATAGCAACAGCGGAAATCAGGGTCTTCATGATTAACCTCCAAAGGACTTGTTGTGTGGTGCGCTTCGGGTTTCTGCTTATCCCTCAGCGATTGAAAACAAGTTTAGAGGTGTCTCGATCTAGGGAAAACCCTTAAACCAGTGAAACTCTATTGCTGCGGCCGCAATAATCATTTGGCATTCTTTAAGTCCGCGTTTAACCCGCGAGACATTTGGTAATAATGCGGCGTTTCCTTGCTGAACCAAACGGAGCAACGGCCCGGCGCGCCCTGTCACCATGGCGCGCCGGGCCGTTTTTTTAACCGCTCAGCTCCACTGCGCGTGGAAGCTGCCCGGCTTGTCGATGCGTTCGAACGTATGCGCGCCGAAGAAGTCGCGCTGCGCTTGCACGAGGTTCGCGGGCAGACGCTCCGAGCGGTAGGCGTCGAAATACGCGATTGCCGACGCGAATGCCGGCACCGGCACACCCGCGTTGACCGCGGCCACCACGACTTCGCGCAGCGCCGCCTGGTAGTTCTTCGCGATGTCGCGGAAGTACGGGTCGAGCAGCAGGTTCGCGAGCGCCTTGTCCTTCGAATAGGCGTCGGTGATTTTCTGCAGGAAGCGCGCGCGGATGATGCAGCCCGCGCGGAAAATCTTCGCGATCGTCCCGTAGTCGAGATCCCAGTTGTACTCTTCCGACGCGGCGCGCAACTGCGCGAAGCCCTGCGCGTACGAGATCACCTTGCTGAAGTACAACGCGCGGCGCACCGATTCGATGAACGCGTCCTTCGCGCCTTCGAGCGGCCTCGCCTGCGGACCTTCCAGCACCTTGCTCGCGGCCACGCGCTGCGTCTTCAGCGACGACAGCACGCGCGCGAACACCGCCTCGGTGATCAGCGGCAACGGCGCGCCGAGGTCGAGCGCGTTCTGGCTGGTCCACTTGCCGGTGCCTTTCTGCGCGGCACGGTCGAGAATCACGTCGACGAGGTCCTTGCCGGTTTCGTCGTCCTTCTTGCCGAAGATCTTCGACGTGATTTCGATCAGATAGCTGTCGAGTTCGCCCTGGTTCCACTCGGTGTAGACCTTGCCGAGTTCCTCGTTCGACAATCCGACGACCTGCTTCAACACCGCGTAGCTTTCGGCGATCAGCTGCATGTCGCCGTACTCGATGCCGTTGTGCACCATCTTCACGAAGTGGCCCGCGCCGTCCGGTCCCATGTACGCGACGCAGGGCTCGCCGTCCGGCGCCTTCGCGGCGATCTCGGTGAGGATCGGCGCGACGAGGTCGTACGCGTCGCGCGGGCCGCCCGGCATGATCGACGGGCCTTTCAGCGCGCCTTCCTCGCCGCCCGACACGCCGGTGCCGATGAAATGCAGACCCGCCTTCGCGAGTTCCTGGTTGCGGCGGATCGTGTCGGTGAAAGGCGTGTTGCCGCCGTCGATCAGGATGTCGCCTTTTTCGAGCAGCGGCTTGAGCGAGGCAATGGTCGCGTCGGTCGGCTCGCCGGCCTTGACCATCATCAGAATGCGGCGCGGCTTTTCGAGCGAGTCGACGAACTCTTCCAGCGTGAAAGCCGGCACCAGTTTGCGGTCCGGAAATTCGGCGATGAGTTCGTCGGTTTTCGCGCGGCTACGGTTGTAGACCGACACCGCGTGGCCGCGGCTCTCGATGTTGAGCGCCAGATTGCGGCCCATGACCGCCAGCCCCACCACGCCGATTGCCTGTTTGCCCATTTGAATTCTCCAGAGTCCAAAAAATGTCGTGGCGCCGCGCCATGAGAACGGCGGCGCGGCGTCGAGGGTGAAAGGATAAAAGAAATGCGCGCTTGCCGCTTGGGAGGGGGCAAGCACGCCAGTTGCTCGTGCTCCTGTCGTGCTCATGTTTGCGCGTGACGACAGGTATTGTGCGCGCGTCGGCGCTTGCGCGGCGGGTTCGGTTTGGGATCGGACGGAGGTTTGGCGGAAGGCGTGGACGAATGCGCGACCCGTCGGTGCACCCGCTACCCTGCCCGCTTCGTGAACACCAGGCTGAAGTTGTTCGCCGGCATCGCGACCACCCGTTCGCAGGTGAGCCCCGCCGTGTCGCCGAGCGCGACGACCGCTTCCATATCGCGCACGCCCCATTCGGGATCGCGGCTCTTCAACCATTGATCGAACGCTTCGTTGCTCGGCGCCGTGTGCGCGCCGCCGCGCCGGTAAGGACCGTATAGATAGAGCACGCCGCCGTCGACGAGGCGCCGCCCCGCGCCGTCGAAAAGTGCCTGCGCCGCGCTCCACGGCGAGATGTGGATCATGTTGATGCAGACGACGGCGTCGAGCGCATCGACGCCCCAGTCCGGCTGATGCACGTCGAGCGCGAGCGGCGCGCGCACGTTCGCGAGCCCCGCGTGCGCGGTCCACGCGGCAATCGACTCGCGTGCTTCTTCGTCGGCATCGCTCGGCTGCCAGTCGAGACCGGGCAGCGCGCCGGCGAAGCAGATCGCGTGCTCACCGGTGCCGCTCGCGATTTCGAGCACGCGGCCGCTCGCCGGCAGCGCCTCGCGCAGCACCGCGAGGATCGGTTCGCGATTGCGTTCGGCGGATGGCGAATGTTGTCGGGAGTCGGTCATGGTCGGCCTTGCGTGTTCCTCAGGTTTTGACGGTGATCCGCGGAGTCTACTCATTCTCAATCGCCAGCCAGCAGACCGGCGAGCGCGCTCAAGGTATCGCCGCACGGCGCGGCCACCTTCAGCGACAGCAGCGGATCGGCGCGCGTGCGGCCGAGGTTGATCGCCGCGATCGGCTTGCCCTGGTGCTGCGCCCACACGCAGAAGCGGTAGCCGGAATACACCATCAGCGACGAGCCGGCCACGAGCACGGCGTCGGCCGCATCGAGCGCATGCGACGCCGCTTCGACGCGCGCCTTCGGCACATTCTCGCCGAAGAACACCACCGACGGCTTCAGCAACCCGCCGCAGTTCGCGCATGCCGGCACGCGAAAACCGCCGAGATCGTGCCACTCGAGATGCGCGTCGCCATCGGCGGCGGCTTCGGCCGTGACGTCGAGCAGAGCGGGGTTGTCGGCTTCGAGCGTCTGCTGGATCGCCGCGCGCGAGTGCTGCATGCCGCAGTCGAGACAACTGACGCCGTCGATGCCGCCATGCAGCTCGATCACGTCGCGGCTGCCCGCGCGCTGATGCAAGCCGTCGACGTTCTGCGTGACCAGCGTCGGCACGTGACCAGCCGCTTCGAGCCGCGCGAGCGCGACATGCGCGGCATTCGGCTGCGCGCGCGCGACGAGCGGCCAGCCGACCATGCTGCGCGCCCAGTAGCGCTGACGCATCGCCAGCGTGCCAAGGAACTCCTGCAGCGTGATCGGCGGCGAGCGCTTCCATGCGCCGTTGTCGTCTCGGTAGCCGGGGATGCCGGAATCAGTGCTGATGCCCGCGCCGGTCAGCACGAACAGGCGCGGATGACGCTGCACGAAGCGATGCAGATCGTCGAGCGTGTGCGGATCGGTGAGAGATTCGGTCGGCGTGAGCTGAAGGTCGGTCATAACGGGGACGGTGGACGATCGTGCGCGAATTCGTGCGCGAATCAGCTGCGAGGGCTCGGTTTGCCGCGCGTGGGTGTCGAGCGACGCGCGTCCGTTTGCGGTTTCGACTTCGCGCCCTGCGTGTCCGGTCGCCGCGCTGGCCGCGCCTTCTGCGCCTGCCGCTTGTGCCACGCAGCCAGCGCGAGCTCGTAGCGCTCCAGCGCTTCATCGTATAGATCGAACACACACTGCGTGCAGCCGCTATGACAGCAGTCGTCGAGATCGGGCCGCACGGGCGGCTGCGGCGGCGGGTCGTCGCTGGGTGTGGCGCGGGGCACGGCGGCTTGCTTTGCGAGGAAAGACGGCGGAGCGCCCAGTATAAGTTGAACGCGCGCGCCCCGCTCCCCGCCCCGCCGTTGTGAGCCGGTGCTGCGCGCCGCTCAGCCGCGCCCGACGAACGGCATCTTGCTCGCCATGATCGTCATGAACTGCACGTTCGCCGACAGCGGCAGGCTTGCCATATGCAGCACCGCGTCGGCGACGTGCTGCACGTCCATCAGCGGCTCGACCGCGATCTCGCCGTTCGCTTGCGGCACGCCGCGCGCCATTCGCGCGGCCATCTCGGTCCCCGCGTTGCCGATGTCGATCTGACCGCACACGATGTCGTATTTGCGGCCGTCGAGCGACACCGCCTTCGTGAGTCCGGTAATCGCGTGTTTGGTCGCCGTGTACGCGGCGCTGTTCGGACGCGGTGCATGCGCGGAGATCGAGCCGTTGTTGATGATGCGGCCACCGCGCGGGTTCTGCGTCTTCATCAGGCCGAACGCCGCGCGCGTGCACAGGAACACGCCGTTCAGATTGGTATCGACGATGGAACGCCATTCGTCGATGCTCACTTCGTCGAGATCGACGGGCGAGCCGTTGCGTCCCGCGTTGTTGAACAGCACGTCGAGCCGGCCGAAGCGCGCGCGGATCGTGTCGAAAAGCGCGGCGACGCTGTCGGCGTCGGTCACGTCGCACGCAACCGCGAGCGCGTCGCCGCGCAGCGCCCGCGCTTCCTGCGCGACCGCATCAAGCGCGGCCTGGCGGCGTCCGGCGAGCACCACGCTATAACCGTGCTGCGCGAGCGTCAGTGCGCACGCGCGGCCGATGCCGCTGCCCGCGCCCGTCACCAGCGCCACTTTTCCGTTTCCTGTTTCCGACATCATGCATCTCCTGTTGTAGTGGGTAGCGACGCGAGCTCGTTGCGGCGATCCGTCCGATCGCCATCGACACGCGCGACTCTTTTCGCCCCGCACCATACAACAGCGAATCGGCGATAGCAAACCGCGCGACGTCTTTCAGGGCGCTTTCACCGGGGTACGTCGCCGCCGAACGCGGCACGTCGACTAGCGCAACAGTGGTATCGTTCGCGGTTGCGCATCGCGCAAGATTCACGGGCCTTCCCGGGACGGAGGAAGGCGTACTGGAAGCACGTTCGATGAATGAATGCCCGAACCCGCCGCGCCGCTGGCCGCGTAGCCGCAACTCCGCACTGCTGAACGGCACGATCGGCTGGCACGTGATCGTGCTGATCGGCGTGGCTGTCGCACCGGCCGCGTGGCCATGGTGGCTCGCCACGATCGTCGCGAACCACGCGCTGTTCACGATCGCCGGACTATTGCCGCGCACCACGCTGCTCGGGCCCAACTGGACCCGCCTGCCCGCGAACCCGCGCAACGCGGATGCAATCGCGCTGACCATCGACGACGGTCCCGACCCCGCCGTCACGCCGCAAGTGCTCGATCTGCTCGACGCGTTCGACGTGCGCGCGACGTTCTTCTGCATCGGCGCGAAGGTGGAGCGTTATCCGCAACTCGCGCGCGAAATCGTCGCGCGTGGGCATGGGCTCGAAAATCACTCGCAGGTGCACGTGCATACATTTTCGGTCACGTTTCCGCGCGCGTTGACACGCGAGATCGCCGCCGCACAACGCACGCTCGAAACCGTCAGCGGCGCGCGGCCGATGTTTTTCCGCGCGCCCGCCGGCCTGCGCAACCTCTTCCTGGAGCCGGTGCTGCGCAAGCTCGATCTGCGTCTCGCGGCCTGGACACGGCGCGGCTACGATACGCGCGAGCGTGACCCTCACGTGGTTGCGCGGCGGCTGCTCGATGGTCTCGCCGCGCGCGACATCCTGTTGCTGCACGATGGCAACGCCGCGCTGACGATCGAAGGCCAGCCGCTGATTCTCGCGGTGCTGCCGAGCGTGATCGAAGCGGCATGCGAGCGCCATCTGCGTTTCGTCACGCTGCGCGAAGCGCGCGCCGATGCGTGACGGTGCGCGTGAAGTGACACCACGCGCACGCAGCGTTACACACGGAAATCCGCCGCCATGTCCTCGTCGGTGCGCGCTTCGAGCTTGCCGTCGCGGCACGCTTTCATGAACCCGTCGTAGTCGCGCTCGACCTGATCCGCGTAGGCGCTCGCGTAGCCGCTCAGCGCTTCGCCGAACTGATCGCCGCGGCCGATGTACGCGCTGATCTCGATCGCCTGGCCGCTCGCCTTCGCATGCGCGCGCGCCATGATCCAGCCGCATAGCCGCGCATAGCCGTCGAGCAGATCGCTGTCGAACAGCTCGATATTCGCGGACAGCTTCATGTCGCGCAGTTGGCGGAAATAGAAATGCCGCCCGAGCGGCCCGGTCCCCCAGCCGAGGAAGACGTCGCTCGCGGCCTGCAGCAGCCGCTGTCCTTGCACGACGCGCTCGCCCTGATGCTTGACCGCCGGCGACTTGTAGAACTGCGCGATGACCGACGGCCGCGCCTCCTTCAATTGCAGGAACAACGGCTTGCCCATGTGATCGACGAGCAGCACGACCAGACAACGCGTGCCGACGCTGCCGACGCCGACCGCCTTGAACACGACGTCGTGCCTCGTGAAGTGATCCAGCAGTTCGCGCCGATCGTGCGACATCGTCTTGCGGTACTCGTCCCACACCTGCTCGACCATCTTGTCGACGTTGCCGGTCCGGTAGGTTTCGGTTTCCTCGGCCGTCAACAACGTATTCGCACCGTGCACGTGAAACAGCGCGGGCGGCGCATCGTGGATGGTCCAGCGATTGCCGTCGAACGCGGCCATTTTTTCGAGCAGGCTTTCATGCGTGCGGCTCGCGGCCTTCTCCATGCTGCGCCGCACCGCGCGCCGGCGCTCGGGCGTCAGTGCGATCTCGGCCATGCGGTCGAACGTGATGCGGTCGTACCACAGGTCGAGCGCGCCGAACTGCGCGTATTGCGCGACACGATCGCGATACGAGCCGACCGCGGTCATCACAAGACTCTCGGCGGTGCCGCGGCTCAGGCGCATCTGGCGCGCGGCCACGACGAGGCTCGCGCACAGGCGTTTCAGGTCCCATTCGAACGGGCCGATCGAGACTTCATCGAAGTCGCTCAGGTCGAAGACCAGTTGCCGCTCGGGCGTTGCGAAACCGCCGAAATTCATCAGATGGCCGTCGCCGCAGATCGGCATGGTGAGGCCGGTGTCGTGCACCTTGCTCAGATCGTGCGCCTGCAGAATCGCGCTGCCTCGAAAGAACGAGAACGGCGAGGCAGCCATGCGCCCATAGCGCAGCGGCACCAGATTCTCGACGCGCTCCGCGCTGCTCTGTTTCAGCAGCTCGATCGGATCGCGGTGCAACTCGCCGACCGCCCGGTGACTCGAGCGTTTCGAATGCTCGCGCGCGGCGCGGCCGCGCGCTTCCCGTTCGGCAATGGTGCTGGCTTTCATGCTTTCTCTCCGTTTTGCGAGTCTTGAACCGGCGCTGACAGAGACTGCTTGCCGCGCACGGCGTCGTTAACATCGAGGGCTGCAGTCGCGATCATAACGGGTCGAAACACACGATGAATCGCCGCCAGTGAGCGCGGCGCTTGCAGCCGTGGCGGCGAGCTTGCAACCCGCTTTGCAACCCGCTTTGCAACCCGCTTGACAGCCAGCCAGTAGCTCGCGTAGTACGCCGTAGTATTTTGCCAACGCCGGCGCGCGAGGGCGCGAAAGCCCATGCAGCCGCGCGCGCACCGCGCGTAGAATCGAGCGCATGCGCCCTACCCTCGTTCCGCAGCGCGAGCCCGAGCTGCCGCTGCATACGCCCAGTGTGTCGTCGTTGACGTTGGCGGCGGTCATTGCGCTGATCGCGTGGATGGCGATCCTCGCGCAAGCCGACCTGACGATCGATCGCTCGCTCGCGCGCGGGCTCACCGTGTTCGACGCGCTCGCGCGCATGAGCAGCTACCTGACCAATCTGACGGTGCTCGCCAGTGCGCTCTGCTTCACCTGCATCGTGCTGTGGAAGCACCGCTCGCCGCTCGTGCGCTTTTTCCGGCAGCCCACGGTCGTGACCGCGGTGGTCGCGTACATCGTGTTCGTCGGCCTCGCGTACAACCTGCTGTTGCGCGGACTGTGGCCGCTGTCGCCCTACCGGCGCCTGCTCAACGAGTCGCTGCACAGCGTGCTGCCGATGCTCGCCGCGCTCTACTGGGTGCTGTTCGTGCCGCGTTTTCATCTGCGGTTGCGCCACGCTCCGCTGTGGCTCGTCTATCCGCTCGCCTATCTCGGCATCACGTTCTGGCGCGGCAGCCTGTCGGATTTTTATCCGTATCCGTTCATCGACGTCGAAACGCTCGGGCTGCGCCAGGTGCTCGTCAATGCCGCGCTGCTGTTCGGCGGTTTTCTGATGCTGCTGGCCGTGTTCGTCGGCATCAATTTCGGGCGCCGACGATGATGTTCCAGCACGTCCCGTTTGGCCGGATGCATGGCGTCCCGTCGCCGGGCGCACTTCTTGCACCCCTTTCGTCACTGACGCAGGCTTACGCCGCACTGGCACGGCTTGCGCGGCGCCCTTGTGCGAGCGCGTTGCAATTGCAGCGGGCCCGCACGTAAATATGACAACAGGAGCGATGCATATGGATACGAATTCAGCGGCAGGCGCGGTAAAGGAAGTCGCGGGCAAGGTGCAAAGCGCGGTCGGCGATGCCGTCGCCGACACCAGCGCGCAGGTGGCGGGCAAGGCGCGCGAATTGAGCGGCAAGGCGCAGCAGTTATGCGCGAATACGACGAGCCTCGTGCGCGATACGACGGCCGAAAACCCGTTCACGACGCTGGCCGTGGTTGCTCTCGCCGGGTTCGTGATGGGCGCGCTGTGGTCGCGCGGCGGTCGCGACTACGACTGAAGCAGGCACGGCGCCGGATCATAGGCGCCGATCAACAGGGCGCGGCAGTCGCGCCAAAGCGGGCGATCCGCCGCAAGCGGATCGCCCGCCGCTTCACTAGCCGCTCTTCTTCTTGCGGCCGGCGCCCATTTCCAGTTCGATCCACGTCGGCGCGTGATCGCTGGCATGCGGTTCGCCGCGTACCCAACGGTCGACGCCCGCATCGCGCAGGCGCGGCGCGAGGTCGGCGCTCAGCAGCAGATGATCGATGCGCAGCCCCGAATTCGTATCCCAATGACGGCGGAAATAATCCCAGAACGTGTACACGCGTTCGTCGCCGAAATGCGTGCGCAGCGCATCGGTCCAGCCTTGCGCGAGCAGCCTGCGATAACGCTCGCGGCTCTCCGGCTGCAGCAGCGCGTCCTTTAGCCACGAGCGCGGGTTGTAGATGTCTTCGTCGGTCGGCACGACGTTGAAGTCCCCAGCGATCACGACCGGGTGGCCGCTCTGGTAGAGCCGCGCCGCATGCGCAATCAGATGATCGAACCACGCGAGCTTGTAGTCGAACTTGGGGCCGGGCTGCGGATTGCCGTTCGGCAGGTACAAACACACGATCAGCACGCCGCCGACCGCGGCCTCGATGTAACGGCTATGCGTGTCGTCTTCGAAACCGGGCAGACCGCGCCGACGTTCGAGCGGTGCGTCGCCTTTGGCCAGAATCGCCACACCGTTCCATGCGCTCTGGCCTTGCCACACGGCGCCATAACCGGCGTCGCGCAATGCGTCGACTGGAAATGCGCTATCCACCGCCTTCAGTTCCTGCAGGCACACGACGTCCGGCGCCTCGCGCTCGAGCCATTGCAATAGCGCCGCCTGCCGCGAGCGGATACCGTTGATGTTGAACGTCGCAATGCGCAGCTTCGCCATGATCATCCCTCCCTCGCCTATTGCTCCGCGACGTCGTGATACTCGGTCGCCCGCGAACGCGCGCGGCAATCAGGGTGTTATCCCCGATCGGTTCTGCTCATAGCACCGACTCCATTTTGGCCCGGTTGGCCAGTTCCAAATTTATCACCCGCAAAGCGGACATTTTCCATCCAGTTCAAACCTGTCGACATCCGCGGCGAAGCTACCCGTAAGTCTGGTGAATGGGACTGAAAGTCCGATGATAATTGGACGGTAAGAGCATGTGTATTGCATTATAATTTTGTGCACCCACGAGCCACCGGCACGACGACCGGCTCAGGGCTGGCGGGTTGCTCGCCTGTTTTTTTACTGACTGACTCAAAATCGTTTCAATGGAAGCTGCAATGAACGCTGCCCCTTCATGCCCGCAATGCGCAATGGAAAACACTTACCCTGACGGCACGCTGTACGTGTGCGCGGACTGCGGTCACGAATGGTCGGCGAACGCTGGCGCCGACGCGAGCGATGAACCGGCGGGCAGCGTCGTCAAGGATGCGAACGGCAACGTGCTGTCGGACGGTGATTCGGTCGTGCTGATCAAGGATTTGCGCGTCAAGGGCTCGTCGATCACGCTGAAGATGGGCACCAAGGTGAAAAGCATCCGGATCGTCGGTGGCGATCACGAAATCGACTGCAAGACGGACGCCGGCGGCTTCATGCTCAAGGCCTGCCTTCTGAAGAAGGTCTGACGGGCCGTTCCCCGTTGGCGGCCCCGCCCGGAAGCGCGGTCCGCAGTGCATGATTCAATCGACTGTTTGGCTACCCGAGCATACCGAGAATGGCTGAGGATCGAACATCGTACGACGCGTTCGTCAAATTCATGTCCACGCCGATCAGCAATGAGCAACCGCTTGTGCTGGAGACGCAGCACGCGGTGTCGCTACACTTCGATCACTTCGCCACTCAGAGCTTCATGTCGCTCAGGAATCCGGAGAAGCTCACCCTCGGTTATACACGCGCGATGATGGGATTTCTGCTGCTGCAGCCAGTTCCCACGCACATCTGCATGATCGGACTAGGCGGGGGATCGCTGGCGAAGTATTGCTATCGGCATCTGCCAGAGGTCACGATCGACGCAGTCGAGATCAGCCCCGAGGTGATCGCGCTGCGTGACGTGTTCAGGATTCCGGCGGACGACGCGCGGTTCAAGGTGGTTTGCGCCGATGGCGCGGACTACTTGACGAAGGATCACATCCGCACGGACGTGATCCTGCTTGATGCGTTTGGTGCGGAAGGGATGGCGAGCCGGTGTGCGGACATCGCGTTCTTCGCCGCCTGTCGCGAGCGTTTAACCGAGACGGGCATCCTCGTCATCAACTTTACGGACGATGATCCGGCCATACCGCGGCACCTCGAGCGGCTGAAATCGGTATTTGGCGTTTCCTATGCGATCGTTCGGTGCGGCGACGACAGCAACTTCGTCGCGTTTGCCTGGAAAAGCGGGCGTCGTTTGCCGCCCAGACAAGTCCTGTTCGAGCGCGCCCTCTCGTTTGACTTTGCAGGCGAGCTCAAGCTGTCCGTCACTGCTCGCCATCTGAAAGCGGGAGAGCGCCTCGATCCGAAGCGGCTGATCTGGCATGCGCAAGGACAAGGGCACTGGGAAATCGGCGGTTGACCGGCACCACGCCTCAACCTGGGCGTCACTTTCCCCGCTTGGCGAGTGGGCTCTTGGTCTTGTAGGTCACGCCGTGACGCTCGAGATACTCGCGGATCAGTTGGCGGACGACTTGTGACGGCGTCAGATCTTGCGCCGAGCAGAGCATTTCAAATGCTTCTTTCTTGGCGGGGTCGATCAGGACGGTCAGGCGTGCGGTTTTGGTTTCCATTGCGAGGGCGGGTCGGCGAATATGCTAACCAAATTATAATGCATTTGCTTTCGACGAGGATTCACCCCACCTCGTATGAGGTCAGTGCCTGCGCTCGAACCGATAGAGATAGGCCAGCACATCGTCGGCGACGGGGACGATCGCGAGTGTGACGAGCGCGCCGGCGAGCGGCACAGTCGACACGTAGCCCACATGCTTGAAACCGATTGCGCCGATCAGGCCGCCCACGAAAAAAGACGCGAGCATCGTGCCGTGGATCTTCAGCTTCGCGCGGTTTGCGATGACCGCGTGCGCGTCGTCAATGAGCGCCGTTCGATTCCAGTAAAAAAGCTTACCCAACTCAATTCCGAGGTCCGTGACGATGCCGGTCATGTGTGTGGTACGGATCTCCGCGCCCGACAGCTTGGTGATCATCGCATTCTGCAGCCCCATGATGAAGCACAGCAGGATCACGGTCACGGGGACGAAGAACGCTTCGCGTAGCGCGAGGTGGCTGCCGAGCAGACCGAACAGGAGCAGCAGCGCGGCCTCGACCGCCAATGGCAGCACGTACTGGCTTTGCAGGCCGCGGCGGCGCCCCCAGTTGACGAGCACTGCCGAGCACCCCGCTCCGACGACAAACGATGCCAGCGAACCGATGCCAGCCAACACGAGCCGGATGTCCCCGAGCGCCGTCTGGTCCGCGATCGCCGACACGATGCCGCTCATATGGGACGTGTATTGCTTGACCGCGAGGAAGCCGCCGGCATTGGTGGCGCCGGCCACGAAGGCAAGAGAAAACCCGAGCTGACGGTTCGCGCTCGTGCTGCGGTGTTTTCCCGTCAGGCTTCGAAAGTACTGCGCAGGCATAGGATCTTCACTCAATCGCTCGGAACAACAGCAAAGACGCGGCGAATAGACGCTTCGCGCACCGCATGCAGGCGAGCTGCGCACAGGGCCGCCGATTCGCTCGAACATGTGGTTCACATGATAATGCCATTATCATATCCTGTTATCCAGATTGGTTTTCTGATGTCATAATGCAGTTCGAGTGAGCCCGGCAAGCTGGAGCTCATTCCATGCTCCTCGTCCCAATCCGAGCGTACTGGAGACATTCCGGATGGCACCCTTCACGGTCGTCCATTTCGTCCTGCTGGTCGCGGCCGCCTGGCTTGCGACCGGCACGCTGGGTCTCGGAGTTCTGCATCGCACGCGATTCGTTGCACACGGGCTGTTTCCGCTCGGCGCGCTGGGAGGGCTGCTGCTGGGCGCGGCGGGACTCGCCGGGATCTTCTCCGAACCGACCACCGCGGTGCTGCCGATCGGACTGCCCGGGTTGCCGTTCCATCTGCGCGTCGATGGGCTATCCGGCTATTTCCTGTTCGTGCTTGGTGTCGTCAGCGCGGGGATCGGCGCCTTCTCCGCCGGTTATTTCCGTAAGGGCGAAGGGTCCGCGCCGGGACTCATCTGCTTCGAATACCACGTTTGCATCGCGAGCATCGCGCTCGTGCTCATCGCCGACGATGCGTATGTGTTCATGGTCGCCTGGGAAACGCTGACGCTGTCCGCGACGTTCCTCGTGATGACCAACCATCGGATCGGCGAGATCCGCCGCGCAGGTTACCTGTATTTCCTGATCTCCCACGTCGGCGCGCTCGCGCTGCTGCTTTGCTTCGGCATCCTGCAGGCGCGCACCGGTGACTACACGTTTGCCAATCTGCGCGCGCAGTCGCCCGACGCGTTGTGGGCATCGCTCGCGTTCCTGTTCGCGCTGGTTGGATTCGGTGCCAAGGCGGGCGTGTTCCCGTTGCACGTGTGGCTGCCGGACGCCCATCCCGCGGCGCCGTCCCCCGTATCGGCGCTGCTCAGTGGATTCGTCCTGAAGGTAGGCCTGTATGGCCTGATCCGGACCGTGTTCGACCTGCTGCACGTGCAGTTCGCCTGGTGGGGCGTGCTGCTGCTCGTGCTGGGTATCGGCACCGCGCTGCTCGGCGTGGTGTTCAGTACGATCCAGGTCGATATGAAGCGCCTGCTCGCGTATTCGTCGATCGACAACGTCGGCCTGATGATCGTCGCGCTCGGTCTCGCGGTGCTGTTTCGCGCGTACGGGATGACGGCCCTGTCCGCGCTTGCGCTGAGCGCGATGCTCTACCAGATCGTCGCGCATGCGGCCTTCAAGAGCCTGCTGTTCCTCGGCACCGGCGCCGTGCTGCACGCCACCGGGGAGCGCAATCTCGGCAAGCTCGGCGGCCTGATCCGTGTCATGCCGTGGACCGCCTGGGCCGTGCTCACTGGCGTCGCAGCCAGCGCTGGCTTGCCTCCGATGAGTGGTTTCGTCGCGGAGTGGCTTCTGCTGCAAAGCTTCCTGTTCACGCCGGGTCTGCAGAATTCCGTGCTGGCGATGACGGTGCCGATTGCGGCCGCGCTCGTCGCGATGACGGCAGCTCTCGCCAGTTACACGATGGTCAAGTTCTACGGCATCGTCTTCCTCGGGCAGCCGAGAGAAGCGAAACTGAGTCGCGCACACGACGCGAATACCTGGGAACGGCTCGCGTTCTGCTGGTTCGCGGTGGTCGGTGTACTGCTCGGACTGATGCCTACGCAGTTCGTCAAGGTGCTGGACCGGGTCACGCGCGTGCTCGTCGGTGCCGGGATCGGCGCGGAAAATCATGGCTGGCTGATCTTCGTGCCGGTGTCGACCGCGCGGGCGAGTTACATGCCCGTCGTGTTCATGCTGTTTTTCGTCGCCTGCTGCGGCCTTGCGTGGGTGGTGGTACGGCGCTTCTACCACGGTCGGCTGCGACGGGCCGCGCCGTGGAGTTGCGGCTTCCCGTTTACGACTGCGCGGATGCAGGATACGGCGGAAGGCTTCGGGCAACCGATCCGGGAGATCTTCGCGCCGCTGCTGCGCATCGAGCGGCAACTGCCGACGCCGTTCGACGCGCAGCCGGCTTACCGGGTCTCGGTCGCTGACCGCACGTGGTCGATTCTCTACGACCGTATCGCGGCACTCACGCAACGCGCGGCGGAATGGGCGGGGCGGCTGCAGACGGGCAAGATTGCCGTGTACCTGACCTACAGCTTCGCCGTGCTGATCGTGCTCCTGATGCTGGTGAGACGATGGTGACCCTATCCGGCGTGCTATCGCAAACCCTCGAGATCGTCCTGGCGCTTGCCGCGGCGCCACTGCTCACGGGCTGGGTCGACCAGTGCCGCGCGTGGCTGCAGAACCGGCGCGCGCCCAGCATCTGGCAACCGTACCGGATGCTCCACAAGCTGTTCAACAAGGAATCAGTCGTCGCTTATGGCGCAAGTCCGGTGTTCCGTTGCGCACCCTATGTCGTGTGGGCGGCGATGACGCTCGCCTGTGCAATCGTGCCGACGCTGTCGACCGAATTGCCGCTGTCTCCCGCCGCGGATGCGATCGCGCTCGTCGGCCTGTTTGCGTTCGCGCGCGTCGCGCTGTCGCTCGCGGCGATGGATATCGGCACGGCGTTCGGCACGCTCGGCGCGCGCCGCGAGATGCTGGTCGGTTTCCTGGCGGAACCGGCCTTGCTGATGGTGCTGCTGTCGGCCTCGCTGATCACGCAGTCGACCCTGCTCACGAGCATCGTCGCGACGCTCGGACACAGCGAGCTGACGATCTATCCGAGCCTGGCGTTCGCCGGCATAGCGTTCACGCTGGTGTCGCTCGCCGAGAATGCGCGGCTGCCCGTCGACAACCCGACCACCCACCTTGAGCTGACGATGATCCACGAGGCGCTGATCCTCGAATATTCGGGGCGGCACCTCGCGCTGATGGAATGGGCGGCCAGCCTCAAACTGTTCGCCTACTCGTGCATCGGCATTGCGCTGTTCATGCCGTGGGGGATCGCCGCGGCGGGTAATCCGCTCGCGCTGCTGCTCGCGGTGCCGGCACTCTTCGTCAAGCTGATGGCGGGCGGCGCCGCGCTGGCCGTGGTCGAGACCGCCAACGCGAAGATGCGGATTTTCCGGGTCCCGGAGTTCCTCGCGACCGCCTTCCTGCTCGCGGTGATCGGCATGCTCGTTCACCTGCTACTGGGAGCATGAATGCACACCTACGCGACGCAACTGATCAATTTCCTCGCGGCCGTGCTGCTGATGCTGTCGTTCGCGATGCTGAGTCAGCGTCGGATCCTGTCGCTGATCCACCTCTATACGCTACAGGGTGTCGCGCTCGTTCTGGCCAACCTGATCCTCGGTTTCGTGACCGGTGATGCGCATCTGTACGTGTCGGCCGGACTGACGCTCGTGCTGAAGGTCGGCGTGATTCCGTGGCTCCTGTATCGCCTCGTGCGCAAGCTCGACATTCAGGCCGACGTCGAGCCGCTCATCAACATTCCGACGACGCTGCTGATCGGCATCGTGCTCGTGATCGTCGCGTTCAACGTCGCGTCGCCGATCAGCCAGCTCGCGACGTCGGCCGCGCGCGGCACGCTCGGGATCGCGCTTGCGTGCGTGCTGCTGTCGTTCATGGCGATGATCACGCGCGCGAAGGCGATTCCCCAGGTGATCGGCTTCCTGTCGATGGAGAACGGGCTGTTCTTCGCCGCAACGGCCGCCACCAATGGCATGCCGATGATCGTGGAACTCGGTATCGGACTCGACGTGCTGGTCGGGATTCTGATTCTGGGCGTGTTCATGTTCCAGATTCGCGAGCAGTTCGACAGCCTGGACATCCGTCACCTCGAGACACTCAAAGATGAATGACGCCCACGTCGTGCTCGCCGTGCTCGGCATTCCGCTCGTGGCGGCCGCCTCTCTTGCGGCCGTGCGACCCGCTCATGTCGCGCGCAACCTGAACGCCGGCTTCAGCGCCGTGACGTTCGCGGCGACGCTCGTGCTCGCCGCGCGTACCGTCGAACATGGACCGTCGTTCGCGTTCAAACGTGCATTCTTCGTCGATCCCCTCAACGTGTACCTCGTCGCGCTGACTGCGTTCGTCGGCTGGACGACGTCGCTGTTCTCGCGGCCGTACATGCAGGTCGAAGAGGCGCGCGGCCGGATGACGGCGACGCGCATGCGCCTCTATCACAGCATGTACCAGTTGTTCATGTTCGCGATGCTGCTCGCGCTGCTGACCAATAACCTTGGCGTGCTGTGGGTCGCGATGGAAGGCGCCACGCTCGCGACCGTGCTGCTCGTCAGCGTCTATCGGACCGCCGCGAGCCTCGAAGCCGCCTGGAAGTACTTCATCCTGTGCGGTGTCGGCATCGCGCAGGCATTGTTCGGCACGATCCTGCTGTACCTCGCCGCGAGCCGGCAACTGACCGACGGCGATGCGCTGCTGTGGACGAGCCTTGTCGCCGTCAAGACGCACCTCGACCCGTCGATCGTGTCGATCGCCTTCGTGTTCCTGCTGGTCGGCTACGGCACGAAAGTCGGACTCGTGCCAATGCACAACTGGCTGCCGGACGCGCACGCCGAAGGCCCGACACCAATTTCAGCGGTGCTGTCCGGGCTGCTGCTGAACGTCGCGCTGTACGCAGTGCTGCGCTGCAAGGTGCTGGCGGACGGTGCGCTTGGCAACGGCCTGCCGGGGCGATTGCTGGTCGGGTTCGGGCTCGTGTCGGTGCTGGTCGCCTCGTTCTCGCTGTTTCGGCAGAAGGACGTCAAGCGGCTGTTCTCGTATTCGTCGATCGAGCATATGGGATTGATGACGTTCGCGTTCGGCCTCGGCGGCCCGGTCGCGACGTTCGCCGGTCTGCTGCACATGACCGTCCATTCCCTCGTCAAGTCGGCAATCTTCTTTGCGGTTGGCCACGCGACGCAGAAGGCCGGTACGCAGGCGATCGAAGGCATTCGCGGGCTGCTGCAGGTCAGCCCGACGGTCGGCTGGGGCATGCTGCTCGGCGCGCTCGCGATTCTCGGCCTGCCGCCGTTCGGTGTGTTTGCAAGCGAATTCCTGATCCTGACGACCGCGATGAACACGATACCGTGGACGGCGCCGTTGTTGCTGCTCGGCCTCGCCGTCGCATTCGCGGCGATCTTCGCGCGCGTTCAGCAAATGGTGTTCGGTGAAACGACGACGGCCAAACCGCTCGAGCATCGCCCCGCGCCGCTGCCGGTATTCGTGCATCTGGGTTTGGGGCTGATGCTTGGGCTTTATGTGCCACCCTACCTGGCGACGTGGTATCGCCAGGCCGCAACGATGTTGTCGGGGTGACGGATGCGACTCGAATCGATGCAAATTGCCGCCATCCGCCTCACGCACCGTGCGGGCCAGATTCCAGCGCATGTGGTGAGCGCCGATGAATCAGTGTGGCTCGAGCTGGCGCGAACCGCGAGATCCGAGCAGCGGCGCCTCGTTGCAATGTGGGGCAGCGAAGCAGCCGAAGACGGTTTCTCGGTGAATGCCGCGTACGAATGCGATGACGGCATATTGTGGGTACGCCTCGCGATCGGGCGTAAGCAGGATGCTGATGGAGACTATCCCGATCTCGCCACCGTTTTCCCGTGCGCGACTCGCATGCAACGGGCGATCTTCGATCTGCTCGGCCTGCGGGCGCGTGGCGCCCAGGACACGCGGCCGTGGCTCAATCACGGCAACTGGCCCGAAGATTATTTCCCGCTGCAACGGCAGGCGACGGGTGTCGAAGACTTTGATTCGAGCGAGGCGGACTACCCATTCGTGCAGGTTGCGGGCGATGGCGTACACGAGATCGCCGTCGGGCCGATTCATGCCGGCATCATCGAACCGGGGCATTTCCGGTTCTCGGTCGTCGGCGAGAAGGTGTTGCGCCTGGAAGAACGTCTCGGCTATGTCCACCGTGGCGTCGAGCGTCTGTTCGAATGTACTCCTGCATCGCGCGGTCATCGGGTTGCCGCCAGGATTGCGGGCGACTCGACCGTCGCGTTCTCGTGGGCCTTTTGCATGGCGCTCGAGCAAGCCAGCGGCACGATACTGTCGAAGCGCGCGCTGTATCTGCGTGCGCTTCTGCTGGAACGCGAGCGCGTGGCCAACCACCTCGGCGACCTCGGCGCGCTGGGCAACGACGCCGGGTTCGGCTTCGGACTCGCGCAGTTCTCGCGGCTCAAGGAGGACTGGATACGGATGAACGCCCGTACATTCGGACATCGGTACCTGATGGATCGGATCGTGCCGGGTGGCGTATCGATCGACGTTCGCCCCGACGACGCGGCGGTGCTGGCGGAGCAATGCGAACGCATCGAACGCGAGGTCCACGTCATGCGCAAAGTCTACGATGACCAGTCCGGGCTGCAGGATCGATTCCTCGGCACGGGCCGATTGACCCCAGCTGTGGTCGAGCATTTTGGCGTGCGTGGCATGGCCGCCCGCGCCAGCGGTCGAACCTTCGACCTTCGCGCCAACTTGCGGCCCGCTCCGTATGACGACATAGCGGTCAATGCGGTCAGTGATGCGCGCGGCGACGTTGCCGCGCGCGTCGCGGTGCGCTTCGCCGAAATCGATGAATCCCTGCGCCTGATCCGCACGCTGCTGTCCAATCTTCCGGATGGTCCGGTGGTCGTCGCCACGACGCCTGCAACGGCGCCCGCGCAAGGCATAGGCTGGGTGGAAGGTTGGCGGGGGGACGTATTCGTCGCCCTCGATCTCGCCCCCGGCGACGTTATCGCCCGATGTCATTGCCACGATCCGTCGTGGCAGAACTGGCCGGCGCTCGAGCACGCGATCATCGGCAACATCGTTCCCGATTTCCCCCTGATCAACAAGTCGTTCAACCTGAACTACGCGGGGCACGATCTCTGATGTGGCAACTGATCCGGCAATTCGCGCGCACCGATTTTCCCGGCGAACCCGCACCGGCGGCGGAACACGCGTGGCATCACGAGGAGCGACGCATTCGCGACGATATTCTCGATCTGCTCGGGCGGGCGCTGTGCATCCGGCAGATCGACGCGGGTTCATGCAACGGTTGCGAACTGGAGATCCACGCGCTGAACAACCCGTACTACAACATCGAAGGACTTGGAATCAAATTCGTCGCGAGTCCGCGGCATGCCGACCTGCTGCTCGTGACCGGGCCGGTGACGCTGAATATGCGAGCGGCCATGCTCGCCGCGTACGACGCGACACCCGCCCCGAAACTCGTCGTTGCCGCAGGCGAATGCGCGTGCACGGGCGGCATTTTTGCCGACAGTTACGCGGTGTGCGGCCCTGTTTCGTCGATCTTGCCGGTCGACGTAACGATCCCCGGATGTCCGCCGCCGCCGATCGATTTGCTGCGAGGCATCCTGGCAGCCTGCCGGGCGCGCTGAGCCCGGAGGTCGATTTCGCATTTTCCCCCTTGCAACGTGCAACTTTTGCCCGTGTTTGCGCGGCTCCAGCCGGGTTCCATCGCGGTCATTGCGCATATTGGCCTGCCTTTATTGCGCAGATCGGCTTTGTGCTTGCAGCGAGTTTTTAATACCGTGTTAGCTGCAACGGCATTCAAATTGCTGCGCAATAGTTTTGTTTCAACGCGATGCGTTGGACATCGACGCGTCGTCAGCCCGCATTGACCTTTCAGTGGAGTCAACAGATCCTCATGACTACGCCTACAGAATGTCAGCATTGCGGGGACACCCCCGCATCAGAGTCCACCGCCGAGCCCACCGCCACGCCTTCCCAACTGTCACGACGCCGCTTCCTGCAATCGGCGGCGGCCGCCGCGACGATCGGTGCGGCGCCCCATCTGCGCGCGCAAACGCAAGCGCCGGCGCCCGCCTCACCCGCGCCGCCAAGCAACCCCGTGGTGCCGCCGCGCCCCGTCACGTTGACCGTCAACGGCCGCGCGTACACGCTGCAACTCGAACCGCGCGTGACGTTGCTCGACGCATTGCGCGAATACGCGGGACTGATGGGCACGAAGAAAGGCTGCGACCGCGGTCAATGCGGCGCCTGCACGGTGCTCGCCGACGGCCGCCGCATCAACTCGTGTCTGACGCTCGCGGTCATGCATGAAGGCGAGAACATCACGACCGTCGAAGGACTCGCGAGCAACGGCGCGTTGAGTCCGGTGCAGGCCGCGTTCATCGAACACGATGCGTTCCAGTGCGGCTACTGTACGCCCGGGCAGTTGTGCTCGGCGACCGCCCTGCTCGGCGAATTCCGCAACGGCACGGCGAGCACCGTGACCGCCGACGTGCGCGCGCGTCCCGCCGCGCTCACCGACGACGAAATCCGCGAACGCATGAGCGGCAACATCTGCCGCTGCGGGGCGTACGTGAACATCGTCGCCGCGGTCCGCGCCGCGCACGACAACGCCTGACGGAGACCGACATGGATGCGATCTCCTACGAACGCGCCGGCGACGTCGCCAGCGCGGTGCGCGCCGCGCAACAGCCGGGCGCGGTATTCATCGGCGGCGGCACGAATCTGCTCGATCTGATGAAGGGCGGCGTCGCGCGGCCGGTGCGGCTCATCGATATCACGCACATTGGCGGCCTCGACTCGGTGACGACGCTGCCCGGCGGCGGCATCCGCATCGGCGCGCTGGTGCGCAACAGCGACGCGGCCAATCACGCGCTGGTGCGCGAGCAGTACCCGCTGCTGTCGCAAGCGCTGCTCGCGGGCGCGTCGGCGCAGTTGCGCAACATGGCGACGGTCGGCGGCAATCTGCTGCAACGCACCCGCTGCGGCTACTTCTACGACACCGCGTTCACGCAGTGCAACAAGCGCCTGCCCGGCAGCGGCTGCGCGGCGCTCGACGGCCATAACCGCGCGCATGCGATCCTCGGCGCGAGCCCGCAATGCATTGCGGTCAACCCGTCGGATATGAGCGTCGCGCTGGCCGCGCTCGATGCGCTGGTGCACGTGAGCGGCCCCAGCGGCGAGCGCACGATCGCGTTCGCCGACTTCCATCGGCTGCCGGGCGACCGGCCCGATGTCGATACCACCATGCAGCCCGGCGAGCTGATCACCGCGGTCGATCTGCCGCCACCACTGTTCAGCGCGCATTCGCACTATCTGAAGGTGCGTGACCGCGCCAGCTACGCGTTCGCGCTCGTATCGGTCGCGGCCGCGTTGCAGATGGACGGCGAGCGTGTTCAGAGCGCGCGCATCGCGCTCGGCGGCGTCGCGCACAAACCATGGCGCGCGAACGTGGCCGAGCAGATGCTGAGCGGCCAGCCGCTCAGCCAGGCCACGCTGAAGAACGCCGCCGCGGCCGCGTTGAGCGGCGCGCAGCCGCGCCACGACAACGCGTTCAAGGTGCAGCTCGCGCAGCGCGCGATCGTGCGTGCGGTCAATCAGGCAGCCGGCAACGCGGGAGGTGTCGCATGAATCTGATCGGACAACCGCTCGATCGCGTCGACGGAGTGCTGAAGGTGACCGGCGACGCGCGTTATGCAGCCGAATTCCCCGGGGCGCGCCTCGCGCATGCGGTGCTCGTGACGAGCACGATCGCGGCCGGCACGATCGCGTCGATCGATGCGAGCCGCGCCGAGACCGTGCCCGGCGTGCTGCTCGTGATGACCTACCAGAACGCGCCGCGCCTGCCGAATGGCGGCCGGCCCGCGCTCGCGCCGCCGGCCGGCCGCCATCTGTCGCTTCTGCAGGATAACGAAGTGCACTACAGCAACGAGCCGGTCGCGGTGATCGTCGCCGATACGCTCGAACATGCGGCCGATGCCGCTCGCCAGTTGCGCATCGCCTATCAGCCGGGCGCCGCGGCGCTCGACTTCGAGCAGGCGAAGGCGCACGCGCATGCGCCGGACAAGCCGCAGGGCCGCCAGACCGACACGCAGCGCGGCAGCTTCGAAGACGGCATGCAAAGCGGCGACGTGCATATCGAAGCGACCTATACGACGCCGATCGAGCACCACAACCCGATGGAGCCCCACGCAACGATGGCGCAATGGGACGGCCCGCAGTTGACGGTCTACGACTCGACGCAGGGCGTGAGCGGCGCCGCGCAGGTGCTCGCGAAGACGTTCGCCATCCCTGTGTCCGACGTGCGCGTGATCTCGCCGCTGATCGGCGGCGGCTTCGGTTGCAAGGGCTCGTCGTGGTCGCACGTGTCGCTGTGCGCGATGGCCGCGCGGCAAACCGGGCGGCCCGTGCGGCTAGCCCTCGAACGCCCGCAGATGTTCGGCCCGGTCGGCGCGCGGCCGCGCACCGAGCAGCACTTCGTGATCGCCGCGCGGCATGACGGCACGCTGACCGCGATGCGTCACGACAGCATCTCGAACACGTCGATGATTGAAGACTGGACCGAGACCTGCTGCATGGTCACGCGCATGCTGTACGCGGTGCCCAACCAGATAACGACGCACCGGCTCGTGCAACTCAATGTCGGCACGCCGACCTTCATGCGCGCACCCGGAGAAACCACCGGCTCGTTCGCGCTCGAATCGGCGATGGACGAACTCGCCGTCGCGCTGAAGATGGACCCGCTCGCGCTGCGCCTGAAGAACTACGCGGACAGCGATCCGCAGGAGCACAAGCCGTGGTCGGGCAAGACGCTGCGCGAGTGCTATCAGATCGGCGCCGAGAAGTTCGGCTGGTCGCGCCGCCCGCACGCGCCACGTTCGAGGCGCGACGGCAACACGCTGATCGGCATGGGCATGGCAACCGCGACCTATCCGGCCAACCGCAGCGAGGCGTCGGCACTTGCGCAGATTCTGCCGGACGGCACCGCGGTGGTCGCATCGGGCACGCAGGACATCGGCACCGGCACCTATACGGTGATGACCCAGGTCGCCGCCGATGCGCTCGGCTTCACGCCCGAGCAGATCCACTTCGCGCTCGGCGATTCGTCGCTGCCGCGCGCGCCGGTCTCGGGCGGCTCGCAGTCGGCGGCCAGCGTGTCGCCCGCGGTGCGCGACGCGGCGAGCCAGGCGCGCAGCCAGCTGATCGCGCTGGCACTTGCCGATGCGGCATCGCCCGTGCATGGCCTGCCGCTCGATGACGTCACCGTCGCAAGCGGCTGGGTCGTGAGCCGCTCGCAACCGGGCAAGCGCGATCCGGCCGCGGCGATCATCGCGCGCGCGGGCGGCAAGCCGATCGAGGCGACCGCGACCGTGAAGCCCGGCGACGAGAAGCAGAAGTACTCGTTCCACTCGTTCGGCGCGGTGTTCGTCGAGGTCCACGTCGATGCCGAACTCGGCACGATCCGCGTGCCGCGCGTGGTCGCGGTGTACGACGTCGGCCGCGTGCTGAACCAGAAGACCGCGCGCAGCCAGATGATGGGCGGCATCGTATGGGGCATCGGCGCGGCGCTGCAGGAGGAAAGCACGCTCGATGCGCGCTTCGGACGCTTCACGAACGCGAACCTCGCCGAGTATCACGTGCCGGTGAATGCCGATATCGGCACGCTCGACATCACCTTCATCGACCGGCCCGATCCTTATATCAACTCGCTCGGCGTGCGCGGTATCGGCGAGATCGGCATCACGGCCGTGGTGGCCGCGGTCGCGAACGCGGTGTACAACGCGACCGGCGTGCGGGTGCGCGATCTGCCGATCACGCTGGACAAGGTGGTGCGGACCTGAACCGGCGGCAGTGCCGGAATTGGAGTGAAAGCGAAAGCGGCGGGCGGCTAGCATCGAGCGTGCCTTGCCGCTTGCTTCGCACCCCGTTGCATCGCACAATCGGGGGCATTCCTGTCTACCGGTATCCGCCGATGGCCTACGCCTCGCTCGCCACTGGTGTGTTGCTCGCCGCCGGTCTCGGCTCGCGCTTCGATCCGCACGGGCTGCACAACAAACTGCTCGCACGTATGCCCGACGGCACGCCGGTTGCGCATGAAGCCGCGCATCGGCTGCTGCGGGTCGTGACGCGGGTGCTCGCTGTCGTGCGGCCGGGCTCCGACGCGCTCGCCCGCGCGCTGAACGATGCCGGCTGCGATGTCGTGTTTGCGGCGAGCGCCGAGCGCGGCATGGGCGCGAGCCTCGCCGCCGGTATCGAAGCGAGCGATGACGCCGAGGGCTGGATCGTCGCGCTCGCCGATATGCCGCGCATTGCGGTTCCGACGATCGAAGCGGTAGCCCGCGCGCTCGACAACGGCGCGCCGCTCGTCGCGCCGTTCTACGACGGCCAGCGCGGCCATCCGGTCGGCTTCGGCAGCAAGCATCGCGACGCGCTACTCGCGCTGGACGGCGACACCGGCGCGAAAGCGCTGCTCACGTCACACGCGCTGACGCGCATCGACGTCGACGATCCCGGCATTCTGCGCGACGTGGACACGCAGGACGATTTGCGCACGCTCTAGCCGCCAACATCAGCCTCGCCGAGACTGGCTGCCCGCAGCCGGTCGAAATCGAGAATCTTGCCGGACAAGGAAAGGAACACTGATACGGCATGAAGCCCCTGGATCTGACGCGTTTCGATCTCAATCTCTGGTTGTACTTGAGGCACTTTGGACCGAAAGGCACGTCGGCCGCGCCGCCGGACGACTGCATTTGTCCCAGTCCGCCACCAGTCACGCCTTATCGAGGCTGCGTACTGCCTTTGCTGATCCAGGGAGAGATACCCTGGTCAACCAGAAAGAGCCGCGACTTCCTTATCAGGGAGACGTTGCATAAGGCCTACGTCAATCGCATCCGCTCGATCGAGAAGACGGACTATACGGCCTTGCTGAAGAAGATCCACGTCCCAACGCTGATCCTGACTCCCGAGGAAGACAGGCTGATCGGCAAAGAAGCCGCGGGGGTCCTGCTGAACGGCATCAAGGGTTCGCAGGAAGTCGTCATGCCGCGCACCGGTCACATGTTCAGGTTTTCGCACCCTGGCGCCTACTCTCTCGAGATCAGAAAGTTTCTGGAGCGAGCGTCGCTATAAGGACTCGTGTTCGGAGAATTCGCAAAGTACCCAAAAAACGTGCGCTTCAAGGGCCCCTGACGGCGGCGCGCGACGAGCCGGAAAGCCACGACCGTCACTGGATGGACGGATCGAGAGTTCGATTCGCGGTCTTTCAGGCACGCGCTTTGCGGCCGGCAAGTTTCGCGCGCAAGCCGCGCCGATTGCGCCTAAGCTGAGGTGACGTCACGTTTTTTGCGCACGCGGCGCCTTGACGACCGGCAGCCTCGATGCCTCATCCGTCCCGCCTCGAATCCCCACACGCAAGCCCATGAGCGAAACCACTCCACGCCTTTTCATCGTCTCGCCCCATTTCGACGACGCCGTCTTCAGTTGCGGCGCCTTGCTCGCCGCCCACCCCGACGCCGCCGTCTGCACCGTGTTCGCCGCGCCGCCCGAACACGACATGCACACGGAGTGGGACGAAAAAGCGGGCTTCGCGAACGCCCATGAAGCGGTCCGCGAACGCACGATCGAAGACAACCGCGCGCTCGAAGTGCTCGACGCGATCCCGCTGCGCATGCCGTTTCGCGACAGCCAGTACGCCGACTCGCCGTCGATCAGCCAGATGGCCGCGGCGCTGGAGGAAACGATTTACCGCACGACCGCGAACACGCTGCTGATGCCGCTTGGCCTGCATCACGACGATCACGCGCGGGTATTCGAAGCGTGCTGCGAGATCCTGCCGCGGCTCACGCATCTGGACTGGTTCGGTTACGAGGAAGCGATTCACCGGCTCACGCCGGGCGCGGTGCAGGCGCGGCTCGCCGATCTCGCGCAGCGCGGCATCGTCGCGACGCCGGCAACGCCGAGCGCGGGCCACACGATCGACGTGCAGCGCCGCGCGCATCTGAAACGCGAAGCGGTCAACGCGTACGCGAGCCAGTTGCGGGCGTTCGGCGCCGGCAACTACGACGACGTGTTCGCGACCGAGCGCTACTGGCAGCTCAGCGTCGGCCGTAAACGCGCGAAGAAATAGCAAAAAGGAGCGAGCAGGAAGCGCGGCGAGCGCCTACGCTTGAAGACAGATAGCCGACGCGGCGGCACACATCGGCGGTATAAAGCCGCTTCCGCCGGACCCGCGCATTTCAACCGCAGGGTGACGCAATGAGCTACGACATGCACACCAGCCCGATTCCCGACCCGAACGCCGATCCGAACCGCGACCCGGAAGCCGACCCGCTCGTGCCGCCGTCGCCGGGGCATCATGTCGAGGAGCCGCAGCGGCCTGACGGGCCGCCGGACAAGGATCCGGTGTAAAGGAGCCGCGAGCGGCTCGGTCGCGGCGCGCCGCTCGGCGCAGCGTCAGCACATCAAGTCGCTGAAGCCCTGCAGCAGGCGGTCGATATCGGCCGCGTGAACGTTGCCCATCGTCGAGATGCGGAACAGCTCCGCCGACAGCCCGTCCTGCCCCGCATAGATCACGAAGCCGCGCGCCTTCAGCGCGTCGTGCAGGTGCGGATACGCGATACCGTTGGGCAAGCGGTACGCGTGCAACACCACCGACGACTGCCCGGTCGGCAACACACTGTCGATGCCGCGCGCCGCCAGCCCAGCGCGCACCTGCTCGGCAAGCGCCGCATAGCGCGCGTGACGCGCGCGCCAGCCGCCTTCGTCGGCGAGCTCACGCAGCGCCTCGACCAGCGCGTAATACGCGTGCACCGACGGCGTAAACGGCGTATTGCGCTGATCCTGCAAACGCGCGAGCCGCGCGAGATCGAGGTAGTACGTGCGGCTCGCCGCGCGGGCGAGCGCCGCGCGCCGCACCAGCACGAACGACGCGCCCGGCACGCCATGCAGGCACTTGTTGGCGGTCGCGGCGAGCGCGTCGAGGCTCGCGTCCGCGAAATCGATCGTTTCGGCGCCGAAGCTGCTGACACCGTCCACCAGCAGACGCAGGCCGCGCTCGCGACACAAGGCGCCGAGCGCCGCGATGTCGTTCAGGCGCCCCGTGGTCGTTTCGTGATGAATCACCGCGACGTGCGTGAACGACTTGTCGGCGTCGAGCCGTTCGGCGATCTTCGCCAGATCGGGCGCGTCCATCCAGTCGTGCTTCAGCGCTTCGTGCGCGATGCCGTATTGCGCGGCGATCTGCGCGATACGCTCGCCGTACACACCGTTTTCGACGACCAGCAGTTTGCCGTTGTGCGGCACCAGCGCGGCCGTCATGCTTTCGACGGCGGCCGTGCCGGAGCCGGTCATCAGTACTGCCTGCCATTCGTTCGGGTCGAGCCCGTACACGTCGACGAGACGCGTGCGCGCCTCTTCCTGGAGATCGAAAAACTCGCTCTCGCGATGGCACAGATCCGTCTGCAACAGGCTGTTGCGGACACGTTCGGTGAGCGTCACCGGGCCGGGGTTGAGCAGCAGCATGGGCGCTCCTGTTGGCGTTGGGTTCAGATTGCGCCGATGTGGCGCATCAGGCGCGTCTTCACATCGGGCGGCGTAATGGTCGGGCGCGGCAGGCCGTCGGGCGTGCCGCGGCGGATCGTCAGGCGCGCGAAGCGCGGCCCGTCGAGCGGCGGCGCCGCGAACAGCTCGTCGATGATCGCAGGATCGTCGCTCTCGAGCGCCGACGCGTAACCGCACGCGGCCGCCACGCCCGCGAACGACACCTGCGACGATACCGTCGCCTGGCCGCCGGTCGAGTCGTGCGCGCCGTTATCGAGCAGCACATGCATGAGGTTCGACGGGCCGTACGCGCCGAGCGTCGCGAACACGCCCATGCGCATCAGTGCGGCGCCATCGCCGTCGAGCGCGACCACGCGCAGATCGGGGCGCGCGAGCGCGAGGCCGAGCGCGAACGGCGTCACGCAGCCCATCGAGCCGACCATGTATAGCTGGTTCGCGCGATCGTCGATCGCATAGAGTTCGCGGCCGCAAAAGCCGGTCGACGCGAGCACCACCGTCGAGTCGAGCGGCGTATGCGCGATCACCTTTTGCAGCGCGTCGTGGCGCGTCGCGAGTTCGTTCGCGGCGATGTCGCGGAACCGCGCGCGAGGCTCGACCGGCGTGCGCCGCCCGGGCGCGCCGCCGTCCCTCAGTTCATACGGCGCAACGCTGCCCTTCTGCATCACGAGCGCGTACGGACGGCCGGTTGCGTCCATGTGCGCGATCGCGCGATCGAGCGCCGGACCGATCGCGTCGGCCTCGGTCGGGAACGTCTCCCACGGAATTTCCATCGTGTCGAGCATCGCCGGCGTGATCGGGCCCATCAGCGCGTGCTGCGGCTCGTCGGCAACGCCGGGCTGGCCGCGCCACGTGACGATCAGCAGTTGCGGCAAGCGGAAGGTCCACGTCAGCGACGTCAGCGGGCTGACCGCGTTGCCGAGCCCGGAGTTCTGCATCATCGTGATGCCGCGCCGGCCGTTTTTCGCGCCGAGCGTAACGCCGGCGATCAGCGCGACCGCGTCGCCCTCGTTGGCCGCCGACACGTAGTGCAGCGATTCGTCCTGCAGCACGTAGTTGATGAACGGCGTCAGATAGGAGCACGGCACGCCCGCGTACCAGTCGAAACCGCGCTCGCGCGCCGCCTCGACGAACTGTGCTGCTTCGATCATTGCGCGCCTCCGTGTGCAGCGTTCGTCGTCGCCCCGCCGCCGACGGCCGTCGCGAACGGCGCCTGCGCGTGCGCGAAGTCGCCCGCGCGGCGGAAATCGTCGAGATCGTTGACGCCGCGCCAGTGGCCGTGCACGTATTGCACCTCGATCGACTCGCCCGCTTCGATCAACGCGTTCAGCAGCGCGGGCATGTCGAGCGACGCGAAATCGTCGCGCGTCCGCAACTCGCGCATGACCGCCCGCAGGCGCTCGCGACCCGCGCCGCGCACGTTCAACAGACCCACCCAGCGGCCATGCGGCACTGGGGCGGCGCCCGCCGCCGACGACTGCTCCCGCCCGCTCGCGACGTGCCGCAGCACGATCTTATTGCCGAACAGACCGCGGTCGTCGGCGGCCGAGCACCACGCGAAATCGCGCACGCTCGCGTTCTCCGCATCGGTTAGCGACGAATCGACGACCACGCTGAACGCGGCCTCGCTATCCACCAGATCACGCAGGATGTAGCTGCGAAACAGCAGGTCGCCGTACGAAATGACCGTGTCGCCGGTCAGGTGGTCGAGTGCGCACGCGAGCGAGGCAAGCTCGCCGGTCTGCGCGTGCTGCTCGTTGACCACGAGGCGGATGCCCGCGGTATCGATCGCGTCGGCGCGATAGCCGCCGACCACGGTGATGTCGTTGACGCCCTGCTTCTTGAACGCATCGACGAGCCAGCGCAGCAGCGGTTTGCCGGCGATCGGCAGCATCACCTTCGGACGGTCCCCGGTCACCGCTTCAAGGCCTTTGCCGCGGCTCGCGGCGAGCACGACGGCCGAGCCGGCCGCGCGGCCGCTCGACAGATAGCGGTCTTCGGCTTCCGAATATTCGTCGGCGTCCTGCAAACGGAAGATTTCGTTGACGGCCGCGATGCTGTCCTCGACGTTGACGAGCGTCTCGCTCGAATGGATTTCCTTCGCGACGGCCTGCATCGCCGAGGTCGCCGCGCGGATCAGATGGTTCGCCCAGATCACGGTGCTGATGCCCGCTTCGCGGAACACCTCGGTTGGCGTGCCGTAGTACTTGGTCGGCACGATCACGAGCGGCGCGCGCCCGGCCCATTCGCGCGCGAATTCGAGAATCTCGTCGGGGCGCGACAGCTTGCTGTGAATCAGGATCGCATCGGCACCAGCTTGGGCGTACGCTTGCGCGCGGCGCAGCGCCTCGTCCATGCCCCAGCCCGCGATCAGCGCCTCGACGCGCGCGACGATCGAGAAATGCTCGTCGTTCTGCGAGTCCTTGCCCGCCTTGATCTTGCCGCAGAATTCGTCGATATCGGCAAGCGGCTGCGCCTCGCCGTTGATGAAGCTGTTGGTCTTCGGAAACTGCTTGTCCTCGATGCACACACCGGCGATGCCGCGCTGTTCGAGCTTGCGCACGAGGCGGCGCACGTTGTTGAAGTTGCCGTAGCCGGTGTCGCCGTCGAGAAGGATCGGCAGATCGCTCGCGTCGGCCATGAATTCGAGCGTATCGACCACCTGCGTCCAGCTCGCCTCGTTGTTGTCGCGCACGCCGAACTGCGCGGAGATCGCGAGGCCCGAGCCCCAGATCGCCTTGAACCCAGCTTCGCGAACGATGCGCGCGGACAGGCCGTTATGCGCCTCCATCATGAATTCGAGTTCGCTGCTGACGAGCATCTGGCGCAGACGCGCGCTGCGGGACTGGGAAACGAAAGCGGGTTCGCGTGCATTCATTCTTCGGGACTCCTGGTGGCGGGCTTATTGGCTTCTTCTATGCCAGGCTGGCAATCGGAAAAGGGCGACTATAGCGGAATTTTTTATGACGATTCCTTGAAGGTCTCAACGATCTTTCGTGGTTGCGCTTAAGTGGGAAAATCTGTTGTTTTTTGCATGCGTGACCATCTAACGGGACTTTTGGATTTAATTGGCGTTTTGTGGGATGTTGGTGCGAGCCTTCCTGGATTGGGCTCAGCAGGTTCTACGCAGACCAGCGCCGGCATTTTTCATGTCGATTTTCTCCCGCATTTTTCAATCGCTACGATTTACCGATAATCGCCGGCTAATTCATATTCGCGAGTAATGCACAAAAGCCCTTTTCGAATTGCGCGCATGAACGCCGCTAAAACATTCAATAAATCCACCTATTAATCGGACGAATGGCGATGTCGAACAGCGGGTTTTCCCTGCCTCGATCAACGCCATTTCGTGCCGTAAACACAGCGAGCGGCATCCGACCGCAATCCATTGGATCCTACTGGCCAAAACGCCTATTCCCATCGCTATGACTCTGAACCGAAAACTGGCGTCCATGATCGCCGTTCTGTGGGTCGGCCTGATCCTGATCGGCGCGTTCGGCGCGTGGCACAACCGCGCATCGATGATCTCGGACCGACGCGAGCAATTGCGCTCGTTGATCGAAGAGGCAAACCACGTCGTCGGCCATTACTACTCGCTTGCCCAGCAGCATGCGCTGTCCGAGGACGACGCGAAAAAGCAGGCGCTCGCGACGCTCGGCGCGATGCGCTACGGCAAGGACGGCTATTTGTCGATCAACGACTCGCAGCCGGTCATGCTGATGCATCCGATCAAGCCCGAACTGATCGGCAAGAACCTCGCGCAGTTCACCGATCCGGCCGGCAATCATCTGTTCGTCGATATCGTCAACTCGGGCAATCACGACGGCGGCGGCTTCGTCGATTATTTGTGGGCCAAGCCCGGCAGCGAGCAGCCCGTCGCGAAGACCAGCTACTCGATGCACTTCGCGCCGTGGGACTGGTACCTCGTGACCGGCATGTACATGGACGACGTGCAAAGCGCGTTCTACCGCAACCTGCTGCGCTGGCTCGCGATCACCGTCACGCTCGGTGCGCTCTCTACGGTCGTGATGCTGGTCGTGCTGCGCAGCATCCGCCGCTCGCTCGGCGGCGAACTCGAAGTGGCCGTCGAGCACGCACGGTTGATGGCGCAAGGCAACCTCGCGACGCCGGTGCCGATCGAGCCGCACGACAACAGCAGCCTGCTGCATGCGCTGCGCACGATGCAGGCGGGACTCGTCGACACGGTCTCGCGCGTGCGCCAGGGCACCGAGAACATCAACGTCGGCGCGAACGAAATCGCGGCGGGCAACACCGACCTGTCGCAGCGCACCGAGGAGCAGGCGGCGGCGCTCGTGCAAACCGCGTCGAGCATGGATCAGATGACGGTGAACGTGAAGCAGAACGCGGACAGCGCGACCCAGGCCGCGCAACTCGCGAGCGACGCAGCGAACGTCGCGACGCGCGGCAGCCGCGTGGTCGACGACGTGGTGCGCACGATGGGCGAGATCACCGCGAGCTCGCGGCAGATCGGCGACATCATCGGCGTGATCGACGGCATCGCGTTCCAAACCAATATCCTCGCGCTGAATGCCGCCGTCGAGGCGGCTCGCGCCGGCGAACAGGGTCGTGGCTTCGCGGTGGTCGCGGCCGAAGTGCGCAGCCTCGCGCAGCGCTCGGCGACGGCCGCCAAGGAGATCAAGGCACTGATCGAAACCTCGACCGATACCGTCGAGACCGGCGCGTCACTGGTCGCCAACGCCGGCGCGACGATGGGCGAGATCGTGCAGTCGGTGCGGCGGGTCAACGAGATCCTCGAAGAAATCAGCCACGCGTCGCGCGAGCAGAGCGCGGGCATCGAACAGGTCAATCGCGCGGTCGGCGAGATGGATCAGGTCACGCAGCAGAATGCGGCACTGGTCGAACAGGCCGCGGCCGCCGCGCATTCGCTGAAGGACCAGGTCGGCGTGTTGCGCGACGCGATCGCGAGTTTCGCGTTGCCGGCTTGAGCTTGCCCCGCCGCGCCCGCAACGGGCGCGAAAAAAGAAGGCGCCCCACAGGCAGGAAGCGCCTATTCAACACGCCGCGTCGGAGTCGACGCATCAATCGAACGAATCAGCCGCGCGGATTTTGCAAGTCCGCGCGGCTTTTCGTTATCAAGCTTCGGCTCGGCTCGCCTTTGCTCCAGCTCGAACGCACCTCCTTTCACACTCCTCGCATTTAAATTACGTTTTATTTACAATCGGCCCGGCGACAGTCCTTGCCGCCAGGCCTCGTGGCTTTGGCGGCCTCGTTCAATCGAAAGTACGTGAGGTCCGCTGCCCGCCGCCATGATCCGCCAGAAAAAACCGCCGTCGCCCGATCCCTATGCCTTAGCCGCGAAGAACCCGCTGCTCGATGCGCGACTACCCGCGTGGCGCTCGAAGTTCGTCGTGCTGCTCGTGTTCGGCGCGTTCGCGACGCTCGCGCTCCGCGCGTTCTGGGTGCAGGTCGTGAATCAGGACTTCTACGTCGACCAAGGGCAGAAGCGCTATCAGCGCCTGCTCGAACTCGACGCGACGCGCGGCCGGATCGTCGATCGCAATGGTTCGATGCTCGCGGTCAGTCTCGCGAGCTACGAAATCTGGGCCACGCCGAAGCTCGTCGACGAAAGCGCGTTCGCGCCGCTGGCAAAGCTGCTCGATCTGCCGCTCGCGGAACTGCGTCGGCGTCTGAACGGCGAGCGCAGCTTCGTGCTGCTCAAGCGCCAGGTCGATGCCGACACTGCCGGGCATCTGTCGCGCCTCGGGCTCGCCGGGATCACGCAGATCGCCGACACCAAACGCTTTTATCCCGAGGGCGAGTCGGCCGCGCACGTGGTCGGCTTCACCGACATCGAGGACAACGGCCAGGAAGGCGTCGAACTCGCCGCCAATGCGCAGTTGCAAGGCGTGCCCGGCCACCGCGAGGTGATCCGCGACCGGCTCGGCCGCGTGATCTCGGAGACGCGGCCGCTCGTGCCCGCGCGCAACGGCGCCACGATCCAGCTGACGATCGACCGGCGCATCCAGCAACTCGCATACACACAACTCAAAGCCGCGATCGCGCAGCACCGCGCGGAAGCGGGCAGCGTGGTCGTGCTCGATGCGCGCAACGGCGAGATCCTCGCGCTCGCCAACTACCCGAGCTTCGATCCGAACGACCGCACGCGCCTGTCCGGCCGGCAGCTGCGCAACCGCGCGGTGATCGACACGTTTGAACCGGGTTCGACGATCAAGCCGCTGGTCGTCGCACTGTCGATCGACGAAGGCAAGGTGCGGCCGCAGAGCATCATCGATACCGCGCCCGGCTGGTATCGGATCGGCCCGGCCGTGATTCACGACACGTCGAATCACGGCGCGATGACGGTCGCCGAGGCGGTGCAGAAGTCGAGCAATATCGCGCTCGCAAAGCTCGCGCTGAATCTGCCGGCCGAGACGATCTGGACCAAGTATCGGCAATACGGGCTCGGTCTGAAGCCCGAGCTGCCCTTCCCTGGCGTGGCAGCCGGCAAGCTGCGGCCGTATCAACGCTGGCGCCCGATCGAACAGGCCACGATGGCGTATGGCTACGGGCTGTCGGTATCGCTGCTGCAAATCGCGCAGGTCTACACCGCCTATGCGGGCGACGGCGCGCTGAGGCGCGTGAGCCTGCTGTGCGAGCCGCTCGACGCGGACGACCCCGCGTCGTTCGCCGACCGCGGCGAATCGGTCACGACGCCCGGCACCGCGCGCGCGATCCGCAACATGCTCGAAATGGCCACGGGCGACGGCGGCACCGGACGCGCCGCGACCGTGCCGGGTTATCGCATCGGCGGCAAGACCGGCACCGCGCGCAAGCAGATCGGCGCGGGCTACGCGAAGAACCGCTACCGCGCGCTGTTCGTCGGCATGGCGCCGATGAGCGATCCGCGCCTGATCGTCGCCGTGATGATCGACGATCCGGCTGGCAAGGCGTTCTATGGCGGTACGGTCGCTGGACCGGTGTTCAGCGGCGTGATGGGCGGCGCGTTGCAGCTGCTCGGGGTGCCGCCGGATGCGGCAGGAGTGTGACGCGTAGTTAGTGTTAGTTACGGTCGATCAGCCCTGCTCATCGAGCGCATCGACCTGCGCCTCGATACGATTGCGGCCGTTGCGCTTGGCCTGATACATCGCGCGATCGGCCTCGTCCATCATCGTCTGACCGAGCGACATCGCCTCGGCCGGGCTGCCGGCGACCACGCGCCCGGCCACACCGATCGACACGGTCAATGCAATGAGCTCGCCGTGCTCGTCGCGCACGTCGAGATTCTCAACCGCACGCCGCACGCGTTCCGCGACGGTCAACGCGTCGCTGCGATCGCCTTGCAGCAGCGCGGCGAACTCCTCGCCGCCATAGCGCGCGACGGTGTCGCCAAGCCGCACCTGCTGTCGGACGCAGGCGGCCACCGCCGCGAGCGCGCGGTCGCCGGTCTGATGGCCGTGGCTATCGTTGATGCGCTTGAAACCGTCGATATCGATGAAAAGACACGCGACCGGCACGCGATAACGGGCCGCGCGCATCAACTCCTCGCGCAGCCGTTCGTCGAAATAGCGGCGATTCGCGAGGCTGGTCAGCGAGTCGGTCATGCCGAACTGCCTGAGCCGCTCGCGATGCGCGACGTTGTCGAGACTCGCGGTGACAATGCTCGCGAAGCGCTCGAGAATGTCGGTGGCCATGCCCGCGCCGAAGCGCGCGGGGTCGTCGCTGCCGAGGCATAGATAGCCGCTGACGCTCGTGCCCGCGGCGAGCGGCAGCAGGATCGCGCTGGCCGGCACGTGAGCTGGCGCGGCACCGAAGAACGCGCGGCGCGTGTCGTCGTCGAGTTCGCCAGGGCGGCCGAGCCACGGCCGATCGCCTTCGCACAAGGATTGCGCGACGAGACCGCCCTCGCGCGACGTCTTCAGCTGCGCATGATCGAGCGCGCGCAGGTTGCCCGGCTCGAGCAGTTCGAGCAGCATTGGCGCGCGCTCGTCGAGCCACAGCACCACGTTCGCGAGCGAGAACTCCCGCGGCAGATGGCTGAACAACGTATCGAGAAACGATCCGAAATCCTGCGCGCCGATCAACCGCAATTCGACGTTCTGGAAGCGGCGCAACGTGCGCTCGTTGTGCTGCACGGTGTCGACGAGCGAGCGAAGGCGCTCGGAAAGCGGCGTTTGGGCGAGATTCGTCACGGTATCAGTAAGGCGGCCCTGAAGGCGAAGCGGGGTCGACGCCCCAACTCTACTGATAACGGCCGATCCGCCGGCGTCTTGAGGGCAGGCTCGCGACGTGTCGGCCGGCCTGCGAGCGTTCGTGCCCACCGTTGTCAGCTCCCGCTTGCATTCACTTGCACTCGCTTACACGCAGTGAGATCCGTCTGCGTAACGATTGCGGTTCTTAAGTTTCGCTTAATTGTTCCCTGCAAGTATGTAGTACATCCCCTGTTGAGCCGCCAGAACATCGGCGGCGCTTTTTCTTGAGGGGTGCCAGAAGCGCGACCGAAAACGGTTACGCGCGTAAGAAGAAGGAGGTAAGTCATGGTTGAAGAAATGGTAGTCGAACACCTGCGTGCGATGCCCGGCCATGAATGGACTCGCCAGATTCATTCCTGCAAGGTCTCCGATCCGCTGCAACCGCCATGGGGCCGTTCATACCGGCTCGTCGAATGGACGATGAAGCACGCGCCTGAATCGAGCCGTCGCGTCGTTCCCGCCGAAAGCACTCCGCTCGAAATCGCCCAGGCCGTGGTCTCCCATGTGCCGGGCCGGCGCTTCTGTCAGCAGGCTGATTGAGCGCTGAATTCAACGTTCAATGGCGACCGCGATCGCGTCGCAGTAGTCCAACGCATCCTCCGGCCTGTCATTCCCCCAGAACATCTCGCCGCCGACAAAAAACGTCGGCGCACCGAAGATGCCTCTGTTCATGGCCAGTTCGGTCTGCTCGCGCAAGCGGAGCTTGTTCGCGTCGCTTTGCGCGGCGTCGATCACGCTCTGCGCGGGTAGGTCGAGAGAGTCGAGCGCTTCGCTAACGACATCGATTGAACCGATGTCGCGGTCGTCGACGAAATTCAGCTGCATGACCTTGCGGCACCACGCACCGATCCACGGCTCACTCGCACCAAGCACCGCGACGCGCATCGCGAGAAGCGCCGCGCGCGGAAACGTGCCGGGACGTGTGAGCGCAATGCCGTATTTGCGGCATTGACGCTCCATGTCTTTCCACACGTACGCGCCTTTTTCTTTCTGCAGTGCGAACGGCGAGTTCTCGAAACCGAGCTGGCGAAATACCGGGCCGAGCAGAAACGGCCGCCAGACGATCGTCACATTGCGCTCCGCCGCCAACGCTTCGATACGCATCATGCTCAGATAGCTGTAGTTGCTGCCGAAGTCGAACCAGAACTCGATTGCGCGCGCTGTCGAATTTGCGTCGCCATTCATCGCTGTCTCCTGAATCGTGCGCGATGTGAATCGCGCGTGCCACGGCATCGCAGTCTTGCAAAGACTAACAGTCGCATCCAACGGTTCTGCCTATGATGGCCCTTTTCGCTTTGCACGCTTGGCCGGCCACCCCATGAGTTATCCGTACGACCTGCTCACCGCAACCTGTCTTTTCATCACCGTCGTTTCGTCGCTGATCCTGCAAGCGTTGTCCTGACCTCGCGCTCGAATGAATCAGCGCGTCTGCACGGCGACGCGCAGGCCGAGCGAAATAAACAGCACGCCGATAATTTTGTTCTGCCAGCGCATCAACCACGTCAAACGCTTCACGAGCTTGCCCAACGGCCGCATCGTCAAAGCGATCAGCGTCGTGTAAAGCGCGCTCATGGCGACGAAAATCAGTCCGAGCGTAGCGAACTGCAGAAACGTCGAACCATGTTCTGGGCGCACGAATTGCGGTAGAAACGCGAGGAAAAACAGCGCGGTCTTCGGGTTCAAAACTTCGGCGGGGATCGCCTGCAAGAGCGCTTTCGAACCTGACAGCGGTGCGACGACCGGCAGATGCGCGCTCGCCTGCTTCTCGCGCAACGCGCGAATGCCCAGATAGACGAGATACGCGGCACCGACGAATTTCACCGCATTGAAGGCCAACGCGGACGTCATCAGCAGCGCGGAGAGGCCAACCGCGGCGCCCAGGGTGTGTACAAAATCGCCGGCTGCGATACCGAGGCCGGTCAGAATGCCGGCCTTGCGTCCGCCGTGCATGGTGCGCGTCAAAACCAGCAGCACGGCCGGGCCCGGAATCAGAAAGAGCCCGAGCACGACGACAACGAAGGTCCCCAACGTGGATAGGTCAAGCATGTCGTCTCCTTGCGACGCGCGGGATCGAAACAATGGGTACGCGTTCAGCGGACAATTGTAGACGAATGCACGAAACCTCCCTGCGCACGCCCCGCGCACGGACGCTCCATTACAATGACCGGCACCGCGCCGCGAACTACCATGACGCACCGCCTGGGTTCCGCTCTACCTGCGATAATGATGAAACCAGACTTTAGCGCGTTCCCCAAATGCCCAGGATCATCCGCTTCGCCATAGCCGGCGTCGTCGCCACCTGCACGCATCTGTGCGTCGCCTGGCTGGTTTTCAATCGGCTCGTTGCAGATTCAGCAATTGCCAATCTCGCCGGATTTGTCCTTGCCAACGTCGTTTCGTTCCTGCTACAAACACTCTGGAGTTTTTCGAGCAGGCCAACGTTCTCGAATTTTTCCCGCTTCTGCGTCGTCTCCTCCGCGGGCTTCGGTGTTTCAGCACTCGTGCCGCTGCTAGTAGGTCGACAGCATCTCTGGGCGCCCACGCTGATCGTCGTGTGCTGCATTCCAGTATGCTCATATATTGCCCACGCGCGGTGGACCTATCGGATGGAAGGTTGACGCGGTAGTCATTGCCGGACCGACCTGCGCACAGCACCCGAACGTTACACAACAACCATGACTACACAAGAGACGCGCAGGAAGGTAACCTCCACTTTCCAGTTCCTGCTGGTTTTCGTGCCGGGCTTCTTGCTCAGCATACAATTCATCCCCCTCGCCATCAGCTTCGCCGCGCGCTACGTAATCGGCATCCGCAATGCGCCGGTCATCGGGTTCGACTTCGGGATTTTCTGGGCTGCAGCCCGTGTCGAGCTGGCGCACGGCGCGGCAGCGGTATTCTCACCTCGCTGGATGCAACCGCTAGAAGCCATGGTGCGCTCCTCGTCGCACTATGATCCCTGCCCTTATCCGCCGACGTTCCTGCTCGCCATTTGGCCACTGGGCTATTTGAGTTATCCGTGCGCCCTCGTCCTGTTCCTGGCACTCGGCATAGGTGTTTATTGCACTATCGCATTACGCATCGGCCGCCACTTGGAACAAACACAGCGCCAGTCCATCTTGATCGCCGCGCTTGGCGGGATGCCGTTGGCTATCTTTGCGGGACAGAATACCCTCTTCACCGCCGCCGCCGCTGCCGCGACGCTGGTACTGATGGACGGGGCGCCGATTTGCGCGGGTGCTTGCCTCGCCGTGCTCCTAGTCAAGCCGCAACTGGGTGTGCTCTTCCCGATCGCCCTCATTTGCGGACGCCGCTGGAAGATGTTGCTCGCCACTATTTTCTTTTGCTCGGTATTTATGCTGTCGAGTATCGCGATACTAGGGATTGAGGCATGGTCTTCGTTTTTCTCGTACCTTCCCGTATTCAGACAAGCCGCCCTGCTGGATGGCCGGGATCATTGGTTCGGGATGCCGACATTATTCGCCACCGCCAGACTCGCCGGTGCGCCCGTGGCAGTGGCTTACGCCGTTCAGGCGTTAGCCGCCATTCCCGCCGGGCTTACCGTTGCCTATCTTTGGCTCGCGAACGCACGGTACGAATTGAGGGCCGCGGCCTTGCTCGTCGCCAGCCTGCTCGTACAACCCTATTTGATGACCTACGATCTCGCCTGGCTCGGCTTTCCGGCGGCGCTTCTAATACGCGACGCGGTAGCGGGAGAGCTAACGCGCTTAGACCGGCTCGCGCTTGCCGCGGTATGGTCAATGCCGGTATACGAACTGATTGGCGCTACATTTCATTTGCCATTTCATCTGGCACCCTTCGCAATGATTCTGATGCTGACGGCGATCGTGCGACGGCATCGGGCCTCGCATCGCCCCAAGCAACGTCTTTCCGGGCTCGCGGATGAGCGCTCCGACCGTCTCGCCGAAGCGTGCGGCTGATGCGCTTTTTCCGTTGGAATCCGTGTACGCCCTCGGCGAGACGCGCATCACGCCCCGTATCGGCAGCGCAATAACGTTGGCGAACGAGGTAAATCGGCCGTTGTTTCGACTCGTCGTAAATCCGGCCGATGTATTCACCAATCACGCCGATACCGACGAGCTGGATGCCACCTATGAAGAGCACTGCCGAAAACAGCGATGCATAACCGGGTACGGGATTGCCGAACAGCAACGTGCGCACGACCATGAACCCGCCGTATAAAAACGCGAGCATGGCAATCAAAGCCCCCACGTAAGTCCAGCCACGTAGCGGAATCGTACTGAACCCGGTAATGCCTTCGATCGCGTAGTTCCACAGGCGCCAACCCGAAAAGCTCGAATGGCCCGCACTACGCTGTGCTCTCTCGTAGTGGAGCGTTACGGCGGGAAAGCCTACCCACGCGAAGAGCCCTTTCATAAATCGACGCCGCTCCGGCAGCCGGCTCAGCGCTTCGACTACCTGTCGGTCCATCAACCTGAAGTCGCCGACATTGGGCGGGATCTTCACGCTCGACAGGGCGTTGTGAACGCGATAGAAGAGACTGGCCGTCACGCGCTTCGCAAACGAATCGGAACTGCGGTTGGCGCGATGCGCCAGTACGACCGGCGCGCCGTCCTGCCAGCATTGGATCATATCGGGAATCAGCTCCGGCGGATCCTGCAGGTCGGCATCAATGACGATAACGGCATCGCCTCGCGCCTCGTCGAGACCGGCGGTGAGTGCAGCTTCCTTGCCGAAATTGCGCGTCAGGTCGAGCACGCGGATGCGCGCATCCTGGGCAGCCGCGGCGAGCAACTGGTCGAGCGTGCCGTCCTGGCTGCCGTCGTTGATGCAAACGATTTCGAAGCGAAGCGCATGAAGGGGGGCGATGACCTTTCGTATTTCCGTGAAGAACAGATTGACCGCGTCGCGCTCGTTATGAAACGGCGCAATGATCGAAATCAAAGGAACCCGCGGTCGCTTCGACAGATCCCGAATGTTGATGGAGGACATCATCTTCATCAGGAGGTCTCCTTAACGAACGCGACGCTGATGCCTCCTTTCACGCCGCGCCTCTCCGTGCCTACGCGCGTGACGAGCACTGCGAGGGTTACCAGCGTAAGGATGGGCAGGAACTGGAAATGAACGCGGGGTACGACCAGTAGCCCCATTAACGGAGCGAATCCGAGCAGTATCAGTCCCTCCCGCTCGTAACGCCGGAAACCGTGAGCCAACCCGAACCGGCCATACCAGGCAATGACGAGACCATACCAGGTCAGGTCGTAATCGTAGAGATACGGACTGACGGCCAGCATCGCGCAGATGAGCGTCGCCGCGCGCAATTCGTGGGCGGCCGGCCGGGACCAAACATAGACAACCGAAGCGACGGCCATGGACGCTGAAACTGCCTGCAAGGCATAGGCCCCGGCTGCCGGGATGGACAATTGCCTTGCCAGCGCAAAAAACGTGGGGATGCGAAGCAGCACCTTGTTGTCGGAAATGACGACGCCCTGGATTTCCCCCATGCTGCGCACGAAAGCGACGAGTGTTTCCACACCGAACAATCCGACCGATATCGCGCTCAGCACGACTGCGACCGATCCGGTTACCGCCAGCGTTCTCCACGACCGAGAGCAGAGCAATGCAAGCGGAATCAGTACGGCGAGATGCGGCTTGGTGCACAGCAGTCCCAGAGAAACGCCTGACCAGACCGGACGCCGCGGCAATAGTGCGAGCCCAAATCCCATCATTGACGCAGTCAGCAGGCCGTTCTGTGCCGACACTGCCGTAATGATCACTCCCGGGAAGGCCAGTGCGAGCAAGGTCGAAATCCTTCCCGGCACGATCGCGTTGATAGCCGCGACGAACGCTATGAGCGTGAAACCAAAAAAAAGCCAGGCCGAAGGCTCGTAGGGAAGCAGCGCTACAGGGTAGAGAAACAACAGGAATGTCGGCGGATACAACCAGGGCATGGTGCCCTTGAGATGAGGCAGCACAGATTTTTCCACCGCACCCAGTAACTTCGTACTGTACGCATCGGCGGCGTGTCCTTGTAGCGCAAGATGTGAAGCACTCCAGAATGCGATGTAGTCTCTTGCATTGTTGCCGAAAGGCAGTTGGTGCCGCCAGCTGTTGCCAAGCATGTGAACTGCCGGCGCAAGGACGTAAATAAGCAGCAATGCGCCTGCGTAGACGCATAGACGTTGTCGCGTCAGCCAATGCCGCCGCTGGCTCCCGCGGTCACTTGCATTCCTCTTCGGGACCGCGAGTTGTTCGATCGATGCATCGTCCGACATCGTCATTCCCGGAGCGTCAGCATGCCGATGTTCGATGCGATCTGCTGGAAGACCGAATTTAGCGCCGAGTTGCTGGATGCGGTGTAGTAGTCGCCTGGCGACGCGCACGACTGCAACCCCGTGTTGGCCGCGGCCCCCGAGCCAAACGCGATCGTATAGATCGTGATGCCCGCATTTTTTATCGCGGTGCAGACGGCCGCCTGATAGGAGTTGATGTCCTTCAGGTTGATCGTGCCGCTCGCCAGCGTGCCGCTGCTGTAATCCGTGCTCGCCACGAATGGAGCGTGAAGGCTATTCGTGCCGACTCCGGACAACCCGTTGAAATGCGTGACCTCCTGGCCCGGAACGTAGCTCGCAGTGACGTCGTTCTCCCCGTCCGTCATCAGGATCAGCACGCGCTGCAGCCCCATCGTGCTCTCCGGCAACGGCAGTGGGGTGGTGATGGTCGAACGCTGGTTCCATGTGCCGGCCCAGTTCGAAGACAGCATGCGCCATCCCCACAATAGTCCCAACGGAATGATCGTATTGCCCGCTGGCTGCATCGCGTTGATTGCAGCGGGCAGTTGCGTGCTGTCGTTGGTCAGGAAGGTCACTGGCGTACCGATGCACAGATTGTTCTGGTTCAACGTATAAGCGCTATTGGTCGACGTCTGCTCCCATTGGCTGACCGGAAGTGTCGAACTGGTCGTGGTGCATGTGCCTTCTGTTCCTTTTTCGATTGTCGTGGGAATCTTCGTCACCGGGGAATTCGTCGTGCAGGTTTTGTTGCTGCCCGAGCCCGTTTGGGTATAGAGCGCGAGCCCTGCGGGCGGCACGTTATAGTAGTAAGGCGTGAACTGCAAATTGGGCGACGTCGATGACGCCGTCGTCGAGGACGGCGAATAGGCCAGCGCGGCCAGATTACCGCTGCTGTCCCGCGGCTCAGCGACACAACCGCCCCACCCGCTTCCACTCCACGCCCACGTCGAACCTGACAGGCTTACCGTCGGCGTGCCGCTCATTGACACATTGGCCGAGTTGTAGCTGAACGCCTGCTTGAGCCACGTCCCAGGAGTCAGCGATGCGGAAATCGTCGCGCCACTCGCTCCCTTCCATGACGGCGTCTTCCCGACATTGACGGTGCTGGCGAATGGCACGATTCCGATGTAGTACTGCGACGATCCCGACTGGCTGAACAGTTGCGACAACAGAGCATTGGCTGCGGTCTTCAGTCCAGAAATCTTTTCCGCCGAGAGGGTGGTCGTGCCACTGCCGCTTGGCGTCTGGGCCATCGACCCCGTGTTGTCCAGCACCAGCGCCAGTTCCAGTTCAGTTTGCGGATTACGCGCTACCTCGTTTGAAGCGGCGACCTGCATGTCGTTGCTACCGGTCGACCCGGTGCTGGTGCCGGTGTTCTTCGATGCCAGGAACGCCGGCATCATCAACGGCAATTCGCCCGTCGCGGAAAGCCGCACCAGTTGGCCACCGCCGCTGCTGCTCGGGTTATTCGCGCAGGTCGCATTGAAATTGCTGCTCGAAAGCAGCAGATCGAGATAGCCGTTCGGCATGTTCGTGCTGTAATACTTGAGCGCATCGTTCTTCCACGCGGCGAGGATCGTCGGACAGGCCGTGCTCGCATAGTGGCCCATGTCCATCGAAGCCGAAAGATTCGCCACGTCGAGTGCGGACTGCATACGAGCCTGCGAAATTGCGTAGCGTCCCAGGTCGATCGATATCGACAACGCACCGAGCATCACGCTCGCGCTGACGGCGAACATCAGCGAAACCGCTCCGCGATCTGCGCCGGCGAAAAATTCGCGGCATCGCGCAAACACGGCGGCATCGCGCAGGCGAGCGGTGCAAACAGCGGTAGCTGGATTCATGATTGTCCCCGGTACATCACGCGAGCGCTGGCTTATCGAAGGTGGCACCTGTCAGGAGCCCACGATGATCGTCGAGCCCGGACAGCCTGCCGACAAACCACTTCCCGCTGCGACGGCAGCGCCGGTCGTGTTCATCAACGACATCGAGGTCCAGTTCATCACGCGCTGCCGCGCATAGACGCGCCGGTAGAGCACGGTCGAACCCGGAGCGCCGGGCCAGAACGAGGAGACCAGAGGAAACGGGTTGTAGCGGTAGAACACCTCGACTACGAGCGCGGCGTCGCCTTGATAGAACGGCCAGGTGGACGGCAGAACATTACTGGTCGTGACCTGGGATTTCATGGTTGAGGTCGAGTTGGCCTCGGCCTGCCAGCAGATGGTCGGCTTACCACTCGTCAGCGACGGCGTGCCGACCACGTTCAAGCCGCAGTTGTTTTCCGAAGACGACTTGTCACAAACGGAAGTGACGATGACGTTGCCGTTCGCCGTCAATGTATCGGGACTGGCGAGCAGGTTCGCGTCCGCCCATAACGAGCCGAGGCTGTTCGCATTGGTCGTGCCGGGTTGATCCGTCACATTCTGCATCTGCCCGAGCGAATTGGCGAGCGCGAACGCCGCATGCTCCACCATGCTCACTGCGCGCAGGTACAGATACACCTCGGTGAAGCCGAATAGCATGAACATCATCACCGGCACGATGATGACCACTTCGAGCGCCGCCACCCCGCGTGAGCGGCGCCGTGCGAGCCCGGTTCTCCGGGCACTCGTTAACTTGTGCATTCTTCGTTCTGGACAATGTAGTTGCGCTGGAAATTCAGCGTGGGCATGCCGAACCACGATGCCAGCCCCGTAAAGGCCGGCATGGTGACCTGAATGGTGTACATCTCCACGTCGCCGCAGTTGCCCGGCCCGTTGGCCGCTTTGTAGGTGGACGAACCGAAGTTGCTGAAGGCCACGTAGTCGAGTTGGGTCACCGTCACGGTCGCGCCAACGTTCTTCCACGTCGCCAGGTACTGCGTCGCGATCTGCTCCGCCTGCGTCGCGCGCGTGCCCGTGGCAGGTGCGGACATCGTCAGTCCGGCTCGCGAAGCCGCTTGGGCCGCGATCTGCACGGTCACGTCGACGGTCATATCGAGCGCGAACTCGATCGTAGCGATGAACAGAAAAAATATGGGCAGCGAGGCGAGCGCGAATTCGATCGCGCTTGCACCTCGCTCGTCCCGCGGCAAAGTCCGCAGACGCCGCCAGGCAGAGAGGCAGGGCCAGGAGCGGACAGATCGCTTCATTGCGCCTTTTTCTCCGTCGCGAGGGGGGTTCTGCCCGGGCCCGACGGATTGCCTTGCACTTCGGCCAGACGCATGCGCTGCATCGCGTAATAGCGGAGATTGTCCTGCGTTGATTTTTTCGGCAGATCGGCGTCCAGAATTTTCTCGGCAGCTTCGTTGTTGCCGAGCATGCCGTAGGCCATCGCGAGATTCTGGCGCGCCTCGGCCGGAGCGGCGGGAAAACGTGTGACGTCGAGCAGCACGTTCGCACCCTCGCGTGGCTTGCCCGCCACCACCAGAGAGAGTCCCAGATCGGTCTCCAGCCGCGGGTCACCTGGATTGTCGAGCAGTGCGTTGCGCAAGACCGCCTGGGCTTCGTGGTGGTGTCCCTGCATGTCGAGCGCGGTTCCGAGCCCCGCTGCCGCCATCGGATCATTCGGCGACCGCGCGAGCAAGCGCCGGTAATCGGCAACGGCGTCATCCAGCCGTCGTTGCCGGATGGCCACGCGAGCATTGCCCGTCATGGCCGGCAGCGCGTTCGGATCGAGCGACAACGCCTTGTTGTAGTAGACATTCGCTCGCGTATAGTCGCCCTGCGCATACAGCGTATCGCCGAGGCCCGTCAGGCCCGGCACGGAATCCGGATTGGACTGGACGATCTGCATGTAAATGGTGGTGGCCAGATCGACATTGCCCGACTCCAGCGCGGCCTCTGCCACATGCAGTTCCCCTTTGAGGCTCAGCGTAGCCGGGCTGGAAACTGGCGCAACCGGCCCGAAACTTTGCTTGACCGTGGTCGTGCAGGCCGCCATTGCCAGCAGCGACACGGCGGCGCCAAGCCTGCACGCCGCGGCGCCGGAAATCAAAGCGGCTGGAAGTGAGCGAGTGAGTTTCATGTCAAGTGCTTGAGCGAAGTGGCGAGTTGCATGATGGCCGGCCCGGCGGAAATCGCGACGACGGCCGGCAGGATGAACAGCATCATCGGCACGACCATCTTCGGCGCGAGCTTGGCTGCGGTCTCCTCGATACGCACGATATGGGCGGTACGCTCGATTCGCGAGAGCGTGCGCAGTGCCTGCGAAATGGGCGTGCCATAGCGCATCGATTGGGTCAGCGTCGAGATCAGCGCGCGGACCGGCGGCACGTCGACACGGTCGGCCATGGCTTGAAGCGCGCGCGCGCTGTCGCCGGAAAGATGCAGTTCGTCGGCGGTCAGCGCGAGTTCCGATGCCAGCGCCGGGCAGATCACCGCCATCTCCTGGGCGACGCGACGCAGCCCTACACCGAGGCTATTACCCGCATTGGTGCAAATGACGAACAGATCGAGCGCGTCAGGAAAATACGCAAGGATCTGCTTGCGCCGCCGGCGCGCGTAGATGTCCAGCGCGTATTCCGGCACGATCATCCCGAACACGAATGCGGCCAACATCATCAGCACGCGGATCGCCACGACATGGCCGAGCGAGAACAGATCGGCTACCCACAGCACGACCAACGCGGCCCACAGCACGCCGGAGACAAATTTCAGTGCGATCAGGGTCGCCACGGCACCGGGACCGCGAAAGCCCGCCTTGACCAGATCCCGTGCCAGCTTCAGTCGCTGATCGGACGTGAAGAGCGGCATGCGTTCACCGAACCGGGTCAATGACGCCATGACACGGCGGACGAACAGGAAGCCATTTTTCGACGGGTCGTTGCTCGAGGAAGCGGCTCCCGTAGCAGCGCCCACACTCACCACGCGTACCCGTTCCGCAATCCGGCCTCGATACCCGCCCCGGTTAAACGCCCACCACAGGACGAGCGCACCCAGCAGCATCAGCAGCATCAACAGATTGACCAGCAGATCAATACGCATCGTGCTCATCGCGAGGTATCCAGGTTGGCGATCTTGTTGATGACTGCAACGCCCGCGATGATCGCCGTCACGGCGAACGTCAGTATGGAATGGCCGGTAGGCGTGGTGAACAGCAGCATGATGTAGGCGCGATTCAACATGTACAGCGACACCACGATGAGAACGGGAATGGCTGCGAGGATCTTGACCGTGATCCGCGTCTCCGCCGTCAACGCTTTGGTCTTCTGACGAATTTCGCGGCGGGCACGCACTATCCCAGCCAGGTTCTCGAGCGTTTCGCCCAGTTGTCCGCCCGTTTCGCGCTGCAGCAGCAAGCACACGCAAAAAAAGGAAAAATCGGCCACGTGAACGCGTTGTACCGCCGCGCTCAGCACTTCCTCCAGATCCATCCCGAGCTGGAGCGAATCGCCAATGCGCTTGAACTCGCCGGCCAGTGGGTGTGTGGACTCCTGGGCCACCATGGGCAATACCTTCACCACGGGAATCCCGGCGCGCACCGCACGCACGATCATGTCGATCGCATCCGGCAAGGCTGCCAGAAAGCCTTCACGGAAACGGTCGACGAACATCTGGTAGATGCGCTGCGCGGCGAACACAGGCAACGCGAGCGCAAGCAGGATCTGGACAATGGCTGGTGTCGACGTGAACCGCGGGATCGCCAGTGCCACACCCAATGCGACGATGCTGCCGGCTATCACGACTGGCAGCCCGCGCGGCGCGACCGTGCGCAAGCGGTCGCGCCGTGCACGAAGCCACGCGATCACGATATGTGTCTCTTCAGCGTGGCCTAACGCATGCCCTTTGATAATCGCTTGTACGTCGCTCGAAGCCGTCGCGCCAATCGCTGTTTCCGCAGGCATCGCCGCGATGCGTGCGCGGATCAACGCATCGGGGCGCTGATTGCGCAGGTCCTGCCAGACTATATGCATGATGCCGATGATCACCGCGCAAAGGAAAGCGGCGATAGTGGCGAGGTTGACGATCGCGCTCACGCAACGGCCGCCAGCAAGGCTTCGTCGAGGCCATAGTACGAGGCCCGTTCGGTGAATGCCGGCCGCAGGTGTCCGTTTTCGAAGTTGCCCTTCACCTCTGCTTCGTAGGCCGTGGCGTCGTAACGGAAGACGAACAGATCCTGAGTGATGATCACGTCGCCCTCCATACCCGCAACCTCGGTCACGCGTGTCAGCCGGCGGATACCGTCGCGCATCCGCTCGACCTGAACGATCAGGTGCAGCGCGCTTGCGATCTGCCGCCGGATCGACATCAACGGGAGATTGCCGTTGGCCATCGTCACCATGCTTTCGAGCCGGGTCAGGCTATCGCGCGGCGTATTGGCGTGGATCGTGGTCATCGAACCATCGTGACCCGTGTTCATCGCCTGCAGCACATCGAAAGCTTCCTCGCCGCGCGTTTCGCCGAGGATGATGCGGTCGGGGCGCATCCGCAGCGCGTTCTTCACCAGATCGCGCTGATCGACGCCACCCATCCCCTCGGTGTTTTCGGGGCGCGTCTCGAGGCTGACCACGTGAGGCTGCTGCAATTGAAGTTCCGCCGCGTCCTCGATCGTTACGATGCGCTCGCCGTGATTGATGAAATGCGAGAGCGCATTGAGCAACGTGGTCTTGCCGGAACCCGTGCCGCCCGAGACCAGCACGTTCAGGCGGCAGGTCACCGCGATCTTCAGCACGTGCGCCATGGCGAGGGACATGTTGCCCTGATTGACCATGTGCTGGAGAGTGAGCTTGCGCTTGGAAAATTTACGAATGGAGATCGCGGGCCCGCGCAATGCGAGCGGCGGCAGTACCACGTTGACCCGGCTGCCGTCCGGCAGCCGGGCATCCACCATCGGGCTGCTCTCGTCGACGCGTCGGCCAATCGCCGCCGCGATGCGCTGCGCCACGGTGGTCACGTGCGCATTGTCGCGGAACCTGTACGGTGTGATTTCCAGCTTACCGCGCCGTTCGATGTAGACCTGATCGGGGCCGTTGACGAGGATATCGGTCACCGTCTCATCGGCGAACAGCGGCTCGATTGGCCCTAGCCCGAACATGTCGTTGAGCAGTTCCTCGACGATCTGCCCTTGTTCGGAGAGCGGAATGTTCAGGCGCTCGCGCTCGATGATCGCGGCAACCAACGGCTCGAGTTCGGGCTTCAGTTGCTCGCGGCTATAAGTGAGCACTAAAGAGGCATTCATGGTCGACAGCACGGCATTGCGCACCGTCCTGTACGTTTCCGAGCGCACGAGCGACGTGTCGGAAGCTGCATCCGTGTCGTTCTGAACCAAGGCGGCGTGAGACCGTCGCAACGCATTCTCGTCGAGCTGCGCCTTAGGTTCGAGCGCTTCGGTATCGCCCTCGATGGGCGCGGGGGCCGGTTCGGCGATGCGTTTTTGACCGAATTGCATCACTTCCTCGACTTGAGTCGTTGCCACAGGCCCGATTGCACAACCGTGTTCTGGTTGTTGCCGGTCAGATCGCCGGACAGATGCATGATGATCTGCTCGAACGCTTCGGTCTTGCCGGCGGCTACCGGCGCGCCGACATTCTCGGCAATCGCGAGCGCGCGGCGTTCGAACGGCACCTCGGCCAGCACGGGCCGGCCAATGGACGCCTCGAAGTCGCCCGGCTCGACCTTGCCCGCTGTCGCTATGTTCGGATTGTTTAGCAGAACAGACGTAGCGGGACTGCCGCTACTGCAGGCTTCGATATACCGGATCAGCCGGCCGGTCTCATGGACGGCATGGACTGACCGGTCCGCCACCACGTAGCTTCGCCCAGCGCGGCGAAACGCCTCGTGGGTCAGCGGATCGGCGCGCTCGCCGATATCGAGGAATACGTAATGGAAACTCGACACCAGTATGTCCAGCACTTTCTCTAGCGCGCCCTCCCCGAACGGGCGCTCGTCGTCCCATCCCATTTGGGCGGACAACATCAGTAGCCGCGAACTCTCCACGGACTGCATCGCACGCTCGAGATAGGCGGGGTCGAGCCGATTGACGTTCTGCAGCACATCGAGCAGACCGTTATTACTCCTCAGGCCAACCATGCTTGGGGCAGCCCCACCGTGCAGGTTCAGGTCCAGATACACCACGCGACGTCGCGAGCGGGCCAGGTTGCGAGCGAGGTTGATCGCGATCGTGGTCGTGCCTACCCCACCGCGCGCGCCAACGAACGTGAGCACCTTGCCAGCCCGTGCTTGCGACACCGGCATCGCGCGCCCCTCGCGCAAGTTCAGCGTGCGCTTGAGCAGTCCGACCGTCAGCGGCTTGACCAGATATTCGCCCACGCCGATGCCGAGCAGGCTACGGTACAGGCCGACATCGTTGCGCTCGCCAAGCGCGATCACCTGTACCGACGGCTCGCAGACGCTGGCAAGCCGAGCCAGATCCGAAAGCGGCATTTCGGATCTTTGCAGATCGACGAGCAGCAGCTTCGGCGAGTGCTCCATGCTGGACAGGCGAGCGATGGCTTCCTCGATGCCGCCCTCCGCGATGAAGGTATGCGGCAGGGCTTCGTCCAGAACGAAGCTTTTCAGTACCTGCTCGGACTCGCGGTCAGCGACGAAGGCGACGAAGTCGGCGGCAACCCCGTCGGACCTGGCGGGCTTGATGAGGGATCCAATCATGCTCATGTGAAATCCGGGGGCGAAGTGGGTTGGGTCCTGTCGTTACTTCGCGTTGCGCGAAGATTGCTTGTCGAGCGGCGTGACCTTGTCCTGCTCGTAGCGGCGCATCGCATCGGCTGCCACGGCCGCATCGGCCGGCCCCATGGGTCCAGGCTGCTCCAGATCGCGTGGATGCGCGATCTGCGCGGCCAGGTTGGTGTAGGTCGCGCACCCCCATGCCACCGAGGGCTGCCGCAGGCCGCCGTCGGTCAGCCCGGATGGCACGGCAAGCTGCCTGCAATCCGGCGGCACGACCTGGCCATCGTCGTGGCGGATGACCGAGGCATCGGGCATATCGAACGGCGGCTGGAAACACCCGCCCAGCAGCGTGACGAGCAGACCGAGCGGAGCAAACAGCATCCTGAATCGCATTGTCATGGTCGCTCCGATCAATAGATGTATCCGGCCCGGCCCACCAGACGCGGCTGGGTGTCGGCGTCCGCGACGGGCGCCTTGGCGCCCGCCGAACCATAGGTGTGCTGGAAGCTGTACTCGAGGTCACCCACTGGCTGCATAACCGAATCCAGCGGGGTACGCAGTTTGTCCGGACTGACCGGATCGACCAGATACGGCGTCACGATGATGACCAGTTCGGTCTTGTTGTTCAGGTAGCTGTTCGACGAAAACAGCTTGCCGAGTACCGGAATCGAGCCGAGGCCGGGTATCTGCGAAATGGTGTTGCTCGTATTGTTTTGCAGCAAACCCGCGATGGCGAAGCTCTGACCGCTGCCGAGCTCGACCGTGGTATTCGCGCTGCGCACGCTCAGGCCCGGAATCGTGATGCCGCCAGTGGTAACGCTGACCGACGAGTCGATCTGGCTCACTTCAGGCCGGACCTTGAGGCTGATCCGATTGTCGTTGAGCACGGTCGGCGTGAAGTCCAGCTTCACACCGAACTGCTTGAACTCGACATCGATCGCGCCGTTGGTCTGCGAAACCGGAATCGGAAACTCCCCGCCCGCGAGAAAACTGGCGGTCTGGCCAGACAACGCCACGAGATTCGGCTCGGCCAGCATCGTCAGCAATCCTTCCTGATGGAGCGCGTCCAGCAGCATCTGGATGTTCCAGTGGCTCGTCGCGAAACCGGTCAGCAGCGAAAACGCACCGTTCGTCGCCAGATTGACAGGCGAACCGCCGTTGCTACTCGATCCCGTCGTATTGAGAATGCCGCGACCGTTAAACAGCCCTGTCTGCCAATTGCCAGGGAGGCCGAGCGATTGCCAGTTCACGCCTAGTTGCTGGGTGACGGTACGGTCGACTTCGGAAATGCGCACGCGTAGTTGCACCTGCAACGGATGCGCGATCGTCATGCGGTTCACGAGCACCTGTTTTTCCGCCAGGTACGGCGTAATCATCTGCACCACGGCATCCGCGACATCTGATCCCGACACTTCGCCCGAGACCTGCAGCGATCCGGGCCCGGCGTTGAGCCGCAGATTAGCGTCCGGGTAGCGCGCCGCCATCATGCGGCGCAGCGTGTCCAGATCGGCGCCGACCACAACGCTGCGCTTGAGCAACTGCACGCCGTTCGCCGTCAGCGCGAACAGCGTTGTCGTGCCGGCCTTCTTGCCGAGTAGCACCAGTACGCGCGGAGTCGGCATGTGCACGTCGGCCACGTCCGGATCGGCCACGAATACCGAACTGGCATCCTGATTGAGACGCACGAGCACCTCCTGCCCAGCTGTCACGCTCACGCTGCCGTCGGCGTCGGCATGCTCACTCGCGCGGATTGGTACGGGCTTCTGTGCCATATATGTCGGTGGAAGCTTTCTCACCTGCGCTTGCGCTCCGACAGCCATTCCCAGCCCGACGGCGAACACCACCGCGCGTGCGACCATCGGCCATTTCCCTGGCGCTACCCCAGTCAGATAAATTGCTTTCATATTCTTATTGCGGCATGGGCTGGGTCGGAAGCGGAGGGACATGACCACCGCCCGGTAACGGCACGCTCGAATCCTCGGCCAGATTTTTTTGCGAACCGCGATAAACCATCACGCTATGGCCTGGGACGGCACTCTGCGGCTTATTGCTCGCCGGTCGTGGCAGCTCGCGCACGGCACGCGAAATATCGCCGGCCCAGACGGGTCCGGGCGGAGCGGAAGCCGCGTCGGAGGAATCGGCGCCAGGATCGCGGCTGGCCACGGCAAAGCTGCGCAGGGCAAGCGACAAGCTACCAAGCCGCGCCGCCACGGACACCACCTCTGCCCTCTCCGGTGAGACTTCCAGCGTGACGGTGCGCGCCCGGTTACCCGAATCGGACGGATTGCCGTCTGCCTTCGGACGCTGAATGACCGAGCCGACGGCCAGCACGCGCACGTGCTGAACGATGGTTTCGCTCGCCACCGCCAGCACCGGCTCGTCGGTACGGTTGCTCATCTGTTGGGTCAGCAACAGGTCCACGTAGTCGCCCGGCTCAATCAGACCGGCATTGCCCGAGACGTCGTCGATCGCAACCGACACCGCCCGCATTCCCGGTTTCAGCGTAGCGGCCAGAAAACCCGGCGCGCCCGGAAGGATGACCTCATCGGACTGGACCGACTGGCCAGTCGACACGGCTTGACGTAACAGCGCGCCTTTCAGTTCGACTGTATTCGCCGTATCGCCGTCGATCACCGCACCGGCCGGCACGCTCGCCACCGGCGTGTCCTTCCAGGCGAGATCGGCCTCTCGCAGCAGCAGGCCGGCGGGAAGATCGGCGGCCGCTACGCGGACCCGTTTCATGGCAGGAGGCTGAACGTGCTGGGCTGTCGCGGTTTGGACAACGAAACGCACGATAAACGCCACAAGCAGTGCGCCCAGCAGCAGAGCTGCCAGCTTTATGATCTTGGACATATAGGCAGAGGCCGAAGTCGTTTTCTAGTGCTTCACAATGTGCGTTATCGCCCAAGGCAACCAGAGCGGTAACAGAATTGCCGCGCTGCCACCCGCAGCAAGCGCGACCCCGTACGGCACCCCGCGCCGACAGGAAAAGAATGCAAGACCGCGCATTGATCCGAAGCACGCAGCGGGATCGAGCCGACGTGTCGCGAGGCCGAGCAGTGCAACGAGCAACCCGGTCACAGCAACCAGCATCAGCGTCGACGTCGCGACCAGCAGGTTGCTACCGACCCACAGGCCGATGGCTGCAACCAGCTTGACGTCTCCGCCGCCCAGCATGTTCATCAGGTAGAGTCCAACGCACAGCACACTTACTACAGCCGCAACCAGCACATGCTCCCCGGTCGCAGACAACGACATTTGCGCGAGCACCGCATCGGCAAAGAACAGAATGGCGACCGCGAGTACGCCCTTGTTGGGCAAACGGCGGTCGCGCACATCCATCACTGCAAGCCACCCCAGCGTTCCCACCGCCGCCAGCCGGACCACGAGTGAAAGCTCGGACATCGCCACCTCTCATTGAGCTCGCGTAATGCGGGTGAATTCGGGGGAACTTCAACTGGATCAGGAGGCAGCGGTGGTAGCGTTGCCGATCTGGGTGCTCAGCTCGCCGAAGCCCGTCTTAAGCGCGCCCGAAAGATAACCGACACCCAACACAACCGCCCCCACGATGATCCCTGCCAGAATCGCGTACTCCAGCGCGGTCACGCCGCGCTCGTCGCGCGCGAATTTTTTGACGAATTGACGAATTTTCATATAGCCCCTCAAAAACACTGTTGGTCGATAGCCAAGATTTCCCGGTCGTTGCGGATCCGACCTGCACTTATCATAGCCGCGCGAACCGGATACCCCCGGGCGGAGAAGACGGGAAAAACCCACTCAATTCGGCTCATGGAATGCAACCAGGACTGAGTAAGAGCCTCACCGTCTCATCTGTTAACGGCCGGTATTCAGGGAACTTTACTGAATAAATCACTAGTGCATTCCCGAATCGCAAGAAGACCGGTGATCGATGCAGTTAAAAAAAAGAATTTTTCCGCGCCGACTGGCGACCAAACGGGTCGGAATATTGGGCGAAAAATTTGATGAAATCGATCAATAATGCGTCACCGAATCGCAAGAAGACTGCACTCGATCTCGTGAAATGCGGCCCTTATTTCGCGCAATGATCAATAGGTTGATGTCCACGCATAATTGCCCCATCTGAGCCCGCAGTCCATGTCGCACCCGGTCCATCCCTGGTCAACACAAGCGGGACGAAGTCACCCCGTCAACCAATTGATTTTATTGACATAACGGATCTCGACTAACGTGAGTCACACCGTCTCAACCACAGCGTCTGCGGAACTCGAGATTCGCAAGAGCCGCTTCATCGCCTATGCGATCCCGGTCGCCGATCGCGATGCCGCGATGGCCGAATTGCATCGTCTGCGCGACGAACATCCGGCCGCGACGCATGTGTGCTGGGCGCTGCTCGCGGGCGGCCAATCCGGCATGTCCGACGACGGCGAGCCGTCCGGCACCGCCGGCCGGCCGATTCTCGAAGTGCTGCGACATCACGATCTGGACGGCGTGCTCGCGGCCGTCGTGCGCTATTACGGCGGGGTGAAACTCGGCGCGGGCGGTCTGGTGCGCGCATACACCGATGCGATCGCGTCCGCGCTGCTCGACGCGCCGCGCGTCGAGAGGATTGCTCAGGTTTTGCTGGGCGTCGAAGTGAGTTATGCCGACGAAGCCAAAGTCCGTCGATGGATGGACGCCGAAGGCTATGCGCTCGTGGACAGCGCCTACGGCATGCTGGTGAAGATGACGATGCGCGTGCCCGCCAACGCACTCGACGACGCCAAAGCAACGCTGATCGATATCACGCAAGGAAAGGCGGGCTTTTTCTGAACGGCTCAGGTCCGGCCCTGACGCGGGCAATTCCGAAAACATCCGTTTGAAGGTTCGACGGTCCGGTTCGCTGCTACCATGCTGTTCTTCACCGGGATGACTCCACTGAAAAGGCAACTCCTCTGACTTCGACCGCCGCTTTCTCCCGCATGGCTGCTGCGCGTTCGCCGTTGAGATCCGTCGTGCTCAAGGGCTGCGGCGCCATACTGCTGCCCACGCTGCTGTCCGCGTGCTCCTGGTCATGGTTCGGTCTGAACAGCAGCGCCAGCGCAACGCACACGAAGACCCACGGCACCGGCTCGCTCAGCGTCGCCCCTGGACGCGACTTCGCGTATCTGCCCGCGCGCGACGGTCACGTCTCGCCGAACCGCATCGAAAATACCGGGATGACCGGGCTCGTGCTGAAGGACGACGTCAGCCTCGTGGTGCGCAATGGCGTCGCGAATAGTCTGCGAGTGGCCGGTTTTCGTATCGACGACAACAAACGCGTGCTCAGCGGCAGCATCGAAACCTTCACGGTGGACGATAGGCGCTCGCCGGCGCTGTGGACGCTGAAGATGCACTACGTGGTTGTCGATGCGGCGACCCAAAAAGTCATGTACACGACCACGCGCACCGTGAAGCAGAAGTCGCCGAAATTCACCAACAACACGATCGCGATCGAAGACACGGTCAAGGTCAGCGTCGATACGTTGATTGGCGATCCAGGCTTTATCAAGGCGGTGAACTGAGCACGCGGCCGGCCGAGGCGCGGCGCGGTTTCGCTACAATCCCGGCAACGCATCGCGCGCGATCCTCCGCGCGATGCATCGTGATCTCCCGTTCGGAATGCAAGCCGTCATGTCCCTTACCGCCTGGCTATTCTTTTTACCCGCCTGCTTTGCCATCAACCTCGCACCCGGGCCCAATAACCTGCTTTCGATCAATGTGGCCGCGCGTCATGGCTTCATGAAAGCGTTCGTCGGCGGCAGCGGCCGGCTGCTCGCCTTCGCGATGATGCTCGCACTCGCCGCGACCGGTCTCGCGGTCGTGCTGCATGCGTCCGAGTGGATCTTTCTGGCGATCAAACTCGCGGGCGCCACTTATCTGATCTGGCTCGCGATCCAGTTGTGGCGCAGCGCCGCACCCGCAATCGATACGTCGCAACCCCAGGAGGCCGCGCTCTCGCGCATCGCACGGCACGAGTTTTTCGTGGCGGCGGGCAATCCGAAGGCGATTCTGGTTTTTACCGCGTTCCTGCCGCAATTCGTCGACGTCGCGCAGCCGATACTGCCGCAATTCGCCGCGCTCGGCGCGAGCTTTCTGGTACTCGAATGGGTCGCGATTGCATTGTATTCGTGGGCCGGCATGTATCTCGGCAAATGGCTGATGCGCGCGCAGATCCGCCGCTGGTTCAATCGCTGCTGCGGCGGATTTCTCGCGGCAATCGGCGTGAGTTTTCTGCTGGTTCGGCGCGGCTGAGGTATCGAGGCTCTCCGACAGTCGAAGCAGCATTCGCGTGCGGTCTTTTCATAACGAATAGCTAATACATCGACGGAGAAACTTTAACTATCAGCATTCGTCGCGCCACCTTATGCTCGAACCGTGACCGGCCGCGAATGACTGCAATGCGGCATTGGGCGAACGGCTTTTTCATCGTCACGGAGCGACATCATGAAGATCTGCATCTTCGGAGCGGGAGCGATTGGCGGTTTAATGGGCGTGCAATTGGCACGCGCCGGCGCGGACGTCAGCTTCATTGCGCGCGGCCCGCATCTGGCCGCGATGCGTGAACACGGCGCGCGCCTCATCATGGATGGCGAAACGTTCAGCGCGCCGGTGCGCTGCACGTCCGATCCACGCGAACTCGGCGTCCAGGACTTCGTCATCGTGACGCTGAAGGCGCATTCGCTGCCTGGCGTGGTCGATTCCATGCAACCGCTACTCGGCAAGCACACGGCGATCGTTACCGGCGTCAACGGCATTCCATATTGGTACTTCTATCAGCACGGCGGGCGCTTTGCCGGCACCCGGCTGACGAGCGTCGACCCCGACGGTTCGCAATGGACCAAGCTCGGACCCGAGCGCGCGATTGGCTGCGTACTCTATCCGGCGGCGGAGATCGTCGAACCGGGGGTGATCAAACATGTGTACGGCAAGAAGTTTCCCATCGGCGAACCCAGTGGCGAGCGCACCCCGCGCATTCAGCAATTGCACGAGATCATGCAGGCGGCCGGCTTCGAAGCGCCGATTCGCGACAACATTCGCGACGAAATCTGGCTCAAGCTATGGGGTAATCTGTGCTTCAACCCGATTAGCGCATTGACGCATGCAACGCTCGATGTGCTCACGAGTGACCCGGGCACGCGCGCGGTCTCACGCACGATGATGCTCGAAGCGAAGCGAATCGCGGATCAGTTCGGCGTGCACTTTCGCGTCGATGTGGAAAGGCGTATTGATGGCGCGGGTGCGGTCGGTGCGCACAAGACATCAACGCTCGTCGATCTCGAGCACCGCAGGCCGATGGAAATCGATCCTTTATTGACCGTCGTGCAGGAAATGGGGCGACTCGTTGCCGAACCGACACCCACTATCGACGTCGTGCTCGCACTGATCAAATTGCGCGAGAAGATGGCTTTACAGGGCAATTGACCGAGTACTCGTCAATTCCTTTTCGTTTTGCGACACGACCTGAAGGATCGGATGCCATGCATCCGATCCTTTTTCGCATTTGCCGCTATTGATCGATCGCCACCCACACCGCCTTCGGTTCCGTGAAGTTCTCGATCGCGACATCGCCATGCTCGCGACCGAAGCCCGAATCGCCAGCGCCGCCCCACGGCAAACGCACGTCCGTATAGCCGTAGGTGTTGATCCACACCGTGCCCGCCTTCAGGTCGCGCGCCACGCGATGCACGCGGCTCAAGTCAGCGCTCCACACGCCTGCCGCGAGACTGTACGACGTGCCATTGGCGATTCGGATCGCGTCCGCTTCGTCGTTGAAACGGATCACGCTCGCCACGGGCCCGAAGATTTCTTCCTGCGAAATACGCATTTCGTGCTCGACATTCGCGAACACGGTTGGCTCGACGAAAAAGCCGCGATTGCCGACGCGCGCGCCACCCGTCACGAGCGATGCGCCTTCCGAGCGTCCCGTGTCGACATAGCTCAATACGGTCTTCATCTGCGCGGCCGAAATCAGCGGTCCCATCGACGTTTCGCGCAGCGAGGGATCGCCGACCTTGATCGACTTCGCGCGCGTGGCCAGACGCTCGACCACTTCGTCATACACGTCGCGATGCGCGAGTATCCGCGACCCGGCGGAGCACACTTGCCCCGTATTGAAGAACACGCCCGACGCCGCGGCTCGCACCGCATTGTCGAGATTCGCGTCGGCAAAAATCACGTTGGCCGACTTGCCGCCGAGTTCCAGCGTCACGCGTTTGAAGTTGCCCGCCGCGCCCTGCAGGATGCCTCGTCCGACCGAAGGCGAACCGGTGAACGTGACCTTGTCGATACCGGGATGCGAGACCATCGCGTCGCCCACCACGCTGCCTTTGCCGGTGACGATGTTGAGCACACCCGGCGGCACGCCCGCTTCGAGCGCCAGCTCGCCGATGCGCAACGCGGTGAGCGGCGTGATCTCGGCGGGCTTGACGATCAGCGTGCAACCGCATGCGAGCGCGGGCGCGATCTTCCACATGCCGATCATCAGCGGAAAATTCCACGGCACGATTGCGGCGACCACGCCGACAGGTTCGCGCAACGTATAGGTCAATGCATCGGGACGCGTCGGCACCACCTGGCCGTTGATCTTGTCGCACCAGCCTGCGTAGTATTCGACGGTATCGATCGCGGCGGGCACGTCCTGACGCATCACCGCGGCAATCGGCTTGCCGCCGTCGAGACTTTCGAGCGCGGCGAGTTCTTCCATGTTCTCTCGCATCAGGCCCGCGAGACGTTGCAGGATGCGCCCGCGTTCGGCGGCCCGAATCGAATTCCATACTTTCAATGCGCCGCGCGCGGCGCGCACCGCGGCATCGACGTCGGCGGCGCTGCCTTGCGCCACCAGTGCGATCGGCTCCTCGGTCGCGGGATTGATGTCGACGGAATATTCCCCGGTGCCTGGCGGCATGCGCTTGCCGTCGATCAGCAGATCATGGTGGCTGAGATCGGTCGGGATTTCCATCATGAAGCTCCTTGAGTAGGACGTTATGTCGTTGACTGACGGCGCATCGATCGAATGCCGCGCGTCGCGCAAGCTTTTTGGTCGACCCCTGTCTAAGGTTCCGGCAACAGGCTTTGCCGCACGGACCGCCAGTTGAAGCTTGGCGTCGCGGCTGCGGCAGGCGCTTCGTTCGCGATCGGCGAATGATCAGTCGTAGACGCAACGAACTGCGCCCACGCAGCAGCCGCATTGGGACGAAGCGAGCGATTTCTGCGGTGCACGAGTACAGTCGTCAATGCCGTTTCGGGGACCAGCGGGCGGCTCACCAACGAAGCGCCCGGCGAAGGCCAATGCGCATCGACAGGCAATACGCCGACACCCAGTCCCAATTCGACCATGCGCGCTACCGTCGCAACGTGTCCGAGTTCCTGCAACGGTCGGCGCTTCGATCCGTTCGCGGCGAGTACCGGTGCGAGCGCGGCGCGCACGCCAGTATCGGCATTCAGCGTTATCAGTGGACATTCGCGCAACGCGTGCCATCCGATGCTGTCTTGCCGCGCTAGCGGATGCGCGGATGGAAGCACCGCATGCAGCGGCGTAGTGAAAAGTACCTGAGCGTGCAGTAGAGGACGATCGACAGGTGCAGTCACACAGACCGCGCCGAAATCCACCTCGCCCTGCTCGACACTGGCCAGTACGCTGCTTTGAGGCTGATCGTTGACCGATACGACCAGCTCGGGAAAAACCGACGCGCACTGCGCCAAAGCCTGCGGCACCCAGCCCGATGACAACACCGGATTACTCGCGAATAAGACGACGCCCGTGTGTCCGTCATAAGCAGCGCGCTCTTCGAGCAGCGTCAACTCGATTTCGTCGAGCAGCCGGCCAATTCTTCTCTCGAGACTCGCACCCGCATTCGTCAGTTCGACCTGGCGTGTCGTGCGATCGAACAGCTTCAATTCAAGCGCGTCTTCCAGTTCACGCACGCAACGGCTCACGGCCGACTGCGTCAGATCGAACTCGCGCGCCGCGCGCGTGAAACTCCGCTCGCGCGCGACCGCGACGAATACCTTGAGCTGCTGCAGCGAAACGTTCATGGCGTCGGTTCCGGGCGCGCGACGCTCACGTTATTCGCCAGACTGTTCGGGCCAGTGACTCATTCGCGACGCATTGCCATTGCCATGACCCGCGACGGCCAGCGCGCCCTGAGGTTCATTGTGCGATTCGATCCAACGCGCGCGCATCGGCTCGAGGATGAACTTCGCGGAAATGCCGGCTGCGATCGTGATGACGGCGGCAAAGACGAAGACAAGGCTCCAGCCGCCCGTCGCCGCGAGTACGGACGCGATCGGCACCAGCAACGAGGCCGTGCCCTTCGCGGTGTACAACGTGCCGGCATTGGCGGCCGCGTACTTGCTGCCGAACGTATCGGCGCAAGTCGCCGGGAAGATCGAGAAGATCTCGCCCCAGAACAGGAAGATCAGCGCGGCAAAGACCATGAACGCATACGGATTGCTGCCGAACTGCATCATGCCGAGCAACGCGAGCCCCTCGCCAATGAAGATCACGAACATCGTGTTTTCACGGCCGATCTTGTCGGAGATGAAGCCGCACAGCGGACGCGTCAAGCCGTTGAAGATATTGTCGATCGACAGCGTGAGGGTCAGCAGCGGCAACGTCGCGCCGAAGACCGTCATCGGAATGCGCGCTATGCCCCAGTCTTTCGCGATCGGGCCGATCTGCGCGGTCGCCATCAAGCCGCCTGCCGCGACCGCGACGAACGACGCGTAGATCACCCAGAACACTGGCGTTCTGATCATCTGGCGCGAGGTGAAATCGACCTTCGACACCGCGAAGCGGCTCTTGCGTACCCCTGGCTGACTCAAGAGCGGCCGCGTCAGGAGCATCGCGAGCAGCAGAATGCTGACGCCTTGCACGATGCCAAAGAACAGGAACGTCTCTTCATAGCCGCGGCGGGTAATCATGTTCGCAATCGGAATCACCGTCAGCGCCGCGCCTGCGCCAAAGCCCGCGGCCGTCAAACCCGCGGCGAGACCGCGCCGGTCGGGAAACCATTTGAGCGCATTGCCGACGCATGTTCCATACACACCGCCCGCGCCTATCCCGCCAATCACCGCGGCGAAATACAACATGCCGAGCGTGGTCGCATGCGAATTGAGAATCCACGACAAACCCGCGCATACCGCGCCGGCTGCCACCACCGGGCGCGGCCCGTATCGATCGACGAGCCAGCCCTCGAACGGCACGAGCCACGTCTCGGTCAGAATGAAGATCGAGAACGCGAGCTGGATCGACGCCTCGCTCCAGTGATGCCGCGCATGCATAGGAGCCACGAATAACGTCCACGCATATTGCAGATTCGCCACCAGCGCCATGCATACCATGCCGATGACGAGTTGCCACCATCGGTTACGCCAGGACATATGGGTCGTCGATTGCTGGGTGATATCGTTCATGAGCCTTGTCTCCGCTATATATTTAGTGCAGCCGGCTTACGCGCCGCGCTGGATGCGTCCCGCCTTATCGTTATGGCCCGAGAACTTCGCTATTCGGGAAAAATCTCAATTGACGCTTTTGTGTTTCCGCAGATCCCCCGAACTCGTCTTCTATAAAATTCTTGCTTTATTCCGACCAGAACCACGCTTCAGCCGGTAAGCATTACAGCTTATTCCCCGCTATTGAGTCCGCTACACCACATATCTATGCGTTAACCCGCGTATTACAGCGGCTATTCGGCTTGTTATAGATTTCATGCTAGGGTCATTGCTGAATTACTCATAATTAAAGTTTGTTATTATGTTGATTCACGTTTCCTTATACATCGACCATGACGATGCGCAATGCAACTCTGCGGCAACTGAAGGTCTTTGAAACGGTAGCGCGCCACCTGAGTTTTTCGCGCGCCGCGGAGGAATTGCATCTGACTCAGCCGGCCGTTTCCACCCAGGTCCGGCAACTCGAGGAACATGCGGGGCTGCCTCTGTTCGAGCAACTCGGCAAGAAGATCTATCTGACGCCGGCCGGCACGGAAATGCTCCACTACAGCCGCGCGATCATGCAGCAGTTCCATGAAGTCGACGAAGCGATGAGCCAGTTGAAGGGCGTCTCCGGCGGCAAACTGAATGTTGCGGTGATTAGCGCGGGCGACTATTTCTTTCCGCGCCTTCTCGCCGAATTCACGCGTCGCTATTCGGGTGTGGATCTCAATCTCGCGGTACACAACCGCGAAGAACTGCTTCATCAACTGGCGACCAATCAGACCGACCTCGCGGTCATGGTGCGTCCGCCGCACGAAACCGACGCGACCAATGAACCGTTCGCGCCGCACCCGTACGTGATCGTCGCGGCGCCCACTCATCCGCTTGCGCACAAGCGCAATATCCGCTTCAGTCAACTCGCGAACGAAGCGTTCATCGTGCGCGAACGCGGCTCGGACACGTGGAATTCGATGGAAGAAGGTTTTGCCGGCCGGCTGTCCAATCTGAAGATTGCGATGGAGATCAAGAGCACCGAGACGATCAAGCAGGCGGTCATCGCCGGCATGGGCATCGCGTTTCTGTCCGCCCATACGATCAGCCTCGAATTGCAACTGGGTCATCTGGTCGTGCTCGACGTCGAAACCTTTCCGGTCATGCTCAATTGGTATGTCGTGCATCGGAAGAACAAGCGTCTGCCACCGGTTGCCGTCGCCTTCAAACGCTTCCTGATGGAGGAAGGCGCCAATCTGATCGAAAAGATCACCCGCGTGAAGGAACTGAGCGTGCATAAGCCGTAGGCTATGGAAAGCCAATAAAACTTTAACTATTACAAATCGATCGCGACTTCTATGCTGCAAGCGAGTTCTTTCACCTGCGAGCCGAGGAGGCCGATCATGAACCACGCTCCGGTTGAATCCCCTATCAGTACACGCAACGCTCGCACAGCGGCGGCGGATCACGAAGACCAACCCGACGATGCGCACCTGAGCGCCTACAATGCCGCGTTCAGCGATCTTGGGCTGCGGTTTCGCTGGGACCGTGCAACGCTCGACATGCTGAAAGAGTTCAATGGCGAGTTGGCGCGAATCACCGCTTATATCGAGCGCTATCACAGCCACCTGCATCGGGCGTACGATGCCGACTTTCTCGCGCAACTGATTCTGCATAGGAAGACGCAGTACTACAGCGAATTCGCCGCGACCGTGGGCGAATAGAAGCATCGAAAAAGACTCGGGCGGCGGGATCATCGTCCCGCCGTCTTCGCTATTGGCAATCAGGTCTCCTGGCGGCGCATGCATCATTGATCAGCGACGTGTAGTGAAATGAACCGGCCGCTCGTGCGCGCATTGGCGTGCACAGTCCCGCTTGCGGCCATTGCCGCGTCTACCATCACGCCCATCCCGACCATCTGCAGAGGCGCTCACGCGCATCATCGCCGGCGTGACATCGCGAAGCGCCCACGTCTGCTCTTCCCCGCCATGCCACTCGATGTTCTCGAGCAGGCCCGGCTTGCCGATCGCCAGGCCATCGCTACGTGCGGCGAAGGCATACATGCGCGCTGCGCAACTGACGCGATTCGCCGCGTGAGCGGGATCGGCCGAGTACTCGCGACTCAGCATCAGATGCACGCCCATTGCCAACGCCAGCGCGCCCGTCGCGAGCAATGCCGCGAGTCCGAATGGCTGTGTCTGTTCAGTGACGAAGCCGTAACCGAGCCATCCGCACAAAAACAGCGCAAACAGATTGACGACGTGATGTCCCGGCCGCGCGACCGCCTCGAGTTGCAATGCGCCGCGCAGCTTGCAGAACGCAATCGCCGAGATCGCAAAGAGCAGCGCGCCGATCAACACGGCTGCAAACAGTTCGATGCGTTCGCTGTTCTCGCGCGCCGCTGCCAACAGGTAGCGCGTAAAGCCTATCGACGCGACCGCCAAACCGATGCCGCTGCCAAGCAATGCAAGCATCCGGGGCCTGCGTGTCAGATCGCGTTCGCGCACGCATGAATGCCGATGCGCCGAACGTCGGCCGAACTGTCGTCGCGAGAGCGCGGCCAACGCCACCATCAGCACCGCGTTCGCGATATCGCCCGATCGCCGTGGCTCGTCGCGCTGCGCCGCGCTCAAGGTATTGGCCAGCGTGCCTATCCCATCGATCGTGATCGAGACCGTTGCACCGTCCTTGATCGACCCCACGCCCACCGAGGTGCCGCACGCAATCACGTCGCCGGGTTCGAGCGTCAGATCCTGCGATATCAGACTCACCTGCTCGGCCGGCGAAAAGACCATATCGGCGAGCGGATAGTTCTGACGCTCGGCGCCGTCGAGCGTGGTCAGGAGGCGCGCCGCCCGCCAGTCGAAACCGGAGACGATGGCCGGACCCAGGCAACAGAAGGTATCGAAGCTCTTCGCGCGACACCACTGCGGAAAATGCGGATTCTCGTTAAGCAGATCGGCGGCGGTGACGTCGTTGACGAGCGTGTAGCCGAAGATCGCCGCCTCCGCCTGCTGCGCATCCACGTCGCGGCAACGCTGGCCGATCACGATGCCGAGTTCGCCTTCGTAGACGATCTTGCCCGCGTAGTGACGCGGCCGGCGGATCGGCTCGCCCGCGCCGATCACCGACGCCGCCGGCTTCAGCAGAAACAGCGGATGCGTGGGCACGGGTTTGTCGAGCTTCGCCGCGAGCGCGTGATAGTTATTCCAGAGCGCAACGATCTTGCCGGGCGAGCACGGCGCCAACGGCGTCAATGCGCGCAGCGACAGTACTGCGCCGGTCGGCACCGGCTGCGCGAGACTTTCGTACTCGTGCAGATAGGCGCCTTCGACACGGCCGAACACGATGCCGCCGTCGCCCGACATGAACCGCATCCACGTCTGCATGCCTCGCTCCTAGATTGCGCCCGCCGTGCGCAGCGCCGTGATCTGCTCGGCCGAATAACCGAGCTCGGCCATCACTTCATCGGTATGTTCGCCAAGCAGCGGCGAGCGTTTGACGTCGGTCGGACTGTCGGACAGCTTGATGGGATTGCCTACTGTCAGATACTTGCCGCGCTTCGGATGATCGACTTCGACGATCGTGCCGGTTTTGCGCAGCGACGGCTCCTCGGCAATTTCCTTCATCGACAGGATCGGGCCGCACGGAATGTCGTATTTGTTCAGGATCTGCATCGCCTCGAACTTGGTCTTCGTCATCGTCCAGCGTTCGATTTCGGCGAAGATCTCCTTCAATCGCGGCAGGCGCGCGGGCGCCGTCGCGTAGTCGGGGTCCGTGGCCCACTCCTCCTTGCCGATCACGTCGCAGATCTTCGCCCACACGGGCGCCTGCGTGATGAAGTAGATATAGGCGTTGGGGTCGGTCTCCCACCCTTTGCATTTCAGAATCCAGCCCGGCTGGCCGCCGCCCGACGCATTGCCCGCGCGCGGCACCGCCTCGCCGAACGTGCCGTTCGGATATTGCGGATACTCCTTCATCACGCCGGTGCGGTCGAGCCGCTGCTGGTCTCGCAGTTTGACGCGGCACAGATTGAGCACGCCGTCCTGCATGGCCGCGAGCACGCGCTGGCCGCGTCCGGTATGCGTGCGTTGATAGAGCGCAGTGACGATGCCGAGCGCGAGATGCAGCCCCGTGCCGCTGTCGCCGATCTGCGCGCCGGTCACGACCGGCGGGCCGTCGTCGAAGCCGGTGGTCGACGCCGCGCCGCCCGCGCATTGCGCGACGTTTTCATAGACTTTGCAGTCCTCGTAGGGACCGGGACCGAAGCCCTTCACCGAGGCGACGATCATGCGCGGATTCAATTCCTGAATCCGCTCCCACGTAAAGCCCATCCGGTCGAGCGCGCCCGGTGCGAAGTTTTCGACCAGTACGTCGCATGTCTGGATCAGCGCTTCGAGCACCTGTTTGCCTTCCGGATGCTTGGTGTCGATCGTGACCGAGCGCTTGTTGTGATTGAGCATCGTGAAGTACAGGCTATCCACGTCGGGAATATCGCGCAGCTGCTCACGCGTGATGTCGCCCGCGCCTGCCCGTTCCACCTTGATCACGTCCGCGCCGAACCATGCGAGCAATTGCGTGCAGGTCGGCCCCGATTGCACATGCGTGAAATCGAGGATGCGCACACCGTCGAGTGCCTTGGCCATGTCGTATCTCCTGAACGATGAGGGTTATTTGTACATGGTCTGGTTCTTCGTGCCCGGTGCGTACTCGCGCGGGTCGACCCAGATGTTGACCACCGCCGAGCGGCCGGTGCGATGAATCGCTTCGCGCGCACGCTGTAGCGCGCTCGCGATCTGCGCGGGATCGCGCACCTCCTCGCCATAGCCGCCGAGCATTTCGGCGAATTTGCTGAACGGCACGTCGCCGAGCAGATTGCCCACGTTGCCGCGTTCTTCGCCGTATTTGGCAAGCTGGCCGTAGCGGATCTGGTTCATCGCCGAGTTGTTGCCGATCACCGCGAGATACGGTGCGCCGAAGCGGTTCGCGGTTTCCATGTCGAACGCGGTCATGCCGAACGAGCCGTCGCCGAAATAGCAGAGCACTTCCTTGTGCGGGTGCGCGAGCTTCGCCGCGAGCGCGAAGCCGGTGCCGACGCCGAGCGAGCCGAGCGCGCCGGGGTCCATCCACTGGCCGGGGCGGCGCGGGCGCACCGCTTGCGCGGAGATCGTCACGACGTCGCCGCCGTCGCCGATATAGACGGTGTCGTCGGACAGGAATTCGTTGAGTTCGTACGCGACACGATAGGGATGAATCGGCGTGCCATTCGAGCGGAATAGCGGCATCAGTTTTTCGGTTGCGGTCGCTTCGGCGTCGCGCAACTGCGCCATCCATTTGCGGCGCGCCTGACGCTTGTCGTCCTTGATACGACCGCTCGCGGCCTGCAGCACCGCGGCGAGGATCGCGCCCGGATCGCCGACGAGCCCCAGATCGATATCGCGATTCTTGCCGACGGTTCGATAGTCCATATCGATCTGCACCAGCGTCAATTCCTTGCTGATGCGTCGGCCGTAACCCATGCGGAAATCGAACGGCGTGCCGACCACAATCAGCACGTCGGCATTCGCGAACGCCTGCGAACGCGTGCGATCGAAATGATGCGGATCGCCCGGCGGCAGCAGCCCGCGGCTCGCGCCATTGAAATAGCCGGGAATCTCAATGCCGCGCAGCAGCGCAATCGCTTCCTCGTGACCGCGCGCGGTCCACACCTGCTGGCCGTACAGGATCGCGGGGCGTTCCGCATCGACGAGAATGTCCGCCAGTTTCTCGATGTCGCGCGGGTCACCGATCGATTTCGTCGACGCGCGATAGCGGCCCGGCCGCGGCACGATCGCACGCGACGCGTCGACTTCGCGGTCGAGCACGTCGCGCGGAATTTCCAGGTAGGCGGGACCGGGCGCGCCGTTGAAGCATTCGCGCGCGGCCATCGAGATCATATCCGCGACGCGCTCGGTGCTCGACACGCTCGCGGCGAACTTCGTGATCGGCGCCATGATGTCGACGTGCGGCAGGTCCTGCAGCGAGCCCATCTTGTGCTGCGTCAGCGCGCCCTGCCCGCCGATGTGCAGGATCGGGCTTTCCGAGCGGAACGCGGTCGCGATGCCGGTCACCGCGTTCGTGCAGCCGGGGCCGGCGGTCGTCACCACGCAGCCGAGCTTGCCGGTCTGGCGCGCGTAGCCGTCGGCCGCGTGTGCGGCGACCTGCTCGTGGCGCACGTCGATGATGCGGATGCCTTCGTCGACGCAGCCGTCGTAGATATCGATGATGTGGCCGCCGCACAGCGTGAAGATCGTGTCGACCCCCTCGTTTTTCAGCGCCTTTGCGACCAGATGGCCGCCCGACACGACGCCCGCGTCGCGGGTCTTCTGCTTGAGCGTGTCGTCGGCGGTCGTGGTGGCCGTGGCCGGACTCAGGGATGAAACAACTGCAGACATGGTCATCTCCTCATCAATCGGATGTGCAACGGTTATCGACGGACGCGCCCGCTTCGATATACGTCCGGTTGCACCGACGTCTCACGACTTCGAAGATACCGTATGTGATATATCACATTCCTTCAAGGCCAATTTCGAGACATGGACGGCGCGAAGTTTGTGCTGCTCGAGCTTGCCAGCCGCAGCTTTGCGCCGAATCTACAAGGCTCTGCGGCAGTCATTTCAAGGGAAAACACCAGGTCGTGCGTTACACCGGTCATTGCTGATATATCACATACCATATTTTCAAGACCGTCAAGCAAGGTTCATCCCGCAGCGCGGCGGCGATCTCGTTTTGTTTGCCGTTCGCCGCCGCGCGACCTGCGCATCGCTCGAAGTGCGCGCACGCAAAAAAGCCCGCAGTGCTTGCACACGCGGGCTTTTCGAAATCAGCAGCCAGGCAGCGTCTACGCCGCCATCAATCGAGGAAATCGCAATTGGCTTCGACGAACGCCGCGAGATCGAGCGAATGCTGGCGCGTGAGCCGCTCGGCGAGTTCGGTATCGCGCTTTTCGAGCGCCTCGATGATGCGCAGATGATCGACGATAGAGCGCGCGGCCCGATCGCTCTGCGAGATGGTCATGCGCCGGATCGCGCGCACGTGGATGAAGATGTTCTTGATCGTGTCGAGAATGATCTGCGACTTCGACAGCTCGACGATCGCCTGATGAAACGCGATGTTCGCGTCCGAATACTCGGCGATATGCTCGGCCGGCGTCGTGTCGCGGAAATTGTCGAACATATGGCGCAAGCGGCCGATTTCCTCGTCGGTCGCATGCAGCGTGGCGAGCCGCGCGGCCATGCTTTCGAGCGCGGCCCACATCTGGATCATCTCGACGATTTCGCGTTTGCTCTTGCGCACGATGTAGATGCCACGCCGCGGCACCATGCGCAGGAAGCCTTCCTGCTCGAGCAGCGTCATCGCTTCGCGCACCGGCGTGCGGCTCACGCCGAGCGATTCGCTGAGCACGCGCTCGTCGAGACGGATTTCTTCGCGATTCTGGTAGATATCCGCGTCGGCGATTGCCTGACGCAGCATCGCATAGGCCTGATCGCGCAAGCTCGCACTCGCGCCGATTGGCTGCAACGACAGGGTCAACGGGGTGGCCACTGTTTCAGTTGGAAGTTCTGACGACATTCATCGCCTCTGCTTGAACACGCGCGCGATTCGGCGCCGCCGTTTTGCCGCGCTGCTCGCCGAGACCCACGAAGCGGCCATGTTGCGATGCAGGTGCAGCGACCGATTCGGGAATCCAGTCGGTCAGCAGAACGGTGGCGGCACAGCCCAACCCAACGACGGCCATGGCGAACAGCGCAAGAGGCACGAATTCCACGTGTAACTCCGGATGATTGAGAAGATTGATCCCTCAATCATATGCTGCAACGCCGCATTTTTCAATATTTCGTATGTAGTATATCAATGACTGTTGTTTTTAAGATTACTTTCACGTTAGCACGCCGCGCGCTGCGCGGGTTCGCCCACATCATTCCCCGCGACGGTTCTCCGTGGCGCTCGGTGTAAACACGCAAAACGCGCGCTATTCGCGCAGCCGCGAGCGATGATCGCGCATTTTTACCATCACGCCGATTGTGAATTCCGGGCGCGTCATTAACCTTCCGGACATTCCCTCCGCGGATCGATCGCGTCGAAAGCCTTGCCCGGGCGGCGCGATCGATTAAAGCACATATCACATTGAAGGAGACTCGATGAGCACCACCCACCCGCAGGCCACAGTGGCCACTCACCGCAATGCGCGCAGTCGGGCTCGCAAGGCCGCGCTCGGCAGCTTTATCGGCGCCGTGGTCGACTGGTACGACTTCCTGTTGTACGGCATCGTCGCCGCGCTCGTGTTCAACGCTGAGTTCTTCCCGAACGTCGGCCCGGCGATGGGCACGCTTGCCGCGTTCGCGACCTTCGGCGTCGGCTTTCTGTTCCGGCCGCTCGGCGGCTTCGTGTTCGGCCATTACGGCGACCGGCTCGGACGCAAGCGCATGCTCGTGCTCACCGTGATGATGATGGGTCTGTCGACGGCCGCGATCGGTCTGCTGCCGGCGTTCTCGACGATCGGCTGGTTGGCGCCGGTGCTGCTCGTCACGCTGCGCGCAATCCAGGGCTTTGCGGTCGGCGGCGAATGGGGCGGCGCGGCGTTGATGGCCGTCGAAAGCGCGCCCGAAGAAAGAAGGCCTTTTACAGCAGCGGCGTGCAGGTCGGCTACGGCGTCGGGCTCGTGCTGTCGACGGGACTCGTCGCGCTGATCAGCCGCTCGATGGACAACGCCGCGTTCCTCAGCTGGGGCTGGCGTCTGCCGTTTCTGTTCAGCGTCGTACTGGTGCTGATCGCGCTGTGGATCCGCTCGAGCATGGAGGAATCTCAGGAGTTCGTCGAGAAAGTCGGCCAGCATGGCGAGCGCCGTGTGCGCCTACCGATCGTCGAAGCGCTGCTGCGCCATCCGAAGGCCTTTTTGCTGATCATCGCGCTGCGGCTCGCCGAGCTGTTCACGATGTACATCGTGACCGCGTTCGCGCTGAGCTACTCGACCACGAACCTGCACATGCCGCGCGAGTTTTTCCTGACGATCGGCTTCGTCGTCGGCGCGCTCAGCTGCGTGACGATCCCGTGCTTCGCTTGGCTCGCGGATCGCTTCGGCCGCCGTCGCATCTATATGATCGGCGCGCTGGTCGGCGTGTTCAGCGCGGTGCCGTTCTTCCTCGCGCTCGAAGCGCGTTCGACAATATGGATCGTCGTGTTCGCGGTGATGCTTGCCAACATCGCGCACGACATGGTCGTCAGCGTCCAGCAGCCGATGTTCACCGAGCTGTTCGGCACCGAGTACCGCTATAGCGGCGCGGGTGTCGGCTATCAGGTGGCGAGCGTGGTCGGCGGCGGATTCACGCCGTTCATCGCGGTCGCGCTGGTCAGCTTCGCGGGCGGCTCGTGGCATCCGGTGGCCGCGTATCTGGCGATCGGCTGTCTGATTTCGGTACTCGTTGCAGCACGCATGAAGACCGGGCGCAAGATCGATTGACACCGGCGGAACTCGCCGTCGATACACGACGGGCCGCCGCGGTGAAGAAGCCGCGCCGGCCCGTTTCTTTTTGTGCCGCGCGTCGTGCGCGTCTCGTTTATTGCTGACTTTGCATAGTGGCTCTAGTCGGAAGTACGAAGCAACCCGCCCGGAGCGTCCCACGATTTGCACGATCGCGTGAAGAATACGCGCGTTTCACCAGGTTCACACCTTATGTCCGCGCGCTTCATATTGCGAAGCCATCGTCCACGTCCTATTGTCGAGCCAGGCACGATTTTGGGTGCGTGGATCTGGCTCATATGAAATAAAAGTACATATAGCGATGACGCGACGACGTGCACAAGTTACACTCCGCCGCCTCAAGGTAAATGCACGAAGCGCCGATAAACAGAACAACTGTAAGGAGACCCACTTATGAGTAGCATCAGCGAGCCGGGCGGCCAACGAGGTTCAGCCCCATTTTTTTCCAAACAGGCCACCGTCGCACAGCCAGGCTTTTCGCGCTGGATGGTGCCCCCCGCGGCGCTCGCCGTGCATCTGTGCATCGGTCAGGCCTATGCGTTCTCGGTATTCAACGGACCGCTGACCAAAGTAATCGGGATCACGCAGTCCGCGCCCGATGACTGGTCGCTGACCGCGCTCGGCTGGATCTTTTCGCTCGCGATCGTGTTCCTCGGTTTGTCGGCGGCATTCGCGGGCAAATGGCTCGAACACGTCGGTCCGCGTCGCACCATGTTCACGGCAGCATGCTGTTTCGGCGGCGGGTTCCTGGTGTCCGCGCTTGGCGTCTATCTGCATCAGATCGTGCTGCTATATCTCGGTTACGGCGTGATCGGCGGGATCGGGCTGGGGCTCGGTTATGTGTCGCCGGTGTCGACGCTGATCCGCTGGTTCCCGGACCGCCGCGGCATGGCGACCGGCATGGCGATCATGGGCTTTGGTGGCGGCGCGATGATCGCGGCGCCGTTGTCGGTCGCGCTGATGAACCACTTTCATAGCGCAACGAGCGTGGGCGTCACGGAGACCTTCGTCGTGCTCGGCATCGTCTACTTCATCTCGATGACGATCGGCGCTCTCGCGATCCGCGTGCCGCCCGTTGACTGGAAGCCGGCCGGCTGGACGCCGCCCGAAGTCACGCAGCACCGGCTGATCTCGCGCAACCACGTACATATCGATCAGGCGTTGAAAACACCGCAGTTCTATCTGATCTGGTTCGTGCTGTTCCTGAACGTGACGGCCGGGATCGGCGTTCTCGGCCAGGCCTCGGTGATGATCCAGGAGAGCTTCAAGAACACCGTGACGGCGTCGGCTGCGGCCGGCTTCGTCGGATTGCTGTCGCTGTTCAATATGGGTGGACGTTTCGTGTGGTCGTCGGCATCGGACTGGATCGGTCGCAAGAACACCTACGCCATCTTCTTCGTGCTCGGCGCGGTGCTCTACTACCTCGTGCCCAGCTTTGCCGCGAACGGACAGATCGCGCTGTTCGTGCTGACGTACTGCATCATCCTGTCCATGTACGGCGGCGGCTTCGCGACGGTGCCGGCCTATCTCGCCGACATGTTCGGTACGGCATTCGTCGGCGGCATTCATGGACGGCTCCTGACCGCGTGGGCGGCGGCGGGTGTAGCGGGTCCGGTGCTCGTCAATTACATCCGCGCATATGAACTCGCGAACGGTGTCGCCAAAGCGGACGCGTACACGATGACCGTGCACATCATGGCCGTGCTGCTCGTGATCGGCTTTATCTGCAACCTGCTGGTCAAGCGTGTGGATGAGAAGCACCACATGACCGATGCACAAGTCGCCAAGGGCGCATGAGGAGATCCGTATGTCGACCGTTCAAACCGTACATCCGACCAACAAGGTGATGCTTGCGGTGTTCTGGCTGTATGTGATGATTCCGCTTGCCTGGGGGGTGATCAATACGCTGACGCAGGCGATGAAGTTGTTCAAGTGATGACCTGATGGGGCGCGCACCCCGGCCTGGTTGAGGGGCGGGGTGCCGATAGCGCGCCCCGCCGTAGTATCCCCTCACCGCCCCAACCCACTACGCGCGATCTGCTGCTCGACGAACTGCGCAAACAACGCATGCATATGCGTCGTCGGATGCAAATCATCGGCGAACATGTAAGTCTGATCCGCATTGGCGCTCACATAGGTCGCCGGCGAACATAGCAGCGCGGTGTCATCGGGCGTTTTCTTCGGATCGCAGGCCTGCCCCGTATTCGACACGGTAAAGCCGTTCGCCTGAAAGCTTCCGATGACCTGATTCGTCCACGTGTACGAATCGACCTCGATCACCTTCGACTGCAGCCCATCGGTTTGCAACGCGGTGTTCAACGTAGCGTTGAAAAGCTGCGACAACTGCGTAAGGTTCGCGCCACCATCGGCCGAAGCGAGCCCCTTCGGCGACAGCCCGATATTCGGCAGATTGATCACCACCACATGCGCGCCGCCGTTCTGCACGATCTGCCCGACGAGCTGGGCGAGCGTCGTGGCCGCCGCCTGCACGATCGGCGCCGCGGCGGGCAGGTTGCCGGCGCGGAGCACATCGTTCGCGCCCACCCACACGAGCACGAGCTGATTGGCGTTGAAGCTGCCGTGAGCGCTCAGATAGCTCGACAGTTGCTGATTGACAGGCATTTCGATGTTGCCGATGACGTCGCTCAGATAGTCGTACTGGTTCGCCGGCGTCGCCACCGTCGAGCCGCCTTCCGCATAACCGAGGCCGCTCTGCGCACTCAGCTTATGCGTGAAATCGATCGTGAACGCGGCGCTGAGCGTATCGCCGTAGTATTGCGCGACCTGCTGGGCCCACACCTGGCCGGGATTGGTCGTGAAACGCCCGCCTCCCACCGCGCTTGCGAGCGGCGCATAAGTCCCGACGTCCGACAGGCTGTCGCCGAACGACACGACCTGCAGCTTGACGCCGCCAGCCGGCTCGGCCGCCGTGCTGCCGCCGCTACTCGACCCGCCGCTGCCATTACCGCCCCCGCCGCAAGCCGAGAGCAGCACGATCGACATGGCAAAAACTACAGCGCGGATCTTGTCATTTATGCCTCGCATTTGCTCCTCCTCGCCGGGCGGGCCAGCGGTGTCGAGTGCCTCACGTGCGTGGTCGGTGCCGGATCGGTACCTGACCGCACGCGGCTCTTCAAACAAGCATCGCGTATGCCCAGCAAGGAAATGCGGCCCGCTCAAAGCCTCTCGAACACCACCTCCTGGGCGCCTTCCCACAGCACCTTCGTGCCGAGCTCGCGCAGTTTTTCCTTGCCTTCGACGATCGTCAGAAAATGATTGCCCGCGAGTTGCCCCATCTTGCTCGCGAAGCAGCATGAGCCATATGCGAGGATGATCTCGGTCTCGCTATAGCCGCCCGGATAGAACAGGATGTCGCCGACCGATGGATGGCTCGTGTGATTCTCGAAGCCGACCGCGACGCCGTCGTTCTCGAGCTTGAATTCGCCGAGCGGCACCCAGCAGCCCTCACCGCTCCAGCGCACATGGATCAGCTTCTGCCGGTACGGCAGCAGCTTCAGGAAGGCGGCCACGGTCTGCGGCGCATCGGGATGGGTTTCGGCGATGAAGGCGTGGCCGCAGGCGGTCATCTTGAGTCGGGTCATGGCGCGTCATCCAGTGTGTGGGGTTCAAAGGCGGTTCGATTCTGTCGTCCTATGCAAGGTTTCGACAGATACAGTTGTCGGCGCCGCGGTCAGTCCATTTAGACCACGTCCGATCGCGGGCGGCCGGCCGACCGCGAAGCCTTGCGCCACGTGCCATGCCAGTTTGCACCGCGCGCCGCCACGAAAGTTCGTAGTTTGCAAGCCGCGCAATGCAAAGCACACTGCGCAAGTGCGTGATTCCTACCTTAGAAGGGCGAGCCGTTACGGCGTGCGCAGGCAAGCATCAGCCGGCGTGCATCTCAAGCGCGCAGCCGGTAGGCGAGCGGCGTCGCACCATAGCCACGCTTGAACTGCACGGAGAAATGACTGGCATTCTCGAAGCCAACTTCGAGCGCGATTTGCAGGACGGTTCGATCCGTGGCGCGCAGCAGCCTCGCCGCTTCCTCGAGCCGCAAGCGCGTCACGAACTGATGCGGCGTCTCCCCGGTCTCGCGGCGAAACACCCGAGCAAAATGAAAACTGCTTAGGCCGGCCTGCTCGGCCAGTTCGGCGATCGCCAGATCTTCGGCGAGATTGGTGCGGATGTACTCGGTCACTCGGCGGATCCGGCGCGGCACCAGCCGTTCGGGCCGCGTCGCGCCGCCGCGCCGCGCGTCGTTGCCGCTCGAATAGTGCTGCAGCAGGTGCGCGGCGAGCGCGTGAGCCAGCGTATCGACATACAGACGCGAATCGGCCGGATCGCGGGCGGCGCGATGCAGCGCGGCAAGCATCGCGGCGATCAGCGGATCGTTGAAGCGCATCGCGTCGCCGAGCGACAGTTCACGCGACGCGTCGAGCCCCATCTGTTGCGCGACGCTGTCGATCAAATCGCGCTCGATGTGCACGTGCAACGTAGACAACGGCTCGTCGCTGATCGAATGCCAGCGCCACGAGATCGGCGTGGGCGGCACGAACCACAGGTCGTTCACGCGCATATCGGCGCTTTCCCATGCTCCGCCGAGGTTGCGTTCGAGATGCTCGGCGCCGCTCGCGAGCGTCATCAGCGTGAAGTCGCGCAAACCGGGCGCTTCGAGCAGGTCTTGCCGCACCGGCTCGAGATACGAGCGCAGCACCAGATGCCGCCACTCGCGATCCACGCTCGACACGAGTCGCTGGCCGGCCATGTAGCGGTCGTAGGCGAGCGTCGTCGTGAGCTTGGGAATTCGTGCCATCACATCCCCTCGAAGGAGGTGCCGTATGGAAGGAGAAACGCCGCCGTACCCGTATTGCCGGTCCACTGTCAGCGCAAGATCACAAAAATGATAGCAAGGAACCGGCTACCGACATTTCACGAAATCGCTAATCATTGAGGTTGTCGTCTTTCACGCGTTTAGAACGCCGGAGCTACCGTTTCATGGAACATGAATGCGATACGCTGCCGCAATGGCTGACCGGCTCGCCGCAAGGCGAAGCCGGGCACGCGTCGGCAGCACACCCGAGAGCGGCATCCGCCCAACCGGCTTACCCGGCCGGCGCGCGGCACGCCGCGAAATCAGCCCACGCGGCTGAAGCAGTGAAGATGTCTCCCCGCGCCGCGAATGGTGCGTGTCGCAGTGGCTTTCTGACTCTGTTCACCGAGGAAGAGATCGGCACGCCGTCACCCGCGGCGCGGCGGGCCGCGCCGCTGATCGGTCCGCTCGGACGGTTCGGCAGCGCGCAGGACCGCATGGAGTTCGTGCGTCAGCGCATCAGGCAATTGGGCTTCGACTCGTTCAGCTATACCGCCACGCGCACGTCTTCGCATCACAAGACGATGTTCGTGTTGACGAGCTACGAGTCGCAGGCATGGCTCACGCGCTATTTCCGCGAGCGCTATTTCGAGCTCGACCCGCGCGTCGCGCTCGCGTCGCCGACCGGCATGCCGTTTCTGTGGAATACCGCCGACCTGCGCGCCGATCTGCCGCGCGCGCAGCTGCGCAGCGAGCGGCTCGGCGCGCTGATCGACATGCTGGAGGCGACCGGCCGCAAGAGCGGCATTCTCACGCAGATGCCGCTGCCGGAGCCGGAGCTGAGCGCGAGCCTGTGCTTCAATTCGGAGATCGGCAACCCGCGCTGGATGACCGAATCGATCGTCGCGGAAACGCTGATGTTCGCGCACTCGATTCATGAGTTCATCTGGATGCACGCGAAAAGCGTGATCGGCATCGCGCCCGCGCAGCAGCAGCGCGTCGTGCTCAGCAAGCTGCAGCACGCGGTGCTGAAGGCGGTCGTGCAGGGGCAGCGCGACAAGGAAATCGCGTATTTCCTCGGGCTGTCGCCGCATAACGTCGACTATCATCTGCGGCGCTTGCGGCAGCTCTTCAACGTGCGCAACCGCGTGCAGTTGATCAATGTCGCGCAGGCGTATCTGTTGTAGTCGGCGTCTCCGCGTATCGATGAAGAGGGCGCGACGGCGTCTCGCTGTCGCGCCCTCTGCTAATCGCGCGGTCTTATCAGCTTTTCAAGCGATAGCCGGTCCTGAAGATCCAGCCGACGATCACGAGGAACACCGCGAGGAACAGCAGTGTCATGCCGAGACTCAGGCCGACGCCGACGTCGCCCAACTCGTAGAAACTCCAGCGAAATCCGCTGACCAGATAAACGATCGGATTGAACAGCGTGACGGCGCGCCAGAACGGCGGCAGCATGTCCACCGAATAGAAGGCGCCGCCGAGAAACGTGAGCGGCGTGACGATCAGGAGCGGCACCAGTTGCAGCTTCTCGAAGCTGTCCGCCCAGATGCCGATGATGAAGCCGAGCAGACTGAACGTGACGGCCGTCAGCACGAGAAACAGCACCATCCAGAATGGATGCATGATCTGCAACGGCACGAACAGCGCGGCGGTCGCGAGAATGATGAGCCCGAGCAGGATCGACTTGGTGGCCGCCGCGCCCACATAGCTGACGACGATCTCCAGATACGATACGGGCGCCGACAGCAGCTCGTAGATCGTGCCAGTGAAACGCGGGAAGTAAATCCCGAACGACGCGTTCGCGATGCTTTGCGACAGCAGCGACAACATGATCAGACCCGGCACGATGAACGCGCCGTAGCTGATGCCCTCCACTTCCTTGATACGCGAGCCGATCGCCGAGCCGAACACGACGAAGTACAGCGACGTGGAAATCACCGGCGCGATGATGCTTTGCATCAGCGTGCGCCACGTGCGCGCCATTTCGAACTTGTAGATCGCGCGCATTGCGTAGATATTCATGGGTTCCCCCGCAGCAGACTGACGAAAATGTCTTCGAGCGAACTCTGCGTGGTGTGCAGGTCCTTGAAGCGGATACCGGCGTCGTCGAGCGATTTCAGCAGCGCGATGATGTCGGTGCGCCCGCCCTCGCCTTCATAGGTGTAGGTCAGTTCGTTGCCGCCGTTCGCGACCGCGAGCCCGTAGCCGGCGAGCGAAGCCGGCACCGTGTCGAGGGGGCTCTCCAGTTGCAGCGTCAACTGCTTCGTGCCGAGCTTGCGCATCAGCTCGGTCTTCTCTTCGACCAGCATGATTTCGCCCGCGTTGATCACGCCGATGCGGTCGGCCATCTCCTCGGCTTCGTCGATGTAATGCGTGGTCAGGATGATCGTCACGCCGCTCGTCGCGAGCGAGCGCACGAGCTTCCACATGTCGCGCCGCAGCTCGACGTCGACGCCGGCGGTCGGCTCGTCGAGAAACAGCACGCGCGGCTCGTGCGACAGCGCCTTCGCGATCAACACGCGCCGCTTCATGCCGCCCGACAGCGTGATGATCTTGTTGTTGCGCTTCTCCCATAGCGACAGGTCGCGCAGCACTTTCTCGATGTAAGCGGGGTTCTTCGGCTTGCCGAACAGGCCGCGGCTGAACGACACGGTGGCCCAGACCGTTTCGAACGCGTCCGCGGTCAACTCCTGCGGCACGAGGCCGATCAGCGAGCGGGCCGCGCGATAGTTGGAGCCGATGTCGTGGCCATCCACCGTCACGCCGCCTTCGCTCGCGTTGACGATGCCGCAGACGATGCTGATCAGCGTGGTCTTGCCCGCGCCGTTCGGCCCGAGCAGCGCGAAGATTTCTCCACGGTGGATCGCCAGATTGATGTTCTTCAGTGCCTGAAAACCGCTGGCGTAGGTTTTCGACAGATTCGTGACCGAAACGATTGGCTGCATGGACTCGATGATGGCCGACACCGCTGTTGAATGAGAGGAAACGGCGCGAAGGAACGCGCCGCATCCGCAATGTAATGGAAAGTGCGAAAGCGTGCAGCACACGCGAGCGGACGAACAGATCGTGCGGTTGCGGCGCTACGTGCGCGAAAAGGCGGTGGCGCTCGGGCTGTCGGCTCGTCGGGCGTGAGCCCCGGCTCGGTCCGCACGCTTTCTTGCGCGGCTCGCCGGTCAAACAGGCGCTGCGACAACTCAGACCTCAGGGCTGCGCACAGACAAAACTACTCGCCAGATTTACATTGCCTCGGCCGAGATAGCGCGGAAACCCGGGATAGCGGCACAGCGGCCGCGAGCGTCCATTCGTCGCCACGGCGAGATCTGTGGCCATCAGCGTTTCGGGTGCGACGCCGCGCGTGACCCACGCGTCGAGCGCGCCGAGCAGATCGACCGATGGAATGAACACGCCGTTGCCATGCTGAAACCCCGGCACCATGTACAGCCGCATGAAGCGATCGACCTCGTCCTTGCCGAAACGCGCGACTAGCGCGTCGTGATATGCGATCGTCTGGTTCGGGCTGATCACTTCATCGGCGAGACCCTGCAGCGTGATCAGCTTGCCGCCGTGCGCGATGTAACGCGACAGGTCGGGGTTCATCGCGCCGATCGTGCCCGACAGCGCGATCAGTTGCGCGCGATATTTGCCGGGGCGTTGCGGATCGAACGTCAACGAATCGAAGTCCGCGTCGCGCGCGACGAAGTAGCGCAGATAGCCGTCGCCTTGCGCGAACAGATAGCCGTTCGCATAGAACGTCGGCACCGGTTGACGCCGCGGCTGATGCGCGAGCCCGAGTGCGCCGGTCAGTTGCGTGCCCTGGAACACGTTGTAGCCGCGATAGCCGCTCACCTCCCACGCGAGCCGATACGACAGCGACAGCCCGTCGCGCATCGCCAGCAAGGTGGCCAGTTGTGCGTCGGTCAGACACGCATCGTCAGATGAAGGGCGCAGCGCGCAACGCAGCGAATCGACAATTTGCGCTTCGTGCGCGCGACATGCTTCGACGTCGCTGACGATGCCGTCCGCCGTGCCGTCGAGCCGGTCGCATACCTCGAGCGTGCGTTGATAGACGCGTTCGAGCAGCGCCGGCGGCACGAAGCCGCCCGGCGTACCGTACTCGGCCTGGCCGAGCTTCACGCCGATCAGCCGCACGCCGGAAAAATTCAGCGCGGGCGCATTGGCGATTACGCCGTCGTAGTCGTCGGGGAAGCGCTGCATCACCGTGTAGCCTTCGCGGCCCCCCGTCGAGCCGCCGGCAAAATACATGCGCTGCGGCGGCCTGCCGTACGCGTGCGCGATCAACGCGAGCGCGACGTCATGGGTTTTCTTCAGATGTGCGTAGCCGAAGTTCGTCACCGCTTCATCGACGAGACCAAACTCCGCGAGCGACGAATCGCCGACATGCCCCGAGTCGTCACCGAACGTCGCGTAGCCTTGCGCGAGCGGCGCGCGATCCGGCGAGAACGGCATCACGCCGGTGCCGCTGACAACCACGCCGTTGTACCCGCCGCCGCCGATCTGCAACGCACGGCCATTCCAACGACGCGGCAGATTCAGATCGAAGCGGATGTCGGGCGTCGTCCGATTCAGCGCCTTGATGCGGCCCGTGATGCGGCAATACTCGCCGCCTTGCTGATTGCCCGGCGCGGTCGCGCCGATCATCGCCGCGCTTTCGATCAGCGCGCCGGCCGTCGGCATCTCGATCAATTCGGGCGACAGCACCGCGCCCGCGAACTCCGCGCAGTGCATCGCGAACGGTGTCCCTTTGGCCTGCGCGGCCGTGCGATGCATCGCGAGCCACGCGAGCACGACGACGCTCATCACGGTTGCGAGTCCAACGAGCTTGCGCGTAGTGCGCATCGTGGTCGTGATGCGCCCGCGGCGCTCGCGTCGTGTCATCCGCAACCCGCGCCATTCGCCTGTGCGCCCGACTGCTGCCCTTTCCAGCCGCTCCAGCCGCGCGCGATCATCAGCAGCGCGCCGATCGCCGCGAGGTCGCCGCCGAGCCCGACCAGCACCGCGCGAAAACCGTGAAACGTGTGCGGTGTCGCCGTGTCGATGATCAACGACACCAGCGTGCCGGTCACGAAGCACACGAGTCCGGTGCGCCCCACCGTCACGACGGCGGGCAGCCGCCTCGCTAGCCACGCGATACTGCCCATCCGCACGAACTGGGCGGCGAGCCACGCGATGACGATGAAATTGATCACACGTTCCACTGAAAGATTCTGCTTGTGCGTGCCGGGCAAAGGCTGCGTCAGCACGAAAAGTTTGACCATCGCGAAGCCAAGCAACGCGACCACCGCGACGCGCGTGAGCCACTGCGCGGCATAGCTCGCATGAAAACGTTCGCTGATCGGCTGGACGCGGCACAGCATACCGAGCACGAACATCAGTTGCCACGCAAACGGATTAAAAGCCCAGTCGGCGACGGCGTCAATGCTGAATAACGCGGCGAGCGGCCGCGCGACGGCCCACACCGCGACGCTCACCGCGAGCGCGAGCGATGCAGAGCGGCGCGCGAGCGGCATCATCATGGGCACGCATAGCGCGAATAGCACGTACATCGGCAGCACGCTGGACAGATACGGTTGCCGGCGCAACAGCGCGATATCGAATGCTTGACGCCATGGCTGCAACGCGAACGGCGGCCAACCGGTCATTTCTACCATCGGCCGATTCAGATCGAGCAGCGCGAGAATCGCGCCGGACACGAGCGTCAGCATCGCCGTCAACAGATACGCGCGATAGATCTCCCCGCAGCGTTTGACGAAGCGCAGCTGCGCCGCGTGTTCGCCGCGATGCGCAAGCACCGCCGTATACGCCGCCGCCGATGCATAGCCGCCGAGAAATACGAACACCTCGGCCGAATCGCACAACGCGTACGCGTGCAGCATCAGGTGCGATAGCGTGCTGCCGGGAATGTGATCGAGCACGATGACGATCAGCACGATACCGCGAAAGAAATCGACTTCGACCGATCGTCCACGGCCACGGCCCGGGGTTTCCATTCGTCTTCTCGAAGAATGCGCGCTGGCGGCACGCAAGAACGTGAATGGCCACGCATCAGCGTGCCAACCTGTGCGAACGACAAAAGACTCGATCGTTCAATGCATCACCTATGACGCAGGCGAAGGCGCTGACGATCCGCCTCTAATGTTCGCTTTCACAACGGCTTTCTGAAATGGAGTCGTTGGCGACTGGTAATACTCGGCGCGTCTTTGGCGAACACGCGGAAAGTTTTGCGACTTTTCATGCACGAAACAGGGACACCCGTCTTCATGGATGGACGCGAGCCTCGAAAATAAATCATCGAACGCGCGCTGCGATTTTTTTCGCATTTTTTCCCCGTACGATGTTTTCGTGCTTTTCCGCCGCTTTGCGAATAGAGGTTTATGAAAAACAGAATTGCCGGATTCGATGGATTGCGCGCGATCGCTGTGCTGATGGTGTTTCTGCAGCATCGACTCTTCGGCGACATCGGCGAAATCGGGCATCTCGGCGTGTGGATCTTCTTTGCGCTGAGCGGCTTTCTGATCATCGGCATCCTGTCGTCGCGGCGCGCGCGCATCGAAGAGGGCGACAGCTGTTTCCGCACCGAACTCGGGCGCTTTCTGTTTCGTCGCACGGTGCGCATCTTTCCGATCTATTACCTGATGCTCGTCGTGATGTGCGTGCTGATGGCATTCGGCCTCGCAAATCCGGAACTGGCGAGCGGCATGCCGTTTCACTTCGCGTATCTGTCCAACTTCTGGATCGGCTCGGTGCTGCGTTACTGGCCGGGCCGCTATTCGCACTTGTGGAGCCTCGCGATCGAGGAGCAGTTCTATCTCGTCGTTGCGCCGTTTTTGCTGCTGCTCGCGACGCGGCGACATCGAGCGGCATGTTGGGCGATCGTGGCGCTCGGCCTTGCCGCGCTGTTCGCGATGCGCGCCGCGCACTGGGATGAGATCACGATTTATACGCATCCGTTGAGCAATGTATGGTTGCTCGCGTTGGGCGGCATCGGTGGTCTGGTGATCGAGGACGATCGCGGCCGCGTGCGTGCCTGGCTCGGTCATGGCCTGACGCTGTTCGCGCTGAGTCTGGTCGTGATCGGCTTGTGCGCGGCCGAGCCGAGGTGGAACATGCTCGACGATCCCTTGCTGTTTACCGCGATCAGCGCAACGTACGGGATCGGTATCGCGGCGCTGGTGGCTTCGATCGCGTGTTGCCGCAATGCTGCCGTGATGGGTCTGCTACAGACGCGTTGGCTCGCCGGTCTTGGGCGTATCAGTTACGGCTTCTATCTGTATCACAACCTGATCCCCGATCTGACGCGTAACCGTCACGCCGAGGCGTTGTTTGGCGGCAGCGTGCCGATGTGGGCACATACGCTTGGCATCGTCGCGTCGTTTGCGATTTCGCTTGGCATTGCGGTGCTGTCGTGGCGGTTGATCGAGGCGCCGATTTTGCGAGTGAAGACGCGCGGCGAATCGGTATTGAAAGGAGCGGAGAACGTCGCTTCCGACGTAGCCTGAAAGATCGAACCGGGTCGCCGATCTATCCGGCTACACGCCTCACGCTATCATTCGGCCTCACCACCCGGTCGCCCCTCATCTGACGCACTCCACGGGACCGAACCGGCCAAACGAAAGAAGAACACGATGCGCGAGGCGCTTTCCCGCGATGCCGACCGACCCGGGATCGTCGGACTTCGCGTAGCGCATCATCAGCGCCCGTCAAGCCGCCGCAGGCTCGTGCACGATCTTCAGCGTGCTCTTGTGCTCGGCGATGAACCGATAAACGGTGTCCCCGGGTACGGTCTCGTGCTCGAGCAACTGGTCCGAAATGTCGCGCAGTACCGGCTCGTACGCGTGCAGTAGCCCGTAGCAAAGTTCGTTGAGCTCCTTGAGCAGCACGTTCGCATGCTCGATTGCGCTCTTCATTTGCAGGCCCGCGTACTGCGACGGCAGCGCCGCGAGACTGAACAGATCGCCGTCGCTGTTGAAGCCGAACTTCGACACCATGTCGAGGCTGATACGCGAGGCCTCCTGCAAGTCCGACGCGGCGCCGCTCGATGCTTCGGAGAACATCAGAATCTCCGCGTTGCGTCCGCCGAGCAGCACCTGGATCTCGTTGCGGATTTCCGTTTCGCGGTACAGGTGCTTGTCCTGCGCCTTCGTGATCAGCGCGACGCCAAGCGCGCCGCCACGCGGCAGAATCGTCACTTCCTCGAGCACGCCGGTGCCAAGCAGCGCGGCGACCAGACCGTGACCCGCCTCATGCACCGCGATGCGCTTGCGCTCGTCCTCGGTGAGCGCGCGCTCGGCGCCGCTCACGTCGCCGATGCGCGCGATCTTGATTGCTTCCATGAAGTGCTTCGCGGCGATTTCGTTATCGCCCGCCTTGCGCGCGATCAGCCCCGCCTGATTCACGACCATCGCGACGGTGGCCGGCGACAGTCCAGTCGTCAAACGCGCGAGCTGGTCGTAGTCGATATCCGCCGCTTTCGACTTCAGCCGCTGCGCGTAGAAACGGAAAATCTTGGCGCGGTCTTCGCGATCCGGCAGACGCACCTGCACCGTGCGATCGAAACGGCCGGGGCGGCGCAATGCTTCGTCCAGATTGTCGGGATGGTTGGTCGCGGCCACGACGATCACGCCCTCGTTCGACTCGAAGCCGTCCATCTCCGCGAGCAGCTGGTTGATGATCCGGTTGCTTTCGGCTTCGACCGGACCACCGCCGGTGTCGGTTCGTTTCGCGAGACCGTCCGCTTCGTCGATGAAGATGACCGTCGGCGCGTTCTTGCGCGCGAGTTCGAACAGGTGCCGCACCTTCTGGATACCGACACCGTAGTACTTCGCGCTGAAATAGCTGCCCGTGATCGAAATGAAGTTCGCGCCGCATTCGCCGGCCAGCGCCTGCGCGAGCCGCGTCTTGCCGACGCCGGGCGCGCCGACCATCAGGATGCCGCACGGCGCGCGCACGCCCAGCGACGAGAACTGCTTCGGATCGGACAGGTAACCGCGAATGTCGGCGAGCGCGGCCTTCGCTTCGTTCGCGCCGATCACGTCGTCGAAACGCAGCGTCGGTGTTTCGCTGAGCAGCTTCGCGCCGCCCTTCATCTCGCGTCGCATGAACCACGCCATGCCGCCGATCAGCGCGAGCGGCAGCAGCACGCTCAGCGCGTCGCGGAACTGTTCGAACAGCTGGGTCCAGCGTGCGCCGTCGCTGTGGATGTCGACGTCGGGCAGCCATACGAGCTGATACGCGGCGGCGTCGGAGCGCTCGCCCAGCAGCAGCGCGTGCGAGAAGGTTGCGTTGTGATCGGTGACGAAGTACTTCGAGCCGTCACGCAGCGACACCAGAATCGCGTTGGGACTCACGCCGATCGCCGCGACGTTGGTATCGTGAATGTCGCGCAGCATCGTGGACGCATCCTTCTCCGCATGCGTCCACGCGGATGCATCGTGACGCATCTGGCTCGCGATGCCGCTCAGTGCCGGCGCCTGCGGCTTGGCGCGATGCTGGATATACCAGACGCCCCAACCGACCAACACCGCGATCAGCACCGCCACAGCCGCCATCGCAATTTTGCGTGCGCGCTTTTTCCCAAGCGAATTATTTCCCGGCTTCATGAGTCATTTCCAAAAAGCGGACTTGAACAAGCCCTTACTTAATCAAGCTGTCTGTCGAACTTACCTGTCGAAATCGGAAGGCGGAGTCTGCGGAAAATCGGCTGGGGCGAAGCGCCACACGGCGAGGCTCAAAGGACAATTCAGAAGGAGGACGATCTGTGCGTCCCGGTGAGCCGCGTTAGCCGAAGGCAGTTGCCGGGCGGTACGCGTCTGTCAAAGTCGCGGAAAGGGCCTATTTGTACCGTCTATCCGGCCATCGACACGCCGGAAGGGAACGCGGAAACCGCGCGCAGGGCGTCGCCGCCTTGGCTCCGGCGCACAGTTTATCAGCGTAAAAAGCGGCGCGTGTTTTTAAATGTCTATATCAAACCGCACCCCAATTAAAATCAGTCAGAATTACTGGCAAAGGCGCAATTTAGACAGACCTGAATGATCTGAAAAAGGCCACGATTAAGCAGGATTTTGGAATCAACTGGGCAATACCGGCGGATGAGCGACGGGTCTCTGTGGACCCGTTCGCGTCATCGTCACTTTTCTCTCAGGTTCTGCTTTTTGGGTGCCGGCGCCGAGCGGCATCGACGGTTCTTTCCTACGCTGCACTTCTTTCGGTCTTCGCGGACGACCCCGACATCTCAGGCCGCCGTGCGCCGCTGGCCCGAGCCTGCAAGCGCAACATGTCGCGCAGCTTCGCGATGCGCGTGCGCTGATTCTGGATCAGATGATGCGTGTCCTCGAGCGCGCGAATACGCCGCTCCCAATAGACGTGGTCGAGTTCACCGGATTGCGCGGCGCCCTTGCGCGTCACGAAGCCAAGCACACTCTCGAGATGCTGCAAGTGGCCATCCGCGAATCTGGCCGGAAGCCGCCCGCCGCGTCGCGCGGCTGCTTGCCTGTTGGTGAGGCTCATCTTCGCTCCCCGCGTCCTCCTGTTGGCCTGTTGACTTCGCCGCATCGATCGCTAAAGTCGAAAGCGATCTGCAATCTGACCGTTTGACCATAGCGCAGTTTTTGGAGGCGGCTTGACCGTGCGTCTCAAAATAGGGCGCGGGCGTGAGAAATGCCGACTGATATGGCCCGTCTTTGCGTGCTGAAACAGCTCGTCGCGCGGGATTGCCGCACTCGCCTCGCGGCGACGAGGCGTGATGCCGGGCCAAAGGTAGACACCACCCATCACCGATTCTTCGTTCTGCTGCCCGTTCTGACTCAGCGTGATGCCGTCGATCGCGCCGCTTGCATTCGTGCGCAACGCTTCGAGCCGACTACAGGCAACACATGGCGCCCGCCATCGGGCACGATGCATAGGGGCACCCATTTCAGGAGATTCGACCATGCAGCGGGCTGAAACCCCTTCGTTCGCGGCGTCGCTCGACGCGGGTCTGAGCGGCGCGACGCGCGTGTATTTCATCGTCGGCGATCCGATTGCGCAGGTGCGCTCGCCGTCCGGCGTGACCGCCGCGTTCCGTTCGGCCGGCCGCGATGCGCTGGTGGTACCCGCGCACGTCGCGCCAGCCGATCTGCCGGCTTTTTTCGCGGGCATCGCGCCGATGCGCAACGTCGACGGCGTGATCATCACGGTGCCGCACAAATTCACCGCGGCGAGCTATTGCGCGACGCTCGCCGAAGAAGCCGCGTTCCTTGGCGCGGTCAACACGCTGCGCCGCAACGCCGATGGCGGCTGGCATGGCGGCATGTTCGACGGCACCGGCTTCGTTGCGGCGCTCGTCGCGGCGGGCTGCGAACTACAGGGCAAGCGAGCGCTGCTGGTCGGCGCGGGCGGCGCGGGCTCGGCGATCGGCCATGCGCTGATTCAGCGCGGCGTCGGCTCGCTCGACGTGCGCGACAACGACGTCGAACGCACCGGCTCGCTGACCGCACGGCTCAATGCGCTCGGCCGAGGCACGGCGCGCGGTGCGGCGGCCGACCTCGACCCGAGTCCGTATGACGTGGTCGTCAACGCGTCGCCGCTCGGCATGCGCGCGGGCGATTCGTTGCCGATCGACGTCGCGCGCTTGCCGGCCACGACTTTTGTCGGCGATGTCGTAACGAAACCGCCACTTACGCCGCTGATCGAAGCGGCGCGCGCGCGCGGTTGCCCGACCGTGACGGGCACGCAGATGTTCGAACGCGTGTGTGATCGGATGGTGGAGTTCTTGCTGGAGACGCCGACGTCTGCGTAACGGCGCGAAGGAACCAGGCGCGCGCTGCTACACTGGCGCGAAATTGCCGTGCCGAAGATCCCGCACGGCATGCGCGAGGCGTGGCGCAATCCTGCGCCGCGTTCACATCGCCCTCTGCGCGCCAACCCATGCTTCGATTCGACAACCTCAGCAAGCGATATAGCGACCGCGTCCTGTTCGAAGGACTGCACTTCGACGCGACGTCCGGCTGCGTCGCGTTGAACGATGAATCCGGCAGCGGCAAATCGACGTTGCTCGCCATCCTCGCCGGCGCGCTCGAACCCGACACCGGCGACGTATGGCTCGGCGGTCGTTCGCTGCGCGCCGCGCCGCATGCCGCGCAAGCGCTGCTCACGTATGTGCCGGAAGACAGCATGAGCTGGCCCGATCAGACCGGCCGCGATTATCTGCGGCAGGTTGCGGCGGCGCGGCACACCGCGCTGACCGACGACGTGCTCGCGCTCGCCGAACGCTTCGGCCTCGCGCCGCATCTGGACAAACGTTTCGAGCAGATGTCGTATGGCAGCCGCAAAAAGGTGTTTCTGACGGCGGCCGCGCTCGGCGAAACCCGCGTGCTGATCGCCGACGAACCGGCCGGCGGACTCGACGCGTCAGCGCGCGCGGTGCTCGCCGAGCTGTTCAGAACGCTCGGCACGACGCGCACGCTGTTTTTCACGAACTACGACGAAGGGTTCACGCAGGCCTGCGAGGCGACGGGTGTCTGTTTCGCGGACCTCGCGAGGGGCATCTGAGCTAGAGCGATCCCGCGGGTCCTGCGGGTCGGGCGCGAGCGTTGAATCCTCAGATCGCCACACAAATCTTGCCGAAGTGCGCACCCGATGCCTCGTGCCGGAACGCGTCGGCGAGCTTGTCCAGCGCGAACGTGCTATCGATCACCGGCTTGATGCCCGTGGTCTCCAGCGCGCGCACCATGTCGATCTGATCCTGCCGGCTGCCGACGATCAGCCCTTGCAGACGCTGTTGCCGCGCCATCAGATGCGCGGTCGGCACCGGACCCGCGCGGCCGGTCAGCACGCCGATCAGCGCGATGTGCCCGCCGATGCGGCATGCGGTGATCGACTGCGGCAGCGTGCCGGGACCACCCACCTCGACCACGTGATCGACGCCGCGCCCGTTGGTGATATGCCGCACGTCTTTGCCCCACTCGGGATTGTCGCGATAGTTGATCGTATGGTCGGCACCCAGTTCGCGCAGCTTCGCGAGCTTCGCATTCGACGACGACGTCGCGATCACCGACGCCCCCATCGCCTTCGCCATCTGCAAGCCGAAGATCGACACGCCGCCGGTGCCGAGCACGAGCACGCTGCTGCCTGCCCTCAACTGACCATCGACGACCAGCGCGCGCCACGCGGTCAGCCCCGCCGTGGTCAGCGTCGCCGCTTCGGCGTGGCTGTAGCCGGCCGGCGCGTGCGTGAAGTAGTGGCTCGGCAGCACGACGACTTCGCGCGCGTAGCCGTCGACGCCGTCGCCGGGGGTGGTCGCAAAATCGCCGATCGCGGGCGAACCGTTTTCCCAGTGTGGGAAGAAGCAAGACACGACGTGATCGCCGGCCTTGAATTCGCGCACGCCTGCGCCGACCGCTTCGACGACGCCCGCGCCATCGGCCATCGGGATGCGGCCCGCTTCGGCCGGCAGATTGCCGCAGACGACGCCGTAGTCGTGGTAGTTCAACGAACTCGCGCGAATGCGCACGCGAATCTGCCCGGCCTCGGGCTGACCGGGATCGGCGAGATCGACGACCTGCAGGCTATCGACTGTGGCGGGTGAACCGATTCTGACGGCTTTCATGTTTTCGATCCTTGGTGAGTGGTGCGCTGCCGTGAGCAGCTCGATGTCCACGCGCGATGCGCGTCGGATGTGCATGCGCCATGCCCACGCGAATGCGAACAGGCATGCAGGCGCCGCGCGAGACCGCGTTATTTGAGGGTCTGGATGACTTCGAAGCCTTCGAATTCCGGGTGGCCGAGATACAGCACGCGGTTTTCGTTACCGGCACTGCGATGCGCGGCACGAAACGCGTCGGACTTCGTCCATGCCTCGAACGATGCATGGTCGCGCCAGATCGTATGGCTCGAATAGAGGACGTGATCGTCCTTGCGCGGTCCCTTCAGCAAATGGAATTCCACGAAGCCTGGCACCTCTTTCAGATGGGTGTCGCGGGTGGTCCACAGATGTTCGAAGGCGTCCTCGGAGCCGGGCGCCACCTTGAAGCGGTTCATCGCGATGTACATGCTGTCAGCCTCGTTGAGTGAGTGATGCTGCCAATGATGCTGGCTTGGTCATCCAGTCGCGTTTCATTATAGGCGTGCGTTGCTTTGCCTCCGCTTGACCTTACCACGGTAGGAAGCTCCACGATGTCCGACGTGACCGTTAGAATCGCGCGGATCACGTCGCCACCCTCTTCAACAACCGAAAATCAATATGAAAAACCTTCGCGCGTTGCGCGCTCTCTGTGTGTTCGGCGGTTTGGCATTCGCGGCGGCGGCACTGTCCGCTCACGCGCAACATCAGGGGATGCCCGGCATGGACATGCCGGATTCGGCGCATACCGACGCGGGCGCATCGACGCAGGCCTTCAAGGCCGCCGACGAGCGCATGATGCATGACATGAGCGCCCCCGAATACACCGGCGACGCCGACCGGGATTTCGTCGCGCACATGATCCCGCATCACCAGGGCGCGATCGAGATGGCGCAGGCGGAGTTGAAATACGGCAAGGACCCGGAGATCAAGCGGCTCGCGCGCAACATCATCAAGGCGCAGCATGACGAGATCGCGTTCATGCAGCGCTGGCAGGAAAAGCACGGCGGCAAGTAACGCACCGCGAGCATCACCAGCGTGGCTGCTTGCGCAACAGCGGCGACATCGCGATCAGACCGATGATCGGCCCAGGCAGCAGCAGCCATGCGACGCGCACGTCGAGCGCGTGAAATACGCTGGTCGACCACAGGATCGAGCATGCGGACAGGAAAAAGCCGAAGCTGTTCTGCAGCGTCAGCGCGCCGCCGATCTTGTCAGCGGGACAGGCCTTCACGGACAGCGCCGAAAATTGCGGCGAATCGGCGATCACGCTGATGCCCCACACGAGTAGCAGCGCCAGTTGCGCGGCGGTGCCGAACCCCGTGGTGAGCGGATAAATCGCGCACAGCGTGCCCGATATCGTCAGCGCGAGAGCGGCGGTACGCGCGCTGCCGACCACCTGGCTGAGCCTGCCGCCGAACAGGCAGCCGAGCGCACCGATCGCGATGATCAGGAACGACCACAATGCGACGGTGCCCGGCGCCGCCGGCGCCCCGCTCGCGAACGCGCGCTGCACGAGCAGCGGTGTCAGCGTCCAGAACGCGTACAACTCCCACATGTGACCGAAATAGCCGAGCGCGGCCGAGCGAAACTCGCTGATGCGCACGACCTGCCCGACGCCCGCCGACAAACCGAAGCGTCGGCTGCCCGAGCGCCGCGCGTGCGGCCCTTCGCCGAGCACAAACACCAGCAGCGCGCCGATCACCGCGAGTCCCGACGAAGTGAGCACCACGGTTTGCCACGGCACGCTCGACAGCAACGCACGAATCGCATGCACCGACGCCGTGCCGAGCGTCAGCATCGCAACGAGCAACGCGAGCGTCTGCGCGGCGCGGCGCGGGTCCCACGTAACGAGCAGCTTCATGCCGAGCGGATAGATGCCGGCAAGCGCGACGCCCACGCCGAAGCGAAACACGAGCGCCGACGCGAGCCCGCTGCTGCACAGCGCGAACAGCGCATTCAAGGTCGCGCCGAGCACGCCGCAGACGGCGAACACCTTGCTCGCCGACACGCGATCCGCGAGTCCGGTGGTCGCCGACAGCAAAGTCCCGACGATAAAGCCAGCCTGCACCGCATTCGTCAGCCAGCCGATACCGGACGCGCTCAGATGCCAGGCGATCTGCAGATCGCGCATCGCGCCGTTCGCGCTGAACCACAACGACGTACCGAGCAATTGCGCAATCGCGATCACGAGCACCGCGCGTCTCGCGCGCGCGATGTCGTGCGCCGCGTCGCCGGACTTCGTTGCGTCGGCGTCCAGCCTGTTCTGCATCGTGGCTCCTCTGCGTCGGGACTGAGTCGGCCGCTGGGCGTGGTTATGGGAGCGCGGCCGGAGCGGCCATTGTAGACGACGCGAAGGTTTGCATCGGCAAAGGCGGCGGCTGCGGCGCGCCTGGATCGGGGAGTCAACGGAACACGAGCCGCGTCCACGTCACGCCGCTATCGCGGTTGGCCTTCTGAACCGACGACGTGCGCAACTCGCGCACGAGTCGCAGGCCGTGCTCGCTCGCCAGCCGGAGCGTCTCATCTGCGGTAACGTCGAACATGCGGCGGCCGGCCGGAACCGGTCCATGCCGCAGCGACATGATCAACACGCCGCCATCGCGCAACAACGACGCGACGCGCGGCATCGCTCGTTCGCGCTGCCGCGCATCGAGATGCATCCAGACGGCGGTGAGCATGACGAGGTCGAAAGCGGTGCGCTTCGGCTTCGCTAGCACGAGAGCGAGATCAGGCAGGCTGTCGTCGAGCCATTCGATGCGCGTCGACGCATGCAGCTCGCGCGCCGCGTTGCGCAATGCGTCGACCGGTTCGACCGCGAGCACCGTATGCCCCATCGCCGCGAGCGCGGCCGCATCCGTGCCGATGCCCGCGCCGATATCGACGATGCGCGACGGCGCCTGCGGTATCCAGTCGAGAATCGGCCGATGCCGATCGCCGAACGACAGCGTCCGCCATCGTTCGATCAGCGCGGCGGCCTGCTCTACGTAGCCTTCCGTGCCGCTGACGTTGGCCGACATCGGCGCCGCCTCAGCCCTGCCGCGGCACCCTGACCCACCCCTCCATCAACACGCGCGCGCTGCGGCTCATGATCGCCTTCGTGACGACCCACTCGCCGTCCTTCTGACTCGCCTGCGCGCCGACGCGCAACCTGCCCGACGGATGCCCGAAGCGCACCGACTCACGCTCGCCGCCGCCCGCCGCCTGATTGACGAGCGTGCCCGCGATCGCCGCCGCGGTGCCGATCGCGACCGCCGCCGTGCCCATCATCGCGTGATGCAGCTTGCCCATCGACATCGCGCGCACCAGCAGATCGACGTCGCCCGCGCGCACCGGCTTGCCGCTCGACGCCACGTAGTCCACCGGCTTCGCGACGAACGCGACCTTCGGCGTGTGCTGCCGCGTCGCGATCTCGTCCAGATGTTTGATCAGCCCCATGCGCAGCGCGCCATGCGCGCGAATCGTCTCGAACATCGCGAGCGCATTCGCGTCGCTGTTGATCGCGTCCTGCAACTCGGTGCCCTTGTAGCCGATCGCCTCGGCGTCGACGAAGATCGTCGGGATGCCCGCGTTGATCATCGTCGCCTTCAAAGTGCCGACGCCCGGCACTTCCAGGTCGTCGACGAGGTTGCCAGTCGGGAACATCGCCCCGCCCGCGCCTTCTTCGTCGGCGGCCGGGTCCATGAATTCGAGCGGCACTTCGGCGGCCGGGAAGGTCACGCCGTCGAGCTCGAAGTCGCCGGTTTCCTGCACCGCGCCATCGCTCATCGGCACGTGCGCGATGATCGTCTTGCCGATATTAGCCTGCCAGATACGCACGATCGCGACACCGTCACGCGGCACGCGGCCCGCATCGACGAGGCCCGCGCTGATCGCGAACGGCCCCACCGCGGCCGACAGGTTGCCGCAATTGCCGCTCCAGTCGACGAACGCCTTGTCGATCGACACCTGACCGAACAGATAGTCGACGTCGTGATCGGGCCGGCTGCTGCGCGAAACGATCACGGTCTTGCTGGTGCTCGACGTTGCGCCGCCCATGCCGTCGATCTGCTTGCCGTACGGATCGGGACTGCCGATCACGCGCATCAGCAGCGCGTCGCGCCCGGCGCCCGGTCGCTGCGCGGTCTCGGGCAGATCCTGCAGACGGAAAAACACGCCCTTGCTGGTGCCGCCGCGCATATAGGTGGCCGGAATCTTGATCTGGGGAAGTTGGGCCATGAAGGTGTCCTGAGGTGACATGTTCTTTGATGAAGGGCGATGCGGCCCGTCAAGCCGCATCGCCCTGGTCTGTTGCGACGTTCACTGCAAAACGCGCGTCTACCCGTCAAGCCGCCGCTCTGGTCGACTCGAGAAAGTCCTGCGCGAAACGCTGCAGCACGCCACCGGCTTCGTAGATCGACCCCTCTTCGGCCGTATCGAGCCGGCACGTCACCGGCACTTCGACGCGCTCGCCGTTGCGGCGATGAATCACCAGCGTCAGATCGGCGCGCGGCTTGCGCTCGCCGATCACGTCGAACGTCTCGGTGCCGTCGATGCCGAGCGTCAGGCGATTCACGCCCGGCTTGAATTCGAGCGGCAACACGCCCATGCCGACGAGGTTCGTGCGGTGAATCCGCTCGAAGCCTTCCGCAACGATCGCTTCGGTGCCGGCCAGCCGCACGCCCTTCGCGGCCCAGTCGCGCGACGAACCCTGGCCATAGTCGGCGCCCGCGATCACGATCAGCGGCTGCTTGCGCTCCATATACGTTTCGATCGCTTCCCACATGCGCGTGACCTTGCCCTCGGGCTCGATGCGCGCGAGCGAACCGGCCTTCACCTGGCCGTTCTCGACCACCATCTCGTTCTTCAGCGTCGGGTTCGCGAAGGTCGCGCGCTGCGCGGTCAAGTGATCGCCGCGGTGCGTCGCGTACGAATTGAAGTCCTCTTCGGGCAGGCCCATTTTCGTCAGGTATTCGCCGGCCGCGCTGTCGGGCAGAATCGCGTTCGACGGCGACAGGTGGTCCGTCGTGATGTTGTCGCCGAGCACGGCCAACGCGCGCATACCCTTCAGCGTTCGCTCGCCGGCGAGCGCGCCTTCCCAGTACGGCGGACGGCGAATATAGGTGCTTTCTTCGCGCCAGTCGTACAGCGGGTCGGCCTTCGCGCCGGTGTCGGGGGAGACCGCGAACATCGGTTCATACACTTTGCGGAATTGCTCGGGCTTCACGCTCGCGGCGACGATCGCATCGATCTCCGCATCCGACGGCCACAGATCTTTCAGCGTGACCGCATGACTGTCCGCATCGACGCCGAGCACGTCCTTCTCGATGTCGAAGCGGATCGTACCCGCGATCGCATAGGCGACGACCAGCGGCGGCGACGCGAGAAAAGCCTGCTTCGCGTAGGGGTGGATCCGGCCGTCGAAGTTGCGGTTGCCCGACAGCACGGCGGTCGCATACAGATCGCGCTCGATCACCTCCTTCTGGATCACCGGGTCCAACGCACCGGACATGCCGTTGCACGACGTGCACGCATACGCGACCACGCCGAAGCCGAGCTGTTCGAGTTCAGGCAAGAGCCCCGCCTCTTCCAGATACAGCGTGACAGCCTTCGAGCCCGGCGCGAGCGAGCTCTTGACCCACGGCTTGCGCACGAGTCCACGCCGGTTCGCGTTGCGTGCGACGAGGCCCGCCGCGATCATGTTGCGCGGATTGTTCGTGTTGGTGCAGCTCGTGATCGCGGCGATGATCACCGCGCCGTCCGGCATCAGACCGGGCTCGTTCTCGACCTTGCCGCTGACGCCGCGCGCGGCCAGCTCCGACACCGGCAAGCGGCGATGCGGATTCGACGGCCCCGCGAGCGTGCGCACCACGCTCGACAGATCGAACTTGAGCACGCGCTCGTATTCGGCGTGCTTCAGCGTATCGGCCCACAAGCCGGTGTGCTTCGCATACGTTTCCACGAGTTTGACGAGTTCGTCGTCGCGGCCGGTCAGCTTCAGATAGCGGATCGTCTGCTCGTCGATATAGAACATCGCGGCGGTCGCGCCGAACTCGGGCGCCATGTTCGCGATCGTCGCGCGATCGCCCAAGGTCAAATTCGCCGCGCCCTCGCCGTAAAACTCGAGGTACGCGCCGACCACCTTCTCTTTGCGCAAGAACTCGGTCAATGACAGAACCACGTCGGTCGCGGTAATGCCCTCGCCCGGCTTGCCGCTCAGCTCCACGCCGACGATATCGGGCAGCCGCATGTACGACGCGCGGCCGAGCATCACGCTTTCCGCTTCGAGGCCGCCGACGCCGATCGCGATCACGCCGAGCGCATCGACCATCGGCGTATGCGAGTCGGTGCCGACCAGCGTGTCGGGAAACGCGACACCGTCCTTCACCTGCACGACCGGGCTCATGCGTTCGAGGTTGATCTGATGCAGGATACCGTTGCCCGGCGGAATCACGTCGACGTTGCGGAACGCGCGCTTGGTCCAGTTGATGAAATCGAAGCGGTCTTCGTTGCGGCGATCCTCGATCGCGCGATTCTTCGCGAACGCGTCCGGATCGAAACCGCCGCACTCAACGGCCAGCGAGTGATCGACGACAAGTTGCGTCGGCACCACCGGATTCACGAGCGCCGGATCGCCGCCTTGCGCGGCGATCGCATCGCGCAGACCCGCCAGATCGACGAGCGCGGTCTGGCCGAGAATGTCGTGGCACACGACGCGCGCCGGGAACCACGGAAAATCGAGCTCGCGCTTGCGCTCGATGATCTGTTTCAGCGAAGCGGTCAGCGTCACCGGGTCGCAGCGGCGCACCAGGTTTTCGGCGAGCACGCGTGACGTGTACGGCAGCTTGTCGTAGGCGCCGGGCTCGATCTTGTCGACCGCGGCACGCGTATCGAAGAAGTCGAGCTCGGTGCCCGGAAGGCGTTTGCGGTTGGCAGTATTCATGACGTAGGGACAGGACGGTTATCGGCCGCCGGACGGTATGCCGGCGGCGCCCGGCGGCGCTTCTCGCGCGCGGCCGGTTGGACAGTGCAGGCAGTTTAGCTCGCTGCTCGCGTCAAACGCGCTTCGCCAGCGGCACGAACGGCAGATCGTCCGGACCGGTGTAATTCGCGCTCGGACGGATGATCTTGTTGTCGACGCGCTGTTCGATGATGTGCGCGCTCCATCCTGCCGTACGCGAGATCACGAACAGCGGCGTGAACATCGCGGTCGGCACGCCCATCATGTGATACGACACCGCGCTGAACCAGTCGAGGTTCGGGAACATCTTCTTTGCGTCCCACATCACCGATTCGAGCCGCTCGGCGATCGAGAACAGTTTCGTGTTGCCCGCTTCCTTCGACAGCTTCTTCGCGACTTCCTTGATGATCTTGTTGCGCGGGTCCGAGATCGTGTAGACCGGATGGCCAAAGCCGATCACGACTTCCTTGTTCTCGACGCGGCGGCGGATGTCGGCTTCGGCTTCGTCAGGCGTCTGGTAGCGCGACTGGATTTCGAACGCGGCTTCATTGGCGCCGCCGTGTTTCGGGCCGCGCAGCGCGCCGATCGCGCCGGTGACCGCCGAGTACATGTCCGAGCCCGTGCCCGCGATCACGCGGCCGGTGAACGTCGACGCGTTGAACTCGTGCTCCGCGTACAGGTTCAGCGACACGTGCATCGCGTCGACCCACGCCTTCGACGGCTCGACGCCATGCAGCAGATGCAGGAAATGCCCGCCGATCGAATCGTCGTCGGTTTCGACCTCGATGCGCTTGCCGTTGTGCGAGTAGTGATACCAGTACAGCAGCATCGAGCCGAGCGAGGCCATCAGCTTGTCGGCGATATCGCGCGCGCCGGGCAGATTGTGATCGTCTTTCTCGGGCAGCACGGTGCCGAGCACCGACACGCCGGTGCGCATCACGTCCATCGGATGCGCGGCGGCCGGAATCCATTCGAGCGCGGCTTTCACGTTGGCGGGCAGGCCGCGCATCGACTTCAGCTTCGTCTTGTACGCGGTCAGTTCGGCCTGCGTCGGCAGCTTGCCGTGAACCAGCAGATAAGCGATCTCCTCGAATTCGCACGCCTCGGCGATGTCGAGAATGTCATAGCCGCGATAGTGCAGATCGTTGCCGGTCTTGCCGACCGTGCACAGCGCGGTGTTGCCAGCGGTGACGCCCGACAGCGCGACGGATTTTTTCGGTTTGAAAGCGCCTGCGTTCGGCCTGCTGTTGTCTGCTTCGCTCATCGATTGTCTCCAGAAAGGGTTGGAATTTGGCCATTGCTTCGACTGGGCTGCCTTGTACGCAAAGAACGGGCCAGCCCGCACACCGCCAGCTAAGTGCCTGATTTGGCGGGAGTCCGGCGAAGCGATGATGCGACCCGTCCGACGCTTGATTTCATTAATGAAACTCCGGATTTCAAATCGGCAATGAATGCTCGCATAATGGAGGTCCCGAACCATCCCGTTGCGAGCCGTCCGCCTTGAGCACGCCTCTTTATGAACCGCCGCAGCGTCCGCGCGTCTGGGCGCTCAGCATTAGCCGCCTGCGCGATCTGTTCTTCGACATCGCCGGCGAATACGTGGAACGCGCGGATGTTCGCATCGTGTCGCACGCGTTCGAAGACGCGGTGCGCGAAATCGAGGCCGCGGGCGCCGCGCGGCCCGACGTCGTGCTCGCGGGCGGCTCGAACGGCGCGTATCTGAAGACGCGCGTGTCGGTGCCGGTCGTGCGGATCAGTCCGACCGGCTACGACGTCATGCATGCGCTCGCCCGCGCGCGTCGGGAAGGCGCGCGCGTCGCGCTCGTCACGCACGGCGACACGCCCGACGAAGTGCGGCGGTTCGCCGCCGCGTACGCGCTCGATGTCACGTTCGCGTCGTATCAGTCGGCGCAGGACGCGGAGAGCGTCGTGCTCGATCTCAGCGATCGTGGCATCGACGTCGTGGTCGGCCCAGGCATGGTCACCGACCTCGCCGCGAGCGCCGGCATGGGCGCGGTGTTTCTGTACTCGCGCGCGTCGGTGCGGGCCGGTTTCGACACCGCGCTCGAAGTCGCGCAGGCGACGCGCCACGAAACCGTGCGACGCCAGCGGCTCGACACGCTGCTGCAGCACCTGCGCGACGGCGTGGTCGCGCTCGATGCGCAAGGCCGCGTCGAACTGATGAACCAGCGGCTCGCGAGCGTGCTCGGTATCGATGCGGCAAAGGCCGTCGGCCGCGCGCTGCTCGAACTCGCGCCCGACCTCGCGGGCAGTCTGCCGGACCCGGAGGGCGACAGCTTCTGCACAGTGCGCGGCGCCAGCTATGTCGTGCATCGCGGGCCGCTCGCAAGCAGCGGCGCGGCGCCGGGCACCGTGCTGACGTTTCAGGAATCGCGCGCGGTCGAACGGCTCGATCGGACGCTGCGCGCGCGTCAACGCGTGCAGCAGTTCACCGCGCGCTACCGGCTCGACGATATCGTCGGCGCGTCGGAATCGATCGAACGGGTGCGCGCGCTCGTCGCGCGTTATGCGAGGTCGGACGCGACCGTGCTGATTCTCGGCGAAAGCGGCACTGGCAAGGAGATGGTCGCGCAGAGCATGCATCAACGGAGCGCGCGACGCGACTTCGCGTTCGTCGCGATCAATTGCGGCGCGTTTCCGGAGGCGCTGCTCGAAAGCGAGCTATTCGGCTACGAGGAAGGCGCGTTCACCGGCGCGCGCAAGGGCGGCAAGGCGGGGCTGATCGAGGTCGCGCATCGCGGCACGCTGTTTCTCGACGAGATCGGCGAGATGCCGTTGCCGTTGCAAAGCCGCCTGTTGCGCGTGTTGCAGGAGCGCGAGGTGGTGCGGCTCGGATCGACGGAGCCGATGCGCGTCGATATCCGCATCGTCGCGGCGACGCATCGCGCGCTGACCGACGCCGTCGCAGAGGACAGTTTCCGTGCCGATCTGTACTACCGGCTCAACATCCTCAGCATCGCGCTACCGCCGCTGCGCGAGCGGCCGAATGACCTGCTGCCGCTCGCCGCCGAACTGTTGCGCCAGGCGGCCGCGCGCGAGCCGAGGCTGGCGGCGCGCGTGCCCGACGCGCAGACCGCCGCTCGCATGCTGGAGGGTTTGGGCGCGGCGTTGCGGCGCTATGCGTGGCCGGGCAATGTGCGCGAGTTGCAGAACGTGATCGAGCGGATCGCGGTTGAACTCGCCGATGGCGATGCGGACACGGATGCGAGTGCGGCGCTCGTCACGCGCGACATGCTGCGCGCGATCGCGCCGGAAGTCGTCGAGCCCATCGCGCGCGCGAAGCCGGCGGCGCTGACGCTGCGCGAGCGCAGCCGTCATGTCGAGGCCGATGAAATCCGCGCGGTGCTCGCGGCCCACGAGGGCGATCGCGATGCGGCTTGCGCCGCATTGGGCATCAGCAAGACGACGTTGTGGCGCAAGTTGAATGCGGGGCGGTAGAGATGGTTACGGTTTCACTGCCCGCACGATCACGCCGTCCCAACCGAATACGACGCGATGCGCATCCATGCGGAATACGGCCGCGCAATTGTCGCTGTCCAGCAGTAGGGTCTTCGGGGGCAAGCCCGTATCTTCGAGGTTGATACCGTAATAGTCCTTGAGCTTCGGCGCGGTATTGACGGTGCGGACGTTGAAACCGCCGTGCGGACGACAGCGCTCGCCTGCGAATTCGATCTGCCCAGTCGATATGCTCAGCACCTTGCCGAGCAGTCGTTTTGCCTCGGGTATTCCGCCCGAAACATCGCTGTATCCGACCACATCGGTGACGGTCCATTTTCCGTTGAATGATGACGGGGTGGCCGTGAGCCCGGCGGCAGAGCAGGAGGTCGCAATCAGGCAAATTACTAGCGCCGGGTACAGTGGTTTTAGCATCACGGCCACTGCTTCCCGAAAGGCGCCGATTCCCGTAGTCGCAGATTCACGAGTCGAATCGCCTACTCAGCGTCGATCTCGAGCGTCTCAAATTCCACAGCTAGCTCCGCGCCGGCCGTTGCGAGGACTAGCGCTACTTGAGACCCCGGCGTCTTCGAAAACCGCTCGCTTTTAGAGAGCATGGCGCGGGCGAGATCGTAATTCGTGTCCCCCGGCGTGAGGATCTTCATCTCAAAGACGATGTTATTGGACACGCTGAAATGTTCAACGGTGCAGCGACTGGTTCCGCTAAAAGTTGCCGTCGCTCGCTTCCCTTCATCCTCCAACATGACAATAAGTTTATGCTTATCCCGAACCACGAGAGCGTTGATATACCAGTCGTGGAAGTAACCAAATTCCTTGAGTTTGTCCATCAAAAAAATCCTTTACCAAGGTAGCAGCGAAAATGCATTTCCCTTATCTCTAACGCCATTTTCCCAATTATGGGAGTGTGGAACGCCAAACCCGTGATCGTGACCGAAATCAATATCGACGGCCGCGTTACCGTCTCCGTCATATAAGCGCCATTGTTTCTTGCCCGATGTGTTTTCGACCCATTGGTTAGGTGACCCTCCTTCTGAGGGAAGCCATGCCGTTTGCATTTCACCGCCCGTGGGAATGTCCTCGCTGTACTCAAACGGCTGAGCTTCGCCTAACGAACCAACACGGGGAGAATACGACGGCGTACCGGCATTCTGCGGCACCCGGGGGCTGTTGCCATAGAGGGACCTGAGCATGTCTGCGTCGTTCGGTTGCCGCGCGCACACGGGGCTTGACCGGGACGCCTTTTCCCGCTGCTCCCGTATCGCCTGCACGCACTTGAGCATCTCGTCCCGTTCAGGGACGAAGATCAGGCTACCGTCCTTCACTTCGTTGTACAGGGCTTTGGCAACCTCATCGTCTTTCATCCTGTACATATAAAAGCGGTTGTCACTCCGGCCGAGCATATCGCGTAACTCGTATGACTGGTGCGACAGCAGCACGGATGGGCTATGTTGCAGCCACGCCGCGCGCGCTTCCTCCATGCCCTGCACAATGTCATCGTGTGCTTCGCGGGCTGTGCTCGCCGGCAATGCAAAATGGAACCACCGATCCACGTCAAACAGCCAGCGAGACCTGATGTGAAGGTTGAACGATCTGTAGAGGCTGACCGAGAAGAGATGTCCGTGCCGCCTTTCACGGACCTCATGGTAAGAACCCAGGGAAAGTGAAGTCATCGTGCCTCACAGTCAATAAAGGAGGCCCGATTGTGCATCAAGGTACCATCCCAAAAACCCCCCTGGTTAAGCCTTGCAGGAGGGGCACGCCGCGCCTGGCACGGCATGAACGAATGCACCACGAATAAAATAACCGCCACCACATCCCCAGCCCAATTCTTCAAAGGAGAAGCCCACCATGTCGAACAAATACCGGATTGCCGTCATCCCCGGCGACGGCATCGGCGTCGAGGTAATGCCCGAAGCGCTGCGCGTACTCGAAGTCGCGACGAAACGCTTCGGCATCGAGCTCGAATATCGGCACATCGAATGGGCGAGCTGCGACTACTACGCGAAGCACGGCAAGATGATGCCGGACGACTGGAAAGCGCAAGTGCAATCGGCCGATGCGATCCTGTTCGGCGCGGTCGGCTGGCCCGACACCGTGCCCGATCACATCTCGCTGTGGGGGTCGCTGCTGAAGTTTCGCCGCGAATTCGACCAGTATGTGAATCTGCGGCCCGCACGGCTCTTTGCGGGCGTTCCCTCGCCGCTCGCGGGACGCAAGGCCGGCGACATCGACTTCTGGATCGTGCGCGAGAACACCGAGGGTGAGTATTCGTCAGTGGGCGGCGTGATGTTCGAAGGCACCGAGCGCGAGTTCGTGCTGCAGGAGTCGGTGTTTACGCGGCATGGCAGCGAGCGCCTGCTGAAGTTCGCGTTCGATCTCGCGCAGCGCCGCGCGCGCAAGCAAATCACCGTCGCAACGAAGAGCAACGGCATCGCGATCAGCATGCCGTGGTGGGACAAATGCGCGGCCGGCATCGCCGCGCAGTATCCGGACGTCACGTGGGACAAGCAGCACATCGACATCCTGTGCGCGCGTTTCGTCCTGAACCCGGACCGTTTCGACGTGGTCGTCGCGACCAATCTGTTCGGCGACATCCTGTCCGATCTCGGCCCCGCGTGCACGGGCACGATCGGCCTCGCGCCGTCGGGCAACCTGAATCCGGACCGCAAGTTTCCGTCGCTGTTCGAGCCGGTGCACGGCTCGGCACCCGATATCGCCGGCAAGCACATCGCGAATCCGATCGCGATGATCTGGTCGGCCGCGATGATGCTCGACTTCCTCGGTCATTCGAGCGGCAAGGAGCGCGAAGCGCACGACGCGATCCTGAAGGCGATCGAGGCGACGCTGATCGAGGGTCCGCACACCGGCGACCTCGGCGGTAAAGCAAGCACGAGCGAAGTCGGCGAGGCGATCGCGGCAAAACTCGCCTGATATGAACGGCGCGCCAGGCCCATCAAAGCGCGCTGCGAATGCCTGGCCGCCGATCGTTCGACATGAAGGGATGACGGCACAACGCCGGATGCGCCGCTATCGACAGTTGCGCCGCTCGTAGAGCGCTCGACGGCCACACGCTGCCTTTCGAGCAGGGCGAATTCAATCTCGCCTATGCGATGTGCGTGTTCCATCATATCGATCACGCCGAGCATGTTGATTTGTTGGGCGAACTGAAACGCGTCGTGGGTCCGCGGGGTACGGTCGTCATCTTCGAGCATAATCCGCTGAACCCGCTGACCGTCAGGGCGGTCAACACCTGCGAGTTCGATGTGAACGCCAAACTGATCACCGCGCGCAACATGAAGCGGGCGTGCCTCGATGCAGGCTTTTCCGACGTTGTCGTGCGCTTCCGGATTTTCATTCCTCACATGCTGGCCAAACTGCGTCCACTCGAAAAATATCTGACCCATGTTCCGCTCCGCGCCCAATACGCCGTCGACGCGAGCGCCGCATGAAGGCGGCCATTCGATGAACAGTCTACGCACGACAGCATCGCGTACCGAACCTCTTCGCCAGTTCATCAAGTAACTTCTGGTTGGCGGCCTCAATACGGTGATCTCGGCCGCCATCATCTTTATCGTGCAAGCGGCGGGCGCGATTCCTGTAGTTGCCAACATAGTCGGCTACGCGATGGGTGTGGGACTGAGCTTCGCGCTCAACAGCAGGTTCACGTTCAGGACGGAGGCCACGCGGCACACCGCCATCCGCTTTCTGATCGTCGTGCTGATCTCGTACCTGGCCAATCTCGCGACGATGGTTTCGGTGTTGCATCTCACGCACGCGCCCTATCTCGCGCAACTGTGCGGCATTCCCGTCTACGTGATCGTGGGCTTTCTCGGCAACCGGTATTGGGCGATGCGCGGGCGCGCACGCTGAAAATGCGCCTCGTATCCGCACGTCATTGATATCTGTTCACGATTTTGTCGACGTGGCGGGATACGGTAAGCACATGTCGGAAGAACATTTACTATCTTTTGCGGAAGGCGCCAGGAATAACAACGTCTTACGAAAAGATTACCAATGCCATTCACCGAGGACGCCGCCATGAGCCGAGAAGCCTATCCGATCGAAGTCGCATTTCCCGATATCGCGCCGCACGAGCCATCGTCGTCGGGCGTTGCATACGTCCACACGTTCGATTCGGGCGTGCCCGGCCCGCACGTGATGATCAACGCGCTCACGCACGGCAACGAAGTGTGCGGCGCGATCGTCGTCGACGATCTGCTGCGACGCGCGCTGCGGCCGCGACGCGGACAGCTCACGCTGTCGTTCGCGAACGTCGCCGCGTACCGGCGCTTCGATCCGGCGAATCCGGACGCCGCGCGCTTCGTCGATCAGGACTTCAACCGCGTGTGGACGGCGGCGGTGCTCGACGACACGTCGCGCAGGTCGAGCGAACTGCAGCGCGCGCGTGCGATGCGCCCGGTGATCGATACGGTCGACGCGCTGCTCGACCTGCATTCGATGCACGAGCGGTGCAAGCCGCTGATAGTCGCGGGACCGCTGCAAAAAGGCATCGACCTCGCGGTGCGGCTCGGTACGCCCGCCACGGTGATCTGCGACGAAGGGCATCCCGAAGGCCGCCGCATGCGCGACTACGAAGGGTTCGGCGATGCCGCGAGCCCGAAGAACGCGCTGCTGATCGAATGCGGCCAGCATTGGGAGCGCCGTGCGGTGGCGGTCGCGCGCGATACGACCGCGCGCTTCCTGCTGCTGGCCGGCGTGATCGACGAAGCGGATCTGCCGCCTGGATGGCTCGCGCCATTGCCGCCCGAGCAGAACATCGTGCGCGTGACACAGCCGGTCGTCGCGACCAGCATGGACTTCAGCTTCGCCGCGGCGTACACCGGCCTCGAGGTTTTCGCCGAGGCGGGCGCCCTGATCGGCTGGTCGAACGGCGAAGAGGTGCGCACCCCCTACGACAACTGCATGCTCGTGATGCCGTCGCTGCGGCAGTTACGCCCCGGTGTGACGGTGGTCCGGCTGGGGCGAATCGAGCGGACGGTGGCCAATCCCGGGGTGACGGCCTGACGGGCTGATGTCTCGACGCCGTTCGCCGGTTGTTTTGGCGCGTTGAGCTTGGCGCGCCTCGTCCTTTCTGCGGCCCTATTGCAGCGCGCCGCCTCCCACGCATCGGCGGGCACGTCCGCCACTGCGAAGCTCGGGTATTCCCCCGTTGACCGCATCGATTTCATTCCTTACAGTGGCGCGCGTTCGCATAGAGAATCACAGTTCTTTATTCGAACAAATTCCCTCGCCCGACGCGATTCCGTCAAACCGATCCGTCCGGGATGATTCATTGCCGGTGAATGGCCAGTTGGCCCGCCGCAGGCATCGTACGCCGTTGCCAGACGGCGTACAGTCTTAGAGAAGAATAGCTCGTCGTGTCGGGCCTTTCGCTGCCAGGAGACCATCATGAACCGCAGCCCCGCTGTGAACGTTCAAACCTTCATCAACGAGCATCCGTTTTCGCCGTTCCAATGGCTGATCTTTTTCATGTGCTTCATCATCGTCCTGCTGGACGGTTTTGACACTGCTGCGATCGGCTTCATCGCGCCTTCACTGATCACCGAATGGGGTATCAACAAGCCCGCGCTCGCGCCGGTGCTGAGCGCCGCGCTGTTCGGCCTCGCGTGCGGCGCGCTCGGCTCGGGTCCGTTGTCCGACCGCCTCGGGCGTCGCTCGATGCTGGTCGGCTCGGTGCTGCTGTTCGGCGTCGCCTGCCTCGCGTCGGCGTTTTCGACCGGCATCGACCAACTGACCGTGCTGCGCTTCGTCACCGGCGTCGGCCTCGGCGCCGCGATGCCGAACGCGGTCACGATGATGGGCGAGTACTGCCCGGACAACCGCCGCGCCACCGTGATCAACCTGATGTTCTGTGGCTTCCCGCTCGGCGCCGCGTTCGGCGGCTTCCTCGCCGCGTGGATGATTCCGCATCTGGGCTGGCGCAGTGTGCTGATCCTCGGCGGCGTCACGCCGCTGCTGCTGTTGCTGCTGTTGCTCGCGAAGATGCCAGAGTCGGTCCGCTACATGGTCGCGAATAACAAGCCGGCCGAGCGGATTCGCGCCGCTCTCGCGCGCATTTCCGGCGACGCGGTGCAGGCCGTCGGTTTCACGATGACCGAAACCGCGCCGCAAACCGGCGGCAAGGGGCTCGGCGTCGTGCTGTCGCGCTCGTACATCGTCGGTTCGGTGATGCTGTGGCTCGCGTACTTCATGGGTCTCGTGATCTTCTACGCATCGATCAACTGGATGCCGATCCTGCTGAAGGACGCCGGCCTCACGCCGCAACGCGCGACGCTGATCTCCGCTCTGTTCCCGCTCGGCGGCGTCGGCGCGGTAGTGGCCGGCGTGCTGATGGACCGCTTCAACGCGAACCGCGTCATTGCGGTGTGCTATGCACTGACCGCCGTCAGCGTGTACTTCATCGGTCAGGCGGCCGGCAACGTCGGCGCGCTCGTGCTGATCGTGTTCATTGCCGGCGTGCTGATGAACACCGCGCAATCGTCGATGCCGGCGCTCGCCGCCGCGTTCTACCCGACCGTGGGCCGCGGCACGGGCGTCGCGTGGATGCTTGGCGTCGGCCGCTTCGGCGGCATTGCGGGTTCGTTCCTCGTAGCCGAGTTGGCGCGCCGCCACTTCTCGTTCGGCGGCATCTTCGCGACGATCGCGGTGGCGGGTCTGCTGTCGTGCGTCGCGCTGCTGATCAAGCAGGCGGCACGGCCGCAGGCGGCGGAAGCGGGTGCGTCGAAGACGGAGTCGTTCGGCCATTGAGCGTGCAATGAAATGTGCGCGCCAGCGGACCGGTAACGGTTCGACCGAGTGGTGACCCGGAAGCCGCCCTGCGAATCGCAGGGCGGCTTTTTATTTCACTGAGCGCCTGGAATCTCTCGCTTACCTGAACGCGATCAGTTGCTCGACACACAGCAGCACGGCAATCAGAACCATCGCCGCGCCTGAAACCTGGCTAAAGGATCGGCCGCTGCCGCTGTGACGCATCGACGTCCCACCCGTTCGCCTGCGGCATGTGATCCACGGCGGCAAAAGCGCCCCGGCCTACTTCCCTATACACTACGCAACAATTTTTCCGCGCGCGGCCCGGCGCGGCGATCACCGCCGCTTCCGCGCCGCCGCCGTCTCATGTCAGGACTCCGGTAATGAAACGCGTAGTCGTATCCGCGCTCGTCGCGCTGTGCATCGCGCAGCCGGCCGCTCAGGCCGTCGCGCAGACCGTCAGCGATCAATGTTTCGCGCTCGGCGATATCGCCGGCCAGGTCGCGTCGTGGCGCGCACACAAAAAGACCAAAGCTCAGGCGCTCGAGCAGGCCGCCCACTACTACAAAGACCCGTCCGACCGCGCTGCCGTCGACGCGATCATCGAAAAGATCTACAGCCCCGACGCGCCACACATGACGCCCGATCAGGCGAGCATGGCGATCACGTCGGACTGCGTGAACCAGCACAAGGGGCAGGCATCGCCGGCACAGTGATGCCGGCGTGTCCCCATGCGCGTAGCGGCTGGCGCGCATTCAGCCGCGCGTCACCCGCGATGCGCTAGCGCCGCCGGAACGCATCCAGCGACGACAGTGCGTTGCCGTGGAAATCGAACAGCGTGTTGTTGTCCCACTGGTCGCCAGCGCCGACTTTCCACCCGACGTTCGGCGTCGGAATCCACTCGGGCTCCCACCAGAACACGCCCTTGCCGTGTTCGTCGGGGATCCCCTTCACGATATCGGTCACCGCGCCGAGAAACTGCGCCTGGCCGGCGGGCGTCTGCGGGTACGGCGAGGTGCCGACGTTGGTCATCGAGTCCGGTTCCGGATCGCCGTCGCTGGTCGTCCACGGATACGCGGTCTCGACGACGATCACGTCCTTGTCGTAGAGCGTCGCAAGATCGTTCACATTGCCCTGCAGGTCGCTGAACGAGCCCTGCCATTGCGGGTAATACGACAGGCCGATCACGTCGAACGTGACGCCACGCTGCGTCATGTTGTCGAACCACCAGCGGCTCGTCGCGTTGTTGCCGCCGCTGTCGATATGCAGCATCACCTTGATGCGCCCGTCGACGGATTTGACCGCGTCGTGCCCGGCCTTCAGCAGCGCCGCGAGGTTATCGAGCTGATCGTACTTGCCGAGCGGCCACAGCATGCCACCGGTGATCTCATTGCCGATCTGCACCCACTCGGGATGCACGCCGTCGCGCTCGAGCATCCGCAACACGTTCGACGTATACGCGGACAGCAGCGCGCAGGTCTCGGTGATGTCCTTGCCGGCCCAGTCGTGCGGCGGGTACTGCTTGCCCGGATCGGCCCACCAGTCGCTGTAGTGGAAGTCGATCAGAATACGCAGGCCGAGCGCGGCGGCGCGGCGCGCGAGAATGCGCACGTGCCCGGCATTGTTCCAGCCGGCCGCGGGGCTCTGATTGGCCGGAAAGAAGTCAGGATTGCCGGGATCGTTCCACACCTTGATACGGATCGAATCGATGCCGTGACGCTTCAGAATATGCAGGCAGTCGTGCGCCTCGCCATGCTCGTAATACTTCGCGCCGTTCGCTTCGAGTTCGAGCAACGTCGAGACATCCGCGCCCATCGCGAAGCGGCTCGCGCGCGCGGCGGCGTCCTGCGCCGTGGCGTTGCCGGGCGCCCCACCTTGCTCCACCGCAACAGCGGGCGCGCCGAGCGTCGCGCCGACACCCGCCGCCGCAGCGACGCCCGCCAGCCATCCCAGCATTTCTCTTCGGTTCATCCGTCATCCTCCATCGATTAAATGGCGGCTCTTTGCGGGCCGCCTGGTCCTGGTTTGATGCGTCCGTGTTGCAACCTACGAGTTTTGAACTGCGAGTTTTCAGGCTGCTGCTACCGCTTCCTCCCTGGTTGACTTCCTGACGTGACGTGACAACCACACCACGTCACGCGTCTTTCCACGCGCAGACGTCGCCGGTATTCAGGCGCGGCTCGCCGAGCACGAACGTCGCATTGCGCGGTGCTGGCGCCTGCACTGGTTGCGCGCCGAAATTGAATGCGAAGGTCAAGCCGCCGCGGCGGCGCAGCCTCAGTCCGTCGGCGAGTACCTGCGTATCGAGGCCCGCGTCGCGCGCCGCCTGCCGCAACAGCGTGCGATGCAGTTCATGCGACAGCCAGCCGGCCACATAGCGCACGTTGCCGTGCGTCAGCAGCGCGGGCCAGGCATCGTCGAAGCGCACGGCAATGCGTGTCTCGCCATTGGCGCGCACATGCTCGCGCCAGTGCAGCGCGTGACCCTCGGTGCCGTCGATCGACAGCGCGGGCGCGAGCGTCGAGCGCAGCGTTTCGACTTCGAGCACCTGGATCGGCAGCGCGCGCTGCAACGCGCCGGGCGGCAGATTGCCGGGAATCGCGAACGCGTCGGTTTTCGAGCCGCTGCGTGGGCCGAACACCCATTGCGCGTTCGAACGCGCGATCTGCTCGACGAGCGCGGCGTCGATCACCGCGAGACTCGGCACCACGACTAGCTGGTAGCGCGAAAGATCTGCCCGGCTCGACACGATATCGATATCGAGCCCGAGTTCACGCAGCGACTCGTAGTAGTCGAACGCGAGCGTCTGGTAGTCGAAGCCCTTGCCGTGATGCTGGATTTCGAACATCCACTGCGTCTCGTAGTCGAATACCAGCGCGGTGGCCGCGCGCGCGGGCGCGGCGAGCGTCGACAGCGCCGTACTGCCCGCGATCTCACGCGCGGCCCGTTGCACCTCGAGACCGCCCGGCGACAGTTCGTCGTTCGGCAGATTGAGCCCGGAATGCATCTGCTCCTGCGCATACGGGCACTGACGCCAACGGAAATACGACACCAGCTCCGCGCCATGCGCGAACGCCTCGTACGCCCAAAGCCGCACCATGCCCGGCGCCGGAATCGGATTCCACGACGCCCAGTTCACCGGACCGGCCTGCTGCTCCATCACCCAGAAGCGCCCTCCGCCAATGCCCCGGTAGCGGTCGTGATCGAACGCGGACACGTCGGGATGTCCGGTACGCGCGAAGCGCGCCTTCTGCTCCTCCGGCAACGCGATCGACTCAGTGCGCGCAATCGGATAGCTGTCCCATGCGGCGACGTCGATCGCGTTGTCGGCGGCGAAACGATAGTGATCGAAGGTCGTGAAAAAGCCCATGAAGTTGTGCAGCAGATCCGCGTTCGGCGCATGCTCGCGCAGTACGTCGATCTGCTCGCGATGGAAGCTCGCCACCTCGTCGGACATGAAGCGGCGGAAGTCGAGCAGATGGATCGGATTGGCGTCGGTGGGTGTCAGCGTCGGCAGCCCGATCGCGTCGAACGACGGGTACTCCATGCTCCAGAACACATTGCCCCACGCGTCGTTCAACGCGCCGATCGTTGCGTAGCGCCGCTGCAGCCACGCGTGAAAGCGCTGCAACGCCGAGGCCGAATAGCTCGGCACCGTGTCGTGGCAGCCGAGTTCGTTATCGGTCTGCCATGCGACGATCGACGGATGCCGGCCATAGCGCTTCGCCATCGCGGTGACGATGCGCACGCATTCGCGCCGGTACGTGTCGCTCGAAATATCGTAGTGACGCCGCGAGCCGAAATTCCAGCGCGTGCCGTCCGCGCGCACCGGCAACACGTCCGGGTGGGCGTCGACGAGCCACTTCGGCGGCGAAGCGGTCGGCGTGCCGAGCACGAGTTTCAGGCCCGCATTCGCGAGCGTTTCGATCGCTTCGTCGAGCCATTGCCAGTCGAATTCGCCGGCGCGCGGCTCCATACGGCTCCACGCGAATTCGGCGATCCGCACATGCGTGATGCCGAGTTCGACCATACGTTGCGCGTCGTCGGCCCACATCGCGTGCGGCCATTGTTCCGGGTAGTAGCAGACACCAAGTTGCATGTGAAAGTCTCGTGGTGAGTTGACGTCGAGCCGTCGTTTCAATCGTGTTTCAAGCGCCCTTTATCCCTTGCTCGCCCCGAAGGTCAGTCCGGCGACGAAGTGCCTCTGCATGCCGAAGAACATCAGCACCGAAGGCAACGCGGCCAGCACCGAGCCCGCCGCGACGAGGTTCCACGCGGTCGTCCACTGCCCTTTCAGCGCGGCGACGCCCACCGTGATCGGCGCGGCGTCGTCGCCTTGCGTAAGGCACAGCGCCCAGAAGTAGTCGTTCCACACGAACGTGAACACGAGGATCGCGAGCGCGGCGAGCGCGGGGCGGATCAGCGGCAGCACGATGCGCAGATAGATCGTCCACTCGCCCGCACCTTCGACGCGCGCGGCCTCGATCATCTCGAACGGCAGTTGCTTGATGAAGTTGCGCAAAAACAAGGTGCAGAAGCCGGTCTGAAACGACACATGAAAGATCACCAGCGCCCACACGGTGTTGAACAGGCCGAACTTCAGCGCCATGTCGCGCACTGGAATCATCAGGATCTGGATCGGCACGAAATTGCCGGCGACGAACGCGAACAGCACGGCCGTGTTGCCCGGAAAGCGATACGTCGCCAACGCGAAGCCCGCCATCGACGCGAGCGCGATCGCGCCGATCACCGACGGCACCGTGATCAGCACGCTATTGGCGAAGTAATGCAGCATCGGCGTTTGCGTGAGCGCGGTGCCGTAGTTCTCCAGCAACGCGAAGTGTTTCGGCCACGTCCAGTAATCGCCTTGCGACAATTCATCCGTCGAGCGGATCGAGGTCAGCAGCACGGCGAGCATCGGCAGCAGCCAGATAAACAGCGCCAGCGGCAGCGAGGCCTTGTAAAGCGTGCGATTCAGCGGTTTCCAGCGTTCGACGGGAAGCGGATACATGACCGGGTACTCCTGAGGTTCAGAGAATCAGCGTTCCTCACGCAACATGCGGCGCAGATGGAACACGATATAGACGAGCATGATCGCGAACAGCACGACCGCAATCGCGGCGGAATAGCCTTCGCGGTAGTACTTGATCGCCTGGTCGTACATGAAATAGGCGAGCACGGTGGAACTGTCGAACGGACCGCCGCCACTCATCACCGCGATCAGATCGAAGCTGCGCAGTGCGCCGATCACGGTCAGCACCACCGCCATGAAGGTGGCGGGCCGCAATTGCGGCAGGATCACGTGCCACAGGAGTCGCAGCCCCTGCGCGCCTTCCATGCGCGCAGCCTCGACCACTTCGGGATTGATACCGGTGAGCCCGGTCAGATACAGAATCATGCAGAACGGCGCCTGCGGCCACAGCGCGGCGAAGATGATGCCGAGCGTGACCGTGTGCGGATCGCCGAGCACCGGGATGCCACGGCCGACGATCAGCCGCAGCAGCCCGAACGTCGGATCGTAGAACCAGCTGAATACGAGACCGACCACGACGCCCGACAGCACGAACGGCGCGAAAAACAGCGACTTCACGACGCGCATGCCGCGCACCTGCTGGTTCAGATACAGCGCGAACAGCAGACCGAGAGGCGGCGCGAGCAGAAACAGCGCGAGCCAGATCAGGTTGTTCTTCAGCGCCGTATAGAACGTATCGGACTGAAACAGCTCGACGTAATTGGCGAGACCGGCGAAGGTCTTCGGCGTCATGCCGTCCCAGTTGTAGAAGCTCAGCGAAATGCTGCTGATGATCGGATAGATCACGCACAGCGCGAACAACGCGCAGCCCGGCAGCAGAAAGAAAAACGCGGCGCGATGCTGATGTCGGCGCGTCGTCGAGACGCGACGGTGCCGCGCCGCGGGCAGGCGGCGCGCTGCGGTATGAGACATGGAACGGCCTCGTCGGAAATCGAAGGCGGAATTGGGACCCGGAAGCCGGCCGCGCTCAGGCGGCCGGCGCGGCCGGACTTACTTCTGGTAGATGCGCTTGCGCGTCGCTTCGAGATGAGCGAGCACGCTGTCGAGTTGCGACGGATCGCTGTAGAACTGCTGCATGGCCTTCATGCCTTCGTCGGCCATTTCCTTCTGCATATCGCGATCGTAGAACTGCGCGATGCCGCCCTTCGTGTTCGCGAGCGTCTGGAAGCCGACCTTCGAGATTGCGTCCTCAGGCGGCGCCGCCTGGCTGTTCGACGGCAACTGTCCCCAGCCCTTCGCGAGTTCGGCGTTGATCTTCGGCGTCTCCATGAACGCGAGCAGCTTGCGCGCGTCGGCCTTGTTCTTCGCCTTCGCCGGAATCAGCAGCACGTTGACGGGGCCGTCCTCGGCCATCGGCACGTTCGCGTCGAGCACCGGGAAGCGGAAGAAGCCGATCTGGTCCTTGATCGACGGCGGGAAGCTCGCCGAGAAGAACGTGCCCATCAGCATCATCGCGGCTTTGCCGTTGTTGAGGATCGGGCCGATCGAATCGACGTCGTACGACAGCGCATTGTCGATAAAGTCGTGATTGTCGAGCAGAGTCTTCCACGTCGTGTAGACCTTCTTCACGCGCGGATCGGTGTACGGAATTTCGCCGGCCATCAGTTTCTGATGGAACTCGTTGCCGTTGATGCGCAGATCGAGATAGTCGAACCAGGCGGCCAGCGTCCAGCTGTCGCGTGCGGCCACCGCGATCGGCGCGACGCCGATCGCCTTCAGCTTCTTGTTGGCTTCGAGCAGTTCGTCCCACGTTTTCGGCTCGCTCCTGATGCCGGCCTTCTCGAACAGATCCTTGCGATAGAAGAAGCCGTACGCGTCATAGCCGAGCGGTGCCGCATACTGCTTGCCCTTGTACGTCGACGCGTCCTTGACCGACGCATACTGCTGCGACCAGCCATTCTTCGCCCAGTCCGAGCTCAGATCTTCGAGCAGACCACGTTGCGCGTAATAGGCCATCCGCTCGCCGTCGTGCCACGAGACGACGTCGGGTGGATCGGTAGCGAGCCAGCCGCCCATCTGCACCTTGTATGCTTCCTCGGTCACGTAGGTGATTTTCAGGTCGATGTCGGGATTGGCTTTCTTGAACTGGTCGAACGCATCCTGCCAGGTCGAGCGCTGATTACCGCGCGCCGATACGTTGACGTTCAGCGTGGCCGCGTCGACCGCGGCGCTGCCGAGCGCGCTGGCCACCACGGCGGCGGCGATCGACACCTGTGCAAAACGGCGAAGGCGAAGAGCAATCATCTGTGTCTCCTTGTCTACCTTGTTGACCGGCCTACGTAGCGTGGCCGGCGATGTAACCCGCTCTATGGCGGAATTCAGCTTGACGAACCGTTGAAGCAGGTCCGCCGTCGACGATCGATCAGGCGGCCGCGCGTTCCGGCTCGAACGTGCTACGCCGCAGCGCGAGTCCCTGTTCGTCGAACAGATGACAGGCAGCGGGCGGAACATGGACGCGGATGCGCTCGCCCGCGCCGAGCGGCGTATCGCCGGGCGCCTTCGCGATCAGCGTGCCTCCCGCGTGGTCCGCGTGGATATAGCTGTGCTCGCCGAGCCGTTCCGATAGCACGGTCGCGCACTGAATGAACTGTTCGTCGCCATCGAGCCGCAGATGCTCGGGGCGCACGCCGAGCGTGACGCGCTGGCCGCGTTGCAGCCGTTTACCGTCGACGTGCGCGACCAGCTTTTCCGCGCCGGCCACGAGCGCCACCGTCACACGCCCCGGTTCGATCGACTCGACGGTCGCATCGACGAAGTTCATACGCGGCGAGCCGATAAAGCCCGCGACGAAGCGCGACTTCGGGTGGTGATACAGCTCGAGTGGCGCACCGCTCTGGGCGATGCTGCCGTAGCGCTCGGCATCCGCGCCCGCATGCAGCAGCACGATGCGATCGGCGAGCGTCATCGCTTCGACCTGATCGTGCGTGACGTACACGACGCTCGCACTCGCGAAGCGCTGATGCAGACGCGCGATCTCGACGCGCGTCTGGCCGCGCAGCGCGGCATCGAGATTCGATAGCGGCTCGTCGAACAGAAACACGCCCGGCTCGCGCACGATCGCGCGGCCGATCGCGACGCGCTGCCGCTGGCCGCCCGACAGTGCTTTCGGATGTCGTTCGAGCAAGCTTTCCAGTTGCAGAATCCGCGCGGCTTCGCGCACCTTGCGCTCGATCACGTCCTTCGGCTGCTTCGCGAGCTTCAATCCGAACGCGATGTTGTCGAACACGGTCATGTGCGGAAACAGCGCGTAGCTTTGGAACACCACCGCGACCTCGCGCTCGGCTGCCGGCACGTCGTTGACGAGGCGGCCGCCGATATGCAGCTCGCCTTCGCTGAGGTCTTCGAGACCGGCGATCATCCGTAGTAAGGTCGACTTGCCGCAGCCCGAGGGGCCGAGAAACACGCAGAATTCATGCTGGGCGATCTCCAGATCCACGCGCCGGATCACCGGCGGATGGTCGCCGTAGGCCTTTTGCACATCGCTCAGGCGAATCGTCGCCATGCTGTCTCCGCCTTGATTTAACCGCTTAAATTTTGGCCGAAATAAAATGCCCTGGCCTTGTGCCGGCGGCATTTAATCGCTTAAATTCGAGTTCGACGGATAAAGTCATGGTGGGTGTCTCCGTTACGTTTTTGAGAAAGTTAGCAATGTCGCAGGCCGTTTGCAACATTTGAATTGACCTCCCTAAATATGGGATAACCCGACATGGTCACGTTGTCCGAAGTCGCGAAACGCGCGCAGGTTACCGCCGCCACGGTCTCCAACGTGCTGCGCAATCGCGAGAAAGTCCGCCCTGAAACGGCTGAGCGCGTGCTGCAGGCGATCGCCGAGCTCGGCTACCGGCCGAACCTCAATGCGCGCGCGCTCGCCGAAGGCCGTTCGTCGACACTCGCGCTCATGCTGTCGAACATCTCGAACCCGTTTTACCCGGAGTTCGTGCTCGCCGCCGAGCGCGCGGCGCGCAAGACCGGCCACTTCCTGATGGTCTGCAATACCGACGACGATGCCGAAATCGGCCGCGCGTATCTGAACCAGATCGCCGGCACGCTCGCCGACGGCGTGCTCGTGATGAACACGGACATCACAATCAACGACCTGTGCGCGTCTGCGACGCATAGCGCGCCGATTCTGCTCGCCATGTGGGAGCACCCCGAGTCGCCGCCCGAGCTACCGTGCATCGCAGTCGACTTCGCGCGTGCCGGCGAGCTGGCCGCGGGGCATCTGCTCGGACTCGGCCATCGCGAGATCGGCTTGCTGATCGGCGACGGCTGCGGCGGTTTGCAGGACGCGCGCTCGAACGGCTTTCGCGCCGCGATGCGCATGGCCGGCATCGAAGCCGATGCGGCCGCCGTGCTGCAGATTCGCGACTCGATCGACGCCGGCTTCGCCGCCTGCATGGAACTGATGGCGAACCGCCCGCAACTGAGTGCGATCTTCGCGACCAACGACCTGCTCGCGATCGGCGCGATCCAGGCGTTGATCACGCTCGGCCGCTCGGTGCCCGACGACGTGTCGGTGATCGGCATCACCGACATTCAGCTCGCGCATCAGGTGCATCCCGCGCTGACCACGGTCGCGATTCAAACCGCGGCCGTCGCGGAGTTGTCGATCAAGAGCCTGATCCGTTTGATCGAGACGCCGGAGCGGCAGCCGTCGATGGTGCTCGGGCCACCGCCCGAGCTCGTGGTGCGCGCCTCGACCGGGCCGCGCAGGAAACGCTGACGCGTTAGTTCACGCGCTCCGTCGCCATCCGCGTGACGATGTCGAACGCCTTCTGCGTCGCGCCGACGTCGGCCTTGCCCTGGCCGTGGATGTCGAACGCGGTGCCGTGCGCGGGCGTCGCGATCGGAATCGGCAAGCCGCCGTGCACGGTCACGCCGCGCCAGAAACCCATCAGCTTCATCGCGATCTGACCTTGATCGTGGTACATCGTGACGACGCCGTCGAAGGCCTTCTGGTCGTGCGCGCGCACGAAGATCGTGTCGGCGGGAAACGGTCCCTGCGCGTCGTAGCCGAGCTCGCGCGCGGCCTCGACGGCCGGCGCGATCACGTCGATCTCCTCGCGGCCGAACGCGCCGTTGTCGCCGTTGTGCGGATTGAAACCGCATACCGCGATACGCGGCTGCGGATGGCCGGCTCGCTTCAGGCCTTCGTGAATCAGCCGCACCGCGCCGACGATGCGCCCCTCCGACAGCTTCGCGCTGACGTCCTTCAACGGCATATGCGAGGTCACGCGCGAAGTCCATAGCTCGTCGAGCACGTTGAACTCGCAGAAGCTGCCCGTGTAGCCGAGCTGCTTCGCGAACCACTCCATCTCGTCGCCGGTTTCCATGCCGGCCAGATGCAGCGAGGTCTTGTTGACCGGCGCGAACAGCATGCCTTGGGTGACGTTGCTTTGCGTCAGCGCGAGCGCGTGCCTGAACGCGGCGAGACTATAGCGGCCGCCGCGCTCGGTCGCCACCGCACGCTCGAAAGCTTGATCGCCAGGCAGACGGAAATCGATCAGCGACGGCACGCCGTCGCGTTGAAACGCGGCATGCGCATCTTCGACCACGTCGTAATCGAAGCGCTGCTGCGCGATCTTCATGCCGGTTTCGAGCTCGCGCCGGTCGCCGATGATCAGCACCTCCGCGCGCGCACGGTTCACCCGCTGCGCGAACAGACGCGCGATCAACTCGGGACCGATACCGGCGGGGTCGCCAAGGAGGACTGCGATGCGTGGCTTCATGTGCTTTCCTAGGATCGGTCCACTCATTCGACGATGTTGAAGTCGGCAAGATACCTGTCGCTCAACTTGATGCCAAGACCCGGCACGTCGTCCGACAGTTGCAAATAGCCATTTTCCGGCTGCGGCTCGCCTTCGAAGATGTAGTAGAACAATTCGTTGCCAACTTCGACATCGAACACCGGGAAGAACTCCGACATCGGGCTCGCGGTGCTCGACATCGTCAGATGATAGTTGTGCATCTGTCCCGCATGCGGAATCACCGGCACCGACCACGCTTCGGCCATCGCGTTGATCTTGCGCGCCGCCGTGATCCCGCCCACGCGATTCGTGTCGTACTGGATCACGTCGATCGCGCGGCGTTCGAGCAGATCCTTGAAGCCATAGCTCGTGAACTCATGCTCGCCACCCGACACCGGCATCAGGTTCATCTTCTTCAACTCCTGATAGCCTTCGACGTCGTCGCCGATCACCGGCTCCTCGATCCAGCGTGGATTGAATTCGGCGAGGCGCGGCAGCATTCTGCGCGCGTATTCGAGCGTCCAGCCCATATAGCATTCGAGCATGATGTCGACTTCGTCGCCGACCAGTTCACGCAACAGACGCACCTGTTCGATGTTCTTCGCCATGCCTTTCGGGCCGTCTTTCGGACCGTAGCCGAAGCGCATCTTCATCGCGGTGAAGCCGCTGTCCAGATAGCTTTCCGCTTCGCCGAGGAAAGCGTCGCGATCATCGTTGTTGTAAAGCTTCGATGCATAGCACCAGATCCTTTCTTTCGTGCGCCCGCCGAGCAGCTTGAACACCGGCTTTTTCACGGCCTTGCCCATGATGTCCCACAGCGCGATATCGATCGCGGAGATCGCCGCCATGCCGATGCCTTTGCGGCCCCACGCGAGCGTGCGGCGATACATCTTCTGCCAGATGTATTCGTTGTCGAACGGGTCTTCGCCGATCGCGATCGGCGCGAGGTATTCGTCGATGATCTGCTTCGCGATGCGCGGTGCGAGCGCGCAATTGCCGATGCCCACGGTGCCGTCGTCGCATTCGACTTCGACGACGAGCCAGCCGTGAAAGCGGAACGACCCCATCGCATCGCCACGCTCGTACAGAATATCGACCGCGTTCGTGCAGAAATGCGCTTGCGGCGGCACGACTTTGCCTTTCCACTCGAAAACACGCGTTCGGATATGCTTGATTTTCATGTTCGACGATTTCCTTCAGAGAGTCAGTGGCCCGGGCGTTCGCCGAGCGGGCCGCTGCGATGAGAGACGGAATGGGAGGCGGCCGGGGCGAAGCGGAACGTCAGCAGCAGCAATGCGCCGATCAGTCCGACCACCGCGAGCGAGAACATACCCGCCTGCGAAGAGCCGATCGCGCGCTCGGCCAGCCCCTTCAGATTCGGCGCGACGAAGCCGCCCAGATTGCCGATCGAATTGATCAACGCGATGCCGCCCGCGGCCGCGGCGCCGCCCAGGTAACCGGTGGGCAGCGTCCAGAACAATGGCTGCACGCAGACGAAACCGATGGCGGCGAAACAGAAGGCGGCAATTGCAAGCGTGACCGACGACGTCATCGCCGACGCGGCAATGCCGAACGCCGCGAGCGCGAGCATCGCCGCGGCCCAGGTACGGTGATGACCGTGGCGGTCGGCGTAGCGCGTCACCCAGAACGTGCCGATGATCGCGGCGATCCACGGAATCGCTGTCAGCATTCCGACCTCGACGCCGACATGGCCGCCGCTCGCGAGCCCGGCGATGCGGGTTGGCAGATAGAACACGACGCCATACACGCTCATCTGCACCGCGAAGTAGATCAGGCCGCAGAACAGTACGCGCGAATCGCGCAGCGCCGCGAGCACCGAAGCCGGACCATGCGCGAGCTTCTGGCGGTCTTCCTGGCGCAACGCGTGATCGAGCGCGTCACGCTCTTCGGCATCGAGCCAGTGCGCCTGCACGGGCCGGTCGGTCAGATAGAAGTAAGCGACGACGCCCACTACCGACGCCGCGATCCCTTCGACGACAAACAGCCATTGCCACGGATGCATGCCGAACGGATTGCCCGCATCGAGCAGCAGACCCGAGATCGGGCTGCCGAGCAGGAGCGCGAGCGGGAAGCCGAAATAGAACATGCCCATCGTCTGCGAGCGCGTTTTGGCGGGAAACCAGTTCGACAGGAACAGGATGATGCCGGGAAAGAAACCGGCTTCGGCGATGCCGAGCAGCGTGCGCAGCACATAGAAGCTCGTGGCGCTGTCGACGAAGGCGGTGCACGCGGACACGATGCCCCACGTGACCATGATGCGGCTCATCCAGACGCGCGCGCCGAAGCGGTACATCAGCAGGTTGCTCGGTACTTCGAACACCGCATAGCCGATGAAGAAAATGCCGGCGCCGAACGCGAACGCCGCGTCGCTCAAACCCGTGTCGGCCTGCAGCACGTTCTTCGCGAAGCCGACGTTCGCGCGGTCGATGAACGCCAGTACGTACATCAGGATCAGAAAAGGCAGCAGCCTCTTGCGCGCTTTGGTAATCGCGCTGTCGAGCGCGGGGCTCGCGGTCATCGTCATGCGTCGTCTCCGGTTTTGTCTTGTCAACGCGAACGGCGTTGCGATTGCCGTCCTGCGATAACCGCTAGTGTGCGAAACTATCCGATAACTGACTACTGAATAATTCGAATCGGCCGATTCGCTAAAGTTATCGCTCATGATCCCGCCCGCCTCCACCATTCGCAAACGCTTGCGCCTGCGTCATCTGCAACTGATGGTCGCGCTGTCGGAAACGGAATCGCTGCGGCGTGCCGCCGACGATCTCGCAATGACCCAGCCCGCCGCGACCAAGGCCTTGCAGGAACTCGAAGACACGCTGGGCGTATCGCTGTTCGTGCGCCATGCGCGCGGCATGGAGCCGACGATCTTCGGTGAGGCCGTGATGCGCTATGCGCGCGTCGTGTTCCAGGATCTCGACGAGCTGCGCGAGGAGTTGGCCGGCATCGAGGCCGGCGACATCGGCAAGGTGCGCATCGGCGCGGTGATGGCGCCGTCGCCCGAATTGCTGACAAACACGATCGTCAAGCTGAAGGAAGCGCACCCGCGCCTGCAGATGGCGGTCACGATCGACACCAGCGACGTGCTCGTGCAGTCGCTGCAACAGGATCAGCTCGATATCGTGATTGGCCGGATTCCCGATGGCTTTCCAGCGCTCGATCTGAGCTTCGAGACGTTGGCGGAAGAGGCGTTGTCGATCGTCGTGCGGCCCGATCATCCGGCCGTGAAAACAGGCAAACAAACGGGCACGCGGCCGAAGCTCGCGGACCTCGCGCGCTATCCGTGGATCGTCCAGCCGCATCCGAGCCCGATGCGCCAGGTCATCGATCAAACGTTTCGCGAGTCGCGCGTTGCACCGCCGGTCAGCACGGTCGAGACGTCGTCGATTCTGACCACGCTGTCGTTGCTGCGCGATTCGGACATGCTCGCCGTGCTGCCGAGTTCGGTCGCGCAGTACTACGTCGCGCTCGATGCGATCGCCGCCATCGCGACGCCGCTACGCGGCCGGCTCGCACCGTATGGGTTGATTCTGCGCAGAAACCGGCGCATCACGCCAGCGATGCAACTGGTCATCGATTCGATTCGCGCGGCGTGAGGTTTTCTGCGAAGCGCAATTCGCCGCCCGCATTGATGTCCGCGAGATCCGGGTGAGCGCGAGCCGCGTCGAGCGGAATATCCGGCCGCATGAAGAAGGTCGCGACGATGCCGAGCGCGAGCAGTCCGAGCGAGCCCGCGAACGGCAGCGTCCAGCTACCCGTGCGGTCCACGATCAGGCCGAACACGATCGGCGTGAAAATCCCCGCAACCGCCGAGCCCGCATTCACGAGCCCGCTCGCGACACCGACGTGCCGCGGGCTGATGTCCATCGGCACGGCCCAGATCGGCCCGATCGTCATTTCGAGGAAGAAGAACGACAGGCTCATGCACGCTGCCATGACCGGCAGCGACTTCACGACCATCACCGGCGCGAGGAACACCAAAGCGCCGAGAAACGCGCAGATGATCACGTTGCGGCGCGCCGCGACGACGTTGCGCGTTCGCTTCAACACGCGGTCGCTGAGCACGCCGCCCGCGGTATTGCCGACCACGCCGGACAGAAACACGCCCGCGGAGAACATCGCCGAGCTTTTCAGATCGAGGCCGCGACCGTGCATGAAGAACGTGGGCAGCCAGGTGAAGAACAGCCAGCCGGTCCAGCCATAGCAGAAGTAGACGAGCATCGTTGGTGCGATGCGTTTGAGCAGACGCCGCCACGGCGTGGGCTCGCGCGTCGCTTCGACCGCGGATTGACGGACCGGCGGCAATTGCGTTTCCTGCTCCGCGGTCATATGGCGATGCTTGCGCGGGTCGTCGGTGAAATACCATGCGTAGATCACGACCCACACGAAGGTCAGCGCGCCGACCGCGAGAAACGACACACGCCACGACGAATACGCGACCAGCAGCGCGATCAGCGGCGGCGTAATCGCATTGCCGAGCCGCGAGAACGAATGCGTGAGGCCTTGCACGAAGCCGCGCCGGTTCGACGGGAACCAGTTGGTCAGCGCCCGCGCCTGCGCGGGCAGCGCCGCGCCTTCGCCGATGCCGAGCAGCAGCCGCGCGCCGAACAGCGACGCGAGTCCGCCCGCGAGACCGGTCGCGACCGTCGCGACGATCCAGATGCTTGCGCAGGTCACGAGCGTGAGCTTCGCGCCGAAGCGGTCGCTGACCCAGCCGCCGATCACCTGGCACAGCGCGTACGTGTATGCGAACGCGGCGAACACGAGGCCGACGTTGGTATTGCTCAGATGCAGATCGTCGCGGATCAGCCCGGCCGCTGCCGACAGGTTGACGCGATCGAGATACAAGATGAACGACATCGCGCACATGAGTGCGAGAACCGCCCGGCTGACCTTGGGTCGCAGCATCGTCTCCTCCGGATTGTCGCGTGAGCCCGCGCCGATGCTCCGACGGTAGCGTCCGCTATGGCTTGTTTTGTGCGCACATTATCAGAAGACGGGTGATAGTTGACTAATGAATTGTTTGGATACAGCGATCACTGGGGGTTATCGCTTTCATCCTTCGCCCATAGCCGAGCGTTGACTGTCAGGTATAGATTTGGGGCTCCATGCGACCGACCCGCAGTACGGCGCAAAACTGATCAGCATCATTCGCTCACGCCATCTCGATCAATATGACGTCCGGTAGAACAGACAAAACCATGAGGACACGATTGGTGACCTTCGCTCCGCTTCTTGCCAGCGTGCACGCAATAGCATCGGGGCAGACGACCGCCACAGCGGATCAGGCAGCGGACCGGGCAGCGAAAGTTACCCAGAGCCAACATCTATCCTCCAACCGCACCCAATGCCTGATGTTCGACGTATCCGATGAGAAGCGCTGTTTCATCGTCGGGGTTCATGAGAAACACACCCCCGAATGCGGTGGCGATCCGGCTACCGCCCCGGTACTCTTCTTCCTGAAGATACGCAAGCGAGATGGCTACGTCGTCACCAATCAACGTGACGGGGATCATTTCGCGCCGCTCCCGCCGAAACAATGATCCCGGACCCGCCACCACCACGGCGGGTTCCGCCTCTGTTGCCTCGCACCCCGCACTGGTTGTGCTCGCTCTTGCCCAGCATGAACCTCGGGGCTCTACAGTGCTTCGTCATTCTCGCGGAGGTACTCAACTTCAGCCGCGCCGCGAAGCGGCTGCATACCGCGCAGCCCGCGCTGAGCCAGCAGATCCGCTCGCTCGACGAACTGCTCGGCACGCGGCGGCGTCGACCGCACGCGGCGGATCGACTCAATCACAACTTAACGCACATTGGATGTAAGCGCTATTGACCCGTACAACACTTGTTAGGACAATCGGGCTCAAACGATATTTCAACACGCCGGCCGTTTTCGACTTCGTTCTTCCAATACACGCGCGAACTGGTCTTTACCGTTCCACGCAAGAAGCCAAATTGATCCAGCACCGCTTTACCCGCTATCAGGCGAGCTTGGGCCAATTGGGTTGCGTTCTGTTCGCGTTCCTCAGCATGCCCACTTACTAGCGTTGTTTCCTTGGTTTTGTGATTCGCATATGTAATCTTTTGATCGACTACCCAGTTAGCAAGCCTTAAAACCTCATCAGCGGGGATAACGGCACTATTCGGTGGAAAGTAGATATCGAAATTCTCGCCAGGCATACACGCAAAAACATGTCCCGATATCAGGGCCGAAATGATGACGTAAAGTTTACGCATTGTAGACAACGTATCCGGCGATGCTGTCAGCGTTATCGATTGCCTGTTCGGGATTCGTTCCTCCCCACGAAAGGCACTCGTTCATGAAGTACTTCCAATTTTTGGTTCCCATAGTGTCTTGAAAGTGACTCGCCTCATGAATGAGCGTAGAAACAATTGAATCCTTGTCCCAAGAGAAGTCACGCATTGAACAAAAATCCAGGTGTATAGCGATCGTGTGTTTTGGTGTCTGGCGCGCATACTTCAGCGACCACGCCAGATCTTACGGGGTTTGGTACGCATCCCACGTATCTCGACGTATCAGGTTCCCATCGGACGAAATTGTCACCGGATAACCCTCGCAACACGCGAACAATTGATGTTAAACCATTCGCAAGCCGGTTTCTTGCTGACTCGTCGCAATAGCCAAACCATGCTCGCACGCGGTCCTGATCTGATGCTGACCAGCGTGCCAAATCCTCCAGGCGAGTCCCAACGTAACCAACAGCACGATCCCGGCACTTCAGAACCATGTCGCGAAAAACTTTGTTTAACATTTTCGGGCAAATCTTGTCTGTATTGATTGTTACATGGACCATTGAACCGGGGTTTGTATTCGTAATAGCACCAGTGTGTACCTCGAACCATTCTTCATTTTCGTCGGTCTTGAACCCGTATTTATTCCGATCATCAAAATCATTCATCCCTGATTGCCTCTGCAATATAAAACCTCAAGCTCGATTCAAAAATAGTCGCGATACGCTCGGTTTTCCCTTGCGCATTCGTAGTTCCCGTTTTCACTCGCTCACCGTCAAGAATGATCCGGTAACGCACATTAGCGAGCGGTTTGCCGTCGCGATCTTTGAGCGCGTATTGCTCGTCGTGAGTGAAACGCTTCGACGCTGGCTCTAGCGCTGCCTTGCGTCCGCGGCAATCGCACGCCCATGCGTAACCGAGGGCTTCGGCCATATCGTAGCCGTTTGAATACGACCGAAGCCTATCCATCGGAAACCATTCGCCGGTTTCGACGTTCAGAGCCATTGCGGACGGCATTGGCGGGAAGTTTGAATATATTGGATATGTCACGCGGCGAAGCTGGCATTCTTCCTTGCCCCCGGCGTCTTCCTGTTTCTGTTGCTCCATTTGACCTCTGCTGGTTCTCCAGAACATACCCGACGAATTAACCATCTAAAACGAATCACAGTCAATGACTTTAATCTGAGATAAAACCGTTTTTACAGATATTCACGATCGTTGCGGGTATCTGATTTTCAGGTCCATCTTTCCGGTATCGCCGCTCAACAAGAAAAGACGGCATTGAGCCGCCTTCTCCGTCAGTGATCGACGCCGGTCAGTGCCAGCGAGAACCGCTGCCGCGCCCGCCGGTGTCAGTCGTCGGTGGGAAAGCCTCTCGGCCCGCTCTGCGCGCCATTGCGCCGACCGATGTCGACGCGGTCATCGAAGGCGCGCGGCGTCAGCGGGTCAAGAAAGCGGCGGTGCTCGCGTCGATTGCCAGCAGCACGTTCGAGCGCGGCTGGGTCAACGTGCAGCGCGACCCGGATGATGAACAGCTTATGAGCGCCTTGCCACCAGCCACATGGCGCACTACCTGAACGCTGCAAGCCTTCTCGATCTCGCGCGCGCGGCGCAGCGGCGCCCGGTGCGACAACGCGCCGCCGCGCCTTGCGAATGCACGGGCACTCCCCTCGACGGCTGGCAATCGCAACCGCTGTCGCTCGACGAAACGCTTTCGAGAAGACCGGCACACTGGTGCCGGGGGATGATCCCGAGCCGACCTTCAGCGAATATCTGTCCGATAAAACGAGCTACTGGTCGGCCGATGCGCCGGTCGCGCCGCGCTATTTCCCGTACAACCGCTGCGGCGTATGGCAGTGCTCGACCTGCGGGCGACTGTACATGCGCTATGTCGAAGCCGGCCGTATTTTGTCGATCGCAGGATTCGCGCGGTAAATGCTGATCTGATCGAGGACGTGCCACTGCCCGCATAACGCGGTTTGCCATAGCCGCGCTTCACGCATCGTCCTTCCCCGTGGGCGCGACGCTCAGCAGTTCTCTAACGCGTCGCGCGAGATTCGACAATGCGCCGCCGGACCGCGCGACGGCCTGCTGTCTGTGTGGCATACGTTGCAGATCGTGCCAGTCGTCATCGAGCGCTCTTGCGTGAGCGTCCGCGCCATATGGCCATTCGACCACCACCGCGCGCAAGCGGGCGGCGCGCGAGCTTCTGTCGGCGCGATCGATATACGCATTGATCTGCGACGCCTCGTACCGCGCCGATTCCTCCGAATCCACGGCAATGAAGTCGTTCAGTCCTTCGATATGGACGCACCATAACTGTTCGCTCACGTCGCGTCTCCTACGTTTTTTTGGCCTGCCCGATCAGCCCAGTGACAGCCGTGCAAACTCAGGTTCGGCCCTGAGCCGTTCCCAGTTCAGATCCGCGAAGCACGGGCCTTGCGTCGCCTCGCTGAATTTGACGTCGTTGTGCTTGCCGTTCCACTCCATCACCTTGACCTGGCCGTCCGCGTCGACCGTGAGATCCCAGCCGATGCAGCGCGCAAACGGAATCTTCCTGTGCAGGCGTAGCACGGTGGCCATGCATTTCTCGAAACATGGAATCTTCACGCCCGCAAAGCGCGCGCCCGAGTCTGGATGCGCGTCCACCGCGGCCCAGTCGCTCATATACCCCTCGTCACACAGTTCGCCTGTTTCGAGTTCGACCGGCACGCATACCTCGCGATCGCTCAGCACATGCGTATCGTCCGCCCTGCCGAGTCGCAAGTAGCAGGCTCGAATGGAAATGCGACCGGCCTCGTCCACCACGGTCGTGAAGCGCAATGTCGCCACCGGCTGCGCAGCAAACGTAGTGAACAGACTGTGCTGGTTGATGAACGTCTGAATCACGCCATTGCCGAGCGATCTGATGACCGCGGGGTCGAAGTTGGCACGGTCGAAGAAGTAGACACCGTTGCCCTGTCCGGAACCGTCGAGCTTGAATACGACGCGTTCGGTATGCTCGAAGACGACGTCTGTCAGATCGCGCTCGGGCACCACGACGCCTTTGTCGGTAAAGAACAGCCCATTGGCAAAGTACGCGACGTCCGGCAATTCGTCGCCGTCGAAGATCAGCCGTGAAATCGGCTTGAGGCTCGAAATCTTGCCGTACCAGCCTTGCATATGCGGCACGACGACGATGCCGTAGTAGTTGTCCGGAATCCAGCCTTCCTTGAAGGTGCCGCAAAACGCGGTATAAACGCGCAGCCAGGGTGCGTAGACCGGGTCGCCGAACACGTCTCGCGCATAGGTGTCCGCGAGCCGCAGTTTGTTCCGATCGGTCTTGCCATACCTGCTTTCGAGTCGCTCCAATATTTTTCTCGCCTGCAATTCGTGATCGTGGTGAAAGCGGTAAAGCGAGACCCGCTTCGCAGATCGTCTCACTATGTTTTCAACTCCGGATAGCATCATGCTCAGTACGCGTTTGGATGATGAAGCCCCTTGAAAATCGTGGCCAGAATGATCTTCATGTCGAGCCAGAACGACCAGTTGCGCAGGTAGTACAGATCGTGTGCGACGCGGCCCTCCATCTTTTCCAGGCGATCGGTTTCGCCGCGATAGCCGTTGATCTGCGCCCAGCCGGTAATTCCTGGTTTGATCCGATAACGGTGAATATAGCCCGACACGATGTTCTGGTAGAGATCGTCGTGTTCGAGCGCATGCGGGCGCGGCCCCACCACCGACATATCGCCGCGCAGCACATTGAAGAACTGCGGTAGTTCGTCGAGACTCGTGCGGCGCAGGAACGCGCCGACGGTCGTGATGCGTGGATCGTCGCGCGTGGCCTGTTCGAGAATGCCCGGCTTCTGCTCGTGCAGGCGCATCGTGCGGAACTTGTAGATCGTAAATACGCGGCCGTCGGCGCCTTTGCGACGCTGCGTGAAGAACACCGGCCCGCGCGAACTCAGTTTGACGGCGATCGCGCAGCCCAGCAGTATCGGCGAGATCGCGATCAACGCGACGAGCGCGAACAGACGATCGAACAGGTCTTTTTGCACCAACGCCTTCGGCGGCAGCGGCGACACGGCAAGATTGATCGTCGGCAAGCCGAGCAACTCGGTCATGCTCCCTTCGAACAGCGCAAGCGAGCGCACGTCGGGCATGAAGCGCACATTGATCAGGTCGTTGCGAAACTCCGCCACCAGCTTGAGAATCGCGCGCTCCTCGGTGAGCGGCAGCGCCAGCCACACTTCGCCGATCTGCTGTTCGCGCACGTAGCGAGCGAACGCACCCTGTTCTTCGAAGACCTGCACCGACGAGCGCGGCGGAATGCAGCAGCCGGGGTGCAGGTTATACAGCGCATTCGCGCGAAAGCCGGCCGCGGGCGACGCCTCGATCTTATGGATGATCTCGTCGCAATGTTCGCCGCACGCCGCCACCGCGACCTGCTGCAAGTTCATCCCCGCATGACGCATGCGCCCAAGCAACGCATGCGTGACCAGCCGGCCGGCCATTATTGCCGCGCCCGAAATGCCGGTCCAGTACACGAACCAGAGTCGCGACACGAAATCGATCCGGTGCAGCGAGAACATCAGCACCATCGCGCAGGCCTGCACGACGAGCCAGCCGAGCGCCACCTGGCTCGCCAGCACTCTTTTCGAGCGGCCACGCCACGATTGGTAGACGCCGAGCGCCGGAAAGACCGCGAGAGCAAACGCCGCGGCAAAAGCGACGAAGGCGAAATAAAAGCTCCATTGCGAGCCGCTGTCGAAGCGGATCTGGGAGGCCGCAAATGCCCCAGCCACGATCATCGCGACGTCGAACGCTCTCGCCAGTAGACCAGTCAGCAATCGCATCACAGCTCCCTCATAGGCGTAGCAGGTCGACTCCGTCGCATCAGCCACAACGCCCGTACTTGTCGTCGAAACGAACGATGTCGTCTTCGCCGAGATAAGTACCCGACTGCACCTCGATGATCTGCAGCGGCACGCGGCCCGGATTTTCGAGCCGATGGCGAACACCCAACGGGATATAGGTCGATTCGTTTTCGCCAAGAAGAAACTGCTCTTCCCCACGCGTGACGTGTGCGGTTCCACACACGACGACCCAGTGCTCGGCGCGATGATGATGCATCTGCAACGACAGACGGCCGCCGGGCATCACGACGATGCGCTTCACCTGAAAGCGCTCGCCATGATCGATCGAGTCGTAAAAGCCCCACGGGCGACGCACTTTTCTGTGCGCATCGGCCTCCGGCGACTTCTCGGCCCTGATCCGCGACACGAGCCCCTTGATGTCCTGCACATGCGAGCGATCCGCGACGAGCACCGCGTCGTCGGTCTCGACCACGATCATGTTGTTGGTGCCGACGCAGGCGAGAAGCCTGCCTCCTTGCGAGCGTGCGTAGGTCGCGGTGGCCCCTTCGAACAGCACGCGGCCGCTGGCCGCGTTACCGCAGTCGTCCTTCTCCATCGCTTGCCATACGGCATCCCACGAGCCGAGATCGGACCAGCCTGCTTCGAGCGGCACCACCACGCCCGAAAACGCCGACTCCGGTTTGCCAAGCTGCTCCATCACCGCATAGTCGATCGAGTCGGACGGCGAACCCAGAAACCCCTCGGCGTCCGGCACGATGCATTCTTCAGTCTTCTTCGCGTCGCGGTATGCCTGAACGCAGGCCGCGTGCATGTCCGGCTGAAACTGCTCGATGATGGAGAGCCAAACCGACGCTCGCACGACGAAGATGCCGCTATTCCACCAGTAATTGCCCGACGCGACGTACTGGGCCGCGAGTTCCGTCGCGGGCTTCTCGACGAAGCGCTCGATGCGGCGCGCGCCGTCTGGCAATGCGTCGCCGAGCCGGATATAACCGAAGCCCGTGTCCGGCCGTTCGGGCGGTACGCCTAGCGTGACGATCGCGCCGTCGCGCGCATGCCTCGCAGCGATGTCCAGCGCGTGGTGAAGCGCTTCGAGATTCGCGATCGCATGGTCGGCGGGCATTGCGACCAGAATGGCGTCTTCGTCTTCCGCGCATGCCGTCAACGCGGCAAGCGTCAATGCCGGCGCCGTATCGCGACGCGCGGGTTCGACCACGATCCGCGCCTTCACGCCGATCTCGCGCGCCTGTTCGTAAGTGGCGAAATAATGCTCGGTTCCGCAGACGATCACGGGATCGGCCGCGACGTTCCATGCGCAATCAAAACCCGCCATGCGCCCCATGGTTGCTTGCAGCAAAGTCTGATTGCCGATCACGTCGATCAGTTGCTTTGGAAACTGTTCGCGCGACACCGGCCACAACCGGGTGCCGGAACCACCGGCGAGAATCACCTGCACCAGCGTCGGAAACTCCGCCTCGGCAGAATCCTGTCGTATCGTTTCGACATCCGCTGCGGCTGCTGCCGCGGTAACCTTGCCCATCGCTAACTCCTTCGCATTGAAACCGGCTGGGAACGCGTCTCCCTCGAGGACACCGCATAGCGCGGTGTGCCGCGATCCACGCAAATACCGTCTGATGTGATTGATGACAGGCGTCCGCGTCAAACGGACCAGACCAGTAGTTCAGTTCGCAGTGAAAGATGCATGCGCCTACGGCGAATCCGGCTCAATCGGGAAGTACCGAAACTGACTGGCCGAATCGCAATGGTCTGCTCGACAACGACGACCGGAAAACGATTGAAACGAAAGATCGAATGCGGCCAACGACCTGCATCGGATCTGGTCGACATCGTGCCCCGATGAATTCATCATAGTGAGACCGCATTACGACGCAGCCCATCTGGCGCGAAGCGCGGAAGTTTTGGCGGTGCTCGCGGACTGGATTTAACAAGCTTGCGAACGAGCTTGCACTTCTATTGCAGGGCGCGCGATTGGAAATAAGCAGCGACACGTGCTACCGTTTAATGAACGTCCCGTGGCATTCATGTCAAAGATACACAGCGGTGTGATCCCCGCGCGGGCCACACTGTGAGTTTTCCGCTGTTCCCAACCTCGCCATCATCCAGCGCATGGGCACAACCCCAACCGGCGCGCCACTCGTTTTTCTGGAGTTGCAATGGCCTATATTTCGCTACTCGCACTTTTCCTGACGGTCACGAATTTTGTGCCCATCAGTGCGATCGGCTTTGTCCCGTTGCTATTGCTGGCATGGCGCTTTTACGGCCGCAGTTATCCCGCGTTCATCGCGCCGCTTACCGCTTTCACGGTGCTCGCGACGGTCTCGACGCTGCTCTATGATCCGCAGTCGTTCCTCGACTTCGACTTTTATCGGCGCGACGGCAATTTTTTCATTTCCTATGCGCCCATTTTTGCGGGTTTCGTGTATGCGCACCGCTGGGATCTGAACAAGGTACTGCGTGCGCTGTTCATTTTCGCGGTCATCATCAATCTGCCGATGTACGTCTACTACATCGCCACGAACGGGCTGTTCAGCATCTTCGTTAATCCGACCGACAGTTTCGGCAGCTACTTCATTGCGCGCAACGCAGCCGGCGGCTTCCTGGCGATGCTGTTCTGTCTCGGCGTAGCGTGCTACCTGCAAAAACGCAGCAAGCTGCTGATCGCGCTGCTCGCCTGCAATGTGCTGATGCTGTTTTCGACCTACAGCCGTGGCTCGCTGCTTGGCGCGGCGGCCGTTCTGCCCTATCTGTACTTTGGCCGCAAGCGCTGGATTCTCGGCACGCTGATAGCCGTGCTGCTGCTCGCCTCGGCCGCCATCGCGATCTACCATACCCAGCCGAACGTCGACTACATGGGCTATACGTTCGCGATTCACGCCAATGACGCCAAGGTCAACAACCTCAACATTCGCTACGAGTGGTTGTGGCCGCGAGCGCTCGCGTATTTCGTGCAAAGCCCGCTCGTCGGTCTCGGCTTCGGCTCCTTCGACGACCACATCGGCAGCCTCACCTCGTACTTCCATCTGTTCGCGGTGCCGTCCGACGTGGTGATCGAGCACAGCGACTCGCACGCTCACAACTCGTATCTGAATATCCTCGCCGAGCTCGGCGTAGTGGGCTTGACGCTGATCCTCGCGTTCTTCTGGAGACTGATCGAGTGGAGCAGGCAGGGGGCGGCGTATGCCGCGTTGGTCGAGGGCGGCCGCCAGTTCGCGGCGTTCCGCTTCGTCGAGATTTCGTCGGTTTGCCTGCTGGTGATGTCGGCAACCGAGCATCGGCTGGTCACGCCGTCGAATGTATTGATTCTTTCTCTGGTGATCTCGCTGCTGCTAGCCGCGAGTCCGCTGGCGGCCACCGCATTCAGGCCCGGCCCGCGCGGAGCGCGCAAGGCGGGCATCGTGGGCACGCGGGCTGCACAGCCCGTGCCCCAGCGCCCGACTCAGGGCGTAACGTCGGCAAGATGACGTTCTTCGGCCGGCAGCGACTGACTCGGTGCATAGGGAAGAAACTGTTCGACGCACGCATACGGGAGCCGCGCGTCGACAAAGCCCATCAGCGCCTTCTTGAAGTTCTCCGACGAAAACCGCTCGGCATTCTTGCGGCACACGCGTGCGTCGAATAGGGCTGCGTTGCTCTCGAACCGGGTAACGGCTTCGAGCAACGACGCGGTGCTTTGCTCACCGAAGAAAACCCCGGTGGGTCGCTCGAGCGGCAATCCCACCACCGATTCAAGCGCGCCACCGCGGCCGAAGGCGATCACCGGCGTGCCGCATGCCTGCGCTTCGACCACCGAAATGCCGAAGTCTTCTTCCGCCGCGAACACGAACGCGCGCGCGCGCCGCAAATGATCGACCAGCACATCGGACGGCTGATGCCCGAGAATCTGGACGTTGTCGCCGGCCACCGATTTGATCTTCTTCATCTCGGGACCGTCGCCGATCACGACCAGCTTGCGTTCAGGCGTTTGCGAAAAGGCCTGAACGATCAGATCGATACGCTTATAAGGCACCATCCGCGACGCCGTCACGTAGAAATCCTCTTTCTCCGTACCAATAGGCATGTTCACCAGATCGACCGGCGGATAGATCACGGTCTCGTTTATCGCTTCGCGCTGATAGGCCTTTCTGATACGCCGCGCAATGAACTGAGAATTCGCGACGAGATGATCGACGCCGTTCGCGGAGCGCGAATCCCAGCCTCGAATGTAATGAAGCAGCACGCGCGCCAACGCGGAGCGCAGCCCTCTGTCCAGATGGGATTCACGCAGGTACTGATGTTGCAGATCCCACGCATAGCGGATCGGCGAATGAATGTAGCTGATATGCATCTGGTTCGGCCCGGTCAACACGCCTTTCGCGACCGCGTGCGAGCTCGAAATGACGAGATCGTAGCCTGACAGATCCACCTGCTCGATCGCAATCGGCATCAACGGTAGATAGGCGCGGTATCGTCTTCGCGCAAACGGCATCTTCTGGATGAATGACGTGTTGACAGACTTCCCCTTCACGCAATCGCGGTCTTCGAGAAAATCGACAATCGAAAAGACGTCCGCATCCGGGAAGCACTCGATGATGTTCTTCAATACTTTCTCGGCGCCGCCGGACACTACCAGCCAATCGTGAACAATAGCGACTTTCACTTCGACCTCCTGTGACAATCCACCCAAACTCCCACACACTCACGCGCCACTTCAATCGTCCTTTGCGCCGTCCGCCTGCGTACGAAGCCCGCACACCACCCGCACCCGCTCGAGCGCCCGCTCGGCGCCGGGCACCAGTCCGACCAGCTCGAGGCGAATCAACACGCTGAGCAGCGTCACCGACAGCGCCGCTTCGCCAATCACCCGAGCAGAGGCCATGCCAATCGCGCCGAAACGCGGCGCGAGAAAGAGCGCCGCTGCGAGATTCACCAGCGCCGAGGCGACGCCGGCAATCGCGAGCACCCGGTCTTTCCTGCGCGGCACGAATACATAGAGCGCGACGAAATCATTGAAAGCCGCGAACGGGAACATCCATGCAAATACCTGCAATACGTGCACACTCGGCTCGAACGCGGCGCCGAGAATCAGCGGCAACACGAAAGGCGACAGCGTCAACGCGCCGCACAGCACGAGCACGCCATAGCCGAGCAGCAAGATGGCGCCGCGCCGCGTCGTGACATGCGCGCCCGCCTTGTCGCCCTGCGCGAGTTGCCGGGATATCGTCGGAATAAAGACTTGCGCCGCGGGGGCCATCAGGCTGAGTCCGATCGACGCGAAACGCTCGGCCGCGCCGAAATAGCCGACCTCCGCGGGCGTCGAGAACAAGGTCAGCAAATACGTCGACGATGCCGTCAGGACGACGGAGCCGGACGAATAGCAGAACAGCATCGTCGACCTGCGCACGAGCGGCAGGACGCCGGCAAACGCCAGACGCGGCCAGCCGAGTTGCCACGTCGTCAAACCGTGGGCAATGATCAAGGACGCGACACCCGCAACCAGCAGACTCGCCAACACCCATACGGCATCGTTCGGTCCTTTGACGAGAGTCAGCACCAGCACGAGACTCAGCGCGAAGCCGAACACTTCGATCATGATCGGCGTTCGAATCTGTTGCCGCCCCTGAAACAGCCAGCCGAGATTGCATGCCGACACGATACCTAGCAAGGTCGCGAGCAGGCCGATCAGCGGCCGCTCCGACAATAACGGTGAACAGAACGTCGCAATGATGCCGATGCCCGCGCCGATCACGGCGAGTGTCAGCCGCGCGCTGACCTGCAGCGAATAGATCGCATTGCATTCCTGGGTCGACTGCGCTTTCGCCACCTCGCGGATGCCGACGAAGGTGAAGCCGAAGCTGACGAGCATCCATATCACGTTCATCAGCGACATCGACGCGAGTACGCGGCCGTATTCGGCCACGCCGAGCACCCGGCCATAGAACGGCACGACGATCAGGAGGTACACGTACCTCATGAAATAGCCGGCGTAAACAAATACGATCAGGTTGGCGCTCGTTCGTCTATCCATGCCGTCCTCCTTCGCCTCAGCGTCCTGCGACGCGACGGCGCGCAAGCGGGTTCGCGATATAACGCACCGCGAAATCCGACAGCGGCGAATAAGGCACGAGACACAGGCTCGACAGTACGAGCGTGCCGAGCTTCTTCTTCAGGCTCCAGAACGGATTCGCAATGATCGTGTGCAGATAGTTGCGCGAATCGAGGATCATCCAATGCCAACGCCGGAACAGGGTCGCGCGATAAACGGAAGAGCAGAATGTCGCTTTCTCGTGTGAGAAGTCGAGAAATGTTGCCGGTAGTTCTATGTCGAGCCGGTCTTTGGCGATATTGCGCAGAATGGCCCAGCGCATGTTGAACGCGCGGGGCGCTTTCGTCAGTTGTTCCGAGTTCGCGAACGACACCGTTTGACTGCCCGCGTTATGCACCCGGTAGCCGCCTAGCGACTTCGACACGGTCGCGATCGGTCCAGCCAGCGCGACGCCATAGATCGCATAAAAGTCCGCGCCATAGCGATTCACGCCCTCTTCGGGAACCGGGAAGATCTGCTTGAGCGCGCTCACCCGGTAGGCATTGCCAGACGCGGGCGGGGACGGATAGAGCCACCCGCCGCGCAGCAGCCTGCCACAGTCGCGTGGCGGCTCGCTATTCGGCACGTAGGCACCCGTCAATGCGCCTTCGTTGTCCATCACGTCGAGCCGGAATTGCACCTTGGCCCACTCGCCGCCCTCGAAAAAGCGCATGACTTCGGTAACCGCGGATGGGTACAGCACGTCATCGGAATCGAGAAGGATCACATACTCGGTGGTGAGCGACGCGATTGCATAGTTGTAGGCGGATACCTGCCCGCCGTTTTTCTTGCACAACGTCAGTACGCGATCGCCATAGCTTTCGATGATCGCGCGCGAACCGTCGGTCGAGCCATCGTCGACGACCATGACGGTGGTCGCCGGATAATCCTGCGCGAGCGCCGAGTCGATCGCCGCGGCCAGATAGTGCTCGTAGTTGTAATTGCAAATCGCAATGGTGACCTGCTTCATGATGTGTCAACGCTATCCATCAGGTTCGATCCGCCGGCTCCCGGCGGTCGTCATGCTCGCGAAATATCGCTATGCCACCGCCTGCATCACACGACGTACCACGAGATAAGCCAGATGTTTGGGCGGATTATTACCAGCGCCGTTCACCTGGTCGGGTACCTTGAATCGCACGTTCATCAAATCGTTGTCCCAACTCAATGCAACCTTGTCCGGTGCGCTCGCCTCGCCGCTCAGCGCATCGATGAATTCGACCTGCACCGCGTGCGAGCGCAGCGGCTGCAGCCCGCCGATGGAAATGTTCTGCCAGCCCGCGCTGCTGCTCACCTGCATCACGAGGTCGTTGCCGGAAAGCAAGGCATTGGCAGCAACACCCGGACCGCATTGCAGCGGCTTCGAAAAACTCGCCAGATGCCCACCCGCTGTTTGACGCAACACGACCAAGCTTCGACCGGAAACGTTGTAGGTTCGTTCAGGCGGACCGGGATGCGTGAGACGAAACGGTTCATAGCCGTCCCAGTGATAGATCATCGACAGGTACTTGTTCGGGTCGTCCCAATTCCTGCCGAGCGCCCACACCGCGAAGTCGAAGAAATAACGCGGCAAATAGTGCGGGTCTTTCATGTACTCGTTGCCGATCTCCGTTTGCCAGATGCCGCGCGCGGGACCGCTCTTCACGTATCGCTGGTACAGCGATTCCATATCGGCAACCGGCAAATAGTGCGTGTCGATGTAGTCGACCCAATCGAGCATGCGCTCTTTCAATACCGGACTGCGATATTCGAGCCAGCGGTGGAAGTTATCGAGGCCGCCCTGGTCCGGCCAGCCGCCATATACCACATATGCGCGATAACTGCGAATGATGCGGGCCGCCGGAATATGAATCCGCTCGACGTAATCCTGCATCGCGCGCTCATACGGTTTCGAGCGTTTTTCGTCCTTGCTGAACTCCGGGCCGTGCCAGAACACGGACTGAGGCAAGCCGCCGGACAACTTGCCGGCCGCCTCGTTCCAGATCTGGAAATAGCGCAGGTTATAAGGCGGCGCCGAATACTTGCGAACCACCGCGTCGACATACTGCTTCCACGCATCCACGTCGACGGGTGCCGAATTGCTGTCGCCCGGCACAGTCGCATTCCATCTCGGCGTATAGCCGAGCATCAACAGCGAACCGATTCCATTGCGTTCGTTTCGCAACAGTGCCGACGGCAGATCGATATCGAACGCCGAGCTCGTTTTGTCGATGCGCATCGCCTCGCCGGGCCGATCAGGTTGGCCAGGGCCGACCGTGTCACGGCCCCAGCTAATGCCCATCGCTCGCCACATCTCGATGTCGGCGGCCGATCCGGCCCAGCCGTTCGTGCCGATCAGATCGGTCATCATGCGGGCGCGCGCGTTCGCGGGCGCTGGGTCCGGTACCAATGCTAGAGCGGGCCGGAGACTCGACAACGGCGCGGCCGCACCCGCCGCCAACGCGGCGAGTGTGCGCAATGCACGTCTTCTGCCAGCACGGGTCTTCATGCGATCCATGTTCGTGCCCACCCATCGCTAGCTCGCGGACGCGCGCGGCGTCAGTTCGGGCAGCCGCTCGCCAGTCTTGACATCGAGGATTTCGAGCACCGTTTGCGCCGCGCGCTCCCAGCGAAACTCGCGCGCATGCAGCAGCCCCGCACTGCGATAACGTTGGCGAAGATCGGCGTCGCTCATCATCTGCGCGATCTTTGCGGCGATGTCGTCCGCGGAGGTCGCGTCGCAGTACATTGCGGCATCGCCGCACGCTTCCGGTATCGACGTGCGCGCCGACGCGATCACCGGACAGCCGCAATACATCGCTTCCAGAGGCGGCAGGCCGAAACCTTCGTACAACGACGGAAACACGAGGCAGCCAGCGCTCTCGTACAGTGCCTTCAGCTCCGCGTCCGACACGCAACCTGCCCACACGACCTGCCGCGAATGCACAGGATGCTCGACGCCTGCACCGCTGAAGATACGCGGATACTGTTTTCCCACGATGACGAATTTGACGTCGCGCAGATGCCCGAGCCGCACGATCGCATCGAGCACGCCGCGCAGATTCTTGCGCGGATCGAGACTGCCGACGATCACGCAATAGGCGTCCTTGTTCAATTCGAGCCGTTGCAGCACCGATGGGTCGGCAACGATCCGGTCGAAATGATCCGCGGCGGGCGCCACCACTTTCACACGCGATTCCTCGATTTTCAGGTGATGGCAGATACGCATTTTCGAAAACGTCGAGACCGTCAGAACGATCGGATGCGTGCGCGGCAAGAGCGCGAAACAGATGCGATACCAGAGCCGGAATTTCCTCGAAAATCCTTGCGGCACGTCAAAGACGGCCATGTCGTGAACCATCACGACCTGACTGTGCTTGAACAGCGGGTTCGTATTGCACAGACTCAGCAGCGTGATGCCACGTGCGGCGATTGGCAGCGTGATCTGCTCCCACAGCGTGCCGCGCAGCCACGGAAAGCGCCGTTGCGGTTTGAGCAGCGCCCCCGGCTCGACGGCGTTTTGCGGCACGAACACTTCCGGTTCATCACCGGGCGCGGCGCGCATCTGCATGGCCCGCGTCAGCTCATACGCCACGCGTTGAACTCCCGTGACGGACTGCGAAGTAAACTTTCCGTTGATTGCAAAGGCCATCTGGTTCTCCGTTTTACGCCATCGCGAACGCGCTTTACCGCGTTGGGATCTCCACACGCTCAGGCGCCTCGCGGCGCTTGCTGTCCGACGTCGTTTTCGCCGAAATCGCTGGCATAGTTCGTTTCGTAGCCATAGTTCTTCGTGCTTCGACGCAGCGGAATGCCGTTGAACACCGCGCCCGCGATGCGCCCTTCCGCGCGTTCCACCTTTCTGATCGTGTCGGCGATCTCCTCCTCGCTTTGCATGCCCGAGCGCAGCACGAGCAGGGACGCGCCCGCCTCGTTCGCGACGATCGAGGCGTCGGTGACCGCGAGGAAAGGCGGCGTATCGATGATCACCAGATCGAACTGGCTCGACAGCCGCTCGAGTACATCCTTCAGGCGCGGCCTCATCAGCAGCGCGGCGGGGTTCTCCGGGCGCACGCCGCATGACAGGAACGTCAATCCGTCGATGCGGGTCGAGCGCAGCGCATTGCGGAGCGGCAGGCGTTCGGACAGTACTTCGGAAAGGCCTCCACGATTGCTCTCGTTGAATAGCGAGGCGAGATGACCGCGTCGCATGTCGGCATCGATCAGCACCACCCGTGAGCCGATTTCAGCGTGCAGGATCGCCAGATTCGCGGCGACGAAGCTCTTGCCGGCCGATGGCGTGGGCCCGATGATCATCACAATGTTGTTGCGTGCATGCGCGAGATCGCGCGTGACGGCGGTCCGTACGCTGCGCAGCGCTTCGACCGACGTGTCGTGCGGAAAGCGCGCGGCGAGAATCCTGTTCTGAACGCCGGAATCGAACTGAATCTCGTGCAGACTCTTCTGCATCGGCGGATGGGCGCGCCCGGCTGCTGCCGGCAGCGATTTGCGCCCCGCGGTCGCATCGCGGTCGAGCAGCAGTTGCTGATGGCTGAACAGAATCTCGCCAAACACCGGCACGCTCATCTCGCGCTCGACGTAGCGCGGGTCGGTCACGCCGATCATCACGTGGCGGCGCATGAAGACCAACACGACGCCGGACACGATACCGAGCACCAATCCGCCGCCGAGCACGAGAATCGGCTGTGGCTTGACCGGCATATGCGGTCTGATCGCGCGATCGAGAATATGCGCGCCGCCCGTCGTGCTGGCGCGGCGCACCTGCAATTGCTCGGCCTTCTGCACCATGCCGAGATACACCGTTTCCGCGACCTTCTGCGCGCGGATCAGATCGACGCTCGCGCGTTCCGACGCGGGCATGCCGTTGAAATGGTCGGAGAATTTTGCTTTCGCTTCTTTCAATTGCGCCAGTTGCTCGTCGACGTTCTGCACCCAGCGGCTCTGTTCCGTATAGCGCTCGAGCATTTGCGTGCGCTGCAATTGCAGCGCCGCGATCTGCTTGTCGAGATCGAGGCCGCCCTGCAAATAGGCTTGCGCTTCGTTGGTCGGCTGCATCGATTGCGAGCTTGAGCGGAAGTTCTTCAGCGCTTCCTCGGCTTTTCGCAAATCGCCGAGTAGACGCGGGAGTTCGCCGTTAATAAACGCGAGCGTCTGCGTGTCGTTCGCTTGCCGGCTCGCCACCGCGTACGCGAGGTATTGCTCTCCCAATGCATTGGCGACGGTCGCGGCTTTGTCCGGACTCTTGTCGCGGTACTGGATTTGCAGCAGCCCAGAGTCTTTCACCTTGTCGCCAATCTTGACGAGACTGGTGAAGCGCTTGATGGCATCGAGCTCATTCCAGCGGATCACCTCGAACTTCGTGCCCGGCCGCGCAGAGAGTTCCTTCACGAGCATCGACACGCCGTTCTGCTTGAGCGGCATGCCGACCGTGCCTCTCGCCAGCAACTCGCCGGACGGGCCGTGCAATTCGAAGGCGCCATTGTCGAGCGCGGTCAAGGTCAGCTTCTCTTCCTCGAGTTCGCGCGGCACGTCGAGCGCGGCGATCTGCACACGCTCGCCGCCCCATGCAAACGATTTCAGCCCGAGCCACGGCGCCGCGGGCTGTCCCGGTGTAGCGAATTTCTCGGCGATGTCGCCGAGAACTGGAAGCTTGTGCGGCTTCACCGAAATGTCGAAACGGAACTGGTCCATCACCGGCTGCAAAACCGACCGGCTTTCCATGACCGCCATTTCGGTTACCGACGACGGCGTCGGTGGCGGCAACAGTTCCTGGTTCTGCAACGCGAGTCCGAGGGCATTTGGCTCGGGTGGGTCCACGCGAACGATTACGTCAGCGGAATAGATAGGCGTGGCAATCAGAAGATACGCGACCGCGAGCGTGAGGACGACGACCGTCGTCACGACGATCTCCCAGATGTGGTCGCGCATTAGCGTGAGCATCGCGCTGGCACTGAGTTGTCTACGCTCGGTATCAACAGCGGGATAGAGCGAGTTTTGCGGATAGTAATCCACCGGTCTGATCCTTGCAGGTTGATGAAACAAAACGATCGGCGATCGCTTTGCGTCGCCACGTCGCTATTTATGCCGCCGGCCGGATATACCCTCGATTGGCTGGCAGCACGGCGAAGCGACGTGCTGTGTCGGGTTAGGTCGGGGAGCCGTGTTCGGGGACCTCTCGAACCACGGAAGGCTACACACCTATTGCTTATCCACCGCGGCATTGCCGATTGTTCTTCTCACGAATCAGCGAATGCGAAGCCCGCCATTCACGTAATCCGCGATTGACAATTTCTCTCTCGATGTTGCGGTGAAGCATAGTCCGCAAAGGATCGAGGCATTCGCCGGCGGCCCAAAGTAGGGTGCTATTGGCCGATAATGCGGAGCCTTTTACAAATGAAACAGAAGCCGGAAAGGCTTGTTGCGATCTGCAAGTGCTGTAACAGAGTTATACGACAGGTATCGTACATCGCGACAGAACGCCAATTGCACGGCTCAAGTGCCAAGAATGCCGTTGTTAACCCGCAAATCGCGCCGCATCCAGGCCACTCGGCGCATTCCGCCGATACCCCAGCGTTTCGCTTGCAAGAATCGCGCTAATTGATCGGGAAAAAAATTCCGTGCAACGTTAATTAGTAGCACGCATTTCCGCGAATAGCGAAGTAAGAATTTCTTGAACCCTGACGATTACGCCAAAACACCCACGCATGCCGGCCAAGCTCGTCTCGCCCAAATCGATGCGCTAATCTCAATGCGTAGATTTTCCTGACTGGAGAAGCTCGCGTGATGAAGCACATTGGTCTATTCGTCTTTCAGGATTGTTCGATGGCAAGTACCGGCGCGATCGGCGACGCGTTCCGGCTTGCCAATGAGTCCAAGAGAACGGCTGGCGAAGAGGCGCCATACCGGTTTACCGTGGTATCCGACGGCGGCGGTCTGGTGACCAGTTCGTCCGGCATATCGATCTGGACGCAAGGCCTCGAACGCTACTGCCTCGCTGATTTCCACGCGCTCTTCGTGGCCTGCCGCGACGTCACCGAAGTCGCGGAATCCAACGACCGCTTTCTGTCGTGGATCTCGCTGCAAGGATCGATTGCATCTTTCGGCATGCAACAGGGTGCGAATCTCGCGGTCGTCTGCAACGATCCGCTGCAATCGATCGTGCCGATTTTTCTGTTCGACGACAGCGGTGACGCCGCGCGCACGCAAAGCAATGTGACGCCGACCGATCTCGCGCTCGCGCAGATCGAACGCGACATCAATACCGATACTGCCCGGAAGATCGGCCGCATCCTGCAAACCGGCTACGCCGAGAAAAGCCGCTCCGAGTTCGACGACGTCAACATCACGACGACGACGGAGAAGATTCGCGAATCGGCGCGCTGGATCAAGGAAAACTACAGCAAGGCAATTTCGGTTGCGCAGGCGGCCGAATCGGTGGCGATGAGCAAGCGCAATTTCCAGCGCCGCTTCAAATGCGAGTTCGGCATGACGCCGCTCGAATATCTGCTGCGCACACGCTTCGAGATCGTTCGCTCGATGCTGAAGAACACCGATCTGCCGGTCGACAAGATTGCGCGCCGCTGCGGAATGGGCGACGGTAATCGGCTTGGGCGGCTATTCAAGGAGCGCTATGGGATGTCGCCGACGCAATTCCGCGCGCAACAGCATGTGGATGCGGAGGAACGATGGCTGACGCCGGAGGAAAGCTGGAGTGCCGCGACCGAGATGTTGCGGCAAGCGCCGCTGACGCTTTGATTTCAATTCCCGTTACTCCGAGGACGACTCGTCGACTCGACCGCAAAGGGATTAGAACATGACGATCATCAAATCCGGCGAACTGGCCGCGCAGGACGCGGCCGTCGTGCCGGAAAACATCGCCTCCCTACAGTCCGGGGACAGTGCTCTGGCCGCGCCCTGCGGGCAGCCGGGCTTGCACAACGGTGCGCATGCGGCGCACGGGCAATCGCCATCTACCGCGAGAAAAATCAAGGAAGCGGCGAAAACGCTATTGCCGGACGCCCTTTTCCTAAGCCTGTTACATCACAAATGCATTGGCCGCTATCCGAACCTGATTCGTCCGGTGACGTTCAATGAGAAGATCCTGCAGCGCAATCTTCATCCTGATCCGCGCTATATCGACCTGACCGACAAGCTTCTGGTGCGGGAATATGTTGCCCGGAAAATCGGCGACAAGCATTTGATACCGCTGATCGCAGTACCCGATGCATTCACGCCCGAAGTCTTCGACGCACTGCCGGATGCTTTCGTAATGAAAGCCAATCACGGCAGCAGCTACGTCGAAGTGGTGAGGAACAAATCAGAGACCTCGTTCGAGAAGCTGAAGAAGCTCGCCGACCAATGGTTGCGCGCCGAATTCTATTACGTTGGGCGCGAGCGGCACTATCGGACGATCGAGCCGCGCGTTTTCTTCGAGCAGTTGCTGCTCGATCGGCGCGGCCAGATTCCGGCGGATTTCAAAATGCACTGCTTTGGCGGCCGTCCTGGCGGGCCGATCATCTATATCCTCGTGATCTCGGATCGATTCGGCAACGCGACGCACGGCGACGTGTACGACGCCGACTGGAATCACCTCGATATCGCAATCGGCGACTACAAGCGCAGCGCGTTGCCCGCTCCGCGCCCGCCGCATCTACACGCCGTGCTCGATGTCGCGGCCCGTCTGTGCGAAGACTTCGACTATGTGCGCGTCGACCTGTATGCGCCGGACGACCTCGTTTATTTCGGCGAACTTACATTTACGCCCGGCGCGGGCGTGCTGCCCTTCACGCCGGACAGTATCGATTACGAGTGGGGCAAGCTGCTGGCTTGAATCCGCTTTCATTCGTAGCGTTTTGCCTCCTCCATCCGATCGGGCATGCCGGTCAGCGCTTTCAGCGTTTCAACGGCGAGCATGCGCTCACGCAAAGAGATGGAGGCGGAAAAGGCAAGGACACAAGCGTGGGCGGCGAGCGCCGCCCGCCATCAAGCCGGCGACATGCCGTTTTGCAGCTTTGCGCCGTCGGCCTCGCGCGAGGCCAGAAACGCCAGCAACGCCTTGGCTGCTTCACGCTGGCGCGCCACGGTGCAGATCGCGGCGGTGAAAGTCGTGGTGGACTGGATGGCGGCCGGAAGCTCGCCGAGCACGTCGATGCCCGCCACGTGAATCAATTCGCTCATCTGCTGAAAGCCGAGCGCGGCTTCTCCGCGCGCGACGAGCGTGCCGACCGGCACACCCGGCGGCGCCTTCACGATACGCGAAGCGATCTGCCCGGCAATGCCCCAGCGTTCGAACAGCTTCAGCAGATGCGTGCCGCTCGGCCCCGTCGAGTAACCGATGCTGCGCGCACCGAGAATCGCGTCGCGCAGCGCTGCTTCGGACGCGATGTCCGGGTGCGTTTCTCCGGCCGCGACCGCGACCGCGATGCCCGAGCGCGCGAGCCCGACGCGGCTCGCCGCCTCGACACAACCCGTCACCACGAGCCGCTCGATCGCGTCGCCGGCAAGCACGACGATGTCGAAGACTTCGCCATCCTCGACCCGGCGCGCCGCATCGACGCCGCCGACCGATTCGATGACGACGCCTTGCCCCGTGCACCGCTCGTAGAACGCGGCGAGTTCGGCCAGCACCTGGCGCGTGGCCATCGACGAAATGCCGGTGATCGGCGCGCGCGTGGCTTGATCGTTGCTCATTGCGACCACGGCTGTCAGTCCTTGTAACGCAGTCCGGCCTGCTCGAGCGGCCCGCGCATGTTGTACATGTCGAGACCGAGCACCCCAGAGGCGAGTTTCGCGCGCTTCTCGGCTTCATTGGCCTCGCGCGCCGCAGCCTTGTCGAGCACGGCTTGCGCCGCGGCCACCGGCACCACGACCACGCCGTCCTCATCGGCAACGACGACGTCGCCCGGTGTGACCAGTGCACCCGCGCACACGACCGGAATGTTCACCGAGCCGAGCGTCGCCTTGACCGTGCCTTTCGCCGAAATCGCCTTGCTCCAGACCGGGAAGTTCATTTCGGTCAGCACGCCGACGTCGCGCACGCCGGCGTCGATGATCAACGCATGAGCGCCGCGCGCCTTGAAGCTCGTGGCCAGCAGATCGCCGAAGTAACCGTCGGTGCTCTGCGCGGTGACGCCCGCGACGACGACGTCGCCCGGCCGGATCTGTTCGGCCGCGACGTGCAGCATCCAGTTATCGCCCGGTTGCAGCAGCACCGTGACGGCCGTGCCGCTCGCGCGCGCGCCGGTATAGATCGGGCGCATATACGGTTGGAGCAGGCCCGTGCGGCCCATGGCTTCATGCACGGTGGCCGAACCGAGCGCGCCGAGTTTCGCTGCCACCTCCGCATCCGCGCGCTGGATGTTGCGATAGACGACTCCGATTTCATACATGATCACAGCCCCTTCGTTTTCAGCAAGGCGTCGAGACGCGGATAGACGCGCCGCGCGTTACCTTCGTAGATCTTGTAGCGCTGCTCCGGATTCATATCCGCGGCTTCAACGTAGCGCTTCGTGTCGTCGAAATAGTGACCGGTTTCCGGATCGACGCCGCGCACCGCGCCGATCATTTCGCTCGCGAACAGGATGTTGTCCACGGGAATCACGCGCGTGAGCAGGTCGATACCCGGCTGATGATAGACACAGGTGTCGAAGAACACGTTGTTCAGCAGATGGTCTTTCAGCAAGGGCTTTTTCAGTTCCTGCGCGAGGCCGCGGAAACGACCCCAGTGATACGGCACCGCACCGCCGCCGTGCGGAATCACGAAACGCAGCGTCGGGAAATCGCGAAACAGATCCGAGGTCAGGCATTGCATGAACGCGGTGGTATCCGCATTCAGGTAGTGCGACCCGGTGGTGTGGAAGCACGCGTTGCAACTCGTGCTCACGTGAATCATCGCGGGAATGTCGTACTCCACCATCCTCTCGTAGATCGGGTACCAGGAACGGTCCGACAACGGCGGGCTGGTCCAGTGGCCGCCCGACGGATCGGGATTCAGGTTGATCGCGACATTGCCGTACTGCTCGACGCATTTGACGAGTTCAGGAATACAGGTGGCCGGATCGACACCCGGACTTTGCGGCAGCATCGCGGCCGGCACGAAGTTCTCGGGAAACAGCCGGCTCACGCGATAGCACAGTTCGTTGCAGATCGCGGCCCACGTGCTCGAGATTTCGAAGTCGCCGATGTGGTGCGCCATGAAGCTCGCGCGCGGACTGAAGATCGTCAGATCGAGGCCGCGTTCGCGCATCAGTTTCAACTGGTTGTTTTCGATCGACTCGCGCAGCTCGTCGTCGCTGATCTGCAATTCCGACCCCTTCGGCAATCCGGAAGGACTCTTGATGCCTGCGATCTGGCGGTTACGCCACGTCTCCAACGCTTTCGGCGCGGTGGTGTAGTGTCCGTGAATGTCGATGATCACCGTGATTCCCCAGTAGATGAATTTATCCAGCGGCGCCCGCGAAACGCACGCGCGCCGCGTTGCCTCACGCCTCAATGCGCGATATTCGGCTGCGCCACCCTTTCGGCGCCGCCCACACGCTGGCTCATCAGGATGGCGATAGCGGCGAGTGTCGCGGGGATCGCGAGCATCGCCAGGATCGCGCCGAACTGCCAGCCGAAGCCAAGCAGCGCGCCGCCGATCGCCGAGCCGAAGATACTGCCGAAGCGGCCCATGCCGAGCATCCAGCTCACACCGGTCGCACGCGCAACGGTCGGGTAGCGGCCGGGTGCAAACGCGTTCAGACCGGTTTGCGCGCCGCTCATGCAGAAGCCCGCGGCAAACACCAACAATGCGAGCGACGAAGACAGCGCGCCGATGTAGCCGAGCCCGAGCACGCACAGTGCGCCGCCGATATACGCGGCGCTGATGACCGGCGCCGGACGCGCCTTGTCCATGAGCCAGCCGACGAGGATCGCGCCGATCGTGCCGCCGATCTGGAACATCGCCGTGACGTTGGCCGCGGTCGTGACCGACAGGCCCGCATCCTTCATCAGCGTCGGCAGCCAGCCGGTCAGCAGATAGATGACGAGCAGGCCCATGAAATACGTGACCCACAGCGCGATCGTCATCGAGCCATAGCCTTGCGAGAACAGCACGCCGATCGGCTTGCGCGTCGGCAGCGGCGGTTCGTTCGACACGAACACTTCATTGCCTGCGAAGTGCTCGCCGCACACACGGCCAAGCACCTTGCCGACGCGCTGCGCGGGCGCGCCGCGCACCGCGAGCAGACGGGCCGACTCAGGCAGAAGCCAGATCTGGAATGGGATCAGCACGAGCGGCAGTGCGCCGCCGAAAATCAGCACCGCGCGCCAGCCGTGAACCGGAATCAGCCAGCCGGCCGCGAAGCCGATCAATGCCGAGCCGAGATTGAAGCCCGTGAACATCACGGTGATCAGCAGCGCGCGCTTGCGTTGCGGTGCGTACTCGGACAGCAGCGTCGTCGAGTTCGGCATCGCGGCGCCGAGGCCGACACCGCTGAGCAGACGCAATGCTGCCATCGAAAACGGCGATTGCGTGAACGCAGTCGCGATCGTGAACACGCCCGAACAGAAACACCGACGTAATCAGCACCCACTTGCGGCCGATGCGGTCCGATGCCGGACCCGCGAACAATGCGCCAATCACGAGACCGATCGGCGCCGCGCTCATCACGAGTCCGAATTCGGGGCGCGAAATCGCCCAGTCATGAATGATGGAAGGCGCGACGAAACCCATGATCGCGACGTCCATGCCGTCGGCGGTCACGATCAGAAAACACAGCACGACCAATAGCCACTGGTAGGGCGAAATCGACCGTTCGTCGATGAACTTCTTGATATCAATCCTGTTACCGCTGGAAGTACTCGTCATCAAAACTCTCCTGTCTCCTTCATTGGTCTCATCGCGCGCTCGAAGCGGGTAGCTTCGCAAAGTACGTCGACTCCGTAACCATCGTGGCGATGGGCCCCTACACGGCTTACTCAAATAACTGGCGTGAAGGTACGTTTCGTCCTTCGCGGGCCAAAGCGGGGGTTAACCATAGGGTCGATGCGAGTATCCGCATTCTCAGCGTTCCGCATAGCATCGGCGAAGCCCGTCCGATTCGCGCAAAGCCCTGCGGGACAAGCGTTCAAACCAGAGTCACGGCCCTTCGAAGCGGGCTTTTCGAACGCCTGCTGGTGCACACCCTGATAAACAGAACAGATGAAGCGGGAATGAACTCGCATAGAACGGCGGTGAGACGCCCCGCTTTTCCGATCAACGTGGATGCGCCGCGCTGGTAGCGGATTTGCCCCGCGCAAAAAGGGCACAAAAAGAAAAAAGCGGCATGACCGTGCTATGGCCATTCCGCTTCGGGATGAGCCGGCCTCGCGAGATCTGGACGCAGCGCGATCTTGCGTTGAAGCGCGCAATCGCACGCGTCGGCTTGCATACGCACTTCTGATTCAAGAAGTATTCGTGAATGGCCTGAGGGGCGAATCCGCCCTTCAGGCCATTTTCATTTTGCGGCGGGACAACGCGCCCCATCGCCCGGTGAAACCACCGAACCTTCCGCGCTGCAACCTTCGAGCCAGCGTCCGCCCGTAGTCAGGAATGTCGCATGCTGCGTTTCCCATGCGGCGGGACGGCCTTCCTGCGCGATGTGCATCGTCATTGAAAGTCGATAGCAAGAACAAAAAGATTTCAGACACGACGGAATAACCATCGATCGATCGCGTTACCGCTTCGGGCGCAATGCCAGTCTGATGCTCGCAGCGTAACTCGTCGCCTGATCTTGCAAGCGCCCCCGTACCGGCGCCGACGGCATCCGCGTTGACGGCTCCAGCGGCACCGGAATGATTGTCAATGAGCATGGAATGGTCTTGAGGCACAACATGGTTCAACCCGGATGGGTGCGAATCACGCACTGGATCAATGCTGTCGCGGTCGTGCTGATGGTAATGAGCGGCTGGCAGATTTACGACGCGTCGCCGATCTTTCCCGCAATTGAGTTTCCACCTTCGATCACGCTTGGCGGCTGGCTCGCCGGAGCGCTGCAATGGCATTTCGCAGTGATGTGGCTGCTGGTCGCGAATTTCATCGTCTATCTGGCGCTGAATCTGGCGACCGGACACTTTCGACGCAAGCTGCTGCCTGTCCGGCCGAAACAGTTGGTCGCCGATCTGCTCGCTGCGCTGAGCGGGCGCCTGAAACACCACGACCTCGCGCACTACAACTCGGTGCAAAAGCTCGCCTATCTCGTCGTGATCGCCGACATCCTGCTGATCGTATTGTCGGGGCTCGCCATTTGGAAGTCGGTGCAGTTCCCGCTGCTGCGCACGCTGATGGGCGGATACGACAACGCGCGCGTGGTGCACTTCATGTGTATGAGCGTCCTGGTGGCGTTTTTCGTCATTCACGTCGCGATGGTTGCGCTCGTGCCCCGCTCGCTGCTGTTGATGCTACGTGGACGGTAAATCATGACGATCCGAAAACGAACCGCGCAACAAGGCACCTTCCGCGCGACGCATGGCGAATCGATCATTCGCGATGCTCAGCGCGAACTCAAATCGCCTGCGCGCCGGCTGTTCGGCCGGCGGCTGCTGACGTTAGGCGGCATCGCGTTGCTGTCCGGTTGCGATCTGACCGACGACAAGGCGGTGAACACCGCGCTGCGCCGCATCTCGTTCTTCAACGACGACGTGCAGGCACTGCTGTTCGATCCGAACAAGCTGGCGCCCACGTATCCGGCATCGATGATCACACGGCCATTTCCGTTCAATGCGTTCTATGGCGTCGACGAGGTGCCCGAGATCGATGCCGCGACCTACCGTCTGCAGGTCAGCGGCCTCGCGCACGGCAAGCGTACGTGGGCGCTCGACGAACTGCGCGCGCTGCCGCAGGAAAGCCAGATCACGCGTCTTATCTGTGTCGAAGGATGGAGCGCAATCGGTCGCTGGGGCGGCGTGCGCTTTTCCGAATTCCTGCGCCGCGCGGGCGCGGACACGAGTGCAAAGTACGTGTCGCTTCATTGCGCGGACTACAACTACTGGACGAGCATCGACATGCCGACGGCGCTCCACCCGCAGACGTTGCTCACGCTGACTTACAACGGTGACGTGCTGCCGCCGAAGTATGGTTTCCCGATGAGGCTGCGTGTGCCAACCAAGCTCGGCTTCAAGAATCCCAAGCATGTCGTCGCTATCGAAATCACGAACCAGTATCCGGGCGGCTATTGGGAGAACCAAGGCTACAACTGGTTCAGCGGCTCGTGACGCAATGATGTTTTTCTCCTTCCATCAACCATCCAGTTGGGAGTTCCTATGTCATTCCTCATCAAATCAGGCGCAGCCTTGATGACCGCAGCGCTCATGAGCGCTGCTTTCGCGCAGACGCCGGCCACGAACCCCGCGCGCATCCGGGGCGAAATCGTGTCGCACGACGGTGACACGCTCAAAGTCCATCGACGCAGCGGCGATACTGTGTCGATCGATGTGAAGCCGGCAGCGAGCGTTTCGGCTGTCAAGACGATGCAGCTATCGGATATCAAGCCGGGTACATTTATCGGCACGGCTGCAACCACGGGCGCCGACGGCAAGCTGACAGCAACGGAAGTGGTCGTGTTTCCAGAGTCCGCGCGCGGCACGGGTGAAGGACATTACGCGTGGGACCTGGGCCCGAAAAGCTCGATGACGAACGCGAACGTCGACACCGTCGTGCAGAGCACGAGCGGCCGAGATCTGAAGCTGTCGTACAAGGGCGGCAGCAATGTGGTGACGGTGCCGCCCAACGTGCCCATCGTCACGTTCACCCCCGCGGAGCGCAGCGACCTTACGCCGGGCAAGAAGGTGTTCATTGTCGCTACGCCCGCGTCGCAGGGGACTTACGTTGCGCAACGCGTCGTGGTCGAAAAGGACGGTGTGGCGCCGCCGATGTGAAGGCTGACCTGGGCCTCGGATAGCGCCACGCACGGCGTCATGTGTTGACGTGAAGCGGGCTGAGTCGTGTCAGGATCATTGCGCGCGGACCAATACGAGCAGTCGACGGGTTGACAAAATATTACGTTTTTCACTGTGGTAGATCGCGTAGCATAGTGGGGGTATGTCCTGCGAGCGCCCCCACTCGCATTCGTCATTCAACCGCGGAGATTTCGGAAATGAGTATTTTTGGTGACATCGTGCACAAGCTGTTCGGCAAAGCGAAGCCGGACCAACCTCCCCCCGCGACGGAACCCACCCCCGACCCGGCCGCCGCGCAAGCCGCGACGCCCAGCGCTCCCGCCGCGCCCGCGCCGCTGACCGACGTCGACGTGGCCGCCGTGATGGATCAGCTCGTCAGCGAAAGCGGACAGACGTTGAACTGGCGTACGTCGATTGTCGACACGATGAAGGCACTCGGCGTCGACAGCAGTCTCGAACACCGCAAGCAACTTGCGCAGGAATTGAAGTACAGCGGGGACATGAACGACTCCGCGAGCATGAACATCTGGCTGCACAAGCAGGTGATGCAGGCGCTCGCGGCAAACGGCGGCAAGCTGCCGCCCGATCTGGCAAGTTAAGCAGGACGAAGCAGGCGTTTCGCAGTAAGCGAAGCGCAGTGGAAGTCGCGCAGTAAAAATCACGCAGTAAAAATCAAATACTCAGTCCAGGTTGCCCGGTCGAAGCACGAAACCGGGCAACCGGAAACTTCTCCGCTCGGCAATCAATGCTCGCACAATCGACTATCGAGAGCGCGCACTGCACGCGCCCGCGACAGCACGATTGCCATCAGCCCACGTATCGAAACGCGGGTGACGGAACCCATTGCGATGGAATACACGCGGCTATTGCGCCGCGGTGAGCTTGAGTCCCGGCCGCAACGGCTGGGGAGACTCCAGAGGAGCCTTGCGTTCGTCCGATACCTGTTCGATTCCCTTTCTCGTGACTTCTTCGAGGAAGGTCAGGCGAGCCCGATAGTAATCGGCACGCAGCTGTGCGTCGAGCACGAGCTGTTCGGCCTGAAACAGTTCCATGCGCAAGTTGGTCAGCGCGCGTTCGGCCTGTTTCTCGGGAGTAGGAGCATGTTGTGAAGCCCAGTTAGCAAGCCACCTTATCATGGTGAAGCCCTCCTTGAGTTCAATGCTCTGCTGCGACAAAGGCTATCAAATTATGGATGCGGCGTGTGTTAAATCGCTTCAGCCGTTGCTTATTGTGCGAGCTACCGTGGATCGTCGCACGATCGACTTCACCGCCGCGCCTTACTACTGATACCACAACACGCGCGAGGCGAAAAAAGCCCGCACAGCAAAGGCGGGCAATCCCACTCTCTTTGAAAGCGTGTCACGAGGATGACACGCCACAAGTTTAGAGCTCGTGCAACCCCAACGTCCGTGTGCTGGCGATCACTTTGCGCGAATATATCGATCTCCAATCATGCGTTGCGCTTTATTGCAGCTCTTAAAGCGCTGCCACATTTTTCGCAATGGCCCGCGCAAACTGCGCGATCTGCCGGCCCTGCTCGATCAGATCCATGGCGATCCGGAACGTGACCACGTCCGCCTTGTCCGCCAGCTGAAGCTTCGCAAGCACGACCTGACGCGCGGTCGCGGCGAGCTTGTCGATGCCGGCCTTTGCGTCGACGACCTTCGCGACCTCTTCCGGATCGCGCGTCTCGATCGTGCGGATCGCCTGCTCGAGATTGCGGATCACCGCCTCGGAAAACTGCGTGGTCGCCGCATCGCGCAGACGCAGCAGATCGATCTGCTGCGTCATTCTTTGTTGTCCGACCGTCATCAGCGTCATGCCGACAATGCCGCTGATGCTCTCCAGATGACTCGTGACCTGCGTGTAGCCGACCACCTGCTGACCTTCTTCCTCCGAGTGCTGCCGCTGCGACAGGCGGCCGATATATTGAAGAATCTCGAAGGCCAGCCGGTCGCTTTCCTTGTCCTGATCGAGCATCTGATTGATCTCTTCCATCGTGCCGGTCGACACCATCTGCGAGCCGCGTTGCACAACGTCGAGCACCTGCGCGCCGAGCCGGGTCAGCTCGATACGCACGCGTTGCAGTGCAAGCGCCGGCACCGTCAGCGACGTCTCGTCGAGATACTGCGGATCGCCTGCGGGTTTGGCGGCCTTCGCGCGCTTCGGCACGACCAGTTGCGCGAACCGCGCGATCGGACCGGCAAACCAGATCAGCAGCAGCGTGTTCGCCACGCTGAAAAGCGTATGCACATTGGCAACCTGGCGCGGCGCCTCCGCCGCGAGGCGCGCGACGCCCTGCAGGTCCGGATGCGACGGCGAGATCCAGCGCACGAACTCCGCCATCTGCGGAATCAGGAAGAGCGCGATCACGACGCCGAGCACATTGAACACCAGATGCACGACGCCGACCTGCACCGCCTCCGGTGGCTTGCCGATCGAGGCGAGCAATGCCGTGCCGCAGGTTCCGACATTCGCACCGAGAATCAACGTGATGCCGGCTTCGAGCGGCATCAAGCCCTGGCCGCTCAACGCAATCACGACCGCGAGCGTCGCCGCCGAGCTTTGCACGATCGCAGTGAAGACCGCCCCCACGATGACGCCGACGAGCGGATTGCGCATGTCCTGCATCGCGTCGATGAACGGCTGATAGGTGCGCAGCGGATGCGTGGACTCGCCCATCAGCTGGATGCCCATGAACAGCAGTCCTAGCCCCATTACGACGCGGCCGAGCTGCCGCAGCAGCTCGCGCGGGGCAAACGCGTGCAGCACGAAGCCGATCGACAGCATGTACGGCGTCAGACGCGAAACGTCGAAGGCGATGATCTGCGCGGTGATGGTCGAGCCGATGTTCGCGCCCATGATCATCGGCACCGCCTGGGTCAACGTCATCAGGCCGGCGGACACGAAACCGACCATCAGCACCGTCGTGATGGTCGAGGAATTCAGCAGCGCGGTCACGACGGCGGCCGCCACCACGCCGCGAAACCGGCTTGCGGTCAGCACGCCGATCAGTGACTGCAGTTTCGATCCCGCGATCGCCTTCAGGCCGCCGGTCAAGAACTCCAGACCGAGAAGAAACAGCGCGAGGCCGCCAATCAACAGCCCGAAGATCCCAAGGAAGTTCAACCTGTCGGGATCGATGTCAGCAAGATAATCAGTCATCCTGATGTGCCTCTGATGATCACACGAATAGACGCGGGAGCGAGGGACGGCTTCGCGCCCCGCATCGACGACCGTGCAGGCAGTCTGCCGCACGGTGTCCGGGGCAGGTACTTAAGGCTAACGCTAAGGGTAAGAGGAAGATGGCGCGCAGGCAAGGACGGGAGGGCGGCCGGCAGTCTCGAGCGACCCCGGAGTTCGCAAAGCATGCAACCCGCAATCGACGTAATTCATTGCCCCGTCAAGCAACGATTCCACCCCTGATTTGGCAGTTAACCCGTAGGTGAAAATGCCCATCGTCTCAGCCATTGGCCGCTGCCAATAATAGGTCCATCCTCCAATCAAACTTGCTCAACTCACCCAAACAAGAAGGAGGACTTATGGCAAACCGTGTTGCATACGTAACCGGCGGCATGGGCGGTATCGGAACCGCCATTTGCCAGCGCTTGCACAAAGAGAACTACACCGTCATCGCGGGCTGCGGCCCGAACTCGGCGCGCAAAGCCCGATGGCTGGAAGATCAGAAAGCGCTCGGCTATAACTTCGTCGCGTCGGAAGGCAACGTCGCGGATTGGGAGTCCACCGCGAAAGCGTTCGAGAAGGTCAGGAAAGAAGTCGGTGAAGTCGACGTGCTCGTCAACAACGCGGGCATCACGCGCGACGGCATGTTCCGCAAGATGACGTTCGAAGACTGGGAAGCGGTGATCGACACCAATCTCACGAGCCTGTTCAACGTGACCAAACAGGTCATCGAGGGCATGGTCGGCCGAGGCTTTGGGCGCATCATCAACATCTCGTCGGTCAACGGCCAGAAAGGCCAGTTCGGGCAAACCAATTATTCGACCGCAAAGGCCGGCATTCATGGCTTTACGATGTCACTCGCGCAGGAAGTGGCGACCAAGGGCGTGACCGTCAACACCGTGTCGCCGGGCTACATCGGCACCGACATGGTCAAGGCCATCCGTCCGGACGTACTGGAAAAAATCGTCGCGACGATTCCGGTACGGCGTCTCGGCACGCCGGAAGAGATTGCGTCGATCGTCGCGTGGATCGCGTCGGATCAAGCGGGCTTTGCGACCGGGGCGGATTTCTCGCTGAACGGCGGTCTGCATATGGGCTAACGGGAACGGCGCCGCGCGGTACGCGGCGCAGCCGTTTTCCGTTATGGACGTTGTCAGGTTCCGTGCTGGTGTAGCGGCCGGCGCGAGCCGGCCGCCTCAGTGAGCTTATGACCAGAAAAGCGAGCCCTGCTCGCGCTGCACCCGCGAAGTCGCAGCGCACGCGCCCGAAGGCTATGCTGCGCCCGATCGTACCTGCCAAAGCAGGCGAAATTTCGCTCGACTATCACATGACGCTCGAGGCATTACGCAGCGGCGTCGCCAATCAATATCACGTCGGCAGCATGGCGCAGGCCATTTACATGGCGATGCTGCTGAATCAGCGCGGCTATGGTTCGGCCGTACCCGAGCTGTTTCGCGACGCGGAGGGCGCGATTCTGCGCTGCCGGCAGGCGGGACTCGAAACGGGCATCTGCGTGGTCGATCACGACGCATACGCGCTACTCGGTCAGGTTCTCACGCTCTTCGATCAGCAACTCGCGGCGGCGCCAGTACGGGAGTTGATCGCGGTCAATGCGAAGCTGAAGACGCTGTTCAGCGCCGCCAATGGCCACTGCGACGGCAACGAGAACACCGCATGACGAGGCGCGTTGGCATTTACTTGCGCAATGCGCCGCGCACGCTCGACACATCGTTTCGCGTGACCGGTCCGGCCGTATTTCCCCATGTGGTCCGAACAAACGTGAGCACGCGGGCCATTTCGGTGTCCGTCAGCTTGCCGGCGAAAGACGGCATCTTGCGCGGCTCCGGTCCCGACTCGGTATGCGGACTGCCCCCGCCTTCGACCAGCAAGCGCACCAATGACGCGCTCGACGCCGACAACACCGCGGGGTTGCCCGCGAGGCGCGGATACTTGTTCGGCACCCCCGCCCCATCCATCTGATGACAGCGCGCGCAATATGATGCGTAAATGCCCGCGCCGGGTCTTTCCACATCCCCGGTTTTCAGCGCCTGCACGGTTTGCTGCGCGGCGGCGGAGCGGGCGTTGAAATAGCCGCTTGGCGCGCGCGGTGGCAGGCTCTTCAAATACGTGGCGATCGCCGCGAGATCGTCGTCGTTCAGGTTCTGCGTGCTGTCTTCGACGACCTGCACCATGCTGCCGAACGGGACGAGTCCGCCGCCGTGGCCGTTTCGAAGGAACTCGACGATGTCGGTCGCGGAACTGCGGCCGAGCCCCGAGCCTGGGTCGGCGCTCAGGTTCGGCGCGAACCAGTGATCGTTGGTGCCTCCCGTCAGATAGGCCGATGCCGACTCGTCATAGCCGCGCTCTTCGTACGCCGGTCCGCGCGGCGTGTGGCAGGCGCCGCAATGGCCGAGCGATTGCACCAGATACGCGCCGCGATTCCATTGCGCATCGCGTTTCGCATCGGCTTTGAACTGGCCTTTCGGCGCGAATGCCCAGTCCCAGAAAATCAATACCCAGCGCTGATTGAATGGAAATGGCAAGCGCGTTTGCGGGGCAGGCGCCGCGACCGGTTGCACGCCGTGCATGAAGTATGCGTAGAGAGCATGCATGTCGTCATCGGTGATCTTCGCGAACGACGGGTACGGCATCGCCGGATAAAGCCGCTTGCCCCCGGGCGCGATGCCCTCGCGCAACGCGCGCGCGAAGTCGTCATAGCTATATCGGCCGATGCCGTATTGCGGGTCCGGCGTGATGTTCGACGTATAGATCGTGCCGAACGGCGAACCCATGCCGAGGCCGCCGGCAAACGGCGGTGTGGCCTCAGGCGCCGCGCCCGGATGCGGGACGCGCGGCGCGGCGGTGTGGCAACCGGCGCAATCGGCGGCTTTGGCGAGATATGCGCCGCGCGCGATCTGCGCGGCGTCGGTGGAGGCGCTGGCAGCGTTTGCGGTCGCTGCTATCGTCAGCGGGCATGCGGCCGCGATGGCGAACCTGACCGCGTTGAGAACGTCGCGCTTCATCACCACCACCTGCACGGCGACACGATCGCGACCGCGGCATCCGTTGCGATCAATGCGAACAGAAACAGCGTGCTGCACATCACCGCGACGTGCGTCAGAAACCAGTCGAGTTCGGCACGCGTGCGGCGCTCGCCGTTCAGCGCACCGAACTTCAGTGGCGCGACGCGGCGCAAATTGCGCCACGCGACCCACGTGCCGAACGCGCCCGCGATCAGACACACGGTGCCGAGCGCGACGAGCGCCGGACGCATCCACGAAACGAGCGGCGCGCCGAGCGGATGGTTGTACGGATAGCAGGCCTGCGCCGCGAGCGCTTCCGCGAGCATCATCTGCAACAGCCACGCGAACGGCGCCGCGAGCAGACCGATCAGCACGTAGGGCATCGAGATGTGCGAGTCTCTGGGCGCTGTCGTCATGACCACTCCCGGAACAGATACGGCGTCAGATACAGCGTGCTGAAAATGAACAGCCAGACGACATCGACGAAGTGCCAATACAGCCCACCGATCGACAGCGCCGCGCAGCGTTTGTCGTCGAAATAACCGAGCGCGGTCCAGATCGCCAGCAGCGTCAGCACGACGATCCCGACCAGCACGTGCGCCATGTGAAAGCCGGTAATCGTGAAGTACAGCGAACCATAGAGATGCGAGGTCAGGCCATACGGGTGGTTGTGCCATTCGCGCAACTGAATGCCCATGAAGATGCAGCCCAGCACGATGCCAACCGCCATCGACGCGACACCGAGCCGCAGCCGACGCCGACGCACGCAGCGCTCGCAGAACCAGACGAACACGCTGCTCGATAGCAGAATGACCGTATTCGCGCTGCCGAGCCCGAGCTTCGGCAATCCTTCCGGCGGCCAATGCTGCTGGCTTTGCGAGGCCAGATACAGATACGAGAAGATCAGATAGCCGAACAGCGCGCCTTCGGTCGCGATCAGCGTGAAGCAGCCCCACCAGCCGCTCGATCGCTCGCCCGCGCTGCCAACCGGCAACGCACGCGCGGTCTCGTCCGGTTCGCTCGACGAGCGATTGAGATCCAGTGCATCGCTCATGTCAGCCTCCCGCATCCTCGACCGCGACCGGCTCGCGCTGGATCAGCGCGCGCTCGGGCCACAGCCACGTGATGATCGAGACCGCGCAGCCGGCCAGCATCGCCCCCACGAACACCCAGGCGGTCAACGCGAGCCCCGCGAACAGTAGCGCGGCAAAGACCGCGAGCCAGAACGGCGCGTACGAATCTTCGGGCATCTTCAGGATCACGTCGGGACTCGCCTCGAGCGCGGTCGTGCCCAACGCTTCGCGACCTTGCGCGAGCAGATAGCCTTCGTCGAGTCGCGAGCGTGTTTGAACCGCGTCGCCCGGCTCGTCGATCCGACCTTCCCACAACGGATGCCGGCTCGCGAGCGTCGGCACCACCGCGAAGTTGTACGGCGGCGGCGGCGAGCTGATCGACCATTCGAGCGTCGGCGCGTCCCACGGATTGTTGCCGGCGAGTTTGCCGCGCTTCAGGCTCACCGCGATATCGATCAGAAACAGCAGCACGCCGGCCGCAAACAGGAACGAACCGAGCGACGTGACGAGGTTCACCGTGTTCCAGCCCATGTCGGCGGGATACGTGTAGATGCGGCGCGGCATGCCAAGCAGTCCCGCGATATGCATCGGAAAGAACGCGACGTTGAAGCCGATGAAGAGCACCCAGAACGTGAGCTTGCCGAGACGCTCGTTCGTCATCCTGCCGGTGAATTTTGGAAACCAGAAGTAGATGCCGCCGATCACCGGAAATACGTTGATGCCAAGCAGCACGTAGTGCAGATGCGCGACGACGAAGTACGTGTCGGTGAGTTGCCAGTCGAACGGCACCGCGGCCGTCATCACGCCGGAGACGCCGCCGATCACGAACAGCAGCACGAAGGCCGCGAAAAACAGGAACGGCACGCGATACACGGGGCGACCGGTCCAGATCGTCGCGACCCAGGCGAACGTCGCGACCGCGCTCGGCACCGCGATGACCATGCTGGCCGAGCCGAAGAACGACAGCGCGAGCGCGGGGATACCGGTCGCGAACATATGGTGAATCCACACGGCAAAGCCGACCACCATCGTCGCGACCGTCGCCAACGCGACCGGCCCGTAACCGACCAGCGGCCGGCGGCAAAAGACCGGCAACGCATCCGACACGATGCCCATGGCCGGCAACACGACCACGTAGACCCACGGGTGCGCGAAAATCCAGAACAGGTGCTGCCAGAGCAGCGGCCGCCCGCTATTGAGCACGTCGAAGAAATGCGTGCCGATGCGGCGGTCCATCCACAGCATCAGAAACGCGAGGCTCACCGACGGCACCGCCAACAGATTGCCGCCCGACGCGGTCAGCGTGCCCCACACGAGCACCGGCACGCGATCGAGCGACATGCCCGGCGCGCGCATCCTCAGCAGCGTGACGACGAAGTTCATCGCGCCGACCGTCGTCGAAATGCCGAGCAGCACCATGCCGAGCGCGTACACGTCGATATTCGGGCCGTTGCTGTACTCGAGGCCGGACAGCGGCACGTAGTTGAACCAGCCGGCGTCGGGGGCCTGGCCCGTCGGAAAACTCGCATACAGGAAGATGCCGGCGAACAGGAACACCCAATACGACAGCGCGTTCAGGCGCGGAAAGGCCATGTCGCGCGCGCCGAGCACGAGCGGCCACAGATAGTTCGAGAAGCCGGACAGAACGGGCAGCGCGTACAGAAAGATCATCGTCAGTCCGTGCATCGTGAACAGCTGGTTGTACTGTTCGGGCGTCAGCACCGTTGCGTTGGGGCGCGCCAGTTGAACGCGCATGATCAGCGCTTCGACGCCGCCCGTCAGCAGAAAGATGAACGCGGTCACCAGGTAGCGCAAGCCGATGGTCTTGTGATCGACCGTCGAGAACCAGCCGCGCCAGCCGGGCCGCGACTCCCAGATTTCGCGCAGCCGCTTTTCCTGCTCGCTGCCGGGCTCGACACGGCCGCGCCGCGGCGTGCGGGTCAGCGCGGGTAGCGAAGCGCAAGCGGGATGATCGGACATTGAACGGGCTCCTCGAGTGCGATGCGCTTCAATGCAGCGTCGCGAGATACGCCGACAACGCGGCGGCCTCGCTGGTGGTCAGCGCGATACTGGGCATCAATGCATCGGGTTTGATCCGCTGGGCGTGCTCGATCCAGTCGAGCAGATGGTCGGGCGTGTTGCTGAGCGCGCCTGCCGCGATCGTGCGACGCGAACCGAGATGCGTCAGATCGGGCGCCTGCACGCCAGTCGCCTTGGTGCCGCGAATCGTGTGGCAACCCGCGCAGCGCTCCTCGAACAGATGCTGGCCGGCCGCGACGGCCGCGTCGCCCGTGGGCACGGTGGCCGCGCGTCCCTGCGCGTCGCGCCACGCGTTGAACGCCGCGGCGTCCTGCGCGATCACTTCGAACGCCATATGCGCGTGCTGCGCGCCGCAGAATTGCGAGCACTGCCCACGATAAATACCGGGACGGTCCGCCTGCAGCCACTGCTCGTTGGTTTGGCCTGGAATCGTCTGCGTCTTGCCCGCGAGTTGCGGTACCCAGAATGCGTGCACGACGTCCGCGCTTTTGAGCTCGATCTTCACCGGCTCACCGACCGGAATATGAATCTCGTTCGCCGTGCTGAAATTGCGGGCGGGGTTCGGATCGTCGCGGTAATCGGCTTTCCACCACCAGTCGTAAGCGGTCACGGTGATCGTCAATTGCGGATACGACGCGGGCGACGCCACCGATTCGAGGGTGAGCAATGCATAGACCAGCATCGCCAACAGCACGACCGACGACACCGCAGTACCGATGAACACCCAGCGGATGCCGCCGGGCTCGGCGCTCAGCGCATCCGGTTGCGCCGCGGGACGCTGGCGGACCATCGCGCCGATCAACAGGCCAGCGACGATCAGCGTGACCAGCGTCACGATCGCGGTGAAAACCCAGCCGAGGTACAGCGTCGGACGAGCCGCCGGGCCAGCCGCGTGCAGGAAGTAGTTCAGCGGCGCCACCGTGTTCGCGTGTGCGGAGTAGGCGAAACCGATAGCCAGCGCCGGTAACAACGTGACGCTGCCGCACCTGACGCGCCGGCCTGACGTTCCGGATGCTTCCCCTGCTGTCACTGAGAACCCCGCTGACAGTGATGACCTTTCGACACGCGCCGTCCCCTGCGAACGAGGCGACGTCCGAGCAGGTCAGCAAAAATCAGGCCGCGTCTGCGGAGGGTGCGGGCGTGAGGTTCGCGCTGACTTGAACAGGTCAGGAGAAGGTTGCATTCGCTCGGTTATGCGAACGCGTAGACGAGCTGCTGCGTAGGCAGGAATTGTCGGTGCGGAAATTTTTTCAATAATGGCCTTCTCAAAATAAATTGCCTTTAAAATGGCCGCGCGGCATAACTGAACCATTTTTCTTATATCACACTTGTCAGTCGATATGGAGGACTGATGCTTCAATGCTCATTCAAACTGAATAATAAGCCAATGAGCGAATTTCGCATTGGCGCTCTATCCTTTCCCGCATACTCGGGGCAGGAGAATTATATCAATAAGGCTGTTGGAATGTGCACGCCGAAGTATGGCGCTATTCCCGTCGGCAGATATTACATCTTCGACCGAAGATCCGGAGGCATTCTCGGACCATGGAAAGATCGGCTTAACCTGAATGGCAATAACAAGAGCGAATGGTTCGCGCTCCACGCTATCGACGGCGATATTGATGACGATGAGCTCTTGTGCGACGGCATCGCTCGTGGCCGATTTCGATTGCATCCAAAGGGAAGATTGGGGAAGAGCGAGGGCTGCATAACTATCGATCAACTTGCGGACTGGCGTCATATCCGTTCAATACTTTCCGATACGCCGAAAGTCTCAGTTCCCGGATCGAAACTTAAAGCGTACGGTGAAGTGACGGTGAGATGAAAAAGCTCCTAATCTGCCTCGCGGTCGGTTTCTGCTTACTGCTCGCAATCTTTGCCAATGCGCTGTGGTGGATGATGAATCCCGAAGCGCCCTTGAACTTTTCGAATCCGATATGGAAATGGGCGGTTCGTATGTATGGGGTCACGACGGCATATCAAAAATCCGACCTGGCCTTCCTCATGTCGTCGGCCGCAATCGTGCTAGGGTTCGCCGCAGCTGTGCTGGTTTTCCGGCGGAGCAGGAAGCGTGGTCAGCGAAAGCTTGACGACTAGCCATCTCACGGTGGAAATAATCGCTGTTGGCGCGGAAATTTTTTAATAGTGGTTTTCTCAAAATAAATTGCCTTAAAAATGGCCGCACGGCATCACTGAACTATTTCTTATTTCACTCTTTCCAGTCGATATGGAGGACTGATGCTTCAATGCTCATTCAAACTGAATAATAAACCGATGAGCGAATTTCGGATTGGCGCACTATCGTTTTCTGCTTACTCTGGGCAACAAGGTTATATCAATAAGGTGGATCTAACGTGCACGCCGGTCTTCCGCGCCATACCGGTCGGCAGATACTATCTTTTTGATCGAAGATGGGGCGGGAAGCTCGGCCCGTGGAAAGATGCGCTCAACCTGAACGGCAATAACAAGAGCGAATGGTTTGCGCTCCATGCAATCGATGGGAATATCGACGATGACTCGGTCCTTTGCGATAACATCGTTCGCGGCCAGTTTCGTTTGCATCCAAAGGGGAGATTCGGTAGGAGCGAGCGGTGCATAACGATCGACCAGCAAAGTGATTGGAAGCGTATCCGCTCGATACTCACCGATACACCGAAAGTATCAGTACCCGGGTCTGAACTTAAAGCGTACGGCGTAGTGACGGTGGCATGAAAACAATCCTGCTCTGTCTAGCTGTCGGCATAGCTTTCGTGCTCGCAATCTCTGCTAATGCAGTCTGGTGGATTTGGCATCCGGATACGCCCTTGAACTTTTCCAACCCGATATGGAAATGGGCGGTTCGTATGTATGGGGTCAAGACGGCGTATCAAGAATCCGACTTGGCCTTCCTCATATCGTCGGCCGCAATCGCGCTAGGGTTCGCCGCAACTGTGCTGGTTTTCCGGCGGAGCAGGAAGCGTGGTCAGCGAAAGCTTGACGACTAGCCATCTCACGGTGGAAATAATCGCTGTCTCAGCACCAAAAGTTGCGACTGAAGGCCGCCGCCCAGCGGGTTTCGCGCGGCTAGCTCCGCTCGCACGTCCGGTCGCCCAGCCTTGAAAATCGTGTCATGCCATTGACGGCGCCCAGCGCTTTCGGCAAGGCTTCTTGCACTCGTGGACTGAGAACTTCTTCAAGGCAGTTTTGCCTTGGCACGGTCCCATCATGACGGCGGTAGCTCAATTTCTCCATCGTCGCCTTCCGCCGATGTGTCGTATATCAGAGAGTCCTCTGTCCAGAACAGCCGGATTCGCTCCGGATATCGATAAACTCGCTCGGCGAGCAATTCCGCCGTAGTTGCGCGGTACAGCCTCAAGGCGATCCGGTCACGGGGCAGATATGCATACCGCGCGATGTATTTCCCGTCATCTGATTTCTGATCGTGAAATGTGGCTCCTTTCATTTGCGTGACCGCGGAACGATAGTGGACCGCTCCGAGCGCGATAATTGCACTCGTCGTTACGATGAACACCCTGGCGGGAACCGATCGCAAGGCCTTGCTCCTGAAGATACTCATTGATCAAAAATGCACGACGATCGACGACACGCGGTATAGCTTCTCGCTCCAGATTCAACGTTCGTAAACTACTGATGACCGGAATGCGGGAGCACTGCCTTCTAGCCACCTGACATTAATAGCTAACTGACAGTTCGAAAGAAATCAGAGCACGCCCAAACGGGGCGTCCATTCACAATCTTTCTTGACGCCGAGCGACACGCCCGTCACCGCTCAACGTCCGCCCAACCACAAAAAGCCATGCGTTCGAACGTCTCTCTGCTCCGCCGCCTCGCCGCCCTGCTGATCGCCCTGCCCGTCGCCGCCGCTCTGCAAAGCTGCGCGAGCCCCAATGCGGACGACGTCGCGCACACCGGCCCGTATCGCGCCGATATCCGCCGCACCGCGCTCGGCATTCCGCACATCAACGCCGACAACTGGGGTAGCCTCGGCTACGGATACGGCTACGCGCAGGCGCAAGACAATCTGTGCACGATGGCCGAAAGCTTCGTCACCTATCGCGGCGAACGCTCGCGCTTCTTCGGCGCCGACGCGCGGCCCACGCTCGGCGCGACGTTCGGCCAGCCCAACAATCTCAATTCGGATTTCTTCTTCCGTTTCATCGTCGACGATGCGACCGTCGCGCGTTACCGCAAAAGCCAGACCGACGACATGCGCGCGTTGATCGACGGCTTCGTCGCCGGCTATAACCGGTACGTCGCCGATCTCGCGCACGGGGATTTCCCGGGCGCGCATGCGGCCTGCCGCGCGGCGCCGTGGCTCGGCAAGATCAGCAACGCGGACTTGTACCGGCGTCAGATCGCGGCGAATCTGGCCGGTGGCGAGGCGCGCTTCGTCAACGCGATCGCGACCGCGCAACCGCCCCAGCCGATGCCGGTGCCGCCGCAAAGCGCGTTGCACGACGACGCCCCCGTCGACCCACCGCTCGCCGAATTCGGCGGCCATCCGGGCATCGGCAGCAACGCTCTCGCGTTCGGCGCGGACGCGACGCACACCGGCAGCGCGCTGCTGCTCGGCAATCCGCACTGGTTCTGGACCGGCCCCGATCGCTTCTACCAGGCTCAACTCACTATTCCTGGCAAGCTGAATGTCAGCGGCGTGTCGTTTCTCGGCGTACCGCTGATCATGATCGGCTTCAACGACAACGTCGCCTGGACCCATACCGTCTCCACCGCGAAGCGCTTCGGCCTCTTCAAGCTGACGCTCGAACCTGGCGCGCCAACCCGGTATCAGGTCGATGGCCACAGCGAAGCGATGACGCCGACGCGCGTGAACATCGAGGTACGCGCCGCCGACGGTTCGCTGCATACCGTGTCGCGCACGCTGTATCGTTCGCGCTTCGGACCGCTGGTCAATCTCGGCACGATGTCGCCCGCGCTCGCGTGGAATGCGCAGCAGGCGTTCGCGCTGCGCGATATCAATGCCGACAACTTCCGCGTGTTCGAAAACTTCCGCGCATGGAATCAGGCGGCCTCGCTCGACGATTTCATCGCCATCCAGAAGAAGAACGCGGCGGTTCCGTGGGTCAACACGCTCGCGATCGGCCGTGACGATCCGCGCGTCTGGTACGCGGATATCGGCGCGACCCCGGACGTGCCCGACGAACTCGCGCAGCGTTGCACGCCGCCGGTCGGCCGGGCACTGGCGCAGATCATGCCCGGCGTGCCGGTCCTCGACGGTTCGCGCAGCGACTGCGACTGGCGCGACGAGGCCGGCGCGGTGCAGCATCATGCGTTGCCGGTCGCGCAGATGCCGTCGCTGCTTCGGCGCGACTATGTCGGCAATTTCAACGACAGTTACTGGCTCAGCAACCCGGCCGCACCGATGACCGGCTATGCGAAGATCATCGGTGCGACCGCGACGCCGCAGACGCTGCGCACGCGACTGGGCCATACGATCGCGGCGCAATTGCAGAGCGATCCGCATGGCGTTTCCGCCGATACACTCGGCCACGCTGCGCTCGACAGCCGCTCGATGTCAGCGTTGCTGTTCAAGTCACCCGTGCTTGACCGTCTGTGCGGCAGCGACGCGCTCGCGGCCCTGCCGGCCGGCCCGATCGCCGACCAGCAGCGCGCGGCGTGCAAGGTACTCGCCGCATGGGACGATACGGCCGCGGCCGACGCAGTGGGGGCAACCTTGTGGGACGAACTGTGGCGACGTCTGCTGACGATACCGCCCGCGCAGCTATACGCGGTACCGTTCGATCCCGCGAAGCCGTTGACCACACCCGCGGGCATCGCCGCCGATCCGGCGCAGCTCACCGCCGCGCTGCATGACGCGCTCGCGGCACTGCAACGCGCCGGCATCGCGATCGATGCACCGCGCAGCGCGGCGCTCTACGTGCAACGCAACGACGAGCGCATTGCGCTATTCGGGGGTTGCGACGCGGGCGGCTATTTCACCTCGGCGTGTGCCGCGCATCCCTTCGATGCGAGCGGCTATTCGATGAACGTAAAGCCAATGGGCGACACCTATCTGCAGATAGTGTCGTTCGCCGGCGCTCAGGTGATCGCGCGCACGCTGCTCGCACCGTCAGAATCGGATGACCCGGCGTCGCCGCACTATGCCGACGGGACGCGCGACTACGCGGCCCAACGCTGGGCGATTATTCCGTTCTCCGAAGAAGCGATTGCGCACGATCCGGCGTTGAGTGTGCGCACGGTAAGTTCGTCGGATTCTGAGGGAAAAGCGCAATAAATAAGCGGTACAACGGGCATCAGGCCCGTCGTACCGCGGAAAATCACAGATCGAGCACCAGCAGCGGCGATTTCGCGCGCGAGCAGCACGGCAGGAACTGATCGTTTGCCGCGCGTTCCTCATCGGTCAGATACGAATCCAGATGATCCGGCTCACCGGACAGCACCCGCGTCAAACAGGTACCGCACACGCCCTGCTCGCACGACGTGATCACTTCGACGCCATGCGCGGCCAGCGCCTGCACGACCGTGCATTCGGGCGGCACGTCGATGGTCGCGCCGCTGCTCGCGATGCGCACCTGGAAGCTGCCGCCCGTCGCCGCCTGATTCGCGGCCGCGCCGAAGAACTCGTAGTGCAGCCTGTTTTCCGGCCAGCCCTTCGCACGCGCGGTCTCGAGCACGAACTCCATGAAGCCGCGCGGACCGCAGACATACAGGTGGGTGCAGGCCGGCGCATCGCTGAGCGTCTGCTCGATATCGAACGTCGAGCCGCCCGGTTGGTCATCGTGATGAAGCTGGACCGACTTCGCGAAGCCAGCTTGTGCAAGACGCTCGACGAACGCCGTGCGTTCCTTCGAGCGCGTGCAGTAGTGCATGCCGAACGAAGCCCCCGTGGCGGCAAGCCGCTCGGCCATGCAAAGAATCGGCGTGACGCCGATCCCGCCCGCGAGCAGCAGATGATGAGCCGCATCGTCAGCGAGCGCGAAATGATTGCGCGGCGCGCTGATCTGCAGGCGATCGCCTTCGCGGACCAGATCGTGCACCGCTTTCGATCCGCCGCGTCCCCCTTTGTCGCGCAGCACCGCGATCAGATAGCGATGCGTTTCGCGCGGATCGTTGCACAACGAGTACTGACGCACGAGCCCGTTTGGCAAACGCACGTCGACGTGCGAGCCGGCGTCGAAGGCCGGCAACGCCTGACCGGTTTCGCTCGCGAGTTCGAAGCTCGCGATACCGAGCGCTTCGTCGCGCCGGCGCGAGACCACCACATTCAGCACGGGATGATTCATGTCGCCGTCCGCACGGGAATGACGCGCGTCACTTCAGCCTGCGGCGCGCCCGTCTCCGCGCGTTCCTGCGCGACGAGCCGATCGATCACGCGGCGGGACATCACGCCGCCCGCATCGATATTGAGCTTCAGCAGATTGCGCTCGGGCCAGCGCAACAGGTTCTGCTGCTGACGTTCGAGCATCTCCAGATCTTCACTGAAGATCTTGCCCTGCCCTTCGCGGATACTCGCGGTCAGCGCCGCATCGTCGGGACGGAAATTGCGCGCCATGCCCCAGAAATACCAGATCGACGTTTCCGTTTCCGGCGTGATGAAATCCACCACGATCGACGACGCTTTCTTGTCGGCCGGCGCGTGATAGCCACCATGCCCGGCATGCGCGACGCCCACCTCGATCAGCACGTGACTCGGCGGCGTGAAGTGGCAGATCTGCCAACGGTCGACGGGCACGTCGTCGGCGAGGCCATTGCCGCGCAACGCCATCTTCCAGAACGGCGGCGCCGCGACGTTTTCCATGAAACGGCTCGTGCGCACGGTATCGCCTTCGGCCACGGTTTTCGGCGCGGCTTCGTCGATCTCCCTTTGCCCGATGCTGTTCGCGTGCACATAGGTCTCGTGCGTCAGATCCATCAGGTTGTCGATCATCAGCCGGTAATCGCAACGGATGTGATAAAGACCGCCGCCGTACGCCCATTCGGCACTCTCGGCCCACTCCAGATGATGCAGCTTGGCGGCATCGGCTTGCGCCGCATCGCCGGGCCACACCCAGACGAAGCCATAGCGCTCGATCACTGGATAGCTGCGAATCGATGGAAAGCCGTTGACGCGTTGCCCCGGCATGCCGGTCGCCTTGCCCTGACAGCCCATTTCGAGGCCGTGATAGCCGCACACGAGCGTGCCATCGCGCACGGAACCGAGCGACAGCGGCGCGCCGCGATGCGGACAGAAGTCTTCGAGCGCCACCACGGCGCCTTCCGCGTTGCGATAGAAAACAATCGGCTCGCCGCAGATCTGCCGGCCGAGCGGCTTATCCGCGACTTCATCGGGCATACATGCGACGTACCACGCATTCTTGGGAAACATGTCAGTCTCACTCCCTGGATTATTCATCGATTGCATTCAGCCTACTCATTGAGATTCAGTGTACTCAATGCGTCTTTAATGATTAAATGAAGGTTTTCCCCTAGACGAACTTCCAATCAGGTAACACGAACGCCGGTTCGCCATTTCCATTCGCAACGAAAAGGCGCGAGGTCTTCAGAACTAATATGGTCACTTCAACCGATACCAGCACTTCCGCGATCAGCATCGATCTGTACGACCAGCCCGGCCATTTGATCCGACGCGCGCATCAGATTTCCGTGTCCATGTTTCATGATCTGATCGGACGCGAGGTGACGCCCGTTCAGTATGCGGTGCTCAGAATGCTGCAGGAATTGCCCGGACTCGATCAGGTCACGCTCGCGCAGCGAGTCGGCCTCGACACGTCGACCACCGCCGATATCGCGGTACGGCTCGAAGCGAAAGGCTGGATCGTGCGCGAAGTTCTGCCGCGCCGCCAGCGTCGTCTATTGCTGACGCCGGCTGGAGAGCAGTTGCTCGACGAATTGATCCCCGGCGTCAACGCGCTCAATCACGGCCTGCTCGACGGGATGGGAGACGAGGATGCGCGAGAGCTATTGAGACTGTTGAGAAAGTTCGTGCATCTGAATAACGATCAGAGCCGCGCGCCGCTGCGCAGCGCGAGCGACGACACGAATCCGAACTAGCAGACAGCGCGCGCTCCGTACTACGACGCCACCTCCACCACGATCTTGCCGCGCACGTGGCCTTTCGCGAGCCGTTCCAGCGCCTTGGCCGTCGCATCGAACGCAAACCGTTCGGCGACCACCACACGCACGCTGCCCTTGTCGAGCAACGACGCGATCTCCGTCAATTGCCGGCCGTCGGGTCGCGCGGTATAACGCGTGGCCCGTGCGCCATGGCTCGACGCCTCGGCCTGCGACGGCTCGTTGAGCGTCGAGATCAGCGCGCCACCGGACGCCACAGCCGACCACGAGCGGCGCTGCGTATCGCCGCCGATCAGATCGAACACGAGGTCGATGTCGCGCGCGACGTCTTCGAAGCGCTGCGCGTGATAGTCGATCACGCGATCCGCACCGAGCGAGCGCACGAACTCGATGCCGTCGCCGGACGCCGTAGCGTACACTTGCGCGCCCTTTTGCTTGGCGAACTGCACGGCGAAATGTCCAACGCCGCCCGCGCCCGCATGGATCAGCACGCGGCCGCCCGCTTCGAGGCAGCCGTGATCGAACAGGCCCTGCCATGCGGTCAACGCGGCGAGCGGCACGGCGCCCGCGGACCCCACATCCAGTTTTTCCGGCGCATGCGCTAGCGCGCTCGCGGGCACGACGACGAATTCCGCGTACGCACCCTGTCCCTGGCCAACGAAGCCATACACCTGCTCGCCCGCGCGCCATTGCCCGACGCCCTCGCCGACCCGTTCGACCACTCCGGAAAAATCGCGCCCCAGCGTATAGGGCAGCTTCTCTTCGCGAATCAACGGGTACTGGCCCGAGCGCGTCTTCAGGTCCACCGGATTGGCGCTGGCCGCGCGCACGCGCACCAGCACCTGGCCGGCGCCAGGCTCGGGGATCTCGATCTTCTCGGCCTTGAACACCTCGGGACCGCCGAAGCGGTGAATGCGATATGCGAGCATCGTGCTCATGATGGCCTTCTCCTCGAAAGGTCCTGTGTCAGCAGCGCTACCTTGCGGGCTGCGCGCAAGCCGCGTTCCTCATCGCTGGGTTCTTTTTCATCCGCACGACGTGCGCGACGGGCACGCGTGCTGCTCGTGTGGACGTGACGGCCGTGTCCGGGTGATCACGACCACCGCGCGCCGAGGCACGACATATGCGACAGGTACCGGTAGGCGCGCAGTCGTGATGTACTCATTCAAGGAGGAACCATGTCACAGCACCCCGCCCATTCCCAGGATCACCGCCACCCCGGTCAGCCGAATCCCGCTGACGTCGAAAAAGCACTCAGTGGTGTGAATTACCCGACCACACGCGAAAAGCTGGTCGCGCAGGCGCGCAAAAATCACGCGAATACCGACATCGTCGATCTGGTCGACCGTCTGCCCGATCACAATTTCGACAGCCCGGCCGCGGTGGCGAAGCAAATCGCGCGTATTCAATGACGCTGCGATCCGTCGAGTCGGAGCCGGACTCCGAACGTCATTCCGCCGGACCCGACGCGCGAATGAAGAAAACCGGCGATGTGCGTATCGGCATTTCCGGCTGGCGCTACCAAGGTTGGCGCGGCAGCTTTTACCCAGAGGATCTCAAACATGCAGCGCAATTACAGTACGCGTCGGCGCTATTCGGCACGATCGAAATCAACGGCACGCATTACAGCCTTCAATCGCTCGATAGCTGGCAGCGTTGGTACGCGCAAACGCCTGACGGCTTCGTGTTTGGCATCAAAGGCGCGCGCTATCTGACTCATATGCTGCGGTTTCGCGATGCGAGCGCACGTGTCGGCATCGCGAACTTCTTCGCGCAGGGGCTACTCGCGTTGAACGAAAAGCTTGGTCCGATCCTATGGCAATTTCCGCCGTCGTTCCGATTCGAGCCCGAGGCAATGGAGCGCTTTCTGAGCGTGTTGCCGTCCGACATCGCGAGCGCATCGGCGCTGGCGAAGCACCATGATGCGCGTGTCAAGACGCCTTATGTCGACATCGATCGCAAGCGGAAGTTGCGTCACGCGGTCGAAGTGCGCCACGCGAGCTTTGTCGATCCGGCGTTCGTGACCTTGCTTCGGCAATACGGGCTCGCGCTCGTCGTTTCAGATTCCACCGAACCGTGGCCCGTCGCCGAAGATCTGACGGCGGACTTCGTCTATATTCGCCTGCACGGCAGCGAAGCCAAATACTCGGGTTCGTATGGGGACGACGCTCTGCAACGATGGGCCGAGCGAATCGATGCATGGCGCGGCGGCTCGCAACCGGCCGACGCGCGATTGATCGCGCCGCAACTCCGGCCGCCTCGCCGAGCCGCGCGAGACGTCTACTGCTACTTCGACAACGATGTAAAAGCTCGGGCGCCGTTCGACGCACAACGATTGATGAAAGGCCTCGGATTACGAGCGACGCACGCGCCGGCGTCATCCTGAGCGCTTGCCGCCGTGGGCCAGCTTCTGTGCGGTGCGCAACGCTGCGACGATGCGTTCGTACACCTCGCGACGCGTTTCAGGGTCCGGCGCGCGCAGCGCAAACGACGGATGGTACGTCGCGACCACGCGTTGCTCGCCGCGCTCGAGCGTTTTGTCGAACGCGTCCTGCAAGCGCGCGTGCGAGTCGTGAACAACCGCTTTCAACGCGGTCGCGCCCAGTGCCACGACCACGCGCACATGCGGCATGTCGAGTTCCTGCTCCAGCCAGTAGCCGCAAGCATCCACTTCACGCTGAGCGGGCGTTTTGTGCAAGCGACGCTTGCCTCGCGCGATCCACTTGAAATGCTTGACGGCGTTCGTCACGTAGACGTCGTTACGCTTGACGCCCGCTTCTTCGAGCGCGCTGTCGAGCAACGCGCCGGCGGGCCCGACGAAGGGCTTGCCCTGCAGATCTTCCATGTCGCCGGGTTGCTCGCCGACCAGCACGATCGACGCATGCCGCTGCCCTTCGCCGGGCACGGCCTGAGTCGCATTGCGCCAGAGCGCGCAACGGCGGCAATCGTCGAGCTTCGCCGGATGCTGATCGGGTTCGACATCCGCTGGCTCCGATTGCGGGTCGTCATGCGCGCGCTTTTTCTGCGGCCTGTCGGTCATGGGTACGACCGCGCGTGCTGAAGCAGCTCATTTCTCACTCTTCTTCGGAATCTTCGCGCCCGACTTGCGCGCCTGATTCAACGCGATCGCGACAGCCTGCTTGTGCGGCTTGCCATGCTTCGACTCGGTCTTGATGTTGTGCGACACGGTCTCTTTCGATGTCCCTTTCTTCAGCGGCATGATCTTCTCCGGGTGTAGATGACGAGAGGAAAAATCAGGACCCGCACGGAATGGAGTCCCTGCACCGAAGCTACGCAGCATATGCTGTGCCCGGGAGCCTCATAGGCCGGATCGGCCGCGTCGAAATCAACCGGAAACGCCCGCTGCCACCGCGTTCAACGCCAGCGACACGCCCCCCACCAGAATCAGACTTGACGCCCACACCGCATCGAGATTGAACCAGCTGCGCGACACGAACCTGAGCCCGAGGTAGCGATAAACGAGCCATGCGAGCACGCCGCCGGCCATCGTCATCGCGGCCGCATGCACCGCGGAGACCGACAGCGCCATGCGCAGACTCGCTTCGATCAGCGTTTGGGCGGCTTGGTGCGCGCTGTCCATTGCGTCTGCGCGGCACAGACCGAGGTAGATCGGCACCAGCATCAAGCCAGCGCCGTGCGCGATCGCCACCGCGAACGACCAGAGCGCGAGCCGCGACGGCGGAATTCTCGCCAGTACGCGCGGATGGCGCCGGCGCATCAGCAACACCAGACCGAAGCCGATCACCAGCACGCTGGCGCCGATCTGCATCTGACGCTGCCACGCGAGCACACCGGCCAGCATCGCGAACGGCAGCATCAACAGCAATATGGCGAGCGCGTGCCCCGCCGCGAGATAAAGAAGCGCTACGACCAGCGCTTGCGAGCGCCGCTGCATCAGCGCGTTCGACACCGCGAGCGGCCATCCCATCGCCGGATTGAGTCCGTGATACACACCGCTCGCGAGGACGGCCAGCCACAGTGCCGCTTGCGGCGACACCGCGCCGCTCAAACGCCCACCGAGGGATAGCAGAACGAATCGGTCGAGCAGTCGCCGCCTTCGAGGCGAATCTGGTGCGCGCGATAGCCGGCGGGAAACTCGACGAAGTAATCTTCGGCGAGCTCGAGACCGCCATTGGGGTCGGCATGCGCCATCACTTGCACGCCGGGCACACCATCCGGGTAGAACTGGTCGTCCCACGTCGAATAGAGCGAGTTGGTCCAGTAGATGCGCTTGCCGTCGCGACTGATCTCGACCATCTGCGGGCCGCCGGCGAAAGCCTTGCCGTTCGGATGCGGTGTGCAACGTTCGATTCCACCGATGTGCACCGAGCCCGTCAATTTCGGCTTGCGCGGTTCGCTCACGTCGTACTGGCGCATCTCACCGGTGCCCCAGCAGGAGACGTAGAGGAATTTATCGTCGATCGAAAGATCGATGTCGGTGACGAGCGGCGGCACCGCGCCGAAACCTTGCAGCAGCGGCGGCAATTCGTCGGCATGCGCGGGCTCCGGTGGAATGGTCGCGGTCTTTTCGATGTGGAAGTGGCCGCCTTCGCGCCACCAGGTCCAGATCGACCCTTCCAGATTCGTCGTATCGACCACGACGCCGATAAAGCCGTACTCGCGGCTCGGGTCGTGCGCGGGCCGCACTTCGAGCGCCATCTGATGATTCGCGCCGAGATCGAGCGTCTGCACGTTGCGCCTCGCGCGGAGATCCCAGAAGTGCACGCGGTGGCCGTATTTGTTCGCGAGCAGGTCTTCGGGCACGATGCCGTTTTCGAATTGCGGCGGCAGCGCCCATTCGGTTGACACCATGTAATCGCGCGGCAGATTCCACCAGAAGTCGTAATGCTTTTCCTGCGCGCCACGCTCGATTTCCCAGCGGCCCAGCACTTCGAATGTTTGGCAGTCCATGATGAAGATTCCGGGCGGCCCGTCGGTGCCGTCCTTGCCCCCACCGCCGAGCGTGCTCACGTAGATGCCCTCCGGTCCGCAATGCACGGTGTGCGGACGCGAATAGCCGGTCTTGCGGAAAATTTCCTCCGGCTCGATGATCTTGTGAATCTTCGCCTGGGTCGGATGCGGCTTCGTATCGACGATATAGATGCGCGACGAGCGCATGCCCGGAATGATCAGATAGCGACGTTCCAGAAACGCGTGGCCTGTCAACGGCGACAACGCGGACGAACACGCGTTCCAGCCAAAGTGATGGAATTCGTCGCCCTTGTTCGGCACCGGCACCGCGTGGACCACCTGGCTATAAGTCGGCGAACCGGGCTTCACGTCGATCACGGCGAGCGCGTCGGGCTGCGAGGAGTCCGGACTTAGCAGCACCGTGTACGCGTATTCTTCCGCCGGCGCATCCATCGCGAGCTTCGGCGATGCATGAAAGGTAGGATCGGGGCGCATTCCCATGACGGCACTCTCCCTGTCGTTCTGAACGGTTCTGAACGGAAGCCCGGCCCGCCAAAAATCGAGCCAGCGCGTAACTTTAGTTTGTAGTTCACGATAGCGACGGACGCAACCGCAAATATGCACCCGAACGCAGGTTCGATCCGACTGCCGGGCCGCATCGCACGAGAGCTGCCAATTTGGTGGGGGTGAAGAGGCGCGGGGAAGGCGGTATGGCGGGGTGGTATTGGAGGAATGAAGGATGCTAGCCGCTTGGGGATATCACGCTATCTCGCACGCCGAGCCTCGACAAAGGCCTCGACATAACGCAGCGCCTGTTCGCACTGCTCGGGCGTGAACGCGTGAATGCTCGCCGGAACCGGATCGAAGCCAAGCTCGGTCGCGACCCACCGGATCGCTTTCGAGCGGGCTTCGAACGCGTTGACACCATCGCGGCGCACCTTCCCGGCAACGAGCGGTTCGAGCGCATCGTGCAGCTTGCTCTTCGACTCGCGCAACGTCGCGTCGGCGAGGCGGCCCAGCGGCAGGTTGTGTTTGCTGCGCGAATAAATGCCGATCCACGCCTGACATGCGGTGCAGATCCACAGCGGCCCTTGATCGCTGCGATAGGGGTAGGACTCGTCGCCGTAACGCGCGAGCAACGCACGGTTGCCGCAGTAGTCGCATGACGGCTGCGGCAGTGCCTTGACGGGCTTGCCTACGCGCATGGGGAGTGCCCCGGGGAAAATTCGCCGTACTTCATCGCATCAATCGGACTGGCGGAAACGGGTAGAGCCACACAGTTTAATGGAATGGCCGTACCCGCATGCAAAACTTAGCCTCTCTCCGCGATCTCCATCACTACCCGGCGCCGCGCGGCCAGGCCTTCCGCCGACCGTCGCCGGACCAGTTCCACCAACGCTTGCGGCGCCAACGCCGGATCGCCCGCGTCGAACGGCGGGGCTGGCGCGTATTCGAGTTCGAGCTGGATCGCCTGCGCCTCTTCTACGCCCGCCAGTTCGGCCGCGACGGTCAACCCGAAATCGATGCCCGCCGTCACGCCGCCGCCGGTAATCAGATTGCCATCGCGGACCACACGCGCATGTGTCGGTATCGCGCCGAGCGGTTCAAGCAGCGAGTGAAACGCCCAGTGAGTCGTCGCGCGCCGCCCGCGCAGCAAGCCGGCCGCGCCAAGCAGCAACGCGCCGGTGCAGACCGACGTCACGTAGCGCGCGCTGGCGGCCTGTCGGCAAACGAAGTCGATCGTTTGCTCGTCTTGCAACAGATCGGTCACGCCGCTTCCGCCTGGCACACAGATCACGTCGAGCGGCGGGCAGCTTTCGTAGGTCGTGCTCGGCGTCAGCACGAGCCCGTTACTCGACACCACGGACTCCCGTGTCTTCCAGATCAGATGCATCGTGGCGCCCGGCAACGATGCAAGTACGTCGTGCGGGCCAGTCAGATCGAGTTGCTGTACTTTCGGAAACACCAGAAAACCGATTTGCAGGTTCATATGGATACCTTATTCAGGGAGAAATCGAAACACGTGATCCGCCGCGTCTTCCAGGTGGACGTATTGATTCTATGCGCGTAGGCTTTGGCAAGACTGCCATAAACCCCAGTTTTTCTGCCACGCGCGCGCGCTCTCTCACAGCCCCTATTACACACGACATGTCCAGCGCTCCCCCCTCCATCGTGCTGCTCGCCTTCCCCAACATGCAACTGCTCGACGTCAGCGGTCCGCTGCAGGTATTTGCGTCCGCCAATGAACTCGTCGCGCAGCGTGGGCTCGACGAACTCTACTCACCCCGCGTCGTGGCAGCCGAAGCCGGGCCCGTCACGTCGTCGTCGGGACTCGCGGTGCTCGCCGGTTCGCTACGCTCGGTGAAAGCGCCGGTCGATACGCTGATCGTTCCGGGCGGCTGGGGGATTCGTCAGGCATCGGCCGATCAGCGTCTGATCCGCTGGACGCAGCGCCATGCGCCGGATTGCAGACGCGTCGCCTCGGTCTGCTCGGGTGCGTTCCTGCTCGCCGAGGCGGGACTGCTCGACGGCCGCCGCGTCGCCACGCATTGGGGGCGTTGCGACGAACTCGCGCAGGCGTATCCGCAACTGCGCGTCGAAGCCGATCCAATCTTTATTCGCGACGGGGCTATCTGGACATCGGCGGGCGTCACCGCCGGCATCGACCTCGCGCTGGCCATGCTCGAAGAGGATCACGGGCGCGCATTGGCGCTCGATGTCGCGCGCGAGCTCGTCGTGTTTCTGAAGCGGCCGGGGGGTCAGTCGCAGTTCAGCGCGATGCTGTCGCTGCAACATGCCGACGACCGTTTCGGCGAATTGCATGCATGGATGACGTCGCATCTCGCATCCGACCTGTCGGTACCCGCGCTCGCGCGAAGGCTTCATATGAGCGAGCGCAGCTTCATGCGCCACTACAAGGCGCAAACGGGCCGCACGCCGGCCCGCGCGGTCGAGCAGTTGCGCATCGAAGCGGCACAGCGCTTGCTAAGCGAGACATCCTGGTCGATCAAACGAATCGCGGCGCGGTGTGGATTCGGCCGCGAGGAAACGATGCGATGCAGCTTCGTGCGTCAGCTGCGCGTGGCGCCGCAGGTGTATCGCGAGCGCTTTTCGTCGACGTGACTCGTCGACGTGACATGCGCGGCCGTCCGACATCACTCAGTAGCGACGTTTGACGATCAGCGTCGCGCCCGTATCGTGAGAATGCAGAATCGCGACGCGCGCGGTGCCGGAGAACACCCAGTCGTCGATCGTCAAGGACAAGCGTCGCTGCGGTGACGCGCCAATCGACAACACTGAACTGTTCATCTGAACGATGGACAATTGCGGCGCGGTAGATGGACCCAGTTGCAAAGGATTCGAAGCATTTTGCGCGGCAGGTTTTGCACCCGGTTCGGACACCGGTGCGAACTCCGGTCCGGACGACACCAATGCCTTCGCCGTGCCGAGCTGGACATCGCGCGTCACGTCCACACTATAGTAATTCTCCATTTGCGCGAAGAACGGCTTGCCCTGATCCCCGTGATACTCCATCGCATAGCGCTGCTGCTCGAAGTAGCGCCGAGGCTCGGGAATCGGCGGCACGACTTCGACGGGCGACGCGACGATGTTGGCGACCATCATCGCTTGCGGCACATCGCCAAAGGGGCCGCCCGCAAACGCGTAGCCGCTCATCAAGACGAGTACCGCTCCGACAATCCTCTCGTTTTGGCACGTCATCGCATGCCTCCAGTGAAGGAATTGAAATGTCACATGACATGGCGCTCCCGTCGAACCGAGCGCCTTGCAGCGTCGCTTGCATTCAGACATTGTAGTCAGTCATTGGCGTACTGCTAGGTCAAAGTGTGAGGTATCTCGCGTGTGTGGCGAGCGCATGCGCCTTCGCGACTCAGCGCTGGAGTCGACGTCGAAGTGGACCGATTGAGAATGATTCCTGGAAACGCTCTCCGGCCTCGAAGACCGGCAAAAGCTTCTGGCGCAAGCCTCGTGAGTCGGTCGATCCCGGCAACTCTTGCGAGGTTTCGCAAGCAACTACGCGGCTCGATTGGATACCTGCACCTTCAACCGTTGCGGCGCCAACGGTCGCGCTCGCGTGAGTCAGTCGACTCGTGTCGGCCGGCTATTGAATGCCGGCGCGATGAGCAATACGATCGTTCGAATGCGCTTTCGCCAGGCGCGCGGCCATGCGAGAACGGCATCCGGCATGAAGCGCGCGACGAGCAGCAGCAACGCGAGCAGCGCTGGACACCAGCGCAGATCGGTCGGCACCGGTTCGCGGCGAGCGAAGCGCGCATCGAGCAGCGCATCGCCGAACGACGTCACGTTCAGCAGGCGCCGGTAGTCGAGGCCAGTCTGCCCCGCCACCGACGCAAGGTACTCGCCGCGCAATTCGGACAACTCCTCGTGCGTTTGCGCCTCGACACCGGAGCCTGGCGTTGGCGGCACCTGGATCACGTCGTCGGCCTGCCAGTAGCCGATCCGGTTACCGTTGGCGTCGGTCTTCGGAATGGCCGCGGGCTGGTCGCCGCCGACGCCTATCAGCCAGCCCCTGATTCGCGCGGCATTGATGCCCTCCATCAGCGGGCGCGACGCCGATACCGGCGGCGCCTCCTGACCATCGGTGACGAACGCGATGGCCGCGCCGCCGCCGACCTCCTGCGCGACCCGCACGGCCGAATACACACCGCCCTCGGCAATGCGGCTCCAGTTGGTCCAGCGCATGCGCCCGTCGATGCCCTCGAGCGACACCAGCAGCGCGTCGTAGTTGCCACAGACTTCGACCGGCGCCATCAGCAGCAACACCCGCTGCCCCGTGAACACGCTCCAGCCGACCTTCGAGCCGCACGGCAAGCGCCCGAGCGCGTCGCGCATCGCGGCCTGCGCGAATTTGAGCCGGCTGACCGGAGCGCCGTCGAGCACCACGTCCTCGACGTCCATGCTTTGCGTGATATCGAACGTCACGATGTAGTTGAACGTGTTGCGCGGCAAAGTGACATCCGGCATCGCAACCGCCGCGATCAATGCGACGAGCGCGAGCGGCGTCAACGCGTGACGCCATCTTGCGAAGCCGCGCTCGCGCGAGACGCCGCTCATGGCAAGTCCTGGCTCTGCGGGTCACGCAGCTTGACGTTGTGCTGCTCTTTCACATCCGGCCCGGCGAGCGCGGACGGCGTTTCCGGCGCAAGCCACAGCGCGCGCTCGAGGTTGTAGCGCGCGTCCCAATCGTCGGGCGCCGCGCGCAGCGCGAGACGGTAACGCGCCTTGGCCTCACCGATCATCGCGAGAGACCTGACCGTCTGCGCCGTGTCGCCGCTGCCTTCGCGCAGGTACAGGTTGCCGAGATCGAACAGCGCCGCGCGGCCGACTTCGTCAGGCGGGCCGCCCTCGGGGATCAGACCGTTATAGAGCCGCGCCGCCGCGTCATACGCGCCCGCTTTCGACAGCGTTATCGCGCGGGCCAGTTGAACCTCGCGCGCGTCGTCGCCGGCAGCCTGGTCGCGCGAAGCGGCGTTCGTCGCGAGAATGGCCTGATCGACGCGCTCCGCGTGCTGCAGACGAACGAAGCCATACGCGGCCCACGCGGCGCAACAGATCGCCACGGTGCCGAACAGCGTATGGATCAGCGTGCGCTTCATGCCCAGCTCCTGACCTGCAACTGGTGCAGCAGCACCAGCAGCGCCGAACAGAACAGCGCGAGCGCGAAACAGTACAGACTCAGGTCCTGGCGAGGCAGATGCTCGACGAACGTCGTCGTCGCGTTCTGCTGCCGGTTGATCTCCGCGATCGCCGCCATCATCGCCTTCGGGTCTTCGGCCTGAAACAGCCTATACGGTGTCCTGAGCGTCAGAAAGAAGCGATGCAGCTGCGCTTCGGCCGAGGTTCCGCTGACGGGCTGCGTCGCGTTCAGATCGGGACTGAAGACGCTGCTGCGCAAGTAGATGAAGTACAGGGCGATCCGGTTGCGTCGCAGTCCCGCCTCGATGCGCCGTTGCATCGTTTCGTCGAGCAACGCGCCGCCATCGGAGACGAGCACGATCGCGCGGCGGCCCGACGACAGGCGCCCGTCGAACTGCGCGATCGCCGCGAGCATGCCGCGATCGAGCTCGGTGTCCGGCATGCCACGGCCAATCGCCGTCGCCGCGACAGCGGCCTCGATCACGCGATGGTTGTACGTGAACGGCATCGCCAGCACGGGGTTGGTGCCGAACATCATGAACGCGAGCCGGTCGTTGGGCCGCTGCTCGACGAAGCGCGTCAACGCGGCGCGCGCCACGTGGTTCTTGGAGTCGCCGCGCGGCGCCTCGACGCCCTTGCTGCCCATCGGCTCGTCCATGCTCGCGCTGCGGTCCATCAGGATCAGGATCTGCGCGCCGCTGCCGGTGCGCAGCACCTGCAACTGCGAGCGCCCCGGCCCCGCCAGCCCGACGACGATCGCGGCGATCGCCAGTGCCGCGCCGCCGCGTACGAGCCGGCCGGCCGCGCGCCCGAGATCGTCGGCGGGCAGCCACGCGACGCTCGAAAACACCAGCGTGTCGCTGCGTCGCCGCAGCAGCGGCAGCGCGGCGAGCGGTAGCAGCACCAGCATCCACGGCAGGGCGAAATCGAGGCTCATGGTCATCGCTGATGGCGCCTCTCCGCCCGATACAACGCACGGCACAGCGCGTGCAACGAAAGCTCGCCGGGATTCCCGACGGCCTTCGGCGCCGGTGTGAAAAAGCGCTCGGACGACGCCAGATAGAAACGTTCGAGCTGCGCGCGCAGCGGTTGCAGATAGGGTGCGCGCGCGAGCAACGCGGATAGCGAAGCCGCATGCACGACCTGGCCGGCGGTTTCGTTCAGTGCGCGATGCAGGCAGACCCACGCATCGTTCGATGAAGCAGCGGGCGCCTCCGGCAGCCGTTGCATCTGCCGCCATGCACGCGCGAACGGCAGCCGTGCCGCCTCGCGTCGGTTGCGCGCCCACCACCAGCTCGCCCACGCGAGCAGGGTCACGAGCAGCAGGCCGAGCGCCCACGCGATCTGCCGACGCCAGCCGGCCGTGCCCAGCATGGGTGCCTGACGATCGGGCCGCAGCGGCTGCAAATCCCCTGCGGCGAACGCGGTTTGCGGCGTCAACGGTCCGATGCTCGCCGGCCATTCGGCGACCTGCAATTGCGTGCCCGCTGCCGACGTCAACGTCAACGCGGGCAACGTGATCTGCGTGAGCGTCTGCGGCGCGTTGACGACCTGATACGCGATCACCATCCACTTGCGGCCGTTGGCATCGGTTTCGAGCGTCACGGGCCGACGTTCGAGCCACACGCCCGTGCGTCCGACCGAAGGCGGCGTGACCGCGCCGATGTCCCGATCGTTGGCCTCCAGCAGCACGCGCTGCGTCAGCACATCGCCGAGCACATAGCCGAACGCGCGCGGCTCCTGAACGAGCGCGGTCACCGCGGCGGCGCTGGCCGTCGCGCTCGCGGCGCCGCAGAGCGATGCGATCAGCATATGCAGCGCCGCCCGACGAGCGACGCCACCGCGCACACCGCGCGCGCTCATACCGTCATCTCCAGAAAGTAGCGCGACATCGCTTCCGGATCGAACGCGCCTTCGACATAGAACGGCCGGATGCCGCGCGCGCCGAACCCCGCGGCGAGTTCGTCGCGACGGCGCGCGACGCCTTCGCTCCAGCGCTCGCGCACATCGCGGGAAAGCCACACGCGACGCTCCTCGCCGGACTCCGCATCGTTGACGGCCAGCAGCGACGCGTGGTGCGGCGGCGTGATCTCGGCCGCGTCCCACACGACCATCGGCACCACGCACGCATGCACCAGCATGTCGAGTACCGACGACAGTCGCGCGAGCGGCCAGTGGAAATCGGACACGACGAACACGAGCGCCTGGCGTCCAGCGATACGGATCGCGCAACGCCGCAATCCTTCCACGGCCGCGTGTCCGGCCTGACGTTCTGCCTGACCATTCGCCTGACGATCAGCCGTTTCATCGGCGCGTTCGCGCAGCATGCTCGCGAGCAGCGAGCCGGTGCCCCGCCCCGTGCGCGCCGGCATGAACAGATCGTCGCGTTCGCCGCCATCGAAGGCCAGCATGCCGAGCCGGTCGCCGACCCGGAACGCGCTATGGCCGAGCGCTTCGACGAAATCGGCGGCGACCTCCAGCTTCGTTTTACGGCTGCCGAACCGCATCGACGCCGATACGTCGACGATCACGAACACCGGCACCGCGACGCGCTGCAAATGCACGCGCACGAGCCACTCGTCGCGCGCCGCGCGCAAGCTCGCGCGCAGATCGAGCCGGCGCGGGTCCGGGTAGTCGAACAACCGGCCGTGCATCGCGAACTGCTGACCCGAGCCGAAGCTCGAGCCCGGATGCGAGCCGGGCCGCGCGCCGGCCGCGCGCATCGGCAGACGGTAGTGGAATTCCGCGGTGTCGTTCATCGTGGTGCGCGCGCCGCCGGTCAGCGAGGCACGGCGACGTTCGCGACGATCCGCGCGATCAGCGCCTCGGCCAGCTCCTGGCGGCGTAGCTCGTAGATCGGCGTGAAGAACACGCGATGCCCCAGCGCCGGCAGCAGCACTTCGTGAATGTCCTCCGGAAGCAGATGCGTGCGTCCCGCGAGCCACGCGACCACGCGCGCCGCCCGCAGCAGCGCGCTCATGCCGCGCGGACTTGCGCCCGCGAGAATCAGCTGCTCCATGTCGACGCCGTCGAGCGCGATGCCGAAGCGCGCCGGCGTTTCCGTCGCCTGCCAGATGTCGTGCACGTAGCGCTCGATCGTCTCGCTCGCCTGCACGCCCTGCTGGATCGCCGCGCCGATCCGGTTCAACTGTTCCCACGGCACGGTCGACGGAGTCAGTTGCGCGAGCAGGCCGTCGACGTCATGGAACCTCGTGTCGAAGACGAGGCTGCGCCGCGCCTCCTCGTCGGCCGGCGTCGGCATGTTCAGCTCGAACAGGAAGCGGTCGCGCGCCGCCGACGCGAGCTCGAAGGTCTCTTCCTTCTCGACCTTGTTGCGGTCGGCGTATACGGTCATGTGCGGAAAGCGGTGCTCGCGGTCGAACGCCCACACGGAACGTTCGGCCATCGCGCGCAACAGCAGCGATTGCACCTGCGGACGCGCGCGATTGATCTCGTTGAAGAAGAAGGTGGTCAGCTGCTCGCCGTGGCGCAGCAGCGGGCCCGGTTCGATGCGCGGCTTGCCGTCGGCATCGACGTAGGTGTGATAGACGAGGTCGCCCGGCATCAGATCGATCGTCCCTTCGACGCGCTCGAAATCGCCGCCGACCACGCGCGCGAACGCCCGCAACACGGTCGTCTTGCCGACCCCGACACCGCCTTCGAGCAGCACGTGGCCGCGTGCGAACAACGCGACGTTGATGAGCCTCAGCGTTTGCTGCTGACCGACGACGACTCTCGCGACTTCGTTTTCGATCTGCTGGGCGTGAGAACGCCAATCCTGGAGCTGCTCGCCAGAAACCATCGCTGCGATCCCCTTCCGTGGTGGCTGGCGTTTATTTGCACGACGCTCGAACGTCGACGCGCTTCAAGCGCTCGCCAGCCTTCCGTTCAAGCATGGTTTATGCCGATCGTGCGCAAGGGACCCAAGAGTTAAATCGAATGCGAAAAGTTGGCAGCCTGTCACGACAGCCGGGTACAGACTGTGCCATCGACGCTGCCTGGGACGCGTCGTCCACCAGCAAGCCGACGAGCGCAGTCGCGCAACGCGCGCATGACGCTACCGCTCCGCGCCGACCGGCGGTTTCGCAAACACCCCTGCAAACTGCGCATATTCCTGCTCCAGATGCACCGCCGCATGGTCGAGCAGAAACTGCCGGAACATCATGCTGGTCGGCGAAAGCTGCTTCGTGCGCAGGTGCACGACCTGCCACGTGCGTTCGATCGGCGTGCCGTTCACGTCGAGCAGCGCGATCTCGCCGGTGCGCAACTCCAGCTGCAACGTATGCAGCGAGATCAGACTCACGCCCATGCCCGCCATCACCGCCTGCTTGATCGTTTCGTTGCTGCCGAGCGTGACGGTTTTCGCGGGTGTGAACAGATGCTGCCGGAACATCGCCTCGGCGGCCATGCGCGTACCCGAGCCCGGCTCGCGCAGCAGGAAGGTGTCGCGGTGCAACTCCTGCAGATCGAAGCGGCGCGCGCCGCACAGCGGATGATCGAGCGGCGCGATCACCACCTGAGGATGACTCGCGAGCGGCTCGGCCGTCGTATCGAGTTCGGGCGGCGGGCGGCCCATGATCGCGAGATCGATCGCGTTGTCCTGCAACAGACGCAGCAACGCGTCGCGATTGCCGACCGAGAAGTGCACGTCGACCTTCGGGTATAGATGCGAGTACATCGCCAGCAGTTTCGGCGCGAAGTAGGTCGCCGAACTGACGATGCCCACGTTGATCGAGCCGCTGTCGGCCTGCTTCAGCGACATCATCGCGTCTTCGGTGTCCTTGATTTCGCCGAGAATGCGGCTCGCGTGATGGGTCAGCACCTCGCCCGCTTCGGTCAGCGCGAGCTTGCGCGCGATGCGCTCGAACAGCCGCAGGCCGACCGCCTCTTCGAGCTGATGAATCTGCATCGACACCGCCGGCTGCGTCAGATGCAGCTCCTCGGCCGCGCGCGCGAAACTCGTATAGCGGCTCGCGACGACGAAAATCTGCAACTGCCGTAGGGTCAGCGTGCGAACGAAATTCAGCTTGACCCGGTTCGTCGCGAAACTCGCATTCTGCATTTGATTCAGCGACTCGCTCGCGGCGCATTCGATGACGGTTTCGCCGGCGCCTTGCCCGAAGGCAACTTGTTCAGTGCCGATTGAAAGCTCAACGACTCCGTATGCGCCGGATGCGCAAAGTCGTTGTTGGGGCCCGGCACGTCGGTGCGGATCTGCACGACCTGGCCCGGCACGCCGTCTGCGAGCAGGAACGTGTAGCGCTTGCCCGTGTATTGTGCGAAGCGCTCCGCGTTCGGATCGTTCAGATAAGGCTGCACGACGATGCGCCGCGCGCTGACCGGCTTGCCGCCGACCTCGCTCGGCACGCTGTCGATCTGCGGCCCCGCGGCGAGCGCGAGACGCAGACGCTGCTGGAAATAGCGGCGCTGCCCGCCGGTGAGACCCTGCATCTCCGCGATGTCGTGTTCGAGAAAATAAATGATTGCCGGATTGCACTGCAGGCCGCCGATCGGCAGGTTCACGCTGCCGCTATGGTCGGACACCTGTGCGTCGCCTTTCGCGTTGTTCTCGCTCAGCACCAGCACCTTGACGACATCGGCACTGCGAGACGGTTGCCCGGAATCGATCAGCGCGTAGTCGAGTTCGGTCTGCGCGGCGACGCCGTGCAGATGATCGCTCAGAAAAATCAGCCGCTCGGCCGGCGTGATCTCGTCGCCGCCCGGCGCCGACGCCGGACTCGCCGCACGCGCGGCGGCTGGCGCGAGGCACAGCACACACAGCGTGCCCATCAGCGCGGCGCGTGCCGCGCGCAGCCAGGCGCCGCGCGCGCGCGTCATTGCGACGCGTCGCCAGGCTTGCCCGCCGGCGCGTCGACCGGTTTGAGCATCGGCACCTGGTAGGTCGCGAGGATGCTGTCGATCTTGTCGTGATTCGCGCCAATCCATTGATCCACCTTGTCCTTCCAGTCCTTCTCGCCGTAGCGCACGCCCATCGAAATCGTGTAGTCGAAGCGGATGCCCGGCCCCGGTGGGAACGGCACGAGTCTGACCGAATCACCGGCGCGCTTCGCGAAGTAGCCCGCAATCGGCCCCCATAGGAACACCACGTCCACGTTGCCCGCGTGCAGGTCGTGTTCGATCATCTGGCCCGGGTACACGGCCGGATCGCCGCTTTGCACCTGGTACGACACCGCCTGGTCGATCAGGTTGTGGCCGAGCAGCCAGTCCACCGCGGGGGTTTGCGAAAAGATGCCGAAGCGCAGCTTGTGCAGTTGATCGGGCGGCAGCTTCAGCAGGTCGTCGGGCGTCTTGATGCTCGCGAACTCGGGGCGGTTCGGCAGCACCATTGCGTAGGTCGAGCGCAGATACGGCTGCGTCGTCGACGTCATGTCATAGCCCTTCGGCACGCCGATGATCAGGTCGCAGCGATAGCGCTCGCTGCCGTCCTCCTTCTCGCGCAGTGTGTGGCGCACGAAGCCCATGCGCTGCGGAAAGTACGTGTATTCGAGCTTGTAGCCGAAGTCGCTCGCCATCTGGGCCGCGATGCGGTTCTCGTAGCCCTCGCCCTTGTCGTTCGACAACGGCATGTTGTTCGGGTCCGCGCACACCCTGAGCACGCCGTCCGCGCCGTCGTTGTTCGGCAGCGCGGGGCCGTCCGCCCGGACCGCGGCGCTCGCGAGCGCCGCGCCACACAACGCGGCCGCGATCACGCTGACATGCACGGACATGCTTCTCTTATCACGCATCGTGAGCCTCCGGAAGAATGACGACACGGCGTTATTTGGCGTCGATGGCCTGCAGATCGCCCGGCTTGATCTGTCCATCGGAGCGCCCTTTCAGGTACGCGTAGAGGTTTTCCCAGTTCTTCTGCATCATCTGGCTCGTGCTGAAATCGGGCATGCCCTTGTCCACCCGGCCGCCGAACACCGTGCGATGAAACTCGGTCTTGTCCAGCGTCTTGAACGCGTCGATCAGCGACGGCCCGACCATGCCCTGCTGCTGCGCGCCGTGGCAGCGTTCGCAAGCGAGCGCTCGCCACGTCTTCCAGCCCTGCAGCGTATTACTGTCCACCTTGGTGCCGTCGACCACCTTGTACGCGACCTGCGCAATCGAAGGATTGTTCTGCGCGTATCCGACGGGCAGCGCGACGAGCGCTGCGGGCAACACGGTGAGCAACAGGATAGATCGGCCTTTCATGCACATGTCTCCATCTGGGAATAAGCCGCGCCCCGATGCGTGTCATCGACGCATCCATCAACGGGCGCGATCTGGGGGTGATTCAATGCTTGCGCGAGGCTGACGGGGCGGCCGTGCCTGTTCAAGCCGCCCCGCTCGTTCAGCCTTTCATTTCAGCCGTTCGTTCAGCTCTTTTCGCCAGGAATCGCGAACACGAACAGCGTGCCGCCGAGCGCGGTGTACTTCGCGAGATCTTTGTAGCCGCCGACCGCACCCAGACCTTCGGTCGGCTTCTCCAGACCTGCCGCCATGCCGATGCCGGCCCAGCCGCCGATGCCCGAATACACGCCGACGTACTGCTTGCCCTGATACTCATACGTGAAGACGTTGCCGATGATTCCCGACGGCGTCTTGAAGCGCCACAATTCCTTGCCGTCCTTGATGCGCACCGCCTTCAGGTAGCCTTCCAGCGTGCCGTAGAACGCGATGCCGCCCGCGGTCGCCAGCACACCCGACCACACCGAGAACCTCTCCGGCTTCGAGTAGACGATCTTGCCCTTGCTCGCATCCCACGCGATGAAGTTGCCCATCGAGTTGCCCTCGTTCGGGCCCGGATACATCGACAGCGTGGCGCCGACATACGGCTGTCCCGACACGTAGTCGACATCGAACGGCTCATAGTCCATACAGACGTGGTTGGTCGGCACGAGAAACAGGTGCGAGTTCGGATCGTACGCCGCCGGTTGCTGGTCCTTCGAACCGAGTGCCGCCGGGCAGATGCCCTTCACGTTGTGATCGGACCCGGCCGCCTGCGTCGAGTACGCCGCGTTGCGGATCGGCAGGCCGCTTTTCAGATCGACACGGTCGGCCCAGTTCACCGCCGGGTCGTACTTCTGCGCGACCAGCAGCTCTCCGGTTACGCGATTGAGCGTATAGCCGAAGCCGTTCCGGTCGAAGTGCACGATCGCGGGCACCTGCTTGCCATTGATCGTCAGATCGGACAGGATCATTTCGTTGACGCCGTCATAGTCCCATTCGTCGTGCGGCGTCATCTGGTAGACCCATTTAGCCGTGCCGGTATTCAGGTCGCGCGCGAAGATCGACATCGACCATTTGTTGTCGCCCGGACGTTGCGTCGGGTTCCATGTGCCCGGATTGCCAGTACCGTAGTAGACAAGGTTGAGTTTCGGATCCCACGCATACCAGCCCCACGTGGTGCCGCCGCCAAGCTTCCACTGGTCCCCCTTCCACGACTTCACCGACGAATCCGCGCCCACCGGCACCATCTGGCCATTGGAGTACGTCATCGTCTTTTGCGGGTCGAGCAGCATGTCGTTGTCGGGGCCCGTGCTGTACGCGGTCCAGACCGGTTTGCCGGTCTTGATGTCGTACGCGATCAGACGTCCACGCACGCCGAACTCGCCGCCCGAGATGCCGGTCAGCACCTTGTCGCCGAATACGTGCGGCGCGTTGGTGTTGGTTTCACCGGCTTTCGGATTGCCGTTCTGCGCGCTCCACACCACCTCGCCCGTCTTCGCGTTCAGCGCGACGAGCTTGGTGTCGGCCTGCTGCAGGAAGATCTTGCCGTCGCCATATGCGAGACCGCGATTGACGGTGTCGCAGCACATCACGGAGACGACCTGTTCATCCTGCTTCGGCTGATACTGCCAGAGGAATGTCTGATCCTTCAGGTTGACCGCAATAACCTTGTTCGGAAACGGGGAGTGGATATACATCGTGTCGCCGATCACGAGCGGCGCGCCTTCATGGCCGCGCAGCACGCCGGTCGACATGGTCCATGCGACCTGCAGTTTGCCGACGTTGTTCTCGTTGATCTGCTTGAGCGGGCTGTAGCGGTGATTCGCATAATCGCCCGCCTGGGTCGCCCAGTTGGCTGGGTTTTTCATCAGTCCGTCGAGCTGCGAATCGGCCTGCGCAGCCAGAGAGCCAAAGGCTGCGGATGCGAGGATCGCGAGCCCAAGAACTACAGTGCGTAAGTTCATGTCCCCTCCAGAATTGTCCTGCTGTTCAACTCACGAATGACCCACGCTACCTCATCGCATCGTGCGCGCCTTCTCGAGTGCAGGTAACGATTAACGCGCTATCCCGATTCGATGTCGGGCTTCGCGACGCATGAACGGCCGACGCATATTCCATGCCGGAATAGCGGCAACGTTCGCCGCTATTGGCTGCGCTGGCCCGGCGACTCGGCACGCGCGACGTGTCGCGGCACTCGGGCGTTGCACGCCGATGCTTGCATGGCGGTAAGCTGAAGGGCCCTGCGTCACGCGATGCGGCACATACTGTGTCACTTGCGTGATACGAATCGTGTCCTTTGCGAATCACACGCCGCGGCACGGGCCTGTCACTTGCAACGATGCTTCGTTCGGCGATCGATTCGCGCATTCGAGGAGCAACAGCCATGGCAAACACCGAGCACGTCTATACCGACGAAGAGATCCAGCAGCGCCTCGTCGGTCCGCTGCAGCACTGGTATCTGGAAGATGGCTGGCTGCGGCGCAAATACCGCACCGAGGGCTGGAAGGGAACGCTGATGGTGGTCAACACCGTCGGCCACCTCGCGGAAGCCGCCTGGCACCACCCCGATCTGACGGTCTCGTACGCATTCGTGACCGTGAAGCTGAAGACGCACAGCGCCAAGGGCATCACCGACAAGGACTTCGCGCTCGCGACGAAGATCGAATCGGTGGTCCACTGGCAGCCCGGGCTCGAGGACGGCCCGCTCGAAGGCACGCCCGCCGACGATCAGCGCTTCCGCTATATCAAGTACGACGCGCCCAAACCCGCACAAGGCAGTTGACACGCGTTCCTGTCGCCGGATGAAACAGCGCGTGACACAGTGCGCCTTCGGCGTCACACAGCGTCCATGCGGCGGCGAAACCGCGTGGGGCGAGGCGTGCCCGTTTAGAGGTTCCAATGGGCCGAACCCGCGGCGGCGCCGTTGCGCGTGCCTGGTACGGCTTTCGCTTGACGTCGCCGGGCGCACTATCGCTGGAACCCGCGACGCGTTGCGGACGCCTCGCGGCCGAACCCGGTCTTGTGCACCCGCAAGGACACCTGAGGACACTCGAGATGCCGCTTCAGCTCCGCCGCCTGCCGCCACGCGCCCCCATCACGATCGATGCGCCCGCGCGGCTGCATCTGGGCTTTCTCGATCCGAACGCGTCGCTCGGGCGTGCGTTCGGCAGCCTGGGGCTCGTCATCGATACGCACGGCACGCGGATCGAAGCTCGGCTCGCCGAACGCGAGCAGATCGGCGGCGTGGCCAGCGAGGCCGAGCGCGAGCGCATCGCGCTGAGTCTCGCGCGGCTGCAGGCTGCCTATGGACCGGCGACACTCGCGATCGACGTGCTGGAGGCGCCACGCGCACACACCGGCCTCGGCTCCGGCACGCAGCTGGCGCTGGCGGTCGGCACCGCGTTCGCGCGCCTCGTCGGCCAGCCGGCGAGGAGCGCCGAGCTCGCGAGTCTGCTCGGTCGCGGCGCCCGCTCCGGCATCGGCATACTCGGCTTCGAGTGCGGCGGCCTGCTGCTCGATGGCGGCCCGCCCCGCGATCTGCGCCAGAGCATGCCGCCGCTGCTGTCGCGCCAGCCGTTTCCGCAGCCGTGGCGCGTGCTGCTCGTCAGCGACAACAGCCGCGAGGGCTTGCACGGTACCGAGGAACGCAGCGCGCTCGCATCGCTCGCGCCGTTTCCGCAGCGGCTCGCCGCGCATCTGTGCCATCTGGTGCTGATGCAGATCCTGCCCGGCGCCGCCGAACATAACTTCGCGCCGTTCGCGCACGGCCTCACCGAGCTGCAGCAGACCATCGGCGAATATTTCGCGAGCGCGCAAGGCGGCGTGTTCGCGAGTCCCGACGTCGAGCGCGTGCTGCGCGCGGTCGCCGCCGAACGCACCGCCGGCATCGGCCAAACCTCGTGGGGCCCGACTGGCTTCGCGGTGCTCGCGAGCGCGCGCGAGGCCGACCGCGCGCTCGCGACCGCGCGCGCCGTCGCGAGCGCGCTGCCGCATATTGAATGCAGCGTCGCCGCGGGCCGCAACAGCGGCGCGGCGATCAGCGGCGCCGAGGCGCGCGCGCCGCACATCGACGCCGCATGATGCGCTGCACCGCTCAGGCCGCCGCTTACGTAAGGCGCTGCCACGAGCGGCGCGGCTTTGTCTTGCGCCGTCCCCGAGATTGCCACTAAAACGAGCCCTGCCATGTCAGAAACCATTGAAAGGCCCTACATCCTGCACATGTTCACGGCCACGCCGCAGATGAGTCCGTTCGACGTCAACATGGCCGCCGACGCCGGCTATCAGGTCATCGTGCCGTATTGCAACGTCGAAGCGGGCATGGTCGCGAATCTGACGCAGGACGCGATCTTCTCGCGCGGCCCGAAAGGGGTGTCTCGCACCGGCATCTTCATCGGCGGACGGGACGTGATGCAGGCCGCCGACATGCTCGACACCGCGCGCCGCGCGATGGTCCCGCCGTTCGAGGTCTCGGTGTTCGCCGATCCGAGCGGTTCGTACACGACCGCGGCCGCGCTCGTCGCGCTGGTCGAGCGGCATCTGGGCAAACAGCACGGCGTGGAGCTGGGCGGCAAGCGCGTGCTGATTCTCGGCGGAACGGGCGCGGTCGGGCGCATCGCGGCGGCGATCGCCGCGTCGCGCGGCGCCGACGTGACGATCGCGAGCCACCACGACCGCAATCGCGCGCTCGGGGCCTCGGCCGAAGTCAACAAGCGCTTCGGCATCTTCACGAACGGCATCGGCGCCACGACGCCCGACGAACTGCGCGGCGCGCTCGCCGACGCGGAAATCGTGCTCGCCACCGCCGTCGCGGGTGCGCAGGTGGTCGGCAGGGACGACCTCGTGCATGCGAAGCGCCTACTCGTCGCCGCCGACGTCAACGCGGTGCCGCCCGAAGGGATCGCCGGCGTGAACGTGATGAACGACGGCAAGCCGATCGACGGCGTGCCGAACGCGGGCGCGGTCGGCATCGGCGCGCTGGCGATCGGCAACGTCAAATATCAGGTCGAGCATCGCCTCTTCATGCGCATGCGCACGGGTGGTAAGCCGGTCTACCTGGGCTTCCCTGAAGCCTACGACGAGGCCCGCGCGGTCGCGGCCGGTCTCGGCTGAGCGCGGTCGTCATGAAGTCGCACCGCCCGCTCATGCATGCGCCGTTGGTCGCGGTCGTCGGGCAGTCCGCGCGCTTGCTCGCGCAGTCCGCGGCGCGCGCCGGCCTGCATGTCGCCGCGCTCGATATCTTCGGCGACCGCGACACGCGCGAGGCCGCCGAGTTATGGTTCGACATCGGCCGTGGTGATGGCGCGCTCGGGATCGACCGGGCGCGGCTCGTCGATGCGCTTGCGCGTCTCGCGCGCTTGCCGGGTTTGCTTGGCTGGATCGGCGGCAGCGGGCTCGAACCTTTGATGCCTCAGTTGTGCCGCGAATCCGGCTTGCCGCGCTTTCTCGGCAACGCTGCCGAGGCGATCGCGGCCGTGCGCGAGCCGCGGCGTTTCTTCGCGCTGCTCGACGCGTTGCGGATTGCGCATCCGGCTGTATCGTTCGAGCGGCCCGCGACGGCCGAGGGCTGGCTGTTCAAGCAGGCGGATGGTTGTGGCGGTACGCATATCGAGACGGCCGACTCGTTCCATTTAACGACCGACTCCGCGCACGGCTACTTCCAGCGCATTGGCCAAGGCCGCTCGCTGTCGGCGCTTTTCATCGGCGCGCACGGCAGCGCGCATCTGATCGGTTTCGCCGAGCAATTCACCTGCGCGATCGGCGATCTGCGCTTCGTGCATGCGGGCTCGATCGGGCCGATCGCCTTGCCGCCAGCGTTCATCGCGCGCGTGCAGCAAGCGCTCGACGCGCTGTGCGCAAACACCGGCCTCGTCGGCATCAACAGCTGCGACTTCCTGTCGGACGGCACCTCGTTCGACGTGCTCGAAATCAACCCGCGCCCTTCGTCGACGATGGCGCTCTACGAAACCGCGTCGCCCGATGCATGGCCGGCCGGCCTGCTCGCCTGCCACCTCGACGCGTGCCGCCACGGCCGCGCGCCGTCGGCCGCGAGCCTCGCGCTCGCCCGCGCGCCGCGCTGGCGCGCCGGTCAGCGCGTGCTGTTCGCGCAGCGGCCGTTCAGCGTCTCGGCCGCGTTCTCGGACGCCTGCCTGCGCGATCCGCAATGCCGCGACGTGCCGATGCCGGGCACCCGCATCGACGCAGGGCAGCCGGTCTGCACGCTGCACGCGCGAGCGGCATCGGTGGACGCGGTGCTCACCGCGCTCGACGCGCAGCACGAACGCGTCGTCCAACGAATCGAAACCTGCGATGAACCCGACCATGCCTGCCTCCACGCCCACAGCTGAGACTTCCCCGTCCGCCGCGTTGCCGAGCGTGAACGCGCTTTCAGAGCGCCTCGTAGCACGGCTCGTCGATCAAGCGGCACAGCTCGGCGTCGCACTGACGCGCACGCGCGATGGCACCGTGATCGCCGACGCCGGCGTCGACGCGCGCGGCGGCATCGACGCCGGCGTGCTGATCGCGCGCATCTGCATGGGCGGTCTCGGCCGCGTCGCGGTACGCGCGAACTTCGACGCTGGGCCGCTGTGGCCGACGATGCTCGAGGTCAGCACGTCGTCGCCGGTGCTCGCCTGTCTCGGCAGCCAGTACGCGGGCTGGAGCCTGTCAGCGACCAGCGAGCAAACCGGCGGCAAGAAATTCTTTTCGCTCGGCTCGGGGCCCGCGCGCGCGCTCGCGGTCAAGGAGCCGCTATTCGACGAACTCGGCTATCGCGACCGCCACGAGCGCGGCGCGCTGGTGCTCGAAGTGGACCGCCTGCCGCCGCAGGTCGTGATCGACAAGGTGCTGCACGATTGCGGCCTCGCGCCCGAACACCTGACGCTGATCGTCACGCCGACACACTCTGTCGCGGGAACGGTACAGGTCGTCGCCCGCGTCGTCGAAGTTGCGCTGCACAAGGTGCACGTGCTCGGCGTACCGCTCGATGAGATCGTCGCGGGGACGGGCTCGGCGCCGCTGCCGCCGCCCGCGCCCGACGGCATTCAGGCGATGGGCCGCACCAACGACGCGATCCTGTACGGCGGCCGCGTGCACCTGACCGTCCAGCACGACGAGATCGCGCAACGTCTCGCCGACACCCTCCCCTCCGCCAATTCGCGCGACTACGGCCGGCCGTTCGCGGACGTCTTCACGGCCGTCAACTTCGACTTCTATCAGATCGATCCCGCGCTGTTCGCGCCCGCCGAGGTGTGGGTCAGCAGCCTCGAAAGCGGCGCGACCTATCATGGCGGCCGGCTCGACGGCGGCCTGCTGCGCAAACAGTGGGGCGGCGAGTCCGTCGCGCGATGATGATCACATCAGGCGTGCGCATCGCGATCATGACCGACGAAACCGGCTGGCACACCGGCCGGCTGAAAAAGGCGTTCCGCGCGCGCGGCGCCGAAGCGCGTTGCGTCGATCTCGCCGATTGCCGCATCGACACCACGTGGCTGCCGCACGGCCTCGCGATCCCGGGCTTCGGCCGCACGCTGCCGGACGCGGTGTTCGTACGCGGCATCGCCGGCGGCAGCTTCGAGCAGGTGACGCTGCGGCTCGGCATCCTGCACGCGCTGCGCGAATCGGGCGTGCCGGTGTACAACGACGCGCGCGCGATCGAGCGCAGCGTCGACAAGTCGATGACGAGCTTCCTGCTGCATCGCGCGGGCGTGCCGACACCGGCCACCTGGGCCGGCGAATCCGCCGCGTTCGCGCAACGCGTACTGATGCGCGAAGCGGCCGCCGGCCGTCAGGTCGTGCTCAAGCCGCTGTTCGGCTCGCAAGGCCACGGGCTCAAACGGCTCGGCGTGCGCGGCGGGCTGCTCGCGCCGTTGCCGTCGCTCGCGCGTTATCGGCAGGTCGCTTATCTGCAGCGCTTCGTCGCGAGCAACCGGCCCGGTTTCGACTGGCGCGTGCTGGTGATCGGCGGCAAGGCGATCGCGGCGATGCGGCGCAGCGGCGGCAAGGGCTGGATTCACAACGTCGCGCAAGGCGCGCGCTGCGAGCCCGCAGAGCTGACGGTCCCGCTCGCGCAGACGGCAGTGCGCGCAACCGCCGCGCTCGGGCTCGACTACGCGGGCGTGGACCTGATCCCGAATGCCGACGACGCCGCGCTGCCCCTCGTGCTCGAAGTCAACGGCGTGGCCGCGTGGCGCGGTTTGCAGTCGGTCGTGCCGCTCGATGTCGCGGCGGCGCTCGTCGACGATCTGCTGGATCGCAGGCTGGCCGAGCAAGCCGCTAGCGCCGGGTTGCCTGAGCAGTCTGCGCAGCGCCGGGCTTGAGCGCGATGCCCGACACTCATGCGATTCCCGTCGAGCACGCGCGCGCGGCCTTCCTCGAAGCCTGCGCGCTCGACGTCACCACGCCGAAACCCGGCAACGTCAGCACCCAAAGCCCTGGCCACGGCATGCACGCGGCCCAGTTCCTCGCCAGCGCGGACGCGTCGGTCGACGCGCTATTCGCGCGCGGCGAGCGCGTCGGACAGCGCATTCTCGACGCGGTCACGCGCACGCGCGCGGCCGTCGGCTGCAATACGAATCTCGGCATCGTGCTGCTGGTCGCGCCGCTCGCCGCGGCCCTCGACGAAACCGGCGAACCGCCGGTGTCGGCGCAAGCGTGGCGCGCGGCCGTTGGCGACGTGCTGAGCCGGCTCGACGTCGAAGACGCTCGGCTTGCTTACCGCGCGATCGCGCTCGCCAATCCCGGCGGCCTCGGCGACGCGCCCGAGCAATCGGTCCACGCACCGCCGACGATCGGCCTGCGCGACGCGATGCGGCTTGCCAGCCAGCGCGACAGCATCGCGCGGCAGTACGCGAACGGTTTCGCCGACCTGTTCGACACCGGCCTCGCCGCTTACTTCGAAGCCTCGAGACCAACGCCCGAACCCGCGCCCGCCGAACCAGGCGAAATCGCGATGCTCAACGTGTTTCTCACGTTCCTCGGCGGCTGGCCCGACTCTCACATTGTGCGCAAGCACGGCCTCGCGCTGGCGCAGAGTGTCACGCTCGTGGCACGCGAACAGCACGCGCGCTGGCGCCAGGCGCAACCCGCCGCGCGCCGCCCGGCGGGCGATCCGCAACTCGATGCCTGGGATGCCGAATTGAAGGCCCGCGCGATCAATCCCGGCACCAGCGCGGACCTCGCGGTGGCCACGCTGTTTCTTGCGCGCTGCGTCGAAGGGCGCGGTTAACCCTGAATCGTCTGGACTGAAGAAGACCCGAACAGCCGCGTCAGCAGGCCCTTAGCGACAACTGGCACGGAACCTGTTAGTTAGTACCGCCGTGCATTCCCGCACCGCTCTCGCGATGCTGATCTGGACGATCGCGGGCGGCGCCTCGTCAGCAGGTCCATACCTACTCATTGGAGGAACAGAATGGCCAAGATCAACCGCGTCATGATCGGTGAATCGCTCGTCGGCGACGGCAACGAGGTCGCGCACATCGACTTGCTGATCGGACCGCGAGGTTCGGCTGCGGAAACCGCGTTCTGCAACGCCCTCACCAACAACAAGGACGGCTTCACGTCGCTGCTCGCCGTCGTCGCGCCCAATCTCATCACGAAGCCCAATACGATCCTGTTCAACAAGGTGACGATCAAAGGCGCCAAGCAGGCCGTGCAGATGTTCGGCCCGGCGCAGCACGCGGTCGCGCTCGCGGTGGCCGACAGTGTCGAGGACGGCACGATCCCGCAGGAAGAAGCCGACGATCTGTTCCTCTGCGTCGGCGTGTTCATTCACTGGCAGGCCGAGGACGACAAGAAGATCCAGCAGTTCAACTATCAGGCGACGCGCGAGGCCATCAAGCGCGCGGTCAGCGGCGACCCGAGCGCGGCTGAAGTGATGGCGAAGAAGGGCAGCGTCGCGCATCCGTTCGCGCCGAACTGACGGCGCATGCAAGCGCAGGAGACGCGGCGCCGTTGCCGTCCCCGCCTCCTCGCGCATCCCGTCGCCTCGCGGCCGCAAGGCACGCATCTCGCGCAGCGGTTCGCGAAGCAGGTTCAATGCTCTCGCAGAGGCATTCAATGACCAATAGATGTCGCGCGCTTCTCGCCTTTACCTCGCTCCTGCTCGTCGCGCCGCTCGCGTGGGCGGGCGGCTACAACTATCCGACCGAGGGTCGCGTCGAATACGTGCTCAGCTGCATGGACGATAACGGCCACGATTTCGCGAACGTCTACAAGTGCTCGTGCGTGATCGACAAGATGGCCGCGTCGTTGCCGTACGACGAATTCGTCGACCAGTCGACCTTCTCGAAGTACGCGACGCTAGGCGGCGAAGGCGGCGCGGAATTCCGCGTCGACCACGCTAAGGCGCAAACCAAGCACTTCCGCGCGCTGCAAACCAGCGCATATCAGGCGTGCGGACTCGGTCCGCAGAAAACGTCGACCGTGGCGAAATGACCACGGCCTGAAACGCGCCGGGCGTTCTGCGCGCCCCGCTCGGCGCGCCCGGCTCGGCGCCCCCCGCTCGGCGCGCCCGGCTCGGTGCCCCCCGCTCGGCGCGCCCCTCAATTCGGCACCAGCCCCTCGCCCAGCGACGCGTACCGCGCGAGACCCACGGCCGCCGCCGAGCCATCGCCGCGACGCCGCTCGATCTGCACGCCGACGGCCGCGAGGTCGGCGAACTTGGCCGGCTTCGCGAGTGACACGCGCACCCAGTGCGCGCCGAAGTCGGCGATCAGCAGTTGCGCGATCGTCTCGGCAAGCGCCTCCAGCAGCCGCACGCGATGCGACGCGAACAGCTCGAGCAGCGCCCCGCGCACGGCCGCGTAGTTGACCGTATCTTCGATCCGGTCCGTCGCGCAGGCGCGGATCGCTGGCACGCCGATAGCCAGGTTCACACGCACCGGTTGCGCAACATGCAACTCACTGCTATCGATACCGATGACCGTCTGGCCGATGAAATTCTCGATGAATACGATGTCGAGGCGCTCGGGCAACGCGCCGACTTGCGGGCCGGGATTGGCGCCGAGGCTGGAAAATGCGGCAAGGCGAATAGTATCGAAACGATCCATGATTTGCTCTCCGCCGCGGCGCGGCCCAGGATTGAACAGCCAGTGATGACGAGCGAAACGATGCAACAGTAGAACAGTAGAACTGAACGACGCGCGGCACACTCTGTGCCGAAGCTGCGACAGGCATGCAACCTGCAAACCGTTTAACGCGTCGCGCATCGAGAAAAGCAAATTCCGGGCACAGTGAGGTAAACCCAGTGTGACTTTCTGTTGAACCAATCCTGCATCGGGCGTACAGTTTTAAACACCCGCCTCGTAGTAGGGCCGGTCGCGAGGGCGCAGGCGAACCGAGATTCCGCCGCGTCAGGGGCAGGCAGGCTTGATAAAGCGGCATTCGCGGCGTGCGAAGCAGTCACGCTTCCGAAATGACGCAACGGAGACAAATCCCATGTCGTTGCTCGCTGACAGCAGTACGCACGTCCGGGAAGTTCTGAAGGTGGTCAACCATCAGTTGACCACGCGCCCGACAAGCGAACCCGTCGCTCAGTCGTGGACGCGCTGCATCAACGAATTCCAGCTGGACCCCGCGCGTTTCGTGCCGCCGCCGGTGCTCACCGAGTACGAACTCAGCGCGCGCCGTGAGGCGCTCGGCGATCTGATCGCGTGTTCGAAGCTCGAGATGACGACGCTCTATCAGCAACTGGCCGATCCCGAGCTCGCGGTCGTGCTCGTCGATTCTGGCGGCGTGATCGTGCATCAGGTGTCGTCCGTGCCGTTCGCCGAGGCGGTCGCCGTCGACGGCTTTCGCGTCGGCGCGCTGTGGAGCGAACGCGAAGCCGGCACCAACGGCATGGGCACCTGCCTCGCGGAGCGCGACTGCATCGCCGTCTGTCAGCACGAGCATTTCTATCCGCGTTATACGTCGCTGACGTGCTCAGCCGCACCGATCTTCGACGACGGCGGCGAAATCGCCGGCGTGCTCGACGTCACGAGCCGCTCGAAGCTGCTGCAGCAGCACTCGCTGGTGCTGGTCGGCATGTCGCGTCAGATGATCGAAAACCGTCTGCTCGATGCGCGCTACCGGCACGCCAACATGATCCATTTCCACAGCCGCCCGGAATTCGTCGGCACGCTGCACGGCGGCAAGCTCGCGGTCGGCGACGACAGCACCGTGCTCGCCGCGAATCGCAGCGCGCTGTTCCAGCTGGGCTTCCGCTCGCTGAGCGAGCTGCGCGGCCGGCGCATCGAGGAAGCATTCAACGCGTCGCTCGAAGACATGATCGCGCGCAGCATTCGCGGCTCGTTCCATCCGGTCACCGTCTACAGCGCAAACGCGACGAACCGCTTTTTCCTCGTCGCGCAGACGCCGCAAAACGCCACGGGGCGCGTGACGCGCGTGCTCGTCCCCGACTCCGCCATGCGCGCCAACGCCTCCGAAAAACACCAGAAACATCCGCCGGTGCCGAAGCTCGACGAGATCGCGCACCTCGAATTCGGCGACCCGCGCATGGCCTCGCAGATCCAGTTGGCCGCGCGCGTGATCCAGCGCAAGATCCCGATCGTGCTGCGCGGCCAGACCGGCACCGGCAAGGAAGTCTTCGCGCAGGCGTTGCATAGCATCAGCCCGCACGCCGACGGTCTGTTCGTGCCGGTCAACTGCGCGTCGCTGCCGGAGAACCTGATCGAGAGCGAGCTGTTCGGCTACCGCGCGGGCGCGTTTACCGGCGCGCAGCGCGAAGGACGGCGCGGCAAGATCGTGCAGGCCAACGGCGGTACGCTGTTTCTCGACGAGATCGGCGACATGCCGCTCGTGTTGCAGGCTCGCCTGCTGCGCGTGATCGAGGAACACGAGGTCACGCCGCTCGGCGCCGAGACCACCGTCAAGGTCAATTTCCAGCTGATCAGCGCGAGCCACCGCAATCTGCTCGAACTCGTGCAAAGCGGGCAATTCCGCGAGGATCTGTACTACCGGCTCAAGGGCGTCGAGCTGAATCTGCCGGCGCTGCGCGAGCGCGTCGACAAGCTGCCGCTGATCCATCATCTGCTCGCGAACGAAACCGACGATCCGCCCGATCTGACGCCGGAAGCCGAACACGCGCTGCTCACCTACGCGTGGCCCGGCAACATCCGTCAGCTACGTCACGTGTTGCAGATGGCCATCGCGCTGTCCGACGGCGAGCCGATCCGCTGCGAGCATCTGCCGCCCGAGGTCACGCAACGCACGTCGGCGGTCGACCTGCCGATCGCGCTGCGCCTCGCGAACGCGGACATGGACGGGCATCTCGCCGACGAAGCAGACATTTCTTCGCTGAACGCGATCCAGCTGAACGAGCGCGAAACGGTGCTGTCGCTGCTCGACGAACACCGCTGGAACGTCAGCAACGTCGCGAAGGCGCTCGGCATCAGCCGCAATACGCTGTATCGCAAGATGCGCCGGCTGCACATCCGGCTGTCGCATGAAGGCTCGCCGCCCGACGGCATGCCGTTCGATCTCGACGCATGACCGGGTCGTCCCTCAGGTCCCCCAGCGAGTCTGCTCGCAAGGGCGCCCGCGATCTCGCCGACTTCAAGCCGGATGCGCACTTCGCGTGGTGCGTGACCGGCTCCGGTCATATGCTGGAAGAATCGATCGCGCTCGCGCGGCGCTTGCCGCGCGTCGATCTGTTTCTGTCCGCGGCGGCCGAGGAAGTGCTGCCGCTCTATGGCTGGTCGCTCGACAAGCTGCGCGAACACTTTCGCGTACTGCGCGACAACAGCGCGAGCGGCGTGCCGGTCGGCATGCTGTATCACGGCGTCTATCACACGGTCGTGATCGCACCCGCCACCAGCAACACGGTCGCCAAATGTGCTTACGGCATCTCGGATACGCTGCCGACCAATATGTACGCGCAGGCCGGCAAGCAATGCATCCCCGGCATCGTCTTTGCGTGCGACACCGAATCGAGCGTGATCACGCATAGCCCGGACGAATGGGTCGAACTGCGGCCACGGGCGATCGAACTCGACAACGTCGAGCGTCTGGCGCGCTTCGAATACACGACGCTCGCGCGCTCGCTCGACGAACTCGAAGCGGCGCTCACCCAACGCCTCGCGACCCTCGACCTCGCATGGACCACCTCCTCTTCCTGACCGGCCGGCTTGCCGAACCGAGCCTGCGGCGCGTGCTCGACGGCATGGCGCCGACGCCGTTCAGTTGGGAGGTGCGCGAAATCGGCCTGCAAGTGGCCGCGTTGATGACCGCCGACCTGATCCAGCGCCGCGTGAGCGCGCCGCTCGCCGCGCAGCGCGTGATCGTGCCGGGCCGCTGCCGTGGCGATCTCGACGCGCTGAGCGCGCACTACGGCGTGCCGTTCGAACGCGGTCCCGAGGAGGTCAAGGACTTGCCGCAATTTTTCGGCCGCAAGGCGAAGCCGTTCGATCTGAGCCGCTACGACACGGAGATTTTCGCGGAGATCGTCGATGCGCCGCGCCTCGACCTCGACGGCATCGCGGCAAGGGCGCGCGAGTATGAGGCCCAAGGCGCGGACGTGATCGACATCGGCTGTCTGCCGGACACGCCGTTTCCGCATCTCGAAGACGCGGTGCGGCGGCTGAAGGCCGAAGGCTATCGCGTCAGCGTCGATTCGATGCGCAACGACGAACTGCTGCGCGGCGGCCGCGCGGGCGCCGACTATCTGATGAGCCTGAACCTCGATACGCTATGGATCGCCGACGAAGTGCCGTCGACGCCGATCCTCGTCGCGCGCGAACCGGCCGACCCCGCTTCGCTCGACGCCGCGATCGACGCGCTGTCCGCGCGCAACCGCGCGTTTCTCGCCGATCCGATTCTCGATCCGATTCCGTTCGGGCTGGCCGCGTCGATTGCGCGCTATGTGCGCTTGCGCGAGCGCTATCCCGACATCGCGATCATGATGGGCATCGGCAACGTGACCGAACTCACCGAGGCCGACACGAGCGGCATCAACGCGGTGCTGCTTGGCATGGCGGCTGAATTGCGCGTTGGCGCGGTGCTGGCGACGTCGGTGAGCCAGCATGCGCGGCGCGCGTTGCGCGAAGCCGATGTCGCGCGCCGCGTGATGCATGCCGCGCGCGATGCTCAGGTGCTGCCGAAGGGCATCAGCACCGAACTCGCGACGGTCCACGCGAAACGGCCGTTTCCGTACAGCGCCGAAGAAATCGACGAATTCGCGCGCGGCGTGCGTGACCCGAATTTCCGCGTGCAGATCAGCGCCGATGGCATTCACGTGTACAACCGCGACGGCCATCGTCGCGGCGACGATCCGTTCGCGCTGTACCCGCAATTGAACCTCGAAACAGACGGCGGCCACGCGTTCTATATGGGCGTGCAGCTTGCGCGCGCCGAGATTGCATGGCGGCTCGGCAAGCGCTTCGATCAGGACCAGCCGCTCGACTGGGGCTGCGCGGTCGACCGGCCTGAAGAAGATCTCAGCGCATGGTGCGCGCCGGGCGAGACGATGAAAAAGCGCTGAAACAGCAGCGCCATCACTGCATGGCGGCCACCCGCGCGTGTTCGTCGACAGTAGCCAGTTCGCCGCGCATGCCGCGGATCGCCTGCGCGCGATCGCCCGCACCGAACACGGCCGACCCGGCAACGAACACGTCCGCGCCCGCCGTGGCGACACGCGCGATGTTCGACGCCTTCACGCCGCCGTCCACTTCGATCAGCAAGGGCCGCCCGGTGCGCTGCATCGTCGTGTCGACACGCTCGCGCAGCAGCCGCAACTTGTCGAGCGTTTCGGCGATGAATGCCTGGCCGCCGAAGCCTGGATTCACCGACATCACCAGCACTACGTCGAGCATCTCCAGCACGTGATCGAGCGCCGCGAGCGGCGTGGCCGGATTCAGCGCCAGCCCCGCGCGCGCACCGTGCGAGCGGATCAGTTCGATGGTCCGATGCACGTGCAGCGTCGCCTCCGGATGAAAACTGATCAGGTTCGCGCCGGCCTCGGCAAACGCCGACACCAGCGGATCGACGGGCGTGGTCATCAGATGCACGTCGAACGGCAGCGTCGTGTACGGCCGGATCGCCGAGCACACGAGTGGGCCGACCGTCAGGTTCGGCACGTAGTGGTTGTCCATCACGTCCAGATGAATCCAGTCCGCGCCGGCCGCCGTCACGTCGCGAATCTCGTCGGCGAGCCGGGCGAAATCCGCCGACAACAGCGACGGCGCAATCAGGAATTCGCGCATTGCGTTCTCCGTCCAGTGGCGTTAGTGGTAGCGGCTCGCCATCGCGTCGAGCGGCAGCGGCTTGATGCGCGCCGCCTGCCCCGCGCAACCGAACGCCTCGAATCGCTCGACGCAGATCGCGCTCGCCGCGGCGGTGGCGGCCTTCAATGCCGCGCGCGGATCGAACTCCGCGCGGGCATTGGCGAGCGACTTGCGCATCGCGCCGCTCATCGCGAGACGGATGTCGGTGTCGATGTTGACCTTGCGCACGCCCTGGGCGATGCCGCGGCGGATTTCGTCGACGGGCACGCCGTAGGTGGTCGGAATCTCGCCGCCATATTCGCGGATCACCGCGAGCCATTCCTGCGGCACCGACGACGAACCGTGCATCACCAGATGCGTGTTCGGAATGCGCGCATGGATATCGGCGATCCGGTCGATCGCGAGGATGTCGCCGGTCGGCTCGCGGCTGAACTTGTACGCGCCGTGCGAAGTCCCGATCGCGATCGCGAGCGCATCGACGCCGGTCGCGTCGACGAAGCGCCGCGCTTCGTCCGGATCGGTCAGCAGGTGCTCGCGTGTGAGCTTGCCTTGTGCGCCGACGCCGTCCTCTTCGCCTGCCGTGCCGGTTTCGAGCGAACCGAGACAGCCGAGCTCGCCTTCCACCGACACGCCGACCGCATGCGCGGCGTCCACCACGCGCCGGCTCACCTCGACGTTGTAGTCGTACGCGGCGGGGGTTTTCTGATCGGGCAGCAGCGAGCCGTCCATCATCACCGACGTGAAGCCCGAGCGGATCGCCTGCTGACACACCGCGGGGCTCGCGCCGTGATCCTGATGCAGCACGAGCGGAATGTCCGGGTGCGCTTCGAGCGCGGCGAGCACCAGATGGCGCAGATACGGCTCGCCCGCGTACTTGCGCGCGCCGGCCGACGCCTGCAGGATCACCGGGCTATCGGTGGCCTCGGCCGCGCGCATGATCGCGTGAATCTGCTCCATGTTGTTGACGTTGAACGCGGGCACGCCGTAGTCATGTTCGGCCGCGTGATCCAGCAGTTGCCGCAGGGTGATGAAGGCCATTGCGTGCTCCTCGATATGAAATGAAATCCTGGCGAACGGCGGGCTCAACGCGCGCGGTCCGCGACGCGCCGCGCTTCGTCGATCACCGTCTGCGCGTTCAGCCCGAAATGCTCGAACAACGCGGCGGCCGGGGCCGATTCGCCGAACGTATCGATGCCGACCACGCCACCCTCGAGCCCGACGTATTGCCGCCAGAACGCGCGCACGCCCGCCTCGATCGCGACACGCGGCACGCCCGGCGGCAGCACGACGTCGCGCCAGGCGCGCGGTTGCCGATCGAACGCGGTGGTCGATGGCATCGATACGACGCGCGCGGCAATACCGGCGGCCGCGAGCGGCGCGATCGCATCGATCGCGAGCATGCGCAGCGCGTCGGCCATCGAGCGCGTGGCGGATGCGTCAAGCGGTTGCGCGACTGCACTCATCGAATCTCTCCTTGCGAAATGAACCTCGGTATCCGTCTGGTACCGCTCAGGCGCGCGACCGTCGGTCGATCAGTTGCAGGATCATCGGCGTGAAGATCAGCTGCATCGCGAGTCCCATCTTGCCGCCCGGCACGACGATCACGTTCGGGCGCGACATGAACGAGTCGTGCAGCATCGTCAGCAGATACTGGAAATCGATACCCTTCGGCCGCGCGAAGCGGATCACGACGAAGCTCTCGTCCGGTTGCGGAATCTCGCGGGCGGTAAACGGATTCGACGTGTCCACGGTCGGCACGCGCTGGAAGTTCACATGCGTGCGCGAGAACTGCGGGCAGATGTAGTTCACGTAGTCGGGCATGCGCCGCAGGATCGTGTCGACCACCGCTTCGTGCGTGTAGCCGCGCATCGTCTGATCGCGGTGCAGCTTCTGGATCCATTCGAGGTTGATGATCGGCACGACGCCGATCAGCAGATCCGCATGCCGCGCGATATCGACCTTCTCGGTCACCGCCGCGCCATGCAGCCCTTCGTAGAACATCAGGTCGGTATTGGGCGCGACCTCCTCCCACGGCGTGAAGGTGCCGCCGTCCTGCTTGTACAGTTGCGCTTCGCCCGCGTCGTGCACGTAGTGGCGAAACTGCCCGCTGCCGTTTTCGCCGTAGCGCGTGAACAGCGTTTCGAGTTCTTCGAGCAGATTCGCTTCCGGCCCGAAGTGGCTGAAATTCGGCACACCGTCGCGTTCGCGCTCCTGCATCGCCGCGCGCATGCCGTTGCGGTCGTAGCGATGGAACGCGTCGCCTTCGACGATCTGCGCATTGATGTGCTCGCGTCTGAAGATATGCGTGAAACTCTTCATGACGGTGGTGGTGCCGGCGCCGCTCGAGCCGGTCACCGCGATGATCGGATGTTTGACTGACATGTGTTTGTCTCCGGATGACTGTGTTCTGTGCGCTGAGCGCGCCGTCAGTCGCTGATCACGCAGTGAAATCCGGCAGGAACAACGAGCGCGTGCCGAACAGCGGCGACGTGAACGGCTTGTCCTCGCCGCGGTCGTATTCGCCGTGATAGCGCGCAATGCGCTCGACCTCGTTCTTCGAGCCGAGAATCACCGGCACGCGGCCATGCAGCGCGCGCGGCGCGACGTCGAGAATGCGTTCGCGGCCGGTGATCGCGAGGCCGCCCGCCTGCTCGACCAGGAAGCTCATCGGGTTCGCTTCGTAGAGCAGGCGCAGGCGCCCTTCCATCGCCGGCGGTTTTCGAGTCGCGCGGATACATGAACACGCCGCCGCGCATCAGGATGCGATGCACTTCCGCGACCATCGACGCGATCCAGCGCATGTTGAAGTCGCGCGCGCGGCAACCGCTGCGGCCGTCCTTGCACTCCTGCACGTAGCGGCGCACGGGCGGCTCCCAGAAGCGCTCGTTCGATGCGTTGATCGCGAACTCGCCGGTTTCCTCCGGAATCCGGATGTTCGAATGCGTGAGCACGAAGTTGCCGATGTCGCGCTCCAGTGTGAAGCCATGCGTGCCATTGCCGACCGACAGCACCAGCATCGTCGACGGTCCATACACGGCATAGCCGGCCGCGACCTGTTCGCAGCCCGGCCGCAGGAACGCGGCTTCGCTGGTTGCATCCTCTGCCGGGTCGCGCGTGCGCAGCACCGAGAAGATCGAGCCGACCACGCCGTTGATGTCGATATTCGACGAGCCGTCGAGTGGATCGAACGCGAGCAGATACTCGCCGCGCGGATAGTCCAGCGGAATCGCGTAGACGTGCTCCATTTCCTCGGACACCATCGCGGCCAGCAAGCCGTCCCACTCGCATTGCTGCACGAAGATCTCGTTGGTCGAGACGTCGAGCTTCTTCTGTTGCTCGCCGTGCGTGTTGAGCGTTTGCGCGGAACCGTAGTTGCCGCCTAGCGCGCCCTTGGTCAGCATCGCCGAGATCGACTTGATGGCCGCCGCTACGTCGATCAGCAGCGCGGAGAGTCCTGCAGTGTCGCGCGTGTCGTCCGTACACGGCGGGCGATCGAGCGTGTCGATCAGGAACTTCGAAAGTGTCGTGCGTCCGTCCTGCATGGCGTTCTCCGTCGATGGTGTCGTGATTCAGCCCGGCGGCGCCGTGACGGCGCGCGCGTTGGAAGGCGATTGCGAGGACTGCGGCGGCTCGTCGAACACGCGGCTCGCGCGCACGTCGGCGGCATCGATCAGCGTCAGCGTGGCGGCGTCGATCGGCTCGCCGCCTTGCAAGGCGCTCGCGAACAGGCGGTTCGCCTGGCGCAGCCGCGCGCGGTCAAGCGCGTTGCGCACCGAGCGCGCGTTGGCGAAATTCGGCTGGCGGATGCGGCGCGCCAGATAGTCGGCGAACGCGCGGCGCGACGCGGCATCGAAGCGGTAATGCATGGTGCCGAGCATCCGTTCGGCGATTTCGAGCAACTCCGTTTCCTCGTAATCGGGAAACGTAATGTGATGCGCGATGCGCGAGCGGAAACCCGGATTGCTCTCGAAGAACACTTCCATTCGCGACGCGTAGCCGGCCAGAATCACGACCAGGTCGCTGCGCTGGTTCTCCATCGTCTGCAACAGAATTTCGATCGCTTCCTGCCCGTAGTCGCGCTCGTTCTCCGGGCGATACAGGTAATACGCTTCGTCGATGAACAGCACGCCGCCCATCGCGCGCTTGAGCACATCGCGCGTTTTCGGCGCAGTGTGGCCGATGTACTGGCCGACCAGATCGTCGCGTGTGACCGACACCAGATGATTGCGGCGAATGTAGCCGAGCCGGTGCAACACTTCCGCCATGCGCAGCGCAACCGTCGTCTTGCCGGTGCCGGGGTTGCCGGAGAAGCACATATGCAAGGTCGGCGCGCCGCCCGCGAGACCCAGCGAAGCCCGCGCGCGCTCGACCAGCAGATGTGCGGCGACTTCGCGAATGCGGGTTTTCACGGGCGCGAGCCCGACCAGATCGCGATCGAGTTCGCCGAGCACGTCGCCGATGCCGGAGTCGCGGTAGAGCGCCGCGAGGTCGATATGGGGCGCGGCGGCGTCGCTGTGCGCGGTGGACGCGGGCAGTGCGTCCACGATGGCGGCGTCTGTCATGGTTCCTCCTCGCTGCGGGTCGTCGTGCGCGTTGTTGCGCGATCAGCGGCGTCAGCCCGCCGCGCCATAACGCTCGCCCGCTGGCCGGTCGCCCGCGTAGCCCGTCATGCTGTAGCGCTGCGTGCGCCCCTGCGCGTCCTGCCGCAACAGCCGGAAGCCCGGCTCCACGTCCGGCCGGTTGACGATGAACGACAGGCGCATCGTCTCGAAGCTACGCACCGAATCGAACGCGTTGACCTTGATGTAGTGCTGCGGCCGCGCCTCGCGGCAAGCCCTGACCTCCTGCAACACGCCGGCCGCGTCGTGCAGGTCGAACATCGGCAGACCCCACATTTCCCAGTAGGTGTTGCGCGGATGCGGGTCGTCGGTGAATTCGACCGAACAGGCCCAGCCCTGGCGCAGCGCGTAGTCGATCTGCAGGCCGATTTCCTCGTCGGTCAGCTCGGGCAGAAAAGAAAACGTTCCTTGAGTAATACGCATGACGAACCTCGTGGATGGATGTCGCGTTCGGAACGGCGTCAACGGTGCCCCGCGCGGTGCCGTTGCACCGCGTTGCGGATGCGCTCGTGAGGCGCTCGCGGAAAAAGCTCGGCGTTGCTAGGCCGCCGTCGGCGTGGCGGCGAAATCGGGCGTATCGGTCGATGCGTAGTTGAAGCTCACGTCGCGCCACGTATCGAGCGCCTGCTTGAGCGGCGTGCACCAGCGCGCGGCGGCTTCGAGCACGTCGGGCCCTTCGCGCAGAAGGTCGCGGCCCTCGTTGCGCGCCTTCACCATCGCTTCGAGTGCGACGCGGTTCGCGGTCGCGCCGGCCTGGATGCCGGCCGGATGGCCGATCGTGCCACCGCCGAACTGCAGGATCGCGTCGTCGCCGAACAGATCGAGCAGCTGATGCATCTGCCCCGCGTGAATCCCGCCCGAGGCGACCGGCATCACCTTGCGCAAGCCGGCCCACGGCTGGTCGAAGAAAATGCCGCGAGACAGATCGACCGCGTTGTGCGCGTCGCGGCACACGTTGTAGTAGCCCTGCACCGACAGCGGATCGCCTTCGAGCTTGCCGACCGCGGTGCCCGCATGCGCGTGATCGACGCCCGCCATGCGCAGCCATTTGGCGATCACGCGAAACGAGATGCCGTGGCTGCGTTGCCGCGTGTAGGTGCCATGCCCCGCGCGATGCAGATGCAGGATCATGTCGTGCCTGCGGGCCCAGCGCGACATCGACTGGATCGCGGTCCAGCCGATCACGAGGTCGATCATCACGATGCACGAGCCGAGCTCCTTCGCGAATTCGGCTCGCTCGTACATGTCCTCCATCGTGCCGGCCGTCACGTTCAGGTAGTGACCCTTGAGCTCGCCGGTCTCCGCCTGGGCGCGGCTCACCGCCTCCATCGCGAACAGGAAGCGGTCGCGCCAATGCATGAACGCCTGGGAGTTGATGTTCTCGTCGTCCTTCAGGAAATCGAGGCCGCCGCGCAGGCCTTCGTAGACCACCCGCCCATAGTTTTTGCCCGACAGACCGAGCTTCGGCTTGACCGTGGCGCCGAGCAACGGCCGACCATACTTGTCGAGCCGTTCGCGCTCGACGACGATACCGGTCGGCGGCCCCTGAAACGTCTTCAGATACGCGACGGGGATGCGCATGTCTTCGAGCCGCAATGCCTTCAGCGGCTTGAAGCCGAACACGTTGCCGATGATCGACGCGGTCAGGTTCGCGACCGAGCCCTCTTCGAACAGATCGAGTTCATAAGCGATATACGCGAAGTACTGCGGCTCGTCGGCGCGAGACACCGGCACCGGCTCGACGCGATACGCCTTCGCGCGATACATGTCGCAGGCAGTGAGCCGGTCGGTCCACACCACCGTCCACGTCGCGGTCGACGATTCGCCGGCCACCGCGGCGGCCGCTTCCTCGGGTTCGACACCGGGTTGCGGCGTGATGCGAAACAGCGCGATCACGTCGGTGTCTTTCGGTTCGTAGTCCGGTTGCCAGTACCCCATCTCGCGGTATTTCATCACGCCCGCCGCGTACCGCTCGCGCGGATTGTGCGGATCGCGCGCTTGAGGTTCGGGCTGGATCGGCGGTTGACTGAAATCGTTCATGACGTGTCCTCGAAGGTGGCAAGCGCACTGCCGGAAGAACGAAGCGCTTGAGTTGCACTGTAGGCACGGACACGCCCAAGGTGAATTCACGATTTTATTTGGCAGACTTAACGGATCGGTTATCGCTACCACATCGTGGGGTTCATTTTCGAGCCGTGCGACGCGAATGGGAGCAGAATGTGTTGGTGAGCGAGGCGGGCGCGGCGTGACAGCGCAATCGAACCAGGGAATCGCGATGGCACACTTTGCTTCGTTTTCGCCACACCGCGCGGCTCTTTGCGTCTTGCAACCCGCGCGAGCGCCACGGCGTGGCGCAATTCGCCGAGCGCTGTATTAGCCCTCGAACGAACGCACGCCCGCCTGACCGGCCGGTACCCGAACAGGCATAAAGCTTGCGTGATGCCGGCTGCCGTCGACACCGGGCATTACGCGGGGCCGGCGGCGCAACGCTGTTCCACCCGCTGTTTCAACCGAAGGAGAAAGCACGTATGCAATGGACGACTCCGAGCTACACCGACGTACGCCTCGGTTTTGAAATCGTGATGTATGTCGCTACGCGTTAAGCCCGCAACCGGGCCGCACGCCGCGGCCCCTTTGCGGTTCCCGTTTGTGTTTGACTTCTGCTGACGGCCGGCCTTCCGGCGCTGTCGGGACACACGTTCCCAGCCATGATCCACGAAACGATCGTCACCACGGCAGCGTGCGATGGCCGTCCACACATCGCGCCGATGGGCGCGCGCTACGAGGGCGAGCGCATCATCCTCGCGCCTTTCCGCCCGTCGGTCACGCTCGACAACGTGATCGCGACGCGCGCGGCGGTGCTGAACTTCACCACCGACGTGCGTATCTTCGCGGGCTGCGTCACGCACTGCGCAACCGATTGGCCGACCGTGGCCGCGAGCCGCGTGCCGAGCGTACGTCTGGCCGAGTCGCTGGCCCACGCCGAGCTCGAACTCGACGAGCTGCGCGACGACGCCGAGCGCCCGGTGCTGGTGATGAAATGCGTGCACCGTGAAAACCACGCGCCGTTCGCGGGCTTCAATCGCGCGCAGTCGGCGGTCGTGGAAGGCGCGATTCTGGTGAGCCGGCTCTTCATGCTGCCGGCCGACAAGGTCGATCGAGAAATGGCGTATCTGCAGATCGCGATCGACAAAACCGCCGGCGACAACGAGCGCACCGCATGGAGCTGGCTCGTCGCCGCGATCGCGCGATATCGCGCGAGCCTCGAAGACGCGGCGCATCAGGCCGCCGCTTCGGCCCATCACTGAAAACCCTTTCCTCCGCGGAGAACCCCGATGACCGCATTGCTCGCGAGCGTCCGCTCGGCTGACGAAGCATTCGACGCCTCCCGCGCCGGCGCCGAGCTGATCGACCTGAAAGAGCCGGACGACGGCGCGCTCGGCGGCCTGTCGATCGGCGCCATCACGAACATCGCGCAACAACTTCGCGCGCGCTACCCGGTCAAGCCGATCAGCGCGGCGATCGGCGACGTGCCGGCCGACGCGTTCGACGAGATCGCCGCGCGCGTGATCGACGTCAGCGATGCCGGCGTCGACTATGTGAAGGTCGGCGTCGCGCGCGGACCGGCCGCGCGCCGCTGCATCGAGCAGCTCGCGAATCTGCCGGCTAGCGTCGTGCCGGTGCTGCTATGCGACGGCGGCATGGACGACGAACTGGTCAGCCACACCGCGGCGCTCGGCTTCGCCGGCTTGATGTTCGATACCGCGAGCAAGGACGGCGGCACGCTGTTCGATCACGTCGATGTCGACTCGCTCGCGCGCTGGTTGCGGCTCGCGCGTCAGCGCGGCGCGATGGCGGGCATCGCCGGTGCGCTTTGCTGGGCGCAACTGCCGCAGATCCGCGCGCTGGCGCCCGACGTGGCCGGTTTTCGCACCGCGCTGTGCGCCGACGGGCGCCGCTCGCGGCTCGACCCCGAGCGCGTCGCGCAATGGGCGAGCGCATTGCATCGGCCGGCTGGAGAGATTCGCGTCGATGGCGCGGCGCCGTTGCCGGGCTCGACCAACGCGACGCGGCTGTAGCAGCCGATCACATCACCGGAATATTCAGCAAACGGTCGCGCATCAGCGCGACGTTGCTCTTGTCGAGCAATTCGACCACATAGTTCGCATCGTTCACGTAGTCGACGAACTTGCGGTCGATCACCCCCGACGCGGCCAGCGTTTCGAGCGGATCGTCGACGGCGATCGGACAGGATTTGACGACGACCAGCCGCTCCGCGTTGAGCATCGTCGATAGCCAGGCGGCGAGGCTGTCCGAGGTCGTGTCCCAGTTGCTCATCGCGTCGGGCGTATCACGCATCAGCGCGGTCGGCGCCCACACGGCGACATGACCGTCACGCAGGGTGCGGCGAATCTTCGCCTCGCTCGACGCGATCACCAGTTCGGGCGAAACGCCTTGCATCAGCAGCGCATATTGCGTCATCGCGAGCAGACACATGTTGTGCGCGGCCAGATCGTCGAAGTTCCACTCACCCTGGTACTGGCGGACCTTGTCCGCGAAATCGCCGCCGCCGGGCACGATCACGACCCGTCCGCCGCCGACTTCGCATAGCTCACTGAGCCAGTGGCGCAGTGCCGGGTCGTGACTCAGGCTGCCTCCGATCTTGACCACCCACATGACTGTTGCCCTCGCGTCCAGTTGAGTGCCCGGCCGGGTCGCGTCGTTTCGCAACCTCGTTCATCACCGAACTTGTCCCGCTCGCCTTATCGTGTCCCCTGCCCCTCTTTGCGCTACTCGTGCGCCGGCGCGCCGCGTCCCCGGATTGCGCGCCGCGCCTCTCAACTCATGCCGCGCGCGCCGCGATACCACGCGCGCCGCGCCGTTGGGCGCCCGGCTCGCGCGCCGCGAGCAGCGCGACCGCCACGCTCGGCGCGCAGGTCGCCGCCCATGCCGCGCAAGCATCGGGCACGCCCGCCAGCGCGCCGAAGTCGATATAGCCGCGCGCCTCGTCGCGCGCCAATGCGGCGACGAGGAAGCGGCCGCAGCCGGCGCCCACCAGCGGCGCGGCCGCGAGCGCCGGCTGCGCGGCGACCACCCGCATCAGGTTCGCGCCGATTTCGCGCACCTGCAGCGCGCGCCAGCGCCGCGCAAAGTGCAGCCATTCGACGTCCGACGCATCGTGCGCGTCGTGCCCGATCATGCGCGCGAGCCGCGCGCGGCTCGCCGCCTGTGTCTTCGGCCCCTGGTCGGCGCTCGGCTGCACGTCGTGCAGCGGGTCCAGTTCGCCCGTCAGCCGGTAGACGTCGGCGGTCGTCGCAAACCATTCGTTCATCACGTTCAGCATGGCGCCGCCGAATTCGATCCGATGCGCGACGCCGCACAACGGCGTGCGCACGACGCCGTGATACACGAGTTCGCCGGTCGCGAGCCGGCCCGCATCGGTCGCGGCACGCGCGACGACGCGGCCGTCGACGATCGGAATGATGTCGGTGGTGGTGCTGCCGATGTCGATCAGCAGCGCGTTCGCGATGCAGGTAGCGACCCAGCCCGCGGTCGCGAGCCAGTTCGCCGACGCGACGTGACGCCAGCCGGCCGCGCAGTCGGCGGCGGCGAGCCAGCCGGCGTCGCCGGCGTAGAAACGCAGTGATGGGCCGAGCCGCTGCGCGAGCGCGGCCACGATCGCGCGCACGCCTTCGGCGCGATCCGCGAACAGGTCGACCATCTCGCCGGTCATCGTCACCGCATGCTGCGCGGCGTCCGTGCGGGCCTGCGGCCAGCGCTCGAAGACGAGGTCGATCGTGCGGTGCAGATGGTCGAGCCCCTGCCAAAGCGGACACGGCCATTGCACGACGTCCAGCACGGCGTCGCTGCCGTCGACGAGCGACACCTTCACGTGCGCGCCGCCGACGTCCCAGCCGAACCGCGCCGCCGGGTTCGAACGGGCCGGGCTCAAGGGCGCACCTCGTACGTCGGCGAAATGGCGCGCGCCGCGCCGCAGCGCTCGATGCGCACGCCATGCGCGGCCAGCAGCGCGCGCGTCAGGCCGCTGCCGCGCGCCGCCGACAGCCCCGCATAAGCGACCGTCAAACGCGGATTCACTTCGATCACGACCGGCCCGAGTTGCGGATGCCACACGACATCGATGCCGACGAAGCCGCGCAAACCCGGGATGGCCCGCGCGACGCGATGCGCGAGCGTGTCGAGCGCGCGGCCCATGTCGCTGTGCTGGTCGATCTGATCGACCAGCACGCCGTCGAACTCGACGATCCGCGCAACATCACCCGACGCGTCGCCGCCGCTCAGCCCGATCTGCTGACGGTTGATGCTGAGGAGCTTGGTAGCGTCGCCGCGGCAGATCAGCGACAGGCTCAACGGCTCGCCATCGACCCACGCCTGCAGCACCGGATTGCGCGCCGCCGCCGCGCGCGCCTCGTACTCGGCGCAGGCATCGGCGAAGCGCTCGTACACGATCGTGTCGAGGCCGCCCGCGCCGTCGTCCGGTTTGACCACCCACCGGCCGTCCTGCTGCGCGGCTGAATCGCCGGGTTCGAGCGCCGGCGTGGTCGCAATGCCATGCGCGGCAAGACACGCCGCTGTCGCGCTCTTGCTCGACGCGACGCGGATCGCTTCCTTCGCGCAGCCGAGCCAGCGCGCGGTACCGACCGCATCGTGAAAGCGCAGCAGCAGCCCGTCGCATTCCGGCGCGACGACCCACGCGTAATCGTGCTCACGCGCCGCGCGCGCGACGAACGCCGTCATCGATTCGCCGGGCGCGGCCATACAATGGGCCTCGCCCGCCCCTGGCGTTTCGAAGCGCGAGGTCGCAAACGTGACCTGCACGCCGTCGAGTTCACGCAGAGCGCCGACCAGCGCGTCGCGCATCACGCGTCCTTCGACGATCAGCGCGCTCAAATCGGCGAGACTGCCCGGGCCGGCGAGCTGGGGGTCGATGCCGCCGCCGGTGAGATACTCGTAGACAAAGATTCTGGTCAAAGGAAAGCGCCCCTATGCAGGTGATACCTGTTCTCGATCTGCTCAACGGCCAGGTCGTACGCGCGGTGCGCGGCGAGCGGAGCGCCTATCGGCCCATCCAGTCCCGCCTCGTCGCGACGAGCGACCCACTTGCCACCGCCCGCGCGCTGCTCGAAGCCAGCGGCGCGCGCACGCTCTATATCGCCGATCTCGGCGCCATCCTGCAGCGCGGCGCGCATGCTTCGACGCTCGCCGCATTGCGGGCCGCGCTGCCCGGCATCGAACTGTGGCTCGACGCGGGTTTCGCGGACTACGCGTCAATGCGCGCGCTATTCGAGCGCATCGACGACGCCATCGATCAACACGACAGCCCTGCTGCCGCTTCCCATCTCGCGACTCTCGTGCCTGTCTTCGGCTCGGAGACGCTGCGCGATATCCACGCACTGCACGCGGCTCAGCGCGCCGGTCTCGCGCCGATCCTGTCGCTCGATCATCGCGCGGGCGAACTGCTCGCCGCGGCCGCGCTCGACCGCTCGTCGGCGTGGTGGCCGTCGCGCGTGATCGCGATGACGCTCGACCAGGTCGGCAGCTACGCCGGCCCCGATCTCGCGACGTTCGAGCGCGTGCGCGCGGAGGCCGCCGTGCACACCACGCTGATCGGCGCGGGCGGCATCCGCAATCGCGACGATCTGGCCGCCGCGGCCGGCACCGGCGCAAGCGCCTGGCTGGTGGCGTCCGCGCTGCACGATCGACAGATCGACTACGCGCATTCCGATTCCGCGTAGGCCTTCCATACAATTTCCATGCCACGCGTTCCGACAGCGCTGTCGGTAAACGCAACGCAAGCCGGACTGTTCGCGTGTGACACTCTGCTTGACACTCTGCTCCAGAACGGCACACATTTTGTATGGCGCAGTGGGCCTTTGACGCGCGCGCCGACGCAGGATCAGGCACGCTTGCCGCAGGGACCCCGCGCAGGTTCATCCGCTGAATGCAAAGCAGTACGCCCGTAGGCGCGGCCCGCTTCAACGCGGCGCTTGCCCGCCGAGGCGTGTCGAAAGATCGGCATGGAGCTTGCTAAACCTGCCCCATGCATAGCCCCTCCATCGATCCATCGACCCCCAGCCCGAGCGCAACGCGCGCCGCGGCGCTCACACGCGACTGGATCTGTCCGTTCTGCCCTTTGTTGTGCGACGACCTGGTCGCCGCTGCCCACGACGACGGCACGCTCGATGTGCCGGACACCGAATGTTCGCGGCTCGCTCACGCGCTCGCGCAGTACGGCGTGACGGACGCGCAATGCGCTTGCACCGTCGATGGCAACGAAGTGGACAAGGATGCCGCGCTGGCGAGCGCCGCGCAGTTGCTCGCGAACGCGCGCCGCCCGTTATTCGGCGGCCTCGCCACCGATGTCGCCGGCATCCGCGCGCTGTATCCGCTTGCCGCCGCCTGCGGCGCGATCCTCGATCATCTGCACGGCGATGCGCTGACGCCCGCGACGCTCGCTTTGCAAGACCGCGGCTCGTTCTTTACGACGCTCTCCGAAGTGCGCGCCCGCGCTGACCTGCTGGTGTTCTTCGACTGTCAGCCGTCGCGGCGCTATCCGCGCTTTTTCACGCGCGCGCTGGCGGGCACCGAACTCGCGCGCGAGCTGGTCTTCGTCGGCTGCGAAGCGGACCCGGCCGCAGCCGGCTTCGCGCAAACGCGCATCGACACGCTTCTGCCGGACACCGATCCGTACGACACGCTCGCGCTGTGGTCAGCGCTCGCGGAAGGACGCGACGCCGCCGCGCTGAGCCACGGCGATGGCAGCGCAGCCAACGTGGCAACCGCGCTCGCGTCGTTGCACGCACGGATCGCCGGCGCGCGCTATACGGTGGTCGTCTACGAACCGGCCGCACTGCCCGCGCCGCACGCGGCGCTGCTGATCGAAGCGCTGAACCGGATCGTGAAGGCCGTGAATCGCACGACGCGCGCGGCATGTCTCGCGCTCGGCGGCGACGACGGCGCGTTGACGGTCAATCAGACCGTCACGTGGCTGTCCGGCTTGCCGCTGCGCACGCGCGTGTCGATGCCGGCGGACGCCGCGGGCACCGCGCCGCTCGATCACGATCCGTACCGCTATCGGACGGCTCGGCTGCTCGCCGAACGCGAAGTCGATGCGCTGCTGTGGATCGCGGGCTTCGCGCCGCACGCGTGGCCCGCGTCGCTCGATCCCGCGCTTCCCCTGATCGTGCTCGGTCATCCGGCGCTCGCCGATGCCGCCAGGGCACGCGGCGCGAACACCGTGTTCGTGCCGGTCGCGACACCTGGCGTCGATAGCGGCGGGCATCTGTTTCGCATCGACGGCACGGTCGTGATGCAGCTCACCGCCGCGCGTGGTGCCGCGCTGGAGTCGGTGGCGTCGATTGCCGCGAAGTTGAGCGGGCGATTGAGCGAACGCTTGAGTATGCGCGAGGATCAGCCATGACTCTCGTCCGGCTCAAGGGCGGCACGTTGTTCGACCCGATCCACAACGTCAACGGCGAGCGCCGCGACCTGACGTTCCGCGACGGCCGCATCGTCGACGTGCCCGCCACCACGCCCGTCGATCGTGAATACGACGCGACCGGCATGATCGTGATGGCGGGCGGCATCGACCTGCATTCGCATATCGGCGGCGGCAAGACCAATCTGTCGCGCCTGCTGCTGCCCGAGGACCATCGCGCCGATGCGCCGCGCGAGGCCGCCTACGAAGCCGCGCGCGACGGCAACGGCCGCTACCTGCGCCTGCCGTCGTGCGGCGTCTGCACGCCGGGCACGCTCGCGACCGGCTACCGCTACGCCGAAATGGGCTACACGGCCGCGTTCGAGCCGGCGATGATGCCGTCCAACGCGCGCCACACGCACCTCGAAATGGGCGACACGCCGATCATCGATCACGGCGCGTACGTGATGCTCGGCAACGACGAGCTGTTCCTGCGGATGCTCGCCGCGCGCGACGACTTCGAACGTCTGCGCGACTACGTCGGCTGGACGATCGACGCGAGCAAGGCGCTCGGCGTCAAGGTGGTGAACCCCGGCGGCATCTCGGCGTTCAAGTTCAACCAGCGCTCGCTAAACGTCGACGAGCCGCACGCGCACTACGGCATCACGCCGCGCGACGTGCTGCGCACGCTGACGCGCGCGCTGACCGAGCTGCGCGTGCCGCATCCGCTGCACGTGCACACGAGCAACCTCGGCGTGCCCGGCAACCTCGCCTCGACCATCGCGACGATGGACGCCGCCGACGGCCTGCCGATCCATCTGACGCATATTCAGTTTCACAGCTATGGCACCGAGGGTTCGCGCAAGTTTTCGTCGGGCGCGCGGCAGATTGCCGAGGCCGTGAACGCGCGGCCGAACGTGTCGATCGACGTCGGCCAGATCATCTTCGGACAGACCGTCACGGCCTCCGGTGACACGATGATGCAGTTCCGCAACGCGCCGCTCGCGCGGCCGCACAAGTGGGTGGTGGGCGATATCGAGTGCGACGCGGGCTGCGGCGTGCTGCCGTTCCGTTATCGCGAACAGAGCTACGTGAACGCGCTGCAATGGATCATCGGCCTCGAAATCTTCCTGCTCGTCGACGACCCGTGGCGCGTCGCGATGACCACCGATCATCCGAACGGCGGCCCGTTCACGAGCTATCCGCATCTGATTCGCCTGCTGATGGACAAGCCGTTTCGCGATGAGCAGCTTGCGAAGCTGCATCCCGAGGCGCAGGTCGCCAGCGCGCTGCCGGAACTCAAACGCGAATTCTCGCTGTACGAGATCGCGATCATCACGCGCGCCGGTCCCGCGCGGCTGCTCGGTCTGCGCGATCGCGGCCATCTCGGCGCGGGCGCGGCGGCGGACATCGCCGTCTATCGCGACGAGCCGGACCGCGAGCGGATGTTCACGTCGCCGGCCTATGTGTTCAAGGACGGCGAACTGGTCGCGCGCGACGGTACGCTGGTCGCGACGCCGACGGGCGGCATCCATTTCGTCGCGCCGCAATTCGATCGCGGCATCGAGACAACGCTGCGCGCGTATAGCGACGCGAACCTCGCGAGCAACTTCGCGCATGCCGCGATCAGCGACGACGAAGCCTGCCGCTGCTGCCGCGGCGGACGACTATTGCCCGTCGAATGTCTAACCTGACGCGTCCACGATGAACGCTCCCGCCCCGCTCGACATCAACGGCACCGCGATCGACGCGACCTTCGCCGAAGCCTTTCCGATGAAGGCGACCCGGCTCGTGATCACCGCGCACACGGCGACGTGGGCGATGCACGCGGCGAACTCGCTGGCGGGCTTCGCGACCTCGGTGATCGGTTGCGGCTGCGAGGCGGGCGTCGAGCGCACGCTCGCGCCCGATGCCACGCCCGACGGCCGGCCCGGCGTCGCGGTGCTGTTGTTCGCGGTGTCGTCGAAGGAGCTCGCGAAGCAGATCGGGCGGCGCGTCGGACAGTGCGTGCTCACCTGTCCGAGCACGGCCGTCTACGGCGGCATCGATCCGGCCACGAGCCGCGCGCCGCTGTCGGAGCCGGCGCCGCTTGGCAGCGGGCTGCGCTTTTTCGGCGACGGCTGGCAGATCGCGAAGATGATCGACGCGGGGAACGGACCCACCCGTTACTGGCGCGTGCCGGTGATGGACGGCGAGTTCGTCTGCGAAGACACGGCGGCGACGGTCAAGGCCGTCGGCGGCGGCAACCTGCTGCTGCTCGCGCGCGACCTGGGCGCCGCGCTCGCGGCCGCCGAAGCCGCGGTCGACGCGATGCGCCGGCTGCCGAACGTGATCATGCCGTTTCCCGGCGGCATCGTGCGCTCGGGCTCGAAGATCGGCTCGAAGTATGCGGGCGCGACCGCGTCGACCAACGACGCGTTCTGCCCGAGCCTGATCGGCCTCGCGCGGCGCAGCGAGTTGAGCGCGGACGTTGGCTGCGTGCTGGAGATCGTCATCGACGGTCTGACCGACGCCGACGTCGGCGCGGCGATGACGGCCGGGATCGGCGCGGCCGCCGGACTCGGCCGCGCGGCCGGCGTGCTGCGCATTTCGGCGGGCAACTACGGCGGCAAGCTCGGGCCGTACCACTTTCATCTGCACGAACTGGCGGCGGGGCTCAACGGGAGTCACGCATGAGCACGACCACGTTGCGCGTGAAGACACCACCAGGCTTTCGCGTCGATGCCGCAGCGCTGTCACCCTCGGCGCTGGCCAGCATGAGCGTGGCCGAGATCGAGCGCATCGTGCTGCCGGCCGGCAACGAGCGCTGCGTGGTCGGCGACGTCTTCGAGGTTTCGCGCGACGACGCGCCTGCGTCCGGCGACGACATGGCCACGCTGCTGATCGACGACGCCGCGCGGTGGCTCGACCGGCTCGGCGCGCAGATGGATGGCGGACGGCTCGTCGCGCGCGGCTCGGTCGGCGACTACAGCGGCTTCAGAATGAGCGGCGGCTTGCTTGAAATCGACGGCGACGCGGGGCACTTCACCGGCTGCGAAATGCGCGGCGGACGCGTGACGGTGCGCGGCGACAGCGGCGACTTCGCCGCCGGCGCACTGACGGGCGATATGGAAGGCATGAGCGGCGGCGCGCTGACGATCCACGGCAACGCCGGCGCGCGGCTCGCCGACCGGATGCGCCGCGGCCTCGTGCTGGTCGGCGGCAACGCGGGCGACTTCGCGGCGTCGCGGCTGGTGGCGGGGACCGTCGGCGTGGCGGGGCAACTGGGCGCGCATTATGCCTATGCAATGAGGCGTGGCACGCTGCTGCTCGCGCAACGGCCAGAGCCACTGCCGCCCCCTACTTTCACCGGCGGCGGACACGGTTTCGACGTATTCTGGTCATTGCTCATACGCAGTCTCGCGGCCGAAATCGCGCCGTTTTCGCAGTGGCGCGCGGACCGTCTGCCGGTCCGCTTCACGGGCGACCTCGCGGTCGACGGCCGCGGTGAAATACTGATCGTCGGCTGACGCAGCGCTATGTCAGCCAGGACTGAAACGGTGTTCGGCAAAAAGAAACGTCCCGCAACGATGTTGCATGGAGACAGGGCATGACGACAGCGGATTCTGCAAACGCGAAGCCTGATATCGACGTCAACGCAAATGCCAGCGCCGGCGGCCCGCGCTATGCCGGGCTGCTGATCGCGCTGCACTGGCTGATCGCGCTCGGCATCGTCGGGCTGCTCGCGCTCGGGCTTTATATGGTCGGCTTGCCGAAAGGCTTGCCCGTCAAGGCGACGCTGATCAATCTGCACAAGTCGCTCGGACTGACGGTTTTCCTGCTGGTGCTTTTGCGCATCGGCGCGCGGATGGTCCTTCACCGGCCTCCGCTGCCGCCGATGCCACCGTGGCAACGCGCCGCCGCGCGCACTACGCAGGGTCTTTTATATGTCGGCATGGTGGCGATGCCCCTTGCCGGGTATCTCGGCTCGTCGTTCAACACCTACGGCACGCGCTTCTGGGGCATCCTGCTGCCGAAGTGGGGCTGGGACGACGCGCATCTGCGCGCGCTGTTCTTCGGCCTTCACCACGCCATCGGCTTCGCGCTGATCGTGCTGATCGTGCTGCACGTGGCGGGCGCGTTCAAGCATCAGTGGATCGATCGCGACAACCTGCTCGCGAGGATGCTGCCATGACGATGCGAAGCTTATCGCGCCACACACAGGCGGCCGCCGCACTCGAAGTCCATACGCTGCGCACGCGCGACGGCCATCGCGTGTGGTACGCGCTCGCCGGCGCGCGCGACGGCGTGCCGGTCGCGGTGCTGCACGGCGGCCCGGGCAGCGGCAGTCAGCCCGGCGTGCTGCGGCTGTTCGATCTGCAGCGCTTTCGCGTCGTGCTGATCGACCAGCGCGGCACCGGTGCCTCGACGCCGCACGGCAGCGTGCGCCACAACCGCACCGACTATCTGATCGCCGATCTCGAAGCGATTCGCGCGCGGCTCGGCTTCGCGCGCTGGGGCGTGCTCGGCGGATCGTGGGGCGCGGCGCTCGCGCTCGCGTATGCGGGGCGGTGTCCGCGGTCGGTGACGGGCGTCGTGCTGCGCGGCCTGTTCCTGACGTCCGCGCGCGAAGTGCACGGTTTGTTCATCGGGTCACGCAAGCGTGCGCCGCGTGCGTGGTCGAGACTGCGTGCCGCTGCTCGCTGCGAGCAGCCCGCGACACTGGCCGCGCGTTGCGGCGACACCTTGCAATACGGCGCGAATAAAGCGCGGCAACGCGCGCTCGCGCTGGCCTGGCGCGGCTATGAAAACGCGGTGCTCGCGAGCGCATCGCCGCGAGGCGCCGCACAACGACGTGCGAACCTGCGAAACCCACGCGAACCCCAACGCCACGCGCGCAAGCTGATCGGCAAATACCGGATTCAGGCGCACTACCTCGCGCATCGCTGCTGGCTCGGCGAGACGCGTTTGCTGTCGCTCGCGCGCCGCGCGGCGGCGGCCGGGGTATCGATTGCGGCCGTGCATGGTGGGCGCGATCCGGTGTGTCCGCTCGGCAATCTGCGACGTCTGTCGCGCGCGGTTCCGTCGGCGCGCGTCGAGTCTGTCAGTGCGGCGGGTCATCTGACGAGCGACCCCGCGCTGCATGCATGCGTCGCGCACGTGCTCGCCGCGATGTTCACTCCCACCGTCGAAGAGGGGCGCAGCAGCATGCGTCGCGCGGCATGAAGATCAAGGTACTCGGCTCGTCGGCGGGCGGCGGCTTTCCGCAGTGGAACTGCAATTGCCGCAATTGCGACGGAGTGCGTCGCGACACGGTGAAGGCGACGCGCCGCACGCAGTCGTCGATCGCGGTCAGCGCGAACGGCGAGGACTGGCTGCTCGTCAATGCATCGCCCGATCTGCTCGCGCAGATCGCCGCGCATCCCGAACTTCAACCAGCGCGGCGCGCGCGCGACAGCGGCATCGCCGCGGTGCTCGTGATCGACGCGCAGATCGACCACGTGACCGGCCTCTTGATGCTGCGCGAACGCGACACCCCGCTGCCGCTATACGCGACCGATGCGGTCTGGCAAGACCTCCGCTCCGGCTTTCCGGTCGCGCCGATCCTGTCGCACTACTGCGGAGTCGAGCACCGCCGTATCGCGCTCGACGGCGCGCCGCTCGCCGTCGACGCGCTGCCCGGCATCCGCATCGACGCGCTGCCGCTGTCGAGCAAGGCGCCGCCGTACTCGCCGCATCGCGATGCGCCGGAGCGCGGCGACAACATCGGACTCGTGCTGACGAACCTGCAATCGGGCCGGCGCGTGTTCTACGCGCCGGGGCTCGGCGCGATCGAGCCGCACGTGCTGGCGGCGATGCGCGAGGCCGATCTGCTACTCGTCGACGGCACGCTGTGGACCGGCGACGAAATGATCCGCCTCGGCCTGTCGAAGAAGACCTCGGCGGATATGGGCCATCTGCCGCAGAGCGGCGCGGGCGGCATGATCGAAACGCTCGATTCGCTCGGCGCGAAACGCAAAGTGCTGATCCATATCAACAACACGAATCCGATCCTGATCGAAGACGGCCCCGAGCGGCGCATGCTAGTCGAGCATGGCATCGAGGTCGCGTACGACGGAATGAGCTTCGAGCTTTGAGGCGCGCAGTGAAGAGTACGGAGCGATGCGGTAACGAGGCGCGGCTGTGAACGACGATAAAACGGAGACGGCATGAACGCGAAAGACATTCAGGACACGACACCAACACGCGACGCGAGTACAACGGGAACTCAAGGCATCGACCGACCCGCCTGGAGCCGTGAAGAATTCGAAGCGCAGTTGCGCGCGAAGGGCACCGCCTATCACATCCACCATCCGTTCAACGTGAAGATGAATAGCGGCGGCTGCTCGCGCGAACAGATTCGCGGCTGGGTCGCGAACCGCTTCTACTACCAGATCAACATTCCGCTGAAGGATGCGGCCGTGCTGTCGAACTGTCCGGACCGCGAGACGCGCCGCCGCTGGGTGCTGCGCATTCTCGATCACGACGGCTACGATGGCGCGCAAGGCGGCATCGAAACCTGGGCGCGTCTCGCGGATGCGGTCGGCCTCACACGCGACGAACTGTGGTCGCTCGAACACGTGACGCCGGGCGTGCGCTTCGCCGTCGATGCGTATGTGAATTTCGCACGCCGCGCGCCGTGGCAGGAAGCGGTGTGCTCGTCGCTGACCGAAATGTTCGCGCCGCAGGTACATCGCGACCGGCTCGCGAGCTGGCCCGAGCACTATCCGTGGATCGAACCCGAGGGCCTCGCGTACTTCCGCTCACGCATTTCGCTCGCGCAGCGCGATGTGCAGCACGGACTCGAGGTCACGCTTGCCCATTTCACGCGACGCGATCAGCAGGAACGGGCGCTCGACATCCTGCAGTTCAAGCTCGACATTCTGTGGACCATGCTCGACGCGATCGAGAAGGCGTTTCCGCAATGAACGACTCGACACGCGCCGACCCCGCCACGCCGCTCGCGATTGCGAAGCCATTTCGCCTGCAATGGGAGCCCGCGCAGAACGCGCACGTGCTGCTGTACCCCGAGGGCATGGTGAAGCTCAATCAAAGCGCGGGAGAAATCCTCAAGCGCTGCGACGGCACACGCGACATCGATACGCTGATCGCCGACCTCGAACAGGCGTTCAACACGACCGGCATCGGCAGCGAGGTGCGGGCCTTCATCGCCGACGCGCATGGGCGCGGCTGGCTGGAGTAGCGCGATGACCGATCTTTCTCAACCTGGCTCTCAACCCGGCGCGCAAGTGCAAAGCGACGCGGCCGCCGTCGTGCCGCCGCCGCTGTGGCTGCTCGCGGAGCTGACCTATCGCTGTCCGCTGCATTGCGCGTTCTGCTACAACCCGCTCGACTACACCGATCACAACCGCGAACTGACCACCGGGCAATGGCTCGACGTGCTGCGCGAGGCGCGCGCGCTCGGCGCGGTGCAGCTCGGCTTTTCGGGCGGCGAGCCGCTGGTGCGCGACGACGTCGAAGTACTGGTCGAAGAAGCGCACAGGCTCGGCTTCTACACGAACCTGATCACGTCGGGCGTCGGTCTCACCGATCAGCGCCTCGGCGATCTGAAGGCCGCCGGGCTCGATCACATCCAGCTGTCCTTCCAGGATTCGACGCAGCAGTTGAACGACTTCCTGAGCAGCACGCGCACCTTCGAGCTGAAGCAGCGCGTCGCCGTTGCGCTCAAGCGGCACGGCTTTCCGATGGTGATGAACTGCGTGCTGCATCGCTACAACCTGCCGCATGTCGACAAGATCATCGAGATGGCATTGGCTCTCGGCGCCGAATATCTGGAGCTGGCGAACACGCAGTTCTACGGCTGGGCGCGCGAGAACCAGGCGCAACTGATGCCGACGCAACAGCAGCTCGAAGAAGCCGAAGCGGTGGTCGCGCGCTATCGCCGCACGCATGGCGAGCGCTGCAAGATCTTCTTCGTCGTGCCCGACTACTTCGAGCGCCGCCCGAAGCGCTGCATGAACGGCTGGGGCGCGGTGTTCCTCGGCGTCGCGCCCGACGGCGCCGCGCTGCCGTGTCACGCGGCGCGCGGCCTGCCCGGCCTGACGCTGCCGAACGTGAAGGACATGCCGTTGCGCGAGATCTGGTACGACAGCGACGCGTTCAACCGCTTTCGGGGTTTGCAGTGGATGAAGGAGCCGTGCCGCAGCTGCGATGAAAAGGACCGCGACCTCGGCGGCTGCCGCTGCCAGGCCTACCTGCTGACCGGCGACGCGGCCAACGCCGACCCGGTCTGCGACAAGTCGCCGTTTCACGACACCGTCGTCCAGATCGTGCGGCACGCGGCATCCGCGACCGAGGCGACAGCAGCGGCCCGCGAACAGCCGATCCTGTTCCGCAACGACGCCAACTCACGCAAGTTCGCGGCCGCTGCCCGCGAGCCCGACGCCGGCGGCGATAACCGGGCGTCACCCGGAGTCCAATCATGAGTGCCGACACCATCTCCGTTCTGCTCGTCGACGACCATGCGGTCGTGCGCGAAGGTTACCGGCGTCTGCTCGAACTGAATGCCGACGTCGAGGTGTGCGGCGAAGCGGGCGACGCCGCGCAGGCCTACCAGCGTTTTTGCGCGCTGCGGCCCGACGTGGTCGTGATGGATGTGTCGCTGCCGGGCGCAAGCCGGCATCGAAGCGATGCGGCGCATGCTCGCGCGCGAACCGGACGCGCGCGTGCTGATCTTCAGCGTGCACGAGGAATCGATCTTCGTGCGGCGCGCGCTCGACGCGGGCGCGCTCGGCTACGTGACCAAGGCAAGCGCGCCCGACGTGCTGGTCGAAGCGGTGCGCTCGATTGCACGGCGTGCCGGCTACCTGAGCCCGGACATCTCGCAGGCGCTCGCGCTGCGCACCGCGTTCAACGAAGGGCCGCCGGGGCGTCAGTTGTCGGCGCGCGAGTTCGAGGTGCTGCGGCTGCTCGTGCAGGGCTATACGCTGCCGAGCATCGCCGAAAAGCTGGGCTTGAGTCAGAAAACGGTGGCCAACCACCAATCGGTGATCCGGCAGAAGTTCGGCGCCGACAACGGCGTACAGCTCGCGCAGATGGCAAGCCGCCTCGGGCTTCAGTTCACGGGCTCGGCCAGCCCCGCCTGAGCGGGCACGCGCGCGCAGAACAGAAAACCGCGCTGCGGCTCGCTCGCGATGTGAAATTCGCCGCCGAGCGCCTCGACGCGTTCGCGCATACCGATGAGCCCGAGCCCGCTGCGCGGCCTGGTCAGATCGGTGCCGGGGCCGTCGTCGGCCATCGTGACGACGATCTCGTCGATCTGCGTGCCGTTGTGTTCGCGCGGCGCGCGCACCATGAACAGTTCGACGCGCGAGCGGCGCGCGAACTTCGACACGTTCGTCAGTCCTTCCTGCACGAGCCGGTACAGCGTGATCGTCAACGCATCGCTGAGGCCGCTGAAATCCCCTTCGATCGTCATCGAGAACGACGCCTCGGGCAAGCGCTCGCGCCAGCCGTCGACGCAATGTTCGAGCGCGGTCGGCAAGCCGAATTCGTCGAGACCGATCGGCCGCAGGCGGCGGATCATGCCGCCGATCTCGCGGTACACATGCGTCGCGCTCTGCATCAGCCCAAGCGCGATGCGATGAATTTCCGGCTCGCGCTCGCCCGATAGATCGCGGATGCGCGCCGCGTCGAGCGAGATCGCGTTCAGGTATTGACCCAGCTCGTCGTGCAGCTCGCGCGCCATATGGCGACGCTCCAGTTCCTGCGCCTGCAGCGCCTGACTGGCAAGGCGCCGGTTGTCGGCGAGCAGTCGTTCGGCCTGTTCCTCGAGCATGCGGCGATGGCGCAGTTCGCGGCGCGCATCGCGATAGCGGCGCCACGCGAACCACGCGAGCGCGATCGACAGCACGAACAGCGCGCCCGGCAACTCGTCGAGCTGGAAGCGCTCCATGCCACGCGTGAACCGGTAGACCTTCTCGCTGAGATCGAAGGCGGCGCCGAGCACCGCCGCGAGCACGGTCACGGCGACGACCCAGCCGAGGTCGCGCCATATCGGCGACGATGGCGGCGCTCGGTCAGCGGAAGAGGAATGGATCGGTTCGCTTGACATGACGCTTGCATTCTACTCAGCGCCGGCACACGCAGCGGGTTTTGCGCGAGTTTGGGAACGCTTCCCCGGCAGATCGGGAAAAGCTCCCGCGCGTCTTACAGACGCGTATGCGAAGCTTTACACCAACGTCAAACAACGCGCGACACGCGTACAAATCAAGCCGGCAGGAGACAATAACGATGAGCATGCGATCACAAGCACGCCGCAAACGCCGGCTTCAGCGGCGTGCCGGCATCACCTTCTGCGTCGGCGGCGCGCTCGCCGGTCTGTCCACGAGCGTATGGGCGCAGGCGGAGCCGCCAGTCGCGGCGTCGGCGCCGTCCTCGGCGTCTTCCGCTGCCTCTTCCGGCACAGCCGACGGCAACGCCAACAGCAACACGACACCTACCACGACCCTCGCGCCGATCGTCGTCGTAGGCACCACGCCGCTGCTCGGCATCGGCACACCGCTCACGCTGGTGCCGGCCAACGTGCAGACGGTCCACGCGGCCGATATCCAACGGCAGGGCCGCCAGACACTTAGCGACTACCTCGCGGCGAATCTGCCTAGCGTCACGATCTCCGACGCGCAGGGCAACCCGTATCAGATGAACCTGTTCTATCGCGGCTTCACCGCGTCGCCGCTGCTGGGCACGCCGCAAGGTTTGTCGGTATTCGTCGACGGCGTGCGCGTGAACGAACCGTTCGGCGACGTCGTGAACTGGGACCTGCTGCCGCAACAGGCGATCGACACGATGCAGCTGATCCCCGGCTCCAATCCGACTTTCGGCTTCAATACGCTCGGCGGCGCGCTGTCGATCACGACGAAAAACGGCAAGGACAACCCGGTCGGCGAGGCCGAAATACAGGGCGGCTCGTGGGGACGCAAGGCCGCGCAGATCGAACAGGGCGGCACGATCGGCCAGAACCTCGACTACTACTTCACCGCCAACGCCGCGAACGACAACGGCTGGGCCGAGCAGAACGAGAGCCGCATCCGCCAGGTGTTCGGCAAGCTGCGCTATACCGACGCCGACACGACGCTGTCGTTATCGGCCGGCGGCGCGGACAACGATCTGCACGGCGCGCAAACCATTCCGCGCTCGTTCCTCGGTAACCCCAGGCAACCGTACACGTATCCCGATCAGAATCAGAACAGCGCCGGCTACCTGACGCTGTCGGGCGATCATTACTTCAACGACAACGTCGAACTGAGCGGCAACGCGTACTACCGGCACTTTCGCAATGCCAACACCAGCAGCAACGTCAACAACGACTACGGCAAGATCGGCGACGACGGCACCGTCGATACGTTGCAGGCGACCAACGTACAGTCCACCGTGACGACCGACAGCTACGGCGCGAGCCTGCAACTGACGCTGCTCGGCAAGCTCGGCGGCATGCAGAACCAGTTCATCGCGGGCATGGCCGTCGATGCCGCCGACTCGCGCTTCACGCAGTCGTCGCAGGACGCGGCGTTTACCGATTCGCGCGCGACGGTCGGCATCGGGAATTTCGCACAGCAGACCAACGCGAACACGCACAACACGAACTACGGCATCTACCTGACCGACACGCTTTCGCTGACGCCGCAGTGGTCGCTGACGCTGTCGGGCCGCTACAACTGGGCCGATGCGACGATCGGCGACGAATCCGGCACGCAGCCGCAGCTCGACGGCCACCATACGTTCTCGCGCTTCAATCCGGCGGTCGGCATCAACTGGAATCCGACGCCAGCGCTCACCGCCTACGCGACCTACAACGAGGGCATGCGCTCGCCGACCGCGATCGAGCTGGCCTGCGCCGATCCGAACGCGCCGTGTTCGCTGCCGAACAACTTCATCTCCGATCCGTCGTTGCAGCCGGTCATTTCGAAGACCTATGAAGTCGGCGCGCGCGGCAGGATCGGCGGCAACACGACATGGAGCGCGGCTGCCTACAGCACGACGCTCGACAACGACATCGAGTTCATCAGCAGCAACGGCGCGGGTAGCTCGCAGGGCTTTTTCCAGAACGTCGGGCGCACGCGCCGGCAAGGCGTCGAACTGGCTGGGCAGACGAAATATGGGCCGCTCACGGTGACCGGCAGCTATAGCTACGTCAATGCGACCTACCAGTCGACATGGGTCGAAAGCAGCCCCAGCAACTCGAGCGCCGACGCGAACGGCAACATCACCGTGCATCCCGGCGACCACATCCCGAGCATTCCGGCGACGACCGTCAAGCTGCGGCTCGATTACGCGGCCACCGCGAAATGGCGAATCGGCACGAATCTGACGTGGCGCGGCAGCATCTACGCGCAGGGCGACGAAAACAACCAGGACGTGAACGGCAAGATCTCCGGCTATCTGTTGATCGATATGGACACCAGCTACCAGGTGACGAAACAGTTGCAGGTGTTCGCGTCGGTGTCGAACCTGCTCGACAAGCGCTATGCGAGCTTCGGCGCGCTCGGGGAGAACTTCTTTACCGGACCCGGCAATACGTTCAACGGCGCGGCGCCGGTCAACGAACAGTTCGTCGGGCCGGGTGCGCCGAGGGGGTTCTGGGTGGGGATGAGGTATGCGTGGAAGTAGTGGCGTCTGGCGTGGCGGATCGCATGGCTTCGCTCTTTCCGCCGCCTGAGGCTTCGTCACGAGCGCAATGCCGGGGAACGCGGCGCGGATTTTGAGGAATATGTACGCCTCGTCGCGGCACCCGTAAGCCCGACGTCTCACAGGATCGAGTTCATGAGCGACGTGGCCTATGCTCAGTCGTGGTGGTGCCAGGTCGCTTCGTGACCCGGCTTTGCGGTGCCCCGCCGAAGTGAGGCATGGTTGGTGTGTGCATAGCTATGACCTTCAATCCGTTTTGATCGAATAGAGGTCGCGCAGGAATTCGTTTTGCTGCTTGCGAATTGAATAATGGCAACGCGCCCCCATGACATCGTACATATCCACATGTGTTTTTGGCGGTTCTTCAATATTCCAATCGTAAGCTAGTTTAGGGGCTAGATCGCAAGCCTTTGCCGATTCATCTTGTGCGCGCATGTACCGGTCGAGCTCAGCCTTGCTCGCGCCTTTGATGCCACGTGCGGATTTAATTGAATTTGCCAATTTCCTGTTGTCGACTTCAAGGGATTTTGCATGATGCTCATAGCAATCAAGATCTCCAAATCCGCCACCGCCCAGGTACTGCATGCAATTTGAATCGTTGATCACCTCATCGGCAAATATCGACCGAAAGCTACAAAGCGCCATGACTAGCAAGAAGCACCTCCAAAATTTATTCAATGTCGATACCTCTGCCATGTCGAGCATCACCTGACGATTACCAGGAATACCGGTAATGAGGGGACGCTCAATGTCCAGTCTCTCCTTACGACAAGGACCAGGGATCGACCTTGCCACCCTCAATCACGAAATGCTTCGCATCGGGATTCGAGGGGAATAGGCGCCAGTCCTCATCATCAGGTATCGCATCCGCAAGAATGACTAGTCGCATATCTCTCGCCAGCAAAATGACGGCATCACCGTTCTCGCCCGCCTCGATATTCAAAACAGCCGTTGGGCCATGTGCCACAAGGAGATCGCGGATTCGTTCCGTTGTCACTCTCGTACTCTCTTCAGACGCTGCGAAGTCCGAATAGGACGCAACGATCGCGTGTCCCTGCTCGATGCGCCAGTCGCACTGAATATGGAGCGCCCAATCGCCCAGATACTTGATGGTTCCTCTGCTGGTCTTTACCTCCCGAAGCGGACCGAACTGCAACGTAAGCATGTCGGCCGCGTGCGCCACTCCGCTAACGTCAAGCCCGATCAAGGCGGAAAGGTGAAGTCCTACCTGCTCTTTCGTATCGATCATTCCAATTTGTCTCCAAACAGGTCCAGGGCGCGCTCCATCATGCCGTGATACTCAAGATCGTCCATCTGAATATCGTAGTGAAGGCGGCGTGCTTGATTCTTGCTTAGTCCAAGTGCTTTGACCACCGCCTTAAATTGCTTGTTCTGCGCCTGATTGTTACCGGGACGACCATCGGCGCCGGCGAGCTGCACAGCGTCGCCGTCCGGCATGTCGGGCTGATAGACGAACGACTGAGCATTGCCGAGATTCTCCGGCATGCGCGGGCTGCTGCCATAGAGCGAGCTTGCCATGCTCGCGTCGTCCGCTTGTCGTGAGCGCCCGCGACAATCGCACGCCCATGCGGTGCCCAGGGCTACGGCCATCTCGTAACCGTTTGAATACGACTTCAACCTATCGAACGGAAACCATTCGCCGGTTTCGGCGTTCAGTGCCATTGCGGATGGCATTGGCGGAAAGTTCGAGTAGATCGAATAGGTGATACGGCAAAGCAGGCATTCTTCCTCGTCCCCAGTGCCGCCCTGTTTCTTTTGTTCCATTTGACCTCTTATGATTTTCCAGAAAACACCCGACGAATTAACCATCCGAAGGAGTCACGGTCAACAGTTTTAATTTAAGATAGATCCGTTTTTACAGAAATTGACAATAAACGTTAAAAAAAATGACAGACTTGTGACTCCCGGCTTTACCACGACAAAACCCTAACCGGTTCTGTCGGCATTCCAATGAAGGTGGCTTGATGGCGCCTTTTTCAATTACACGGCGAGCAGCAGACGTTTATTCGTTTGCATATCTCGTCTTCGCATAGTGGCGCTTTGCGTCCATCAGACAATTCCTGTTTTTGATTTCTGTTGTTGCTTCGCACTGCATTGACAATATTTAACTTACCCGAGCGGTGGTATGAGGTATTTTTCGGCAGGTTAAAAAAATACGCTTCGCAGAATGAATAAGAACATGTTCAGGCTGGTTTTCAGCCGATGCCGGAGTATGCTCGTCGCTGTTGCGGAAACCGCCATTGCCCACGGCAACGCAAGTCAGGGCGAGACCCATTCATCGGCCTCACGGCGCCCGATCACACTGTTCGCCGTGCGTCACGCAGCATTCGCCGCGCTGGTTCTGTGCGGGCTCGCACCTGTTCTCGCGGATGCGCAGATCGTGCCCTCGGGCGCGCACGCGCCGAATGTCATCCAGACGCGCAATGGCCTGCCGCAGGTCGATATCAACAAGGCGTCGAATGCGGGTGTTTCGGTCAATACGTATTCGCAGTTCGATGTGCAGAAGAACGGCGCGATCCTGAACAACTCGCCCGTTATCACGAACACGCAACTCGCAGGACAGGTGAGTGGTAACCCGAATCTTTCGCCAGGCCAGTCCGCGCGGATCATTCTCAACCAGGTCAACAGCAATTCGCCCAGCCAGTTGCGCGGCTATCTCGAAGTGGCGGGCAACAGGGCCGAAGTCGTCGTGGCAAACGGTTCCGGGATCGTGGTCGATGGCGGCGGCTTCATCAATACCACGCGCGGCATTCTCACCACCGGTACGCCGATGCTCGACGCGGGCGGCAACCTGAGCGGTTTTAACGTAACTGGCGGCATGATTACCGTCCAGGGCGCGGGCCTGGATGCGACCAATATTGATCAGGTGGACCTGATCTCCCGCGCGGTGGAGGCTAACGCGGCCATCCGTGCCAACGGCCTGAATGTTATCGCCGGCGCAAATCAGGTCAGTCACGACACGCTGGCCGCGACGCCCATCGCAGGCCGCGGCGCAGCGCCAGGTGTGTCCATCGACGTGAGCCAGCTTGGCGGCATGTACGCCAACCGTATCCTGCTGGTGGGCACCGAGAACGGTGTCGGCGTATCGAATGCGGGCGTCATCGCCGCTCAGGCGGGTGACCTGACGCTCACGACGCAGGGGAAGCTGGTTCTCACCGGCAAGACAACCGCGAGCGGCAATCTTGCGGTGTCAGCGGCGGGCGATGTAGACAACGGCGGCTCGACCTACGCGCAGCAGAACCTGACCATCAGTGCGGAGAACGTCACGTCAACCGGCACCCTCGGCGCGGGCATCAATGCGGATGGCAGCGTTGGCCAGAGCGGCGATCTGAATCTGAGCGCGGCAGATACCCTTTCCGCAACCGGCCAGAACATCGCGGGTGGCAATGCCACGCTTCAGGGCAACAACGTAACGCTTGCGGGCAGCCAGAGCGCTGCTAACGGCGCGCTCACTGTTTCCGCCGCGCAGATGCTTGACACCAGTGCGGCAACGCTCAACGCGACGCAGCTATCTCTTGCGGCAGCGAACCTCACCAACCACGGCGGCACGCTAACGCAGACCGGCACCGGGCCGACAACCGTCAATGTATCCGGTACGTTCGACAACACGAACGGATCGCTGGCGACAAACAGTTCCAGCCTCACGCTCACGCCCGCTGCGCTCATCAACGACGGCGGCAGGATTACGGATTCCGGGACCGGCACCCTGTCCATTGCCACCGGTTCGCTGTCGAACAACGCGGGCACCATCGCCACGAATGGCTCGCTGGATGTCCACGGGGGCGTGGTATCGAACCGGGGCGGGACGCTGGCGGGGCAATCGTCCGCGACGTTTCAGGTGGCCTCGCTCGATAACAGCGCAGGCGGCTATGTCGGCGCACGCGACGTATCGATAAGCGGCACGGGCACACTGAACAACGAGGGCGGCACGGTGCAGGCCGACGACGTGCTTGACGTGTCAGCGCAGAGCGTTGCGAACGACGGCGGCACGATAGCGAACGGCGGCACCGGGGCTACGACGGTGAGCGCCAGCGGTGCACTCACGAACACCGGCAACGGTCTGATCGGCGGCAACGGTGACGTGTCCGTCGCGGGAGGCAGCGTCAACAATGCGGGCGGCACGCTCACCGCGTCCGCCGCGACAACTGTCCAGTCCGGCAGCACGCTCGACAATTCAGCGGGTCTGATCCAGGGCAACGGCAGTGTATCGGCCGCGGCATCCGGCGCGCTCGTCAATACCGGCGGCCAGATCGAATCGGACGGCCCGGCTACGACATTGCAGGTGTCGGGCGCATCGGTGGACAACACGAATGGCCGTATCGCCAATGTCGGCACAGGCGCGACGACCATCAGCGCGGCAACCATCACGAACGCCAACACGGGCGGCTTGAGCGGTGCCGGCACGATCGGCGGCAACGGTGACGTGACTGTGAACGCGCAGACGCTGTCGAACACAGACGGCGCACAGATTGTGTCAGGTCACGACCTGACGCTTGACGCGACGCAGTCGGTGAGTAACACGGGCGGCACACTCTCGGGTGCGAATAACCTCACGCTCGACCAGGCAGGCGCGACGCTGGTGAACCAGAATGGTTCGATCCACGCCAACGGTGCGCTCGGTCTGAACGTGGCGACGCTCGACAACACGTCGGGACGGATCGGCAATGACAACGGTAGTGGTGGCAGCGTTGCCATCACGGCTGGCACGCTGGCAAATCAGGGCGGCGCAATCGGCAGCGACCAGGACCTGAGCGTCGCGACGAACCAGCTGACCGGTGACGGCCGCATCGTGGCGGGCCGCGACGGCGCAGTAACCATCAATGGCGACTACACGCTCGACACCGCCAACCTGATCCAGGCGAATCACGATCTGAGCTTCACCACAGCAGGCAGCTTCACGAACCAGGGGACGCTCGGCGCGGTCAACGCGCTGACGGTCAATGCGGCGAACGTGGACAACCAGGCGGGCGCGGACCTCAATTCGGCCAGCACCACCGTCAACGCGGCGAACGCGATCACCAATGAAGGCCGCATCGAGGGCGACACCGTTACGACGAATAGCGCCACGCTGACCAACACCGCCACCATCATTGGCAATACCGTCACGGCGAACGCCAGCCAGTCCATTGTGAACACCGGCCCCGCCGCCATCATGGCCGCTGCTTCGCAACTGAACCTGCACTCGCCCGGCGATATCTCGAACACGGGCGGCGCAAACATGTTCAGCCTGGGCGATATCAACATCGCCGCCGATGCGACGCGCGACGGTAACGGCCTGCTCGCGAACCGTAGTAATTCAGTCACCAACGACCAGTCCACCATCGAGGCGCAGGGCAATATCGAAGTCGCGACGCAGACGCTGACGAACTCGCGGCCCGCGCCCACGGTCGAGACAGTGACCACCGATGTTGAGACTGAACACCAGACCAAGCGCGGCAAGTACATCATCTGTCCGACCGGTGGTCCGATTCCGGCCTGTTCCAATCCCACCTGGAGCGATGGCTACAAGAATCCGCTCGACGCAACGTTCAGCGCCTCGCAGATCGTGTCACAGACCTCGGGGCCGAATGCGACCGACAACGTGCTGGTCGTCAACGTCAACGGCCAGCAACAGACGATCTGGTACAACACGCTGACGAAGAACGCTGACGGTTCGGTCACCGTCAACTACTGGGACGACTACGACCCGAACATCAACTACCTGCCATCGACCGAATACCCGACGTTCAGCGGTGGACATAATGGTTATCAGGTCGTCGAGGTCGCGAGAGACACGACGACCACCACGCAGCGGGACCAGGTAACCGGTCCGCAGGGCCAGCAGGCGCAACTGCTTGCGGGCGGCAACATGACGCTGGCGAACGTCGGTACGCTCAACAACAGCTATAGTGCTATCGCAGCGGGCGGCTCGATCCAGATCGGTTCCAGCCAGCAGGACGGCGAGATTGCCAACGGGAGCGGCAATTACGGCGGCACGCTGGTGAACAATACTGGACAGACGCTGTACCAGTACCAGCGTCAGGACATCGTTTCCACCTATGCGTGGAACGTGGACACCAGCCAGGACCGGCAGACGGTGACGGAACCGTCAATCGTCCTGACGCCTGTGGCGATCGGAGGCACGGGCGGCACGATCATCGCGAATGACGCTGTCCAGATCAGCGGCACCGACATCAACAATACGAATGTTGCAGCGGCGAATTCGGCCACGGGCGCGACAGGCGGCACGCTCGGCGCGAATCAGGCGCTGACGGGCCAGCAGGCCAAGGCCCCACAGACGGTCGCGAGCAGCACCGGCGCGCTGAACGTCACGTTGCCAAAGAGTGGTCTTTACACGTATCAGACCGCGCCCGGCGCATCGTATCTGGTGGTGACCGACCCTCGCCTGACCAGCTACACCAGCTTCATTTCAAGCGACTACATGCTCGGCCAGTTGGGGCTGAATCCGCAGAGCGTCGAGAAGCGCCTGGGCGACGGCATGTATGAGGAACAGCTTGTCCGCGACCAGATCACCCAACTGACGGGCCGCGTGTACCTCCAGGGCTATACGAACAACCTCGACGAGTATCAGGCGCTGATGACGAACGGCGTAAACGTTGCGCAACAGTTCGGGCTTGAGCCCGGTATCGCGCTCACGGCCGCGCAGATGGATGCACTGACGAGCGATATTGTCTGGCTGGTCAACCAGACCGTCACACTGCCGGATGGCAGCACGCAGCAGGTCCTTGCGCCCGTTGTCTATCTCGCGCAGACCCATGCGAACGACCTGCAACCGACCGGCGCGCTGATTTCCGCCGATGACGTCGAGATTCATGCGACCGGCAGCGCCACGAACAGCGGCGTGATCAAAGGCGGTACGCAGACGGTCGTCAGCGCCACCGATATCCTGAACCGTGGCGGCACCATCGGCAGCAGCGGAACGAACGGCACCACGGTTGTGGCCGCGACGAACGATGTGGTCAATGCGTCTGGGATGATCGGCGGCAACCGCGTTGCGGTGCTGGCGGGCAACAACATCATCAATACGACGCTGGTCGACACGGTGGGCGTCAGCAACGCGGCCAGCGACAGCAGGATGAACACCACGCTGCTTGGCGCACACGGCACGATTGCCTCGACCGGCGACATGGTGATTGCAGCGGGCAATGACCTGACCATGCACGGCGCGAATATCACCGCAGGCGGTGACGCGCAGATCACGGCAGGACATGACATCACAGTTGACGCGGTGCAGTCCACAACGTCGCAGTCCGGGATGCAGAACCCGCAGCACCATTGGGAGGCCAGCAGCACCGTCAATGAGACGGGTGCAATCACGGCAGGCGGCAGTCTTGCGATGCAGAGCGGCAACGACACGACGCTCAGGGGCGCGACCGTTGCGGCGGGCGCCGACATGGCGGTGGTCGCGGGCGGCAACCTGACGGCTACCACGGTGACGGACACCGCCACTTTCAACAACGTTGCCACCGACGGTCCCTCCCGCAAGGAGGTTGACGATACGTACGACGAGCGGGCGGTCGGCACGACCTTTACCGCGGGCGGCAATGCGACGCTTGGCGCGGTCAGCACCGACGCGGGCAAGGGCAATGTGACGCTGACCGGATCGACACTCGCGGCGGGTACGGGGGCAGCGACGATTGCCGCAAGCGGCGACGTCACGCTGAACGAAGCCCGCGAGGAACATGACAGCTACGTGGCGACCGAATCGAAGCGCGGTAGCGCGTTTCACGGCTCGACCACGGACACGACACAGAGCACGCAGGCAAATATCGGCGTGGCAAGTATAGTGGCAGGCGATACCGTCAACATCAGCGCGGGCAAGGACCTGACCGTGAAAGGCTCGACGGTGGCAGGCACGAACGACGTGAATCTCGCAGCGGCTGGCAACATCAACATTACGACCTCGCAGGATACGCAGACTACGTCCACGTACTACCAGAAACATGAGTCGGGATTCGGTACGAGCGGCGGCGTCGGTATCTCGGTCGGCAGCAAGACGCAGACCGATACCACCAACACGTCGCAGGTGACGAACACGGGCAGCACAGTTGGCTCGCTCGCGGGCAATCTGAGCATCGCCGCGGGCAATGATCTGCATGTGACAGGCAGTGATCTCATTGCTGCGAAGAACGTCACCGGTACGGGCACGAACGTGATCATCGACGCCGCCACCGACACCACGCACTATGACGAATCGCATGCGGTCAAACAGAGCGGGTTCACTCTTGCCGTGAAAGCGCCGGTCATCGATGCCATATCGAATGCGGTTGACCAGACACATGCGGCCAGCAACAGCAAGGATGATCGGGCGGCGGCATTGCACGGCATGGCGGCAGCGAGCGCCGCGTGGGACGCGAATATGGCCGCCGGCGGCCTGGCCAGCGATCTTGCGACGGGCACCACGCCTCAGATGAAGGTCGAACTCAGTTTCGGCTCCAGTAGCTCGAAAAGCACCTACGCGGAGGACTCCACCACAAACGTAGGGTCGAACGTGACGGCTGGCGGAACAGCGGCGTTTGTCGCAACGGGTAACGCCACGCCCGGCAGCGGCAACGTGACCATCGCCGGTTCGAACGTGAATGCCAGCGACGTGATTCTCGCGGCGCAGAATCAGGTGAATCTCGTCAATACGACCGACACCGATTCGACGCGCAGCACGAACCAGTCGAGCAGCGGCAGCGTCGGCATATCCTATGGCAGCAGCGGTTTCGGCGTCGATGCCGCCATGTCGAAGGCGCACGGCGACGGCAATACCGATGCGGCCACGCAGAACAACACGCATGTGACGGCCGCTAATACGGCGACAATCATTTCGGGCGGCGATACGAACATCATCGGGTCCAACGTAAGCGGCCAGCAGGTGAATGCCAGCGTTGGCGGTAATCTCAATATCGCAAGCGTGCAGGACACGATGACGAGCGCCGCGCATCAGGAAAGTACGGGCGGCGGATTCAGCATCAGCCAGGGCGGCGGCAGTGCGAGCTTCAGTCACACCGACGCGAGCGCCAGCGGCAGCTATGCGGGTGTCAATGAACAGGCTGGAATCTCGGCCGGTGACGGCGGATTCAACATCAGTGTCGTGGGTAACACCGAACTCAAGGGCGGCCTGATCGCCAGCGAGGCCGATCCGTCGAAAAACACGCTTTCGACAGGTACGCTGACGTTCTCTGACGTTCAGAATTCATCCAGCTATGACGCACATTCCAGCGGAATCGGCGGGGGCATCACGGCGGGCGATGGTGGCGCGAACTACAGCACGCACGGCAGCACGTCAGGCATCAACGGGGGCGGCGTCGCGCCGATGCTAAGCCAGAACGACAGCGGAAGCGACAGCGCGACGACGAAAAGCGCGATCAGCGCGGGAACGATCATCACGACCGATACGGCGAAGCAGACCCAGGACATTGCAAGCCTGAACCGGGGCACATCGAACACGAACGGCACGGTGACGAAATTGCCGGACGTGAACGACCTTCTCGACAGGCAGTCCGACATAATGGCGGCAGCGAGCGCAGCGGGCGAAGCCGTTTCCCGGCGGATTGGCGACTATGCGAAAACGAAGTATGACGAGGCAGCCGCCGCAGGCGATCAGGCAGGCATGGACGCGTGGAAGGAAGGTGGCACAGATCGCGCGATGATGCAGGCGGCGGGCGCGGCCCTTGTGACCGGCCTGGCAGGTGGCAATGCCATCGGTGGCGCTGCCGGCGCTGCGATTGCGTCGATTGCGGCCGGACAGTTGAACAACCTGAGCGATGCGATTGCCGGTTCGAATCCGACTGGCAATGCGGCAATGGATGAAGCTCTCGGGAACATCGTGGCCAATGCGATTGCCACGGGCGCAGGCGCAGCGGTGGGCGGAAATGCAGGTGCAGTCTCGGGGTACAACGTGGATCGGTTTAACCGGCAACTGCACCCTGAAGAAAAGACTCTCGCCAAACAGCTTGCGGACAAGAGCGGCGGTAAGTACACCGAAGCGCAGATCGAAGACCAGATGCGTATCATGGGGGTGACGGTAAATGGTACCTACGAAACGGGCACAGCTACCACGTTAGTAGGGCAAGTCCCCACTGATTCGGGGGCTCAGTGGATTGGGGCTCCCGCAACGAGTGACGGACAGACGGTTCTCACGCAGAAGACTGCGCAAGCAGATTCGCAATTGCAATCGTACATTCTTGCGAACTACAACTCTGCGTCGCCGGGTGGCGTGCCGAGTCAATTCAGCTATCAACAGAGCGGTAGCAGCTCTGTCAATATAACGGGACCGTTTACAAAGTTCGACCAATCGGATGCGCAATTTATGCGGGATACGACCGGCGCCATGGCTGGTTTCGGTGCAACTCAACTTGACCGCACGTCGGCAATTGCGACTACCTTGGCGGCTGCGGGCTCGTCGATTCCCTACCTGTCGATTCCGGCCGAAGGCATTGCAGTCGGAGCCTCGGTCGGTTCATGGTTGCTTAATGGTATTCAGCAGGCGGCCTCCCCGAACTTCGGGAACTATGCGGTTTCAACGGCAATTGGCCAAGTAACCGGCGCAATGACTGGACGTTACCCGTTAGCTGCGCCAGTAATTAACGAGTTCGGCAACATAACCGGCAATAGTGGACAAGCACAGAGCGCGCAGGACTGGGTGAATACGCAGTGGTCTAAGCTAAAAGGGAAGTTTCAGTGAGCAAGATTAGATTGATCGTCGACGGAAACATCGCGGAATGGGGACGAATTAGCCTCATAGTTTTGGGCATCGGAATGTTTGCCTGTGGTCTTGCGCTTGACTTTCTTCCACGCGTTATAGCCCTTGCATTGGTGATCTTAGGCTTGCCAGTTGCCGCGGTAGGCGGATACGCCTCACGCGCGAAAGCGTTAGGTCTAAAGCCCTTTGACAACAGCTACAAGAAGGCGCGCACGAGTTACAAGACGAAGCACGACAAGAATAATGAATGAAACGCAAAGTCAGCCAGCTTTTCGCCGCCATGTGACTAGCAGAATTCACGCTTGAACCAAAATGAAAGTTCCATGGAGTCGGTTTCGGTGCTGGTATCGGCGCAGGGAAATCCACTTCATCAACGTTCGTTGTTCCGTCAATCAATGACATTTTTGGACGCAAACAATGAAACCACGCGCCCTTCACCTAGTCGTCTATTGGGTCGAGCTTGCAGTAATCTATGCGATCGCGTTTTGCGTCGTCTACTCCGTGGATGCATCAAAGGCGGAATTCCAAGCTGGCTTGTCGTTATTCTTTGTAATCTGTGCATGTTTGATTGGTCGCCCCTCGATGCCGCATGAGTTGGCAAAGCTGCTGGCTCGTCCGATGGTTCTACTCATGTCGATTGTCGTAATGGGATTCGGAATATTTGGAACGCGTCAGCCAGACCTAACGATTCTCGCACCGGGGGTTGGCCTGTGTCTCTTGGGGGCGGCGTTCGCTGATCGCGTCGAACGTTCACGCACACGTAAGTAGTCGAAACAATATAGATGTATGAAAGTATGAAAATCAGAAAAAGGCTGGTGGCCCTGCCCCTCACGTCCTTGGCATCGCTCGCCTTCGCGCAACAAACGCCGACGCCAACACCAGCGGACGCCGCAGCAGCGGCACGCGCCAACGCAGAACAGAACCAGCAGGTGCACCTGTAGCGCGCAGTGCACTGGAACGCAAGACCAGGGTGTACGCGCGTCCGGCATGCGCTCAACTGCACTGCAGAATAGGACGGGTTGTTTGTGCAAAAGAATACCGATTTTCCGCTGATTGTAGACCTGGACGGAACGCTGACATTGACCGACACGCTGGCTGAGTCCGTCATCAAGGTCGTGAAGCAGAATCCATTGAATCTCATCCGTTTGCCAATATGGCTGTTGAAAGGACGTTTGGCATTCAAGCGAGAGATTGCCGCCCGCTCCACTATTGCAGCCGAGCACCTGCCGTATCGCAAAGCGTTAGTCGACTATCTGATTGCCGAAAAAAAGCGTGGCCGTAAGATCGTTCTCGCCACTGCCGCGCACAGTTCGATTGCGGAACGCGTGTCCGCGCATCTGGAACTCTTCGACGCGGTGCTGGCCACGGAGGGCGACACCAACCTGAGAGGACGGACGAAGCTTGAGAAAGCGCGCCTATGCGTCGGCGAGCGGTTCGTCTACGCCGGCGACAGTCGTGCTGACCTGCCAGTATGGCTCGGTTCCCAGGCGGCCGTTCTCGCTGGCGTTTCGCCACGTCTTGCCAATCTGGTTCGCACGAATGTCCCTGTTGAGCGGGAGTTCCCAAACAGCAAAGCCGACCTTTCGCTCTGGCTGAAGGCGCTGCGCGTTCACCAGTGGCTCAAGAACCTGTTGCTTTTTGTACCCTTGCTGACGGCATTTTCCTTCTTTGATACAGGCAAGCTGGTGACGCTCGCGCTAGCATTTGTCTCGATGTCGCTGGGCGCATCAGCGACCTACATCGCGAACGATCTCTGGGATCTGGATAGCGACCGACGGCCTCCCCGCAAGCGGCAGCGGCCCTTCGCGAGCGGGGCACTATCGATATCGAGCGGCATCCTGTGTGCGGTTGCGCTACTCGTCACGTCGCTCGCGCTGGCGTTATCAACATCGGCAGCGTTTGCGGTGATGCTCTTGTTCTACCTGATCTTGACCACCGCCTACAGCCTGTTTCTAAAAAGGCGCGTGATGATCGACGTCATCGCGCTCTCACTGCTGTATACGCTGCGAATCTTCGCGGGATCGGTGGCGGTAAACATCAGCACGAGTCACTGGCTACTCGCGTTTTCCGTCTTGACATTCCTGAGTCTCGCGCTCGTCAAGCGCTGCGCCGAACTGGTGTCCCTGCGCATGAGCGCCGACGCCGTCACGGTGGGGCGCGACTATCGTGTTGCGGATCTTGAAGTGCTGTGGCCGCTGGGTATCGGCTCGTCCTTCGCGGCAGTGATTGTCTTCGGCCTTTCTATCAACGCGCCGGAGACGATCGACCGGTATGCGGTACCCGGACTGCTGTGGTTTGTCGCAATCGGCCTGATCGCCCTGTTCGCGCGCCTGTGGATCAAGACCGTGCGCGGCGTAATGGATGACGACCCGTTAGTCCATCTGATCGAAGATCACGGCAGCCTCCTTACCATTCTGATCATGGTCGCCACCATGATGACGGCCCACTTTGTGCAGCTTTGACAGGTCCCGGCAAAATGAATTTGAAAAACAGAAACAGGATGCTGGCGTTCTGCCGGTTCTCGATCGTATTCGTCCTGCTGCTCGTGTGCGCAGGAAACATCACGAACAGTCAGCATGATCGAGGGGACGGCTCCGCGGCCGTACGTCTACCGCTCCACGTTTGCCAAAGCGGCGAAGTACATGGCCGGGCAATTGAACCCTGCGCTCCAGCAGAAACTGTTCAAGTCCATCAGTCGCTATGATTCGCTGCACCATAGCTACTTCAGCGGCGTCCCGGACACGTACTGGACGCCGATAGTCGCCATCACGTACCACATCGTCTATTTCTTCGTGGTGCTGTCGATGGCGCTTGCGCTATTACTGATCTACAAGCTGGCGCGGATGCGTGGCCTGTCGTTCGGGCAGGCACTCGGGTTTCTGGCTGGCTTCAGCTTCATCTACCCACTTACGTTCCAGGCGGGCGCGTACTACTACGACTTCATCGAAATACTGGGCGTGTTCAGCGCATGCTATTTCATGCTAAAGCGCTGGATGATCCCCTGCACGCTGGCGATTGCGTTTTTCTCGTTCAACAAGGAAACGTTCTTTCTTGTGCCACTTGCGTTGTTCTTCCTGCACCAGCGGGACGTCCCGATGCGCAGCCGGTTCGGCTGGCTGGCGCTCCAGTTGGTATGCTGTTTCGTCAGCCGGGATTTCCTCATGAACGGCTACGAAGCGAACAGCGGCGGTTTCATCGAGTTTCACGCGAAGGAAAACCTGCTGTTCTGGCTTAACCCGGCTTCATACGTTCGTTTCTATAACCTGGTTGCCAAGGGCATCCTGACCCCGAGCCTTCAGAATCCGCTGATCCTTGTGCCCACGATTGTGTTCTTTCGCCGTGCGTGGCTGGAGACCAGTGTGAGCGACAGACGATACTTCCTTGCCGCGTTCCTGCCGCTCCTCGTTCTGTTCGTGCTCTTCGGCTATACCGACGAGATCCGCAACCTTTCCCTTGCTTTCCCCGCGATCGTGCTCCTCGCATTGAATGGCGCGAGCCGTTTCGGGCAGATCTTCTCGAACGCAGAAAGCGATCAGGCGCACGTTGAGACGCGCGTGTGTTCCAACGTGGCGGGCTAGTCATGTCGTTGATCGCGATGATTGCCAGCGGTATGTTGAGCGGACTGGCAAGTGTTCTGCTGCGGCTCGCCGCACTTCGGGCGGCGACACCGTCAGTAGGTGAATGGGTGCCGCTTCTGCTCCGCGTGGCCGCAATAGGCTCTTACGGAGTCGGATTTGTTCTCTATGCGCTTGCGCTTCGCAAGGCCAGTCTGGGCGTCGCCTATCCGTTGATGGTCGCTGTCTCGATCCTGGTCGTACTGGCGTTCACGGCGCTGCATGAGCAGGTGTTAAAGCCGACTCAGCTGGTCGGCGCGGTAGTGATTCTTGGTGGTGTGTGGTTAGTTACAAGGCCGGCATGACAAAACAACAATCTCTGCAGGTCAGCAGGGCGGCGCTGTCTGTCCTTCCGTTGGCGGCAGCGCTCTTTGCGCCAGGTAGTTCGACTTCACTCGCGCAGCAGGCGCCAACTCCGGCAGATACAGCCGCAGCGGCGCGCGCCAATGCCGAACAGAACCAGCAGCTCCAGCAGCAACGCGACGCGCAGCAGCGTGAGAAGACCGTCAACGCGCCTTCGGTACGCTCGAGCGCGCCGAAGGCCAGCGTCTGGCCGGAACTGCCTGCTGAAACGCCATGCTTTCACATCGAATGGTTTTTGCTCGACGTACCTGCCACGTTACCTGATGCCGTGCGCAAACAGGGTGCATCCGCGTTGCCGCTCGACCGCTTCGCGTTCGCCCGCGAATGGCTCGACCATTACCGGGGGCAATGCGTCGGCAAGGCAGGACTCGACACGCTCACCAAGGGATTGCAGCAGGCTATTCTCGGTCGCGGCTATATCACCACACGCGTACTGTTACCCGAACAGGACCTGTCAACCGGCACGCTGAAGTTTGCACTGGTGCCGGGCGTGTTGCGAACGATCCGCTTCGCCGACCCCGCCACGCGCGGCGTATGGAAAACGGCCTTCCCGACCCGCGAGGGTGACATGCTGAACCTGCGCGACCTCGAACAGGGACTGGAACAGATGAAGCGCGTCAGCAGCCAGGACGTGGACATGAAAATCGAACCCACTGACGTACCCGGCGAAAGCGATGTGGTCGTCACGGTAAAGCGCGCGAAGCCATGGACGGTGGTCGCCTCGGTGGACAACTCAGGCACGCGGGCCACCGGCAAGCTGCAAGGCAACCTGAGCCTCGGCATAGACAATCCGCTCGGGCTGAACGACATTTTCAACGTCGGTGTGAGTCAGGACCTCGAATTCGACGACAAAGGTCTCGGTTCGCACGGCTGGAACGGCTTCTATTCGGTTCCATGGGGCTACTGGACCGGCACGCTATCGGCCTACACGAACACGTACTACCAGCAGATTGCGGGCGCGAATCAGACGTTCGTGTCGAGTGGCAACGCGCAGACCGTTGACTTCAAACTGCAACGGGTGCTGATGCGCAGCCAGAACAACGTACTTGGCGCGCAGTTCCGCCTGACGAAGCGCTTCGGTGAAAGCTTCATTGAAGACACCGCTATCCCGCAGCAGCGGCGCAACAACACGTTCATCGAGGCGGGACTTACCGATCGCCACTACTTCGGCGCGTCGCAGTTCGACGGCAGCCTCGCGTACCGTCAGGGCGTGGGCGGACTAGGGGCGACACCAGACTTCTACGAGAATGGCCCGACTTACCGCTTCCGCATGGCCATCTTCGACGCGAACCTGTCGGTGCCGTTCAAGGTCGCAAGCCAGCCATTGCGTTACGTGACGAGCGTGCACGGCCAGTTCACGAACAACACGCTGAACTATATCGATGACCTGACCATCGGCAGCCGCTACACGGTGCGCGGCTTCGACGGCGAAACGATGCTCGCGGCCGAGCGCGGTTTCTTCTGGCGCAACGAGTTGCAGCTACCGGTTGGATCGACGGGACAGTCACTTTACGCCGGCATCGACTACGGGCACGTATTCGGACCGAACGCCGCATATCTCGCCGGGACACAGCTGGCAGGTACGGTGATCGGTGTGCGCGGTAGTGGATCAGCAAAGGCAGGCGCGCTCGCCTATGACCTGTTCGCCGGGACGCCAATCTACAAGCCGTCAGATTTTCCCACTGCGCGCGTGACGATCGGTTTCCAGTTGACCGCTCAATTCTGAAATTCACCCCGTCGACGCTATCCGGGTTTTCGGCGTTTCAACAAAGAGGAAAACAAAATGAAGTTATCGAAAACTTATGGGCTTGGAGCCGTTGCTGTTGCCGTTGCCGTGGCACTGAGCGGCTGTGCAACTGAGTCGTCGCACTCACTGCCGGTGCCCCCCGTCGCCAGTGCGCAGAAGCCAACGGTGAGCCAGCCCATCGGCATTTCAGTCGGCAAGTTCGACAACCGGTCGAGCTATATGCGCGGCATCTTCTCGGATGGCGCTGACCGTCTCGGTGGGCAGTCCAAGACCATCCTGATTACGGCAATCCAGCAGACAGGGCGTTTCAATGTGCTCGATCGCGACAACCTCGACGAAATCCGCCAGGAAGCAGGCTTCCTCAAAAAAGCACAATCGATCAAGGGGGCGCGCTTCGTCATCACCGGGGACGTAACGGAGTTCGGTCGCAAGGAGGTTGGCGACCGGCAGCTATTTGGCATCCTCGGCCGTGGCAAGAGTCAGGTGGCCTACGCAAAGGTCAGCCTGAACGTCGTCGACACGATGACATCGGAAGTCGTGGCGTCGAGCCAGGGAGCGGGCGAGTTCAGTCTTTCGAACCGTGAAGTCATCGGCTTTGGCGGCACCGCCGGCTACGACTCGACACTGAACGGCAAGGTGCTCGATCTGGCGATCCAGGAGGCCGTCAATCATCTGGTCGAGCAGGTCGATGCAGGCACGCTCAAGGCCGCACAGTAAGTGCGCCGGGCCATTGCGGCCATCCACTTTCAACCGTAGCTGCAATAAACATAATGACGCGATTCACGATGAATCATAGCCGCATGATGCGGGGACTCTGTCTGCCAGTGATGGCGACAGCCATGCTCCTCACGGGATGCGCGGCGAACCGCACCCAGCCGCTTTACCAGTGGACCGGCTACCAGCCGGCCGTGTACGACTATCTCAGGGAGAAAAGGCTCCGCAGGAGCAGATCGATGCGCTGGAAAAGGCCCTCCAGGACATCAGCGGCAAGGGGCACACGCCGCCGCCGGGATTTCATGCGCAACTGGGCATGCTGTACGCGAGTGTCGGGAACGACACCCAGGCCATGCAGGAGTTCGAGTCCGAGAAACAGCTGTTTCCGGAGTCCTCGACCTACATGGACTTCCTGATGAAGAAACCGAAACAGCCCTGAGCGAGCCGCCATGTCCAAGATCCTTTCCTTCAAACTCTGGTTTGCGCTATCGACTGTTGCACTGCTGTCCGCGTGCGCGCAACCTGTGAAGCACGCCGACTACACCGCATTCAAGAACAGCCGGCCGCGCTCGATCCTCGTGCTGCCGCCGACCAACGAAACGGCGGACGTTCAGGCGACCAACAGCATGCTCTCGCAGATGACGATGCCGCTCGCCGAATCCGGCTACTACGTGGTACCGGTCGCGGTGATGGACGAAACGTTCAAACAGAACGGCCTGACGATGGCGGCCGAGATCGAGGCGACCTCACCCGCGAAGCTGCGCGAAATCTTCGGTGCCGACACGGCCCTGTATTCGAAGATCACACAGTACGGCTCCGTGTACCACATCGTCGACAGTGCAACAGTAGTAACGGCGTCCGCCAGGCTGGTCGATCTCAAGACCGGTGACGTGCTATGGCAGGGCAGTGCGAGCGCCAACAGCAATGAGGGCAACAACAATGCTGGCGGTGGCCTGATCGGCATGCTGGTCATGGCGGCGATCAAGCAGGTTGCGAATTCGCTGACGGACAGGGGGCACGATATTGCCGGAGTGACGAGCTATCGGCTTCTGCATGCCGGGCCGCCGAACGGGCTGCTTTACGGGCCACGGTCACCTCAATACGGCACTGATTGAACAATCCTCGATCAGCAGGGACTGGCTGTGGCGGCAGATGGCTCGTACGGTACTGGGTTGTCGAGTTAATACATGATCTGGAAGGCGTGCCACTACTCTTCGCGGGTCATACGGCGTGTGATCAGGCCGGCTAGCGCAACGTCCGCAAGACCGAAGCCGAGCGACTTAAATATTGTCACGTCGCCTCGTGCGCGATCCGCAATCTGGGGATTCGTGAGTACCACGCCGAGTTCGACGACGCGGTCCCAGTCGACAACACCCGGCGCGGCCATCAGCAGACATCGCCGTGGACGATCGACGTCAATTGTCCGTCTTCGCTCGAGAAGAGCGGAACGACGAAATCGAACCGGCCGCGATGCGTCGAATAGATCTTCGCGCCGCACACACCCGCGCTCGGCAGGATTGCACCCATCGCACTGATCGATACATGCTCGCCCTTCGTTCTGACGCGCGGCTGAACCGATGCACGGCCCGCGCCGTGTTCGATCAGCGCAAGGCGTAGTTCGGCAATTGCGTCGCGCATGGTGATCAGACGGCGCACATGGTCGTCGGTAATGAAATGCATGATGTTGTGTCGGCTCAGATGAGAGTTGGTCGTCAGGAACGGCGGTTTCAATAGCGCTCGAACGCGGCCTGCAACGTCTTCGTGTCGCAGCCTTGCGTGAGTGCCAACGTGAGAAGCAGTCGGGCTTTCTGCGGAACCTGGTCGTCGACGGTCAGCCAGCCATACTCGTCGTCGGGTTGCGCGCCGTTGCGCAGCACGATGCCGTTGCCGGTGCGCGATGCCCGAACCACGTGCACGCCGCGCCGTGCTGCTGCCCGAAGTGTCGTGAGCAGATGGCTGGCGACGTTGCCGTTGCCGGTGCCTACAAAGATCAGCCCGCGCGCGTTCGCGGCGATTGACGCGAGCGCATCGGACTCGAGTGCGCCGTATCCGTAGGCGATGTCGACTTTGGGCAGGCAGGCAAGCCTGTCGAGCGACCACGGCGTGTCGACCGTATGCGCGCGCGATGGGCGGCGATAGTAGTGCGGCACGCCTTCGATCACATATCCAAGCGCACCATAAGGCGAACGAAACGCTTCGAGCTTGAAGCTGTTGCTCTTCACGACATCGCGCGCAGTGTGTATTTCGCTATTGGCGACGACCAGCGTGCCGATGCCGCGCGACGACGGGTGCGCCGCGACCGCGATTGCATCGTAAAGATTAAGCGCCGCATCGGAACTCATCGCCGACGGTGGACGCATCGATCCGACTACGACGACCGGTTTTACGCTTTTGAGCGTCAGATGCAGAAAATATGCGGTTTCTTCGATCGTGTCGGTGCCGTGGGTGATTACCACACCGTCCACATCCTGCTGGGCAAGCACATTGTCAACGCGCTTGCCGATTGCGAGCAGATGTTCGTTATTGAAGTTCTCGGAGCCCGTTTGCAGCAACTGCTCCGAGCGCAGATTGGCCAGCGCCAGGGCATGAGGGATGGTATCGAGAACCTCGTCGATGCCAAGCACCGAGCACAGGTAGGCAGACGTGTTGACGGCGGCTTTGCCCTGGCCGGCAATGGTGCCGCCGGTGCCGATTACCAGGATGTTGGGCTTGGCTGTCATGCGGATTCGATCGGGTAAGGGGAACGCGCTCGCGAAACGCATCGCATCGCGGCATTAATTTGAACGGGCGAACGTGCGACGCAGTTCGTGGCCGGCACTGCTTGCCAGCCAGTCAGCGAGCAGCGCGGCGGAACCCGTCGCGAGCGTGAATCCGAGCGCGCCGTGGCCGACGTTGAGCCACAGGTTGCGGTAACGTGTCGGTCCGACAATCGGCGTGCCGCGCGGGGTAGCCGGGCGTAGGCCGGTCCATTCGCGGGCAGTGATGGACCCGGTCAAATCAGGGAGCAAGGCGGCTGTCTCGGTATGCAGTGTCCCCAGCCGGATGGGATCGGCTTCGAGCGAATAGCCTTCAATGTCGGCAATGCCCGCAACGCGTAATCGATCACCCAGTCGCGCATAAACGACTTTGCGGCTGAAATCCGTGACGCTGAGGCGCGGCGCGACCGTCTCCGGTTGCAGATCGAACGTGAGGCTGTAGCCCTTGAGCGGATAGACCGGCACACGGATATGCAGCGCCTTCAGAAGGTGGGCCGCCCCGGCGCCCGATGCGACGACGATATGATCCGTCGCGAGCGGCGCGCCTTTCTGGAGAGCTTCCACGTCGCCGTTCGCGTTGAGTCTCAAAGTGTCGATCGGCGTATTCATCAGCAAGCGAACGCCGCGTTCGCGCAGCACGGCCGCGAGGCCTTCGCAGAAGCGCAAACAATCGGCGGTTTCCTCGCTCGGTGTATGAATGCCGCCCGCGAGAAGCGGCTTGACGTGTGACAGCGCCGGTTCGAGTTCGACGCAGGCGTCAACGCTCAGCGCCTGCTGTTCACAACCGAGCGCGCGCTGGAATTCGAGCAGACTCAGGGCATTTTGCATGGCGTTCGCGTCACGGTGCACCACGAGCTTGCCCGAGCGAACGAAGTCGAAGTCGAGCGTGGGTTCTGTGCCGATCAGCTCGTGCATGAGCGTTCGACTCAGGAACGAGAGCGACAGCAGACTTCGTGTCGTCAGTTCGCAGCGTTCGCGAGTGCATGCTGAGAGAAATTCGAAGCACCAGCGCCATTGCTCGAGGCTCAGCTTGGGCCGCAGACGCACAGGCGAATCGCGCTGCGTCAGCCAGCGCGGCAGCTTCGAGACGACGCCAGGGCCGGCGAGCGGCGCGACATAGCTGTACGACAGTTGGCCGCCGTTGCCGGAACTGGTCTCGCCCGCGACGTCCGCGTGCCGGTCGGCGACCGTCACGTCGTGGCCCGCGCGACTCAGGTAATACGCGCTCGACAAGCCGATGACGCCTGCACCGACGATCAATATCCGCATGCTGTCGTACTCGCTCTCTGGGGTGATTTGCGTTGGGCGTGTGCCACGCGATGCATGGCTTGCCCGATAACTACACTGTACGGTGGCATCGATGCAGAGGAATTGCACCGATCTGCCGGAAAATAGAAGAAACGCGACAGATGCCTGAGGGACGAGACGAAATGCGCCGCGCGCGGCCCGCGAGGGTCAGGCCGTGGCGACGCTCCGCGACGCGCGTAGCTTGCCCGGCGTCACGCCATAAGCCTCGCGGAACACGCGGATGAAATGTGCGGAGTCCGCGAAGCCGCACTCGTACGCAATGTCAGTAATCTTGCGTGCCGTGTTGACGAGCATCCAGCGCGCGTAGCGCAGGCGCATGCGCCGATAGAACTCGTTCGGCGATGTGTCCATCTCCGCCATGAACGCGCGTTCGAGATTGCGCACGCTGGTGCCGATCATCTTCGCGATGACCGCAATGTTCAGCGGTGCTTCGAGGTTCTCTTCCATCAGCAGCACCGCGTGACGGACCGTGGCATCGTCGACGGAAAGGTAGCCGAGCGCCGCGCGCCGCTCGACAAACGAGGAGCCGCCCTGACGGCTCACTGTCATCTGATGAATCACCTTCGACGCGCGATCCGGCCCGCAGTGCAGGCTGATCAGGCGCGCGGCCAGTTCGACCACGGAAATCCCGCCCGCACAGGTGATGCGGTCGCCGTCAATCAGATAGTCGGCGTGCGTGATGACACGCAAGGCCGGAAACATGCGCCGGTAGTCGTCGAGATGGAAGCTGTGCACACAGGCGACGCGATCTTCGAGCAGGCCCGCACGCGCCAGCACGAAGCTGCCGGTGCACATGCCGACTAGCGGAACGCCCGCGTGGACGGCCTGTTTCAGATAGTCCCAGTAGCGACGGTCGACGTGATCGAGATGCGGCAGCAGGCCGCCTATCACGACCAGATAGTCGAATTGCGCGACGTCGGGAAACGCGGACTGCACCTGCACCGGAATACCGCAGCTCGCCTCGACCGATTCGCCTTGCACGCCGACGATCGTCCACAGGCAGCGCAACTGACGGCTCTGGTCGCCGCGATCCGCGGCATGGCGCAGCGCATCGCACAGGCCGGCGAGCGACAGCATGGGAAAGCGCGGCCATAAGAGGATGCCAACGCTCAATTCCGCTTCGGAGCGGCTTGCGCGTTTCTGGAGCGTACGCGGCAACGCGTCCAACTGCTCGACCAGTTCGTGAGCCGCCTGCGTATGGGGCTGGGAAACGCTAGAAGGAGGGTCAGCAGTCGGCATGCGCGAACTCGTGGGCGGTTCGTTCGGATTATACGGTGACGGGTTGCGAATCGGTGTGGCTGGCACTTGCCGCAATTCTTCTATTTTCCGGCAGATCGATTCAATGCCGCGGCATTCTGGCTGCATAAATTTGTAACCGCTAACGAACGACGCCGCGCCCCGAGGTGCGGCTCGCTCCAGCGAAGGCAGGCATACCGGCCGCATTGAGACGCGTGCGGTTTGTGCGTCCGGTCGACGGACGGCGCTGGCCGCTCGTCCCGGCCAACCACAACTACTTTTTCGGGTGAAGCATGAGCAAAAGCACAGCCTTGGGTCGCGTCATGGCGACTGTCGGCATTCTGGGAACGTTGGCGGCCGCTGCAATGGGCGTCGCCCGTGCCGACGAGATGGTGAAAATCGGCGAAGCCGCGCCCGTGACCGGACCGGCTTCGTACCTGGGCAAGGACACCGAAAACGGCGCGCGCCTCGCGATCGAGGAAATCAACCAGAGCGGCCTCATGATTGGTGGACGCAAGGTGACGCTGGTGTTCGACGCACAGGATGATGCCGGCGACCCGCGTCAGGCGACTCAGGTTGCCCAGAAACTGGCGGACGACAAGGTTGTCGCGGTGGTCGGGCACATGCAGTCGGGCTCGACCATTCCCGCTTCAAAGATCTACAACGATGCGGGTATCGTGCAGGTCTCGCCATCCGCGACGAATCCGGCGTACACCCTGCAGGGATTCAAAACTGCGTATCGTGTCGTCGCGACGGACGCTCAGCAAGGTCCGACGCTTGCCGACTACGCGGCAAAAACGCTGAAGGTGAAAACGGTTGCGATCGTCGACGACTCGACCGCCTACGGTCAGGGACTTGCCGTCGAATTCGAGAAGCAGGCGAAGGCGGACGGCATCACGGTGTTGTCACATGACGCGAGCACCGACAAGGCGGTCGATTTTCGCGCGATTCTCACGAAAATTAAAGGCGAAAAGCCCGACGCGATCATGTACGGTGGACTTGACGGCACGGGCGGCCCGTTCGCGAAGCAGGCGAAGCAACTCGGCATTACGGTGAAAGTACTGGCCGGCGACGGCTTATGTGCCGACGATCTCGCGAAACTTGCCGGCGACGCATCCGACAACGTGATCTGCTCGATTGCCGGCGCGCCGCTGCTGAACATGGCCGAAGGACCAGATTTTGTCGAACGTTACAAGAAGCGTTTTGGCTATGCTCCGGTCTTGAACTCACCGTTCGCATACGACGCGGTGGGCGTTATCGTCGCTGCGATGAAGCGTGCGCAATCGACCGACTCCGCGAAGATTCTCGCCGCGATGCCGGCCACCGACTACCACGGTGTGCTCGGTGAAACGCAGTTCGATTCGAAAGGCGATCTGCGGCACGGCGTAATTTCGCTGTACAAATATGTTGGAGGCAGACAGACGTTACTGGGCGTCGTGGAGAAGTAATCGCGTTTTAGCAGTCTTTTTGTTTCCTTATAACCCGCTTCCAGACTTGTCCCAAACTGGCTAGACGAAGGAACCGAGCTGTTGAGCATGCTCGGCATTCGTGAGAAAGCCGCCCTTCCAAGGCGGCTTCTTTGTGCCCATTCTTGTACAGCGGTACAAGACAGGAAGTTAATAGCAACTCGGCAAAGCTAACGGACCCCGGATCTGCAACAGCATCTTCGCCCGCCCCGCTCAATGCGATTCGATCGAGCCGTCGCTGTGCGGATACGTGACGATGCCCCACGCGAGCGGCAGCTCACCGATCTGCTTGAGCGGCTGATAGCTCTTCGCGTCGAGCACGTAGACCGCGTCGGAGCGACCGCACGCGACCATCAGCTTCGAGCCGTCCGGCGTGAAGCTGAAATGCCAGCAGCGCTGGCCGACCGGCACATCGGCGACATGTTCGTACGTGTGGCCGTCGAACACCTGCACCACCTTGTCGCGCGCGGCGGCCACGAAAAGCCGCTGACCGTTCGGGCCGAACGCCACGCCATAGGGGCCAAGCCTGGTGTCGACGGTGTTGACTACCTCGAACGTGTGCGCGTCGATCACGACGAACTTGCTGAGCGACTCCAGCGTGACAACATAATGCTTGCCGTCAGGCGACAGCCGGATGCCGCGCGGCCGCCCGCCCGCCGCGAGCTTCACGGTTCGGATCGGCGCGCCGGTTCGTGCGTGATAGATCGACACCGTATCGTCGCCTTCGTTGGTGACCAGCATCATCTGGCCGTCGCGCGAGAATTCGATGCCTTCGGTTTCGTGGCCGCTCGTGACCGAACGGATCACGTGCCAGTTTTTCATATCGATGATCGCGATTTCGGCGGGCGGCTTGTTCGCGTCGTCGTCCGCGCCGGGCTTGTTGCCCGCGTTCGCTTCGGGCTTATTGTCCCCCTTCGCGTCGGGTTTGGCTCCCGGCGGCCCGCCGTCCTCGCCGGGCTCGTAGGTCACGTACGCGTAGCCGTTGCGCACCCGCACATATTCAGGGTTTTTGCCGATCTTCACGCGCTGGACGACCTTGCCCGTGGCGGTGTCGATCACCGCGAGATCGTTGGTGTTCTTGTTGGCGACCAGCAGACGCGTGCCGTCGGCGTTCAGGCTCAGGCCGCGCGGGCCACCGGCGCCGACCGGAAAGGTCTGCGTGAGCGTCATCTGGTCGAGATCTATCACGCCGACGCCGGCCTTCTCGCTCGTCACGTAGGCGAGCGGCGCGGCCGCGGCATGCGCGGCGCTCGCGGCCAGCACGAGCGCGCAGGCCAGCGCGAGGGAACGGCGTGGCGGTCGGGGGAAAATCCATGTCTCCAGCATCGTTGTACTCCGGGTTGATATGGCGGCGCCGCGATGGTTCGCGTCATCGTTTCAAGGTAGCCCACCGGGCGATTGTTTGACAACGCGGATCGGCGGGAGATTTTCCCGAATTGCTTCGCGCCCGCCGTCGCGGGTTTGAAAAGCGGGGTCGGCGGGGGACAATGAGCGCGGAGGTGGCGATGATGCTGCAAGTTGCCATGGCGAACCCAAGAAGTCCTACCCATGCCGCGGCCGGCTACCGTCGCGCGGCCATCGTGCTGGGCGCCGTGATCGTCGCGCATCTGGTGCTGCTCGCCATCGCGTTGAGCGCGCGTAACCGGATCGTCGAGCGTCCGGTCGAGCCGCGCACGATCACCGCGTCGCTGCTGAGCCCCGAGCCTCCCGCTCCGGTTGTTTCACCTCCCGCGCCGCCCCCACCCGCCGCTGTCGTTCCGACGGCGCCAACGCCGCCGGTCACGCACCCCGCCGTGCGCGTCAAACCGGCGCCGCAGCCTCGCGCGCAGGTGCCGCGCAGGGTGGAAAAGCCTCTGCCGACACCGCCTCCGACACGCGAAAGCACCGCGCAGCCCGTCACGCAAGCCGCCGCGCCATCGGCGGCACCGCAGGCCGCCGTGCCAACAGCCGCCGCGCCGTCGGCGGCATCGGCTGCCGCCGTCCGTCCGGCGGTGCCCGCGTCGACCGAGCCGCGCAACGTGTCGCACGTCGACTGCTCGATTCCGAAGCCCGACTATCCGGACATCGCGAAGCGGCGTGGCGAGCATGGCACAGCGATCGTGCGTTTCGTCGTCGGGCTGAGCGGGCATATCGAAACGGCGCAACTGCAAACCAGCAGCGGCTCCGCGCGGCTCGACGACGCGGCGCTCGCCGCCGTCCATGCGGGCGCCTGCCAGCCGTACACCGAAAACGGCACGCCGGTGCGCGCCGCGTACTCGCAGTCGTTCGTGTTCGGACTGACCGAGTGACGCAACAGGGTGAGCACACCGCCAAACAGACCAGGGACACCAAACGAAGGAACTCGCCATGCAACACTACGGACTCGCAAACGTCTGGGATTCAGGTGATATCGTCACGCGCGGCATTCTGAGCGTGCTCGTGATCATGTCGGTGCTGTCGTGGACGGTGATCATCGTGAAGCTGTGGCAACTGATCCGCCTCAGGCGCGCAACCCGCCAGAGCGACGCGCGCTTCTGGAGCGCGGACCGCTTCGACGACGGGCTGCGCAGCCTCGGCCATCCGGAATCGGGCGCGCACGACAACCCGCTGCTCGCGCTCGCGCTGGCGGGCCATGAAGCCGCGACGCACCATCGGCAGACGCAGCAGCATCTGCACGACCGTATCGACGTGTCCGACTGGATCACCCGGCGTCTGCAGGACACGATGGACGAGACGATCGCGCGCCTGCAAAGCGGCCTTGCGATTCTCGCGTCGATCGGCAGCACCGCGCCTTTCGTCGGGCTCTTCGGCACGGTTTGGGGCATCTACCATGCGCTGATCGTGATCGGCGAGACCGGTCAGACCTCGATCGATCATGTCGCCGGCCCGGTCGGCGAGTCGCTGATCATGACGGCGTTCGGGCTCTTCGTCGCAATTCCCGCCGTGCTCGGCTACAACGGTCTGACGCGCGCGAACCGCTCGATCGTCGCGCGCCTGAAGCGCTTCGCGCACGGCTTGCACGCGTACTTCGTGACCGGCTCGCAGTTGCCCTCGAGCGCCGGGCCGCAGATGCGCGTGGTGCCGCGCGGCACCAACGCGACGAACGCAACGCGCGACGGAGACCTCGAATGGCAATGAGCCCTTTCTCCGACGACGACGAACAAGGTCTGATGAGCGAGATCAACATGACGCCGCTCGTCGACGTGATGCTGGTGCTGCTGATCATTTTTCTCGTCACGATTCCGGCGCTGCAACACGTGGTCAGGATCGATCTGCCGCACGCGAGCAGTCAGCCGGAAGCGCTCAAGCCCGCGCACGTGGACGTCGTGGTGCAGGCGGACGGCACGGTGCTGTGGGACGGTCAGCCCGTGACCGACGACGCCTTGCGCGCGCGCATCGCGCAAGCCGCCCTCGCGACGCCGCAGCCGGAGCTGCATTTGCGCGCCGATCGCAAGGTGCCGTACGAGCGGGTGGCGATCGTGATGTCGGCGGCGCAGCGTGGCGGGCTGACGAAGCTGGGCTTCGTGACCGATCCGCAGTTGGGCAACTGACGCGGCGCGGCGTGCGTGTTCGGTGCGTGCCGGCACATAAAGTCCCGCTTATCGGCGGCGAAAGAATCTCTGAATATGAATCGGCGGACGGCTCGGCTATCGTGGTGCGTGTCTGAACGGCACCCCACCCTCGCGAGGACCGCACGATGCAAGCCCTCATCTTCGACGTCGACGGCACGCTCGCCGACACCGAGACTGCTCATCTGCACGCATTCAACGCCGCGTTCGCGGAAGCGGGCCTCGACTGGTTCTGGGACGAAGCGCTCTATTCCAGCTTGCTGAAAGTGGCGGGCGGCAAGGAGCGTCTGCTGCATTACTGGCGCACGGTCGAGTGCGAGGAAGCCGGGGGCCCGCGAGCGCGAGAGGCCGTCGACGCGCTGCACGCGCTGAAGACGCGCCACTACACCGAGCGCATGCGCGAGCGCGGCGTGCCGCTACGACCCGGCATCGCGCGTCTGATCGACGAGGCGAACGAGGCCGGTCTACGCGTGGCGATCGCGACGACCACGACTCCCGCCAACCTTGACGCGCTGCTGCAAGCGCATTTCGGCGCCAGTTGGCGCCATCGCTTCGCGGCAATCGGCGACGCCGGCACCACGCCGGCGAAAAAGCCCGCCCCCGACGTCTATCGCCACGTGCTCGAACAGCTCGGCTTGCAGCCCGCGGCCTGTCTCGCCTTCGAGGACTCGCGCAACGGCCTGCTGGCGGCGCGCGCCGCGCGCGTGCCCGTCGTCGTCACGCCGAGCGCTTTTACCGCGCACGAGGACTTCGACGGCGCGCTGGCCGTGCTGCCTCATCTCGGCGATCCGCACGCGCCGATCGTTCCGATGGTGCGCGGCGAATGGCATCGCTGGGTGGACCTGGCGACACTGCGCCGCTGGCATCAAGACGCCACGCGTCGTCCCGATTCGGCCGCGCACGGCGCACTGAACGCGGACCAGGCGAACGCGAGCGCGTCATGGCAATGAACCGCGACTACCACGCTGTCCTGATCGATCTCGACGGTACGATGGTCGATACCGCGCCGGACATCGTCGCGGCTGCCGGCCTGATGCTGACGGACTTCGGCGCCACGCCGCTGCCTTACGACAGGGTGACCGGCTTCATCGGCAACGGCGTGCGCAAGCTCGTGCAGCGCTCGCTGGATGCGGCGGGCCTCCGCGAGCGCGTCGAACTGAACCATGCGCAGGCCGTGTTCGAGCGGCATTACGCGGTGACCAACGCGGAGCTGGGTCGGGTTTTTCCTGGCGTGATGACCGGGCTGCGCGCGTTGCGGCAGCACGGGTACCGCTGCGCGTGCGTGACCAACAAGCCGCAGGCGCTGGCGGCGGCGCTGCTCGACAAAACTGGGCTTGCCGCTTTTCTGGACGTGCTGGTCGGGGGCGACACCGTGGCGAGCATGAAGCCGTCGCCCGAGCCGCTTCGGCACGCGTGCCGGCTGCTCGACGTCGAGCCCGAACGTTGCGTGCTGGTCGGCGATTCATCGGTCGATGTCGCGGCGGCGCGCGCGGCCGGTCTGCCGGTCTTCATCGTCAGCTACGGCTATGGCAGCGCGAGCGGCGCCGACCTGCCGCGCTGCGACGCGCTGATCGATTCGTTCGAGGCATTGCCGGCGATTCTGGCGCAAGCGCGGCCGGCATTGCGCGCGTGATTCGAGCCGCTAACCCGCCGACAACAACCCCGCGACGCGCTCCGACTTCGTCTGCACCGCGATATCTTTCGCGGTCATCCCGCGATTGTCCTTCAACGACCGGTTCGCGCCGCGCGCGAGCAACAGCTGGGCGGTCTCCGCGCGATCGTATCCCGCCGCCCACATCAGCGCGGTCAGATCGTTCTTGTAGGTCCGGTTCACGTCGACGCCCGCATCGAGCAACTGACCGACGACCTTCGTTTGTCCCTGGCCCGCTGCGTATTCCATCGCGGTCTTGCCGACGCGATCGGTCGCGAGCGGATCGGCGCCATGCGCGAGCAGCAGCGCGACGATCTCGTCGAAGCCGCCGTAGGCAGCGGCCATCAGCGGTGTATCGCCCGGTGCGTTCGCATGCTGCACGTTCGCGCCGCGCTCGATCAGCGTGCGCGCCATCGCCGTATCGCCCTTCTTGCACGCGGTGACGAGCGCGGTGTCGCCGATCCGGTTCATCGCATCGACCGACGCGCCGCGCTGCAGCGCCTTGACGACCGACTGCTGATCGTCGTCCTTCGCGGCCGCGAGCAGTTGGCGGTTGATTTCCCCCTGGTCCTGCGCGAGCACCGGCACCCACGCGCCGAATGCGGTGGCGAGCAGAACGGCGGCCGCAAGCGGCCGAGCGAACATGTCTGTCATGGTGTCTTCCCCGTGCTACTGCAGATTGTTGATATAAGCGGCCAGATGATGGATGTCATCGTCGGTCAGATTACGCGTCACGCTGGTCATGTTGCCCGCATCGTTGGTGCGCGTGTGCGAGCGAAAGTCCTGCAACTGCTTGACGATGTACTGATAATGCTGGCCCGCGACGCGCGGAATCTCGTTCTGCCCGGAAAAGCCGCCCAGATGACACATCGTGCACAGCACCTCGGCCGCCTTCTTGCTGCCCGCCTCGATGCTCGCGCCATCCGCGTTGAACGGCACCGATACGGGCTTCTGCGCGGCGAAGTAGTCGGCGAGGTCCAGCATGTCCTCGCTCGACAGGTTCGCCGCCATCGGCGACATGCGCGGATCGCTGCGCCGTCCCTGCTTGAAGTCCTTCAGCTCCAGATACAGATAGCGCGCGGTTTGCCCGGCCAGAATCGGATAGTCCGGACTGGTCGAATTGCCCATCGGCCCGTGACAGGCCACGCACACCTGCGCTTTCGTCTTGCCCGCCTCGGCGTCGGCGCGCGCGCCCGACGGCAGCCATGCGGCGATCAATCCGCCGCACAGCAGCGCCACCCTTGCAGCGCGCGCCCCACCCGGCGCTCCCCGCAGCGCCGGCCGCCTCATGGCACCGCGAACACGACGACGCTATTGCCGCGCTTGAAGTCGATCTGGGTGTTGCCGCCCGCTGCGACCGCGATGTACTGCTTGCCGTTGACCGTGTACGACACGGCCGGCGCGTTGACGCCCGCGCCGCACTGGAACTCCCACAGCTTCTTGCCGGTGGCGGCATCGAACGCGCGGAACAGGCCGTTGCCCTCGCCGTTGAACACGAGACCGCCCGCGGTCGCGAGCACGCCGCCGATCAGCGGCTGGTCGGTCTTGTAGTCCCACGCGACCTTGCCGGTGTCGACGTTGACGGCCGACAGCTTGCCCCATTGCGCCTCGGACGGAATCACCTTGAAGGCGCCGCCGAGCCACAGCTTGCTGCCGCCCGGATAGGCGGCGTCCTCGACCTGGTACGTCATCGGCTGATGCAGGTTGGCCGCGTAGACGAGGCGCGTTTGCGGATCGAACGCGATCGGCGACCACTCGACGCCGCCGTTCGCGCCCGGCAGCATGCGCGCGCCGGCTGCTGTCGGCAGGGTCCACATGTTTTCCTGCGGAATCATCGCCTGCGAGAAGCGGATCAGACGGCCGGTCGCACGATCATGCACGTACACGTGACCGGTCTTGCCCGCATGCACGATGCCGGGGATCATCTTGCCGTCGTTGTCGCGCACGTCGATCAGCACCGGCGGGCTCACTGCGTCGAGGTCCCAGACGTCGTGCGGCACGTACTGGTAGTGCCATTTGTACTTGCCGGTGTCGAGATCGATCGCGACGAGCGAATCCGTATAGAGGTTGTCTCCCGGCCGGATCGCGCCATACAGGTCCGGCGACGGGTTGCCGACCACGAAGTACACCGTGTGCGTTTTCCGGTCGACCGCCGGCGTCATCCACACACCGCCGCCGAGCGTCTTGTAGAAGTCGCCGCCCTTGTCGGCCAACTGCTTCTTCTCCGCGTCGATGTCGCGCTTCTCGTCGCGGCCGGTCGCGTCTTTGGGGGCCCACACGCCTTCCTGGCCGGTTTCCGGAATCGTGTAGAAGGTCCACAGCAACTGGCCGGAATTCGCGTCGTACGCCTTCACGAAGCCGCGAATGCCGTACTCGCCGCCGTTCGTGCCGATCAGCACCTTGCCGTCGACGACCGTCGGCGCCATCGTTTCCGAGTAGCCCTCGTCGGGATTGGCGATCTGGCTTTGCCACAGCACGTTGCCGGTTTTGGCGTCGAGCGCGACGAGCTTGGAGTCGAGCGTGCCCATATAGAGCCGGTCACCCGAAATCGCGACGCCACGATTGTTCGGCCCGCAACAGAACGTCGTGACCGGACCCATCTTGTGCTTGTAATGCCAGAACTCTTTGCCCGTCGTCGCATCGATCGCGTATACGTGATTGAACGACGTGGTCAGGAACATCACGCCGTCCTTCACGATCGGCGCCGTTTCCATCGACTCGTTGACGGCCGTCTGGAAGATGAACGCCGGCCTGAGCTTCGCGACGTTCGTCCGGTTGATCTGCGAGCCGGGGTAATAGCGCGTCTGCGCGTACGAGCCGTTCGAATGGAGCCAGACCGCCGTCATGCTGCCGGCGCGATCGAGCTGATCCTGGGTCACGGGCTGAAGCGTCGATGGCACCGGCGCGGCGGTGGTGGTCGAGCTGTTCTGTACTTCGTCGGCGGCATGAGCCGCAGGCAAGCCGAACGCGATGGCGAGCAGTGGCAGGCCGACAATTCCCTGAATACGGTTGAATGGCATGAGCGTCTCCTAGCTTTTTATTGTTCCTATGAATTGCAGCGCTGGAGTGCGACATGGATCCACGCGGACGACAGCGTGAAAGAGCACGATGGCGCAACCCTCGCAGACAACAAAAGCGTACGACTTCGAATCGTTGTTAGCTTTGTCAGGACGGGTCGGCTTCGCAGAGTGGGGAGAAGCAATGCACGGGTCCGCGGAAAACCGGCTCGATTAAGGGTAGGCGATGTGTTGTGGATTTTCTAGATTAAATCGTTAAGGAATGGGAATCGACCAGCGTGCACCAGCGGGTTCATCACGAGGTTGCCCGCGAATCAAGCCTGGCCCGGCAGTGCGCCGGGCGACATCAGAAACGGCCGCCGCGCGAATCGGCACCCTTCAGATAGTACCGGTTGGTCTGTTCCGGATTCCGGTTCACCAGCGCTCGCGCATAGAGCGGATGATGCAGGCTCCGCACTTCGTGCTCGAGCCTGAAGCAACGCTCTCCGGACGACAGATCGACGAGGTCGGCAAACCGGTATTGGTGTGGCTCTTCTCCATATACGAGGCCTTTTGCGTTGAGGCGCTTGAACGGCTCCGAAAAAGCAGCGGTGTAAATGGCGATGTGGTGTCCGTCGTATTCAGGAATGGGCTCGGTCGTTTCCGCATACAGCAGCTGCTGATGCGTGCCGATGTCGATCACCGCGCGGTGCAATCCATGCTTCTCTTCGATGTCGACGGTCGCATCGAACATATCGCGGTAGAAGCGCGCGATCGGCAACGCGCTGCCGACCGGTACATCGATCTTCACGAACGCGATGCCAAGATCGATTTCCGACCAGGGGTCCGACGCGGATCGACTGGAGGGATTGAGACACTCGTAACGGTTGCCCCACGGACAGGTGACTTCTATGCTGCCGGCGCGCTCTGTCCATCCGAACCCGGTGCCGGCCAGCAGTGGCTCGACCGAGCGCAGACGCATCACGAGCGCTTCGAGTTCGCCCACCACAAGACCGACACTGCCGCGCAGACGTTGCGCCACCCCGTGCGGCAGGTGAATCTGCGACCGGCCAATGTTGATCCACATATTGTCGATACCGGTCATCACGAACGGGTCGCGCGTGAGCCCGAGTCCGGTGACGTAGAAGGCGGTCGCGAGTATCTGGTTGGGAATCTTCAGGTTCACGTGCTCGAGCAGGATCAGATTGCCGGTATCGTCGTTAGCGTAAGAGTTTTCCATGTGTTTGCCTTGTGCATGAGCCGCGAAACGCTGGACAATTATGCATCAACCTGGCAGGCATTTCGGGGACAGCTCGCAGTGCGCCGTCGCTCACGACTCACTAATGCGGCGGCCCGCGTTGGCCGATAGCAGCTGTGCATTTCCTTGCCCTGTTGCGCCAGCTCGAATACGAGCAACGCTCCGACAAGCTAATTGAGCTTGCTCTTGCATCGCACGTTGTGTTCCAGCTTTTCCGCGAACATCGCCGCGGCGTGCATGCGCCGGGTGGCATCGGACCACCCTCGCGCGGCGACCAGGGGATTACTCGCTCAGAAGGCGCTTCAACTCGTCAAGGAATGAGGCTGCAGTGTGGCCCCACAGATTAGGATCAAACCCTGAACCGTAATCTCTTTCGAACGCAGAATCCAGGTCGGACGGATGTTCATTGATGAACGAATTTATTTCATCAATTATTTCTTTTCGATATTCCAGTGGGATAACACTTTTATAGCATGAGACAATTTCAGGGATCGTGTTTCCCCACAAATCGTAATCCTCATTGAAATACGCGCCGAAAAGCTCGTACATTCTAGGGTAGCGCTCTGATAACATTGGTTATCCTTAGCCGACGTGGGCGGTCAATATGTAGTACGGCATATTGTTATATACCTGAAACTTCAGAATTACGGTTACTTCGTTCATCTTAGTCAGTTTATTGGTTTTTCTTGTTACCCCGTATCCTTATATCGCCAGAAACTTTCTTGACTAATGTAAGAGGGATGCGGTTTCTCGGAGATTGTACCCAGCTCTGAATTTTCAAAGTATTTGAATTCATTACATCAGATATCGCCAATTCTGCCACCTGAAGACTATGAAACGATGAAGCAACCCTTTTTTGGGGTTCCCGTTCGAGGCGCTCCCGTAGCCATGCCTCATCCTTCTCAACGTGTTTCAGAATCGTATGCCCACCAAGCCTTGGATTAATGGCCTTTGCCTCATGCATTTGCAGATTGATTCGGCCCATCGTGACGCTGGCCACGCGTGCAGCCTTGATCGAGCCAGCGAAGCCGAACGGCACGATCATATCAACTGACAGGCCGATATTGTTCGCCATGTCAGGACTGGCCTTCATCGCCTCGGCCAGTTTCGTCGTACCTTGCTGGGTCAGCGTGGCCGTATCCCGGCCCGTCCAGATTTGACGCACACCTGCCGACGCCGTATCTGAGCCATGCACGCCGAACACGACACATCCGGCCTTGCTCGCCATCGTCGGTTCCGGCAGCACACATAGAGCCGCCGCCCCGACCATTTCCAGCACCCCGCCCACAACCTGCAAACCGCCCCATAGCCGGTTGGAAAGCATCTCGGTGGGGCTGATCGACTGGCGGGAGAGTACCGCCGCCAGTTGCGGCGCACTGAGCACCACGCGCACGCCGTCCGAATCCTGTTGATACGACATTCCGAACTCCTCTGTAGCTGTTGGGCCTGCCAAACTAGCAGGCGACCACAGGGGTATGGAATGGGCGATGGATGATTTTAGGGTCTCGCTGCGATCAGCGAAATGTCAACATTTGTCCGCGTGGGAATGCACATCGTGACGCGTGTGGAGCTTCGGCAGGATGTGATCGACCACGCTAACCGTGTTGGCCGCAATATGGCCATGTGCCCACGCCCATTGCATGACGGCGTGCATGCGTTGGCGGGTGCCACTCAATGCAACAAACACGGCAATCGCCGCCGGGGCACGATGCTGCCTTCCACCTCAGTCTTCGCGATAGCCCCGGACGTCCCGTCTGTCACGCTCAGCACTTGCTCGGCGTCTCCTGCCCCGCCGCATGCCTGTGCAACTCGGGCGGCGTCGCGTTGCCGCCATGTTGTTCGAGGTATTGGCACGCGCTGACGATGTCGTTGGCAAGCAGTCCTTCCACGGTCCGGTTGACGTGCGGCCCCACCACGACCCGCAGACTGTTGACCGATTCCGCGTCGGGCGGCATCGAATAGGCCGAGAGCACCCAGCCTTTTTCGCGCACCTTGTTCGAAACGTCGAACTCGTTGAAATTTTTGATCTTGCTGTCGAGCGTCACGGCCACGACCGGAATCCGCTGCGTTTCGTTCATCATCGTGAAGTATCCGCTTTCGACGAGAACCGCCCGCAACGCGATCGCGTTATCGAGCGTGTGCTGCATGATCCTTCGATAGCCTTCGAAACCGTGCCTGAGGAACATGTAGTACTGCACGGCGACCTGAAACGCGTTACGGCTGAAGTTCAACGTCGCGGTCGGCATTTCGCCGCCCAGATAGTTCACGTAGAAAACCAGCTCTTCATTGAACACTTTGCGTTCGCGAAACACGACCCAGCCGAGGCCCGGCGGCACGAGCCCGTATTTATGCCCCGATGCGTTGATGGACTGCACGCGCGGCAGCCGGAAATCCCATTTGTAGTCGGGATAAAGGAACGGATTGACGAATCCTCCCGATGCGCCGTCGATATGCATCGGAATCGAAATGCGGGTGCGCTTCTCCTAGTCGTCGAGCCAGTCGTGAATGCCCTGGATATCGTCGTCCTCACCGGTGAACGTTTGCCCCGCGATTGCCACGACGGCAATCTTGTTTTCATCCACGTACTTGTCGAGATGTTCGGCCGTCAACCGGTAGTTGCGCTGGCATCAACGGCACGATGCGCGGCTCGACATCGAAATGACGAAGGAATTTCTTCCATACGATCTGCACGTTGCCGCCCGTCACCATGTTCGGTTTGCTGCCGTCATTGCCCTGCGCTTCCCGGTTCTTGCGCCAGTTCCATTTGTGCGCGAGACCAGCCAGCATGCAGGCCTCCGAGGAACCCACCGTCGCGGTGCCATACGGCTCGACGCCTTGCGGTCCGTTCCATAGCTGATGCAGCCATTTGACCATGCGCGCTTCCATCGCGAACACCTGCCGGTATATGTCATGGTCGATATAGTTCTTGAAGATGTTGCGCTTCGCGGTCTCCGCCGCTTCGGGTTCGGCCCACGTCGTGACGAACGACGACATGTTCAGCATCGGATTGGCGTCGGTCCATTCCGAGCTGATCGCGATGGCGGCCGCCGCGCGCGCGGACATTCCGTCCTTGGGGAATTCGTTTTCTGCAATTGCGTAGTTGAACTCGTCATACGGCGTAATCTTTTCGATTGACGTGGTGATCTTCTGCTCCTCAGTTCGCGGGCGTTTCATGCGAACGCCGGAGTGGCTCGCGTGATTGCCCGGCTGGCTCCGGTTCGAGATCTACAGGACTTTGTTCTTGTCGAGGGTGCTGCCGGTCGCCGCGTTGTAGCGTTCGACGTAATCGCCGAGCAGTGCGCGGATCGCCTGGCCGATCGCGCGGTAGTCCGACTCGTTCAGATTCGCGAGCGATACGCGGCCGGACGGATGCTGCGTGCCGAATCCGCGTCCCGGCAGCAAGACCACGCGCGCTTCCCGCGCGAGTCTGAACAGCAGCTCGGACGGCTCCGTATTCTTCAGCAGCCACTCGACGAAATCGCGTCCGTACGCGCGCTCGCCAAGATATTCCATGTCCAGAATTGTGTAGTAGTCGACCTGGTTGATGTCGATGTCGTCGAACGTAACGCCCATCCCGTCGTACAGAGCGCGCTTACGGCTGCGAATCAGACGCTTCAGCGCATTCTTGTACGCGTCCGGCGTATCCATCAGCGAGAACAGCGAAAACAGCACCATCTGCACCTGCTGCGGCGTCGAGAGCCCTGCGGTGTGATTGAGCGCCACGCTGCGGCTATCGGCCACGAGCCGATCGATGAACTTGAGCTTGTCGGGCTCCGTCGTGATCGACTCGTAACGGTGATGCAGTTCCTTCTTCACGTCCTTCGGCAACTCGGCGATCAGCCGATCGAAGATATTGTCGCGGTGCGTGGCGATCGTGCCGAGACGCCAGCCGGTCGCGCCGAAGTACTTCGAATACGAATACACGAGAATCGTGTTCTTCGGCGCCAGCGCGAATAGCGACACGAAACCGTCGGCGAACGTGCCATACACGTCGTCGGTGAGCAGGATCAGATCGGGCCGCTCCTTCACGATTTTGGCGACATACTCAAGGCTCTCGTCGCTGATCCGCACCGAAGGCGGATTGCTCGGATTGACGAGGAAAAACGCCTTCACGGCCGGGTCGCGCAGCTTGTCGAGTTCCTTCTTCGAGTACTGCCAGTTATTTTCGACGTCGGCATTCACCTCGACGACTTTGAGCTGGTAGTCGTTCAGCGCCGGGATCTCGATGTAGGGGGTGAAGATCGGCATGCCAAGCGCGATCGTATCGCCCGCCTTGATCAGGTGGTTCTGGCGCATCGTGTTGAAGATGTAGGTCATCGCGGCGGTGCCGCCTTCGACCGCGAAAATATCGAACTCGCCGATGAACGGATGCTTGCCGACCATCTCGCGGCGCAAATACTGCCCGACGATGATTTCCGACAGCTTCAGCATCCGGTCGGGCACCGGGTAGTTCGACGCGAGAATGCCCTCGCACATCTCGTACAGAAAGTCGCTCGCGGACAACCCGAGCTGATCGCGCACGTACGAGACGGCGCTCGCGAGAAAGGCGATGCCCGGCACGCCCTTGTTCTCGCGCAGGAACAGGTCCAACCTCTCGACGAGCCCGTCACGCTTCGGAAAGCCGCCGACGCCTTCGGGCATATAGGCAAACGAGCGCTCGGATTCGCGCATCGCAAAGAGGCCGAGTTGCCAGAACCCGTGGCGCGGGATCGTCGCGACGAAGTTGGGATTGCCGCGTCCGGCGTTGAGCATCGCAAGGTTCGCGGGCCGCTCGACCGCACCGCCGCCCGCCGCCTTGATCAACTCGTCTTTCAGTTCGAACGGACTGAGTGCCGCCAGCTTCGCCTTGTCGGCGTCCTGCTTGTCCCGCTTGCTCATGTCTCCTCCTGAACCATGTTTTGCGCGCCGTGTTCCGCGCGCAGTTCGCCGATAGAGCATCGCCGGCAGCGACGCCCCGGGGGTCAAGCCAGCATCATCACGACGACCATGCCCCAGATCGTCAGCAGCGTATTGCCCACCGCGTAGGTCACGGTATAGCCGAGTCCTGGGACCTGGCTTTGCGCGGCATCGCAGACCGTGCCGAGCGCCGCGGTCGTCGTTCTCGAGCCCGCGCACACCGACGTGAGAGCGGGTGTGTCGTAAATGGGTAGCGGCCGCCCGGTTTTCTTCAGAGGTCAGTCGACCTCCGGAATCGGTCTCTTCCGGTGAATACGTCTCTTCCGGTGAATACGTCTCTTCCGGTGAATACGTCTCTTCCGGTGAATACGTCTCTTCCGGTGAATACGTCTCTTCCGGTGAATACAATGGTTCTTCCGGCGAGGCAAAACAATACGACCTTGGTCTCACGAAAATTTACGCACTGATTACGCGCGCGTCCTTATTTCTTGAGAACCTTCCACGGCCCATTGCCAGTCTTGCAGGCGACCGGCGTCCAGCTCTGGGTCTGCCCTTTCGCGACCGCGACGAGCGTCGCGGTCCGGCAGGTTCGATCGCCTTCCTTCGTCGTATCCCGCGGCGTCACCGTGCCCGTGATCGAAACGGGATTGCCGGTCCCCGCATTGCTCCAGTCGAGCGATTCGCCATCCTTTTTTGTGTCGAGTGCCTTTTGCGCCGCATTGTTGAGCGCTTTACGGTCGGCGTCGCGCATGTACGTAATGGGCGTGTCTTTCAGAAAGTTCAGGTTCGATGCATGACCCAAAACGGGGCCGGCTAGCAGCGCCGCCGCGAGCCACCGCGTGAGCGCACGCGCGCCGGGACGAAATTGGCATGACATGGGTATCTCCTCGATTTCATCTGCGCCCCGCGTCGTCCGCGAGATCGCCGTTTTGCTGGAACGCGTCGACGACGTCCGCCACCGAACCGCGCCGGCCGATATGGCCGACACGAACTTCGAGCCCCTCGGCGCGCAGCATGTCGCGCACGTCCGCGTGCGCGCCGACGACCTTCATCGCGGCGCCCGCGGCCTTCAGCGCGCCGTGCATCGCTTCGAGCATGCGCGCGCCCGCCAGATCGACGACCGCCGATGCGGACAGATCGCAAATCACGAGCCGGACCGGTTCGGGTGCGGTGTGGATCATGCGCCAGATCGTCTCGCGCACGTGCTCGACGTTGAAGTACAGCAACGACGCCTCGACACGCACCGCCAGCACATGCGCAATCGTCTCGTTCTCGGCATGACGTTCGAGATCCGAGAAATAGCGCGTGCCGGGAATACGCCCGAGCATCGCGACGTGCGGATGCGCGGCGCGGCGGATGATCAGCAGCATCGACACGAGCACCGCGACGATGACGCCCTTCAGGATGCCCAACAACAGCACCGCCGCGAGAGCCACCATCGAAATCGCGAATTCGAAGCGGCTCACGCGCCACACATGACGCAGTTCGCCGACGTCGACGAGGCCCTTCACGGCCACGAGCACGATCGCTGCCAGCACGACGTTGGGCAGATTCGCGAGCAGTCCGGTGAGGAACATCAGACAGAAGCCGATCGCGAGCGACGCGAATACCAGCGCAAGCGCGCTTTTCGCGCCGGCCTTGTCGTTCACCGACGATTGCGAAAGCCCTCCCGCGACCGGGAAGGCCTGGAACAATCCCGTGGCCAGATTGGCTGCGCCAAGACCCAGCAATTCCTGGCGGGCGTCGATCTCGTAACCATGTGCCTGCGCGAGCGCGCGCGCGGCCGAAACGCTCTCGACGTATGCCAGCAACAGGCACGCGAACGCGAGCGGAACGATGCCGTCGACATCGCGCAGCCGCAGCGCGGGCAGACGGAATTCAGGCAAGCCCTGAGGCAGCGCGCCCACGAGCGTGAAGCCGCGGCTGGCCAGCGGCGTGACGGACAACACGACGATCGAGGCAGCGACGACGGCGAGCGCCACCGGACGCCCCGGCAAAAACTTTTCGCCGAGCAGCAGCAACGCGATGCAAACGAGGCCGAAACCGAGCACGCCGAGGTTGGTCAGCGGAAGCTGCCCCCACAGCACGGCGATCCGTTCGAAGAAGAATTCGCCGCCGCCTTTCACCCCGAACAGCTTCGGCAGCTGGGTCATCGCGATCGTCAGCGCGGCGCCCGCCTTGAAGCCGAGCAGGATCGTCTCGCTGATGAAGCTGACGAGCGAACTCAAGCGCAGCAGCCAGCCGATCATGCACATGCACGCGATCAGCACGGACGTGAGCGCCGCGATCGAAGCCCAGCGCGACGGGTCGCCCCCGGCCATCGGCACGAGCGTCATGCCGACGAGCATCGAGATCGCCGAGGTCGGGCCGATCGCGAGCTGGCGCGACGAGCCGAACAGCGCATAACAGAGGCCGCCGACCAGATAGCCGTAGATGCCGTATTGCGGCGGCAAGCCCGCGAGCGACGCATAGGCGAGCGATACCGGAATGCCATAAGCCGCGAGCGTCACGCCGGCGACCGCGTCCTTCGCGAGCCATCGAGGCTGATAGCTTCGCAGCCACTGCGCGGGAGGAAACGCGGAGCGCCACCCGCGCGCGGGTGGCGTGGAAGACGCGCGGCCGGTGACGCTGGGTGGATGGTTCAACTTGGCGCCTCGAGTACGGAAGCGGACCTGACGGAAGCACGGGGGCGCTGTACGGCCATCGCCTCAGCCAACCCGGAGCGGCTCAGAGCGAATCCTTGACGCGCTGCCACGTGTGATCCGGATTGAATTCGGTCACAGGCGGCGCGTGCGCGCCACGGTCCTTCTGGTAGATGACGCCGTTGTTGCTGACCACGAAGGTCATCACGCCGCTCGTGCCGTACTGCGCCGGATAAGCGACCATCGCGAAACCGGCGATCATGTGGCCGTTGATCACGTAGCTGAACGCGCCGCCCGGCGCGTTCTTGCCCTGCCGCGTCAGGATGTGGAAATGGTAGCCCCGGTAAGGATCGCCCGCCGCGTGGCCTTTCAGATATTCGGAACTCGCGGCGACGAGCGGGCCGAACGGACTCTCTTCTTCGGCGCTGTTTTCGTCGGAGTGCCAGTAGAGACCGTCCTGCTTGCCGGGTGTGCTGGCCAGCTTCTGCGCGTATTCGAGCAGGCCGTCGTGGTTCCGGTCGCGCGACGCGTATTGACGCTGCGCGTCGATATAAGCGTGCAGCACCTTGATCGCTTCGAGTTCGTTGGCGCCGATCCGTCGATTGATCAGTTCTTCTTCGCCCTGCTCGGTGGCGAAGCGCCAGGTGCCGTCCGCTTTGACGATCGGTATCGGCATCGGCCACGCCTCGTCGCCGACCAGCAGAATCCGCCGGTTCGGTCCCCTGTCGTCGAGCACGTGATAGGCCTCGAGCTCCTTGCTCGCCTTGGCCCAGTTCGCCTCGTTCTCCGCCTGATCCGGCGATACCACGAGGCTCTTGTGCGCTTCGCCGAAGATCGCCACGAGCGACGCTTCGTCGTCGGTCTTTAGTGCGCTGGACAGCGCGGCGACCGCGTCTTCCGGGGTGGCGAAAGTGCGCTGCCCCGCGGCGAGCGCGGCCAACGGAACCGACAGCGCGAGCACCATCGCGCACAGCCGGCGCGATCTGGCCACACGTCGCCGCGAATCGTCGCGTGCGCGCTTTCCGGTGATGCTTTGCCCGCTCATGGCTGCTCCTTATCGCCGTCCGCCGCCGCGGCCGCCACCGCCACCGCCACCGCCCGCCCGCGGCGAGAATCCACCACCGCCACCGCCGGAAAATCCGCCACCACCGCCGCCACCGGAGTATCCGCCGCCACGCGTCGATTGGCGGCTCGCCGCGCCGCGCGCGCTATTGGCTTGCGCGTCGCGCGCCGAGCCGTAGCCGCTGAACGCATCGCCGCCGCCCGCAGGCGCCGCGCGCTGACTCACGTCTCGCGTGCCCGCCGACGCCGTCGGACGCTGGGACGGCTGCGGCCGCCCTTGCGCGCCAGCACCGCCGCCTGCGAAGTTTGCGCCGGCGCCGCCACCCGCGCCGCCACCTGCATAGTTTGCGCCGCCGCCCGCGCCGCCGCGGTTGCCGCCCGCCAACCCACCGCCCGCGCCTGCACCCGCGCCGCCGCCGCGCGACGGCGGATCGCCGACCCGTTGCGTGCGCGCCGAGCGATCCGAGATACCGCTGACCTGGCCCGGCTTCTTGTCCGAGGTCCACGCGGAGGTGCCCCCTCCCTGCCCGCGACCACCGCCGCGGTTGATGTCGCCCGTGTTGATATTGCCGCGCTCGACGTTTCTATCGCCCCGCTCGACGTTTCTATCGCCGCGCTCGACGTTTCTTTCGCGGTTGATGTTGATGTTGTTGTTGCCGCCGCCTCCGTAATTCGTTTCATAGTGCCCGCCGTTCCAGGCGGCGGTAATCGCCGCGCCCCAGATCAGCCCCGTCGCGAGCGCGGCGCCGGGCGCGTACGGATAGTAGTAGGCCGGATATGGCGTGGGCGCGTAGGCGTAGGTCACGGGCGCACTGGCCACCACGATGGTCTGCGGGTTGTACTGCGGCACGTAGATCACCTGCGGATCGGCCGGCTGGATCTTGATCACTTCCTTCTCGACGACCACGACCTGCTTGTCGTCGGATTTCAGATGCCCCGCCGACTGCGTTTGCCGCCGGAAGCGCTGAATCGCTTCGAGCACCGAGCCCTGATCGGCAACGACGGCCTCGCCGAGATCGATCGTCCAGTCGAGATCGGTGCTCATGTTCTTGACGATGTCGGGGTAATTCAGCAGCGCCTTCACCGGATCGTGCCACGCGTCGTTGAGCTTCAGCGACTTGTTGTTTTTGTACTGATCGAGAAAGCGATCGGCCTGCACGACTTCCACGGGATAGGTTGAGGCCGGAAGAATGATCGCGATCAGGTCGTCCGGATATAGCGCGATCGGTCCGACGAGCTTGTCGAGCGTCGCCGCGGAAACGGGTGCGTTCGGGGCCGCGTTCGCCGGGGCGTTCGCGGCCGGCGCCTGCGCCAGCGACACCGCAGTGGAGAACGCGCCGCAGCACGCCAGAAGCGCGGCACCCAGTACATGGCTGACGCGTCGCGCGCGCTTCGCCTCGTCGTCGAGCGCCGGCATGCGCCAGCGCCTGTCGAGCGCCGTTGCAAACGGGATGATGCGTGTACGAGCACGCGAATCGCGGTCCATCGATGCTTCCCCTTGCGCTTCGTCAGCGGCCCCGGGCTGCATGGCCAGGCGGCAGTCCACGGCCATGATCTTTGACAGACAGTTGTCCGAAGCAATGAAAACGACCTGCACCTGTTGCATGGATACAGTTTGGAAACCATGGACGATATTGCAAATACGACCTTGGTCCGATTGCGCGCGACAGGCCCGCGACACCATGATGAAAGCGAACCTGCCATTGCTGCGCATCCACCGCGCGGCAACCGGTCCCACCAGAATTCCCATTCACGGGTGCCGGTTGCGCCCTCACGCCTGAGCAAACAGGCAGCCGGCGACTCGCACCCGCGTGTGCCCACGCAAGGAGCTGTCGTGAACAAGTCTACGAAATATGCCGTTATCGCCGCGTTGAGCGCGTCGCTATCGCTGGAAGGCCTGGCGCAATCGAGGCCGATTGCCTATCCGGCCAAAGGGCAAAGCCCGCAGCAACAGCAGCAGGACGAAGGCGCCTGCTATTCGTGGGCGAAGAGCAATACTGGCATCGACCCGACCATGGTCGCCAATGCCCCGCCCCCGCCTTCCGGCCCCGCGGTGGGAGGCGGCGAGCGCGTGCAGGGCGCCGCGCGCGGCGCGGCGGGCGGCGCGGTCATCGGCGCGATTGCGGGCGACGCCGGCAAGGGCGCGGCGATCGGCGCGGCGACCGGCACGATGGTCGGCGGGTCGCGCGCGCGGCAGAACCGGCGCGCGGCCGCGGCACAATCGCAGTCGCAAACGCAGGGCTCGATGGACACGTTCAATCGCGCTTTCGCCGCCTGCATGTCAGGGCGGGGTTACACGGTCAATTGATCGCGAAGGAGAGCAGCATGATTAACCGCAAACTGATCATCGCGGGGGCGCTCGTGTGTCTCGCGAATACGGGGTTCGCTCAGACGGAGTCACCACAAGTCACGGTCAAGAGCGAGCCCGGCAAAGTCACCGTGTCGGGCACGGTCAAAACGACCGCGACGGTCGTCGGCATCGAGCCGGCAACGCGCACCGTCTTGCTCAAGGACCCGAAGGGCAAGGTCGTGCAGGTCGTGGTCGGAGAGGAAGCGCGCAACTTCGATCAGATCAAGGTCGGCGACGTGGTCAAGGCCGAGTATTCGCAGGCTCTGACCATCATGCTGAAAAAAGGCAACGCGCCGCTGACCGCCAACGAAACGCAGACGCTCGATCGCACACCGGCGGGCGCGAAACCCGGCGGCTCGGCCTCGCGCGAAGTCACGATCATGGCTAACGTCATCGCGGTCAATCACCAGAGCGGCGTGGTCACGCTGAAAGGCCCGCAAGGCAATACGGTGGATCTGATCGTGCAGGATCCCGAACAGCTCAAGCGGATCAAAAAAGGCGACCAGATGCAAGCGGTCTATACCGAGGCCGTGGCCATCTCCGTGGAGCCGGTCGCCGGCAAATAGCGGGCATGGCTCGCGTCAGATCAGGCGGTGCGCTTGCGCGAGGCCGCTGAGGGGAGGCGTAAAGTCCGCGCGTCGAAAACGCACCGTCGAGAAAACCCGTATCGCATTGGGACTCGCCGGCAGACGCGCAAGGCGAAACTCGATTTCGTGCGCGGGCCGCGTATCTCCCTCTTCCAGGACGACGTTCATCCGGTCGAGCCGGTACATGCTTTTGCGCACGTAGAAATGCGCATCCGGCGCCCCCAGTACACCGCACATCACGTCGAGATGCCGCTCCAGCGCCTCTGTCTTCAGGCCCAACTGCGCCAGAGCCTGATCGTTCTCTTCGATCTGCGCCTGCAGCTTCGCCACTTCCGCGTAATTCGACGTCGCGTCGCTACCAAGCAGCGAGCGCACGCCCGCCCCTTGCCGTTCGAGAATCGTCAGGCGCGTTTTCAGCAGCGCCCTTTCGCGTTGCAATTCGTCCTGCCGCGAGGTGTCGGCCTCGATCTTGCCGAGGGCTTCGAGCACGAGCTGATCGACGATCCGCAACACGATTTGGCGCCGCAACGCGGCTTCGGATTCTTCGCACACGCGCACCTGGTGATCGCTGAAGTTGATGGTCGTCTGCGCGAGATCGGTTTGCGTCGTCTCGCCGTGTTGCCCGACGCCGAAAATACGCCGCTCGTCCATGGCCATGCCGAGCACCGCGAATACCTGATCGGCAGCGGGATGGTCGCTAAAGAACGTGTTCAGCTCGTGTGAGCGGTTGAAGACCGGGCAGACGTCGTCGGGTGTGGCGAAAAAGGCGTGGATATACGGGTCTGTCGCCCACGCCGCCGCGTTCGCTTCGCGCGTCGGCGGCACTTCATCGGCGAGCCGGAGCAGATAGGCGGTCGTGTGTTGCACGGCGGGCCGCAGGCGCGACGCATAATTGCGCGCGAGCCGCAACGACGGACAGAGCCCGACGATCCGCTCGACGATTTCCTTCGTCTGCTGATCGTCGCTCTCTTCGGAAGCGGTGCGCCTGGTCAGCCACCGCGACAGCAGACCCATGCCCGGCTCCCGTCGCCCGTCACGATTCGTCGCGCTCCGGCAGCAACTGCGCGACGATCGTGTGGTTCTTCCAGAACAGGTTATGGACGCGGTTTTGCAGTATGCGCAGCCCGTCCGTGGGCACGTCGTCGAAGACGACCACCGCGCCTGGCCGCGAGCCCGTGCCGTGCACCCGCTGGATCGAGCTGAAGCGCGGGAACCCGTAGCGAATCAGAAACTCGCCGATCTCTTCGTCGGAGACGCTTTCCTCGACGTTTCCAAGAAACAGTTCAGCCATGATGCTTACTCCTCCAGATACTAGGCCACGATGTTCAATCCGCCGTCGATATACAAGGTGGAACCGGACACCCGCCGGGCATACGGCGTGGCCAGAAACGCACAGGTATAGCCGACATCCATGATGTCGACGAGTTCGCCGAGCGGCGCGCGCTGCACCGCCTGGTTGAGCAGCAGCTCGAAATCCTTCAGGCCCGAAGCGGCGCGGGTCTGCAGCGGCCCGGGAGAAATCGCGTGCACGCGGATGCCCCTCGGTCCCAGCTCGAACGCCAGATAGCGCGCGCAGGCTTCGAGCGCCGCCTTGACGGGGCCCATCAGGTTGTAGTTCGGCACGACCTTGTTTGCGCCGTAATAGCTCATCGTCAGCATGGTGCCGCCGTCTTTCATTAGCGGCGCGGCAAGGCGCGCCATCCGCACGAACGAATGGCAGGAGATGTCCATCGCGCTCAGGAAGCCCTCGCGCGACGATTGCAGCAAGCCGCCCTGCAGATCCGCTTTCGGCGCCCATGCAACGGCGTGAACGAGAATATCGAGGCTTCCCCATGTCTTCTCGATCCGGTCGAACACGGCCTCCATTTCGTCCTCGCCCGTTACGTCGAGCGGCATGAAGATCTCGGCATCGAGTGCTTTGGCGATCGGTTCCACATAAGGAGCCGCCTTGGCGTTGGCATAGGTGAGCGCAACGCTCGCGCCGAGGTCGTGAAACGCCTTCGCGCATCCGTACGCAATCGAATGCTCGTTGGCGACGCCGGTCACGAGGGCCTTCGCTCCTCGCAGAATCAAACGCGGTTGCTCGACAGACATGGTGAAACTCCTCTATGGGGCGACAGCGCGCGTATGGCGGGCGATCATCAGTTCCTCGTTGGTGGGCACGACCCAGACCGGCAGCCTGCTCGAGGCGCGGGTGATCAGCGGGCCGCCCGCCCGATTGGCCGCTTCGTCGAGTTCGGCGCCGAGCCACGCGGCATCGCTCACGATGCGCTCGCGGATCGCGACGGCGTGCTCGCCGATGCCGGCCGTCAGCACCAGTGCGTCGAGACCTTGCATCGCCGCGGCGAGACTGCCGAGTTCGCGCCCGATGCGGTAGATGTAGACGTCGATCGCAAAGCGGGCACGCGGGTCGTTGCTGTCGAGCAGCACGCGCATGTCCCCCGAGATGCCCGACATGCCGAGCAGCCCCGAGCCCTTGTAAATGAGGTCCGCGATCGACTGCGTATCCATCTTCAGCTCGTCGAGCAGATAGAGCATTACGCCGGGGTCGAGGCTGCCGCAACGCGTGCCCATCGGCAGGCCTTCCACCGCCGTGAAGCCCATCGTGCTCGCCACGCTCTTGCCCGCTACCATCGCGCACATGCTCGCGCCGTTGCCCAGATGCGCGACGACGGTGCGCCCCGCCGCCGCGGCCGGCGCGATCTCCGGCAGCACGCTCGCAATGTATTCGTACGAGAGCCCGTGAAAACCGTAGCGCCGCACGCCGTGGTCGGTAATCGAGGGGGGCAGCGCATAGGCCTGCGCGGTCTCGGTCTGCGTGCGATGAAACGTGGTGTCGAAGCACGCGACCTGTGGAAGGTCGGGACGCAGCTGCGCGAGGATGCGGATCGGGGTCAGGTTATGCGGCTGATGCAGCGGCGCGAGCGGGCTCAGGCTGTCCAGCTGGTCGATCACCTCGGAGGTCGCGAGGACGGGGCCGGTAAAGCGCTGCCCGCCGTGCACGACGCGATGCCCGACCGCCTTCAGTTGATTGCCGCCGCCGTGGTCGCGCAAAAAACCGCCCAGATATTCGATCGCGCCCTGATGGCCGAGCCGATGGCCATCGCCCCATTCGTGCGAGCTGGCATTACCGTCGCGGTCCGTCACGCGAAAACGCGGGCTCGTGTAGAGCGCTTCGATCTGACCGCGCAAAATGAGCTCGAGTTGCGCTTGTTGCGCGTCGAAGGCGCTGAACTTGAGGCTCGACGAACCTGCGTTCAATACGAGGATCACATCCGCCATGACGTCACCCGATCACCTTGCCGGCCTCGCGCCGTGCCTTGGCCACCAACGCGGCGACCGCGCACGACGCGAGACGCGTCGACAGCGAATCCGCGCGGCTCGTCAGAATGATCGGCACGCGCGCGCCGAGCACGATGCCCGCCGCGTCCGCGCCGGCGAGAAACGACAGGCTTTTCGCGAGCATGTTGCCCGCCTCGAGGTCCGGCACCATCAATACATTGGCGCGACCGGCCACCCGCGACTCGATCTGCTTGATGCGCATGGCTTCGATGCTGATCGCGTTGTCGAGTGCGAGCGGACCGTCGACGAGCCCGCCGGTGATCTGCCCGCGGTCCACCATCTTGCACAGCGCCGCCGCTTCCACCGTCGATGGAATTTTCGGATTGACGCTCTCGGTCGCGGACAGGATCGCCACGCGGACTTCGTCAAATTTCAGCGCGTGCCCGAGATCGATCGCGTTCTGCAGGATGTCGACCTTCTCTTCGAGCGTCGGCAAGATGTTGATCGCGGCGTCGGTGATGATCAGCGCGTTCTCGTACCCGGGCACGTCCATCACGAAGCAATGGCTGATGCGCCGCTCGGTGCGCAGGCCGGTGTCACGGCGAATCACCTCGGCCATCAGCTCGTCCGTATGCAGGCTGCCTTTCATCAGGGCCTCCGCCTTGCCTTCGCGCACCAGTTGCACGGCTGCTGCCGCGGCGGCATGGCTATGCGGCGCATCGACGATCGTGAAGTTCGAAATGTCGATGCCGTGTTCGGCGGCAATCGCTTCGATGCGCGCGCGCGGCCCGACCAGCAGCGGCGCCATCAGTCCCATCCCGGCTGCTTCGACCGCGCCATTCAGCGAACTGTGGTCGCACGGATGCGCGACCGCTGTCGGCATCGCCGGCAGCGTCCGGCAGAAATCGATCAGACGTTGATACTTCGCGTGCTTTTCCATCGGCGTATTCCTCGTGTGTACGGTGCGTTGGATTCGTGACGCGTGGCACGCCATGCTGACGGGCGCCGTGCACACGGTTCCGCCACACTTGCGTCGTGCCGCGCATCGCGCCGGTTGCTCACGTGCGAGCGGAGTCAGGCAAACGTGCGTTGCGCTTGCGGCTCACGCGCGAATCCAGCACCGCGCGGATGCGTTCGAACGCCTCCTTTTGCGCGGCGTCGGGCGCGGTGTTCAACACGCGCTCGTCGCTCGCCAGCTTGTCGAGCAGTTGTAGAAAGCGCTCGCGGTCCTCGCTGTGGGAAAGCAGCTTCGGCAGCGTGGCTATCGCCTCGTCCGGTTCGAAGCTGACGATGATTTCCTGCTCGCCCCGGATCCGCCGCCAGTGATCGGGGCTGATGTCGGGCAGGTACTCCGCGTAACTTTCGGCGATCTCCTTGCGCATCTCCAGGCGCGCGAGCGGCAATGACCCGCCCTTGCGCGACAACAGATAGGCCGCGCGCGCGAGTGCCTCCGTGTAGCCGCCGTCGCCGATCGCCTGCAACGCCGTGCGCACGAACGGCAGCTCGCGCGGATCGACCGCACCGGCTTGCGCGGCCACGCCATCGGCGGCCGGCTTGCTCAGATACGTCGCATACAGATTCGCGTACACGCTGAAGAAGCTGGCCTCGGTCGCCGCGTCGCGCATCGCGCGGTAATACTCCAGCGACGCGCTGATCATTTGCGAGCCGTTGTGTTCGAGCTTGCTCCACGGGTTATCGGCGGCGGCCCGCTGGCGATTCTCACGGACCGATTGCGCGGCCGCCGGCAGCCAGCCGAGCCACGGGTTCATCGCGGAAACGGCCCAGCGCTGCCAGCGCAGCGGATGAAACTGGCGCAGCAGGCGGGCGCTCGTTTCGTTCGACATCGCCTGCACGAGCGGCTGCGCGAGCAGTTCATACATGCGCTGATTCAGATTGGACACCGCGGCGACCGCTTCGAACGGCTTTTCGTCGATGCGGCCGAAGCGGTTGTAATGCGCGGAAATCTCCTCGAGCCGCCGCTCATGAAATTCGACTTCGTATTCGATCTCTCCGGCCGCGTTCCTGGCCTCGTTGATGGTCATGCCGTAGAGTCCCGGCGGAAAGGTTTCGATGGTCTCGAGCACGGACATGATCTGCTTGTGCTCTTTCTTCGCGACTTTCCCGGACACGAAAATGCCCAGATGCCCGATGTTCTGGTGCGTCAGACCGACGATCACCTGGCCGCGCGCCTTGATCTCCTCGGTGCTGCCGTACAGGTCCGCCACCCAGTTGAACGCCTGTTGAGGCGGCGTGATGTTGTCCCCCATCGACGCGAACAGGATGATCGGCGAGCGGATTTCACGCAGATCGAAAGCCTGGCCGCTGCTGTTCGTCACTCCGCCCGACCACAGCTTGTTGCCGACGAACAGGTTGCGCGTGATCCATTCGATCTCCTCGCGATTCATCAGGTAGTAGCTGCCCCACCAGCGCTCGAATTCCAGAAAGCGTGGCGGCTCGGTATCGACGTTCGAGAACAGGTGGTAGTACTTGTCCCAGAACGTGTTGGCGGGATTCAGGTTCTCGAAGTTCTCCACCAGATACGCGCCGTCGAACTTGCCGTTGCCGAGATCCGCCGCGTACGACGCGAGCCACGCGCCGCCCAGCATGCCGCCCGCGTAACGCATCGGGTTGTCGCCCTCGCCTTCGCTCCAGGCCGCGCTCCAGTAAGACATCGGCGCACCGTTGATGACGATCGGGCCGGTCTCCTCGGGGTCGGAGCTGGCGAGCATCATGGCCGCCCAGCCGCCCTGGCAATTGCCGATGATCGCGGGCTTCGGACTGTCGGGATGCAGCGCGCGCACCTTGCGCACGAATAGCTGCTCGGCGTTGCACACGTCGAGCAGGGTCTGACCGGGCTCGGGGTCGCGAAAGAACACCACGAAGTAGACGGGATAGCCCGCGCGCAGCGCGATGCCCGCCTGCGAATCGTCCTTGAAGCCGCCAATGCCGGGGCCGTGCCCCGCGCGCGGATCGATGATCAGATACGGACGTTTGCGCACGTCCACGCCCACGCCTTCGAGCGGACGAAGTTGCAGCAGCGCATAGTTGACCGGCCGCTCGAACTTGCGGCCGTCCAGCACCATGTCGTACTCGAAATGCAGCACCGGCGTGGGGCCGCTGACGCTGCGTTCGACGAACTCGTTGCCGCGCCGGTACAGCGTGTCCCAGAACAGCAGCGAGCGCTGCGCGGCATCTACCGTGTATTGCCACGCACTGAGCGGATCGAACGGCGCGGGCATCGCGCTTGCGATCGGCGCGCCATCGTGATCGAGCCCCAGCGTTTCGGTGACCCGTTCACTCAGATGCCGCTGGGCGATTTGCGTGCGCTTCTGCAGCACGTGGGTGATTTTCGAGGCAATGTCCTGGCTTTGTGACAACAACGTTTCAGCGTCCATCGGGAGACTCCTGAAAGGTGCGCGTCACGATCGGTGCCGAGGCACGCGCCGTGCATCGATTGAATCGTGGAGTTGACCCAGAGCTCTAGCAATCGGACCAAGGTCTTATTATGCGCGCGACCCGGTGCAGCGCACGGGTTTGGGCGCGGCGCGTGTCGACGTGACGCAGCGCGACGTCTCATTGATCGGGTTTCGCCTGCACCGCTGCGGCGATATCGCGGCTCACCGAGGCGAGCGCGCGATCGTGGGCGGCGATGATCGGCTCGAATCCGGGACCGGACACGCTCTCGCGCGCGACCGAGCGGCCGGTGACGGCGCGGACCTTGCCGGGCGGCCGCACGGCCCACAGCACGTCGACGGTGACGTCGCGCCCCGGCACGGACTCGAAGCGCATCACGTCGATCCGCACGCGCCAGACGACGGACGGATCGCGTACCGCATCGAATACCGAAATCTGCTGCGAGTTCAGCAGCGCGCCGAGATCAGCCGCGATCACGCGGCCGATGTCGCCACCGAGCGGCTGCGCCCAGCGGTCGAATTCGTTGACCGCGACCTCGTTGTTAGCGATCCGCGTGACGATCTGCGGCCGGTCCACGATCTCGGGTATCGTGACCGGACCGATCACCGCCGCGATCGGCCGGCTCGCGCCGGTGCTGCTCAACGACTCGTCGGGGCTCAGCGTGTAGAAGTTCGTCGCCGGCGACTTGCAGGCGCCGAGCAGAGCGCCGGCGAGCGCGAGCATCAGGCCGGCCGCGAAGCGGCCCATCGCATCTGTCATGGCTTCTTGTCCTCGGACTTGCCGCGCACGAGCGATTCCGGATGCTGCGCCAGATAGTCGGCCAGCGTGCGCAGCGAGGCAGCGGTGCGAGTCAATTCACGCATTGCGTCCTCCGTGGATTGCTGCAGCGACGAGTCCGGCTGCAGCGCGGCATTCGCGGAATCGAGCGTCGATTGCGCGGACAGCAGCGTGTCGCGCGCTTTCGGCACGACCTGCGTGTTGAGCTGCCCGAGCATCGCGTTGGTGGTGCGCAGCGTCGAGCGCGCGTCTTTGCCGATATCGTCGAACGGTATGTTGTTGATCTTGGCGAGCAGTCGCGTGACCGATTCCTGCAGCGATTGCAGCGTGCGCGGAATCGCGGGCATTTCGGGCGGCGTCTTGCTCCAGTCGATCGACGCCTTCGGCGCGTCGGGGAAATAGTCGAGCGCGAGATACTGCTGGCCGGTCAGCAGATTGCCGCTTCTCAACTGGAAGCGGAAGCCGTGCTCGACCAGATAGTTCGCGAGAGCGCGCGGGTCGTCGGTGAGGTGTCCGCCGGCGCCGTCGTTCTGATAGCGCGACGTGAACCGCTCCGGATAGATATTGATCTGGACCGGAATGCTGAAGCGGCGCGTCTGCGGGTCAAAGCGCGTGTAGATCGCCGTGACTTCGCCGATCTCGACGCCGCGGAAATCGACGGGCGCGCCCACTGCCAGACCGCGCACCGAATCCGTGAAGTCCACCACGTATTTGACGACGATGCGATCGTGCATCTTCATCGCGTCGGCGCGCGTGGTGTACAGCTCGAACCGGGTGCTGGTATCGGCGCTCGTCTCTACCCGCGAATCGGGCGGCGATTCGAACGCGATCCCGCCGATGATGATCGACACGATCGACTGCGTTTCGACGCGCAAGCCGCTGCTGTCGAACGCCATGTCGACACCGCTGGCGTGCCAGAAGCGCGTGTCGGTTCTGACGAAGCGGTCATACGGCTCGTTGACGAACACCTTCACCGTCACGCCGTGGCCGTCCGGGTCCAACTGGTACGACGCGACCTGGCCCACCTGAATTCTGCGGAAAAACACGGGCGTACCCACGTCGAGCGAGCCGAGTTCCGTGCCGTGCAACGTGTACTCGTGCCCCGGCACGTCGCTCGCGATCACAGGAGGCTCCTCGAGGCCAACGAAACTGCGGCGCGCTTTTGGCGAATTGCCGACGTCGACGTCGATATACGAGCCCGACAGCAGCGTGCCGAGCCCCGACACCGTACCGCCCGAAATGCGCGGACGCACGACCCAGAAGCGCGTGTTGTCGACGAGCAGGTCCGACACGTCGCGCGTCACCTCGGCCTTGGCCACCACGCGCTTGTGGTCCGGCGTCAGCGAAACCGCTTCGACCACGCCGATATCGACGTCCTTGAACTTGAGCTTCGTCTTGCCCGCTTCGAGACCGTCACCGGTCTTGAAGCTGATGCTGATCTGCTCGCCGCGCTCCATCACCGCCTTCACCGCCAGCCAACCGCCGATCAGTATCGCCACGATCGGCACGAGCCAGACCAGTTGCATCCGCCAGCGCGAGCGCGGCACCGGCTCCGCGGCGGGCAGCTCGGGCTCTTCAGTCGGAGTGGACACGTTCGGTCTCCAAAGCGTCCCACATCAGGCGTGGATCGAACGCCATCGCGGCGAGCAAGGTCAGCACGACGACCGCGCCGAACGCGATCGCCGCCGGCCCCGCCTTGATCGTCGCCAGCGCCTGGAACTGCACCAGCGCGACCAGCATCGTGATCACGTAGATGTCGAGCATCGACCAGCGACCGATCAGCTCGATCAGGCGATAGATCCGCGTGCGCTGCGCGGGCAGCCATTGCCAACGAAGCTGGGTCGACAGCGCGAGATACCCGATGCCGAGAATCTTCAGCATCGGCACGACGATGCTCGCGATGAATACGAGCACTGCGAGCGGCCACGAGCCCGATACCCACAGATACACCACGCCGCTCAGGATCGTGTCCTTCTGCGTGCCGAACAGCGAACTCGTGTCCATCACGGGCAGCACGTTGGCCGGGATGTAGAGCACCATCGCGGCCACCAGATACGCCCACGTGCGCGACAGGCTCGCGGGCTTGCGCTGGTGCAACGGCGCCCTGCAGCGCGGACAGACGTGCTTGACCGCGCCGCTGGGCTGCTTGAGCAGCAGGCCGCATTCTTCGCACAGCACGAGCCCGTAGGCAGACGCCGTGATGGCGTCGCGGCGCGCGCGGATCGGCGGTAATGGCCATGGCTGCGCGCCACGCGCTGCCGTGATGCGCGCCCACACCTCGCGCGGATCGAACGTCGCCGCCGCGGCCGCGAGCAGCAGCATTAGCGCGATGAACGACCACAGCGCAGTGCCCGGCACCACCTTGGCGATATGCGCGAGCTTGACGAGCGCGACCAGCAAGCCGAGGATCAGCACCTCGGTCATGCCCCACGGCCGCGCGAGCTGAAACAGACGAAAGCACTCGGCCGGCCGCCACGGCACGCGCCCGAAGCGCAGCGGCAGCAGCAGCCACAGCATCGCCGCGGTTTGCAGCACCGGCGTGACGATCGTCGTAAGGCCGACCAGCAAGGCGAGCGGCCACGAGCCGTGGCTGTACAGCATGCGCACCGAACCCGCGAGCGTCGTCTGCACGACATGGCCGTTCAGCGACAGACCGACGATCGGAAACACGTTCGAAATCACGAGCAGCACCGCGGACGCGCACGAGAATGCGAGCGCATACTCCGGCCCGTTCGAGCGTCCGCGCCTGAGCTCCGCGCGGCAACGCTGGCAGCGCAACGCATTGCCGGCGGCGGGCGGCGCGCCGAGCTGAAGCAGGTCGCACTCTTCGCACGCCATCAGCTCGTTGCCCGTCATCTCGCCTCCACTGCACCCGACGTTCCAGCCGGCGCGGGCGCGTTCTGCGAGACCGGCGCGATCGCCGGCGAGTTTTGCGGCGCGGGCGGCGGCGCCGTCAGTTTTTCCGCCTCGGCCACCCAGCCACCGCCCGTCGCCTTGTAGAGCGTGACGTACGAGGTCAGCACCGCGCCTTGAGTTTGCGCATAGTTCAGTTGCGCGTTGAACAGGCTGCGCTCTGCATCGAGCACTTCGATGTAGCTCGTATAGCCGCCTTCGTAGCGCTGCCGCGCGAGGTGCGCATAGGTGTGCAGCGCCTCGACCTGGAGGTTTTGCGCATCGAGTGCCTGATGCGTCTTCTGCACGGAGATGAGCGCGTCCTCGACCTCCTGGAACGCTACCTGGATCGCCTTTTCGTACGAGTACAGCGATTCCTGCTGGCGCGCTTCGGCCTGGTGCACCTGGCCGGTGATGTTGCCCGCCGTGAAGATCGGCTGCGTGACGCTACCGGCAAACGACCACACGCGCGCCGGGCCGGTGAACAGATTCGAGAACTGCGCGCTGACCGAACCGAACAGCCCGGTCAGCGAAATCGACGGGAAGTACAGCGCGCGCGCCGCCCCGATCAGCGCATTTTGCGCGACCAGCGTCTGCTCGGCCTCCAGCAGGTCGGGACGGCGTTCGAGCAGATCGGACGGCAGCCCCTCGGGAATCGGCGGCGTGCCCATCTGCGACAGCTCACGGCCGCGCAGTATCGCGCCGGGATTCCTGCCGATCAACACGGACAACGCGTCTTCCTGCTGGGCGATCTGCGCTTCGAGCTGCGGAATCGTGACTTGCGCGGCTTGATACTCCGACTGGCTTTGCGCGAGTTCCATCTGCGAGACCTCGCCGTAGCGGAAGCGCGCCTCGAACACGCGCACCGATTCCGCGCGGCTTTGCACGGTCTCCTTCGCGATCACTAGCTGCCGGTCCAGACTGCGCAGATTGATGTAGGCCGACGCGACCGAGCTCACCAGCGTCAGAATCGTGGCGTGGCGGCCCTCTTCGCTTGCGAGCAGATTCGCGCGTGCCGCCTCGGTTTGCCGGCGCACCTTGCCGAACAGATCGACTTCCCAGGACACCGCCAGCGTCGCGTCGAACTGGTTGTAGACGGGGCTCACGCCCTTCGGCACCGGCACGCCTTCGTCCTGCGAGACCCGTTGACGCGACGCGTCGGCCCCTGCCGAAAGCTGCGGGAACAGCCCGGAGCGCGTGGTCACGAACTGCCCGCGAAACTCGTCGACCCGCGCGGCCGCGATCTTCACGTCGCGATTGTCCTGCAGCGCGGCGGCGATCAGCTGATCGAGCACCGGGTCCTGAAACTGCTCCCACCACACGGCGTTGGCGATGCCCGCGGCCTCGCCCTGGGCGAAACGATAAGTGGCCGGCACGTCGACCGCCGGGCGCTGATAGTTGGGGCCTAGCAGGCATCCGCTCAGCGCGAGCAGCATGACGGATGCGAGCAAACGCGCCGGTGCCGTGCCGTGCATGTCATTCACCTTCCCGCGGCGCGGACGGCGCCTCGCTCGACGCACCGGGCCCCGGCACCGCCGAGGGTTCGCGTCCTGCGCCACCGCTGGGCTCCACGCCCGGCGTCGGCTTTTTGCCTCCTTTCGAGCGCGACGACATGGTTTCGAGCAGGTAATAGAACATCGGGATGAAGAATACGGCGATCGCCGTCGCGCCCAACATGCCGCCGATCACACCGGTGCCGATCGAATGGCGGCTGTTCGCCGACGCGCCCGTGGCGATCGCGAGCGGCACGCAGCCCAGAATGAACGCGAGCGAGGTCATCACGATCGGGCGCAGCCGTTCTTCCGCCGCGGTCATCGTCGCGTCGAACACCGAGGCGCCGGTCTCGCGATTGAGCACCGCGAATTCGAAGATCAGGATCGCGTTCTTCGCGGCGAGCGCGACCAGCATCGTCAGCCCGATCTGGAAGTAGACGTCGTTGGACAGGCCGCGCAGCATGATCGCGAGCAACGCGCCGAACAGCGCGAACGGCACCGCCATCAGCACGCCGAACGGCAGCGTCCACTTCTCGTACTGCGCGGCGAGGATCAGGAACACCATCACGAGACCGAATACGAAGACGAGCCCGGACGTGCCGCCCGACTGCCGTTCCTCGAATGCTTCGCCGCTCCATGCCACGTCGTAGCCTTCCGGCATCTGCGCGGCGATCTGTTCCAGCGTCGAGATCACCTGTCCGGAGCTGTAGCCCGGCGCGGCATTCGCCGTGACCTTGATGGCCGGGAAATTATTGAATCGCGTGACGAGGTCTGGGCCCGTCGTAAAACGGTAGCTTGCCACCGACTTGATCGGCACCATCGTGCCGTTCGTGCTGCGCACGAAGATCTGATCGAGATCAGTAGGCTTCAGGCGATACCGCGGGTCCGCCTGCAGGATCACCTGCCACAGCCGGCTCGAGCGGTTGAATTGCGATACGTACAGCGAGCCGAACATCGTCTGCATCGAGCTATAGACGTCTTCGACCGGCACGCCGAGCGTCTCCGACTTGTCGCGATCCACGTCGACCAGCAGTTGCCGCGACGCCGCATTGAAGGTCATCGTGACGCCGGTCAGCTCCTTGCGCGCCCGCGCTTTCTGCACGAACTGGTCGGCCACGCCCGCGAGCTGTGCGATGGAAGCGTCCCCCTTGCTCTGAATCCACACCTCCGTGCCGCCTGTCGTGCCGAGCCCCGGAATCGACGGCGGGTTGACCGGCACAATAATGCCTTCCTGGACGTTCGCGAAGTGGCGATACGCGTCGAGCAGCACCTGGCGCGCGTTCTGCGTCGCGCGGTTGGCGCGCGTATAGCGTTCGTCGAAGCTCTTCAGACCGACGAAGAAGGTGCCGGCATTGTTCTTGTTCTGGCTGTCGAGCAGGCTGAAACCATCGACCGTGGTGATACTGCCGACCGCCTCCTGTTTCATGAAATAGTCAGTGATGACTTGCGACACCTGGCCGGTGCGGTCGAGGCTAGCCGCGTCCGGCATGATGACCGCGCCGAGCAGATAACCCTGGTCTTCAGGCGGCAGGAACGCCGACGGAATCGAGCGCATCATCAGCACCGCCAGCACGATCATCGCCGCGAAGAACACGAGCCCCATGACAAAGCGCTTGATGATGAGCTTGACCGCGCGTGAATAGCCCGACGTCATGCGGGCGAACTGATTGTCGAACCAGCGGAAAAAACCCTTCTTCTCGTGGTGCGCGCTTTTCAGCAGCAATGCGGCGAGCGCCGGTGACAAGGTCAGTGCGACGATGCCGGACAGCACCACCGAAATCGCAATCGTGATCGCGAACTGCTTGTACATCTGACCGGTGATGCCGCCGAGAAACGCGACCGGCACGAACACCGCGCACAACACCAGCACGATCGCCACGACAGGCCCGGCGACTTCGTCCATCGCCCGTTTCGAGGCCTCTTTCGGCGAGAGCTTGTGCACCGTTATGTTGCGTTCAACGTTCTCAATCACGACGATCGCATCGTCGACGACGATACCGATCGCGAGCACCATGCCGAACAAGGTCAGCATGTTGATCGAAAAGCCCAGCGGCAGCATGAACATGCAGGTGCCGACGATCGACACCGGCACCGCGATGATCGGAATCAGCGTCGCGCGAAGGCTTTGCAGGAATACGAACACGACGATCACGACGAGCACCAGCGCTTCGAAGAACGTATGGATCACGTCCGAGATCGACGCTCGCGTGAACTCGGTCGTGTCCATCGCGATTTCGTAGGTCATGCCTTCCGGAAACGACTTTTTCAGTTCCGCGAGTGTCGTGCGCACCTGCTTCGCCACGTCGAGCGCGTTGGCGCCCGGCTGCTGATACACGGCGAGCACGGTGGCCGGCTTGCCCTGGAAGCGGCTGCGAATGGAGTAGTCTTTCTGGCCGAGCTCGGCGCGGCCGATGTCCTTGAGCCGCACGATCGCCGCGCCGCCGCTCGCGGCGCGCACGATGATGTTGTCGAACTGCGAAGGCTCGGCGAGGCGCCCCGTGGTCGTGACCGCGAACGATTGCTGGACCGCTCCGCTGGTCGGCGACTGTCCGATACTGCCCACCGCGAACTGCTGGTTCTGGTTCGCGACGACCCGTTGCACGTCGGCGGCCGTCACGCCCAGCTGCGCCATCCGGTCGGGCTTCAGCCAGATCCGCATCGCGTAGTCTGGCGTGCCGAAGATACTCGACTGGTTCGCGCCCGGAATCCGCTTGATCGCGTCAAGCACGTAGATGTTTGTAAAGTTCGCGATATACGTCGCATCGTAGCGGTTGGTGGGCGAATAGATCGCGATCACCATCATGAACGCCTGCGACTTTTTCTGTACCTGAATGCCCTGCGCCTGTACCGATTGCGGCAGTTGCGGCAGCGCGAGATTCACGCGGTTCTGCACGTCGACCTGGGCCAGTTCGGGGTTCGTGCCGATCTGGAAGTACACGTTGAGCGTCATACTGCCGGTCGACGAACTCGACGAGTTCATGTAGATCATGTTGTCCGCGCCATTGACCTGCTGCTCGATCGGTGCGGCGACGTTGTTCGCGACGACCTCGGCGCTGGCGCCCGGATAGGTGGCGGACACCGTGATCTGCGGCGGCGTGATGTCGGGGTATTGCGCGATCGGCAGCGAGAACATCGCCAATGCGCCGCCGAGCGTGATGACGATCGAAATGACTGACGCGAAAATCGGCCGGTCGATGCAGTAGCGCGAAATGTTCATGGCGGCTGCCCCGTCACTCGGCGGCGGGCGCTGCCGCGGCGCCTTGCGATGCAGCCGTCGCCACCGCCGCCTGGCTTTTCCCGCCGGCCGCGAGGGTTTTGATGATTTTCAGCTGCGAATCCGCGGTAACGCGCTGCGCGCCGTCCACGACGATGCGCTCGCCCGCCTTGAGTCCGTCGGAAACAAACCAGTTATCGCCCTGCCAGTCGCCGACTTCGACGACGCGCTGATGCGCCTTCGAGTCGCTATCGACGACCCACACGAAGTGGCTCTTCGCGCCCTGCAACACCGCGCGCTGCGGCACGAGCGTCGCATGGGGCCGGATCGCGCCGGAAACGCGGGCCCGCACGAACTGGCCGGGGCGCAACGTGCCCTTCGGGTTTTCGAAGGTCGCGCGCACGAGGAAGGTTCCCGTTTCGGTATTGAACGCCGGGTTCGCGAAGTCGATCTGGCCTTGCTCGGCATAGGGCGAGCCATCGGCGAGAATCAGATGCACGACGAATTCGTTGTGCGCGGGAAACCTCAATAGTCCTGCCGCGATGTCGTCGCGGTACTTCAGCATTTCGTTCTCGGAGATGCTGAAGTTCACCCACATCGGATCGAGCTGATACACGTAGGTCAGCAAGCCGTTCGAGGTGGCCGTCACGTAGCTGCCATCCTGTAGACGCGCGAAGCTCGACAGGCCGTTCAGCGGAGACTTGATCGTCGTGTAGCCGAGGTTCAGCAGTGCGGTGTCGACTTCGCCCTGGGCGGCGATCACCGCGGCGGCGCTCTGCTTCTCGTTGCCGACCGCGTCGTCGAGATCCTTCTTGCTCAACGCGTTCTGCGCCGCCAGCGGCTGCACGCGCCCGAGATTGGCCTTGGCGACTTCGAGACGCGCCTCCTGCTGGGCCAGTTGCCCTTTCGCGGTCCGCAGCGCGGCCTCGAATGGCTTACGGTCCATCTGGAACATCGTTTGTCCCGTCTTGACCAACGCGCCTTCGGTGTACATGCGCTTGTCGAGGAAGCCGTCCACCCGCGAGCGGATCTCGACTTCACGCGAACTCTGCGTTTGCGCGGTAAATTCGAAGTCGACCGGCGTGTCCTGCTGCGTCACCGTCATCACGGTCACTTCCGGCGCGGCGACGACCGGCGGCGGTGGCGCCTTCTTGCACGACGCGAGCCACGTGAGCAGCGTCAGCGCCGCGATGATGGCGAGCAATGGGAGAGGGCCGCGAGAATGTGGCCGCGGCGAGGCCAGGGACACGGGTACGGTTTTCATCGCGCACTCCGTCTGATCACAAAGGCGTGCAATTGCCGAACAGCACGAAGGCATCATTTCTGTTGGCAATCGTCAGCGTCATCTCGCCGTCCGTCGAATCGACGACCAGCGTCCAGCCAAAGCCCAACTCATTGCCGAGGATCAGGAGCTGATCCGCCTCCTTGGTGACCGACAGCATCGGCGTCGTGCGCGCGGGACCGACGACCGCGCGTTTGTCGAAGTCGAGAGTCAGGAATTTCGGCAGACCGAGATCCGCGGGCAACGCGCGCGTGCAGGCGATGCCCGGATCGCAGGCGTGCGCGTCGATCGTCGCGCAGATCAGCCGCTTGCTCCCGTCGAAGTCCGCCGCGCCCACCTGCATCGCAGCGGTACCGAGAAGAATCGCGAGACAAACCGAAATTGATTTCATCACGTGCGCTCCCGCTTTTATCCTTGAACGCTGCCGCACTCCGCGCGGCGCATCGCACGCGCAAAGGCACGCACGCGCCGCAACCTGTCCGGTTTCGAGTTCGGTGCGGCGCAGCCGGCGTTCGGTTCGACGCGTTGACTGAGTTCAGTTTGGTGGTCCGAAGAAACGGCGACAATCGGACCTTGGTCTCATATCATCCGGCGCGAAGACGCGCGTTCAGGGTGTCGGCGGACCGCCGATGGCCACCTCGACCGCCTTGAACAGAATCGCGCTGGTGAAAGGCTTGCGCAGATACGCGGCCGCACCGGCCGCGAGCGCGGTCTGGCGGACGGAAAGATCGTCATAGGCGGTAATCACGATGACCGGCACGCCCATTTGCGCGAGCTGACGCTGGACTTCCAGGCCGTTGGTTCCCGGCATCTGGACATCCAGAATCACGCAGGCAGGCCGATACGACGGAATTGCCACAAGCGCATTCAAGAACTCGTCACCGCTGCAAAACGTCTCCGCCCTGATACCTTCGGAATGCAGCAAACGCTTGATGGCTCGGCACACCGACTGGTCATCGTCGACCACCGCAACGAATTGGTTAGGGTTGACCATATGACAGCGCGAACGCGCAGTCGCTCCGGAAAGTGGACCACTGATGCCTTAGCGTACTGGTTGAAACCCCGATGAGATATAAGACTTTGGTCCACTAGCGGTGTCGGCCAGCACCGCTGAAAGCAGCGGCGCAACGCGGGAGTCGGCGCCTGGTTCGGGCGATTATTCTTCGTCGGCCGTACAAACGCCGCCCTTTCGCACCAGATGAACGAGGTCGACGATCGATCGGGCCTTCATCTTCTCCATCACGCGGGCCCGATGAATCTTGATGGTTTTTTCGGCCGCGCCCAGATCGCTCGCAACCTGTTTGTTCAGGCGGCCAGTCACGACGAGTTCCATGACTTCGCGTTCGCGGCGGGTCAGATGCCGCATCCGCTCTTCTATTTCCTCGCGTTCGTGGCGCCGCCTGCTTTCCACACACGCGCGCGCGAGCGCGCGATCCACCGCGGCGAGCAACAGCGAGTCGCGCACCGGTTTGGGCAGAAAGTCGACCGCTCCGCCTTTCATCGCGTCGACGCTCGAGCCGATGTCGCCGTGCCCGGTCAGGAATACGATCGGCAGCAGCTGGTCGAGCTTGCGCTGCACTTCGAGTCCCGTCATGCCCGGCATCTGCAGATCGAGAACGAGGCAGGCTGGCATGCTCGTCAAATCGGCTCGTTCGAGAAAGGCCTCAGGACTGTCGAAGCATTCGACCTGGTAGCCGGAGGCGCGCAGCAAGCGGGCGAGCGCGCTGCGCACGCTGTCGTCGTCGTCGACGATGAAGACGCGAGTGTTGGTCTGGTTCATGATGATCAGGGCACGAGTCTCTGTCGGATATCGGTCGCGACGGGAAGCGTGACGTGAAACGATGCCCCTTTGCCCTCGTTGTTTTCCGCCCATAGCCGGCCGCGGTGCGCCGTGACGATCGTGCGGCTGATCGAAAGACCCAGTCCGAGTCCCTGCGGTTTGGTGGTGAAAAATGGCCGGAAAATCCTTTCCATGCTGTCGACGTCGAGGCCCTGGCCGCGGTCTTTTACCGTTATCCGTATCAGTCCGTCCGATTCCTCACGCGCTGTCGTTTCGACGAGGCGGTCCGCGGCAGGGCAATCCTTGACCGCGTCGAAAGCGTTGAGCAGCAGGTTCAGGATCACCTGCTGAAGCTGAACCTTGTCGCCGCAAATCAGCGCCAGATTCTGCGGAATGTCGAAGCTCGTGCGCACGCTGCGCGTCAACGCATCGCTGTGCACGAGGATCGCGATGTCGCGCACGACGTTGCCGACGTCCAGCAACTGCAACTGGACATCGCCTTTGCGCACCAATGCGCGAATCCTTTGCAGCACCTCGTTCGCGCGGCAATTGTCGGCCACGATGTCTTCGAGCGCTTCGCGCAGCTCCACTACGTTGGTCGTCTCCGCATCCATGAATTTGCGTGCGGCTTGCGCGTTGAACAGGATCGCGGTAAGCGGCTGCTTCAACTCGTGCGCGAGCGATCCGGCGAGTTCGCCCAATGAAGAAACGCGCGCGAGATGCGCGAGATCCCTCGTACTTCCATCGACTTCGCCGCACGCACTGCATTCCGATATCGCGGTGATCCGCAATTCCTGATTGTGCACGCGGCATCGCGTGGTTTCCGCCTCCGCGTGAAAGCCACCGCCATCGCGCCGCCGCGCGATCAGAACCTGCGTGGTCGTGACGCCGGAGATTTGCATCTTCGCGCCGCGATTGCCTGGGCCCGACCGATCGGCATTGATGCCGTCGATCGGAAACAGCTTGGCGGCGGGCGCGCCGATCAGCTCTTCCCTCGTGTAGCCGAACAGTTGCGCCGCCCGCGCGTTCGCGAAGATGATCTGGTCCCACTGATCGACCGTGACGATCGGAACCGGCAACATTTCGAGCGTCTCGCACAGCGGCATTCTCGTGTCGAGCATGCGCCGCGTGCTGCTATCGCCTTCGCCTCGCAGCCACGACGCGCAAGCGGCGACATGGCGCCGCCATGCCGGCAACGCGTACGGCGGCTCGCGGGTATCGCGGGTACTCTGTCGGCTCGACACGCCGGAGATACTGCGAGCGCGCTGAAACCGGTGATGCCTGGGTGAAATCTGTCTGGAACGGTCGTGCCCGGATAGTGGAGCACCGTCGTTGCGCGCATTGTCGATCTGTGACGGCACGCTTTGACCCATGTGGCGCGGTTGCGCGTGCAGCGCCGTGAGAAATCCTGCTACCCCGATCGCCAGGTGTCTGCCGTACACGATCAGATTAATCATTGGCACCTCCGGGTCCAGTGCGAACGGATTCCGTACAACTGCGATGTCTTTATCTTTGGGCTTCGAACCACATAATTGACTTCACAATCGTTACTTCGCACGTCTGGTGGCTGGAAGTCAGTATAGGCTATCCAGAATCACTTACCGAAGGGTTACCTTAATTTATGCCGCTTACTCGGGAAACTACTCAATAGTGTTCTGCGTTGTCCGCCATCAATCGGAAAATGGCGACAGAGTTTGTTAGGCAGTTAATTATTGCCGGGCGAGGCAGTGTCCGTGCCGTCCGTTTGCACGCACAGGAAAGTTAGCAAACTGGCAACGTCGCACTAGGAGCCGCAATGTTCTCCTGCGCCGTGACGGATTTGCACTAGCCCGTGAAGCCCGGCGAGATAGCGCTTTCAGATGAAAACTTCCAACCGTAAAGCTTTCATGCATTGCGAATCGCAGAGTCAGCGGGTATACCCAACGCTATTTCTCCAATTTAATTAATTGGTCGGCGATCGGTTTTTTAACGCAAGTCAACGCTTTTATCGCCCGCTATTCCAGTGCGAATCATTTGCATTCATCGACCACAAAAAATAAAATTATGCCAGGCAGATGACTAAACACAGCACCGCGGCGAGAACGCGTATTTCGGCTTCGTCTTTTCTACCGGTATTGAATAAACAGGACGGTCAGTGCAGATTACAGGCAGCGTCGCTGCGAGTCGCGAGCGAATCTGGCTCGCAGCGTTTCGTGGGAACAACGGGAGGGATGATAGGGAGGCTAAGGGGTGAGTCCGCCAAAAACTATCCGCTGCGCGTCGCCGTGCCAAGGCACGCGTAGCGTGTCGCGCGGCCTCGCTGTAACGAAACCGCGCAACACGCGATAGACGCGCCACCGTGTGACAGCGCCATGACAATCGATCGAATGCCCTGCTTGCCTCGCCCTGCTACAGATTCATGGGTGTAACCTTGGTGCCGGCCAGCGACAGGTCGGCCATCAAGCCCGTATTGGTCAAGACCATCGCGACGACCTCGGCGGTCGCCGACGAGGTATCGACCGTGCCGGTAGCTCCGACTTTCAGCAGTGAAACCGTAGCATCGGCGCCCACCGACCAGCCCTTCGCGTTGCGGAATTTCTCGAGCGAATCTTTCGTCATGAACAGGAAGAACACGGCGGTCGACTGCGCGCCGGCCTGCAATCCGAACGATGCCGCGGCGGTGCTGTAAAAGCCGACCGTCGCTCCGCCGACGCGCAATGCCCCTTCACCGTACTCGCCACCGACGATGAACGCCGCCTTCCTCACCGAAGGAAACACCAGCACGCCCTGCGCCTTCGATACGAGTTCGTGCGAGCCTTGCACCGTATCGAACAATTTCGACAGCGCACCGTTCACGGCCGCGTCGATCTCCTGCCGTTTGGCGGCGTCGGTAGTGGCGCTCTCGCCACTGCCTCCGGTCGTCGTGCAACCCGCCAAAGCCAGACTCGCGGCCATGGATGTAAGCGCGAGCGTGTGCACAAAGTTCCGTCTGTTCACTATCGACTCCGTTCTGGTTACGATCCGAGTCGCCAGTCCTGATGGCTGGAAGCCTCGATCTTTTTTCTCCGCCGTGAAGCGGCATAGCCGCCCAAGGAACCATCAATGCCATCGCCGCCCGTCGATTTTCTTCGGTATACGGATGCGACGACTACAACGCTTGCAGATACATGATGTCACGCTGAAACCGCCGCGGAATCGGACCTTGGTCTTACAGGTAGCGCGGTGTCGATGATGAACGAAACGCGAAGCCAGCGAAGCTGATTGGCCGGGCCGGCCTCGATCATCCGCCGAGCGCGATGATCGCCACGGTGAGCAGGACGCCGACCGCCGCCATCGCAAGGCCGGCCTGCCAGCCGCGAAATCCCGCGTAATGCCCCAGCGCCATGCCGCTGCAGAATAGCATCGCGATGGTCAGGACACGGGAGACGATCAGCGCCGTCGGAACGTTTCGCGAACAGCACGAAGGGCAACGCGACCGGGAATGTTGCGGCTACTACGAGCACAAAGATAGCCGCGGCGGCGATGAAATCGTCGCGCACGAATACTGCTTGCTGCGGCAGATCCGGCCGCGCCGCAACACGCCTGCGGATGGACTCGAGCTCCGTATCGCCGATCAACGGTCTGAGCCACGCGGCCATTGCGTCGCGAAGCGTCCGAACGCCCGCGGCCGCATTCGGCTGGCTTCGCACGGAATGCGCAAGCGTCACACGCCTGCCGCGAGCCACCAGCGTACGCACGAGGAACATCACCGCGTCCGCGAGGCCCCATGCGAGATTGCAGCCGAGCGCCGTGTAGAACATCTTGTGCCCCGCGTCGGCACCCGCGCCGACGGCCGAGACGGTTCCGACGAACGTCAGCGCCATGAAGAGGCCGAAACATAACTCGCACACTCGATCGACGACATCGAGAACCGGCTCCCTATCGCCGAAGTTTTCCTGCTCCGTGTGACCCGTGGCATCCATGAGGCCTCCCATGGCGATGACGTGAACCGAACCCGCCCGTTGCTGGCATACGGATGAGGTGCGACGAGGACAGTCGGATCGGGCAGGCGCGAGCAGACGCCCGCAGCATACAGCGCGCCCTGTACCGACGATATTGGACCAAGGTCGTATGGCCCTGCTTCGCGTCGCGCTCTACCGTGGGAATGGATCATTGCGGAGTACGCTGGAACAGTCCGCGCTGGGGAGAAGATAATGGCCAAAACGAAGTCGGAAAACGAGCAGCCGGAGCAAGACAGGGCGCTGTCGTACAAGGAATATCGCAAGGCGCTTTTCGATCTGCATGTCGAGCTCGTCAAGCTGCAGGAATGGGTCGTGCAAACGGGAAGCAAGGTCTGCGTCGTCTTCGAGGGACGTGACGGCGCGGGCAAAGGCGGCACGATCAAGGCGATGACCGAGCGCGTCAGTCCGCGCGTCTTCCGCGTCGTTGCATTGCCCGCGCCTAGCGAACGTGAAAAAAGCCAGATGTATGTGCAGCGCTACGTGCCGCACTTGCCGGCCGCGGGCGAGATCGTCATTTTCGACCGCAGCTGGTACAACCGCGCGGGCGTCGAGCGCGTGATGGGTTTCTGCTCCGAGGAGGACGTGCAGACGTTCTTCAAGGCCGTGCCGCTCGTCGAGCGGGCGATCGTCGAATCCGGGATCATCCTGCTCAAGTACTGGCTCGAGGTCAGCCCCGAGGAACAGACCCGGCGTCTCGAGGCACGCATCCACGACGGTCGCAAGATCTGGAAACTGACCGAGATGGACCTGAAATCCTATAGCCGATGGTATGACTACTCGCGTGCCCGCGATGAGATGCTCGCGGCGTCGGACACCGACTATGCTTCGTGGTTCATAGCGAATTCAAACGACAAGCGGCGCGCGCGACTGAACATCATCAGCGACATGCTTCAGAGGATTCCGTACAAGCAGCCTGCCCGCAAGAAGGTCTCACTGCCGAAACGGCAAAAGCCCGACGGTTATAAGGAACCAGACTATCCGTTTAAATACGTGCCCGAGCGGTATTGATCTGGCAGGTGTTGCTCGAGCTGGCTTCAAACGTACGGCAGCGTTGCCTCGCACCCGGCTTCAACTAGGCTGCGGCGATAAGCGAAGGCCGCGAGCGGGTAGTCGAAGAAGAAGCGGCCCGTCTCCCGCTTCTCCACATAGAACGTTTCCGCCTCGCATTGCGGCGTCGCAATTCGCAGCGTGCGCGCCCATGCGAACGCCAGCAGCGTCCACCCAAGCATCGCCAGATAGTCGTCCGCGACCCGGTATGCCGTCTCCGGGTCTTGCGCGTGGCGTGCCTTGATCGACCGTGTCGTGCTCTCCACTGTCTGTGCGAGCTCTGCGAGCTTCGCGCCGGCGGCACGAACCGGCGGATCGGACTCCTGACACAGCCGCGCTTCCGCGCGCACGTGGCGAAGCAGCACATCGAACGCCACCGCCCCATCGGGCAGCACCTTCCGAATCAGCAGATCGATCGCCTGAATTTCGTTGGTGCCTTCGTACAACATCGACACGCGACTATCGCGCAACGTCTGTTCAATGCCGTACTCGTGGATGTAGCCGTAACCGCCGAACACCTGCAGCGCGTTCGATGCAGCGCCAAAACCGTTGGCGGTAAAAAACGCCTTTGCAATCGGAGTCAACAGCGATGCGAGCTGCGCCGCCTGTTCCCGTTCGGCGGCATCGGCATGACGTGCGGCGATGTCGAGCCAATGCGCGGTCCAGTAACCGATCGCGCGCTCGCCTTCGACGATCGCGCGCAGCTCCATCAGAATCCGCCGCATGGCCGGATGAAACGCAATCGGCGCAGCCTTCCCCGGTGCGACGTTCGCACCGGACGGCACGCTCACTGCACGCATCTGCGCGCGTTCCTGCGCGTAAGCGTGCGCGCGTTGCCACGCGGTGTGCGCATGCCCGAGGCCCTGCATCGCAACCTGCAGCCGCGCCGCGTTCATCATCACGAACAGGCACGCGAGACCGCGATGCGCTTCACCGACGAGCCAACCGAATGCGCGTTCGAAGCGCATCGTGCAGGTCGGGCTGCCCTTCAGGCCCATTTTCTTTTCGATGCCTTCGCAATAGACACCATTGCACGAGCGCCCACCGTCGCCGTCTTCCAGCCATTCCGGCACGACGAACAGCGACAACCCTTTCGTGCCGGGCGGCGCATCGGGCACTCGAGCGAGCACCAGATGAACGATGTTCTCCGTCAGATCGTGCGCGCCGCCGCTGATAAAGATCTTGCTGCCGTCGATGAAATACCCGTCGGTGCCCGGTGCTTCAGTCGCGCGCGAACGGATCAGGCCGACATCGCTGCCGGCCTGGGGCTCGGTCAGACACATCGTCGATAGCCACTCACCACTCGCGACTTTCGGCAGCAATGCCTTTTTCACGCGTTCGCTGCCATACGTCTGCAAGCATGCCGTCGCGCCGTGTGTGAGCCCGGGCGACATCAACCATGCATGGTTGGCGCCCGCGAGCATTTCCTGAAGTGCGACGTCGAGAAGCTGGGGCAAGCCCTGTCCGCCGTGCCTGGTGTCGAGCGATAATGTCGGCCAACCCGCTTCGACGAATTCCGCGTAGGACTCGCGAAAGCCCGCGGGCGTCGTCACCTTGCCCGTGTCGAAACGACATCCTTCGAGATCGGCGCTCGCGTTGAGCGGCGCGATGCGCTCCTCGACGAAGCGCGCCGCTTCCTCCAGCACCTGCTGCGCGGTCTGCGAGTCGAGGTCTTGCCAGTCGGGCACGTCGCGCCACCACGAAGTGGCGTCGAGCCACTCGTCCATCACGAAGCGCATGTCGCGTAGCGGCGCCTTATAAGTCAACGTCATTTCTTCCTGTCCCTGGATTACCTGCCTCTGCGCGCATGGATCACGGTCGCGTCGGCGGCGTCGGCTTCGTGCATCGCTTCCACGAGCGCGGCCCGGTGCTGGAGCACGGCGCGCTGATTGATCGAGCCTTTGTCGGTGATCTCGCCGAGGTCGAGCGACGGTGGCACGCTCAGCAGGTGCATGCGGGCAATGAACGAGGCACTGCCCGTCGCACTCCGATTCAGCCGCGCGACGAGCTCGCTGAAGAAAGCGCGCACGGCGGCCGTGTTGAGCACGTCCTCGGCGCTCGCATCCGCGGGCGAGCCCGCCAACGAGCGACACGCGTCGAGGCGCGGAAAAATCATCGCGCCCACTTCGTCGCGATTCATCCCCGTAATGACGGCATCCTGAACGTAGGGCGCCCCTTGGCTGATGATGCGCGCGCGCATCGGCCCGACGCTGACGAACGTTCCCGACGCAAGCTTGAAGTCCTCCGCAATGCGGCCATCGAACATCAGGCCCAGTTCGGGACGTTGCGGGTCGACGAAACGCACGGCGTCTCCTGTGCGGTAGTAGCCTTCATCGTCGAACACGCTGCTCTGAAGCGCCGGCGATGCTCGCCAGTAACCGCCCATCACGTGAGGGCCGCGAAAGCGCGCTTCGAATTTGCCATCGACGGGCGCGACCTTGGCCTGGCACCCGGGCGGCGGCAAGCCGATATAGCCGGCGCACGATACTGGTCCCGTCGTGAACAGACACGACGGCGCGGTCTCGGTCATGCCGAGCCCGGCCATGATGCGGATGCGTTCTCCGCAATGTTCGAGCGTTACGCGCTCGAGACGCTCCCACGCCGCCTGCGACAGACCAGCGCCCGCGAAGAAATACATCTTCACGCGCGAGAAAAACCGCTCGCGCAGCGCCGCATCCTTTTCCAGCGCGATGGTCAGTTCTTCCCAACCCTTCGGCACGTTGAAGTAGATGGTCGGCGCGACCTCACGCAGATTGCGCAGCGTCTCGTCGAATTTGCCGGCCACGGGTTTGCCGTCGTCGATATAGAGCGTGCCGCCGTTGTACAGCACGATGCCGACGTTGTGGCTGCCACCGAACGTGTGATTCCACGGCAGCCAGTCGACGAGGACCGGCGGCTCGATGCCGAACTGCGGAAAGGTTTCGAGCAGCATCTGCTGGTTTGCGCCCAGCATGCGATGCGTCGTCGGCACGGCTTTCGGCAGGTTCGTCGAGCCGGACGTGAACAGGAACTTCGCAATCGTGTCGCCGTTCACGCGCGCGTTGGCAGCATCGACGTCGCGCGGGGCCGTGTCGAGCAATGCGTCGAAGCGCGTCACTCTCGACGCGTTTGGCGCGGGCACCGCGCTGACACGTTCGACGTCGCTTCCCAGCGCGGCATCGAGCGCCGCTGTGTATGCGCCGATATCGTCCGCGTAGACCAGACCCGGTTTGAGCAGTTCGAGGACATGGCGCAGCTTTCCGTAATCGCCCGACATCAACGAATAGGCCGGCGAAACGGGTGCATAAGCGATACCCGCCCACATCGCGCCGAGCGCGAGCTGCATATGTTCGACGCTGTTGCCCGACAGGATCACCAACGGGCGTTCCGCGCTGAGATCGCGATCGAGCAGCGCCTGCCCGATCGCACGTGCGCGCTCGAGCATCTGCGCATACGTGATGCCCTGCCACGCGCCTGCGGCATCGCGTCGTGCGACGAGCAGCCGGTCGGGATGCGCGCGTGCGCCGCTCAGCAGGCGGTCCGTAAAGCGCTCCGGAAACGGACCCAGAGGTTCAAGTGTCTCGAGGTACCAGCAGTCGCCGCGTTTCTCGATCCGCGCTGAAGGCGCTCCGATGGCGACGCTCCGGTATCCGGTCGCCAGAGAGCTTGCGTGGCTGTGCTCCGATTCCAAAACCTGTCTCCTGTGTCGACCAGAGTTAGCGCTTTAGCGCTTACTCTGGTCCCATGTTGCTTGTATTCCCTTTCTCCCGCGCTGTGGAGCAAGGGGAAACGGCGTCGCTTTCTCATGCAAGGATGGGGTGGCCGCAATCGTTGCGGCCGGGAGCCGACGCCTAGATCGGATAATGACGCGGACTCGTCTGCACCGTGATCCAGCGCAACTCGGTGAACTCGGGAATCGACGCCTTGCTGCCGAAGCGTCCATAACCACTCGCCTTCACGCCGCCGAACGGCATCTGCGCCTCGTCGTGCACGGTCGGGCCGTTGATGTGGCAGATGCCCGACTCGATGCGTTTCGCGACGTTCATCGCGCGCGCGATATCGCGGCTGAACACTGCCGCGGAAAGTCCGTACTCGCTGTCGTTCGCGACCGCCAGCGCCTCTTCGTCGCCGTCCACGCGCTGCACGGTCACCACGGGGCCGAACGATTCATCGGCATAAAGCTTCATCTCGCGCGTCACGTTCTCGACGATCACCGGCTGCATGATCGCGCCTTTCACCTCGCAACCGAGCGGCAGCTTCGCACCCTTTTCGCGGGCGTCTTCGACCAGCGCGCGAATGCGCCGCGCGGCGGCTTCGCTCTCGAGCGTGCCGAGGATCGAGCCCGGCTGTGTCGGATCGCCTGCCTTCAGCGTGCGCGCTTTCGCGACGAGCTTTTCGACGAACGCATCGGCAACCTTGCGATCGACGATCACGCGTTCCGTCGACATGCAGATCTGCCCTTGATTGAAGAACGCGCCGAACGCGATGCCCTCGACGGCAGCGTCGAGGTCCGCGTCGTCGAGCACGAGCACCGGCGCCTTGCCGCCCAGTTCGAGCAACGCGGGTTTCAGATGGCGCGCGGACAGCTCGGCGACGATGCGGCCGACACGCGTCGAACCGGTGAAATTCACACGCTTCACGGCAGGATTCGCGACCAGACGCTCGACGATCGCGGGCGCGTCTTCCGGCGCATGCGTGAGCACGTTGACGACGCCTTCGCCGAGACCCGCGTCGTTCAGCGCTTCGCCGATCAGCGCATGCACGCCGGGACAACCTTCCGATGCCTTCAGCACGACCGTGTTGCCACACGCGAGCGGCATGGCGAGCGCGCGCGTCGCGAGAATCACGGGCGCGTTCCACGGCGCCATGCCAAGCACGACGCCGCACGGCTGGCGCACGGCCATTGCGAGGCTGCCCGGCACGTCGGACGGAATCACCGCGCCGTCGATCTGCGTCGTCATCGCCGCGGCTTCGCGCAGCATGTTGGCCGCGAGCATGACGTTAAAGCCGTACCAGTTCGCCATCGCACCCGTTTCGGCCGCGCCGATCTCGATGAATCCGGCGGTACGCGCGTCCATGCGGTCGGCGGCGGCGAGCAGGCGTTTGCGGCGCTCCGTGGGCGTGAGCGCCGCCCATGCCGGGAACGCGCGCGCCGCCGCGGCGACGGCCGCATCGGCATCCTCGACGGTGGCCGCCGCGGCGCGGGTGGCAACCGCCCCCGTCGCGGGATTGATGCGCTCGAAGGTCTTGCCGTTCGACGCGGCACGTTTCGCGCCGCCAATCAACAGGTTCGTTTGATGCATGTGTTCGTCTCCTCGGTCGTCCCGCTGAAGTGCGCCGCTTAGCGCTTATAGGTCTGCAAGCCCGGCTTGATGCTCTTGTCGTCGAGGAACTGCTTGAGGCCCTGTTCCCGGCCGCCTTCCGGATCGCGATAGTTCGCCTGGTCGAGCTTCGCGTACAGGTAGTCTTCGTTCTGCTCCCACGTGAGTTCGCGCGAACGCTTGAAGCCATGCTTCGCGTTGCGCAGCACGACCGGGTTCTTGTTCAGCAGCTTCGCCGCGAGAGCGATCGTTTCGTCGCGCAGTTGCGCGAGCGGCACGCTTTTGTTCACCAGACCCATCTTCGCGGCTTGCGGACCCGTGAAGGTGTCACCCGTCATGATGTAGTACAGCGCTTCACGATGACCGACGGTATCTGCCATCGCCTTGCTCACGAGGTTGCCCGGCGGAATCCCCCAGTTGATTTCGGACAGGCCGAACACGGCTTCGTCCGCGGCGATCGCGAGATCGCAGGCGACGAGCGGAGAGAAGCCGCCGCCGAAGCACCAGCCGTTGACCATGGCGATGGTCGGCTTCGAGTACATGCGCAGCAATTGCCATTGCCAGCGGCTCGCGTCGCGGCGAATCCGCTCCTGCAGCACGTCCGGGCCCGCGTCCACTTCGCGGAAATATTCCTTCAGGTCCATGCCGGCCGTCCATGCACTGCCTTCGCCGGTCAGCACGAGAACCTGGGCTTCGGCGTCGAGTTCGAGCGTCTCGAGAACGTCGATCATTTCCTTGTTCAGCGTCGGGCTCATCGCGTTGCGCTTGTCCGGACGATTGAACGTGACCCAGGCGATTCCGCCTTCCACCGCGACCTTGACCGTTTTCCAGCGTCCTTCGTAACTCATCTGCTTCTCCGTATCAATGCCGCCCTCGCGGCCTGAGCTCAATTTAATATCAGGTGCCCTGATAAGTAAAGTACAATATTGAAGTCTTGGTACAAACCCCTAACCGCCTATGCCGACGATCACGAGTAAGCCGTCAGGGTCTGAAACGACACCGCGCGCCGCGGCGCGGCGCAACCTGCGCGATCGAAGGCACGCTGCCGCTCCGGTACGTCTCAGCTACCTGGCCGGGCAGCTCGACAAGATTCTCACGCGGCAGCTTTCCGAAGCGCTTGCCTCGCATGGTCTGACGTTGCCGCAATACACCGCGCTGTCGGTGCTGCGGGCGCGCGCACGTTCGTCGAACGCACAGCTCGCGCAGCGCTCGTTGATCACGCCGCAAGCGGCCAGCGCGGTCGTCAAATCGATGGAAGCGAATGGATGGGTGACGCGTGTGGCCGATCCGATCAACCGTCGCGTCGGGCTGCTGTCGCTGACGAAGGCCGGCGAAACATTGCTGGCTCAGTGCGACGGTGCCGCTGACAGGGTCGAGCAATCGATGCTAGGCGAAATCGATGAACACGGTTCACAGATGCTGAAAAACCTGCTGTCGACGTGCGTGCGCAATCTTCGCGCAGCCTGACGCATCAGCTTTATTTACACATAGGAGACACCATTGAACATCGATCAACTGAAGGCCATCGACACCCACGTGCATGCCGAGGTGTCGTGCTGCCAACCACCGGACCTGTTTGCAAAAGAATTCGACGAAGCCGCCGACAAATACTTCGGCACCGTGCTCAAACAGGGGCGCCGCCCGACCATTCCCGAAACGATCGAACACTATCGGGAGCGCAATATCGGCTTCGTGATGTTTACCGTCGACTGCGAAGCGAACATCGGGCGCCGTCGCATTTCGAACGAAGAGGTCGCGGAGTTCGCGCAGAAAAACTCCGACATCATGATCGCGTTCGCGAGCATCGATCCGCACAAAGGCAAGTTCGGCGCGCGCGAAGCGCGGCGGCTCATCGAGGAGCACGGCGTGCGCGGTTTCAAGTTTCACCCCACGATGCAGGGTTTTTTCGCCAACGACCGCATGGCATACCCGCTATACGAAGTGATTGCCGAGTACCGGCTGCCGGCGATTTTTCACAGTGGACACTCGGGCATGGGCTCGGGCATGCGCGGCGGCGGCGGTTTGCGCCTCAAGTATTCGGAGCCGATCTACCTCGACGATGTCGCCGCCGACTTCCCCGACATGAAGATCGTGATCGCGCATCCCTCCTGGCCATGGCAGGAGCAGGCGCTGTCGATCGCGCTGCACAAGCCGAACGTGTATATCGATCTGTCGGGCTGGTCGCCGAAGTACTTTTCGCCCGAGCTGGTCAAGTATGCGAACACCCTGTTGCGCAACAAGGTGCTGTTCGCGTCCGACTTCCCACTGATCCGCCCGGACCGCTGGCTCGAAGACTTCGATACGCTCGACATCAAGCCCGAAGTAAAGCCGCTCGTTCTGAAGGAGAACGCCGTCAGGTTGCTTGATCTGCGGGCCCGAGGCACGACGAATCACGAATGACTCATGAAAATGGCCCGGCGCGAAAACGCCGGGCCAGCTGTGTCCATCAACGAAGAGTTAGCGTTTCGCGGCGTTGGAGCGAATAACGAGCAATGCTGTAATCGCCGCGATGATCGTCACCGGCACGCTCGCGCCGATGACGAGCGCCGAGCTCTTTCCCATCGCAAGCAATTGCCCGGCGGCTACGGGGCCGACAATCGAGCCGACGCGTCCCACCGCCACCGCGGCGCCGACTCCCGTACCACGCACGCTGGTCGGATAGCTGGCGGCGGACAGCGAATACAGCATCGACTGCGCACCGACGATGCCCATCCCGGCAAACAGCACGGCAACGGACAGCGTCTCGATGCTGGCGACTTGCGAAAGCGCGACCAATGCACCGACGATGCACGCATAGATTGCCGTGACTGACAGGCCTTGTCTGAAGCGGTCCATCAGCAGACCGATGCCGAGTACGCCGATCACACTGCCGACGTTGAAAAAGATCTGGGCAATCCCCGCCTGCGAACGGCTCATGCCGCGCCCCACGGTCAATGAAGGCAGCCAGTTCAGCAGGAAGTAAAGAACGATCAGCGTGCAGAAGAAGCTGATCCAGATACCGATCGTCGCGGCGGCGCGCCCCTCGCCGAACAGGACTTCACGCGTCGAAAGGAGCGGTTTGTCCGCCGTCGTGAATTCTCGCGATTCGGCGGCGAATTCGCGCGACTCAGGCAGCAATGCCATCAGCAGCGGAATGATGATCAGCGGTCCGGCTCCGCCCACGTAGAAGATATGACGCCACGCGGTAGCACCCGCGCTCAGTACGGCGATCAGTGCGGCAAGCGCGCCGCCGAGCGGCATACCGCAATACATGACGCTAACCGCGGTGTTGCGGTGACGCGGATCGACCGCCTCGGACGACAACGCGATCAGGTTCGGCATCGCGCCGCCGAGCCCGATGCCCGTCAGCACGCGAGCAATCAGCAGACTTTCGAAACTCCAGACTTGCGCGGTCGCAATCGAGAAGATGCCGAATATCGCCATCGAGATCATCAGAACGCGCTTGCGGCCGATCCGGTCGGCGAGTCTGCCACCTATCATCGCGCCCGGCAAAAGCCCCAACATGCCGGCGCTAAAAGCGAGCCCCAACTGGCTGACCGACAAGCCGAACTCGTGCGCCATTCGAGGCGCCGCAACGCCAGTGGACTGCAGGTCGATACCCTCCAGCACCGCGACGAGAAAGCACAATGCCAACGTTAGTGCAGTACTGGAGCCCACCGCACTCGACCGATTAGCAACACTTGACATGACGTCTCCTTCACCTTTGATTGAATTGCCAGAGGCGAGCCACGCTTCGTTCTTCGACGAAGCGGCCATAGGAAGGAGAAGATTTCTGACAATGATCTCGCGCCACTTATCAGAATCCTTCCCACAGCGCCCCCGGAATTGATGATGAGTCTAGTCTCAGGAGGCCTGATATTGAAAGTAGAATATGATATGCCTGGTAGAAACACCTAAGGCAAACCTGATAATGATCAAGACAATGGAGAAGCGGCGAACGCCCCTTGCCAAACAGGCCGGTTCAACGAAAACCGGTGCGCCACCTGCCCGCGTTTCCTATGTGGTCGGCCAACTCGACCGCCTGCTCAAACGCAGTTTGATCGATGTACTGGGTGAATTCGGGCTGACCTTGCCTCAGTTCACCGCGCTCTCCGTGATCAGCGCCAGCGGCGCGATGACCAATGCGAAACTCGCCGAACGCTCGTTCATCACGCCGCAGTCGGCCAACGAAGTTGTCAAGACGATGGAAGCCAACGGTTGGGTCGGACGCGTGGGACATCCTACCCACGGTCGACTGATTCATCTGTTTCTGACCGACGAAGGGCGTCGGGTACTGCAGGAATGCGATTCGGCGATCGACGCGCTCGAAGCGTCCATGCTGGACGGAGTAACGGAGATCCCGGTCGATACGCTGCGCAAGGTGCTGCAGCGATGCGTGTCGAATCTGCGCGGTTGAATGGATCTTCCCAATGACAAAAGAGTCGCACTCGAATGGAGCGCGACTCTTTTTCTTTCGCCTGATGGAAGTAGGAAAAACTCAGTGACCGCCAGCGTCGATCTCGCTGAGACGCAGGCCTTTGGTTTCCCTTACCGAGCGCAGAATCACGATGGCCGCCAGCGCCGCAACCACCGTGAAAACCGCGATGCCGAGGCTGTTCGGCCAGATCATGGCGACACCGATCGCTCCACCTACCGCGATCGTCTGCCGCATTCGGGCTGAATTCCGTTCAGCTCAGTGAAATCCCTGGTCGGCATTTAGCCGCGTATTACCTGGCCCACTGCGTCGATCGCTATATTGCTTCTCAACGGCCGCCGCCTCCACACCGCGATAGCGCGTCCGCCTCGCCATTTCCCACCCTATTTGACAGGAGACGAAGCATGTCAAAGCGCATTCTTATCATCGCCGGCGATTTCGTCGAAGATTATGAGCTGATGGTGCCGTTTCAGGCACTGGCGGCAGTCGGGCATTCGGTGGACGTCGTCGCGCCCGACAAGCGTGCGGGCGACGCGATTCGCACCGCAATCCACGACTTCGAAGGCGATCAGACCTACACCGAAAAGCGTGGCCATAACTTCACGCTGAACGCCGATTTCGCGTCGGTGAACCCCGCGCAATATGACGCGCTGCTCGTGCCCGGCGGCCGCGCCCCCGAATATCTGCGGCTCAACGACGAGGTGATCGGCTGGGTGCGCCAATTCGCCGAAGCGAAGAAGCCGATTGCCGCGGTCTGCCACGGCGCGCAACTACTGGCTGCGGCGGGTGTGATCGAAGGCCGGCGCATCTCGGCGTATCCGGCCTGCGCGCCCGAAGTGAAGCTCGCGGGCGCGGAGTACGTGGCGCTCGACTGGCCTGACGCGATCACGGACGAGAACTTCGTCACCGCGCCCGCATGGACCTCGCACGTGAATTGGCTTGCGCAGTTCCTTGCGCTGCTGGGCACGCGCATCGCGCATTGACGGAGCGCGCCTCGACCGAGGCGCGGCATCGCGGGCGACCAACCGTGTTACGCTCGATCACGACGGCATGAGCGCCCGCGCCGCGCGCTTCGCGTCCTGCGTCATCATTCGCGAGAAAGGCTGAACGTATGTGCAACGTCTATGTCAACGCTGATCCGATCCTCTACGAGTCGCGTACGCGCGCGCTGCGCATTCATGGCGTCGTGACCACGGTGAGGCTCGAAAATCTCTTCTGGGACGTGCTTCGGGAAATCGCCAACCGCGAGAACGTGACGACGACCCAGTTCGTCGTGAAGCTTCACGACGAACTGGTCGCCTTGCGCGGCGAAGAGCCGTTGAATTTCGCGTCTTTTTTGCGCGTGTGCTGTTTGCGCTATCTATCGACGAGCGCCGCCCGCAACGAGGCCGCTGGCGACGTGCCGCTCAACGCCCCGTTTCAACCCAGAGTCGTGAAGACGGCTGTTTGACGGATTCCGTCGCCTGGCCGTCGCCACGGCTGGCTAGCGCGGTGGGCTCCAGTCACGCGACGTACTGTCTCGACGCGTCAGTCAACCGACGCATCGCAGGCGCAATCAAGAGAAGCCGCCGTGGCCGGTCGTTCCAATACAGCAAGCCGTTGCAGTGTCACGAGGCCCAGTAGCGCGAGTCCAAGTCCCAGCGTGAAGTCAGCGTGAACGCCCGCACGGTCGACAATGGTGCCCCCCACTGCCGAGCCCACCGCAATCGCCACCTGGATGATGCTGACGAACATGGCCGACCCCGCTTCGGGCAGGTCTGTCGTGCCGCGCTGAATCCACACGCTGAAGCAAAGCGGAAGCGCTCCGAACGCGATTCCCCACAGCAGCATCCCCGCGGTCTCGCCGATCGGCGAATGTTCGAGCAGCAACATCGACGACATCGCGCCCAATAGGAGCAGAACCATCGCGGCGACGGATTTCTTTAGATGGTCCGAAATCACCATCGATGTCAACGCATTGGAGAAGAAGCCGATCAGACCGAATCCGAACAGCAGCAGCGTGATGGCGCTCAACGAGAAGTCGTGTTCGAGCAGCGGCGCAATATACGTATAGGTCGAGAAATGCGCGCCGAAGACGAGCGCGACCATCACCATGCTCAACCTCGTATGAGGCCGGCCAAGCAGGGTTTTGAAATCGGCGATCCGCAACGCCGATGCCGACGGCAACGAAGGCACGAGGAACGCCTGCGCCAGTAAGGCGAGCGACACGAGGCCCGCGGTGGCGGCGAACGCCATGCGCCACGATGCAAACGACGCGATGAACGTCCCGAGCGGCACGCCGATCACGGTTGCGCAGGTCACGCCGGTCAGAATGGTCGCGGTCGCTTTGGCGGCATCCTTTGCTTGCACGAGTCGAGGAGCCGCCGCCGTCGCCAGAGTCCAGAACCCACCCAGCGCGCCGCCAAGCAGAGCCCGTCCTACGAGCATGATCGCGAGGTTCGGTGCGATCGCACACACGACGTTCGCGATCAACAGTACCGCAGTGAGGAGCAGGAAAACGTACCGGCGGTCCATGCGGCCCGCGCTGACTATCAGCGTAGGCGCCAATATCGCGGCCATCACGCCGGGCGTGGTGACCATGAGGCCGGCGACACCGGTCGACACGCCGAGGTCGTGTGCGATTTGTGGCAACAGCCCGACAGGCAAAAACTCGGCCGTGACGAAGGCGAATGCGCTTACCGCTACAGCGATGACGGATAGCCACTGGGCCGCCGACGTTGAATTTGCTTCCAGGGATGCTGGATTAGTAGGTGTATCGATGTGCATGATGACCCTGATGCCAGGTTGAAGTCTGACACTTTAGACGGGGTCTCACGTCGGAAAAAGAGTCGTCCGCTGAAAAGACTAGCTAACGTGGCTGAACAATGCGCAGAGGGTCACGGCCGCGTCGTCTCGTGACTTCAGCAATTCATGTCGCCACCAGGAGCGTTGGCGCGGGTAACGTGCCGCGCCATCAGCGTTGAGCGAAGCGGGAAGCCGCGCGCATCATTCGAGGCGCTGCACCGCGAACACGAGCCCGTGCTCCTCGTTGACGATGTGCCGCCGATAGCGTTCGGGAAGCAACGCGCTGACGGCTTGCCAGACGGGCAGTGCATGATGCCCGATGTCTTCCACCACGACCCAACCGCCGCGCCTCACATTTTTCAGCCCGAAGATCAGCGTCTGGATGTTGGCATTCGGAGAATGCAGACCGTCGTCGATGATCAGATCGCATTCGCCGTCCACCGATCGTGCGAGCTGCTCGAAAGTGGCGGGCTCGGTCTGGTCGACGAAGAACGTCTCGATGCGCTCCTCCTTGAAGAGGACCCGGCGGTCGATGTCCGCTCCATAGATCCGCGCGAAAGGCAGAAAGTCCCTGAACGCCCTGAGCGATCCGCCGGGCTTGCCCGCGACCATATACGAAACGGTGTCGGAATGTTGGGTCCCGATGCCGATTTCGATCACCGAGCGCATGGCTTCGCGATTCGCAAGGATCGCGCCGTACAGGTGGTGGTAGCTGTGGTGGTTCGACTTGTCGCTGCCTTGAGCGTCGAAGTGCTGCTTGAGCGCGTTGGCGGCCTGCCGTTGTTCGTCGTTGGCCGGAAAGTCGACGATTTCCGTGACGGGCGTCTTTGGCTTTCCGACGGAGGCCGCCAGCTCGCTCAACAGGGGAATCGTCTCGTTGATGGCTTGGACCGTGAGCTTCGATCGGGCCTTCTAGCTGCCTTCGCTGTACGGAATGAACTGCGGGAAGGTGCGCAGCACGTTCAGCACGCTTAAGTTGCTGAGCCTGCGCTGGGCGGCGCGCGCGTAATGATCGACGAGGGCGAAACTCGAACTGTGGGAATTGCTGCGGGAGCGGGACTCGGTGCTGGCGACGGTATCACGCATGGTCGACCTCCTCAGTCGGGTAATCGTGTCGTGCATGGAGTAGCAAGCAGTAAGAGGATTCACGCAAGACTCGACCATGAACTACTTCGTCGCCCGGCGCAAACCCTCGCATGTTCCGGGCCAACATGACAGCGGCATTGCGACGACCGCGTGAAGTACAGGGCCGTTTTTCGCTCACTCCTGAGATTGCCGGGCGCGGAGGCCGCGCGGAAGTTCCGTACTCATGCCAATGCAATCCAGACGTCAACTTTCGCTAAGCGAATAAAACACAGCTGCAGAGAAAAAGTCACAGCAATTTAGTAAAGACCATGTCCGTCTCGTGTCGAGAAATCGGAAAATTCAGACGCTCATCTGCGAAATCGTCTCGTCTTGCAATCTGCGCTCAGTAACATATGCTCCTTGTCAGAGCGCTTTTCAGGTCCTTTTTCCGGGGCCACGGTGCAAACGGTCGTCCACAGGCGCGAGGCGGTCCGACAAAGCAAAACAGCGCCGTCGCAGCGCACCTGACGTTTCTCCGTTCACCCCGGGTCGATGCTGTGTGGGCGGCACCATTTTGAGAGCCGAGATGTCACGCGCAACTAAACCCGTTTTGCGCATACCGGTGACGAGCGCGACCTTATTTGGCTTTCCTGAGTTTCTGTCACCGACGCTTTTGTAACGTGCGCCGCTCACAAGTGGGTGAGCGGCGTGAGCGGCAATGGTGCCGACCGCACGTGTGAATGTTGCGCTCACGCGGCTCGAGTCGAGCCACCTCAGGCGAGCGTCAATGTACAAGGAGTCTTGGCGATGAAAGCTCCTCAGCGTCCTCAGCGCATCGGGTTGATGGCGCCACTGTCGGGCGTACTGGTTCCTCTCGAGAGCGTGCCCGATCCGGTCTTCGCCCAGAAGATGGTCGGCGATGGCGTGTCGATCGATCCGACCTCGGACGAACTGCTGTCGCCGCTTGCCGGCAAGGTCACGCAACTCCATGGCTCTGGCCACGCCACGACGATCACCGGCGACAACGGTCTGCAAGTGCTGCTGCACATCGGGCTCGACACCGTGTTGCTGCGCGGCGAGGGCTTCATGCCGTTGGTCAAGGAAGGCGACGCCGTCGCGACGGGCACGCCGCTGATCCGCTTCGACCCAATCGCGGTCGGCGCAAGAGCAACCAGCCTGCTCACGCAAATGGTGATCGCCAATGGCGATCTCGTCACGCGCTACGTTCCCGCGAAAGGGCTCGTCGTCGCCGGCACCGACGTCGCGCTGTACGTCGAGCTGGTCGGCAGCATGGAGGACAAGGACACGGCGAGCGCCACCGGCGCGATCCTCTCCGACGAGATCACGCTGCCGAATCCAGTGGGCCTGCATGCACGGCCCGCCGCGGTCGTCGCGGTCGAGGCGAAGAAATTCAAGTCCGAGATCCGGCTGCTGCGAGGCGATGCCAGCGCCAATGCCAAGTCCGTCGTCGCGATCATGGGGCTCGCAACGAAGTTCGGCGACAAGCTGCGCGTCGAGGCCCGCGGTCCCGACGCGGCGGAGGCGGCCAGCACCGTCGCGCGTCTGCTTGCCGAGGGATCGGGCGAAAAGCCCGGCGATGCGCCCGCACCCGCGGCGGCTGCGCCAACCGCACCGGCTGCGCCGGTGCCAGCGCCGACCGAAGCGGCTCCCGCCGACACCAACGAATTCATCGGCGTATCCGCTTCGCCAGGGCTTTCGGTCGGCAGGATCGTGCAGTTCCGCCAGCAGGTCATCGAGGTGAACGAAGCGGGCGAGTCGCCGCAACGCGAACGGGCGCAACTCGAAGCGGCCCAGCATCAGGCGCGTCAGCAGATCGAGGCGCTCAAGGCGACGCTCACCGATCCGTCGAAAGCGCAGATTCTCGACGCGCATCTCGAACTGCTGGACGATCCTGACCTCAACGACGCCGCGATCAGCAGCATCAGCGCGGGAAAGGGCGCGGGGTTCGCGTGGCGCGATGCGTTCCAGAACCAGGCAAGCACGCTCGAAAGGCTCGACAATCCGCTGCTGCGCGAACGCGCCGGCGATATCCGCGACGTCGGCCGCCGTGTACTCGCGCTGCTCGCCGGCGTGAAGCAGGCGCAGATCGACGTGCCGGACGAATCGATCCTGATTGCCGAGGAGCTCTCGCCATCCGACACCACGTCGCTCGATCGCAGCAAGGTGCTCGGCTTTTGCACGACGAGCGGCGGCGCGACGAGCCATGTCGCGATCCTCGCGCGCTCGCTCGGCATTCCGGCGATCTGCGGTATCGACGCGCGCGCGCTGCAACTCGCCGACGGCACGCCCGTCGTGCTCGACGGTTCGCGCGGCAGCTTGCGGCGCAACCCGAGCGCCGAGGAACTCGAGAAGGCGCGCGAACGCATCAGCCGCCAGGCCGCCAAACGCGAAGACGAAAAACTCGCGGCAACCAAACTCGCAATGACGGCCGACGGCCACCGCGTCGAAGTCGTCGCGAACATCCGGAATGCGCAGGAAGCACGCGACGCGGTCGCGGCCGGCGCCGAAGGCGTGGGCCTGTTGCGCTCCGAGTTCCTGTTCGACGCGCGAGACACCGCGCCAACCGAAGACGAACAGGCCGCCGAATATTGCGCCGTCGCCGAAGCGCTTGGCCGCGAGCGGCCGCTCGTGGTCCGCACGCTCGACGTCGGCGGCGACAAACCGCTGTCGTATCTGCCGCTGCCGAAGGAAGACAACCCGTTTCTCGGCCTGCGCGGTGTGCGCGTGAGCCTGGAGCGTCCCGACATCTTCCGCACGCAACTGCGCGCGATCCTGCGCGCGGCGCCGCTTGGGCATCTGCACGTGATGTTCCCGATGATCGCCGCGATCGAGGAGGTGCGGGCAGCGCGCAAGATCCTGCTCGAAGAAGCCGGCGATCGCGCGGCGAGCGTGAAAGTCGGCGTCATGATCGAAGTCCCCGCGGCCGCGCTGATCGCCGAGCCGCTCGCACGCGAAGTCGACTTCTTCTCGATCGGCACGAACGATCTCACGCAATACACGCTCGCGATGGACCGCGGCCATCCGCAACTCGCGAAGCAGGCCGACGCGCTGCACCCGGCGGTGTTGCGTCTGATCGGCATGACGGTCGACGGTGCGCACAAGCATGGCAAATGGGTCGGCATTTGCGGCGGCATCGCGTCGGATGCGATGGCGGTGCCGGTGCTCGTCGGCCTTGGCATTGACGAGCTGTCGGTGAGCATTCCGGCGGTCGGTTCGATCAAGGCTCAGCTTGCACGCGTGACGACCGAAGAAGCCAGGAAGCTCGCCGCCGAGGTGCTGTGTCTGGGCACCGCCGCGGAAGTCCGCGCGCATCTGTCGCGCTTTGCCGAGTGAGCGGATCAACAGGAGATCAGCCATGTTCTCGCATGCCTTCGGAGTCTTGCAGAAGATCGGCAAATCGCTGATGCTGCCCGTCGCCGTGCTCCCGGTGGCCGGCCTGCTGCTCGGTCTCGGCGCCACCGACTTTCACGGTTACGTGCCGGTCGTCGTGCTCGCGCTGATGAAGAACGCGGGCGACGTGATCTTCGGCAACCTGCCGCTGATCTTCGCGATCGGCGTCGCGCTCGGCTTCACCGAGAACGATGGCGTCTCGGGCATCGCCGCAACGATCGGATATCTGGTGATGACGGCCACGTTGGGTGTGATCGGCAAGCTCCAGGGCGTCGAAACCGACACGATCATGGGCATACCGTCGATCCAGACCGGCGTGTTCGGCGGCATCCTCGCCGGTGGTCTTGCGGCATGGATGTTCAACCGCTACTACCGGATCACGTTGCCGGCCTATCTCGGCTTCTTCGCCGGCAAGCGCTTCGTGCCGATCGTGACCGCGATCGGCTCGATCGTGCTCGGCGCGATCCTGTCTTTCGTGTGGCCGCCGGTCGGCAGCGCAATCAAGGCTTTTTCGCATTGGGCGGCGGTTTCCGACCCGCGCACCGCCGCGACGGTCTACGGTTTCGTAGAACGTCTGCTGATTCCGTTCGGCCTGCATCACATCTGGAACGTGCCGTTCTTCTTCGAAATGGGCAGCTACCTCGACCCGACGACCGGCAAGACGGTTCACGGCGACATCACCCGTTATTTCGCAGGCGACCGGACCGCGGGCATCCTGGCGGGCGCGTTCCTGTTCAAGATGTTCGGCCTGCCGGCCGCGGCAATCGCGATCTGGCATTGCGCGAAGCCGGAGAAGAAGGTGGCCGTCGGCGGCATGATGGTTTCGGCCGCGCTGACTTCTTTCCTCACCGGCATCACCGAGCCGATCGAATTCGCGTTCCTGTTCGTCGCGCCGGTGCTTTACCTGATTCACGCATGCCTCGCGGCGTCGGCGCAGTTCGTGGCGAACACACTGGGCATGCGCATGGGCTTCACGTTTTCGCAAGGCGGCATCGATTTTCTGATGTTCAACCTGATCGGCGGGAAGGCCACGCACGCGTGGTACGTTTTCATCCTTGGTCCAATTTACGCGGTGATCTATTACGGCGTGTTCCGCTTCGTCATCACGCGCTTCAACCTCAAGACACCCGGTCGCGAGGACGATGCGGCGGAAACAGCGGCGGTTGCCGCGAGCGGCGCGGGAGGACGTTCGCGCGAAGTCGTGCTCGCCTTTGGCGGCCGCTCCAATATCACGAGTCTCGACGCTTGCATCACGCGCCTGCGCATCTCCGTGAAGGACCCGGCGCGCGTTGACGAACACAAGCTCAAGGCGCTCGGTGCCGCGGGTGTGGTGCGCGTGGGCAACGGCGTGCAGGCAATCTTCGGGCCGTTGTCGGAGAACATGAAAACCGACATGCAGGACTATCTGAAGACAGCGGGCGCCGAAGCGGATTTGCCGGCGGCCGGGGTGCCTGGTGTGGAAGGCGCAGCGGCGGCGGCTCCAGCGGGTGTGGCCGCCTCGGTGCAAAACTCGCCGCAAGAAACGGAGCGCGCGGAAAAGATTCGTGCGGCGCTGGGCGGCGCGGCCAACATCAGGAAGCTCGACGCGCTGGCGGCCACGCGGTTGCGTGTCGAGCTATCGGACGCGTCGCGCATCGACGCGGCCGCATTGAAAGCGGCGGGCGTGGTCGCGACGCAAGCGTTGAAGAACGGCGCACTCGATCTGATCGTAGGTCTCGGCTCGGGCAACCTCGCAGGCGCAATGCGATAGCAGCAACGAGTATCGTCAGCAACTGCCGCGCGTCGAACGCGAGGCCTGCCCGGTGGAAGCGCTCAGTCGCGTTGCTTTGTCCACCTATAGGGGGCGGCATGGAAGCAGTCAGAACTTTCCTCGAAACTCAGCCGCTGTTCGCGCTTTTTCTGACCATCGCGCTCGGCTACCTGGTCGGCGAAATCACTATCAAGGGCGTGGCTCTAGGCTCGGGGGCCGTCCTGTTCGTTGGACTGGCGCTCGGCGCGTTCGCGCCGAAATCCGCGCCGCCGGCGTTGCTGGGCACGCTCGGTCTGCTGCTGTTTCTGTATGGCATCGGCATTCAGTACGGCGCGCAGTTCTTCCGCGGACTCACGAGCCGGGAAGGCGTGAAGGCCAACGCGGCCGCATGTCTGGGCGTGATCGCTTCGGGTCTCGTGGCGTGCGCCTTGATCCATTTCGGCATCACGCTCGCCGATGCGCTCGGCATGTTCGCCGGCAGCGGCACCAGCACGGCGAGCCTGCAGGTTGCCATCGCATCGATGAAAAGCAGCAATGCCGCCGTGGCTTATAGCGTCACCTATCCGTTCGGCGTGGCCGGGCCGATCCTATTCCTCTATGTGCTGAACTCGGTCCTGAAAGCCAAAATACCGAAACCGCCCGCGAAGGTGCTGGAGACCGCCGAAATCGCGCTGCGCAATGCCAGTCTGTTCGGTCTGAAGCTGTCGGAGCTCTCGACTCGCCTGCCGGCCGGCGTAGTGATCGCGGCCGTGCGGCGCGCGCATCACAATCAGTTGCCCAGCGACGACTTCACGCTGCGCGCCGACGACGTCCTCCTTGCCACCGCCACCGAGCGCCGCCCGCTCGACGAAGCAACGGCGCTATGCGGCGAGCTACAGCCCGGGCGTATCTCGAGTCATCGGGAAGACCTGGACTATATGCGCGTGTTCGCGTCGAGTCCGTCAGTCGTCGGCACGGCGCTCGGCAATCTGCGCTTTCCGGATGGCGTGAACTGCGCGGTCGCGCACGTGCGGCGCGGCGACGCCGATCTACTGTCGACGCCAGACCTCATTCTCGAAGCAGGCGACCGCGTCGGCCTGCTCGTCAGTAACGCGCATCGCGCGAGGGTCCGCGCGTTTTTCGGCGATTCGATCAAGGGCACGGCCGACCTCAGTTTCATCTGTCTGGGCATCGGCGCGGCAGCGGGGCTGCTGGTCGGCGCGATCCCGCTGCGCGCGCCCGGTCTCGGCGCGTTCAGCCTGGGTCTCGCGGCGTTGCTACTGGTCGCGCTGTGCCTCGGCAAGGCGCGCCGCAACGGACCGTTCGTGTGGGTGATGCCGCTCTCTGCAAATCTCGTGCTGCGCAATCTCGGGCTGACGATTTTTCTCGCGCAGGTGGGCCTGTCTTGCGGACCGAAGTTCGTCGCGACCGTCGGCACCGCCGGACCGCTGCTGCTGCTTTATGGCGTGATCACGCTGCTGGTGCTCGTCGGCGTCACGGCTGTGTGCTGCCTGTGGGTCTTCAGACTGTCTTTCGATACATCGGTCGGCGTGATCTGCGGGGCCACCGGCAATCCCGCGATTCTCGCCTTCGCCAACCGCATCGCGCCGACGGATCAGCCCGACGTCATGTACGCGATGATTTTTCCGTCGATGACCATCGTCAAGGTGCTTTTCGTGCAGATCGCCATCGCGATCGCAGCCGGCTAGGCGAGACCGTTATCGCGACCTGCCGCTGTTCGACCCTAACGCTTCCGTCCTCGTAGACAGCGGCCAACCGCGGAGCGGCGGACAGCCGCAGACTTCCGTGAATATCAGGAACGCCGCTTGCGCCACCTGGAGCCGCGCGACGTAGTCTGGAACCATGATGCGGACGGCTCGGCGATGGAGGCTAGATGAAAGGACGGGTGGCGAGTGCAGGCGTGGCCGTTGTTCTGGTTGCCCTCATGGCCGCATACGGCGGACCCACCGTGCATGCTGGGGAGCCCGCGCCGGCCGCCGTGACCGCTCCCTTCGCGGCCGGCAGCGATACCGCGGCCGCGGCGCGCGGCGCGAAGCTCGCGGCCGTTGGCAATTGCGTCGCGTGCCACACCGCGACGGGCGGCCTGCCCCTCGCGGGCGGACTGCCACTGCATACACCCTTCGGCATCATTTACTCGACCAACATCACCCCCGACAACGAGACGGGTATCGGGGGCTGGTCGCTCGACGCGTTCGCGCGCGCGATGCGGCGCGGCGTGTCCAGCGACGGCCATCTGCTCTATCCCGCGTTCCCCTATCCGCACTTCACGCACATGAGCGTTGCCGATATCGGCTCGCTGTATGCGTGGCTGATGAGCCGCGCTCCCGTCAAGGCGCCTGCGCCGCACAACGAGCTGATCTTCCCGCTCGGCTTCAGGCCCCTCATCGCCGTGTGGAATCTTTTTTACCTGCATACCGGTACCGAAGCAGCGCCGGCCCTGCCCGAAGCGCCGGACGTCGCACGCGGGCGTTACCTGGTCGAAAGCCTCGGTCATTGCGGTGCGTGCCACACGCCGCTCGACCGCCTCGGTGCCGAGCGCCGCGACCGCAGGCTGCAAGGCGGCACGATCGACGGATGGGATGCGCCCGCGCTGACGGACCTCGCTTCACGCCCCACGCCCTGGACGCAGGCACAGCTCGTCAGCTATCTGCGCACGGGCCTCGCGAGCGCCCATGGGGCGGCGGCGGGTCCGATGCGCCCCGTCACGCGCATGCTCGCCGACGCATCCGCCTCCGACGTAGAGGCAATTGCCGCGTATCTGCTGGCGTTGACGTCCGGGGGCCCAGGCATGCCGGAGCATCCGGTCGCCTCGCCCTCCGCTTCCGCCGCGCCCGTGTCCACCGCGCCCGGCGGCGGCGCGAATCTATTCGCCGCGGCCTGTGCATCGTGCCATGCCGAAGGCGCGCCGATGTCGAGCGGGGATGCTCGACCGTCGCTGTCCCTTTCCACGGCCGTCAACGCCGACAGCCCGCGCAACATGGTCCGTATCATCCTCGATGGAATCGACTGGCACGAAAGCGATAGCGCGCCCTTCATGCCATCATTCGCCAACACATTCACGGATGCCCAGATAGCGGAGCTCGCCAACTACACGCGCGAACGCTTCACCGCACGCGACGCGTGGCCTTCGCTCGACGCCGGCGCGGTCGCTCATTTTCGCAAGGACGGCCTGCCACGATGATCACGCTCAACGTCAACGGAGTCAGTCATACGGTCGATGTCGACCCGTCAACGCCGCTGCTCTACGTGCTGCGCAACCAGTTGCAGCTCGATGGCGCGAAGTTCGGCTGCGGTCTCGGTCAATGCGGCGCATGCACGGTCAGCGTCGGCGGCGAACCGGTGTTCTCGTGCCTCATGCCGGTCGTGGCCGTTGGCGACCGGCCAGTGCGAACCGTCGAAGGACTTGGCAGCGCGGAACATCCGGGACCACTTCAGCAAGCCTTCATTGACGAGCAAGCCGCGCAATGCGGCTATTGCATCGCCGGCATGATCATGCGCGCGCACACGCTGCTGGAGCGAATCCCGCACCCAGGCGATGAACAGATCCGCCGCTACATGCAGCCGAACCTGTGCCGCTGCGGCACGCACATGCGCATTCTCGCGGCGATCCGGCAAGCCGCGACGGGTTCGCCGCGAACGGACGAGGGAGCGCAGTCGTGAGCGACGGCCACCCGTCCTCCGTCGCTCACGGCAGCGGCCCCGATGACCCCGCGCGGCGCCGCTTCCTCGTTGGCGGCTCGCTGATGGTGAGCTTCGCGATCGTGCCAGGCATGGCCGCGCTTGCGCAAACCACCACCGAAGCGGGCACCCTCAACGCGAGCGCCCCGAAGCTGCCGGGCAGTCTCAAGAGCACGCCGTTGCTCGATGCGTGGATCAAGGTCGCCCGTGACGGCCAGGTGAGCGTATTCACGGGCAAGGCGGAGCTTGGCACGGGCATTCGCACCGCGCTGCTGCAGGTCGCCGCGGAAGAGCTGGATCTCGCGCCTCATGCGATCGAGCTGATCACCGCCGACACCGCCGCAACGCCGAACGAAGGCTACACCGCAGGCAGTCACACGATGGCGGACAGCGGCACCGCGATCCTCAACGCCGCCGCTCAGGTACGCGCGCTGCTGGTCGCGAGCGCGGCGTCGCAACTGGGCGTCGACGCAGCGGCCCTCACGACCCGCGACGGCGCCGTCATTGCCGCCGACGGAAGACGCGTGAGCTATGGCGAAGCCGTGCGATACGCGGACCTCCATCAGAACGCGCAGCCCGACGCGCCGAAAAAGCCGCCATCGGCCTACGCGCTGATTGGCCATATGCTGCCTCGCGTGGATATACCGGGCAAGGTGACGGGCGGCGCGAGCTATGTCCAGGATCTCCGGCCGCACGGCATGCTGCATGCCCGCGTCGTGCGGCCGCCGTCTTATGGCGCGAGCCTCGTCGCAGTCGATAGAGGGCGCGTCGAGGCGCTGCCCGGCGTCATCAAGGTCGTGCGCAACGGCAACTACCTCGCGGTGGTCGCCGACGACGAATGGCGCGCGATCCTCGCGATGCGTGAGCTTGCGCTCGCCGCGCAATGGCAGGCCGGGCCGCCGCTGCCCGATCCGGCGAACGTTCACGCGCTGCTGATGAGTCTGCCTTCACAGGAAATCGCGGTGGCCGATCAGGGCGCAGTGACGGGCGCGGCCGCGCCTGTGGCGACGCTGCGGGCGCGCTATTCGAGGCCGTATCTGACGCATGGCTCGATTGGGCCATCGTGCGCTGTCGCGCAGCTCGACAACGATGTGATGACCGTGTGGACGCACACGCAAGGCGTCTATCCGCTGCGTGCGGGCATCGCCGAAATGCTCGCGATGCCACCCGACAAGGTGCGCTGCGTGCATGTGGAAGGTTCGGGCTGCTACGGACACAACGGCGCGGACGATGTCGCGGCCGACGCCGCCCTCGTTGCACGCGAGCTGCCTGGCCGCCCGGTGCGCGTGCAATTGATGCGCGAACAGGAACACATGTGGGAGCCGTTCGGCCCGGCCATGACAGTCGAGGCGAATGCAACGCTCGATTCGGCAGGCAAGATTGCCGACTGGCGTTACGAGCTATGGAGCAACACGCATAACAACCGCATCGAGAATGCGGGCCGCCTGTTGCCCGCGCAGCTCCTTGCGCAACCGTTCACCCCCGCGCCGCCGAAGCCGATTCCGATGCCGGAAGGCGGAGGCGACCGCAACAGCATTCCGCTTTACCGCGTGCCCGGCCTGCACGTGCAGCATCACTTCGTGCCCACGATGCCGATACGCGTCTCTGCCATGCGCTCGCTCGGCGCGCACATGAACGTGTTCGCGATCGAGAGCTTCATCGACGAACTCGCCAGAGCCGCGCACGCCGACCCCGTGGCGTTTCGCCTCAAACATCTCGTTGATCCGCGCGCGCATGGCGTCATTGGCGCCGTAGTCGATCAATTCGGCTGGCGAGCCCGCAGCGCGCGAACGGGCGACTCGAGCCCGCGCTCGCACGGTACCGGCTTTGCTTTTGCCCAATACAAGAACCTGATGGCCTACCTTGCCGTCGCGATGGACGTGACGGTCATGCGCGATACCGGCGAGCTCAGCATCGAGCGTGTCGTAGCAGCCGTCGATTGCGGACAGATCGTGACTCCGGACGGCGTGCGCAACCAGATCGAAGGCGGCATTTTGCAAACCACGAGCTGGACGCTCTATGAAGAAACGCATTTCGACCCGCAACGCATCACGAGCTATGACTGGAGCACTTATCCGATCATGCGCTTCTCGTCCGTACCCAAACGCGTGGACGTGCTATTGATCGACCGGCCGGGCCTGCCATTCCTCGGGGTCGGAGAAGCGGCGCAAGGCCCGGCCGCCGCGGCGCTCGCGAATGCGATCGACGACGCGACCGGTGTGCGGATCCGCGACTTGCCGTTGCTCGGGACGAAGGGGAAGAACGTGCTCAAGGCATGAGGCTTTCGTTCCGCAAAAGTACAGATACTGGTGTGTAAAAGCCAAATAAGCCTATGGCTGGGTCCAGGCCCCTTGTCAAACGAACGCGACGCTCGCGACCTTCGGCGCGGCGTCGGGACCGCGTTCAGTGGGTGGACGGAAACGCGAACGTCGCACGTGCGCTGCCATTGCCGCGGACGTTCACGGTCTCCCTTCTGGTCACGCTGCCGTAAGTGGCGTTGACCGTATAGCGCCCTTGAGGCAGCCGCACGAGCATGTACGGCCCCTTCGACGTGGCCTCGAACACGCTCGCGCCGCCAGCTTTGGCAATCTTCACCTGGACGTCGGCCACATAGCTCGACCCGGGACCGGTGAACTGCAGAGACAACGGCCACTGCCTTCGTGCCTGCCGCAGCGCAGTCGACTCGTCGCGACCGACTCCGCCGGTCACGAACGATATGTCGCCCTGCTGCTGCGTCTCTGGCATGCCGGTCCTATGGATCTCGCTGGCGCTCTGCGGAGCAGCCGTCTGCGACACTGCGACGCCTGCCTGAGCCAGTGTGAACGCCGCGGCGAGCATCATGGACGCGATCCGGGGAGCGTTTCGTTGCATTTTCATCTTGACTGCTCCTTACAGTATTGCCGACGGTTCGTCGGACGGAAGAACGCTTGCAATAGGTTGGAAACGCAATGCGCGCCGGGTATCGGCCACGAGCGAGGGTGCCTCACGATTCGAGTAAGAATACCCGTCAATTCTGTTTGGCGTCTTCATGGACCGGAGTTGGGGGGCCGCCTGCCGTTGAGGTCCCGGCTTGGGCAGGAGGGACGCGTGGCATGCGGATACCCGCGTAGGCGATCGCCACCGTCAGCAGCGGACTTACCACGCAAAATACGGCAAAGGGTGCGTAGCTGAGCGTCGGCACGCCAAGGGTCACTGCCATAAACGCGCCGCAACTGTTCCAGGGGATCAGCGCGCCTGTCGTCGTGGCCGAATCACCCACGGAACGCGATAACACGATGGGCGCGTAGCCGCGTGCCGCGAATGCACTCCTGAACATCCGGGCCGGCAGCACGGCTGCGATGAACTGGTCTGCCGTAACGATGTTCGTCGCGATGGTCGCCAGGACCAGGGAGCCGACCAGCGCCCCACCGCTCCTGGCCCAATCGACTACTGGGGCAATGAGGCGTTCTATCGCACCGCACTTCTCGACCACCCCTCCGAATGCCAGTGCCGTGATGATCAGCCAGATAGTATTCAACATGCTGTCCATACCGCCGCGAGTGAGGAGCGTATCAAGCACTGGATTTCCAGTCGTGGACTTGTAGCCGCTCCCAAGCGCAAGCCATACGCCTTTGAGCATCGCAATCGGGATCGGCACGCCCTCTCGCGCGGCGGCAAATGCGAGGACTCGCGCTGGCTCGACGAAAACGGCAACCACGCCACCCGCCAATGCGCCAAGAAAGATGGTGGTAAATGGTGGAAGCCGGAACAGCGTCAGCACGACGACAAGAATGAGCGGCAGGAACAGCACGGGCGATATGTAGAATGCGCTCTGCATTGCAGCAACCTCCGCGCTCGCATCGAAGGCGCCCGGGCGGCCAAGCAGATAAAACACGGCCAGCGTGATGACAATCGCGACGAGTGATGTCAGCAGCGTCTCGCGCACGTGTTGATACAGATCGACACCCGCGGCAGCGGCCGCAAGATTCGCGGTGTCCGAGAGCGGCGAAGACTTGTCGCCGAAATAAGCGCCGGAAATCACTGCACCGGCCGTTATGGCGGGGCTCAGGCCCATGCTGTGCGCAATGCCCATCAGGCCGATTCCGATCGTACCCGCGACAGTCCACGAGGTCCCAATGGCGAACGAGATCACCGCGCAGATTCCAGCCGCCGTGACGTAAAAGTAGTCCGGGCTCAGCAATTTCAGCCCGTAATACACCATGGCGACGATCGTGCCGCTGAGCGCCCACGTGCCGATCAGCGCGCCGACTGCGAACAGGATGAGAATCGCGCCAATACCGGAACTGACACTGGCATTCGCGGCCTCGCCCAGCGAAGCGAGCGAATGACCGCGACGCCAACCGACAAATACGGCCAGCATGGTCGCCACGACGAGTGCCACCTGGTTCGGCCCGTTCGCACCACCATCGCCGAACAGGTAGAAGGACAGACTGACGAGAAAGACGAGGCCAGCGATCGGTATCAGTGCTTCGAGCATCGTGACCGGCTGGGGTGACCCGCTCCGCTTCATCGCCACGCTCCGTTCGTTTGCTGGGTAGCCCAAACGTTGCCATCCAGACCGCCCGGTAGCCGGTGAATCATCGAAACATGCGCGAACGGCTGCTTTGATTCGATGTCACGGCGCAGGCGTGCGGCCCTCGGTCCTGCGACTCGGCAATGGCAGCTCCGGCGGGCTCGCCGTTGCTTCAAGCATAGGAAAGAATCGTCGCTGCGTGAAGAATTGCAGAATTCGTGCCGAACATCCCGCCTGCGGTTACAGGCTGCCGTACCTACTCTCCCTCAGCGCGAGACCTGCAGTCAACGGCAGCTCACCAGGCGTAGCGAAAACCGACGTCGCCCCAGACGCCCTTTTGGCTGCCACTGACCGAATCGTTGATCGAGAACTGATAGCCGAACTGTCCATACAGGCTCATACGCGTGTTGAGCTTCGCCGTCACGCCTGCGGCGAAGTCCATACGCGTGAACTGCTGTCTGAGTGGCACCTGCTCGGCGCCGGAGTATGTCGTCGCAGCCTGAGCCCCCCAGTCCCGCCAGAGATTGGTGCGCACGTACGGCTGCCATACGTCTCCGCCGGCGCGTTCGATGGTCCACTGACCACGCAGCCCGAGCCGCCCGGTCACGCCTGACGTGGAGCCGGGATCGACCGGACCCAGCCCGTCATTGGCTTCGTTCAACCCGACGTGCTGCCAGATAACCTGCATCTGAGGTTCAAGCACGAAGCCCGGTCCAAGCGGCAAGGGGAACGGATAGCCAGCTTCCAGCGAAGTGGCGAACCCCGAACCCGAGACGGGCAACCGGGCGTACTGTGTCGTCGCATCCCCGTCGTAATAGGTGCCCTGCAGTACCGCGTCGATATACCATCCGCCCGGGCCGTAATGTGTCCAGTACGCGCCGCCGGAATATCCATTGAGATTGACCGAGCCGGTGTGATTCAGCACATAGCCAGTCGCAGCCGCATTGGTGACGAGGCCGTCCACGTCGGCGTTACTGTTGCCGTAGGCGAAGTAGACGCCCGCTGCATCGTGATGGCCGGACATGAAGCTGCCGCGCCAGAGATCGACGCCTGCCTGAACGCCGAGCACATGGCCGTTAGCGCGCGCATCGGTGAAGGTCTGGTACCGATTGTCGATCTGCTGGCCGAATAGTCGCGCCCACGCCGAGCGGCCCACCCCTTCGTTGCCGGTACCGCCCGCGGCCTGTGTCAGCGTCCCTTCCGACTGCAAGTCCAAGGCTTGCCGCCCCTACACAACCCAGCCGAGGTTTCAAATTTTCATAACCGATCGTGGTTATTCATGCCTTGCAAGGATTATGGTTTTTCGTTAATTAACTGTGCGCTGATTGTGTGGGTCTACCCGCATAGACAGAACAACGACGGAAGAATCCGACACTAATTCGAGAAAAAACGGCCGTTTTGTTCACCAAGTGAATATCCATCGGGTAACCGCAAAATTCCAGGTCAGTGAAATTCCATTTTCAATGATCCGCGGCGGCAGAAAAACTCGAACTCGCCAATCGTTCCGGCCAGTAACAACTGGCCGGTTTTAATGGCGCGATTCATTTGGCATAAAGCGGCCGGATTGGGTTAATCGGCCGTCCCGCGAATTTTGTCGGCGGCGCATCCGCGTTCGCAGCGAGGAACTCCCGTGATCGCTGACATGACCAAAGCCGTCACCAAAACACCAAATCGATTAACTTCCAGACGGAAGTTTTATGATTATCCGGTTCAAGTCGATGACTCTCACCGGTCGACGTATCCAATATAGCCAACGGGGTGCGGCGGACTTGCGCTGCTGCTTTGGTAAGAGCAAAGCGGGCGAGCGCAATGCCGCAACCATGTCGCCCGACCCGCCCACGTGTTGGACGCAGAGGGTAGTCGAACCGGCAGCGAGCGCTACCTAGGTATGCCGCTTGCGCAACCCAGTAGGATCCTTCCACCATGTCGTGTCATGTCCACCGTACTGCTCATCGACGATGACCTTGAAAACCGATGCGCGCTGCAACTGGCGTTGGAGAGTCGCGGACACCGTGTTGTGCTCGCGGAGAACGGATGGGACGCACTGCAGAAGGCCCACACGGATTTTCCGGAACTCGTTATCACCGATTTGGAGATGCCGGAAATGGACGGCAAGGAGCTTTGCCGGCGTCTGAAGTGTCAGGCGGTATTTTCCGGCTTACCGGTGGTGCTGCTGTCGGCTATGCCGGAACCTACGGAAGAGATTCGCTGCTGGACAGCGTTCCTGCGAAAGCCGGTCTCGATAGCGGCGTTGCTTGACGCTGTCGACAGGTTCATTGCAGCGCGCCTGACCTATGCGCGGGCGCCACGCGACTCCGAGTACCCCGCCGCGGCGCGCTGGCGAGCCATCGATTCGCGATGCTGGCCCTAAGCCCAAGCTGTCGGAATGCGAAGCCACAGGTTACACATGCAGCCAGGCGGTGTTTGCTGGACGGCCGGTCCCGTTCTTGGCGGATGGCCTGCAAAGCGGCGAGATTGCTGAAACCCGGGTTGAGCCATCCACCTGGTTTTTCAGATCTGACTGGAATGATGCAACGGTCGCGACCCATCACGTCGTCAGCAATGAGCCCGAACAGGAACCGTCGCTACAGAGCAGCGCCTGCACGCTGACACAAGGTAAAAGACGGCAAGAGATTTCGATCCCCTTCTCGCGGGCGGCAACAGCGCACGCTTATTGTTCGCCACTTCCTCCGGGCATGCGTCATGCTGCACGCAGGTCAGAGATGGAAAAGCAGGTCCCGAACGGGAGACGATCATGAAGTTGATAATGGCAGGAATCAGCGCAATTTCCATCATCGCTAGCACTTGCGCATTTGCGCAGACCAACACCGGCAACGCTGCGCCAGCACACCGTGATACTCAAAACGCGCAGCCGGGTGCCGCTGGCCAGAGCATGGGCCGTGCTGCGGACGCCGGCAACAGCAAGCCCGCCAGTGGCACATTGATGCAGAAGCGTGAGCACGCGATGTCGCCTCAAGGCGCGTCAAACTCGAACGCAACTGGCGCGATGAAACAATAATGGCGACGCAAGACCCCGTTGGCGGCGACTGACACCTTGGTCTTCCCGCTTCAGCCGTTGCGATCCTTGCTGCGCGGTCGGGCACTTCCAGGCCGAATGCCGTGAGCCGGAGTTCGTCCGCGCAACTCCATCCTGGTCTGATATGACGGCGAAGCGTGCACGAGCGCGTTTTCTCGATGAGATCTGACCGGGTTTTAATGATCGCGGCTGATCGCGCGCATGGAGCAGCACGAACCGAATAGGTAATCGGGGCGCGCACCCTTGCTATTGCCACGATGCTGCGGATTTGCTTCATGCGGTCGTGGTCGGTCTGTGAGGACCGGCGATGGAATAGGCGCGTCTCGGCAGGTGTAAAACCACCAGCAGATCCCCACATAATTCGTGGCATGCCCGTTACCAAGCCTGGCTCGCCTGCTACGCCCGGCGCGGCAGACGTACGGCGAATGCGGTCTCTTCTTTATCTGACCGCGCCTCGATCGCGCCGTGATGCGCCTTGGCGATTTCGCTCGCGATATACAGCCCGAGTCCAAGGCTGCCTTGCGCGTCCTCGTTGATTTTTCGCTCTGGACCTCGCTGAAGAGGATCAAAGATGCGCTCCAGCAACAGTCCCTCGATGGCTGGTCCGCTATTGCAGACTTCGAAGCGCACCTCGGCCTCCTCGCCAGTCACCACGACGCGAACGGGCGCGTCGCGCGCGCCATATCTGAGCGCATTCAGAACGAGATTGCCGAGCAGTTGCTGCAGACGCGGACCGTCCCAGACACCCTGAACGTCACCGTGCACCTCAAGCTCGATCTGCCGGTCTGGATGGACTGCGCGCAACTGGTCCAGCTCATCAGTGAACACGTTCGTCAGATCAACGGGAGCAGGTATGACGTTAATACCTAGCCCGAGCCTTGTTCGGTTGAAATCGCACAGATCATCCAGAAGTGCCTGCATCCGGGCGCCGCTGCGCACCAGACGGGCTGCAGCTTCTGAAACGCGCTCCCCCGCATTGAGCGCGGACAGATATGAAGCTGTCACCTGGATCGTCTGCAGCGGGCTCCGCATGTCGTGTCCGAGCATCCCAAGCAACAGATTGCGAGCCTGATCGACTTGTGTGCTGAAAAAACCGAGTGATTCGGCCAGCGCCTGATCGATGGCCTCGTTGAAGCGGATGATGTCATCCAGATGAGGCGCATCGGGCTGACACTCATCCATCCACAAACGCAGCACGCTTGCACGCAAAGCGCGGTATTCCGCAGCCAGCTGGTTGATGTTGAAACCGCCTCGAGCGCGCAGGACCGCATGGGATTGCGCAGCTGTCTCCGGCGCATCCGTCAGCCGGGGTGCCCTCCCCAAGGATTTTTCGTGCTGCGCTTCCCTGGTCTGCGAAGTCTGCAAATCCCTGGCTACTGCTTCCAGAATCTGCTGCGCGTGGTCGCGCAACGCGAGGGAGCCCATGTTGCCAGCGGCTGGCAGCAGCGTGGCGGCAAACGCCTCCCACTGCGCCAGAATGGGCTCCATTTCCTGCACGATAAAATCGGACAGTCGCATGCCTACTCCGGCGAAGAAATTGAGGAGATTTTTAGCCGAACCGATATTACGCGCCAGTTGGTCGCGGGATCCATCGGGTTTACACCGTCTTGGACTACTTCGAGGTAGTCCATGTACTCGTAATGAACCGCCTGGATTTTCTGGACAGTGGTGAGCGTTCGTGTCCGGCCTTTCATGAAACGCCACAACGATTCGCCGCACGCCCCTGAGCGGGGAGAACTGGAGCGGCAGGTCGAATCGCTTCGACGCGATATCCGCCAATTGCAGCTTGAACACGACATCCTGGAGAAGACCAATCAATTGCTAAAGGAGACCTAGGCGTCAACCTGCAGCTCCTGACCGACCGGGAGAAGACGTTGCTGGCCGGGGTGGCTCTCACGTATGCGCGACGCGAAGCTGATTCGGTCGATGTCGCGCAAAGGGTGCTCGTCCGACAATGCGGCCCACGCAGTCCCGCCGATACGCTGTGTGCTCGCTCTCTTTCCGACGGCTCTTTCTCTTTAGACCTGACGCTTAGGTGATCCGATGTCCGTACGGCCCCCTGCTATTCGAGTTCTACTCTCTCGGGTACTGTGGTCGTCAAGCAGAGGCACCGGTTTACCAGAACCGATGGGCAAGCGATTGGATCGAAACGCGTGACCAACATCCCGCTGCATCTTCCTCTGATGGCGAATGGCCGGCCTGCACGCCAATCCCTCTCTCGTTGCGTCCGTAGGTGAGACGTCTGTCACCCGAAGCACGCGTGCAACCAGTCCTGCGCCCAGTTCTTCGCATAGGCGATCGCGTCCTCGCGTGCGTCGAAGCCTGCCAGATCGCCACTCGAATGAATCTCGTACCCGGTGCCGTCGGCACGGCTGCCGCTGATGCGTGCGTGGGCCATGTACTCGCCGTCGGCCCGCCGGGGGGTGGGGTCGATAACGATCAGGGTGGAATTGAAGCGCATGGTGTTCCTTTGGGGTTATCGCTCGATTGCGACTGTCTCAGAGGGGCGTTGAAAAGCGCGACCTAGGTGCTCAGCATGGCCATGATTTGTCCGGCCTCGCGATCCGAATCGCAGCTTGCCATGCCGCGTTCGCATAGAAGCGCACGAATCGACATGAACATCAGAAACGCGCCCGCATCGATCTCGTGACGGCGGTCATGGATGAGGCTATCCAGTTCGCCCTGCGCGCCGGGCGGCAGAAACCGATCGACGATGTCATCACCATTGCACCGAATCCATTTCAGCAGGTCGTTTCTTTCCATACCAAACTCCAATGTTTGCAACGGCTCTGAGTCAACCACCAGCGGATGAAGTTCGAGCCTGCGGTAGAGACGGGAACCGGTCGTGATCGGTACCTTTGAGGCTGTCTCATTGTGTAGCGGAAAAGACGGAGCGTAGCGACGTGTGCCACTGCGTCCGCTGCCCTTCAGGAAGTCGGCCACGTTTCGGTTTTGGTGAAAGCGGATCTCCGGTTCCGTCGGGTAAGCAACTTAGGGACGCGAGGACCGGTCGCAGGTCGAGTGACGATTTCATGCTACGCCCATTGATGGATTTGTACAGAAAAACCCGTGCTCCAGGCGCCGTCAGAGAAGCACAGGGAACATGCAAGTCAACCCGGCACTTACGTACCGCAGCGCCGGTAGGCGACGGCGATCCGAAGATCCACATCGGACTGCCTCTCTTCTCCGGTTCATCATGTGGCGACGCAGAGTGCGCCTCCGACATGCGCGGCAAGCAGTCTCGACGTCAACAATTCAACGACGGCGAAACGAAGCGCGCGAAACTGCATTGCAGCCCCGTTCGCCCTTTTTGGCGGAAATCGATTCACCCTTTCGTCAGGTCATAAGGAGTTCCAGCGTTACCCGACCGCCTGCGAGGAGACCAATGCGGTGTTTGCGCCTCTGGCTCGACGCGGACGCACCCGTGACCACGCGATTGCCGAGCGTGACACGCAACGGCTATCCGGACCGACTTCATTTCGGGGGTATGTGTTCGTCGCGGAACAGCCGGGAACGCGTGGCCCGATTGGGCGACGAGACGGCGTGAGCCAGCGACGCCAATGGCTGCTCGACTTGCAGGTCTGCGGTACGTTTTTGCAGCCGGCCACATCGAATCTTCGGGGAAGGCAAAATCGCGAATCGTTCGGGAGGGTGATCGCCGGCGAGCGTCCCGAGTAGCATGTCGATCGCAGCCCTGTCCCGCTATTCCGGCAATGAGGTATGCTCACCGCCGGGTAAAGGGTCCGTTGCGCAGCGGAATGCGGCCATACCGGTCGCCAAAAGCTGGAGGCGCTGGCCGCCTTTTATGTGGGAGCGACGGTCAGATCAGCCATCAGGCAGACAGCAATTCGTCGCACGATCGAGCACATCGATGAATGCTGTCCGTCAGCGGCGTTTTCATATGTCGATGACCGAAGCGCCGCTCACCTTTCCATCGACGATGTCCTTTCCCTGCTGCCGGGCGGCTCGCCTTGCCGTACCGAAGTCAGAGAATGTATGCGTTTGGTTCAGCCTGAAGACCCGGCTTGCGGAGGGAATTGCTGTCGCCGCCGGACGACATATCCGCACCGCAATTTCGTAACCTTCCGCGTAACGGGAATGTCCGTCAAAGCGACTGAATGTGCGGGGAAAGACAAGGGGATGAAGTTCGTACCCCTTGTAGAGAAGAATCGGGTGTGTCGACATGTTGGTCACTCCACAGGGTATGGCTCACTATACGCTGGAACGGGTTACATCGGGCGGCGCAGACGCAGAGACTGTTACCAGAATTGTATTGACCGATAGTACTGTCGCGCGTACCTTGAAACGCGGGGTTGGCAAAGCGGGGCACTGCCCGGATTGTCATAGCGCTGGCTTAGATGGCCGGCGACGGCTGTCTGCCTAGTTCCACCTCCACGCTTACGTTGCAAACTCCTCAAGAACACCAGGTTCAACAGCGTCTGCTTGCCCTGCGCGATGAGGCTGGCCAAGGATACGGGAGCGACCCACTTCGTGAGTTCGGGACAGTGCGGTGCCCGATCGGACAAACGTGAGCGGAATGCCGGGTGAAGGAACGCTTGCGGATGTTAAGCACGAAGCTCGGGTATCCGCGTACCGGACAGCTAGCCAGGAAACTTCGTTCCGGTCGCCTCGTCGGTGTGGCTCGGGGGCGTATCTCCTTCGGCCAAACCTGCACAACGATCAAAAACGTGCTGCTTGCTGCGGCCAAAAGGAGTGACCTGATGACAACCATTCGCCATTATCGCGGTCTCGATATTTCCTTACTCGTGTATCCGCATCGCACGACTCAACCAGGATATGGTCACAATTACGAGGAAGGATTCGATGCGTCGATTCGCATCAGCGACCCGGATTCCATGACGGACAACCCGCGAAGTCGCTTATTCCGTGTGCCCGGCAAGAGGCCCTTCGTGAATGCCGGCGACGCAAGGCGCGCGTCGGTGGCCTACGCCGAAATGCTGATTGATACTGACGGCTTTGATCGCGCCATCCTGGAATCCCCCTGAGCGCTAGAGCCAGAACCCGAGTCTATGCAGAAGGTACCCGTGTTCGCGCGCGCCAGCGGCACGCCATCAACAATGTGTGTGATAAAGAAGTTGACCTTCTGATCGTCAGTCGCCACATGCTCGGCAGGCTATGCCAGTGCGACCGCATTGCTGCCAGTTCCGGTCATCGCCTCCTCAGGCGTCGACCACGAAGTAGATACCGTCATGCCCGAAGGGAAACCATGTCCATTCCATCTCGGCCGCATAGTGACCGATGGGTGATTGCCGTCCGCCCGCGCCTGCGTTCACACTTCGACCCATTCTGAAAGCTCAAGAGCGTCGTCGACTTCGATGCCGTGTGTAGAATGCCGAAGACGTCGATAGAGAAAATCCAGAAGTTCGCACTGAGCGCCCGGCTCAAACCGGAAGGTAACCGATCGATCGCGCGTGATGGTTGCGGGCGCCTAATTGCACGCGTCCTGACACCTAAGATGCGTTGAGCGTGCAGAACTGGCGCGTCTCCGTTAACCGCGCGTGTCGACCCAGTTGCGTGCCCAGCGTGTCGAGTGCTGCAACGCCTGCTCCTCACTCGTGAAGTAATCGAGCGAATAGAACTGGTATCGGCCGTCCGCGCGCTCGCTATCGGCGCGTTCTAGCAGCAGGTTGGAGGAAAAACTGCCGTCGGGCAAACGATGCGCCGAGGGCTGGACGGCATAGCCGTTGTATTGTTGAATTTGTTTGTTCTGCATTTTAGTTTTAATAATGTCGAGTGCGCGCGCGCCTTGCGAAATGTGCACAGGTACGCCGATTCAAAGGCATCTCAGGCCGAATCTGAAGCAGTCGGAAAGCGAAGACGTGGCGCTAATGCCAGAGGGGAAAATGAGCGCAATGAGACGTATGGCGCTTGGCAAGCTGCCGGCGAAACCGATGCAGCCAGGAGGGAACGCGCCACTTCAGGAAACAACGCTCCGTAAGGATGTCCCTGCAACCCGGCGTCCGTCGCGGAACGCCGGGCTCTTCAAACTTTACAGCGGCTTGATGTTAGCTGCCTGCAGACCCTTCGGGCCTTGCTTCGTTTCGAAGCTCACCTTCTGATTTTCAGCCAGCGTCTTGAAGCCGTCGCCGCTGATTTCGGAGAAGTGAGCGAAAAGGTCGTCACCGCCCTTGTCCGGGGTGATGAAGCCAAAACCTTTGCTATCGTTGAACCACTTAACGGTACCGGTATCCATGAAGAATCCTTGAGAAAAAACGGGAAAATGTGCTCCGTTGAAGAGCGTATGAAGCGTCAAGGAGGGAGAGGACAACGAATACCGCTGAGGAGCGAGCAATTGATGAACAGCAATCGAACTTCTTGAACTTCATGCGACACACTAACCGCCAAGTGGTACCAGCGTCAATACTTATCTTGTAACTGTTTCACGAGGCGGGGCCGTTTTGCAGACGAAGCGATCCAAAGACCGGGGGCGCTGCTCGAAGCTGCGAACCGGCACGCCTCGATCGATTTACGGATTGGCATACGATTTCGCTGTGCCTGTATGGCCGACATGCTCCATATGCAGAACGGACGCCATGTTGTCGCAATCGCAGTTAGCACGAGACACGCTCCCGAGCAAATTGAACAGGCGCTATCGTTGAAGGGCTGTCCTGTCCCCCCCACCCGTTACGGCTTGGCAGCAGAAATCTGCGAACGTCCCAAGCTGGACACAACGCATACACCTTCTGAATTTTTGAATTCGCGCAGTCACAGCTACTGCGCCATCTGCAGATCCACGATCGCCGCGGCGAGAAACCGTGCTGCTTCGCCGCCCGTGACGACCCGATGGTCGAACGTCAGACTAAGCGGCAAGATCCGATGCACGGCCGGAACGCCACTTACCGCCACGACCTGCTCGTGAATGCGCCCCGCTCCGAGGATCGCGACAGTGGGCGGCACGACCACGGGAGCTGCGTATTTGCCGGCGATCATGCCGAAGTTCGACAACGTGATCGTATTGCCGCGCAGTTCCTCCGGTGGAATCTTGCGTGCCTGGATGTCGACACGCATCCGGTCGAGGCCGCCGCGCAGATCCGCTGCGTTGCGGTGCGCAACGTCGCGCAATACCGGTACAAAGAGGCCATCCGGTAGATCGACGGCGATGCCGAGGTCGATCTTTTCCAGTACGTGGCGCCGTCCCGCATGTCCGTCGAACCATGCGTTGAGCCCGGGTTCGGCGCTGCATCCTGCTACCAGCGCACGGATCAGGCGGATCGTCACATCGGTATGTGGCGGCCACTCATGAATGTCGGCGTCGTCGATGACGGTCGCGGCCGCCACTTCGCTCTGCGCGCGCGCCATGTTCTGCGCCATCGCGCGCCGCACGCCGCGCAGCACTTCGGGCGGACCGAGCTGAGCGAGTATCTTCGCGACGCGCTGCACGTCAGCCGCCGTGATGACACCCTCCGCCCCCGACGGTGTCACCATCGCAAGATCGACATCAAGCTTACGCGCGAGCGCCCGCACCGCCGGGATCGCCTTGATTGTGCCGACACCCGTGCCCGGGCTGCCGCCGAGCGCCGCCGGCGCTTCGTGCACCACATGCTGGCCGACCTCCATATGACCGACCACGGTACCGGCATCGGCTTCGTCGGCCGCTCCTTCGAATGCGACGAGCGGCGCCCCCAGATGCACGATATCGCCGGGCTGGCCGAACAGCTTCGCGACTCGGCCGGATTGAGGCGACGGAATATCGACGATTGCCTTCGCCGTTTCCACCGACAGCAGCCGTTGATCCGCGCGAATGTCGTCGCCGCTCCTGACGTGCCACTCGACGATCTCCGCTTCCTGCAAACCTTCGCCGAGATCAGGCAGTTTGAAGATTTTCATGGCATCCCTACGCTTCCAGCGCCTGCCTGACCGCGCCAACGATGCGCTCAGTGCCTGGCATGTATTGATTCTCGAGTCTGTACAGCGGCACCACCACGTCGTAACCGGTGACGCGCTGCACCGGTGCGAGCAGCGAGTACAGTCCGCGCTCGGCGATGTTGGCGGCGATCTCCGCGCCGACCCCTCCGGCATGCGAGCCCTCATGCACGATCACGCAGCGTCCGGTTTTCGCCACCGACGCGAGAATGGTGTTCATGTCGAGCGGCTTGAGCGTCGCCACGTCGATCACCTCGGCCATTACGCCTTCCTGCGCGAGCAGATCGGCCGCGGCCTGCACGTCTTGCAACGCGCCTCCCCAGCCCACCAGTGTGACGTCTGCCCCATCGCGCAACGTAAAGCAACTGTCGAGTGGCAGCGCTTCGCCGTCATCCTCCACCGGCTGCCTGAAGAGCCGGTACAGCCGCGTCGGCTCGAAGAAGATCACCGGGTCCGGGTCCCGGATCGCCGCCAGCAGCAAGCCGTACGCGCGTGCTGGCGACGACGGCGTCACGACGCGCAGCCCGGGTATGTGGGTGAACAGCGCTTCAGGGCTTTCGGAATGGTGCTCTGGTGCGTGAATGCCTGCGCCGCATGGCGCACGGATCACGAGCGGACACGTCAATCGTCCGCGCGTTCGATGCCGCAGACGCGACGCATGATTCAGGATGTGATCGATGGTCGGATAGACAAACCCGGCGAACTGGATCTCCACAACGGGCTTAACGCCCATCGCCGCCATGCCGATCGCGCAGCCGGCGAGGGCGGTTTCGGCCAGCGGCGTGTCGATCACCCGCTGAGCGCCAAAGCGCGTCTGCAACCCGACGGTCGCGCGAAATACGCCGCCGTTCACGCCAATGTCCTCTCCGAGCAGCACAACGGCAGGGTCGTGCGCCAGTTCATATGCGAGCGCCTGATTGAGGGCGTCGACCATGTTGAGGTCAGCCATCGCCGCTCCCCTTAGCCGGCGCGAAACGTTGCGCCATCGCCAGTTGCTCACGCATCGCTGGGGGCAACGCCTCATACAGGTGATCGAACATCGCGGATGGGCCCGGAGGCGGTATCGCAAGGTACGCGTCGACGGCCTGCTCGACCTGCGCACGGCACGCCTTCCCGAGTTCCTCGTCATGCGCCTTGGTCCAGACGTTCACGTGCATCAGGTAGGTGCGCAAACGAAGCAGCGGTTCGTATTCCCATTGCTTGCCGATGACCTCGGCGTCGCGATAGCGCGTCGCGTCATCGGCCGTCGTGTGATCACCAAGGCGATAGCTGAGCGCCTCGATCAGCGTCGGGCCATCGCCTCGGCGAGCCTTGGCGAGCGCCGCGTGGACAACGTGATGCACGGCGATCACGTCGTTGCCGTCGACCTGCAGCCCCTCTATTCCTGCAGCGATCGCTTTTTGCGCGAGCGTTTGCGCAGCGCTCTGGTGGTTGCGTGGTACCGAAATCGCCCACTGGTTGTTATTGACGACGAGCACAAGCGGCGCCTGCCAGACGCCGGCCATGTTCATCGCCTCGTAGAAATCGCCCTTGGATGTGCCGCCGTCGCCGAAGATCGCCACCGCAACGCGCGGCTCGTGACGCAGCAGGAACGCGTAGGCTGCGCCGGCCGCATGGCACACCTGTGTGCCGATCGGCACACAGTTCGGAAAATCGTTACGGGGCACGCTGAAATCGCTGCCGCGCTCGTCGCCGCCCCAATACAGGAGACTTTCCGTCATCGTGACGCCGCGCAGCAATTGCGCGGCGTGATCGCGATACGAAGGGAACAGCACGTCGTCGGGCTGCATCGCGCTGGCGACACCGACACCGATCGCCTCCTGGCCAACCGACGACGCAAAGGTGCCGAGCTTGCCGGTACGCTGCAGGGCGACCGCCTTCGTGTCGAACGCCCGTGTCAGCACCATCGCGCGATAGAGCGGAATCAGCGCCGCCGGGTCACGTGCGAAGGCTGGCAATGACTGGACAGGCTCGCCATCGGGGCCAAGGTATTGCGTATAGCCGATATGAAAGCTGACAGCCGTCGTCATGTCCGCCCCCCATGTTCTTTCAGATTTCAAATACGTGCCGGAGTTCGCGCGCGAGCGCTACCGCGCTTGTGCCGTCAGAGTTCGGCGCGTACCAACTTGAGTTTAGGCAAGGGAAACACGTACGGGGGGCCAATTCCTCGCGGCCTCAACCACACGCAGCACGGCAACCAGGAATACGAACGCCCGATTGTCGCAATGCAGCAGCGGGTGGCCGGTTGCGCGGCCCCGGAAGCAGACGGGAATTGGGCCGGCATCCCGCCGGCCGCGGCCGCTCCAGGCGAATATCGGCCGGGCAGAATCGGACGAAGACCGGAACGCGCTCGCTCAGAGCACCTTGCATCCAGCGAGGAAGATGCGGACCGCCTCACGCGCGATTCTGTTGCGCTCCGATGCGCTGGGGCGCCTCCTGGTGGCGCCAAGCAGCAGTCGCGCGCGGACCCCGCCGAGTACCAGGTGTAGAAACTGCTCGGTAGCCAGCGCAACGTCATCGAGTTGCAATGCGCCATCGGCGACTGCCGAACGAAGATAGTCCGAAAGCGGCTCCATGCCGCGTAGTCCACCCGCCTTGTTGTAATACCCGCTGATGAGTTCGGGAAAACGATAGGCCTCGATCAGAAGCAGGCGATGCAATGCGATCATGTCAGGCCGCGTGCACACATCCAGCAGATGGAGCGCGACCTTCTCGAGGACGTGCTCTGGACGGCGCGCATCGAGCACGATATCGCCGAGCTGCGTGATCCATGAACGACGCAGCGTCTCGACGATTGCGCTGAACAGGCCTGCCTTGCTGCCGAATCGATCGTACAGCGTTTTTTTTGCAATACCCGCCTCTCGCGCGATGGCTTCAAGGCTGGTCTCGCGATATCCAGCGGCAAGAAAATGGCGCTGCGCAACATTGAGCAGGCGCTGCAGACGAATTTCGGACTCTCGCAGCGTAGGACGCCCGCCTGATCGGATAGGTTGAGTCTGTGTTTCGCGCGTCACGATCCAGGCCTATTGACAATGTCTACCGACGGCGGAAACTATACCGGCGCGTTTCCGTCAAGCTACCTGGGACTCGGGGCGAGGTCAATGGTCGATTTCTTTATCGAGCGTCCGATCTTCGCATCGTCGATCGCCATCATCATGGTGCTCGCGGGGCTCATTGCCTGGTTCAACCTGCCGGTGGAGCGGTTTCCGCAGATCACGCCGCCACAGGTTCTGGTCAAGTCGACCTATACGGGTGCGAGCGCGCAGGTCGTGGCGGACACCGTCACCGCGCCGCTCGAAGAGCAGATCAACGGCGTGCCGGGTATGAGCTACCTGTCGTCGGTGAGTGCCAACGATGGCACGTCCACGATCACCGTCACGTTCAACGTCGGCTACAACGTCGACATCGGCGCGGTCGACGTGCAGAACCGCATCTCGCAGGCGACAGCGCAACTTCCCAGCATCGTCAATCAGGCCGGCATCACCATTCAGAAGCAGAACCCGAACTTTGTTCTGGCGGTGAATCTCTATTCGCCAGACGGCTCGATCGATCCTGTCACCCTCAGCAACTACGCTTATCTCCAGCTCGTCGACTCGCTCAAGCGCCTGCCCGGCGTGAGCGATGTCACGATCTTCGGCGAACGCCGCTACTCGATGCGCATCTGGCTCGACCCCAACAAGCTCGCCGCGCTCGGCATGACAGCCACCGATGTCCAGCATGCGATCGCCGAGCAGAATGTGCAGGTCGCCGCAGGCAAGTTCGGCGAGGCGCCGGCGCCGTCGGGCACGACGTTTCAATACCAGATCAACACCCACGGCCAGTTGGCGGACGCGCAGCAATTCGGCAATATCGTGCTGCGCGCCGGCACGGCGAGCGACGCAACTGTGTATCTGCGCGACGTGGCGCGCATCGATCTGGGCGCACTTCAGTACACCTCTAGCGCCTCTGTGAACGAACACCCGGCGGCGCTGCTCGCCGTCTTCCAGTTGCCGAGCGCTAATGCGCTCGACCTCGACCAGCGTGTCAAGGCCACGATGCAGACGCTTGCAAAGCGCTTCCCGAAAGGGATGGCGTGGGGCATCACCTACGACACCACCATGTTCGTGTCCGCCTCGATGGTCGAGGTGATGAAGACGCTGACCTTTGCGCTGCTGCTGGTGCTGGGCGTCGTGTTCCTGTTCCTGCAGAGCTGGCGGACCACGTTCATTCCGATGATCGCCATTCCAGTGGCGCTCATCGGCACCCTCGCGATCATGCTGGTGCTCGACTTTTCGCTGAACACGGTCAGCCTGCTCGGCATGGTCCTCGCTATCGGCCTCGTCGTCGACGATGCGATCGTCGTGGTCGAGAATGTCGAACGCCAACTCGAGAGCGGGCTTACGCCCATGGCCGCGGCCAAGGCGGCGATGCGGGAAGTGACGGGGCCGATCGTTGCCACCTCGGCAGTGCTCGGCGCCGTGTTCGTGCCGATCGCCTTCCTGCCGGGCGTGACGGGCCGTCTCTACAATCAGTTTGCGTTGACCATCGCCATTTCGGTGGCGCTCTCGGCGTTCAATTCCCTGACGCTCAGTCCGGCGCTCTGCGCGTTGCTGTTGCGACGGGACAGGCCGCCACGGTTCATCCTGTTTCGCAAGTTCAATCAAGGCTTTAACTGGGCGCGCAACCACTACGCGAATTCGCTGCGCGGCTTGATCCGGCTGCGCTGGCTCGCGCTGGCGGTCTTCGCGTGTGGCCTGGGTGTGACCTGGCTGCTCCATTCGACGATCCCTTCCGCCTTTTTGCCGGTTGAAGATCCCGGCTATTTCTATGTGATTACGCAACTCCCGAACGGCGCTTCGCTGCAACGCACCGAAGCCGTGGTGGAGAAGACCCGCGCGATCCTGAGGGCGACGCCCGGCGTGGCGAACGTGCTGTCCATCAGCGGTCTGAATTTCATCACTCGCAGCACGACGTCGAACAGTGCGGCCCAGTTCGTGATCCTGAAGCCGTGGGACGAGCGAGGTGCGAAGCAGAGCGTCGCCAACCTCATCGCCACGGTACAGCCGAAGCTCAATCAGATTCCGGAGGCGGTGGCGCTTGCACTGATTCCACCGACTATTGCCGGCCTCGGCACCTTCGGCGGCTTCGATTTCGAAATCGAGGACCTGAGCGGCCGGGGCAGTGCCGCACTCGGCGAGGCGACCCAGGCCTTTCTCGCCCAGGCGCGGCAACAGCCTGAACTCGAGCGGCGCACCCTGCTCACCAGCTACAACACGTCGACGCCGCAATACGATTTCAATCTCGACCGCGTGAAGGCGAAGCTGCTCGGGCTCAACCTGAGCGATGTGTTCAATACGATGCAGATCTATCTCGGCTCGCTGTACGTGAACAATGTGACGCTGTTCGGCCGCACCTTCGAGGTGTTGCTCGAGGCCGACGACAACGCCCGCGGGAACCGCAGCGACCTGTCACGGCTCTACGTGCGCAACGCCGCGGGAAGCATGGTGCCGCTGGGCACGCTCGGCCGGCTCGAACCGACGGTGGGGCCGGACACGGTGCCTCATTACAACCTCTACGGTGCCGCGGAGATCACCGGCAGTGCGGCGCCGGGCTACAGTTCGGGCCAGGCGATCGCGGCGATGGAGCGCGCGGCGCGCGTTTTGCCGGCGGATTTCGGCTATGACTGGACGGGCATTACCTATCAGGAGCTGCAGGCCGGCTCGGTCGCGGGCATGGTCTTCGCGCTCGCGCTGTCCTTCGTGTTCCTGTTCCTCGCCGCGCAATACGAGAGCTGGACGTTGCCGTTCACCATCATCCTCACGGTGCCGCTAGCCCTGTTCGGCGCGCTGGGGCTGCTGTGGCTGCGCCACATGCAGGTCGACATCTATGCGCAGATTGGTTTCGTCCTGCTGATCGGGCTGGCGGCGAAGAACGCGATCCTGATCGTCGAATTTGCCAAGCGGCGCCGCGAAGCCGGCCTCGATATCGTCGCGGCGGTGACCGAGGCGGCCCGCCTGCGTCTGCGCCCGATCCTCATGACCGCGTTCGCGTTCATCTTTGGCGCCGTCCCATTGATGATCGCCGCCGGCGCGGGCGCCGCGAGCCGCCGGTCGATCGGGACGACGGTGGTAGGCGGCATGCTCGCCGCCACCCTGCTCAGCCTGGGATTCGTGCCGATCTTCTACACGGTGATCGAGCACTTGCGTGAGGCCGTGCTCAAACGTATCGGTCGCGCGCCTCGCGATGGCGGCGAGGCGGCGTCCGGGGATTGATCGGGGAGCAACGGCGCAATGAGAGTCGGCAAACTTCGCCTTGTAGCCACAGGCCTGGCGATCGCCGTAGTCGTCTGCGTCCTGTCGTTCACAGGTGGGGGAGCGCGACAGGCTACCGGCAGCCCGCCCGCGCCGGACCCGGCCGCCCCCACCGAGGTGCCCGTAACCCAGGTGGTCGAGCATACCGTGCCGGTTTACCTCGAATATGTCGGCACCACGGACGCGATCCGCACCGTCACGCTTCAGGCGCAGGTGACCGGCTACCTCGCGAAGCAGGGGGTGTCCGATGGCTCGGACGTGAGCAAGGGCACACTCCTGTATGAGATCGATCCGCGCAGTTATCAGGCGGCGCTCGATCAGGCGAGGGCGCAGGCGGCAAAGGATGCGGCGGCGCTCGAATATGCCATCGCCAGCCATCGCCGCAATACGCTGATGAGCGAGACGGGAGACGTGTCGATCGATACGCTGCAGCAGTCCGCGAGCACCGAGCATCAGGACCTGGCCGCACTCGCGGCGGATCGTGCGCTCATCGAGACGGCGCTGCTCAATCTCGACTTTACGAAGATCCGCGCGCCGTTCTCCGGGCGTCTCAGCCTGAGTCAGGTGCATGAAGGTGCGCTCATCAGCAGCACGGGGACCCAGCTCAACACCCTCGTGCAGCTCGACCCGATCTATGCCACCTTCAATCCGCCGGACACCGATCTCGCCACTATCCAGCAGGATCAGGCGAAGGGGACCATCGCGGCCGAGGTCATCGTCGGTCAGGGCGCGAGCCCGCAGTACCGTGGCAGGCTCACGTTTCTCGACAACAACGTGGGGCGCAGCAGCGGCACCATCACCGCGCGCGCGACCGTCGAGAACCCGGATCACACGTTGCTGCCGGGGCAATTCATCCGCGTGCGCCTGCACGTCGCGGACGCACCCAACACGCTGCTGGTGCCACAAGTGGCCGTCGGCTCCAACCAGCTTGGCAAATACGTCTACGTCGTCGGCGCAGACAAGCGGGTCGAGCAGCGCTACGTGACCCTCGGCTCGGACTACGGGCCACTTGTTGCGGTCAGGAAGGGCGTCGTTCGGGACGATTCGGTCGTTGTCGGCAATCTCCTCAAGCTCAGCCCCGGCATGGCCGTGAAACCGGTTGCGGCGAAGCCTTCGTAAACGGCCCGTAACATGAGGAGCGCGCAGCAATGACATCGAACCCCGGCTTTGCGCGTCACCCCCGGGCAGCATGTTGCCGCAGCGCCGCCTGCGCGGCGCTTTCGGCGGCGACGCTGCTTGGCGGCTGCGAAGTCGGACCTGACTTCGCGCCACCCGGGCCGCCGCAGGTCAGCGGCTATACGCGGGAGCCGCTGCCGGAGCGAACCGTCGCGTCGGACGTCCACGGCGGCGAGGCGCAGCGTTTCGTGCAAGCTCTCGACATTCCGGGGCAATGGTGGACGCTATTCCACTCGGCTGCGCTGAACGCACTCGTAGAACGTGCGCTTGAGGCCAACCCGAGCCTGCAGGCGGCGCAGGCCACCCTTCGCGAGGCCAACGAAGCGCTTTACGCAGCACAAGGGGCGCTGTTCCCGACGGTGAGTGCGGACATCTCGACTGCTCGCGAGAGGATTTCGGGCTCGCCGTTCGGGATCTCGACCACGGTGCCGGTCTTCAGGCTCAACAACGCCTCGGTGAGCGTCACCTACCTGCTCGATATCTGGGGCGGTACGCGCCGGCAGATCGAATCGCTCGCCGCGCAAGCCGAGTACGAACGCTTCGAACTCGAGGCGAGCTATCTGAGCTTGACGTCGAACGTCGCCACGGCCGCCGTACAGGAGGCTTCGTTGCGGGCGCAGATTGCAGCCACAGAGGAGATCGTCGACATCGAGACGCAGCAACTCGCGGGATTGAAACGGCAATTCGCGATCGGCGCCGTCGCCAATGCGGCGGTACTCGCGCAGGCGGCCACGCTGGCGCAAACACGCGCGCAGTTGCCGCCGCTGCAAAAGCAACTGGCGCTGACCCGCAATCAGCTCACGGCCTATCTTGGCCGCTTCCCGAGTGACGAGCTGGTCGAGACGTTTGATCTCGCGTCGCTGCAGTTGCCCGACACGTTGCCGGTCAGCCTGCCGTCGACACTCGTCGAGCAGCGTCCGGACATTCGCGCGTCGAAAGCGCAACTGCACGCCGCAAGCGCAGAGATCGGCGTCGCCACCGCCAATATGTTGCCGCAACTCACGCTCAGCGCCGCCTATGGCAGCGAGACCAACGATGCGCTGTTTTCGCCGGGAAGCGCGATCTGGAACCTGGGAGCGGGACTCACGCAGCCCCTCTTCGAAGGTGGAACGTTGCTGCACCGGCGCCGCGCCGCAATTGACGCTTTCGATGCAGCAGCGGCGCAGTATCGCAACACCGTCATCTCGGCGTTTCAGAACGTGGCTGATGCGTTGCGAGCGCTGCAATCAGATGCGGACGCAGTGGTGGCCGAGGCAGCAGCCGAGCGGGTGGCGGCGGACAGCCTCGCTGTGTCCCAGCGCGAGTTCCACGTTGGCGCGATCAGCTATCTTGCGCTGCTCGACGCGCAGCGGACGTACCAGCAGGCCCGCATCAGCCTCGTCCAGACTCAGGCCACCCGGTATTCCGATACCGTCGCACTCTTTCAGGCTGTCGGCGGCGGATGGTGGAACCGCAGCGATGTGGTGCGTGACCGCGGCTAATGATCCTCATCGCGGGCATGCCCTCCCGTCGCCCGGAACCATGCGGCACAGTCATGGTCCTGGCAAGCCATTCCGGACGGCTCGGATTGTCATCCTGTCGGCCCGCAAGCAGACCGCTGGCAAATCCGGTTCGAGTGGTTCAGAGTGGCCGTAAGTGGAGGGTCGACCTTCTCTATAGCGGCCGTTCGCTGCCACGCAAAATCATGGCTTCTCGAATGGCCGGATTGGCCGACTATGCAAAGCTCGTGATTATGCAAAGTTGCCTCGGAAAGCCGCGAAATCTGCCGAGGCGGTTCGACTAACTGGCCTCGTATGCTTTGCATAATCGCGGTGTCTGTCGTAGCCGGTACCGCGATCGAAGCTGACGTCAGACGGCTAATCAAAGCCCTCGAATTTCGGAGCCGTCGAAGTTATGCGTATTTTTGCCGGGCTTTGTGAAATCAGCTGTAGCTCGAAGCTCTTGGAACGTCGCGGACGCATCACCGCCGACAAAACGCAAATTGTGGCGCCCAGTGAAAGCCGAATCAGGAACGCCATGCTCACCGCACGGCGATCCGGGAATCAACCCTCAATCGGCGTTTGTGCCATCAAACTCCACGAGTTCAACCCAGTTCGCGCCCTTGCCGACCGGATACTGTCCGATCGCACTCAACTTGCCAGTCTTACGATCGATGTTGTAAACGCTAAGGCTCGTCGATAATTGCCCGACAGCCAGCAAGTACTTGCCGGACGGATCGATATTGAATCCACGCGGTTGCTTTTCGGTCTGATATGTACCGATACGCGTCAGCTTGCCAGAGGCAGCGTTCACCTGGTACGCCGCGAGCGTGCTCGATGTGCGCTCCGATGCAAACAGGAATCGCCCGTCCGGGGTCAGGTGGAGATCGGCCCCCCACGGATTGCCGCCGGAAAAATCGGGCGGCAGGATCGAGACTGTTTCGACCGGCTTGACGGTGTCGCGGGTGCTATCGAAGGCGAGTACGTGCAGCTTGCCGTCGAGTTCATCAATCAGGTACGTGAAGCGATGATCCGGCGAGAATACGAAGTGACGTGGTCCCGATTTCGGCGGCAACGAATAGGCGGGCGCGGTGTCCTCCGTCAACTGCCCATTCGAGGCGTCGAACTTGAGACGAAGCCAGGCATCCGCGCCGAGAACCGACGCGAATACGAAACGGTTGTCCGGAGCGTTGCGGATCGCATGAGCCATCGGGCCGGTCTTGACGGTCTGCTGTACGTTGCCGACCACACCATCCGCGCCGACCTGGTTCACCGCCAGAAGATTGCCGCCATATGACGCGGAAAAGAGGTAACGGCCGTTTGCGTCCGTCGAGATATACGCCATGCTATCCGCAAGCGGCGCCCTGCCGAGTTCGATCAGCCGGCCATCGAGCGGATTGACCGCAAAGCTCACCACGCGATAAGGCTTCGAGCGCAGTCCTGCGTAGAGCCGAAGGTGATCCGGCGAAAACGCCATCGGCATCACCGTTGCACCGACAGACACAGTCTCCACGGGCGCAAGCGAGCCGTTCGACTTGTCGAGACTGAAAACCGAGATATCCTGACTATCTGCATTCGATACATATGCATACGTCGCGGCCTGTGACATGCCGGAGACGGAAGCACCGAAAATCAGAATTGCGGTGGCGCCCAGCACGCCTTTAACGTTCATGTTCATACCCCAGCTAGAAACGGTTTAGATTGTCTGAATCGACCAGCGTTTTGCGTCGGTCAATCGGAGCTTCTATTGCGCGGCGAGGCGGAATGCCGAGACTGCATTCGTCATTGACTGCGCCTGCTGTTCGAGCGCGCTCGCGGCAGCGGCGGCTTCTTCGACGAGTGCCGCATTCTGTTGAGTCACCTGGTCCATCTGCGTAACCGCCTGGCCGACCTGTTCGATGCCCGTGCTCTGCTCGATCGTTGCTGCCTTGATTTCATTCATGATGGTGGCCACGCCGCGCACGGCGCTAACAATCTCCTTCATCGACTGACCCGCCTGCGCGACCAGACTATTGCCGTTAGCCACGTCCTCGACCGAGGCGCCGATCAAGGCCTTGATCTCTCGGGCGGCGTCCGCGCTGCGCAGAGCTAGACTGCGAACTTCGCTTGCGACCACGGCGAAGCCGCGTCCCTGCTCACCGGCCCGTGCCGATTCGACCGCCGCATTCAGCGCAAGGATATTGGTCTGAAACGCGATGCTGTCGATCATCCCGGTGATCTCGGCGATCCTCCGCGAACTCTGGCTGATTGAATTCATTGTCTGGATGGCGCGCTCGACCACTTCGCCGCCATGCTCGGCGACATCGGCTGCGCTCGAAGCCTGTGCACTTGCCTGCTGCGCGTTATCCGCGTTCTGTTTGACGGTGGACGTCAATTGCTCCATGCTGGCCGCGGTTTCTTCCAGTGCCGCTGATTGCTGCTCTGTGCGGCTCGACAGATCCACATTGCCCGCGGCAATCTCGCGCGCGCCGCCGTGAATGGCCTCGCAACTGTTGCGCACGTTCGCCACTGTCTGAGCCAAACCACGCTGCATCCGCTGCATCGCCGCGAATAGCTGACCGATCTCGTTGCCGCTCGCCTCGGGGATGCGCGCTGTCAGATCATTCGCCGCGATTCGATCGAGCAGATTGGCGGCGTCGTTCAGCGGAGTTGTTACGATGCGCCGCAGCGCGAAATGCGCAGCGACGATCAGGACCAACGCCGCGCTCACTCCGAAAATGACCAGGCTGACGACCCACGTATATTCGCGATCGACCTGCGCGATGGCATCGTTCGACAACGTGTTAGCCATGCTCTGGAATTTCTCGACATTCACCGAATACGCCACACCGGTTGACGTAATGTCGTGATCGTTGATAGCGGCGTAGGCGTTCGTATCGCCGGCACGCAGAGCATCGGAGGCTTTCTTCAGAATCGCGGCGAGGTTGACTGACGATTCGATCAACTGCTGCTTCAACCCGTCGTCCTGGCCACGAAAAACGGCGGCGCTTCGAAACGACTCGGTTTCCGCAGCCGCCCGGTTCATCGTCGTTTCGGCGCTCTTCAATGCCGAGTCTCGCGTCGTCTCGTCGTTGCGCTCCTTTAGAGCTGAGTAGGCTCGTGTCAACGCGGCTCGAGTGCGTGTGGAGTCCTTGTATGCGTCGTTGACGAGAATTTCCTGCGTCGCAATCTGATGGATGCGGTTGAGATTGGCATTCGCGCGGCTGAGCGTGGCGACACCGATCACGCCGCCCAGCAAAATCATCGCCGCAAAGATCAGGAAGACAGTCAGGAGACTATTTCGAACCGATACGTTTCTCATGCCGCTTTTCAACCCGGTGTTGTACGATGACCTCTTTATCGGCAGATTCCGCGATCTCTTTAGAAAATGGGCATGCAGATAAACTTTATGCCGGGACATCAGACTTCTGGTGGAGCGCTTCAAGGGTCTTCGTTGCCCCCGTGCGGCGCTTTGACCAGCGGACCGATGACAGTGCGGTACCCCGTGCCCCGAAGCAGCCTGACGCGCTGCGGTCATTCGGCTCAGCCTGCCGAGCGTGTGATCGCAGGTGGTTCAGCGGGGCTGCGCTACCCGGTGGATAGGTCACCTCGGACAGCACAAGTTCGCGATCACTGCCAGACATTGGTATGCGTTCAAGCACCGTCCGCGTGACACCTTGAAACCCGCTCGCCCGGGTATTGGGAGGATTGACAGGCTCAGACATGGGAAAACTTCTTCAGATACCGTCCTCGGCTAACGTATGCAGTTCGTGGGAAACTGCAATGGCGATAGTCAGATACTCGTTCTCTCGTACCTGCGCAATTGCTACGCCTGATTCGCCTCGCCAAATCGACGCGAAGGGTTGCCCTGCCAATACAGGTAGCTTGTAAGCCGAGATGCGCCGTATCCCTTCGCCACTCGGCCCGCTTTTCAGCCGACCATTTAGCGCTTATCGAATCAGGATTTCATAGCCGACATGCGAAACGCGCCATACATCAAAAGCCGATTGCTGATCGTCGCGGCGTTCGCATTGCCAGCGTTCGTGTTCACCAGCGGCTGTAAGTCCACGGTGACGCCGCCCTTGACCGCGGCGGGGAAGATCGCCACTGATGACGCTGCGCTCGCCGCCCGGGTGAAGCAGGCGCTCGTCGCGACCCCGGAACTGAGACCCTTGCCGATGAGCGTCGCGACGTACCGAGGCGTCGTGCAGTTGTCAGGATACGTGGATTCGGAGGCACAGATTCAGAAAGCGCTTGCCGTGACGCGCGGCGTGCCGGGGGTGCAATCCGTGAGCAACGATCTGCACCTCAGGCCGCAATGATACGGTGGCTATTGCTGGACCAGATCGTACGCCGCAAGCGCCGCAATCTGTGTCACGCCACCGTCCACGGGTAAGCACGTGCCAGTAATGAATCGCGATTCGTCGCTGGCGAGAAACAGCGCGGCGGCCGCGACGTCCCATGCATCTCCCTCCAATGGGAGGGGCGCGATCTTGCGGCGACGTTCGCGAGCCTTATCGTCAAGCATGCTTTCCACCATTGGCGTAAAAATATGCCCCGGAGCAATCGCGTTGGCACGAACCTGATCGCGGCCGTACATCACCGCGAGTTCACGCGTAAAGCCGACCATTCCCGCCTTTGACGAGCCATACGCGGCCGACCCGTGGCTGCGGATGCCTGCGACCGAACCGATGTTGACGATGGCCCCGCCCCCGCGCGCCACGATCTTCGGCACCGCACTTCGGCTCATCAAAAACGCACTTTTCAGATTGACGTCGATCACACGGTCCCAGGACGCTTCGTCGACGTCCTGCAATCTCCCCGGCGCGCCTGAGATACCGACGTTGTTGATGAGAATGTCCAGACCTCCATACCGCTGAATGGTCTCTTGGACAATGCGCGCACAGACAGCGCCGTCCGTGATATCGCCGGTCGATACGAACGCTCTGCCGCCCGCTCCCGTGATCAGCGCGAGCGTTTCCGCCGCCCGCTCGTACTGCTGATCGACGAGACAGACGGACGCGCCCTCCGCCGCAAAAAGACAGGCAATGGCCTTGCCCGTGCCAAAACCCTGACCGAGCGATCCTGCGCCGGTCACGATCGCGATCTTGCCGCTTAAACGTTGATGAAAGATTTTCGGAAACAGGCATGCTGTTATCGGTTGATGAAATTCGATTGTCATCTTGAACGTTCGAGCGAGCACCTGCACGTTCACGTTCAAGCCATAACTCGCCAGGAGGCTGCCGATGGTCGAGCTTAGTCTCCCGAAGCCAATAATGCAACGTACGGTTGCATTATTGGCTTAGATCATGTCGATTCGCCCACCGTGCCGTGATCCACCAACGCCGCGCCAAAGCGTGCCGCATACGCGGTGTTCACTGCTTCGGTCTGGAAGCGGGTTTCGTTAATCGCAAAGATGAAGTATCCATACGCGAGATCGCGTCGATAGTCGTTCCACGCTTCGTCGAAATCGGGCGCCTCGACCCCGCCAATCGCCAGCTGCGAAAGATAGTGTTCGAGCAGCGACCGCTCCCATGAGCGACGGTCCTCGATATCGAGTGCGCACCCTATGTGATAGGCGACCTCGAGGCTCCAAGGCGCCCGACTGACCTGGGCATCGAAAAAACCTGGCGTCCCGTCAGCTTCGACGTACAGATTTCCCAGATGCGTATCGCCGTGAATGAGGCATACCGGTTTGCTCTTATGTTCGCGCGCAATGCGCGCGAGAGATGCCATCATCCAGTCCCGATCGTGCAGATACCGACTTACTGCCGCTCCTCTCGGCAGCGATATGTAGTGGGCCCAGACGTCCGGTTCGAGGTATCGGTTCTGGTATTCCAGCGACCAGTCCGAAAAACGCTCTCCGACCCATTCGAGCCGACCGCCCTTGTCGAACTCCCGGCTGTTCCATGTTTGCGCGTGATAGCGCGCCATCGCACTCAACCGTAGGGCGACTTGTTCGTAGCCCTGCGATTGCTGAGCACGGCAAAACTGAACGTTACGCTCGCTCAGGTCTTCCATCACTACGACTGATTGCCAGGCGTCAGGATCCGTGCCTGCAAAAAAGCATCCAGGCGCGTTCATATTAATGAACGGTAGGACGTCGCGATAAAAACGCATTTCGTTGCGGTACATGTCTCTCATCGAAGGACTGTGATCCTCGAAACCGCCCTTGACGATCATGCGCGCCGGCAGCGCCATTGCCTGTCCCGCCTCGTTGTACTCGAGTGCGACGCGTACCTTGGTCGACGTACCCGGCAATACCTCCACGTGCCTGCACGAAGTTACTTCGGCGCCGGGAAATCGGAACGCGATCGCGGAGGTCAGCCACTTTGCGGTCACTTCCTCAACAGCGACAGGCATCGCCATGTCACTTACCACACCAGATTCCGACATGGTCCCTCCCGAAGATTGCAAACAAAAAGACGCGTGCGCATCGTCGCGCATACCTGCTCCCCGTCGCAACATGGGGAAAACCACACCTCGCCTATCGTTGCATATTTCGAATGGCGTGCATATAGTTGCTTGCAAATGCAGCTACTTTTTTGGCAGGAAATCGATGAATCTACCCGACTCCGTCACGCTCGAGCGAGAACCGGCTGGCGCCGAACTCGCACAGAGACTTGCGCCAGAGGAATACCGTACTGAAGATAGTGTCGCGTTCAAGATGAACCTGGTTCATCTTCTACTTGGGGCGGAAATCGACGGAAAGCTCGCTGCGAGCGAGCTTTCAGCAATACAGTGGGGAATCCTGAAAGCACTGTACGACCGACGTGCTCGCACACCTACTGCCTTGTGCCGGGTGCTGCTCGCTGACAGCAGCATCATGACCCGCAAGCTCGATTCGCTTGAAAAAAGAGGATTGATTGAACGAATTCGCAGCACTTCCGACCGACGCTGTGTCGAGCTCACACTGACTGCAAACGGCCGCCAGTTGTTGCGCGGAACCCTGCCGCACATCGTCGATGCAAGCAATCGGCAGCTTCGCGGCTTCACGGTCGAAGAAGTCCGAACCGTCAAACATTTACTCGATCGGATGATCGTCAATCTGAGCTGACTAGCGATAGCAAGCTCGGAATGGACCAGCGTCTGCGCCCCAAGTCAACGCGTATCGATATTTGAAAAGGAGCTTTTATGGAGCACCCCGAAACAACAGAAAGGCAACGCGGGAACCCGACGCAGGAGCCCAGCCTCGTGCCGCTGCCGGTTCCTCACGTATACCGCGGTCGCACTGTCACCGGAAGCGCCATCAGGCACGTGTCGCGTGATCTTGGCCAAGGTTTCTGCACGCCCAGGATCGACCTTGATGACCTCGTGTGGCCGCGAGCTGAGTCAGGCCCCGCCTTCGATATGCCGATTGCGAAGGTTATCGACTTTCTTGTCGAGCTGGGGCCGCGTTTGCATCTGGACGTCAATCCGCTGATGCAGGCCGCGCTCGAGTCAATGATCAAAGTGAGTCCGCTCGGGCGACGGATTCTCGAAAACTGCTATCGCGACATTCCCAATCTTTTCGCACGCGAGGTGATCGAGGACGAGTTGCGCGTAAGTCTTGGCGACGCGCGCCTCGTCGACGGTTGGGTGGCACGCACGCTGCGCGGGCGCCCGAGTCGTCTGCGCGCGTTTCCACCGCGCCTCGTACATGTGCTCGCCGGCAACTCGCCGATGGTGGCTGCCATGACGGTCATGCGCGCGGCGCTGACGAAAGGCGTCCACCTGCTCAAGCTGCCTTCGAACGATCTTTTCACGGCCACTGCGGTTCTGCGCACGATGGCCGACATCGACCCGGATCATCCCGTCACCCAGTCGTTTTCGGCTGCGTATTGGCGCGGTGGAGACGAAAATGTCGAGTCGATTCTTTATCGTCCGCAGTACTTCGACAAGATTGTCGTATGGGGCGGCGACAGCGCGGTCCGGCACGTAATGCGCTACGCCGGCCCCGGGCTCGAGCTGGTCGCGTTCGATCCGAAGGTATCTATCTCGCTGGTCGGCCGTGAAGCCTTTGCATCCGACGAGGTGCTGCGCGACGTCGCGCGTGCCGGCGCAGCCGATGTGCTGTCGTTCAACCAGGACGCGTGCAATGCGAGCCGGTATCAATTCATCGAAGGCGACGAAGACGACGCCGACCGCTACGCCGAGCAACTGGCGCAGGCACTCGGCCAGGACTTTCGCTATGGCGACGGCCAGGGCCCGCTGGTGCCCAGCGACATTCGCGAAGCGGTTGATGTGCTGCGTGAGATGGAGCCGCTCTACCGGGTGTTCGGCGGATACGACGGCAAGGGGCTCGTCATTCGCTCGGAAGAAATGGTCGATTTTCATCCCATTTGCAAGACCGTCAACGTCGTTCCCGTGGCAAGCCTGCGCGACGGTGCGCGCTATGCGACCGTCGCCACGCAAACGGTCGGCATCTATCCGCCGCACCGGGTCACAGAGGTGCGCGACGCGCTCGCGTGCGCTGGCGTCCAACGCATCGTGGCGCTGGGCGAGTCGATTTCAGATGGGGTTGGCGGCTATCCGCATGACGGCATGTTCCCGATCCATCGATTCATGAAATGGGTCTCGGAGGAATCGGGCCCGAATCCGGAGGAGACGCAATAATGCAAGCCCTTTCCACGCTGCTTCAACTCACGGATCTTCGAGACCCCTTCCGCAATGCGCCGGAAAGCCTCCATGCCGCGCAACTGCAAGCCGTGCGCGAGCGCTTCGCGCAGCGCCGGCAGCAGATTCGCATTCTCGACAAGCGAGCCAGCGAGGCCGGAGTGACGGAAGTGAAGAGCATGAGCGACGCCGTGCCATTGCTTTTTGCGGACTCCGTCTACAAGAGCTATCCCGATTCGTTCATCGAGCAGGGAAAATGGCGCCACCTCACGGCGTGGCTTCAAACGCTCACAACCCGCAGAATCGACGGACTCGACTATGGCACGATCGCCGATCTCGACGACTGGATCCATGCGCTGCGTCGAAACGGCCACTACGTGATGAGCTCGAGCGGAACCTCGGGCAAGCAGTCCTTCATTTACCAGAGCGAAGCCGACCGCGAACTCGGCTGGCGCCTCCTCTCCCAAGGCATTCGCTGGGCGGCGAGCGGCATGCGCGATCCGTCGCGTCGCTATCCCGTGTTCCTTCTGACGCCCTCCTCCGGCTCTTACACCGGAACGGAGCGCATGGCGAAATTCGCCGAATCGATTGCGATGCCGGGCGACCTTCATTACATGTCGGATGTACCGCAAAGCGCCGCGCACACCACGCGCATGGCGCGCATGCGACGGGCCATCGCGGACGGCACCGTGCTCCCGAGTGGAATCGAAGCCTTCCAGAACGAAAGTCGAGAACGCAGCGAACGCGTACAAGCCGATTTCCGGCAGTTCATCGACCAACTGCTCGAACGGCGTCACGAGCGCATGTTCATCATGGGCATGATGGGCATGCTTTATCAGATCGTCGCCACGGCACGCCAGCGTGGCATTCCCGACGCCGACTTTCACCCCGACACGATCATTAGCATCGGCGGCGGCAAGAAAGGTGCGAACCTGCCAGAAGATTTCCAGCAACAGTGCGAGCGCTTCTTCAACTTCAACGCGACCAACTTCAACGACGGCTACGGCATGGGCGAAGTATCGGGCTTTTGCCCGTGGTTTCACGAAGCGAAGGCGTGGGCGGTCCCGCCCTGGCTCGTCCCGCTGGTGCTCGACTCGACCGGCGAACAACTGCTTAATCCTGCGGACGGGAAAGGCATCGTCGAGGGACGGCTCGCCATGATCGACCTGCTCGCGGATGGGCGCTGGGGCGGCGTGATCAGCGGCGACAAGGTCACCGTGGAGTTCGGTCACGGCATCGACGGCGTACGCACGCCCATCATTCGCGACGTGGTGCGCTACAAGGATTTGCCCGGCGGCGACGACAAGCTGTCCTGCGCGGGAACGATCGACGCCTACGTCCGCGGAGAGATCGCCGACATGACCGAGGCCCGCACCGCCAACTAAATCGATGTTTGCTACTCATCTGAAGGCCAATCGACAATGACTGAAACACAGACAAGCCCAGCCGTGTGGTTCATTACCGGCGTTTCGTCCGGCTTCGGCCGTTCCCTTGCGCAGGCGGTCCTCGCCCGTGGCGACAAAGTGGTCGGGACCGTTCGGAATGACGCACAGATCACGCCGTTCGAAAATCTCGCACCCGGACGCGCGCACGGCGTGCTGCTTGACGTGACCGACGCGGCAGCGGTGCCTCGCGCCATCGAGCGCGCGGGCGCCATCGACGTACTCGTCAACAATGCCGGCTACGGTCTGTTCGGCGCATTCGAAGAGGTCTCCGACGCGGAAGCACGTCAGCTGTTCGATACCAACGTGTTTGGGACGGTCAACGTGATACGCGCCGTACTGCCTCATTTTCGCGAGCGCAACCGCGGTCATATCGTGAACTTCTCGTCGGTCGCGGGCGTGATCGGCATCGCGGGCTGCAGTTTCTATTGCGCTTCGAAGCATGCGATCGAAGGGCTTTCGGAATCGCTCGCTCGTGAACTGAGCCCGTTCGGGATTCGTGTGACCGTGGTCGAGCCGGGTGGCTTCCGCACCAATTTCGCAGGCGGATCGCTGAAGTGGAGCGAGGTCGAATCACCCGTCTATACGGAGACCGTGGGCAAGATGCGTCGTTACATGAGCAGCTACCACGGCACGCAAACGGGCGATCCGGCAAAGGCTGCCGACGCCATCGTGCGCGCGGTTTCCGCAGACGTCCCACCGCTGCGGCTACCGCTAGGTCCGGACGCCGTCGACATCGTTCGGAAGAAACTTTCGTCCGTGCAACACGACCTCGAAGCCTGGCTCGACGTGTCGAGTTCCACCAACTTCGACCACTGACGCCTGGCAACTCATAGCCCTGGAGACGACATGTCCGCTTTGGACCCGTTCTATGCAATGCTGCGCGGTGAAAGCGACCCGTTTCGCAATCACCCCGAGAACCTTCGCGAGCTTCAGCTCGCTGCCATGAAAGAGCGCTTCGCCGAGCGCCGTGAACAGATCAGGCTACTGCGTCGCAGAGCGGAAGATGTCGGCGTCAACGAGGTGACCCGCCATGAAGATATGGTGCCCCTGCTGTTCGCGCATCAGATCTACAAGAGCTACCCCGAGTCATTCATCGACAACGGCCGCTGGAAGCATCTTTCGGCATGGCTGCAAACGCTATCGAGCAAACGGGTAGCCGAAGTCGATCTGGACGGCGCGGGCAACGTCGACGCATGGATGGACCGTCTGCGCACAGCGGGACACCATGTTTTCAGCTCGAGCGGCACATCCGGCAAGTGCAGCTTCATCAGTCAGACGCAAGCCGATCTCGACAATGTCACCGAGTCGTGCGTGAAGCTGGGCGTCTACGGCAATGCAATGATCCGAAGAGATTTCGGCAAGCGCCCGGCTTTCCTCATGATGCCGCCTGCCGGCGCGCATCGGCATATCGAACCGGTACTGAACGCAGCGCGACGGCTCGGCGCGGAAACCACGCTGATGTTCGACGAACCGGTGCTCGCATCCGCAACGATTTCGATGGGCCGCATGCGCCGCGCAATCGCCGACGGCTCCGCGAAACCGAGCGAGGTCGCGGCGTTTCAGGAGCAGGCGGTGGCGCGCCAACGTCATACCGGCAAGATGATCGACCGGTTTCTCGACAAGCTAACCGCGCAGCGCGAAGTTCCGGTGCTCGTCCAGGGCAACTGGTCGTTGCACTGGACGCTCGTCGAGCGCGCCCGTCAGCGCGGCATCGCCGATGGCATCTGCCATCCGGATACGGTAATCACCACCGGTGGCGGCTTGAAGGGCACCTCGGCCCCCGCCGACTATCGGGAGCAAATCATCCGCTTCTACGGTATTCGTGCCGAGAATGTCCAGAACAGTTATGGCATGTCCGAGATGATCGGAACCGGCCCCTGGTCGGAAGTTGCGCAGGGTTATGCAATCTGCCCGTGGATCGTCCCGTTCGTCCTCGACAAGGCGGGAGAGCAACTGCTGAATCCTGCGGATGGACTGGGCGTCGTTGAGGGGCGCTTCGCGTTTTTCGACCTGCTGGCCGAAGGATACTGGGGTGGTTTCATCACCGGCGACAAGGTCGTGGCCGACTTTTCACCGGCGGGGAACACCGACGGCCTGCAAGGGCCGCTGGTCCGTCAAGTCGGCCGCTACGCCGATCTCGAAGAAGGCGAAGACAAGCTCTCGTGCGCCGGCACGATGGAGTCGTATGTACGTGGCATGATCAACGTTTGAACCCTGCTGCGCGCGGTCCGAGCCCCAGGGGGCGCCATTACTGGCGCCCCCTGGGGCTCATGAGTATACTGATCTCCTGATTCCGTCATCAAACACTCCCCGATGTACAAACCTATGTCAGTTCAGGCTCCCAACGGAGCCTCGCGGCTCGCTGCGGCGGACAAACCTCGAACGGCTGGCCGGCCCACCCACGACGATGCAGTTCAGTTGCGCGAGCGGCTGCTCGACGCCGCCAAATCCGTGTTCATCAGAGAAGGTTTCGGCGCCGCCAGGGTCGAGGAAATCGCATCGCTGGCTGGCGTCAGCAAAACGACCGTGTATCGCCAGTTCGGCACGAAAGAAGAGCTTTTTCGCTCCATCGTCTGGCGCGGGATGGCCGATCTGCGCGGCAAGATCTCGGAGCACCTGGAACCGGGCCGCGATTTTTCGACGAATCTGGCATCCCTTATCGATGCGCTTGTCGAACACATGGCAATACCGGACAGCATGCACACTTCACGCATGGTCATTGGCGAAGCGATTCGCTTTCCCGATGTCGCAAAGCAGTTTCTGCGGTTCGTGGTGACGATGCTGGAGCCGCTAACCGGCGTTCTGGAAGCCGCCGCGGTCAGCGGCGTAATCGCCATCGACGATCCCTCGAACGCGGCGCGCGATCTTCTCACACTGGTCACAGGCGCGCCCGAAGTGCACCTCGCGGTTCAGACCACCCGTTCCGAACGGAAACGCCGGGCTGAGCGGATTCATCGGCTTCTGTTGACCGCGTGGAGGTACCGTGCGGCACTGGATAAGGTTCGAGCCCGGTCAATGCCGTAACGTTCGCGCGGCCATCCAGGTCTCGCCGACGCACTAGTTGTCAATTTCACCCATCACCTGGAATTGCCCCGACGCCTGGGCGATGCATTTCGCATTCGCCCAGATCTGGCAGTCGGAGAAAATCACCCGCTTTCCCGAACGTAGAACGTCGACGTGTGCTTCCACCCAGTCGCCGGGCTCCGCGTTTCCCATGAAATTGACCGTCAAGCCCGTCGTCAACACCCTGACGGCCGGTTGACGCGAATACTTGCTCGCCCACGTGATGGCGGTGTCTGCCAGCATGCAAACAGCGCCCCCGTGCATCATCTGGCCAAGGTTGCGATGCGCTTCGCGAACGTACATGCCGACGACGTGTCCGCGTTCGCTCTTGCGAAAGTAGGTAGGTCCGAACATCCGATGGAAGGGACCGAACTCCGGCATCAATGCAAAGCCCTCCGGGATGAGCTTTGCGCCGCTCTCTTCGAGCGCGTCTACCGCCAATGAGTCTGCTTGCTCCAATGCAATCCTCCTGTTCAACGCCGCCTGCGAGACGGCGCCAATAGTGCTTTTTCATCGATAGAACATAGCGTATCATTATCCGCACACAAGTCAACTATGCGAATGACCAATGGATGCCACTTCGCTCTTTTCGCCTCTCACCGTGCGCGGGGTCACGCTTGCCAACCGTATCGTCATGTCACCCATGACTCGCGGCTTTTCGCCGAACGGATTGCCCGGTAGTGACGTCGCCGCCTACTACAAGCGGCGTGCGCAGGGCGAGACAGGCCTGATCATCACGGAAGGCGTCGGCGTCGATCACCCGGCGGCGCTCGGCGAAGCCGGACTCGGAGAAAATTCGATTCCAGTGCTCGCCGGAGAGGAATCAGTTGCCGCTTGGCGACGCGTGACGGACGAAGTTCACGCTAGCGGCGGAATCATCTTTCCTCAGTTGTGGCATATGGGACCCATGAAAGAGGCGAATACGGGCCCCTTCCCGGCCGCCTCGCCACTGCGCCCATCGGGACTGTGGGGACCGGAAGGACGAACGACATCGCTGAACGCAGGTTACATGGAGCGCGTCATGCCGCCAACCCGCCCCATGACCGATGCCGAGATCGCGGACGTCATTGCAGCCTATGGTCGAAGCGCGCGCTATGCGACGGCCGCCGGCTTCGATGGCATCGCGATTCACGGAGCTCACGGCTATCTGATCGACGCTTTTCTGTGGGCGGAAACCAATCAACGCACGGATCGATGGGGCAAGGATCTTACGGCGCGCAGCCGCTTTGCCGCCGAGGTTGTCCGTGCCATCCGCGAAGCGATCGGCGCGACGATGCCGATCACGTTCCGCTTCTCCCAGTGGAAGCAGCAGGATTTCCGCGCGCGTCTCGCCAACGACCCGCACGAACTCGAGCACATTCTCGCGCCACTCGCGGATGCTGGCGTCGACATCTTCGAGGCGAGCACCCGCTATTTCAACCGGGCGGAATTCGCGGGCTCAGAGATGAATCTCGCCGGTTGGGTGAAGAAGGTAACCGGCAAGCTTTCGATGACTGTTGGTGGGATCGGCATTAACAAGGGCTACTACGATTCAATGGCCGGGGCCGCGACAGCGGCGCAGCCCGACCTCACCGCCCTGCTCGATCGTTTCTCACGCAGCGAGTTCGATCTTGTTGGCGTGGGACGCTCGCTCCTACATGATCCGAACTGGGCGCGGCGCGCACGGCTTGGCGAGCCGTTCCTCGGGTTCAACAACGACTCGCTCGCACACCTCACCTGAAACGCGATTTGCAGTTGGCGCCGTTGACTCGGGCGTCAACTGCTATTTCCGGTTCGGGATCTTTACGTACGCCCGGTGACAGGAATCAAAGCACCGGTCACCCCCGACGCGGCGCCAGACGCGAGAAAGAGAATCACCTCGGCGATTTCTTCAGGCCGCACCCAGCGGGAAAAGTCAGCGTCGGGCATATCCTCGCGGTTCTGTGGCGTATCGATGACGCCTGGCAAGATAGCGTTGACGGTAATGGAACGGCCTTTGAGTTCTTCGGCCAGCGCCTCGGTCAAACGCATCACCCCCGACTTCGAGGCCGCATACGCTCCCATGCCCGCGCCCGCCTTCAGCGCAGCGCCGGCTCCAATATTGATGATGCGTCCGCCCTCCGCGCTGTCGGCAATATGGTCGAGTGCCGCTTTCGACGCAGTCGCCGCCGTGCGCACGTTCGTCCGGTACATCAGATCCCAGGTGTCGAGACTGCCGTCCGCCAGCGTTTCCCAGCGAAAGCCTCCCGCTACATTAACGATCGCATCGAGCTTGCCAAGCTGCTCGACGACCGCGGAGAGCGCCGAGCGCGCCGCATCGAGATCAGTCAGCTCGACGCCTCCTCGCCACCAGGAAGCGTGCAGTTGCTCCGCGCTCGCCTTCTCCGGCTCGAGCGCCTTGTCGATCAGCGCGACCTTCCAGCCGTTCTCAGCAAACACGCGACCAACCGTGCGCCCAAGCGTGCCGAATCCACCCGTTATCGCCACTACCCGTTGCATGTGCATCGCTCCCTCGCCGCGCCCGGCGCCGCGGGTATCGCTAGCGCCGGACACTGTAAAAGCTCAACGTCCCTTGAACACCGGCTCGCGTTTCTCGCGAAACGCGTTGACCGCCTCTTGATGATCTTCCGTCAGGTTCGACAGCGCCTCGTATGCAATCGACGCGTCGAGAATGGAATGCGCAAGTTGCTTCAGGCCGATGTTGATCGACGCCTTGGTCCACTGGATGGCGCGCGAAGCGCCGTTTGCGAGACGCTTCGCCATCGCGTCGACCACGGCATCCAGCTGGTCGGCCGGTACGGCATGATTGATGAGACCCAGTCGTGCCGCCTCTTCCGCGGTCACGAGATCCCCCGTCAACAGGTATTCCTTGGCCTTCGCATAGCCCACGAGCTGCGGCCAGATCACCGCGCCGCCATCGCCCGCCACGAAGCCGATTTTCACGTGCGGATCGCCAATCTTTGCATGATTGGCCGCGTAGCTCAGATCCGAGAACAGCGCGATCGTCGCGCCGAGACCAATTGCATGACCGTTGATCTTGGCGATGACCGGCTTCGGACAATCCAGCATCGAGAAGACAATTTTCTTTGCACGCTGCATGCCTTCGAGGAACAGCGTGGGGTTGTCGATGACCTGCTGCATATGCTCGATATCGCCGCCCGCGCTAAAAGCCCGCCCTGCGCCCGTCAACACCACGACACGGGTCTCAACGTCCTCGGCGACATCGAGAAAAAGCCGCGACATCTCAATGTCCATTTGCTCATCGAACGCGTTCAACGTTTCCGGGCGGTTGAGCGTAACGGTTAAGACGCCGCCTTCGCGTTCGAGCAATAGCGCCTTATAGTCCGAAATATTCATGGCTAACCTGTTCATAATGAAGAAATCGCGCGGGACGGACAGACCGTCTGCCGCCGTCGACCGGTGCAAGGCCGATCACACGTGCAGCGGAATGAACCGGCGGCCGTTGTCGTACATGATCTTGCCCGTGTCTTCTTCCGAGAGCCCATTGCATGCTTCCGACGCGAAGTCCTTCGGTTCGGGCACGCCTTCCGCGTGCGGATAGTCGGAGCCCATCAACAGGAAGTCCGACGATCCCGTTTGAGCGATGATCTGGACGATGTCGTCCTCCGGATACGCGACCACGAAGACATTTTCCTTGAAGATCTGGCTCGGGCGTTTCTTCAGCTGACCGCACGGCCAGTAGCCATTCTTCGCCATCCCCCGGCACTTGTCCATTTTGACGAGCAGCGAAGGCACCCACTCGGCACCGTTTTCGGCGCTGCACAGCTTGACCCGCGGGAAACGCTCGAAGAAATTGTAGAAGATGAACGACGACAGCGTTTCCATGACCGGCCGCTCGCCGTAACCGTGCATCCAGACAAAGGCGGTCTGACGCTGGCGCGACTGCTGCACGGGCTCGCCCCACACCGCCATATGATCCTTCATGTAGATCGCTTCCGACACATGGAAGGTGACTCGCACGCCCGCTTCGTTGAGGACCGACCAGAACGGATCGAAGTACGGATCCGCAGGTGCACGGCCATTGAACGGCCCCATCGGCATCAGGATCACCCGCACACCGTTCGCAACCAGCCACCTGGCCTCGGCGACAGCCGCATCGAGATCGTCGAGCGTGACGACCGGCGTCGTGTAGATGCGATCCTTGTAGTTGAAGCCCCAGTCGTCAAGCATCCACTGGTTATACGCATGCAACACCGCATTTGCCGCAACGGGCTCGTTGAGGTAGGAAATACACGCGACCATTTCGCCGATGTACATCGTGCAGGCTTCAACACCGAAATCGTCCATCTTCTTCAGGCGCGCGTCGCGGTTGAACATGTCTGGCGTCGGCGAAACCCGCATATCGACGTTATCCTTTCCATCCTTCATCGCGCGCAGCCATTCATGCAGCTTGCCCGGCGGCGGAACGTGTCCCCCGGCCGATGTGTATCCCTCGCTGATTTCCACCTTCCGGTCGCCCACATACATGCAGCGGTTGCCGTCTGCCGTGATGCGGCTGGTAAAAGACCAGTCCTTCCTGAACTTCTCGGGCAAATGACGGTTGAACGCGTCCTCGACTTCGTAGAAGTGCGTGTCGGCGTCGTAGATCTTCCCTTGATATGTTTGCATGAGCTCTCTCCTGATTGTGCGGAGCGCTGCTGAACGTGCGCGCCCTTGAGAGAAGTATCGGCTCAAGCCATCGACCAAAAAACTCTCATATCGAACTCGAAAACGTCGATATCGATTTGATATCGGGCGGTGGCCTCGCGATCCTTTTGTCCTTCATCGCAATCTTTGATAAACGACAATGCGAACGCCGTTCGTATATAAGTATAATCGAAACGAAGACGCACAACCGGAGACGTTTATGCAAGCCGAAGTACTCTCCCAGCCGGCACACCGAGCGCAACCCGTGGCGGGTCCTCCGCGCGGGTTCACGATGGCGATCCTGCTTGCCGCGGTAGCGGCCTCGTCCGGCATCACCGTCATCTACACCGTGCTGGTCACGCTCTACAAGGCTTTTCCTGCGTCGAACTCCGTGAGCTGGACCGTCACCGCGTACTGGCTCGGCTCGGCCGTCTTTGCCGCGGTGAGCGGGCGACTCGGCGACCTGTTGGGCTACCGCCGCATCCTGCTCGTGGTGATGTCGGTCGCTGCGGCGGGCGCAGTCGTGGCCGCATGCGCGACCGATGTCGGCATGCTCGTCGCGGGGTGTGCGATGCAATCAATCGCGGCAGGCATTACGCCACTCTCCATCGGTCTGGTTCGTGAGAATCTGCCACCCGCCAGGCTGCCTGCCGCGGTGGGGTTGATCAGCGCGGCAGGCATGGTGTCGGCGGGGCTGATCTACATCTGCGCGGGCGTTGTCGTGGATCACTATTCGTGGCAGGGCGGCTTCTGGTTCAAAGTCGCGCTTTGCATCGTGGCCGTCGCGGCGGTACGCGCGTGGGCACCGCCGTCGCCACCGAATCCCGGCGTACGGATCGACTACATTCGAGGTCTCGCGTTCGCTCCAGCACTTTGCGCCATCCTCTTCGCCGTGCAGCAAATCCGCACGTGGGGGCTCGGCGATCCGCGGCTGTGGGGCTTGATCGCTGGCGGGATGATCGTGCTCGGACTCTGGGCACGCCATCAACACGGGGCGCGTCATCCGCTCATCAATGTGCGTCTGCTGAAGACGCGCGAAGTCGTGTTGGCCAATGCATGCATGGCATTCCTCGCGGCAGGCGCCATGCAACTAGGACAGGTCTTCTCGCTGCTCGCCCAGCAACCTGCCGGCACGCACGCCGGATTCGGGTTGAGCGCGACGGCAGCCGGATTACTGATGTTCAGCATCAACATCGTCGCGCTGGTCGCGAGCCCGTGGAGCGGCCGGGTTGCGGCCCGCTACAAGGCCCGGCCCGCTGCCTTGATTGGCATGCTCATACTGGCCTTGGGCTGGGCCTCGCTGATCGTGCTTCATCGCAGCCTGCTGCTCTTTCTTCCAGGTGCGGTGCTGTGCTCGTTCGGCCTCGCCTTCGCAAGCACGGCGCTGTACAACCAGATCGTGGAGGCGACGCCTGCACATCAGACAGGCGAGGCAACGGGCATGCTCTACGTTTTCTTCTCGTGTTTCTTCGCGGTAGGTGCCCAGGCGGTATTTGCGCTGCTGCGCGGCGCGACGGCGGGACACGACGGTGCATCGTTTCCGGCCGATAGTGGCTATGTTTCGGTATTCGTCTACATCGCCTGCAGTTCGATCGCCGGACTGCTGGTCGCCTCCATGCTGCCGAAGCGTCGTACACACTGACGGTCGTTGCGACCGATCCGTTGCGCGCGGGTGCAACGCTTCTTCGACCGCACCGCGACCGCGGCGCATTGAAGCACCCGCTTCACTGCGCCGCCGACCGACTGGCGAGTCACTCCTCTTCTGCCTGACCCAACGCAGACGCCCGCTGTGCGACTCTGATCATGTTCTCTTCGAGCCGGTGACGTTCGCGGTCGAAGCGTTCGAGCGGCGCACCAATTGCCATCGCCGCGATGACCTTGCCATTCGGCCCGAAGATCGGCGACGACACGCCGGCCGAATCCGGCAGTAGTTCACCGCGACTCACCGACAGGCCGCTTTCGAGGATGTGATCGAGTTCGTCACGCAACGCCTTCTTCGTTGCGATCGTTTGCGGCGTGCGGCGCTCGAATTTGACCGTCTTCATGTAGTCGGTAACGAAAGCGTCCGGTGCATGGGCCAGCAGCACGCGGCCCGCAGCCGTGCAGTAGAGCGGGCGACGCAAGCCGATGTGCATTGAATAGCGCACCGATTGCTCGCTCTCGATCACGTCGACATAGGTGATCTCTTTGTGTTCGGCGTCAAGGACACCGACATACACGGTTTCATTGGTGCTCTTCGAGAGATCCACCAGGAATGGGTGCAGCACCTTCGAAAAATTCCACGAGGCCATCACGCCCGCCGACAACCGGAAGATCGACGGCCCCAGGCGATAGCGGCCTACGTCGTGCATCAAGTACCCTTCCGCCACCAGAGGTCGCAGCAGATTGAGCAGGCTGCTCTTCGGTGACTCGAGAGCGACATTCAGTTCTGCTAGCGACATCCCGTCCGGAGACTTCGCCAGCACATCGAAAATTCCGAGGAGTCGGGTCAGCGAGCGTGGCCCGCTCACGTCCCGATCCGCCGGCGCTGAGGTCTCTTTCAACATGATTTTCCCCATGAATTGACCGTATCGATTATACGGGAACTATTCACATAGTTTTACATCGATCGTAGTTTGGCACATCTTTGCACCCCCGAATTCGGGAATACGCCAGGGCGCTCTCTCACACAGCTTGCGATATATTTGAACGTCGTTCGAAAATCTGGAATGAAGAAGTATCGTCTTCCAGACCATTTACGCAATACGCTCGCGTGTCGAACAGCAACATCAACCTTCACTTCTGGATTTACTCATGTACACGAAAAAACTGGCAGAAAAGGTCGCCATCGTGACCGGAGGCGGGCAAGGCGTAGGACTCGGCATCGCCCTTGCGCTTGCCACCGAGGGGGCGAATCTGGTCCTCACTGGTCGCACGGAGGCCAAACTCACGCGGGCCGCTGAGGAATTGAGCGCCCTCGGTTCGCAAGTGCTGGTCGTGCCCGGTGATACGCGCAATCGTGCCGACGCCGTGCGGACAGTCGAGCTTGCCGTCGAGCGATTCGGACGTGTGGACGCACTCATCAACAATGCACAAAGCAGCAGCCCGGGGGTGCCGCTCGAGTCCGTTACCGACGATGACTGGAGCAACACGCTCGAATCGGGCTTGTACGGCACGCTGTATTTCATGCAGGCCGCATTGCCGCGGATGAAGTCGCAGGGCCGCGGCGCCATCATCAACTTCGGCTCGCGCACCGGCATCGAAGGCCTCAAGGGATTCGGCGCGTACGCCGCAACCAAGGAGGGCATTCGTGGGCTCTCGCGTGTTGCCGCGCGCGAATGGGGCGTCTACGGCATTACCGTCAACGTCATTTGCCCGGCAGCGCTCACGCCTGCCGCCGAAGCCTACCTCGAAGCCAATCCTCAGGAACGCACTCGCTATCTCTCTGAAATTGCGCTTGGCCGCTTCGGCGATCCTCAGCGCGATATTGGACGAACAGTTGCATTTCTATGTAGTGACGACGCTAATTTCATAACCGGGCAGACTATCAGCGTGGACGGCGGACAGTCAATGCTTTAGTGCGTCTTTTTGAACACGGTGCAATATATGAAACGTCCAGTTGCATTATCGCGAGCCTCGATCCGAGGAGTGAGCTTCCCGCCGGGCGCGTACCACGAAGCTTGAAGAGCGATCAGTTGTTTCTCCTCTCACACACTTCGCGAGAGCGTGTGGAGTTTGGCCTTGGCTACGGGATACCGAGCCAAGGCGTTTTTTCGCCGTTACCTTTGGGACTCGATCGCGTCTGTTGAGAAATTTCTTAAAACCATTCCGACGTGAAGAACGGCAAGTGGACGTCCATCCAGTCGAACTCGCTGCGGCAGTTCGCCCAAGCCCAATGAGGTGACTTTCCGCTGCGCACGGGCGTGTCCGAACGTTGATGCGGACGCGAGATATTCGGGGCGTCCCTACCGGAGTGGATACACCCCACTTCTACGTGGTCTGTACATACGATACGGCTGTTGCTTCTCTCAGTCGTCATGACTCCCCTTAGCTGCAACTTTTCACCATCTCCTCGATCACCTTCTTCGCGTCGCCGAACACCATCATCGTCTTGTCCATGTAGAACAGGTCGTTGTCGAGCCCGGCGTAGCCCGCCGCCATCGAGCGCTTGTTGACGATCACGGTGCGCGCCTTGTACGCCTCGATGATCGGCATGCCCGCGATCGGCGACTTCGGATCGTTCTTCGCGGCCGGATTCACCACGTCGTTCGCGCCGAGCACCAGCACCACGTCGGTCTGGCCGAACTCGCTGTTGATGTCCTCCATCTCGTAGACCATGTCGTACGGCACTTCAGCCTCGGCGAGCAGCACGTTCATGTGGCCCGGCATGCGGCCGGCCACGGGGTGAATTGCATAACGCACGTCCACGCCCCTTTCGACCAGTTTGTCCGTCAGCTCTTTCAAAGCATGCTGCGCGCGCGCCACCGCCAGCCCGTAGCCCGGCACGATCACGACCGTTTCCGCATTGCCGAGCATGAACGCGGCATCATCGGCCGAACCCGGCTTCACCGGACGCTGCTCCTGTCCACCAGCCGCCGCGGCCGCGCCCGGCTCGTTGCCGAAGCCGCCGAGGATCACGTTGAAGAACGAGCGGTTCATCGCGTGGCACATGATGTACGACAGAATCGCGCCGGAAGAGCCCACGAGCGAGCCCGCAATGATCAGCATGGCGTTGTTCAGCGAGAAGCCGATGCCCGCCGCCGCCCAGCCCGAGTACGAGTTCAGCATCGAGACGACCACCGGCATGTCCGCGCCGCCGATCGGGATGATGATCAGCACGCCCAGCGCGAACGCGATCAGCGTCATGATGATGAACGGCGGCCACGACTGCGTGAGGAAGAACAGGATGCCGAAGCCGATCATGCCGAGCGCGAGCATCAGATTGATCAAGTGCTGGCCGGGGTAGACCACCGGCGCGCCCTGAAACAGGCGGAACCTGTACTTGCCGGAGAGCTTGCCGAACGCGATCACCGAACCGCTGAACGTGATCGCCCCCACGAAAGTGCCGATGAACAGCTCGATACGGTTGCCGTACGGCAGGAAGCCCGGATACGGCGCGTCTGCTGCAACGAGCCCGAACGCCGCGGGCTCGGAAACTACCGCGTACGCAATGCACACCGCGGCAAGACCGATCAGCGAATGCATGGCCGCGACGAGTTCGGGCATCTTCGTCATCTCGACGCGCGCGGCGACATAGGCGCCCAGACCGCCGCCGACCACGAGCGCCGCGAACAGTAACGCAAGTCCAAGCCCGAGGTTCGAGCCAAACTGACCGGACTCTTTCACGATCAGCATGAGGGTGGTGAGAATGGCGATAACCATGCCGACCATGCCGAACACGTTGCCGGCGCGCGCGCTCTTCGGATTCGATAGCCCCTTGAGCGCCTGGATGAAGCAGACCGACGCGACCAGATAAAGCAGCGTAACGACGTTCAGGCTCATTTACGCGCCCTCCTTGCCGGTGAGCTTCTTCGGCTCCTTCTTGCGGAACATCTCCAGCATCCGCCGGGTGACCAGGAAACCGCCGAACACGTTGACGGCCGCGAGCAGCACGGCGAACGTGCCGAAGAACTTGCCCGCGCCGCCCACGGTCAGGCCCGTGGCGAGCATCGCACCGACGATCACGATCGCCGAGATCGCATTGGTCACGGCCATCAGCGGTGTATGCAGCGCCGGCGTGACATTCCAGACCACGTGATAGCCCACGTACACGGCCAGCACGAAAATGATCAGGTTGATCACCGTATGGTTGATGACTTCCATTCCTGTTTTTCTCCTCGTCATGCCTTGCGCGTGACCTGGCCATCGCGGGCCAGCAGCGTGGCCGCGACGATGTCGTCCGCGAGATCGATGTTCAGCGTGCCTTCCTTCGTGACGATCAGCTTCAGGAAGTCGAATAGATTGCGCGCGTAGAGCGCGGAAGCGTCGGCGGCGACCATCGAGGCAAGGTTCGTGTAGCCGCAGATCTGCACCCCATGATGCGTCACAACCTTGTCGGCCTCGCTGAGCGGGCAGTTGCCGCCGCGCCGGCCCGTGGCCTGCTCGGCGACCGGACCGCGTCCTGCCGCGAGGTCGATCACGACCGAGCCAGGCTTCATCGCCTGCACGGTTTCGGAAGGCAGCAGCGTCGGCGCGTCGCGGCCCGGAATCAGCGCGGTCGAGATGACGATGTCGGCCTGCTTCGCGCGCTCGTGCACCAGCGCCGACTGGCGCGCGAGCCACGATGGCGGCATCGGGCGAGCGTAGCCGCCCACGCCTTTGGCTGCCTCGCGTTCCTCATCGCTTTCGTAGGGCACGTCGAGAAATTTCCCGCCGAGCGACTCGATCTGCTCCTTGACCGCAGGGCGGACATCGGAAGCTTCGATCACCGCGCCCAGGCGCCGCGCCGTGGCGATGGCCTGCAGGCCCGCCACGCCCGCGCCAAGAATCAGCATACGCGCGGCCTTCACGGTGCCGGCGGCGGTCATCAGCATCGGCATGAAGCGCGGATAGAGGTTCGCGGCCACGAGCACCGCCTTGTAACCGGCGATGTTGGCCTGCGAGGACAGCACATCGAGGCTCTGCGCGCGCGTGGTGCGCGGCGCGGCCTCTAGCGCGAACGCAGTCACGCCCGCTTCGGCTAGTCTGACGGCGTTCTCCGCATTAAAGGGGTCGAGCATGCCGACGAGCACCGCGCCGCGTTTCATGAGCGGCAATTCGCTCATCGTTGGCGACTGAACCTTGAGCACGAGCTCCGTGCCAAAGGCTTCAGCCGCATTGGCGAGTTGCGCGCCCACGGCGGTGTACGCGTCGTCGGGATAGCTCGCGCCGGCGCCCGCGCCGGCCTGGATCGTCACCCTGTGGCCCTGGGCGACGTATTTCTTGACTGTCTCGGGCGTCGCGGCCACACGGCTTTCGTTCGCCCGCGTTTCCGCGGGTATTCCGATGTGCATCAAAGAACCTCTGATTACATAAGCGTGATACGAAAATACCGACGAGGCCGCTACGGGATGCGGCAATCATTCAACCGTCGAACGAAAAGCGCGTCCAGCCAGGTTGCGCGTCGCAGGCTTTGCCCTTTCTATAGAATTTTCTTTTCGCGCAGGATATCGATATCCGACTGCGACATACTCAGCACATTACGCAGCACGTCGTCCGTATGTTGTCCGAGCATCGGCGGCGCCCCGTACGAATCGATAGGCGTGCCCGACATCTTGACCGGGTTGGCGACCATCCGAACCGCCTTATCCGTGAGCGGGTGCGCAACTTCGACGCACATCGCGCGTGCCTGCACATGCGGATCTGCGAACACCTGCTCCAGATTGTTGATCGGTCCGGCCGGCACCCCGGCGGCGTCGAGTGCTGCGAGTAGTTCATCGCTCCGCCATTGAAGGATCAGCGGCTCGAATACTTCGCCCAGCGCGCGACGATTCTTCACGCGCAGCGCAATCTCGCTGAATCGTGGATCGCTAGCGAGCTCGGGGTGCCCCAGAACGTTACACAATCGCGCGTATTGCTCGTTGTTGCCCGCCACGATCATGATGTCGCGATCGGCGCAGCGGAACATGCGGGACGGCATACCACCGTTACCCTCGGTACCGCGCCGGACGGGAATCTGGCCGGAAACGAGATACTGGCTTGCATAGTGCGATGTGGCAGCAATCATCGCGTCCAGCAATGCAAGGTCGATGTACTGTCCCTGCCCGGTGCCGCCTTGCGCCGCGTCGCGATGATAAAGCGCTGCGATGATCGCCGAAGCGGCGTACTGACCACACAGGATGTCCGCAAGACTGGGCCCGGTTTTCATTGGCCCGCCGCCCGGCACGTCGTCGCCGTTTCCGGTCACGCTCATCAGGCCACCCATCGCCTGGAAAATCGAGTCGTAGCCGGGGCGCGGGCTATACGGTCCGGTCTGACCGAATCCGGTTATCGAACAGTAGATCAGGTGCGGATTGACCAGCTTGAGGCTGTCGTAGTCGAGCCCGTAACGCTTGAGGTCGCCAACCTTATAGTTCTCGAGCAACACGTCGCAGTGCGCCGCCAACGAGCGGATCAGCGCCTGGCCTTCGGCCGTGGAGATATCGCACGTGATCGACTTCTTGCCTCGGTTCGCGCTGATAAAAAACGTCGACTCGCGCGTGGCCTTTCCCTCCCGATCCATCAGGAACGGGGGGCCGAATTGCCGCGAATCGTCGCCCTTGCCCGGACGCTCGACCTTGATGACCTCCGCGCCGAGATCCGCCAGCATCTGAGCCCCCCAAGGCCCCGCGAGAATACGGCTCAGGTCGAGTACGCGAACACCCGCCAACGCGCCTTTTGTCATAGCAAACGATCCCCTTGAATTCACGCCGGCTGCGCCGGAAGCCTTGCATCAGCGTCCGACGAACTTCGCCGTACGTTTTTCGATGAAGGACTGAACGCCTTCCTTCGCGTCTTCAGTGTTGTAGAGAAACTGCTGGGTCGACTGAATCGTCGCGTAAGCATCCTGCCAGCCTTGTCCCAGCGAAACGCGCGCGTTCTGCATCGTGGCCTGCACGGCTAGCGGTGCCTGCGCTGCGATTCGCTCGGCGATCGCGAGCGCCCGGTCGAACTCCTGCCCCGCAGGCACGACATCCTGCACGAAGTTCATGTGCCGCGCCTCGTCTGCGGTGAATTCGTCGCCGGTAAGCAGTACCTTCATTGCGTTGCCCCAGCCGGCTCGCTGCACCATGCGGAACGTCGCACCACAACCTGCCATGATTCCCCGCTTGACTTCAAGCTGGGAGAAACGGCAGTTGTCGGCCGCAACAGCCACTTCCGATGCAAGCATCAATTCGACCGCGACCGTGAAGCAGATTCCCTTCAGCGCAATGACGACCGGCTTGGTACGCAGCGGCGCGCGCAAGTTGAACGGATCGACCTCGCCTTCAGGAAGCAGCGGTTTCCCTTCGCGGCGCAACGGCGCGACCTTTGGCATGTCGAGCCCTGCCGTAAAGTGATCGCCTTCGGCGTATACCAGCCCGCAAAAAATATCGCCGCTCTTCTCGAGTTGCGTGTAAGCCATGGCAAGCTCGCTGAACATTTTCGGCGTGAAACCATTGCGCTTTTCCGGCCGGTCAATGCCCATCAAGAGCAGGTTCCCACGCTGCTCAACGCGAATCTGTCCGTCCTCGTGACGAGTGGTCATGCAGTGTCTCCTCGCGGTGTTTTCCGTTAGCAATTCTGACCCCGCGCTCAATTGACAAAGCTGGGTCGCACATTCAGAATCATAAACGTCGTTCACAAAATTGGCAACGCACGATACGCTCTGACGCTGCCGAGCGGCGCACCGCAGACACGCAAATCATCGGCGAGCAGGCCCCATCCGGGCCTAGGTGTTCACCCTCATTCGTTCAAGGAAGAACCATGGCCTACGAGACGATCATCGTCGAAACGCACGGGAAAACCGGCTTGATCAAGTTGCACCGTCCGCAAGCCTACAACGCGCTGAACAACCAGCTGATGGACGAGCTGACGGCGGCACTCGACGACCTCGACGCCGACCCCGCCATCGGCGCCATCGTGATGACCGGTAGCGAAAAGGCGTTCGCCGCCGGCGCCGACATCAAGATGATGAACGAATGGACGTACATGGACGTGTACAACAATCAGTTCATCACGTCGAACTGGGAACGCACGTCGCGTTGTCGCAAGCCGGTCATCGCCGCGGTCGCGGGTCTTGCGTTAGGCGGAGGCTGCGAACTGGCCATGATGTGCGACTTCATTCTCGCCGCCGACAACGCCCGTTTCGCCCTGCCCGAAATCACGCTCGCGACCATTCCCGGCGCTGGCGGCACGCAGCGCCTTACGCGCGCGCTCGGCAAATCGAAGGCGATGGAAATGATCCTCACCGGCCGCAGGATGGACGCCATTGAAGCCGAACGATGCGGCCTCGTGAGCCGCATCGTGCCCGCCGACACGCTCGTCGAGGAAGCGCTGAAAACGGCCGATGAGATCGCGCGATACTCGCAACCAGTCGTAGCGATGGCCAAAGAGTGCGTCAACCGCGCCTACGAATCGAGCCTGGCAGAAGGCATCCTGTTCGAGCGGCGTATGGCGTATTCGACCTTCGCCACAGAAGATCGAAAGGAAGGCATGGCAGCCTTCGCCGAAAAGCGCAAACCCCAGTTTCGCGATTGTTGAATTGCTAAAAAGCGCCACGCTGTCGTGGCGAACAGAGCCCGCCAGGTCACGCGCGTCACGCGCATTTCTCTGGCACCCATACTTCCTATCCAGGCTACAGGCGCGCGATGAAACCGTATGTCAATCGCATTACTGAATTACTCGGCATTCAATATCCCATCATTCAAGGCGGCATGCGCTGGGTGGCGCGAGCCGAACTGGCGGCGGCCGTGGCCAATGCGGGCGGTCTCGGCTTCATCTCCGCGCACACCCATGCAAGCGCCGATGCACTCGCGCGCGAAATCGACAGGGTGCGTTCGCTCACCGACAAGCCCTTTGGAGTCAACCTGACCGTTCTCGGCGCCAATGTCGGTCTCGACTATGACGGGTATGTGCGCACGATCGTGTCTCAAGGCGTCCAGGTCGTCGAGACAGCAGGCAGCAATCCGGCGAAATACATCGCCGAGTTCAAGGCGCAGGGCGTCAAGGTCGTGCACAAGTGTGTGACGGTTCGCCACGCGGTGAAGGCCGAATCGCTCGGCGCGGACGCCGTCAGCATCGACGGGTTCGAATGCGCGGGGCACCCTGGCGAAGACGACATCCCTGGACTGATCCTGATTCCCGCCGCCGCCGACAAGCTGAAGGTGCCGATTCTCGCGTCTGGCGGCTTTGCCGATGGGCGCGGGCTGATGGCGGCTCTCGCGCTCGGCGCGGACGGCATCAACATGGGAACCCGATTCATGCTCACGCAGGAGTCCCCCGTCCACCCTGCGATCAAGCAACGGCTGCTGGAAGCGAGCGAGCGCGATACGGTGCTGGTTGGCCGCTCGATCGGCGATTCAAGCCGGGTGGTCAGGAACAGCGTGAGTCTCGCCGCGCTCGAACTCGAGCGCGCCGGCAACGTGACGCGCTCGGACCTCTACGCGCTGACCGGAGCACAGCGCTGGATGGACGCATTCGTGACAGGAGAAGTGGAAGGCGGCGCCTTCCCCGCCGGTATCGTGACCGGCCTCATTCACGACCTGCCGACCTGTGCGGAATTGATCGGTCGCATCGTGAAGGAAGCCGCCGCGATTGCGCAACGCCAGCTCGGCTTCAGCGCTGCTCTGGCATGAAACTGACCGGCCTTCGCGTCGTGGACCTGTCGCAGTTCATGCCGGGTCCGTTCCTCGCCGCCAACCTCGCCGAGCACGGCGCGCACGTCGTCAAGATCGAACCGGTCACCGGCGACCCCACCCGCGGCGCACCCGGCACCGACGGCGCGTTCTTCGCCGCGATCAACCGCGGCAAGCGCAGCATCGCGCTCGATCTGAAACATCCGGACGCACGCGAGGTCGCGCTCAAGCTGATGAACGAGGCCGACGTCGTGATCGAATCGTCGAGGCCGGGCGTGGCCGCTCGGCTTGGCATCGACTACGACACGATCAGCCGGACGAACCCGGGAGTCGTTTATTGTGCGATTACCGCATTCGGCCAAACCGGCCCGCTCTCTCATTTGCCCGCACACGATCCGGTAGTTCAATCGCTTGCAGGCACGCTGCCGCGCGATGGCCGGGGAATCCCAATTGCCACGGGACCGTCGCTCGCCGCGCTGGCCGGTTCATTGACGGCGTTGTCCGCCGTGTTGATGGCGCTGCTGCGCGCGCGGGAAACGGGGCGCGGCGACTACATCGACATGGCGCTTTTCGATGCGGCGCTCACATCGCAGCCGTATCTGAGTGGCCGCTTGCTCAACGCGCCTGACAGCCAATTGCGAGGGCCGACTGAAGGCGACAGCGGGCTCGCGTTGCTCGACACCTATGAGACCGCCGATTCGAAGTGGCTCTGTGTTGGCGGCCGGGAACACAGCTTCGCAGCCAACCTGCTTACACCACTCGGCCGTCCGGATCTCGTCGCCGACGCGATCGGCCCAGCCGGTGAAGGCCAGATACGCGTCCGGGCGTTCCTGACGCAAATCTTCCTGACTCGCACACTCGATGAATGGCTCTGCTGGTTCGAAGGCCGAAACATCAGTGTGGCGCCGGTGCTCTCGCTCGCCGAAGCGCTCGACCATCCGCATGCGCACGAGCGCGGGATGGTCCAGAGGGATCCGTCCGGACGCAACCACGTTGCAAGCCCGATTCACTTCCGTTTGGAGCCTGGGTCGCCACCGCTCGCCGTTCCACACCTTGGCGAGCACACAGAACTCGTGCTGCGGAGCATCGGCTACAGCGACGAACGGATTGCGGAACTCGTCGCGACAGGCGCAGTACGTGGGCAGCACGACGAAGCCCAGGCCCTTGCGCAACCCGCCACCTGACGCAAACAACACCATGCCCTTACAGCTAGAGGCGGACGCCGTCGATTTCGCGTCCATCATCCGCCCCGGCGATACCGTCGCATGGGGCCAATCGAACGCCGAGCCCCTTGCGCTCACGCGCACTCTACTTCAGCAGCGGCACAGCATCGGCGCGTTCCGGGTCTTTCTCGGCGCCGGCAACTACGACACGTGCCGGCCTGAGCACGCGGACTGCATCGATTTCGTTTCGTACTGCGGGAGCGGCTCCAACCGCGCACTGGCCAAGGCTGGCGCGCTTGATATCCTGCCCTGCCATTATTCGCAGTTGCCAGAGATGATGGAGTTGGGTCAGCTATCGATCGACGTCCTGCTACTGCAGTTGGCGCCACCCGACGCGCACGGCCGCTACAGCTTGTCCGTCGCGCATGAGTATCTGATCCCGGCGCTCGAGCGCGCGCGCGTCATCATTGCGGAAGTCAACGAACAGGCACCCTGGACTTACGGCGAGCGATATCTTCACGACGACGACATCGACTTCATTGTCCCGACGTCGCGCGCTTTGCCCGAGAGTTCGCCCAGCGCAGTCAGCCCGACGGAGCTGGCGATTGCACAGCACACGGCCGGTTTGATCGAAGACGGCGCCACCATTCAACTCGGCCTCGGCGCGATTCCAGAAGCGATCCTCGCTTGCCTCGGCGATCGGCGAGACCTTGGCATCCATTCCGGCACGATCGGCGACAAAGTCGCCGATCTGATGGAAAGCGGCGTGATCAACAATGTGCGCAAGACCATCGACACGGGCAAGACCATTGCTGGCGTGATGATGGGGGGCCGCCGCATACACGAGTTCGCGCATCGAAACGACGCGGTGCAGTTTCGTTCGACCCGCTACACGCACGATCCGAACGTGCTCGCAAGCATCGACCGCTTCGTCGCCATCAATTCGGCGGTCGAGGTCGATCTGAGTGGCCAGATCAACGCCGAAATTGCCGGTGGCGTGTATGTGGGCGCGGTGGGCGGCGCACTGGATTTCCTGCGCGGCGCGCGGCGCTCGCGTGGCGGCGTTCCTGTCATCGCATTGCCGTCCACCGCGGGCAAGGGCGCGACCCGCATCGTCGCGTCGTTGAACGGACCGGTCAGCACGCCGCGCAGCGACGCCGCCATCGTGGTGACCGAATACGGCGTGGCCGATCTGCGCGGCCTGACGCTGCGCCAAAGGCGCGAACGCATGCTGGCAATCGCCCATCCGGACCATCGCAGCGCTCTCGATCAGATGGCGGGCGTCCCGCCTTCCAATCGCTTAAGAAGCGCGACGCTCGTCGGCTGATTGCAACCCGGCCGAATCAGAACTTTCAAACTTTGCAAGGAAACGTCCGATGAAACGCGCGGCAATTGTCTCCCCTGTACGAACGCCCGTCGGCACCTTTGGCGGTAGCCTGCGCGGCGTTTGCGTCGAAGATCTCGGCGCGCTCGTTGCGAATGAAACGATCCGGCGCGCAGGACTCGATCCCGCTCGCATCGACGACGTCGTCTTCGCGCAATCGTACGCCAACAGCGAAACACCTTGCGTGGGCCGCTGGATTGCGCTGCAGGCGGGCCTGCCCGTGGAGGTGCCGGGCATGCAGCTTGACCGACGTTGCGGCGGCGGCCTGCAGGCGCTCGTCACCGCCGCGATGATGGTGCAGACCGGCGCCGCCGACGTGGTGTTGGCCGGCGGCGTGGAAAGTATGAGCAATATCGAGTACTACAGCACGGACATGCGCTGGGGCGCCCGGTCGGGCTCCGTCCAGTTTCACGACCGGCTCGCGCGGGGCCGCGAGCGCTCACAGCCGGAATCGCGCTTCGGCTTTATCTCCGGCATGATCGAGACCGCGGAAAATCTGGCCACCGACTATGGCATCAGCCGCGAAGCCGCCGACGAGTTCGCGCTGCGCAGCCATCAGCGCGCGGCCGCCGCATGGGAGTCCGGCCATATGGCCGAAGAGGTCGTGGCGGTCAGCGTTCCTCAGAAAAAAGGCCAGCCGCTTCTGTTTTCCAAAGATGAAGGATTCCGCGCCGACGCCAGCATGGAAAGCCTCGGCAAGCTTCGCGCGTTGATGCCGGGCGGCACAGTCACCGCAGGCAACTCCAGCCAGCAAAACGATGCCGCTGCCGCCTGCCTCGTCGTCGCGGAAGACCGCCTCGAAGCGCTCGGACTCGAACCCATGGCCTGGCTGACCGGCTGGGCCGCAGCCGGATGCGAGCCATCACGCATGGGCATTGGGCCCGTGCCCGCAGTGCGGAAGCTGATGACGCGCATCGGGCTTACGCTCGAGCAGATGGATCTTGTCGAAGTAAACGAAGCATTCGCGTGTCAGGTGCTGGCAGTCCTCAAAGGCTGGAACTGGCACGATACCGACCGGCTCAACGTGAACGGCTCTGGCATATCGCTGGGCCACCCGATTGGCGCAACGGGCGTGCGCATCATGACAACGCTGTTGCACGAGTTGACGCGCCGGAAAGGACGTTATGCACTCGAGACCATGTGCATTGGCGGTGGCCAGGGTATTGCCGCCGTGTTCGAGCGCGCCTGATCCTGAGCGATGAAGCGCACGGCCTTGCGCCGTGCGCGCGCCCGCGCTCAGGCCTCCACTTCGAACATCACGAAGTCGGCCTTGGTCGCACCGCACTCGGGGCATGCCCAGTCATCGGGGATGTCTTCCCAGCGAGTGCCAGGCGCGATGCCCTCCGCGGGAAGTCCCGTTGCTTCGTCGTAGTAAAAACCGCAAAAAATGCATTGCCACTTTTTCATGATCGTCGATGAGTCGTTGAGGGTGGGAATACTTCAGGGCGCTACGTCCCAGACGAGCGGCAGATAGAGCATGCCGTTGACGGAGCCCGAGCCGCATCGGGGCTTGTCGCCCTCGCGAATGCGAAAATCGGGAATGCGTTTGAGCCACTCCTGGAGGAAAACCTTGATCTCCGTACGCGCAAGGAACGACCCCGGGCAGCGATGCGGGCCGTTGCCGAACGCTGCGTGCAGCACTGGCTTGCGCGTCAGGTCGACGGCGAGCGGATCGCTGAACTTGCGGTCGTCGAGGCCAAACAGGGAGTTCGGCAGCTGGATCTGGTCGCCCTTCCTGAACTGGATGCCCTTGTATTCCATGTCCTGCGTGATGAGCCGCGCGGTGTTCGCCACGCCAAAGCGACGAATCATCTCATCGACCGACGACACCATCAGATCGGGATTCTCGATCAGCTGCCTCCGGTGCGCCGGATTCTCCGCCAGAAAGCGCGCGATGAAACCCATCATCGACGCGACGGTATCGAGGCCTCCGAACAGCACGACGATAAACATCCCAAACATGCGCTCGGGGCTGATCGGCTTGCCGTCGATCTGCGCGTTGGCGATGAGGCTGACGAGATCGCCGCCCGCCTCTGCCTTGCGCTTCTCCACCCAGGTGGAGATATAGCCAATCAGCCGGTGCTGGGATTCGTTGCGCTGCTCGAAGTTGCCGCGCACGGCCCATTCCGCCCATTCGAGCAATTGTCCTCGATCGCTCAACGGAAGATCGGCAAGACGCAGGAAAATCACGATCGGCAGGATCTTCGAGAACTCCGAGACGAACTCGCATTCGCCTCGTGGAGCGATTTTTTCGATCAGCTCGATTGCGAGGCTGCGCACGTCGCTTTCCAGCGAGGAGATAGCTTGCGGCAGGAAAGCGGGCGTGATCAGGTTGCGGTACGCGGTATGTTCGGGCGGGTCAAGCTCGAGCGGCACGAGCTGCGTTTCGTTGAGCGGCGGGATGTTGACACTGCGATGCGAAAAATGGGTGTGGTCCTTCTGCATCGCCTCGATGTCTTCGCCGCGCGTGGCGATCCAGTGGCCGCCATGGTACGGAGACCAGACGATATCGGGCCCGGCATGCAGCCTCTTCCACGCCAGATGGACGTCGTCTTGCGCACCGGGCGGATTCATATAGTCGAAATCGACCACGAGTTCTCGCGGAACATGGTCCGGCACGGTCCAGTCTTTCGTAGGGTTCATCTCGCGTCTCCTATCATTTGGTCGTCTTCGAATGGATGAATCGTCACACTTTGCATCAACGTGCCAGCGTTCATATTATGCAACGCCGTTCAGTTTTGATATTATACCGAAGCGAGCTTTTTTACATCAACGCTTATCGAACGGAGACAAGAGTGAGCGATTTCGTCAAGGACAAGGTGGTAGTGGTAACGGGTGCGGGTGCCGGCATCGGGCGCGATTTTGCGTTGCAATTCGCGGCGAACGGCGCAAAGGTCATCGTCAACGACCTTGGTCGCAACGCCGAATCCGGCCAGTTCGCCGCAGAGCGCGTCGTCGAAGAAATCAAGGAGGCCGGCGGGCAAGCGCTTGCCTCGACGGATAGCGTCGCTGAATGGGATTCCGCGCAGAAGATCGTGCAGGCCGCGCTGGACACGTTCGGCCGCATCGACTGTGTGGTCAACAACGCCGGCATCGTGCGTGACCGCATGTTCTTCAACATGAGCCTCGACGAGTGGAAGGCCGTAGTCGACGTGCATCTGAACGGGTCGTTTTTCGTGGCACGCGCGGCGGCTCCGCATTTCAAGGCACAAAACGGCGGCAGCTTCGTTCACATGACCTCCACCTCGGGTCTGATCGGCAACATCGGACAGGCCAACTACTCCGCCGCCAAAATGGGGGTCGTCGGTCTGTCGAAGTCGATTGCCCTCGACATGGCGAAATTCAACGTGCGCTCGAACTGCATCGCGCCGTGGGCATGGACCGCGATGACGGCCTCGATCCCCTCGGAGACGCCTGAGCAAAAAGCACGCGTCGAAATTCTCAAGCGCATGGAATCGCGCAAGATCGCGCCGCTCGCGGTCTACCTTGCGTCCGACCAGGCCGCAAAGGTTTCGGGTCAGATCTTCGGCGTGCGCGCCAACGAGATCTACTTCTTCAACCAGATCCGCATGATCCGCTCGCTGCATCGCGACGGCGGCTGGACGCCCGAAGCGATTGCCGAGCAGGTCATGCCGGCGTTCGAATCGAGCTTCTTCCCGAACGTGCCGTCCATGGCGCTCACGCCCTGGGATCCGGTGTAAGCGATACCGTGTCACGACCGCGCCACATGATGCGGTGGTGGCGCGGGCGGTGCGGCGCTCACCCGCCACACCACTTACCCTTCCTCTGAACCTCGCACGCTTTCAGACATGCCAACGATGCGTCTTGCCTTGAGCAATACCGGCAAGTCCACCATCCGTCCATCTATGGACACCGCCCCGCCTTCTGCCCGCTCATACGCGTCGACGATTCGCCGCGCCTTGGCAATTTCATTCGCGCTCGGGCTGAACGCCGCATTGACCGCTGCAACCTGGCGCGGATGAATGCACAGCTTCCCGCCAAAGCCCAGCGATCGCGCCTTCGACGAGTCGTGCGCGAGCAGTCGTTCGTCATCGATTGCCACGCTAACACCATCCACTGGAGACTGAATGCCCGCTACGCGGGAGGCCAGCACGATACGCGAACGCGCGAGCAGCAACGCGTCCCATGAACCGTCACAATCCAGATCGAGTTCGAAGTCAACCGAGCCGAATATCAGTCGCTCGACGCCGGGCGTGCGCGCCACGTCCAGTGCATTCCAGACGCCCTCGGCAGATTCGATGATCGGCAATATGGGTTTCGCCGTTGCCGCCGCGACAGCGGTCAAAGCAGCCGGATTCTCTGCCTTGGGCAACACCACGCCATCGATACCATCGAACGCTGCGAGCGAGAGGTCCCGCTGGAACCACTGCGTCCCCGCGCCATTGATGCGCAAAAGTACCCGAACCGTCGATGCCAAAAATGTACGTACCGCGTCGGCAACATATGCACGCGCCGACGCTTTGTCCGCATCTGCAACAGCGTCCTCGAGGTCCACGATCACCGCATCCGCGCCTGCCGCGAGCGCCTTGGCGAATCGTTCAGGCTTGCTGCCCGGCACAAAAAGAAACGAACGCATAAAGTCTCCCATCCAGCGTCCGGTCCGGCTACGGCGACCCCGCCAGCGGACCGGCTCGACGATCAGATCAGAACAGCCGTGGCTTCCATGCGCAACGATCCGTCGCTGCCGGCGATCCACAAGCTCACCTTGCTTTGGTCCGATTCGTGTTGCTTTCCGCAAACATAGAAAGGCGAAGTGTCCACCACCGGTTTGATCGCGCGGAACGAAAACGCTCCGACGCGCGCGCCCGGCAGCTCCGATCCGAGCGAGTCCATCAGAAGCGTGGCGAGCAGCGGGCCATGCACGACGAGTCCCTCGTACCCCTCTGCGCCGATCGCGTAAGGCCGGTCGTAGTGAATGCGATGACCATTCAACGTAAGCGCTGAGTAGCGAAACAGCAGCACCGGATCGGGATTGACCTCGCGTGTCCATTGAGCGCCCATGGTCGCGGCCTGTAGTGCTGCAGGCTTTTCGCTGGCAGCCGGATGACCGCGATACACGATATCCTGGCGTTCGACGATGGCAAGGCCAGCAGCGTCGCTGACCTCGTGCTTGACCTTCACGAACACGAGATCGCCGGTACGTCCATGCTTGTGCGCAACACTCTCGATGCATGAAAGACGCGTGATCGCGCTACCCGCTTTCAGCGGCCGTAGAAACTCGAGTTGACTGCCCGCCCACATGCGGCGAGGCAAATCGACTGGCGGCAGAAAGCCGCCGCGTTTCGGATGACCGTCCGTCCCCACCATCGACTGGCGATGAACCGGCAGAAAATAAAGCCAGTGCCACAACGGCGGCAAGTCATCGCCACGTGCTGAAGGCGCGTCATCGTGGTCAAGCATGGCGCTGAGGGCCGCCATCGGCGTGGAGGTGACCTGGTCCTGCACTTCCTCAGTGCGCCCAGTCCATTGCTGCAGATACTCGATATCCATGCGCATCGTGCCAATCACTTCAGATCCAGTGCGTCGCGAATTGCCGCAGCGATCGGAAGCAGCGGATCTTCTTCCGGCGTGGTCGGGTTGAACAGCTTGTTGTGGCAGATCGCGACGGCGAGCCCGGTATCCGGGTCCGCCCAGCCGATCGAATTGCCCTGCCCCGGATGGCACAAAGCGCGCGGTGAACGTGCCGCCGTCACCGGCGGATGGTTGCCGCCGAACCAGAAGCCACCGATCGTGATTGGAATCGGAAAGCCGAACATCACCGGGTCGGGCTCCTCGCTATTGGCGCGTGGCGTGTTCAGCGTGGCGACGAGCTCCTTGGAGAGGATCCTCACGCCGTTCAACTCGCCGCCGCATGCCAGCATTGCCCAGAAGCGCGCCTCGCTGCGCGCGTTGAAGATCCCGCCAACGCCCGCGACTTCCGCGCGCCGCACGTCCGGGCGCTCGAACACTTGTGGCGCCAATGCGACCTGTTGCGGCATCGAGCGCAGGAACAGCGGCGGCAGGTATTCCGCGGGAACCGGCACCATTGCATCGGTGAGACGTGCGATGCGCGGCTCGACTTCGTCGGGAATGCCGATCCACAGATCGTCGATGCCGAGTGGCATTGCAATCTCCTCGCGGACAAAACGGCCCAGCGAGCGCTTCTTCGGATCGGCGCGCCGCACCAGCTCGCCAACGATCCAGCCGAACGTCATCGAGAGGTACAGCGTCTTCGTCCCCGGCTCCGCAAGCGGCTCAAGGTTGGCAATGGCGCTGGTCATCCACTGCCAGTCACACATCAGCTCCGGCGTGACGCCTTCGGGCATTTGCGGCACACACGCGCGATGAGTCAGCACATCGCGCACCGTCGTTTTCTGCTTGCCGCGGGCACCGTACTCTGGCCAGTAGCGCATTACCGGCGCGTCGTATTCGATGAGCCCGCGGTCGGCCAGGATATGCAACGCGGTTGCAGCAACCGCCTTCGTCACCGAATACACATTGAACAGCGTTTCGCCGTCGACCAGACGGCCGGTGGACGGATCGGCCACGCCGCTCCATGCGTCGATCATGAGCTTGCCGTTCAGATAGGCCGCCACCTGCACGCCGATCTCACCGCCTTCCCGTGTGGCGCGGTCGAGCGCCTGCTGAACGATCGCGTTGCGCTCCGTTGATGCTTGCACTACCAAGGTCATATCGTGTCTCCCATTCGTGAACATTCGCGTTGACCGACTACGTCTTGCCGGACTGCGCGGCAATACCGGCGAGCCCTTCTAGCGCGAGCCCGTAGCCCAGTTCGTCGAGCATGCGGCGCTTGAACGGCTGCGTGAAGACCGCGCGCGTGTATCGCAGCGTTTCGATCGGCTTCGCCGCGAGTTCGTGCGCCATTTGCCACGCACGTTCGAGCAAGGTGTCGTGCGCGACGACTTCGCCGACGACGCCAAGCTCCCACGCGCGCTGCGCCGTGATGCGCTCGCCGCTGAGAAGAAAGTAGCGGGCGCGGTTGTGACCAATCAGCATCGGCCAGACGATCTGCACGCCGTCCGCCGGCACGACGCCGTGAACAAAGTGCGCCTGGTCCGAGATTTCGGCGCGACTGGAGGCCAGCACGATATCCGACAGCACGAGCAACTCGGCATGAATGAGTGCCGGCCCGTTGATCGCGCCGATAACCGGAACCGGAATGTCCAGCAGTTGCATCAGCAGGTCCTGCCCTTCACGCTGCAGGCGCGGCCAGCCTTTCGCAAGCGGCTCCGTCGGCAACTCGGCGTAATTCATCGCGTCGCAGAACGAATCGCCGGTGCCGGTCAGGATGACTACGCGATTATCGAGGTCGCGTGCGATCTGGTAGAACGCCTCGCCTAGCTGGCTGTGAATGCTGCGATCGAGCGCGCCCCACTTGAGCGGGCCGCCATCGGTATGCAGGCGCACTTGCAAAACACCGTCGCGTCGCTCGAAGTCGATGTTCGTAAAGCGCCCGCTGTAGGCTTCAAGGCGGCTCATCGCGCGTCCTCCAGGATCAGGCCGGCGGCGCGCCATGCCATCGCCATCATGGGGCCATTCGTGTTGCCGGAGATCATCGTGGGTGTTATGGAGAGATCCATCACGCGCAGGCGTTCGACACCGCGCACGCGCAGCCGCGAATCGAGCACGGCAAGCGTGTCCGATCCCATCTTGCAGGTGCCGCAAGCGTGATAGCCGGATTGGCCTTCACGCCGGTAGAGGTCGAGAATCTCGTCATCGGTCTGGACGGCGGGGCCTGGACGTGTCTCCCCTGCCAGCAGGCTGGCAAGCGGCTCGGCGGCCAGCACGCTGCGCATGAACCGGAATGCGTTGACAGCCATCTGCCGGTCGTACGGATCGGCAAGGTAGTTCGCGACGACTTCGGGCGGCACGCGGGGGTCCGCGGACTGGATCCTGACGTGCCCTTCGCTGCGCGGGCGCAGCGGGTAGCTGAAGAGCTGCATGCCTGGGAACGACTCGAACGCGTAACCGGCCGCGCCGAAATCCATCGAGTACGGCGCCATCATCAGTTGAACATCGGGACGCATCGCATCCGCCGCGGTCTTGACGAAGCCGCCCACCTGGTACGAGCCGAGCGACATCACGCCACGGCGGAACAGCAGATACTGCATCGCGTTGCGCCATAAGCGCATGCCGCTGAACTGCCGGTTCTGCGAATCGCGCCAGTGCCGCAGGCGGGCCTGCAGCATATATAGATAGTGCTCCCGCATGTTCCGTCCGACCCCCGGACTCGCCGCCACGACAGGAATGCCAAGCGACTGCAGATGGCCGGGATCGCCAACGCCCGACAACTGCAAAAGCCGCGGCGACTCGATCGCGCCCGCCGAGAGCACGACCTCGCGACGCGCACGGTAAGCGATCTGCTGCCCCGCGCTTTCGCACTGCACGCCGACGGCGCGCGTGCCGTCAAACACGATTCGCGCGGCTTGCGTGCCGGTAGCGACTGTGAGGTTCTTGCGCGCCCTCGCAGGCTTCAGAAAGGCTTCGGCCGAGCTTTGCCGACGACCGTTGCGTATCGTATAGATCAGATAGGCCACGCCCTCATGATCGAGCCTGTTGATATCTTCCACGCGCCGCACGCCGAGCGACCGGCACGCCTCGAGTACGGCGTCGCCAATACGATTGCGCTGCGCGTACGGTGACACTTTCAGCGGGCCGCCCTCTCCTCGCAGCTCATCGGCGCCGAGCGCGTGATCTTCGATGCGCCGGAAGCAGGGCGCCAGGTTCTGCCAGCTCCAGCCCTCGACACCGAATTCGGCCCATCCGTCGTAGTCCTCGGGATGACCTCGCATATACACCATGCCGTTGATGCTGCTGGAACCGCCGAGCATCTTGCCGCGAAGCCAGATTTCGTTGCGATGCCCGTTGCCATGATCGGGCTGCACCTGAATGAACCAGGCATGAGCCGGGTCGCCCAGCAGCTTGCCAAAGCCTTTTGGCATCCGGATCAACGGATTGCGATCTTCTGGACCTGCCTCGATGAGTAGCACGGTATGGTGCCCGCTCTCCGAAAGACGATTGGCTAGCACGCAACCCGCCGCACCCGCGCCAATCACGATAAAGTCAAACTCGGTCATCTATGCGTTCTCCACCGTCCGTGCCTTGTCGGCCAGCCCCATCCATAGCACGCGAGGTCGGCGTTGTTCCTGTTAGCCGAAGATGACGGGAATCGAATGCGGAACGCGCATCATGATCCCGTTGATCGGTGGCGCTGGCGCGGCCGGATCGAGCCGAAGATTGGGCAGGCGATCGAGAATCGCGTCGAGCGCGCGCGTCATTTCCACGCGCGCCAGGTGCTGGCCGATGCACACGTGCGGGCCATAGGCGAATGCAAAGTGCCGGTGACCCGCCTTGCGATAGATGTCGAACCTGTCCGGATCGGCGAAACGGCTGGGGTCGCGATTGGCGCTGCCCGCCACCACGTCGAGAAATGCGCCGGCAGGAATCTCGACACCGCCGAGCGTGACATCACGCGTCGCCATACGCGACTGCATCAGCACGGGGCCGTCCCAGCGCAGAGCCTCCTCGATCGCCGCCGCGACCAGCGTGCGATCCTGGCGCACCGCTTCGAGCTGTACCGGATCGCGCAACAACGCAAGCAACAGTACGCTGGTCGCGCGATAGGTCGTGTCGCCGCCCGCATTCACCAGCTGGCGAAGAAACGAAATGACGACCTCGTCCGGTAGCCGCTCGCCGTCCACCTCCGCGGTGGCCAGCGAGCTCACCAGATCGTCGCCGGGATTACTGCGGCGCTCGTCGACGAGCCGCGCGAAATAGGTGCCCAGCTTCGTTGATGCCTCCACGCCATGCTCGACATCGATCGAAACCAGCGTCTGTGCGATTGCGAGCTTGTGAAAGATCTTCACATCTTCCGGCGGCAATGCCAGTTGCCGATAGATGATGTTGAACGGGTAGTGAAGCGTGAACTCGTTGACGAGATCCGCATGTCCGCGATCCATGAACTTCGACATCAGCTCGCTCACCACTGGGTCGACCAGCGTATTGCCCCATGCCGCGACGGTGTGCGGCAAAAAGGCCTTCTGGAAGATGCGGCGGTAGCGCGGGTGCTCGGGCGCATCCATCGTCGAGATACTGCGCCCGAAGCTGATGCCGAGATTGCGCTCGTACGACTTGTTCGAAAACGTTGCCGGGTCGCCAAGCACCTTCGAGACCTCGTCGTATCCGAATACGGAATAGTGCGCGACATCGGACATGGTCAGGTCCGCCGCGCCGCCCATCAGCACACGGTAGTCACCTTCCTGAACCGCAGCCTTTTCCCTCAGTTCCGCAATGCGTGGATAAGGGTCCGCATCGGCACCGTAAGCGAGTGAATCCTCGAAAAAGGGGTTGAACTTAGGATCGTCGAAGTCCTCAAGTCGCAGCGCGCCGGCCATGGTTCCTGTCTCCATTAATCGTTTGTTTGCAGGCACCTCTGCTTTTGCGCGAGGTACCAATAGTTGAACTATGTTCTATTTTGCACAAGTGTGCAAGATCGATTTATCATTCGCGGAAGGGGATGTTGCGCGCTTTCTGGCTCGCGCCCGCAATCAAAGGGAAACCATGCCGTCCAGCACCACGCACGCCGCCAGCAGACGGGCGACTGCCATCAATGAGCCGCGTGCCACGGCGCGCAGCACGACGCCAGAGCGCATTCTCGACACGGCCGAGCGGCTGTTCGCGATGCACGGCTACTTCGGCACGTCGATTCGCGACATCATGCAGAGCTGTGGCATGGAGCTGAGCCTCGCGCGGTACCACTTCGGCAGCAAAGACGCGCTATTTCAGCAGGCGATCGGCCGTCGCGCCGCGGTGATCAGCCGGCAGGTCATCGAATCGCTCGAGGTCGAACTGGCACCCCTGCAAGGCGAGCGCCCCGACGTGGAAGCAATCGTGACTGCACTTTCCGCACCGGCCTTCGCGCATCTGAAGAGCGGCGATCCGGGGTGGCGAAATTACTTGCGCCTGCTAACCCAGATTGGCTGTCTTCTGGAGCGCCCCGATCTCACGGCGCCGTTTTATGACCAATACGCGCCTGCGGCCGCGCACTACCGTGACGCCTTCGCCAAGGCACTTCCCCGCGTCACGCGGGAGACCGTCGAACTGGTGCAGCATTTCGTCGAGTCCGTGTTTCATCTCGTGCTCAACGAGCTTTACGCGCAGGAAGCGCGCTCCGGAGCCAAGGCACTCACGACAGCACATATCGAGCGCATGCGCACCTATCTGATTCGCTTCGCGGTTGGCGGCATCGAGGCGATGGTCAGCTCCGCCTCGGCCCAACGGGGTTCATGAGCATTGACAGTCGCAGCGACCGTCGTTCACAATTTAGAACATTATTCAGACTTACTGTGGCCGCAGCGAGCCTGCGGCCGTGCGAGATGGAGTTAGCCTCATGACAGCTGGAGACGCAGAGAACATCGCGCTGATCGTCGGGGCGGGTCACGCAGCAGGAGAATGCGCGACCGCGATCCGCGAACAGGGATGGACGGGACGCATCGTGATGGTGGGAGAAGAACCGCATTTGCCCTACCAACGGCCGCCGCTCTCCAAGGCATTCCTGTCGGGCGAATCGACCGCCGAGCAGCTGTACCTGAAACCGCTGTCGACGTACGACAAAGCGCGTGTCGAGTTCATCCCGAACACGCGCGCGCAGCGCATCGACCGTGACGCGAAACGGGTCACGCTGTCCAACGGCAGCGAAATCAGCTATACGAAACTGGTTCTGGCCACCGGCGGCCGCGCGCGGCGCCTCGCGTTGCCGGGTATCGAAGCGACCGAGAAGCTGCAGAATTTTCACTACCTTCGCACGCTCGATCACGTCGCGCGCATTCGAAACCAGTTTCATGCCGGCTCGCGCCTCGTGATCATCGGCGGTGGATATGTCGGGCTGGAAGTGGCTGCGGTAGCCGTGAAGCGCGGCTTGCGCGTCACCGTGCTCGAGGCGTTGCCGCGCGTCCTCGCGCGCGTCACGGCTCCCGAGCTTTCCCGGTTCTACGAGGAAGTTCACCGCGAAGCCGGAGTCGACATCCGTACCAACGCGATCGTGAGTGGCTTCGAACTCGACGCATCCGGCGACGCCGTTGCCGCCGTGTGCTGCGCGGACGGCACGCGCGTCGCCGCGGATCTCGTCATCGTCGGCGTGGGACTGGAGCCCGCCACCGAACTCGCGCAAGCGGCCGGCCTTGCAGTCGACAACGGCATCATGGTCGACGAACACACGCGCACGTCCGACCCGGACATTTTTGCGGTCGGGGATTGCACCAACCACCCCAACCCTTCCCTTGGACGCCGCCTGCGTCTCGAGTCGGTCCCTAACGCGCTGGAGCAGGCCCGCACCGCCGCTGCGTCGTTGTGCGGCAAGGAGCGTGTCTACAACAGCGTGCCGTGGTTCTGGTCCGACCAATACGATCTGAAGCTCAAGATGGTCGGCTTGTCCCTCGGCTACGACGAGTTCGTCCTGCGCGGCGATCCCAAAGCCCGCTCTTTTTCGGCGTTTTATCTTAAGGACGGCGTCATGCTCGCGGCCGATACGGTCAGCCGTGTACCCGAATTCGTGCTGGCCAAGCGTTTCGTTGCCGAGAAAATTCCGGTCCGCGCCGCCGATCTCGCCAACGAATCGATCCCGTTGAAAAGTCTGCTTCCCTAGTCCAATTCATTTTTCAGAGGTTCAGAAGCCATGCCGCTCATTCGATTCATCCAGCCGGACGGCAGCGAGGCCGCCGTAAGCGCCAACGTTGGCGATTCAGTCATGCAAACAGCTGTGAACAATCAGATCCCAGGCATTCTCGGCGATTGCGGGGGCAGCTGCAGCTGCGCAACCTGTCACGCGTATGTCGACGACACCTGGAGGAACCACATGCCAGCGGCGGAATCCTATGAAGTCGACATGCTCACCTGCGCGATGGACGTGCGCGAAAACAGCCGTCTGACATGCCAGATCTTCATGACGCCGGAACTGGACGGGCTGGTGGTGCGTCTGCCCGATCTGACGGCGTAAGCGCGAGGAGCACGGAGGCCTGCCGCACGACGCCGATCACCGACGCTGCCTCAGGCATCGGCGCGGCTGGCGCGGTATCTGACGACGCTCGGCGAACAGGGGATCGGCGTCGATCTCCACGATGCGGAAGTTTGCGCGGACCTCACTCCTTGCATACCTCGCCAGTCCCACGAATGGCTACGTGGCGGGCCAGGAGCCGAAGGCGAGACCGCGCTTACGGCGCTTTCGTCAACGCGTCGATCGCATGCTGTTCGCTGTCGCTCCAGAACGCCGCCCACGTGGGAAATCCTTGCGGAAGGCGCGGCTGATACCGATCGCCTTCATACTTGCCGGGCCAGTTCTGCAAGCGCGGCGCACCGGGGCGAGCGAGCCAGTCCGTCGAATACCAATGCTGTTCGTCGCGACGCTCGAAGCACCACTGCCCGCCGCGCCGCACATAGTGATCGAAGTAGCAGATCGCCATCACCACCCACGCTCCGTTGTCCTCGTGCTCCGCGCGACAATAGACGCTTCCCGTCGCATGGTCGGCATCGATGAAATCGACGACGTGGCCGCAGATCTGGTGAATGCTGCGATAAAAGCCGCGCAGGATATGCTCGGACCCGTAGAACGTCTTCAATGCCGCGCGCCCTACGCCCCATCGGCCGCAATCGACGTCTTCGGCGAACAGTTGCACAAGGCTGTCCAGATCGCGCGAATCGACCGCGAGCGCGTATCGGACCGGCAACTGCTGGATGGCGAGCTGCGCCTCAATGCGCTCGATACGCGCGAGCAGCGCTGATTCCGTCGTCATGCCTTCCCCTTCGTAGCGTTGGCCATCGCGGCCGGGCGCGCGCGGATTTCGTCGGCATAGTAAGGCTGGTGTGAAAGAAGTCCGCCATCGACGTTGAACACCTGGCCCGTGACGAACGCCGCCTCATCCGAAGCGAGGTACACCACCGCGTGTGCAATGTCTTCGGGCTGCCCGAGGCGAGGCGTGAGATGGTGGCTCAGCATCATCTCTCCGGTCTCCCCCGCGTAGTACGCCTGGGTCACCGGCGTGACGATCAGGCCCGGAGCGATCGCGTTGCAGCGTATCCCCTCCTTGCCGTGCTGCGCGGCGACGTAGCGCGTCAGCGCCTCGATACCGGCCTTGCAGACACCGTACGCGCTGTACCCCAGCGCGCCCGCCTGAGCGGCACCGGAAGAGGTATTGATAATCGAACCGCCGCCTCGTGCGCGCATCAGCGGCAGCGCGCACCGCGAAGCCAGCATGGTGCCGCGAAGATTGATGCGCATCGTGTCGTCCCAGACCCCGACGTCGAGTGCCTCGACTGCCGCATCGGCAGTACTGGAAAGCGATGTGGCCGCGGCGTTGTTATGCAGGATATCGAGCCCGCCCCAAGTCTTGAGCGTCAGATCGAACAATGCATCGATCGAACTTTCGTCGCCGATATCGACCTGCGCCGGGACCGCGTGGCCCCCCGCTTCGTTAATACGACGAACCTGTTCCTGCGCGCCTTCGAGATTCAGGTCCGCCACGACGAGCAAGGCGCCCTCCTGCGCGAGCCTGGCGGCACAGGCAGCGCCGATACCGGATGCGGCCCCGGTCACGATGGCAATCTTTTGCTTCACGCGTTGCATGATCTGCTCCCCGTCTCACGCCGTTATCGGTGTCCGGCCGCCTGCTGCAACGCGGTCGAGATGAAAGTCGATATCGCCGAACATCTTCTCCATCATCGTCATCTTGCGGAAGTAGTGCCCTACCGGATATTCCTCGGTGAGCCCCATGCCTCCGTGCAACTGGATGCCCTGCGCGCAAACGAAGCGATTGGCGCGCGCGGCAACGGCTTTGGCCGCCGAGATGACGCGGCTGCGTTCGGCCGCCGGGCCGTTCAGGTGCGCGATCCCGCAGTACAGCATCGAGCGCGCTTCCTGCGTGGCGACGAACATCTCAGCCATGCGATGCTGCAACGCCTGGAACTTGCCGATAGGTTGGCCGAACTGCGAGCGTCCCTTGATGTACTCCGAGGTGATCGCCATCACGGCTTCCATCATGCCAAGGCTCTCGGCCACGCTCGCGAGACTCGCGAGTTCCGTTGCCTGCATGAGCACCTGCAGCGAGCGTTCGGGTCCGACGATCAATGCATCTTCACTGAGCTCGACGTTATGCAGGTCGATATCCGCGGCACGCGATCCATCGAGCAAGCGGTACGACCGGCACGTCACGCCCGCGGCCCGGCGATCGACAATAAAAACGCCCACGCCTTGCGACGCGCCTTCGACTCGCGCGGTCACGAGCAACTGGTCCGCCGACGCGCCGGCGATCACCAGTGTCTTCGCGCCGCTGATCAGGTAACCCGAGGCGCTCTTGAGCGCGTGCGTTTGCGCGTGGCATCCCAGCTTGTACCGGCTGCCCGCTTCGCTGTCCGCGAGCGACAGCAGCAGCGTGCCGTCGATGACGGCGGGCAGCAGCGTCTCACGCCGGCGCCGCGCATCGCCTCGTTCGATGATCGTGGCGCAAAGCAGCGCCGTCTGCACGACCGGCTCGAGCGCCATACCGCGGCCGAGCGCCTCCATCACGATCGCCGTTTCAACGAACGAGCACCCGAGACCGCCGACGTCTTCCGGCATCGTCAGCCCCAGCCAGCCAAGTTCGGCATAGGCGCGCCAATGTTCGCGGCTGAAGCCCTCTTGCTCCGCCGCGATGCGCGTGCGCGCCTCGAATCCATATTCCTGCTGAACGTAGCGCTCCGCGCCGTCTTTCAGCATCAATTGTTCTTCAGAGAAGTTGAAGTCCATGGCTACAGTCCAAAAACCAGCTTGGCAATGATGTTCTTCTGTACTTCGCGCGCGCCGCCATAGATCGTGGATGCGCGAGCGATCAGATAGCCCGACGTGCGGCCGCCGATGTAGTCCGGCCAGTTTTCGTCGACCGCCAGATCACCCTGCGGCTCGCCGTGGTCATCGAAACGCATCGCGCGGGGACCGAGTGCGTCCATTTGCAGCTGCGTCACGCGTTGTTGCATCTCCGACCCGCTGATCTTCAGCGCAGAGACGACCGCATCGAGATTGCGCTCGCTCTTCTCTTCCGCAAGGATGCGGAGCACCGACCATTCGAGCGCCAACAGGTCCGCTTCGACCTCCGCGACCTTGCGCGCGAACCCGGGTGTATCGATGAGCCGCACGCCGTCCTCCCGCTCCTGCCCCGCGATGTCTTTCGCGCGTTGCAGCTCGCGTTTGTTGAAGTACAGGAACGCGCTCGCCGTGCGCTCCTTCTCGAGGAGGTACTTCGCATAGGTCCATCCCATGCCGGCCTCGCCCACGAGATGCGACTTCGGCACACGCACGTTTTCGAGGAACACTTCATTCAGGCCCTTGCCGCCCTCGATCGAAACGATCGGACGCACCGTGATGCCCGGTGTGTCCATTTTGACCAGCAGGAAGGAAATGCCTCGTTGCGGCTTGACGCTCGTATCGGTCTTGACGAGGAAGAAGCCCCAATCGGCAATCGTTGCGTCGCTGGTCCAGATCTTCTGGCCGTTGATCACGTACTCGTCACCGTTGAGCACGGCCGTGGTCTTCAGTCCAGCCAGATCCGAGCCCGCGTTCGGCTCCGAAAAGCCCTGGCACCAGAACTCGTCGCCACGCAGAATAGGCCCGAGAAAACGCTCCCTCTGCCAGTCCGAGCCGAACGCGATGATGACGGGTGCCACCATCTGCGTCGACTGCCAGCCATAGTCCATGGCATCGGCGTTGTACAGCTCTTCCATGAAGATATGCTTGCGCAGCGCGCTCCAGCCGGTGCCGCCATGTTCGACGGGCCAATGGGGCGCACCCCAGCCGCGCTCGTACAGAATGCGCTGCCATCTGCGGATGTCATCGCGCGCAGGCGGATGCACGCCGACACGCCAGCGGCGTGAAATGTCGGCCGGCGCATGTCCACTGAAAAACGTTCTGACTTCCCGACGAAATGATTCGTCTTCCTCGCTATAGCCGAAATGCATGCCTGACTCCTGAATCTCTTGCGCCCTCGTTTGTCTGCTCTGTCGCGCCACTGCGCCGAGCTCGTGCGGGTGCTCCGCCTAGCGGCCTCTGAAAGCTGGGGCGCGTTTTTCTCTCGCGGCGAGCCGACCCTCCGCGGCGTCCTCGGAGTTCACCGCGAGCGCCACCGCGTTCAGTTCCTGCGCAAGAAACTCTTCCATGCCACCGGTGTTCAACCTGAACAACTGCTTGGTCAGCCCGAGCGAGAAAGTCGGGCCGGCCGCCAGCTCGCCAGCCAGCTTTTCGGCGGCCGCGTCGAGCTCGCCATCCTCTGCGAGATGACTCGCAAGACCCATATCGAGTGCGTCCTTGCCGCTCAGCCGGCGATTCAGATACATGATTTCCTTGGCGCGAAACTCGCCGCAATGACGCGCAAGCAGATGCACCATGCCGCCTTCAGGCAAGGTGGCGCGCATCAGGAAGGCGGGAATGAACTGCGCCGTATCGGAAACGATGAGCTGGTCCGCGCACAGCGCAAAGCTCCAGGCAATTCCCACGGCAACGCCTCGTACCGCCGCGACCATTGGCTTGTTCAGGTTGTACAACCGAAGCGCGATCTTCTGATACACCGCCATCGATGCGCGCGCGTGCGCCACACTCATCTGCGGTGGCGCGGCGCCGCTGCCCTTGATGTCGGCACCGGCGCAAAATGCGCGGCCTGCGCCCGTGAGAATCACCGCGCGAATCTCCGGATCCTTTTCGATGCGATCGAGGTGGCCGAGAATCAGATCAAGCATTTCCGGCGTCAGCGCGTTGAGCTTCTCGGGGCGGTTCAGACACAGCGTCGCAACCGCGCCGTTCAATGTGAGTTCAACATCCATGATGTTCGGATCTTCGTTTGAGTTTGGTTCGTCCGTTCGACGGTCTGGTCAACTGCCGCGAGCATGCAGGCGGATCATCCCGTCGCCGAACGGCTCGTCGCGGCGTTTGAGCGCTTCCTTCAGGCCAACCGCTTCCATGTCCGCCTTGAACTGCGCGCGGCGCGGCCCCAGGCTCTGGTGAGCCCGCGAGTCGTTTTCCACCGCGAGCCGCTGAAGCGTGCGCGAACCGGCCAGCTCCAGCCCGATGTTGACAATGCGCTTGTTGGCCGCAAGCAGATCGGCATCGACAAACGACAGTCGGCGTGCCAACTCGCCCACCTCCGCTTCGAGCTGCTCTGCCGGCACCGCATCCATGACGAGCCCGATCTTCGCGGCATCGCGGCCCGTCAGCGAGTCGCCAGACAGCAGCAGGCGCTTCGCCCACTGCGGGCCGACGTGATAGAACCACATATGCGCAGGCGGCGAGCCATTCGCGCGCGTGGCGGGAAAGCCGATCCTTGCGTTGTCGGCGGCGATCACCATGTCGCACGCCAGCGCGAGATCCGTGCCGCCCGCAAGACAGTTGCCATGCACCTGCGCGATGATCGGCTTGTGGATATCGGCCATCAGATTGACCGTCTCCGACTGCCGCTCCATCGACCAGCAGTCGTCGTCGAAGCTGCGAATCGTTCCGCGATAGTCCCCCGGATCAGCGGCGTCCGCGGCCCGATCCGAATACGTCGTCACTAGATCGTAGCCTGCGCAGAAATCGCGGCCAGCTCCCGACAGCACGATCACGTTCACCGATTTGAGGTCGTCGGCTTCGAGCAACGCCGCCTTGAGTTCCTCCAGAAGCGGATTGTTGATGGCGTTGCGCTTGTCCGGACGACTCAGCGTGATACGCGCAATGCGTTCCGCCACTTCAAACTTCACGCATTCCGAAGTTTTCAGCCATTTGGCCATGGTCGATTCTCTCCAATTGAGGCGATTGCCGCTCACTGGGCAAACTGCCTGCGCAGACTCACCTTGCTGATCTTGCCCGTCGGCAGCCTCGGCAATTCGTCGACGAATGCAATGGCTTTCGGACATTTGTAGCTCGCGATCAAGCCGCGACAGAATTCGATCAATTCGGCTTCGCCCGCTTGCTCGCCACGGCGCAAAACGACGATCGCCTTGACGCACTCTCCCCACTTCTCGTGCGGCACGCCGATCACCGCCACGTCGATGACTGCCGGATGCTGTAGCAGCGCATCTTCGACTTCACGGCTGTAGATGTTCTCGCCGCCGGAAATGATCATGTCCTTCTTGCGGTCGACGAGGAAAATGTAGCCGTCCTCGTCCTGGTAGCCCATGTCGCCCGAGCGATACCAGCCATCGCGCAGTGCTTCCACCGTCGCCACGCTGTTGTTCCAGTAGCCACTCAACTGCGTCTGCGAGCGCAGCCAGACCTCGCCGGTCTGGCCTTGCGGCAGATCGTTGCCTTGATCGTCGACGATGCGCAGGTCGATGCCGGGGCACGGGCGCCCCACCGATGCGAGACGCCGCACCTGTTCCGGAGACCCGAGCGGCTTGACCTCATGCGCGGGCAACCAGCAGGCGTTGCTCTCGGTCATGCCGTATTGGACCGAAAACACCGGGCCGAGCGCCTGAATGCCGCGCGACAGCAGCGGTGCAGGCACCGGGGCTGCCGCCGTGACGATGTTTTCGATGCTGGACACGTCATAGCTCGACAGTTCGGGCACGTCGAGGACCGCCTGAAGCATTGCGGCAACCATGAACGTGAAGGTGATCCGTTCTTCGGCGATCGTCTCGAGCATTTGCTTCGGCTCGAAGGCGCGATGCACGACCGTCGTGCCGCCCATCCAGGCCACCGAATTAACGAAGCCAATCCCGCCGACGTGGAACGCCGGCGTCGTCTGTAGCACGCGGGTATTGCCCGAAAACTCCGTCACCAGCGCGCAGCTTTCCGCGGTGACGCACATGGCATGGTGCGTGCGCACGACGCCCTTGGGACGCCCCGTGGTGCCGCTCGTGTACATCAGGTACGCGTAGTCTTCCGGTTTCGAACGGATCGGCGGCCCTTCCACTGGGCCGGCTTTCATCACCGCCTCGAACGAAACGGCCCAATCCGGTGCGTCGCCAATGCAGATGTACTGCTCGATTTCGGGCAGTTGCGAACGCAGTCCGTTCACGACATCGGCATACTGAGCCTCGAATACGAGCGCCTTAGGGGCCGCGTCCTTAAGAATATAAAGAATCTCCGCGGGGGCCAGCCTGAAATTGACGGTTGCCAGAATGAAGCCGGCCCATTCGCATGCACGGTAACTCTCGTAGTACTCCGCGCAATTCATCGCGAGGATCGCAACCCGGTCCTGGCGCCGCAGGCCGCGCTGATATAGCGCTCCCGAAAAGCGGCGTGCACGCTCCGCCAACTGACTGTGCGTCAGACGCCGGTCGGCGTACACGAGCGCCGTGTGATCGGCATGCAAGCGGGCGTTTCGCTCGATCATCTCGCCAAGGGTTCTCATCTCAATCCCGTCGTTGTTTTGTCAGATCGACTGTTAGCCAGCGAGCGTCTGCGGATCGGCCAGCACGGTTCCAATGAATGCGGCGAAGCGCGCCGCGTCGGCTCCGTTGATCACGCGATGGTCGTAGCTGAGCGACAGGGGCAGCATGTTGCGCCAACTGACGCCGCCGTCATCCGCCGGCGCGGCCGCCAGCCGCGTTTTAGTCACGCCGAGAATCGCCACCTCCGGCGCATTGACGATAGGCGTAAAACCAGTACCGCCAAAGCCGCCGAGCGAACTGATCGAAAAGCAACCGCCCGACATCTCTGCCATCGATAAACCCTTTTCGCGAGCCTTCTGCGAAATTGCTGCAAGTTCCACCGAGAGTTCTTCGACGCTCTTCCTGTCGCAATCGCGCAGCACCGGCACGAGCAATCCGAAGCGCGTGTCCACGGCGACCCCGATGTGGAAGTACTTCTTCAGAACGATGTTTTTGCCGTCACCGTCGAGCGACGCGTTGAATTGCGGGAACTCCTGCAAAGCCCGCACCACGGCTTTGATAAGGAAGACGAGCGGCGTCAGCTTAACCGCCGTGCCCGCCTCGTTACGGGCCTTGCGATAGATTTCGAGCGACGTAATATCAGCGTCGTCGTGGTGGGTCACATGTGGGATCGTCAGCCAGTTGCGCGACAGGAAGGCTCCTGTGAGCTTCTGGATGCGCGACACCGGCTTGACTTCCACCTCGCCGAATTCGGCGAAATCGACCTGCGGCCAAGGCGGCAGATTCGCGCCGAAAGCGGGGACTGCAGCCTCGCCGGGGCCGGTATTCACATTGGACTGCGCTCGCGTAGTAACGGATTCGACACTCATCGCGGATCCCTCTTCGAACGACTGTTGGACAGCGTGACGGCCTGCGGCCAATCAGACGATTTCCGCCAGCACCGTGCCGACGGGATACACCTCGCCAACCTGGGCAACGATGCGCAGCGTGCCCGACGCGGGCGACTCGACTTCCTGAATCGATTTGTCGCTCTCGAGCGCATAGAGAATCTGCCCTTCGCTCACGGTTGCGCCGTCGTCCGCCAGCCATTCGGCTAGCGTGCCTTCGTTCATGGAAAAGCCCAGTTTGGGAAGCAGAACTTGTGTGGTCATGACCTTGCTCTATTGATGATGGAATTCCGGGTGTTCGTGCTTGTCATTTCAGCGTCGCGCGAACCGCCGATTCGATTTCGGCCACGCCCGGTACGAACGCGTCTTCGAGTGGCTTGGAGAACGGCACGGGGCAGAATTGCGCGCCTACGCGCTGCACGGGCGCCTTGAGCTCGCGAAACAGGGCTTCGTAGATACGGGATGCGATTTCCGCACCCACGCCGAACGGTTTGACGGCTTCGTGCACGACAACGGCGCGCCCGGTTTTTGCAACCGAAGTCAGGATAGTTTCGGTGTCCAACGGAGAGACGGTGCGCAAATCGATCACTTCGCAGGCGACACCATCTTTCGCCAGCACTTCGGCAGCAGCCATGGCTTCCTGCACGCGGCGGCTGTAGCTGATCACCGTCACGTCGGTACCCGCGCGAATCACGTTGGCTTTGCCAAGCGGGATCGCCACGCCCCGCTCCGGCGCACTGCCCGGATTCCAGTAGGTCGGCATGTTCTCGATGAAAAGGCAAGGGTCGTCATCACGGATGCAGGACAGCATCAAGCCATACGCATCGGCAGGATTCGACGGTGTGACGACCTTGATGCCGGCAACGTGCGCAAACCAGGCCTCGAGGTAGTCGGCGTGCTGACCTCCCGTGCCGAAGCCCGCGCCCGTCATGGTGCGGATGACGAGCGGCACATTGGTCTGTCCGCCCGACATGAACCGCAGCTTCGCGGCGTGATTCACGATCATGTCCATCGCGACGGTCGTGAAGTTCATCAGCATGATTTCCGCCACAGGACGCATCCCGACCATCGAAGCGCCGATTGCCGCACCGATGATGGCCTGCTCCGAAATCGGCGTCGAACGCACCCGCGACGTGCCGTATTTCGACGACAGTCCCTTCGTTACGCCGACAATGCCACCCTCCTGGCCGTCGGCAACGTCTTCACCCAGCACGATTACGTTGGCGTCGGCGGCCATCGCGTCGTCGAGCGCGAAGTTGACCGCCTGGATGGTGTTGATGTTGGTTGGCTGCTGGCTCATGCAAGCACCTCGTCCTTGAAGATGTCGCGCCGAAGCTCCGCGACATCGGGATATTCGCTCGACAGCGTGAATTCGACCGCAGCGTCGATCTGCGCCTCGTGTTCGGCTTCCATCGCAACCAGTTGCTCCTCGGTCGCATGCTTCGCATCGATGAGCCACTGACGGAACAGCGGCACCGGATCCTTCGCGAGCCAGGCGGCCTTTTCGTGCTTGTCCATATAGGCGTCCGGGTCGCCGAACACGTGCCCCTGAAAGCGGAACGTGTTCGCTTCGATCAGCGTCGGGCCGCCGCCGTTGCGCGCGCGCTCGACCGCTTCACGCGCCGCCCTGTGCATCTGAATCGGATCGTTGCCGTTCACCGTGATTCCCGGCATCTGGTACGCGACGGCGCGCTGGGCGATGTTCGGCACGGACGTGCCATACGCGTATTTGGTGTGCTCGGCATAGCCGTTGTTCTGGCAGACGAAAATCACCGGCAACTTCCACACGGACGCCATGTTCAGCGACTCGTGGAAGGCGCCAATGTTTGATGCGCCGTCACCGAAGTAGGCCACGGCCACGCGCGATTCACCACGAATCTGCGCGGCGAGCGCAAGCCCATTTGCGATCGGCATCGAACTGCCGACAATTCCGGTCGTCACCATGACGCCCGACGCGGGATGCGTGACGTGCATCGGGCCGCCCTTGCCTTTGCACGTGCCCGTCACTCGCCCTCCGAGCTCGGCCCAGAGTTCCTTGAGCGGCACACCTTTGGCGATCATGTCGTGGACGCCGCGGTAGATCGTGCAGATGTAGTCGTCGTCGGTGAGACACACCGACATCGCCGACGGAATCACTTCCTGCCCGCGCGGCGAGTAGTACGGCATCACCAGCTTGCCGGCCTTGATAACGGCACGAAAGCGCTCATCGTTCTGCTTGATGAGAGCCATGCGCCTGTAGATGTCGACCAGGACTTCGCTGCTGGGCGGCTGATAGGCATTCATTCGTCACTCTCCTGTGTCACCAGATCTTTTGCGCGCCGCTCGCATGCAGCGCCGCGATGTAACCGAACACGAACGATGCGCCGATGCTGCTGCCGGCGCCCGGATAACACCGGCCAACCACGGATGCCGTGCAGTTGCCGGTGGCGTACAGTCCAGGGATTTGCGAGCCGTCGTCCTTCAGCACACGTCCAAACTCGTCGGTCACGAGACCGCCTGCCGTGCCCACATCCCCTGGATACATGCGCACGGCGTAGAACGGCCCGTCCTCGATCGGCCCGAGATTGGGGTTCGGTTTGATGGTCGGGTCTCCATGACAGCGATCGAATGCGCGCGAGCCGCGACCGTAATCTTCGTCGACGCCCGTTTCGCAGAAGCCGTTGAAGCGCTTGACGGTCTCGAGCAGCCCAGCACGGTCGATACTGCATTTCGCGGCCAGTTCTTCGAGCGTGTCAGCCTTGATCATGTACCCACTGTCGAGCCACTTCTGCGGAATCTGGCCCGGCATCGCCGTGCCCCACGGGTAGTACTTACGCTGCCGGCTGTCCATCACGACCCACGCGGGAACGGCCTTACCCGTCTGCTTGTGGCGCTGGTACATGCGTTGACCGATTTCCATGTACGCTCCCGCTTCGTCGCAAAAGCGCTCGCCGTCCTGATCGACCATGATCGAAAACGGCAGCGACAGGTCGAGGTGATGCATGAACGGCAGCGGCGAGCCATCCGGCGCGCGTGCACCTTCGGGCAGTTCCTCGTTGGGACCGAGCGACGTCACGACCCACCACGCTTCCTCCATGCAGTCCACTGCGCCGCCGAGCGCAATCGCGGCTTGCAGGATTTCACCGGTATCGCCCGGATTCGCATTGGTCCAGTCCGCGGACGACGGCTGTGGCTGGTACCTGCGGCGCATTTCCGCGTTGTGTGAAAAGCCGCCGGTATTCATCAGGACGCCTTCGCGAGCGCGCACGCGCAACTCGCGGCCGCTGCGTACCGCGACGATGCCGGTCACGCGTCCGTCCTCGACGATGAACTCGCGCACCGGCGTGTCCGTCCAGATCGGCACGTTCGCGCGCAGCGCCATCTGCAGCATGCGCCCTTGAATCGCCGCGCCGTTGGCCACGAGCTCCTTGCCGGTGATCTTCTGATAGAGCATCCGGCCACCCAGTTGCATCGCCTTGCGCTTGCCGCCCCACGTCCGCTTCATCAGAAACAGTTGCGGATACTCGTCCGAGTTGGCCGGCATCGACGGGCCCTTGTAGCGCGACAGACGCGGCGCCCATTCGCCCAGTTCCTTCACGTCGAACAACCTGGCCAGCAGCGACCGGCCACGCGGCTCGCCGCCGGGCAGCGTGTCGTAGTAATCGGACCAGCCGTCCGCGTACACGAACTGCATCCCCTGCTGCTCGAGAAACTCGGCCATCTTCGGGCCGGTGCGCAAGTAAGCCTCGCGTCGCGCGTCAGAAGTCCCCGGCCCTTGATAAGTAACCGCCGCATCGAAGTACTGGCGCGCGCGTTCATAGGAATCGCTGACGCCGTGACGCTTCATCACATGATTGTTCGGAAGCCACCAGACCCCGCCCGAATATCCGGTCGAGCCACCGACCTTCGCCTGCTTCTCGATGATCAGTGCTTCTTTGCCCACCGACTTGCAGGCAAGCGCCGCACACATCGAACCCCCGCCGCTGCCGACCACCACGAAGTCGTAGGTTGCGTCCCAGTTTGTCGACATCACTCATCCCGCGCGATGAATTCGCGCAGCGCGCGATGGAAGTTCGAAACCGACGATTCCTGCAGCGGATTGGTGCGCAAACCCTTGAAGCCGCGCGACTTCATGCCCTGCTGAACGTTGGTCATGTTCTGGAAGTCCTGCCACAGGATCAGGCCGAAGTTCTCCTGCGCGTTCTCCTTCCAGTCGTCCACGCCGTAATAGAACTCGCGCTTCAACGGCGGCTCCGCCCCAGGCGCGAAGCGCTGCAGCGACCAGATGTCGTAGATGCACGAATCCGGGTTGTCGCCATCCGGCCGCGCGCGATAGAACAATGCGCCGTCCGGGTACGGCAGGAACACCAGATTCGGAAACACGTGCCAGTCCGCTCCCGCGCGACCCAGTTGTTCGAAAGAGATCTCGGGCCAGCCCGCACCCTCGGCGATGGCCGCCTCGCGCTGAAATTCCATCGCCTTCCCGAGGACTTCGAACTGGTTACCCGACGGCGACATTTCGGTCATCAGGCGCTTCGCGGCTTCGTAATCGCGCGCGGTATTGATCGCCTTCAGAGTCTCTTCCATTACCCGGAAAAAGTTCACGAGCCCCTGGCGTACGTCTTCCGGCATCGGCTTGCCGGTTCGCGGCGAGGGCGCGCCGATCATCCGCGTAGCCGTCGAATAACCAAACATCCCATGGCGGCCATAGGAGAAACTGCGCGTCACGTCATCGCCGGCGACGTCGAGCAGTTGCGGATGGGTTGCCGCTACGTGATAACCCTCGTTGAACGCTTCGAGTGCAACCTTCCAGTTGCACGGCAGACGAATCGACTTGTACCAGCGGTAGCGCATCTTTTCGAACTCGAAGCAGTTCGTGATCTCCGGCACCGGGTCGAGAAATTTCGCGAGCGGTTCTGCATCCGGATCCATATTGATGAACACGAACCCGCCCCACGTATCGACCAGCACGTCCTTGAGACGAAGGTCCCCGTCAGCCATTTCCGGGCAACCTTCCCAATCTTGCCGGTCGAGCACACGCGCAAGACTGCCATCCAGATTCCACTGCCAGCCGTGATAGGCGCAGTGAAATTTCGCGGCCTTGCCACAGCCATTGGTCAGGCGCCGGCCACGGTGCTGGCAGACGTTGAAGATGGCCTTGATCTGATCTCCCGCGGTTCGCACCACGATGATCGATTCGCCGGCCACGTCGAAGGTCACGAAGTCGCCCACGTTGGGAATCTCTTCCAGACGGCAGGCGACCTGCCAGATTCGCGGCCAGAGGCGCTCGTTCTCGCGCTCGAGAAACTGCTTCGACAGGTAACTGTCCTTCGGGACAAAATCGAGGCGGACAGTGTGCTCACCCGAATCGGGACTGGTGTTACCCATTGTTATCTCCTTCGTCATATGGCCGGCGTAGGCACCGGTTCCGGCTTTTTATGTGGCGGCCGCGCAGTCGACGGCCCTATTGCAACTATCAGTTCAATTATCTTGAGCAGCGTTCTGGCCAGTGTCAATCCGGGCGAACGTCAATCGAGCGCCGCGGTCAGTGCCGGCACGGCCTCGAAGAGGTCGGCGCTCAGACCGTAGTCGGCCACCTGAAAGATCGGCGCCTCGCTGTCCTTGTTGATCGCGACGATGACTTTCGAGTCCTTCATACCGGCGAGATGCTGAATCGCGCCCGAGATACCCACCGCGATATACAACTGAGGCGCGACGATCTTGCCGGTCTGGCCGACCTGATAGTCGTTCGGCACGAAGCCGGCGTCGACCGCGGCGCGCGACGCGCCGACCGCGGCGCCAAGCTTGTCCGCGAGCGCGTCGAGCAGTTTGAAGTTGTCGCCGTTCTGCATGCCTCGGCCGCCCGACACCACGATGTTGGCTGCCGCAAGCTCCGGCCGGCTCGATTTCGTCAGTTCCTGGCCGACGAAACGGGCCTTGTCGAAAGCCGCTGCCGATGCGACTGCGCGCGACGGCGCGGCGGCCGAACCGGTAGCGGCCGCATCGAAGGCGGTCGGACGAATCGTGACGACCTTGATTGCGTCGGACGATTGGACCGTGGCGAGTGCATTGCCGGCGTAGATCGGACGCACGAACACATCGGGGGCCTTGAAAGCGATCACGTCGGAAATCTGCGCACTGTCGAGCAGCGCGGCCACCCGTGGCATGAAGTTCTTGCCCACGGCCGTGGAGGCCGCGATCACGTGCGTATAACCGCTAGCCAGCGAAACGACGAGTGCGGCCAGATTTTCCGGCAGCCCATGCGCGTATTCGGGTGCATCCGCGACGAGCACTTCGGCGACGCCGGCAACGTTCGCGGCCTGCTCTACCACCGCCGACGCGCCGTGGCCTGCGACCAGTACATGAATGTCGCCGCCCGCAGCGCCCGCCGCCGTGATGGCGTTGAGCGTGGCGCGCTTGAGGCTTGCGTTGTCGTGTTCGGCGATTACGAGAATAGTCATGATCAGATCACCTTCGCTTCGTTACGAAGCTTTTCAATCAGTGCTGCAACATCGGGAACCATCACGCCGCCCTTACGCGCCGGCGGCTCGGTCACTTCGAGAACCTTCAGACGAGGTGCAACGTCGACCCCCAGCGCGTCGGGGCTCAGCGTCTCCAGCGGCTTCTTCTTCGCTTTCATGATGTTGGGCAGCGTCACGTAGCGCGGACTGTTCAGACGCAAGTCCGTCGTGACCACCGCCGGCAGATCGAGCGCGACACGTTCGAGTCCGCCATCGATCTCACGCGTGACGAGTAGTTGTTGACCGTCCACCTCCGTCTTGAACGCGAACGTGGCTTGCGGCCAACCGAGCAACGCGGCGAGCTTCTGGCCGGTTTGTCCCGCGTCGTTGTCGATGGCCTGCTTGCCGAGCAGCACCAGTTGCGGAGTTTCCCGCGCGGCCACGGCGGCCAGCAGCTTGGCGACCGCGAGCGGTTGCAGATCCGCATCGCTTTCCACCAGCACCGCGCGATCAGCCCCCATCGCGAGCGCCGTACGCAGCACCTCCTGCGATTGCGCGGTTCCCGCCGACACCACGACGACTTCACTCGCCACGCCCGCTTCCTTGAGGCGCACCGCCTCCTCCACCGCGATCTCATCGAACGGGTTCATGGCCATTTTCACGTTGGCCAGATCGACGCCCGAACCATCGGATTTCACCCGGGGTTTCACGTTGTAGTCGATCACGCGCTTTACCGCGACCAGTATTTTCAATTTGACGCTCCGAACGCTTTGTTGAACAATGTTCTATATTCTGAACTAATCTTTTTGTAGCTGTCAACGAGAAGAATGAGGAGAACGTCGCTTGTCGCTCAATTCGACGCCCTCGTTCGACACCATGGAGACGACCAATGAAGCTCTATAGATGTGAACGGTTTGAAGGTATTGCGGGTCTGGCATTGCGCGAGGAACCCGATCCGGCGCCGCCCGGCGCTCATCAGGTACTGGTACAGGTCAATGCGAGTTCGTTGAATTTCCGCGAGTTGCTGCTGATCAACGGTGCGTATCGCGACTGGATGGCGCCTAACTTCATTCCGGCCTCGGACGGCGCGGGCGTCGTGCTTGCCGTCGGCCCAGGCGTGCGGCGCTTCCGACCCGGCGACCGGGTGATGGCCAATTTCGCGCAGAACTGGCACGGCGGCACCCGCCCGCAACACGCGGATACGCTGGGCCGCGGCGCTATCGTCGAAGGCATGCTGCGCGACAAGGCGGTGCTGAGCGAGGAAGAGCTGGTTAGCGTTCCGGATCATCTTTCCGACGAGGAGGCCGCAACGCTGCCTTGCGCCGCGGTCACCGCGTGGAACGCACTGTGCCAGCATGCGCCGCTGCTGCCGGGCCAAACCGTGCTCGTACAGGGCTCTGGCGGGGTATCGCTGTTCGCTCTGCAGCTCGCCCGTCTGTTCGGCGCGCGCGTGATCGCGACTTCGTCGAGCGAAGCGAAGCTCAAACGGCTTGCCGAACTCGGCGCCGACGCCACGATCAACTACCGCGACACGCCGAATTGGGATGACGCCGTGCTGCGCCTGACCGATGGCTTTGGGGTCGATCTGGTCGTCGAGGTGGGCGGCGCCCAAACCTTCGGCAAGTCCGTTGCCGCCACTCGCGACAGCGGGCGCATCAGCGTGGTCGGACTGCTGACCGGCGCCCCTTCTCCCGGCGAAGGATTCTTCGCGCGCGGACTGTCGATCGCGCCGATCCGCGTCGGCTCCCGTCAGGATTTCGAAGCGATGAACCGCGCGATCGGACTGCACAAGCTCAAGCCCGTCATCGACTCGGTTTATGACTTTGCGGGGGTACCGGATGCGCTGCGGCATCTCGAAAGCCAGCAGCATTTCGGCAAGATCGTCATTCGCCACCAGTAACCAGCCTTCGCATGATTCCACTGAGTCAGACTATGAAACTCTTTTCACTGGAAGGACAGATTGCGCTCGTCACCGGCGCGTCGCGCGGCCTCGGCTTCGCCATGGCTAACGCGCTGGCGGCAGCGGGTGCGACGGTGATACTGTGCGCGCGTTCGCGCGCGAGCCTCGAAACCGCTGCGGAATCGATTCGTAAAGCGGGCGGCGACGTCGATATCGAACCGTTCGACCTCACCGATCAGGGCGCAATCAGAAACGGCGTTCGCAACGTCCTTGCACGCCACGGACGCATCGATGTCCTGCTCAACAATGCCGGCATTTGCGAGTGGAGTGATTTTCTGCAGTCGAACCTCGACATGTGGCAAAGAACGATGGATACCAACGTCACGGCCGCCTACGTGCTCGCGCAGGAAGTTGCGCGCCCGATGATCGAACGCGGACACGGACGCATCATCAACGTCGGGTCTTATGTGTCGGTGCTCGGTCGCGAGAAGCTGCAGGCATACGTGGCCAGCAAGCACGCGATTGCCGGACTGACGAAGTCGCTCGGCGCGGAACTGGGCCGACACGGCATTCGTTGCAACGGCATCTGCCCCGGCTACTTCCTCACCGAAATGGCCGAGCCTGTCACGTCCAACCCGCGGATGAAGGAAATCGTGCGCTCGCATATCTCGGTGGGACGCTGGGGGAACCCCGAGGAACTCGGCGGCGTCGCGGTTTTTCTCGCCTCCGAAGCGAGCTCCTACATGAATGGGCAAATGCTGATGGTCGACGGCGGGGTCTCGGAGATCCTGAGCTTCTCGATGTCCGTGGTGTAGCGCAACGAGTGGTTCGCCCCAACGCGCCGCGTGACCTGCAGGCAAACCGGCCCGCTATCTCCACGGATAGTGGGCCAATTCTTTTGTCCTGCCAGGGTGCCGCGCGAAGAGCGGCACCCGTTCCGCAGTTACGACCGCAGCGTTGCCTCACCGCTACAGGCCTCGACCTTCGTGGAACCGGCGGCGCCGCCCTTCGCCACTGCTTTGCGCGAAATGCCTTGCAGCAGGAAATGCGACAGCGCCGGAATGAGGATCAGCGCGCCGATCATGTTCCACAGGAACATGAACGTGAGCAGGATGCCCATATTGGCCTGGAACTTGATCGGCGAGAACGCCCACGTTATGACGCCGGCAGCCAACGTCACACCGACCAGCGCCACGACCTTCCCGGTGAACTGCACCGCGTGCCGATAGGCTACACGCAGCGGCTGCCCAGCGCGCTGATACGCGAGCTGCACACTCAGCAGATAGAGCGCATAGTCGACGCCGATGCCCACGCCCAGCGCGATCACCGGCAGCGTTGCCACCTTCACGCCGATGCCGAGCTTGACCATCAGCGCCTCGCACAGCACCGACGTGATCCCGAGCGGCACGACCGCCACCACGACCGCGCGCCAGCTGCGGAACGTGATGAAACACAGCAGGATCACCGCTGCATACACCATCAACAGCATCGTGCGGTTCGCCTTGGCAACAACGACGTTCGTCACCGCGTCGATGCCCGCCGACCCGGCGACCATCAGGAACTGATGATCGGCGTCGCTATGGGTTTTCGCGAATGCCTCTGCAGCCTCCATCACGCGCGACAGCGTCGCCGCTTTGTGATCGGTCAGATAGGCGATGACCGGTGCGGTGCCGCAGGTCTGGCTCAGCAGATCAGGATGATCGAGCAGGATCTGCCACACCGTCTTGTTCACGATCGAAGGCACGCGGTCGATCGTGTACCACTTCGGGTAGCCCTCGTAGAACCCGGACGTCACCCAGCGCGCGAGACCGCCGACCGAGGTGGTGGTCTGCACCCCCGGCACGCCCCGCAGTGCGGTTTCGAGCCGGTCCGCCTCGAGCACCAGCGGGAAGTTGTTGGCGTCGCAGGTGCCGTGCGACGACTTGCCGATCACGACGAACAGGTCGCTCGACAGACCGTAGTGCGCGTTGGTGTACGCGTTGTCGAGGTTATAACGCGACTCCGGCCTGAGTTCCGGCGCGCCCGAATCGAGGTCGCCGATCTGCAGGTGCTGACTGATCGACAAGCCGAACACCGTTAGCGCCGCCGCACAAACGATCGCACCGACAGCCCAGCGGCGCTCGGTGAAGCGATCAAGCAGATTCCACAACGCGCCCGCCGACGAGGTGCCGCGTGCGTCGTTCTGCTCGCCACGCACGCTGCGTCGTGCAGCCGACGGACTCACACCAATGTATGACAGTAGTACCGGCAGCAGCAGCAGGTTGGTGAAGACCAGCACGCCCACGCCAACGCTCGCGGTAAATGCCAGATCCCTGATTACCGGAATGTCGATCACCATCAGCACAGCGAAGCCAACAACGTCCGCGAGCAACGCCGTGAGACCGGCGAGGAAAAGCCGCCGGAACGTGTAGCGCGCCGCCACGTAGCGATGCGTGCCACGCCCGATGTCCTGCGTGATCCCGTTCATCTTCTGCGCGCCATGCGAGACGCCGATCGCGAAAACGAGAAACGGTACGAGCACCGAGTACGGGTCTAGCACATAGCCGAGCGTGCGAATGATGCCGAGCTGCCAGACCACCGCAATCAGCGAACACGCCACCACCAGCAGCGTGCTGCGATAGCAGCGCGTATAGAGAAAGATCACGACGAGGGCGATCCCCGCGGCCACGCCGAAGTACATCGCTACCAGCTTGAGTCCGTCGATCAGGTCGCCGATCAGTTTCGCGAAGCCCACCACGTGAACCTGCACCTCGCCGCGGCCCTCCGCTTTGATGACCTCGTCGATCCGGTGCGAGAGCTTCGCGTAGTCGAGCGGCTTGCCGGTATCGGCGTAATGATCGAGCAGCGGCAGCTGGATCATGCTCGAATGCAGATCGTTCGACACGAGGCTGCCCACGATGTTGGCGCGCGCAACGTTGGTGCGCAGCTGTTCGACTGCCTGCGCGGACGCGTCGAAGCCGTCCGGCATCACCGGTCCCCCTGCGAAGCCGCGCTCCGTGACCACGTTCCAGCGCACGATCGGCATCCAGAGCGACTTCACGCCAGGCCGGTCGACGCCCGGAATCAGGAACAACGCGTCGTTGATACGCCGCAGCGCCGCGAGATATTTCGGATCGTAGATGTCACCCGACGGATTCTCGACGACGATCCGCAGCGAATTGCCGAGTCCTTTCAGATCCGCCTTGTTGGCGAGGTAGTTTTTGATGTACGGATGCGACAGCGGAATCATCTTCTCGAAGCTCGCATTCACATCGAGCCGCAGCGCCTGAAATCCCAGCACCGCCGTGATGATCGCGCAGATGACGATGAGCCACGGACGCCGGTTGAAGATCAACCGCTCGAGCGCGTTACCCGAGCGCGTATCGAACTCGGCAAGATCCGCCACCACGGGCATCTTGTCGAATTGGGCATTGTTGCCGCCAGCCATGTCTGCTCCCCCTTAGTGCGACTTCGACAATGCGATCCGCGACAGGCCGGCCGCACCGACCAGCACCGCGGTGTCGCCGCGCAGCGCCATGGCGAAGATGCCGCCTGGCTGGCTCGCGCCAAGTGTATGAAAGCTTGCTCCGTGGTCCGCGCTCTCGAGCAGTTCGCCCGCCTGCGTCGCGAGAATCAGATGACCGTTCGGCAGTTCGCCCGAAGCCAGAACGCTGGCGCCGGTTGGCAGCGTCAGCTTGTCCCACGTCGCGCCGCCGTCGGTGGAGCGATAGGCGCTGCCGAGCATCCCGTAGGCGATCAGCGCGTCGCCCGACGAAGCGAGACCGAAAAAGCTGCCCTTCGAAGGCGTCGGCACCGCGACGAAACGCTGCTTGTCGGGATCGAGCCTGAGCAGCAAGCCCTGCTCGCCCGCGACATAAAGCGTCCCGTTGATGCGGCGCATCGCATGTAGATTCAGTGCGTTGGGATTGTCGACGCGGTCGAACCAGGGCACCCAGCTCTTGCCGCCGTCGTCGGTATGAAAAATGATGTTGAACGAACCGATGACCCAGCCGGAACGCTCGTCATCGAACCAGACGTCGAGAAACGGACGGCCTCCCTGGTCTGCTTCAAAGCGCTCGGCCTCTTCGCGCGACGCCTTGAGATCAGGTGAATCGCCCTGTTGCTTCGCGTAGTACTCGCTCATCAGCCTGGCCGCCTGCTGGCCGTCGAGCTGTCGCGTCCAGCTATTGCCACCGTCGGTGGTATGGAGCACCTCGCCGTCGTGTCCGACCGCCCAGCCCTGCGCGGCCGACTTGAACGTAACGGCCACCAGATCGGAACTCACCGGCACCGGTACCTGGCGCCAGTGCACGGCGGCGTCGTCCGATACGAGAATTGCTCCGCGCGGACCTACCGCGACCAGGCGCTGTCCGGCCTGCGCCAGCGCCATCAGCGGTTCATACGCGGCATGCGGGTTGATGACGGCGGGCGAGCGCATCGGGTCGGCGAATTCGGCATAGACCGACCCGCTCGCGGCGCATGCCGCGGCGACGATTGCCAGCCAACGAAACAGGGTCTTGCGCATTGTGTCTCCTTCACAGTAACTGGCGATCGATCACGCGAACAGTCCTGAGCTTTTTATGAAAACTTCCTTGTGCGCCATGCCATAGCCGGCACGGCGCACGTGCTACGCCCTTCCTTGTGCCTGGGCCAGCAGTATAGTGAACTCCTGAATTGGGCAGCGACGATCGGCGTGCCGCTCGAGTCAACCAGCCACGTCTTCACATTATTGCGCTGCGCCGTACCCACGTAGCGCAGTTCCCAATCCCACAACGCTTCCTGACCGTCCTTCGGCACCGGGAACGGCTTGCCGCCGAATCCGCCGGAAACGAACAGGCCATTCTGTTCGAGCTTCGCGTTCTGCTGGTGATGCGTCCCGCCAGGCAAGCCGGGCAGGACGCATCGCTCAATACCTCATCCTCAACTCGGCGCGCAACTAGCGCACACCCGCGGATTGCATACGCTCCGGCGTGAAGTAGTCATTTGGGAAGTTCACGTTGAAGAAAATCCCGGGCGAGTCCGCCGGATGGCTGCCGAAGATATAAATGCCGCTGTTGAAGTCGTAGAACCAGTTACCGAGCGAATACGGCACCTTGTAGTCGTACGCGGGAACCGTGGTCTCAAAGCCGGCGCGATAGAGCTTGCCGGACTGGTCGTAGGCATCCATCATTCCCCCGCCGCCATCCTCGTCGAAGTACAGCGTCTTCTTGCTGTAGATGTGACGCGCACCCTGCTTGAGCGTCAGCTCCACGACCCATACGCGGTGCAGCTCCCACCGGACATAATCGGGATTCACGAAATGCGGCGTGGTGATCTTGCTGGCCGGCGTGTCGTACTGCTGCTTGTAGTCGTTGTACGGAATGTACATTTCCTTCTTGCCGACCAGCTTCGCGTTCCAGCGATCGATCTTGCCGTAAAACAACTGGATGTCGTCCATCGTGATCGCGCCGGAATAGCCGGGGTTCGGCGTGTCGTAGGCGAGATCGGGCGCCACGCGCACGCGGCGTTGGCCCGGGTTGTATTCCCACGATTGCTGATCGTGATCGGCCGAATCCGTGAAGTACCAGAAGAGCGACGTGTCGCCAATCAGGCGGGCCGGTGCCGCGTAGTCGTTATATACCTGATACCAGATCGCGAGGGGACCCTTCTTGCGAAACTCCGCTTCGTACTTCGGCTCGAAATACGGATAGAGCAGCGAACTCTTGAACTGCGCAGCAAGAATCGGCGTGCCGCTCGAATCGACGAGCCACGTCTTCACGTTGTTTTTCTGGGCCGTTCCGACGTAGCGTATTTCCCAGTCCCACAGCGCCTCCTGACCGTTTTTCGGCACCGGGAACGGCTTGCCGCCGAACGCCCCATCGATATAAAGGCCGTTTTTATCGAGCTTGGCACTTTCCGCGTTCTTTTCCGAGTTCTGAAGGTACCAGTCCGGATACGAAGCCGAGCGGTGCGTCGGGTAAACGTCCATCCGGTAAGTCGGATAGCGCTTGAACAGCTCGATCGAGGCGGCGCTCAGTTTGTCGGTATATTGCTGATAGTTCTGAGCGGTGATTTGCAGAACAGGCTTTTCACCAGGAAACGGGTCCGCCCATTTACCGGAGTCGGCCTTGAACCCGGTCGGAAAGTCCTTGATGCCCCCCGTGTATGCCGGAATCGTGCCGTCCTTGTTGCCGGCAATTTCCGCGCCGAACGGGGTGATCCCACTCTCGATTGCCAGCGTATACGGCGAGGCCCAAACCGCGGCGAGTATCGCCAGCGCCTTAAGAAGCTTTGGGAATCTTTTCACACGTGCCTCCGTCATCAAAACGTTGTCTGATAGGTGATGCCGATCCACGACTTGTCGCTGTACGGTGCACCGAGCGCCGTCGCGGCTCCCGCCGTTGAGTACCCCTTCTTGTTCAGGTAGTAGGTGTAGGTAATGTCCACCTCATGCTTGTTGTAGATCGTGAAATCAAGCCCGATCACGAAGGTGTTCTGCCCCTGTGATTCGGCCGCTGGCGCGATGACAGATGAGTAGCCCTTCAGATTCAGATTAACGAACAGCGGCATCGTCAAATCAACCCCAGGGAATACCTGATACCACTGCGGGCTCGCACCAATGCCGATCCCGGCCCAGAAGCGCGTCGAGCAGTTGTTAAACGCGGAGTTGCCCGATGCCGAGCATTGGCCCGTGGTGTCATAACTGGAGTTGGCAAAATTCCGCGCATTCGATTGCACGCTTAGCAGCTGGTTGAACGCGAATTCCGCCTGCAGGAACATGTTGTCCCACAAGGGCGTCTTGCCGAACGACTGCGTGACGTTCAGCAGACCGTGCAGCGTGCGACCCGTCGGCGCATCGTTGACCGTCGTCGTGTTGACGGCATTGAGTGGCATGTTCCAGCGATATGACAGCTCGCCTGCCACTGCCGCGCTGCCGATCGCACTGTTGAAGCCAGCGCCGATCAGGTTCACGTCGTTGCCGTACTTCGCCGTAACACCAGGAAGGTTGGTGCCTGGGAAGAGTTCCGGTCCGGCACCCGGGAGTAGCACCGCCGCCCATGGCATCTTCATGGCGAAGTGGCGGTACGTGAATTCATAGGTCGTTGCGAGCGAATCGACGCGCCACTTGCCGTTGACGCCGATATCGCCGATCTGGCCTTTCGTCGGCGCGATGCGCGGAATCGCGAATGTGCCCAGCCCCGGAATGTTTTGGTAGCTGGCGATTGGAGGGCCGTAAAGAATAGGATCGGCACCGCCGAAATATGTGCCGCCTTCAGGCAGCCGATCGTGATTCCATTCGAACGTGTATTGCGCGCCGAGGGAGAACGTGTCGGTAATGTTCGTCGTCACGTTGGCCTGAGCCGTCGGCAACACGATTTCCTTGAGCGAAGCGCTCGGGCTCTGCGTCAGTTTCATCAGGTCGAGCGGCTGCTGACCGATGGCCACCGAGTTCGCGCCACCCAGCGTAGCAAACGCCGACTGCCCCCAGGTGACTGCCGTCCGGCCGAGCTTGACGTTGACAGAGTGACCACCGAGGTCAAAAGTGTGAAACACGAACGCATCACGCAGCTCGGCGCTCGGCCCCTGGTAGTACTTCTTGATGTAGCTGGTGTACTCGTTGTTCGGATAGTTCGGAGGAAATGCAGGATTGCTCGTATTGTGATTCTTGAACGTCGGGTCGTACCACGCGTCCATACTGATGCGGAAGCCGGACGTGTCCTTGTACTTGAAATCGAATTCGCTGTAGAGGTTCAGCATCGACTGGATCGTGCTGAACTTCGGCGTCGATAGATCGCCTTCGTCGTAGGTCGGGCTGTTCGTGTAGAAGTGGCTCGGGTTCTGAAGCCGGATGCCGTAGTCCGCACGCACCGTGTTGTCCCATTCCATGTCGATGTCCGGGTTCGGCACATCGAAGTGGAAGGCGTTGGCGTTCGCGCTCCACAACCCGCACGCTGCAGCGATGCAGGTCGCGTGCACGCCAAGGCTGATCGCACTTGGCTTTAGACTCTTCTGTTTCATGCGTCTCCTCTTGTCTTTGTCGAGCTGCCGCAGAAAAGGCCCAGGCCGTTGGACTGCCGCAGACTTTTGCAATGAAGCGAAACCGGCCTCCCTACCTCGTCAGCATCGCCTCAGATCCTTCCAACCGCGTCACCAGAATGCGAATGCTGTTCGGAAAGATAAACGCTCGAAACTCGACTGTCAACGCTCGCTCACCCCTAAGTGATGCAATTTTCCGAACGACTTTCTAAATGCGGGGTAAACGTGGATTTGAGTTCGGTGATGAACTCGAAGCGGTCCGCGCATGGCCAGAATCGCACCGGTGCCCAATGCGTGCAGAGTGCGTGACGCTGACGAGACAGTGGTGACGCTTCCATTTGCGAGGTGTCCGCTTCGACTGCGCAGATTGGCGATGCAAACCATGGATGGCTTTCGGAAAACCGTCAGAGCGGATGATGAATCGATAGGCAGGCCGGACGGAGCCCGGATTCTTCGGCTTTAGTCCGGTACCCAGTACAGGCCACGATGAGCCGGTCTTTCGTCTTTCTATTCAGGCGCGAAAGCAGGACGAATCGCGGAAGCAGCCGAAAACGCTTGTGCGATCGGATCAGTTTCCTTGGCAGTCCTTTTGTATAGGCTGGTCATGAACCGCGATCAGACGAATCCCTTATCCCGTTGCTGCGTAGAAGTGCCTTTCTGGTTTGCGGGGAGGAGGCGGGAACACGCGCCATGCCCCGTCGTCGTGCCGAAAGAAGAATATCGCGAAAGCGTTCTCAGCGGCGGACGACCGCGCAAGTACACATTTCGTCTGGCCTGAATTTGCGAAAGTACATCGGGTGATGTGCACCGGGGTGGTTGCAGTGGGCGCAATCCACTTGTCGATCAGCGAACGCAAAGAACCTTCCGCAACCTTCATGTCCAGCTCCTTCTACGGCCTGTGCGCGCTGCTGGCATCACAACCGCGAACGCAAATTGGCGACTCTAACCGGCCAACCCGAAACCCTGCGAATCTGCTGCTTCGGCTTGCGACACGGTGGGAATGGTCGGGTTCCGGCGTAATGTGTCGGTTGACTAAATAATAGTAGTCAGCCGACCCATTATCAAGCCCAGATGACACCAGGGGAAATGCTGGTATGGACAAACCTGCCCTTTATTCGTGTAGGATATGTGATGTCGCGAGTGTCTGGATCAGACTCTATCTAAAAGCTAATTAGTCGGCAGACACATATTTATTCGTCATCTGACTATCATCAGATTAATGCCGGCGCTGCCCGATCAGGATCGAACGCCGCTCGTATCAGGCGGGTATAGCCCGCAGATACACATCCCGGACTGGCAACAAGCGAGAGGACAGCAGACGCCAAGGAGACCACAACAGATGAAAGACATGACCATCTCATCGGCAGACCTCGGCAACACGGCAGCAGACGGGCCCAAACGGCGCGGGAACAGAACGACCCGCGTGCCCGCCATCATCGAAGTGGCGATCGAGGTCTTCGCATCCGAAGGTAACGCTGGTTTCACTCAACGCCGCATTGCCAGCGAGGCAGGGATTCGACTGAGGACCTTGCAGCACTACTTCAGCACCCGCGAAGAACTATTGCGGGCCACGATCGAGGCATACACGGATCGCTATTTCGAGCACTATCGGGCGATCGCCCAAGACAAATCCCGCTCACCGGAAGCGCGGCTGGATGTCATCGTCGACGAGGCGTTCTCCGTACTGACGGCGAGCGGCGGAAAACGCGTTAGCGCCTTTGTGCTGGAATCCTGGAGCCTCGCAGAGCACGAGCCCTTTCTTCATGCCCTGATGGCGAAATCTACTGCGGATTTTCAGGGTCTCCTGGCGGAACTGATCGCGCAGATCAACCCAACCTTGCCTTCGGGAGAATGCACGTTGCGCGGCGCCCTACTCCTTTCACATCTGCACGGTCTGGTCGTCTTTCTTCGCCGGTCCGGCGCGGACACCGTTAATGCGGACTCATTCCGTCACGCCATGAAGGTCGTCTGGCGAGCGTTGAGCAAGGCATCTCCATAAAACTGCAAGGCAGCTGCTTGTGCCAGAATCGCGCCCGTTTGGAGCGGTCGGCGCGCCATGTGACGGGCGCACCGAGCCGCAGATCCCCTTCTACAGACGCACATGGTCACAATGGCCTGCTCAGGCCATTGTGACCGATCCTCAGCGGACCACGTCCCAGACAAGAGGCAAGTGGTATAGCGTGCCGTTCACACCTCCGTGGACACCCGCTTTCTCGCCAGGCTTGATCTGGAAATCGGGAATCCGCTTAAGCCATTCCTGAAGGAAAACCTTCAACTCCACGCGCGCAAGGAACGACCCGGGACAACGATGCGCGCCATTGCCGAACGTCGAATGAATCGGCGTAGGCCGAGCGAAATCGACGCTCAGCGGATCGTCGAACTTCCTCTCGTCCAGGCCGTGCAGTGTGGTCGGCATGATGATCATGTCACCCGCCTTCATCTGCACGCCCTTGTACTCGAAATCGTGTGTGATCCGCCGCCCTTGATTGACCACCGGGAAGCGCCGCAGAAGCTCGTCCACGGCCTTCTGCGTCAGTTCGGGGTTGTCGATGAGCTGCTTCCGGTGGGCCGGGCTCCCGGCGAGGAATCGCGCGATAAAGCCCATTGCCGAGGCAACCGTGTCGAGGCCGCCAATCAGCACGAGACCACAGAGCCCCCGCACTTCTTCGTCGGTGAGCGCGCGCCCGTCGATCTTCGAATGGACAATCTTGCTGATGAGATCGTCACCCGGGTTCGCGCGGCGTTCCGCAATCTTCACCCCCAGGTACTGAAAAATCGCACCGAGCGCCTTGAGCTTCTCGTTGGCATCGACCGGGCGGACCATCTTGTCAGCGAGGCCGAGCAAGTACTCGCGATCCTCGGCGGGCAGCGCCACCATGTTCATGAAAATGCCGATCGGAAGATGCTGCGCAAACCCCGATACGAATTCCACCTCGCCCTTAAGATAAAAGCCGTCGATCAATTCGATCGCCATTTCGCGCGCCTTCTCCTCGAGCTTGCCGATTGCCTGTGGCATGAACGCAGGCGCGATCAGCGCGCGATAGGCGGTGTGCTGCGGAGGATCGAAGAAGATCGGCGGCAACGGTTGATGCTCGACGAGCGGCACTGTCAGCTGCTTCGACGAGAAATTCTCATAGTCCTTGAGGATGTGATAAATGTCATCGCCGCGCGTCGCGATCCAGTGTCCGCCGTTGCGGGGTGTCCAGAGAATGTCGGGAATGCCTTCGGCGTGCAACTGCTTGAGCGAGAGATGGTAGTCGTCTTCGGCACCCGGCGGATTGTAGATATCGATGTCGAACACTCGTTCAGGCAATACGTGCGCGGGAATTGGCGCCAGCTCCGGAGTCGCGCCATGAGAAGCTACTGACATCAGTTGTCTCCTTTCTTCGAATCGACCGGCATGTGCGGTCGGGACCATTCTTGTCGTCTGATTAACCGCAATTACAGGAACGCACCGTACAGCTCGATATGGTGTTCGGTGTTTCCCCAAGTCATGTCGATGCAGGTGAGCCGCTTCACGTACCACCCCACCGCCAGTTCGTCCGTCATGCCCATCCCTCCGTGCAGTTGTACCGCTTGCTGCGCCACGAAGCGTGCACTACGGCCAATGAGCGCCTTTGCGGCCGTAACAGCACGATGGGCCTCCAGGTCATCGTCCTCGCCAAGTTTCGCGGCAGCAAAGAAGACCATCGATTTCGCTTGCTCTACCGCGGTCAAAATATCGGCGGCGCGATGCTGCAGCGCCTGGAATTTGCCGATCGGCGAACCAAACTGCTTTCGCGTGCGCAGGTATTCAAAGGTCAGATCGCTCAGCCGCGATATCGCGCCGACCGCTTCCGCACACAGCGCGAAAATACCTTGATCGACGGTCCATTCGAGCAAGGGATAGCCCTGATCGATGGCGCCGATCACAGCCTGCGCATCGACGCGCACGTCGTCCAGCACCACCTCGGCGACACGCTGGCCGTCGAGTGCCGGAAATCCTTTGACGCTGACGCCTTGCGTTCGCGCATCGACGGCGAAGAGTGTGATGCCGTGCTTGTCGGTCCGCTCGCCTGCGCTACGCGCCGAAACCAGCAGAATGTCCGCGCTGTCGCCGTGAAGTACAACGCCTTTGCGTCCATTCAGGATGAACCCGTCACGCGTTGGCTCGGCCCTCATCGCAACATTCCACAAATCGAAACGCGCGCCCGGTTCAAGCGTCGCCAGCGCGGTCTTCAGGCTGCCGTCCGCGATACCAGCCAGCCACTCCGCCTTGCGCGCCTCGTGTCCCGCGCGCCCGATCAGCTTCGCGCCGATCACGGCCGTCGAAACAAACGGCTCCAGTACGAGCCCACGGCCGAAGGCCTCCATCACGAGCATGGTCTCGACCGGCCCCGTGCCAAGGCCGCCATGGTCCTGCGGAACGTTCAGCGCCAACACGCCCATTTCGGCCAGCGTAGTCCAGTGCGCAGCCGACCAGCCCTCGGGAGTAGCGGCGAGACGGCGCCTCGCCTCGAAATCGTATTCCTTTTCGACGAAACGGCCGACCACGTCGGCCAGCATCTGTTCCTCTTCAACCAGCGTGAAGTCCATGGCGTGTCCTCAGATGCCGAGCGCCTGCTTGGCGATGATGTTTTTCTGCACTTCAGTCGAACCGCCGTAGATCGAAATCTTGCGCCAGTCCAGGTAGTGCGCGGCCAGCGCGTTGAGCAGCTCGCCGTTCGCGGTTTCGCCGCGCCAGTGCGCCTCCAGCGCTTCGCTTACAAAAGGCACCGCATAGGGGCCTGCGCATTCCATGATCAGCTCCGTAAGCTCCTGCTGAATCTCCGAACCGCGGATTTTCAGCACCGAAGCCTCCGGTCCGATGGGACGTCCTGCAGTTTCGGCTGAGACGACGCGCAGCAGCGACCATTCGTGCGCGATCAAATCGATTTCCACCCTGGCGATGCGATCGCGAAAGCGAACGTCCTCGATGAGAGGCTTGCCGTGCTTACGCTCGGTGCTGGCAATCTCCTTCAGACGTCGCATGAAACGTTTGCAGTTGCCGAGGCCGGCGATATTGGTCCGCTCGTGGCCGAGCAGATACTTGGCGATCGACCAGCCGCGATGCTCCTCACCGACGAGATTGCTCACTGGCACTGCCACATTGTCGAAGAACACTTCGTTGACGTCGTGGCCGCCGTCAAGCGTGCGGATGGGTCTGACCGTAATGCCGGGCGTCGACATATCGATCAGCAGGAACGAGATGCCCTCCTGTGGGCGGCCGCTGCCATCCGTGCGGACCAGGCAAAAAATCCAGTTCGCCCATTGGGCAAACGAGGTCCAGATCTTCTGGCCGTTGACGACGTAGAACGGTTGATCGTCGCGCTCGACGCGGTCCGCACGCGTCTTGAGCGACGCCAGATCGGAACCCGCACCCGGCTCGGAGTAACCCTGACACCACCAGTCCTCCATCGAGATGATGCGCGGCAGGAACCGTTCGCGCTGCGCGTCGGTGCCGAACTTCTGGATTACAGGTCCAACCATCGAAAGGCCAAACGGCATCTGGCGCGGCGCGCCGGCGGTAAAGCATTCCTCGTCGAAAATGTTGCGCTGCGCGGCATTCCAGGCGGCGCCGCCGAATTGCGCGGGCCATGCAGGTGCGCCCCATCCCTTCCCGGCCAGAATGCGTTGCCAGCGCACGTAGTCTTCGCGCGGCACATGGCGGAAGTTCAGCACCCGTTCACGAATGTCGTCGGGCAAATGAGTCGCTACGAATTCGCGCACCGTGGCGCGAAATTCCTTGTCGGCGGGACTCTCTTTCAGGTCCATCGTCAGGCTCCAGTCGCGGCCCGGCAAAGCACGTCGGCGCTGCCGGGCGCGGTTTCAGGCAATTTCCACGATTCCGTTGTTCAGCACCACCACATCGCGTGCGTCGACGCGCGCCCGCAGATGCAGACGCGTGTCACTGTCACGCCAGAACTGGAAGCGCACTTCTTCGCCGGGATACACCGGCGCGGTCAGCCGCAAGGCGAGTCGCTTCAGACGCTTTGCATCGTTGCCCGCGAAGGTGCGAATCGCGGCGTAACCCGCCATGCCATAGGTCGCGAGGCCGTGAAGAATGGGCCGGTTGAATCCGGCTTTCGACGCCACCTCCGGGTCCGCGTGCAGGGGGTTGGCGTCGCCCGAAAGGCGGTAGATTAACGCTGCATGCGCGCCGGTCGAAAAGACGTATTCCGCGTCCGGGGCGCGCTCCGGCACAGCCGGAAGCGCTTCGGGCGGCGCGTCGCTCGCGCCCGACTCGGCGCTGAACCCGCCGTCGCCGCGCAGAAAGGACACCTGCCGGACTTCGGCAAGTTGTTCGCCCGTCGAGGCGTCGATGATGTCACGCTTGAGTTCGACGATCGCGCCCTTGCCCGCGCCCTTGTCCGAGATGCGGCTCACCCGCGTCTTGCTGACGATGGTCGCTGCAACCGGCATCGGGCGCATGAAGCGAACGTCCTGCTCACCGTGCACGAGCTTCAGGTAGTCGATGCCCGTACGCGAATCGCGCATCCACGATTTCGGCCACGCGAACGCGGCCGCGCAAGTCGGCATCGCTTGCAGGTCCTTTTCATATACGTAGCGCAGCTGTTCTGCGTCCAGCGGGTCCGCGCCCAACCCGAGACCGAGCGAATACAGCATGACGTCGCGCTCGCTATATGTCTGCGTGACATCTTCGATCGGCCAGTTCTTGACGACTTCGTAGTTCAGCATGAGGTGGTAGTCCTATGTGTGCTCAGTAGTCCGTGAAGTTGGGCTTGCGCTTCTCGAGAAAGCTCGCCATGCCTTCCTTGTAGTCATCGCACTGGTTGGCGATCGGCATGTCCAACCCGGCGTGTATCACCGCCTCGTGGGGCGTCTGGAACGGCACCTCCCAGACCTGCTCCTTCATGATGCGCATCGAGCGCGGCGAGCAGTACTCCGCCATTTCACGCGCGTACGCATAGGTCTCCTCGACCAGCTTGTCCGCCGGAATTGCCCGATTCACGAGTCCCATACGTTCGGCTTCGCGCCCCTTGATCTTGCGTCCCGACAGCAGCAGGTCGAGCGCGTGTGCCTGGCCGACGTGACACGCGAGTATCCAGGCCATTCCGTATTCCGCGCTCAGGCCGCGGCGCGCGAATGCCGTCGTGATGGTCGCGTGTTCGGACGCAAAGCGGATGTCGCAGAAAAGGGCGTGGATCAGGCCAATGCCGACGGTGGCGCCGTTGAGCATCGCGATCACCGGCTTCGGAATGGCCGGGTAGTAAGAGCAGCGCGTTTGCCAGTCGGCGCGCTTGCGCATATCGAACGGACGCGGGAGCTTCGTCATGAGCGCGGCGGGATCACCGCCGAAGCTGTGAATATCGCCGCCCGCGCAAAACGCCTTGCCCGCGCCGGTGAAAACGATGACGCGCACGCCATGGTCCGCGCCCGCCGCCTGCATCGCCTCGTACACTTCGGTCGCCACCTGGTCGTTCCAGGTGTTCATGTGTTCCGGACGGTTCAGCGTGATCGTCGCTACACGGTCCTTGACGTCGTACAGAATGGTCTCGAAGCGCATCAGATCCCTCCAAAGCTCAGAATGAACGCGGCAGGTCGAGCACGTGCTCGGCGACGTAGGACAGAATCAGGTTCGTCGAAATCGGCGCCACCTGATAGAGCCGGGTTTCGCGGAACTTGCGCTCGACATCGTATTCGCAAGCGAAACCGAAGCCGCCATGGGTCTGCAGACAGGCATTCGCGGCTTTCCACGAAGCCGTGGCCGCGAGATGCTTCGCCATGTTCGCTTCCGCGCCGCACGGTTGATGGTTGTCGAACAGTTCGCAGGCCTTGTAGCGCATCAGATCCGCCGCGCGCACGTCGATGTAGGCCTCGGCGATCGGGAACTGGATGCCCTGGTTCATACCGATGGGCCGGTCGAACACGATACGCTCGCTCGCGTACTTCGACGCGCGCTCGACGAACCAGTAGCCGTCTCCGATGCACTCGGCCGCGATCAGTGCGCGCTCGGCGTTGAGTCCGTCGAGGATGTACTTGAAGCCCTTGCCTTCCTCGCCAATCAGGTTCTCTTCAGGAATCTCCAGATTGTCGAAGAACAGTTCGTTCGTCTCGTGATTGACCATGTTCGGAATCGGCCGCACGGTCAGGCCATTGCCGATAGCCTGGTGCAGGTCCACGAGAAAGCACGACAGCCCATCCGACTTCTTCTTCACGTCCGACAACGGCGTGGTGCGCGCGAGCAGGATCATCATGTCCGAATGCTGCACGCGCGAAATCCATACCTTCTGGCCATTGACCACGTAGCGGCCGTCTTTCTTCACGGCGGTGGTCTTCAGCTTCGTGGTGTCCGTTCCCGTGGTCGGCTCGGTCACGCCCATCGACTGCAGGCGCAGTTCGCCGCACGCAATCTTGGGAAGGTACTTGCGCTTTTGTGCTTCCGAGCCGTTACGCAGCAGCGTATTCATGTTGTACATCTGGCCGTGGCAGAACCCGGAGTTGCCGCCGTTGCGGTTGATCTCCTCCATGATCACTGACGCCTCGGTCAACCCGAGACCTGAACCGCCATACTCCTGAGGGATCAGCGCGGCCATCCAGCCGGCCTTCGTCAGCGCGTCCACAAACGCCTCGGGATAGACGCGCTCGTGATCGATGCGGCGCCAGTACTCGTCGGGGTACTCCTTCGAGAGGTCGCGCAAGGCGTCGCGCAGTTCCTGATATTGATCGGGTGTGGAAATTCGGCTCATGAATGGTTTCCGTTTGCTTGGCTGGACGCGCGGTTCACGCTGCTGCATCGATCAGTCCGCCGGCATTGGCGAGCTGGGTCAGATGATGTTCGGTCGAACCGAACTGGATGTCGATCATGCTCAGGCGTCTCAGGTAGTGACCGATCTTGCACTCCTCGGTCATCCCGATGCCGCCGTGCAATTGCACGCCTTGTTGACCGACGAAGCGGCCCGAGCGTCCGATCTGCACTTTCGCCGCCGACATACTGCGATCGCGTTCCGCCGCGTCCGGCTCCTCGCTCATCATGGTCGCGAAGAGCGCCATGCTGCGCGCCTGCTCCACCATGACGAGCATGTCGACTGCACGATGCTGGAGCGCCTGGAATGATCCGATAGGCACCCCGAACTGCTTGCGGACCTTCAGGTACTCCACGGTTTCTTCGTGCGCAGCTGCCATTGCACCTACGGCTTCCGCGCTCACTGCCGCGACCGCGTGAGCAACGACCGTTTCGATGAGCGGCAAGGCAGCGCCCGCCACGCCCAGAACGTCGCTATCCGGAACGCGCACCCCCGACAACTCGACGTCCGCCGCACGCAGCCGGTCTTGCGTCGGATACGTGTGGCGCGTCACGCCCTGCGCGTCGGCCCTGACCACGAACAGCCCGATGCCGTCACGCTCGCGCCTACCACCGGACACGCGCGCCGACACCACGAGAACGTCGGCGCTGCCGCCGTGGAGCACAACGCGCTTGGCGCCGTCGAGCACCCAGCCGGCGGCTTCACGTCGTGCGGTGGTCGCAACGTCCGCGAGGTCGTACCGCGCCTGCGCCTCGCTGTGCGCGAACGCCATCTGCAACTCGCCCTGCGCAATCCGCGGCAGAATCGCCGCGCGTTGTGCCGCGTTGCCGCCAAGCCGCACCAAGCCGCCGCCCAGCACGACCGTCGCGAGATACGGTTCGACCGCGAGAGCGCGGCCCAACGCCTCCATCACGATCATCGTCTCGACAGGGCCGCAGTTGCTGCCGCCGTATTCCTCGTCAAACGAAAGGCCCAACAGACCCATGTCGGCGTAACGCGCCCAAAGCTCGCGGCTGAAACCGTCCGGCTCGGCGAGATACTTCGCGCGCTGCTCGAACCCGTACTCGTCTTTGACGAGCCGGTCGACGCTGTCCTTGAGCATGCGTTGCTCATCGGTGAAATCAAAGTCCATATCTCATGCTTCTCCGCAGTTCGCCCGTCGCTCAAAGTCCGAGTACGGACTTGGCGAGAATGTTCTTCTGAATCTCGTTGGAGCCGCCCACGATCGAGACGTGGCGCGCGAAGTAGTGATTCGGCGCAACGGTGAGCGCCCATTCGGGTTCGCGAACCGGATCGGCAAGCCCACGCAGGAAGTCGAGGTCGAGCGGTAGAGCATCCGGCCCTGCCACCTCGAGGAGCAATTCAGCTGCGAGTTGCTGCAGCTCCGAACCCTTGATCTTCAGGATCGAGGTCTTCGGGTCGGGTACATGGCTCTCCTGCGAGCTGCTCTCGGCGATCACGCGCATCTGCGTCATCTCCAAGGCCTTCAGTTCCACCTCGACAGCCGCGACACGTTCACGAAATCGCGAGTCGTCCCACAGCACACCGTCGCCGCAGGGCACGCGCTTCGCAAGGTCCTTCGCGTGACGCACGCGCATCTTCGAAACGCCCACGCGCGCAATGCCGCTGCGTTCGTTGCCAAGGAGATACTTCGCGTAATCCCAACCCTTGTTCTCCTCGCCAATTCGGTTCGCAACCGGCACGCGCACGTTGTCGAAGAACACCTCGTTGGTTTCATGGTGGCCGTCGATCGTGATGATCGGGCGCACGGTCAGGCCCGGCGTCTTCATCTCGATCAGCAGGTACGTGATGCCCTGCTGCTTCTTGCCGCTCGAATCCGTGCGCACGAGACAGAACATCCAGTCCGCGTGATGCGCCGTCGAAGTCCAGAGCTTCTGGCCGTTGATGACATAGTGGTCCCCGTCGCGCACCGCCTGGGTCCGCAGCGCGGCCAGGTCCGAACCGGCGCCGGGCTCGGAGAATCCCTGGCAGAACCAGTATTCGAGGCTCGCGATGCGAGGCAGGAAATGGCGCTTCTGCTCCTCGCTGCCGAACGCGATCAAAACCGGACCGATCATGTTCACGTTGAATGACAGCGTCTCGGGCGCCGGGGCCATGTGCAGCTCTTCCTTGAAGATGTATTGCTGCACCGCGCTCCAGCCCGTCCCGCCCCACGCCTTGTCCCACGCTGGCGTCGCCCAGCCGCGCTCGTAGAGCATGCGTTGCCAGCGGCGCAGGTCGGCCGCCGAATAGCGCTGCCCCAAGGTAGCCTTGCGTCGGATGTCGGCCGGCAGCGCTTCCTTGAAGAAGGCTCTGACCTCATTGCGGAACGCCAGCTCTTCGTCGGTATATCGCAGATCCATGAGTGTCTCGTTTCGTCTTGATGGGTCGCCTGTCGGGTGCGGCTCAGGCCAGCGTTCCCGCTTCTTTCAACTCGCCAATGCGGCCCGGTTCGAGCCATGCCGCCAGCGCGGCGTCGATCGTGGTCGCGTCGGGTGCCTCGGGCGCCGTCGGCTTCGCGGGCACCGTGGCGGAGAAGCGCGGCGCCGGCGCGGGCTGCACGATGCCGTCCACTTCGATGAACGTGCCGCGCGCCTTCAGATGCGCATGCTCGGGTGCCTCGGTCCACGACAGAACCGGTGCGAAGCACGCGTCCGTGTGTTCGAGCAAGGTGGTCCATTGCTCGCGTGTGCGTCTCTTGAATTTCAGCGCGAACAGTGCGCGCGCGGCGGGCCAGTTGCTTGCGTCGAGCTGCGTACCCAGCGTTTGCGGATCGATGTCGAGCAGGCGGAGGAGTTCGAGATAGAACTTGTCCTCGATGGGACCGACCGTAATCCACTGGCCGTCCGCGCATTCATAAACGTCGTAGAAGTGCGATCCCGAATCCGTGATATTCGTCCCGCGCCCATCGCGCCAGATGCCGGCAGCCTGCATGCCGAAGAACGTGGTAGCAAGGTTGGCCGTGCCGTCGACGATCGCGGCATCCACGATCTGTCCGGCGCCCCCGTTCCGCGCATGCAGGATCGCCGACAGGAGCCCCATTGCAAGGTACAGCGAACCGCCCGCATAGTCGCCGATCAGATTCAGCGGTATCGACGGCGGCTGATCGCGGCGGCCAATTGCGTTGAGGACGCCGGTGATCGCGATGTAGTTCAGGTCATGCCCGGCGTACTGCGCGAGCGGACCTTCCTGGCCCCATCCCGTGATGCGTCCGTAAGCGAGCTTCGGATTGCGTTCGAGGCAGGCCTGCGGACCCAGCCCGAGTCGCTCGGTTACGCCGGGCCGGAAACCTTCTATCAGGGCATCGGCGCGCTCCACCAGCGTGAGCACGAGTTCGACGGCCTCCGGGTCTTTCAGGTCGAGCGCAATCGTCTTTCGGTTGCGCAGCAACAGGTTGTAGCGCAGCGGACGCTCGATACCGAGCTTGACCGGCTGGCGACGTTCGATGCGCAACACCGTCGCACCCAGATCGGCGAGCAGCATCGCCGCCATGGGCCCCGGGCCGATGCCGGCCAGCTCGATGATTCGAACTCCTGCGAGCGGACCCATGGTTCAACCCTTGCGAGCGTGGGCGCGCATGGCGTCCCATTGCTCGTCGGTCCAGTCCTGCATCGCGCGGAAGGTCGGGCCGCCAACACCCTGCATCCAGCGGCCGCCGTCGATCACGATCATGTCGCCGGTGATGTAGCCGGAGCCATTGGACGCCAGATAAGCGTAGAGATTGGCAAGTTCCGCGTGATCGCCGAAGCGCCTCAGCGGCACCGAGCGCTCCTGCGGCTCGACCTGCGAGCCCGGCGGGTACAACTGCTCCCATGCGCCCGGCGTCGGGAACAGTCCGGGCGCCACCGCGTTCAGGCGAATGCCCTTCGGGCCCCACTCGACCGCAAGGCTGCGGATCATGGCGAGAATACCCGCCTTCGCGGCCGCGGACGGCACGGTAAAGGCCGAGCCGGTCATCGTGGGCGTCGATACGGTACTGATCACGTTGCCCGGGTGACCCGCGTCGATCCAGCGCTTGCCCGCCGCGATCGTGCAATAGAAGCTGCCGTGCAGCACGATGTCGAGCACCGCATCCACCGCGCGCGCCGACAGGCTTTCCGTGCGCGCGATGAAGTTGGCCGCCGCGTTGTTCAGCAATACGTCGAGCGGACCATCCCGCCAGATGGTCTCCATCATCGACTCGACGGACTCGGCGCTGCGCACGTCCGCCTGCACCGTCGTGACACGCGCGCCAGCCACGACGCCGCGAAACTCGTCGGCCGTCGCGTCCAGCACTTCCTTGCGGCGACCGCAGATGACGAGATCGGCGCCCAGTTCGAGGTAGCGCAGGCCGATACTCTTACCAAGGCCGGTGCCTCCCCCGGTGATGAGGATTCTTTTGTTCTTCAGCAGGTCGGGCGTAAACATATGCGTTGAACTTCCAGTAGAGACAGCAACGGAGAATGGCGGCGTCAGGCACCCGTGAAAACCGGCTTGCGTTTTTCCATGAAGGCCGTCACCGCCTCCGCGTGGTCGCTCGTTTGACGGGTCAGCGGATTGAGGTCAGTTTCGAGGCGGCATGCGTCTTCGATCGAATTGCCCGCATTGACGAGGCTCGCCTTCAGGAGCGCCAGCGTCACTGGCGGATAGTTCGCGAAGCGCGCCGCGGCCTCGATCGCCGCATCGAGCGCGCCGCCGCTCGCGACCACCTCGCTGACCAGGCCGATGCGGCGCGCCGTGGCCGAGTCGATGACATCGCCTTTCAGCATCAGCTCACGCGCCTTGCTGCCGCCGACCTTTTGCGGCAGCGTCCATAGAATTCCAGTGTCGGGAAGCAGTCCGACCTTGGCGAACGCACATGAGTACTTCGCGGTATCGGCACCGACCACGACATCGCATGCAGCCGCCAGCGACAGCCCCGCTCCATAGCACGCGCCCTCCACCGCCGCGACGACCGGCTTCGTGCCCGTATAAATCAGCTTGAACAGACGCACGCCCACCGCGATACGCTCACGGAGCGCCAGCAACTGTAGAGTGGTCGCGTGCATTTCGGACAGGTCGCCGCCCGCGCAAAAATGGCCGCCCGCGCCTGTCAGCACAATGGCGCGCGTTTGCGGATCGTCGTGCATTAGCCGGTGCAAGACCTCGGTCAGCGCAACGCGCATCCTCATGGAGAACGCGTTGCGGCGCTCGGGATAGTTCATCGTGACAATGGTCACGTCGCCTTGACGGCGCACCTGCACGATCTCGTCGGCGCCCGCGGCATTTTCCTTCTGCTCGATACTCATCGCATTGCTCCCCGCGCTCACTCACCCGTGAAGACCGGTTTGGTCTTTTCCATAAACGCCTTACAGGCAGCCTGATGGTCTTTCGACTGACGCAGGATGGGCTGATAGTCGATCTCGGCTCGCAGCGCGCCTTCCATGGTCGTCGCCGCGTTGGTCAGCGCGTCCTTCAGCAGCGCCACGCCGAGCGGCGGCAAGTCGGCAAGACCGCGCGCAACTTCGATTGCCTTTGCGCGCGCAGTACCCGGCCCGACGACTTCGTTGGCAAGGTGAATCGTTCCGGCCTTGTCTCCGTCGATTTCAGTGGCGAGCGAGAGCATCTCCCTCGCGCGAGCCATGCCGATGCGCTTCGGAAGCGTCCACAGAATACCGGTGTCCGGAATCAGGCCGACGCGCAGAAACGCCGCGCAAAAGCGTGCATTCGATGCAGCCACGACATAGTCGGTCGCGACAACGAGCGACAGCCCGGCGCCGAAGGCTACGCCTTCCACGGCCGCCACGACCGGCTTGGGTCCCGCCTGCATTTCACGCACTACCACGCACGACTCCGCCAGAATCTCGCGGCTTTGCAGGATCGTGCGCTTCGTCATCTCGGAGATGTCGGCGCCGGCGCAAAAGTGCTCGCCCGCGCCCGTCAGGACGATTGCCCGCGAGTCCGGATCGTCGACCATCAGCCGATGCATCGTGTCGCGCAACAACTGACGCATCTGACGTCCCATCGCGTTGCGGCGTCGGGGATTGTTTAGCGTCAGGATCGCGACCGGTCCCTCGCGGGTCACCTCGATCAGCGACGTCGTATCGTTTTCTGCCGTTTCTTTTTCGCTCATGTTGGCTTCCTTCAGTCGGCCACGAACACCGGCTTGCGCTTTTCCATGAAGGCGCTCACTGCCTCCTGGTGTTCGCGGCTGCGGCGCAGGATGGGCTGCAGGTTGACTTCCGCTTCGATGGCTTCGTCGAGCGTACGGATGCCCGTCGCGAGCGCGGCCTTCAGGTGCGCGGTGGCCACCGAGGGCAGTTCCGCGTATTGTTGCGCCACCTTCGAGGCCGCGTTCAGCGCCTCCCCAGGCTCGACGACCTGATTGGCAAAACCGGTCTCGCCCGCTTCGACGCCGTTGAACTCCCGGGCACTCAGCATGAGTTCGCGTGCAAGGCCGCCGCCCACGCGCTGCGACAACGACCAATAGAGCCCCGTATCGGGCAGCAGCCCAACCTTGACGAACGCGCTCGCATAGCGCGCGGCCGATGATGTGACGACATGATCGCAAGCAGCGGCGAGCGACAGACCAGCGCCAAACGCAAACCCTTCGACAGCGGCGACGATCGCTTTCGGGCCTTCGACCATCAGTCTGAAAATATCGAGCGGCAGTTCATTGCGCTGTCGATACTCGAGCACCTTGCGCGTCCGCATCTCCGAGATATCCCCACCCGCGCAAAACGTATTGCCCGCGCCGGTCAGTACGATCGCACGGCACGCTTCCTCATGATGCATCAGGCGATAAAGCTGCGCGTACAACGTCTCGCGCATCTTTAGCGAAAACGCGTTTCGCCGTTGGGGATAGTTCAATGTGACGATCGCGATTGCACCGTCTTGCCGGACCTGTACGATCTCTGCTGCATCGTTGCTGGTCTCTTCGCTCATCTGTCCGTCTCCTGTCGATCGGGGTTAGCGCTTTAGCGCTTACTCCGATCCCATGCAAAGCTGTTGACAGTGACCCTGGCGGGCGGCGTGTCTCACAGCGTGTCTTTACAGGGTTTCCTGCGTCCCGAGAATCACCGTGGCCTGGCTCGAGAGCACACCACCGTTACCGTGCGCGATCGCCAGCTTCGCACCGGGTATCTGGCGCTCGCCAGCGCGGCCCGTCAATTGCCGCATCGATTCTTCCATCAGGAACAGCCCATACATGCCGGGGTGAACGCACGACAAACCCCCGCCGTTCGTATTGACCGCGAGCCGGCCGCCCGGCGCGATGCCGCCGTCTGAAACGAAGTGGCCGCCTTCGCCTTTAGGGCAAAAGCCGAGGTCTTCGAGAAACAGAATGGTGTTGATCGTGAAGGCGTCGTACAGCATCGCGACATCGATATCGTTCGCCTTCACGCCCGCCATTTGATACGCACGCCTGCCCGATTCCGCTGCGGCAGTCACCGTGAGATCCGGCATGCTCGCGATTTCGCGGTGCGAAGTGGCCGAAGCCGCGCCGAGCAGATACACCGGCTTGTCGGTGAGATCACGCGCTCGATCGGCGCGCACCATGACGATCGCTGCCGCGCCATCCGTCACGAGGCAGCAATCGCGCACGGAAAGCGGATCCGACACGAGGCGCGCGCCCATCACGTCGTCGATCGACATGGGCGTGCGCATATACGCATCCGGATTCAGTTGCGCCCACTTGCGCGCGGCGACGGCCACCTCGGCCAGATGCTCACGCTTCGTGCCGTACTCGTACATATGACGCGCCGCCGCAAGCGCATACGACGACACCGGATTTATCGGCTTATACGGGCTCTCCCACGGCGAAGGACGCGACGACTGCACGAGCTTGCCTGCCGCGCTGCGCTGATTGCTCCCATATGCAATCAAGGCAACATCTATCTGTCCCGTACACAACGCCATGGCCGCCGTGTGCGCGTAGATTTCGAACGCCGATCCGCCGCTTCGGTTGTTGTCGGTGAACTTCGGGTTAATACCGAGGTATTCGGCAAACGTGAGACCCGACAGCATGTCGTCCGGCGTGCACACGAAAAGGCCGTCTACATCGCCAGGCGTAAGTCCCACCTGGGCGAGCGCGTCAACGGACGCACGCGCAGCAAGGTCCAGCGACGACAAGCCAGGTGCTTCCCCAATCCCATAGGTGGCGCCTGCCACCAGTGCGGTACGCCCGCGCAAGTTGAATTCCATTCGATCTACCTTTCATCGGTGTGACCGGCTGTTGACGGCCGGCTGCGGGTTAGCGGGCGTCAGGCTGGTTCGAACACAAGCAATGCCGCATCCCCTCGGTACACGATCTTCGCCTGCACCGGCATGCCAATGCGCACGGCCTCCGGCTCGATGCCCTCCACACAACTCAGCATGCGCACACCTTCTTCCAGATCGATCACTGCGACGTTGTAGCTGGGCGTGGGCGATTTCTGGCGCACCACGGTAGTGGAATAAACCGTACCCTTCCCGCAGGCTTCGACCCACTCCAGATCGCGCATCCCGGTGACCGGCTCAGCCACCCGCGGGTAGAAGACATAGCGGCCGCTGCCGCGGCTGCGCTGGATCATCAAGCGGCCCTCGGCCAGGAATTTCTGATAATCGACTTCAGGACAAAGAAAGTCCATTCCCCGCTCCTCCAAATCGTTTTGCCATGGGCTCGCGCCGAATCGAGCCGCTCCGTCGGGCCAAGATGGAACAAATAACCGAACACTGTTCCAAATATTAAACGCACTGGGAGCGCGCTGTCAACGGCGAAAAAGCCCTGCCACGCCCCGCCACGCAAGGCTGCAACTACATCCCGACCAAATTCCCGGCGCACCTCGGACAAACCCGCGTGAGCCGGTTTCAGCGCTTGACGACCACCTGGCCATTCGTTTAATTTATCGAACATTGTTCATAAACATGAAGACTTCGGATGTGATCAGGAAGTGGTCGGTGGGGGCGACGTATCCCCACTCCGGAGACGAATCCGGGGGCCGGCCCGAAAAAACCGTTAGCAAGAGAGCTCGAAGTGACATACGAACTAACAGACGACCAGCTTCAGATCCGCGACCTCATCCGTCGCGTTGCACGGGAGCGCGTGGCGCCGCGGGCCGACGAGATCGACCGTACGGCCGGGTATCCGCACGACATGTACGCACTGCTCAAGGAACTCGGCCTCTTCACGTTGCCGTTTCCTGAAGCGTATGGCGGCGCCGGCAGCGTGATGTCGGCCTGCATCGCGGTCGAGGAGTTCGGGCGGGTTTGCTACAACACGGGCTATCTGCTGGTCGTGCAATGGACACCGTTCGGAGCCATTCTTGAAGGCGGCACGGAAGAGCAGAAAGCCCGCCTTCTGCCGGGGCTCGCCACCGGTGACTTACGCGGTGCTCTCTCCATTACCGAAGCGCAAAGCGGCTCCGACGTTTCGGGCATTCGCACGACAGCGCGCCGCAAGAACGGCGGCTATGTGCTCAACGGCTCAAAGATCTGGTGCACGAATTCGCATATCGCCGACTTCATTCTCGTCGCCGCCAGGACGCTCGACGAGGAAGGACAGGCGCTGGGGATCAATCTTTTCATCGTCGATCGCAACACGCCGGGCCTGAAGATCGGCAATGAAGAAGACAAGATGGGCGCGCGCGGCGTGGCGTCGTGCCCCCTTTATTTCGACGATGCCTTCGTCCGCGCGGAAGACCGTCTCGGGCCGGAAGGCGGCCAGGGGTTCAAGGTGGCAATGGAGGCGCTCAACACGAGCCGTCCCATCGTGGCCGCGCGCGCGGTTGGCATCGCGCAGGGCGCGATCGATCACACCGTCAAATTCATTCAGGACCGCGTTGCATTCGGCCAGAGCATCAGCAACTTTCAGGGTGTGCGCTGGATGATCGCTGACATGGTCACCCAGACCGAAGCCGCGCGCCAACTCGTCTATCGCACGGCGTCGCTCGTCGATGCGGGCGTTAGCGGCCGTGAACTCGCCCCAATGGCGGCGATGGCGAAGATGTTCGCGTCGGATGTCGCCATGAAGGTCGCGACCGATGCCGTGCAGCTATTCGGCGCCGCAGGCATCTCCAACGAGTATCCGATCAACCGTTATTTCCGCGACGCGAAGGTGGTGCAGATCATCGAAGGCACCAACCAGATCCAACGCAACATCGTCGCGGACAGCGTGCTAGGCCGCATCAAGAAGAACTGACAACGACAGCTCAGCTAACAGCCGAGCCGACAACGACAGAGGACAGGCAATGGAAGAAATCGAAACGGTTGGTCTGGGAATTCACTGGGAGGACCTGCCCGTTGGACGCAAGTTCAAGACCGTGGGCCGCACGGTGACCGAAACGGATGTCGTGAATTTTGTTTCGGTGACAGGCATGCTGGAAGTTCTGTTCACCAACACCGAGTTTCTTCGCGAGCAGTCGGCCATCAAGGGGCGCGTCGCGCCGGGCGCGCTGGTCTTCACGCTGATGGAAGGGCTGCTCACGCAGGCCACCATGCAGGGCGTCGGCTTCGCGTTCCTCAACATGGAACTCGACATCAAAGGCCCGACCTATGTGGGCGACACGATTCACGTGGAATGCGAGGTGATCGAATGCAGGCCTAGCAAGGGGCGCCCCGGACTTGGGCTGGTGCGCACCCGTAACCGCGTGATCAGGCAGGACGGCACGGAAGTGATGGTGTACACGCCGCTCAGACTCGTTAAAGGCAAGGAGTACAAGGCCTGAGCATGGAAAATCCCCAACAACCCCTCGAACCGGCGACCGGCCCGTTAGCCGGTGTCCGCGTGATCGACCTGACCATCAACGTGCTCGGTCCGGTCGCCACGCAGCTACTCGGCGACATGGGCGCGGACGTCATCAAGATCGAACCGCCCGAAGGCGACCAGAACCGCAAGAATGGCCCTGGCCGCAACCCCGACATGGCAGTGTTCTATACGATCATGAACCGCAACAAGCGCAGTGTGATCCTGAACCTGAAGCAGGCCGAATGCCGCGAAGCGCTGCTCAAGCTCGTCGAGACCGCCGACGTCATCGTGCACAGCATGCGCCCGAGCGCCGCCGAGCGCCTCGGCATCGACTATGAAACCGTGCGGGCGCGCAACCCACGCATCGTGTACGCGTCGGGTGCCGGCTATCGAATCGACGGACCCTACAAGGACCGCCCCGCTTTCGACGACGTGATTCAGGGCGAAACCGGCATTGCCGCGATGAACCGCGACGCGGACGGCTCGCCGCGATACTTCCCCACCGTGATCGTCGACAAGTTCTGCGGCTACGTGCTGGCGTCGTCAATCGGCATGGCGCTCTATCACCGCGAGCGGACCGGTGTCGGCCAGCTCGTCCATGTGCCGATGTTCGAAACGATGCTGCAATTCAATCTTTTCGAGCATCTCTGGGAAGGTGCGCTGGGCTCCAATGACGGAACCGGCCTGGGCTATCCGCGCATGTTCTCGCCGCACCGCCGGCCCTACGCGACAAAAGACGGGCATATCTGCCTGCTCGCCGTGAATAACGAGCAATGGCGCCGCGTGCTGTGCGCAATCGATGCAGCGCATCTGCTCGACGACCCGCGCTTCCACCACATGGCCGAGCGTATGCGCAACATCAGCGAGCTGTATCGCATCGTCGGCGACGCCATCCGCAACAAGACGACTGCGGAATGGAATGCGATCTTCGCCTCGGCGGACGTGCCGCACGGTCCCGTGCGCGACCTGAAAGACCTGATGCACGACACGTACATCAAGGAGACCGGGTTCTTCCAGCGCTTCGAGCACCCGACCGAAGGCGACATGGTCATGACCTCGATACCGGTGCACTTCTCCGAGTCGCCCGGCAACGTTCGCTATCTGCCGCCGAATCTCGGCGAGCACAGCATCCAGGTTCTGGTCGAAGCGGGATATAGCGCGGACGAAGCGAGCGCGCTCCTCGCCCGGGCCACAGGAAGGGGCGAAGCCGTATCGGAAGCGCTGAGCAAGGATTAACTGGCGCGACAGCGCCTCGCACATCACGGAGGGAATCAATGAAGGGGCTCAAGGAGAAGGTCGTCGTTGTCACTGGCGCGGCAGGTGGGATCGGATCCGCCATCAGCAGACGATTCGGCGACGAAGGTTCGACCGTCGCGCTGTTCGACCTGAACGAAGAAGGCGCCGCGCGTGTCGCGGCGGAAATCGAGGCGGCGGGCGGCAAGGCGCGAGCCTACCGCGTCGACATCACGGATCACGAAGGTGTGCATGCCGCGGTGGCGAGAGTCGAGGAAGAACTGGGACCGATCGAGGTTCTCGTGAACAACGCCGGCTGGGACATGGGTGCGTTCTTCCTGCAAACCGAGAAACCGTTCTGGGACAAGGTGGTGGCGATCAATCTGTACGGACCGCTGAACATGCACCATGCCGTGCTGCGACGGATGGCCGAACGTGGCCGTGGCCGCGTCGTCAACATCTCGTCGGATGCGGGACGCGTGGGCTCCTCGATGGAAGCGGTGTACTCGTTCTGCAAAGGCGGCCTCATCGCCTTCACGAAGACGATGGCACGCGAAATGGCCCGCCAGATGATTCCCGTCAACGTCGTTTGTCCCGGCCCGACCGCGACCCCGCTTCTTGACAACCTCGCGCAGGGCGAGAAAGGCGAGCGCATCAAGGCCGCCCTCGTGAAGGCCGTGCCGTTCGGCCGCATGGGCGAACCTGGCGACATCCCGGGGGTGGTGGCCTTTCTCGCGAGTGACGACGCCGCGTTCATCAGCGGTCAGGTCATCAGCGTGTCGGGCGGTCTGACGATGGCTGGATAAACGGCTCCGCGAACGCGATCAACCAACAACATTGGAATACGACATGGAATTCAAGGACATCGGCTATCAGGAGGCGGACGGGGTCGCGACGATCACCATCAATCGCCCGAAGGTGTACAACGCATTCAGCGCCAACACCGTTGAGGAGCTCATCAAGGCCTTCGGCCTCGCGGGATGGAACAAGGATATCGGCGTCGTGGTGCTCACGGGCGCCGGCGACAAGGCGTTCTGCACGGGCGGCGACCAGTCCGGCGACGGCTACAACGGGCGCGGCACCGTCGGCCTGCCGATCGAGGAACTGCAAAGCATCATCCGCGACATTCCGAAGCCCGTGATCGCACGCGTGAACGGCTATGCAATCGGTGGCGGCAACGTGCTGGTGACGCTCTGCGATCTCGCCATCGCTTCCGAGACCGCGGTCTTCGGTCAGGTCGGCCCGAAGGTCGGGTCGGTCGATCCGGGCTTCGGCACCGCCTACCTCGCGCGCATCGTCGGCGAGAAGCGCGCGCGGGAAATCTGGTACCTGTGCCGCAAATACAGCGCGAAACAGGCGCTCGACTGGGGTCTCATCAACGCCGTCGTGCCTGCGGAACAACTCGACGCCGAAACGAAGAAGTGGTGCGACGAGATTCTGCAGATGAGCCCCACCGCTATTGCGCTCGCAAAGCGCTCGTTCAATATCGATACCGAGAACATCCGCGGCATCGGCGCGTTCGCGATGCAGGCGCTTGCGATGTACTACGACACCGACGAATCGAAGGAAGGCGGCAATGCGTTCCGCGAAAAGCGCAAGCCGGAGTTTCGCAAGTACGTGAAGTGACCGGTGGAAATGCCGGCAGGGCGACGCTCAGCTTCGGCGTCGCCCTTTGCGCATCCGCGCGCCGAAGTTCAGTATTTGCGGAAGTTCACGCCGACACGCGTGCCAAGCCCCGGGAGCCGGTCCATCGGGCGGCTGCCATGCTCCGGGGCGGCTTCGCCCCATGCGAACCACACGTCAGGCTCGCGCACATCGCCCACGCGCCGCCAGCGGCCGTCCACCTGCGGATTCTTGAGCGTCCCGAGACCGACCAGACGCCCGCGCGGATCGGGCATGAACTCCCACTCTTCGCCGAACGCTGAGTAACGGATGCCTTCCTGCCAATACCCATTCGCGCCGAAATCGATGGTGCCCGTCACGTCATAGGTAAAGCGCACCTCGCCCTTCTCGTTGCCGAGAATCGCGAAGCCGAACATGTCGTTACCGAGCGTGAAGTGCCCGAAGTCGATGCTGCCATCCTTATAGCGCGTCGCCCACGTGTACCAGACGAGTTCCAGCTTCTCCTGCACCAGCGCATCTTTCGTCTTGTAGATCTCGCCGCCCTCGTACATATGGATCGGATCGAAGCCGATCATGCCGCGCACCTTCTTTCCGAGTATCGTCCCTTCCATCTCGAAGATGTTCGCGACGTAGTACATGCCCGCGTCGCGGCCCGGCAGATACCAGTGCATGCCGGGCTTGACGAGCTTGCCCTTGATATCCATGCCGTTCTCTTCGTACCAGCTGCAATCCTCGGGCGTCCAGGTGACGTGAAAGCGATTGCCGCGCGCCTGCGGGTGGCTTCGCCAGTGGATGCGCCCCTCTTCGAGCGTTCTTGCGAATCCATCGTTCGGCACCGATTCCTTGCCTACCGGATGCATATGCATGCCGTCGTCGTGGCCGAGCGTCGTGCACAGGTAGAAACGCCGCCGCGTGTCCTTCGCGTCGGTCCGCAGGCCAGCGGGAATCCGCCGCATCGGGCAATAGATCTCGCCATCCTCGTCGCGCAGCGTTCCCCACAGGTAGAGTGCTTCGGGCGGCATGCCGAAGTATGCGCGGTTGGACAGCATGTCCTCGATGGTGGGCTCGAAGGCGCTGACAAGAGGCTGCCAGCCAAAGTCGCCGCGGCGCGGCATGGATAGTTTGGTGTCGCTCATGGTCGTTACACCCGTCACGATGGTGAAGTGGTTGGAGCGGCTCACTATAGGTATCCTCGCGCGTGGCTGAAAACCGGTCGATCCGCTCGTCTGGCCACGAGCACGCCCGGCGCGCGATCAGCACAGGGGCACAGGAGCTAACGTATTGATTTACCGGCTTTCTCTGCGGTCCGGAAACGCACGCTGCCTGCGCGCACGAAAGCTTCGTTACACGTAACGATCATGTGCGATATATTGAACGACGTTCGCATTTAATACTGAACTCGGACATGCCAAAGTCGTCTGCCGAACGCGTCGCCGCTTATCGCACCCGCAAGAAGGCCGAAGGCATGGTGAGCCTGACACTGGTCGTCCCGGCAGCCGACGTCGCCCTCTTCAGCCAGTTCGCCGCGCAACGCCGCGAAAAGCTGCGCGACAACAGACATCCTGCCCAAGCCCCGCGCCAGCAGTGGCTCTCGATGCTGACCGCGATGACGCCTGCGCTGCCCCAAACTGCCGGGTCGCGCCGCAAGCGCAATGCGATCGGCGCACCGATCACGCGGACGCAGACGCTCTTCATGGCGCTGCTGAAGCACATCATCGATCTGGGATGGCCGGCAGGACTACCGCTCGGCTCCGAGCAGGAATTAATGAAGGTCCATGGAGTAAGTCGCGCTGCGTTGCGCGGAGCGATCCGCTTGCTCGAGCACCACTCCATCGTGAGGGTGCAGCGCGGCACCGGAGGCGGCGTGATCGTCGCCCAGCCGGACCTGAGCGCGACGATGCAGGCAGTCAGCGTCTATCTGGAGTATGCGGGCATCGCGCCGCGCGATATTCTCGCGACGCGCCGCACGCTCGAACTGGCCGTCCTGGATCTCGTCATCGAACGGCTCGACCATGAAGGTGAGCGACGCGTGCACGACCAGGTTCAGGCCGAGGCGCCACTCGACGGTCGTGCCGGCGCCGATGAGTTGCTGCGATTTCATTTCCTGCTCGCCGAACTTTGCGGCGATCCCGCACTGCGTCTCTTCGACGGCATCGTCCTGCAACTTGCCGATGCGCATTCCACGTTTCATCGGCGCAGCCGAACGGACCGCGACCGCGTCGTGGAGAGGATCAAGGAATATCATCGCGAGATCGCGCGCGCGATCATTGCCCGCGATAAAGAGGAGGCTCGCAGGCAAATGGCCGACTACATCGCGGGGATCAGGACGTGGCTAGAGTAGCGGCAGCGCTGCGCTTGCCTGCCCGCCTCAACGGTCACCGATCTTGAACCGTGGCCGTGCTAGCCGTCTACGTCGTCAGCCTGCTCAACCGGTTCGACGCCGCCACCGCGTCGTCGATCATCTCGTCGAAAATTGCCTCGACTTTCCTGACCGCGTCGGCAAACACCGCAGCATGGCCATAGTCGATCATGCCCTTGCGCGTGTCACCAGTCACGTAAGCCTGATGCGCGAGTGCGCCCATCACGTGAGGGCGGAACTGCTCGAACTCGCTCACCTGCGCGCGATCCAGTTCCATGACCACCTCGGCGCTCTCGTTGCGCAGCACGCGATGATGATCGCGAATCGCAGACTTGACCACGACGCTTTCGCTGCCGTCGCCCGCCACCACCTTCGCCTTGACTTCAGGATGAATCCACAGCTCCTCGGCGACCATCATGCGCGTGCCCATGATGACCGCGTCGGCGCCCATCGCCAGCACGCCCGCAAGCTGTCGCCCGATGCCGATGCCGCCGCCGATCACAACCGGCAAGCCGATTTCGCGCGGCGCCTGCGCGGCCTGCACGATGCTGCCGATCTGGTAGATGCCCGGATGGCCGCCGCACTCATTGCCGACGACGATCACACCGTCGACGCCCATCCGCACCGCCGTATGTGCATAGCGCACGGCGGGCACCTTGTGCAAAACTTTGATGCCCGCCTCCTTGAGCAACGGCACGACCGCGTCGGGGCTCGCACCGGCGGTCTCCACGCAGGCAACGTTCTCTTCGATCAGAATGCGGATCTGTTGCTTGACGCGCTCCACTCCGCCCGCTTGCCGCGATATGTAGAGATTGACGCCGAAGTTCTTTGCATCGGTGAGTTCACGACAGGTGCGCAACTCGTTGCGGAATTCGTCGGAATCGGGAAAGCCCGCGCCGACAATAAACCCCATGCCGCCTGCGTTAACGACGGCCGCGACATACCGTGCGTCGGACACGCGCGGCCCAAGACCGCCGCAAAGTATCGGGTGACGAATGCCGAGGAGATCGGTGATTCGCGTTCTGAACATCTGGGGGCGCACGATGTCCTTCCCTCCTGCAGGTCAGCGAAACGAGATCGTGTGGCCGCCATCCACCGCGATCGTCTGGCCGTTGATATAGCCGCCCGAACGCGATGCGAGCATCACGGCTAGCCCAGCGATCTCGTCGACCTCGCCGAAGCGCTGTGATGGATTGCGACCACGGTACCATTCGACCATCGCCTCGTCCTCCCATTGCGATCGCGCCATCTCGGTCTTGAAGGTGCCAGGCGCGATGCAATTGGCGGTGACGCCCTTTGCGGCGAATTCCATCGCGAGGTTTCTCACGAGCTGCATGTCGGCGGCTTTGGTGAGCCCGTAGGTTCCCGTCACGGCATCGCCGAACAGGCCAACCACGGATGCCACCGAAATAAAGCGCCCATAGCCACGCTCGATCATGCCGGGCACAGTCATCTGCGCGAGCCAGATATTGCTCTGGACGTTGACCTGCATGAACTTGTTGAACGTTTCGTCTTGCAGATCGAGTGCCGAGCCTATCCACGGGTGAATCGCGGCATTGGCCATCACGATGTCGACTCTGCCCCACTCGCCGTTCGCCGCAGCCACGAGACCTTGCAATTCCGCTTTACGGCCGATGTTGCAGGCAAACGGCAAGGCCACCCGAGTTCCGACCTTTTCGTTGATGGCTTGCGCGGCAGTTTCGCAGGCGTCGGCGTTACGGCCGGAAACGACGACTTTGGCGCCATGTTCCGCCATGCCGAGCGCACTGGCATAGCCAATGCCGCGACTCGATCCGGTGACGATTGCGACCTTGTCCGTGAGGTCAAAAAGCGATGAGGGCATACGTACTCCGCAAAGATGGAGGCTTGTCGATGAAAGCAAGGTTCACCGGGCAGGATCAGGCTTGCTTGCGTTTCTGCTGGGCGATGAACGCCGACGCGATCTCGTGATGCTCGTCGCTGAGCGTCGCCTCCAGTTGGCGTGCTAGGGTCGTGTCGAGCATCTGGGCCGCACTGCGATGGAGATGCAGGTTCATCAGCTTCTTGGTTTCGCGCAGTGCGTGGCGCGGTTGCTTGAGCAGCTTTTGCGCAAGAGTCATAGCCTCTTCCATCAGCTTGTCGGGCTCGACAACGCGATTGGCCAGACCGAAATCAACGGCTTGCTGCGCTGTGATGCGATCTCCAGTAAAGATCAGTTCTTTCGCCCGCAGCAGACTGGTGTAGAGCGGCCACGACACGGAGATCCCATCACCGACGACGAGACCAATGTTGATATGCGGCTCGGCGAGAAAAGACTTCGCCGACATCAGAACGATATCGCACAGCGTAGCCATCGTCGCGCCCCAACCGACGGCTGGCCCGTTGACGGCGGCAATCAGAGGAATCGGCACGTCGATGAAACCGTGGATCGTCTGCCGCGCGTTCTCCTGCACGCTGCGCGCAAAGTCGGGGTCGTCGAGCGTCTTGACGAAGTGATTCATGTCTCCGCCGGCGCTGAACGCCCTTCCCGCACCGGTGAGAATCCCGACGCGCGCCTCGGGATCCGAGGCTAGCGCAGCAAAGAGCTTGGGGTAACTGAAGAGCATCTCGGTGGTCGACGCGTTCAGATCGTCTGCTCGATTGAGCGTAATGATCCGCAGGCCGCCGTCGGCCGTCACCTGAATGTCGTCTGGAAGATCGTAGAAATTTGCCATGCGAGTCCCCTCAGGGCGAAATTGTTGATTGAGCCAGCGTCACGGCCCTCGCGTCGCGCGCTTCGGTCAGGCAAGCGATCATTTCCCCACCTGCCACGCCATGCCGCCGCTTTGCCTTCTTTGCGCCAAAGCAGCCTTCTCGATCCGCAACGCCTCTTCCAGCGAAGCTAGCGCACCCTGATCGATCACGCGCTTGACCGTCGCGACGAGGTCGGGTCGGCGGCTCGCAATCGTCTTCGCTAGTGACGTTGCCCGCTCCATCAGTTGATCGTGGCTGACCACCTCGTTCACGAGGCCGATGCGCAACGCCGTGGCCGCGTCAATCGGATCGCTCGTCAAGCTGAACTGCTTCGCCCACCGCGGACCCACGATATACGGCAACCTCGCGGTCATGCCGCCCCCCGCGAGCGCGCCGATTTTCGTGTGCGTGTCGGCAAAGCGCGCACGCTCGGACGCGATGATGAAATCGCACCCCATTGCAAGTTCCAGCCCGCCTGTAACGGCAGCGCCGTTGACCGCCGCGATTACCGGCTTGGTGATGCGCGGCCACATATCGATCATGTCCGCGACCCGCGTGCGCGGAGCATCGGGCGCGGAAAAATCATTCAGGTCGAGCCCAGCACAAAAGGCCGGATCGGCGCCCGTCACGATGAGGACGCGCAGGCTTTGGTCCGCTTCGAAACGATGCAATGCGTCGACCAGCGCTTCGGTCAATGCGAGGTTCAGTGCGTTGCGGGCCGCGGGCCGGTTCAGTGTCAACGTGAGAACCGTTCCGTCACTCTGCACGCCGAGCAGATCGGTTGCTTTCGCGTTCATGGCAATGCCTCAAAAGGGTTCACGCCGCCGCGACCATTGCCTCGTGCTGAATCTGGCGTGCGTAGCGATTCAGGTGATAGTCCGCGTTGCCGAACAATGCGTCGAGCACCAGATGACGGCGATAGTGATGTCCCACCTTGTATTCATCCGTGATGCCGTAGCCACCGTGCAACTGGATACCCTGTTGCGTGACGAACTTCGCGCTACGAATGGTCTGTGCCTTGCAGCCCGAGATTTCGACGCTCCGGTTCTCCCTGTCCTCGCTGATAGAGAGCAACGCACGGTGCAGTGTTGCGCGCGCCTGCATCGCTTCGATCGCCATGTCGGCCATCCGGTGTTGCAGCGCCTGGAAGCTGCCAATCGCCACCCCGAACTGCTTGCGCGTTTTCAAGTATTCCGACGCGAGCTCGATAGCGTCTTCCATATCGCCCACCAGTTCGGCACAGATCGCAACGACCGCTTCGTCAACGGCGGCCTGCAGTCCTTCGAACGCTCGCCCAGCCTCACCCAGAACATTCGATTCTGCGACGATCACACCATCGAGCAGCAAGTCGGCAGATGGCGTGCCGTCGAGCAACGCGCAAGTCTTCAGCGCCACGCCTGCCTGCTTCGGATCGACGACGAAAACCCCGATGCCGTCCGTGGCATCGGCTGCACCCGCCGCTCGAGCGACGACGAGCAGACGGTCTGCAACGGGCGCTCCAACCACGAGCGTCTTATAGCCGTCCAGCCGCCACGACCCGTCCTCTGTCTTCTTCGCGGTGGCCGTCACGTAATGCACCTGACCCCGCGCTTCACGTTCACTTTGCGCGACCGCATAGACAGTCTCGCCCGAAACGATCTCGCCAAGTATCGCCTCGCGCTGCCCGTCTCGCCCGCAGCACGTGACAAGTGACGCAGGAAACACACCACACATCACGTACGGCTCCAGCACCAGCGCGCGCCCGATCTGCTCGGCCACGATGGCGCTTTCGACTGACGAGAAACCGAGCCCGCCCAATTCATCCGGCACCGCGACACCGAGCCAACCCATTTCGCCGAACCTACGCCACGTCTCGCGCGAAAATCCGCCTCCTTGCGAAGCAAGATTGCGACGATGTTCGAACGTATAACTCTTTTGCAAGAAGCGTTGCGCGCTTTCCTGCAACATCCGCTGTTCGTCGCTCAACTCGAAGTCCATGCTGCACCCTCTTTATGCCGGCAATTGATGCGATCCCACGTCTCGGGGATCGAAGACCGTTCGTGACTCGATACGGCGTCAAAGATCGAACAGTGCTTTGGCGATGATGTTTCGTTGAATTTCGGCCGTCCCGCCATAGATCGAGCAAGCCCGCCGATAGAAGACCTCTGCCGCCAGGCCTGGCGCGTATTCAGGTCCGATGAACTGGGCCACGCGCAGCTCTCGCTCTTCATTCGGATCGGGATAGAACACGGCGCCATAATCGCCGATCACCTCCAGCAGCATCTCCGTGAGCTTCTGATGGAGTTCAGATCCGCGCACTTTGAGCATGGATCCGATCGCCATACCGCCGCTGCGCTCGTCTATCCCTTGATGCAGGATTTTCTGCACCGCCATGTCGATAGCGCGAACCTCCAATTCGTGCTGCGCGAAACGTGCCGCAAACGTCGGATCCTGAATCAATGGCTTGCCGGCCATCCGTTCGCGCGAGGCGTAGTGCCGGATCTTGCGCAGATAGCGCTTGAGGGCAGGCGCTTCAGCGCCAAGAAACGCCCGCTCGTTAAAGAGCAGAAACTTGGTGTATCCCCACCCCTTGTTGACCTCGCCGATAAGGTTTTCAGCGGGCACACGCACGTTGTCGTAGAAGACTTCCGCCAGATGATGGCAGCCATCGAGCGACGCGATCGGCCGTACGGTAACGCCCGGCGACGACATGTCGAGCAGCAGGAAGGAAATGCCCTTTTGTGGCTTCGCTTCGCTATCCGTGCGGACCAGCACGAAATTCCATTGACCGTAGGCGCCGAAGCTGGTCCAGATCTTCTGTCCATTGACGATGTAGTGGTCTCCATCGCGAACCGCCGTCGTACGTAGCGATGCAAGATCGGAACCCGAGCCCGGCTCTGAAAAACCCTGTACCCAGAACACTTCACCACGCTGGATAGGAGGAAGAAAGCGCCGCTTCTGCTCTTCGTTGCCAAACTCGCAAATCACGGGTCCGACGAGCGACACGCCCGCCTGATTCTGTATCGGTGCGCCTGCCAGATAGCATTCTTCCTCGAAGATGTAACGCTGCATCGCGGTCCACCCCGTGCCGCCGTCAGCAACCGGCCAATGCGGCACCGACCAGCCGTGCGTTTCGTGCAAGATGCGAGTCCAGCGCTGTGAATCGTCGTCACCTGCCAGAAAGCCCTGCTGCCCGCGAAAGGCCAGGTCGGCCGGCAAATGCTCGTTGAGGAACGCACGAACTTCTCTGCGGAACGCGATGTCCGCGGGATCTACGCGAAAATCCATTGTTTAGCTTCCAGCGTTTTCAGTACGTTGAACTCGATCAGCGCCCGCTGCTGCGCCAGCGTTGCCGACCAATGTGCGCGGCGTGGGCGGCACGCAATAAAGCTCGTCCACGACACCGCGCCGTCGCTCGAGCACATTGCGTTGGCTGATTGCGCTCTTTGCACTCAATTCGCCGTTATCGAGCGTCGGCTGCTCGCTTTCGAGCACGATGCGCGCAATGCGCGTAGAGCTGCCGCCAGGACGCGCGGCGAGCTGGTCGAGTCCGGTCTGGAAGAACGCGCGCACGCCGCGGCTGTTGACGATCTGGTCGGCGCCCGGCATCGGATCGTGAAGGTCGTCGCAAAGCGCACGGCACGCTTCGATGTCAGGGAAGACGAGCGCGGTCAGGTAGTCGCGGTCGTGCCCGGCAATCACGATATCCCGCGCATACGGGCCCAATACGTTCAGCGCGTACAGTCGCAACTCGGCGACGTTGACCCAGGTGCCCGAGGACAGCTTGAAATTTTCCGCAATGCGTCCGTCGAAGCGCAGTCCCAGTTCGAGGCGCTGCGGGTCGATGAACGTTGCTGCGTCACCGGAGCGGAAATAGCCTTCCTCGTCGAATGCGGCGGCGGTGCGCTCGGGATCTTTCCAATAGCCGGGCGTCACACAGTCGCCGAGGAAACGGATTTCCAGCTTCGCGCCGACCGGCGCCACCTTCACTTTGACGCCGGGCACGGGCAACCCCGCAATCGCTTCCCGTCGCGGATCCCAGGCCGCCGATAGCGGCGTTGGGCCTGCTTCCGTGCTGCCGATGCCCGACATGATGAGCACACGCTGGCCGATGGTACGCACTGCGAGCTCGTCGAGTTGAGCCCAGATGTATTTCGGCAGACTTGCGCCGCCGTAGTAGATGAGCGCGAGTTTGCTAAAGAATTTCTCGCGCAGTGCCTTGTCCGCCTGCAGATGCGGAATGAGCGAGGCCAACCCTTGCGGCGTATTGAGGTAGACCGCCGGCGCGATTTCACGCAATGCCTGCACCGTCGGGCCAATTTCCTCCGGCGTTGGCTTGCCTGGGTCCAGGTAGTAAGTCCCCCCGCCGTACAGCACCATGCCGAAGTTATGGGTGCCGCCAAAAGTGTGATGCCAAGGCAGCCAGTCGACGAGATCCGATGGCCCGTCCTGAAGAAACGCGAACACCTGGGCGACTTGCTGTCGATTGCTGCACAACATGCGCTGCGGGTAGATCACGCCTTTCGGTGCGCCTGTCGTTCCCGAAGTAAACATGATCTTGCCCACCGTATCCGGGCCGACTGCCTTGAACGCCTTGTCGACGTCGGCTGTAACCGGCGTCTTCAGCCACTCCGCGACGCGCGAACCGCCACGACCCTCCGGCAACGGACCAACGACGACACATTCCACGTCGCCGAACACCTCACGCAATGCGCGGCCATACTGCGCGCCGTCATCCGCGAAGACGAGGCCTGGCGTGCATACGGCCGCGAGTTGCCTGAGCTTCGAAAAGTCCTGCGATAACAGCGAATACGCGGGCGTCACCGGGATATAGGGAATCCCGACGTGCAATGCGGCGAGCGCGAAGAGCGCGTGTTCAAAGCTTCGATCGGAAAGAATCATCAACGGACGAGACGGCGACAATCCTCGATCGAGCAGCGCCTGCCCCAGCGCACACGCACCGTCGAACGCCTGGCGGTAGGTCAGCGACTCCCATGACTTGCCGTCCGGCGTCCGCCGCGCAAGCAACGCGCGCTCGGGCGTGACGCTCGCCCAGTGTTCGAGCCGCTCCGTCAAGCGGATCGGATACGCCTGGAGCGGTTCCTTCAGTTCATACACCACGCTTCCGTCTGGCCTTCGCTCGACGATGGCATCCATGCTGCCGACGCGAATCGGGCGAAACGGCACATCCATCAGGGCGTCGTGCGAAGCCGTACCTGCATCCATCTGAGTCGTCCTGTTGTTATCTGGCATGTCATGTCCCGCGAGCGCTCGCATCGCCTTCCGATACCTGGAAATGTTGCGGGCCAAGTTCAACCAATAATTGAACGTCGATCATATTTACGAACCAGAATAACGCGAAATCCCAGCCACGTCTATCCGTTGTCACCCACAAGGAAGGCCTGATAGCACACACGCAATCTGGCGCGAATGACGCGCGCAATGTCCGGCACGATCGCAGCCTTGCGCATCGCACAACAACGTGGACAGAAAACAAAAAATGCGCTACTTTCTGAACGTCATTCGTATTGTTAAACACGACACCGGATCGTAACCGATTACCGGAACCAAGGAGCCATCATGTCGGAAGAGGTTGTCGTCACCGCTGCCGTTCGCACCGCTATTGGAGACTTCGGTGGCGCGCTATCGAGCATTCCGCCCACGACGCTAGGCGCAACGGTCGTTCGCGCGCTGCTCGAGCGTTCGAATCTGCCGGGTGAAGAGGTGGGTCACGTGGTGTTCGGCAACGTGATCCATACCGAGCCTCGCGACATGTATCTCGCGCGCGTCGCCGCGATGGAAGGCGGCGTCAGCGCGGACGCACCGGCGCTGACGCTCAACAGGCTATGCGGCTCCGGCCTTCAGGCAATCATCTCCGCTGCGCAAGCTATCGCGCACGGCGACACGGAAATTGCGATCGGCGCTGGTGCAGAAAGCATGTCGCGCGCAGCATACGTTGCGAGCGGCGCGCGTTGGGGTTCGCGCATGGGCGACATCCGCCTGATCGACATGATGGTCGGCGCGTTGACCGATCCGTTCAGCGCTTGCCATATGGGCGTAACCGCAGAGAACGTTGCAAAGAAGTACGGCATTTCGCGCGACGACCAGGACCTGCTCGCCGTCGAATCGCACCGGCGCGCTGCGCAAGCTATTCATGACGGCAACTTCCGCGAGCAGATCGTGCCCGTAGCACTGCGCACGAAAAAGGGCGAAACCGTATTTGACACCGATGAGCATGTGCGGTCGGGCATGACCATCGCCGATCTCGCCAAATTGCGCCCGGCGTTCCAGAAAGACGGTACGGTGACGGCCGGCAATGCGTCGGGTCTCAACGACGGCGCGGCTGCAGTCCTGCTGATGGCCCGTCGCACCGCCGAACAACGGGGCCTTCGTCCGCTTGCGCGACTCGTTTGCTGGGCTCACGCGGGCGTTGATCCGCAATACATGGGCATCGGCCCGGTCCCTGCGACACGCAAGGCGCTGCAGCGCGCGGGTTTGACCGTCGCAGATCTCGATGTGATCGAAGCGAACGAGGCGTTTGCCGCTCAAGCTTGCGCCGTGGCGAAGGAGCTGGAATTCGACAGCGCAAAGGTCAACCCGAACGGATCGGGCATCTCGCTCGGCCATCCGATCGGCGCAACCGGCGCCGTCATTGCGGTCAAGGCCATTCACGAGTTGCATCGTTGCGGTGGCCGCTATGCGCTCGTGACAATGTGCATCGGCGGAGGTCAAGGCATCGCGGCCATCTTCGAGCGCATTTAGGGCTTCGCACAGCGTTATCCATTCAACCAGAGGGACATACGTGGTACGCCCCGAACAACTGCTCCACCCGCAACGGCAGCCGGTGGCACCACGCCCCGCTGCGACGATGCTCTTGCTACGCGACGCGCAATACGAGGGTTCGCGCGCCATTGAAGTGCTGATGACACGACGTTCGGCGCAAGCGAGCTTCGCGCCGGGCGCGTTCGTCTTTCCTGGTGGCGCAATCGATCCGTCAGATGAACGAATCGCCGGCGGCGTACGACGGCGCCCCACGCAAGACGATACTCAAGCGGTTCAGGCCGTGGCCGCCATTCGGGAAACATTCGAAGAGCTCGGTGTGCTGCTGGCATGGCGACACGACGGCGGTTTCGTCGACGACCACGATATTGCGAGGCTAGACCGGGCGACAGTGATCGAAGACCATTGCTCGCAGCACGGCCTCTCACTCGCCGCGGATCGGGTCTATCCGTTTGCGCATTGGATCACCGATCGTGATCTGCCGCGGCGCTTTGACGTGCAGTTTTTCGTGGCGCGCATGCCCGTCGGTCAAACCGCTGTCGCGGACGGCGCCGAGCAGTTCGAACCCGTGTGGCTCCGTCCCGACGAGGCACTGGCGCGTCATGCCTCGGGCGACTTCACGATGATCTTCCCGACCGTGCGAACGCTCGAACGCCTTCGCTCGTTCAACTCGGTTGATGCACTGCTCACGGCTTGCAGGTCCGAAAGGTCGCTGTGGAGCAGTTGTCCGCGCGGTGGGTTGAGCTCAGGCAGTGTCGTGCGCTGCATGGAAGGTGACCCCTCATACGGGGAACTGCGTCTCGTGTGCCCCGACGGTCAGGTGCTCCACTCTCTGGATTGGCGATCGACGGAAACCGCCCCGCTTCTGAGAAACGTGATGCGGTTGACCGCCAGCAACAGCGGCTTGATGACGGGCCCCGGCACGAATAGCTACATCGTCGGCACGGTGGCGACCGGCTTCATCGTGATCGATCCGGGGCCGGACGACCAGGCGCATCTTCAACGCATCTTCGCGGCTACGGGCGGCGATATTCGAATGATCGTCTGCACGCACTCCCACGTGGACCACGCACCCGGGGCGAGGCCACTGCAGTCCATGTGTCCGCACGAGCCACCAGTCCTCGGTCGTTCGGCCGGGCTTGCCGACAGGGCCAGCCATCACTTCGTTCCGGACCGCGAATTGCTCGATGGCGATTTGCTGACACTCGCGCATGACGGCGAGACGCATCGATTGCTCGTCGTCTCGACACCGGGGCACGCAAGCAACCATGTGTGCCTGGTCCTTCTGGAAGACGGACTGCTATTCAGCGGCGATCACATTCTGAATGGCAGCACGACCATCATCGATCCTCCCGACGGCAACATGACGGCGTACCTTACGTCACTCGACCGGGTGAACGCGATTTGCACCGAACGTGAGATCGACTTTATTCTGCCCGCACATGGGTACGTGCTGGACCGACCGCATGACCAGATCGCCCGCCTCAAGGCACACCGTCTCGCCCGGGAAGCAAAGATCGCCGGCGCGGTAAAGGCACTGCCGACCGGTTCGATCGACGACTGGCTGCGTCTTGCTTATACCGATGTTCCCGAAAGGCTCTGGCCAGCGGCATCCCGGTCGCTGCTGGCGCACCTCGAACGACTCGACGAACAAGGTCGTCCGACTTCGCAGGCCTGATTGCGATCGTAATACATGCATCGGCTGCCACGCCCGCTAAAACCGGGGGCGCGGGCAGCCTTGTTCGACGGCCGTCCTGTTGCGGACTCAGCTCTCTTCTACAAGCGCGGCCAGCCGGCCATGAATGAGTGCGCGCGCCTCGGCGACCATCCGACTCACGAGTTCCGCGCAGGTGGGAATATCCTCGATAAGCCCGATTGCGAGGCCAGCCGGAAACGTTCCGTCCTCGGTGTCACCCGTCTCGTACACTCGCTTACCGCGCTCACCGCTCACCAGCGGCTTGAGATCCGCAAACGTCACACCCTCTTTTTGCTCGAGTTCCAACACTTGCTCCGCTACCGAATTCCTGAAGATACGCGACGTGTTCTTCAGCGTGCGGAAGATCAGCGCCGTATTGCGCTCGTCATGCTCTACGAGCCTGCGCTTGACGTTCTCGTGAATCGGTGCCTCCCGCGTTGCCATGAAGCGCGTACCCATATTGATCCCATCCGCGCCGAGCGCGAGCGCGGCGACCATCCCGCGCGCATCGGCAATGCCGCCTGACGCAAGCATCGGAATATGCAGTTTCGCGGCCGCGGCCGGCAACAGGATCAGATTGGGCACGTCGTCCTCGCCCGGATGTCCGGCGCACTCGAATCCGTCCACGCTCACGGCGTCGCAGCCCAACGCCTCCGCTTTCAGCGCGTGACGCACCGACGTGCACTTGTGGATGACCTTGATTCCCGCAGCCTTGAATGCAGGCATATAGGGCTCGGGATTGCGTCCCGCCGTCTCGACGATCTTCACACTGTTCTCCACGACCGCTTGCACGTACTCGTCGTACGGCACTGGCTTGATCGTCGGCAGAATGGTCAGGTTGACAGCGAACGGCTGATCCGTCATTGAGCGAACCCGAGCGATCTCGTTGCGCAGCGCCTCGGGCGTGGGCTGCGTCAGAGCAGTGATGGTGCCGAGCGCACCGGCGTTCGAGACGGCGGCGGCAAGTTCAGCGCGACCCACCCACATCATGCCCCCTTGAACAATGGGGTATCGGATCCCAAGCAGCTCTGTAATGCGCGTTTTCATGTGCTGATCCCTGTGTAAGTGCAACCTGATCTTTCGACCCGCAATGGTCGAACCTCGCGTGTAAGATGCGCCGGACGTTTGTATTTACGAACACCGTGCAATTATATACACTTCCTCCACATCGCCGACACTCGTGTGCCGCACTCGCGGACGCCGATGCGATTGCACGAGGCATGAATGATCAGGAGAGTTGATGAACAAACGAGACAATCAGATTGGCGCTGAGGAAGTGTCGATTCGCCCCACGCGGGATCAGGCGGAAGAAGCCGTGCGTACGCTGATCCGATGGGCCGGTGACGATCCCGAAAGGGAAGGTCTCGTTCAAACACCTGCACGCGTCGCGCGCGCATACCGCGAGTTCTTCTCGGGCTATGACTCCGATCCGATGCAGATTCTCGCCACCACGTTTTCCGAAGTGGATGGCTACGACGAGATGGTGGTGCTAAAGGACATCCGTTTCGAGAGCTACTGCGAACACCATATGGTGCCTATCATCGGACGTGCGCACGTTGCCTACTTGCCCGAGCATCGCGTGGTCGGCATCTCCAAACTCGCGCGCCTCGTCGATGTCTATGCCAAGCGCCTACAGATTCAGGAGAAGATGACCGTTCAGATCGCCGATGCGCTGAACACCGTGCTGCAGCCGAAGGGAGTCGCTGTCATTCTCGAAGCTGCGCATCAGTGCATGAGTACGCGAGGCGTGCACAAGCCCGGCGCATCGCTGGTGACGAGTCGAATGCTGGGCGCATTCCGTGACGATCCTTCCACCCGCCGCGAGTTTCTGTCGATTGTCGGTCACAGCACGATTGCGCCATTACCCAATAGCTGAAAGCCAACGTCGGCTTCCTGCCGACGTTGGCTTTCATGGCAAATCGATCCTGGTATCCGTGGCAAGCGTCGTTGCAGGCTTGCGTCTGGCCTTAAACCTCGCTGGGTTGGCGCGTCTTTAAAGGCCGTTCGTAAGAGACGTCTTCACGATTTCGTGCACTGACGCCATTGCCCATCAGGATTTCGCGCCACGCAGTGGGCACTTGCGCAGGGGTCAGTTCGTTGATCGCTTCGGAGATGCAGACACGGGCGGCAATCGCCCATACGCCATCACGCTTTTCGAAGCGGTCGATATAGCGCCCCACCGCTAGCGTGTCTGGCTTGACGCGATTTTCTCCGAAGAAAAGCCAGTACGTCTCCCCATGCGCCTCGTCGCCCTGCAATTCGACGCTGTGATTGAACACCATATGGTGGTGCGACAACTGATGCTCGGTATGATACGCAAAGGCCCAGTCAACGAATTCCTCTGCATCCCCGACGAATGCGCCGTGGTCGTCGATTGCGTCCGGATGGTACGCCGACAGCGTCAACTTCCGGTCCATGCGATCGACCCCGCGGCAATAGCGGTGCACGCATTCGAGTATGTCCTGCTTATCCAACAGTGCTTCGACGCGTGCGCTCAGTTCTTCATTCATGGCTTCTACCGTTAGATAGTCATGGCGACAAAAAAGACGACCGCACCGATCACGGCGCCAATGAAGCAATAATCCTCGCCTGTCGACAAATCGGCTTCCTGCGCTCGCGCACGGCTCGCAATCGCACATCCGATGATGCCCGCCAATGCCGTCGCCCCGAGCACGGCAAACATCATCACGACGTCGAAGAGTGCGGACCGGCCTAGCTCTTCCATGCGCAGATCGCGTTGCAGCAGCCAGACCGCGGCCGCCGAAATCGATAGGAGAATGAGTGGGAGCCATACTCTACGCGCTTCTCGAGCGCTCTCGCGAGTCAGCGTTTTCATCGCGCCCGGCCCTCCGTCCGCAGCTTGCCCAGAATACGAGGCGCCATTGCGCCCAGCACGCGCGCCGCCCAATTCGATTGCTTTGCGCGAGCCAATTCGTCCGACGACGGAGCGCCCTTTTCAGCGCGCTGGCGACGATAGTCGTACGTATAGTCCGCAAGAGGACCACGTAAATCGCTGTCGAGAAAGTACATCGCATGTCTCCGATCAGGCTAATGCCTCTCGGGCGCTTGCATGGCGCCTCTTGATGGACATCCTAGGTCATGGAATATGGTTATGCAACAGGTCGTTCAATTAATGACGTCGGTGTTTTCACTACCCGACCAGGCACAGACCGACGCGCATGCGCGAGCGCCCGCTGCACACATGGACGTGTGTGCGAACGGGTCGGCAATCAATCGGGGAAAGGCAATTGCAGCGCTAAGCCGCGTTCTCGACGCAGCTTGGCGATTCGAACATGACACGCAGACGAGTAATCAGGAGACCTGGAAGCCGCCGTCGACAGCGAGAAGCTGACCGGTGACATAGTCCGATGCCGGCGACGCGAAAAACAACACTGCCCTCGCGATATCGGAGGCGACGCCGATGCGGCCCAGCGGCATGCGACCAGGTTGGGTGATCGGGCCGTGAGCCTGATGAACCTTCGTCGATGCGGCCGCGCCCTCGGTTGCCACGCCGCCGGGCAGCACGGCGTTCACGCGAATTCCGTCTGCTGCGAATTCGAGCGCTGCCACCTTGGTGAGGTTGTTGACACCCGCCTTCGACGCGCCGTAGTCACCGTTGTCGAAAATCACCGGCTGCAGCGAAGCCACCGACGAAATATTGATAATGGAACCGCCGTTTTTGGCACCTTGCATTCGCTTGATCGCTTCGCGCATGCAGAGGAAGGTGCCGCGCAAGTTGATGCCGAGCACCTTGTCCCACTTTTCTGCCGACGTCTCGACGAATTGCGTCTTCGGATAGATGCCCGCGTTGTTCACGAGAATGTCGAGGCGCCCAAGTTTGGCCTGCACCGTTTCGTACATCGCAAGAATCGACGATTCATCGCCGATGTCCACTTTGATCGCGATAGCCTTGCCAGACGCACTTTCGATTTGCCTGGCCGTGTGCTGCGCCGCTTCCTCATTCAGGTCCGCCGCGACCACCGCCGCGCCGGCCGACGCCAGCAGCAAAGCCGTCTCGCGGCCGATGCCTGAGCCTGCCCCTGTTACCACCGCCACTTTCTGATCGAGATTGAAAAGACTCGCCACATTCGTGCTCATTGCTCCTCCTTTGGCTCGCCGCGCGAGCGGGTTGTTTTCTGAACGTCATTCGCAAAGATAAACACACCACTTTGGAGTGTCAAGATGAATGAGAAGCGGATGACGAAAGGAGCAGCATGGACGAAGCTGTCGAGCAGTGCGATTGCGCGTATCACCCCGCCGGCGGCGACGCGATATCGCGCATGATGTCGAGCATCGAACGGTGGTAGGGCTTGTGAGGTCTATCGGCCCACACCAGCGACACCTCAGTTTCGCCTGAAGCCGGAACATCCTCGATGTCGACGAAGGCGACACCCTCCACGGGCAGGTATCGCGCCGAGTCCAGCATCAGACCGATGCCCAGTTCATGAGACACGAGGTTGAGCATCGTGTATGGATGGCGCGCTTGCTGGGTCACCCGCGGCGACAGGCCCGCCTCGCGGCGCGCTGTCTCGAACGCAGCGAACAGCGGCTGCGACATCTGCTGAGGGAACATGATGAGCGGGTATCGCGCGAGATCCGCGATACGAATTGAAGGCTGCGCCGCCACGGGCCACTTCGCCGGAACCGCGGCCACCACACGCAGACGCTCGATGACCACGCTTTCCAAACCGGAGACGTCCGCCGAGCTGGTGACTACCACGCCCAGGTCGATGCTGCCGTTTTTCACGCTGGCGACGGTCAAAGCACTGCCGCGCTCGATCAACCGGACGTCAACGCCCGGCCATTGCTTGCGAAGCCCCTGAATGGCTAGCGGCATGATTCGCAGCGCACACATCGGCACGAACGCTACGCTCAGGCTCGCCAGTTCGTCGGCGGCTTGCCGCACGCGCCGCTCGGCCAGCTCCGCTTGCGCGATCAGTGGCTTCGCTTCCGCGAGCAACGCGGCTCCGGCGGCTGTGAGCGAAACGCCTCGCGGTGTACGTTCGAGCAGCTTGATACCAAGCTGCTCCTCCAGCCGCATGATCGACTGGCTGAGCGGCGGCTGCGCCATGCCCAGGCGCGCAGCCGCACGGCCAAAGTGCTGGGTCTCCGCAACCGCAACGAAGTGTCTGAGATGCCGCAATTCCATGACGTGATATGGCTTTGATATCGGGTGTCCCCAGCATATCGCCTTTGTCCCGTTGCGGTGCACTACGGACGAACCCTGGTCATATCGGGTGCGCACTATCTTGACGTCCACCACCGTTCAACATACATTTTGGAATGTCGTTCTACAATACGAACAACGACCGAGGGGGCTCGGGTGAGCTGGAACAGATATGGGTAAAGAGAACTTCGGGTTCGACAATATGACAAATCTCGATTACGTCGATTGATGTAATTTTTTTCATTAATTGACGATGCCCGAAATCCGAAACCTGCAGCCTTTCGTTCAGGCCGTCCGTTGCGGCAGCTTCATCGCCGCAGCCACCCGGCTCCAGGTCACACCGCCTGCCGTCAGCAAGAGCATTGCCACGCTCGAGCGTGAACTGGGCGTGCGTCTTTTCAACCGGACCACCCGCAAGCTCAGTCTCACGAGCGAAGGGCGGCAGTTCTTTCAACGCGTGGCGCCGTTGTTAAGTCAACTGGACGAAGCCGTCGCGGATGTGCGGCGCAGCCCCGAGCATCCTGAGGGTTTGATCAAAGTTTCGGTGACGCCCACGTTTGGAAGGCATTGTCTGACTCCGGTGATCGCGGAGTTTCTTCAACGCTACCCACTCGTCGAAATCGACATCAGCTACGACGAAATTGCGCCACGCCTGGTCAATGACGGTGTCGACGTCAGCATCCAGCACGCGCGGGGACGAGGGACCAACCATGTCTGCCGTCCGCTGTGTGACTACTCTATCGTACTGGTCGCGAGCCCGGACTACCTCGAACGCAAGGGCGTGCCGCAATCACCGGATGAACTGGCGGAACATGATTTCGTCGGCATCCGGATGCCTTTTGGACTCGCAGCGCTTCATCTCGAACGCTTGCCCGGAAGCACGCGCAGGGAAAAAACGTTCGTCCATTATCCCCGCGGCCGCCTCACCGTGGCGGGTCAGCCGGATACCGGCCTTATCGCTGCGATCAGCGGCGCGGGCATCACGCCGTCCTCTGTGCCTGTGGTGCTGCCGCATCTGCATTCAGGAGCACTCAAGATAGTCCTTCCCGAATACAGGGTGCGCGTAGACGATGCGGCGGGTGTGGGGCCACGCATTTACGTGCACTATCCCCACCGCCAGTATCTGCCCGCGAAAGTCAGGGTTTTCGTGGACTATCTCCTTGAACGCTTTCGGACAACCGATATCGGCAAAGCGGAACTCGACAAATATTCGGCCTAGAACCCTGGCCGCCTTCATTCGCGGTCCGTGCTACGCCGCCGATACGCGGAAGGACTTGTCGAAACCCGCTTGTGGAAGATATTGCGAAATGCGCGCACGTCCGAATAACCGACCATCACGGCGATCTGCTCGATGGATATCTGCGTGTTACGCAACATTCGCTTTGCAGACTCGATGCGCAGTGAACTCGCATAGGCACGTGGCGTCATGCCCAAGCTCCGTGTAAAGCGCCGCAGCAACGTGGCGTGACTGACGGCGAGGACGTCCGCCAGCTCGCTGATCTTGAAGTCCTGAGCGAAGCGCTGCGCGAGCCAGAATTGCGCGCTGCTGACGAGCGGATCGTCGCTCGTCAGGCGGCCTTCCTCGCGCTCGCCGTCCGTTCCTGTCGTCGATGCGAGCCATTGAGCGGTATGTGGAGATATTGCACGATCGACGAGGCGGGCCACCAGTTGCCACTCGCTTGCGGGCACGCTGCAAGTGTGCACGCCGTCGTGCTCGGCGATCGTGGCGCCAGTGTCCACGCGCACCTTTGGAAAGCGCGACCGGAACAGGCTCCTGAGCACTCGCGGGACCGCTGCTGCGCCGCCGTCGAGCAGCCCCGCCTGCGCGAGCAGCGCTCCTCCCGTGCCGCTCGCGGCCAACACCGCTCTCCGCGCACGCTGCCAGCGCAACCACTCCGTCACGGGCTCGGCGTGATCGAGGAGCATTGCGAGTGCCTCTTCGCTGGCCACGGCGAAAGCCGGTACATAAACGATGCGGTACTCCGTATCGCCCAGCAGGTTCCCGTCACTCTCCATCCTTCGCCCGCCGGCGAACTCCAGGCTGTTTCCGTCGGCGCCCAGAAGGCGTACCTGGGTCTTCATCGTGTGCCGGTACGGGGGCGCGAACTGGGTGAATATGTGTCGTGCAATCAGCGCGAATCCGTCTACCAGCGCGCCGACGCTCGACAGATAACTGCCTGGCAGCACGAGCGCGGCAACGTCCTTCACTGGCTCGGTCGGGGCGGTGGGCTTGCGAATTTCGATCCCCCAATATGCAGATTTTGATCCTCTTTCGCCGCGATCTTAGCACGCATCATCGTCGGTATCGCCGGCGACAGGAACGGCGGGGAACACGGAGTCGCATCCGCTATCAATAGCCGCGCCGCCGCGGTTAAACAGGAGACACAAGTGAAGAGCCTCGAAGAAAAACTTGCCTATGGTTTAAAGGTATTCGGCGAAATCATGGGTGAAGACAAGGCAGCCGGCTTACGGGCCGCAAGCGAGTCCACCGGCTTCGGATCCGACATTTCACGCCTTGCCATCAACTACGCGTTCGCGGATGTCTGGGGCGACGACAAACTCGAGCGCAAGCAGCGCAGCCTCGTCACGCTGGGCATTCTCATCGCCAACCGGCAGACGCTCGAACTGAAGAACCACGTCCGCATTGCCGTGCGCAACGGTCTGAGCGCACGCGAACTCGAAGGGGTGCTCATTCAGGCGCTTCCGTATGCAGGCTTCCCGGCCGTCGCCTCCGCTACCACGGCCGTTCTGGAGACGCTGCGGGAACTTGGCATCGACACCACGACCCGCACTTCGGAAGAGCGCGGATTGCTGTGAGCCGACATCAGAGCGCCCCCCGCGACCAAAGGAGACAATTTATGAGCACACCAAGCATGGATATCGTGCCGACGATGCGCGAATTCAACGTTTCCAATGACCTTCTCGGCAATCACGCCGAGTTGCAAGAACGCTGGAACGAAGACGGCTACCTGTTCTTTCGCGACGTTCTCGACCACGAGCCGCTGGAGCGCATGCGCGGTCTGCTTGTTGATCACCTCGACAGCAACGGCTTCGTGGACCGCAACGACCGAGACGTGCGATGGACTGGCAAAGACCGCGAAAATTTCAGCTTTTTTCCCGTGAAGGCGATGAACGAGCAGCGTGCGGCACGCACCGTGATGGACGACCCCGCGGTTCGTGCATTCTTTCAGCGGCTCTTCGGCGTACCGCTTTATTGGGTACCTTTCACCGAATACCGCACGTCGCCGCCCGCTATCGACAAAAGCCGCACACGGTTCGACTTCATTCATGAAGATGCTATCTACAGCGACCGCCTCGATTTCATCATCTGCTGGATTCCGCTCAGCGATATCGATGCGCAAGTCGGCGGACTGGCCGTCGCGGAAGGATTGCATAAGCTTCCGTGCCTGCACAGGAAGGACGGCGACAAAATCGTTCCCATCGATCTCGCGAGCGTGCCAGAAGACGCATGGCGCCGCACGAACTACCGCTTGGGCGACGTCCTGTTGATGAGCCGACGCACGCCGCACTCTGGTCTCAGCAATCATTCGGACCGTTTTCGTCTGTCACTCGACACGCGCATCCTGCCGCACGGCGGAAGTTTCCCGTTTGAGCCCCGGCTGCCCTATGTGGGCACGCTAACGTCGATCGCATCGGACCAGATCGTCGTGCGCGACGCGCATGGTGAACATGTGTTGCGACTCGACGACACGAGTTATCTGCGCGGCTTCCAGGGCAACCGCCTGCGCGGAGACGAAATTGCCGGCGTTTATCAGCCGGGATCCGAGGTGATCGTTGCACATGAAGGCGGCCTCGTTCAAACGCTGCGCCCGCAGCATTGATCGTCGTGTCAGGCGCAAAGACGAAGCTTCGTCTTTGCGCCTCGCGGCATTCGCCTTGCTCTTTGGCCTGGCAATTCTGAAGCATCGACACGGGCAGCCTTTGCTCGCGGTTTTATGAACATCGTGCTAATATCAGAACGAATGCTTGTGAGCACCAGGCCGCGAGCCTGCAATGGCTGTCACAGGGTTAGCGGCATCGCGCGACAAGCCGCCTAGGCGTGACACGCCTGGCCAACGTCTAACGTTCGACCTCGGGACAAGTCATGATCGATTCATCCGCCGCGGTACTCGTCATCGGGGCCACTGGCGCACAAGGAGGCGCCGCGGCTCGCCATCTTCTTGCGGCTGGACGCAAGGTACGCTTCCTGACACGAAATCCAGACTCGCCGGCTGCGCGGGCACTCGTCGAAATGGATGCGCAGGCGCTACGGGGAGATCTGGACGACCGCCACTTGCTCGCAAAAGCGATGGAGGGCGTCGGTTCCGTCTTCTCCGTTCTCCTGCCTGATTTCGATCGCAGCGACAGGGAACGCCGCCAGGGTTTTGCGCTCGTCAACGCAGCGCGCAACGCGGAGGTCCCGCAGTTCGTTCACACCTCCGTGGCGCAGGCCGGCAATCATGAGACGTTTCCTGGCTGGAGCGAGAAACGTTGGAACCGAAAATACTGGACGGACAAATGGGACGTGGAAGAGGCCGTTCGCGCCGCGGGTTTCGAATCGTGGACGGTCTTGCAACCGGCATTCATGATGGACAATCTCGCTGAGCCGAAAGCGGGCGCGATGTTTCCGCACCTGCGCGAAGGCTTGCTGCTCAGCGCGTTGCTACCCGACGCACGACTCGACTGGATTGCCGCCGACGACGTGGGCGCGCTCGCGGCCAGCGCGCTAAACGATCCGCAACGCTGGCACGGTGAGACTGTGCCGCTGGCGTCGGAAAGACTCACGATGTCTGAAGTTGCGAATCGCCTGAACAACGTTCTGGGCGCACAGATCAACGTTTCGCACGTGTCACCGGATGAAGCCCGAGCAAAGGGTCTCGCACCCGGATGGGTGAATGCACAGGAATGGATCAACGCGGTCGGGTACCGCGTCGATATCGATTCGCTTTCCAAACGTGGTGTCCAGCTCACCCCGATGGTGGACTGGATCGATGCGAATCGACAGCACATCGTACTCGCATAGCTGGTCGGTGGACCGCGAGTGCAAGCCTCAGGTAATGGAAAATCCGCAATGAATGATCGTGTCCCCTCATGGTTCGACCACGCCATGGCCCAGCCGCGTCGATCTCACTTCACCGAAGGCGGCGGGGTGACTGTCCATTATGTCTCGTGGAACGCCGCAGACACCGGTAAGCCGCCACTTGTCTTCGCACACGGTTTTCTCGGGCACACGCACTGGTGGGACTTCATTGCGCCCTTCTTCACCGATCGCTTTCGCGTCTTTGCTCTGGATTTCCGCGGCATGGGCGACAGCGCCTACAGGCAGGAATACAGCGCCGACGTTTTCGTGCGCGACCTCGTCGCTGTCGTAGATGCAATCGGCTCTGGACCGTGCGTCGCGGTGGGCCACAGTTTCGGCGGATCGCGTCTGCTCCAGGCGTGCGCGACCTTTCCCGATCGTCTCTCGCATGCAGTCGTGCTCGATTCGTATTTCATGCTACGCGGCGAAACCTTGCCTGCAGTGGAACGACGCCCGCCGCCCCGTCCCTATCCGGACTGGCATACTGCACTCAGTCGCTTTCGACTCATCCCGGAACAAGATTGCGAGCCGTGGCTGCTCGAGCATCTCGCGCGGACATCACTTCGTCAAACCGCCGACGGCTGGGTATGGCGCTTCGACCCGAAGTTGCGGAATCTCCAGCCGGTCGAAGGCGAAGAAGACCTGCTGACCCGCATCGCGGTTCCCGTCAGCTACGTGCACGCCGAGTGCAGCAGCGTGGTCAGCGCCGATCGCGCGCTCCGCATAGTAGCTTCGATTCCCGGCGCGAAGGGTCCCATCACGATGCCACGCGCAGGCCATCACATGATGCTTGACCAGCCACTCGCGCTGGTGAGCCTCTTGCGAGCCTTGCTAGCATGAATTCCAATCTGCGCGAATCGAAAACTGCGCCGTGGTCGAGCGGTTTGCCTCTCGCGGCCCTGATTGCGCGCGCCGTCGAAAAGCACGGCGCGACGCCACTCCATTTTCATACCCAGGCGGGTGCCTACACTTGCACCACCGAGTCCCTGCTGCACGACGCGAAAGAGATTGGCAAGGCACTCACAGCCGTCGGTCTGCGTCGAGGCGATGTGATCGCGATACAGCTTCCCACACAGCGCGAGACTGCGCTTCTGTATCTGGCTGCACTGGAGATCGGTGCGGTACTCGTGCCGATCGTACACATCTACGGTCCCGCCGAAGTCGGCTTCATCCTTCGACAATCCCGCGCCCGCGTTCTGTGCGTGCCCGATTTCTGGTCCCGAACCGACTACCTGGAGCGTGTCGCCGCGCTCGGCGACACGCCCGACCTCGAGCGCGTTATCGTCGTTGGCGATCGGGCGCCCTCGAACGGCATCACGTTTGGCGCGCTGCAACGACTCGCCGCGACAACGCATGAACAACGCCCTGCTGACCCGCCAACGTCGGAAGACATCTGCCTGCTGCTGTATACGTCAGGAACGACAGCTTCGCCCAAAGGCGTGCAGCACTCTCATCGCACAGTAGGCGCAGAGTGGCAGATTCCGTTCATCGACGGGCCTGGGCCGTATCTCACGCCCTTCCCTGCTGGCCATATTGCAGGCTTCAATTTCCTGTTGCGTCCATTCATTACAGGCACCGAGATGGTGTTCATGGACCGATGGGACGCCTCGCTTGCCGCGCGACTGGTCGACGAGTATCGCGTGCGCCTCTCGGGCGGCACACCGTTTCATCTCCAGGGGCTCCTCGAAGCCGCCCGCCGCGACGGGCGCAGCCTGGCGTCCCTCGCTTCTTACGGTCTCGGCGGCACGGGTGTCACGCCCGAGCACGTCGCCATGGCCGATCGGGCCGGCTTCGCGGGAACCCGCGCGTACGGGCTGACCGAGCATTCGACAGTGAGTGTCGGCTGGGCCGATTCGCCTTTTGATATCCGGGCCTGCACGGACGGTCGCATTCAACCCGGCTCGCAGGTGCGCATTGTCGACGAGTTGGACAGCGACATGCCTGCCGGACGCGACGGCGAGATTCTGATCAAAGGACCGGAGCTGTTTGTCGGCTACACCGACCCGGCGCTCAATGCGGCCGCGTTCACTCACGACGGATGGTTCCGGACCGGCGATATCGGCCGTCTCGACGCAAACGGCTGCCTGACCATCACGGACCGAAAGAAGGACATCGTGATTCGCGGAGGAGAAAATATATCGTCGCTCGAGGTAGAGCGAGTACTTGCCACTCACCCGGCCGTGCGCGATGTCGCCGTCGTGGCGCAGCCAGACGCACGATATGGCGAAAGAGTCTGTGCGGTCGTCGTCTTGCACGAACGCACGTCGCTCGACCTGATCGCAGTCCAGACCCACTTTGCCGGCGCGGGCGTGGCCAGGCAAAAGACGCCCGAGCAACTTTGCATCGTTGCAGAGCTGCCGCGCACGCCCTCGGGAAAGGTGCGAAAAGGCGATCTGCGCAAGCAACTTTCCGCGTAGTAGCAAATCAGCTGGTGCTCATCGAGCGGAGCCGTCCCGGCGCGACTTGAAAAACCGATCTCGTTGCATTGACACCTGATCGGACGAAACGAGCCGATCGTAGATTGCACGCGCTGCGGCCATGCCGGCATCGAAATCGGGCGACTCGGCTGCGGCGGCGATGGCATCCAGACACTGGCTTTCTATTGCATCGCTACAGCTGAGGCGTGAGCGCGCTTCAGCGACAATGGAAACCGGATCGCCATCAGGCAATGGCAACCGGCGAATCAATGGCAACGATGTACCGCCTATCTTCTCACGCGCAAGCTCGATCGCAAGGCGCGACATTTCATGCTCATCGCCATCGACGATCCGGTCAAATAACGCGGTGCCCCGGAAGGTTCCTGCGCGCACGATTTGAGCACCAAGAATGAATTCGATCGACTTCGCGAAGCCCAGCACACGCGGCAAGCGCTGCGTACCGGACAAAGGGATCACGCCGAGCTTGCATTCGGGCAGGCCGATCTGCGCATTGTCCGCGACCACACGGTAGTGGCACACCAACGCGGTTTCCAGACCACCGCCAATGGCAAACCCGTGGATAGCGGCTACAACCGGCTTGTCGCTCGCCTCGATCACGGGATGAACGTGCAGCGACAACGCTGGCGAAGCTGTGGCAGCGGACGTGCCGAACTCGCGAATATCACCTCCCGCGGAAAAGCCGCGTCCACTGCCATTGAGTACGATCGCGCGAACCCGCGCGTCGCACCGGGCCGCTTCAAACGCGGCAACGAGTCCGCGACGGATTCCCAGACCTAATCCGTTGACTGGCGGATGGCTCATCGTGACGATAGCGACTTCGTCTTCTACACGATACTCGACGTCGGCGAAGCGATGCGGCTTGCAATGCGTCATCGGTTATCCGCTGTGGCGTTTGACGATGGCGGGCACTGTGCGCCTAACGGTTGTTAGCAAGCCAGCTCGGCATATCTGCCGGCCACGGATCGGCATACACCGCCTGCACACCCATCGCGGTCGTGTAGGCCAGATTCAGTATGTTGCAAAACGCGATGAAAGCGAGCACCCGAAGCGCCGTGCGCACCGCTGGATGGCAACCGACACGATCGACACCTCGCTCGATGGCCGTATATCCGTCTTCGTCGACGTTCAGCAGAAGGAAGGCCGACGCCACGAAAGCAGACGGAAACAGCAGGAACTCATAGACCGGAAACTGGTAGTAGTGACCGCCCCAGAAGGAGACACTCTGGAACGCACCCGGCCACGCGTCGAAGCCCATGAAGCGGCTGGCCGCGATGTCGAGCAATCCCATTGTCATCCAGATGGCGGCAAAACCAGCGAGTGCGAGTCGTACGTTGCCCGCGCGGGGCCAACGCTTACGGACCGCGCGCATCGCCCACACCGCCACTACGGCGGTGCCTGTAAAGGTATAGAAGTAGCTTGGCGCGTCGATCAGGATAGGCTCGGCGATGCGAGCATGGGACGATTGCCAGAATGGAATGAAGCGACACCAGCAGCCGTAGTTCAGCGCATAGGCGTTATAGGTGAACATCGGGCGAAGAAAGTCCAGCCATGGATCAAGCCAATATGCCGAAAGCCAACCGATCATCAACAAACGCACCGCGTCGATGCTGCGACTTCTGACGATTCCGTAGACATACCAGATCGCTACGGGAATCAGGATCAGCACGCTGACCCACTGGTAATGGTCGATCGTCGCCTTCACGGATTCCGGTAGTGGATCCGCGCCCAACTCGACGGGGCGGAAGTCCTCCGAACGAATCCATGCGACGTAGGTGCGGATTTGTGCAAAAGCGAAAAGGGCACCGAGCCCTGCCCACGCATACACGCTGGGCCAGGTTGTGCTGCGTCGAGCGACCATTTCCGACATTCTTCGCCTCCTTTATCATTCCCGTCATTCACATTTTTGAATACCGATCATAAAAATGTACTCCCGCGGAAGTGGCGACGTCAAGTGCGTGTCGCTCAACGCCTGGTGGGTTATCGGCCCATGAGGTCATGAATCTCGTGATCGAGTGCCGCCATCGCGAACCGAGGCGCAACTGCACAATTGTTGACTTCGACCTGCCACTCCACCGGATTCACGAGCCAGAAGAACAGCCCATAGACGATGTGGCGCCGGTAGGCATCTAGCGCGCTTTCAAATGACGGCGGGTTGTTGACGCCGTGAAAGGCGAGCCGCTCAAGATAGTATTCGAGCAACGCGCGCTCCCATCTCGGCCGATCCGCGATATCCAGAGCCGATATCAGGAAGTACGTGACGTCATGAGCCCACGGTCCGCGTCGATATGACTGCCAGTCGAGAAAGCCGGGCGTGCCGTCGCGGTCGAAATACAGGTTTCCGAGGTGAACATCGCCATGGAGAAACGTCATCGGCCCGATGCGGTCGAAAGCGCGCAGATCGAGGAGCGCCCGCTCCATCCAGTCACGATCGTGAAACCGCTTTGGCAGGGCGGCCCCGCGCGGCAACTGTGTATAGCTGGCGAACACCTCGGGTTTCAACTGGCCCCAGTGATAGGTGCCGGACTCGCCATCGGGCAGCGGGTCCTGCGGCGCGAGCCACGCCAGTTCGCCATCGCTTTCGAGCGCAGGCGATTGCCAGAACTGCGCGTGCCACCGCGCTTGCGCGTCCAGGTTTGCCGCCGCCTGCGCAAACGTCAGCGTCCGCTGCACGCGACAGAATTCCACTTCCCGTGAACGTAGATCCTCGAGGATCACGATCGACTGCCCGCTTCGACTTTCGGTCTCTGCATAGAAGCAGGCAGGCACATTTGCACGCAAGCAGGGATGGACTTCCTTGAAGAACTTCGCCTCGTATTCGTATATGTAGGCGTTCAAGTTCCGGTACTCGGGAACGAAACCGCCCTTGACGATCAGAGACTCCGGCAAGCGAAGCTCGCGCCCTGTTGCGTTGTAAGCAAGACGCACCCTGACTTTGGTAGCCGTGCCGTACATCACCTCGTCGATGGCCAGTGATTCGACGGCTACCCCTTCATGGCTGCGCGCGAGCGCCGACGTCAGCCACGAAGAGGTGATGTCCTCAACCTGCAAAGGAAGCGTGCCGGTACCTGGCCGCGGTCGGTGCGATTCCATCTGGACGGGGCTTCTTTTCGCAACATTCATCTTGGCGCCTTCCTGTGAGGTTGTATGTGCGTTCGTGCCGACATCATCATTGCCGGACCGACGTTCTCCACGCACATGTTGCGCGGCACGTCCGAAGACCCGCAACGAGGGAAATCCCGGCTGGTATAATCGTTGCGGTTTTAGAACGGCGTGCGTATTTTCGCCCACCGTTTCCACGAGGCCCGCTAGCACGGCGCTGAGTCGCTTCATTCCTGCCGTCCGTTAGAGCGCGGGATTAGTGAAACCAGCTCACTCTAATTGTTCCCCACGGTAACCATTGCGCGTCGGACGTTGTCGCTAGAATTCATCAAAAGCGAAATACAGCCCCCTGGAGACAACTCGATGACCACATCCTTGCTTGAGCGGCTATTCGGCATCAGCGGAAAAATCGCTGTCGTGACTGACAAGGGATGCAATTCCAGCATCGATATTGCCCCTGTGCTGGCCGAGGCTGGCGCACGGGTCGTAGTCGCCGATCACAGCGCAGCGCACATGCAATCGGTCGTCGACAAGATCGTTTCGGCGGGCGGCGAAGCAATCGCTATCGAGGCAGACGTGGAACGTGAAACCTCCGTGATTGCGTTGTTCAATCAGGTCAGCGCAGCCTGGGGTAGCCCGGACATCGTGGTCAATTGCGCGGCCATGACCAATAACGGGCCGCTTACGGAGTTCTCCGAAGCCGCCTGGGACGAAGTGATGGCGATCGACCTGAAATCTGTGTTCTTTTGCATGCGAGAAGCGATCAAGCGCATGCTCGCCGCAGGCCGGGGTGGACGCATCGTGAACGTGACTACCATGGGAGCCACGCATGCCGTACTGAATGGCAATGGCGCCTACGGTGCCGCGCGAGCGGGCGTAGCGGGTTTAGTGCGCTCCGCAGCGCTGGACTATGCCCGCGACCAGATTCTCGTCAACTGCGTGCTTCCCGGTGCAGTGCCCGGCAAGGTTCAGTTTCATCCGGATATGCAGGCTCGCCTGAAAACAGGAAAGCTCACGGGACCCGGTACGGATGCGGAGCGACGTCTGCCGCTTGGATGGGGCGATCCCGCCGATATTGCCGCCGCTGTGCTGTACCTCGCAGGGCCGTCAGGCCGCTACATGACGGGCCAATCGATTACGCTCGACGGCGGATTTCTGATTAGCTGAAGACGTCCGCACCCAATCATCTTCACTGTCTGGTGAATTCCGATGAACTACAAACGATTGGGCCACAGCGGCAAGACTGAAGCGAACCGAACAGCGCGACCTTCATCGACACTCAAAACGGAGCATTCCATGTTTAGTGAAACACAGATCGGCGCGCACCTCGCGCAGAGGTTCAATCTCACGGGCAAGACCGCCGTTGTTACCGGCTCTGCGCAAGGTCTCGGTCGCGAGACTGCGCGACTGCTCGCCGAGGCCGGCGCCAAGGTCGTGATTGCCGACTTGAACCCCGACGCGGCGTCGGCAACAGCGTCGGATATCGATGCGGACGGCGGCATTGCGATGCCATGCAAAGTCGACGTGGCCGACGAAGCATCCGTCAAGGCACTATTCGCAGCCGTAGATACGAAGTTTGGCGGTGTCGACATTCTGATCAACAACGCGGCGCACCGTTCGAAGGCCGAATTCTTTGAAATGTCCGTCGAACAATGGGACCAGATGCAAGACGTCACGCTGCGGGGCACGTTCCTGTGTTGCCGAGAGGCTATCACGCGCATGAAGGCGAACGGCGGCGGTTCGATCGTCAACATCTCCTCCGTCGGCGCGCTTCGACCCACGCTGTGGGGCGTCAACGCCCATTACGACGCCGCGAAGGCCGGCGTGGACAGCATCACGCGATCACTGGCCAGCGAGTTCGCGGCCGACGGAATCCGCGTCAATTCAATCCTTCCAGGCGGCATGGCCAGCGAGGGCGGCAAGAACATCAGCGCGACGTTCAAGATTCGAGGGCCGATCGTAGGCGCAGGACGGATTCCGATGGGACGAATGGCCGCCCCGATCGAGGTTGCACAGAGCGTATTCTTTCTCGCAAGCCCTGCCGCAAGCTATGTCACCGGGCAGATCATCGCCGCGGACGGCGGCTTCACGGTCAGCTAGGCGGACTCCACGACCATGTTCGCTCGACCGTGGAACCGTGGGACACTGAAATGCCAGATTCAATTGACCAATGACCTCGAAGGACTAGTCGTCCGGTTACCCGTTTCGCAAATCTGACTGACGCCGACCCGGCTGTCTTTGCCCGGTGGCTTGCGCCGCTGCGTGACTGCGAATGGGTCGTGTATGCCAAGCGTCCCTTTGCGGGACCCGAAGCGGTACTCGCCTACCTCTCCCGCTATACACACCGCGTGGCGATCTCCAGCCAGCGCCTGCTCGCGTTCGATGAACGCGGCGTGACGTTCCGCTGGAAGGACTATCGTTCGAAAGGGCGCACCCGCTCCATGGCCATGACGCTGGAGGCCGGCGAGTTGATGCGTCGCTTCCTGCTGCATGTGCTTCCCGGTGGTTTCCATCGCATCGGTCACTATGGACTGCTTGCGAACCCGGTGCGCCGCGCCAACCTCGCGAAGGTGCATGAACTGCTGCAAGTCGCGGCAGAGGTCAACGCATCACCCGAAGACAGCGTCATCGAAACGAGACCGGCCTTCATCTGCCGGCACTGCGGCGCATCGATGATCATCACCGATATCCTTGCGCGGACCGCGCCGATTCGCGCGCCACCCATCCTACCCATACTTCGCGGCGGCAGCCGTTCGACCTGGCTCCGATCGAAGGGCTACCTTGAAGGTGCAGCCGCCATCGCTCGATTGCGGATAGCTAATCGCCCAATTCGACCCTTCGTACACGTTCGAGCCTGTTCGTCGCGCCTGGAACCCAGCCATTCGACGTCGGTCGAACTGGGCAAAGCTTTGTGGCAAAGCGATTCGTGACATCGGTGCCGGCCACCGTTAGTGTGTCGAGAACCATCGGTCGACGTCGATATCCCGATGACCTCTGGCAGGACACGGGCAACCGCAGTATTTCCGTGCATGCGGCGGTGCGTCATCTATTGGCGACGTGACTCTTTGGAATGCAAAAATGCAGGCATCCGAGTTGTCCGACGACCAGGTCGCGGAACTGGTAGAGATGTTCCGGCAGATGGGCGATCCGACCCGCCTCAAAATAATTGCGGCATGCCTTCGCGTGCCGATGTGCGTTTCCGACATCGCGGCAAAATATGGTCTGTCGCAAACGCTCGTCAGCCATCACCTGCGGTTTCTGCGAGCAGCCCGGGGGCTGCGCGCCGATCGGCGCGGAAAACAGATTTTCTGTGTAGCAGCTGACGAGCATGTAAAGCGTGTCATTAGCGACATGGCTGAACACGTGTGTGAACATCCGCCGTCCGAATTTGATGAGCCACCGAAGGAGGAATGACGCGTTTTGCCGTTGACCTGCCAGGCAAGCCCCGATGTTTTCCGACTATCGAATCCGCCGCGCCAGTTAATTAAAGCACGGACGCGTTTACTTTATTGGGGGTATGGCATCATCTAGGGGGGAAACAAAGGGCGTTGGCTTCGCCGTGCGTAAGGAGGATCGCTTACCATCTGGCCGGATTAACCGTTGCCCATTGCGGGCACGCCGCGAAGCCCACGTCATGCGTTCACTATCACGTGAGTCGAGGAGCATTGCTATGAGCACCTGCAACGAACCGCATCATGCCCAACATGACCATCAGCATGGTCCGAACTGCGGACACACTGCGATCAGGCATGGCGATCATATTGACTATCTGCATGATGGTCACCTGCACCATCCCCATGGCGATCACGTGGACGAACACCGGCTGGAGGTGAGCGGAAAAAATCCGGATCAATGTACTTCCAGCTGCGGCGGTCATGAGCCGGGACATGTCCACGGGCCGGCATGCGGCCACGAAGCGGTACCGCATGGCGATCACGTCGACTACCTGGTCAACGGCCACCTGCACCATCCGCACGGCGATCATTGCGACGACCACGGCCCGGTTGAACTCGCCTGAGTGCCCCGCACCAGGCAGGCGAAGTACCTCAATGCGATTGAGTATGCATGGTGCCAGGTTACTGCCTGGGTGGACACACCTTACTGTGTCCACTCAGGGAACGGGTCAGTAAATTTGTGCCACGCGACTTCATCACGGGCCAGTTCGTCCTCGCTTAGCAGGCAGGCATCAAAGGACGCACGCAAGGTTACCTCGTCCATTCCGGTGCCGTTCAGGACCAGCTCCTGTTGACGATCCCCGAAACGCTCGTGCCAGCGGCTTCGGATCATCGCCTGTGCTTCGGGCTCCTGCGGCCAGGCGTGCCTGGGCACGGTTGCCCACCAGGTCCCGGCGCGTCCGTGACGCGAGATCGCGCCGGCTTGCGACCATTCGCCGACCGCATGGTTGCGCGAGGCCAGCCAGAAGTACCCCTTCGAGCGCACGACGCCCGGCCATTCGCACTGAATCCAGTCGAAGAAACGCTGCGGATGAAACGGACGGCGCGCGCGGTAGACGAAGCTGGTGATGCCATATTGTTCGCTTTCGGGAATGTGTTCGCCGCGCATCTCCTTGAGCCACCCAGGCGCTTGCGCAGCGGCTTCGAAGTCGAACGGGCCGGTATCGAGAACCTGCCCGATCGGCACCTGGCCAAAGCGGCTTTCGACGATCTTCGCGCGGGCGTTCAGCACCCGCAGCACGCCTTTGACCAACTCCAAATCGCTTGCGCTCACAAGGTCCGTCTTGTTCAGCACGATCACGTCGCAGAACTCGATTTGCTCGGTCAGCAGATCGACCACGGTGCGGCGGTCTTCCCCGCCCAACGTTTCGCCGCGATCCGCCAGGAAGTCGTGGGAACCGTAGTCGCGCACAAAGTTATAGGCGTCGACGACCGTCACCATCGTGTCCAGGCGAGAGATATCCGAGAGGCTGTGACCTTGTTCGTCGCGGAACGTGAAGGTTTCCGCCACCGGCAAGGGCTCCGATATGCCCGTGGATTCGATCAGCAGATAGTCGAAGCGCTTCTCCCGCGCGAGCCGCTGGATCTCGATCAGCAGGTCCTCGCGCAATGTGCAGCAAATGCAACCGTTGCTCATTTCGACGAGCTTTTCGTCGATGTGCGAGAGCTGGCTGCCGCCGTCACGAATCAGTTGAGCGTCGATGTTGACTTCCGACATATCGTTCACGATTACGGCCACCCGCTTGCCTTCGCGGTTATTCAGGACGTGGTTCAGGAGCGTGGTCTTGCCCGCGCCGAGAAAGCCGGACAGTACGGTGACGGGGAGCTTGTGCATGGAAAAAGTGGAGCCTCATACGTGGTGAAGAAGATCGCATGATCGACACGGCCAGCCTGCTGGCCGAGGCGTGTGCGCGGCAAGCAGGCTTGCGATCCTTCGTGTCAGTTCTGCACGACTTCGCCAACCATACAATTGTCGAGGCCCGCCTTGAAAAGATCATGTGGCAACTGTTTGCCGATGAAAACAATCCGGGTTTCGCGCGTTTCATTCGCGCCCCAGGACTTACCGATATCCGCGCCAAAAATCATGTGTACGCCCTGGAACACTGCGCGGCGGTCGACACCCGCCAGGTTCAGCACACCCTTGTAGCGCAGCATCGCGGCACCATAGATCGCAACCGTGGCGCTGAAGAACGCCTCGAGCTTGTCCCGATCCAGAGGCGCAGTAATGCGGTAGACGAAGGACGTCACATCGTCGTCATGCTCGTGCGAAACGTCTTCAAGGAAATCGGGCTCGATGTCGACGATGGCATCCAGACTGAAGCTGCGGATGTCGAGCAGTTGCTTCAGGTCCGTCTCGCCAAAATGTACCGGCCTGATCGTCGCGCGCGGGTTCATCTGCCGCAACCGGCGCATCAGTTGCTGCGCCTGCTCTTCGCCGACGAGGTCCACCTTGGATACGAGGATACGGTCCGCGAATCCGACCTGCTCCTGCGCTTCGTGATGTTCGTCGAGCTGCTCGCCGCCATGCCGCGCGTCGACCACCGTCACGATGGCGTCGAGCAGGTATTTCTCCTGCACGACATCGTCAACAAAGAACGTTTGCGCGACGGGCGCCGGATCGGCAAGACCCGTTGTCTCGATGATGACCCGCTCGAACGCGAGTTCTCCTGTCTCCCGTCGCGCGGCGAGTGTCGAAAGGATACGCACCAGGTCGCCACGCACCGTACAACAGATACAGCCGTTGTTCATTTCGACAATCTGCTCGTTACCGTCCTGCACCAGCAATTCGTTGTCGATGCCCGCTTCGCCGAACTCGTTTTCAATGACCGCAACGCGTCCGCCGTGATGCTCGGTCAGGATGCGGTTGAGCAAGGTCGTTTTTCCGGCACCGAGGAAGCCGGTCAGGATGGTCGTAGGGATACGCTGGAAGCCGGTTGCATCTTGCATTGCATTCTCCTGTGAGCGGCACGCGCTCAAGCATGTTCGCCCACCGAGGTGCGCGGGCGCTGAGCAAATGGTTACGGTCGAGATGCCCCAATGCGTGACAGCCCGCTTCGCTGATGCCACGGTCCGGGACGGCCAGTCTGTCCGGTGGAAACGTTAGACGCCACAGTTGTTATGTTATAACGTATCTAAATCTATCGGAACTTTATTTTTCGTGACCAGGAACGCCAATGAAAAAAATCGCCGCCGCGCTTTACAACTCCGTTCAGCACCGCGTATCCTGGAATTCAGGACAGCCAAACCGGTTTGTTTGGCGCGGCGCACGAACGCCCATCGGTAGCCTTTCGGCTGCATTGGTACTGCTTGCCGTGCATCAGGGAAGCGCCATGGCGGCATCAGCGGCGGCTGGCGTAATCAACGCCATCGGTGTGGAAAACGAGTACGCCGACGCGGGTTTCGCGTGCTGTCGGGCAGGCCGAGCAGGTGTTGGGCGTCGATGACCTTGCGTTTGCTATTGGGCGCGGCTGCGATGATCTTGTCGGCCCAGGCGTCGTATCCCACGCCGTTCTTGACGATCAGATCGGCGGAAGCAAGCTGCGCTGCCACCTTCGGGTTGACCTCGAAGGCGTGTGGATCCGTATTGGGATCCGTTTCGATCGCGCTCACCTGAACGTACTGAGTCCGACCGTCCGTACCCGCACGCCCATGACCGCAGCCAGCTCTGGGTCAACGGAGCTGAGCAGCAAGGGACGATAAAGCACGCCCACGGCAATCAACGCTCCCGTACCCACCGCCAGTGCGAGCGGAATGATCGCACCTGCTGGTATTGGCGCTGGCCGTTTCCCTATCAGCTATTACCGTCGGCGCCATCCTGTCGACCGCACTCCTGATAGGTCCGGCGGCGATCGCCTTGAGGGTGGCAAGGCGGCCAGCCTGGGCCACGGGTCTGTCCGCGTTATGCGCGCGGATTGCCCTGAACACCCGTGAACCGGGTGAGGCCTGACCATGTTCTCCAGCTTCATGACCAACACATGGATCGTGGCGGGCATCGTAGCAGCGGTCGCCGGACTCATCGGATTCTTCGTGGTGATTCGAGGCGCCTCGTTCGCCGCGCACGCCTTGCCGCTCGGCACCTTTCCCGGTGCTGCAGCGGCAAGCCTGCTCGGTATCAATCCGCTCTTCGGCCTGATCGTCTTCGCTGGTCTCGGCGTGATTGGAATCAGTTGGCTGGGCCGGCGCGGAAGACCCGAAGTCGCAACCGCCCTGTGCCTCGTCACGCTGCTAGGCCTCGGGGCGCTGTTCCTGAGCATGACGAGCGAGTATTCACAAGCGGTCTATGCCCTTCTCTTCGGCGAAGTATTGGGCGTGAGCAACACCGATCTCGCGCCGGTTGCCGCGATCAGCGGGTTCTCGATTGCGGTTACGGTTGTGCTCTTCCGGCCACTCCTGCTCAGTTCGGTATCGCCCGATCTGGCGAAGGCGAGAGGCGTATCGAGCCGCGCGATGGAACTTGCGTTCATGAGCATCCTGGCGCTTGCGACGGCAATGGCGCTCCCGGTAGTAGGCGCGCTGCTGGTGTTCAGCCTGATGATTGGGCCCGCGGCTGCGGCCCGCTCGCTGACTGACCGGCCGATTCTTGCGATATGCGTGTCGGTTGGAAGTTCGCTCGTCACGGTGTGGACATCGATCGCCCTCTCCTATGTCTCCAACTGGCCAGTCGGTTTCTTCGTTGGCATGCTTGGGGCCGCCTGTTACGGAGTGGGGCAGGTGTGGACCCGGGCACGAGCCTGGTCGCTGGCAGGTGTTTCGCGAACCCAGGTTCATGCAGAATGAACGCGCCTGATGCAAGCAAGGGGGACGCGGGCCCAACCGATATGCAGGCAAGGCTCGTAGCAGCACAAGTGCAATGTGAGCAGCGCGGAGCCCGTTTCACGCCGATGCGCGCAAGGGTGCCGGAGTTGCTGTTACAGCACTATCGCTTTGTGACTGCTTACGAACTTCTCGACAGCATTCTGGAAACACACCCGCGCGCAAATCCAGCGACCGTCAATCGGATTCTCGGCTTCCTGATGGAGAATGGTCTGGCGCATCGGCTTGCCACGGTAAACGGCTATATCGCGCGCGCCGGTGCCACGGGTAACGGCTATCGTCTCTTTGCAATTTGCGGGCGCTGCAGCAAGGTCTCAGAAGTCGAAGCAAATGGAGTAAGGGATCTGATCGCGGCGTCGGTCGCTCGCGTCGGCTGTGCACCGGACGATGGAGCCGCCGAAATCACGGTCGTGTGTCGGGACTGCCGACAGGGTTGACTGGCCTGCTCCCTTTGACGGCCGCTCATCGGACCGGTTTCAGGCTTCTGAAGTAGGCCCGTTCCTCAAAGCGCATCCCCGCCAATGACCGGGCGTCAATCGAGACGAAGCAGCACGCGACGTACGGCGATACAGTACGGCTACGCAGGCAGCTTGCCAATCTGTGTCCATCAACGGCTACGTGCGTGCGGAAAAGCCTCGCCCCCTGATATCCTCGACTATCACCCAACGACCGCTAGCAAACCGACTTCAGCCGTTTGCCGGCCGTTCATCAACGGCTCTTGTTGGCCGGCAGTACGCATTCGCGCAAGTCGCCGGAAAGCTGCCGTTGAGGATTCCGATGTCGGCTCTGTAAAACGTTCATCGAACAGGTCCTATCGGCCAACTACGGACGCTGGGCCATACTTTGTCACGGACGTTCGAGCGTCCGCTTCGCCCAGACGACGGACGTTTGTGCGCCGATCACGTCTATCGCGTTGGCTACAGTGGTCCCGTACCCCATCGCATACGACCGACCGCGGGAAGTGTGGCTCCGGGCGCGTGACGCCCCTCGGGCTAGTTTTGCTTAAAGGCGGTTGTAAAGAATTGCACGAGGTCGTCACGCGCCTGCTGACGCGCCTCGGGATCGGGCTGGACATGAATTACCCCGCCTTTTCGCCGATTCGCACCCGGGTCGTTGAATTCACGACGACCGTCAAACACATCGAATTCGTGCGTCGCGCCCGGGAAGGCTCGCAGTGAGACGTGTGCGGCATCGGCCGGCGCGAGACTATGCAAGAGCGCCTGGCAAGCGGCTGCGCCACCATCGTAGTCGTCCACCGTGCCGACGAAGATCCGGATCGGCGCGTCAACGAGGTCGCCGAAGTCGGCGCCTGGCACATGGTTATAAAGCCAGCATACGGGGTAGAACGCCACGGCTGCTTTCAGGTGGATATCCTTGCCGAGAAGTGCATCGCTGTGGCGGTGCGTCATCATGAGCAGAGACTCGATGCCGCCCATCGAACTGCCCATGATGCCGATGCGCGAGGCGTCGATTGCCGGTCGTCCTTCAAGCAGGCGATACGCGCCGACGATGTCGGGCAGATTGTCGCCAAGCGCCTTGGGACGACTGGACGCCCCTCCCGGAAGACCCCGGCCGCCCCATTGGTCGATTTCGAGCGTGGCGATACCGGCGCGATTGAGCGCGGCGGCGTAGTAGACGCCACGGTAACTGAGACCGGAGGTGCCATGCATGAGGATCACAGCAGGAAGCTTGCCGGACACGTTGACTGGCACCTGCAGTCGCGCGCCGATCATGATCGGCTTGCCGTTCCAGTCGACCGGGTAGGCCAGATAGTTGATTCGCAGCGGCGGCGTATCTTCCCAGGCGTGCCCGGTTGAAAGATGACCGAGCAGGACAATCGCTCCAAACAGCGTGCGCAAAAGCGTTCTCATGTCGGCCCTCCAGGGATGTTTCGCCCGTGTTGGTTCACGACCGCCCCCTCCTCATAATAGGACGTCTGATAGGGCTGGAGTTCGATTGAGGCCGGAACCGCGGACGGACGCGTGACGCCGGCGGTGAAGGTCGCTCGGGATGAACAGTGTTCGTTGTCCAGCGAACGGCATGTAGGCAAGCAGACCGGCGGGCGGTCGACGACGCGTGGATGACAGTTGGGCCTCGAAAGCTGTCGCTCATCTGACGCGGCATCCAACGGCAGAAGTGGGTCGGTCGCCGTCCGTGCTGCACATCGCTCAATTGACGCTCGCACACGCTGCCATTCGGTATTTGTAATGCGGCCTGTTGCGGCCGTCCATGCCACGACGCCCCTCTACTTATCACGGCCTTCGTCGGTGCCAAGATTTCCCACCGGAGGTTCCACTGTCAGAAAGCGACTCGCGGAAACGTCATCGCCATCGTGGACCAGTTTCGCGGAAACCGACACCTTGCTGCCGAGCGGCAGCACGATTCCCCTAGCATCGTCAAAATCGGCGCCGGGAGCGAACACGTAGCCTTCTTTCGGGAGAAGGCTTATTTCCTTTATTAGATCGCGCGTGTTGGAATCGTCGTCAGGATTAATGACGCTACTGGCCGCAAAACCGTCTGGAATCCGCTTTATCTTCAGCTTGAAACTGTCATCGGGTGGTTCAACATCGACTTCACTGCCGCGTGCGTTCTTCGACCGCACATGCACTACAAGCAATCCGAGATTGTCGCTGTATGGCAAGACCTCGGTAGACAGGGATAAATCGATCGCCCAGTCTGAACCGCCAGCGAGGTCGAACTGGTAATACGCGAATATTGCCCCGCCGATCACGGCGACGGTTCCGAGCGTGGTTGCCCATTTCGACACGGGGTCCGCGTTTCTCCACAGCCATGCGAACACTGAACGAAGCCAACCACCTGCGCGCACGGCGAAGTGCCGGAATCGCAACCCCACGTTCCCGCTACGCATGGAGTCTCTCCTAACCTGTTTTTATTCAAGGCGCCATGCGGCGCTCGTAGTACGGCCTGTCGCTACCGCAGAAACTCGTAGCGTTCGATGTCAGGGCATACGCTAACTGCCGGCACCATTGAACATACTGCGGACGGTCGTGAGTCGCTCCCAGATGTCTCCAGTGGGTCAACATGAGTCAACACGCATCGGACAGCGCGCGGCCATGAGGGGACGATCGCTGTGAGGAATAGTCGGACATCCGAGCGTCACTAGTACTCCAAAAGCGGCCTTGGAACCTGGTGGATTGATAGCCATTTATCTGGGCAAGGTCGGAGCCCATATTGGGTTTCTCAGTACGCGGAGTGACCGACAGATTCTCGCACTGACGTGAATTCAAAGTAGCGGGAATAGGAGATGCGTAGCTCTGCAGGATAGCCCGACGAGTGCTGTCTGATTGCGTCGCAAGTATTGATCGGATGCCACCCAACCAGGAGATGTCATGAAACCAATCCTCTACCGCCGGCTTCTCGCGAGCGCGATCACGATAGCTATCGCCGCGATGTGCTCGGGCTGCAAGCCCGCCGATAAGGCGGGTGGAACAGCCAACGCGGATTCGGCGGCGAGCAGTTCGCCGTCCGCCGCAAGTCAGTGACAAACAGATGACCGCATTGCCGTGCGTGGACGTGGCAGTCCTGTCCACGCACGTCCACCCTGCTTTACCGCTTTGCTATTGCGGCAACGCATAGGCAATCACGTAGTCGCCGAGCTTCGTACCGAATGAGCCGTGACCGCCTGCAGCAATCACCACGAACTGACGTCCGTTGACCGAATAGCTCATCGGCGTTGCCTGCCCGCCGGCGGGCAGACGCGCCTGCCAGAGCTGCCTGCCGTTGTTCACGTCGAAGCCGCGAATGTAGTTGTCGGCCGTCGCGCCGATGAACGCCACGCCGCCCGCCGTGATGATCGGGCCGCCGAGCATCGGCATCCCCATCTTGAACGGCAACGGAATCGGCGAGCTGTCCCGCACCGTTCCGATCCGCTTCTTCCATACGATCTGGTTGGTCTTCAGATCGATCGCCGAAATGAAGCCCCAGGCAGGTTGCTTGCAAGGAAGACCGAACGGCGACATGAACGCATTCAGTGTCACGCCGAACGGAACGCCGTATTGCGGCTGAATTCCGGTCTCCGTCCCCGAACCTTTCGCGCCCGGTACCGGCTGAATCGGATTGCCCGGGCCACGCGGAATCAGCCGCGAAACGAACGGCAGCGCAATCGGATTGGCGACCGCAATCTGGCGATCTGTGTCGACCGCCATGCCGCCCCACTCGAACATGCCGAGATTGCCCGGAAAGACCAGCGTTCCTTGCTCTGATGGGGGTGTGAAGGTGCCTTCATAGCGCAGCTTGTGGAACATGATCCGGCATACCAGCTGGTCGTACATCGTGGCGCCCCACATGTCGGCATCGGTGAGATCCTTCGATGGCCGGAATGTCAGTCCGGAGAACGGCTGGGTAGGCGAAACATGGTCGCCGGGCGCCGCACCCTGCGGCACCGGGCGCTCCGGAGCCGGCACCACCGGCACGCCCGTGCGCCGGTCGAGCACGAACAGGTTGCCGGTTTTGGCCGGCGCATACACGACAGGCACGGTATTGCCCTTGACGTCGGTAATGTCCGCGAGCGTGGGCTGCGATGGCAGGTCCATGTCCCACAGGTCGTGGTGGACCGTCTGATAGAACCACGCGAGCTTGCCCGTCGACGCGTGCAGCGCGAGCAGGCCGCTCGCGAAACGCTCCTGATCCGCCGTCCGGTTGCCGCCCCAGATGTCCGGCGTGGTCACGCCCATCGGCAGATAGACGATGTCCAGCTTGGGATCGTATGCAGCGGGCGCCCACGAGTTTGGGGAATTGAGCGTGTAGTGACCGCCGGCGGGAGGATTCTGATTCGGGTCCTTCGCGCCCGGGTCGAACACCCACAGCAGTTCGCCGGAACGCACATCGAAGCCGCGGATCACGCCCGACGGCTCGCGCGTCGAATAGTTGTCCTCGACCGCGCCCGCGATGACGATCACGTCGTTCGTGATGACCGGCGGCGAGGTCGGCTCATACATGCCGGGGGTCGTCACCGGCTGGTTGTGCTGGAGATCGAGATCGCCGCCGTTGGCAAAGGTTTTGCACAGTGCTCCTGTCTCAGCGTCGAGCGCATACAGGTGGCCATCGTTGACGGGCAGATAGATGCGGCGCATGCAGGCCCCGGGGGTCGCGGCAGTCGCAGCGGGCGCAGACGCTGGTTGCTGAGCGGGCGCCGCGGCCGACGCTGCCTGCTGATCCGGCGCGGCGGCCGATGCGCCCGAGGGCTGATCAGCCGTCGGCGCGGGACCGGCCGCGGAAAGATCGACGTAAGACACACCACGGCAGGTCACGTGCTGGAACGACGGATCGGCCTTCAGCTGCGGATCGAATTTCCATTTCAACTTGCCGGTCCGCGCATCCAACGCCCATAGGATCTGATGCGGCGAGCATAGAAACAAGGTCTCGCCGATCTTGATCGGCGTGACTTCGTCCGTAATCTCGACGGGGTCGTTGGGGCCTTTGCTATCCCCGGTCCGGAAGGTCCACGCGACCTGTAAGTCCTTGACGTTTGCAGGCGTGATTTGAGTCAGCGGGGAATAGCGGGTACCGGCCTGGGTGCGCGCGTAGGTCGGCCAGTCGGCGGCGTCATCACCGGTCTCTGCGGGGGCCGCCGATGCCGCACTGAAGCTCCCGTTGACCGTTTGCGGGTCGTTGAAGTTCGCGTAGATGAGCACGCCCGCCCAGACAGCCAATGCAACGACGAGCGAACCAATGCCGAGCCCGCGTGCGCCCTCCATCCGCCAGCTCACGAGCAGCAGTAGCCACACGCCGAAAATGACCAGCACCCCGGAGCGCGGAGCCAATGCCCAGAAGTCCGTGCCGGACTCCCACAGTGCCCAGACCGCCGTCGCAATCATCACGAGCGCGTAGAGAACGAGCGCAGCGGGCTTGCGCCGGTAAAGCAACCACGTCACTACCGCGAGCAGCAGGCCCGTGATCAGGTAGTACCACGACCCGCCTACGGCAATCAGCCATGCTCCGCCGATCACGAGGTAAAGCGAAGTGAGCGCGAGAAACACAAGTGTGATTGCACCGATGACGACTGACCAACCGGGCTGTCTCGACATGATGATCTTCCACCCTAATCAAGAACGACGTGCGCGCGCAGACCGCAAAAGATGGGCCTGGTCTGTCCTGTTGTTCGATGCAGGCGCCTGACTTCTCACGGGTTATCGCGCGTGCAGCGATGAGATCGAACCTGCCGCGGACGTGCCAACCGATACCTCGCTATCTGACCTGTTGGCCCAGGTGGTCGAGAGCATAGCGTCGGCAATGCTCAAGATATGCCGCTTCGTTGGCGACGGTCAATTGAATCATGCTGCGCCACAGCGATGATGACGCATCGAGCCATCTGGGCCCCTTGCCTGTCAGCCCCGCATAAAAGCCCTTGGCGCCCGCTGGGCAGGAGGCGGGAGATCTTTTGAGGGCGCCTTTTTCACAACTGTGTTCCTTCCTGCAACGGCCATCTGCGACAACGGTGTAGCTAGAATCGTGCCGCGCTTGTCTTTCTGCAGGATGAATTCGACTGATTTTCGGTCAGGTGCAGCCCTCGCCTCCATTCGCAGCAATGCGCGTCGAAGTGCGCTGTTCACATGCTTTCCGCGGGGTTGACGGACCGTGTGAAGACCGTCGACAGCAGGATCCGGGGTGATTGATTGCCTCTCGAAGCTCCTCGCGTCCCTCGCTCCGGCGTCCCCGCTGTCAATCGGCTCAAAGATTTCCGAAGCAGACGTATTTGGCTTCGAGGTATGCCTCGATTCCGGAATGAGCGCCCTCACGCCCCATGCCTGATTCCTTAATGCCACCAAACGGTGCTACCTCGTTAAACACAAGGCTATCGTTGACTCCAACAACGCCGGTCTCGAGAGACTCCATCACACAGAAGGCGCGGCCGATATCCGAGGTATAGAAATAGGCGGCAAGGCCGGTCCGCGTATTGTTTGCCAGTTCGATCACTTGCGCCTCGTCGGTAAAACGAAGCACATTTGCAATCGGAGCCAGAACTTCGTCGCCGCAAACGCTCATCTCTGGCTCAACGTTCGTCAGCACAGTGGGTCGGAAAAAGTTTGATCCGGGAGACAGACGCGACCCGCCAGTCAAAATCGACGCACCCGACTGCACCGCGTCGTTCACGAGATTTTCGACGCGTGTCACTGCGTCATCATTGATGAGTGGGCCGATCTGAGCACCTTCGGAGAGGCCGTCGTCGACTTTCAATGCAGCGACTCTGGACACCAGTTTAGAGACGAAGCATTCGTAAACATCTTCGTGGACGAAGAACCGATTCGCGCACATGGCTGCCTGGCCAGAGTGCCTGAAACGCGCATCTAGCGCTCCTTTGACAGCCAGATCGACGTCAGCGTCATCGAACACAATGAACGCACAGTTCGCTCCCAGTTCGAGCGACACCTTTTTGACCGTGGAAGAGCACATGGCCATCAAACGCTTGCCATCTTCAATGGCCCCGGTAAAAGAGACTTTTCTGACCGTCGGGCTCGACGCAAGCGCACGGCCGATCGCATCGCTCTCACCTGTGAGCACCGATAGCACGCCTCGGGGCAAACCTGCGCTTTCGCCAAGCAGGCATAGCGCAAGCGCCGAGAATGGCGTCTTCGGATCGGGATGATGTATTACGCTGCAGCCTGCAGCGAGTGCCGCTCCTAATCGTCTCGCTACCATCGACGACGGAAACGTCCAGTAAGTGAGCGCGCCGCAAACTCCGATGGGCTGATGTAGCACCCGGATACGCTGATTGCGGCGAGGCGCAGGAATGTTGTCACCGTAGATTCGACGCGCTTCTTCCCCAAACCACTCAAGATAGTTAGCGGCTTGCGAAATCTCCGCACGGGCTTCGTGCAGAGGCTTGCCCTGTTCCAGGCACAAGACCATTGCCAGGTCATCACGATGAGCCAGGACTAATGACGCCCACTCCTTCAGCACGGAAGCGCGTTCGCGGCTACTCCAGTCACGCCACTCCTGAAATGCGGCCGCACCGGAGGCAATAGCCTCCTCCACATGTTCCATGGTTACTTGCGGTACGGAGCCTAGCACTTCCCTCGTTGCCGGATTCGTGACTGGAATCCTGGGAAGATCGGTGTCATCAACCCACGAGCCGGCGACGTAGGCCGATTGCTGGAATAGACTCGAGCACTGGAGTTTCATGAGCGATCCCCACGCTGCTTGTTGCACCTTGATGATGTCCCGACAATTCGACGTGCGACTAGCCGGTTCGTTCTGACGGATCAGCGACCTGGATTGATCGCGCCCCCGTCCAACTGCTGCGTTGCTAGGCATTTCTTCGCGATCCTCGGCTGGGCGTGGCGACACGAGCGGCACAAAGTCGGCAATGCTGATCAAGTCCACCACTCATGCCGTTACAGCATCTCCAGCGCGAGCGCGATACCCTGACCGCCGCCGATGCACAGCGTGACGATGCCGCGCTTCAGGCCGTCACGGCGCATCGAATGGACGAGACGCGTGGTCAGGACCGCGCCCGTTGCTCCGATCGGATGACCGTGCGCGATCGCGCCGCCTTCGACATTGACGATGTCGTGCGCGAGTCCGAGCTGCTGGGCAACCGCGAGTGGCACGGCGGCGAATGCCTCGTTGATCTCGATGCGTTCGATATCGGTGAGCTTCCAGCCCGCTCGCTCCAACGCGATATGCACGGCCGGTACGGGACCGAGACCGAACATGCCGGGCTCGACGGCGGCGATGCCGAAAGCCGCAAGGCGCGCACTCGCTTCGATGCCCTTGGCGTCGGCATAACCGCGCTCGGCCACGACCATTGCCGCCGCACCGCTGTTCAGGCCGGGCGCATTGCCCGCCGTGATCGTGCCATCGGGACGGAACGCGGGACGCAGCTTTGCCAGCGTTTCCACGGTCGTTTCCGGACGCGGCTGCTCGTCGCGCGTGAACTGGATGCTGCCCTTGCGCCCTTCTATTTCGACGGCGACGAGTTCGGCGTCGAATGCGCCGCGTTCCTGCGCAGCCGCGAACCGTTGCTGCGAACGCGCCGCCCACTCGTCCTGGGCGCGCCGCGTCAGGTCGGATTTCGTCACCAGATCTTCCGTGTGCCAGCCCGAGTGCTCACCCGAGAATGCATCTACAAGACCATCGCGTAGCATGCTGTCGTGCATTTGCGCATTACCCATGCGGCTGCCCCACCGTGCAGTGTCCAGCAGATACGGCGCGCGCTCCATGCTTTCCATGCCGCCGGCAACCGCCACCTCACCGTAGCCAAGCGCGATTTCCTGAGCCGCCGAGACGATCGCCTGCGCGCCCGAGCCGCAGACACGGTTGACGGTGAGCGCGGGTACCGATACGGGCACGCCGCCGCCGATGGCGGCCTGTCGTGCCGGATTCATCCTGTTGCCGGCCTGGACGACGTTGCCCATTACAACGGACGACAGCGCTTTCGGATCGAGCGCGGCGCGCCGCAACGTTTCCCTCACAGCGAGCGCGCCGAGTGCAGTTGCGGGGACGTCCTTCAACGATCCGCCGAATGCGCCGATCGGCGTGCGAACGGCATGGGCAATGACAACTTCACGGGTATTCATCGCTATTCCTTTGAATGATGTGCTGCACGGATGTGCCTCCGTCGGAGGCAGGTGGAGTTTCTGTAGTCGCAATTCGCGGCGAGCCCGCCGATTTCGCCGCCGATGAGGACGTCGTCGCGTCCTGTCGATTTCACGAGCACCGATCCACGATCAATGATCGACCGCCTTCATGGGCAAGAGACCCGTCTGGCCATAGAACTCCTGCATGGCGAAAGCTTCGCGCTCCCGCTGGGCGCCCGCGCCGCGATCCAGCATCGAGAAGATCCATATGCCCGCGAACGCAAGCGGCACTGAAATCACCGCCGGGTTGTCGAGCGGCACGAGCGCATGCGCCTGATGCAGCACGTCCACCCATACCGACCTGGAAAACAGCGTCAGAAACACTGCGGACACGAGTCCGAGGCCGCCGCCCACGACAGCACCGCGAGTCGTCATGCCGCGCCAGAAAATCGACGATACCAGCACCGGAAAATTCGCGCTGGCCGCGACCGCGGCGACCAGACCGACGAGAAACGCCACGTTGACATGCTCGAAGCGAATGCCGAATCCGATCGCGACGACGCTCAGCATCAACGTTGCCGCGCGCGATATGCGCATTTCGCGAGCTTCGTCGCCCTTGCCGCGCGCGAGCCAGCACGCGTAGAGATCGTGCGAAACCGTGGTCGCACCGGAAAGCGTGAGCCCGGCGACGACCGCGAGAATCGTCGCGAAAGTCACGGCAGCGATGAAGCCGTAGAACAGATTGCCGCCCAAAGCATGCGCCAGATTGACCGCGACCATGTTCGAGCCGCCGAGCAGATCGCGCGTGAGATCGAAATGGCCATCCACGGCGGTTTTGAAGTACTCGGGATGTTGGGCGAGCAAAGCGATCGCCGAGAAGCCGATCACGAATGTCAGCAGATAGAAGTACCCGATGAAGCCGGTCGCGGCGCATACGGACTTACGCGCTTCCTTCGCGTCGGGAACGGTGAAGAAGCGCATCAGGATATGCGGGAAACCGGCGGTGCCGAACATCAGCGCGATGCCGAGCGAAAGCGCATTGAGCGGATCCTTCGGCAGTTTGCCGGGCGCCATGATGCTGAGCGCGGCGGGATGAACGTCGACGGCGCGCCTGAACATCTGATCGGGACTGAAGCCGAATTGCGCGAGCGCGATGATAGCCATGAACGTGGCGCCACACAGCAGCAGCACCGCCTTGATGATCTGCACCCACGTCGTCGCCGTCATGCCGCCGAAAAACACGTAGATGACCATTAGCGCGCCGACGATCACTTCGGCCACCCAGTAAGGCAAGCCGAACAACAGCTGGATGAGCTTTCCCGCGCCGACCATCTGCACGACGAGATAGAAGATCACGACGACTAGCGACGTGCTGGCAGTCAGCAGACGAATCGGCGCTTGCTCGAAACGATTGGCGACCATGTCGACGAACGTGAACTTGCCGAGATTGCGCAAGGGCTCCGCGAGCACGAACATCACGAATGGCCAGCCGACGAGAAAGCCGATCGAATAGATCAGACCGTCGAAGCCGAACATGAAGACCATCCCGGAGGGACCGAGAAACGAGGCCGCGGACATGTAGTCGCCCGCGATGGCAAGCCCGTTCTGAAAGCCGAACCATCCGGGCAACCACCTGGAACACGCCGGCGACCCTCACAGCCATCGCATGCGGCTGGATCGAAGACGGCACGGTCGACATGCTCGCGGCCGACAAACGCCGCGACGCCGCGTTGCGCCAGGCGATCGCCGGCCGTTTGCCAGGCGGCGTGAAGCGGATTGGCCATCCAGTGTCGTACTTTCTGTGGCTTCCGCTTGCCCAGGAAGTGCGCGCGGACGCGATCGCCATGGCCCTGAGGCGCGAGAAGATCGCCGTTTCGACCGCGCATCCGTTCGCCGCGTCGGCGCACGTACCGCACGCGATCCGGCTCGCGCTCGGCTCGGTCAGCTTGACGACGCTCGAGCAGTCGCTGCAAACGGTCGCGCGGGTCATTGCCGACCAGACCTACTGATCGAAGACTGCGCTGCGCCGCACCCATCATCCCGGCGCGGCCCAGCGAGCATTGCGACGTATCGCCTGTGGCGGTTGTCCGAACGCTCGAGTGAACGCATCGCGCATGCGGCGCGGGTCGGAAAATCCAGTCTGCTGGGCGATCTGTTCGACCGTATGGCGGCTCCTTTCCAGCATGAGCCGCGCGGCTTCGAGACGCAGTCTCTCGACGGCCTTGGCGGGCGATTGCCCCGTCTCCGCCCGGAACGCGCGACTGAACTGACGCGGGCTGAGCCGCGCGACTTCAGCCAGTTGTTCCACCAGCAGCGGTTGCGCGAGATTCTTCCGCGCGTACGTCAGCGCGGACTGAATGCGATCCGATTTCGCATCGAGTTCCAGCAACGCCGAATGCTGGGACTGACCACCGGCGCGTCGATGGGAAACGACGAGCGTTTGCGCGACCGATCTCGCAACGTCCACCCCCAGATCGGCCTCGACCAGCGCCAACGCGAGATCGATTCCTGCCGTCATGCCCGCCGACGTCCAAATCGAACCGTCGACCGCGTAAATCCGGTCTTCCTCCACACGGATGCGCGGAAACTGCTTCCGCAGCGCGGACGCATAGACCCAGTGCGTGGTGGCGCGCTTGCCGTCGAGAAGGCCCGCTTCCGCCAGCACGAAGGCGCCCGTGCAAATAGCGGCGACGCGCCGGGCCTTCGCCGCGCTGTGACGCGCGTAGGCGAGCAGCCCATGGGACGGCCGCACCGCGCCGGGATCGCCGCCCGTGAAAAGAACCGTGTCGAACGTTCGCTCTTCGAAGGGTTCGGTCATCACCGTGGGACCACCGATCGGTCTGACCGGCGCGCCATGTTCCGACAGCGTGAGTACTTCGTAGAACGATTCACCGAATTTCTGATTAGCAAACGAAAACACCGGCTGCGCAGCGAGCGACATGGCGTGAAACCCATCGAACACGACGAACGCGACTGACGGCACGGCGATTCCTTTGAGTGGTGTCCTGAAACCGTAGTTTCTACGTCCTTTGCGAACTCGGCGGCCGCCCATATAAATGCGCTATGGATGCGCGGATTTGATTGAACGCGAACAAGCGGACCTCGACGATCCTTCCGCACCAGCGGTCGACTGACTCTATCAGTTCCCATTCTAGTCACCGTTTCCTTATCGCAGGTCAGGAGAACTCCTCATGAAAGTCCTCAAATCCCTACTCGTCACCGCGCTGATGGCGGCTCCCGCCATCGCGAACTTGCCGGCGACCGCGCTTGCGGCCGAGGCGCCCGTGACGTCGGCTGCGTCGACGGAAGACACGGCGATCCGCCCGTTCACGGCGCACTTTTCCGACGCGCAACTAGCCGAGCTGAAGAAACGCATCGCGCAGACGCGCTGGCCGCAACCGGAGACGGTGACGGATCGGTCGCAAGGCGCGCAGCTCGCGAAGCTGCAGGCGCTCGTGCAGTATTGGGGCACCGACTACGACTGGCGGACCGCTGAAGCGAAGCTCAACGCGCTGCCGCAGTACGTAACCACGATCGACGGGGTCGATATTCACTTCATCTGGGTACGCTCGAAAAATCCCGGTGCGTTGCCGCTCATCATGACGCATGGCTGGCCCGGCTCGGTCTTCGAAGAGCTCAAGGTGATCGGACCGTTGACTGACCCCGTAGCGTACGGAGGACGGGTGGAGGATTCGTTCGATCTGGTTCTGCCATCGATGCCCGGATATGGGTTTTCGGGCAAGCCGGCAACGGCCGACTGGACGCCTGATCATATCGCGCGAGCGTGGGAAGAACTGATGCGGCGGTTGGGCTATCAGCACTACGTCGCGCAGGGCGGAGACTGGGGCTCGGTGATCGCCGACAAGATGGCCGCGCAAAAGCCGCCGGGCTTGCTCGGCATTCACGTCAACATGCCGGCGACCGTGCCGCCCGAAATCGCAAAGCGGCTGAAGGCAGGCGATCCGCCGCCGCGCGGACTTTCCGACAAGGAGAAAATCGCCTACCAGTCGCTGAACAATCTGTACACGCGCGGCGGCGGCTATGCGGCGATGATGGTCACACGTCCGCAGACGATCGGCTATGCGCTCGCGGACTCTCCGGTCGGGCAGGCTGCGTGGATGTACGACAAATTCGCGGACTGGACCTACAGCGGCGGCGATCCTGAACGGTCATTGAGCAAAGACGAGATGCTCGACGACATCACGTTGTACTGGCTGACCAATACCTCCACGTCGGCGGCGCAGCTTTACTGGACCAACAACGCGAACAACTTCAATAGCGTGAACATCTCGATCCCAGCCGCCGTGACGGTGTTTCCCGGCGAGATCTATCAGGCGCCCCGCAGTTGGACCGAGCGCAGCTATCACAACCTCATCTACTTCAACGAAGTGAACAAGGGCGGCCACTTCGCGGCATGGGAACAACCGCAACTTTTCTCGGAAGAAATTCGCGCTGCCTTCAGGTCGCTGCGCTGATCGCTGTCGCGCACAGCGTAACGTTCGAAGGAGATTCGCAATGTCGGATGAAATCAATAGGCGTCGTCGACGCCTTCTCGGGAGCGTCGCCATCGGCGCCGCCGCGCTCAACCTCGGTTTGAATGGCTGGGCGAATGCGCAGTCTGTTGCAGGAGATACAAACGGTAGCGCTGCGCCGCGACCAACATCGTTCGCGACGATCAAGCAGATCGACGCCGGCGTTCTGAACATCGGCACGCAACGTACCATCGGAGGCGGCATCGGTCACAATTTGCCGCAAGAAGCACCGCAGGCGTTTGCGGAGGCGATAATCGACGTGGCGCGCTACTAGCGTCGAAGCCAATGTGCATGTTCGCGCACCTCAGTATGCGGCGCGCGAACATGCACTCGATCGAACTCATTTTCCCAGGGACTTGCACCCGGCGACGCCGAGCGAGCATGAACAAGCAAAGCCCATTCGCCGCAAGGATGTCTACCGCCGGATAAAGCCACGGCCACGTTCCATTTCGCCACCGTATGAAGCCGATGGCTCCCAGGGTGCGCTGCGTGGCGAGTGAGTCGTGCAGGGCAAGCAGATCTGCACCGCTTCCTGGTCGTTGTCGGCGTCAAGCGCGCGGGCCAATCCAACCGCAGCCCGCACGATTTTCGCCCGCTTCCTTTCGAAGTGCCGACATGCCTGATATGCCTGATATGCACTAAGGTATCAGTTGAGCGGCGAACTGGTGCCTGCGTGGCCCGAGCATGTGTGAGGCAGGCGTTTGAGCCTCGGCGGTAGCGCCGCGAGTCGCACGACCCGATGGAACTGCATTCCGACGCGCCGCTAACCGCCTTCTTGCACGTTACGGCTGGCCACGGGCCGGCTTGGCGGGTGCCGGCATTCCTTTTTCAGTGAGGAGTTGACCATGGCAAAGCAGACGATCGCTGAATATCTGGCAAAAACGCTTGAGGCCGCAGGGGTCGAGCGCATCTGGGGCGTGACGGGCGACAGTCTGAATGGACTGGCGTTTAGCCTGAGCCGACTCGGCTCGATCCGCTGGATGCACACACGTCATGAGGAGAGTGCCGCTTTTGCGGCCGGTGCCGATGCTGCATCGACAGGGCGGCTCGCCGTGTGCGCGGGCAGCTGCGGTCCGGGCAATCTTCACCTGATTAATGGACTGTTCGACTGTCATCGCAATCATCAGTCCGTGCTCGCGATTGCAGCGCATATTCCGTCGACGGAAATCGGCCTCGGCTACTTTCAGGAGACGCATCCTCAGGAGTTGTTCAGGGAATGCAGCTATTTCGCCGAGTTGGTGTCGAACGCGCAGCAGTTTCCTCGCGTCCTCGCGCGCGCAATGCACACTGCCGTCGAGCAGCGCGGAGTCGCCGTCATCGTCTTACCGGGCGACGTAGCGTTGAGCGATGGGCCCGTGGAAACCGCGAGTTGGACCGAATCGGCTCCGCCGTCCATCGTTCCGGCAGATAACGACCTCGACCGACTGGCGGATCTTCTCAACACGTCCGCGGCTGTGACGTTGCTGTGCGGCAGCGGCACGCAAGGCGCCCATGACGAAGTCGTAGCATTGGCGGACACGCTGGCTGCGCCCGTGGTTCACGCTTTGCGCGGCAAGCAGTTCGTCGAATGGGACAATCCTTTCGACGTCGGCATGACGGGCTTGATTGGTTTCAGCTCGGGCTATCACGCGATGCAATCGTGCGACACGCTGCTCATGTTGGGCACGGATTTTCCGTATCGCCCGTTCTATCCGAGCAACGCAAAGGTTGTCCAGATCGATTGGAAGGGCTCGCAACTCGGCCATCGTGCGCCGCTTGCACTTGGACTGGTGGGAACGGTCAAGGATACGATCAAGGCAGTACTGCCGCGTTTGCACAGAAAGACCGATCGTGGGTTTCTCGACAACGCGCGCAAGCACTACGCTTCGGCAAGAAAAGGGCTGGACGACCTCGCTGTCGCGTCCGCTCCAGGCAGGCCAATTCATCCACAATACCTGACCAGGCTCATCGACGAAGCGGCCGACGAAAATGCCATTTTTACCGCGGATGTCGGCACGCCGACACTCTGGGCGGCCCGCTATCTGACGATGAACGGCAAGCGGCAGTTGCATGGCTCGTTCAATCACGGATCGATGGCGAATGCCATGCCGCAGGCGCTCGGCGCGCAGGGCGCGAATCCTGGGCGCCAGGTCGTCTCGCTTTCCGGCGACGGCGGATTGTCGATGCTACTCGGCGATCTTCTATCGGCGCGACAATTGGATCTGCCGATCAAGGTTGTCGTGTTCAACAACAGTTTGCTTGGCTTCGTTTCGATGGAGTTGAAGGCTGCCGGATTCGTGGATACCAACGTGGATCTGAGCAAGACCGATTTTGCGGCGATTGCGAAAGGCGCCGAGATTTTCAGTATCAGGGTTGAGGAGTCGGAAAGTCTTCCGGACGCGCTGAAAGCCGCATTTTCACATTCGGGGCCGGCGCTCGTCGATGTGGTGACATCGAAGTACGAACTTGCGATGCCGCCCAAGGTCGAGCTCGCGCATGCGAAGGGGTTTAGCCTGTTCATGCTGCGCGCGATCCTCAGCGGGCGAGGCGATGAAATCATCGAGCTCGCCAAAACGAACTTGCGCTAGTGCACGCGCACCGCAGAAAGCATGCCGCGGAGATGACCGATCAGAGTGGTCGACCGTTTTTACGGGCAGGTCGAAGGCGCTGCGCGACGATTCAACAGAATAGGCCAGTCTTGGTTCCCTTCATCGATCGCGCGCGAATGGCAGCCGATGCGGGACCAACGGCCTCGCGGCTCCAGCTAGCGAGGGTCTCTTCACGGTCGACATGAACCCGACTCATCCGGCAGCACGCGGGTGCTTCGGACATCCGCCGCGCTTCACGAACAAGGAATCGTCGGCAACGCGCGAACACCGTTCTAGCGATGCGGGGCTATGCCAGCAAACGGTCGCGGAGCTTGCGCAAAGTCCGTGCCGCGTCGAGCGTGCATCCTCGCGAGGCGATACGTGTCACAAATAATCAATGTGGTGGAATATTGGCGCGCCGTGGGCGTTTGTAGATTAGGCGTCGCGTGCAAGACCGCGAAGCCGCGGAACCGCGAAATGGAATCGTCGGCCGCGCACAGCGGTTGCGTCTCCGTTTTGCAGGAGGTTTGTCTGTCCTTTTTGTAAACGTTCACCGGCGTCGCGGCACTTGCCGCCAGCGATCCGCGACTCGCCGGCTCAACGCGTGGCCGCGCGACAAGTCAGTCGCGTTGGCCGTGCAGGAGAGTTCTAAATGAAAGTATCAAGACTGCTATCGGCCGTATGCGTGATCATCGCGCTAGGAGTCGCATCGTTGTCGTTGGCCGCGTGCCAGTCCACGGGCGACACGAGCTCGTCGGGCAGCAGCAGCGGCACCAGCAGCAGCGGCGGCTATTGATGCGCGCTCGCGCGACCGTCAGCGCCGCGTGAACTTCGAAGCGGAAGTGATATCGCGGCTCCCGCAGCCGCGGCGCTATGCGCGTGCGCTGACGCGCGACTCAGTCTGGGCTGACCATCTGGTTCACGATACGGCCGAGCGGGCGCTCGCGCGCTGGAAAGGCTTTTGGCCCGACCGCAATCTGCGTGCGTGGCTGCTGACGATCCTGCGACACATTGTCTGACAGGCTCGTGAGGAAAATGCCGACATCTTCTTCTGGGACGAATCTGGCTTTCGGGCCGCTTCTTGAGTAGAGCAGCCGGTTGAATGACCATTAAGCGCAAGGGCGAACGACCGTAGGTGGCCGACTGCACCTGCTGAGTTGCAGTACCGCAAAGCTGCCGCTGGCCTACGCGGGGTCTTTTGGATGGCAGCTTACGGTCAACCCGGCCGAATGCGTACAGCCGGCCATGAAGCGCCGCTCGCCCTTTATCGACAGGTGTCGCGTTACGCGCCGAAACCGGTCATTTGACCGACGCGCACGCTGGCTGTTCGATCAGATTTGCGAGGCTGGTTGGAGCGAGCGCGTTATGAGCGCTGATAGAGAAGCGTCGGGTCCATACATGCACGAAATAGCCCAATATAGATCTGACCCAATGGAGCAGCCGCCGGGGGATCGCGGCTCGTACATTTGCTCGGCAGTGAAACGTCGCTTTGGTGCCCACTTTTATCCCACTCACGTCGCTTTGGCTGACGTTCGTATCGACCTCCCATCTTCGTGAGGGCGTGCTTCTCGTGCGACGGGCCGTCGCGAGGCCCGATGTCCCCGCCGGGGCGCGGCGTGCCGGACTTGCGGGCAGCGGCGCTCGCAACAGGTCGTCGGGCCATGTTGTCAAAATATGAACGTCGTTTATAATAGCGAATGGACGGCCGCAATCTGGCGGCGATCTAACGCTAGTCGTATGCGGGTGCTCTGTCATCGCGCAGGTATCCGGCTCGGCTTTAACCTTTACGCCGAAAGTTGTGGGCGGTTACGAGGTGTGGGCCACACTACAGGAGGAGCTCGCCGTGCCACGCGAAGCCGTCACAGCCTGCCGCATCTGCGCCGGCAACTGTTCACTGCGCTTGACCCTGGACAACGCCGGACGCGTCGTTGCTGCGCGCGGCGACCGCGACAATCCGCTCACGCGCGGCTACGCCTGCATCAAGGGCGCGTATCTGCATGAGGCGCATAACAGCGCGGAGCGGCTCTTGCACCCGATGAAACGGCAGCGCGATGGCAGTTTCGTGCAGATGCCGCTTGACGTGATGCTGGCCGAGATCGCGATGCAACTCCAGGCACTGATCGAGCGCCACGGCGCCGATGCGGTCGCAGCCTATCGCGGCACCATGAACTACTCTAACCTCGCCGCCAATCATATGTTGCCCGCCTTCCTCGCGGCGCTGGGTTCGAATTCGTTTTTCTCTACAATGACCATCGACCAGTCGGCCAAATGGGTGGCATTTGAGCGACTGGGCGGCTGGGCTGCCGGCAAAGATCCGTATGCGCTCGCCGACGCGCTATTGTTCGTCGGCACCAATCCGCTGGTGTCGCTAGCCACGTTCAACTTTGCATTGCAGAATCCGGTCAAGCAACTCCACGAAGCGAAGGAGCGCGGCCTGAAGCTGGTGGTGATTGATCCACGAGAGACAGAGACCGCCCGCCATGCCGATGTCTTCCTGCAGGTGCTGCCGGGCGAGGACCCGACCGTCCTGGCTGGCCTGCTGCGCATCATTCTGTGTCGCGGCTGGCACGATGCTGAATTCTGCGCGCGCTACGTCAAGGACCTGCGACGACTGGCGCGCGCGGTCGAGCCATTCACGCCCGAATACGTCGCCCAGCGCGCCGGCGTAAGCGTCGAAGGGCTCGAAGCCGCCGCTGCGGCCTTCGCGGAACCCGTCCGGGAGGCCGGCGGCCTGCGCCGCAAGCGTGGCTCGGCCGCGTCGGGAACCGGGCCCAACATGGCGCCGCACTCCAATCTGGCCGAGCATCTGGTCGAATGCCTCAACGTCGTGTGTGGCCGCTTCGCTCGCCCCGGCGACCCTGTACCGAATCCCGGTGTGATCGCCCCACGCTACCAGCGCCGCGCCGAAGTGATTCCGCCACGCCGTTCCTGGGAATCCGGCTGGAAGAGCCGTGTCGGCGGCTATGGCATGCTGTTCGGCCAGAAGATGAGCGGCACGCTGGCTCAGGAAATCACTACGCCTGGCGCCGGCCAGATCCGCGCGCTGTTGGTCGACGGCGGCAATCCAGTCGATGCCGTGCCCGACCAGCGCCGCATCGCCGATGCACTGCGCCAACTGCAACTGCTGGTATGCATCGAGCCTTTCATGACTAACACTGCGCGGCTCGCGCACTATGTGATTCCACCGAAGCTGATGTTCGAGCGCGCCGACCTGCATTCGCGCGACTATGAGTCCTACATCATGTTTCAGCCTTACGCACAATACTCGGCCGCCGTGGCGACGCCGCCGGAGGGATCCGAAGTCGTGGACGACTGGTTCGTATTCTGGGATCTGGCGCGGCGCCTGGGCAAGACCATCATATTCGACGAAGTTCCGCTCGATATGCGCGCAGCTCCGACCACCGAAGAGCTGCTTGCGATCCTGGTTCGCCACGGCTCGATCTCATTTGACGAACTGAAGCTGTACCCACAAGGGAAAATCTACGAGATCGAACCGATGATCGTGCAGCCCGGCGAGCCAGGGAACCCCGCGCGCTTCGACGTGATGCCGGACGACGTCGAGTGCGAACTGGCGGGCGTACTGAACGAAGCGGGGGCGCCGCCGGGGTTCACGCATCGCCTGGCGGTGCGGCGCGTGCGCGACGTGCAGAACACCATGTACCACCACTTGCCCGCGGTCCGCCGACGCATGCCGTTCAATCCGGCCTTTGTGCATCCCGATGACCTGGCTGCTCAAGGACTGACCGAAGGCCAGTGCGTGGCCATTGTTTCGCCGCACGGCCGCATTCGAGCTATCGTCAAAGCGGACGCCGCACTGCGCCGAGGCGTCGTTTCCATTCCGCACGGCTGGGGACCGATGCCCGACGAGGAGCCCGAAACCTACGCCGGCGCCAATCCAAACCAGTTGCTCAGCACTACAGTTGGTCTTGATCCGATCAACGCCATGCCGGTAATGAGCGCGATGCCGGTACGCATCGAAGCTGTAGACTGAATCGCAAGAGAGAACCCCCGTTCGAATCGAACGATTTGTTTCCGAGCACGACGATGCAGCTGCGCTCACTTTCCGGACCTGTGCCGAGAGATTGCGAAACCGACCCACGACAAGCGCAACAAGATGTTCGAAGAAGCTCGCCAAAAGCGAGAAGCGTTCCTTAGCGAGAGTGTATCGATCGAGGCGACTCGCATGATTTCAGAAGGGGAGTATCCGACCGTTAAGCAACTCCTTCAGTTCGCTAAGTTGCTAAGACTTGGCGTCGAAAAAACGACAGACCGTCGTTGCATCCGGCAGGCGCAATTGAGCGCGCTTGAGCAAGGGTAAGTAGGCACCCGGCCCCGGAGGGGAAACACATCCAAACCGTAGCCAGCGCTTCCTCAAAAACAGATAAAAGGGCGTTGCCCGCTGTCCTCGCCTACCACAACAGCGGACAGAAACGTGGTGCATAGCAAATTGAAACCGCTTCTGGCAGTGACATCCGCTAGACCACATACGACGGAGGACGAGGCGCCAGCGCCCTCCTGAGCGTGCACCTCGGATGCTGGGCTCATGCGAGACGGTATCTGGTCAAGGCCGAAGATAACGTGCCCAAGGCGGCCCGCTCCGCCGATCTGCTCGCCACACGCTTCATCAACCTGATCGGCAAGCTGTTCGCAGCGGAGGCGCGCAGTGAAACGTGGCCGGCTGAACGACGACAGCGATTGCGACGACGATACAGTCCACGCGTGCTGGATGCCATCGAAAAGCTGATGCTTGAACAGTTGCCCGGCGTCGTGCCGCAAAGCTTACTCGGCAAGGCGCTGACCTATCTGTATGGACAGTGGCCCAAGCTGATCCGATACGTCGAGAACGGCAACTGGCCCATATCGAACAATCCCTGCGAAAATTCCATTCGCCCGTTTGTCGTCGCACGCAAAAGCTTCCTGTTTGCCGATACAGTTGCTGGCGCACATGCGAGTGCGAATCTTTATTCGCTGGTCGAGTCAGCAAAGGCCAACGGCATCGACCCGTACTGCTACCTCACCTGGCTGTTCCAACGTCTGCCACTGGCGAAGACCGTCGACGACTACGACGCGCTGTTGCCGTGGAGGATGCCCGCCAATCTCCGCTGACCCTTCTCCCGGCCACACAATTTACGCCTCAGAGCACCTCTGAGTGGCGTCGTTCGTGGACCGCATACAGACAATACTTCCCGAAAGGCATCGACCTGTCGGTCTACTCACAGGCCAAACTCAATGCCGTGGCTCGAAGGCTGAACGAGCGTCCAAGGAAGACACTGGACTACGAAACGCCGGCTGAACGGTTCCATCGAACTATTGCATCGACCGGTTGAATCCGCCACCCTGAACCGCCGTTCAACTCAAATCACCGGAACGGCTCCTTCGGAGGCGCACCTGCCGTCTGCTCATCGCATGCGCCGAGCGGACGCTCAGCCGCCAGCAATTCAACAACAGCGAAATTTAAGGCTGCTACCAAGGCTCAGGCGAACGGTCTGGTTTCATGCGCTCCGACCCAATCCATCGGTCCCTCCGAACACGCGCACAAACTTAAATCACCATGGGATCGTTTCCCCTTTCCAGCGCGTGAACGTCCCTGTGGGGCCGTCCGGACCCAGCAGCGCAACGCGCACCACCTCGCGAGCGCCTTCCTCGACGGTCTCGGTGCCCGCATATCCGTTGAGGTTCGTCCTGGTAAAACCCGGGGAGACGGCATTGACCTTGATACCTTCTGGCTCAAGTTCGATCGCCATGGCGACCGTCAAAGCGTTGAGAGCCGTCTTGGATGCCGGGTAGACGGGGCCGAAGATCGCGCGGTAGGGGAAGGCCGAGTCCGAGTTCGTCGTCAACGACCCAACGCCACTCGACACGTTAACGATGCGGGAGCCAGGCGTCTTGCGCAAAAGTGGCAGCATCGCCTGGTACACAGCGAGCACGCCAAACACGTTGGTGTCCCATATCGCGCGCATTTCATCTAGAGCCACATTGCTCGGGCGCGTCGTCTTTGCGTACTCCTCGACGGACTGACCGGGTTGCTTCTTCGTATTCGAGATGGCCGCGTTCTGGATGAGCACGTCAAGGCGGCCAAACTCGTTTCGGACGCGCTCCGTCGCATATGTGATCGAAGTCTGATCCGTCACGTCGAGTTGGAGCGCGAACGCGCCCAGCCCAACTTCCCTGGCCGCAACCTCGCCGCGTTCGAGGCTGCGCGACCCTACCAACACAGTCAAGCCGCGTACCGCGAGATCCTTTGCAATCTGGAGACCGATTCCTTGATTAGCCCCGGTTACGAGAGCGACGGGTTTGTCCTGCATAGCAATCTCCTTATCGTAATGCGCTCGCGCGAGTACAAGCCGTGATCCATCCACGCCGCCCGCTCAGCGAAGCTCAGCCGCCCATGCTTCGGCGTCAGCGCCGGCCGGGATGCGCATTGGAGACGAGGGGTCGGTCGCCGCGCGCCACACGGCGTCGGCGACGTCCTGTGCCCGGGTCACCGGTGTAGAGGTGTCCCGAAACCGCGCGAAGACATCCCTGACGAGATCAGCGTAGGCCTCGTGGTCGAGGCCATGCATCTGCGCGCGGGCGTTCTCTGCGAACCGGGTGTCGGGCGCGCGGCCCGGCAGCACCAGCCGCGCTCGCACGCCGAACTGTTCGAGTTCCAGCGCCATTGACTCGGTAAATGCGTTCACCGCCGCCTTGCTCGCGCGGTAAGCGGCGATGAGGGGCAGGGCCTTGAGTGTGACGCTCGATGTGACATTCACCACGACGCCGGCCTTACGCTGCCGAAACTGCGGCAGCACCGCCTGCGTCAATGCGATCGTGCCAAAGGTGTTGGTTTCGAAAATCTCGCGCACCGTCGCCATCGGGACCAGTTCCGCGGGGGACGCCGCGCCGAAGCCCGCGTTGTTGACGAGCACGTCGATCGGGCCGGCCGCCTCGACAGCTTGGCGGATGCTTTCCGGATCTGTGACGTCGAGCGCCAGCACGCGCAAGCGCTCGGAAGCCCGCAACACGTCTGCGCCCGGCGTGCGCATCGTGGCGACGACTTGCCAGTCGCGCGTCAGAAAGTAGCGGGCGATTTCGAGACCAAATCCGGAAGAGCAGCCGGTGATCAGCACGGTTTTCATGCGAACTCCTAGGTGAGATGGTTTGCGTATGCCCGTACGATAGACCGCGGCCACTGTACGCGCTACAATCGGAAGTCCGAATTTCGTTTGCAGGAGTCCGGCAGTGATCGATCCATTGGCGGAAGTCGTGACCTTGCTGCAGCCGGGCGCCCGGTTTTCCAAGCTGGTCCTCGGCGCCAGTCCCTGGCGCGTTAGCCGCTCGGATGCCGGTCAGCCGTTCTATTGCGTGATCCTCGACGGCGCGTGCCGCATGGCGATCGACGGGCACGAACCCATTGAGCTGGTCTCGGGTGACTTCGTGCTGATTCCCGCGGCCTATGGCGTCGCGATGTCCAGCCTCGTGCCGCCACCGCCAGCCGTTCAGACGCCGCAGCCAATCGCGCTCGGCAACAATGAATTCAGAATCGGGGAGTCCGGCAACCCTGTCGATTCGCGAATGATGGTCGGCCACTGCAGCTTCGGTTCACCGGATGCAGCCTTGCTGGTCTCATTGCTACCGCAACTCGTGCATGTCCGCGGTGAAGAGCGGCTGGCCACCCTCGTACAACTTGTACGGGATGAATCGCGCGAGCAGCGGCCCGCGCGCGAGCTCGTGCTGTCACGACTGCTGGAAGTGCTGCTCATCGAGGCGCTGCGGTCCACGGCGGGAACGACTGCGTCACCGGGCCTGGTTCGCGGGTTGTCCGATTGCCGCCTCGCGGCCGCGATCCGCGTTATGCACGAACACCCTACGTGCGCGTGGACGGTTGCTGAACTCGCGAAAGAGGCCGCACTGTCGCGCTCAACCTTCTTTGAACGCTTTAACCGCGCGGTCGGCGTGGCGCCGATGGAATATCTGCTCACCTGGCGCATGGCGCTAGCAAAGGATCTGCTACGCCGCAACGGAGGCCGCGTCGCCGAGATTGCACAGCGGGTCGGCTACAGCTCCGCCAGCACCTTCAGCGTCGCCTTCACGCGCCACGTAGGGCGGCCGCCTTCACAGTACGCGCGCGAAGGTCAGCCGGCCACCGACGATACGTAAGCCATCGGAAACATGCTGTTTCTGATGGCGCTAAGGCCAGGGAACTCGTTGGGTCAAGGCAACTCATCAATGACGGCTGTTTGAGGATACTGTTGAAAAAGTCGCTGGCCGTCTCTGTTGCAAGGTTTCAGGGGGTCTTCTTACCCTTGACCGACGTGTGCCAGCGGTTTGTAGGCCGATCTGAGAGGTCAATTTTCGTGCAGGAGAACTGAAAAAGCCACGCAGCGACTTTTTCAACAGTATCTGAGCGGAGCAGCCATCTGAATATCCGAGCGACGGGATAAACGAATGGCGCTTCGTGGCCGCGAGCACGTATCCAAAGTCTGACCGTGCATCTGCCGTCCGCCGCATGAAATAGCCACTCGGTTCCATGGGCGTGGAGTGGAATGCCACGGGCGGCCGGGCGTTACACCGGCTGCTATGTCCGCGCCACTGTGTCGGGCGATTTTTCCGACCATACGCTGGCGAGTGATGCACACCTTCACACCTGCGGTGCAGGCACCCGTGGGTTTGGTCATTGTGCCCTGTTCGCGCCAGCACGGTACGGACGGGACATCGCCGGCTGGCTCCCTATGCAAAGGACCTCTCACGACCCTGAACTGCCCTTCGGCCCAGTCTAGCTGCAACGGCGGCTTTGAAGCCAGAACGGCCGAAAGATCAATGAAAGCAGCAGGGCGACTTTCCGGCGAAGACGCTTTGAAGGGGGCAAACTAGGATGCTTTCCGGCAACGCCCGCTCAGCGACACCACGGCTCGCAGACGAGGCCACAACCGGTTCTGCCCCCCGCAACTGAGGAGTTCCACGATGCCAGCTCATTCGCTCAACTTAAACGATCGTGTCGCCTTGGTGACCGGCGGCTCGCGCGGAATCGGACGCGCCATTTCGATCGCGCTTGCCTCAGCCGGCGCAGCAATCGTCGTCAACTATCGGCAACGCGAGAACGACGCGGCCGACGTCGTCGCGGAAATCGAACGCGCCGGAGGCCGCGCGATCGCGGTATGCGCCGACGTATCGGTCGGAGACGACGTCGAAGCGATGATCGCCGAGGTGGAAAACCGCCTCGGCCTGATCGACGTGCTCGTGAACAACGCGGGCACCGCGACGATCGTCGACATCGACGATCTCGCGGAAGCGGAGTTCGATCGAACGCTCGCCGTCAATCTGAAATCGGCGTTTCTCTGCACGCAGGCAGTGCTGCCCGGCATGCGCGCGAGGCGCTGGGGCCGCATCGTCAACGTCTCGTCGGCCGCCGCCCGCGGCCCCGGCTTGGTTGGCGTTCACTACAACGCATCGAAAGCCGGCCTCGAAGGCTTGACGCGCGGCTATGCTGCACGGCTCGCCCGCGAAGGGATCACCGTCAACGCCGTTGCACCGGGACCGATCGACACCGAAATGGCTGGACCGCTTAAGGCGTCCAATGTCGCAGAAAGGCTGCCCGTCGGGCGCTTGGGCGAAGCAAGCGAGGTCGCGGAGGTCGTGCTGATGGTCGTCGGCAACGCATTCATCACGGGCCAAACGATCCCCGTCAACGGAGGCGCAAGCTTCATATAGATCCTTGGCCGCATCGCGCGCGGGCAAGATCCGCTGCGCGAGCGTTGCGCCCGCTCAGTGCACCGACGTCCTTTGTTATCGCCGGATCGTGGGCCGCTTCGGCGGCGAGAATGGTCGCGCGAGCAACGCAGTACACGCCCCATCTAACGACGCATGTTGGCCGAACCCGGAAGTTCGTCGTCGGTCGGTGACCCGCGGTCCTCTCGTGGTGCTGAGCTTCCGCAGTCGACCCCGTATAGATAGTCCGTCCCGGTTTCATTAATACTGGTGGCACTGGCAGCTTGCTGCCAGTGCAAGCGGGACATGCACCTGCGGATTACGAATAAGTCGACCCAAACGCCTGGACGTTTGCCGTTTTAGCTTCGAGTCCGCGGGTGCGCTTGCGCTCGTCAACGAATACTCAGGGTTCGCCGTCGCACCGGCTCACTATATTGCCTTCGCAGAGCACAAGCATGCATGTCCCTGCTGGATAATCTATCACTTGCAGAGGCTCACATGTCACCTCTGTCGGATCAGCAGTTCGCTGCGTATGTCGGCATCGACTGGGCGGACACCAAACACGATGTCCGCCTGCAGGCGGCGGGCGACACCCGGCGCGAGTTCAGTTGCGTTCCCCATCAGGTCGCATGCATTGATGAGTGGGCAAAGGGATTGCATCAGCGTTTTGATGGGCCGATCGCAGTTGCCCTCGAACTGGCGAGGGGACCCATTGTCTCCGCGCTGCAGAAATATGATTTCTTTGTCCTCTTTCCGGTTAATCCCTCAATCCTCGCGACGTACCGTGAGGCGTTCAAACCGAGTCGGGCCAAAGACGATCCCACCGATGCCGAACTGGCACTCGATCTGCTGCTTTGCCATCCCGAGCGGTTCGCTCCGCTGAGGCCGCAAAGCGCGGGTATGCGTTGTCTGATGAGCCTGATCGAGCAGCGCCGTGAAATGGTCGGCGACAAGACGCGATTCACTAACCGTTTATGCAATACGCTCAAACAGTATTACCCGCAGGCGCTGGAGTGGTTCGAGCACATCGACACGGTACCGTTCTGCGACTTCATCACCCGCTGGCCGACGCTTCCAGCCGTCAAACACGCCCACCGCAGTACCCTTGAGACATTCTTCCATGCGCACAACTGTCGCCGCCCAAGGCTGATCGAAACGCGTCTGGAATCCATCCGCTCGGCTACTTCACTCACCGAGGATCCCGGCATCGTCTCACCCTGCCGGCTACACGCGCTGGCACTGGTCGCACAACTGCGAGCCGCGCTGGCTGCGATTGATGTGTTCGACAGGGAGATTGCGACGGTCGCGCGAACGCTACCGGACTTCGCCCTGTTTGAATGCCTGCCGGGGGCGGGCCCGCATCTGACACCGCGGCTGCTTGCCGCATTCGGCGAACAGCGTGAGCGCTTCCGGCACGCGGCTGAACTGCAGAAGTATTCGGGCATTGCACCGGTCACTGAGCGCAGCGGGAAGAAATGCTGGGTGCATTGGCGCTGGCAAAGCCCAAAATTCCTGCGCCAGACCTTCGTCGAATGGGCCGGTCACACCATCGACAAATCGTTCTGGGCCGGCGCCTACTACCGGCAGCAGCGCGCGAAGGGCAGCTCATATCAGGCTGCCGTCCGGGCGCTGGCATTCAAATGGATACGCATCCTCTACCGTTGCTGGCAGACCGGGACCCGGTACGACGAAAGCATCTATCTGAATGCACTCAGGAAGCGGGGCTCCCCCCTTCTTGGAAGCCTCGCGCTTCCCGCCTCGAAACGCTTGACGGACTGACTCAGGGCGTGAATCGGCCGTCGAACTTCACGGCGGTTATGCCGTTGATTTGCTGCGGTCTGGAACGAGCCGCCCGGAAGGTAGGCACGGCAACGCATTACGTGATGCCGCAACGACTACTGATCCGCCGCGCGACCTTGGCGTCGTAGCCATCCGGTCGCGACTGAGATCACCAGTCGTCCAACTCATGCGTACCGGTCGCCCCAGTTTTGCAACCAAAGATTGGTCGCTCATCAATGAAGTCCGACGACAGCTGCGATTTCAGGCAAATGCCGGCTGGCTCTTGACGCTCGGGCGTTCGCGCATTCTCGCGTACCAGGCGAGAAGGGCTTCGCACTCTGCGGGCACCCGCAGCTTCACGATCGACGCAAAGACCAGGCCCCCAATGACGGTGATGTCGGCCATCGAGAACGCATCCCCGGCGACAAACGGCTGCTTTTTCAGGACGTCATTGAAGTACTGCATGCCCCTGAGGGCTTTGTCGCGCTGACGAAACCCCCATTCGGGGTTCTGATAAAGCTCGACTTCGGGCCCGAGCCCAGGCGTGGCGTGGTGGAAATAGACACTGATGGCATCGAGCAATTCCAGCTCGGCGCGCTTGCTCATCATGTGGATCACGCCCTTGTCGAGCGGTGTTTTGCCGGTCAGGGTGGGTGCGCCATCGAGCGTATCGAGGTATTCGGTGATGGCGGTGCATTCGGCGATGCAGGTTCCGTCATTGAGTTCGAGGACCGGCAGCGTACCCGAGTAGTTTTTCCCTGAGGTGAACTCGGGCCTTTTGTGCTCTCCCCTGTAAAGATCGACCATCACGAACTCGACGCGCGATTGCAGATTCTTTTCGGCCAAGGCGATGCGCACGCGTGTCGGATAAGGTCCCCTGGGGAAATCGTAAATCGTCATGATGGGGAGTTGGGTTACATCGGAATGAATGATGCTCGATGTCATGCTTACCTCTCCAGGTGGCTGTTACTCGGGATCGGAGGTTATGGGGAAGTATCTCCATCAACCTACCTAACGTTTGTTAGGTTTACCATAGAGGGTATAATTCGCTGTGTCAACAGTCATCCCAGTTTGCGGAGGCGGTCGTAGTGAAGAACGATTCGGGCTTGAGCTCCAGGGAACGAATCCTGGTGGCTGCTACAGAGATTGCGCAAGCGCACGGCTACAGCGGCCTGAATTTTCGTGATCTTGCTGAGGCTGTCGGCATCAGGGCCGCGAGCATCTATCATCACTTCGCAAGCAAGTCCGATCTCGGAGCGGCGGTGGCGAGGTGTTACTGGGAGGACTCGGCAGCCACGCTGGGTGCACTTTGGGCCGAATCCGCGAATCCGATCGACTGTCTGCGCCTGTATCCGGATACATTTCGCAAGGCACTGGAGCGTGGTAATCGCATATGCCTCTGCAGCTTCATGGCCGCCGAATCTGATGACTTGCCGGACGCGGTGACGAAAGAGGTCCAAACCTTTGCTGATGTGAATGTTGCATGGCTGAGCAAGGTGCTATCCGCCACGGCCATTGTCCGCGCCGAGGAGCGCGAGGGGCGTGCTCGCGCCATCTTCGCAGCCGTCGCTGGCGCTCAACTCATCGCCAGAAGTCGCGCGGATATCTCTGTCTATGATGGGTTAATTGAAAGCTATCGTATTGCTGGTCTTTTGCCGGCATAGCGGCAGAAAAAAGTCGGTACGACGCCTCCTGGCCTTCGAGGTGCAGGTGCCGGTGTGCCGGATGGGCGAAGCGAGCGATATCGCCACAGCGGCGCTATTTCTGGCGACTGACGTTTCGCGGTACATGTTGGGCGCGGAGTCGGTGGTCGACGGCGGCATCTCGCTGCTCTAATGTCTCAGCCCAGGATCCTCGCATTGGTGATCGCACATGTATTGCTATCCGAAGATCGAACAGTCCGATTTGCCGCCGGCCTCACAGCTGAAATGGTCGTACGGCCTGGCTGATTTCGCGGACGCATTCTCGGTGGACCTGCCAGAAAGAGCCTGCCACGACGCAGAGGCTCTCGCACGACACGTCTTTGCCAGGCAGCCGGCATGGATTGGCATGCTGCTGAGATTCCGGGACATTCTCGTGCGGCCGTTCGGCTTGAAGACAGCAGTTGACCTCAAGGAGAAAGGAGGCGACAGGATAAGCCTATTTCACGTATTCGAACGATATGACGACGAGATCGTTCTCGGCGAGGATGACACGCATCTGGACTTCCGCGTGTCGGTCCTCGTGCAGCCGTCATCTCACGGGCGATCCCGCCTCATAGTGACGACGCTCGTCTTCTACAATCGTCCGCTGGGGCGAGCCTATATTACGCTCATCGCACCTTTTCATCGGGTTGTCGTACGAGCCTCGCTTCATCGAGCGCAGCGGCTAGGATGGCCCAATGCATAACGGCGATCCACTGAGCCGTCTGCGCGGCGCAGCCAGAGACTTCAACCCGCTCGCGATCCGGCAGTCATTCCGTGCCTGGTTGTCATCAAACTGCTGACGATCGATTTCTCGCACAGGGCAAAGGTTTCGCCAACACCCGATGAAGTGTGTGACCGCGCGGTGCTAGCCGTGCCGACTAACTGTCAGAATTAGTTTCTCTCGCCATTGCCATGACTACGCGCCGCGATGGCTGCATTGCGTTTCACGCGAGTGAAGCGACGAAGCGGGCGCGACGGTGGAAGAACTGTCGGTGGCACTCGTCATTTCCATCAACCTGAATGTAGGTGCAGCGCTTGCCCATTCTGTGCGCAACTTAGACGGCTTTAGCAAGACCTTATCAGAAGCAGACAATTTGCAGCGACGTTTTCGCAGCAGGCGGTGGCACCGCCGCCTGCCGTCGCCGTTGATATCAACTGCTTGAATTCCGAGGTATCGAAGGGCGGCACCAAACGGCCGAAACGAGATGCGTAGCCGACGTTTGAGCGACCCACTACTACCGTGGGCAACTGACGCCTCTTGGCCGGACAGCGACCGGTAGTCGATCGCCATCCGGCGGTGCCTGCGCTTAAACCTCAGTCTGCTCCGCCATCTCCAGTGCATCGTCGACCTCGATGCCAAGATAACGTACGGTGCTCTCGAGCTTGGGATGCCCAAGGAGCAGTTGAACGGCGCGGAGGTTTTTCGTGCGGCGATAAATCAGCGACGCCTTCGCCCGACGCATCGTGTGCGTGCCGTACGCCGCGTCGTCCAGTCCGATCGACGCGACCCAGCGATGCACCAGGCGCGAATACTGGCGCGTCGAGAGGTGCGGCGATTCACGCAGCCGGCTTGGGAAGAGGAAGTCTGGCGCCGCCAGCCCCGCCGCCTCGATCCATGTCTCGACGCTATCCCGCGTCTGTTCGGTAATCTCGAACTGAACCGGTCGTTGCGTTTTCTGCTGCATGATCGTCGCCCGACTGGTGACGTACTCGCCGTGGCATACGTCGCGGACCCTCAGCTTCGTCAGGCCGCATGCACGTAGTTTGCTGTCCATAGCCAGATTGAACATGGCGAGGTCGCGGACGCGCGCCGAAAGTTGCAGGCGGATGCGAATGGCCCAGATTTCTTTGAGCTTCAGCGGGGGTTTCTGCCCAGTCAACCGGCCTTTGTTCCACGGCACTCTGGCAGCGGTTCCTTTCTCAGGTGTTTCCATGGCGATCTCCTTTCAATTGAAGGGAGATCCAGTCTGTGCCCGCAGTCAGCGGGCGCTGTCCGACCCACTCCGGACTCTAAACCAGACGCCACCTCATCGGCAGCTTTTTGGGGTGCAGCGGTCATTTATTCCTTTGAGTCGCACGGCACGTCAACGTGAGAACCGGCATTGCTGTTCAGGCCCGTTGCATACTGAATTCCGTTAGTGCGTTTGCCAGAATGTCCACGGCTTGTTCTGTAACGGCGTTGTATAGAGACGCACGCAACCCGCCAATTGAACGGTGCCCCTCTAGTCCAACGATACCCTGTTCACGAGCCGCCCCGATAAACGCATCGCCGAGCCGAGAATCACCGAATTTAAAAGCCACGTTCATTTGTGAGCGCCAGCGACGGTCCGCGTGGACGGTGACGACCCCCTCCAAAGCGTCCAGCGTGTCATACAGCCGCCGCGCCTTTCTCTCATTGATGCTCTGCATCGCGTGCAGACCGCCAACATCGAAGCGCAGCCAGCGCGTAATCAACGTCAGCACATAGATCGCGAATACCGGCGGCGTGTTGTAGTTGGAACTGTGCGAGACGTGGGTGCGAAAATCGAGGATCGCCGGCAAGCCGTCGGGGATCCGTTCAAGCAGCGAACGCTTGATTACCGCTACCGTTACCCCAGCCGGACCTAGGTTCTTCTGGGCGTGAGCATAAATCATCGAGTATGCGTCTGGGCGAATGGGCTTCGACAGAAAATCGGACGACATGTCAGCGATCAGCGGTACCCGCGTCGCCTCTTCGCAAACCGGAAATTGCAAACCTTCCACGGTCTCGTTCGACACGTAGTGCAGATAGGCGGCAGAGCCGGAGATGTCCAGTTTATCGAGGGCGGGCAACTGCCGGTAGCCCGTCGCGTGGCCGTCCCACGCAACTTTCCTCTCAGTCACCTTGGCCGCCTCCGAAGTCGCCCGACCGCTCCAGTAGCCGGACGTCACATATTCGGGCGGGGCGAATCCCTTCGCGGCAAAATTCATCGGGATCATCGCAAACTGCAGACTACTGCCGCCCTGCTGAAAGGTAATGGCGTAGTCGTCGGATATACCGAGCAGAACGCGCAGATTCTGTTCCGCTTCGTCCAGTATGGAGCGAAACCAGTCCGAGCGATGGCTCATGCCGAGTACGGAGATGCCGGTTTCCGGTAACGCGGTAATCGCTATGCGCGTCTGTTCCAGCACCGTTTCAGGGAGCGCTCCGGGACCACCGGAAAAATTCAATGCATTGGACTTCACTATGCCTCCGAGGCCAGCCGTTGGATTTTGTATGCGTTCGCAGCCGCGCGGCGCAGCATTTCATGAAAGGCGTCAGCAACCCGGCGAATTTGCGGAACCTTATAAGGAAAGATGCTCTGGTCGTCCAAGTCATGCACAACCATGCCCGTCGCGATCTCGAATATGAGCAGCCGGCCATCGCTCGTTTCAGCGCAATCGAATCCTACGTAATCGAGACCGGTCAATTCCGCGACGTTGCGAAACGCCTCGCGGTGACGCACAGCAAAATCGGTGTCAAAGCTCGCCATCAGGTGCGATTCTTCCTCTCGCCGGTCGGGATGCGTCGACATTTCCGCGTAAGGGTAGTGAACCATCCATTCCTTCGAGATGCCCATATGGCACACGAATGGCGTTCCCTCGATCATCACGATCCGGTATTTGCGAAACAGACCGTCGGCGCTGCTGTAGTCGATAAAAGGCGCCATGTAGTATTCCACGGCGTCAGACTCAGCCATGTAGCGCGCGAGTTCCTGAGCGTCAGACACTTTTGCCAGACCTTGTCCCGCGTGCGATCCTATCGGCCGTATGATGAGCGGATAGTTTGCGCCTAGTACCTCGGACAACTGCAACGCTCCCGAAACCGCTTCGTTGACCCGCTCACGGGAAAGGCGCACCGTGTGGGCCATACAGATACCGGGGGCAGCGCCCAGCAGAGCATAGGCGGTGTCACGCATTGTCTTCGCAATGTGTTCGGACCGGTTTAGTACGCGGCAACCCCTCCCGCTCGTCAGCGACGCGATTTGGGCAAGAACGGCCGCGGTTTCATCCGACGCGCATGCCGCAACGAAGATAACGTCGTGCTCGGGCAACTCGGCATCCCCCAGCGGCCGCGCGTCGACATACAGGACCTCTATCTGCAGGTCGGCGTTCTCAAGCAGGCACTCAAAAGGCGTGTTCGCCATCAGATCGCCCGGAGCCTTGAGCACCAGCACCTTCAAAGGAGTCTTGATCGTCTGGGCGCTCTTTAACCGATAATGTCTGGTCATTTGAAGCGCTTGCTGCTGGACGGCGAGAGCGGCCACCTTCTGGTATTTCAATTGCAACACTAGCGACAAATCGAGCAGAGCGTACGGGTCGTCATGACGCTTTACGTGCTCGAGCAGGCTTTCCCCCAGCGGCGTCAGATCGCTCCCGGCCGTTGCCGCCCGGAGCAACGCAGCCAGTCCCAGTGGCTGATGCATCGATGGAAGGCCGGCATCACCCGTTAATTCAGTTCGAACAGTATTCATGAATGGCGCGTTTCGGTGGAGCGATACCCGGGGCGAAAGAATGCGCTCGCCGGCATTACTTTTACGTGAAGTTCACTCAGGTCATTGACGGTGGGTGTCAGTCGGGATGCGGGTACACGCAGGCATTTCGCCGATGTAGCCGATCTCTTCCTCGAACCATGCTTCTGGCATCGGCCCGGATGTCGTTGCTTTACAGTCCGCGGGAATCGCTACAGCACTCGATGTGTTGGCTACGAGGGACAATCTGGCCGAGCTCGCGCGTCGCTTTGCAATTGACATGTATCTTTTCCTTCGATAGAAATGTCAGGATTTTGTAACCCACAACGTGTCCGACATACTGCATTAACCCCAATGTGCAGCCCATGATACGAGCTTGGGGCTAAACCAAACGAGGGAAAAGAGGGGCGATTGACCACCTATTCAGAGGACTTTGAGGCGACGACAGGTCAACGGTGACCGTTTTCCGTCCCTAAACTCAAGCATGGTTCACGACCCGCAGTGTGAATCTCACGGGGCTGACCGCTGTTAGCGGCAATCCTGAATAAACGGGTGGATCTGCGGCTTCCCGGCGACTTCCCACGCTGTCCAACCAATTGAGAAGGGCGACTGCACGTCGGGCGTCGTCGAAACGCAAAGTCCGGTACCTGGGGCGAAGCCGACATTCAAATGTCCGCGCGGGAGCGCGAACGATCGTCCGCAGATGGCCGGCTACGGCCGGCTACACCAAATGGCGGTGCGGTGGCGGTCTCTTTGACAGCCTCCTTTTCGATTATTCCGCCGCAGGTTTCGACCCGCCGCCTACCATTGCGCGCTCGTCGGCAAGCGGACAGTTCTCAACTTCGAGCGCCGACGGCAGCAGGTGATCGCGGAACTGCTCGCGCAGCTTCAGTTTGTGCAGCTTTCCAACGGCCGTATGCGGCAATTCGTTGACGAAGACCACGTCATCGGGCATCCACCACTTCGCGACCTTTCCCTCGTAGAACGCGAGCAGTTCGTCGCGCGTGACCTCCGCGCGTTTGCGTTTGACGACGACGAGCAGCGGCCGCTGCAGCCACTTCGGATGGGCGCAGGCGATGCAGGCCGCCTCTGCGACGGCCGGATGCGCGATCGCGATGTTCTCGATTTCGATCGAACTGATCCACTCGCCTCCCGACTTGATCACATCCTTGCTGCGGTCGGTGATCCGCATGAAACCGTCCCGGTCGATCGTGGCCACGTCGCCAGTCGGAAACCAGCCGTCGATGAGCGGCGAGTCATCCTTCTGGAAATACCGCTTGATCACCCACGGACCGCGCGTGTGCAGTTCGCCGAACGCGACGCCGTCCCACGGCAGGTCGCGCCCATCGTCGCCGACGATCTTCATGTCCACGCCGTAGATCACGTGCCCCTGCTTTTCGCGCAGCCTGCGCTGCTCTTCCGACGGCCGCTGTGATTGTTCCCAGTTGAGTTTTGCGAGCGTGCCGAGCGGTGACATCTCGGTCATGCCCCATCCGTGAATGGCTTCGACGCCGTATTCCTCGAAGGTGCGCAGCATCGCCGGCGGGCACGCGGACCCGCCGATCACCGCGCGTTGCAGTGACGACAACCGCACCCCCGCTTCCTTCATGTAGTTGAGCAGGCCAAGCCAGACGGTTGGCACGCCGGCGGAATACGTGACGCGCTCCGCCTGCATCAGTTCGAACAGGGATTTACCGTCGAGATCCTTGCCCGGAAGGACGAGTTTCGCGCCCGTGAGCGGCGCGGCATGCGGCATGCCCCATGCGTTCGCATGAAACATCGGCACGACGGGCAACACCGAGTCGCGCGCCGATAGACACATCGCATCCGGCAGCGCACCGGCGTACGCGTGCAGCACCGTGGAGCGATGCGAATACAGCGCGCCCTTTGGATTGCCCGTCGTGCCCGAGGTGTAACAAAGGTACGATGCCTGGCGCTCGTCGAGGAGCGGCCAGTCGAATGCGCCGTCGTGCGGCTTGAGAAACGTCTCATAGCTGATGAGCGGTATGGGCGTCTGCACCGCAGGCAGATGCGCGTCGTCGGCAAGCGCGATCCACCTACGCACCTTAGGGCAGAGGGGCGCAAGGTAATCGATCAGCTGTGCGAACGTCGTATCGAACAGCACGTAGCTGTCATCGGCGTCGTTGATGATCCATGCGATCTGCTCGGGGAAGAGCCGGGGGTTGATGGTATGACAGACGGCCCCGAAGCCCGTCGTGCCGTAATAGGCTTCCAGATGGCGGTAACCGTTCCATGCCAGCGTGCCGATCCGTTCGCCCGGCTGCACATCCAGCGCGATAAGCGCCTGCGCCAGTTGCTTCGCGCGCTTTTCGCAGTCGCGATACGTGTAGCGATGCACGTCGCCTTCGATGCGCTTTGACACGATCTCGGTCGTGCCGAAGTGACGTGACGCATGGGCCAGCAGTGAGGAAACCGTCAGCGGCACGTCCATCATCTGTCCGAGCAGCGGTGTCGTCATAGCCGAGTCTCCCTGCTATTGCCGCGAACTCGGAATCGCGTAAGAGTGCTAGAAATATCGGACGCGGCACCCGCCCGGTAGCCGAGCCTTCCGGCTATTCAACATAGTTGAGGCCTGCGAGTGTTGCAAATAGATAAGATGGATATTGCTAATGTCTCGCGTCTGTAGCACCCGCAATCCGCACACGGAGACTAGCCCCACGCGCATGTCAGACCGTAGCCGGCCATGAAGGGACCGTCACCTGTGCACAGTCAGCGACGTTCGAGTGTCATAACGTGTTTCGGCAGCGGTCATTCGCGATGTGCGTCGCAGCGTGGCTCATTTGCAAAACAGGTCGCTGGTCGAGTTCGTCGCAGCCTTTACTTTCGAGCACCGTTCCTGTGAAGTCTGTATTCAAGCGGGTGGCTGGACCTTTTGCCGTTTCGGCTCATCTACTTTGGTGACCAGGTACTTGCCAAAATGAGCGTGCACAAAATCCACGAATACCCGCACCTTTGGCGTCATTTTCCGACTGCTGGGCCACACCATATGGATACTGTTGGAGTCGGTGACGTACGGGTCCAGCATGGTTTTCAGGCGTCCATCGGCGAGCGCGTTCTTGACAGAGAAGTCAGGCACGCATGCGATCCCGCGCCCTGCCAGAGCCATATAAAGCAACATGTCCAGGCTGTTGCACACCACCGTCAATGGCAGCGACGAGCCTGCCGCTGTGAATGTCGAATGCCGCAGCGGCCATTGGTACAGTTTTCCAGTGGGTGTCCAGCGATAGTGCAGACATGCATGATTCAAAAGGTCATCCGGATTCGTGGGAGTTCCCTTTTGTTTCAGATACTCCGGCGCGGCGACCAGACAGGCGCGCCAGTAACCCAGCGGGCGAGATACTAGCCGTGAATCCCGAAGCGCGCTCCCGCGAATGACGACATCAAATCCTTCATCGATTACATCGACCATTCGATCGGTGAAATCAAGATCGAGTTCAATCTCGGGATGTTGCTCCATAAAGGCTGAAAGCACTGGAAATGGTAATCCCGCCGAAAGTGACAGCCCCACCCTTAGCCTCCCTCGCGGATGTTGGGCCATTGCGCTGAGTTCGTCTTCGGCCGCCTGAACTTCCCCGAAAATCCGTCTGCACCTTTCCAGGAACACCTCGCCTTCGGACGTAAGCCGGACGCTTCTCGTGCTGCGTTGGAAGAGCCGCACGCCAACGCGCTCTTCAAGCCTCGAAATGCTTTTGCTGATGGCCGACGCTGAGATGCCGAGTTCCCGCCCAGTGGCCGCAAAGCTCCGCGTTCGCGCAGTGTGAACAAAGACTTCCAGCCCGCCCAGCGCACTCAGGTTTTCCACATTAGCCCCCCACGCGGTATTCGTGACATTTTTGTCATGACCAATGTGAACGCTACCCCGATTAATGATGATGGGTCAATGGCTTTACGATGGATTTGAGAGGCGGCCGGCATGAGCACCATGCCGGCCGCGCTTCAACCAGTCCTTGGCGCACCGGTGTGCAGTGATCGAACAACGGGAGCGCCAGTGTTTTGGCAACTCAACGCGCCGTGCCGGCGCACCGGTTCTATCAGGAGAAAATTTTTATGACCACCGCTGAACATCTCGACGCTTACCTCAAAGCCATGGGCAATCGCGACGTCGGAGGGACCAGGATCCATATGGCAGATAATGTCGTCCTCAGAAGTCCAATCGTGCCCGCGCCGTTCGTTGGGAAGGAGCGTGTCGCAGACGTCCTGACGCAGCTTCTCGCTACTGTGGACGCCTTCGAGCCGAAGCTTCTCTTGCGCGATGGTGCTGACTTTGTCGCCGTGTTCACGATCCGACTCGGTGACCACGCAATTGACGGAATGGATCACATGCATCTGAACGAAGAGGGCCTTGTCGATAGCATGACCGTGGCATGGCGCCCGCTTCCGTCGGTGGTCGCGGTCCAGCAGAAGCTTGCCCCGAAATTGGGAGGAAAGGCGATGATGCTGGTTCCAGCGGATCAATCTGCCTGAATCATCGGTCCCGACCGCAATGGCATCGCGGCGTTGGCTGCGCATGGTGAAGGTGCGTGGATCGGTCGTGAAGGCTGACGGTGGAATCAGTACAAAGGTTAGCTCGTAGCCATCGAGAGGGTGTTCGCGATGAACGATTGGCGGCTTTCGCCTTCAAAGCGGTCCTGGGTAGCGTCGGTAGTTGAACGGCCGATAGGGGTCGGGAAGGCTCATTCAGACTTTGTGAAAGCCGACGTTCGTTGGCGCCTGTTTGTGAATGTCAGTGAAGCGATCGTCAGCCGCCGCACAACGTCCGACCGACGACCGGCGGCATTTGGAAGGCATTACCCTATGGCAGCGAGGGAGTGGATGTCGCTGGCAAATTCAAAGGGAAAGTTGGCCGAGATGTGGGTCGATAGCCTGAATCGAATGGTAGGCCGTAGCGATCTTAAGTTTCTTACGTTGCTGCCATGGGCGCAGCGCTTCGGCCCATTTGCCCGCTTGATGAACGAGAATCGTCAGTGGTGTGCACTGTGCCTCGAGGAGGATCTTCAATCTGGTAGCACGATCAACGAACGCCTGATCTGGTCAGTTCAATGGGTCAAGATTTGCGAGCGTCATCGATGTCGCCTTACCGACGCTTGTCCCACGTGCGGATACCGGCAACCATCCCAGATTTCTCCGCGACAGTTGTGCGGCTTTTGTTCCCGATGTGAAGGATGGCTTGGAGCAGCAAACGCACAGCCTCTTCTCCCGCGACAAACAACGGCACTGCGATACGAAGAATGGGCGGCAAAATGCTCCGCAGATCTTGTAGCCCGCGCCCCACCCTCAACCAGGATCGACGCCAGAAGATGCATTTCGCAAGTAATTGAACGAGGCATTTCCCGCTACTTCGACGGGGATGCAGCGGCGTTTTGTGAACACATAGGCGTGTCGAAGAGCTGCCCTCAAAATTGGCGAACTGCGGGGCCGCCGCACGCAAGCACGCTTATGGCCATCTCGTATTGTCTGCAAGTTCCCCTCCACGAGCTCGTGGAGGGAGTTGATGCTTTCAAACGCAGTCGGCCACTTCCCTTACCATCGCAGCTAACACGTAAGCATATACGTGCCATCGCCCGGCCAATAGACTGGGAACAAGTCGAGCAATTCCTGACGGAAGTCGCAAACGGGATACTCGACTTTGATAGCCTTACGTCCGCCTTGGAGGCAATACACCTACAGCCCACCCGGGCGTACGCCCACTTTCCGAACCTATGTCGCCACGTAACGAAAAACACCAAAGCTAAACGTAAGGAGGCTATCCAAGGTGCTCGCGAAGAACGGAGAAGCCGGCTTGATAACGCCATTTTTCATAAGGCGACACGCATGATTTCGGGTGGCGAGCGACCCACCATCGATAAGCTGCTCAGATTCGCACAATCACACGGTCCTATATGGACACCGCCCGGTTTGCCAGATCGATCTAGATGTGATCTTGAAGCGAGGTACCGGCTGCAGACTTATATCCGACCTTTCATGCAAGCCGAAGCCTGCGGGCCCTGATGGAATTCGCCGGGAACGTCCTCATCTGGGTCACGCACTTTTAAGCGCAAGGCCGTGTTCAGGTTTGCGTTCCTGCGGTCCGACCTGTTTCGCCATCACATGTGAATCAACCTCAGCAACCTATCGGTACTTTAGTCTTTCCTTTGATGCTTGCCTGTTAAGCGGGTTTTACGCTGACATGATTCTTCTCGTACGTGCTGTTGTGCGCAAGAATAGCCCAGGCCGTGCGCGCCATCTTGTTGGCCATGGCCACCGCGACGACGTTAGCTCGTCGTCGCTCCTGGATTGCCTTCTGCCATTCGCCAGGCACTTTGGTATGACACATCACCGAGCGTGCACCATGGATTAGCAGTGTGCGCAGGTACGGGTCACCCCGCTTCGATACCCCTCCCAACCATACCTTCTGCGTCTCTAGTAGATTGATATCCTGCTCGATGCCGTCGATACGCTTCAACTGGTCTTGCAGGCTGTCGGTTCACTTGCATGGTCCGAAACTTGATCAGCAGGGAGCGCATTCGGTGCAGACCGAGCATGGCCTGCTGGTCTTCCGTCTTTGTTGCTACGGTGCGCATCCCCGGTTGCTGCACCGCGGTCCAGATCGCCCGCGCATCAGCTGCGTCGGTCTTGTTCGTCTGGACAAACGGCCGAATGAACTTTGCATGCAACAGCACCACCTCGTGCCCGATCGCCTTGATCTTGCGGGCCCGCCAGTGCGCACTGCCGCATGCTTCAAGCGCGACACGACCTGCAGGACGCTGCGCCAGAAACGCTATGAGCTCGTCGCGTCGAAACCGCCTATTAGCTATCTCGCCGGTTTGTGTGTCGACCCAGTACATCTGGAAGATCTGCTTTGCAACATCCAGTCCGTATGTCGTAGCATTCATTTGAGCCCTCCGTTCCTCAAGTGGACGTGTTGAAACTCCACTCTGGCACATTGATGCCGATCGGTTCAGGAGGGCCTCAACGTTCGTACAAGGCCCTTCGTCCCCGAGGGGAGGACGGTGTCCATTCCATCTGGGTCCGGACAAACCGGCAGACCGTACTTGCATCCGGCAGGCACAGCTTCGCGCTCTCCAAGGCACCCCCGTAGTGCCGGAGGCATAGCGGGGAAGACTTCGCGGGGAGGCAACCAGCCCGCCCCTGAAGGCAGACGAAAACCACTCGTCGGACGGAGTTCCCGTCGCTGCCGCCGGCGCCTTTTTGCCGCCAACGTTGCGTGTTACAACTGGCGGCGCAAAATTCACCATAAAGCTTCCAAACGGAAGTTATATGGTTTCTTCCACAAGGTGTCGGAATACCCCGGAAGGCTTGCCGGGCGGAAGGCAGCCGACTCCAACAGTTGCCCGCAAAGCGCCGCCAGGTTTGACTCCCACTCTGCCCGACTACCACATACCCATCATCCTACCCATACTTCGCGGCGACATGCCCAGAGCGGCATCTACGCTGGTCTCCACCGCATCAGCCGGCACCACCCACTCTCCTGAGTGCGTCGGTCGACCACGCGACGCGCGACCGGTCCGTGCCCGCGACAAGGTCACCGGGCCGGCCACCTTGAAATCCATTCTCCGCTCGACTTCTTCGCGTTTCGTGTTTCGTGTTTCGTGTTTCGTGTTTCGTGTTTCGTGTTTCGTGTTTCGTGTTTCGTTATGCTGATAGCATGCGCCGTCAATCGCCTGAATGAAACTATCCCCACTCGATCGTCAATCGGTGACGGGGACCCTTGTGTATACGGCTTCTCCGGCTGGTCTGGAGTGACGATACCGTCAGCAATACCGAAAAATCCATTCGGCAGTTTTCAGCTCTGGACAGACCGCAACAGAGAATCCACGCGCACTTTCGTTCAAACATCGCCAACACAGGGCATCCGAATGCCGACTTCTTCAGGAATACCGTCTTCGATACCGTCAGGCACTTTCCAGCGCGATCCTGGCAAAGCTTGAAGAAGCCATGATCCCAACTGCGGCCACGTTACCGACCGGAAACGATGCAAACCGTGCTGCAACCCCGGCGAGCGCAGCGCAGCGGCCGCTCGACCGGAAGATGCTGCGCAACCACGACTGGCAAGTGTCTCAATCTTCAGCAGGCGCGATCAAACTCATGTCAAGGGCAATTGTGCGTATCGCGAAACCCCGCATCGGAGAGCCCGCGCGATTCTCAGAGCCGATCAGGACACGCTAGCACGCGTCGGGCTGAGTCGGAGTTCGCCTCCATGGCGAGCCGTCGTCCCGGCGCGCTCCACGTCGGCTTTCAAGGGCGGGTCGTTAGCTGACTTTGACACGCACCTTGGCTGAGCCGCTCGGACATTCTTGCTGAACGTGGTTCCGCGCCGATGTAATCGGGCTGTTCTCACCCAGTGTGGGCCCGTTCTCATCGAATGGGGTCCGGAGTACGGCGAGATTCTCAACTAATGCGGTTCCGACGTCAGGACGACCCGAACTGGTATCAGGGGGCGCCCTACATCGCAGAGGTTGTCGTGTTCAATGAGCATGAGCTGGCGCACTGTCATCCTCACGAAAACAATACATTCATACTCGGGGCTTGCCATATTCAAGACGGGATGCACTGACGCTTATCGAATAGGAGTCCTGACATAATTGGATGCAGGCGGGGAGACGGAAGCCGCAACAACTTTCCGTGTCGACTCACCCGGCAGCGGAGCTATAAAGCCCCGCCTGGAACGCCCGCATCTTCAGATTTGCCTGGCAGCTTGCGATCAGGGGGCGAGAACTTGCCACTGCTGGCTTTGCAAACCTTCGTATTGCCAAAGGTCTACATTTGCACCAGGGGCCGTCGAGCCACCCTTGACATCGATGCACGAACCGGGCGCGTGGGCCGGACACAGACGGTAATACTGCGAGCCGGTCGAGATCACACGCCAGATCTGATTGGCGGCACCGCGGTAATTCCACACCAGAACCTGCGCCCCATCTCCGGTACCCGCTCCGCTCACGTCCATCGCCAGGCTGCTACTGGCGGCGGCGACCTCATATTCGCCATTGCCCAGATTGACGAAGCTCCACAGTTGGCTTGTCGACCTCGTATAAGGAGTTTGCATCAGCAAGCTGCCGTTTGCCTGGCCGGCCGGTGCCAGCGCCAGCCCGCTCGATCGGGATACGATCTGATATGTCCCGTCCGGAATCGGCCCGACACCTCGTGCACTACCATGACCCTGCACTGAATAGTTCGCACCGACCGTGTAGGAGCCGAAATTGTCGATCTGCCACCAGCTATTGGCGAGCGCCGTATTGCCGGCGAGCGTGCCGGTTCCACTGCGGGTGATGATGCCTTCATTGGTATTGCCGATGGCTGTATTGCCGACTATCGTTCCAGTCGTGGACTCCATGTCGAGACCGCTCATGGACAGACCGTTGTAGTTCGCAGTGCCTGGCGCGGTCGAGCCGTTGAAACTCAGGTCGTTGTTCGAGACGGTGAGATTGGCAGGAGTTTGCTGGGCATGAATACCCAGCCGATAGTTGCCGACGAATGTCGAGTTATCGACAGTGATCGCGTTGCTCCCCGGTCCGTTGATATGCAAGCCATCGCCCGCCCACGAGTTCAAGAAGCGCGAGTTGGTAATCGTCACATTCGTCGAGCCCCATAAATACGCATTGTGCCAGGCAAGGCCGTCGTTACCGTGCACCATAATGCCGCTATCGTGAAAGTAGGAGCGATCGATGGTCAGTCCATTGATGGACCCGGTTGCCATTCCTTCCGCCGTGTTCCTCACCTCGACGTTCAGAATCTTCAGGTTGCTCGCGTCGACAAGCTCCAAACCCTTCGCGGCTTCGTTGAGACCACCGCCCGCCACCGAGTAGGCGTTGTTAGGATCAAAAGCCGCCGACTTCGGAACCTGTCCGTCAAGCACAAGGTTCGAGATGGTAATGTCGTGCAGGCTCCCCTGGCCATTCACAAGGATTAGGTTCCATACATAGGGCGTCGACGGTCCTTGAATCACCGTTGCGGCACCTTGGCCCGTCAACGTGATGTTGCTGCCCGGGATCTGGATCGAACTGCTCAAGGTCCAGACGCCCGCGCCGAGCGTAACAGTGCCGCCACCCGCTGCCGCTACCGATTGAAGTGCGCTCTGAATGCTCTGTCCGGGCTGAACGGTGGCGTCCAGCGCGTGCGCGCCCTGCATCGGCAACAAAGCAGAGAGAGCCAGAGACGTTACCAGACTAATTGACCATCGTTTACTTTTCATGGAGAGCTCTGAAAAAATCGACGTATTGAGATGGAGGCGCCGTGGGGTGGCGGCAGAAGAGGCCAGGAAAAGGAGCACGATTGGGACCGTCAAGAGCCATGCTTCGTGCTCGATGCGTCGTCGCGATCAAGCGGTTTATCGTCATCCGCGGACCGGACTTTAGGGGCCTTTCATAAATTTTGTGTTCAAGGCATAACATGTAGCTCAAGGAGCATGTATGCCACGCAAACCCAAAACGGCCCCCGCAGGCCCAGCGGGCCTTACCGTCAATTCCAAAGGAACTAAGGAAACCCTGACTTATCTAGCTCGGTCGCGACAGCATTGCGTTGCGCGCCATTCCTCGCTGACCCCTGATAGGGCTGAAGATCCGCTGTATTGGCCGGTCATTGCAGTGAAGCACTTCCCACAGCAGACGGCAGTAATATTCGGCCAATAGTTCACGCGCTTCTGAACGTCTTCCTTCAACTCGCCGCATTCATCGCAGCGATCCAGGACACTGACCTGCAGCGGTCGGGAGCGCCACTGTTCGAGCGCGTTCATGTCAGCAGCCCGCGTGTTGATCTGCGACGCCGACGGCGATGATGTTCGCGGCCATCTTCCGCAGTTCTGACGACGTTGGATCATCTCGGTGCAGCTCGAGTAAATCACTTGCGTTCATGCTCATCGTGGCCCTCACTGGATACAGATGTGGCTAAGGTCAACAGTCCGGCGATACACGTTCTTGTTCAGTCAGGGGACGAACGTGTACTCGTCGTACGCGTTGCTACCGATATGAATCCAGTGCAGAACGTTTAACATGGCGCCACTTACTGTAAATGAAATCGCAAAGTCCATGGAATCAAGATAGATGGACTCCCCAAAGAAAACCATTCTACGAACGGTCGCTGCAATCCTCCGTTGGCATAGCGCATTCATACGTTTGGATACCTCGAGGCATCCAGGAAGTGAGTGTTCGAGTCGGCGATGTAACGGGAGCCAGTCATACGCAGGTGACCGTGCCGACGTTGCCGGGAGACAGCATGCCACTCACGAAGTCTGAAGGCGACGTGGTTGCCGATCTTGATGTTGTGGGCCTGTCAGATCTGTTGTCCAGTGTGGCATTTGCCGCCAGCGGGGAATCGACATTCGCATGTTGCTCGAGACGCAGATCACCGACAACACGATCCGATTCAAGCCGTCAAAGACGGCCGGCACGAGTGGCAAGGTACTGGACGTTGAGATCACGCTGCAGATCCGCGCGGTGATCGATCGCGCGAAGGCGATCAAGAAGAAGTACTTGATCACCAGCCCATACCTGTTCCCCACGCAGAAAGGCGGGGCGTATTCGAAGACCGGGCTTCATTCGATGTGGCGCCGCGCAAAGGATCGCGCCAATGTCACTGACAGCATCCAGTTCAAAGACCTGCGGGCGCTCGGTGCAACAGACGCCGCAAAGGCCGGGAAAGGTCGGTGACTGTCACGCTGACAGCATCCGACGGGCCGACATCATGTCCGTGCTGGATACCGTCAAGGCGCGCGGTGCCGCGCGTCTGGCCAACCGGCTGCCCGCCGAACTGAGGCAGATGTTCGGCTTGGCACTGGTGCGCGAGATTGTGGCGGCCGATCCGACGACCGGCATCGAAAAGAAACACGTTGGTGGTCAGGAGGAGGAACGCGAACGTGTGCTGTCGGAGGCCGAAATCCGCGCGTTGTCAGCCAGACTCGCCGACGCCAATCTGCTCAACTCGACGCAGCACGCTGTATGGGTCATGCTCGCGACGCTCACGCGGATCGGCGAACTGACCCGCGCGCGCCGTGCCGCCATCGATCTGGCAGCGGGCACCTGGATCATTCCGGCGGACCACTCGAAAAACGCGAAGGAGCACACGATCTACCTAAGGCAACACTGATTAAGTCCACCAATCTGGCACGTGAAGCGTTATAGAGATCGGATTGAACGAGGAAGGCAGAACAGGATGAAACAGCAGACGCTGGCGATGGCAGCCGATCAAGGTGCGGGTTTCGAGACCCACCGCAAACGCACGCGGCGCGACGAGTTTCTCGACACGATGAATGCGATCGTGCCATGGTCGCAGTTGTGCGCGGTGATCGAGCCGCATTATCCGAAGCGCGGCAATGGCCGCCCGCCAATTGGTCTGGAGCGCATGCTGCGGATCCACTTCGTGCAGCACTGGTTCAATCTGGCCGACTTCGCTTGCGAAGAGGCCCTCTACGACAGCGCCAGCCTGCGTCGCTTTGCCGGAATTGACCTGGGTTGCGAAGGTGTGCCCGATGCGACGACGCTGCTCAAATTCCGGCGCCTGCTGGAGACGCACAAACTGGGCGAGCAATTGTTTGCCGAAGTCGGCCGGGTCCTTCAGGCCAGCGGCATGAAGCTCAAAAGCGGCACCATCGTGGACGCGACGATCATCGGCGCGCCGAGCTCGACGAAGAATGAGCAGAAGGCGCGCGACCCCGAGATGCATCAGACCCGCAAGGGTCGCCAATGGTATTTCGGCGCCAAGCTGCACATCGGTGTGGACAGCCAGAGCGGCCTGGCGCACAGCGCGGTGCTCACGCCCGCCAATGTGCATGACAAGCATCCACTGCCGCAATTGCTGCACGGGCAGGAGCGGCGCGTCTACGGCGACAGCGCCTATGCGAGCCAGAAGGCACTGATCCACAGCAAGGCGCCCAGGGCGCGCGACTATACCAATCAGCGCACGCGCCGTGCGGGCGGCGAAGTCGACGAGGTGCAGCGCGGCAAGAACCGCAACAAGTCGAAGATCCGGGCGCGAGTCGAACACGTCTTCGCGGTTGTGAAGCGCCTGTGGGGATTTACCAAGGTGCGCTATCGAGGGCTGGCAAAGAACGCCAACCGGGCGTTCGTCGCGCTCGCACTGGCGAACGTCTACCTGTCGCGCAAGAAACTGATGGCACCGGTACGCCCATAGTGGGCGAAAGGCGGGCAAAGTGCCCGCCCAACAGGCCTGCGAGGGCCGAAAAGCAAGGGCTTAAGCTCGGCCTCATCACTTGGCGAAGTTCAAATCGCTGACACGTCGCCGATTTACCCGCTTGTTCAGCTTTGCCCTAAGCGAGTTTGCCAAGACCCACATGCGGGCGCTGCTCGAACTCGGCGGCGATGAAGTCTGGCTCTTCCCGGCCGCCCGGCACGACGGGCCAGTGTGTTCCAAGTCCATTACGAAGCAGATCTATGACCGCCAAGGCGCGGCAAGCGGCACGCCGTTGCAGCACCGCAGCCAGCACATCGACGCGCTTATCTTGCCAGGCGGACGGTGGACCCCTCACGATCTGCGCCGAGCGGGCACGACGCCGATGGGCGAGCTCGGCGTCCATGGCCACGTGAGCGAGAAGTGCCTGAACCACCTCGAACAGAACAAGATCAAACGCACCTATCAACGGGCGGTCCGGCAGCAGGAACAGTCGGACGCATGGCGCCTGCTCGGCGCACGCCTGGAACTCCTGATGGATACCCCGTCGAACGTCGTGCCACTCCGGCAGGACGCCGCGCTCTCCGTGGCCGCATAAAACCTACGGCGAAAGGTGTTCTGCGCGCCGTACGCGCGGACGCTTGCAGTCTTCGTCTGGCGCTCAGGCGATTCGCCGCTCAGCCCCATAACGGCCTGCCTAGTGCTCAGAGACTTGCGAACGAATTCGGTCAAACCTTTGATGACGCGGAACCGAATAAATTGGACTTGCCGGATTTGCGACGCGAATTTGTTGGATTCGCAGAAGGGTAAGATTGGCACACGTTGCGCCCGTTGCGAATGGCTGCCTGCGGGCCATAAACGGTCCTTCGCAGTCGCATGGCGAACGTCCGCTGACGAGCGACGAGGTGCCCTTTTGGCGAAGCGACGGCGACCGACAATTCGTCGGACGAGTCAGCTTCACTCTCAAGCGCCGCGGGCAGCTGTTCCGATTTGGACGGCCGTTCTGGCCGATGACGCCTTCCGATGGAACAAGTGCCCAGAACCAACACCCGCGTACCCAGCGCGCTCACTGTCTTCGTGTTGGCGTTCACGAGCTTGCGCATTTGTTCAAGCGCGTCCGCTGGCATTGTCCATTTTTCTGATCTGCTCAGAATGCCTGCCAGTCCACAGCACCTATATCCGTCGCAGTCACAGTGCCGCTCCCTGCGGTAGTGGCTGGCATCGTCTTTGTTAACGCTACAGGACGGGACGTGCGAACCTTGGGTACCGGCCGGCGCGGTTCGCTGAGCGGGGCGATTAATCGTGACGCAGATCCCCCCCGGTCGTCGACTTTGAAGACGGCCACTGCGTCACGCAACCCTTGGGCCTGCTGGGCCATCGACTGGGCTGCGGCCGAGGCCTCCTCCACCAGCGCGGCGTTCTGCTGGGTCACCCCGTCCATCTGGGTGACGGCCGTATTGACCTGTCCGATGCCGGTGCTCTGCTCTTCCGATGCCGCCGCGATCTCGCTCATGATGTCGGTCACGCGCTTCACCGACTGGACAATTTCGTTGATCGTGGCACGGGCTTCCTCAACGAGCTTCGAGCCGACGTCAACCCGGGTCACCGAGTCGCTGATCAGATCCTTGATTTCTTTGGCCGCCGTTGCGCTGTGCTGGGCGAGCGTGCGAACCTCGCCCGCCACGACGGCAAAACCACGCCCCTGTTCGCCGGCGCGGGCGGCCTCAACCGCGGCATTGAGCGCGAGAATGTTGGTCTGGAACGCAATGCCTTCGATCACGCTAATGATCTCGGCCACCCTGGCTGAGCTGTCGGAGATCCCGTTCATCGTTTCGATCACCCGTCCGACCACTTCGCCGCCCCGTTGTGCGATCCCCGACGCCGTGCTGGCGAGTGTGGTCGCCTGCTTCGCGTTGTCCGCATTCTGACGGACCGTGCTCGTCAGCTCCTCCATGCTCGAGGCAGTTTCCTCGAGTGAGGCCGCCTGTTCCTCCGTGCGCTGTGACAGATCCGTATTGCCCTGCGCGATTTCGTCTGCGGCGACCGAGATCGACTCGCTGGAGGTCTTGATGCCCTGCACGATGGCGGTCAGCTGGTCTTTCATGGCGCCCAGCAAAAACATCATGCTGGAGCGGTCTCCTGCTTTCAGCCGCACCGCGACGCGCAGATTGCCGGCCGCGATCTCGCTGGCCAGTGCGGCCGCCTCCCGGGGTTCGCCGCCCAGCTGTCGTGTGAGGGCTCGGGCAATGACCAGCGCCACGCCCAGCGCGACTGCCGCCGCAGCGATAACCAGTCCGATCACGAGTGCTATCGCCCGTGAATACGCCTGACTCGCCGCCTCGCCTTCGCGGGCCGCGCCCGCCACGTTGACGTCGACGATCGTCTGGATGTCTTTTTCGATGGCATTGCGGGCCGTGTTGGACTGACCGCGCATCAAGTCCATTGCATCGCCTGTCTTGTTCTGTTCCGCCAGTGTCACAACCTGCCGATCGAGGTCGAGGTACTGCGGCATCAGCGTCTGGATGTCTGCGAAGGCAACTTTTTCTTCCGGTTCGCCGATGAGCTTCTCGTATTCGGCTGACACGCGCCGGTAGTCGGCAATGCCGGCAGCGATTACCGTTTCCGCATGCTGTATTTCGGCGGGGGTAGGCGCGCCGACAGCACGAAATTCACCGAGGCGTATAGCGCGGAGGGCGGCCTGCATCTGCAGGCTGGTGCGCACGCTCGGCAACCAGTTGTCGCGGAGTTCCGCGACGTGACTGTTCTCGCCGCTCACCTCGAATAGCGATACTGCGCCCAGTCCGACCATCAGGACGACAACAGCAGAAAAACCCAGGATGAGCTGGGAAAACACCTTCAAGTTTTTGAGAAACTGCACGATTGCCCCATTGGAATTTATATCACGCAGCGGATCCCGACCGGCCAGCCGGGAAATGCAGCAGGTCGTTCAGTCTGTTATCGGCAACGCGAATGATATATTTAATCTAAAGTGATTTTTTTATCATCAGGCTTTCGCGCAGGTTCTGCCTGTGGTCAGTCCCGGCATCAGCCCGTCTTTACATAACGGTGGCGTCGACAAGCTACCAGGAGCCGATGGATCGACAACCGGCTCGTCCAACGTGGCCAGAAGAGTCCTTCGTGAGCATGGACGGGAGCGAACACGAATCGGCAGCCTCCAGAAAGTCAGACCGGGCGGCGCGGGCGGAACAGCGGCTTTGGAGCGCGGCGGTGACAATCGCAGAAGCTAGCTGAAGGGGCAGAAACGGATCGCCTACGGAAGTTCGCCACGCGACCGGGGCCGAATACCTATATCGCGAGGATCGGTTCTCGCGCGGAACGTTGCACATCGACGGCCGGTTGGCCGCGCCGGCTCACATCAGCGCGCCGGTGTTGGCCGTATTCAATCCGCGCAGCCGCGTCATACCGCCGGTATCCATCGTGCCTGCCGTTCATCGAGGCTTTGGCGATGCCCAGTTGCGCACCCTGCAGCGCCGCGTGAAGGCACGGCGCTCGAACCGCGCGAGAGAACTTGCACGCATGGAACAGTTGCCGGTGGTGCTTTGCATTGCCGATACGACAGAGCTGAACTTTAACGGTCAGGACATCGATGGGGTCGTCCCGCTCAGTTATGAAGCACAGGTGGGCATGTATGCGCGCTGTGCTGCGCAACGGCTACTTGCCGGAGCGCGAAGTGTTGATGGCCGACGGCCCGATTGCCGTGAACGTGCCGAAGGTTCGCGATCGGTCAGGATCAGGCGTGAAGTTCAATTCTACTCATTAAAGTTTGGGTAAGGCGATGTCTGGAATTTCAGAAGATTCGAGGCCGGCTTTTACGGATACCCGGAACGCCCCTGCGCCTGTCTCCGTGCAAATGCGCGTCGAGCATGCTTCGAGCGCTTCGAAACGCATGGCATAATTCTTGCAGTTGGCCCATCACGCAGGTCATCGCAACTGGCTTCTGCTCGCTTCGGGCTCGCGACATTACAAAATTATTTTCGGGTTCAGGATTTTCAGAATGACAATTATCAAACACTTGGTCTTTACCCTGTCGATGGCGCTGATGGCGCTGACCTTACCGGCAGCTACGGCCTACGGCAGCTCTACCAGGCGCAGCAATGCTTCGAGGCCGTGCAGAACGGCGCGATTCCCGGCATGAAGGATCTGGCAGCGGCCAACTCTGCAATGACAGGTTCGAGCCGTGCGGCTTTCCGCCCACTTGTTGCATCGGCGTCATTGTTGCTGCCGGTGCGTCGGTCTATCTGTTGCGGGCCATATCAATTCCGCTGAATAAGGCGGTGGACGTTGCAAACCACATCGCCGACGGCAAGCTTGAGAATCAGATTGTCGTGGATTCACGGCTCTTTGCCGAAGCCATTCGGCTGGAAGTCCTAGCAAATATGTTGTGAAAGTTCAGAAAGGTTAGTCACTGTGATCAAAACGATAACGGCAGTTTTGTTGGGCGTGGTTCTTTCCGTGACCGCGTTTTCCGCGCAAGCCGGCGACACGAAAAAGGTAGATGTCCTGCTGGTGGGCGGCGGCATCATGAGTTCGACGTTGGGCGTGTGGCTCCATGAGCTCCAGCCTGACTGGTCAATGATGATGATCGAGCGTCTGGACGGTGTGGCCAAGGAAAGCTCGAATGGCTGGAACAATGCCGGCACAGGGCATTCCGCGTTGGCCGAGCTCAACTACACACCCGAGAAGCCGGACGGCACAATCGACATTTCGAAGGCCGTCGAAATCAACGAGGCCTTTCAGGTGTCGCGCCAGTTCTGGGCTTGGCAGGTCAAGAACGATGTGCTCAAGAATCCGCACTCGTTCATCAATTCGACGCCGCACATGAGCTTCGTCTGGGGTGACGACAATGTCCGTTTCCTCAAGAAACGCTACGATGCGCTGCAGGCGAGCCCGTTGTTCCGCGGCATGAAGTACTCGGACGACTTCGACCAGATCAAGCACTGGGTTCCGGTGATGATGGAGGGGCGCGATCCCAGGCAGAAGGTCGCGGCAACCTGGTCCCCCGTGGGCACCGACATGAACTTCGGCGAGATTACGCGCCAGTTCGTCGGCTACCTGCAGAGCCAGCCCGGCTTCAATCTCTCGCTCAACAGCGAAGTGCGCGGCATCAAGCGCAACGCTGACGGCACGTGGCGGGTGTCCTACGTGAAGACCCAGACCGGTGATTCCGAGCAGGACGTCGACGCGAAGTTCGTGTTCATCGGCGCCAGGCGGCGGCGCGCTGCACCTGCTGCAGGCTTCGGGCATCCCGGAGGCCAGGGACTATGGTGCCTTTCCGGTCGGCGGCTCGTTCCTGGTGACGGAAAATCCGGAGGTCGTGAGCCGGCACCTCGCCAAGGCTTACGGCAAGGCTTCCGTTGGTTCGCCGCCGATGTCGGTGCCGCACCTGGACACCCGCATCATCGATGGCAAGAAGATCATTCTGTTCGGACCGTTCGCGACCTTCTCGACCAAATTCCTGAAGAACGGCTCGTACTTCGATCTCCTGACCAGCACCAATGTGCATAACGTCATGCCTATGGCGCACGTGGGCATCGACGAGTTTCCGTTGGTCGAATACCTGGCAGGTCAGCTGATGTTGTCGGATGACGATCGCTTCAATGCCTTGAAGGAATACTTCCCGCAGGCCCGGAAGGAAGACTGGCGCCTGTGGCAAGCCGGTCAGCGTGTTCAGATCATCAAGCGCGACGGTGCGAAGGGCGGTGTCCTCAAGCTCGGCACTGAAATCGTGAGTTCGCAGGATGGCAGTATCGCCGGTCTGCTGGGCGCGTCGCCGGGCGCCTCGACCGCTGCGCCGATCATGCTCAGCCTGCTCGAGAAGGTCTTCAAGGACAAGGTGGCTACGCCGGCATGGCAGGAGAAGATCCGGCAGATCGTCCCGAGCTACGGAACCAGGCTCAACGACAGCCCGGCCAAGGTCTACCAGGAATGGACCTACACCAGCGACGTGCTGCAGCTGACGCCGCCGCCGCAGATCGACCTCGCCACGACGCCGGGTTCGAAGCCCGAGGCCACGGCACCGCGGCCGGCCAAGGCTGCGACTGACATGGCGCTATAGCCCCGGACGGACCGGGGGCGACCGCGGGCCACACGCCGCTGGTCGAAACAGAGTATGCATGGACAGCCGGCGGCAGATGGCGAGTTTCGCGACTGGCCAGCGGTTGGCCAGCCACCCGTAAAGCCCTGCATCCCATCCTGTCTGTCTGAACACACGAGAAACTGGCGCGAGCGGGACGCATTTTTTACATAGGTAAACGGTGAAATCATGGTCGATGGCGCCGTTGCCGCCCTTATTGCTGTTGCAGCGGCGTCCGGTGCCGCGCGGGCGCAGGAATCCCCGCTGTCGGGGGCGTGGCGTTTGGTCTCCTATAAGGTCGAATCCAAAGTCACTGGCGGCAAGATCGCAGCAATGGGCGAGCACCCGAGCGGTCGCGTAATTTTCACCGCGGACCACCCGGTGGCGTTCATGTTGACTCGCGACGGGCGCAAACCCGGAAAGGGCGACGCCGAGAAGGCGGCTCTGTTGAACACCCTGGTGGCGTACACTGGCATCGAGCGCGCCGAAGACAATCAGTGGTGCACCAAGGTTGAGGCCGCCTGGAATTCCGAGTAGGTCGGCACGACACAGTGACGGGAGTTCCACGTCGCCGGCGACCGTCTGCAGGTGCTGACCCCATGGCGACAGATGCCGAACTGGGCCGGCATCGCCCGGTCCATCATAACCTTCGAGCGCGACAAGTAAGTTTCCTCGACCTGCGACGCCGGCACGCGTTCCTGCAAGCATCGGCAATTCGGGCTAACCTGCGTATCTCTTCGTTGCGGCCTTTGGGCTGCCCCTGCTCGGTGTGATTAGGGAGCCGATGTTCACGCTCGTCAGTCGACGAATGACTGGCTTGACGAACGCTGAAGGACTGCCAAGGTCGCTTTATGCCAAAGGCCCGCCGGTGGCGAGCGGGCGCCGTCACCTCATGAGGGCAGAGTGCGGCCAGTTAGAGCCGTTCACGGAACGGTGCATGAACGGCCGTTGCTCGGCTGATTGCTGTCGTTCGCGATGCCGCTGGCCATGACACGAAGGCGCAGAGTATCTCTGGATTGTCCGTCTAGTTCGAACGTTGCCAGACTAGACCCCAACAGAGCAAGCGGCCACTTGGATCTATACTTGGGCAGTTGGAGACACCCATGGCTAATCACGACAGGCTGCATCCGCTACGTCCGCTCCTGAAGAATTGGGTTTGGGAGCATGGCCGAATCGGTACTCGCTATCTGGACTGCATCGATGGCGGAATCAAGTTTGACGAAGGGAAGAAGTCGCGCTTCGCGGCCGAAGAATACATTTTCGTGCCGCTCGACAAGGATGCTGACGACGATGCGTCTGTGGAGGGTCCTCCGATCCAGGAGGCGGGTCTTGCCCGGTTTTTGAGGGCAGCGCAGTTGGGCAAGCCGGAGGAAGCCGGCTCTATGGTGGAGGTCCAGCGCGCAGTGCAGGACTGCGTGGAACTTGGCCTGTTCAGCTCATATCAGATTGACGCTCAGGAAGCCTCTGCACGCTATGCGCAGGAGCCCATGTTCGACGATGAAATCCGCGCCGCGGTTGTCGACGATATCCGGCGTATCTACGCGGGCGCGCGCGAGCAACTGTCGCTGTACGATTTCAGTGTGCTTTACGGCTTGCCCACTCCGTTGCTCATCAACGAGGCGCCGTTCATCGACTGGCGCGTGCGCGCTAGTCCGGCCCTTCCGTTCGTCTCGCTTCCTCTTGGACCTTACTGCCTGCTGGTGGGTGCGCCCTCGGGCCGGAGCAGCCGAATTGGCCCAGTGGCCTGGAAGTCCGCTGCCACAATGGGACCGTTGAAGGACCACAACCGCCAAATCGCGGAGCACTCGCGTTTGTGGCTGGTGGCGACCACCGATGACCAACTCGTCGCTATACAAAGCCGCTTGGCTGCGGCCTGGAGCCCCAAGCCGGAGGATGCGAAACCCTGACGAAGTCGGCGGGAAACGCGCGGCCGGCAGTGGCCGAATCATGAGGGCCCAGGCGTTAGCGAGACAACAACCTTGCTGTAGGAAGACCCATGAAGAAAGGAAAGACAAAACTTACCCGCCATGATGCTGAGCGCCTTTTCGAGGGATTGCCCGGCGGCAACGTGAGAGTATCGGGCCGGCCCGAGAACCCATTCGAAGCAGGAGCATTCGACGTGGTCGAGCGCGTCGACGACGAAACCAAACTCTGGAAAGACAACCTCATTACGCTTCCGATGGCGATCGAGTTGCCTGTTGGCTACGAGTCGGTGTCTCGCATGCGCGAGGCGATGGTCCGGGCATGGCGCGTGAAGTGGGTGAGGGAAGGTAAAAACGAGGTTGTCACCGAGTTTCCCGAAGGATGGACGGCCGTTCGCCCGGAAAGCGGCCCCATAGAGCTGAGAGATCCGTCTGGCGTGGTCCGCGCCTTATACGGTTGGGCTGCGGATGCTGAACTCAAAATTCTGCCGCGGTATCTTATTGAGTCACAAGCGAACAGTTCAAGCGGACTAGGCAGCCTGCTTGTCCGTGATCGCGGGAACGGTCAAATTCTTGAGCGGTCATCGATCTGGTCCGCTCAGACCGGTACCAATCATCCAGATTGGACCAGGCTGTCAGCGTGGCTCAACTTACGCTATCCACAACATCGCGACCCGCTGCGGTACTGGAACGATTGCGAGGAAAACATCCAGAATTGAGCCGCTTTGGCGGCGCTGTTCCCGAGGCAAACTACTGCACCCGGCTTGACGGAGGCGAAAGCAGGGCTCATCGCTTGATTGCGGCTTCCGCGATCGGTAGAGTCGAGATGTGACGCGGTGGCGTTAGGCTGGGTTTGTCTGTTGCCGCCTCTTTCGTCTGGCGGTGCCCGAATAACCTCACCGTTGCTCCGTTGTCACACCCCGCTCATCGAACCGGACATGCAGATTTCCCGCATCCGGCTCTCGGACAAGACATCACGCCTTCGTACACGGCAAGTTACAGCCAAGGGCCCGTCAGGCGTACGAGACCGAAGTGCCCGTAGAGGTGCTGGAGTGGATAGCTCCCGCCCCGGCGACGCCTGACCTTATGCTTGTTCCGTAACCACCGGCGCAACCGCGCAGCGGTATAGCTGTCGAGCGCCCGGTACGCGCGTCTGAACGTCCCTACCTTAAAGTAGTTCGCCCAGCCGCGTAGCATGCGATTCAACTTGCCAACCAGCTCCGTGGTGTCCAGCCACGTCATAGAAGCGGCGGTCAGCGCATGAACCTTCTCAACCATGCGCCGGATACTCTTCTTCGACGGACGCATGCCCATGCGGGCCTGACCAGTCGTCGCTGAGTACATCCGCCCAAACGTGTAACCCAGGAAATCGAATTCCCCTTCCGGAACCGCACAAAGTTGTGTCTTCTCCTCGTTGACCGTCAGCTTCAGCTTGCTCATGATCTCGCGCAGTCGAGACAACGCTTCTTCAGCTTTGCCTCGCTTGCACAGGATCACCAGATCGTCCGCGTAGGTCACGATTCGACTGCCAAGACTTCGCTCAAGCCCGAGCTTCTTCCATGCCAACACAAACCGGCGCATGTAGATATTCGCCAGCAGTGGTGAGATGGGTGAGCCTTGCGGAATGCCGCGCCTGCTGTCCTTGGCCTCGGTCGTACGTGTCTTCCGGCCTCGGTGATCGGTTTCTTCAACGGAGCACTCCAACCACATCCTGATCAGATGCAGCACGCGCCGATCCACGATGCGTCGCGCGAGCGACAACATCAAATCGGCGTGGGGAATACTTCCGAAGTAGTCCGCGAGGTCGGCGTCTACGACGTCCGTTTGCCCTCTATGCAGCCGCTCTTCCACCTCGATCACCGCTTGCTGGGCATTTCGCCCCGGGCGGTAAGCGTACTGCTCTGGTGGGAGGTCAGCTTCGAAGATCGGTTCGAGCACCAGCATCGCTGCTGTCATGCACACCCGATCTCGCAAGGTCGAGATGCCCAGTGGCCTCAGCTTGCCATTGGCCTTCGGGATAAACACTCGTCTGATAGGGTCCGGCCGGTAAGTCTCCTGCCTGAGCGCAAGCGCCAGTTCGCCAAGCCATTTCTGCACCCCATACGCTTCGACCTCCGTGAAGTCTTGCCGATCGACACCCGGGGCGCCCCTGTTCGAGCGGCACTGGGCGTACGCATGCGCCAGCACATCCTCACGATAGATCTTGTCGTACAGAGCATAGAAGCGGTACCCGGCTTCTGCCTTCGCTTTCGCGTGTAACGCCATCTGCAGCTTCTGAACACTGATCGGAGTTGATAGGTTTCCCAATCTCCAGGTCCCTCACTACGTGTTGCGTTTGTCTTGAACTGAGGCCCCTTTCCTCCACCGGCATTACCCGGCTTCAGCGGTACTACGGGCCTCTCCGTCACCCCAAGGCGCCCGGCCTGTCCCTCACGGGCGTCCGGTTGGTCATCCCTGACCACGCCAGGGGGCTTCCCGTGTTGCGTGCGCTTCCCTTGTGTGCATGCTGTCGCCACTACCCCGGCGCAGCGACTGGATGTCCTGCCTGCTCATTCACCCAGCCGTATCAGCCTTCCCCGTAATGGCAGTCGGGTCGGCCTGCGCATCGACCTTTTCGAGGCTTGCTCGGCGTTCACACGTGTTACGGCCTGCACACTCGCGCTGTCACCGTAATTTGTGACACGCTACACCGAAGGCTTCAGCCATTTCGTTACCTCCATAGCTGCTCCGGTTGCTTCCGGCTGGAGCGGTTGCCGGGTGGGGCTTACACCCACTGGGAAAACGCCGCCTTTACACGGCGCACGCCAACTACGGTCGTTGGTCCGAGCTTCCAAACGGACATTCGAACGTCTTCTCCGCCCCTGCCAACAGACGTTCGGATTCAAGACACCATCATTGCGTTTCCGGCCGAAGCAGGAACTCGCCCCCCGCATCCGCAGCCCGTGTCGAGCACCCGCTTTCACCGCGCGGGTGCTTCAGTAACAGCGTGTTTGACCCTCCCGAACTACGTCGCGATGGTCGTCCCTGATCTAGCAAACGACAGTTCAGATTGCCGCATCGCAAGCGTGGCCAAAAAGCGTTCGATAGACCATTCGACGGTTGCAGCCAAACGTATCTCTTGCCGATGATTTCTGCTGGTTACGCTTCGCAGGCAATCCGAACATGACATCAATGTAATGTGAGCGTCAGCGTGCATCAACCTTCGTTGTACAGAATGAAGCTTACTCACTCCCGTTTCCGACGAGATGGTGAGATCGGGGGCTTCAATCATCGCGCGTGAAGCTCACCATACCCTAAATTCAGGAGGTGATTCACTATGAAGGCTCTTATCTATGCAGCGCTGGTTGCCGGCGTACTTGTCGCTCCCGCGGTCTCTTTTGCACAGGACGCTACCGCGCCGTTGTCACGTGCCGAAGTGCGCGCTGATCTAGTTCGGCTAGAACACGCCGGGTACCGGCCGGCCGCCAATGATGTGCACTACCCGGCAGATATCCAGGCGGCTGAGGCGCGGCTTCAAGCGCAGAACGTCACGATGTCGGGGAGCACAGGCGAAGGCGGAGTGTCGGATGGCTCCTCGCAGGCGGGTGCGCCAACGGCGACCGAAGGTACTCACTCGATCTACTTCGGTCACTGATGCCCGGATGTCCTGCGAGCTATGATCGGCGATTTTACCTCGGCCTGCTAAGGGCGTGATCGTTCACGCGGGATGCTTCGAGTCGAACAATCGCGTCGGCGAGCGGAGTCAGAAATGTGCGACCCGCCCGGTTAGGGCAGTGCAACGTCCGTCTGAAAGACGGACGTATAAATAACATATTATCGTTATCGTAAAAAAACATTAACTATCGTAAATTGACGTCCGGCCCTACGCTTTAATCATCCCGTCGCATTGTGCTCAGGTCGCAGCGCTTGAGCCGCTAGCAGGCTGAGGGACGCGATCGAAGGAGATGGTCATGAACACTGCCGAGAAGTCCCTGCATTATCTGGTGGAAAAGTGGCTTGCGCCCGCTCCGCACACGCAAATTCGCGTACTCCAGTTTGGGCATATACGGGAAGACCGGAGGCGCTACGTGCAGGTCGAGGCATCAGCGCCGAACGGCTCGCATGCAATCTTTTTCTTTCGGCACGACGACGGCTGCTGGTGCGTATTTCCGCCCCGGATCGCGCGACCCTCAATGACCGATAATCGGCGTGCAGCTTGAAGTGCATAACGGGCTCGACAAAGCGGCAAGAAATAAAAAAAATGGGCAATTGCAGTTCGAATCGATTTACGGCAACTGCTTCGAATCGCTCGGCGTCGGCTCCAATGTGGATGCCCCATGCGCACATATTCGACGTTACTTCCGAATGTCCTATCTCTATAGTCAGCCATTTCAACGGGCCGCCCTCGCCAACCGCTGAGATGCGACGTTGATCCGCTGCTAGGCGGTCCGAACCATTGTTCGTGATCGCCAGGATCAGACATGGATGACCGGCTGCAGTCCAAGGAAGACACTGGATTACGAAACACCGGCTGAACGGTTCCATCGAACTATTGCATCGACCGGTTGAATCCGCCCATTGGCAACTGACGTTGAGTTCGCGCCGGATCGAAGGGCTGCTCCGGGTCGGGTACCGCCAATCGCAACCGGCGGTGCTGAGCCCCCTCACAGAAGCGCCGGAGCCGTGCCTGGAACATGAATCTGTGCTCTGGCGCGACTTGGCTGTAGATCGGCCCCGCCTGAAATGCTCGTGTCGATTCTTGCCGAATGACAGCGGCGAAGAACGGCGTAACGTTGCCAACGCTATTGCAAATCGAAGGCGCTAAAGAAGCGCGTGAAATTTCACGAAGCGTCGGCTCCTTGCAATATTCACGGCTGAAAACGGTCAGTACTTCCCGGCGCCGCCTCGAAGGGTCAATACCCTTTCGTATAGAGCGTCAGATGGTTACTCACCGACGTTACACCCGGCACGCCCTTCGCCACTTCCGCGGCCTGCTGGATCTGAGGACCGTCCGACACGCTGCCGGATAATGTCACGACACCGCCGCGCGCCTTGACGAATACGTTCGACACGTTGAAGTTGGGCGCTTTCGACAACGCCTTGCGTACATCCCGAGCCAGCTTCCTGTCCGCTGGCGTCGCCTTGCCTGAACTTGCAGCCGGACCCGAGCCCATCGGCATAACAGTGCTGGCTTGCGCGTAGACGTTCGACGTCAACGTCACGCATCCCACGACGACGAGCAGATTCACGACGTTCCATGCTTTCATGATTGCCTCCCTCGTTCGGCCTTGCAGATGGTGAGTCAAAGATAGCCAACATTCCGCTTCTAACAAAGCTGCTTGCACGATTAAGGGAAAGCCCGTATCCAGACGCGCGCCCGCTGGCAGGCCGATCATCGGGCGAGTTCGCGAATGAGCAGCCGCGGTATCGCTGGCGAGGCTTCACCGCAGATCCGAACGCGTGACGCATTGGAAGCCACCTCACCACGTGCACGATCAGCGTGCTGAAAGGTTACGCCTCAACGCGCTGCACGGAGGCGCCCGACTCCAGTACACATGGCAAGGAACGCTGAACGCCTCAACTGGCGCGTGTTTGCGCTCCAGCTAGCGCCCGCGTGATTATGACGCTCGTAGTATTTGTATCGGACGTTGAAGCTGAGTACTTCGAGGCAGGCGGTCAAGGCTCTCCTTTTGACCGTCGCGCGCGCCTTGTGTGGGCATAGACATCCGCGTGAACAGCCGCTACTTTGGAAGCTGCTGCTGCGGTCTTGCCAAGTCGAAGGGCAGAAGTGGCTCGCGTGCCGTCGATCGACGTCGGACAAAGATCGGCCATGAGCGGTTACGCACCACGGCGCTAAACCAGCCATCCGATTGACTGATTTCGACCGGCGGATTCAACCGGTCGATGCAGTACCGCAGCAGACGTGTCCATTCAATGGTTTGAACCGGAGGCGAAAGATGATCCCGAGCCACAAAGCCGCCGCGCTGGTGTTACTCGCTGCATTGTCGCTGCGCATGTATGACGTACACGCGCAACACACTGACCAGCAAATCGCCGCCATCCTCATGGTCGCGAATCGAGCCGAAATCGAGGCGGGCAACCTCGCGCTAAGCCGAAGCCAGAGAAGAAGCATCCAGAATTTCGCTGGAAAAATGGTTGCAGAACACAGGGACTTGTATCAATCAGCCGTCGAATTGACGCAGAGGCTGATGCTCCACCCCGAAAATAGCAGGATGAGCGAGGCGTTCCGGAACGAAGGGGATGACAACCTCGCCAGGTTGAATGCGGCCGATGAGTACGCGTTCGACGGAGACTACCTCTATCAAGAGATCACATATCACCAGCAATTGGTTCATGCGGTGGACAACGCGCTGCTTCCCTCCGCGAAGAACGCGGAACTGAAGGCGCTGCTCGTCAGAGCGCGCGTGATTTTCATCTTGCATCTCGACTATGCGATTCGACTGCAATCGGCTCGGGTCTGGTAATCCCCAGGGGATTCGGGTGAGCCACCCGGCCATTTCTTCAGCCTGACCAGAACAAGGGTGCAGCAACCACCCGCAGCCATAATGGAGGCAATGGCGAAAGCCCAGCCGAAATACAGGCCGTGATCAATGAGCGCCCCCGCAACAAGTGGCGCAATGACGTTGCAGACCGCCATCAGCGACGTATTCAAGCCCATGATTGCACCCTGCTGCTGAGGTGACGATGTCATGGACAACGCGGCCATCAGTGTTGGCCTGGTCATCGCCGTTCCTACACTTGCCATGACAAGGCCGACGGCCAGCGGCGCAAGCCCTGGTAGAAAACTGAAAATGCTCAACCCTATGGAAAACAGTAGCAGGCTGACAGCAGCAAGCAGGTTCTCAGGAATCACTTCATCGAGTTTTTTCATCGCGACGGTCTGAACGATGATGTTGATGGCCCCGGATGCGGTGAAGATATAGCCCACCTCACGCGGTCCAAAAGCGGCTCCGTTCCAGACGTAGTGCGCCTGAAGAAACAGCGCGAACTGCGAGACGTACATGGAAAAGCCAAAATAGAACAGTGCCAGCACAAGAAGCACCGGCGCAGCGCCCGGAGACCGAAGCGTGCGCCATAGGGACAGCACCTGACGCTTTCCTTTACTCGGCGCTGATTTATCGTCGCCCGGCAGGAAGATCAGGTTGACCGTCGCGCTCAACGCCGACAATAACGCCGCAGCCAAGATCGGAGCGGAGATCGAGATACGCGATAACCCCGCTGAGAGTGACGGGCCAACCATCATACCTACCCCGACGGCTGCGCTGACGAGTCCGATAGCGCGACGCCGGTTTTGCGGTGAGCTGTGATCAACCGCATAGGCACTCGCGACCGAAAGATTTCCAGAAGTGATGCCGTCCAGGATACGCGCCAGAAAGACAATCAGAAGGTTGCCTGCGCAGGCGAGCAGCACGAGGCTGACAAACGTGCCGATCTGGCTACCCAGCAGGACCACTTTGCGTCCAAAGCGATCGGAAAGTCTGCCGAGCATCGGGGCGGCGATGAACTGACCGAGCGAAAAGATGGCCACCAGCGCGCCGAGGGCGAACGGGCTGGCGCCAAAGTGCTGCGAATAGAACGGCAGCAGCGGCAAAATGACCCACCACACTCATGGATGGCTGACGTGATGCCCGCCGTGTGCCCGCTCCTGCACAAACTCGCCGGCCATAATGCGCTCATGGATCTGCTCCGGCATAACGCCTGCATGACGCGCGGCGACCAGCTTGTCGGGATCGACGAGGCTCCGCCGTGCATGCCCCTGCGGGGGGTTGCGCATGTGCTCGGTTGCGGTCCAGTCGTTGCCGTAGTTGTTGACGTTGAGTTCGACCGCGTTGCCATCCGGGTCTGCGTAATTGAATACGGTTTGGAAGCCTTCACCTGCAGCAAACAGAGGCATGATGCCAAGGCCCTTCAGGCGCACGTAAGTGCCCAACAGGTCGTCCAGCGTGCGGTATTCGAATGCAACATGCTGCATGCCGGCCCGTCGACTGGCATCCGGCGCATGGCCCGGCAGCTCAAAGAACACGATGCGGTGGTGCACCTTATCGTTACTGACAAATGCTGCCCGGAAAGGCGGCCCACCCTGTGCGCCCCCGTCGTTGCCGAAGCGATGATTGATCGTCATGCCCAGCACCTGGCGATACCATTCGGTCATCGCATCGAGGTTGCCGGTGACCAGCCCGAAGTGCTGAAGCTTCGGGCGAATGGTGATTTCGGTATTCATTTGACACGCTCCTTTGAACCAGTCGGTGGAAACTGAACGAAACGGTTTCGTTCTATTAACGTAACAGGCGCAGTTCAACGCGTCAAACATTATCGAAACGAAATCGTTTCGTTTCTTTACAGCCCAACACCCGTCGTGTTACATCAGTGATGTTCCATTACCCAGGCCACGTCCGCCCCACGCATGCCAAACCCTAAAATCGTCGTCCCCAAAAAGGAGGGACATGTTGCCTCCGCGAGCTCTTCCGGGCGCACCGGACGCCCTCCGGGAACGCTCTCCGGCGAGGTTGACGAACGTATCCTGGACGCCGCCTACCAGGTATTCGTGGAGCGCGGCCTCCACGGCGCGAGCATTGACGAAATATCCCGCCTGGCGCGTGCCGGCAAACCCAGTATTTATGCGCGGTTCGCGACCAAGGAGGCGCTCTTTGCGGCGGTGGGCATGCGCAACGCTGCAAGGGTGAGCGCGCATTTCGGCAACTATGGGAACACCGGGGCAACCCTCGAGGCGAGGTTGAGCAACATCGGACAGGAGATGCTTGGGCAACTGCTCGCAGGCGAGGTCATCGACTTCATGCGGCTGTCCGCGGCGGAAGCGCGCCGCGTCCCTGAACTTGCCCATTTCGGGCGAGGCGCACGCGAGCGCGGTGCCGCAGCCGCCCTGGAAGCCCTGCGCGGGGCCGCGAATGCAGCGGACATCCGGCGGTTCCCCGCCCTCGGACCCGCACGCATCGAGCGCACAACGCGGTTTTTTCTTGATCTGATCGTTGGCCCGCTGCTCATGCGCGCTCTCGTTGGCGAAAACCTGGAGGTCCTGCGGGCGCAGATCGAGCCTCACGTAAAGGACAGCGTCGCCTTTTTCCTGGCAGGGTGCCGCACCGCCTGACGCGTCAGAATGACGGGCGTGCGGTCTTCACCTGACCCGCAACCGCCTTGATCTGATCGAGCAGCCACCGCCCGGCAGGGCCAGGTGGCGTATCGGTCCGGTAGATGGCCGACAGAGAAATGGCAACGTTCGCCCGCGTCTCTTCAAACTCCAGCGGCACGAGCGCGCCACTGTCCACGTCGGCCTGAACGACGTGCAGCGGCATGCCGCCCCAACCCAGTCCGGCCTTCAGGAAGGCAAGCAAAGCTGCACACCAGCTTGTAGGTACAATTACGGCACCGTCTCATGCCGTCCGTTGGTCGGCTGGTCCCAGTAGATCACCGGAGGTTCACTGCACTTGGGTCAATGGCCGGACAGGGTGTGCGCCGTGAAAAGGTGGCGCTTTCCAGCGGGTGTAAGCCCCGCCCGGCAACCGCTCCAGCCGGAAGCAACCTATAAGGACTTTCCCTTTTTGCAAGCTTGGTGTTCATTCGGTCATTGATTGATTCCGACGTTGTGGCGGACGCGATGGCAGACCGGCGGCGGGGCAGACTGCATACCTATAAACGGCCTTGTTGGGGCACTGTCGCTTCTGTGCCCGGGCCCGGATAGTAACCGCGCAGCAGGACTCCATCCGGAGCGCGGCGCCACGCATGAGATGCGTCGCCTGGAGCTTCCTCGAGTTCGCCTGCTGCCGGTCTGACCTGTCGCTATCCATGCCTATTGCGTCCTTGTGTTGGGAGTGGCCCCTTTGGGGTGCTGTACGGTGGTGTCCTGCGTTTCAGGGATCCGTGGTGCGGCTCACGAGTCACGACGGACGGATCGGGGTATAGGAGGGATCGAAGCGCTCGCCTTTGGCGAGGATCGCCCAGAGGATTCGCGCGTGCTTGTTGACGATGGCGACCAGCGTTCGATACCAGCCCGCCCGCGCGCGGAGCTGAACGATCCAGCGCGACAGCCGGTCGGTTCGTCGATGTGCACTCATTAGGGCCGAGCGAGCACCCTGGAACAGCAGGGTGCGCAGATAGGTGTTGCCCTGCTTGGTGATGTGGCCGAGCCGGGTCTTACCGCCACTGCTGGCCTGTTTGGGCACAGAGCCAAGCCAGGCGGAAAATTGCCGTCCGTTGCTGAACACGCGCGCGTCACCGACGGTCGCGACGGCGGCCGACGCGGTGAGCGGCCCGATACCAACGACGGCCATGAGGCGTTGCGCGCTGGTGTCATGTTTGACCCGCGCGGCAATCTGCGAGTCACACCACGCGATCTGCTCGTCGAGGGCGTGGATGTGATGCCAGCCGGCGAGGAGCGCGGCGCGTGCGATACCGTCCAGCTCTGTGGTCCCGTCCTCCAGTGCCTCGACGAAGTGGGCACGGAACGCGTCGATGCCTTGTGGGAGGAACACGCCGAACTCGAACAGTTCGCCACGCAGGCGGTTGACGAATGCTGTACGCTCCTCGACAAAGCCGCTGCGCATCCGGTGCAGCACCAGCACGTTCTGCTGGTCAGCGGTCTTCAGCGCGACGAAACGCATATGGGTGGATAGCGTCAAGCAGGAAGTCCGGTTTACCGACAAACATCTTGGCCGGCGCATTGACTCATCGGAATTGCAACTCGCGCTGACCTGTTGCCTCACGTAGTTTGCTACCCGTCGGATTGTCCGGCGGGAGCGGCACGAGGTGACGAGGCAAATCAGCATGACGACACGCAAGGAGTTGGTGGCAGCATTGCAATTGCGGTATGGCAGCGCGACGTTCGGTGACCGGATCAGGATTCTCGATGAGTTCGTGGCTCTGACCGGGTATCACCGCAAGCACGCCATTCGGCTGCTACGGGAAGAACCCGGCGCGGCAAAGGGGACACGCGAGCGCAACCGGCTATACGACGAAGCGGTACGCCAGGCGCTGACGGTGCTCTGGGAAGCAGCCGACAGGGTTTGCGGCAAGCGACTGAAGGCGTTGATCCCGAAGCTGGTTGATGCCATGGAGCGGCATGGTCATCTCGACCTGGATCCGGTCGTCAAGGCCAAACTCCTTCAGGTCAGCGCGGCGACCATCGTTCGCATGCTGGCCAATGCGCGTGCGCACATTGATGGGCAGCGCAAACGGCGCACGGGGGTGGGCTCGGCCATCCGGCGCAGCATTCCAGTGCGTACCTTCGCCGACTGGCGCGATCCACCACCGGGCTTCTTCGAGATCGACATGGTCGAACACTGCGGCGGTTCGAAGATAGACGGTGAGTTCGTCCACACCCTCACGCTGACTGATATCGCCAGCGGCTGGACAGAATGTGTGGCCATGCGGGTACGCAACCAGATGTTGGTGATTGAAGGATTTGAGAAAGCGGCTGCCGATCTGCCATTCGCGATGCTTGGAGTGGACTCGGATAATGACAGTGCGTTCATGAACCAAAGCGTCCTCGACTACTGCAAGGGCCGCGGTCTTGTGCAGACGCGCTCGAGGGCCTACAAGAAGAACGATCAGGCCTGGGTGGAGCAGAAGAACGGCGCCGTCGTGCGGCGGCTGGTCGGTTATGGCCGGCTGAGCGGTGTCGATGCCAGGAACGCGCTGGCGCAGCTGTACGCGTCATCACGGCTATACATTAACTTCTTCCAGCCTTCGTTCAAGCTGAAGTCCAAGACGCGTGACGGTGCGCGCGTACACAAGGTCTATCTAGCGCCGGCGACGCCGTGCGATCGGCTTCTGGCACACGACAGCGTTGAACCCGCTATCAAGGAAAAGCTGAAGGCACAGTTCAAAGGCCTTGATCCTGTGCGGCTGCTGCAGGAGATGCGAACGGCACAGCAAACATTGAGCGAGTTCGCGGCCCACGGCGTGCGTGCTGAAGCCGCGCCGGCGGGCGACTCAGACGTCGCCGTCTTCCTCGCAGGCCTTTCTTCCGCATGGAAGGAAGGTGAGGCACGTCCAACGCACCGAAAACAACCCAAGGCAAAGCACTGGTGGAGAAGTCGGGTGGATCCGTTCGCCGACGCGTGGCCGCTAATCGAAGGATGGCTGATTGCAGAGCCCTCGGTGCCGGCCAACGTATTGATGGATCGGTTGGCCGCGATGTTTCCAGAAGCGTACGCAAGTCAGGCACAACTAAGAACGCTACAGCGTCGGGTCAAGGCGTGGCGCGCAGAGCGCGTAAAAGAACTTATTCTGGGCGGCCTGCGAAAGTCCGCTGATGCGCCAGCCGAAGTGTAAGTTGCGCAAAAGTTGAAAGTCGCCGGGGGCCGCGCGCTCCGCGCCCGGCAAACCACGAAAGAAGAAAAAAAAGAAAGCGAAAACGACAACAATCCGCCGAGTAACATTCCTTCGTGAGGCAACACGACCGGACGTAGTCATTGTCGCCGCCCATATGGGGGCGACTCGCCGCTTCACAGATGGCTTCCGCGTCCAGCCGGTCGTTCTTCACGTGCTTTCCACCTTTGCGGTACGCCGCGGCGAACTGTGGGGCGATCAGGCGGACTTCGTGGCCGAGCGCGCGCAGCTTTCGGCCCCAGTAGTGGGCCGCGCTGCAGGCTTCCATGGCCACCAGGCAGGGCTCGAGACTGGCGAACCATTCGAGAAACTTCTGCCTTGGGATCGCCTTCCTGACCGCCACGCGCTCCATTGAGTCCGACTCCATGTACCACGATCAGGTTCTTGGCGAGGTCGACGCCGATACGAGTAATCTTCTCCATGACTTTCCCCTTCTCAGATGGGTTGCCAGCACCAACCATCGTGGCATATCGCTACGCCACGGGATGGGGGAAGTCCTTTCTAATTCGGAGCAGCTATGGAGGTAACGAAATGGCTGAAGCCTTCGGCGATGCGTGTCACAAATTGGTGACAGCGCGAGTGTGCAGGCCGTAACGCGAGTGAACGCCGAGCAAACCTCGAAAAGGTCGATGCGCAGGCCGACCCGACAACCCTATCGGGGAAGGCTGATACGGCTGGGCGAATGAGCAGGCTGGACGCCCAGTCGCTGCGCCGGGGTAGTGGCGACAGCATGTACACAAGGAAAGCGTACGCAACACGGGAAGTCCCTCGGCGTGGTCAGGGATGACCAACCGGACGCCCGTGAGGGACAGGCCGGGCGCCTTGGGATGACGGAGAGGCCCGTAGTACCGCTGAAGCCGGGTAATGCCGGTGGAGGGAAGGGGCCTCAGTTCAAGACAGACGCAATACGTAGTGAGGACGTGGAGATTGGGCAACCTATCAACTCCGATTCGTGTTCAGAAGCTGCAGATGGCGTTACACGCGAAAGCGAAGGCAGAAGCCGGGTATCGCTTCTACGCGCTGTACGACAAGATCTATCGCGAGGATGTGCTGGCGCATGCGTACGCCCAGTGTCGCTCGAACAGGGGCGCGCCGGGTGTCGATCGGCAGGACTTCGCGGCGGTCGAAGCGTATGGGGTGCAGCGGTGGCTCGGCGAACTGGCGCTTGCGCTCAGGCAGGAGAATTACCGGCCGGACCCTATCAGAAGAGTATTTATCCCGAAGGCCAATGGCAAGCTGAGGCCACTGGGCATCTCGACCCTGCGGGACCGGGTGTGCATGACAGCAGCGATGCTGGTGCTCGAACCGATCTTCGAAGCCGACCTTCCACCCGAGCAGTACGCCTACCGGCCGGGCCGCAATGCCCAGCGAGCGGTAGTCGAGGTGGAGGAACTGCTGTTTCGCGGTCGTACGGACGTTGTTGACGCCGACCTTGCGGACTACTTCGGAAGTATTCCCCACGCCGAATTGATGTTGTCGCTCGCGCGACGCATCGTCGATCGGCGCGTGCTGCATCTGATCAGGATGTGGCTGGAATGCCCGTTGAAGAAACCGATGACCGAGGCCGGAAGAAACGTACGACGGAGGCCAGGGACAGCAGGCGCGGCATTCCCCAGGGTTCACCCATCTCACCACTGCTGGCAAATGTGTACATGCGCCGGTTTGTGCTGGCATGGAAGAAACTCGGGCTTGAGCGAAGTCCTGGCAGTCGAATCGTGACCTACGCGGACGATCTCGTGATCCTGTGTGCGTATTCCACGCCAAACCGAACACCAATTCCACGGCGAACCGAGCACGGATTCCACAGCAAGCCGAGCGTCGATTCCACGGCAAATCGAGCAGGGATTCCGCGACTGCCCGAGCGCGATTTCCACGCGTAACCGAGCGGTAAGCTGGAGGGACGGCAACGCGGGATAACCATGGCACGCTTGACGATTTTGTCGAGCGAGCGAATGTCGAATAAAAGGTTATCCATGCGTCAAATCAAGGAAGTGCTACGCCTGCGCTTTGTGTGCCAGCGTAGCCAGCGTGAGATCGCGACGACGATAGGCGCATCGAGCGCGACGGTCTGGGACTATCTGGATCGCGTACGGCGCGCACAACTGGACTTCGAGAAGGCGATGACGATGGAGGAGACAGCGTTGGATGCGCTGCTATTCCCGCCGCCGCCGTCGTCAAGCCGGACACGGCCGATGCCCAATTGGCCGATGGTACATCGTGAGCTCGGCAGGAAAGGCGTGACGCTTGACCTGCTATGGAACGAGTACAAAGCGCAGGAGCCCGAAGGCTACGGCTACAGCTGGTTCTGCAAGTATTACGAGCGATGGGCGGCAGCGTTGCCGGTCACGCTTCGCCAGACGCACACGCCCGGGGAGAAGCTGTTCATCGACTATTCGGGTAACAGGTTGGGCATCGTCGATCCGCACACCGGCGAGATCCGTGAAGCAGAGGTATTCGTCGCGACGCTCGGCGCATCAAACTACACCTACGCCGAAGTCACCTGGACCCAGCAGCTTGAGGACTGGATTGGCTCGCATGTGCGCGCCTTGAACTTCATTGGCGGTTGTCCCGAGATCCTGGTCCCCGACAACCTGAGGTCCGGCGTGCACAAAGCCGACTTCTACGATCCGGTTCTGAACCGGACCTATGGAGAGATGGCCGCGCATTATTCCGTGGCGATCATCCCAGCCCGCAAACGTCGGCCCCGTGATAAAGCGAAGGTCGAGCAGTCGGTGCTCCTGGCGCAGCGCTGGATTCTGGCACGGCTGCGCAACCAGCGGCTGTTCAGCCTCGACGAAGCCAACCGCGCGATCGCGGCACTCCTCGTTGAACTGAACAACAGGCCGTTCAAGAAACTGCCCGGTTGCCGCCGCAGCGCCTTCGAGGAACTTGATCGTCCGGCACTTCGTCCGCTGCCAGACAGACCCTACCAGTATGCGCAGTGGAAGGTTGCTCGCGTCGGCATTGATTACCATGTCGAGCTCGACGAACACTTTTACTCCGTCTCATACAGCCACGCCCGCGAGCAGGTGGAGGTGCGCCACACGAAGACGACCGTCGAGATCTTCCTGCGCGGTCAGCGCATTGCCGCGCACGCGAAGAGCGAGCGCCGCGGCCATCACACCACGATCGCCGCCCACATGCCGGCGAATCATCGGGCAGCGACCACCGAGTGGAATCCGCAGCGGCTGATCAACTGGGCCATGGAGATCGGCCCGCACACCGCCGCAGTCATCGAACACCTGCTTGGCGGTCGCCAGCATCCACAGCAGGCTTACCGCGCCTGTCTGGGCGTGCTGCGCATGGGCAAGGACTATGGCCATGCGCGACTGGAAGCCGCCTGCCAGCGTGCCATTGATCTTAAAGCGCCGAGCTATCGGTTCATCGCCTCGACGCTGAAGAACGGTCTGGAGAACAGGGCCGACACGGCCGCCGCCCAGACCGAATTGCCGCTCGCGCATGCCAACGTGCGTGGACCGTCTTACTACCACTGAAAGGAGATCATGACATGCTGCATCATCCAACTGTCGAGCGGCTGCACGAGTTGCGCCTGTTCGGCATGGCCGCCGCGCTGGCCGACCAGCAATCCCAGAGCAGCATCGACCAGCTCGGCTTCGAGGAGCGCCTGGGGCTGCTCGTCGAACGGGAAGCAAGCGAACGTCAGTCGCGCCTGCTCACGGCGCGGCTACGCCGCGCGAAGCTGCGTTTCCCGGACGCGGTGCCCGAAGACATCAACTACCGCGAGCCCCGTGGACTGGATCGTGCGCTGCTCGCCCGGGTGCTCACTGGCGAATGGGTACGGGCGCACCAGAACATCATTCTGGTCGCACCAACCGGGCTCGGTAAAAGCTGGCTTGCATGCGCGCTGGTCAACCAGGCGTGTCGCCAGGGCTTCTCGGCCTGCTATCTGCGCATGCCGAAGTTCAACGAGGAGATGGCCATCGCGCACGGCAGTGGGGGCTACGCAAAGCTGCTGGCACAGTTGGCCAAGACCGACATCCTCGTCATGGATGACCTGGCCATGGCACCGCTGTCAGATGCGGCGCGGCGCGATCTGCTGGAGGTGCTCGACGACCGGCACGGCCGGCGCTCGGTGATCGTCACCAGCCAGATTCCAGTCGACAGCTGGCATGCTGCCATCGGAGATCCGACGCTCGCTGATGCAATTCTCGACCGGCTGGTTCACAACGCGCATCGCTTCACGCTCTCAGGCGAATCGATGCGCAAGCGCCGAAATAGTTTGACCGCCGAAGGCGGGAAGGAGTAAAAAAACTCACCCCGCGTCGCCATGTCCGCAGCGCTCGCTTTGTTGTGGAATGCCTGCTCGGTTTCGCGTGGAATGCTTGCTCGCTTTGCCGCAGAATGGCCGCTCGATTTGCGTGGAATATGCATCCTGTGCAAGCGGGGTAAGGCTGAGGAAGCCTTGTCGCGACTGCGCGCGATCATGGGCAAGCTGAAGTTGACGGTCAATGAGGAGAAGACACGAATCTGCCAGGTGCCGGAAGGCGAATTCGACTTCCTGGGTTACACCTTTGGGCGGCTGTACTCGGCGACGACAGGCCAGGCCCGTATGGGCATGCGCCCGTCGAAGAAGAGTATCCGTCGCATGGTCGAAAAGATCCATGCGATGACTGCTCTCAGGACGGTGTGGCAAGAAACCACGGAACTGGTGGGCAAGTTGAACCGCACGTTACGCGGCTGGGCGAACTACTTCAACGTAGGCACGGACAGACGCGCATATCGGGCGCTCGACAGCTACACCGCGACGCGGTTGCGCCGGTGGTTACGCAACAAGTACAAAGTCAGGCGAAGCAGGCACGGGGGCTATCCACGCCCGCATCTCTACAAGCACTTCGGTCTCGTGCGCCTGACGGGGCCTTGGGTGTAACGTGCCGTGTACGAAGGCGTGATGTCTTGTCCGAGAGCCGGATGCGGGAGATCTGCATGTCCGGTTCGATGAGCGGGGTGTGGAAACGGGGCTAAGGCGAGGTTACTCGGGCACCGCCAAACGAAAGGGGCGGCAACAGACAAACCGAACCTACCGCTACCGCGCCACATCTCGACTCTACCGGAAGTGTGGGTTCGCTGATGCAGGAAGCTGCCGCCCGGCTGCCCGATGTCGCCACCGTCGGCAATGGCCGACGACGCGACTGACATGATCGCGCGCGCGAAGGTCCGTTGTCTGGGCGGAGCCGGCATCCGAACGTCCGCGTGAAACCGTAGGCCATCGTCCGTCGTTGGCCGAACCTTGTCGATCATCCATCAATCGAACGGCACTTCCCATGAGCGGCAACAGGCGGACCCGCTGCCACCGTTCGGACCAACGCCGACGCCCCGTCCGCTTAAAGAAGTAAAGCAGCGCCAAATTTGGGCGGCCCCTCCGATGATGCTGGGCGGACGATTACCAGGGTTCGGTCTGATCTGTCAAGATGGGGTCGCCCGATCGAACCGTTTGTGGCGAAAATGCACACTGCATTTTTTGCGCTGAATACTCCCGCAAACGATTGCGTATACTCTGTGCACCTCTTTCTCCGAGGCGCGCCCTATGCGGCAGGAATGGCTTGAATCTCTCCAGCGACTTAGCTGGAACGCTCCGATAACTTTGGCACTAGCGTCGGCAGCAGTCGGCTCTGTCGTGACGCTAGCGTGGATTTCGGCGCGAGATGCCCGGGAGCGCAGGCGTCAGCGACGCGACACTGCATTGGAGCTGGCGTTATCGCTGGAAAGCTACGCTCGAAGCTGTCGGACAATGATGCATAAGGCTGTTTGGGCGGCAGCGGAGCCGGTCGGCCCTATCAGCCGCGAAGCCAGCAAGGGCGTGTCCATCCCTGCTTTTGCCTATCCGGACAGGCTGCAGTGGCACGTCCTGAGCCGCCGAGTTATCTCCGAGTTGCGTGAATACCCGGCTACTGTGCACGCTGCCCGAGAGTACTTGGAGGCATTTCGGGAATTCGGCGAGCCGATAGACCTTTGCGGTCAGGTCCAATATGAGTGTGCGAAGGCCGCGATGTCAGCACTCGCGCTGGCTAGAACCACGCGTAGGCGGCACAGTGCCGCTACGTGGAAACCGGGTGCCAAAGATTCAGCCATGGAGCGCGAACTGTCCGACTTCATCGCGACCGCTGAAGAAAAGCGCAAGGCGTCGCTCGAGCGTCGAACGGAATCCACACTTGGTCGGCGAGCTGACGCACAGCCGTTCAAACAACAACCGCTAAGCGCCTGAAACTTAGACCGGACAAAGGGATATCAATCTATCAGGCGCCTCGCGACCCTCAACATCCTGTGGTACTCACGAGAGGTTTGCGGCTGCTTCCAAGGTGTCAACGCTTTCGGCATGACGACAAGTCGTCGGCCATTGCAGACGCTCAGCTAACGACCCTCATCGGGCGGCTACACAGCGCTAACCGGCCGTTCGCCCGAGGCGGCTCCGGAGCGGCGACTCTCAAATCCGCGAACGAGTACTTACGACCCGTTTGAGCCGTTCGACACAGCGCTGCGTCACCGACAGCTTCCAAGGGCGGATTCAACCGGTCGATGCAATAGTTCGATGGAGTCGTTCAGCCGGCGTTGCTCACTCCACGGCCTTCGATGATCGACGAATCACCTTGTCCGGTCGCGAATGCGTACTATTGCCCCTGCGCGGGTTACAACTAGAGCGTAATGTGGTGGCTTTTTGCCCTTGGCAGCACTGAACGGCATGGGCGCGTATCTTCCGGCACGCACAAGCCTCTCGACAGATTGTTCGGCGAGCCATTCGCCGCATGAACCGGCGTTTAACTACGCAGTTTGCCGGCGACCAACGACCAAACATTGAGGATTTCATCCGCGTCCCGGCGTGAGACACGTTGACTGTGCCTGCGTCCTGCGCGGACTACGCACCAGTCGCGCGCCTCGCTCAAACGCGCGCGATGCGCACCTTCGCCCGTACCATTGGCGGTAAGCGCGCCCCCTAACAGCCCTGCTCGCGGACTTCAACCAACGTGCGATCCAATCCATATTTCCTGAGCTTTTGATACAGCGTGCTCTTCGCTATACCCAGATGCCTTGCCGCAGACGTCAAGTTCCCGTGCGAGACGAATATTGCGTTGCGAATCGCTCCCTGCTCTGTCGCCTCCAGTGTTACCCGTTCGTCGCAGGAAGGCAGCTCATCGTATGTGGAGCGGATCGACGCATTGTTCGTGCGCAGTTCTGGCGGCAAATCGTCCGACGTCAGAACCGCTGCGCTTGCTGTGAGAAGCATGCTCTCGACCACGTTGTGAAGCTCCCTGACGTTCCCTGGCCACGAATAAGCGCTAAACGCCGCAAGCACATCGTCGTCCATCGCAGGAATCGCCCTACCTTGCTCCGTCGCAAACTCGCGGACAAGGTATTCGGTGAGACGGCGAATGTCGCTTGGCCGGTCGCGCAACGGCGGAATGCGAATGCTGGTCACGGCGACGCGATAGAAAAAATCCATTCGGAAGCGCCCTTCCGCGACCTCCGTTCTCAAGTCGCGATTGGTCGCTGCAATGAGACGAAAAGTCACTGACCTGGGCACGGTTTCACCGAGCCGATAGATCTCTCCCTGTTCGAGTACGCGCAGAAAATGTGGCTGCAGATCCACCGGCATTTCTCCAATCTCGTCGAGAAACAGGGTTCCGCCGTTAGCCGCTTCGATCTTGCCGAGCGCGCCCCCGCGCCGTGCCCCGGTGAACGCTCCATCACCGTAGCCGAATAATTCGCTCGCCAGCAGTTCGCGCGACAAGCCGCCGCAGTTAAGCGCAACGAACGGGCCGTCCTTCGCCGGGCTCGCATGATGGATGCCCTTCGCAAACAGTTCCTTGCCCACCCCTGTCTCGCCGAGCAGCACGACGGGCGCGCGCGAGCGGGCGATCTGCCGTGCCTTGCCGATGGCCTCGAGCAATGCCGGGGCTTCGCCAAGGATACGTTCGAAGCCAGCCGCCGATTCTCTATCAGCCCCGCAGCGGGACGCGCTGCCGACGCCACCCGCGACGCCGCGACGCGGCCCGAAGGGTACGATCAGCAAGCTGCCAATACGTCTACCGTCTTCGACCACCGGTTCGATCCAGTCGGACTGGATCCAGTAAGGTAGATCGACGGGCGCTGCGCCGGCGAACGGGGAGTCGGTGGCGAGCGCCAGGATGCGCCTTGGCCGGGCAAGCGAAAAATCCCCGCCGACTGCCGCGATAGCGGCCTCGGCGTTTTCATTGGCCTTGATGGGGTAGCCACCATGATCGAACACAACGGCGCCGTCGGACGCGAGCCTCGCCAGGCGGCTCATGCATCGATCGAGCAACCGATAGCGAAGCTCCATCGTGCGTGCCGCCAGTCGGCTCTCGATCCGGCTGGCGGCCGTGACGACCAGCGCCAGGCTGTGCCGATTGTAGGATTCGGACAACCCGGACACGTCGATGACGCCGACAATCGTGCCATCACGCGGATCGCGAATCGCGTTGGCCGAGCAGGTCCAGCGCTTGATGCCAGCGCAAAAGTGTTCGGCGGAATGGATCTGCACGGGCTGGCCGACCTCGATGGCGGTACCGATCGCGTTGGTGCCACAGATCATCTCGTTCCAGGACGCGCCGGGCAGCAACTGAATCCCGTGCGCCGAAGCAATGGCGGCCGGGTCGCCTTCAAGGTTCAAGATGGTGCCGGCCGGCTCGGCAAGGGCCATGACCGTTTCGGTCTGCGCGAGAAAATCACGTGCGTGCGCCATCACCGGTGCACTTGCCTCAAGCAGATCGCGGTGATTGCGCTGCAGCGAGTACAGCAAGTGCTCGTCAAGTGGCGGCGGTGCATGGCCCAGCCGGGGATCGACCTGTCGCTCGACGCAGCGATGCCACGACGTGTCGACAAGGTGCCGCACAACGCTGTGCGGTGCTTCCCCGCCACTCAGGAACCGCTCCCAGGCCGCCATGATGACCGCTTCGTCGCCCGGGTTCGAGAACATCTGAGTGGCATCTGGTGTGCTCATAACTTGTCTCCTTCTCCATGCCCTGCCGCAGGTCTCCGCCGACAATGTCGCGCACTCACGTCGGTCCGCAAGGCCGTCTCGAGGGTAAGTTGTTGTCCATCCGAGGTTCACGTGTACCTGAGTCAGGCTCTGCTCAATGTGCCGTGGGGCTCGCACTGCATTTCCAGTGCGCCGCAACATGAGAGGCGTGATCGGCTCCGGCAAGGAAATCGGCAAGAACAATGCCAATGCAAGAATGCAGCCGGAGGAAGGCCGGCCCGCCGCCGGGCGGCCGATTTCCGAACGAACCTTGAAAAGGCACCGTTCGATTTTCGAACGGTGGCGCCTCGCCGTTCGCGGGCGTGAATGGCGATTTTTTGCGGCGCATCAAACTGGACGGCGTAGGAGGCGGCGGATGAAGTCAGTGAAATGCGCGCATTGCGCGTCATAGCCGTACTAGCGACGGTTGCGCCGAGCTCTCAGATCTGTTCTCGGAGTACGCGGCCTGACAAGCCCGTCGCGCGGGGGCGCCAACCAGTGGCATGGCACCGCCCTGCGGGATAACCGGGCGCGAGACGGCCGCGCCCTCTGTGTGCCACGCTCAAGCGTCAGGCAGCGCGCTCGGGCACCGGCAACTGCAACCAGTCCTTGTAGAACGCCTCTATATTCGGCTCGAAATCATGAATCACCGGATACCACGGCGTCGGTGCTTCGACGTCGTGCATGGTGCCGCAACTCGGGCAGAAATACTCACGGTAGACCTGCCATTGGGTATCGGGCGCCATGAGCTTCGGATAGACCTCCAGCATTTCCTCTTCGGTATCCCGCACATGGACAAGCGCATGCAGCTTCCAGTTCTCACGGTAGTCGCAGAACTCGTGACCGCAATCGCACTTGACAACCCATTGCTTGCTCTTCGCGGCTTGCACGATATGCAGGTGAGGTCCGAGCGGCAAGACGATCCTGTCGGGAAACGAAACTTTTCCCTGTAGTACCTCGAGGTACTGGCTAAAGCGTTCGTGGTCCTTCGGCATGGACAACATACGCACGGTCGTATCCCAGTCGAGTCGGCCGTCGACCAGATTGCTGACCTGCTCTTTCGTGTAAGTAGACATTTCGGTGCTCCTTGATTCCGGATCTGTTCAATATCGGCACTAGGCCCAATGGCTGGTGCCGTTAGCGGGACGGGTTACTCTTCGACCTGAACCACCGTGGTCACGTCGGGCAGCAATGACAGGTCCATGCGGTACTTCGAGCCGTAGGACGGGACGTCGAGCTCTGCCTCGGTCAGATTCCAGTCTTCGGGCAGGTCCCAGAACTTGCGGAACTGGTTGAGGAATTTTTCCGACAACCCGAAGCTGGTCGCGAACATATGGCGCACCGGCCGCGAAGCGTGTTTGGTGAGGATGCGCTCGCGCTCCTCTTTCATCCATTCACGCGTCGGCAGGGAACGCGCAAGCCGCTCCTTGCGGATTTCGCCACGGCGCTTCACCGTCTTTTGTGCATCGACCGTCCACACCCCGGCCGCATCCTGCAACAGCACCGCTCCATACACCTTCTCTGCATACTCCGGAAGCAGGAAGCTATTATTGAGGTCCTTCGCAATGGCTTCAGGCTCGCGGTCGAGCGGGTCGCCAAACCCTGGACCGCCACGCAGGTAGTTGAGGTAAAGGTCGTGGTTTTCGTAGCAATCTTCCGTGGTCATGCACTGCTTGTCGCGCTTGACCTTCGAAGTCGCGTCGATGTGGTGCTCATAGTCCGGAGCGTCGGGGTTCAGGTCGCCCCCAAGCGGCAGCGAAAGCGATTGCGCGATCCGCTCCTTCAGGCCCGTCTTGTGGGCCTCAAACCGGTAGCCGGTGGCCGCGGGATACCCGCCCATGAACCCCCAGTCGCTGTTCATGTAACCGTTGCCCATAAAGAACATCGTCCAGTCCTGCGCCTTCCAGACCATGCGCAGGGTTTCGAAGCCACACCCGCCGCGGTACTTGCCGTAGCCGCCCGAATTGGCTTTCACGTTGCGCCCGAGATAGAGCAGTGGTTCGGCCATCTCCCAGATCTCGATGTCACCCATGTCGCCTTCCGGATTCCAGATGGCTGCGGCGTGATTGAGACCGTCCTTGATGGCGCCCGCGCCCGTCCCGCAGGAGGAGGCCTCGAAGCTGTTGACCGCATGCACCTCGCCATCCTGGTTGATGCCCCCGCCTTGCAGCCAGTTCGACGTATTGGCGTTGCCGGCGTTGACTTCCTCCAGATAGCCGCGGCTGAAGTACGCCTGTCCGAGGCCGCGCCAAAGTGCGCTCCACCCCGACACGAGGAAGTGCCACGCATACGCATGGCCTGTGCGGCGGTCATCCGGGTTCATCCAGGTGCCCTTCGGTAGGTGAAACTCGGTGCCGAAGTAAGCGCCGTCGTTGATGCGCTGGGTTGGCACCAGCGTCTGGGTCATCATCACCCAGATGCCACTCGTAAAAGCGACGTGATGGGCATTGAAGGTGTGCCAGCCCCAGCGGCTCGCGCCCTCGAAGTCGAGCCGCCACGTGGCATCGGGCCGGATCGTCATTTCCACCGGCGAGTGCATGATGGTGTCGATCTTCGCAAACGCGGAGGGCGTCTGGATATCGTCATGCGAATACGGCACGTCCACGAAGGAGACCTTGCGGTACGTGCCAGGCAGCGTCATCGCCTTGATGCGGCTTTGCAACCCGCGCCGCCCCTCTTCGATCACCTCGTAGCTGAACTTCTCATAGGCTTCCAGTCCCTCGGCCGTGACGATTTCCTCGACCATGTTTCGAATCATGTGGCAACCGGCAATCCGCGTACGCTCGTCAAGGATCCAGTATTTAGGCGTGCGGACCGAACGCTGGCTCTCGTGGAGCCAGTCGCGCAACGGCGTATCGTTCACGCCGGTCTTGCGGCAGGTGATCTGATAGCCGTCGCCGAAGCGCTGCACCTGGCCCGTCGACATGGAACCCGGCGTCACCGCACCGGTATCGATCACGTGCGTCACGCCCCCCACCCAGCCGATCAGCTTGCCGGCCGAGAAGATCGGTACGATGGTCGCAATGTCGCAAGGATGAACGTTGCCGATCGAGCAGTCGTTATTGGTGAACATGTCGCCCGGGTTGATGCCCGGGTTGTCCTCCCAATTGTTCTCGATCATGTACTTGATGGCGGCGCCCATCGTGCCGACGTGAATGATGATGCCGGTCGAGGTCAGTACGCAGTCGCCGACCGCGTTGTACAGCGTAAAGCACAGCTCGCCTTCCTGTTCCACGATCGGCGAGGCTGCAATCTTCTTCGCGGTTTCGCGAGCGTGCACCAGTCCGCCGCGAATCTTCGAGAAAAGTTTCTCGTAGCCAATCGGGTCCTTCTCGCGCAACTCGAGCCGTTTGAGTCCGTTGTAATGACCGGTCTCGCGGGTGCGGGTCATGATCTCGGCCCGAAAAGCCTTGAGCGTCTTGCCGTCGCCGAGCAACCCTGCGTTGCCCAGCTCCTTCGATGTCATCATGTTCATTTCCGTCTCCTCACTTGACTTCTTTCAGGTGGAACAGGCGATGCTTGTCGAGTGTCGTCTCGAAGCCGTCTGGAACCACGAAGGTGGTGGAAGCGGACTCGATGATCGCCGGTCCCACAATACGGTTGCCGGCCAGCAGCGATTCCATCTGCCAGATGGCGGCGTCGACCCACTTCTTGTGGCGATAGAACGGGCGCTTGCCCAGATACGCGGACTTGGGCGCTGCAACACCTGACTCCGGATCTTCCGGCAGCACCGGCTTCTGGGTCGCGACGAGGCCTCGCATGATCGCGCCGGTCGCGCTGAAGCCAAGCTCTGGCGAGCGTGCGGAGCTCGCATAGACGCGCGAGTAGGTTTCCTCGAACGCCTCGGTGATCTTTCTCCAGTCTTCCGCAGTCGTTGCGCTACTGATCGGTGCCGTTATCTCCAGGTCGTTCAACTGCCCCATGTACTGCATCCGGTAGCCGGGCAGCAAGGTGATGTCCTCCGGCTTGAAGCCGTTGATCACGAACTCTTCGACGACCTTGTCCGCCAGCTCCCGCCACGCTTCCTGGATGACCGTCGAGGCCGCCGCCTTCTGTTCGTCAGGAGCGTCCGGTGCAACCGCGATATCGACGCTCTTGTCGTAGCGATACTCGAAGTCGGCGCATGCGCAGCCGAATGCGGAAAATCCAGCGGCCCACGCAGGCACGATGACGTCCTTGAAGCCGAGACCTTCCGTATAGCCGTACGTGTGGACCGGACCGGCTCCGCCGTAAGAGAAGCACACGAAGTCGGTCGGGTTGTAGCCCTTGGCGCTGATGTTGGAACGCAGATACTCATGCAGGCTGAGGTCGAGCAGTTCGATGACGCCCGCAGCGGCGTCTTCCACCGACAGCCCGAGCGGATCGGCGATCTGTGCCTTGATGTGCTGGCGAGCGCGTTCGACGTCGAGCTTGATGGCGCCACCGAGGAAGTTATGGGGATTGAGATAACCCAGCACAACGTGGCAGTCGGACACCGATACAGTGTCGAGCCCACTCTCGGGCCAGCAGGTGCCAACGCGATAACCTGCGCTGTCCGGACCGAGCTTGATGGAACCGCTATACGGATCGAGGCGCACAAAGCTGCCGGCGCCCGCCCCCACCGAATCCATCGCAACCAGCGGCAACGACAGCACGAGACGGGCCATGTCCGGGTCGGAGGCAATCGCAAAGTTGCCTTTGGTGATCAGCGCCATGTCGAAGCTCGTGCCACCGATATCGCTGCAGGCAATATTCTCGTAACCGAGCTTCTCACCCAGCAGCTTCGAACCGATGACCCCACCAATCGGTCCGGACACGATGGTACGAGCAAGCTCCTTGGCCTTCCAGCTAATGGTGCCGCCATGTGTGGCCATCACGCGCAGGTCGAACTTCGCGCCGTGCTTCCTGAAACGGTCGCTGACCTTCTTGAGTGTTTGCCGCGACGGTTCAGCCGCATAGGCTTCGAGAATCGTGGTGTTCGTGCGATGACTTTCCTTACGCGACGGGTAGTAGTCGACCGAGGCGAAAACGGGCACGTCGACGCCGATCTTCTTCAGTTCATCGCGGCATACATCGCGAGCGCGCTTCTCGCTCGTTTCGTTCTTGTGGGACTGGAGCAGACAGATGACGATTGCCTTCGATCCGGCGTGCACGAGTTCCCGCGTTGCCTTGCGTACTTCATCTTCACGCAGGGGAATCACGATTTCGCCCTGGACATCGGTACGCTCCGTGACACCGCGAGTGCGCGCAAGCGGGACAAGCGGTTCGTCGTAGCGGTGGGTGTTCAGGTGGATGCGTTCTTCCAGAGCGTAGCCGAGATAGCTCTGAATGGCCCGCCCCATCGAGTGAATCTGTTCGAAACCTCGATTGCAGATAAGGCCGACATCCAGGCCTTTACGCTGAACAACGCGATTGAGCATCGCGGTGCCGGAGTAGACGCACGTAACAAGTTCGGGGTACACGTCGTCGACCTCACGGTTCCACTGAGCCAGCGCATCATGCGACGACTCGAGGATCGCCAACGACTCGTCCGCGGGATTGCTTTGGGCTTTGCCGACAACGAACCGGCCATCCGAGCGCACGAAGAAGGTATCGGTCATCGTGCCACCGGCATCGATGCCCAATACCTGGACGTGTGAAAGTTGCTGTTCCATTAGTGTCTCCAGCTCTGCTTGATTGAACATCGCCTCAACGAGGAGGCGCGATGCGAAGCGAAGCGAGCACGGCGACTCGCTTCGGAGGAGATATTTGCAAGGGGTATGCCACTGACCGCCGAACTCGGGTTTTGTCGGCAAGCTATTGACTGGATTGACTTTTCTGGATGTCTGGCGATGTGCCCGCGGCGGACGACGGGTTCACGCAACGACCGGTTCCGCGACGGTCAGGCGTTTGAAGAGCGGAATTCGAACGCTCGTCTGACGGGCCTGTAAAGCACAGAAATTCACACCACGGCGGCGCATTTAACCAGGCTCTACGTCATCGAATGATGTGCCGGGTGACTCCTAGGTCCCGCGCCAGGGCGTACTTTCTGATCTTCAGATACAGCGTGCTTTTAGCTATGCCAAGCTGTGCAGCCGCCTGTGTCAGGTTGCCTTCGCTTTGCTGGATCGCCATCCGGATCGACTCTGCTTCTGCCATTTCCAGCGAGCACACCTTCTGGCGTGTAAGCTCGGCCCCGGTGGAGGATGCCGCCTGTCTGGCACCCGCAGAAGCTGCGCAGGCGCCTACCTCGGGTGGAAGATCGCTCACGGTAATCACGCCACCTTGCGCCATGAGCACCGCGCCCTCGATCGCATTGCGCAGCTCACGCACGTTGCCGGGCCATGCATAGTTCAGCAGGCAGTCATAGGCCGCATCGTCGAACACGGCATCGGCCACGCCGTAACGTTCGCGTAAGACGTGCAACCAGTGTTCAAGCAGGCTTGGCAAGTCAGTCTTGCGTTCGCGCAGCGGCGGGATCGAGATGTTGGTGACGGCCAGCCGGTAGTACAGGTCCATGCGGAATTTGCCGTCAGCGACATCTGCACGCAGATCGCGATGCGTTGCAGCGACGAGGCGGAAATCGACCTTGCGAGCCGTGTTCTCGCCCAGCCGGTATATCTCTCCTTCTTCCAGCACACGCAGCAGATGTGGCTGGATGTCGAGAGGCATTTCGCCGATTTCGTCGAGGAACAGCGTGCCGTGATTCGCAGCTTCGATTTTCCCTGTCATCCCGGATTTACGTGCGCCGGTAAACGCCCCTTCCGCGTAACCAAAGAGTTCGCTCGTTAGCAGATCGCGGGACATGCCGCCGCAATTCAGCGCGATGAAAGGGCCGCCGGCCCTCACGCTCGCCTGGTGGATGCCCTGCGCAAACAATTCCTTGCCCACGCCCGTTTCGCCGACGAGCAGTACAGGGACCGATGCTTTCGCAAGCTGCTGCGCTTTCTGGATCGCCGCACGCAGTGCGGGGCTCGTGCCGACAATGCGGGAGAACGCCGGTGCGGCCATCGACTCGGCGGCAAGTGGCAAGTCAGACAGCAAGGCGGCGCGCCGGGCGGCGGCCGGGGCGATCAGCATGAAGCCGAGCGTGTCGCTGCCTTCCGAGACCCTTTCGATTTGCGCCAGACGCAGCCACGCCGCCGATTGCGGCGACATCGAGCCGACCGCGATCCTCGCGATGTCCGGGATGGGAAAAGCGCCTTCCAGTGCGCCCGATATGCCAAGCCGGGCAAATGCGGCCGGCGCCTGCGGATTCGCTCTGACGAGGCGTCCGCAATCGTCCACGACAATCACGCCGTCCGTGCGCCCGGAGCAATAGGCCATGCAACGTTCCATCAGCCGCAGTCGCCGCTCCATGGCGAACTTGCCGAGGCTGCTCTCGATCCGCCCGGCCATTGAGACGATGAACGCCAGACTATGCTGGCTGTAGGTTTGCGCAAGCCCCGAGACATCCAGAACGCCGAGTACCGTACCGTCGAGCGGATCGCGGATTACCGTGGCCGAGCACGTCCACCGTTTGATCGGCGCACAGAAATGCTCGGAGCCATGAATCTGCACGGGCTGCTGCAACACCAGGGCGGTGCCGATCGCATTGGTCCCACAACTGAGTTCGTTCCAGGTGCAACCGGGGATCAAGTGAACCTCGCCGGCCGGTTCCATGATGCGCGTGTCTCCGGCAAGTTCGAGAATCATCCCATCTGGATCCGCTAGCAGCAGGACGGTCCCCGTCTGCGAAAGGAACTCGCGTGTCTGATGGATAAACGGCACGCTGACACGCATCAGGCGGTCGTTCCTGACGCGCAAGTCGAAGAGCGGCCCTTCTTCCAGCGGAGGTGGAGCGCCCGCCGTATCGGGATCCACGCGGCCGTCCATGCATCGGTGCCAGGATTCGTCAACCATCCCACGCAGCGCACCCGTGGGCGAGTAGCCACCTTGAATCAGACGCTCCCAAGCAGCCATGACGCTGGTGTCGCGCTCCGGACTGGCAAACCAGTCCATTGGCGTACCTATCTCTTTCATGCTGTCTCCGTATGAGCACGAGTACATCACCCGATCAGCGGGTTAGCTCTGCGTCCGGCATCTTTTTGCGCCTGAAACACGATTGCCTGAACTGACGCCCGGTCACCGCTTGCATGCGTCGTACATCGCCCGTCGTCGGACCGGGCGTGCTCGATGGCGATAACGAAGGAAGCGGTTCCGAACACCTCGCCAGATCGCACAGGACGAGGCACGCGCGGGGCGCGTCGGTCAGCACTTCCCGGAGTCGTCGCTGCTCATCAGCGTTCCATAGCGGCGCAGGCGTCTGTCCAAATTCTATCCCCCAAATACAGGACCGTCCGAAATTCGAACGCGTCGAACGGCTTACGTACGTCAGTGTGGCGTCGACCTCCAGAAAATACCAACGAAATCAACGCCTTGAAATATTTCGCCGAACCCGGCGCGATCTATGCGTCTGACGTGGCAAAGACCGGTGGCAGCGCTTTTTCAGCGTTCGGTCTGGTAGCGAAAAATACTCGCCGCTGCGCGACGTAAATGAGGTCCGAGGAGAATGCAATGAACACCGGTGAGAGGTCCCTGCATTTGCTGATCGATAAATGGCTGGCACCCACCCCAGGGATGCCGGTTCACGTCGTACGGTTGAGTCACAAAGGTACGAGTCCTCGACGTTGCGTATGCGTCGAGGCGTTGCGTCCAGGTGGCTTGCTTGCGATTCTTTTTTTCAGACACGATGACGGTTCGTGGTGTGTGTTCCCCCCCGCCCCTGCCAGACCAACCATGAGGGTTTGATCCGCTTCAGAAGTGCGCGACCGATCATGGCTGCGCTGCCTCATGAACGTATGCGGTCCACGAACGACGCCACTCAGAGGTGCTCTGAGGCGTAAATTGTGTGGCCGGGAGAAGGGTCAGCGGAGATTGGCGGGCATCCTCCACGGCAACAGCGCGTCGTAGTCGTCGACGGTCTTCGCCAGTGGCAGACGTTGGAACAGCCAGGTGAGGTAGCAGTACGGGTCGATGCCGTTGGCTTTTGCTGACTCGACCAGCGAATAAAGATTCGCACTCGCATGTGCGCCAGCAACTGTATCGGCAAACAGGAAGCTTTTGCGTGCGACGACAAACGGGCGAATGGAATTTTCGCAGGGATTGTTCGATATGGGCCAGTTGCCGTTCTCGACGTATCGGATCAGCTTGGGCCACTGTCCATACAGATAGGTCAGCGCCTTGCCGAGTAAACTTTGCGGCACGACGCCGGGCAACTGTTCAAGCATCAGCTTTTCGATGACATCCAGCACGCGTGGACTGTATCGTCGTCGCAATCGCTGTCGTCGTTCAGCCGGCCACGTTTCACTGCGCGCCTCCGCTGCGAACAGCTTGCCGATCAGGTTGATGAAGCGTGTGGCGAGCAGATCGGCGGAGCGGGCCGCCTTGGGCACGTTATCTTCGGCCTTGACCAGATACCGTCTCGCATGAGCCCAGCATCCGAGGTGCACGAGCTGATACTGTTGCGCGATGCCGTTGTAGGGCTCGTATCCGTCGGTCATCAGAACCGCACCCTTGCGAATGCCGGCGAACAGTTTGTCGGCCAGCTTCGCGCCGCGACCAGCCGTATAGGCGAAACAGCGGATGGGTGTTCCCGATCCGGTCATTTGCGCCCAGAGATAGCTTTTCGTTTGCGGCTTGCGCCCTTCTTCCTTCAGGACCTGGAACGTCGTCTCGTCGCAGTAGATCACGTCAGCCTCGAGCAACGCGTCGCTTCAGTGTGCCCGATATCTGCTGAGGTGACCATTTCCACTCGAGCAGAGTGAGAACGATGCGCCAGCAGACGCTTTGCAGGCAAAGCTTTGGGGGGCGGCGACCCGCGCTGCGGCGTGCGGCACTGAGCGCTTCAGCCGACACGGACGCGTAGCCAGCAGGCAAGCTGTTTCGCGCCAGTTCACGGCTAACGGTGGCTGGCGAGCGCCCGAGTATCCGGGCCATGGCCCGGATACTCGAACCCTGCAGATGCAGACTTGCAATGATCAGGCGCTCTTCAGGCTGAAGTTGTTGATACTGAGTTCTTTCGTGCATCGCAACACCTTATACGAAACAGGTGTTGCACTTCAGATTTGAGGCCGCCGGGCTTTTAAGCACCGAGCCAACCCGCATTCCGGCAGTTCCCAGAATCGCTTCATTGAGCTCCTCCCACGTCAGCTCGCGCTGCTTGCGGGTGCCCACCTTGCGCTCCTTCGGCCGCGGCGCTTCGCCCTGGTTGGTCCTCGATGGCGAGCCCGACGCCCGCCTGTCATCACGCTGTGCCTGAATGAGCTGCGCCATCTGCAGTGTGTGCCCGAGCCGCTTGTTATCGACCACCGCCGCCTGATCGATTTCCGAGAGCCGGTCGTATGGCGCACAGGGCAGGGCAGCACCATTCACCCGGATTTCGATACGTCCGTCCGGGTATTCGAACACATCCAGATAACGGTGAATCAGACTACGGTTCGCCACCGTATCCTCCAGCAGATAGATCACACGGTCATATTGCACCGTCAACACCTTCGACACGCGCCGCGGCACACGAACGGTCAGGATCAGATCAAGATCGTCGTCGGCACGCAGCGGCCGGTGTGCATCGAATGTGCTCCGCGGCATCTTGCCAAACCGGCCGTTAAAGTCAGCGATGAAGTGGGGCGCATAAGCATTGGCGGCCTCCTTCGTGCTGATGCCGCGTAGCCGCAGTTCCTTCACAAGACGATCCTGCAACGTCAGGTTCGCGCGCTCGACGCGCCCCTTCGCCTGGCTGCTGTTGGCGCAGAACGTATCCACATTGAGCTCGTACAGCGCGCGGCCAAACTGCGTCACACCCTTGCCAGGCGTCACCGAATGGCTGTTGCAATGGAAGACGCTGGCCTTGTCGCTGTACAGCGCCACCGGCTTGCCATGCTGTTTAAGGTACGCGCGCATCGCCTCGAAGTAGCTGAAGGTCGATTCGGTCGCCGCAAAGTGCAGTGCCATCAGCCGGCCTGTTGCATCGTCGATGAACACCAGCAGCGTGCACGCCGGCGCGCGGTCCTCGAACCACCGGTGATCACTGCCGTCGATCTGCACCAGTTCGCCCAGGCATGCCCGCCGGTTTCTCGGCTGGTGAAGCTTCGGCGGCCGCTGCTTGCGCGGAATCCACAGGCCCGCATCGCGCATCCAGCGTCGCACGGTTTCCTTCGCCAGCACCACACCATGACATTCGGCCAGCTTCTCGCAGGCCAGCGTTGGCCCAAAATCCGCGTAACGTTCACGCACCAGCGCCATAGCCCGCGCCCGCAGATCAACCGGCAGTTCGCGATTGCTGGGCTGTCCACGCCGCGCCGACACGAGCCCGGCCGGTCCAGCGGACTCGTAGCGTCGCACCAGCCGGCTGATCTGACGCTCACATAGTTGCAGCCGTTCAGCCGCCAGTACGATCGTCAGGCGATGCTGGACGACCGCCTCGATGATCTTCACGCGCTCGAGTTCGTGCATGCTGATCGTGATGAATCCACGTCCGTTCATGGTCTGGCTCCGGGCTGGCTGTGATGCGCAGCATGCGCCACAGCCAGCCCGGAGCAGGAAACCGGACATTTCTAATGAGCCAGAACCGGACATTTCTAAAAAGCTCTGACAGTCGAAATTTTGCTCATTTCCTTTATGTCAACTCGACTTCGAGCGTTTCTCGCGAGAACGCGTACTCCACGTCATGATGGCCGTCCGATAAAAGGAAGACGACCGGGAAGTTCACCGCATGACACGATCAGCCATGTCAGTTTGCGCAATGTGCACAAGCAGCGTGAGTGCGGCGCGACTCTCTTGATTTGCGCACTTCGCAACGACTTCGAGCTCGACGACGATGCTGGTCGTCGACGGGCTCGGCATCGGGTGCGTTAAAAACCTTGAGGTATCGGCATTTAGGCTGTTCGTTGCCCATGGCGCGCCCGGTGCTTCAGGGCCTCTGTGCAACGACACCGGCGAGACTATGCAACGGAGCGTGCTCGCCGCCGACGACCCCTCTGCCGTCTCGATCAACGTGATCGAGACGCGCAAGCCGATCCGGCTGTCTTTTCCTATCGGGCTACGCCGGCCGCACCACGGCCGCGGATCTCTCCTTGCGGCTCACGACGAACCGCTTCAAGGCGGGCGCGGTCAGCTATCTCGACGTGGTGACCGCGCAGACGATTGCGCTGACGAATCGCCGGATCGCGGATCAGAGCGCCGAGCGGCGGTTGGAGTCTAGTGTGTTGTTGCTGAAAGCGCTCGGGGGCACGTGGGGCAGTGAAGCCAGAAGCACGGCGGGGCCGGTTTAGGCCCGCTGGACACACTCACACAAGCCGCGGGAACATCAGCACGAACCGCGTGCTGCGCGCATCGCTTTGCGCATGCACCGAGCCGCCGTGCAGTTCCATGATCATGCGCACGATGGCGAGCCCGAGCCCGGTCGATCCGATGGACCCGGCGGACCCGGTGGGCCCTTTTGACAGCGCCGATGACGGCAGCGAACTGCGCGACGGATCGATCCGATAGAAGCGATCGAAAATCCGTTCGAGATTCCCGGCGGAAATCGGCTGCCCCTGGTTCTCCACACTGACGCACACGACCTCTGCGGACGCGCTCGCGTCCAGCACGATCTCGCCGCCCAGAGATGGCCTCGCTTGTTCGGACAGGTTCTCGATATTTTTAAGTGGAACGTCCGGGGCAGTCATGCTGCCAATTTGATCGCAGGCAGTGTTGCGAAGTATGCCTCATCCGGCGTGCGGTCTTCCAGACTCGAATGAGGCCGTCTCTGGTTGTACAAGCCGTCAACACAACGCCCATATCGGCGAATCAAAGGAGGTTCTCTACCGCTGGCACCCGTGGTACGGGCACACGGTATGGATTTTCACCACGATAGAGAGGAAGAACGCCGAGTCAGTGCTGCGCTGTGGGCGAGAGCCGTTCGACACGGCGGGCTTGCTGGAGGTGCCGCAATGGATGTTCGATCCCGTTGCCTGCTGTCGCATTACCTCGGCAACGTCTCCCGCCGTCAGCTGTGAAGCATTGAGGGAACTGAAGTACCTGTTGGCGCAGGCGCCTGCTGCCACGCCGCGCGGTATGGTACAAGCCGAGCACCATCCTTTGCTCCGTACAGGAGGTGCTGATGCGACGCCAGACAAACCCCCAACCGGGCGGTCAACTCGACCTGTTCCGTCTCTTTCCGAAGACACCACAATGGGAGCACCTGCCGCAAGAGGTCCGGCAGCAGACGGTGCGTTTGCTGGCGCAGCTGCTGCGGCAACACCGTCGCGGGCTGCTCGCCGCCGTACACGAGCCGGAGGTGCGCGATGAGTGACAAGATTCGGGCGCAGCATCTGGCGCGCAAGGCCATGCTGTACGTGCGCCAGTCGTCGGCCTACCAGGTCAGCCACAATCTGGAGAGCCAGAAGCTGCAGTATGCGATGCAGGATCGTCTGCATCAGTTGGGCTGGAACGAGATCGAGGTGATCGACGAGGATCTGGGACGCTCTGCGGCCGGAACGCAAACGCGCACGGGCTTCGAACGGATGGTCGCAGAGGTCTGTCTTGGGCACGTCGGCGCAGTTGCCGCTCGCGAGGTTTCACGATTCGCGCGCAACAGTCGCGAGTGGCAGCAACTGGTTGAGGTGTGCCGCGTCGTCGACACGGTGCTCGTCGATCAGGAGACCGTCTACTCACCGCGGCAGAGCAACGATCGTTTGCTGCTCGGCTTGAAGGGCAGCCTGAACGAATACGAGCTGGATCTGTTGCGTCAGCGTTCGCTCGAAGCTCGTCGGGAGAAGGCCAAACGCGGCGAACTCATTGTCGCGGCGCCGGTGGGTTACTGCAAGACCGAAGACCAGCGCCTGGAGAAGGATCCGGATTTGCGCGTGCAGGACGCCATCCGCTCAGTATTCCGCCAGTTCGGCGCGATTGGTTCGGTGCGTCAGACGTTGTTATGGTTCCTGGAGCACGGCCTGCAGTTGCCGGCATGCATGCCGCGCGGCGAAATCCAATGGAAACGGCCGAGCTACGGCACGGTGTACCGGATCCTGACCAACCCGATCTACGGTGGCACGTATGCCTATGGCAAAACCGAATGCGCGATCCATTACGAGGCTGGGGAACCACGCAAACGTGATCGCCGCAAACCACGGGATCAGTGGCTTGCGCTCATTCCGAATGCCCACGAAGGGTACGTTGACTGGGACGAATTCGAACGGATCCAGTGTGCCATTAGCGGCAACCTGCGTCTGGCCGGACACGCTGGCGCCCCGAAGAACGGTGAGGCCCTGCTGGCGGGACTATTGCGCTGCAGGCGCTGCGCGAGCAAGCTGACGCTACACTACACGGGTAACAGGCACGACGCCTTGCGCTATAGCTGTCATCGCGGCTGGATGGACAAGGGGCAACCGCGTTGTATTGCGTTCGGTGGCACACGCGCGGACGCGGCCATCGCCGAGGCGGTCTTGCAGGTCGTTCAACCGGCGGCAATTGAGGCAGCAATCGTGGCGCGCGAAGAAGAGACCCTGAAGCAGGACGAAGTGCTGGCCGCGTTGCAGCGGGATCTTCAGGCTGCACGCTACGCCGCGCAACGCGCGCAGAAACAGTACGATGCTGCTGACCCCGAGAACCGGCTCGTCGCCGACGAACTGGAGCGGCGCTGGAATCATGCGCTACTACGCGTAGAGGAACTGGAATCGCGTATCGAGCAACAGTCGCGCACATCCGGCCAGATACCGCCTACCCAGCCAGAGGAGTTTGCCGATCTTGCCACTGCATTGGAATCGATCTGGCCGCAGGCCGACGCCCGCCTGAAGAAGCGCATAGTGCGCACCCTGATCCACGAAGTCGTCGTTGACGTTGACGACGCAACGAGCGAAATCGTGCTCGTCATTCACTGGAAGGGCGGAGTACATACCGAGATTCGCGTGCCGCGGCGGCGCCGCGGAGAGAACACTACGCATACGTCACGTGAAGCAATTGATGCCGTGCGCCAGCTTGTCCGTATCTGTCCGGATCTGGTGATCGCCGGCGTACTCAATCGCAATGACCTGCGAACCGGCCGGGGTAACTTCTGGACCCAGGAGCGAGTCACCGCGTTGCGCAGCCACCATCAGATCCCGGTCTATTCGAGCGAACGACGTGCTGCTGAAGGATGGATGACGTTGACCGAGGCATCGGCGTTCATCGGTGTGAGCCCCGGAACGCTCAGGCTCGCAGTTGAGCGCAACAAGATCCCAGCCGAACATCCGTTACCCAACGGGCCATGGATCTTCAATCGCAATTCGCTGACCGGGGACGCAGTTACCGAACTCGTCGGACGGGCTCGCGCACGGCGTGGACACCCCACAATACCAACGACACAACAGGGCTCTCTAGATTTATCAACAACATAGCGAGGTTGGGCAGTATGAAACGCACTTGTACAGATTGATGTAATCGCCGATTGAGCGCCGGGCGTGGCCTACCGATTCATAGGCTTTCAGATACACCGCTTCATATTTCACGCTTCGCCACACGCGCTCGACGAACACGTTGTCTCGCCAGGCACCTTTGCCGTCCATCGACAGGCGGATGCCCCGGCTGAGCACGGCCCCGGTGAACGCTATCGCGGTGAACTGGCTGCCCTGGTCGGTATTGACGATCTCAGGTTGCCCGTACTTCGCGAACGCTTCTTCCAACGCCTCGACAGCGTGCATCGCCTCCATCGTGATCGCTACGCGGTGGGCCAGTACCTTCCGGCTGGCCCAGTCCACCACGGCGGTCAGATACACGAAGCCGCGCGCCATCGGGATATAACTGGTATCCAGTGCCCAGACCTGGTTTGCCCGACTGATCGTCATGCCCCGTAGCAGATACGGCCAGATCTTGTGCTGCGCATTGCGTCGGCTCGTATTCGGCTTGCAATACAGCGCCTCGATACCCATGCGCTTCATCAGCGTGCGCACGTGCCGACGGCCAATCTCGTGTGCCTCGCGACGCAGCAGTCGCGCCAGCATCCGCGCTCCGGCAAACGGAAACTCCATGTGCAGTTCATCGATCCGGCGCATCAGCAACTGGTCTGCGTTGCTCACCGGTTGCGCCCGGTAATACACGCTCGATCTTGCGATACCAACGAGTCGCGCCTGCTGCGAGACCGGCAATGCGTGTGTACGATCGATCATCGCTTTGCGCTCAGCAATCCCGCCTTGTTGAGCGCGCCGCTTAAAAAATCGTTCTCGAGCGTGAGTTGGCCGATCTTCGCATGTAGCTCCTTCAAATCGACTTGCGGCTCGCTCGACGCCGTGCCGCCTGCGCCAAACACGTCGGCGGCACGTTCCTGCAACTGCCGCTTCCATTCGGTGATCTGGTTCGGGTGCACATCGAACTGCTGCGCCAGTTCGGCTAGCGTCCGCTCGCCCTTGACCGCCGCCATCGCCACTTTCGCTTTGAACGCGGCTGAGTGCGTCCGTCGGGTTCTCTTCGTCATCTTCCTGGTTCCTTTGTCGGCATTATCGCCGGCTCAGGCCCCGAGCGTTCCACTTATCCGACTGTCCGAATTTGCGCGCCCACCTCTCCCTACACCGGCCGCGCCACGCAGTCACCAATCCACTCGTCGGTCTGAGGCGGAGCCTCGTTAGAGGTATGGCTGTCTCATACCATCGCATGACTGGCTTAGGGTAACGGCTCCGGCTACATCGCCGCCAAGACTCGGAGCCCCCTTGCTGGATGCCCAGAGGCATTCAAACGTATGAGCGCGCTATGCCAACGTTGGACTGCAGCGACCGTTCGTACAATGGTTTTATTTGGGTCGTCCATCTATCCTGATTCCATGGACCTTGTGATTTCAATTAAGTGGTGGCGCCATGTTCAACGTTCTGCATAACTTGATTTATATCGGTAGCAACGCGTACGACGAGTACACGTTCGTCCCTTGGCTGGGTAAGAACGTGTACCGCCGGGCCGTTGACCTTAGCCGCATCTGCATTCAGTGAGGCCACAATGAGCACGAACGCAAGAGATTTGGTCGAGCTGCGTCGAGCTGATCCGACCTCGCCAGAACTGCGACGGATGGCCGCGAACTTCATCGCCGTCAGCGTCGGAGATCAGCGCGAGGGCTGCTGACATGAACGAACTCGAATGGCGCTCCCGACCGATGCAGGTCCGTGTCTTGGATCGCTGCGACGAATGCGGCGAGTTGAAGGAAGGCGTCCAGAAGCGCACGAGCTATTTTTGGCCAGAGACTACAGCCGTTTGCTGTGCGAAGTGCTTCGCCGAAATCACCGGCGGATGCAGCGGATTTGCAGCCTGCCACGGGTCCACAAGCGCTCGCACATTCGCGACGCAGACTGAGCACCAAACTGCACTCGGCGCTGAGTTCGGCAGGCCGGCCTTTGCATTTGGACCATTCGTGAAAATGTGAACAGAGCCTGGCATGCGCGACTTGCCGTCCCAGCGACCGTGGTGCCGACCTTGGGTGCTGAGTGTCCTGAGGGAGGCACATCTGAAATTCGCTGCAGCTCGCCCAACATTTCAACGAGCCCGGCAGCTCAAGCGTAAACGACGCCTTGGGACCGGCTGCTTAGTGTGCGCTCCACCGTCTGACCACAGGAGGTCCAACATGAGATTTGACGCCGCCACTTTCCGGCAACTGCGCCCTCTTGCTCCGGTCCACGATGACGTACTCAATGCAGGAGAGGTCGAGCACGCAGATCAAGCCGTGATCCTACTCGCACTTGCTCAACTGTGCTCGCAGTTGTTCGGCGCGTACCACTGCCAATACCCTGCCGAGACAGCGCAAGCGCGCCTCGACGCCGTCGAGTCTCAGTAACACTCTCCCCAGACTGTTCGACGGCTTTTAGGGTTTTGTCGCATTAGCGCGGAAACACTGAAATGTCGGCCTGAGGAAAACGCATTGATCCCACGATGAACAAGACACTGACGCCGCAAACGACCCTGCCCCATGGATTGCCAAGCTTTTGCAGCGGCTGCACTATCCGCTTGATGTGATCCTGATGTGCGTGCGTTGGTACGTGGCCTATGTGCTGAGGCTGCGAAATCTGGAAGAAATGATGACTGAGCGTGGCATCTCCGACATCGAGGCAAGCGGCGTGCGGGTCACCTGAATACGACTCCCGACCATGATCCTGACTTCCTATCAGCGCCAGATCCTCGTCTGGAGCGCCATCGCCGCTGCCCGATCATCAATGCCTGGTTTGTGCTGGGTCCGTGGGTCCGTAGGCGGCCAGGAACACGTCGACCGCTCTCTGAACGACCTTCGCGATGTTGCGGTGGCTCGTATCGGCCGGCACGCCAAACAGGCACACCTCCATCAACTCAGCTTCATACAGCGTGCGCAGATGCGCTGTCGCGATGGCTGCGTTACAGCTGCGCAGCTGCCCGGCATCAATCAATTGCTGCAGGAAGACAGCCACCGTTTGCCAGCCGAGCTTCGGCCCGCGCTCATAGAACAGGGCGCCGACTTTCGACCGGCCGCCTTCACGATGCGCGAGACGGCGCACCGCGAGCAGTTGCGGTTTCAGCACCGCAACCAGACAGTGCGTGCCGAAGCTCACCAGTGCATCGCGAACCGGCGCGGAGGTCTTGAGCAGCTCGAACCCCTCTCGGACTTCCTCCTGCGCGGCCGCGGTCATGAACTCAGTGAACATCTCTTCCTTCGACTCGAAATAGCTGTAGAGCGTGGCCTTCGACGCTCCTGCCCGTGCCGCGATCTCGGACATCGACGCGTGCTCGAACCCCACCTCACTGAACACCTCAAACGCGGCGTCAACAATCGCCTGCCGCTTTTCTTCCGTTTCCCCCCTCATCCCGGGCTCTCCTTTTGTTTAGCGATCGATCGACGACGCCGCCGGCGGCAACGCACCTGACCGAGCTTCCATCTTTACAGGTTTGGACTTTAATATAACTAAACTGTATGGTTTATTTACGTTGACAGCAACAGTGTTGTTTTCACTATACTGAACCGCATGGTTTCAATTTAGATATACTTTGGATTGCGAACACTTATGGACCACCTCGAAACGCTGCGGACTTTTTGCACTGTCGTCGAAATGCAGAGCTTTACGCACGCCGCGCATGCGTTGGGCATCTCAAAGGCAGTCGTCTCGCGCGCGATAACGGGGCTCGAAACCAGGCTCGGTGTGCGTCTTTTTCAGCGCACGAGCCGACACCTCGCACTCACTGAATCCGGGGAGGAGTTCTACGCCGGCTGCTCGCGCGTGGTGGCTGAACTGGACGTGCTCGAGGCCGGTACCGGGGAGCGCGCACGGGCGCCTGCGGGGATACTGCGGCTCGTCGCCCACACCACCGCGGCGCTGATAGAGTTGCCACCGCTGATCGCCGGGTTCCGTGCCCGGTATCCAGCCGTGCAGCTCGAATTGACGCTGGCGGAACGGCCAGTCGATCTGATCAAGGAAGCCTTCGATCTCGGCATCGTGCTGCCGTTCATGCTCACGAGCGAGCTCACGATCACCCGTGCGTTGTGTCGCCTGCCCCTCGCCGTAGTGGGCTCGCCCAGCTATCTGCAGGGGCGCCAGCTACCGCAAAGGCCTATCGACCTTGCCGCATTCCGCTTCGTCACAATACTTGCGTCGATCAGCGAACCACAACTGCGGTTCCGGCGCGGTGGCGAACAGATCGCCGTGCCACTGGAATACGACGTGTCGAGCAACAACGCCGCGTTGAACAAGGAACTGGTGATGAGCGGTGCGGGTCTCGGCGCGTTGCCTCTTACGATGATCGGCAATGAGCTGGACGATGGCCGGCTGATACAACTGCTGCCCGACTTCGAGCTCATGAGCGGGGACGCCGAACTCAGGCTCGCATATCGGGACAGGAGCCTGATGACGGCGAAGGTCCGGGCGTTCATCGACTATGCGACGTCGTACTTCGACGCGCGCGCGGCTCAGATGGGCCACGTCCAACAGCAGCGGACGGTGGCCGGCGGCAGTGGCAGGCCGTCCTGATTGCTGGATGCTCATGCAAACCTTCCCTACGCTCGTCGTCTGCGAGCATTGTGACAGCGTGTACCGCCGCCGCGCGCTGGCCACGCGCGAGGTGGCGCGCTGCGGGCAATGTTCGGCGGTCCTGTATCGCGCGAGCCAGCTCGATGTCGATCGGTGGCTCGCGCTAACCGTCGCCGCAGCCATCGTCTTCGTGATCGCCAACGTCTGCCCGGTGATCCGGATCTCCCTGCAGGGCCTGCACAGCGAGACGACGCTCTGGCAGTCCGCGGCAGCGCTGGCGCACGGCGCGGTTGCACCGATTGCGCTCGCCACTGCGATGATGATTGTCGTGGTACCGCTTCTGCAGATCGCGCTGCTCGGCTGGGTGCTGGCATTTGCCCGCGCCGCACGCCGGGCGCCGGGTTTCGCATGGAGCATGAGGCTGCTTGCGATGCTGCGCCCGTGGAGCATCGTCGAGGTCGGCGTACTTGGCATGCTCGTGGCGATCATCAAACTTTCCAGCTTCGTGCAGGTGGCAGCTGGTCCCGGCATCTGGGCCACGGCAACGCTGATGGTGCTGATCCCAATGATCGCCAGTCGCGATGTCCACTTGCTGTGGGAATGGACCGACGCGGAGACAGCATGAAGCCACCTCCTCGCGCGGGACAACTCGGCCTGATTGCCTGCCATGGATGCGGACTGGTTTGCGCACATATGCCGCGCGTGGACGGACACGCCCAATGCCCGCGCTGCAGACGAGCCCTGCATCGGCGGCGCCCGGACAGCATCGCACGGTCGTGGGCGTTCCTGATCGCTTCCCTGATTTTCTACATCCCCGCCAATGTGCTGCCGGTCATGCACACGAGCCTTCTGGGACACGGCAGCGACAGCACGATTCTCTACGGCGTCGTGGAGTTCTGGAAAGCAGGGTCCTGGGGCATTGCGTCGGTGATCTTTATTGCAAGCGTAGTCGTGCCGTGCGCCAAGTTCCTGATCCTCAGCATGCTGCTCGCGACCACGCAACGTCGCAGTCGCTGGGCAATGAGCGAGCGTGCCCGTTTGTACCGGCTCGTCGAAGCGGTCGGCTACTGGTCGATGCTCGACGTGATGGTGGTGGCAATCGTCTGCGCGCTGGTCAGCTTCCAGGCGCTGTCCGACAGCGAGCCGCGCATCGGCATTCTCTTTTTCGGCCTCGTGGTGATTCTCACCATGCTCTGCGCCATGAACTTCGATCCCCGACTCATCTGGGACGCTGAGGAAACATGAATCCTGTATCAAACAAGCCGCTACCCGAACCCCGAGATCCTCGCGTCACCCGTAGCCGCTGGCGGGTATCGCCCGTCTGGCTCGTGCCGCTCGTCGCCGCGCTGATCGGGCTGTCGATGGTGATCCACGCGTGGCTCTCGGCCGGCCCGGAAATCACCATCTCGTTCAGGACCGCTGCGGGGCTGGAGGCCGGCAAGACCCCTGTCAAATACAAGGACGTGACGGTCGGAACCGTATCTACGGTCGCGCTCAGCGACGATGGCTCGCACGTGGTCGCCTCGGTTTCGCTTGCCAGGAGCGCGCGGAGCCTGGCGCGCGCGGACAGCCGCTTCTGGGTCGTCCGGCCTCGTTTGGGCATGACCGGTGTCTCGGGTATGGACACGCTGCTGTCGGGCGCCTATATCGGCGTGGACACCGGCACCTCGGAGGTCGCGCGCACAGCGTTCACGGGGCTGGAGACGCCTCCCGCCGTCATCAGTGGGACGCCGGGAACGAGTTTCACGATTCATGCGGACGACCTCGGTTCGCTCGACATCGGCTCGCCCGTTTACTACCGGCGCATTCAGGTCGGCCGCGTCGCGTCGTATGGGCTCGACGCCGATGGCCACGGCGTCAGCGTACAGATCTTCGTCGATGCACCGTATGACCGGTTTGTCACGGCGGATACCCGCTTCTGGAATGCGAGCGGGGTCGACCTCTCGCTGGGTGCTGACGGTTTCAAGCTCAAGACGCAATCCGTGGCCACGATCGTTGGCGGCGGAATTGCGTTCGCCACGCCCGTCGGCAGCACGAGCGCCGGCCCAGGCGGCAGCCGGTTCATTCTGGCGAAAGATGAAGAGACCGCGATGGCGCCGCCAGACGGTCCGGCCCAGTACATCGAGTTGCGCTTCGCACAGTCGCTGCGCGGCCTGTCCAGGGGCGCTCCCGTGGTGTTTTCGGGAATCAACTTCGGGCGCGTGGTTTCCATGAAACTCGATTACGACCCGGCCACGCAGCGTTTTCCCATGATCGTCGGCATCGAGGTCTATCCGCAGCGGCTCGGACCGGTGCTCGACAAGCTGCCCAAAATAAATGGCGATATCGAAAAGGTAGCGCAATTCCTGTCCACCATGGTCGCGCACGGTCTGCGCGGACAGGCGCGCTCCGGCAATCTGCTGACCGGACAGCTCTATATTTCGCTCGAGTTCGTACCGAACGCCCCGAAGGTCTCATACGACGTCGACGCGCGACCGCTTACGCTACCGACCGCGAGCGGGGGCTTCGACCAGTTGCAGGAGCAGATAGCAAGCATCGTCGGCAAGATCGACAAGATGCCGCTCGACTCGATCGCACGCCATCTCGACACGGGTCTGGCGGACCTCGACAGCACCCTGAAGCAGATCAACGGCCAGGTGCTGCCGGCGACCACGCGGACCCTGGAGCAGGCTCGCCAGACCTTCGGCGCCGCGCAGGGCATGCTGGCCGAAGACGGGCCGCTCCAGGAAAACCTGGGCCAGACGCTGCAGGAAGTGCAGCGCACTGCCCGCTCGCTGCGCACGCTCACTGATCTGCTCGGCCGCCATCCGGAAGCGCTGCTGCGCGGCCATGCAGCGGACCGTTCAGCCGTGGCCCCGGTCACCGCGGCCAGCCCCTCCGCTTCACAGGAGTCCAAACAATGAGTTTTTCAGCCCGCGCCAGCCTGCGCGCAGTCACGCTCACCGTCGCGCTGGCCCTGAGCGCCTGCTCGTCCGCGCCGGTGCACTACTACACGCTGGTTTTCCCGGCAGCACAGCCCGCTTCCGCCCAGCCAGCCGCGCCGTTCGCGATCGACGTGCTGCCAGTGGGCGTTCCCGCCGAGCTCGACCAGCAGGCGATGGTCGTACGGCAGGGCGACAGCGGCGTTGCGGTGCTCGACGACGAGCGCTGGGTCGCACCGCTGGGCGATCAACTGCGCGCCGCGCTATCCACCGAACTGGTGCGCCGCCTGGGCACCCAGGACGTGGCCGGTCTCACCCGGCCGATCAATCAACCGGTGCTGGGCATCAGGCTGCAGATCCGGCGCCTCGACGCCTGGCCGGGGCACGCGGTGCAGCTCGAGGCTGACTGGAGCCTCGGTTTCGCGCAGGACCCCAACGGTGTCCGCCTGAGCTGCCATACGCAGCTGCAGCAGGCGGCGCCGGGTGGTTACGCGGACCTGGTGCGCGCGCAGCAACTCGCCATTGCGAGCCTGGCCGGCCGCATCACGGAGGATGCGCGAGGCTGGGCGCAGTCGCGACAGCGTGGCTGCACGCCACAGGCCTGAGCCATCACACCCCATACGCAATTACGTGCCCTTGCCGGGTCCACCATCATGCGCAAAGTACCGGACTTCGTCTTTCGTCTCGCCCTGCTGGCGTTATTCAGCCTGATTCTCCCGACAGTCTGGGCAGCCACTCCGTCGGAGTTCATCGCAATTGCGCCTCTGGCATCGCCTGGCGATGGCACTGACACCCTGGCAATTCTGGGGGAGCTGCAGACTCAACAGGACCAGATCAAGCAGCGGGCATCGACGGCGACAAGCGACGCGCAATTCGTCGAGCTGCAGACAGCAATCCAGCAGCTTTCAGCCCGGGTGGACAACCTCCTGGCCACGTCATTGGTGCCCGGGCGCGCGAAATTGCAGGCCCAGTTTGACGTGCTCGGTCCTGCGCCGGCTCCGGGCACCAGTGTCGAGACGCCCGCGGTCGCGGAGCAGCGCCTCGCTATGGCGGAACAGCGGGCGCGGCTCAACGCCGAGATCGGGCAGGCGGAAAACATCAGGGAGAACCTGCCGAACCTGACTACCCAGATTGGCCGGCTGCACAATGACCATCTCAAGAACCAGCTCGCTTTTCGCTCCGGCAGCATTCTAGGCCCTGCGTTCTGGGCACCGCTCTTACAGACCGAACCGACCGACCTTGACCGGCTGAAGGCATTCATTTCGCTGCTTACCGGTCAACTGCAGTCGGCGTGGCAACCCGGCGAGCGATTCACGATTGGACTGATGCTGCTGCTCGCGCTCGGAACATGGACAGCAGGCGCCCATCTTCTCGAACGGGCACTGGTATGGTTCTGCCTGCACCGCCTTGCCGAGGGCCGTTTGCGACGCAGCGCAATCGCGCTGTCGACCACGCTCACCAGCGTGGCGGCCGCTGCATGCGCAGTCCGGCTCATCTATCTTGCCCTGACTCATCAGCAGCCACTAAACGCCAACCTGCGGGATTTCGCCAGCGAACTGACTACGCTTGCCCTGACCTGCGCAATGATCGCGGGACTGGGCCGGGCGCTGCTGTGCAGTGACCGACCCTCGTGGCGCCTGACGGTCATGGCCGATCCGGTGGCGCGCGCCATTGAGCCATTCCCCAGGATACTTGCCGCCCTGCTCATGCTCTCAGGCACGGTGGAGCAGTTCAACAGAACAGTCGATACCAGTGTGCAGATGACGCTGCTCGGACGCGGAGTGGTCTCGCTGGTGGTCGCACTGACCATCGGCGCCGCTCTGCTGCGGGCAAACCGCGTGCGTAATGCGCTGGCCGCCGCAGGAGAACCGCCGGAGGTCCGTTCGACCGTCGCCGGGTTGATCCACGCCGGTGTCACCATTGCCGTCGTGGGGGCGCTGTTGTCGCTGCTTACCGGCTACATTTCGGTTGCTCGATTCCTGACCTATGAACTCGTCTGGTTCGACCTCGTCCTGTGCAGCTTCTACCTGCTGAGCAGGCTCACCGAGGACATCTGCGAAAACCTCTTCTCGGCGCATCATGCCAGCGGCAAAACCATCAAGCAGCTATTCGGGCTGGACGACATCCACCTCGAACAGGCTTCGACGGTGATGTCCGCGGTGGGCCGCAGCCTGCTGCTGGCGATCGCGGTCATCGCGCTGCTGACCGGCGGCTTCGGCACCACGCCCGCCGGCCTGGCTAGCAGCATCCTCGAGATCGTCGGCGGCAACCGGCTGCGCAGGCTGCACATCGTTCCCGAACACATTGTCAACGCGGTTCTCACGCTGGGTGTTGGCCTGTACCTGCTCCGGTCCGTGCGCAAATGGCTGGATCAGGAGTTACTGCCGAAAACCGGTATGAGCGTCGGCATGCGAGCCACACTGCTCGCGCTATTCGTCAACACGGGCCGGGTGCTTGTCACGCTGCTGACGCTGTCGATACTGGGTGTGCGGTGGACCAGCCTCGCATGGATCGTCAGCGCGCTGTCGGTCGGCATCGGCTTCGGGCTTCAGGAAATCGTCAAGAATTTCATCTCCGGGCTGATCCTGCTGGCCGAGCGCCCGGTCAAGGTCGGGGATATCGTCAGTATTGCGGGCGTCGAGGGCGACATCCGCCGCATCAACGTTCGCGCTACCGAAATCCAGCTCGCCGACCGGTCCACGGTCATCGTCCCGAATTCCCACCTGATCTCGCAAACCGTGCGCAACGTGACGATGGGAAACCGGACCCAGGGTGTCACGACCCTCACGCTCACCTTCCCGTTGAACATCGATCCCGAACAGGTGCGCAATCTGCTGCTCGCGGCGTACGAAGCGCACCCGTCGATACTGGACCATCCGGCACCGTCGGTCATGTTCAGTCAGCTCGCCGCCGACGGCATCACATTGAGTGTCACCGGCTATGTTCGCAGCCCAAGAATAGCAGGCGATACGAGGAGCGACCTGCTGTTCGACATTCTCAAGCGGTTGCGTGCAGCGGCCATTACGTTGGCAACCCCGCAGACTGTGATTATTCGAGATCCGCGGGAAGCTGACACTTTTGTCCATGACCTCTCTCCTGACCGGAAAGGCGTTGTCCGCACGGGAGGCGCACATGTGAACGTATAGGTAGAAAGATCCTCGCGGCTACATGTGGACAAGGAGCCAGTCGGCGCCGGGGCCAAGATGCTCAGCCGCGAAGTTGCTGACGCCGTGGTTGCCGCCCTCGAACATCCACAGCTCTCCTTTGGGCATCTCGCTGGCGGTCCGCCGACCGTGCTGGCCGGCGTCCAGCAACGCGTCCGCTGTCCCGAAGATCACCAGGGCCGGCACCGCAACGTGGTCGGCAACGCCTTCCAGCGTCATGCACGCCGCGCGCTGGCAATCACTTCTACTGCCAAATCCATCGTACGCAAGCCGCGGACACGCTATCCACGCCGCGCGGCCAAAATTGCAGCAGGCATCGTCCGCTGCGGCAAAAAACGATGTGCGCGGTTCAGAGAGTCGCCGCGTCGTGCACCACGCAGGCCAGGATCATCGCTTCCGCATTGATGGGCGTTGGGCGTGAGGTCGGCTTGTAGACGGCGTCGCCGGGATTGATCGCTTGCCCGCTCATCGCGCAGAAGCCCGGCATGCGCGCGCGCCATGCGCCAGGCCTGGTCGCCGAAACAGCCGCGCGTCGCATGGGGGTGCGGCGGAAATCCTGGACTCGTTTATTGGTTATGCTGCAAGCCCAAGGCTCTGACGGTATTCGAGAGGGCTGAGTGAGCCAAGCGAGATTTTGATCCGCTTTTCGTTATACCAGCGGATGTAGGAATCAACTGCCGCAATGAATTGGTCCATGGTTGTAGCCTGCCAGTCCCGAGGATAGAACAGTTCGGTTTTCAACCGGCCGAAAAAGCCTTCGCAGGCCGCATTGTCAGGCGAGCATCCTTTGCGCGACATCGAGCGGATGAGCTTCGCATTGCGGATACGTGAGAGCCACCCTGGCCAGCGATAGTGGGCACCGCGATCAGAATGAATGACTGGCCGATCGTTGGTGTTGGCCACCTTCTCGATGGCGGCGTCCAGCATGGTGTTCACAAGCTCGGCATCCGGACGCGTGCCGATTGACCAGCTGATGACCAGTCCATCGAAGCAGTCGATGACGGGTGACAGATATACCTTGCCGGCCGGGATCTGCAACTCCGTAATGTCGGTGGGCCACTTCTGATTCGGGGCTGCCGCCTGGAAGTCGCGATTGATGAGGTTCTCCGGCGCAGGGCTGATTTCTCCCAGGTAAGAGCCGTAGCGACGCCGCCTCGTGGTGGCAGCGGCCAGGCGCTCCTGCTTCATCAGACGCCGCACGACTTTCTCCGAGATGAAGACCTGCTGCCGACCGAGAGCCGCCCGAATCCGACGATATCCGTAGCAACGATGATTGAGCTCGAAGATGCTCGTGATGGTACGACGCACGTCAGCAAACTTGTCAGACACCCGCAGTCGTGCGCGGTGGTAAAAGTAGGAACTGCGGGCAAGCCCCAATACGGCGAACAGTTCTGGCAGCGCATAGATTGGTCTCAGGGCATCAACCAGCATCGTCTTCTCCCGGTTGCTCAGGAGTTGCGGGTCGACGCCCAGGCCTTTTTTTAACAGTTCATGTGCCTTCTTCAGGATGTCGTGTTCGAGTTGCAACTGCCGTATGTCGCGTCGAAGCGATTCGACCTGCCGCTCCAGTTCTGCCCGCTCAGGGGTCGATGCTGGATTCTTGGGGCGTTTCATGGATGCCGGAACCTCACGACCGAGTAGCTTGTTTTTCCAGTTGTATAGCGTCGGCCTGCTCACGCCTATCTTTTGGGCAACCACGCTTGCACTTTCGTCTCTGGTGCACAGTTCGATGACTGCCGCCTGCTTCACCTCGCGGGGTTTCGGAACGCACCCAGCTTTGCCGACAATGCGCTTCACGGTTCCCGGGCGCAGTTCTTCAACCCACGCTACAAGCGTTCCTCGCCCCGGGTATCCCAAAGCCCTCAAGGTTTCAGCAGCACAACAATCATGGTTTAGATAGTGATCGACAGCCGCCTCCTTCTGTTCGAGTGAATACTTAGGCCTCGAACGTACATAGCCGCTCCGCACATCATGACATTGTTCGTATTCGCGATGCCAGGACTTAAGCGAGTTCTTTGTCGGGTATCCCAGCCGTCGAATGGTCGCCGCTAAGCGTTTTCCCAGTTTGATGTAAAGCCGAACCGCTCGAATGCGGTCTTCGTACGAGTACATGAACTACCTCCAGGTAGTCCAAGTTTTCCGCCGCACCCCCTTGTGGGGAAATTACGGGCGGCATTGACACTACATGACTTCCGGCATCGCTTCGCAGTTGAAGTGCTGACACATTGGTATCAGTCGGGACAGGACGCATGGCGCTTGTTGCCGGTGCTGTCGACCTATCTTGGGCACATCTACGTGGCCGGCACATACTGGTATCTGAGCGGCTCGCCCGAATTGATGGCACAAGCGATGGCTCGCCTGGAACGCCGTTGGGGAGAGTCATCATGACGATGGAACCCAGCTTCGCCAGCTTACTGGAGAAGTTCTTCATCCAGCGCCTGATGCACCAGCGTCAAGCCAGCGTTCACGCAATTGCTTCGTACCGCGACACATTCCGGTTGCTGCTGGAGTTTGTACAGCGAAGCCTGCATAAAGCGCCATCAACTCTGGCCCTGGAAGACATTGACGCGCCGCTGGTCATGGACTTCCTCGATGAACAGGAGCAGGTGCGCGGCGTCACAGCTCGAACGCGAAACCTGCGTCTGACTGCAGTGCATTCGTTCTTCCGGTATGCGGCCTTCGAGATGCCGTCACACGCTGCGCACATCCAGCGAGTGCTGGCCATCCCGGCTAAACGGGTTAGCCGCGCATTGGTCCCCTTCCTGCGCCGACAGGAGGTCGATGCATTGCTGGCCGCGCCTGACCAACACACCTGGTCAGGTCGTCGCGATCACGCCCTGTTGCTGCTCGCGGTTCAGACGGGGTTGCGCCTGTCTGAGCTGACCGGCCTTCGGCGCGAGGACCTGCACATTGGCGCTGGTGCACATGTCCGCGTGTTCGGCAAGGGGCGCAAGGAGCGTTGCACGCCGTTGAGCAAGAACACTCGTGCCGTCTTGGCCGCGTGGGTTCAGGAGCCGCCGCGGGCCGCGAATCAGCCACTGTTCCCAAATGCACGTGGGGGCCGGCTGAGCGCACACGGCATGCACTACCTGCTTCGCAAGTATGTCGTGGCGGCAGCAGACAGATGCCCTTCGCTAAAGAACAAGCGCGTCAGCCCGCATGTGTTGCGACATACGACAGCGATGGATCTGCTGCAAGAAGGCGTCGAACCCTCGGTGATCGCACTGTGGCTCGGTCACGAATCGGTGGAAACAACACAGGTCTACCTCGACGCTAACCTCACGTTGAAACAGGAGGTCCTAGATCGGACGACGCCCCCCAACGGCAAGCCGGGACGGTATCGGCCGGATGACCGATTGCTGGCGTTTCTGAAGGGCCTGTAGGTCCGGACTATATCCCGCGCTGCGCGGCCAACTGATGACGTCATGTCAGTCTCGTGCGCCACGGGACATAGTTCAGCGCCGGACATAGTCAAGCTTGGTATGGCCGAGGAGCAACTGAACGGCGCGGAGGTTCTTCGTGCGGCGATAAATCAGTGACGCTTTCGTTCGGCGCATCGTGTGGGTGCCGTACGCGGTGTCATCCAGCCCGATTGATGCGATCCACCGATGCGCCACGCGCGAATACTGACGCGTCGAGATGTGCGGTGATTCGCGGAGCCGGCTCGGGAACAGGAAGTCAGTCGACGCCAGCGCTGCCGACTTGATCCACGCCTCGACGCTGTCCCGGGTCTCCTCGGTAACCTCGAATTGAACCGGCCGTTGAGTTTTTTGCTGCATGATCGTTGCCCGGCTCGCGACGTGCTGCCCATGGCAAACGTCACAAACCCGCAGCCTCGTCAGATCGCATGCGCGCAGTTTGCTGTCGATTGCAAGATTGAACATCGCGAGGTCGCGAACGCTTGCCGAAAGCTGAAGGCGGATACGGATCGCCCAGATTTCCTTGAGCTTCAGCGGAGGCTTCTGGCCTGTGAGCTTGCCTTTGTTCCAAGGTATCCTGGCGGCCGCCGCATCGTCTGTGGCTTTCATGACTATCTCCTTTCAAGTGAATGGAGAGCTAGTCTGCACCGGCCGACATCGGGCGCTGTCCGACCCATTTCTGTCCATCGCACAAAGTGCGCGTCCGTCTGGAACTGTCGCGACACCGGACAGTGATGGCGAGGATCATTGTCAGCTTGATTCGATTGCGCCGGCGGAGGCGCTGCGGGTGAGGGCAAGGGCGGGCACGGTAAACTGGAATATCGCGCCACGGGGCACGTTCGCGGCGACCCACAGCCGGCCCCCATGCGCTTCCATAATGGATCGGCAGATCGACAGCCCCATGCCCATTCCGCTAGCCTTCGTCGTATAGAACGGCTCGAAGACGCGCTCGGCGTCCTCGGCCGCCACGCCCGGCCCCGAATCGCACACGGAAATGAGGACGTCACCCGAATCGTCCCTGCCGCTGCTGATGGTCAATTCGCGTGCCCCGTCGTCAACCGCGCTCATCGCTTCGATGGCGTTGAGCACCAGGTTCAGCGTCACCTGCTGGAGCTGGATGCGGTCCCCTTCCACCAGCGGCAAGTTGTCGGCCAGTTGCGTTCGCAGCGACACGCTGTTCTTTTCGGCCTCGGCTCGAGTCAGGGCAATGACCTCGGCAATCGCCTCGCCAATCTGCAACTGCTGCTTACTCGGCGGAGCGTTCTTGATGAGGCCGCGAATCCAGTTGGCGACCTCGCTTGCGCGCTTCGCGTCTTTGACGATCCGATCAAACGCCCGCCGGGCTTGCTCCCAATCCGGCGGCTGAGCGCTGAGCCAGAGCAGCCCCGCCTGCGCGCTCATGGCATTCGCGGCAACCGGCTGCTTGATTTCGTGAGCGATGGATGCGACCAGTTGCCCCATGGTTGCTACCCGGTTCGCATGCTCGAGCGCCGTCTGCGCCTCACGGTAGCGGCGCTCGACCTCGCGCATCTCGGCCTCCACCCGCTTGCGCTCGGTCAGATCGAGGACGAACCCAACGCCTTGCCTCCCGCCCTCGAAGGCGGCCGCGCCCACCATCACGGGTACGCGAGTGCCGTCCTTGCGCAGGTACTCCTTCTCGTAAGCGTTGAACGTTCCAGTCCTCAGCAGCTCGTCGTGCGCCTGTGCCGTGCGCGCGCGCCATTCCGGCGGCGTGAGGGTCGAACGCCGTACGCGGCCGGACAGGAAGTCGTCGCGGTCGTATCCCACCATCCTCAGAAACGCGTCGTTCACTTCATAGAGGACTGCGTCGGCGTCTTCAGGCGTTTCGCCTTCAAGCCGCCACATGAAGATCCCGATGATGTTGGCGTCGACGAGTCGCCGGATCTTTGCCTCCCGCTCCGCCAGATCCCGGTATAAGCGGGCGTTCTCGAGCGTCATCGCGGCCTGCGACGCCAGCAGCTTCAACACCGCGATGCGGGCCGGCGCGAACGCACCCGGCGTCAGATTGTTCTCGAGATAGAGCGCGCCGATGACTTCACCGTGGTTGATGAGCGGCAGGCAGAGGACGGAGCGGACCTGTTGTTGGCAAATGTACGGATCGGCGCGAAACGGGTCCTGGTTCACGGCGTCGTCGAGCGTCAGGCTTTCGCGGGTGCGCATGACGTAGTGCAGCACGGATTCGGGAAGCATCGCCCTTGTCACACGCTCGTCGCACACCTGCACGAAGAGCGAGCCGCCCTCGACTGCCGTTGCAGCCTTGATGCGCGGTTCGCCCCCGCTCGCGAGGACCAGCAGCCCCCGCTCGCCGCCCGCCTGCTCGATCGCAGTACGCATGAGCGTGTCGAGCAGCTTGTCCAGCACGATCTCACCCGAGACTGACTGCGAGACCTTGAGCACGGTGGCGAGATCCAGTTGCTCGACCGGCGCCCCAATCGTCCCGACCGCGCCGGTTGTGGGCTGTTCCCGGTTGATGACCGGGTACCTCTGGTCGAGTTGCCGCACCTTGCCGTCCGCTCCCCAGCAGAGATAGCCGTAGCGGGCGTTCCGTAGATAAAGGTCAGCGATCTGATCGAAGCCGCGCGCCCGGTAGAACCCGGAAGCGAGTTCATTGGCGAGCGCCTCATGGTGGACGAAACCATTGTCGTGCGCCGAGCGGATGGCCTGCTCGTAAAGGCGCATCGCCTCCGCATCGTGGCCTTCAATGCGGGCAATCTCGGCACCGACCAGCGCCGCACGATTCTCAAAGTTTTCGGGACAAGTCTCTGCTCGTAATTCAAGCTGTCTTTTGTGAGCGGCGATTACTTCGAGGTACGCCTGCCGCTCGTCGCCGGAAACGGTGTCCCAGCGGGCGGCCAACGACAGCGCGCTGAAGAAATGATATTCAGCTTCTTCGAGATAAGACGCTAATGTCCATAAAAGACGTTGGGCCCTCGACGAGGCATCGACGGCCGCCGCATAGTCGCCTGCAAAGAAGCGCGCCTGCAATTTCCGGATCCAGTACAAGCACTGGGCAACCGCCACGTCGGGATTCTCCATGAAGTGACGCTCGATTTGCGTCTCATCAAGCTGTTCATCATCAAAATGACCGAAGGAAGCCGTCTGGTCTCGCAGCGTTCGTACCAACCCGAGCTGAGCGGTACTGACGTCGACGGAGAATCCGAAATGTACTTTTTGCGCGAACGTCCGGCTGGCTTCGGCTTGCTGCTGCACGTCGGCGAGCGGATCCCCCGCGGCGAGCATGTTGGAAGTCATATGGCCGTGGCAGTACGTCTCGCAAATGAGGTCGCCGACCGTCTTTGCAGCCTCGAAGCCGCGGCGCAACAGTTCCCGGCCCGCCCGGACATGTCTGGCCATGGGCAAAATGACATTTCCGAAATGCATGTAGGTCCTTGCCCGGAAACGCTCGAACCCGCATTGTTCGACAAGGTCGTAACCCAGCTGGCCGAATTGATATCCGACCTTGTAGTGGCCAAAACGCGCTCCGGCCAGCATGCCGAGCCGGACGTAGGCGGAGGCCGATCCGTCGCAATTGCCGCGCTCGAGGCTCAGGTTGACTGCCCAGGAGTTGACCAGACACCACAGGTTGGCGTCCGTGAACAATGCCGCGGCCCCGATTTTTGTTAAGACGTCCATTGTCGCCAGCGATTCCGGGTCGGTCATCACCGGCAGCTCAATGAGGTCGTCAATCTTGCGGTCCCCAAGCTGGGACCAGATCCGTTGATATTCGTCTAGCGCAATTTCTTCCGGGGGATGCAGCGACCAGTCGATCCCCAGATGCCCAAGGTAGTCGAGCGCTACTGCAATGGCGCGGCTGGCCTGATCAAGCCTCATGTATAGGTCGACGCGCAAGCACGTCACATTCGCGCGTTCGAGCACATTTGCAGCGCGGCGTGAAAGCTCGTTCAGCCGCTCCTCCGCAGCCGTCAAGGCGCCCGTCAGAAACTCGCATTCGGCGAGGAGCAGCTGAATACCGAAGGTCAGCTCATGACGGCGCTCCCAGTCAGCCTCCACGAGCAGCGCTGCACCGGCATTGAGATAGCTGAGTGCCGAGGCGTAGGCTGTGGAAGCCTTCGCGCGCTTACCTGCCAGCAGATTCATTTCGGCGAGCGCTTCGCGCTCCTCGGGTGAACTGATCAATGTCGCGCCGCAGTTGAGTTGATTGACGATGTCGAAGACGGCCTCCTCGCGCTTGTCGGGCGGCGTGTGGGCCGTCAGCAGCCTGCCGATGCGCAGGTGCGCCGCGCCGCGCCGTTCACGCGGAATCAACGAATAGGCGGCCTCCTGAACGCGATCGTGGACGAACCGGTAGGCGCCCGGGAGGCGCTCGAGGAATTCCTGACGGACGGCCGGCCACAATGCCGTGCAAACCTGCTCCTCGGAGGCTTCCAGGACGACCGTTAGTGTCGCGAGTTCGGCGGCGTTGCCGAGACATGCCAGCTGCTGCACGGCGACCTTCGTTGCTGCCGGCAGGCGATCGAGCTTTGCCACCATAAGGTCTGCGACGTTATCGGTGTAACCCTTGGCGCGAATACGATCGAGATCCCAGCACCACCGCGCGGCCTCATGCTCAAAGCTGAGCATGCCCTCATCGGCAAGCGAAGTCATGAACTGAATCGCGAAAAACGGATTGCCGGCAGTCTTCTCGTGCAGCAGTTGAGCGAGCGGCGCCGCGCGCGCGGGATCGCAGCGCAGCGCGTCCGCCAGCAACTGCAAAAGATGCTCGCGGGCGAGCGGCGCCAGTGTGATCTCCGCGACCCGTCCGCCGGCGGTCTGGATGGCAGCGAGCTTGCGCTTAAGCGGATTGGCGACCGTGACTTCGTTGTCGCGGTAGGCGCCGATCAGCATCAGGTACTGCACATCCGACCGGGTCAATAGATCCTCGATGAGATCGAGCGTCGCCGCGTCGACCCATTGCAGATCGTCGAGGAAGAGCGCCAGGGGATGTTCGGGCCGGGCGAAAACACCGAGAAAGCGGCGGAAAACCAGCTGGAAACGGCCTTGTGCCTGCTTCTGTTCGAGCGGCGGCACAGGCGGCTGCTCGCCGACGATCAGTTCGAGCTCGGGGACCAGATCGACCATCAGTTGGCCGTTGGGGCCTAGCGCTTCAAGCAAGGCGTCGCGCCAACCGTTTAGTTCGGCCTCGCTCTTGCTCAGCAGGGCTCGAACCAGGCCGCGAAAAGCCTGCGCGAGGCTCGAATATGGAATGTCACGCTTGGATTGGTCGAACTTGCCTGCGGCGAAAAGCCCGCGCGGCGGTACGAGCACCTTGTGCAGTTCATGGACGACCGCGGACTTGCCGATGCCGGAGTAGCCGGATACCAGCACCAGTTCGGGCGCTCCGCCATGGACGATGCGTTCGAAGGCCGCGAGCAACGTCTCGACCTCGCGCTCTCGCCCGTACAGCTTCTCGGGGATCAGCAGCCGGTCCGGGATGTCGCGTTCGCCGAGCGGAAATGGGTCGATCCGGCGCACCGTTTGCCATTGACGCAAGCAGCGCCGCAGATCGTGTTCGACGCCGCCCGCGGTTTGGTAACGCTCCTCGGCCGTCTTGGCGAGCAGCTTCATGACGATTTGGGACAGTGGCGCTGGCACCGTCTCCAACCGCTCGCAGGGCGGCACCGGCTTTCGCGCGATATGGCAGTGCACCCACTCCAGCGCGCCGTCCGCCGTGAAGGGCAGAACGCCCGTGAGCATCTGGTAAAACGTAGCGCCGAGCGCGTACAGATCGCTGCGGGCGTCGACGGAACGGTTCATGCGCCCGGTCTGCTCCGGGGCCATATAAGCGAGGGTGCCGGCGATGGTCTCGGGCGGCTCAGGCGCCTGCCGCTCGCGAGGCAGGCGTGAGGCGATGCCGAAGCCGGTGAGCCTAACCTCCGTGTTTGCGCGGTTCACCAGAATATTGGCCGGCTTGATGTCCTTGTGAATGAGGCCGCGCTGATGGACACTGCCCAAGGCCGAGGCGATGCCGACAGCGAGGCGCAGGAAACCTTCGGTCTCTATCGGTAGGCCGAGCAGTTGCTCGAGCGGCTCGCCGCCTGGATCCTCCAGCAGCAGCAGGGGCCGAACGCCTGTGCGCACGAGCTGTAGCGGCCGCACTGCCCACGCGCTGTCCAGCTCGTCCTTTAGGCCATATTCGTGGGCGAGGCGATCGAAAATGGCGGGCTTGGGGTGCTCGTCGGCGGGCAGCACTCCCAGCACTGCGCTCTCATTGCCGTCGGCGTCCTGACGCCGTATGCGGTACAAGGCAAGTTCGCCGTCCTCCAGCAAGACCTCGACCCTCTCGTCCCCAAGCGGTCCGAACCGAAAAACCGGGTTCAACTGGTGCCTCCCCATTAAGCGGGTCGCAGCTGGCGCGGGAAGCGCGGGACGCATTACCTGCCAGGCAGACCGTAAATGCAAGTCTGCCACACGCAACAGGCCAATGGCGCTTTCGCTGGAGCAGCCGTTCCGGCCGCGAACAAAGATCAGGCCTGGCGAACTTCATGAAGGCCCGAGCGAAAAAGGTTTACCTGTCCCGACACTGCAAATAAACAACACTCCGTAACTAATATCTGTGCCTCAATGAAATGACACGCTACGCTCGCTTCACGGTCTTATTGTTCGAACGTTGAAAAACTTTCCCAGTCAGCTTACCAATTACTGTGGATTGCTAATGAAAAAATACTCATTTCCAGCGCCACTGGCGCGCTTTTCGCTGCCGCGGCGGCGTTGGCATTCGCACAAAGCTCGGTCACGCTGTACGGCATCGTCGATGAAGCAATCCGGTATCAGACGAATGCTGGCCCGGGTGGCAACGACCAGGTCGCCATGACGTCCGGCCCGGAAACCCACAGCCGCTGGGGCTTGAGGGGCAGTGAGGATCTGGGGGACGGCTGGTCCGCAGTCTTCCGTCTGGAAAACGGCTTCGAAGCCTTTAATGGGCAACTACACGTCCCTGGCACACTGTTCAGTCGGCAAGCTTTCGTGGGTCTGTCGAACAAAACGTGGGGCTCGCTGACCTTTGGCAGGCAATATGCGCCGGCCTATGACACCTTGGGCGATATCTTCGACCCGCTGACCGTTGGGAACTATTGGCAAAACAGCTGGATGTATAACGGCATCGGCCCTTACCTCGAAGTCAACAACTCGGTCAAGTACAAGGGCAGCTTCGATGGCCTGGATGTCAATGCCCTCTAAGGCTTTGGCAACCAGCCGGGCGCGGTCGGTCTCGGCGCCACCTATGCCGTGGAACTGACGTACACGTACGGCCCTGCCATGCTCAACGCAGGCTTCCACCAGGTCTCCGTTCCGACATCTGCGACTGGCTCTTCGGTTGGCACCAGTGTCGGCAGCTCAATCAATGGCGCCAAGACCAACTTCCTGCACATCAGCGGCGCGTTTCAGGTCACCCACGACATCCGCCTCCTGGCCGGCTGGCTGCGGGGGCAGGATCAGACTGGTTTGACTGACAGCAACATGCAGCAATCTGGCGCGCCGACACTGAAGGGTGGCAGCCCCAACCGTATCGACGACACCTATTACGTCGGTGCGAACTGGCACGCCATGCCTGCGCTGCTGTTCACGTTCGCCTACTACTACGGGCAGACGCGCAATGCTGAACTGCTCGACGGCACGCTCGGCAGGGGGGTGAACCAATCGGCTACCGTTCTCGCCGAATACTCGTTCACGAAGCGCACGGAAGTCTACGGGATCACGGACTTCGCGCGCGGCACAGGCGCCTTCTCCGCCGACTACCCGGGCGGGGTCAACGGCCAGGGCGTTCCGACCAACACCATTGGCCGGACCAATCAGGTGGGCGTGGCAATCGGACTTCGCACGATGTTCTAAAGACGCGTTCATACCCTCCGACGCGGACCCCGCGTCGGGTGCACGGGCCAGCGCAACAGCGTCGGCCCGCGCGCCCTTTCTCGATGAGGCGAGTTTCCCGCTTCGATGCTTTCAGCGGTTATCTCTTGCGAACCTGGCTACCCGACGATGCCACTGGCGTGACAGCCCGTATGCTAGAGGTTTGTCCACTCCGTTCGTCTTGTACTAGCCGTGTGGCGCTCCGACGGTCCGATGTCGAGTGAACCAGCCGTTGGAATGACGGCCTCGTGTGTCGCGCGAACGACAACTATTGGGCCGGCCTCTGCCTGACGGCGATCGGCACAGCCCAACCGGGCTCCGTGCCGTCGACGGCTAGATGGCCGAATCCTGGTCGCGACCGTCCCTTGCGGAGCCTTACAGCTTGCCCATACGCGAATTTCCGGCACACTACGCGCATCCTCGCTCAGCCTCACATGCCATGCCCCATTCGTTTAAGCCTACCGCCGAACAGCACGCCGTCGTAGATGGGGTTCTTGGCGGCGGCGACCTGAAGGTCAAGGCGTATGCCGGCGCGGGCAAGACTTCGACGCTACGGCTGGTTGCCGATCATCTCGCCGGTAACCGCGGCAGCTATCTCGCCTTCAACAAGGAAATCGCCGGGCACGCTCGCCGCGGCTTTCCGCCGAATGTCAGCGCGCGCACGGTGCATTCGCTCGCGTATGCATCCGTTGCTCCCGCCTTGACCGCGCGCTTGAATCTCCCGGCCGAGCCACCGCACGAATTGGCTGCCCGCTATGGCCTCGGACTCAACTGGTTGCGCGTTTCCGTCCATTGCGAACGGAAGAGCTACGATGACCGTTGGTAATCGTGCGAAGCCAGGAACATCGTTGTGAAAAACGACTGGCATCTCGATATCGGAGATTGCATTATGATCAGGAATGCGAATGCAACAGGCGTGAGCAATCACGGCGCGTGCCGCAGTCAGTGAAGTGCGAGCCCCGCGCTGGTTCAGCAGTAGTGGCGCAGGTTAATCATCGTATAGGCAAGCGTCTTGAACGCGTAGTGAACGTCACTGATGCGTTTAAAGCGCAGCAGCAGACGGCGGAACCTGTCCTCCCAGGCGAAGACCCGTTCAATGGTCCTGAAGCGCTCCTCGAAGATGGCCGGATCGTAGCGCTGCTTGCGGCCCCGCTTCGGTATTTTGCTTCCGCGCGGATTCTCGGGGATGTTAGGGGTCGTGCCGCGATTGAAGATCGCCTTGCGGTTGGCCCTGCAGTCGTAAATGCCATCCAGGCTGACGATTGAACCGTGCAGGTCCGCGCCAATGGCGCGGGCCATGGCGGTAAGGCTGGGCAGCGCGTCGCGCAACAGCGGTGATTCGTTGCGGTTACCGGGAGCGCTGATGAATGGAGCAATGACGTTGCAGTTGCGATCGCACAAGGCCACCACCTTGTCGCCCTTCAGATGCTTGTGCCCGCTATACCCTAGTGTCCTGAGTTGTAAGTTCGTTGCATTAACGTCCTGTAGAGTCAGCGATGACGAAATGCTGCTTAAAGAGCCGCTCGGACTCACGTAATCCTTCTTCCGTGAAGATGACAGACTTCGTTTTATTAACCGGGTCGCCGATGAGGCCTCGTTCGTAGAGCCGATTCAACACATCCCAGTCGAAGCCCTTCCATGCCCGGTTGTGATCGTGCAGGGTCAGATAGAGAAGTGCGAGGACGGCTTCGTCGATCGAATCGGTATTGATATTCATCGCGCGCGTCCTTCGGCCTTCTGGACCCGCATACAAAACCGTTCAAGGCTGGTCAGGATCTCGTCGGCCGACTTGCTCCAGACGAAGGGATGAGGATCTGCGTTGTAGCCCTCAAGGTAATGGCGGATGGCGTCTTCGAGTTGGCGGGTCGAACGATGCGTGCCGCGTCGAAGGTACTTCTCTGTAAGCGTGGCGAACCATCGTTCAACCTGATTGAGCCACGACGCCGAGGTCGGCGTGAAATGAACATGGAAGCGAGGATGGCGAGCAAACCATGCCTTGATCGAAGGCGTCTTATGCGTGCCGTAATTGTCCATCACCAGATGCACGTCCAGCGACTGCGGAACGTTGGCTTCGATCGTGCGTAGGAACTGCAGAAATTCGCTGCTGCGATGGCGCCGGTGCAACTCCCCGATCACTTCACCGGTGGCGATGTCTAATGCGGCGAACAGCGTGGTCGTGCCGTGGCGCATGTAATCGTGGGTGCGCCGCTCGGGAATGCCCGGTGCCAACGGCAGGATTGGCTGCGTGCGATCCAGCGCCTGAATCTGGCTCTTTTCGTCCACGCACAACACCATGGCCTTGAGCGGCGGATCGAGGTAAAGCCCGACGATATCGCGCACCTTGTCGACAAACAGCGGATCGCTGGAAAGTTTGAAGGTCTCCTGCCGATGCGGCTGCAACCCGAAAGCACGCCAGATTCGGCTCACCGCCGTTTGCGAGAGATTCATCTCGCGCGCCATCGTACGCGTGCTCCAGTGCGTGGCCCCCGCAGGCACAGACTCGAGCGTCTTCGCGATCACTGCGTCGACGCGCGAATCACCGATCGTTCGGGGCGCGCCCGGGCGCGGCGCGTCGAGCAATCCATCCAGACGATCTGCAACGAAGCGCGCCCGCCACTTGCAAACGGTCTGCTGACTCACACGGTGTCTCGTTGCAACTATCCGGTTGTCCATGCCATCGGCACAGGCCAGCACGATGCGTGCTCGCAAAGCCAACGCCTGCGCCGTCTTGCGTCGCATCGTCAACGCTTTAAGCTGTTCGCGCTCCGATTCGCTCAGTACGAGCTCCGCCTTAGGTCTTCCGCTCATCGCCACGTCCTCATACCAGTGCTACACAAGACACTTTAGTACGCAGCGAACATATTTCAATGAATTTTTAACTCACGACACTAGATTGTCGCCGCCTTTCTTCGCCGCCGTCGTGGTGCCGTCGTCGTGGATGACCGAAAGGTCAAGCAGCTGGTCCTGATGAAGTTGCTGCACCGAGCCCGAAAAGATGGCATCGATGCAACCATCGGCCTGCCAGCGACGAAACGTGCGGTAGATGCGCGTACAGTGGATTTCAGGGTGACCTTCTGCATTCCTGTCGATCGGCAGCATCTTCCATTGGTAACCCATGTACAGCGCCTGCAGGATGTAGTTGAAGACCTTGTGCAAGGCCAGCGTGGGGGGAGGTCCGCGACGGCCCAGGCTCAGATGCGGCCAGACAAATTGCTCGAACTGCTCCAGGCGCAATCTTGTTGGAATCTCTTGCCAGTATGGGCTTCGGGTCATTCGCTGCGTCCAGAAATCTGGACTTTAGCCGATCTGGCTACTCTGACCTGAAATCCAGTCCTGACGCGGCTTGCAGACAAATTCCACGGTCGTCGAAAACCCGCAACCAGTTGTAAGGCACGAGACGGTCTCGATGAGCGAATCACCGCTTGCTGAGTAAATATGTCATGTGAATGTGCGAGAAACGCGAGCGACTGCTCGCCCATCGCTGACATATAATTCGAAAGTTGGTTAATTAGGATTTATATGATGGCGGATGAGCGACCCCTTGGGACCGAGCAGCCGGAGCTGCCAGCCGAGCGCGGCGTTGCGCAATATCACCGGCTGGCGTCCCTGCTGCGGCACCGAATTGCGAAGGGCGATTACCCGCTCGGCACGCAGCTGCCGCCGATCACGCAACTCGCGGACGACCTGGGCGTCGCCGTCATCACCGTTCGGCAAGCATACGAGCTGCTTTCCAAGGAAGGGCTGATCCGCAGCCAGCGGGGCGTCGGGACCCACGTTGCAGCGCTGCCCGCCGTCACGGGCGACCTCGAACAGGTGATCAACAACCCCTTCGCCGCACCGCAGGCGCTTGCCTTCGAGATACTCGAAGTCCGGCGCCGCACCCTTGTGCCACAAGAACTGCTCGGACCGGATGGCCGGTCGGCCGACGAATACGTCTGTGTCCGCAAGCTGCACTCCTATTCCGGCGAGCCGTTCTGCTACGCCGAAATCTATGTGCCGACGTCGGTTTTCGAATCGCTGCCCAGGGACATCGCCAGGAAGCGGAAGCTGCTCGCCGCGGTGCTCGACGAACTGGGCGCGCGCTGCAAACGCTTGCGGCAACGCGTGACCGTGATACCCGCGGATTTTCCCCTGTGCGACATGCTGAAGATTCCGTTTGCCTCGCCCGTCGCGAAGATGTCGCGGCGCCTGGTTGACGGCAAAGGCAACGTGCTGTACGCCGGTGTTACCTGGTATCGGGGAGACCGCTACGTCTCCGAGATCGACCTCCCCGCGTCCGCCCTGAAAACCGTGCCCGGGATCACCGAGCCGCAGCGGCGGGCTGTCGGGTAAGCCCGTACTTGACGCCGCTTTGCGCATGCCTAAACTACTAACATTAGGCATTTAGGTTTAAGTCCCTGAAGTTGAGTCCTGAGTGGAGCTCGATGCGCATGCGGAACCTTCTCTTCCTCCTGGCTACCCCCGTCCTTGAGCCGCAAGCGATGGCGGTGGCCCCTTATCCGGCCAAGCCCATCAAGATCATCGTTCCCTTTCAGGTCGGAAGCGGACGGGACGCCAGGGCGCGCGTGCTCGACCAATCGCTGCCCGCCAGCAAGGGCAAGCCCGTCATCGTGGAAAATCATCCCAATGCCTCCGGCTTCACGGCGGCGCAGGCCGCCGCCCCGGAGCTCAAGACCGCATGGAGCCAGCCCGAATGAAGCCCGTACCTACCGTGGTCAGGGCGGCCGATCTTGCCGCCTACGCGCCGGCGAACCATACCGGCACCTCTAACGTGCGCGTGATCGGCCCCGAGACTGTCGGCGCGACGGCGCTCGAAGTGCTGGTCGGCACGATCATGAAATCGCACGGCGCGCGGCCGCACGCGCATCCCCACCTGGAGCAATGCGCCTACATGATCGAGGGAACCGGCGAGTCGGGGGCGGAGGGCATCGTGGAAGCGATGGAGCCCGGGACCTGGGCTTACGTGCCGGCCAGCGTGTTCCATTCGTTTCGCGTGACCAGCGACCAGCCCGGGCGTGTGCTGGTCGTCTATACGCCGCCTTATGGCGAGAACCCGGCGCACACGATCACGGAACCCGACGGCGCTGCCGCCGCGCCTGCTCACGGCAAGGTGCGCGTGCTTGCCGCCGGCGACGCCGCCACCGGCACGGTTCCCCTCATCGACCGCGAGACCGCTGGCGCGCGCTGGGTCGACATTGCGGCGCTGCGCATGCCTGCCGGCAGCGCATCGGTCTGCACCACGGAGCCTGACGCCGAGCAGGTTCTCTACGTCGAAGACGGACGGATCGACGCACGTGTCGACGGGCAGGACTTCGGTCTCACCCCGGGCGACTTCCTGTTTCTTCCGCGCGGGGCCGCTGCCTCCCTGCGCTGTTTGCCGGAGCAGCCTGCGTCCGGCTTCCTTATCAAAGGGCGGCTTCCATCGACTGCCTTACATCCACTAGCAACCGGAGACAACGCATGAACGCAAGACTTCTCGCGCCGCCCACCACGTCCACCGGCGTCCCGCTGCCGCTGCCCGCCCTGCCCCAGGACAAACTTCTGACCGTCAACATCGAGCAGATCCCGCTGATCAGGGATGTCTTTCCGGGCATCCACATCAAGCCGCTGCGCCTGGACCTGGAGCGCGGCGAGTGGGTCTTCATGGCCATCCTGGAACCCGGTTGCTCGCTGCCGATTCACTACCACACCGGTACGGCGCAAGTGTGGACGATCCAGGGCTGCTGGGCGTATCGCGAGTACCCCGAGCAGCGGCAGACGGCAGGCTCCTACCTGTACGAGCCGGGCGGCTCGGCGCACACCTTCTACACCCCCGAGGACAACACCGAGGACACCATCACCATCGCCTGGATCGAAGGCGCGCAAGTGAGCTTCAACGATGACGGCACGTTCCACTCGCTCAATGACGCGGTCTCGATCCGGTACGCGATCGAGGCCCTCGCGACGGCGCGCGGCATCGGACCGGTGCCCTACATCCGCGGCAATGGCGCCGACGTGGCCGGTTCGTGAGCGGAAAGAGGAGCACGGACAGAATGAGCAACGACTCGAACCAGGGTGGGCCGCTGGCCGGCCTGCGCATCATCGACATCACCGAAGTCGTCATGGGACCTTCGGCCACGCAGATGCTGGCCGACCTGGGGGCCGACGTGATCAAGGTGGAGCCGCCCGGCGGCGACATGCTGCGCGCCACCGGTCCCGGCGGGCGCTCGGGCGCCGGCCCGCTGTTCCTCAACCTGAACCGCAACAAGCGCAGCGTCATGCTGGACCTCAAGCGCCCTGCCGGCAAGGAAGCGCTGCTGAAGCTGGCGCAGACGGCCGACGCGCTGGTCTACAACGTGCGGCCGCAGGCGATGCAGCGCCTCGGGCTGGATTACGAGGCGCTGCGGCTGGTGAACCCGCGCATCGTCTACGTCGGCACCTTCGGCTTCAGCCAGCGCGGCCGCTATGCGGACTCGCGCGCCTTCGACGACCTGATCCAGGCGGCCGTCGCGATCCCCGAGGCCAGCGTGCGGGCCGGTTCCGACGTGCCGCGCTATGTCCCGCTCAACCTCTCGGACCGGGCCACGGGCCTGTACGCGTTCGGCGTGATCTGCGCGGCCCTGCTCGCGCGCGAGCGCACGGGCTGCGGGCAGGCGGTGGACGTGCCGATGTTCGAGACCACCGCGCAGATGATGCTGGGCGATCATCTGTACGGCCACACGTTCATCCCGCCGCGCGGCGGCTTCGGCTATCCGCGGCTGCTCAACCCGCAGCGGCGGCCGTACGCAACGCAGGACGGCCTGGTGTGCCTCGTCGTCTACACCGACGAACAGTGGCAGGCCTTCATGCGCGTGGTCGGCGAGGCCGAGCGGTTCAACAGCGACCCGCGGTTTGCCGACGGCGAATCGCGCACCCAGCATGTCGAGGCGCTGTACGAGATCCTCGCCGACAAGCTGAAAGCGCAGACCACGCAGCAATGGCGCGAGCTGCTGGAGCCGCTCGGCATCCCGGTGTTGCCGGTGCACACCTTCGAGTCGCTGATGGACGATCCGCACCTGCAGGACATCGGGTTTTTCCAGCAGTTCGAGCATCCCACCGAAGGCATGCTGCGAACCATGGCGGTGCCCAGCGAATGGCCGCAAACCTCGCTGCCGCCGCTGCGCCCGCCGCCGCTGCTGGGTGAGCACAGCGCGCAAGTGCTGGCCGAGGCCGGCTACTCGCCGCAGCAGATCCGCGAGATGGCGCAGGAGGGCGTGACGCAAGTGGCGGCGTGCAGCGAGTCAACGGGAGTCGAAGCATGAGCGAGGTCGTGCACGGCAGCCGGCAGGACGGGCGGCTGATTCTCACCATCGACCGTCCGGAGCGCCGGAATGCGCTCAACGCGGAAGTGATCGGCACCTTGCAGAAAGCGCTGGATCGCGCCCGGTCTGACGAGACGATTCGCGCGGTGGTGCTCACCGGTGCGGGCGACGAGGCGTTCTGCGCCGGCGCCGACCTGGGCGGGGATGCCTTCGCGTTCGACTACGCCACGCCGACCAGCGCCTACGCCGACCTGCTGCGCACGGCCCGCACGCTGAACGTGCCGCTCGTCGCGCGGGTCAACGGCGCCTGCATGGCCGGCGGCATGGGCCTGCTCGCGATGTGCGATCTCGCCATCACGGCCCGGCACGCGAGCTTCGGCCTGCCCGAGGTGAAGGTGGGCGTGTTCCCGATGCAGGTGCTCGCCGTGCTGCAGGCCCAGTTGCCGCTGCGCTGCCTGGCGCAGCTGTGCCTGACGGGCGAGCCCATCGACGCGGCGCGGGCACGCGAGATCGGACTGGTGAACGAGGTGGCTGACGACCTCGACGCTGCGCTCGAGCGCCTGCTGTCACGGCTGCTCGCCAACTCACCTACCGCGCTGCGGCGCGGCATGTATGCGATGAAGGCGATGCGCTCGATGTCCTTCGAAGAGGCGATCGCCTTCGGCGAAGGGCAGATCGGCCTGCTGGCCCTGACCCAGGACGCGCGCGAGGGCCTGGCCGCATTCAAGGAAAAGAGGAAACCGCAATGGACGGGCAACTGACATCGTCGACGCCGGGCAAGGTTGTGCGCATAGGTGGCGCCTCAGGCTTCTGGGGCGACAGCAGCCTCGGGCCGCTGCAGCTGGTGCGCTGCGGCGCCATCGATTACCTCGTGTTCGACTATCTCGCCGAGCTCACCATGTCGATCCTCGCGGGCGCGCGCATGAAGCGGCCGGAGGAAGGCTACGCCATCGACTTCGTCACGGTGGCGCTGCGCTCGGTGCTGAAGCAGGCCGTCGAGCAGGGCATCCGCATCGTCAGCAACGCCGGCGGCGTGAATCCGAGGGGCTGCGCCGCGGCGGTGCGGGCTCTGGCCGACGAACTCGGCGTAGCGGTGCGGGTCGCGATCGTCGAAGGGGACGACGTGCTCCCGCTTGCCGCCGCGATGCGAGCGGCCGGCACGGTCGAAATGACCAGCGGCGAGCCTATGCCGGAGCGCCTGGTGACGGCCAATGCCTATCTCGGCGCACTGCCCATCGCGCGGGCCCTGGCCGCGGGCGCCGACATCGTCATCACCGGCCGCTGCGTCGACAGTGCGGTCACCCTCGGCGTGCTGATGCACGAGTTCGGCTGGGCGGCCGACGCCTTCCACCGGCTCGCCGCCGGCAGCCTGGCCGGCCACATCATCGAATGCGGCTGCCAGGCGACAGGCGGCCTGCACACCGACTGGGCCAGCGTGCCGGACTGGGCGAACATCGGCTATCCGATCGTCGAGTGCCGCGAAGACGGCAGCTTTGTGGTCACCAAGCCCGCAGACACCGGCGGCCTCGTCACGCCCGCAACCGTCGGGGAGCAACTGCTGTACGAGATAGGCGATCCGGCCAACTATCTGCTTCCGGACGTAACCTGCGACTTCCGCCAGGTGCGCATGGAGCAGGCCGGGCCGCATCGCGTGCTCGTGACCGGCGCGCGCGGCCGCCCGCCAACCGGCACCTACAAGGTCAGCGCCACCGCGCCGGCGGGCTTCAAGGTGTCCGGGCAGCTCACCATCGTCGGGATCGACGCCACAGCGAAGGCCAAGCGCACGGGCGAGGCGCTGCTCGAGCGCGGCCGCCGGCTGCTGCACGAGAGCGGGTTCGCGGATTTCCTGGCCACCCATATCGAGCTGCTCGGCACGGAATCAGCCTACGGGCCGCATGCTCGCCCCTTGCCGACACGCGAAGTTGTGTTGCGCCTGACGGTGAGGCATGCCGACCGGCGCGCACTGGAGATGTTCAGCCGCGAGTTAGCCGCACCCGGCACGTCCTGGTCGCCCGGCACGACCGGTGCCGGTGGCCGTCCCTCGGTGTCGCCGGTGCTGCGGCAGTTCGCCTGGCTCATTCCGAAGGCGCAGGTGACGCCGACGGTCACGCTCGGCGAGACGACATTCGCCGTGACGTTGCCGCCACCGCAAGCGCAGGTCGCGCCCGGACCGCTGGCGCCCATCGAGGGTGCGCTGCCCGCGGGCCCACGCCAGACCGTGCCGCTCGTGAGAATCGCGCTCGGACGCAGCGGCGACAAGGGCGACACCTCCAACATCGGCCTCATCGCGCGGCATCCGGCCCTGCTGCCGGTGCTGCAAGACCAGGTGACGCCAGAACGCGTCGCGGAGTACCTCCGCCATCTGGTGCAGGGGCCGGTCCACCGTTACGAGCTGCCCGGCATCCATGCCATCAACCTCGTCTGCGAACGGGCGCTGGGCGGCGGCGGCATTGCGTCGCTGCGCAACGACCCGCTCGGCAAGGGCATGGCGCAGATGCTGCTCGACATGCCGGTCGACGTCCCCGCAGACCTGCTGCAGGAGCGCCCCGCATGAATTTCGACTTCTCCGACGACCAGCTTGCAATCCGCGACGCCGTCGAGGCCCGCTGCGCCGACTTCGGCGCCGATTACTGGCTCGAGCGGGACCGCGATGGACGCTGGCCCAGCGAGTTCTGTGACGCCGTCGCTCGCGGCGGGTGGTTCGGCGTGACCATGCCCAAGGAACACGGCGGCGCCGGCCTCGGCATCTCCGCGGCTGCGATGGTGATGCGCACGATCGGCAAGCTCGGCTCGGCGGCGGTGTCGTCGGTACATCTGAACCTGTTCGGCCCGCAGCCGGTGGTCGTGTTCGGCAGCGAGGCGCAAAAGCGGCGCATGCTGCCGCCGTTGATCGACGGTTCGGATCGCGCCTGCTTCGGCGTGACCGAGCCCAGCGTCGGTTCCGACACCACACGCGTCAGAACCTTCGCCCGCCACGCGGGCGACCGCTACATCGTCCACGGCCAGAAGGTCTGGACCTCGACCGCGCAGCACGCCAACAAGATCCTGCTGGTGGCCCGCACGACGGCGATCGAGGCATGCGCGCGGCCGATGGACGGCGTCACGCTGTTCTACACCGACCTCGACCGTTCGCATGTGCGTATCAGCGAGATCGACAAGATGGCGCGCAAGGCAGTGGACTCGAACGAACTGTTCATCGACGGGCTGGAGATCCCCGTCGAGGATCGCATCGGCGACGAAGGCCAGGGCTTCAGGTACCTGCTGCACGGCCTGAATCCGGAGCGCGTCCTCATCGCGGCTGCCGCGCTAGGCGCCGCTGAGACCGCGCTGGCGCGGGCAACCGACTACGCCAGGGAACGCGTCGTGTTCGGCCGGCCGATCGGCAAGAACCAGGCGATCCAGCATCCGCTGGCGGAATGCTGGATGCGCCTGCAATCGGCCGAATTGCTGATGTGGAAGGCGGCGGCGCTCTACGACGCCGGCAAGCCCTGCGGTGTCGAGGCTACGGCGGCCAAGTACCTGGCGGCCGAGGCCAGTTTCGAGACGTCGTTGCGTGCGGTGCGTACGCACGGCGGCCACGGCTACGCGAAGGAGTACCACGTCGAGCGCGGCCTGCGCGAAAGTGTGCTAACGCTGCTCGCACCGGTGACCCAGGAGCTCGCGCTGTGCTACGTCGCCGAGCAGGCGCTCGGGCTGCCGAAGTCGTACTGACCCGCGCCGCGCGGGACAAACCGCATCCAGGGCGTGGCAGAGGCATGCCCGACGACACCAACGGGATCAATCAGCGACGGTCGACAAACCCGAGCCTGGAGACTGCGAAATGAGGATGAACCTTGCGGGAGGACAGTTTCATGAAGAGTTTTGAGGGTAAGGTCGTGATCGTCGTCGGCGCCGCCGGCCAAGGCAACATGGTGCAGTGCATTGCCCGACGCTTCGCCGGCGAAGGCGCCAGCGTGATTGTGGCTGGACGACGCGCGGAGCCGTTGGATCACCTGGCAAGCGAAATCGGAGGCGCCAGCCGGCTTTGCGATTTCACGCGCAAGGGAGACGTCGGAGCCCTCGTCGCCTTCGCGCACGAGCGCTACGGCCACGTCGATGTCGGCATCAACGCCACGGGCTGGGGACTTCTCCGGCCGTTCGAAGAGACGAGTGAGGATGAACTGCAGGCGATGATGGATCTCCAGTTCAAGGGGCCCTTTCAGTTCATGCAGGTGCTCGTGAAAGCGATGAGGCAAAATCCGACGCCGGGGGGCTCGATCATCATGATCTCGCCCGCGACCGCGACGATCATGCTTGAGAACCACGCCGCCTATATGGGCAGCAAGGCTGGCACCGACCACGTCGTGCGCTGTGTGGCCAACGACTTTGGCCATCTCGGAATTCGCGCCAATTCGATCTCTCCTGGCGTCACTCGCACGCCGATGTCGGGTGACGCGCTGGACATCCCCGAAATATTGGGGCCTTCGAGGCCGGCTATCCGCTCCGACGTATTGGCACTGTGGACGACGTCGCCGAAGCGGCTTTGTGGTTGGCAAGCAACGTGTGCTTCATGACGGGACAGAACCTGCAGGTCAATGGCGGCCTGACGCTGCGCCGCAATCCGACAGTGACGGAAATGGGCGCCGCCTATGCCCGGGTTATCGCGGACCTGTCCGCATAACGGAATCAATGGGGCAGACACGATTGAATAATCGTCCGCCGCCGAACGTGTCGTGCGTGGGGAGGCCGTGGCGCAGCTGGAGGATGCCGCGCCATGACAAATAAGTGCATCGGTTCCGGGGCGCATCCAGGCGATGCAGCTTTCCTGGTTATCAAATCAAGTAAATCAAAGGAAATGGCGTGAGCATCTTCACAGTGATATCGCCTGAATTCAAGGATCAGGAACGGCTGCAACTGGTGCATGAGTTCGATGGCTTCGACGGGACCGGCCAGAACCGTTCGCCCGCGCTGCAATGGCACGGCGCGCCGGCAGGCACGAGGAGCTTCGCCCTGACGCTGTACGACCCGGACGCACCCACCGGCAGCGGCTTCTGGCACTGGATCCTGTTCGATATCGATTCGTCCGTCACCCAGCTCGCCGCAGGCATAGGCTCACCCGACGCCACTGACCTGGGCGCCAGCGGCACTCAGGCCACCAACGATTACGGCGCCACCGGCTACGGCGGTCCCTGCCCGCCCAAGGGCTTGCCGGCGCACCGCTATATCTTCACCGTGCACGCGCTGGGTGTGCGCAAGCTGGAGCCGCCGGCCAACGCGCCCAACGCGGTGGTGCGCTTCGTGATCTACCAGAACACGCTCGCTACGGCCACCCTGACCGGCCTCTACAACCGGTGAGGGTGCGCCTTGCTGTCACTGTTTGAACCGCTCGCCAGCAGCCCCAGGGCCATCTGCCCGAATCGAGGAGCACGATCTAAGCATGGGGACTGCTTCCTGCCCACTCGATGCCGGTAGAAACGCCCGGCCCAGTTTCATTCCAGCACTAGCCGTACGCCTGCCGGAAGTGTCCCGCGATTGCAAAACAATTAGGAGACGGAAATGAAATCGATGTGGAGTGGCGCTGCAGCGCTTGTCGTGTTCGCGAGCGCAGCACACGCGCAATCGTCGGTGACGCTGTACGGCATACTCGATACCGGGTTCCTGTATCAGAGCGCGAACGCGAGCAACTTTCAGTCGAAGGTGAATCTCGGGCATGTCTACGAGCTCAAGGACGGCGGCATCTATGCGAGCCTCTGGGGCTTGAAGGGCACCGAGGACATCGGCGGCGGCTACAAGGTCAACTTCAAGCTGCAGGGGTCGTTCGACACACCCACCGGGAGGGCCGGATTGGCCGACACACCGACCGCCACCGCGATGTTCAACCAGCAGACGACGGTGGGCGTGTCGAGTCCGTACGGCACGCTCGACCTGGGCCGGCAGATCCTGCCGATGATCTATGCGATGGCGGACACCGACGTACGGAACGCCCAATACTTCGGCAGCATCCTGACCGCATGGCTCGGCCTGAACCAGGCCGCGGGCTGGCCGGGCACCAGCACGAACGGCTCGATCGGCGCGCTGTATGACGACAATGCGATCGTCTACCAGTCGCCGAAATTCTACGGCGCATCGCTTGCGCTCGAGTACGCGCCGGGCGGCGTCGCCGGGAAGTTTCAAGGCGGCACGCGCGAGTCGGCCGTGCTCAAGTATTCGAACTACGGCCTCAACGTGGCGGGGGTGTACTACAACGGACACGATGCCAACCCGTTTGCGCCCAACGGTGCCGTGACCCCGGCGACAGGCCTGAACAACAACCGGTTCTGGTACGTTGGCGCGCAATACACGTTTTACAATGTTTCCGTGTCGACGTCGTACGGCATGGGCAAGAATCCGGCGAAAAGCAGTCAAGACAGCTTCGAGATGATCTCCGCTGGCCTCGGCTACCAGTTCACCCCATTCTTCAAGGCCACGTCGGGCTTCTATTACCTGAGGGACCGGAATTTTTCGTCCAACCAGTCGAATCTGTTCGCGGTGGGCGCCGAATATAACCTGTCCAAGACCACCCTCGCCTACGCACAGGTCGGGTACGTCAACAACCGGGGCAACATGAGCCAGACGATCGTATACGCTGCGCCGGTTCCGGAAGGAACGTCGAGCACCGCAGCAATGATCGGCATCCGTCACGCTTTCTGACCCGTGAACCACGACAATCGGAGCATCGAATGAGCACAACCAACATGGCACTCAGGATGGCCGGTGGCATATTGCTCGCGCTGGCATCGGTTCACGTCTCGGCGCAGTCAGGCGCAGCGAGCGCGGCGTCGAATGGCGCCGCGACGGCGGCGTCGGCCGCACCGGCGGCCAAATCGGACCGGGCGGCCAGTCGCGCACTGCGCCGCAAGGTCTATTCGGCCATCGTGAAGCACAAGGAGATCAACGCCGGGAACATCAGTGTCGTCGCGAAGGGCGGTGCAGTCACCCTCTACGGGACGGTCGTCGACCCATCGCAGATCGACAAGGTGGCCGAAATCACCAAGGGCGTCCCGGGCGTCATCTCCGTGACCACCAAGCTGACGGTCGAGAAACCGTTCGGCGGCCAGTAAGCTATGGCGGTTCTGTTGCAGTAAGGCCGGTCCGCTATGATGTGCGGAACGACATGAACGACTGAAAGCTCGATGAAGACGATGAATCCGGTGGTGGCCCGAGTGCTCAAACGCCTGCATTATCCGCTGGACGTGATTCTGACTTGCGTGCGCTGGTACGTGGCCTATCCGCTGAACCTACGGCACCTTGAAGACATGTTGGCTGAGCGCGGCGTTTGGGTCGATCAACTCACGCCTCGCTCGCTCGACGCTTGACCGCTTGCACGTAGGGGAGTGCGATCGCATGGTCGACGTCAACATTAAGGGCGAGTTGTACGGCATCGTCGCTGCGTTGGAGTTGACGATGGTGGCTAATAAAGCACACGTCATCAACGTCTTGTCGGCGACCGGACATAAGTTCGGTCCATGCATTGGACCGACATACAAGAAGGTCCGCCAGAATCCGGCTATGACTTGATGTCGTTGTGTGGATCGCGCAAAAACAAAATGCGGTTAGGCCCAGACTCTGCGGGGTTTGCCGCCGTTTCTGGCGGAGAGGGAGTGATCGAACAGCGCTGCGCTCTGCGGAGTGATAAACCTATAGGAGCCTAGTCGATGTTTCGATCTGAGCAGCGATCCACCACCTTGCAGTGTCCTTTTCGACGCATAAGCTGCAATCGCATCCGCTCATAGAGATTCCCTCAGGCTGTTATCGATAGGCCGTACTAGTATCCAACGCGCATTCCTGGTTTTCCTAAGCGAATGAACTGCTGCTCCGCCGCCCTACAGTTGGACCGCTGGCAGCCCCCAAGCCGTCAGAAATGGGACTGCGTTACCAGTAAACAGGTTGTCGCGAGCACAGTTCGCGCATTGATATACGAGTCTCAATCTCGTGAGCAGCGAACGCGGCCGGCCCCTCGACGCGACCCAAAATTCCGCTTTGTTCCCGCGAGAGCCATCCGTCTTGTGGGGGCAAACGTGGGGGCAAAATCGCCCCAAACGAAAAAGGCTCTCAGAGCCGAAGCCGTGAGAGCCTTATATCTATTGGTCGGGGCGAGAGGATTTGAACCTCCGACCACCGGCACCCCACGCAGGAAATGCTTCTCCACACGAAGACAAAGTCCCCTGCGACTGCCTGCCCGTCAGTAATGCTCAATGAACGATCGAAAGAAACCTGTCGAATGGTCCGGCTTTCTCCGTGTTCGAACAGCAACTATGCAGCGAACGCTTCTGATACCGCCGACGCCGTTGGCACAGTGCTCTCCTGCGCTTTGCCGCTATACCTTCCCCAGTCTTCCATCATCAGGCGCCGACGCTCAAGCTGGTCGCGACGCCGGTAGGCCGCTACCGTCTGCGATACGATGATGTGAGCCAGTGCTTCTTCGGCGAGTGAATCCGGGTATTCCGTACATTCGGCCACCCAGTCGCGAAACGTCGACCGGAAACCATGCACAGTGATCCCGTCCCGCGACATGCGCCTCAGCAGAGTCAGCATCGCCATGTTCGACAATGGGCGACCTTCCTTGCAGCCCGGGAACAGGTAGCCGTATTCCGCCCGCGGCAGCGCGCTGCGGACGATGTCGACGGCCCGTTCACAAAGCGGCACGCGAAGCGGCCGGCCACTTTTCGTCCGGTCGCCGGGTATTGACCAGATACGGTTGGCGAGGTCGAACTCCTCCGGCCGCGCAAAGCGGACCTCGTTCGTGCGAGTGGCTGTGAGGATAAGCAGGTGCAGGACCCGTGCTGCACGTCTGGGGCGCTGCTCCAGTTCGCGAATAAACCCGGGCAGTTCTTCCCAGGGCAGCGCGGGATGATGTCTTACCTGTGAGCGTTTCTTCGAGCGCGGCAATACGAGTTGCAAATGGTCAACGTACCGTGCCGGGTTGCTGCCGGTGCGGTGGCCCATGATAGTCTCGGCGTCGAGGATGGCCTTGATACGGCCCCGCACCCGGCGCGCGGTTTCCGCCTTTTTCGTCCAGATCGGCTGGAGAATCCGCACGATCATCGCGGTGTCGATATCGCGCACCCGAACCTCGCCGATCACCGGGTATGCGTAGCTCTTGAGCGTATTACCCCACTGTTGGACATGCTTGCGGTTTCGCCACTCGCGCTCCCGCGCGCAGATGAACGCTTCGGCTGCCTCACGGAACGTCACGTTGGCATCCCGCCGAGATATCGAGCAACTGTCGGCGCTGCTGCTCGCGCCGCGCGAGGATGGGATCAATCTGGTCCCTGACCATCTCGCGGTAGCTGGCGGCCAGTTTCCTCGCCTCGCCAAGCGAGACTCGCGAAACCGGACCGAGGCCCATCTCCCTCAGGCGGCCGTCAAGCCTGAACCGGAACACCCACGAACGCGCGCCACTGTCCGCGATCTGCATATAGAGACCACCGCCGTCGGCGTAATGGCCCGGGGCCACCTCCTTCGCGATCCGCAGTGCGCTGAGCCGGTGCAACTGTCGTCCTGACATGATTCCCTCCTACCCACTTACCCCATCTTCCTACCCATACTTCGTGTGTAAATTGTGTGGGACCTCACCGGAATCAGCAAGCACGCCGTTACCCATAAACCGCTTTAAAATCAGCGGCCTAGAGAACGTTTTCGGAAGATATCGGAATGCCCGGGAAGGCCTATGGGGCGGAAGGCAGCCGGAGTCGAACCGACCTGAGAGCGTCTGACGCCCTCAACTGGGTTTGAAGCCCAGCCGCACCACCGGATACGAATGCCTTCCTACGGTGATTGAATGACGCGTGCCCGATAGAAACAGACCGCCAGCCAGATCAAGGCAGATCAAGGCAGATCGAGCCAGCGGCTATCCGTGCGCACGAGGTGCAGGCCACGGTGGAAGCGAGTATACCCAACCCGGTCGAAGAACTCCAAAAGCTGGATCGCGCGTTTTCGGCCGAGCCCGGTCGCGTCGCGAAACGGCGCGGCCGCCACGGTGCCGCCGCTCTTGTGCGCCTCCGCCGCCGCGATCGACGCAAGTTCGCGAATCACCTGCTGGTGATAGAACAGGTCATGCACGACCTGGAACAGCTCGCCCTGACGCGCGAGCTTGCGCAGCAACTGACGCGCGCGCTCCTCCGGCACACCGTGCGCATTCGCGAGCTCGCGCACCCACGGCGGATCGAAACGCCCCGCCTCGATCTCGGGCAGCAGCGTCGCGGCAAGCGCCTGATCGGCGGCGTCGAGCGTCACGGCGTGGCCGGGCAAATGCAGCCACGGTCCGCGTCTGACGAGCTCGCCACGCACCGCCGCAACGTCGACCAGCGCGCGCCACAGCGCGTCGTCGACCAGTGGCGCCGCGATGCGCCGCAAGCGCGACACGTCCGGGCCGAGTTCGTCGGGCGAGCGCTCGTGGTATTGCGCGAGCGCGCTCGTCAGGCGCCGCTCGAGCGTGTGCCATGTCGCGTCCGCGACCAGCAGCGCGTCATGGCCCGGCAGTTCGATCGTGCGAGTCGCGGCGGGCAACGCGAGCGCGGCTGCCGGCATCCCCGTGAGGCGCTCCAGCAACGCCCGCGACAAACCGTGCGGCGCGCGAGCGAACAGCGCGTCGAGTGAGCCGGTGTCGAGCAGCGACTGCATCGCGTCGAGCCAGCCGAAGCGCTCCGGCGAGCGCCGCTTGCGCGCCGGAGCGAACGCATCGAGCACGTGCCCACCGCCCACCGTGCGATTGGCCTGAGCGTTACGCACGACGAAGCGATCGCCCGGCACCGTGCACACCGGCCGCTCGAACACGAGTTGCACGCGCGCGCGCTGACCGGGCGCGAGCGTGTCGCCTTCGAGCAGCGCGACATGCGCAACCTGATGCTGCGTGCCGAGATGCACGTGCAGCGGCTCCCAATGTTCGAGCGCGTGCGGCGCGTCGGCGAGCAGCGTCAACGCGACGTCGACGCGCTCGCTCGCTTGCGACAGTCGCGGATCGACGATCCAGTCGCCGCGCTCGATCGCACTCTTCTCGATGCCCGCCAGATTCAGCGCGCAACGCTGGCCGGCGCGACCGGTTTCGGCGGGGCGATTCTGCGCGTGGATGCTGCGCACGCGCACCGATTCGTTTTTCGGCGCGAGCACCATCGTGTCGCCGACGCTCACGCTGCCCGCCACCACGGTCCCGGTGACGATCGTGCCCTGCCCCGCGAGCGTGAACACGCGATCGACGGCGAGGCGGAACAGGCCGTCGTCACGCTTCATGCGCCATGCGGCGGCCTGCTCGCGCAGATGCGCGTTCAGCGCGGCGACGCCCGCATCGCCCGCGCGTGTCGCGCAGGTACCGAATACCGGCGCGTCGCGCAGCACGCTGCCAGCGACGAACGCGCTCACTTCATCGCGCACTTCGCGCAGGCGCTCGTCGTCGACGCGATCCACTTTCGTCAACGCGATTGCGCCGCGCCGGATGCCGAGCAGTTCGACGATCGCCAGATGTTCGCGTGTTTGCGGCATCACGCCGTCATCGGCGGCGATTACGAGCAGCGCGAAGTCTATGCCGCTCGCGCCCGCGGTCATCGTATGCACGAGCTTTTCGTGGCCCGGCACGTCGATCAGACCGAGCACGTCGCCGTTGTCGAGCGGCACGTACGCGTAGCCGAGCTCGATCGAAATGCCGCGCGCTTTTTCTTCCTTGAGCCGGTCCGTGTCGGCGCCGGTGAGTGCCTTCACGAGGCTGGTTTTGCCGTGGTCGATATGCCCAGCAGTACCGACGATCATGCGTGCCCGTCCTTCAGTTGCTTTTCGGTTGCGCGATCAGCTGTGCGATCAATTGTGCTTCGTCGGCGGCTTCGAGGCAGCGCAGATCGAGCCGCAACGCGTCGTCCGCGATCCGGCCGAGCACCGGCCGCGCCATCTCGCGCAACTGCTTTTCGAGCGCGAGCAGATGACGGCCGCCGCGCTTGCCGTCGGTCATTCTGATGACGAGGCCATAGCTCGGCAGCACGTCGACGGGCAATGCGCCGCTGCCGATCTGGCTGAACATCGGCTCCGCGGCCACGCTGTAGCGCGCGTCGATCGCATGCTGTAGCGCCGGTAACACGCGCTGCGCGGCGGCGTGAATATCTTCGGCGGCCCGCGTGAGGAGCCGTAGCGTGGTCAGCCGCTCCGTCAACTTCTCCGGCGCGCGATACAACTGGAGCACAGGCTCCAACGCCGCGAGTGTCAGCTTGCCGACCCGCAGTGCGCGCTTCAGCGGATGCTTCTTGATCTTCGCGATCAGATCGCGCCGCCCGACGATCAACCCGGCCTGCGGGCCGCCGAGCAGCTTGTCGCCGCTGAACGTGACCAGATCGGCGCCGGCCGCGACGGTCTCGCGCACCGTCGGCTCGCGCGGCAAGCCCCATTCGGCGAGATCGACGAGCGTGCCGCTGCCGAGATCGACGGCGACCGCAAGCCCGCGCGCGTGCGCGAGCGGCGCGATCTCTTCGATGCCGACTTCCTTCGTGAAGCCACTGATCGCATAGTTGCTCGCGTGGACTTTCATCAGCAGCGCGGTACGCGCGTTGATCGCCTGTTCATAGTCCTTCAGATGGGTGCGGTTCGTCGTGCCGACTTCGCGCAGCTTCGCGCCCGCGCGGCTCATGATGTCGGGAATGCGAAACGCGCCGCCGATTTCGACGAGTTCGCCGCGCGACACCACCACTTCCTTCTTCGCCGCGAGCGCGGACAGCGTGAGCAGCACCGCGGCGGCGTTGTTATTGACGATGGTCGCCGCTTCGGCGCCGGTCAGCTCGCAGATCAGATCGTCGATCAGTTCGTCGCGGTCGCCGCGCGTGCCGGTGGCGAGATCGAACTCGAGGTTGGCCGGTTGCGTGAGCGCGCTCATCACGGCGCGCACCGACTCATCGGGCAGCAGCGCGCGGCCGAGGTTCGTGTGCAACACGGTGCCGGTCAGATTGAACACGCTGCGCAGCCGCGACGCGTTACGTGCGAGCAGCGCCGCGGCGACCGTCGCATGCAGCTGCGCGGTATCGAGCGCGCTCACCGTCGGGTTGGCCGCCGCATCGCCCGATTGCGCACTGATGCGCCACGCATCGAGCGCGTCGCGCAGCGCGTTGAGTACCTGGGTGCGGCCGTATGCGCCGATGAGCGGCACGAATTCTTCCGACGCCAACACCTTGTCCACCGACGGCACGCGCGCCATCAGCGCGCGCAATGCCGAGCTGCTCACATCGCTCACGAGCAATCCTTGTCGTTTTGAACTTGCGTCCGGTCAGGTCGCCGTCAGGCCGACTCGTCGCCCTCCGTTTCGGCCGCGCCGGCCGTCTGCTCCGGCCACAGCCATGGATGCGGTGACGCGCGCCGGTAACCTTCCGCGCCCATCAGCAGATCGAGCGTGAGGCTCGCGAGGTCGTCCGCGAATGGATCGAACTCGTAGTCCTTCGCCTGAATGCCGATCTTGCGGTAAGTATGGCATTCGTCGCACGACTCCGCCTTCAGCGCGGCGTTTTTCGATTCGGCCTCGCGCGCGGCTGCGTCGGCGTCGGGCGAGCCGGCTACCTGGTACGCGATGCCCTTCGTCGAATCGCAGTTCGAGCATTTGCTACGGACCATATGCCATTCGGTCGCGCACAATCCGCATTGCAGATAGCGATAGTTGTCGTACGCGCCGCCGATGCGCAGCGTGCTCGCCACCGGATGCGAGCCGCACACCGGGCACAGGCCCGGTGTGTCGAGGTACGGTACGGCGCGCTTGTCGATGTCGGCGGCGAGGTCGGTCCATACGACCTGCAGCGCGGCCATGATGAACGGCGCGCTCGCCGGCTCGACGTCGGCGAAGCGCTGCGCGAAGATCGCGTCGGCCTGCGCTTCGAGCGCGGCGACGTCGAGCGAGCGCAGGCGCGCGAACAACGCCACGAGCGGCGGCGTCCACGGGGGACCCGCCGCTTCGATCCTGTCGAGCAGTTGTAGCAGCACGTCGCGCCACGCCGGATCGCGCGCGCCGGACAGCGCCGGAATCAGCGGCATCGAATACTGCTGCGCGCTCGCGATCAGCTCGGGGCTCGGTGGCTGGGCCTTGAAGTGCGCGAGCACCGCCTGCTGCGCATCGGCGAGCGCCGCCATCAGCCGCAGGTAGCCGGCGATCGGATTGCCGCGCGAGGCGAGCTGACGCAGGCGCGCGGCGCGCGGCGCGAACACCGCGAGCCGCTCGGGCATGCGGATTCGGGGTATTGCCGAGGGATCGAGCGACTCGATGTCGGCGGCTTCGAGAATGCGTTGAGTCAAGATATCGACCTCTGAAAACTGAAGGGCCGCCGCCCGTCATCGACGAGGCGCGGCGGCCCGGTGGGAGGGGCGCTGCGTGCGGCGCATTGAAACATGCGCTGGGGCAGCGCCGATTGAGCATACTTTACTTGCCGATGATTTCCCTGAACCAGTTTGGATGATGCTTGCGCGCCCAGCCATAGGTAACGGTGCCGCGCGTCATCGCACCTATGGAGCCCTTGACCCACAGCGCCGCATAGATATGCACGATGATGCCGACGATCAGCAGGAATGCCGTCACGGCATGCACGAGCGCCGAGAGCCGGATCACACCAATCGGGAAATAGAACGAAAAGTAGCGCCGCCAGATCACGATGCCGCTCAGCAACAGCAGCAGCATACAGATCACCATCACGAAGAACAGCAGCTTCTGCCCGGCGTTGTACCTGCCGATTGCGGGCAGGCGTTCCTCGCGATTGTTCAGCACGTCGCCGATCTGCTTCATCCACTGGATATCCGCCTGGTCCAGATAGTTGTGATGCCAGAAGCGCAACGCAAGAATCAGGAACGAGATGAACATCACGCAGCCGATGAACGGGTGCAGAATCCGCGTCCACTGCCCGCCGCCGAGTACCACGTACAGAAACGCCATCGACGGATGGAACAGCGCGAGACCGGACAGCGCAAGCAGGATGAAACAGATCGCGGTGATCCAATGATTCGTGCGCTCGTTCGGTGTATAGCGCACGATCAGGCGGTTGCCCGTTACGTCCGTGAAGTCGGTGTGCTCAGAGTGGTTCATTGCGTACCCTCCCGCGAACGGCGTGCTTCTTCGGCTTCCTTGACGGCTGCGGCTTCGTCGGCCTCGGACACCTCGTTCGGGCCGACGCGCGTGTAGTGGAAGAAGCCCGCGAGCGCGGCGATCCCCATTATGGCGAGCCCGATCGGCTTGGCTATGCCCTTCCACAACGAGACCAGCGGACTGATGCGCGGATCGTCCGGCAGGCCGTGATACAGCGACGGCCGGTCGGCGTGGTGCAACACGTACATCACATGCGTGCCGCCGACCTTGGCCGGGTTATACAGGCCAGCGTTCTGAAAACCGCGCTCCTTCAGATCGACGATGCGGTCCTCGGCCTGCTGCTTCATGTCCTCCTTGGTGCCGAACATGATCGCGCCGGTCGGGCAGGTCTTCACGCAGGCTGGTTCCTGGCCGACCGCCACACGATCCGAACACAGCGTGCACTTGTATACGCGGCGATCCTGCTTCGACATACGCGGTATGTCGAACGGGCAGCCGGCGATGCAGAAGCCGCAGCCGATGCAGTTCTCCTGGTGGAAATCCACGATGCCGTTCGTGTACTGCACGATCGCGCCCGGCGACGGACAGGCCTTCAGACAGCCCGGGTCCTCGCAGTGCATGCAGCCGTCCTTGCGGATCAGCCATTCGATATCGCCGGCAGAATTCTCGTACTCGGCAAACCGCATGACGGTCCACGAATTCTCGGTGAGGTCGGGCGGGTTGTCGTAGACGCCCACGTTCACGCCGATCTCGTCGCGCAGATCGTTCCACTCCATGCAAGCCGTCTGACACGCCTTGCAGCCGATGCACTTCGACACGTCGATGAGCTTCGCGACCGTGCCCGTGGCCGGCTCGCGAATCACCGGCGGCTGCGTGGTGGTGGCCGAAACGCGTCTGATGTCCAGTGATTGCAGTGCCATCTCTGTTCCTTATGCCTTTTCGACCTTGACGAGGAACGACTTGAATTCCGGTGTCTGCGAATTCCCGTCGCCCACCGGGGGCGTCAGCGTATTGACGAGATAGCCCGGCCTTGCGACTCCCATGAAGCCCCAATGCAGCGGCAGCCCGACGGTCTGCACCTTCTTGCCTTCGATCATCAGCGGTTTGATCCGCTTCGTCACGACCGCAACGGCAACCACATGCCCACGGTTCGAGCTCACCTTGACCCGGTCGCCGGCCACCACGCCGATCTCCTTCGCGAGGTCGTCGCCGATCTCGACGAATTGCTCGGGCTGGATGATCGCGTTCAGATGCGCGTGTTTGGTCCAGTAGTGGAAATGCTCGGTCAGACGATAGGTGGTTGCCGTGTGCGGGAAGTTCTCGTGTGAGCCGAAGGTGGCCTTGTCGTCCGGGAACACGCGCGCCGCCGGATTGCTGACGGCCAACTTGTTGTCCGGATGCAGCGGGTTGTAGCCGAGTGGCGTTTCGAACGGCTCGTAGTGCTCGGGGAATGGCCCTTCCACCATATTCTCGCGCGCGAAGAACCGAGCGACCCCTTCCGGATTCATGATGAACGGATTCATGCCGTTTTCGGGCGGCTCGTCGACCTTGAAGTCCGGAATGTCGGCGCCCGACCACTTGCTGCCGTTCCACGCGATCAGCTTGCGCGTCGGATCGAACGGCTTGCCGCTGAGGTCGCACGACGCGCGGTTGTACAGAACCCGCCGGTTCACCGGCCATGCCCAGGCCCAGTTCAGCGTGTTGCCGATGCCGGTCGGGTCCGAGTTGTCGCGGCGGCCCATCTGGTTGCCCGCCTGGGTCCACGCGCCGCAGAAGATCCAGCAGCCGCTCGAGGTCGAGCCGTCGTCGCGCAGCAGCGCGAAACTCGCGAGCTGCTCGCCCTTCTTCGCGAGCACCTTGGTCGTGTCCTTCGGATCGGTAACGTCCGCGAGTGCCTTGCCGTTGAACTCCATCGCGAGTTCTTCGGGCGTCGGGCTTTCCGGGTTCGCATACGGCCAGCTCATGTTCAGGATCGGATCGGGATACTTGCCGCCGTCCTTGCGATAAGCGTCGCGAATACGCAGCCACAGCCCCGCCATGATATCGAGGTCGCTCTTCGCTTCGCCGGGACCGTCCGCGCCCTGCCAGTGCCACTGCAGCACCCGGCTCGAACTAACGAGCGAGCCGCGTTCCTCGGCGAAGCAGGTGGTCGGCAGACGGAACACCTCGGTCTGGATCGAGCCGCTGTCGACGTCATTGAACGGGCCGTGGTTCTTCCAGAACTCCGACGTTTCGGTCGCGAGCGGATCCATGATCACGAGCCACTTCAGCTTGGCCAGCGCCGCGCCGTTCTTCGCCTTGAACGGCGCGGCGGCAAGCGGGTTGAAGCCCTGCGCGAGGTAGCCGGTCATTTTGCCCTGATTCATCAGCTCGAAGACTTGCAGCAGGTCGTAGGACTTGTCGAGCTTCGGCAGATAGTCGAAAGCGAAGTTGTTTTCGGCGGTCGCCTTGTCGCCCCACCACGATTTCATGAAGCTCACGTGGAACGCGCGATAGTTGCGCCAGTAGCTCAGTTGGTTCGGCCGCAGCGGCTGCGTGGCGCGCTTCGCGATGTAGGCGTCGAAGTCCTGCTCCGCTTCCATGGGCAGCGTCATGTAGCCCGGCAGCAGGTTCGACATCAGGCCGAGATCCGTCAGGCCCTGGATGTTCGAATGGCCGCGCAGCGCGTTCATGCCGCCGCCCGCGATGCCGATGTTGCCGAGCAGCAGCTGCACCATCGCGCCGGTGCGGATGATCTGCGAGCCGATCGAGTGATGCGTCCAGCCGAGCGCGTACATGATCGTGGCCGCGCGCCCAGGCACCGACGTCGACGCGAGCATCTCGCACACGTGCTGGAACTTCTCTTTCGGCACGCCGCAGATTTTCTCGACCTGCTCGGGCGTGTAGCGCGAGTAGTGCTGCTTCATCAGCTGATAGACGCAGCGCGGGTCCTGCAGCGTCGGGTCGACCTTGGCGAAGCCGTCGTCGCCGCGCTCGTAGTCCCACGAGGTCTTGTCGTAGCTGCGCTTCTCGGCGTTGTAGCCGGAAAACAGGCCGTCCTTGAACGCGAAATCCTCACGCACGATGAACGGCATGTCCGTGTAGTTCTTCACGTACTCGTGCTGGATCTTGTCGTTCGTCAGCAGGTAGTTGATCACTCCGCCGAGGAACGCAATGTCCGTACCGGTGCGGATCTGCACGAAGTAGTCCGCGACCGACGCCGTACGCGTAAAGCGCGGGTCGACCACGATCAGGCGCGCCTTGCGGTGCGCCTTGGCTTCGGTGACCCATTTGAAACCGCATGGGTGGGCCTCGGCCGCATTGCCGCCCATCACGAGAATCACGTCCGCGTTTCTGATGTCGACCCAATGGTTCGTCATCGCTCCACGGCCAAACGTCGGGGCAAGACCTGCCACCGTCGGGCCATGTCAGACACGCGCCTGATTGTCGAATCCGAGCATGCCAAGACTGCGAACAGTCTTGTGCGTCAGATAACCCACCTCGTTGCTGCCGGCCGATGCCGCGAGCACGCCGGTAGTCAGCCAGCGGTTGACCTTTTTGCCGTCTTCGGTCGTCTCGACGAAGTTCGCGTCGCGGTCTTCCTTCATCAGCTTCGCGATGCGGTCTAGCGCGTCTTCCCACGAGATGCGCTTCCACTCGCTCGCCCCGGCCGCGCGGTACTCGGGATAGCGCAGACGGCTCGGGCTATGGATGAAGTCGATCAGGCTCGCGCCCTTCGGGCACAGCGTGCCGCGATTGACCGGATGGTCGGGGTCGCCCTCGATGTGGAAGATGCTCGTCTTCACATTCTTGGCCTCGTCGCCAAGACCGTACATCAGGATGCCGCAGCCCACCGAACAGTACGGGCAGGTGTTGCGGGTTTCAGTCGCACGCGACAATTTGTACTGACGGACTTCGGCCAGCGCGGGTGTCGGCGAGAAGCCCATCAGGGCCAGGCTCGATCCGGCAAGTGTCGTGGCAGAGACCTTCAGGAATTGTCGCCGAGTCATTTGCGTCATTGCATGGCCTCGGCTCTTTTGGGGACAAAATTGATTATAGATGCCGTTTCGCGACATGCATCGTATTCGCCACCCCGGTAAATGGGACATGCGAAAGTCACTTGAATGAAGGGCGGCACGCTGCCTGCACGATTTATTCCCGCTGCTGGGCACCGTTCATGCTGCATCCGCGAATCGGGACTCCCATTGACCTTATCGGCGGATTATTGCGCTCCTATGAACTCCCCGACTTTCTCCTGTCGCGCGGCACGCGGCGCGGCCTCGCTGGCGCTCCTCGGCGCCGCGCTGTTGGCCTCGAGCCCGCGCAGCTTCGCGCAGATTCCCCAGCCGCGCGGCTCTTCGCAAATGGAAAGCCGCTCGTCCGCGATGGGTTCGACGCCCGAACCGGCTGCTTCGGCGGTTCATGAATCGCAAAAACCTCAGTCGAAAGACAGCGGGCAGGGTAGCGCGCGCGGCAAAACCACCGGTCAAGGACAAAAACCCGAAGGGGCTGGCGGATTTAACAATGGCCTGTATGGGACCGGCGCGGGCAGCAATAATTGAGGTTCTGGAATCTCGATAACTGGTTTGTTAATTGTCGACGCCGATCAATTCGCGCGGTGCCGCGGAATTGCGTTGTAGCGTAAAGAATTCGTTTCATCGCGCGTACATGCCGCTTGCATTTCCTTCGGCATTAGTATTTTTTACGCGGCCGTTTATCGCTCGGCAAAACGGGGTTCGAAACGGGTTCGGCATAGAGCCGGTTTGCGCCCGTGCCGACGCTGCACAGTGTGAAAACAACCCTCATAATGCGGTCATTCGACGAACCCCAACTCTCGCCCCCATGACCCAAGTTCAAGCAAGCCAGTCGCCCCGCCTGACGAGCCTGTCGCACGGCGGCGGCTGCGGCTGCAAGATCGCGCCCGGCCTGCTCGCCGATCTGCTCAAGCGCAGCGCGCCGCTGCCATTCTTCCCCGATCTGCTGGTCGGCAACGACACCGCCGACGACGCCGCCGTCTACAAGCTCAACGAAGACCAGGCGATCGTCGCGACCACCGATTTCTTCATGCCGATCGTCGACGATCCATTCGACTTCGGCCGCATCGCCGCGACCAACGCGATCTCCGACGTCTACGCGATGGGCGGCAAGCCGATCATGGCGCTCGCGATCGTCGGCATGCCGATCAACGTGCTGCCGCACGACGTGATCGCGGCCGTGCTGAAAGGCGGCGAATCGGTCTGCGCGGAAGCAGGCATCCCGGTCGCGGGCGGCCATTCGATCGATTCGGTCGAGCCGATTTACGGCCTCGTCGCGCTGGGCATCGTCGATCCGAAGCGCATCAAGCGCAACGCGGGCGGCCAGGCCGGAGACGTGCTGATCCTCGGCAAGCCGCTCGGCGTCGGGATTCTGTCCGCGGCACTGAAGAAAGACCGGCTCGACGAGGCCGGCTACGCGGCAATGATCGGCGCAACCACCAAGCTGAACCGGCCGGGCGCCGAGCTGGCGCGGCTCGACGGCGTGCATGCGCTAACCGACATCACCGGCTTCGGCCTGCTCGGCCACACGCTGGAACTCGCGCGCGGCTCGAAGCTGACCGCGCGCGTGCGCTACGCGGACCTGCCGTGGCTGCCGAACGTCGCGAGCCTCGCGCAAGCAGGCATTTTCACCGGCGCATCGGGCCGCAACTGGGATGCCTACGGCCACGACGTGGTGCTGCCCGCCACCTTGCCGTCCGTCGGCCGCGCGTTGTTGACCGATCCGCAGACGTCGGGCGGGCTGCTGGTGTCGTGCTCGCCCGAAGCGGTAGACGAAGTGCTCGCGCTGTTCCGCGCCGATGGCTTTGCCGACGCACGGGTGATCGGCGAGCTGGTGAGCGGGGAAGCGCGGGTCGAAGTCATCTGAGGTAGGTGGCCGAAGGACGTCACTGGAGAACCCCGGGAAGGACGCATATAACCGGCCCGAACGAGCCGCCCATGCGATAATTTCTGTCTTCCCGCGGTCCGTTTTGTCCCTACTCCCTTGAAAAGTCTTCTAGTCAGCCTCGACAAAGCCGGCGATTTCGATGAAATCGTCGACGTTCGCACTCCGCTCGAGTTCGAGGAAGACCATATTCCGGGCGCGACCAACGCGCCAGTGCTGAGCAACGAGGAACGCGTGCTGGTCGGCACGACCTACAAGCAGGTGTCGCCGTTCGAGGGCACGCGGCTCGGCGCGGCGTTAGTCGCGCGCAACATCGCGCATCATCTGGAAACCACGTTCGCCGACCGGCCGCGCAACTGGCGCCCGCTGATCTACTGCTGGCGCGGCGGCAAGCGTTCGGGCTCGGTCACGACGCTGTTCAACATGATCGGCTGGTCGGCGCGGCAACTCGACGGCGGCTACAAGAGCTACCGGCGCGCCACGCTGGAGAGGCTCGAAACCCTGCCGCGCCGTTTCAGCTATATCGCGCTCGTCGGCCCGACCGGCAGCGGCAAGACGCGGCTGCTGTCGGCGCTGCATGAGGCCGGCGCGCAAACGCTCGACCTCGAGGCGCTCGCCTCGCATCGCGGCTCGTTGCTCGGCGCGTATGCGGGCGTGGCGCAGCCGTCGCAAAAGCGTTTCGACACGCTGCTCGTCACCGCGCTGCGCGACTTCGACGTGAACCGGCCGGTGTTCGTCGAGGCGGAAAGCCGGCGCATCGGCTCCGTCACGCTGCCGCTTGCGCTGCTCGAAACGTTTCATCGCGGCGCGTGCGTCGAGGTGCGCTCGAGCAGCGAGGACCGCGCGGCGTTTCTGCTGCAGGATTACGCGCATCTGTTCGAGCATCCCGATTACTTCAAAGGACAGCTGGAACGGTTGATCGGTCTGCACAGCCGCGAGCGGATCACGGGCTGGCTGCGGCTCGTCGACGAGAACCGGCGCGCCGAGCTCGCGCGCGAACTGATCGAACGGCACTACGATCCCGCATACGCGCGCAGCAGCGGCCAGCATTTCGAGCAGTTGCCGGACGCGCTGCAACTCGATTTCCGCCCGAACGACGCCGACATCGTCGAGCAGGCAAAAATGCTGCTCGCGCAGCTCGATACCCGCACGCTAGTCGTCGGTTGATCCACAACGACATTCAACAACAATCATGCAATCAACCCTTCGGCAACCCCGCGTCCCGCTTGGCTGGATCGTATTTCTGCTGATCGCCGTCGTCGGCCTCTTCTATGTGAAGTGGTTTCCGTACTACAACCGCGCGTTCGTCGCCGCGAGCCAGCATTCGATCGGCAAGTCGATCCTGATGGGCACGTCCACGAGCGCGCCGGCGGCCTCATGGCAGGCCGCGATCGACTTCGCGCTCGCTTACGGCAAGGCAATCTGGCAGGCGATGGTGCTCGGCCTGCTGCTCGGCTCCGCGGTACAGGCGCTGATTCCGCCGCAATGGGTCGCGCGCGCGCTCGGCCGTGCCGACTTCAACAGCGTCGTCAAAGGCGGCCTGATGTCGTTGCCGGGCATGATGTGCACCTGCTGCGCGGCGCCCGTCGTCGCGGGCCTGCGCGCGCGTGAAGCGGCGCCGGGCGCGGCGATTGCTTTTTGGCTCGGTAATACCGCGCTGAATCCCGCTACGCTGATCTTCATGGGCTTCGTGCTCGGCTGGCAGTGGATGGGCCTGCGCCTCGCGCTCGGCATCCTGATGGTGTTCGGCCTTGGCTACGTCGTGAACCGCATGGTTACGCCGCAGGAAGCGCAAGCGTCGCGAGAGGCCGTCGCGCAACTGGTCAGCGCCGACAATCCAGGCACCGCGTTCTCGCGCTGGATCACGATTCTGGGGCGCATGACGCTGCGGCTCGTGCCGGAATACATCGCGCTCGTGCTGATTCTCGGCGCGGCGCGCGCGTGGCTGTTTCCGCACATCGGCCCGGACGTCGACAACAGCCTGCTGTGGATCATCGCGCTGTCGATCGCCGGCACGCTGTTCGTGATTCCGACCGCGGGTGAAGTGCCGATCATTCAGGCGATGCTGTCGTTCGGCATGGCCGCCGGCCCCGCCGGCGCGCTGCTGATGACGCTGCCGCTCGTCAGCGTGCCGTCGCTCGCGATGCTCGCGCGGTCGTTTCCGCGGCGCGTGCTGACGGTGGTGGCCTGTGCAGTGGTGGTGTGCGGTGTCGTCAGTGGATTGCTGGCCGTTACGCTGGGCTTCTGAGTCGGTTTTTGAGTTCGAGTCGTAGAAGAAGGAAGCATGAAACGTATTGCCGCATTCGCTGTCACGTGTTGGTCCGCTGCCGGGCTGCTGTACCTTGGACAGCACTCGGTGGCGCTGATCGCACTGAGCGGCGTCGTGGCGTTCGCGGGGTTCGATCTGCTGCGGCCGTGACGGCGGCGTAGTTTTTCCCTGCTGCGAAAGTGCGCTCGTCCCTTGCGCTCGCCGTATCGTTCGCGTCCGCCTGCGCCTAATCGGGAAGCGCGTCGCGAATCGCCGCGAGCCACAATGCGACCGCATGCGCGCCCGGGTCCATATGACCGAGCGCGCGCTCGCCAATATAGCTCGAACGCCCGCGCCGCGGATGCATCGATGCGGTACGAGAAGTGCCATCGCATGCCGCCTCGACGGTGGCCCGCAATGCGGCATCCGTCGACGCTCCCTGAGCGAGTGCGTCGTGCAGCGCGTCGGCAGCGGGCCTCAGCGCATCGACCATCGTCCGATCGCCCGGCCTCGCGCCCCCCAGTTCCATCAACCCATCGACACCGGCGCTGAACGCCGTCGCCCATTGCCGTGCGGTGGTCCCGCCCGACTGTTCGAGCGCGGCCGCCGCGCGCAGCAGCATCACCGCGTACAGCGGACCCGACGTGCCGCCCACCACGCGCCGCAGCGTCGCCGACATGCCGCGCAATACCGCGCCCGGGGTGGTTGCTGACGCATAGGAATCGAGCTCGAGCTGCACCGCGCGTGCGCCGCGCGCGAGGCTGATGCCGAGGTCGCCGTCGCCGACGCGCTGGTCCATTTCGGTCAATGTCGGCTCGGCTGCCAGCAGGCACTCGCAGACCGCTTCGATCGCGCGCCGCAGCGTCGCGTCACGCGCGAGCGTCGCGCCGCTCGCGCTTTGCGGCGCGGGTGGCGCCGCACGCACCGCGATCTGCGCGACGCGGCCGCTCAGCGCAGGCCATGCGCTCGTCTGTGAGGCGGCGTCGAGCAGGCTCAGCCGTTCGTCATCGATACGCAGCAGCGTCAGCGAGACGCCGGCCATTTCGAGCGCGCTCAGGAATGTGCCGGCCCACGCGCGCGCGACTTCGATGCCGCGCCCGGCAAGCTCGCGCAGCGCGGCACCAGCCACCACGTTGAGTTCGCTCGGCGGCGTGCCACCCAGATTGTTGACGAGCAGCGCGACGCGCTCGCCCGCCTGCAACGCGAGATCGTCGACGATCTTTGCAAGCAGCTTGCCGACGATCGCGTCGGCCGGCTCCAGCGCGCCGCGCGCCACGCCGGGTTCGCCATGAATGCCGAGGCCCCATTCGATTTCGCCATCGCCCAGAGCGAAGCCCGGCTTGCCCGCGGCCCGCACCGTGCACGGCGCCAGCGCGACGCCCATCGTGCCGAGCGACGCGGCCGCTTCCCGAGCGAGCCGCGCGACCTCGGCCAACGGCAAACCGCGCGCGGCCGCCGCGCCCGCGATCTTGTGAACCAACACTGTGCCCGCGAGTCCGCGACGGCCCGCGTGATCGCCGCTCGCGCTCAACGCGACGTCGTCGGCGACGATCATCATCTCAACGAGGATGCCCTCGGCGCGCGCGATTTCGGCCGCGAGGCCGAAGTTGAAGCGGTCGCCCGTGTAGTTCTTGACGATCAGCAACGCGCCCGCGGGGCCGGCCACGGCGCGTATCGCGTCGAGCACGGCGTCGGTGGAGGGCGAGGTGAAGATCTCGCCGGCCACCGCCGCGCTCAGCATGCCGTGGCCCACATAGCCGCCGTGCGCGGGCTCGTGGCCCGAGCCGCCGCCCGAGATCAGCGCGACCTCGCCGCGCGCGGCCACGGCCTGGGCATCGGCACGCAAGACGATCGTGCCGCCTTGCAACAGCGAGAGTTCGGGATTGAGCGCGATGAGCCCGTCGAGCATATCGGGGACCACGGTGGACACATCGTTGATGAGCTTCTTCATTGCGTCAGCTCCGTTGGATGCTGCTGGCATCGCATGATCGAAGACGCGATGGGAACGGCAGTCGGGTCGGCGGCGAAAGCGGAAGGTCTAACTGTATCGCGCATTGTCGAACGACGACGCAACAGCGAGAGAGCGCGCATGAATGTGCACGAGCCACGAGCGGACAACGAAAACGAAGGGGACGTGATGCCGAACGGCGAAACTGAGGGAACGGCTGGATGGATTTGACAGGGACGTAGACGAAAGCGGAACCGCTTTCGTCTACGTCACAGATGCGTTGGTAGGCTCGATTGGATTCGAACCAACGACCCCCACCATGTCAAGGTGGTGCTCTAACCAACTGAGCTACGAGCCTTTAGAGGCGCGAATTATAGAGACTCCATGCGGACTGCACAAGCCCTTGCCGCGATTTATCGAAACGCATGCATGTTGATCAGTTCGTCGCGGTCCATTCGGTGTGAGGGTCCAATGGATAAACCGGCCGCTTCACGTGCTCGAAGCTGAACAGACCATAGTCCGAACTCGTGACGCCGCGGCTATCGCATTCGACGAGTGCCTCCGCGATCGGCACGAAAACCGGCCGGCAATACATGCGTGATTTGAGCAGCAGAAAACGCGCGCGGCGCGGATCGATGCCGACGCTCTCGAACACGCCGAGATCCCACGGCTCATGCGTTCGTTCGGTCACGACGAGTTTCACCGTGCCGGTGTCGAGCACTGCCGCGCGCCCCATGTACGCGCGCTGGCCGGTGTAGGTCGGGCCGCTGATCACGTATTCGCCGTCGGTCAGCGCGCGCACGACGCCGGTCATGGCAAGCGGCGAACGCGAGGGCAATGCATCGTTTGTGAGCTTGTTGCCGATCGCGAGCGTGACCGTGCTACCGACACCCGAGGCCGCCAGGGCCGCGACCGCCTGCGGATCGCACAACGGCCCGCTGACGATGCCTTCGAGGCCCTGCCTCAACGCTTCCTCGAGCAAATCCATCGTGTCGCACGTGCCGCCCGACATGCAGTTGTCGCCGTGATCGAGCATTAGCACCGGTTTATCGGCGGCGCGTGCCAGCGACGCCGCCCGCGCGACCGATTCGGCAAGCGGCGCGCTGCGATAGACGAAATCGTCGCGCTCGTCCCAGATCTGCCGCGCGATGCGCTCGGCGACCGCCTCCGCATCCGCGCGCTCGCCATTGCCCACGACGACGACGCTAATGCATGGCGCTTCGATATCGGCGAGCGAGAAGCCCGCCAGCACCGACACCGCGAGCATGCCGTCGGCCTCAGCGGCGCGCGCGGCATCGAGCGCGCGTTTCATCGCGCCGTCAACGCTCGCGCTGCGCAGCGTGTGCGTGAGCAGCGGCGGCTGACGCCACGCGATCACCGGCTTCGCGTGGCCCTCGATCATGTCGAACAGCAAGCGCGCAGCATGTGCGCCAGTCTCGTACATGTCGACGTGCGGATAGGTCTTGAAGCTGACGATGACGTCGGCGTTGTCGATCATTCTTTGCGTGACGTTGCCATGCAGATCGAGCGCGACCGCGATCGGCGCGTGCGGCAGCGACGCACGCACGCGACTGAGCAGATCGCCTTCACCGTCGGTCGAGTTCTCGGCGACCATCGCGCCGTGCAGATCGAGCATCACCGCGTCGCAGCCCGTCGCGGCTGCCACGATCGCGTCGCAGATCGCATCGTAGGCGGCGGCGTCGACCGGCCCGCTCGGATTCGCCATGGCGGAGATCGGCGTCACGATTTCGGCATGCACGCGCTCGGCGGCGTCGATGAACGCGGCCATCGCGGTTTGCATGCCCTTGTTTTCGTCGAACGCGGCGCGGCCGTAGCTCGGACCGTTGCGGCCGAATGCGGCCAGCGGGGTCTCTACTGGCGAGAACGTGTTGGTCTCGTGGTTCATTCGTGCGATCAGGATCTTCATGCGCGCATGCTCCCCGTTCTCGACGCCGCGCTCGGCATCACCTGCAGCAGCATATTGCAGCCGGCTTGCAGATGATCGGCGCGCGCGTCCTCGATTTCATTGTGGCTGATGCCGTCCTTGCAGGGAACGAAGATCATCGCGCTGGGTGCGACGCGCGCGAGATAGGCGGCGTCGTGGCCCGCGCCGCTGATCACGTCCATCGACGACACACCGAGCCGCTCCGCGCTCTGCCTGACCTCGGCGATCCATTGCGCGGCGAATGGCTGCGGCGGGAAGTAGACGACCTGCTCGATGTCGATGGTGATGGGGGCGTCCAAGCTGCCGCTCGCGCTGGTGGCGGCGGCGTCCGGCTTGCTGGCCGAGGTTGTTCCAATCGTCATGATAGAGAGGTTTCGCCGAGGTAGATGGCCGGACGAGCGCGAGGTGGCAATGCGGCGCGACGCCGTTCCGTGGGCAAGCATAGGAAGCAAAGCCGCTGGATTCGTGGGGAGTGAACGGCGCATCGCGGGCGATGTAGGTGCCAATTCGCTCGACGACGGCCGCCGCGACGTGCCGGCAATCTGCGTGCAAGTGGCCGTCAGCAAACGTTTTCGTCGAAGGAAGTGGCTAAAACGCAATGAAGGCTCAACCTTTTGCTAAGCGCGCCGTTATTGCATGTGCTCAGGCAAACCCCTCGGATCTCCATGGCACAACCAATTCCTTTCCGCAACACTGGCGCCGCCCGCGCGCGGCATGCCAAAGCCATGCTGTTGCCCATCGCGCGCCAGATCGCCGACGATCTCGCGTTGCGAGTTCATCTGTCGCTCGACGCACTGCGCCGCGGCCGCGGTACGAAGAGCGATGCGCAGACGGTCACGCAGATCATGCTGTTGACCAGCTACCTCGCTGATGCCGGCTTTGGCTCGATGAGCCACGAAGAGCTCCACGCCGCGAACCGCGCCTCGGCGATGGTGTTCGACGGAGGTCGGGAACGCAACGAATGGAAGCTGGACGAAGCGGGATTCGCGCTCTTTGCATCGATCGCAACGAGCTACGATCGGCAGCTGCATCGCGCTCCGCTTTGGGCGATTACGGAGGCCAGCGAAAGACTCGACCGCTTTATCGCAGGGGGATCCGATCGAGCGCCGGCGCGTAAGCGGGCTTAGCGTGTTTGGAGGAGGTGCTGGCCGGCCGAGCCAGAAGGACACGGATTTTGGACGACCGCGTCGGAAGTCGCAGGGTTACGCGGATGCGTCGCGGATCGGAAAGTAGTGAAGCGCGCAGTATCCATCAGCGCAACCCGTCAGAAGTTGGAATTTAGTACGAGACCAACAACGCTGCGAGAGATCAGGACGAGGTGAGCGAGATCCCGCTGCGGCAGTGCGACGGCTCGCTGGATGTCAGAACGCGTAACCTTGATCGTGCCAGTAGTGCCAGTCAGCGACGGCGAGTCGTGTCGGTTTATCGCTGTTCACGGGGGTGATCTGAGCCAGGGGTGCCACCACCTCACGTTGGCCCCACCGAACCCGGACGAAGATGCCAACCCGACACAGGTCTTCATGAGCGAGTCCGGTGACCGAGACGTGTTCACTCGGGTGCAGCGGTGAAGAGGCCATTGCCTGGCGAACGCCGGCCTCGAATGGAAACGAGAGCTGTTCTTCCAGATAGCAGTACCACGACATCGCCCGCTCTTCCTCGGTATAGGCGTCGACCACCACTTCCATCTCAATGCGATGTTCACGTTTTGCGTCGATCCTGGGCTTGGCCATGATGTTGTCTTCCGACCGGTGTTGATAGGGGCTATAGATCGACGATACGCCGCAGCAGGCCGTAGGAAACGCGCCAGTGCCCCTCGGAATCTGTCACGGCAATCGAGGCCGTTTTCGAGTTGAGTCTGACGATGGTGCCGACACGCTCGCTCAGGTGTTTGTCCGTGAAACCGACGGTGTCGCCGACGAAGAACTCTTCGCGTTGTGCGCGCGGTGGCGGTGCCGGTTCAGGATGAATCGGGGCTGCGCTATCGGCAATGATCGCCGCGTACGGTAGCGCCCAGCGGCGCCGGCTCGCATTGTCCTGAACGACCGCCTGTGTTTGCCGAAGCTCAACGACGGTTCCCTGCAATGGAGGGGCCAGCGGGTTGTCGGCGATATAACTGATAGCCATGCCGAGGTGCAGGCGCTGCCGTACTTCCAGAATGCGTCGGGGATCATCGAGCATTTTTCCGACGGCGAGATAAAGGCGATAGAGTTCGGCGCTGGGCGCCTGCCGAAGTGAGTCGAGAATGTCCATGAATGTGAGGGCGTTTAACGGGCGAGCGGCAACAGTTCGTGCACGCGATTGACAGGATGCGACGGCAGCTTCTCGAGCGTGTCCTTGAGCCATGCGTACGGCTCGAAACCGTTCAGGCGAGCCGTGCCGAGCAGCGAATACATCGTGGCGGTCGCGCGGGCGCCGCGCGGCGAGCCCGCGAACAGCCAGTTCGCCCTTCCGAGGGCAATGGGTCTGATTTGCCGCTCGAGCGCGTTGTTGTCCGGCAGCAGGATGCCGCTCTCAGTGTAGCGAACGAGCGCCGGCCAGTGACGTAACGCATAGCCGAAGGCCTTTGCAAGCGGCGCCTGAGCCGGCAAGCCGATGACGTTGCCTTCCAGCCATTGCTGGAACAGCGCAAGTAGCGGCAGTGCTTCAGTTTGCCGCGCCGCATATTTGAGGTCAGGCGTCTGGTCCTTGATCCGCGACTCGATCGCATACAACTGCGCGATCCACTGCAGCGCCTGCGCGGCAAGTCCTGGTTTGCTTTGCACCTTCGCGATTTCGAAGAAGCGTCGGCGGCAATGGGCCCAACATCCGACCTCGACGATGGCGCCGGTTTCGTAGAGCGCGTCATGTCCGCTGTATGCGTCGGCCTGCAGATAGCCTTTGTACCTTTGCAGGTACCGTAGCGGATGCGAACCCGCGCGCCACTCAGCGAACTCGAACACGACCGCCCGCGGATGGTCGACCCAGATGCCGTTCTTCTCACGTTGGCCGGCGCCCAGGTATCCCCATAATCGCGCGGTGCGTGTGGCCTTGCGACCCTTCTCGAGCAATGGCAATGACGTGTCCACGTGCATGCGAGGCGCCTGCAACTGGTGAGCCCGTAGCGGTGGCAGCAGCACTTCGAGCAGTTCGGCTGCCGCCAGCTTCCATTCGCACAACGTTGCGCGGGGCAGGTGCACACCACGTCGTGCATAGCGCATCTCCTGCCGGTTCAATGGCAGATGATCGACGTAGGTGTTGGCCAGGATGTTAGCCAGCAGGCTCGCGCTCGCGTTGCTCTTCGGCAGCGGCGACGGCTGGGCGCTGGCCGTCACGATGGTCGACTCGCCAACCTTCTTTGCCGCGTACCTGAAGCGGATATGCTCAATGACGGTGAGCCTGGATGGCTCGTAGTGCAGCGTCTCGCTGCGCTCTTCGCCGTTGCGTTCGAGCGAATCGAATGCCGCCTTCTGTTCGTCGCTCAGATCGTATTCAATGCGCGTGCGCGGCAGGTCCTTCGGCAGGGCCGGACGTCCCTTGCGGGTGTGGCCCGTGACCGGAACCTCGGCGGGCTCGGGCGGAACGGGTAACTCCCTCGCGGCATCGAACAGCTCCGCCTGGCCCGCCGGCCGCTCGGAACTCGCCCCGAAGCGAGCGCGGTTCGCCTGGGCAATCTGGTGTTGCAGTGTTTCCAGTTGCTCCCAAAGCACGCATGCCAGCCGGTTCTGTTCGAGCGCGAAGGCTTGCAGCGCATCGGGCTCGACCGGCAATTCCGCGACAGTGATGGCAGAGGGCGGCATGCCTGTCATGATGCCCAACTCGCGCGACGTTTACAAGATGCCGCAGCGTCGTATCTACGCAGGCGAGAGCAAAGTCAGCTCACGCGCGTCACCGCGACGGCACAATGCGGCTCGCGCGCCGGGATCTCGATGCCTTCCAGCCAGGCGCTGAGTTCAGCGAGCGTGAAGCCGCGTTGGGCGGGTGACGACGGTGATGGAAAATGTCCGTGTTCAAGCCGCTTGTACCAGAGCGCGAAACCGGTGCGATCCCAATACAGGCACTTGACCTTCGTGCGGTCCCGACCAATGAACACGAACAGATTGCCAGAAGCCGGCTTCTGGGCAAGAAGCGGTTCGACCAGATACGACAGTGTGTCGATCGACTTGCGCATGTCGACCGGATCACGGCAGATGTAGGCACGAACGTCGGCGGCGATCAGCACCGCGCACCTCCAGGCTGCCCGAGCACGAAGCGCACAATGCGCTCGGCGTGCGCGTCCGTCAGTTCGATGCGAACTCCGGCGAGTGACAGCATCACCCGATCACGCGTAGACGACGTGTCCACTGTCGGTGATGGCACCGCTGGAGGCGCCCCGATGCCCGCATGGGAAACGACGAACGCCGCGTCAACGGTGAGCGCCAGCGGACGCTCGGCTTCATGCTCCAGGCTCGACAGTCTCTTGCGCCACAGACCGAACGTACTGACGGCAAGTCCCTGCTCACGGCAGAAGCGACGCTCGCCAAGTCCGCTTCCTTTCCAAGCCATGACCATCTCTCGCCAGAACGCCTCACCCTGCCGAGGCCGTCGCGTGCCCGTCGATACAGTCTCTCCCGTGGTGTTCTCCATCGCATTGCTCCGTGGAGCGGTCTCCTGAATCGCCGGACACAGTTTCCCCCTAAAAATGGCGGGTAGGCATACGACTTTGTTTTTGACTAACAACAAAAAGAAGTGATGGAAGTGTTGACGGGACCGGAACGCCGGCGGCGGTGGTCGGCCGAAGAGAAGCTGGCGATGGTGAGAGAGAGTTTCGAGCCGGGCAAGTCGGTCTCGATGGTTGCACGCCAGCACGGCGTGAATCCGAACCAGCTGTTTCACTGGCGCACGCTGTATCAGGATGGCAGCCTGTCGGCTGTCAGTACCGGCGAGGAAGTCGTACCAGCGTCGGAGCTGAGCGATGCGCTGAAGCAAATCAGGGAACTCCAGCGACTGCTCGGCAAAAAGACAATGGAGAACGAGATTCGCCGTGAGGCGGTGGAGGTGGCGAAGTCGCGAAAATGGATTGCGCGCCCACCCTCTTTGCCGGGGGACGAGCAGTGAAGCAGGTCTGCGACGTTCTCGGTGTAGCGCGCTCAAACGTGGCGGCAAGGCTTGCACGTCCAGCCGACTGGCAGGAGGGACGCAGCGCCAGGAAGATGGACGATGCCGGGCTGGTCGAAGAAATACGGCTGACCGTCACTGACCTGCCGAGCTATGGTTATCGCCGGGTCTGGGGTATGTTGCGTCGGCAGCGGGAGAATCAGAGCGCGGCCCCCGTCAATGCCAAACGGGTGTACCGGGTAATGCGCGTTCACGGCCTCCTGCTACAGCGCAAAGCGCTCCCTCGACGCCCGCAGCGCCGGCACGATGGCAAGGTCGCGGTGGCGAAGAGCAACCAGCGCTGGTGCTCGGACGGCTTTGAGTTTCGTTGCGACAACGGTGAGCCGCTGCGTGTCACGTTCGCTCTGGATTGCTGTGACCGTGAAGCGATGAGCTGGGTGGCGACAACTGGTGGCCACAGTGGCGACGTGGTGTGCGTGACGTCATGCTGGCAGCCGTCGAGAAGCGCTTTGGCAACGTCTCGAAGGCACCGGCTGAAATTGAACGGCTGACGGACAACGGCTCAGGCTACACGGCGGAGAAAACCAGGACCTTTGCGTCTGACATTGGTTTGAAACCGTTGACCACACCGGTGTGCAGCCCGCAAAGTAACGGCATGGCAGAAAGCTTCGTGAAAACGATGAAGCGTGACTATGTCGCCTTCATGCCGAAGCCAGATGCCGCAACCGCAGCGCGCAATCTCGCCGTCGCGTTCGAGCATTACAACGAGCAACACCCTCATAGCGCGCTGAAGTACCGCTCGCCACGCGAGTTCAGGCGCAGGACCGATTCATCAACTCAAGTGTGAGGCGGTGTCCGGAGGTACAGGGGCAAATCCACTCCGTCGTTACGATGGCTACACCTTCGCACCGCGCGTACTTGCGCTCAAGACGGGGTGCGCTGACGGATACAGCGCGCAAAGTCGGCCGCGTAAGCGCAAAAACCCCACCGCGGCGGGTGGGGTTTCTGACTGGGGAGGAGCCTGACGATTACCTACTTTCACACGGGCAATCCGCACTATCATCGGCGTGGAGTCGTTTCACGGTCCTGTTCGGGATGGGAAGGGGTGGGACCGACTCGCTATGGTCATCAGGCATGACGGGTTGCTGCGTCGCAGGGTTGGAGTCAACCGGTTGCGCCACAGCCAATCGGGAAGAAGCGTAAAGGATTCGGGTGGGGGTTGTGTTGTTTCTGGCACAACACCGATCTCAACCGTGTGCGTGTTCCTGCCCCCTTCGGGGGTGGGGTCCGGGTAAGCGCTTTGCATGGGCCCGGAGTAAGTGCTGAAGCACTAACTCCGGCCGACAGCTGAAGCGCTCACGCTGACCGCAAAACACACCGGTTATAGGATCAAGCCTTACGGGCAATTAGTATCAGTTAGCTCAGTACATTACTGTACGTGCACACCTGACCTATCAACGTCCTGGTCTTGAACGACCCTTCAAGGGGCTCGAAGCCCCGGGGATATCTCATCTTAAGGCGAGTTTCCCGCTTAGATGCTTTCAGCGGTTATCTCTTCCGAACATAGCTACCCGGCGATGCCACTGGCGTGACAACCGGTACACCAGAGGTTCGTCCACTCCGGTCCTCTCGTACTAGGAGCAGCCCCCTTCAAATATCCAGCGCCCACGGCAGATAGGGACCAAACTGTCTCACGACGTTTTAAACCCAGCTCACGTACCTCTTTAAATGGCGAACAGCCATACCCTTGGGACCGGCTACAGCCCCAGGATGAGATGAGCCGACATCGAGGTGCCAAACACCGCCGTCGATATGAACTCTTGGGCGGTATCAGCCTGTTATCCCCAGAGTACCTTTTATCCGTTGAGCGATGGCCCTTCCATACAGAACCACCGGATCACTATGACCTGCTTTCGCACCTGTTCGACTTGTCAGTCTCACAGTCAAGCACGCTTATGCCATTGCACTATCAGCACGATTTCCGACCGTACCTAGCGTACCTTCGTACTCCTCCGTTACACTTTGGGAGGAGACCGCCCCAGTCAAACTGCCTACCATGCACTGTCCCCGACCCGGATCACGGGCCAAGGTTAGAACCTCAAACAGATCAGGGTGGTATTTCAAGGACGGCTCCACGCAGACTGGCGTCCACGCTTCATAGCCTCCCACCTATCCTACACAGACCGGTTCAAAGTCCAATGCAAAGCTACAGTAAAGGTTCATGGGGTCTTTCCGTCTAGCCGCGGGGAGATTGCATCATCACAAACACTTCAACTTCGCTGAGTCTCGGGAGGAGACAGTGTGGCCATCGTTACGCCATTCGTGCAGGTCGGAACTTACCCGACAAGGAATTTCGCTACCTTAGGACCGTTATAGTTACGGCCGCCGTTTACCGGGACTTCAATCAGGAGCTTGCACCCCATCATTTAATCTTCCGGCACCGGGCAGGCGTCACACCCTATACGTCCACTTTCGTGTTTGCAGAGTGCTGTGTTTTTATTAAACAGTCGCAGCCACCAGTTTATTGCAACCCTTTCACCCTTCTGGCGCAGGCCAGTCAGGCTATGAGGGCGTACCTTATCCCGAAGTTACGGTACCAATTTGCCGAGTTCCTTCTCCCGAGTTCTCTCAAGCGCCTTAGAATACTCATCTCGCCCACCTGTGTCGGTTTGCGGTACGGTCACTGTGAAACTGAAGCTTAGAGGCTTTTCCTGGAACCCCTTCCAGTTGCTTCGTCGCCTGAGCGACTCGCCTCGCACCCTTGAATTCCGCGCCCGGATTTGCCAAAGCGCCTTCTCCAATGCAAGGACCGGGACTTCCAACACCCGGACAACCTTCCGCGATCCGTCCCCCCATCGCATTTCACAATGGTGCAGAAATATTAATCTGCTTCCCATCAGCTACGCATTTCTGCCTCGCCTTAGGGGCCGACTCACCCTACGCCGATGAACGTTGCGTAGGAAACCTTGGGCTTACGGCGAGGGGGCCTTTCACCCCCTTTATCGCTACTCATGTCAGCATTCGCACTTCCGATACCTCCAGCACACTTTCCAGTGCACCTTCGCAGGCTTACGGAACGCTCTCCTACCATGCACATTGCTGTGCATCCGCAGCTTCGGTATATGGCTTAGCCCCGTTACATCTTCCGCGCAGGACGACTCGATCAGTGAGCTATTACGCTTTCTTTAAAGGGTGGCTGCTTCTAAGCCAACCTCCTGACTGTTTTAGCCTTCCCACTTCGTTTCCCACTTAGCCATATTTGGGGACCTTAGCTGGCGGTCTGGGTTGTTTCCCTCTTGACACCGGACGTTAGCACCCGATGTCTGTCTCCCGTGATTGCACTCTTCGGTATTCGGAGTTTGCTATGGCGTAGTAATCCGCAATGGACCCCACAACCATGACAGTGCTCTACCCCCGAAGGTGATACACGAGGCACTACCTAAATAGTTTTCGGAGAGAACCAGCTATTTCCAGGTTTGTTTAGCCTTTCACCCCTATCCACAGCTCATCCCCTAACTTTTCAACGTTAGTGGGTTCGGTCCTCCAGCACGTGTTACCGTGCCTTCAACCTGGCCATGGATAGATCACCTGGTTTCGGGTCTACACCCAGCGACTGGACGCCCTGTTCGGACTCGCTTTCGCTACGCCTGCCCTAATCGGTTAAGCTCGCCACTGAATGTAAGTCGCTGACCCATTATACAAAAGGTACGCCGTCACCCCTTCGCAGAGGCTCCGACTGTTTGTATGCATGCGGTTTCAGGATCTGTTTCACTCCCCTCCCGGGGTTCTTTTCGCCTTTCCCTCACGGTACTGGTTCACTATCGGTCGATCACGAGTATTTAGCCTTGGAGGATGGTCCCCCCATCTTCAGACAGGATTTCACGTGTCCCGCCCTACTTCTCGTACACCCAGTTCTTCCATGCTGTTTTCGTCTACAGGGCTATCACCTGCTATGGCCGCACTTTCCAGAGCGTTCGACTAACAATACAGATAACGTGTACAGGCTGATCCCATTTCGCTCGCCACTACTCTGGGAATCTCGGTTGATTTCTTTTCCTGCGGTTACTTAGATGTTTCAGTTCACCGCGTTCGCTTCACGCAGCCTATGGATTCAGCTACGGATACTCCATTAGGAGTGGGTTTCCCCATTCGGACATCTCCGGATCAATGCTCGTTTGCCAGCTCCCCGGAGCTTTTCGCAGGCTACCGCGTCCTTCATCGCCTGTGATCGCCAAGGCATCCACCACATGCACTTGTTCGCTTGACCCTATAACGGGTGTGTCTCTGTCGACCAGTGTTAGCGCTTTAGCGCTTACTCTGGTCCCATCCCCGGAGGGGACAGGTTCCCAAAGGAGTCGACCATTCACGTTCCGTTACAGGTTGAGTATTCGTGTTGCGCCGTATTCCAAGGCAATCTTTCGATCACCTTTAAAATACATCGATACAATCACAACCCTGATTCACCTACTCACACACCCATCTCCAGGTATGCTTTCGTGAATCTCTTTACTACTTCTTCCTGATTGTTAAAGAACGGCAGCCGGTATGAAGCCTGTGCCTCATACCGCCCTGACTGGCTCAATCGCCAATGCGCAACGCTCTGCCTTCAGGCAGAACCCTGCGCATTGAGGATTGGTGGAGGATGACGGGATCGAACCGACGACCCCCTGCTTGCAAAGCAGGTGCTCTCCCAGCTGAGCTAATCCCCCAGTCCCACAGCTATTCCAGCGGCCCCAGCCCTTCAGCTCACCAGACAAGACCGTGGTGGGTCTGGATGGATTCGAACCATCGACCCCCGCCTTATCAAGACGGTGCTCTAACCGGCTGAGCTACAGACCCCTGATGTCTGTCTGCGTTGCTTCCATTAACCACAGCCGATAAGCGTGAGCACTTGAGTGCAGTGAATGCACAGCTCTGGAAAGGAGGTGATCCAGCCGCACCTTCCGATACGGCTACCTTGTTACGACTTCACCCCAGTCATGAATCCTACCGTGGTGACCGTCCTCCTTGCGGTTAGACTAGCCACTTCTGGTAAAACCCACTCCCATGGTGTGACGGGCGGTGTGTACAAGACCCGGGAACGTATTCACCGCGGCATGCTGATCCGCGATTACTAGCGATTCCAGCTTCACGCACCCGAGTTGCAGAGTGCGATCCGGACTACGATCGGTTTTCCGGGATTGGCTCCACCTCGCGGCTTGGCAACCCTCTGTTCCGACCATTGTATGACGTGTGAAGCCCTACCCATAAGGGCCATGAGGACTTGACGTCATCCCCACCTTCCTCCGGTTTGTCACCGGCAGTCTCCCTGGAGTGCTCTTGCGTAGCAACTAGGGACAAGGGTTGCGCTCGTTGCGGGACTTAACCCAACATCTCACGACACGAGCTGACGACAGCCATGCAGCACCTGTGTTACGGCTCCCTTTCGGGCACTCCCGCCTCTCGGCAGGATTCCATACATGTCAAGGGTAGGTAAGGTTTTTCGCGTTGCATCGAATTAATCCACATCATCCACCGCTTGTGCGGGTCCCCGTCAATTCCTTTGAGTTTTAATCTTGCGACCGTACTCCCCAGGCGGTCAACTTCACGCGTTAGCTACGTTACCAAGCCAATGAAGGCCCGACAACCAGTTGACATCGTTTAGGGCGTGGACTACCAGGGTATCTAATCCTGTTTGCTCCCCACGCTTTCGTGCATGAGCGTCAGTATTGGCCCAGGGGGCTGCCTTCGCCATCGGTGTTCCTCCACATCTCTACGCATTTCACTGCTACACGTGGAATTCCACCCCCCTCTGCCATACTCCAGCGCTGCAGTCACCAATGCAGTTCCCAGGTTAAGCCCGGGGATTTCACATCGGTCTTACAGCACCGCCTGCGCACGCTTTACGCCCAGTAATTCCGATTAACGCTCGCACCCTACGTATTACCGCGGCTGCTGGCACGTAGTTAGCCGGTGCTTATTCTTCCGGTACCGTCATCCCTCACGGATATTAGCCACGAGGTTTTCTTTCCGGACAAAAGTGCTTTACAACCCGAAGGCCTTCTTCACACACGCGGCATTGCTGGATCAGGCTTGCGCCCATTGTCCAAAATTCCCCACTGCTGCCTCCCGTAGGAGTCTGGGCCGTGTCTCAGTCCCAGTGTGGCTGGTCGTCCTCTCAGACCAGCTACAGATCGTCGGCTTGGTAGGCCTTTACCCCACCAACTACCTAATCTGCCATCGGCCGCCCCTTGAGCGCGAGGTCTTGCGATCCCCCGCTTTCCTCTCCCGAGCGTATGCGGTATTAATCCGGCTTTCGCCGGGCTATCCCCCACTCCAGGACACGTTCCGATGTATTACTCACCCGTTCGCCACTCGCCACCAGACCGAAGTCCGTGCTGCCGTTCGACTTGCATGTGTAAGGCATGCCGCCAGCGTTCAATCTGAGCCAGGATCAAACTCTTCAGTTCAAACCTGTTACTGTTTTCGGGCTCTCTCGAACCCGGTCGCTCACTCAACGTACTGACGATGATTGATCCGTCTTCCGACAGACAAACCTTCCTCCAATACTGTGTGAGGCTTCTGATACTTCTGCCTGACAGCAGATTCCACAGAATCCGCCGCCGCATTCCGCATCAAGCGCCCACACTTATCGACTGTTAGTTTTTAAAGATCGGTCCGCCAGACCCGCCGCGCCTGAACCACCACTACCCGGCACTGCTTCGTTTGCGTCGCTGCGTCTGCAGCAGAGAAACGGGATTATGGAGAGCGGTCGACAACACGTCAATACCCTTCTGCGAATTTCTTTTGGGGGACAGCATTTGGGGACAGCATGCGAGGATACGACTCCATATACAGGAAAACGACATGGAGCCCCCTTGCGCAAGGAGCAACTCGCCCCTATCTAGGTTACGACGCGCGCATGGCCACGGACTATGCACCTGCGTAGCCTCACGCATGCCTGCGACAACAGCGGCGATGATTTGATGTGCACCCATGAGCGCGAACCCCCAAGCTCGTATATAATGCGAGCCGCGCAAAATTTCGCATATCCATCGGCCCGCTTCGAGCGGGCTCATCTTTTTTGCTCCCCAGAGCACAGCCCAACAACCGCGTTGAGTCACATCAGGTGATGCTGAGCCCTGCTCGAAACGCCTGACGGTAGCGTCTTGCGTCTCATAGCGAAGCCTCTAGAGGAAATTACGTGAACCCTTTTGATCGCGAAGATTCGCAACACGACACCGCCGCCTTCACTGCCAAAGTTCCGTCCGGCCGTTCGGCCAAAGGCAAGGGCGCCGGCAAAGCGATTCCCGTGGCAGCCGAGCTGCTGCCGCAACAAGCCGAAGAACGCCAGCGCCTGATGCGCGCACTGATCCAGCTGGGTAAAGAGCAAGGCTACCTGACCCACGCGCAGATCAACGACCACCTGCCCGACAATTTCACCGCAACCGCCGCGATCGACAGCATCGTCAGCGCGTTCAGCGACATGGGCGTGCAGGTCTACGAGCAGGCCCCTGACGCGGAAACGCTGCTGCTCAACTCGAATTCCCCCGCCGTGGTGTCGGACGACCAGGCGGACGAGGAAACCGAAGTCGCGCTGTCGACCGTCGACTCCGAGTTCGGCCGCACCACCGACCCCGTGCGTATGTACATGCGCGAAATGGGCGCGACCGAGTTGCTCACCCGCGCAGGCGAAATCGCGATTGCGAAGCGCATCGAAGACGGCCTGCACGAAATGGTGCAAGCGATCGCCGCGTGCCCGCTCGCGATCTCCGCGATCCTCGCGAGCGCGCAGCAGGTTGTCGACGGCGAGCTGCGCATCGACGAACTCGTCGACGGCCTGAATGAAGAGACGGCCGCCGCAGAAGAAGTCGCGAGCGCCGACACGGATGCCGATGAAGACAGCAACGCCGACGAAAACAGGGAAGACGAAGAAGACGACGACGTCGGTCCGGCCGATTCGTCGGCGGCGGACGAAGCTCGCCTGAAGCAGCTCACGAGCGACTGCCTCGAAATCTTCGCCCAGGTCGGCATTCTGTACGACCAGATGAACGCGTCGCACACGCGCGGCGACGTCACGTCGAAGGCCTATCTGCGCGCACGCGAAGACATTCAGCAGCACCTCGCGAAGATCCGCTTCACCGCACGCACGATCGACCGTCTGTGCGGCGACGTGCAGCGCCAGGTCGCGCAAGTGCGCGCGATCGAGCGCAACATTTTGCAGATTGTCGTCTCGAAGGCCGGCATGCCGCGCGAGAAGTTCATCGAAACGTTCGCGGGTAGCGAGGCCGACCTCGGCTGGACCGAGCGTGCCGCGCGCACCGGCGCGTCGACCTATGGTGCGGCGCTCGAGCGTCACCTGCCGGCCATCCAGTCCGAACAGCAGAAGCTGATCGACATCGAAGCGACGGTGTCGCTGCCGCTCAAGCATCTGAAAGAAATCAACCGCCAGATGGTCGCGGCCGAATCGAAGATGCGCAAGGCCAAGAGCGAGATGATCGAGGCGAACCTGCGTCTCGTGATCTCGATCGCGAAGAAGTACGTGAACCGCGGCATGCTGTTCCTCGACCTGATCCAGGAAGGCAACATCGGTCTGATGAAGGCCGTGGACAAGTTTGAATACCGTCGTGGCTGGAAGTTTTCGACGTACGCGACGTGGTGGGTCCGTCAGGCCGTCACTCGTTCGCTCGCCGATCAGGCGCGCACGATCCGCGTGCCGGTGCACATGATCGAAACGATCAACAAGCTGAACCGCATTTCGCGCGAGATCCTGCAGCAGACCGGCCAGGAAGCGCATCCTGCGGTGCTCGCGGAACGCATGGAACTGTCGGAAGAGAAGGTGCGCGGCATTCTGAAGATCGCGAAGCAACCCGTATCGCTCGAAACGCCGGTCGGCGACGACGGCGATGCGACGCTGGGCGACATGATCGAAGACGCTGGCGTATCGTCGCCGGCGGATGCCGCGATGCAGGCCGACCTGCGTGCCGCGATCGACGACGCGCTCGACTCGCTGTCCCCGCGCGAAGCGAAGGTGCTGCGCATGCGCTATGGCATCAACACGAAGTCGGATCACACGCTTGAAGAAGTGGGCAAGCAGTTCGACGTGACCCGCGAGCGGATCCGTCAGATCGAGAGCAAGGCGATGCGCAAGCTCATGCATCCGAGCCGTGCGGACCGTCTGAAGTCGTTCCTCGACCGATAAGCGTTTGCCACGCTTGCCGTGCGCGCTGCACGGCAAGCCGCCCACATCGTCATACACAAGCAGCGGGATGAACCGGTCGACGGTGAGTCCCGCTGTTTGCTTTTGTGCTGTACTTTTCCACCATTCTTCAGGCGCGAATTCTCCGCTTCGCTTCCCCCTGTTGTCCACAGATTTTGGGAACAAGCTTGTGGACAACCTGCGCATGACTGCGCTAACTCATTGAGCGTACTGCGTTTCGCGCTCGCGCCTGAGATGAGTCGCGTGTCTCGTTGCTTGCCGCACATCTTGCGAACCGCCGTCCATTGCCGCGCTCTCAACGCGAGTCCAATCTCAGAAGGCGCCACCATGATCGAGCAGATTCAGCATGCCCTCGCCGGTAAGCGGCGCCGCCACGGTGCTTTGCCCCAGCATATGCGGATCGAGGTAGCCGGAAACCTGCAGCGTGTCGACGGCAAAGCGCATCAGCCGATGCAGCACGATTGGCGCCCCAAGGCCGAGCGTGAACACGATGATCGCAAGGTTGCCACACTGCAAACTGAGCAGACGCGCCACGCTGACGTTACTGCCGAAATGCAATTGCGAGCCGAGCGACGTATTGCCCATCACGTGGCGCGTCAGCGCGACGACATAGAAGCCGCGGATCAGCATCGTGCCGATGGAGAACAGCGCATAAAACAAAAACAGCGATCCGAGCGCGGCCCGCGACGGCGCCGTACTCGCCCCCGGCACGTGGCCGACATGCATCGATGCGAGAGCGCCCTTCAGAAATACCATGAACAGCACCGCGAACAACGCGACCACGCCGACGAACGTAACGAGGAACAGACCGTAAACGACCCACGCGCGCCCCTTGAAGCGAAGCGCCAGGCTACCGAAGCTGCTCGCGTTGATGCGGCACTCCATTAGACGCATCGATGACCACGGCGTCATCTGGCCAAGCGTGACAACGCACAACAGCGCGTAAAGCAACGCGCGCACGCCGAAGCCGAGCGCCGAGCCGGTCATGCCGCCGCGAATACCGCACCACTGCGTCCGGCTCAGCCGATAGCGCTGCGCGCCGAAAAACGCACCCGCCGCGAACACGACGATCAGCAGATACAACGCGATGACAGGCAGCGAACCGAGTGCCGCGCTTTTCGTCAGCATGCGCAAGACCACGCTTAGCGCGCCAGCCGCGAACACCGCGCTGAACACGACCACAATCGCGAACAGAAAGCCCTTGAATAGCTCCGCCCCGGTGCCCGTGTACTCGAAGCGCTCGTCCTGAAACCGCATGCGCGACCAGACATAGCGGCGGTTGTTCGTGGTCGCCCAGAAGCGGTAAATACCGAGCGTCACGATTTGCAGCACAAGGTTTCTGAAAAAAATGCCGTAGAGGTCGCCGAGCGTGCCGTCGTAGATCAGCAGCGGCCGCTTCTCGTCGAGTGAATTCATTGCGTTGCCCTCTTTTCCTCAATTTAACGTTTTTGTGGCCCACTCACGCATTCTCCTGCGGCACTCATATGCGGCATGCATGGGCGAACGCGACGGGCGACGATGCTTTCCCGTGCGAAGGCCGACTCGTGTGGCGCGAACCCGTGTAAAACCTGTCTTTCAGACATTCCGGGAATCACGCAAAACGGAAGCCGGCCGGCAAGCACGATAATTACACGGTTTCTTATCTTTATAAATGGCATTTCCGCATATAAATCGACCACTTCCATTACAAGATTTGGTAACGCCCGAATTTATTCGAATTGCATAATCTTGAAATTAAGGCATGCAATAACGATTTCATTGGGGGCAATCATTTGAGGGGCCACTCGCGCGTACGCGCCGTTCGACGTGGCAATCCCGGACGACCTCATCTGCGGCTTGCCACGGTCGGTCTCATAGAAGGCCCGCGCGGACGAAAACGATTGCGTATTCGAACTCAACGCGATTCGCGATTAATAAGGAATGCGGTGAATTCTGTTAAATCGCCACAATTTATGGCATTTGGATAAAAAAACCCGGCTGCACATTAGATGCTCGCCGGGTAATCTGCCGCATTCCACTGATTGTGTTGATGCAATCAGGATTTTATTGCTCGTCGAAGTACTGCTCGAGCGCGCGGTTCATTCGGTGCACGCCGGTTTCAATCTCCTCCACACCCGGCGCGGCAAACGACAGGCGCAGCGCAGCTCTATCGGCCGCGTCCTTGTAAAACGCGACACCCGGCACGAACATCACGTTCTGTTCGATGCACACGCGCAGATAGTCGGACGCATCGCGTGCCGCGTTCAGACGCGCCCACACGAACATGCCGCCGGCCGGACGATGAAATACGATGTGCCGCGCGAGATGCGTGTCGAGCGCATCGCATAGCGCGCGGCATTTGACGGAATACGCATCGATAATACGTGGCAGATGCCGCTCCAACCCGCCGCTCGCGAGGTACTCGGCGGCAATCGCCTGGGTCCAGGGCGCGCTGCATAGATCGACGGTCTGCTTGGCGACCACGCATCGCCGCACGATCTCCGCGTGCGCGACCATCCAGCCGACACGCAAACCCGGCGCGACGATCTTCGACAGACTCGATAAATGCACGACCCAGTCGCGTGAACCGGGCACCTGCTCGCTCAATGCGAAAAGCGAAGGCACTGCCGTGCCATCGAAACGCAGATCGCCATACGGATCGTCTTCGACGATCACGAACCGATAACGCGCCGCCAGTTTCAACAATACGATTCGACGTTCGAGCGACAACGTCGCGCCGGTCGGATTCGCGAACGTCGGCACCGTGTACAGCAGCTTGGGAGCGCAACGCAGCGTGCCCGTCTCGAGCACCGCGGCGAGCTTCGCCACGTCGAGGCCGTGTTGATCGACGGGCACCGTGACGACGTCGGCCTGTTGCAGCTTCAGCGCCTGCAAAGTGGCCGGATACGCGGGCTGCTCGACGAGCACGACGTCGCCGGGCGCGACCATCACGCGCAGCAAACAGATCGAATCCTTGTTGCGAACCGGTCGTCACCAGCAGGTCTGTTGGCGCGCATGGCGTGCCGCGCCGTGCCATCAGCTGCGCGAGCTGTTCCTTGAGGATCGCGATGCCATCGGTCGGGCCGTATTGCAGACACAGCGTCGGCTGTTGCGAGGCGCGCGCGGCCGCGGCATCGAGTCCTGCACGGTCGAACAGATCGCTCGCCGGATAGCCGCCGGCAAACGAGATCATGCCGGGCCGCGCGAGGTATTTGAACAGCTCGCGGATCGGCGAGCCGCTCGGGGCTTCGAATGCGGAATTGAATGAGAACATGATGACGGCCGCCTGCCTTTCGTGTGATATCGATTGGAATGTCGAAGACAATCGGCGTCGATTGTGGCCATCGGCGGGCTCTGCGGCAAACGATATCTACGCACTACTTATTGCGTTTTTCGCATGACCCGCGCATCGAGCCATATAAGGCGCTACACCACGTTCTTTTCGATGATCGGCCGGTTTTCGAGCACGCGCGTAAAGCTTAGTGAACTGAGATCGAGCGTCGCATAGCGGCCATGCAGAATCAATTCGCTGATGCCGCGTCCGGTGGCTGGCCCTTGCTGCAAACCGTGGCCGCTGAAGCCGTTCGCGAAAATGCAGTTATCGATATCCGGGTGATGGCCAATGATCGCGTTCTGATCGAGCACGTTGTATTCGTAATAGCCGGACCAGCAGTTCTGCACGCGCAGCGCCTCGAATTGCGGCACGCGATTGGCGAGCGTCGGCCAGATCACGTCGTCGAATAGCACGTGATCGACTTCATCGAGCGGTAGATCGTCGGGATCGTTATCGGCCGACGGCGACGTGCCGCAAATATACGAATTGCCTTCAGGCCGGAAGTACACGCCGCTCGGATCGATCAGCAGCGGACAGCGTTCAAGCTTTGCCGGCGACGTGACGTTGAAGATACTGCGCCGCCGCGCATAGACGGGCAGATCGATGCCGACCATCTGTGCGACCTTGCGCGACCATGCGCCGGCCGCGTTGACGACGACGTCGCAAGCATAGGTCTCACCGTCAGCGGTTTGTACATGCGTGACGCGATTGCCCTCGCGATGGAGCGCGGTGACGTCTGCCGCGACATAGCGCGCGCCGAGCGCCTGCGCTTTCTTGCGCAGCGCCTGTACTAAACCGTAGCCGTCGAACCAGCCCTCGCCGCTTTCGCCATAAGCGCCGGCAACGAGGTCGTTGGTATTGAGCCAAGGGAAGCGCGTTTGCAAGCCATGCGTGTCGAGCAGGCTGATATCCGCGCCGAGGCTTTTTTGCAGCGCGTGATTCTCGCGCAGCGTCGCTTCACCGGCAGGTGTCGCGAGAAACAGGTAGCCGCCTTCGTGCAGATCGATCGAGGGCCGGGTGCCGTCGACTTCGAGCCGCTCGCCGATCGAGCGAAGAAACTCGATGCCGAACAGCGACATCTGAATGGAAAGCGGCGTAGAAAACTGCTGCCGGATCGACGCCGCCGACAAGGCCGACGACGAACGCGCATAGGTCGGATCGCGCTCGATTACCGTGACGCCGACTGTCGGATCGGACAGCCGCAAGAAATACGCAATCGAACTGCCGATCACCCCACCGCCGACGATCACGACTTTCGAACTCACGTCTTACTCCACGAGTAACGTGGCCGCTCCGGAACGCCGGGCGGCGCAAACGGATTGCTATCTGGAACGCGCGGCTGTGGCGCGCCGGACGGCGACGGCGGCGCACCGGCATCAACGCGATGCGCCGCCATCGTTCACGACGTCACACTTGCGCGCTCAGTCGAGATTGAAGTCGATACCCTGCGCAAGCGGCAACGCCGACGAGTAGTTCACGGTATTGGTCGCGCGACGCATATAAGCCTTCCATGCATCCGAACCCGACTCGCGCCCGCCGCCCGTTTCCTTTTCGCCGCCAAACGCACCGCCGATCTCCGCGCCGCTCGGTCCGATATTGACGTTCGCGATGCCGCAGTCGCTACCCGAAGCGGACAGGAAGCGTTCCGCTTCGCGCAGGTCGCTCGTGAACACGCACGACGACAAGCCGTGATGCGCTGCATTGTTCGCCTCGACCGCATCGGCGAAATCGGCATAGCGCAGCACGTACAGAATTGGCGCGAACGTTTCCTTCAGCACGACCGACGTTTGCGACGGCATCTCGACGATGGCCGGACGCACGTAGTAGCCGCCCTCATAACCCTTCACTTCGACTCGCTCGCCGCCGAACACCTTGCCGCCCTCGGCCTTCGCCTGCTGCAGCGCTTCCTGCATGCGGTCGAACGATTGACGGTCGATCAGCGGCCCCATCAGCGTGCCCTTTTCGAGCGGATTGCCGATCGGCACGCGGCTATACAACTGCTTCAGACGCTCGACGGTCTTCTCGTACACGCTGTCGTGCACGAACAGACGCCGCAACGTCGTGCAGCGCTGACCGGCCGTACCGACCGCCGAGAACAGGATGCCGCGCATCGCGAGTTCATGGTCGGCCGTCTGCGTGACGATGCCGGCGTTGTTGCCACCGAGTTCGAGCAGCGAGCGGCCGAAGCGCTTCGCCACTTCGACGCCAACCTTGCGACCCATTTCCGTGCTGCCCGTCGCGCTGACGATCGACGCGCGCGGATCGGCCACGAGCTTTTCGCCCACGTCGCGTCCGCCGTTGATCAACGCGGCCAGGCCGGCTGGCGTGTCGCCGAATTCCTTCAGCGCGTCTTCGAGAATCCTGTTCACGGCCAGCGCCGAGAGTGGTGTCTTTTCCGACGGCTTCCAGATCACCGCGTTGCCGCACACCAGCGCGAGCGCCGCATTCCATGACCAGACCGCCACCGGGAAATTGAACGCCGAAATCACGACGCAGGTGCCGAGCGGATGCCACGACTCCGCCATCCGATGACCCGGGCGCTCGGACGCGATCGTCAAACCGTACAACTGACGCGACAGACCGACCGCGAAATCGCAGATGTCGATCATTTCCTGCACTTCGCCCATGCCTTCCTGCAGGATCTTGCCCGTCTCCAGCGAGACGAGGCTGCCGAGCGCCTGCTTCTGTTCGCGCAGCCGATTACCGAGCAGCCGCACCAGCTCGCCGCGGCGCGGCGCCGGCACGTTACGCCACACGGCAAACGCGTCTTTGGCCCGGGCGAGCGCCGCGTCGACCTCGACCGCCGTCTGGCTGGCCACACGGCCGATGAGCTCGCCGGTGATCGGCGAATGAACGGCGATATCGCCGGCTTGCGAGGCTTGGGCAATGCCGAGATGGGCGAGGATAGTGGACGCGTCCATGTGAACCCCTTTAATTTCCGATACGAAACAAGAGTAAGTTCGGAAACTATACACGCGGGTTTTTGTGGCGGCAAGAAGATGCTTGGGGAGTGAAATACCGGTTGACAAAAGGGGGGGCGCTGTTTCCAGAAGGAAACTTCGTCAGACTTCGGGCGGGTGTCACGCTCGCGCGTCAAGCATCTGGCCCGCCATCCTCCTCCAGCACCGCCATCAACCGGTCGACGAGCACACGCGCGAACGGCGGCAAGTCCTTCAGACTGCGCACGCAGATCTTCAGCTTGCGCACGGCCCACGGATCGTTCAGGCCGACGATCGCGATCTGCATCGTCTTTCTGTGCCGCAGCGCGACCGACTCCGGCACGATGCCGATTCCGACACCGGCCTCGATCATCCGGCACGCGGCCTCGAAGTTGCCGACCTGGATGCGAAGTTTGAGACGCGCGCCGAGCGCATCGGCGGCACTCGTGATGAACGCGTGAATCGCGCTCGACGTCGGCAGGCTCACGAAGTTCGCGTTCAGCACCTGCGAAAAATCGATCGACGCTTGTCTCGCGAACGGATGCTCGCACGACGTAACCAGCACGAGCCGATCGTCGCGATATGGCAGCATCTGCAGATGCTCGGCATGCACATTGCCCGCGACGATCCCGATATCGGTCGCGCTGTCGGCGACGCCCTTGACGATCTCGCCGCTCAGCACTTCGCGCAGATCGATGTTCACGTCCGGGTGATCGCGCAGGAAACGGCTCAGCACGGCCGGCAGAAACTCGCTGATCGCGGTCGTGTTGGCCCAGATGCGCACGTGGCCCTTGATGCCCTCGCCATACTCCTGCATGTCGCCGGCCAGATGCTCGACGCGTTCGAGCACGAGCCGCGCGTGATGCACGAAGGCTTCGCCCGCGGGTGTCGGCGTCACGCCCTGGCTGGTTCGATAGAGCAGCTTGATGCCGAGCTGCTCCTCGAGATTCTTGACCCGGTTGCTGGCGGCCGGCGCCGACAGGTGCGAACGCTCCGCCGCACGCGCGAGGTTGCGCGTGTCGGCGATATGCAGGAGCAGGCGTAAATCTACGAAATCGAAGTGCATGATGAAAGCTGCTAGCGAAGCATGCGCAAAGCAAACTTTCATCTTAACCGGGTACAGTGAAAATTTAGCCGGGGAAAGATCCGAATCGACAGATCACCTTGATGCGCGCACGGCTTAAGCCGACTCTCGCATCATCTCCGCTTGCGGTATCAGCTCGGCATCGAGCGAAATCTCTTCGAGCGTCTGCTGACTCGTTTCGATGCGCAGCGCGAGAATCGCGATACTCAGCAACAACAGCACGCCACCGACCATCGTCAGCACACCCGTCACGCCGAACTCCGTGTAGAGCAGCAGCGCGACGTAGGGTGTCGACATCGACGCCGCGCGGCCGCACGTGCCGGCCACGCCGGTGCCGCGCAAGCGATGCGCGGTCGGAAACAGCTCGGGGATATAGCCGAACAGGCCGAGCGTGCAGACCGTGTAGATCGTCGTGACGAGCGCGAAACCGACGACCGCGATCGGCACTGGCGCGCGCATCTGCACGTAGACGAAGCCGAGCACGATCGTTGCAAGCGAGAACAGCACGATGCCGTTGCGTCGCCCCAGGCGGTCCGTCACGAAATAACCGACGACAGCGCCGGCCGGCGCACCGAACGACATCAGCAGCACGAAGCCGAGCGACTGCACGATGGTCAGACCTTCCTTGACGAAGAACGTCGGCAGCCACGCGACGAAACCGTACAGCGACATGTTGATCGCCATGCAGGTCAGCGCGGCGAGCAGCGTGCGGCCGATCATGCCGCGCGCGAACAGCGCCGAGAACGGCGCGGCCGGCACCTCGTGACTGACCACGCGCGAAACCGGCGGCAGCTTGCCGACGCGCGCCTCGACCTGTCGCTCGATTGCCGAGACGGTGGCCTCCGCCTCTTCGAGCCGGCTGACCGTTTCGAGCCAGCGCGGCGACTCCGGCATCCGATGCCGCAGGAACCACACGACCATCGCGCCAACCCCCGCGATCGCGAACATGTAGCGCCAGCCGAGATGTGGAATTACCCAATAGCCGACTGCGGTCGCGCCGAGCAGACCGGAGTTGATGATCAGCGCGAGCAGCGCGGTCCAGCGGCCGCGTGTGGCGGGTGGCACGAACTCACACAGCGTGCCGGCCGCGACCACGAGTTCGGCGCCAAGACCGATGCCCATGACGAAGCGCAGCAGGATCAGCCAGTAGATGTTCGGCGCGAAGCAGGCGGCGAGCGATGCGATGCCGAAGATCGCGAGATTGGCCTGATACGAATAGCGTCGACCGAAGCGGTCGCCGAGATAGCCTGCCAGCCCCGCGCCGATCATCATGCCCATGAAGGTCGCGGAGATGAAGAACGAGCCGAGGCGGAGATCGGTGAAGCCGGTTTTGACCATCGCCGCGAGCGCGCCGTTGGCGAGATAGATGTCGAAGGCGTCGAGGAAAGCACCCGCGCCGATCAGGCCGAGGATGTTCCAGTGGAAGCGGGTGATCGGCAGGCGGTCGAGGCGTGCGCCGGAGTTGATGGGGGCTGGCAAATTGTGTCTCCTGTCTTTTTAGGCTGCGCGCGGGCGAGAGGTGCAAGCGCGGAATAGTTCTGCGAGGCCGCCTTCGTTCGATGCGGCGGCTCGGGGCAGAGCGCTGAACGGCCGTTGTCGGATCGTGCAGGGCCGTTGGCTTCAAGAGTGCGACAGGTGACGTGGGGTGGGAATTGGGCTTTTTGGAGGTGAGTGTTCCGGTTTGATTAAGGGAATGGTAAAGAAGCGATTTGCATACCCGAAAGGCGGCAGCGCATCGAGGTCGATTAATGCAAGCCGTTTGTGTAACGGCCGCTCGCTAGTGAGCGTTCGCCAACTCGACAACTAAGTCCAGAAAGGCACGCGTCTTCGCCGGCATGTGATGCCGTGACCGATAGCACGCGTAGAGGGGATAGCGCTCGTCAGCCCAGTCGGGAAAGAGATTGATCAACCGCCCCTCTTTCCTGTCTCCGAATTACGGAATTCCAGGCATCGGTGGCTCGGGCCTTCGAGAACTTCCTGCTTTGCCGGCCGCCCCAGTCGCGCGATGTACGACGGCGCGGCGACCGTCACCACGACCGTGTCGAACAGCTTGCGTGCGACGAGAGTCGATGTCCTCGGCTCGCCGAACCGCAGCGCAAGGTCAAAGCCCTCGAGAACGAGATCGTCGAAATGGTCGCGCGCGATGAACTCGATTTCGAGTTCAGGATACGCATCCATGAACTGATCGAGTCGTTGCCCAAAGCCGGTGACTGAGCCGCAATTATCGCCGGCTCAAGCCCCGTCGCGCCATTTATCCCGCTGTCCGGTTCTGCACGGGCACTTCTGCGCCGGCGCTCCGCGTGGCAGAGTCGCTGAGGTCCGTCCTCGTATTGATGAACCAGGCGGAAACCGAAGCCAACAAGAAGCAGCCGACGAAGAGGTGGAATACGACATTGAAGTCGTCATTCGTCCTGGTCAGGATGTAACCGACGATCAGCGGGGAAAGAAATCCTGCCAGCTGACCCGCCGCATTGACAAAGCCGATTGCCGACCCGACGACCTTGTTCGGCAGCGCGACGTTCGGGATGGTGTACAGCGAACAGCCGGCCATGGTTGAGAAGAAGTAGCCGATCGTCTGAAAGAATACCGCCGTTTCCGCGGTCTCCGCATGGGCCGTCAGATAGGCAAAGATGGCGGCCACGACGCAGCCGAGGACGACAAGCGATTCGCGACGATTGCGGAAGAACTTGTCGGAAAGAAAGCCCGTGATGCAATAGGCAATCGTGCCGACGAGAAATGGCACCGACGCCATAATGCCCATTCTGGCCGTCGAAAGGCCGCGCGCTTTCAGCAGATACGTCGGGAACCAGCTCATGATGCCCCACGAGGCGATGCTGAAGACGAACAAGGTGACGAAGCACCACCAGACCAGCGGCGTTTTCACCAAACCAGCAAAATCCGCTTTGCCGGCAGAGGCAGACAAAGACTTTTCGCTGGTACCGATTTCCTCCAATTCGATCTTCGAAACGTGCTTGCTGTCTTTCGGGCTGTTTCTGATATAGATCCAGCCGAATACGGCCATCGCGACACCGGGTATGAACAGACTCGTGAAAATCGCGCGCCATCCCCACGCGGCCATCACGGCCGCCACGAACAGTGGCGCCAATGCGGGTCCCAGCGCATTAGTGGTCATCATCAGCCCGGTTGCCCGTCCCACTTCGCGCTTTGGGAACCACGCCGACAGTGCCTTGAACGCGGCGGGAGGAAAGAGCGCTTCGCCGATGCCGAACGCGACCCGCACCACCAGCATCAAGGCGAGCGAATTGCACAGCCCGGTAAGCGCGGTGAAAATCGTCCACCAGGTGATGCCGATCGTCGTCATCAGCCGCGGACCGAATCTGTCTGCAAGCAGGCCAGCCGGGATCTGACATAGCGCGTAGCTGAAGAAGAACGCGCTCAGGATTCCACCCATTTCCATCGCGGACAGATGAAACTCGGACGCAATGAATGGAATAGCCGCTGCCATGATCATTCTGTCCATGTAACAGAGCAGATAAATTGCGAACAAAATAAGCAGCACGAGGTAGCGATGTCTCCAACGAAAGCGCATGAGATCTTCCTTATTATTAAATGACAGCGATGACACGAAATCCGAGCTTTAGCCGATCAATTGGCGGTAAGAGAACGACTTGAAATCGGCAGGCTCGCGAAAGCCAAGCATGTCGTTGACGGTGATACCTGCGAATGCCCCCGTGAAGCCGATGGGGGTTGCATATTCATCGCTGAGTTTCGTGAAATCCTTTTCCAGTTCAAGGTCCTTCCAGTCACCGTGCGTCAAGCGATAGAAGAAGCGCAGTTTCGCGTCCACGACGCGAATCCGCAGGTCGATCCCGGTGGCCTCGGGCAGCGTCGCCAGTCGATTGCTGTAGGCGAAGCTGCCGGCATCCATTTCCATGTAGGACAGGATTTTTGTGCCGTCGTCGTCGCGCGTGACGAACAGATAGTAGAAGGTGTTCTCGTCGTAACGCGCCATGAGCCCAGCCATGTGCAAATATGACTTGGGTGAAAATTCCAGCGCGGTTTCGACTTCGAACTGCCAGTCACGGATGCGACAGGCCAACAAGCTTTGATGGAACCGCGAAGTCGGCGACTCTTGCCCCCTTATCCGCAGATAGCCCGGACGTTCGTGAAGATTGCACCAGTCGTCGCCGATGGGGATGCGCAGACTCTGCAGTTCCAGGGGCAGCGCGGCACGTTGTCCGAAATCGATCGTCCAACTGCTGTCGAGCCTTTGCTCGATATCCGAGCCGATCGCAAAAGATTCGGCGGGAACCACTCCGCCACTGGCGAGGCGGGGCCAGTCGGCATGCCATTCGATAGGTGCGACACAGGTTTCACGGCCTAGCGGCGAGCGCTTCGTGTGCGCATCGATTGGTCTCGATCCGAGGTACGTCATGTACCACTGGCCGTTGGGACCCTCGACCAGATTGCCGTGGCCGGTCCGCTGAATCCGTCCATTCGCGTCGCGCGACGTGAGCATCGGCGTATCAGGATGAAGCTCGTATGGACCGAAAATGTCGCGGGACCTGGATACACACGTTGCATGTGTATAGCCTGTGCCCCCCTCCGCTGTGGTCAGGTAGTACCGGTCTCCCTTCTTCAGCAAATGCGGAGCCTCGTAGATCTGACATTTCATGAAGTAATCGGTCTTCAGGTTGGCGCCTTTATAGATGACGTGCTCTTCGCCGATCAGCTTTTCCTCCTGCACCGAGTATTCCCGCAGAACGATTCCGACGAACAGGTCTTCGTAGATACCTCTGAAATCGCGCCGGATATAGGCGAGCCACTTTTTGCCAGATTCGTCGTGGAACAGGGATGGATCGTATCCACCGGACACGAGATGCACGGGCTCCGACCAGGGTCCGGTGATGTCCGGGGCGGTTACGAGGTAGTTGTGCATGTCACGAAGCGGGGAGATCTTCTGCTCGCCTTTCCATGCCTTGGTGTCGGTATAGACGAGCCAATAAAGACCGTCGTGATAGGAGAGGGCTGGCGCCCATATGCCTCCGGACGGCTGCTCTCCGATCAGGTTCAATTGCGATAGCCTGTCGAGAGGCGTGGCCTTGAGTTCCCAGTTGACGAAATCTTTTGATTCGTAAATGAGAACGCCCGGATACCATTCAAACGTTGAAACCGCGATATACCACGCATCCTTGCCACGGCACACGCAAGGATCCGGGTTGAAGCCGCGCAGAACTGGATTTTGAATAGTACTCATCGGGAGGGTATTTTTTGACGTGCTGAGAGGAACAGATCTTCTTTATCGACAACGTTGCGACACCGAGACTTTCCGTCGAAATGAAGGCGCGACGGAAAAACGCATTGTCAGAAGCTTTCGGAATCGCCCACAACCCTCCGCGCCCGCAGAATCACCGGCATATCGACCATCCTCCCATCCACGGCAACCGTGGCGCCATGGCTCGCCTCGACAACCGCAAGCACCCGTTGCGCCCACTCCACCTCGGCGTCACTCCATGCATACGCGCGATGCACCGGCTCGATCTGCTTCGGATGAATGCAAAGCTTGCCGCCGAAACCGAACCGCCGGCCGCGCCGCGCATCAGCTTGCACCGCATCAGCATCGGTAATGGTCGTCGACACGCCATCCACCGGCGCACCAATGCCAGCCAGCCTCGACGCAAGCACGATCTGCGAGCGAAACAGATGCAACTCCTCGCCATCCCCATCGATGCCGAGATCGATCTGAAAATCCAGCGTACCGAATACGATACGCAGCACGCGCGGCGCGCTGCATAACTCCGCAAGATTCGCGAACCCGCGCGCAGTTTCGACAATCGGCAGCACGCTCAACGCCGGATGCGCGTTCGCCAGCACCGCGTTGATCTGTTCGCGCGTCTCAGCCTTCGGCAGCACGATTCCGGCGACGCCGGTCTGCCCAACGAGCGCCGCAACGTCATCTGGAAACCATGGCGTATCCGAGCCATTGATACGCACCCAGGCGGCCCGCGATGCGTTAGCCGACACCGTGGCCACAACCGCCGCACGCGCCGGCACCTTCTGATCCGGCTGCACCGCGTCTTCCAGATCGAGAATCACCGCATCCGCGCCGGCCGCATAGGCCTTGTCAAACCGCTCAGGCCGATTCCCAGGCACGAACAGATACGACCGGGGCAACGCGCTCATGCCGCCACCATCGTGCGCGAAGTTGCATCGAATACCGAGCCAATCTGCTTCTCTTCGGCAATATGCCATGCGCGGCGAAGCAGTTGCGCCGCCTCCTCTTCGCTAGCCGCACCCGAAAACGCCGCCAGCCGATGCAGCTTCGTCGCAATCTCGTCGCGCGACAAGGTATTGCCTGGATCGCCCTTCGGCTCATCGACACGCCCATCGAACACGCGGCCGTCGGTCGTCGTCACCGTGACCTTGCCGATCCAGCGTGCGGGATAGGCGGCGTCGACTTCAGCGTCGAGCGCCATTGTGACCTTGTCGCGAAACGCGGCGATCTCGCTCGCGTCGAAACCCCGCTCGAATTCGGTCACGCCGGCATAGCCGTGATGCGCGACCAGCCCGAGCACTGTGCCCATGTTGAACTTCGCCTGATGTACGCTGCGCGGCGCGACCACGGGACCGAGGACATCGATCGCGCCTTGATGCACGTGCGCGACGACCTTCGCGATGTCGCGCGGCGCGAAACGATGCGTCTGCACGACGGCGAGCAGCGCATCGGCGGCCGGATGCGTATGGCGGCACGCCGCGTGATACTTGAACGACGTCTCCGCGGTCGCCCAGCGGCTGCCAAGCCGATCGACGAGGCGCGCCGGATCGGCGTCGCTCGACATGCCCGCGGCCATGCCCTGGGCGCCTTCGAGAATGTGCGTCGCGCCCTTGAAGCCGTCGGCGGCGAGTTGCGCGGCCATCAGGCCGTTCGCGGCGGCCATCGCGGTGTGCAGTTGCTTCGAGTCGGCGGCGTCGCGCAGAAATTCCCATAGGCCGCTCGCCTGCGTGCCCGCCGAGCCGAACGCATCGAGCATCCGCGACGGCAACAAACCCAGCAAGCGTCCTGCCGTTGCCGCGGCCGCGACCGTGCCGACCGTGCCCGTGGTGTGAAACACCTTGTAGTGCGAGCGCCCGAGAAATTCGCCGATGCGAATGCCGACCTCGTATCCCGCCACCGCCGCCGCGATGAAGTCGCGCCCCGACGCTCGCTTTGCCTGTGCCAACGCGAGCGCAACCGGAAACACCACGGTCGCCGGATGAAACACCGAGCCATTGTGCACGTCGTCCTGTTCGGCGAAATGCGATGCCGCGCCGTTGATCATCGCGGCGAAATACGGCGTGGTGCGACCGCGGTCGATCAGCACCTCGCAGAGGCCCTCGTTCGTCGCCCCCGCTGCCGTGCGTGCGAACCGCGCGATCGTCTCGACCGGGCGCGCGCCTTTGCCTGCCAGCGCCGAGCCGAGCCAATCGACGTACAGGTTGACGGTACGCTCGACGACCCCGTGCGGGATGCGGTGGAAGTCGAGTTGCGCGGCGAAAGTGGCAAGCGTGAGACTGGGATGGTCGTTCATGGGGTCGTTACCGAATCAGATCGTGCCCGCCGCGCGCAGCGCGTCGATACGCCCATTGTCGTAGCCAAGCTCACGCAGAATTGCTTCCGTATGTTGACCAAGCGTGGGCACAGGGTCCATTCGCGGCTCGAGGTCGGAAGGCAGACCGGGCGGCCGCAATGCGGGTATCGTCCCCGTTGCCGTGCCGACTTCCTGCCAGCGCTCGCGCGCCTTCAGTTGCGGATGCGCCCACACGTCGGCGAGCGTATTCATCTGCGCGTTCGCGATGCCTGCCTCATCGAGTCGATCGATCACGTGCGCCGCGCTCTGCTTCGCGAACGCCGCGACGATCACCTCGCGCAAGGCGTCGCGCGCCGCAGTGCGTTTCGAGTTCGATGCAAAGCGTTCGTCGGTTGCCAGTTCAGGCTGTTCGAGCACGCGCTCGCAGAACAGCTTCCATTCCCGTTCGTTCTGCAGGCCAAGCATGACCGTCTTGCCATCGCCAGCGGGAAACGGGCCATAAGGATAGATCGTTGCATGCGCGGCGCCCGCAAGCGCGGGCTGCGACTGACCGTCGATCGCGTAGTAGAGCGGATAACCCATCCACTCGACCATGCTCTCGAGCATCGATACATCGATGCGGCAACCGCGCCCTGTGCGCCCACGCTGCAACAGCGCGCTCAGGACGTTCGAATACGCGTACATGCCCGCCGCGATATCGGCGATCGAACAGCCCGCTTTCGCTGGCGCGCCGGGCGAACCGGTGATCGACAGGAAGCCGGACTCGCTTTGAATCAGCAGGTCGTACGCCTTCTTGTCGCGATACGGACCGTCCGCGCCGTAGCCGGAAATATCGCAGACGATCAACTTCGGATACTTGTGGCTCAATGTGTCGTAGCCGAGGCCAAGCCGTTCGGCCGCGCCTGGCGCGAGGTTCTGCACGAGCACGTCGGCATCGGCAACCAACGCATCGAGAATCTCGGCCGCCGCTGGCTGCTTCAGGTCTAGCGAAAGACTCTCCTTCGAGCGATTGGTCCACACGAAGTGCGACGACAGCCCATGCACACGTTCGTCATAGCCGCGCGCGAAATCGCCGACGCCGGGCCGTTCGATCTTGATCACGCGCGCCCCGAGATCGGCCAGTTGACGCGTGCAGAACGGCGCGGCAATCGCGTGTTCGAGCGTGATGACCTTGATACCGTCGAGTGGTCTCATGATGTCCGCCAGCGGGTCAGAACGAACGCGGCAGCCCGAGGATATGCTCGGCCACGTACGAGAGAATCAGATTGGTCGATATCGGCGCGACTTGATACAGACGCGTTTCACGAAACTTGCGCTCGATGTCGTACTCGCACGCGAAGCCGAAGCCGCCGTGAAATTGCAGGCACGCATTGGCCGCTTCCCACGACGCATCCGCCGCGAGCAACTTCGCCATATTCGCCTGCGCACCGCACGGTTGATGTGCGTCGAAACGACGTGCCGCTTCGAAGCGCATCAGGCTCGCTGCCTCGACGTTGATGAACGAGCGCGCGATCGGAAACTGCACGCCCTGGTTCTGTCCGATCGGCCGGCCGAACACGACGCGCTCCTTCGCGTATTCGGTGACTTTATCGACAAACCAGTAACCGTCGCCGATGCATTCCGCGGCGATCAGCGTGCGCTCCGCGTTCAGGCCATCGAGAATGTATTTGAAGCCTTGCCCTTCCTCGCCGATCAGATTCTCGGCCGGAATTTCGAGGTTGTCGAAAAAGAGCTCGTTGGTCTCGTGATTGACCATGTTCAGAATCGGCTGCACGGTCAGGCCATGACCGATCGCCTCGCGCAGATCGACGATGAAGATCGACATGCCCTCTGATTTCCTCTTCACGTCCGCGAGCGAAGTGGTGCGTGCGAGCAGAATCATCAGGTCCGAGTGTTGCACGCGCGAGATCCACACCTTCTGACCGTTGATCACGTAACGGTCACCGCGCCGCTCTGCGGTCGTCTTGATCTTCGTCGTATCGGTGCCGGTGGTCGGTTCGGTCACGCCCATCGATTGCAAACGCAGGTCGCCGTTCGCGATCTTCGGCAGATACTTGCGCTTCTGTTCTTCCGAACCGTGCCGCAGCAGCGTGCCCATGTTGTACATCTGCCCGTGGCACGCGCCCGAGTTGCCGCCCGCGCGATTGATCTCCTCCATGATCACCGACGCTTCCGTGAGCCCGAGCCCCGAGCCGCCGAAGTCCTGCGGAATCAGCGCGGCGAGCCAGCCGGCCTTCGTCAGCGCGTCGACGAACTCTTCCGGATAGCCGCGCGCCTCGTCGATCTTGCGAAAGTACTCGCCGGAAAACTGCTGACACAGATCGCGCACGGCCTCGCGAATGTCCTGGAACGAATCGTGTTGCGTGGTTTGCATAGTCGAGTCTCGCGGAATTCAGGCGAGCGCGGCGGTCGCGCGCATGGTCAGATAACCTTCGTGGTCCTTCGCCCACAGGTCGATGGTCTTGCCGTCGGCGGCGGGCTTGCCGCATACCGTGAACGGCTGGTCCGCGAACGTGGGGCGAAGCGCGCGAAACGCGAAGCTTTGCAGCGTCGCTTGCGGCAGTTCTCGGCGCACGAGATCGATCAGCAGCGTCGCGATCAGCGGGCCATGCACGACGAGGCCCGGATAGCCTTCGACCTGCGTGACATAAGGATGGTCGTAGTGAATGCGATGGCCGTTGAAAGTCAGCGCCGAGTAGCGCAACAGCATCACGGCATCGGCGTCGATCGTGCGGCGCCATGTTTCGTCTTCGGGCGCGGGCGCCGGCTGTTGCGGCCGCGTGCCCTCCTGCGGCGCGTCGCGATAGACGATGTCGTGCTCCTCTTCGAGCTTCAACTCACCATCGACTTCGATCGTATGTTGCACGGTGACGAACACGAGGCGGCCCGAGCGGCCGGTCTTGTCCTCGATATTGGCGATCGTCGACGTGCGCCGCGCATGCTCGCCGATCTTCAGCGGCGCATGAAACGTGAGCCGGCCGCCAGCCCACATGCGGCGCGGCAGTGACACGGGCGGCAGAAAACCGCCACGCTTCGGATGTCCGTCGGGACCGACTTCGGATAGCGGCGTGACCGGCAGAAAGTACAGCCAGTGCCACAACGGCGGCACGGTGTTACCGTTTTCCTCCCGATCGAGCGTGGCGGCAAGCGCCTTCAATGGAAACGCGGTGATGTCGTCTTCGGCCACCGCCTGCTTGTTGAGCCAATCGTCGAGTTTCTCTGGGGCAGCGGACATGACGGAGTCTCCAGATTCAGTGTGTTGATCCTCGTGAGGGCCCACTATGACCGACGCGCGGCGTTCCGCGAAGTTCGATTTTCCGAAGCGGGCCTTTGTTTTTCGTTAAGACGTTGAGCCCAGCGAGCGGCGCTGACGATCTGTTGTCAGCGCGATCGGCGGTTCGATGTGGCTTGACCTTAGTGCCGGGCCGCGACGGCACCCCTGCGCCTGTTCGCTTATTTGAGCCCGAGCCGTTTAGCCAGCCGATTCAGATTCGCCCGGTCCAGCCCCAGCTCGCGCGCGACCGCCGCCCAGTTCTGCCTGTTGCGGATCAGCGCTTCGAGAACGAGATTGCGTTCGAACTCGGTGACCGCGCTGCGAAAGTCTTTCGTCTCGCTTTCCTCGCTCTGCGTGGCGATTTGATTGGCTTCATGATCTTGTGCGTCCGGCAACGCGAAGTCCGCGGCCGTCAACGTCAGAATACGGCGGCGCTCACGATTGGCCGCCAACGCCTTCAGTGCACTGCGTCCGATCAGATGCTCCAGTTCGCGCACATTGCCGGGCCATGAGTAGTGCAGCAATGCGGCCTGCGCGTCAGCCGCAAGGCGCAGGCTCAGCAAACCGAGCCGGGAGCGATTGTCTTCGAGGAAGAAGCCCGCCAGCAGTAGCACGTCGCGGCCACGCTCGCGCAACGGCGGTACGCGTAGCGGATACACGCTGAGGCGATGATAGAGGTCGGCGCGAAAGCGGCCCGCGCGCACTTCTTCGGCGAGGTCGCGATTGGTTGCGGCGATGAGCCGCACGTCGACTCTGTGTTCGTGGTCCGAGCCGATGCGCTGCAACTGGCCGTTCTGCAGCACGCGCAACAGCTTTGCCTGCACCGCGAGGGGCAACTCACCGACTTCGTCGAGGAAAATGGTGCCGCCGTCCGCGAGTTCGAACTTGCCGCGTCGATCCGCCGAGGCTCCCGAAAACGCGCCGCGCACGTGCCCGAACAGTTCGCTCTCGACGAGCGTATCGGGCAACGCCGCGCAGTTCAGGCTGATCAGCGGCTTGTTCGCGCGCGGCGACAGCGCGTGGATCGCATTGGCGACAAGTTCCTTGCCGACGCCGGTCTCGCCGGTGACGAGCACGGTCAGATCGCTGGCGGCCACCACCTCGATGTCCTTGATCATGCGGCGATGCGCGTCGCTGCTGCCGATCAGCTCGCGCCGGCTCTCGCTGCTCGCCAGCCGATACGCTTCCGCGCGGCGCTGCGCCTCCTCGCCATTGCGCGCCAACGCGTCGATGCGTTCGACGACGCTCACGGTCGCGGCCGCGAGGCCGAGAAACGCCTGCAGCGAGGCCATGTCGAGTGTGTCGAAGCGCGCCGGGTCGAGTGCGTCGAGCGTGAGCAAGCCCCAAGGCTCGCCTCGGATGAACAGCGGGCACCCCAGACAGTCGTGCACTTCGAGGTGCCCGGCCGCCATGCCTTGGACGAGGCCATCGTAGGGATCGGGCAGACCGGAATCGGCGGCGAAGCGCGTCGGCCCTGGCTGGGCCAGCAGCTCCTGAAAGCGCGGATGCTCGGCGACGCGAAAACGCCGCCCGAGCGTATCGCTGCTCAAGCCGTCGATGGCGAGCGGCACCAGCGTATCGCCTTCGAGGCGTAGCAGAGCCGCCGCGTCGCCCGGAAATAGCGAGCGCAGCGCGCTGAGCAGCCGCCGATAACGCTCGCGCTCGGACAGCTCGCGCGACAGGTCGAGAATCAGCGGGGTAAGAACATCGAGGACCGCCCCTGTAGTCAGATCGACTGCGGGTCGAGTCTTTTCGACTAGGGTCGAATGAACCATGTTAATTGCCAGATCGTTGATCTAAATGCATTTTATACCTGGCACGAATCGTGGATCGTAAAGGCAGTCTGCCGAAACCGGCTGTGACATTCGCTGATAGACAGACGCTCACTCAGACTCTCACCAGGACTTAAAAACATGCTATCCGCCGAACACCGCGCCATCATCAAAGCAACCGTGCCGCTCCTGGAAAGCGGCGGCGAGGCGCTCACCACGCACTTCTACAATCTGATGCTCAGCGAGCATCCGGAAGTGCGCCCGATGTTCAATCAAGCCAATCAGGCAAGCGGCGCGCAACCGCGCGCGTTGGCCAACGGCGTGCTGATGTATGCGCGCCATATCGATCAGTTCGAGCAGTTGGGCGGGCTAGTCGCGCAGATCATCAACAAGCACGTGTCGCTGAACGTGCAGCCTGAGCACTATCCGATCGTCGGCAAGTGTCTGCTGCGCGCGATTCGCGAAGTACTCGGCGCGGACGTCGCAACCGACGCCGTGATCGAAGCGTGGGCCGCCGCGTATCAACAACTCGCCGATCTGCTGATCGGCCTCGAAGAGAAGATCTACGCCGAAAGCGCAGCAGCGCCCGGCGGCTGGCGCGGCACGCGGTTGTTCCGCGTCGCGCGCAAAGTGCGTGAAAGCGACGAGATCACGTCGTTCTATCTGCGTCCCGATGACGGCGGCGAATTGCTCGCGTTTCAGCCGGGTCAGTACATTGGCGTGCGTCTGGTGATCGGCGGCGAAGAAGTGCGTCGCAACTATTCGCTGTCCGCAATGAGCGATGGCCGCGAATATCGCATCAGCGTGAAGCGTGAACCGAATGGCACCGTGTCGAAGTATCTGCACGAGCAGATCAAGGAAAACGACTCGCTCGAGCTGTTCGCGCCGTCCGGCGAATTTACGCTGCAACCTGGCGACAAGCCGTTGGTGCTGATCAGCGGCGGTGTTGGCATTACGCCGACGATGGCGATGCTGGAGGCCGCGCTGAAGACCAATCGTACGGTGCATTTCATTCACGCGGCCCGTCATGGTGGCGTGCATGCATTCCGCGGCGCAATCGATGCATTGGCCGCACGCCATCCGCAACTGAAGCGCTTCTATTGCTACGAGGAGCGCCGTGATGGCGATGCCGAAGCGCACGCGGTCGGTTACGTCGACGAAGCGAATCTGAAGAAGTGGTTGCCGGAAACGCGCGATGTCGACGTGTATTTCCTCGGGCCCGTCGCGTTCATGAAGGCGATCAAGAAAGGCCTGAAGACGATCGGCGTGCCGGAATCGCAGAGCCGTTATGAGTTCTTTGGGCCGGCTGCCGCGCTCGAATAACGCACTCGAGTAATCGACGAGTACTTGCCCTCTTTGAATCGCTGCGAAGCGCATTCGAAGACGGGCATGTTCGGGCTTCGATCACGCCGGCGGTTTGGCCTCGTAAAAAGCGGGCCAAATCTGCTGCGCCTTCTAGCGCTCCCTCCTGCGGCGAAACGCCCACCAGCCCGTCAGCCCGGTAAAACCGGCGACCAGCACTACCATCAGCCAGAAGCCACGCTTGTTCTCGGCGAGCGGAATGCCACCGACGTTCATGCCGAAGAAACCGGCGACGATATTGATCGGCATCACCAGCACCGTGACCAGCGTCAGCGTAAATAGCGTCCGGTTGTTCTGCTCCTCGAGGCGCGAGGTGATTTCTTCCTGCAGCAATCTGACCCGCTCGATCAATCCCGCTACGTCCGAAAGCACGACCGAGAACTCCTCCGTCGATTCACGCAGATCTTGCACGTCTTCCGCATGAAGCCAGCGAGGCGGCCTCGCCAGCAAGCGGAAAATCGCGCCCGGTTCGGGTGCCAGCATGCGTTGCAGGCGTGTCAGCGTGCGGCGCATCGCGCCGAGGTCCAGGCGGTTTTGCGTCGGCCGTTGCGACAGAAAGCGATCCTCGATTCGATCGACGTCGGCACTGGTTCGGCGGACGATCTGCACGAGCAGGTCGGCCTGGTCGCGCATCAGATGAACTAGCAGTTCGGCAGGTGACCTGAATATTTCACCTTCGCGCACCGACGCGCGCAAACGGTCAACCGAGCGCAGCGGCTTCAGCCGCGCCGTCACGATGAGCCGCTTATGTGCGTAGATCCACAGCGTCGCGATTTCTGACGGGATGAATTCGAGGTTGAACATGACGTCGTTGACGACCGCGCGCAGTGCGCCGTCCGCGTGCTCGATCCGCGTCGAATGCGAGCCTTCGCGCAAGGCGTCGAAAAAGGTTTCGGGCAGATCGAGTTGTGACCGCATCCAGCGCTCGCTCGCGCTATGCGCGAGATTGAAATGAAGCCATAGAAACTCGCCAGCGTCCGTCGCGCTAGTGCCGGCATCGTCCTCGCGCTCGCGGAACCGGTCGATGACTTCGTCCGCGTCGATCGGCCGCCCGGCGAGCGTCGGCGAAAACCGGAAATCGCAGACCATACCCGACGAATCCGCGCCGTAGGTTTGCATTGCCAGATCTGATTTCATAGGTCGTTCGATGCCAGCGCTTCCGAAAGGAATACGTGAGCATAGCGCGAACAATTGAAAGAGAGTTGACGCGCGCACTTTCCGGCGTCGTATTGTCGAATTGTGGCGGCTGAATTGTCTCCGAAACGTCATCTCTGCCGATGACGGCCGCGTAAGCGCAAAAACCCCACCGCGGCGGGTGGGGTTTCTGACTGGGGAGGAGCCTGACGATTACCTACTTTCACACGGGCAATCCGCACTATCATCGGCGTGGAGTCGTTTCACGGTCCTGTTCGGGATGGGAAGGGGTGGGACCGACTCGCTATGGTCATCAGGCATGACGGGTTGCTGCGTCGCAGGGTTGGAGTCAACCGGTTGCGCCACAGCCAATCGGGAAGAAGCGTAAAGGATTCGGGTGGGGGGTTGTGTTGTTTCTGGCACAACACCGATCTCAACCGTGTGCGTGTTCCTGCCCCCTTCGGGGGTGGGGTCCGGGTAAGCGCTTTGCATGGGCCCGGAGTAAGTGCTGAAGCACTAACTCCGGCCGACAGCTGAAGCGCTCACGCTGACCGCAAAACACACCGGTTATAGGATCAAGCCTTACGGGCAATTAGTATCAGTTAGCTCAGTACATTACTGTACGTGCACACCTGACCTATCAACGTCCTGGTCTTGAACGACCCTTCAAGGGGCTCGAAGCCCCGGGGATATCTCATCTTAAGGCGAGTTTCCCGCTTAGATGCTTTCAGCGGTTATCTCTTCCGAACATAGCTACCCGGCGATGCCACTGGCGTGACAACCGGTACACCAGAGGTTCGTCCACTCCGGTCCTCTCGTACTAGGAGCAGCCCCCTTCAAATATCCAGCGCCCACGGCAGATAGGGACCAAACTGTCTCACGACGTTTTAAACCCAGCTCACGTACCTCTTTAAATGGCGAACAGCCATACCCTTGGGACCGGCTACAGCCCCAGGATGAGATGAGCCGACATCGAGGTGCCAAACACCGCCGTCGATATGAACTCTTGGGCGGTATCAGCCTGTTATCCCCAGAGTACCTTTTATCCGTTGAGCGATGGCCCTTCCATACAGAACCACCGGATCACTATGACCTGCTTTCGCACCTGTTCGACTTGTCAGTCTCACAGTCAAGCACGCTTATGCCATTGCACTATCAGCACGATTTCCGACCGTACCTAGCGTACCTTCGTACTCCTCCGTTACACTTTGGGAGGAGACCGCCCCAGTCAAACTGCCTACCATGCACTGTCCCCGACCCGGATCACGGGCCAAGGTTAGAACCTCAAACAGATCAGGGTGGTATTTCAAGGACGGCTCCACGCAGACTGGCGTCCACGCTTCATAGCCTCCCACCTATCCTACACAGACCGGTTCAAAGTCCAATGCAAAGCTACAGTAAAGGTTCATGGGGTCTTTCCGTCTAGCCGCGGGGAGATTGCATCATCACAAACACTTCAACTTCGCTGAGTCTCGGGAGGAGACAGTGTGGCCATCGTTACGCCATTCGTGCAGGTCGGAACTTACCCGACAAGGAATTTCGCTACCTTAGGACCGTTATAGTTACGGCCGCCGTTTACCGGGACTTCAATCAGGAGCTTGCACCCCATCATTTAATCTTCCGGCACCGGGCAGGCGTCACACCCTATACGTCCACTTTCGTGTTTGCAGAGTGCTGTGTTTTTATTAAACAGTCGCAGCCACCAGTTTATTGCAACCCTTTCACCCTTCTGGCGCAGGCCAGTCAGGCTATGAGGGCGTACCTTATCCCGAAGTTACGGTACCAATTTGCCGAGTTCCTTCTCCCGAGTTCTCTCAAGCGCCTTAGAATACTCATCTCGCCCACCTGTGTCGGTTTGCGGTACGGTCACTGTGAAACTGAAGCTTAGAGGCTTTTCCTGGAACCCCTTCCAGTTGCTTCGTCGCCTGAGCGACTCGCCTCGCACCCTTGAATTCCGCGCCCGGATTTGCCAAAGCGCCTTCTCCAATGCAAGGACCGGGACTTCCAACACCCGGACAACCTTCCGCGATCCGTCCCCCCATCGCATTTCACAATGGTGCAGAAATATTAATCTGCTTCCCATCAGCTACGCATTTCTGCCTCGCCTTAGGGGCCGACTCACCCTACGCCGATGAACGTTGCGTAGGAAACCTTGGGCTTACGGCGAGGGGGCCTTTCACCCCCTTTATCGCTACTCATGTCAGCATTCGCACTTCCGATACCTCCAGCACACTTTCCAGTGCACCTTCGCAGGCTTACGGAACGCTCTCCTACCATGCACATTGCTGTGCATCCGCAGCTTCGGTATATGGCTTAGCCCCGTTACATCTTCCGCGCAGGACGACTCGATCAGTGAGCTATTACGCTTTCTTTAAAGGGTGGCTGCTTCTAAGCCAACCTCCTGACTGTTTTAGCCTTCCCACTTCGTTTCCCACTTAGCCATATTTGGGGACCTTAGCTGGCGGTCTGGGTTGTTTCCCTCTTGACACCGGACGTTAGCACCCGATGTCTGTCTCCCGTGATTGCACTCTTCGGTATTCGGAGTTTGCTATGGCGTAGTAATCCGCAATGGACCCCACAACCATGACAGTGCTCTACCCCCGAAGGTGATACACGAGGCACTACCTAAATAGTTTTCGGAGAGAACCAGCTATTTCCAGGTTTGTTTAGCCTTTCACCCCTATCCACAGCTCATCCCCTAACTTTTCAACGTTAGTGGGTTCGGTCCTCCAGCACGTGTTACCGTGCCTTCAACCTGGCCATGGATAGATCACCTGGTTTCGGGTCTACACCCAGCGACTGGACGCCCTGTTCGGACTCGCTTTCGCTACGCCTGCCCTAATCGGTTAAGCTCGCCACTGAATGTAAGTCGCTGACCCATTATACAAAAGGTACGCCGTCACCCCTTCGCAGAGGCTCCGACTGTTTGTATGCATGCGGTTTCAGGATCTGTTTCACTCCCCTCCCGGGGTTCTTTTCGCCTTTCCCTCACGGTACTGGTTCACTATCGGTCGATCACGAGTATTTAGCCTTGGAGGATGGTCCCCCCATCTTCAGACAGGATTTCACGTGTCCCGCCCTACTTCTCGTACACCCAGTTCTTCCATGCTGTTTTCGTCTACAGGGCTATCACCTGCTATGGCCGCACTTTCCAGAGCGTTCGACTAACAATACAGATAACGTGTACAGGCTGATCCCATTTCGCTCGCCACTACTCTGGGAATCTCGGTTGATTTCTTTTCCTGCGGTTACTTAGATGTTTCAGTTCACCGCGTTCGCCTCACGCAGCCTATGGATTCAGCTACGGATACTCCATTAGGAGTGGGTTTCCCCATTCGGACATCTCCGGATCAATGCTCGTTTGCCAGCTCCCCGGAGCTTTTCGCAGGCTACCGCGTCCTTCATCGCCTGTGATCGCCAAGGCATCCACCACATGCACTTGTTCGCTTGACCCTATAACGGGTGTGTCTCTGTCGACCAGTGTTAGCGCTTTAGCGCTTACTCTGGTCCCATCCCCGGAGGGGACAGGTTCCCAAAGGAGTCGACCATTCACGTTCCGTTACAGGTTGAGTATTCGTGTTGCGCCGTATTCCAAGGCAATCTTTCGATCACCTTTAAAATACATCGATACAATCACAACCCTGATTCACCTACTCACACACCCATCTCCAGGTATGCTTTCGTGAATCTCTTTACTACTTCTTCCTGATTGTTAAAGAACGGCAGCCGGTATGAAGCCTGTGCCTCATACCGCCCTGACTGGCTCAATCGCCAATGCGCAACGCTCTGCCTTCAGGCAGAACCCTGCGCATTGAGGATTGGTGGAGGATGACGGGATCGAACCGACGACCCCCTGCTTGCAAAGCAGGTGCTCTCCCAGCTGAGCTAATCCCCCAGTCCCACAGCTATTCCAGCGGCCCCAGCCCTTCAGCTCACCAGACAAGACCGTGGTGGGTCTGGATGGATTCGAACCATCGACCCCCGCCTTATCAAGACGGTGCTCTAACCGGCTGAGCTACAGACCCCTGATGTCTGTCTGCGTTGCTTCCATTAACCACAGCCGATAAGCGTGAGCACTTGAGTGCAGTGAATGCACAGCTCTGGAAAGGAGGTGATCCAGCCGCACCTTCCGATACGGCTACCTTGTTACGACTTCACCCCAGTCATGAATCCTACCGTGGTGACCGTCCTCCTTGCGGTTAGACTAGCCACTTCTGGTAAAACCCACTCCCATGGTGTGACGGGCGGTGTGTACAAGACCCGGGAACGTATTCACCGCGGCATGCTGATCCGCGATTACTAGCGATTCCAGCTTCACGCACCCGAGTTGCAGAGTGCGATCCGGACTACGATCGGTTTTCCGGGATTGGCTCCACCTCGCGGCTTGGCAACCCTCTGTTCCGACCATTGTATGACGTGTGAAGCCCTACCCATAAGGGCCATGAGGACTTGACGTCATCCCCACCTTCCTCCGGTTTGTCACCGGCAGTCTCCCTGGAGTGCTCTTGCGTAGCAACTAGGGACAAGGGTTGCGCTCGTTGCGGGACTTAACCCAACATCTCACGACACGAGCTGACGACAGCCATGCAGCACCTGTGTTACGGCTCCCTTTCGGGCACTCCCGCCTCTCGGCAGGATTCCATACATGTCAAGGGTAGGTAAGGTTTTTCGCGTTGCATCGAATTAATCCACATCATCCACCGCTTGTGCGGGTCCCCGTCAATTCCTTTGAGTTTTAATCTTGCGACCGTACTCCCCAGGCGGTCAACTTCACGCGTTAGCTACGTTACCAAGCCAATGAAGGCCCGACAACCAGTTGACATCGTTTAGGGCGTGGACTACCAGGGTATCTAATCCTGTTTGCTCCCCACGCTTTCGTGCATGAGCGTCAGTATTGGCCCAGGGGGCTGCCTTCGCCATCGGTGTTCCTCCACATCTCTACGCATTTCACTGCTACACGTGGAATTCCACCCCCCTCTGCCATACTCCAGCGCTGCAGTCACCAATGCAGTTCCCAGGTTAAGCCCGGGGATTTCACATCGGTCTTACAGCACCGCCTGCGCACGCTTTACGCCCAGTAATTCCGATTAACGCTCGCACCCTACGTATTACCGCGGCTGCTGGCACGTAGTTAGCCGGTGCTTATTCTTCCGGTACCGTCATCCCTCACGGATATTAGCCACGAGGTTTTCTTTCCGGACAAAAGTGCTTTACAACCCGAAGGCCTTCTTCACACACGCGGCATTGCTGGATCAGGCTTGCGCCCATTGTCCAAAATTCCCCACTGCTGCCTCCCGTAGGAGTCTGGGCCGTGTCTCAGTCCCAGTGTGGCTGGTCGTCCTCTCAGACCAGCTACAGATCGTCGGCTTGGTAGGCCTTTACCCCACCAACTACCTAATCTGCCATCGGCCGCCCCTTGAGCGCGAGGTCTTGCGATCCCCCGCTTTCCTCTCCCGAGCGTATGCGGTATTAATCCGGCTTTCGCCGGGCTATCCCCCACTCCAGGACACGTTCCGATGTATTACTCACCCGTTCGCCACTCGCCACCAGGGTTGCCCCCGTGCTGCCGTTCGACTTGCATGTGTAAGGCATGCCGCCAGCGTTCAATCTGAGCCAGGATCAAACTCTTCAGTTCAAACCTGTTACTGTTTTCGGGCTCTCTCGAACCCGGTCGCTCACTCAACGTACTGACGATGATTGATCCGTCTTCCGACAGACAAACCTTCCTCCAATACTGTGTGAGGCTTCTGATACTTCTGCCTGACAGCAGATTCCACAGAATCCGCCGCCGCATTCCGCATCAAGCGCCCACACTTATCGACTGTTAGTTTTTAAAGATCGGTCCGCCAAACCCGCCGCGCCTGAACCACCACTACCCGGCACTGCTTCGTTTGCGTCGCTGCGTCTGCAGCAGAGAAGCGGGATTATGGAGAGCGGTCGACAACGCGTCAATACCCTTCTCACAATTTATTTTAAAAAGTTGAAGAGCTTAAAAATTGAGCAGCGCCGCGTGCAACCTGAATTAGTTAGGCTTCCAATTGAATTCTCCGGAGCGCCGCGGCGAAAGGAAGAGATGAGTGGAGTTGCGAAAAGCCGTTAAGCAGCTTTTCCACAGAAAATGTTTGCAAGGCTGTGGATAACCGCTCCACAACCGCGGCAAGTGCTTGATCCAAAACCATTCTCGCGCGTTGCGCGCGAAGCATGGCCGCTTGCGCGGCCACGTGTCACCGTCACAATCAGGCGGACTTCATCGTCACCCGCGCATTCGTACGCATAAAAGCGCTGCGCTCGACCATCGCGCCAAACAGCAGCCCGATCGTCGTCCACATGACCACCTGCATGCCGATCGCCGCGACGCGGAACTTCCACAGCAGCACAGCCGGGAACGCGGCCGGCACTTCATTGATGACCGGCATCGACAGTTGCACGGCCGCGATGACCACAACGAACAAGAGCCCCGCGACGATCGAACCGTTCCACGCACCCAGCTTCGCCGCCGCGCGACGCCGCACCTTCAGCGAAAACACCATCGTCGCGAGCGAAATCGCGATCATCAGAAAGAACAGGCCCGTGCGCGTGCCGATCGTCTCCGGATCACCGATCGACGGCGGATTAGCCGGATACTTGATATTCGGCACGATCACGAGCGTCATGAACGCGCCAAGCGCGAGCCACGCGGACAGCGCGCGCACGCTCAACGTACCCGCGCGTCCATACGCATACGCAAACACCAGCGAGAACAGGCCGCCAAATGCCGCGCCATACGTGACCACGCCAGTCAGCAGGCCGAGGCCAGCCTGCGTCTGACGGCTCACGATTTCGGGCTCGGGCGCATCGCCGCGCGCGGCGGCCGCTTTTTCTTCGAATGAAATGGCATGATCGACCTGTGGTTCGCCGACGATTCGCGCGAACGCGAACGTGAGCAAGCCCGCGACGATGCCCGCGAGCATCCCGCGCACCAACAATTTACCTACCATGTCGAACTCCGTTAGTGGCAGGGAAAGCCGAGCAGATGGCGGCCGTCGTGCACGAACTCATGCACGTACATGCCGGGCACGAGCGACGTCGCGCCCTGTTCCGCACCAACGAAGTAAAGCGCGAGCAACAGCAGCAAGCCGCCGAACACGACCCACGGCAGCAGTTCGCGCAAAGGAATGGGAGTGGGTTGGGCCGCCGGTTGCGCAGCGCGATCAAGAACAGCTTCGGTCATGATGGACATCTCCTGGGGGTGACGCGCCCCGAAAGTCGATTGCAGAGGAATGGTGCGAAGCTCAGGTCTGGCTTTCGGCTCTTGTGGATTGCAATGCCGATTACAGTGGCGCGACCGCGCCGGGCTCTCACCGGCTTCCGTGCTTCGCAGTGCCACCATTCTACGCGCTAAACTGCGGCTTCCGTGACGGCGAGGGTTACCTCGCAACGCTCGCCGCGAACCGATGAAACCTCGCAGGCAAGTGCAAATGGAGCGCCAACGCAAAGAAAATGGATACGCGACTACTACTGGTGAGCCACGCGGCAACGGCCGCGCAGCGCGCGGGCCGCTTCCCTGCCGACGATCCGCTCGACGCGCGCGGTCGCGCCGAAGCCGAAGCGGCGCGACCGCGTCTCGCGCTTCCCGCCGACGGCGCCGTGTTCACCAGCCCCGCCGCCAGCGCGCGCGAAACGGCCGCCGCTCTCGGTCTGAGCGCCACGCCTGCCGACGCATTGGCGGATATCGACTATGGCAAATGGCGCGGCCAGCGCCTCGCGGACATTGCCGACGAAACGCCCCGCGAACTCGCCGCCTGGATACGCGAGCCCGACGCCGCGCCGCCCGGCGGCGAATCGTTCGGTCAACTCGTGCAGCGGGTTGGAGAATGGCTCGACGCGCAGCAGGCAGATGTGCGTTCATGCAATGCCGTCAACGAAGCAAGCTTCGCGGCCTTTGCGCACAGTCGAACCATCGTCGCAATCACCCACGCGACTCTGCTGCGAGCGGCAATCGTGCACGCCCTCGGCGCATCGCCAACCGTGTTCTGTCGCATCGAGATCGCGCCGCTGTCGGTCGTCGAATTACGCCACTCGCGACGCGGCTGGTCGTGGTGGCCCGCCACCGCCTGAACGGCACCGCCGCTTACCTGCCCGACACCACGAGCCGCAACCGGTTGGCCCCCTCGGGCGTCAGCGTGATTTCGGTGCGTCGATCCTTCGCGCCGAGATAAAAGTGCTGACGTCCCGGCGAATTCTGATCGTGCGTTGCATCGGGCAGGCAGGACGCGACGTCGGCCGCGACCGCTTCCAATGCATCCGCGTTCGAGCCCGCCGCCTGATGCGGCGTCCACGTGCACTGGAAACTTCGATGCGCGGCCGAACATTGCGCGTCATCGCCATAAGGTTGCGCAACGCCTTTGCCGTCGTCGGGTGTCAGCGAGGCGAAGCCGTCCGGCGCCGCGGCCACGATCCGTTTGAGCGCACCGCAAGGTCTGGGGCTATCGTCGGCGGATGCACTGACCGGCAGCAGCGCAACGAGCGATGCCGCGGTAAGCGCGATAGCGGAAAGTCGATAGGTTTTCATGGTGTGCGTGAAGCTTCCAAAGTGCTGCTGAAGAACAACTCGCAGCGAGCCACCTTTAACAGCACGCTTCATGCCCATGCGCGCGAGGCCCGAGCACGCAGGCAATGCACGACGGCACACAAATTGCGTAGCGCCATACCGGCCGTGACATCGCGCCCGTTTCGATCAAAGCCACTGCCGACGTCATCTCAACCATCATGTCGACCACTACCGCCGCCCCTACCCCCGCCCGCATATCGTCGGGCATCGAAGGCATCGACGACATCCTGGGCGGTGGTCTTACGCCGAACCGCATGTACCTCGTGGAGGGTGTGCCAGGCACGGGTAAGACCACCCTCGCGTTGCAATTCTTACTCAAGGGCCTGCACGAAGGGCAGACCGGCCTTTATATCGCGCTGTCCGAAACCCGTGCTGAACTGCTCGCGATCGGCGCGAGCCATGGTCGGGATCTGAGCCGTTTCACGATACCTGTTCCGCTATTTCGAGCACCACGGCGAAGTGCTGACGGCAATAACCGCCGTCAAGAGCCGCGCGAACGATCATGAACGCACGATCCGCCAGTTCCGCCTCGGCACCGAAGGCGTCGAGGTCGGCGAAGCGCTGCGCGACTTCGAGGGCGTGCTGTCGGGGCTGCCCTTGTATCGCGGCAGCACCGCGATGCTCGGCGCGACGAACCATCTGATCGATACGTCAGGACAGTGAGCGATGGAGCAGCGTCCTCATCCTCGCACCGTTCGGCTGCTCGCCTGAATCAAGCTCAAGTAAATCAAGTAGACCACTTGCATCAAAATGCCCATTAAATCGCGGCGCACTGCACACCCAACGATTCTGTAAACCCACCTCCTGGCCACCGATTTAATGCCGCTGTCGCATTCGCGCCGCAGACTCCTCCGGTTCGGCCACGATTTCCAATTCAATAGTTTGCTAACGAATATTTTGGAAATACAATACCGGCCATGTCGAATCTCGATGCCCTGCGCCGCACCGTCAGCAGCACGCTGGTCGTCGCCGCCAGAAAGTGGCGGCGCACGAGTCATGGTGTGCTCGCGGCCTTCAACGTATCCGAAGCGTGCGCGACGCCGCTTCTGACCGCGAGCCGGCTCGGCTCGGCGGTGCGTCAGGTCACGCTCGCCGATCACATCGGCATCGAGGGGCCGTCCCTCGTGCGGCTGCTCGACCAGTTGTGCGCGGCCGGCCTGATGCGCCGCGACGAAGATCCCGAAGACCGCCGCGCGAAGACCGTCGTACTGACCGACGAAGGCCGCGCCGTCACCGCGAAGATGGAAGAGGAGCTGGTCAAGTTGCGCGCGCAGGCGCTCAAAGGCGTATCGCGCGACGATCTCGAAGCCGCCCTGCGCGTGCTCGACGCATTCACGGCCGATGCCGCTGGACGCGCCGAACCGGGAAGCGTCGAGCGCGACACGCGTCACGAACGCGCGCAGCCCGTGCGCCCGGAATCGGTCAGGCACGAGGCCACGAAGCGCACCTCGTCGGCGAAGCGCGAGCCCGCCAAAGGCGAGGCGCTTGCCAGCAAGGTCAAACGGACGAGCGGCAAAAGCGCTGCCAAAACGGCCGGCAAATCACGCGGCACCGCCAAGGCGCGCAAGTCCACCAAGCGCGGCGCGCGAGCCACCGCGCCGCACAACGCAGATTCCGCGTAACGGTTTATGGTCTATCCCACTCTCCGCGACTGGCTGTTTTCCGTCAAAACGTTCGCCGCGGCCATGCTCGCGCTTTACATCGGCCTCGCGTTCGAACTGCCGCGGCCGTACTGGGCGATGGCGACCGTCTACATCGTGTCGAACCCGTTCGTCGGCGCGACCCGCTCGAAGGCGATCTATCGTGCGCTGGGCACTGCGCTCGGCGCGTCGGGCGCGGTGCTGCTGGTGCCGCCGTTCGTCGAATCGCCGTACCTGTTCAGCGTGATCGTCGCGGCGTGGACCGGCACGATGCTCTACCTCGCGGTGTCCGACCGCACCGCGCGCAGCTACGTGTTCATGCTGGCCGCCTATACGATGCCGATCATCGCGCTGCCGTCGGTGACGAATCCGACCGGCGTCTTCGATCTCGCCGTGAGCCGGACCGAGGAGATCATTCTCGGCATCGTCTGTGCGAGCATCGTCGGCAGCGCGGTGTTTCCGAGCCGGCTCGCGCCGACGATCATCGAGCGCACCGACGCATGGTTTCGCGACGCCGCGTTCTACGCGACCGAAACGCTGTCGGGCCGCATCGCAAGCTCGGCGATTTCCGGCGCTCGGCAACGACTCGCGAGCACGATCAACGGTCTCGAACTGCTGCTGAGCCAGCTCGCCTACGATCACACGCGGCCCGACGTCCTCGCGCGCGCGCATGAACTACGTGGCCGCATGCAACTGCTGCTGCCGATCATGTCGTCGCTCGCCGATCCGCTGCTCGCGCTCTACAACAACGGCCCGCAACACTGGCCCGAAGGACTTCAGACGCTGATCGACGACGTCATCAAGTGGTTCAACCAACCGCTGCCCGCGCCGAGCGAGGGTTATCACGCGGACGAGACCGCCAACGCGCTGCGCGCGCGCGTCGCCGCGATGCACCCGCCCGCCGCCGCGCTCACGCATTGGGACGGCGCGCTGCTGTCGAATGCACTGTGGCGCCTGGGGCAAGTGATCGACGTGTGGCAAGACTGCCGCTCGCTGCGCATCATCATCACGCGCGAGGAAGGTTCGTGGCGGCCGCATTTCCGTCACTGGCGACTCGGCGGCACCGCGCGCTTCTACGATCGCGGCATGATGCTGTTCGCGGCCGTGTCGGCGGCCGCGGCTGTGGTGCTCGCGTGCGCGCTGTGGATCGGCTCGGGCTGGAACGACGGCGCGAGCGCGGTCACGCTCGCGGCGGTCGCCTGCTGCTTCTTCGCCGCGCTCGACGAGCCCGCGCCGTTCGTGTTCCGCTTCTTCCTCGCGACTGGCGTCGCCGTCGTGGCCGCGGGTCTCTATCTGTTCGTCGTGCTGCCACAGGTGCACGACTTCCCGATGCTGGTAGTCCTGTTCGCCGCGCCGTTCATTCTGGTCGGCACGCTGATTCCGCGTCCGCAGTTCAACATGGTGACGGTGCTGGTCGCGGTGAACACGGCCACCTTCATCAGCATTCAGGACGCGTACGACGCGAACTTCCTGACGTTCCTGAACGCAAACCTCGCGGGCCTCTCCGGCCTGCTCTATGCATACCTGTGGACCCGTGCAACGCGCCCATTCGGCGCCGAGCTGGCCGCGGCGCGCCTGTTGCGCTCGAGCTGGGCCGACGTCGCGCTGACCGCGTCGACGCGGCCGATCGAAGATCCGCGCAATCTCGCCGCGCGCATGCTCGATCGGCTGATGCAATTGATCCCGCGCCTCGCGGCCACCGACGATTATCGCCATCCGTCGATCGAGAGCTTCCGCGATCTGCGCATCGGGTTCAACGCGCTGGACCTGCGCCGCCTCACACGCAAGCTCGGCGGCGAAACGGCCGGCGCGATCGACCATGTCCTCGATGGAGTGCGTACATACTACGAGAGCTGCATCGATCGACGCCACCGCGAGCCGGTGCCGGACAGCCTGATGTCGTTGATCGACGTGGCCGTCGCGCGCGTCACCGCGCAGGGGCTCGCCAACGCCGCGGCGCCGACCGAGACCTCGAAGACCTCGGCGCGTCAGTTGCGCGATGCGCTGCACGCGCTGGTCGGCTTGCGTCTTTCGCTGTTTCCGGCGACCCTCACGAAACCAACGCCGACCGAACCGGAGGCCGCCGCGTGACGCACCCATTCTTGCGCCCCTGCTTGCGCCCGCTTGCCCACCCCGCCCCCCCTTTTCCCAGTTCCCGCGATGATCGGTGAAATCGATATCTTCGGCGTGTTCGTACCGGCCGTGCTGGTGCTGATGTTGATTGCGTATCTGATCAACCTCGGCATTCGCACCGCGCTCGATTACACCGGCTTTTACCGCTTCGTCTGGCATCGCTCCATCTTCGATCTCGGTGTCTATGTGCTGGTGCTGGGCCTTGTCGTCGTCGTTTCGCACAGACTAATAACGTGAAAAAAACCTGGTTCTCCGTCGGTCAGATCCTGCTGACCCTGATCGTCGTAGTGGTCGCAGCATTCGTGCTGTGGAAACTCGTCGACTACTACCTGTTCGCGCCGTGGACGCGCGACGGGCGCGTACGCGCCGATGTGATCCAGGTCGCGCCCGACGTGTCGGGGCTGATTTCGTCGGTCGAGGTCATGGACAACCAGCAGGTCAAGGAGGGCCAGGTGCTGTTCAGGATCGATCAGGCGCGCTACACGCTCGCATTGCGACAGGCCGAGGCAACGGCGCAGCAGCGCCGCGCGACGCTCGATCAGGCGCGCCGCGAATACGCGCGCAATCGTCAGCTCGGCAACCTCGTCGCCGCCGAAGTACTCGAAGAAAGCCGTTCGCGCGTCGACGCGGGCGAAGCCGCGCTCGCCGACGCGAACGTCGCGATCGACACCGCGAAGCTGAACCTCGAGCGCTCGAGGATCAAAAGCCCGGTCGACGGCTATCTGAACGACCGCGCGCCGCGCGCCGGCGAATTCGTCGCGGCCGGCCGCGCGGTGGTCGCGGTGGTCGACATGCATTCGTTCCGCGTCGACGGCTACTTCGAGGAAACCAAGCTGCGCGGCATCGACATCGGCCAGCCGGTCGACATCATCGTGATGGGCGAGCCGAAGCCGCTGCGCGGGCACGTGCAGAGCATCGTCGCCGGTATCGAAGACCGCGACCGCACGCAAAGCGCCAATCTGCTGCCGAACGTGAACCCGGCGTTCAGCTGGGTGCGGCTCGCGCAGCGCATTCCGGTGCGGGTCGCGCTCGATGAAGTGCCGGCTGATTTCCGCCTGATCGCGGGGCGTACCGCGACGGTGTCGGTGCGTGACCTGTCGCCGCTCAGGAGACGAGCCGTGTCGGGCACGGGTGGCGCATCTGGCACGGTCGCCGCTTCGGCTGCGCCGGTGGCGCCGGGTTCGTCGGTGGCGTCCGGGTCCGCTGGGTCGGGCACCGCACCGTCGGGCGCGTCGCAATGAAGTTCGTGCGTACCTTGTCCTCGCTGGCGCCGCGCTTGCCGCTGCTGCCACTGCTGCCGCTGCTGCCGTTGTTGCCGCTCACCGTCGCGCTGAACGGCTGCATCAACGTCGGGCCGAACTACACGCTGCCGAAACAGGCGCTCGTCAATGCCCCGCTCGCGAACGGAGCGATCGAGGGCGCCGATCCCAAGCTGACGTCAACCCTCAATCTGCCGACCGTCTGGTGGAAGCTGTACGACGATCCGGTGCTGAACGGTCTGGTCGACCAGGCGTTGAAATCGAATACCGACCTGCGCGTCGCGACCGCGAATCTCGCGCGCTCGCGCGAGGCGCTGGGCATAGCGCAAGCGCAGGGCGGTTTTTCGGGCAACGCGTCGGTGGCGATCCAGCGCGCGCAGGAATCGGCCGAGCAATTCCTGCTCTTCGAGAAACTGCCGGTCGCCAACCTGGGTGACATGGGCATCAACGTCTCGTACGAAATCGACCTGTTCGGCAAGCTGCGCCGCGGCGTCGAGGCGGCGGCGGCGGACACCGAGGCCGTGGAAGCCGCGGGCGACCTCGCGCGCATCACTGTCGTCGCGGACGTGGTGCGCTCGTACGTCGAACAATGCTCGGCGGCCGAGGAGCTGCGCATCGCGCAGCAATCGCTCGCGCTACAGAAGGAGCGCGTGGACGTGTCGCGCCGTCTGCGCGACGCGGGACGCGGAAACCAGACCGCGGTCACGAGCGGCCAGACTCAGGTCGAGACTCTGACGGCCGACATTCCGCGCTACACCGCGCGCCGCAAGATCGCACAATACCGGCTCGCGATGCTGCTCGCCCAGGCGCCGTCGCAATTGCCGCCGGCCGTGCTCGCCTGCGACCGGCTGCCGCAAATCCACCAGCCGATTCCGATCGGCGACGGCGCCGGGCTGCTGCGGCGACGCCCGGACGTGCACGAAGCCGAGCGTCAGCTCGCGGCGTCGACGGCGCGCATCGGCGTCGCGACCGGAGCGCTTTATCCGAGCATCAGCATTGGCGCGTCGGCGGGCTTCACCGGCATTCTGGAAGACATTCCCACCTCGCCGACAGCGCGTTGGGCCTTCGGTCCGCTGATCAGCTGGACCTTCCCGACCAATGGCGCGCGCCAACGGGTCCACGAAGCCGAAGCGTCGAGCCAGGTCGCGCTCGCGAAGTTCGACGGCGTGGTGCTGACCGCGCTGCGCGAAACCGAGACCAACCTCGCGACCTACGCGTCCGATTACGCGCGCGCCGAATCGCTGCGCGCGGCGCTGACGTCGGCGGCGCAATCGGCGGATGAAACGCATCGGCTGTATCGCGCCGGGCGCGAGTCGTTCATCTCCGATCTCGACGCGACGCGCACGCTGACGGCCGCGAAGTCGCAGCTCGCGGCGGCGGAGGGCCAGGTGGCGATCGATCAGGTCAATCTGTTCCTGTCGCTGGGCGGCGGGTGGGAAGTTGGCGGGCAAAGCACGCCGGGTGAAACGCGGCCGCAGCTGAAGGCAACACCTGTCGCGGCCAAGCCGTCCGCGAAGTCGGGAGCGTCGACGGCCGCAACTGCGAAAGCGCCTTGATCGGTCGTCTTACGATTTATTTTTTAGAATCTTTCTTTTTGCTTTCACTTTCGGTTAAATACGTGACACCACTTCACGCTACGGGGTCTCGTATGTCGCCATTCATGCAGGGTGTAGTCACGTTGGGCGGATGCATCGGTATCTTCACCGCGGTGGTTGCGGTGGTCGAAATGTTGGCTAATCGAGTTGGGCGGGCGGCGGCGCGCAAGAGCGGCTAGCTGTTCCGCACTTTCGCCGCCGCCTGATGTATCGCCGCCCGTACCCGCGGATACGTGCCGCAACGGCACACCACCGGCGTCATCGCGTCGTCGATGTCGGCATCGGTCGGATCGGGCTTGTGCTTCAGCAACGCGCAAGCCGCCATCAATTGCGCGCTCTGGCAATAGCCGCACTGCACCACATCGAGTTCGATCCACGCGGCCTTCAGCGCCTGCGATTCGCGTCCCTGCAAACCCTCGATCGTCGTGATCTTCTGCGTATGCAGGCTCGACATCAACGTCTGGCACGCGAAGCACGCGGCATCGTCGAGATTGATCGTGCACGCGCCGCAGATGCCCACGCCGCAGCCGAACTTGGTGCCGGTCATGCCGAGATCGCAGCGCAGCACCCATAGCAGCGGCATGTCCGGATCGGCATCGACCTTCACCTTGCGTCCGTTGATATTCAGTACCGCCATGCTTGCCTCCTGAGTCGCCGCGCTACACCGCAAGCTTTTGCTCATCCACCGTCCGTCATGCAAGCCGCAACGGCAGCGTCCGCAAACGCTGCCCCGTCAGTGCGAACACCGCATTGCCCACCGCCGGCGCGATCGGCGGCACGCCCGGCTCGCCGACACCTTGCGGGTGCAACTGGCTCGGCATGATGTCGACTTCGATCGCAGGGCACCCGTTCATCCGCACGACCGGAAAGTCCACGAAGTTCTTCTGCTGCACCTGGCCGTTGACGATTGTGATCTCGTTCTGCAACGCGCTCGACAGCCCGAACACGATGCCGCCTTCCATCTGCTGACGGATCAGATTCGGATTCACCGGCAAGCCGCAATCGATTACGCACACCACCCGATGCACGCGAATCTGCCGGTTCGCGCCGATCGACACCTCCGTGACCTGCGCGACCACGCTGCCGAACGCCTCGTGCAACGCGACGCCACGAGCGCGACGCGCGCCATCGGCGGCGGGTTTTAGCGGACGCCCCCAGTCGGACAACTTCTCGACACGCTTCAGGACCGCCAGATGACGCGGATGCTGCGCGAGCAGCATCGCGCGAAACGCGATCGGGTCCTGGCCGGCCGCGGCGGCGGCTTCGTCGGTGAAGCTCTCGGTGAAGAAGGCCTGATGCGAGTGGCCGACCGAACGCCAGAAGCCGATCGGCACCGGTAATTCGACTATCTTGTGCGACACGCGCGCGGCCGGCCACTCGTAGGGCTGATCGAACGCGCCTTCGCAGGTGGTCTTGTCGATCGGGATGTGCGGCACGCCGTAGTAACGCGCGAGCGCATCCGGCACGATCGCCTGACCCGCCGACTTCGCGTGCCAGGCGACCAGCTTGCCGTGCTCGTCGAAGCCGGCCTGAAACCATGCTGCGCATGCGGGCCGGTAGAAGTCGTGCGTGAAGTCCTGCGCGCGCGACCAGATGGTTTGCACCGGACGGCCATCGGCCTCGCGCGCGATCGCCGCGGCCTGCGCGACGAAATCGAGTTCGAGGCGCCGGCCGAACGCGCCGCCCAACAGCTGCGTCTGTACATCGACGAGATCGACGTCGAGGCCGAGCACTTTCGCCGCATGATGCCGCGCCAGCCGCGGCATCTGCGTCGACACCCAGACGGTCGCTGCGCCGTCCGCGACCTGCACCGTGCAGTTCAGCGGCTCGACCGCGCCATGCGCGAGATACGGTGCGTGATAGACCGCTTCGATCGTGCGCGCCGCGCGACTCATCGCGTTGTCGACGTTGCCGACGTGGTAATACACGTGGCCGTCCGTATGGTCGAGCGTCTCGACGAGGCGGCGGTCTACCGCCGCGCTCGACACCTTCGCGGCCGCGCCGTCATGCCAGGTCACGTTGATCGCCTCGACCGCGCTCATCGCGCGAAACGCGTTGTCCGCGATCACGGCCACGCCGCCGGTGCCGCCCGCGTACGGCGGCACGGCGAACGCCTTGATGAAGCCCCGCATCTTTTGCGCGGGCGTCGCGTCGAAATGCGCGACCGTGCCGCCGAGCGTCGGACACATCACGACGCTCGCATAGACCAAACCGTCGGGCAACACGTCGATGCCGAAGCGCGCCGCACCGTCGATTTTCGACGCGGCTTCGATGCGCCGCACGGGCTGGCCGATCAGCTTGAAGTCGGCCGGCTGCTTCAGGACGACGCTGCGCGGCAGCGGCTGGCGCGCGGCCATCGACGACAACTCGCCGAACGTCGCCTTGTGCCCCCACGGGTGCAGCACGTAGCCCTTTTCCGCGCGGCATTCGCGGACCGGCACGTCCCAGCGTTCGGCCGCCGCCTCGATCAGCATCACACGCGCCGACGCGCCGGCCTCGCGCATCGGCGTCCAGAGATCGTTCATGCTCGAGGAGCCGCCCGTCATCATCGTGCCGATCTCACGCACTGCCTTGCTCGTGATCCACACGGTGCCGCGGCGGATGTAGCTGTCGTCGTCGGGGCGAAACGGCAGATCGTCGACGATACCCTGCACCGCGTTGTAGATCCGGTCGATCGGCGCCGCTTCGACTTGCACCTGCGGCCAGTCGGCGTCGAGCTCCTCGGCGAGCAGCATCGCAAGCCCCGTATGGATGCCCTGCCCCATTTCGGCCTTCGGCACCATGATCGTCACGCGGTTGTCGGCGTCGATCTTGACCCAGCCGTTTAGCCCAACCTGAGTGCCTTGCGTCGGCAGCGGCGTCGACGTCATCAGGCGCTGCCGCGGCGGCAGCACGGCCCAGCCGACCAGCAGCCCGCCCAACGCACTGGCGCCGCCAAGCAGAAAGGTTCTGCGCGTCAACATGGCATGGCTCGCTCGGCTGGCTCGATGGTAGGAAAGCGGCGACAGCGCCGATGCACCCCGTCTTTGTCTGCGAATAGTAATAAGACGAATCGGCGAGCGTGAGACTTAAATGCGCGCGTGAACCTCGAGCGGCCGTGCGGCGTGGGAAGGCGGGGACTGAAAACGGCGGGGGAAAGTCGTGGGGTGTTTCATTAACTGCGTCCGCGCAGAGGCGGCGGTGTGCCGGCGTAAGTCACCGCCGGCACACCGCGAACCCTGCGCTTGATTCAATCAGGCGATCATGCGACCGGATCAACGGCGGTTCGAACCCGACACCACGTCGATCCACACGGCCAGCACGAGGATGCCGCCCTTCACGATCATCTGCCAGTACGCGTCGACGTCGAGCATGGACATGCCGTTGTCGAGGCTCGCCATTACGAGCGCGCCGATCAGCGCGCCATACACGGTGCCGGAGCCGCCGCGCATCGAGGTGCCGCCGATAAAGCACGCGGCGATCGCGTCGAGTTCGCCCATCGAGCCCGCCGACGGCGAACCGGCCGCGAGCCGCGCCGTGTTGACGATGCCGGCAAACGCGCACATCAGCCCCATCAGCGCGAAGATCGCGAGCTTCACGCGGTCGGTGTTGACACCCGACAGCCGCGTCGCTTCGAGGTTCGAGCCGACCGCGTAGATGCGGCGTCCGAACACGGTCTGCGTCGCGATCCATGTGAAGACCCCGAGCAGCGCGAGCAGCAGCAACACCGGCACCGGAATGCCGCCGTAATTGTCGAGCATCGCGATGAAGCCGGCGAGAATCGCCCCTGCGCCGATCACCTTCGCGACGTCCTGCCAGAAAGGCACGACGCGCAACTGATAACGCTGCCGATTCGCGCGCTGGCGGATCGTCAGGAATGCCAGCAGCAGGAACAGCACGACGGCGAGCGTGTCGCCGGCGAGCCGCGGCAGATAGCCCTGGCCGACGAACACGAAGCTGTCCGACACCGGCGCGATCGTCGACCCTCCGGTAATGCCGAGCAGAATGCCGCGATACGCGAGCATGCCGCCGAGCCCGACGATAAACGACGGCACGCGCCGATACGTCGACCACCAGCCGTTGAACACGCCGACCGCGATGCCGAGCAGCAACACGACCGGAATCGTCACGCCGATCGGCCAGTGCCGGTTCACGTCGAGAATCGCCGCGACGCCGCCGAGCAAACCGAGCAGCGAACCGACCGACAGATCGATTTCACCGGCGATGATCACGAACACCATGCCGCACGCGAGCATGCCGGTAATCGACATCTGCCGCAGTAGATTCGACAGATTGCGCGGCGTGACGAACGCGCCGTGCGTGAGCGCCGAAAAGAAAATCCAGATCACGGCGACGGCAATCAGCAGCGCGAGAATCTTGTAGCGCGCGAACAGTTGCTGGATCCGTTGCGTGCCGCCGAATGCGCCTCGCGGCGCGGCGTTGTCGGTGCGTTGGGAAGTTACTTCGGGAGTCATGCGGCACTCGCTGCGGTTGGGTTCGAAGATAGGTGCACGGGGCGGATCGCGGCGCCGAGAATGTCTTCCTGCGTGAGACCGTCGTTGATGAAGTCGCCGCGCAACTCGCCTTCGCCGATCACGAGCACTCGGTCGCTGATGCCAAGCACTTCCGGCAATTCGGACGACACCATCACGATCGACATGCCGCGCTGCGCCAGCTGGAAGATCAGCTTGTAGATCTCGTATTTGGCGCCGACGTCGACGCCGCGTGTCGGTTCGTCGAGAATCAGCACGGTCGGGTTGGTCAGCAGCATTCGCGTGAGCACGGCCTTCTGCTGATTGCCGCCCGACAGACTTGCAATCGATAACATCGGATTCGCGGCGCGCACGGAAAGCCGCTTCATTTCCGTCTGGATCGTGTCGAGTTCGGCCGCGGAATCGATACGTCCGCCCGACGCGAAACGCTGCAACACCGCAAGCGTGATGTTATGACCGACGCTCATGCCGGGCACGATGCCGTGGCGTTTGCGATCCTCGGGCACCATCGCGATGCCGGCGCGAATCGCGTCGATTGGCGCGCGAATTTTCAGCGGCTTGCCGTCGAGCATGACGTGCGCCTCGCTGATGCCTGCATACGCGCCGAAAATCGCCTGCATCAGTTCGGTGCGGCCCGCGCCGACGAGCCCGGCGACACCGAGTATTTCGCCGCGCCGCAACGAGAACGACACGTCGTCCACGCGCTTGCGGCGCGGATTCGTCACGTCGAAACAGGTCACGTTGCGCGCTTCGAAGATCACGTCGCCGATCGGATGCGGCTCGCGCGGAAACAGGTTCTTGATCTCTCGGCCGACCATCAGCGAGATGATCCGCTCGGTCGTCAGGGCGTGCATCGGCTCGGTCGCGACATGACGGCCGTCGCGAATCACGCTGATCGTGTCGCAGACGGCGGCGACTTCGTCGAGCTTGTGCGAAATGTACACGCAGGCAATGCCGCGCCGTTTCAGATCGCGCACGATATCGAGCAGAATCGCGATTTCGGAGGCGGTCAGCGACGACGACGGTTCGTCGAGGATCAGCAGCTTCGCGCGCTTGTTCAGCGCCTTCGCGATTTCGATCAGCTGCTGATGGCCGCCCCCGTAGTTCATCACGGGCTGCGCGGCGTTGATGCCGCTGATGCCGAGTTCGCGCAACAGTTCGTCGGCGCGCTGATACATCGCCGCGTAGTTCATGCGGCCGCCGGGCAGCGTGATTTCGTTGCCGAGAAAGATGTTTTCCGCGACCGACAACTCCGGCACGAGCATCAGTTCCTGGTGGATGATGATGATGCCCGCGCGTTCGGTGTCGCGCACGCTCGCGGCCTTCAGCGTCTCGCCTTCCCAGGTTATTTCGCCATCCCACGTACCGTGCGGATACACGCCGGACAGCACCTTCATCAGCGTCGATTTGCCCGCGCCGTTTTCGCCGCACAGGCCCACGCATTCGCCCGGCGATACGGTCAGATCGATGCCGTCGAGCGCCTTCACGCCGGAAAAAGCTTTGACGATGCCGCGCATCGTCAGAAGAGGTTGCGTCATTCGCTATGTCTCGCTGCAAGTTGGGCCGATGTTCGATCACGCTCCCGGGCGCCATGACCCGGGAGCGTGGCGTTCACATAGGGCCCGTCTCCGTGTTATTTGCTCGCGAGTTGCTCTTGCGTGTAGAAGCCGTCCCTCACGACGGTGTCGAGGTTCGCCTTCGTCAGCTTGGTCGGCTGCAGCAGCACCGTATCGACCTTCTTCTTGCCGTTGTCGTATTGCGCGTTGAACGCCGGCTTGTCACCCTTGGCAAGCGCGACCGACAGCTTCGCTGCTTCGCCCGCGATCAGCTTCAGCGGCTTGTAGACCGTCATCGTCTGCGTGCCGGCCGCCACGCGCTTCACGGCAGCGAGGTCGGCATCCTGACCCGAGATCGGTACCTTGCCCGCGAGGCCCTGCGCGGCGAGCGCCTGGATCGCGCCGCCAGCGGTGCCGTCGTTCGACGCGACGACTGCGTCGATCTTGTTGTTGTTCGCGGTCAGCGCGTCTTCCATGATGCGCAGCGCGGTCGATGCGCTCCACTCCGGCACCCACTGCTGGCCGACCACCTTGATGTCACCCTTGTCGATCGCCGGTTGCAGCACCTTCAGCTGGCCCTGGCGCAGCATCTTCGCGTTGTTGTCGGTCGGTGCGCCGCCGAGCAGGAAGTAGTTGCCCTTCGGCCGCACGTCATAGACGCCCTGCGCCTGCATCTCGCCGACCTTCTCGTTGTCGAACGAGATATAGGCGTCGATATCGGCGTCGAGAATCAGGCGGTCATACGAGACTACCTTGATGCCCGCTTTGCGCGCTTCGGCCACGACGTTGCCGAGCGTCTTCGAGTTGAACGGCACGATCACAATCACGTCGACGCCGCGCGAGATCAGGTTTTCGATCTGCGAGATCTGACGCTCTTCGCTCGCATCGGCCGATTGCACCGACACCTTCGCGCCGAGCTTTTCCGCCGCGGCGACGAAATAGTCGCGATCGCGCGACCAGCGCTCGACGCGCAGATCGTCGATACAGAAGCCGATTTCCGGATGAGCCTTGCTGGCGTGCGCGAGCGGCGCGGCGAGCGACAGGCTGGCGAGTACCGCGCCGCACAACAGCGAACTCAGGACGTTACGACGCATTGCGAATTTCATTGATGTCTCCTTTATGTAGTGATAGCCGGAATACCGGACGTATCGGTCTGCGCTGCGAGCCGCAGACTCGGACAAGCGACAACCCACAGCTTGCTGGTGCGCGCGGTCGACGTGGCCGCGCGATCTTTATTCAACGTCCGCTATAAATCGCCTGATTTACGATGTTTTCCATCTGTTCCTGTTGCCCGCTCACATGCCGCGGATTCAGATCGCGCGCCAGCGTGTCCGCCGCAAGCGTCGACAGCGAGTAGTCGCCGGACAGGATCTTGCGGCCGAACTCGCCATCCCAGCCCGCGTAGCGTTGCCGCTTGAACTGCTCGAGGCGCTCGTTTTCGACCAGCACCGCGGCGCGTTCGAGGCCGAGCGCGAGGTTGTCGATCGCGCCGACGTGGCCATAAAACAGGTCTTCCGCATCGACACTCTGGCGCCGCACCTTCGCATCGAAGTTCATGCCGCCGCTCGTGAAGCCGCCGTGGCGCAGGATCTCGTAGAAGGCCAGCGTGAGTTCCTCGACGCTGTTGGGAAATTGGTCGGTATCCCAGCCATTTTGCGGATCGCCGCGATTCGCATCGACGCTACCGAAGATGCCGAGCGCAAATGCGGTCGCAATCTCGTGATGGAACGAGTGCCCCGCGAGCGTCGCGTGATTCGCCTCGATGTTGACGCGAATCTCCTTGTCGAGGCCGTGCTGCAGCAGGAAGCCGTGCACGGTCGCGACGTCGTAGTCGTACTGATGTTTGGTTGGCTCCTGCGGCTTCGGCTCGATCAGCAGCGCGCCCTTGAAACCGATCTGATGCTTGTGTTCGACCACCATGTGCAGGAAGCGCGCGAACTGCTCGCGCTCGCGCACGAGGTCGGTGTTCAGCAGTGTGTCGTAGCCTTCGCGGCCGCCCCACAACACGTAGTTTTCGCCGCCGAGGCGCAGCGTCGCGTCGAGCGCATGACGCACCTGGGTCGCCGCAAAGGCGAAAACCTCCGGATTCGGATTGGTCGCGGCGCCGGCCGCGTAACGCGGATGCGAAAACAGATTCGCGGTGCCCCACAGCAATTTGACACCGGTATCCTGCTGCTTGCGCGCGAGGTAGTCGGACACGCGCAGGAAGTTCTCGCTGTATTCCTTCACGCTCGCGCCTTCGGGCGCGACGTCGGTATCGTGGAACGTGTAGTACGGCGTGCCGAGCTTCGAGAAGAATTCGAACGCGGCGTCGGCCTTCTGCAGCGCCCGCTCCATTGCGTCGCCGGGTTGCTGCCACGGCCGCCGGAACGTGCCCTGACCGAAGATATCGACGCCGGGCCATACGAAGGTATGCCAGTAGCAGACGGCGATACGCAGATGTTCCTCGAGCGTCTTGCCGAGTACCTTCCTCGTTTTGTCGTAGTGACGGTACGCGAGCGGGTTGTCCGATTGCGGGCCTTCGTAACGAATCTCTGGAATGTGTTCGAAGTAGGACATCGGCGTCTCCAATGTGTGCTGCATTGCAACCCACGCGAGAAGCCGCGCAGGCCGACAAAGTGACGCCATGCTGCCGCTTGCACGATGTGCCGGCAATTGCGAAATTGCGCAGCGCGCTTGATGTTTCTTACCGCCCGCGCGTTTGTTTACTGCCGTCGCGCGATTCGGCGCCTAGAATAACCAGACGCTTAAAAACGGGGTTGCTCCCAGGCACCCGACACAATGGAGACAAAGGCGCGTGGTCCATCGATCCACCCGCCGCTCACCGCCATGACCCGTCCACAAGCACCTCAGACAACCCATCGCATCGCGCTGCTGTTCAACGCGAACAAGGTCTACGATCGCGAGATCATCACCGGCATCGGCAACTACCTTCTGTCGACGCGCGTCGCATGGGATCTCTTCCTCGAAGAAGACTTCCGCTGCCGGCTCGCGGGTATCCAGCGCTTCGACGGCGACGGCATCATCGCGGACTTCGACGATCCCGCCGTCGACGAAGCCCTGCGCGACTGTCCACTACCGGTGGTCGCGGTCGGTTCGTCGTACGAGGATCCGACGCAGTACCCCCCGGATTTACCCTATATCGCGACCGACAACAGCAAGCTCGTGTCGCTCGCGTACACGCACCTGATCGGCGCGGGCCTCGAAAACTTCGCGCTGTACAGCCTGCCGCAGGCGCAGGAAAACCGTTGGGCGCAACAGCGCGAACTCGCCTTCGCGCATCTGCGCAGCGCCGACGGACGCAGCGCGGCGCAGATCGATAGCGAGATCTATCGCGGTCTGTCGACGAGCGCGCCGTCCTGGAACCAGGCCATCGAACAGCTGACCACCTGGCTGCGGCAACTGCCGAAGCCGGTCGGCATCATCGCGGTGACCGACGCGCGTGCGCGGCATTTGCTGCAGGCATGTCTGATCGCGGGCATTCCGGTGCCCGAGGAAGTCGCGATCATCGGCATCGACAACGATCCGCTCACGCGTACGCTGACGCGCATTCCGCTGTCGTCGGTGATCCAGGGCACCGAGGAAATGGGCCGTACCGCCGCGCACATCCTGCATCAGATGCTGCACGGCGCGCGCTTTCCGGGGCGCCGCATTCTGGTGCCGCCGGTCGGCATCAACGTGCTCGAATCGACGCGGCATCAGCCGCTCGCGAGTCCTTACGTGATGCGCGCCCGCCATTTCATTCGCCAGTACGCGTGCCAGGGCATCCGCACCGAGCAGGTGGCCGACTATGTGGGCGTGTCGCGTTCGTCGCTCGAAGAGTATTTCCGGCGCGAGCGTCAGTGCACCGTGCATCAGGAGATCTTGCGCCACAAGCTCGACGTCGCGAAGTCGCTGCTCGCGAAACGCGATGCGTCGAGCGCGGAAGTCGCGATCCGTTGCGGCTTCACGTCGCTGCAATACATGTACGCGGTATTTCGCCGCGAACTCGGCTGCACGCCGCGCGAATACCAGGAGCGCGTGGGCCCGAAGACCAAAACCGCTGGCTGAGCATGCTTTCTATTTTTTCTTCGCACTGACCACATGATCAGCATCGCACAACTCTCTTCCGAGCCGTGGGGCACGCTGCAGGGCGGCGATCGCGTACGGCTTTACACGTTGCGCAACGCGCACGGCATGAAAGTCGCCATCAGCGACCTCGGCGCGACGCTGGTTTCGTGGCACGCACCGGACCGCGCCGGACGTCTCGGCGATATTCTGCTCGGTCACGACACGCCCGCCGAATACGTGGCGGCCTCGACCTACATGGGCGGACTGATCGGCCGCTGGGCGAATCGCATTGCGGGCGCGCGCTTTTCGCTCGACGGCATCGAGTACACGCTCGATCGCAACGAAGGTCCGAATCTGCTGCACGGCGGCACGGTCGGTTTTCATCGGGCGTTGTGGGAGGTCGCCGAGGACGACGGCGCGTTGCTGATGCGGCTCGAGTCGCCCGAAGGCGATGCCGGTTTTCCGGGCAACGTGAAGGTGCAAGTACGCTATTCGCTCGACGACGACGGCACGCTGACGATCGGCTACGAAGCGATCACCGACGCGCCGACGCCGCTCAATCTGACGAGCCATCCGTACTTCAACCTGACCGGGCGCGCGGGTACCGACATTCGCGGCCACGTGCTGTCGATCGACGCCGAGCGCTTTTTCGAAGTCGACGCGACGATGATTCCGTGCAAGCTCGCCGACGTCGCGGGCAACGCATTCGACTTCCGGCAGAGCGCGCCGATCGGCGGCCGGCTCGACTGGCCGCACGCGCAACTCGCGCGCGCCGGCGGCTTCGATCATTGCTACGTGCTGCGCGAGGCGCCGGCAAACGCGATGAAGGGCAACGACGGCCACGCGCCGCCGCTGCGCGAAGTCGCCTGTGCATACGATCCGGGCAGTGGACGCGAACTGACCGTCGCGACCGATCAGCGGGGCTTGCAGTTTTACACGGGCAACGCTTTGAACGGCAACCCGGGACGCGGCGGTGTCCGCTATCAACGGCACGCCGGCTTGTGCCTCGAGGCGGGCGGTTTCCCGAACGAGGTCAATATGACCGGGCAGAACGAAGTGATCGTGCGACCCGGAGATACTTATCGGCAAATCACGAGTTATCGCGTCGATGTGCGCAAAGGTGTGTGACCAGATTTACGGCCGCTTTTGCGCTGTTTTACGAGAACCAGCGACGGCGAGATTACAGCTCGCCGACTACCCGTTCTTTGCAATACTGAATTAGTCGGCTAGTGGTTTTCCCCAAGTTCGCCCCCCTCTAGACTGCGCTTATGGCACCGGTATCGCAGCGGTGCTGGATAGACAGACAACTACGGAGGGAAACATCATGAAATCGCTTATCCAGGCAGTTGCGCTTACGGCCCTGATCGCTGCGCCGGTCGCGTCGTTCGCGCAATCGGAACAGCCGATCACGCGGGCCGAAGTCAAGGCAGAGGTGCAGCAACTCGAACAGATTGGCTATAACCCGGCCATCGTGCTCGATGCCCAGTATCCCGCGGACATCCAGGCGGCCGAGGCACGCGTCTCCGCGATGAAAGCGAAGGGCCAAGGCGACACGTCTGGCTATGGGTCGTCGATGGGCGGATCATCGCAAGCGGGCCATCATCCGATGTGGGTCAATCCGGACGGTCAGTGACGAGTCGCGAACGTATGGCGAATGTCCGTAGCGAGGAAAGATTCTTGAGTTAACGGCCCTTTCCCCTCTTTGCGGTTTTCGCCGTTTCGAACCGATATGAAGCGGGCGCATGTTTTCAAGGCATGCGCCCGCTCTTTACGTTTATGCGGCACTAACAACGTACCGCCAATTCTGACGCCGCGGCAGATTCACCCAGCCCGCGCCTGCGGGCATTCCGCCTGATACCAGATGTCCACCTGCCTCTGCGCGCGCTCGAGACTCGCCGGATAGTCAGGATCAAAGCGTCGTTCAGGGTGGTAGCCCGCTTGCTGCAGCGCTGTCAGTTCGCTCATGCTCCGCTGGTGCGTGGCCGGTGCCTTGTTCCTGAGGTCGGTCAGATCGCGGCATTGCGTTGCACTCAGATGCGTTTGCGCGCCGCCATTCCCGCCGCCCGCGGCGCAGCCAACGAGCGTGAGCACCAACACGGCAGGGATCGACCGCATCTGGGTCGCGATGTTCATGTTGTGCCTCCTTTGGGGAAATGACCTCGTCGCGAATGCCGTCTTCCCACGCGGCCCTTCGCATCTCTGAACCGGCTTCTTCGCCTGTCGTCATTTTGAATTATTGGAAACGTCTGTGAAAGTCGCCACCAATATCATCAACCACGGTTTCGATACGGACATAGACTTTCCCCTGGTGAATGCCGATTCGCCTGCGCAACAGTTGGCGCGGCGTTTTCCCCTCAACGAGGGAGCCGCTCCCTCACACCAAGGAGACATGCGATGCCCCGCACCGCCGCTGAAAAACGCGCCGCTTTCCGCGCGCTGCACTCGTCTGGCTGTTTCGTGCTGCCCAATCCGTGGGACGCGGGCAGCGCCCGTTATCTGCATACACTAGGCTTCAAGGCGCTCGCGACGACGAGTTCCGGTTTTGCGTGGTCGACCGGACATGCGGACAACACATTGCCGCGCGAAACGATCCTCGCGCACCTGCGCGCAATCGTCGACGCGACCGATCTGCCGGTCAACGCCGACTTCGAAAACGGCTTCGGCCGCGACCCGGAAGAAGTCGCCGAGAGTGTGACGCTCGCGGTGGAAACGGGCGTCGCGGGTCTGTCGATCGAAGACTCGACTGGCAACCCCGCCGCGCCGCTGTTTCCGGTCGACGTCGCCGTGCAGCGGCTCAGCGCGGCCCGCCGTGCGATCGATCAGAACGGCGGCGACACGCTGCTCGTCGGCCGCGCGGAGAATTTCTTCGCCGGCAAGCCCGATCTCGACGATGCCATTGCGCGTCTGAAGGCCTATGCGGCGGCGGGCGCCGACTGCCTGTATGCGCCGGGCATCCAGACGCGCGAGCAGATCGAAGCGGTGGTCGCGGCCGTCGCGCCGAAGCCCGTCAATCTGCTGATCGGCTCGACATCGACCCTGACGTTGCAGGACGTGGCCGCGCTCGGCGTGCGGCGGATCAGCGTCGGCGGCGGGCTCGCGCGCGCGGCGTGGGGTGGCTTCATGCACGCCGCTCAGGCGCTGGCCGATGGCCGCTTCGACTTCACCGGCGCGACGGCGGGCACGCAGCTCAATGAGCTTTTCAATCGCAGCGCGTGAAAAACGCCGCGCAAAGGACGCCTCATCAACGTGAGATCGCCACGCTGCGTCGAACTCATCGGAAATGCCACGACGTTTCCGATGAGAAAAGCGCTCGAACGCCTGAATCGGCGCACAAAGGCCCCGGTCACGCCAAATGTTATGATCGGAAACATTATTCGCCCGATCAAGCGCATACCCGACCAGCAGCAAGCCTCATGGACACCCACCTCACCAAATCCGCCGACACGTCCTCCACCGATCTCGGCCGGCGCGTGCGCGCCGCCCGTCAAGCGCAGGATCTGACGCTCGAAACCGCGAGCCGCCTGTGCGGTGTCTCGCGCTCGACGCTGTCGAAAGTCGAAAACGGCCTGATGTCCCCCACGTTCGACGTGCTGCAAAAAATCGTGCTGGGCCTGAAGATCGAAATTGGCGAACTGTTCGGCTCGACGCCGAAAGTCAGCGCGAGCGGCCGGCGCGCGCTGACACGCAAGAACGAAGGCCAGCGCCACGCTTATCGCGGCTATCAGATGGAGTTGCTCGCCACCGACCTGGCCCACAAGGCGATGCTGCCGTTTCGCATCCGCATCTCGGCGCACACGCTTGATGCATTCGACGACTGGGGCCGCCACGAAGGCGAGGAGTTTCTCTACGTGATCACCGGCAGCGTGTGCCTCTATTCGGAGCTGTACGCGCCGACACATCTGAACGCGGGCGACAGCCTCTACTTCGACAGCCGCACGGGTCACGCGGCGGTGTCGACCAGCGAGGAAGACGCCGAAGTGTTGTGGATGGCGACCAATGCGGACCTTCCGCATACACCGCCTGCCGCGAACGAGTCAGCGAAGAAATAGCGCGCCCTGCACGGCGCGCGCACTCAGCGCGCCGCCAGAGCCCGTTGCGCGAGTTGCGCGATATGCAGTGCGTGTCGCCCTGTGCCGTGTTCGATCTGCTCGCGACAACTGAAGCCGTTGGTCAGCACGATCGTTTCCGCATTCGCCGCCATAGCGTCGCGCACGGCCTCAAACATGTCCTCGCCGATCTTTTCCGACAACGCGTGATGCTCGATGTTGAAGCCGAACGATCCCGCCATCCCGCAGCAGCCGGTATCGAGCAGCTTCCATCTGACGCCGAGCTTGTTCAGCAACGCCGTATCGCCCTGCATGCCGAATAGCGCCTTCTGATGACAATGGCCATGCACGATCACATCGGCCGCGAGCGTCGGCCACTCGAACGGCTGACGCGCGACGAAATCGGCAAATAGATACGTTTGCGCGGACAGCTTCTTCGCCAACGCGTGATCGGGGAGTTGCTTCAGCAACTCGTCCTTGAACACCGATAGACAGCCAGGCTCCAGACCGACGAGCGGCACGCCGGCGGCGATGTCGTCCGCGAGGTCGTCGACGATATGCGTGAGCAGCTCGCGCGCGCGTTCGAGCAGGCCGAAGTCGTACAGCGGACGCCCGCAACACAAACGTTTCTTCGGTAACACGACGTGCCAGCCGAGTCGCGTGAGCACCTCAGCGGCGGCCTGCGCGATCTCGGGCGTGAAGTGGTCGTTGAATGTATCGACCCACAGGATCACCTTCTTTGCGTCGCCGCCGAACGCATGAATCGCGGATGCTTGCGACGACGCACTCCGTCTATAAGTTGCAGCGGCGAACCGCGGCAACGCACGCGTCTGCGCCACACCCGCGATCCATTTGCCGAGCGCGGACAAAACGGGCGCCGTCGTCAGAAAGTTCGTCACGCGCGGAAAACGCGCGGCCCACGGTGCCCATTCGCCGATCCGTCCCATGAACAGCGCCTGACGCGGCCGACGATTGTTCTCATAGTAGTGAGAAAGGAACTCCGCCTTGTACGACGCCATATCCGTATGCGTCGGGCAATCGGACTTGCAGCCCTTGCATGCGAGGCAGGTATCGAGCGCTTCTTTCACTTCGCGACTGTTCCAGCCATCGGCGATCACGTCGCCTTGCAGCATTTCCCAGAACAGATGCGCGCGCCCGCGCGTCGAGCACTTTTCCTCGCGCGTGCCGCGATAGCTCGGACACATCGTGCCGCCTTCGAGCGAGCGGCATTTGCCCATGCCGATGCAGCGTTCGATCGCACGCTGAAAGCCGTCGCCTTCCTGGCTCGCGAACGCGAGCTTCGTATGCAGCGTCACCGGCTTGTACGTAGGGCCCATGCGCAGGTTTTCGTCGGCGCGGTATGCATGCACGACTTTGCCCGGATTCAGACGATTCGCCGGGTCCCAGATCGCCTTGAACTGCTCCATCGCCTGCATCAGCTCGGGGCCGTACATGATCGGCAGAAACTCGGCCTTCGCCTGGCCATCGCCGTGTTCGCCCGACAGCGAGCCGCCGAATTCGACCACCAGTTCCGCCGCTTCGCGCAAGAACCCGCGCCACGTCGCGATACCTTCCGCGCTGCGCAGATTGAACGTGATGCGCGCGTGCACGCAGCCGTCGCCGAAATGGCCGTACAGGCTCGTCTCGTAGCCATGGCGATCGACGAGCGCCTGAAACGCGCGCAGATAATCGCCGAGCCGCATCGGATCGACCGCCGCGTCTTCCCAGCCGACCACCGGATCGGGCTTGTCGCGATCCACTGACAACGCGACCGCCGACGCCCCCGTCTCGCGAATCGACCACACCTTCGCCTGCAAGGCGCGATCTTCGACGAGCATCGTCGAGATTTGCGGCCCGGCCGCGCCCGATTGGAAATACGCGGCGGCGTCGCGTGCCTGTTGCAGCACCTCGTCCTGCGTGTCCGCGCCGAATTCGAGCACGACCCACGCATCGCCTTCGGGCAGCAGTGCGATCTCGTCCTTCTTCAGGCCGCGCACCTGCAAGCCGCGAATGATCGCGCGGTCGAGTCCCTCGACTGCGATCGGCCCGCAGCGCATGAAATGCGGCACCGCGTCCGCCGCCGTATAGATGTCGGTGAAGCCGACCACGACGATCACGCGCCTGGCCGGACTCTTCACGAGCCTCACTTTCGCCTGCAACGTGACCGCGCACGTGCCTTCGCTGCCGACGAGCGCACGCGCGACGTTGAAGCCGTTTTCCGGCAGCAGTTGATCGAGATTGAAGCCCGACACGCGCCGTTTGATCTGCGGGAATTTCGCGCGAATCCGTTCGGCGTACGTGTCGCGCAGTTGCTTGAGCGCCGCGTAGATTTCGCCTTGACGGCCACCCGCCGCGATGATGCGTTCGAGTTCTTCCTCGGAGGTCGGGCCGACCCAGAAACGCGCGCCGTCGAAGGTCGCGATTTCGAGCGCTTCGATGTTCTCGACGGTCTTACCGGCCATCACCGAATGCGCGCCGCACGAGTTGTTCGCGATCATGCCGCCGAGCGTGCAGCGGCTATGCGTGGCGGGATCGGGCGCGAACGTGAGGCCGTGCTGTTCGGCGGCATCGCGCAAGGAGTCGCACACGACGCCCGGCTCGACGACCGCGACGCCCGCAAGCGGATCGATCGAGACGACGCGGTTCAGATACTTGCTCGCATCGGCCACGACCGCGACGTTTACGCATTGGCCGTTCTGCGACGTGCCGCCACCGCGCGCGAGAAACGGCACGTCGTTGCGACGGCATGCGGCGAGCGTTGCGAGCAGATCGTCGAGATCGGCCGGGACCACGACACCGAGCGGGACTTGCCGATAGTTCGACGCATCCGATGCGTACAATGCTTTGGAACCCTGATCGAATCGCACCTCGCCGCGCACGTGCTGGCGCAGGTCGCTTTCGAGCACCTGCAATAGCTCCGCGCTGGCCGAGAAAGACGTGGCGACACGCGGTTCATTCAAAGCGCCCCGCTGCGCGCCAACCCGCCGCTCTTCATCCAATGACAATGACGTCCCCACTGCGCACCTCGTCTGCGATGCCGGCGCTCGCGCCGCCGTATGCGCTCAGGCCGCCTGGCTCGCGGTCATCCGGAAGATGCCCTGTGCGTTGCCCGCGTCGAAACGCAGGTCCGTTTCCCAGCGGCGCGCGTCCTGATCGAAACTGCGCTTGCGCGTAATGAATTCGTAGAACGAGCCCGGCACGTCGCGCGTGACGACGCTGCCGTCGGCCGCGCGAAATTCACGCTGCACGACATCCGCGCGATACGCGGTCTGGAACACGCGGCCGGAACGCGAATGCTCGACTTCGGGCTTCATCGGCCGAGCCTTCGCCTTCTGTTCGTCCGACAGCTTGAAGACGTCCGCGACGCGATCGGTCGCGTGATTGAACGCGTTACCTTCGGTCGCGATCCACGCCATCTCCGCCGATTCTTTCAACAATACTTCGTAATCGGCTTCGCGTGGCATCTCGTGCTGACGCGCGAACACACCGACGATCACCGGTAGCAACTCCTGCGCCGCATCGAGCGGCAGCACGCCATCGCGTTCGAGTTCCCACAAGAGGCCATGGGCGCGCGGCGTCAACGGATCGCGCGAGGCACCGATCACGTTCGTCACCGCCTGCTGAAACGCCGCGGAAAAACGCTCCGGGTGCAGTTCGCTGACGAAGAACTGCGCGATCTCGTCGGCGGCGTCCTCATGCGCCCACGCGCGGCCGGTCATGCCGAGACGATCGAGCGGGTAACGGCCGTTGATCCGAAAGCCGAGCGGCCGCAGGATGCGCGCGAACGCGGCCTCGCCGGGCGGCAGCGCGCCGCTGTGCGGCCAGCGCACGGTGCGCAGCGCGCCATGATCGAAGTACACACTGCCGCCGGCGGCGACGGTTTCCTCCGTATAGCGGCGGCCGTTTTCCGAGCGCGCGAGCAGATCGTCGAACAGCGCCATGTTCATCGCCTGTGCGAGTTCGGCGCGCGTGACGCTGCCGCTTTCCCACTCGTTCAACACACGCGGATGATTCAGCGTCGCAAAAAGGCGCGCGGCTTTCTCCGCGCCCAGCAGCTTCACCAGCAGTTGTTCGACGTTCGCATTCTTCAAGTTTCGCATCCGGCTTCTCCACGCTATACGTTGAGCGCTGCACGAGCGCCTCCTAACGGGCGAGATTATTCAGAATGCGCTGCGCCCCCGTAAAGCGAGATAAACTCGCCACTTGATGCGTTTTTGGAATTAACGTGCGAAAGTTCAAGATTCCCAACATGGGCGCGCTGCTCGCATTCGAAGCCGCCGCGCGGCACGAGAGCTTCACGCATGCGGCGCGCGAACTGTTCCTCACCGAAAGCGCGGTGTCGCGACAGATCAATACGCTCGAAAGCAATCTCGGCGTGCGGCTGTTCGTGCGCGTCAAGCAACGCGTGGTGCTGACGCGCGCGGGCAAGGTCTACAGCGCGCAGGTGCGACGCTCGCTCGAACACCTCGATCGCGACACGCTATCGATCATCGCGCACGGCAGCGGCGGCGGCTATCTGGAACTCGCGGTATTGCCGACGTTCGCATCGCAATGGCTGATTCCGCGCATGGCCACATTCAATGAACAATACCCGGACGTGCGCGTGAACATGGGCGTGCGTACCGCGACGTTCCCGTTCGCCGAGACGCATTTCGAAGCGGCAATTCACTACGGCAAGCCGACGTGGCCGGGTACGTCGGCCGATTTTCTGTTCCGCGAGGAAGTGGTGCCGGTCTGCGCAGCGAGTCTGCTGAAGCGGCCGGTCCGCAACGTCGCCGAACTACTCAACTATCCGCTGCTGCATTCGACGACGCGACCCGACGGCTGGGCGACCTGGTTCTCGAATCTCGGCGTCGACGACAACCGCACGATGCAGGGCGTACGCTACGAACTGCACACGATGCTGATCAGCGCTGCCGCGGCCGGACTCGGCATCGCGCTGGTGCCGCGCTTTTTCGTCGACACGCAGTTGCAGCAGTTCGGTCTCGTGATTCCGTTCGACACACCCGCGCTCGCCGAGGCCGCGTACTACCTTGTCTATCCGACCGAGTTGAGTCACGGCAAGCCGCTCGCGAGTTTCCGCGAGTGGCTGCTGCGCGAAGCCGCCGCATACGGCGCGATTTATCCGGAGTTGGTGGAGCGGCCCGAGGGGGCGTGAGGTGACGAAAGCCGCATGCGTGAGTGATCCAATCACGCATGCGACTACGCGCAGTGTTCAGCTGCCGGTGCGCGCCTGGGCCAATGCGGCGAGATTGCCTTCGCCGAAGCCATGATGTCCCTGGCGTTGCACGATCTCGAAGAAAATCTCGCCGGCGCGGCGGCGCACGAAGGTCTGGAAAAACAGCAGCGGCACGCCGTCCGCGCCGATCTCGCCATCTACGAGCACATGCGTGCGCCGCAGTCGCTCGACATCGAGCCCGTGGCCCGGCAAACGTGCATCGAGCTGCTCGTAGTAGCGCGGCGGCGGCTCGACGAATTCGACGCCGTTCGCGAGCAGACGCTCGACGCACGCGAAGATGTCGTCGGTGGCAAGCGCGATGTGCTGCACGCCTTCGCCCGGATGATCGGGCAGATACTCGTGCATCAGGTTGGTCCGGCCCGTGCCTTCCTCGTACAGCGGCACGCGGATCGCGCCGCACGGCGACACCATCACGCGCGATTCCGCCGAGACATGCCAGTTGGCGTGCAGCTCGTGGATCTCGCGGAAATTCAGCAGGTCGCGATAGAAGTCGATCCATTCCTGCATGCGGCCTTCGCCAACGGTTTGCGTCAGATGGTCGACCGCGATCAGGCCGCTGCCCGCGTGATTCAGATCGGCTTCGGCTGTGTCGATTTCGATGGGCCGGAAGTCGATGTCGAAGATCGAGATATCGCCGAGGCCGCCGCGCTGACCGCCTCGCCCGCGCCAACGATCGACGAAATAGATGTGCGAATCGCCGATGCCTTGAATGGCCGGAATCAGCAGTTCGCCGGCACCGAGGCGTTCGCCCTCGAACTCCCATGCGCCGAGTTCCACCGCGCGTTCGAACGCGCGCTGTGCGTCGGCGACGCGAATCCCGATCGCGCAGATGCCGACCCCGTATTCTTCCGCGTAGCGCGCTGCGAACGAATCGGGCTCCGCGTTGATCAGGAAATTCATCTCGCCCTGGCGATACAGCGTCACATCCTTGCTGATATGACGCGCGATCGCCTTGAAGCCGAGCCGCGTGAAAGTCTCGCCGAGCGCCTGCGGATCGCGCGCGGCGAACTCCACGAACTCGAGGCCCGCCGTGCCGAGCGGATTGTGCTGCGGCGCCAACACGGCGCGCTGCGCGGCCTCTGGCGTGGGCAAGTCGCTGGGCATGGCAATCTCCTTGTACGGTCTTTCGATGCGGAAGCCGGTCTTTCCGGGTTCCGGCGCGACGTGTTCCGGTCGTTCGCGAGGGGCTGCGTGGTGCGTGCTCGCTCGTGGCGTGCACGCGGCGTGCCGCAGGAACAACGGGCTGCGGCGGCTTTCGCACCGTGTTTTTACACCGGGTCGCGGGGCGTCCGCAACCTTCCTTTTGTACTGGTTGGTTCATATGCCGAACGGCACGCCACTGGTGCTCGCGGGCAGGCGTGCGAGAGGCGCGCGTATCAGTCGAGCGGCGCGTCCCCTGGGCTGCCTTTGCGCGCCGTTTTGCCAACGGTTTTACCGATGCCTTTGCCCGCATCCTTGCCCGGCATCGCCGCCATTCTGCCCCGCGCGACCTCGCGCACCGCCTCGATGAACGCGCGTCCCACCGTCGACGGCTGCGTATCCGAGCGACGAATCAGCCCCACCGGCTCGCCGGTGCCCGCAAACGGCAGCGGCAAGCGCACCAGCATGCCGTGCGCGAGTTCGTATTCGACCGCGCTTTGCGGCACGAACCACACCGCGCCGTTTTCGAGCGTCAGCGCGCGCCCCGTCGATACCGACAACACCTCGACGAACGCCGACAACGGCGGCACGCCCCACGCGCCGAGCAGGCTCTCGGCCGATTGGCGGATCAGCGTGCCGAACGGCGGCAGCACGACCGGAAATTCCTCCAGCGACGTGGCGGGCAAGGCCTTCCCTTGCGCCAGCGGATGCCCGGCGCGCACGACCGCGATCAGCGGCTCGGTAAACAGTTGCTCGAAACTCAGGCCGACCATCCGCTCCGGGTCCGCGAGGCGGCCGATCGCGAATTCGATCGAACCCGCTTTCAGGCGTTCGAGCAATTCCGGATTTGCGCCGGTCGCGAGGCGCACGATCACGCGCGGCCACTGCGTCGCGAACTGTCTCAGCACGGGCGGTACCAGCACCGCGGCGACAGTGGGCAGCACACCGACTTCGAGCGTCGCGGCGGCGGCGCCCTCGGCCCGCGCAAGCAGATCGACGCCCTGGCGCAGCGCGCTCACGCAGGCGCTCGCGTGCGGCATGAAAAGCTGCCCCTCGCGCGTCGGCACCGCGCCGTGACGGCCGCGCTCGAACAGCTTCACGCCGAGAATGGTCTCCAGCTCGGCGACCGTCTTCGATACCGCCGGCTGCGTGATCGACAAACTGTCCGCCGCCCGCTGGACGCTGCCGAACTGCGCGACGGCCAGAAAGCACTGGAGATGACGGAATTTGACGCGGCTATCCGCGAGACTGCGTTGCATAACGGAAGGTTATACGAAACGGGCAAAAACGTCATTTTTCATAACCGCACGCTTTGTATAAAGTGCGAGTCATAACGTCGCATCCCCCCGATTCCTCCAACGGAGACACCTCATGGAAGATTCAATTCTTTCGCCGCGAGATTTCGCGTCCCATCCCGAGTACATCTATCTGCCGTACGGTTCGTCGGTCAAACGCGGTCCGTCGCGTCCGCTGATTCCGCTGAAGGAACGGCTGCGCGACCAGCGCGTGCCGGTCTACGGCACCGACGACCTCGACCCGCTCGACAGCGACCTGACCCGCAACGCGGTGCGCAATGGCGAACCGCTCGGCGAGCGCATCATCGTGACGGGCCGTGTGCTCGACGAAGGCGGCCGCCCGGTGCGCAACACGCTGGTGGAAGTCTGGCAAGCGAACGCCGCCGGCCGCTATGTGCACAAGGCCGACCAGCACGACGCGCCGCTCGACCCGAACTTCCTCGGCGCGGGCCGCTGCATCACCGACAACGAAGGTCGTTACCGCTTCATGACCATCAAGCCGGGCGCGTATCCGTGGGGCAACCATCCGAACGCCTGGCGTCCGCAGCACATCCATTTCTCGCTGTTCGGCGACCACTTCGGCTCGCGTCTCGTCACGCAGATGTACTTTCCCGGCGATCCGCTGCTCGCATTCGACCCGATCTACCAGGGCACGCCCGAGCGCGCCCGTGAACGCATGATCTCGAAGTTCTCGCTCGACACCACGCAAGAGGCCTACGCACTCGGCTACGATTTCGACATCGTGCTGCGCGGCCCGAACGAAACCCCGATGGAGCGCTAAGCCATGACGACTCTCAAGCAAACGCCTTCGCAAACCGTTGGTCCGTACTTCGCCTACGGTCTTTGCCCGCAGCAATACGATTTCGACTTCAAGAGCCTGTTCACGAACGTTCTGGCCGACATGGAAGCGGCCGGCGAGCACATCACGATCGTCGGTCAGGTGTTCGACGGCGACGGCAAGGTGATCGGCGACGCGATGATCGAGATGTCGCAAGTCGACTCGAGCGGCCACTATCCGGAATCGCGCGAAGAAATCCTGAAGACCGGCTTTCACGGCTTTGCGCGCGTCGGTACGGGCACGGATCCGCACAAGCGCTTCATCGTCGAGACGGTGAAGCCGGGCCGCTCGAATCCGCACGAAGCGCCGCACATCGACGTAATCCTGACGATGCGCGGCATGCTGCTGCACACGTTCACCCGCATCTATTTCGAGGACGAAGCGCAGGCGAACGAGCAGGACACCGTGCTGGCGTCGGTGCCGGCCGAGCGCCGTAATACGCTGATCGCGCGCCGCGTTGCCGGTACGGCCAACGTGTATCGCTTCGACATCCACATGCAGGGCGATCAGGAAACCGTGTTTTTCGACCTGTGATGCGCGATTCGTCGCGAGACTCCGAGCAGTAAAGATCGAGCCCGCCTTGCGCGGGCTTTTTTTCGCGCGGGCGTTTCGCGGTGCGCCTGCGCGCTCAGCAGCGGAAATGATCGATGCTTTGTCCGGCGTGAATCGCGCGCGCGAGCCACGTCGGTTTATCGCCGCGACCGTCCCACGTGTTACCGAACGCGTCGCGATACAGCACTGCGGCCACGGCGTTCGCATCGGCTTCGAGCGATTCGGCCAGCGCTTCGAGTGTGATGCCGTGGTCGTCCATGCGTCGGCGGATCCACGCGATCATGCGCTCACGCAGGTTCTCGTCGCGTTCGAACAGTCGTTGTTGTCCTTCTCGTTGTTTCATAACGTATTGGTGTCGCAGCTCTTGCTGGCATTAGACAAACGGGCAACTCGCATAACAACGCGAGGCTCGTGCGTAATTCAATTTGAATGGAAGCAATTCGACGAATTCACGCGATCCATGCAAATGCGTGAAAAACCGCATTTGCAAGTGATGCCTGTCAGATCCTGAATTAAAGCGCCTGAAGTAAAGCGCCTGAGTTGAAGCGCTGGGATCAAGCGAATCGGCTACTCGAAAAAACGGCGTGGCTCGAATTGCGCCCGTGTTTCGCGTCGTGCGTCGCTTCGTCGTGACGAGGGAGCTTCCGCGTATGGAAAGTCATTCTAGCATTCGATGTATTTTGGCCGCAGCAAAGAACTTTTTCTAATTGTACTGATTGCGCGGCTTCCGAGTTTTCGGTATTCGTGGCTTCCGCCGCGCGATTGGCGGACAATGCGAGACTCGGTATTCGCCAGAACTTCTGGCATCAGCCCGACATCAGGAGACACGACCATGCCCTCCTCGACCGCCATCCTCACGATCCTCGCCGCGCTGCTATTGGGCGCGATGAGTCCGGGGCCCAGCTTCGTCATCGTCGCACGCAATGCGATCGGTCTGTCGCGCGGCGACGGTCTCGCGACAGCGCTCGGCATGGGTATCGGCGGTGTGTTTTTTAGCGGCATCGCGCTGCTCGGGCTCTATACGCTGCTCGCGACGGTCGAATGGCTCTACGTCGGGCTGAAAGTGGCCGGCGGCGTCTACCTGGTCTATCTGGCGTCGAAAATCTGGCGCGGCGCCGCGAAGCCGCTCGCGTTCAGCGAAACGCGAACCGGCACCGGCGGCAATCCGCGCAAGTCGTTCTGGATCGGCTTGAGCACGCAGCTCAGCAATCCGAAAACGGCTGTCTATTACGGCAGTATCTTCGCTGCGCTGCTGCCGCAGCATCCGCCGGTGTGGTGCTATTTCGCGCTGCCGCCGGCGATCTTCGCGATCGAGGCGGGCTGGTACACGATCGTCGCACTGTGCTTTTCGAGCCAACGGCCGCGCGAAATCTATCTGCGCTGGAAGGCGTGGATCGATCGCATCGCCGCGAGCGCGGTGACCGCGCTGGGCCTGCGGCTGATTTTTAACGCGCACAAGGTGGGAATTTGACGGCAACACGAAGCGGCGCGCACCGTCGTGACTCGATGCGCGCCACTCGCGCCGCCCTGAATCAGCGGTAGTCGCGGCGCGTTACCCTTTCCCCTCCGCCTTGATCCGCGCGCGCAACTCGAACTTCTGGATCTTCCCCGTCGACGTCTTGGGCAACTCGCCAAAGCGCACCGCCTTCGGCAACTTGTAGCCGGCCAGAAACAGCCGGCAGTGCGCGATGATTTCCTCCTCGGTCACCTGCGCGCCTTCCTTCAACTCGATGAACGCGCACGGCACCTCGCCCCACTTCGGATCGGCCATCGCGACCACCGCCGCCACCGACACCGCGGGATGCCGGTACAGCGTGTCCTCGACCTCGATGCTCGAAATGTTCTCTCCGCCCGAAATGATAATGTCCTTGCTGCGGTCGCGGATGCGGATATAGCCGTCGGCCGTCCGCACGCCGAGATCGCCGGTATGGAACCAGCCGCCTTTGAAAACCGCTTCGGTCGCGCGCTCGTTCTTCAGATAGCCCTTCATGCAGATGTTGCCGCGAAACATGATCTCGCCGATCGTTTCGCCGTCGTCCGGCACCGGCGCGAGCGTGTCCGCATCGAGCACCGCGACCGCCGCCTGCAGGTGATAACGCACGCCCTGGCGCGCGGTCAGGTCGGCGCGGATTTGATCGTCGAGCGCGTCCCATTCGTCCTGCTTCGCGCAGACGGCCGCCGGCCCGTAGGTTTCGGTGAGCCCGTACACGTGCGTCAGATCGAAGCCGATCTGCTTCATCTTCGCGATCACCGCGGGCGGTGGCGCGGCGCCCGCGACCATCGTCGACACGCGATGCGTGATGCCCCCGCGCCATTCGGCCGGCGCATTCACGAGCGAACTCTGTACGATCGGCGCTCCGCAGTAATGCGTGATGTGTTCGCGGCGAATCAACTCGAACACGGTCTTCGCGTCGAACTTGCGCAGACAGACGTTGACGCCCGCGCGGGCGGCCACCGTCCACGGAAAGCACCAGCCGTTGCAGTGGAACAGCGGCAACGTCCACAGATAGACCGCGTGCTTCGGCATGTCCCATTCGAGGATGTTGCTCAGCGCGTTCAGATATGCGCCACGGTGATGGTAGACGACGCCCTTCGGGTCACCGGTCGTGCCCGATGTGTAGTTCAGCGCGATCGCGTCCCATTCGTCGGCGGGCGGAGTCCACTCGAAGGAAGGGTCGCCGGTTTGCAGGAACTGCTCGTAGTCCGTCGCGCGAATGAACTGCGCGGCGTCGGCGGGCTGCGCGTCGGCCACGCTGATCACGCGGAGCTTCGGGAATTCTAGCGCCGCGCGATGCGCGAACTCGCCGTATTCGGTGTCGACGATCAGCGCCTTCGCCTCACCGTGGCGCAGCATGAACAGCAGCGTCGCGACGTCGAGCCGCGTGTTCAGTGTATTCAGCACGGCGCCGGCCATCGGCACGCCGAAGTGCGCCTCGACCATTGGCGGGATGTTCGGCAGCAGCGCGGCGACCGTCTCGCCGCGGCCGATGCCGGCCTCGTGCAGCGCGCTCGCGAGCCGCCGCGCACGCTCATAGGTCTCGCGCCAGTTGCGGCGGATCTCCCCATGGACGATCGCGAGCCGCTCGCCATACACTTGCGCTGCGCGCACGAGGAAATCGATCGGCGTCAACGGGACGTAATTGGCCTCGCGCCGCCCGAGGCCTTCGTCGAACATGTGCTGTGTCATTGCTTCGTCTCCTGAGGCGCGAGCCGCGCCGCCGATTGTTGTGACCGTGTTCTATGAATGAACCAGGGGCCTAGCCTAGCAATTGTCGTCAAGAACTGTCTGTCATTCAAATATGCGTTGCTCGATTCGAGTCTGCCGTTCACGGGCTTCGTGATCCGGCAATTGAACAACCGGATGGGGGAATTCATCGCGTCGATCCAGAACACCCGGCTGCTCGACGTGGACGCACGCGTCGCGCAATCGCTCGCGCAGCTGTTCAATCCGAATCTGTATCCGGACACGGGTCGCACACTGGCGATTTCACAGGAAGAAGTCGGTCTGCTCGCGGGAGTGTCGCGGCAGCGCATCAATCAGGCGCTGCAGAACCTCGAGAAGCTGCGGATTTTGCGACTGTCGTATAACCGGATCGAGGTGCTCGATCTCGAGCGGCTGGCTGCGTACGGGCGGGAACAGATCTAGCGACGCGACTGGCGCTCGCTACCCGGCGCGCACGCCGCCCTTGCGCGTCGCGCGCGTTTCGAGAGCGTCGTCGGTCTTGAACAGCGCGAGCATGATCGCGCTCAACACGCCCGTTTTTTTCCAGCGCAGATAGTAGCGATGCGCGGTCTGGTACGGAACGTAGTGCTCGGGCATTGCGCTCCACGGCGCGCGCGCGTGCAGCACCCACATCACGCTATTGAGCACGTGGCGAATTTCGATCGGCGGACGACCACGGCGCGGGCCGTCATCATGCAAGGTTTCAGGTAACAGCGGCGCGACCCGCTGCCATTGCTCGTCGGTCAGCTCCTGAACGACTGGCGAGGTCGCGATGGATTCGGAAGATGGACTATTCATGCGTGAAAGCGCACGCGTAAAACGCGTGCCGGCGTCGCTCCGAAAGTCGTGTCGATACGTCAATTCGCTCGAGACTACTTGAAGCTTGCCTGGGAGAAAGTCAATTTTTGTCACCAGGAACGGCGCAATTGTCAAAAATGGCGACAGGTTATTGCGCGATAGCGGCGATGGCGCCGCGCGGACGGTGATCTATCATCGGCGCGCCCGGCGCCGCCCCACTCGGCGCGCGCCGCGTCCGAACTAGAAAATCTCTCCACACGCAGGAAATCCTTTGAGACCCATCCGCTTTATCAAGACCGCCGCGCTCGTCGGCGGCGGCGCCCTTGCCGTGACGTCCGAACAAGCTTCGGCACAAAGCTCGATCACGCTGTATGGCGTCGCCGACGTCAGCGTGCGCTATCTGACGACGCGAACGCCAAAAACGACGATCGTCTGTACATGACGAACGGCGCGATCACCAACAGCCGCTGGGGTCTGCGCGGCTCGGCAGACCTCGGTGGCGGTCTCAAGGCGATCTTCGATCTGGAAAGCGGCATCAACCTGCAGGACGGCTCGGCCTCGGATAGCCGGCGCATTTTCGACCGCAACGCGTACGTCGGTGTCAGCAGTCCGTACGGCATGCTGACGCTCGGTCGCCAGAAGACGCCGCTGTTCGACCTGCTCGGCGACACCTACGACCCGCTCACGGTCGGCAACTACAACGAGAACTCGTGGCTGCCTGGCGCGCTCGGCGCGGGGCTTTACGCCGATAACGCGATCAAGTACACGGGCACGTTCAAAGGCCTGACGGTGGCCGCGATGTACTCATTCGGCACGAACTCGGAATCGACCGGCGACGGCGGCTTCTCGGGCCAGGTGCCAGGCCATCTCGGCGCGGGCAACATGTACGGCTTCACGCTGTCGTACGGGTGTCCGCTAGCGGTCGCGGCCGGCGTGCAGCAGAACAGCGACAACAGCAATCACAAGCAGACCATCTTCAACGCGAACGCGGCCTATGCGTTCAGCTCGACGAAGCTGTACGTCGGCTATCTGCATTCGAAGGACGACACCGGCTTCGTCGACAGCGCGCTCGCGCAGCAGACGCTCGTGCCGGGCGTCGATATCGTCAAGGGCTCGGGCCGCATCGACAACGGACCGTTCGCCGGCGTCACGTGGCAGGCCACGCGCGCGCTGACGCTGACGGGCGCCGCGTACTACGACCACCTGTCGAACGCGGCGATCGGCGCTGGTCAGCTCGGCAGTGGCTATCGCTACACGTTCGTCGCACTGGCCGAGTACGCGCTGTCGAAGCGCACCGCGGTGTACGGCACCGTCGATTTCGACAAGGTGTCGGGCGCGGCGTCGGTCGAACTGCCGGGCCGCGACAACCAGACCGGCGTTGCGCTCGGTTTGCGGACAATTTTCTGAATCGTTTCACGTCGTCATGGCAAAACGGGCGTCCTCTAGGGACGCCCGTTTTTTTCGCCTCGCATACGGAAACCGGCTCACCGGTCTGCCGCGCGCATAAAAAAAGGTGCCGCGAACGGCACCTTTCTGTACTACAGGCAGCTTCTGCTGAAGCTTAGAAGCGGTGACGCAGACCGACCGTAGCAGCCGTCTGGTTCTTCGACGACGAGGTCGGAACCGTGTTGTCGCCGCTGTAGATCGAAGCCACGCCGCCGTCACCCATTGCGTGCTGGTACACAGCCTGAGCGTAGACGTCGGTGCGACGCGACAGCGAGTAGTCAGCCTGCAGGCCGATCTGGTGGTAACGGGTCTTCATGTCGTTACCGTCGGCGTTGATGCCGTAGCCGCGCGCGTCGGTGAACGTGTACGCGACGCCGAGAGCCATAGCCGGGGTCACGTTGTACTTGCCGTTGATTTCGTAGTTGTTGGTGTGGCCTTGACGCTGACCAGGAGCTTCACCAACCAGGTTGTCGACGCGCGATTGCGTCCATGCCACGCCAACCAGCGCCGGGCCGAAGCCGTACGAAGCGCCTGCGCCGAACTGACGCTGACGGAAGTTGCCTTGCAGCACGCCCGCGGTGTTCGCCAGAACGCCGTCCGATGCGCCGCTTGCGTTAGCAGCCGGGTTGTTTTGCTGAGCGTAGGCAGCACCGAGGTGCAGGCCTTGCCACTGGTATGCGGCGCCCAAGCTGTACTGACGGTTGTTTGCGAAGCCACCAGCCTGGTTCGAGAAGCCGTACGTGCCGCCGAACGTGAAGCCAGCGTAGTTAGCGCTCGAGTACTTGACCGAGTTGTTGACCGACAGACCACCGTTGGTGTTCAGGTTGTCGTTGTTGAACGGGTGCGCGAAGTACGTGCCGCCCCAGCTGCCCGTTGCGGTCAGCGGTGCGAGGTAGTCCTGCGCTGCGTCGTACTGGCGACCCAGCGTGACCGTACCGAATTGCGAGCTCGACAGACCGACGAAGGCCTGACGGTTGAACATGCCGTTGTTGTTAGCGTACTTGCCGTTGTTGATGTTGAAGCCGCTTTCCAACGTGAAGATTGCCTTCAGACCGCCGCCCAGATCTTCCGAACCACGCAGGCCGAACATGCTCTGGTTGATGCCGCCGCTACCTGCTGCCCACTTGGAGTTGTGGGCAACGTTGCTGGTGTACGTCAGACCTGCGTCGAGCAGACCGTACAGGGTCACGCTGCTTTGTGCGTGAGCGACCGAAGCGAACGATGCGGCAGCCGCAACGACGATGAGACTTTTTTTCATGGGAACTCCAATTCGAAAAATTTATACGGGGAGCAGGACCTGCCTCAGCAGCCGATGCATCGCATTTGCCGCCGCCCGCTTGGCCGAATCGTGGGGATCGGCCGGGCACCCATGAAGCGAAGCGTGAGTGTAGGGGGACACCCTGGTACCGACGCAGGCAATTCACGCAACAGGATTTTTCGAAATTCGCAACAATGTTGGAGCCGATGGGGATAACTTCTTGTTTTTCCACCGTTTATTGCAAGATCGAGGTGCCGGATCGACAGCTCCAGCCAAAACGAATTTGCAACGCGTCAATATTCTAAGTTGTGCATTTGCAACAGTGCTTTAATACGCGTGACGTAATCGGGTCGGAGCAAATTGACGAAAAGACCGGCCGATATTTTTTGTAATCGAATGGTTGAAGTGACGGTTTTCCGCGTCGTTTGAGATTTATTTTTGGAGCGCCGGAACTTAATAGAGTTAAATGCAGTCTTGCTCGCGCACCCGCCAATTAATGGTTTCCGGCGGGCGATTAACTCGTCGAATCACCGAGACGGCTTATTCACCTAATCTTTATTGACCGACGCAAGCAATCGCTGCCGCCCCCGGGCAGCACAACGGTCTGAGCCTGCCGCGTCGAATCAGCATTCACTATTGAGACACTGCCATTGCGGCGGTCTTCTGATTTCCCGCTTTAGTGAGCACCCTCTGTCACGTCTCTATAAGATGCGCGCGCGATTCGAAAAAGCCTTTAGCACGGGCGTTGCCCGGAGGTGAATTGCGACGCCGGCCGCCGCGTGACAAGACCCGCCCTGAAAGCGGACGGCATGCATCAACAACCCTTCCGCATTTAATTAACGGCGGGGTTGCGCCCGTTTTTACACGGAGTTTCCCTGATTACGCGTGATCACCGCTTAATGGCTGGCGCGGAGCGCGCTTAAGCGCCTCCACGTGCGGGCGAGGTCCGGCGCGAGCGGGTCGGTGTCGGGCGGTGTGGGGCAACGGACGCGGCTCGCCGGGGTTGAGGCTGGACACTGGTCGCCCAGCTGAGGCAGCCGAAGGCCGCCCAAAAACAAAAAAGGGTTCCGGAATTCGGAACCCTTTTTTCGATACTTTGGTGGGCCGGGTGGGATTCGAACCCACGATGTCCTTTCGGAGGTGGATTATGAGTCCACTGCCTGCAACCAGCACGGCGTCCAGCCCAAGAAAAAAGACCCGGTCGTGAAGGCCGGGCCCGTTTCGTCGATTGGCCGACATACTACACGAAAAAGGGGCCTCCGCAACCGCTTCGCTTCGGCGAAACGACCGGGAGGCCCCTTTGATCGCATCATTTGCGGCCAACCGCGGCCGTCGCCGTCAATTCCCTTCGAGGAATGACTTCAGCTTGTCCGAACGGCTCGGATGACGCAGCTTGCGCAGCGCCTTCGCCTCGATCTGACGAATTCGCTCACGCGTCACGTCGAACTGCTTACCGACTTCTTCGAGCGTGTGATCCGTGCTCATCTCGATACCGAAACGCATGCGCAACACCTTCGCTTCGCGCGGCGTCAGCGAATCGAGCACGTCCTTCACGACGTCGCGCATACTCGCGTGCAACGCCGCATCCGCCGGGGCGACCGTGTTCGTATCTTCGATGAAGTCGCCCAGATGAGAATCGTCGTCGTCACCGATCGGCGTTTCCATCGAGATCGGCTCCTTCGCGATCTTCATGATCTTGCGGATCTTGTCTTCCGGCATTTCCATCTTCTCGGCCAGCGTCGCCGGATCCGGCTCGAGACCGGTTTCCTGCAGGATCTGACGCGAGATGCGGTTCATCTTGTTGATCGTTTCGATCATGTGAACCGGAATCCGGATCGTGCGCGCCTGGTCGGCGATCGAACGCGTAATGGCCTGGCGGATCCACCACGTCGCATACGTGGAGAACTTGTAGCCACGACGGTATTCGAACTTGTCCACCGCCTTCATCAGGCCGATGTTGCCTTCCTGAATCAGGTCGAGGAACTGCAGACCGCGGTTCGTGTACTTCTTCGCGATCGAGATCACGAGCCGCAGGTTGGCCTCGGTCATTTCGCGCTTCGCCTGGCGCGCCTTCAGTTCGCCGGCCGCCATCTGACGGTTGGTTTCCTTCAGGTCCTTCAGCGGCAGCACCACGCGCGCCTGCAGATCGAGCAGACGTTGCTGCTGTTCGCGGATCGCCGGAATGTTGCGCGTGAGGATCGCGCTATACCCATGACCTTCGGCGACGATCTTGTCGGCCCATTCGAGGTCCGTCTCGCTGCCCGGGAAACGCGCGATGAATTCCGCACGCGGCATGCCGCACTTGTCGACGACCGTATGCAGGATCTGACGCTCGACCTGACGCACTTCATCCACCTGCGCGCGCAGCGTGTCGCACAGACGCTCGACGGTACGCGCGGTGAAGCGGATCGTCATCAGCTCGTTCTGGATGGTTTCCTGCGCCTTCAGATACGACTTGGACTTGTAGCCTTCCTTCTCGAACGCGCGACGCATCTTGTCGAACCATTCGCTGATCGACGCGAATTTTTCGAGCGACGCGCGCCGCAGCGCTTCGAGTTGCGCGGCGTTGGCGGTGGCTTGCGCCGCGCCATCGTCTTCTTCCTCGTCCTCTTCGTCCTCTTCCTCGGCTTCCTCGTCTTCATTCTCGATCGCTTCCGCCTCCTGCGCGGAGAAGCCGTCGGCGTCTGCCGCGTCGGCGTCGATCAGACCGTCGACGAGTTCGTCGATGCGCGCTTCGTCGTTGGCGACGCGCTCGGCCATCGCGAGAATGTCGGCGATCGTGGTCGGGCATGCAGAGATCGCCATCACCATGTGCTTCAGGCCGTCTTCGATGCGCTTCGCGATTTCGATTTCGCCTTCACGCGTAAGCAGCTCGACCGTGCCCATTTCGCGCATGTACATACGCACGGGATCGGTGGTGCGGCCAAATTCGGAGTCGACGGTGGACAGCGCGACTTCAGCTTCCTCTTCGACTTCGTCGTCTGACGAAGCCGCGGGCGCGTTGTCGTTGAGCAGCAGCGTTTCAGCGTCCGGGGCCTGTTCGTAGACCGCGACGCCCATGTCGTTGAACGTGCTGATGATGCCTTCGATCGCCTCGGTCTCGGTGAAGTTGTCCGGCAGGTGATCGTTGATTTCAGCGTACGTGAGGAAGCCGCGCTCCTTGCCGAGCTTGATCAGGGCGCGCAGCTTGGAGCGACGCTCCTCGAGTTCCTCCACCGTGCCAGGCTGCGACGACGCGAACGCATCCTTCAGCAGCGCTTTTTCCTTTGCACGACGGTCGCGAGCCTTGACCTTCTCCGGCTTGCCCGGTGCGGCGGCAGCGGTTTCTTCGGTCTGGGTTGCATCGTCATCGACGGGTACTTCATTCAGCTTTTTCGTCATGGAGTTCGCCGTACCGGCTGTAGTCTCGGCCCCCGGCTGTTGGACAACAGCCGGTTGAACCGTGGATACTGAAGTCACGCGCGCTACCGCATCGTTCTGAACGGCAGCCGCTTCCCTTGCGCTTCTGACACCCGCCCGCTTGGCAGCCGGCGGTGCTACAGCTTTCGCCGCCCGAACCGGTGCGGCCTGCGCGGCCGCAGTGGTCGACGACTTCTTCCCGGCAGCCGGCGCAACGCTGACAGCAGACGTTCTTCTGGCGGATGCAGTCAGCTTGGCTTCGGTAACTTTTCCGGTGCGCTCTTTAGCGCGAGAGCCCGTTGCATGATTTCCGCCTGTCGTCTTTGCCATCGCATCGCCTTTCGCCTTTGCTAGGAAAACCCTTGAAAAAACAAACCGCTAGAAACTTTTGATTATACCACCCGAGGTTTCGGACTCTCCGCTACAGCCCGAGCTGACGCTTCATGTCGGCCCGCTTCCGGTTGAGCTCCGAAAACTCGGCAAACTCTTCCGGCGTATGCCGCGACTGTCGCGAAAGCTGTTCGAGACGATCGCAATAGGCGTCGTATCGCATCTTCAAAATCGCGGCTTTCAGCTCCTCGCCGACAATTCGTTCCTGCTCGCGCCGTTCCTCGATGACGGCCGCGTCCTTCGGGTCTTTCAGCAGCAAATCCCGGACGTTTTCATCATAGTCTAGAATTTTGCGAAAGATTTCCTCGAAAGTTGGGGCGTTCGCGCCATTTCGCAAGAGATCGGACAACAACTGGAACGCTGCCGAATCGCCGAGGGCTCGCGCGTGCGTCGTCACTTCCGCGAACAGTTCGCCGTGCCGGGTCACGGTGAGCAGCGCCTCTTCGGCCTCTTCGTCGAGCATCGCGACCGTGCGCGGATACATCACCAGATTGCGCAGCGTCTTTTCCTCGATGCCGGTCACGCTGCGCCGGTCCTTGCGGGCCGGCGCCTCGCGCGACGCGGCCGCGATCCGCGCGTCGACTTCGCAAAGCGCCGCGACTTCGCTGAATGGCACATCGAGCCGGTCTGCGAACATATGCATGATCTGCGCGCGCAGCGCATTGGCCGGCAACGCCTGTAGCAGCGGTTTCGCGTCGAACAGCGCGCGGGCCTTGCCTTCGGGCTGATCGAGCTCCTTGCCGGTCAACACCTCGTTGAGCATGAACTGCGACAATGGCATCGCCCGTTCGACCTGCTCGGCGAAAGCCTCGGTGCCGAACTCGCGCACGTAGCTGTCGGGATCATGCTCGCTGGGCAGGAACAGGAAACGGATCGTCCGGTTGTCGGCGGCGTGCGGCAGGCACGCATCGAGCGCGCGACGCGCGGCGCGCCGGCCGGCCGCGTCGCCGTCGAAACTGAAGATGACCGTATCGGTCTGGCGCATCAGTTTCTGCACATGAATCGGTGTGCAAGCGGTGCCGAGGGTCGCGACCGCGTTCTGGAAGCCCAATTGGGCCAGCGCGACCACGTCCATATAACCTTCGACGACCAGCACGTAATGTTGCTCTCGAATCGCAAGACGCGCCTCGAACAGCCCGTACAGCTCGCTGCCCTTGTTAAATAGCGGCGTTTCCGGTGAATTCAAATACTTTGGCTCGCCGCCGTCGAGCACGCGGCCGCCGAAGCCGATCACCTGCCCTTTGACATTGCGGATCGGGAACATGATCCGCTCGCGAAAGCGGTCGTAGCGGCGGTTCTGACCCTGCGCGTCCGACTTTTCGCTGACGATCACGAGACCCGCTTCGACCAGGGCGTCGTCGCGATAGTTCGGGAACGCCGCCTCGAGGTTTTGCCACCCGTCGGGCGCATAGCCGAGACCGAAGCGCGCGGCGACTTCGCCGGTCAGGCCGCGCTTCTTCAAATATTGGATCGCGCCCGGCGCACCGCGCAGTTGCTTACGGTAGTAGTCGCAGGCGATCTGCATGAGATCGGACAGCGCGGTTGTGACGGCCTTCGATGCCGCCGGCGCGTAGCCGCCAGTTGCGGCACCACCGCCGCCATATCCGGGAGAAGGCTCGTGCGGTACGGTGAGACCCACCGATTGCGCGAGCTCGTTGACCGCTTCGGGAAACGACGCGCCCACGTGTTCCATCAGGAAACCGATGGCCGTACCATGCGCACCGCAGCCGAAGCAGTGATAAAACTGTTTAGTCGGACTAACCGTAAACGAGGGGCTCTTCTCGTTGTGAAACGGGCACAGCCCCATGAAGTTCGCGCCGCCCTTTTTCAGCTGCACATACCGGCCGACCACGTCGACGATATCGACGCGGTTGAGCAGGTCCTGCAGGAATGACGGTGGGATCACAGTAAATGACGCTGCCTGGAAAGCTTCAAAATCCAAGCCCGGAGACCGGGCTCGACACCGCGCCCGGGTCCCGCGCCTCGCCTTCAGGAGGCGCGCGACCCGGACAAATCGACAGAGTTACTTAGCGAGCGCGGCCTTGACCTGTGCGGAGACGGCGGTCATGTCGGCGCGGCCGGCCAGCTTCGGCTTCAGCACGCCCATCACCTTGCCCATGTCCTGCGCGCCGGCAGCGCCGGTTTGCGCGACCGCCGCCTGCACCTCGGCAACGATTTCCGCTTCGGACATCTGCTCAGGCATGTACGCGGAAAGAATGGCCAACTCGGCCTTTTCCTTGTCCGCAAGATCCGTACGTCCTGCGGCCTCGAACTGGCTGATCGAATCCTTGCGCTGCTTGATCATCTTGTCGACGACGGAGGTTATGGCGGCATCGTCGAGCGTGACCCGCTCATCGACTTCACGCTGCTTGATCGCGGCGAGCAGCAGGCGGATCGTCCCGAGACGTTCGGTCTCGCGCGCCCGCATGGCAGCTTTCATATCGTCGTTGATCCGGTCCTTGAGACTCATCACTCACCTGAATTGCGTTGAAAAGTTGAAAAACCGGCCGGTCGACGGCGGCGATACCGCCGCATCAGCACAAAAACCCGCTTGGGACTTCTTCCTCAAGCGGGTTGGCGCAATTTTGCGTAGTGGATGCGACCCTGCCGGTTGGCCCGATGGGCCGGGTTTGCCATGATGACACCTGTCGTGCCGCCATCGGTTTGGATGCTGCCGCGCCGTGTACAGCGGGGCAACGCCAGAATCAGTAGAGCTTCCTTGGCAGCATCTGGCCACGCAGACGCTTGAAATGACGCTTCACTGCCGCCGCCTTCTTGCGCTTGCGTTCGGCTGTGGGTTTCTCGTAAAACTCGCGAGCGCGAAGTTCCGTCAGTAAGCCGTTTTTCTCCATGGTGCGCTTGAAACGGCGCATGGCGACTTCGAACGGCTCATTGTCTTTTACGCGGATGGTCGTCATTTTTCAATAACGGAACTTTGTAAAGGTTCAGGAGTATAGCAGAGCTTTCTCACAAAGCCATTGCGCCGTCAAGCCCCCGGGTATATTCGGCCGCCGCCTCGCCCGCCGCGACACCCGACGCCCACGCCCACTGGAAGTTGTAGCCGCCGAGCCAACCAGTCACGTCGACCGCCTCGCCGATGAAGTAGAGGCCCGGCACCCGCGCGCTCATCATCGTGGTCGATGACAAACCGCGCGTATCGACCCCGCCGCGCGTCACTTCGGCCTTGCGATAACCCTCGGTGCCGTTCGGCGTGAGGGTCCAGCGCGACAGCGCCTCACCGATGCCGCGCAGCGCCTTGTCCGGCAGATCGGCGACGCGGGCCTCGGCGGCCACCTGGTGAGTGTCGAGCCACACATGCGCCAGCCGCTGCGGCACCCATTCCGATAGCAGATTGGCGATCTGCCGCTTCGTGCCGCTTTTCGCGTCGATGAGCGCAGTCGCGACGTCGCGCTCCGGCAGCAGATTGATGTGAATCGGCTCGCCGGGTTGCCAGTAGCTCGAGATCTGCAGCACGCCTGGGCCCGACAGGCCGCGGTGCGTGAGCAGCAGATCTTCGGTGAATTCGGCGCCGGTCTTCGTATTGCCAGTCGACAGCTGTACTTCAAGCGACACGCCCGATAGCGCCGCGAACGGCTCCCAGTCGGCCGGAGCGAAGGTCAGCGGAACCAGCGCGGGACGCGTGTCGATCAACTTGTGGCCGAACTGCTTGGCGATCCGGTACGCGAAATCGGTCGCCCCGATCTTCGGGATCGACAGACCGCCCGTCGCGATCACGAGCGCACGGGCGGCGATCGTGCCCGCCGTCGTGCCGAGCAGGAACTGTCCTTCGGCGTCCTGGCGCACCTCTTCGACCGACAGCGGCGTGCGCCATGCAACCCCACCGGCGCCGCACTCGTTCTTCAGCACGTCGATGACCGCGTCGCTCGACTGATCGCAGAACAGCTGGCCCTTGTGCTTCTCGTGCCATGTCACGCGATGCTGCTTCAGCAGCGCCATGAAATCGCGCGGCGTATAGCGCGCGAGCGCCGAGCGGCAAAAATGCGGATTCGCCGACACATAATTGGCCGGCCCCGCATACAGATTCGTGAAGTTGCACCGGCCACCGCCGGAGATGCGGATTTTTTCCGCGAGACGCTGCGAGTGGTCGATCAGCGCCACACGCCGGCCGAGTTGACCGGCCACGGCCGCGCACATCATGCCGGCCGCGCCCGCGCCGATCACCGCGATATCGAAGGATTCCATGGGGCCGCATTGTACCTGCCGGGCCCTCGCGTCCATGCTCGTGCTCTGCCGGCCGCCTGCGGCCGCCTGTCCGCGCTGGTATACTTTGAGGCTTACCTTTCACTTCCGGACGCGCGTCGCGCGCGCCCGTCTCAAGCGATTCATCATGCTCGTTCTCGGCATCGAAAGCTCCTGCGACGAAACCGGTCTCGCGCTCTACGACACGGAGCGCGGCCTGCTCGCGCACGCGCTGCATTCGCAGATTGCGATGCATCGGGAGTACGGCGGCGTCGTGCCGGAGCTTGCATCGCGCGACCATATCCGCCGCGCGCTGCCGCTGCTCGAAGAGGTGATGGAGCGCGCCGGCGTCGCGCGCGGCGACATCGACGCGATCGCTTACACGCAAGGGCCCGGGCTCGCGGGCGCGCTGCTGGTCGGCGCGAGCGTCGCGAATTCGCTGGCGATGGCGTGGAACAAGCCGACCGTGGGCATTCACCATCTCGAAGGCCATCTGCTGTCGCCGCTGCTCGTCGACGAGCCGCCGCCGTTCCCGTTCGTCGCGCTGCTGGTCTCGGGCGGCCACACGCAGTTGATGCGCGTGACGGACGTCGGCTTCTACGAGACGCTCGGCGAGACGCTCGACGACGCCGCCGGCGAAGCCTTCGACAAAACCGCCAAGCTGCTGGGCCTCGGCTATCCGGGCGGCCCCGAAGTCTCGCGCATGGCCGAGTTCGGTACACCCGGCGCAGTCGTGCTGCCGCGCCCGATGCTGCATTCCGGCGACCTCGATTTCAGCTTCAGCGGCCTGAAGACCGCCGTGCTCACGCACGCGAACCGGCTGGGCGGCGCGAACATCTGCGAGCAGGCCAAGGCCGACCTCGCGCGCGGTTTCGTCGATGCCGCCGTCGACGTGCTGGCCGCGAAATCTCTAGCGGCGCTCAAGCGCACGAAGCTGAACCGGCTGGTGGTGGCGGGCGGCGTCGGCGCGAACCGGCAGTTGCGCGAAGCGCTATCGGCCGCCGCGCAGAAGCGCAATTTCTACGTCCACTACCCGGACCTGTCGCTGTGCACGGACAACGGGGCGATGATCGCGCTGGCCGGCGCGCTGCGTTTGCAACGCTGGCCCGAACAGGCCGGCCACGACTACGCGTTCACCGTGAAGCCGCGTTGGGATCTGACGTCGCTCGCGCACTGAACCGCCGCCCCAAGAGGACAAAAAGCCGCTTTACAAGCGGCTTTTTTGCTTCAATGCTTTCGCAACGAAACGGCGTGGAGCGATCAGGAACGTATCAGGCGAGGCGCTTGTCCCGCTCGATCACCGCATACGCGCTGTGATTGTGAATCGACTCGAAGTTCTCCGCTTCGAGCACATACGCGACGATGCGCTCGTCGGCATTCAGACGCTGGGCAACGTCGCGCACGAGGTCTTCGACGAACTTCGGATTTTCATACGCGCGCTCGGTGACGAACTTCTCGTCCGGGCGCTTGAGCAGGCCCCACAGTTCACACGACGCTTCTTCCTCGGCGATACGGATCAACTCTTCGACAGCGACGTCGCCGTTCAGCTCGGCATCGATCGTCACGTGCGAACGCTGATTGTGCGCGCCGTACTGCGAGATCTTCTTCGAGCACGGGCACAGGCTCGTGACCGGCACCAGCACCTTCAGGAACACCCGCGTCGCGCCATGGCGGGTCTCGCCGGTCAGCGTGACTTCATAATCGAGCAAGCTCTGCACGCCCGACACCGGCGCGGTCTTGTTCACGAAGTACGGGAACGACACTTCGATGCGGCCCGCCTCGGCCTCGAGTTTTTCGAGCATAGCCGCGAGCATCGTGCGCAACGTGGCCGGTTCGAGCGGCGCCTTGTTCTCTTCGAGCAACGCGACGAAGCGCGACATGTGGGTGCCCTTCTGCTCGGCCGGCAGATGCACGTCGAGATTCCACGTGCCGACCGACGGCTGCGCTTCGCCACCTTGCGTGCGAATCGTCAACGGATGACGCACGCCCCTCACGCCGACCCGCTGGATCGGAATCTGGCGCGTGTCGGGGGTGCTTTGCACGTCGGGCATCACGAAAGCGGGATTCATCTGATTCATTGTTTTGTCCTTTCTGGAAAGCGCCGGGCTGCGCCAAGGTCTCGCTGCATCGGCGACTATCGCGCAGCGAATTCGAGGCGCCCAGCGGCCATGCGGATCAGCGCGCGCAACGGCGAACGCCGGCTCGCGCCGGCGTTGGGTGACGGGCCGCAACACCCGTCGGTACAAACTGGAGATTGCCGAAGCCGCCGTCGCATGACGGCGGCATGAGTCGCACCTACGACGGCACGAGAGCCGACAGCGCTTTACGCGACGCGCTTCACGGACGACTGGCCGCCGACCGCGCCGCTCGCAAGGAAGCGTTCGCGGATCGACCGGGCGATACCCGCGGCGTCGAGACCGCAAGCGGCGAGCAGCTTGGCCGGGTCCCCGTGATCGATGAACCGATCGGGGAGGCCCAATTGTAGTATGGGGCGCATAACCCCACTTGCGAGCAGGGCTTCGACGCACGCCGAACCCGCGCCACCCATGATGCAGCCTTCCTCGACGGTGACGATCGCGTCGTGCGTCTCGGCCAGCTTGCGCACGAGTTCGGTGTCGAGCGGCTTCACGAAGCGCATGTTCGCGACGGTGGCGTCAAGTTGCTCAGCAGCCGCGAGCGACGGCGCGACCATCGTGCCGAACGCGAGAATCGCGATGCGCTTGCCGGCCGGCGCTGACGTCTCGCGGCGCACTTCGCCCTTGCCTAGCGGCAACGCGGCCATCTGCTTGACCGTTGCGACCCCGGTACCCGCGCCGCGCGGGTAGCGCACAGCGGTCGGATGCGACTGCTGCAACGCGGTGTACAGCATCTGGCGGCACTCGTTTTCGTCCGACGGCGCCATCACGGTCATGTTCGGAATACAGCGCATGAACGCGAGGTCGTACGCGCCCGCATGCGTCGCGCCGTCCGCACCAACGAGACCCGCACGATCGATTGCGAACACCACCGGCAGGTTTTGCAGCGCGACGTCGTGAATCAGCTGGTCATATGCGCGTTGCAGAAAGGTCGAATAGATCGCGACGACAGGCTTCATGCCGTCCGCGGCAAGGCCGCCCGCGAACGTCACCGCGTGCTGCTCGGCGATGCCGACGTCGAAGTAACGATCCGGGAAGCGCTTTTCGAACTCGACCATGCCCGAGCCTTCACGCATTGCCGGCGTAATGCCGATCACGCGCGAGTCGAGTTCGGCCGCGTCGCACAGCCACTCGCCGAACACCTGCGTGTAGGTCTTTTTCGACGGCGTCGCGGCCGGTTTGATACCCTCGGCCGGATTGAACTTGCCCGGGCCGTGGTACAGCACCGGATCAGCCTCGGCCAGCTTGTAGCCCTGGCCTTTCTTCGTGACCACATGCAGGAATTGCGGCCCGCGCAGTTCCTTGATGTTTTGCAGCGTCGGAATCAGCGAATCGAGATCGTGACCGTCGATCGGCCCGATGTAGTTGAAGCCGAACTCCTCGAACAGTGTGGCCGGCACGATCATGCCCTTCGCGTGCTCCTCGAGCTTGCGCGCGAGATCGAGCACCGGCGGCGCGACGCGCAGCACGCGTTCGACGCCCGCGCGCGCGGCCGCATAGAAGCGCCCCGACATCAGGCGCGCGAGATGGCGATTCAGCGCGCCGACCGGCGGCGAGATCGACATGTCGTTGTCGTTGAGGATCACGAGCAGCGGCACGTCGTCTTCGACGCCCGCGTTGTTCATTGCCTCGAAGGCCATGCCGGCCGTCATCGCGCCGTCGCCGATCACGGCGATGCCCATGCGGTTGTCGCCTTGCAGCTTGCTCGCGATCGCCATGCCGAGCGCGGCCGAAATCGACGTGCTCGAGTGCGCGGTGCCGAAGGTGTCGTATTCCGATTCGTCGCGCTTCGGGAAGCCCGAGATGCCGCCCAACTGACGCAGCGTGTGCATCTGGTCGCGACGACCGGTCAGGATCTTGTGCGGATAGGTCTGATGGCCGACGTCCCAGACGATCCGGTCGTGCGGCGTATCGAAGACGTAGTGCAGCGCGATGGTCAACTCGACCGTGCCGAGGTTGGACGAGAGATGGCCGCCCGTCTGCGATACGCTGTCGAGCACGAAGGCACGCAACTCGTCGGCAAGCGGTTGCAATTGGCGGCGATCGAGGCGGCGCAGGGCTGCCGGGTCGTCGATGGTTTTCAGCAAGTCGTACATCGTCGTTCCATTGTAGGAAAACTTACGCGCCCGCACTTCATACATGCACCCCGGGGATGGAAGGTGCGCGGCGGCGGGCTTTCGCGTTCAGCTGACCCGGTTCACCACCAGGTCGGCCAGTTCGGCAAGACGCTGCGCGCGCGCGCCGAACGGCGCGAGCGCGGCGTGCGCGTCGCTGCGCAGTTGCGCCGCGAGCGCGCGCGACGCGTCGAGCCCAATAATCGACACGTAGGTCGGCTTGCCGTCCTTCGCGTCCTTGCCGGCGGTCTTGCCGAGCGTTGCGGAGTCGGTCGTGACGTCGAGAATGTCGTCGACGACCTGAAACGCGAGACCGACCGCGGCGGCGTAGGCGTCGAGCGACGCCAGACCCTGCGCGTCCGGCGTCTCGCCGGCCAATGCGCCCATGCGCACGGCCGCGCGCAGCAACGCGCCGGTCTTCATGCGATGCATGGTCTCCAGCTGCGGGCGGGTCAGCGTGTGGCCGACGCTCGCCAGATCGATGGCCTGGCCGCCGCACATGCCGATCGAGCCGCTTGCGAGCGCGAGTTCGCGTACGAGCGAGGCCTGCTGCGGCCGGCCGAGTACGTCGGACGTGAGCACAATGAATGCCTGCGACTGCAGCGCGTCGCCGACCAGCAGCGCGGTCGCTTCGTCATACTTGACGTGGACCGTCGGCTTGCCGCGGCGCAGTTCGTCGTCGTCCATGCAGGGCATGTCGTCGTGCACGAGCGAGTACACGTGAATCATTTCCAGCGCCGCCGCCGCCGCATCGAGGCATTCGGCACGCGCGCCGGTCAGCTCGCCGGCCGCGTGGCACAGGAGCGGCCGCACCCGCTTGCCGCCGCCGAGCACCGCATAGCGCATCGCCTCGTGCAGCCTGGCGGGTTCGGTCGTCTCGGCCGGCAGATAGTGTTCCAGAGCCGTTTCGACGCGTTCGAGCACCGAGCGCGTCCATTGTTCGAATGTCATAGGTCGTCCCCGCTCTCAGTCGCGGCTGTTCCTGCGGTATTCATAGGCAGCGGCTTGAGGGTCTCGCCATCGAGGACCCGCACCTGCTGCTCGACCTTTTCGAGCTGCTGTTGACAGAATGCGACAAGTGCCGCCCCGCGACGGTAAGCGGCCAGCGATTCCTCGAGGCTCAGACTGCCGCCTTCCATGCGCGCGACGAGCTCTTCCAGTTCGGTCTGCGCGGCCTCGTAGTTCTCCGGCAGCGGCGCGCTATCGCCACTTTCGGCTGGGGCGGCGGCGGAATCGTTCGATGCGGTCTTCGCCATGAATAGTCGCAAAATTAAAACAAGTCGGACATTCTACGGCAAAAGCGACATTTTCGATCCGCTCGCCGGCCTGCGCCCCGCCGTGCTGTCTCGCTTCGAGCCTGTCCGATGCCACCCTTGCCCCGCTTCGACCCTGAAGTCTCGCAGAAAAAAAGCTCGAGGTCTGCGGCGAAAATGCCGAACTTTCTTGACATTTTTAACCCAAATCAGGGACTTAAGTGCCCCTGTCACAGGGAAACGGGTATAATTGCGGGCTCCCTAAATCGAATCTTCGATGGTTGGGTTGTTCACTGCTTTCACGTCTTCATCGGGAGTGGGAATGTCCAATCTGAGCAATGCATTGCAGTTGCGGTCTGTTCACAGCCAGCTGCCAGTCACGGCTTACTTTGACGAAGCGCTTCTTACGCGCGAAATCGACACCCTTTTCAAGAAAGGTCCTCGCTACATCGGCCACGATCTCATGGTGCCCGAAGCGGGGGATTATTTTGCCTTGCCCAGCGAACGCGAGGGGCGGATACTCGTCCGTAACCAGCAGTCGCAAGTCGAGTTGCTGTCGAACGTGTGCCGCCACCGGCAAGCCATCATGCTCAACGGCCGCGGACAGACGCAGAACATCGTCTGTCCGCTGCATCGCTGGACGTACGACCTGAAGGGCGAGCTGCTCGGCGCGCCCCATTTCGCCGACAACCCGTGCCTGAATCTCGGCGCCACGCCACTGCAAAACTGGCAAGGTCTGCTGTTCGAGGCCCAAGGTCGGGACGTCGCGAAAGATCTCGCACGCCTCGGCACCAAGCGCCACTTCGATTTCTCGGGCTTCATGTTCGATCACGTCGAAGTCCATGAGTGCAACTACAACTGGAAGACCTTCATCGAGGTCTATCTGGAGGACTATCACGTCGCCCCGTTCCATCCGGGCCTCGGCAGCTTCGTCAATTGCGACGATCTGACGTGGGAGTTCGGCGACTGGTACAGCGTGCAGACGGTCGGCGTGCACAAGGCGCTCGAGCAACCGGGCAGCCCGACGTATCGCAGGTGGCACGACGAAGTGCTGCGCTTTCGCGACGGCAATCCGCCCGAGTTCGGCGCGATCTGGATGGTGTACTACCCGGGCATCATGATCGAGTGGTATCCGCACGTGCTGGTCGTGTCGTGGCTGATTCCGCGCGGTCCGCAGAAGACCACCAACGTGGTGGAGTTCTATTACCCCGAGGAAATCGCGCTGTTCGAGCGCGACTTCGTCGAAGCCGAGCGCGCCGCCTATATGGAGACAGCCCGCGAAGACGACGAGATCGCCGAGCGCATGGACGCCGGCCGCCTCGCGTTGATGGAGCGCGGCGAATCACAGGTCGGACCGTATCAGAGCCCAATGGAAGACGGTATGCAGCATTTCCACGAGTTTCTGCGGCGCGAACTCGGCACGGTCTGATCCGCGCCGCGTGGCGCATCGATCGACTCAAGGAAAGACGGGCTTCGACCCGTCTTTTTTTGTTTAGACTACCGACATAGACCGGCCATTCGCCAGCCGCGTGAACGACGCGGCCCGCAGCCGCCATCGCCCGTATCGAGGAGACGCTCATGCCCCACACTCATTACACCACCCTGATCTCCGCGACCAATCTTGCCGAGCGGCTCACGGCCGCGCCGGGCAGCGTGTTCGTGATCGACTGCCGGTTCGACCTCGCCGATACCGACGCGGGCGAGAAAGCCTGGCTTGCCGGCCATCTGCCGGGCGCGCACTATCTGCATCTCGATCGCGATCTGTCCGGGCCGACGAACGGCTCGAACGGCCGGCATCCGCTGCCCGATCGCGCGCGGCTCGTCGAAACGCTGGAGTCGCGGGGACTGAAGCAAGGTCAACAGGTCGTCGCATATGACGCACAAGGCGGCATGTACGCGGCGCGCGTCTGGTGGCTGTTGCGCTGGCTCGGTCACGACGCGGTCGCGCTGCTCGACGGCGGGCTGCAGGCATGGGAAGCGGCCGGCCAACCGCTGACGCAGGACGTGCCCGCGCAGAACACCGGCGACTTCAAGGCGGCCGCGCCGCTCGCCGTGACCATCGATACCCAGGCGGTCGAGCGCAACCTCGGTTCGAAGGAGCGAATCGTCGTCGATGCGCGCGCGGCCGATCGCTATCGCGGCGAAAACGAGACGCTCGACCGCGTCGGCGGCCATATCCCGGGCGCGCTGAACCGCTTCTTCAAGGACAACCTGACCCCCGACGGCCGCTTCAAGCCGGCGCACACACTGCGCGAGGAATTCCACGCGCTGCTCGGCGACACGCCGCCCGAACACGTGGTGCTGCAGTGCGGCTCCGGCGTGACCGCCTGCGTCAATTCGCTTGCGATGGAGGTTGCCGGCCTGCATGGTTCAGCGTTGTACGCGGGCTCTTGGAGCGAATGGAGTTCCGACCCGAAACGGCCGGTGGCGACGGGGGCGAAACCTTGAGCGCGAGCCGCCGCAAGTCGTAACCAGACGCGACAAATTCGAGCAGCGCTTCATGCCACGCCATGCTGCTTGAACCACACGAGCGTACGACGCCAGCCATCCTCGGCATCGGCCTTCTTGTAGCTCGGACGGTAATCGGCGAAAAACGCGTGACCTGCGTCGTCATATACGACGAACTGCGAGCCGCGTCCCGCTTGCGGCCCTTGCGCGATCGCCTGCTTCATCTGCTCGAGCGTGTCCTGCGGAATGCTTTGATCCTGGCGTCCATACAAGCCGAGCACAGGCGCATGCAGGTCGGCGACGAGATCAAGCGGATTGGCCGGCGTCATCGCATTCTTCGCGCCGGTGACGCGACCATACCAGGCGACGCCTGCCTTCACGCGCGGATTGTGCTCGGCATACAGCCACGAGATGCGCCCGCCCCAGCAGAAGCCGTTCACGCCGAGCCGGTTGAGGTCGCCGCCATTCTCGCCGGCCCACGCGGCGGCCGCGTCGAGGTCGGCCAGCACCTGCTCGTCTGGCACCTTGCTGACCAGTTGCTCGTCGAGTTGCTGCATGCTCGTATAGACAGTCGGATCGCCCTCGCGCTCGTACAGGTTCGGCGCGATCGCCAGATAGCCCTGCTTCGCGAAGCGCCGGCAGACGTCGGCGATATGCTCGTGCACGCCGAAGATTTCATGCACGACGAGGATCACCGGCAGATGCGTCTTGCCCTTCGGCTGCGCGCGATAAGCCGGTATCAGCGTACCGCCCGAATGGAACGCCACTTCCCCTGCTTCGAGACCGTCGCTATCGGTATGGATGGTTTGCGCCGAGACTGGCAGCACCGCCGCCGCGAAGCCGGAACCCAGCGTCGCCTTGATGAAGGTGCGCCGATCGAAAGGAACGTGCGGGATCAGACAGTCGACTTCAGGCTTCAGCATGGGGCGCTCCTCGAAGTATTGTTAGAGGCAACAGGATACGCCTTGCGCGCATCCCGTTGCACATTCAACTGAGGAGATCGTCGGCGCGCGTCAGTGCAGCTTGACGCGCGGCAGCGTGGTACGGCGCAACCAATGCGCGAAGGTGTCGAGCACCATGCGCGGATAGCCGTGCAGCGCCGCGATATGCAGCCGGTACAGCGACATATACATGAAGCGCGCGAACAGCCCTTCGATCAGCATATTGCCGCCGATCACCCCGCCCATCAGATTGCCGACCGCGCTGAAGTGGCCGAGCGAGACCAGTGAACCAAAGTCGCGATAGGTGAATTCCGGCAGCGGCTTGTTGTCGAGGCGCGCCGCCAGTGCCTTCAGCAGAAAGCTCGCCTGCTGATGCGCGGCCTGCGCGCGCGGCGGCACGTTGCGCTCGTTGCCCGGCCACTCGCAGGCCGCGCAGTCGCCGAGCGCGAAGATGTTGTCGTCGATCCCGGATTGCAGCGTACGGCGCACGACCAGCTGGCCGAGCCGGTTGACCGGCAAGCCGTCGAGCTGACCGAGGACCGCCGGCGCCTTGATGCCCGCCGCCCACACGGTCAGATCGGCCCGCACGGTGTGACCGCTCGCGGTGCGGATGTAGCCCGGCGCGACCTCGGCCACCGTCTCGCCGATCATCAGCTTCACGCCGAGCTTGGTCAGTAATTCGGCGGTGGCCGTGGAAACGCGCTCCTGCAACGCGGGCAGAATGCGCGGCCCCGCCTCGATCAGCACGATGCCGACGTCATGCCGCGGATCGAGCTTGTGCAAGCCATACGCGGACAAAACCTGCGCGGTATTGCGCAACTCCGCCGACAACTCGACCCCCGTCGCGCCGCCGCCGACGATCGCCACCTGAATGCGCGGCTCGCTGGACGTCCACGTGCCGGGGCCCGGTCTCGACTCGACGGGTTCGTGCGCCTGATGCTCGGCGCGCATGCACGCCGCTATCAGGCGCTTGCGGAAACGCTCTGCCTCGCTAACCGTATCCAGTGCGATGGAGAATTCGGCCGCTCCCTTGACGCCGAAGAAGGCCGTGGTACTGCCAATCGCGATGATCAGCGTGTCGTACTCGAGCTCGCGTTCGGGCAGCAGTTCAGCACCGTCGTCGTCCAGCACGGTGCCGAGCGTAATGCGTCGGTTCGTGCGGTCGAGTGCGGTCAGGTCGCCTTGCTGGAATGCGAAGCCATGCCAGCGCGCCTGCGCCGCGTACGGGAGCTCCTGCGTGAACGGGTCCATGCTGCCCGCCGCCACCTCGTGCAGCAGCGGCTTCCAGATATGCGTCGGATAGCGGTCGACCAGCGTGACCTGGGCCTGCGCGCTGCGCCCCTTCTTGCCGGCCCCATAGCGATCGCCAAGACGCGTCGCCAGTTCCAATCCTCCCGCACCTCCGCCAACGACGATAAATCGATGCATTGCACTTCTCCGTGTAGCCGATGAATTATCTGTCGCGACGCTGCGCATGAATACGCCGTCCTGAACCGATTGTCCTCGACCCGCCTGGGAAGTCACAAGTCGCCAAAACCCATGTGTGACATGCGCACGACGTTATCGTGCGCATGTCACGGGCATGTCAATGCGCTTCCTCCCAGTTCAGGCCCGCACCGACCTCGGCGACGAGCGGCACCTTCAGCGCGGCGACGCCGCACATCAGTTCTGGCAGGCGCTTGCGGACTTCGGACAACTCAGCGTCGGGCACTTCGAGAATCAGTTCGTCATGCACCTGCATGATCATCCGCGTGCCGATCTTCGAGTCTTCGATCCAGTTCTGCACGGCGATCATCGAAAGCTTGATCAGGTCGGCCGCGGTGCCCTGCATCGGCGCGTTGATCGCGGCACGCTCGGCGGCCTGGCGGCGCGGACCGTTGCCACCGTTGATCTCGGGCAGCCACAGACGGCGGCCGAACACGGTTTCGACGTAGCCCTTCGCCTTCGCGCTCAAGCGCGTCTCGTCCATATAGCGCGCGACGCCGGGATAGCGCGCGAAGTAGCGGTCGATATAAATCTTCGCCGCATCGCGCGTGATGCCGAGGTTCGACGCGAGTCCGAACGCGCTCATGCCGTAGATGAGCCCAAAGTTGATGACCTTCGCAACGCGCCGCTGATCGCTCGACACTTCGAGCGGCGTCACGCTGAAGATTTCCGACGCGGTGGCGCGGTGAATGTCCTCGCCCTGCGAAAACGCGCGCAACAACGATTCGTCGCCCGAGATGTGGGCCATGATGCGCAATTCGATCTGCGAATAATCGGCGGAGACGAGCTTGTGCCCGAGCGGCGCGATGAACGCCTCGCGGATGCGCCGACCTTCGCCGGTACGCACCGGAATGTTCTGCAGGTTCGGATCGTTCGACGCGAGCCGCCCCGTCACCGCGACGGCCTGCGCGTAGTTCGTATGCACGCGGCCGGTGTGCGGATTGACCATGCGTGGCAGCTTGTCGGTATAGGTCGACTTCAGTTTCGACAGGCCGCGATGTTCGAGCAGAATCTTCGGCAGCGGATAGTCTTCGGCGAGCTTCTGCAACACCTCTTCGTCGGTGGAAGGCGCACCGCTCGGCGTCTTCTTGATGACCGGCAGTTCGAGCTTCTCGAAGAAAATCTGACCAATCTGCTTTGGCGAGCCGAGGTTGAATTCGCCGCCGGCCAGTTCGTACGCCTTGCCTTCGAGTTCGATCAGACGCGTGGCGATCTCACTGCTCTGCTGACGCAGCTTCTCCGCGTCGATCAGCACGCCGGTCCGCTCCATCTTGCGCAGTACGCGCGAAGTCGGCACTTCGATCTCGCGATACACATGGTCGAGCGACTTCTCCGCGGCGACCTGCGGATACAAGGCCTGATGCAGACGCAGCGTGATGTCTGCGTCTTCGGCCGCATATTCGGCGGCTTTGTCGAGCGCGACTTCGTCGAAGCCGATCTGCTGCGCGCCCTTGCCCGCGACCTCTTCGTACTTGATCGTCTTCACGCCGAGATGACGCAGCGCGAGGCTGTCCATGTCGTGCGTGCGATGCGATTCGAGCACGTACGACTCGAGCAGCGTGTCATGCTCGACGCCGCGCATTTCGATGCCGTAATTCGCGAGCACCTGTTCGTCGTACTTCAGATGCTGGCCGACCTTCTTGTGGTCGGCGCTTTCGAGCCACGGCTTGAGCTTCGCGAGCACTTCGTCGCGCGGCAGTTGCACTGGCGCGTCGGGGCCGCGATGCGCGAGCGGCACATACGCGGCGCGGCCCGCTTCGACCGACAGCGACAAGCCGACGATCTGCGCGATCATCGGATCGAGCGACGTGGTCTCGGTATCGAACGAGGTCAGCTCGGCCGCATTGCTCCTGTCGAGCCACGCGTCGAGCTGCTCCCATGTTTGCACGGTCTCGTAGTGGCGCTCGTGATCGACGGACAACGCGGGGGGCACGTAGGTTTCCGGACCTTCGACCGCATCGGCGATTTCGACTTCTCGCAGCCACGTCTTGAAGCCGTGGCGCGTGAACACCTCGCGCAACTCTTCGCGCGATTCGGGAAGGCTCGGCAAACTCTCCTCGATCGACACGATGTGCCCGGTCAGATCGCAATGACGCTCGACTGTGACGAGCTTGCGCGCCATCGGCAAAAAGTCCAGCGCGCGGCGCAGATTCTCGCCGACCGCGCCCTTGATCTCGCTCGCATGCTCGACGATGCCATCTAACGACTCATATTGCGTCAGCCATTTGACCGCGGTTTTCGGACCGCACTTCTCGACGCCCGGCACGTTGTCGACGGTATCGCCGATCAGCGACAGATAATCGATGATGCGCTCCGGCGGCACACCGAACTTCGCGACCACGCCGTCGCGGTCGAGCGTTTCGTTGGTCATCGTATTGACGAGCGTCACGCGGTTCGACACGAGCTGCGCGAGATCCTTGTCGCCGGTCGACACGACCACGTTCATGCCGAGCTTTTCCGCTTCAGTGCACAGCGTGCCGATCACGTCATCCGCTTCGACGCGATCGATCATCAGCAGCGGCCAGCCGAGCGCACGCACCGCGACGTGAATCGGCTCGATCTGACGGGCAAGATCTTCCGGCATCGACGGACGGTTCGCCTTGTATTCCGGATACCAGTCGTCGCGAAAGGTTTTGCCCTTGGCGTCGAACACGCACGCGCTATACTCTGCTGTGACTTCCTTGCGCATGCGCCGCAGCATGTTGATCATCCCGTAGAGCGCACCCGTCGGGCCACCCTCGGGACCGCGCAGATCAGGCATCGCATGGTAGGCCCGGTACAGATAACTCGAACCGTCGACCAACAGCAGGGTCTTACCTTCAAGGCTTCGTTCTTCAGGCATTATGACTAAGAGAAAAGTGATTCCGAGTCTGCGATCGCTCGCAGATCAAGAGCGCGCAACGGCCAAGAAAGCCCGCGCATCGTGGCAGATGTTCACGATTATGGCAGAGTTTATCGAGGCGACCGAGTACCTGTCGGAGATTCGCCCGGCGGTCAGCATCTACGGTTCGGCGCGCCTGAAACCGAACTCGCCGTACTACAAACTCGCCACGCAGATCGCGCGCAAATTGTCGGATGCTGGCTTCGCGGTGATCTCCGGCGGCGGCCCCGGCATCATGGAAGCGGCCAACAAGGGCGCGCATGCGGGCAAGGCGCCTTCGGTCGGTCTGAACATCGAGTTGCCGCACGAACAGTCGGGCAACCAGTGGCAGGACATCTCGCTGCGCTTCCGCCATTTCTTCACGCGCAAGGTCACGTTCGTGAAGAACTCGGACGCGGTGATCGTGATGCCCGGCGGCTTCGGCACACTCGACGAACTGGCCGAAGTGCTCACGCTGATCCAGACCAAGAAGTCGCGCCATGTGCCGATCATTCTGGTCGGCGCCGAGTTCTGGGAAGGTCTGCTCGCGTGGTTCAAGAGCGCTCTGATTCCGATGGGTTTGATCAATCCGACCGACATCGATCTGATGCAGGTGATCGACAATCCGGACCAGGTGCTCGAAGCGGTGCTCAAGTTCTACGAAGACCGCGAGGAAGGCGAAGTTCATCCGGTCAAGTCGGAAGAAGACCGGATGTTCTACCTGTGATGGCAAGAGGCGGCGCGCCTCGCATTATGCGTAGCACGATGCCCATCGTCGCGCACATGGCGGGCAGCCTTCGGGCTGCCCGCTTTCGTTTTGCAGACCAGATTCCGGCGCGCTGACTGTCAACCGGATTGGGAACAAATCGTTTGCACGCTTGCCGTCCGGCGCTAACGTGCTTAGCTGGTACTCGAAGCTCGCAATCTGAACGAACTCACCTCACCCGAAGCCGCGCTCGCGCCGACGTTGCGTGAGATCTTCAGCGGTTTTCTCGGCCTCGGTCTCATTTCATTCGGCGGCGCGTTGCCGCTCGCGCGCCGCGCACTCGTCGATGCTGCGACTGCCGCTGCTGCCGACGATGCTCGTGCTCACGCCGCTCAGCATTTATCTTGCTGCAAGGAGCGCGCGATGAACGACACGCTCGTTTCACTTGCGGCGATTTTTAGTCAGCTGTCACTGCTCGCGTTCGGCCGCGGCAATACGATCCTTCCGGAGATGCAGCGGCAGGTGGTCGACGTGCATCACTGGATGCCGGCCAGCGAGTTCAGCGCGCTGTTCGCGCTCGCTCAAGCCGCGCCCGGCCCGAACCAGATGATCGTCACGCTGGTCGGCTGGCATGTGGCCGGCTGGGCCGGCATGCTCGTCACGTCGATTGCGAAGTTCGGGCCGTCGTCGCTCCCGACGATCCTCGCGCTGCATGCGTGGGACCGCTTCAAGTCGTGCCGGTGACGGCCGGCCTCGTCGCGGCGAGCGCGGCGCTGATCGCACGCGCGTCGAATCCGACCGCGATAGCGTGGTCGATTACTGCGTTCACGGCCGTGATGGCGACGAAGACGCGGATTCATCCGCTGTGGCTGCTGGCGGCGGGGAGTTTGATCGGGTTGACCGGTTTCGGGCAGGGTTGAGCCGGCGAGCGTCACCTCGACAACCAACGAAGCCGATTGGTTCCGACGTCGCTCGCGAGCCATCTTCAAAGCGGCACATCCAGCGTAAGCGGGCTGTTTATCAGTGCCTCCGCCTGAGTTACTGAAACGCGACTTCCGCGAAACTCCGCAGCTTGCGGCTATGCAATCGATGCAGCCCATTCATCCGCAGCAGTTCCATCGCCTTCACGCCGATCTGCAGATGCTGATCGACCTGCGCGCGATAGAACTGATCGGCCATGCCCGGCAGCTTCAGCTCGCCGTGCAGCGGCTTGTCCGACACGCACAGCAACGTGCCGTAAGGCACGCGGAAGCGGAAGCCGTTCGCGGCGATCGTCGCGCTTTCCATATCGAGCGCGATTGCACGGCTTTGCGACAGCCGCTGCACCGGCTCGCGATGATCGCGCAGCTCCCAGTTGCGATTGTCGACGCTCGCCACCGTGCCCGTGCGCATCACGCGCTTCAGCTCGACGCCGTCGAGCTGCGTGACCTGCGCGACCGCGCGCTCGAGCGCGACCTGCACTTCGGCGAGCGCCGGAATCGGCACCCACAGCGGCAGATCTGCATCGAGCACATGATCTTCGCGCACATAGCCGTGCGCGAGCACGTAGTCGCCGAGACGCTGCGTGTTGCGCAGTCCCGCGCAGTGGCCGAGCATGATCCACGCATGCGGACGCAGCACCGCGATGTGATCGGTGATGGTCTTCGCATTCGACGGCCCGACCCCAATGTTGATCATCGTGATGCCGCTGCCGTCCGCGCGTTTCAGGTGATAGGCCGGCATCTGCGGCAGACGTGGCGGCAGCGTGCCCTCCTGCGCCTGCTCGCCGAGATTCTCGTTGTAGGTGATGACGTCGCCGGGCTCGACGAACGACGTGTATTCGCTGCGATAGGCGCGCAATTCCTCGTCGTCGGTACGGGCCATCATGCCCCGGCCGAGCTTGACGAATTCGTCGATATAGAACTGGTAGTTGGTGTACAGCACGTAGTTCTGCACATGCGTCGGCGAGGTCGCCGTGTAGTGCTTCAGCCGATGCAGTGAAAAATCGACGCGCGCCGCCGTGAACAACGCGAGCGGATGCGGCTCGCCCGGCAGCGGCTCGTACGTGCCGTTGACGATGCGGTCGTCGAGCAGCGCGAGGTCCGGTATATCGAAGATGTCGCGCATCAGGAACAGGCGCTCGCGGTCCAGATCGCCTTCGAGGTGGATGCCCTCGGCGAACGCGAAATGAATCGGAATCGGCTGGTCCGACACACCGACCTCGATCTGCACGTGATGATTCTTCGCCAGCAGCCGCAGTTGCTCGCGATAGTAGTTGCCGAACAGGTCTGGCCGCGTGACGGTCGTCTCGAACACGCCCGGCCCCGCGACGAAACCGTACGAGCGGCGTGAATCGACGTGCGTGTTGACCTCGGTTCGCACGCGCACGAACGGATAGCAGGCGCGCACGCGATGGTCGAACTGCTCGTTGCGGCGATAGCGCGCGAACGCATCGCGCAGGAACGACGTGTTCGCCTCGTAGATCGCGGCGAGGCGGGTGACGGCCTCGGCCGCGTCGTCGAAGCCTTCGGTTGGGAAGCTGTTGGCGGGAGTCTGCACCGTGCGCTGATTGATATCGTTGTTGATCATCATCGTTCACCCTTTTTGATGAGACGACATTACCACGGAACCCGCTGTTGCCAAATGTCGGCGGCGACGCTTGCAACAGCGCCCGCGAGAACGCGCGCAGGTTGCGCGAAAGCGGCGCAAAATAAGGCTTCGCGCCCGTGCGTCAGGCCGGATTTGCTAGAATCTGGGCACCCAATCGGAGAATCACCATGAAGCTGCTCCTTCCCATCGCTGTTGCGCTGGCTCTGGCCTTCGGCAACGCCGCGATGGCTGCCCAGCCCGTCGACGAACCGCCGGCCGCCGGCGTGCCCCAGTCCGCCAATGAACGGGCCGGTCTGCCGGACCTGGACAAGATCAATCGTCCGGGCGCAGAGGTCAGCTCGAAGGTCGACATCAACGTTCCGCGCACGCCGAGCTTTCACGAAGTCAGCCCGAACGGCACCGAAATCACCGAATTCCGCGACAAGGGCAAGCCGGTCGAAATCAACGTGCAATCGAATTTCGGCACCCGCTACCAGATGAGCGCGTCGCCCGACACGTCGCCCACCGTCCACGACAGCGGCAAGCCCAGTACGCGCTTGCCATCGGTGAATCTCCACTATTGATCGTTACGAAAGCGGCACGCCGGCAACGGCGGCCGCGGCGCGACCGCGCCCCGCTCAACCCGATCGCGGCCGCTGCGCGATGAACCCGTGCTGAATTCGGCGACGCTTGCACTTCGCCGTTCCGCATTCGTCGCCCGCTCCGCCACATTCGTTTGTCTCACCTCGCACTGGCCGCACCGCGCCAGCCCGAACAACCTGATCCGACGTTTCCGCATGGCCGTCTTCACCGCTGTCAACGAATCCCAACTCGCAGAATGGATGAGTCACTACGATCTCGGCGATGTCGTCGAGTTTCGCGGCATTTCGTCCGGCATTGAAAACAGCAACTTCTTTCTGACGACGACGCGCGGCGAATACGTGCTGACGATTTTCGAAAAGCTGACAGCTGAACAACTGCCGTTCTATCTGAACCTGATGCGGCATCTTGCCGCGCATCGCGTGCCGGTACCGGATCCGATGCCGCGTCTCGACGGCGCGCTGTTCGGCATGCTGCACGGCAAACCCGCGACCATCGTGACGAAGCTCGAAGGCGCACCCGAACTCTCGCCGGGCGTCGAGCATTGCGTCGAGGTCGGCCAGATGCTCGCGCGCCTGCACCTCGCAGGCCGCGACTATCCGCGCTATCAGCCGAACCTGCGCAGCCTGCCGTGGTGGCGCGAAACCGTGCCGACGATCCTGCCGTATCTGGAAGGCGAGCAGCGCGATCTGCTGGCCTCCGAGCTTGCGCATCAGGAAGCGTTCTTCGCCTCCGCCGATTACGCGGCAATGCCCGCGGGCCCGTGCCACGCCGACCTGTTCCGCGACAACGCGATGTTCGCTCACGCGGCGCCCGACACCGGCCACGAAGTGCGGCTCGGTGGTTTCTTCGATTTCTATTTCGCCGGCTGCGACAAGTGGCTGTTCGACGTCGCGGTGACGGTCAACGACTGGTGCGTCGACCTCGCGACCGGCAAGCTCGACGCCGAGCGCACCGAGGCGCTGTTGCGCGCGTATCAGACGGTGCGGCCGTTCACCGTCGAGGAAAATCATCACTGGGGCGACATGCTGCGTGCGGGCGCATACCGTTTCTGGGTCTCGCGCCTGTATGATTTTCATTTGCCGCGCGCGGCCGAACTGCTGAAGCCGCACGACCCCGGTCATTTCGAACGCATTCTGCGCGAGCGCCTGCAGGGCGTCGCAAATCCAGGCATCCATACCTCATGCAACTGATCGAAGTCCCCGCGAAAACCGGCTATGTGTGGTTCCGCCAGGGTATCTGGCTGTTCCGCAAGAATCCGCTCGCCTTTCTGACGCTGTTCTTCACCTATTTGCTGGTGATGACGCTCGTGTCACAGATTCCGGTGGTCGGCGGCGTGTTGCCGCTATTGTTCATTCCCGGTGTCGCGGTCGGCTTCATGGCCGCATGCCGCAACACGATCGCGGGCAAACCGGTGTTTCCGACCATCCTTGTCGACGGCTTTCATTCGTATGGCCCGGTGGTCGCGCGGCGGCTGCTCGTGCTCGGCGTGCTGTATGTCATCGCCATGGCGCTCGTGCTGGCCGGCTCGGCGCTCGCCGACGGCGGCATGCTGCTGAAGGTGATGCTCGGCAACGCGTCGATGGACGAGAACACGATCGCCAACAGCAATATCCCGCTCGCGGTGATCACCGCGCTCGCGTTCTACATACCGGTCGCGATGCTGTTCTGGTTCTCGCCCATCCTCGCCGCCTGGCACGACGTGCCGCCCGTCAAGGCCATGTTCTTCAGCGTCGTCAGTTGCTGGCGCAATCGCGGCGCTTTCGTCGTATTCGCGGCGCTGTGGTTCGCAGTCGCAACGGTCGTGTCGATCGGGCTGTCCGCGCTGATGCAGGCGCTCGGCGCGGCCGACTTCGCGTTCGCGATCCTGATGCCCGCGACGATGATCGTCACGACCATGCTGTACTGCTCGTTCTACGCGACCTATCGCGGCTGCTTCGGCGTGCAGACGCCGCAAACGCCGGATCTGCCGACCACGCCGGCGGCCTGATCCGTCGTTCCCGCGCGGGAGCCGTTCTGGCGCCCGCGCGCCGCGTGTTCCGCGCGCATCTTCCCGACGTCTCTGTCGACACACCTGTTCCCGACGCTCGGCATCCTGAATCGACTTGCGGCACAATGGTTTGCGTGCAATCCATTTGCACGCTTTTTTTGCCGAGATGAATCATGACCCAGCGCCCCGCTCTCCCCTTCACGCTCGACGAGCAACTGTGCTTCGCGCTCTACTCGACCTCGCTCGCGATGACGAAAGCGTACAAGCCGCTGCTCGAAAAGCTCGGACTCACGTATCCACAGTATCTGGCCATGCTCGTGCTGTGGGAAACCGATGACATCACCGTCAAGGACATGGCCGCGCGCCTGAATCTCGATCCGGCGACGGTCACGCCGCTGCTCAAGCGCCTCGAAGCGCAGGGACTCATCGAGCGCGCGCGCGGCACCGACGATGAGCGCCTCGTCTACATTCGCCTGACGGGCGCGGGCAAGGCGCTCAAGCGTCAGGCGCGCGACGTGCCCGGCGAAATCTTCTGCGCGACGCAGCAGACGGCGGACTTCCTGCTGCGTCTGCGCGACGACCTCACACGCCTGCGCACGACGCTCAATGACTTCATGGACCAGTAGGGCGGATAACTGAAAAGGACTAGTTCCGGTTCCATCGCAAAATTAATTTGCACACAAATGATTTGTGTACTATCTTACTCACATGCTGCTTAGCTAGCGCTTCGCCGGACCGGCGAACCGGCAGCCAGCGGCAAACATGCCAACCCTGACACCCCAGACTAGGAGCTGCACCATGAACATCCTCTACAAGGCAAGCGCAACGAGCACCGGCGGCCGCGACGGCCGCGCCGTATCGTCGGACAATGCCTTGGACGTGAAACTGGCGGCACCGCGAGAACTCGGCGGAAATGGCGCAGCAGGCACGAATCCCGAACAGCTGTTTGCAGCCGGCTACTCGGCCTGTTTCCTGAGCGCCATGAAGTTTGTCGCCGGCCAGCGCAAACAGGCCCTGCCGGCCGACACGCAGGCTTCCGCCGACGTCGGCATCGGTCCGAACGACAAGGGCGGCTTCGCGCTCGACATCGATCTGCGTATCACTCTGCCGGGTCTGGCTGCGGACGCTGCCAGGGAATTGGTGGATGCAGCGCACCAGGTCTGCCCGTACTCGAACGCTACGCGTAACAACGTCGCGGTTCGTCTGCACGTCGCTTGAGGTCAGGTCGGCCGTTGCGCCGATCAGCAATGCTCAAGAAGAACCGCTCACGGCGCATCACCCTGCGCCGTCGCGAGCAGCGCCCGCACCCTGCGCAATAGGGCCGGGCGTTGATTGTTTTCGCGCGCACGGCACGCATCCTGCTTAGCCGGTTCTCGACCACCTTCAGCCCGACTGCCTCTCCCGATGACACGCGCCCGCCGCCTGCACGACAGCTTCGACTCCGGCCTCGTCTGGTTCCGCCGCGATCTGCGCAGCACCGATCATGCCGCGCTGTACTTACGCGCAAAAGCATTGCGAGCGTGTCTGGTGCGTGTTCGTGTTCGACACGACGATCCTGCAGCCGATTGTCGATGCCTGGCAGACGCGCCACCCACGCGAGCCGGTGCAGGATCGCCACACTCGACCAGCTCGGCTTCGCGCCTGGCAACCTGACGGACTTGCAACTGCCCGCCGGCATGTGCGGCGCCCAACAGCTGCTCGACGATTTCCTCACGCGCATCGACAGCTACGTGGAACGGCGCGATTTCCCCGCTGCGAAAAGCCGAGCTATCTGTCGGTGCATCTGCGCTTCGGCACGGTGTCGATCCGCACATTGGCGCGGCTCGCGTACGAGATGTCGCTGCAACCCGACGGCAAAGGCGCCGCGACGTGGCTGTCGGGACCGATCTGGTGGGATTTTTACTTCATGGTCCTCGCGCACCACGCGCGCCTCGCGAAAAGCGCGCCGTTCAAGCCGGAATACGAGCAGTTGCACTGGGAAAAAGGCCGCTCGGCCGACGCAGCGTTCGCCGCCTGGTGTGACGGCCGCACCGGCTATCCGCTCGTCGATGCCGCGATGCTGCAGTTGAACCAGACCGGCTATATGCACAACCGTCTGCGGATGGTCACGGCAAGCTTCCTCGCGAAGGATCTCGGCATCGACTGGCGGCTCGGCGCGCGATACTTCGCCGATTTGCTGAACGACTTCGATTTCTCGGCGAACAACGGCGACGACGGCTGGCAGTGGGCCGCCTCGACCGGCTACGGCGCGCAACCTTACTCCCGTATGTTCAATCCGGTTATTCGATCCGAAAAATTCGACCCCGACGGGCGCTTTATCAAACGATATCTACCGCAGCTCGCGAACTTGCCGGCAAAATGGATTCACGCGCGGTGGCTGGCCGGCGCGGAGCGGCTCGCGGAATTCGGTGCATGGTACTGGGCGGAAATTATCCCGAACGGATCGTCGACCAGGCACAGGCCCGCGAGCGCACACTGGCCTGATACGGAAAGTGAGTGCCTGCTCACATTATTGAATAAGAAGGTCTGAAGGGGGCGAAGATGCGCCGTCTGCCGTCGCTGCTCGTGTTTTTGATCCTGACGCTGGCGGCCGGCTGGGCCGCGAGTCTGTCTCTGCCCGACGTGTGGTACACGGGCCTGCAAAAGCCTGTGTTCAATCCGCCGAACTGGGTTTTCCCACCGGTCTGGACCGTACTTTACGTGCTGATGGCGTTTTCCGCGTGGCGCGTGTGGAAGCGCGACGGCCTGACCGCGGCGATCGTACTGTGGGTCGTGCAGCTGGTGTTCAACGCCGCGTGGATGTGGCTGTTTTTCGGCCTGCATCGGCCGGAGACGGCGCTGATCGACATCCTGATTCTGCTGCTACTGATTGTGATGCTGACGTATGTGTTCTGGCGGCGCGATCGCCTCGCGGGCATTCTGCTCGTGCCGTATGTCGTGTGGGTCGCGTACGCCGCGCTTTTGAACTACGCGTTGTGGCAGCTGAATCCGGCTGCTTGAGTGGAGTCTGCCAAGCGGGCGCGAAGGCCGCGCGATGAGAAAAGGGGAGTGCGCGACAGGGCACTAGCCTTGATGACCAACCCCAAACACCAGCGCCTCACCACGCGCCGATGTTCCGATTGCTGACTGCCTGATGCCGATTTTACAGGCAGTCGGCTTAGCCGTAGTGCTGGCTCATCCACGACGGACGCGCGTTCGTCTCTTGATCGAGCTTGCGCATGCGGAATTCGAGATCGTAGAGATCGGTCGCTTCAGCGAGATAGGCGTCAGCGCGCTCCTTCGCGAGCTGGTCCGGCGACTTGGTCAGAAACAGGAACAGGCGGCTGATCAGATACATGGTTCACCTCGGCAATGATAGCTAGGCGTTTACGCCTAAGGGATAACCCGTATTATAGGGAAAACCCTGATTTCATGCCACTACTCATTTTCGAGGTGTTGCTCGGACGTCACCGCCCGACCGACGATGCCGCCAATCCTTCCGCGATGCGGCCCGCGTCCGTACGACGCTGATGCCGGAAAAACTCCCACAGCATGGCGCTCGCGTCCGGGCCCTTGGACGAGTGGAAGGGCAGCGCATCGTCGCCGCCGGCCCATGCGTGACCCAGCCCCTGCACACGACAAACCCGTACCACGCGCCGGCCACCGCGCAGATAATCGCGCATCACGACGCCATTTTTGCGGTCCTCGCGCGTCTCGCCGCCTTTGCGCGCGCCGTTTGCGTCAATGAGGCGGTTCAGACGCAGGAACTGTGTCGCCAACTGGTCCGCGTTGACCGGCGCCACCACATGGTCGGCATCGCCGTGGACGATCAATGCCGGCATGCCTGGGTATTGCGCGACGTTCGTGGTTTCGTCGACGAGTTCCGCCGGCTCGCGACGCGCGCCGCGCCGCATCACGTCCATCGCGGTAATGCCGGAGCGCGCCTCGCCGAAAGCGGGGCCGGAATGCAGCGCGACCGCAGCGAAATGCCCGGGGTACTTGACGGCCAATAGCGCGGTCAGCCCCGCGCCCGCCGAAATCCCCGCCACGTAGACACGCGCGCGGTCAAAGCCGTGTTGCTCGACCAGCGAATCCACCAGCGACACGACCGCACGCGCTTCCGCGCCGCCCGCGTTATCGCCGGCATCGTACCAATGCCAGCAGCGGTGCGAGTGCGCGTGCTTCGATTGCTCCGGATACACGACCGCGAAGCCGTAGCGGTCGGCGAGCAGGTTCATGCGCGTACCCTCGGCGAATTGGTCGATCGACTGCGTGCAGCCATGCAGCATCACGACCAGCGGCATCGCCTCATGCGCGTGCCCGGAAGGGATATAGAGCCCGTACTGCAGGTGATTGACCAGCCGGCCCGGCGCGGCCGGCGCGGAATGGAACGAGCGCGTCCACGCGCCGCTCGCCCACGCGGCCGCGCGTGGACGCACGCGCGACTCGCGCGGCGCTTCGCGTTTCATCGGCGTGCGTAGCGCGGCAGCCGGCTTCAGTGGATGAGCCTTGCTCGACGGTTTGGTGGTGGCGGCGCGAACCGGTCGCGCCTGCGCTCGCTTGGCGGTTTTTTGCGCGTGTTCGGTTTGGATCGCAAGCAGGCGCTTGAAACCACGCAGCCAGATTTTCGACAGGCTTTTTGCCATCGGCGATAACCTCGCAAAAGGGACAAATGTGGACCCCAAAACTGTGGATCAGATGAAGTTGTGCAATGCACAATAACATCATTTTTCTTGCGGTGCTGAACACCAGCGCCGCTCTTCGTGGCCATTTCGATCGTCGCGAACCTTGCCGGGGCCCTGTCGTCAAACCACGTCGATAGCCGTTCGGCAGCTCACATTCGGCGTGCAAAAGCGCTGTGCGCCGCAAGACCGTCGCGCAACACCCGACTATACTGGCGGTTGATTTCCCGACGTGTCGATCCGGGCCGCATCGGCGTTTCGTGCCGGCCGCGCGCCGATTTCCACCAACCCGATTTCACGCGACCCGCGTCGCGCTCCCGCCATGCCCGATTTTCCGATCCACCTGTGGTATTCGATCACCAGTCTCGGCGGCGCCGGCTTGACGCTACCGCTCGCGCTCGCCATCGCGCTGTGGTTGGCGGTCGGCTACTCGTGGCGGCTCGCGGCCTGCTGGCTCGCGCTGCTCGGTACGGCGATCGGCGTCGTGACCGTGACCAAGCTCGCCTTCCTCGGCTGGGGCGTCGGTGTGCGCGAGCTCGATTTCACCGGCGTCAGCGGTCACTCCATGCTGTCCACGGCCGTCTATCCGGTCGCGCTGTTTTTGATGCTATTGCCCGCGCGCCGCGCCGTCCGGCTGCTCGGCGTGCTCGGGGGGCTTGCCGCCGGCCTGGCGGTGGGCTTGTCGCGCGTCGTGCTGAGCGCGCATTCGCCGTCCGAAGCCGTGACTGGCTGCCTCGTCGGCGCGCTCACCGCGCTCGTGTTCGTGCGCATCGCGTGGAATGCGGAGCCGGGCCGGCTGTCGGCGCTCCCGGTCACCGTCAGCCTGATGGTGCTGGCAATCCTGATGCACGGCGTGCACGTGCCCACGCAGCGCTGGGTCACGCATATCGCATTGAAGGTGTCCGGCCACGACCGGCCGTTCATTCGCGCGAAATGGCGGTCCCCCCGCGACATTCGACCGTCGGCCGCGCCGCTGTCGCAAACGCGCAATACGCTTGAGCTGATGCGCGCGTCGGACATCTGAGCACGCTGCGCCGGCCCTTCCGCCGCGTTTTCAAGCTTCCCTTTACAGTTTTGTAGCACTTCCCTCGCTTCACGCCATACGTGAAGCGCTGCGCCGAATCGACCGTTTCGCGCACCGCTATAACCGCGCATATATTACGATAGCGTTTTTAGGACACTGCTTCCCGTTCACGTCAGACTCCAGGTCCTTCATGACACTCTCTTGCCATCTGAAGCAGTACGCGCTGTGCGTCGCAGCCGCCGTCGCCGTCGTGGTCAGCGTCAAGGCCCACGCCGATGAACTGGTGGTCTCGGCCGCCGCCAGCCTGACCAATGCGTTCAAGGCGGTCGGCAAAGCGTTCGAGCAACAGCATCCGGGCACCAAGGTCCTGTTGAACTTCGGCGCGTCCGACGTGCTGATGCAACAAATCGTCAAAGGCGCGCCCGCCGACGTATTCGCGTCCGCGGATCAGAAGGCAATGGACAAGGCCGCCGCCGAAAAGGTGATCGTGCCGTCGACGCGGCGCGACTTCGCCGCCAACTCGCTGGTGCTGATCGTGCCAGCCGACAGTCATTTCGCGCCCGCCAACCTCAACGCGCTGACGACCGCGAACGTCAAGCGCGTCGCGTTCGGCGATCCGGCCTCGGTGCCGGTTGGCCGCTACACGCAAGGCGCGCTTCAGGCCGCCGGCGTGTGGGACGCGGTCAGCGCGAAGGCGGTGCTCGCGTCGAACGTGCGTCAGAGCCTTGATTACGTCGCGCGCGGCGAAGTCGACGCCGGCTTCGTGTTCGGCACCGATGCCGCGATCATGCCCGACAAGGTCAAGGTCGCGCTGAACCTGCCGACGCAAACGCCGATCAGCTATCCGATCGCGCAGGTCGAAGGCAGCCATCACGCGGCCGACGCGCAAGCCTTCATCGACTTCGTGCTGTCGCCGGCCGGTCAGGCGGTGCTCGCGAAGTACGGCTTCAAGCCGGCGCATTGATTCACGGGGAGAGCACACGCTCATGCAACAGGCCTGGGTTCCGCTGCTGCTATCGCTGAAGGTCGCAGGCTGGGCCACCGCGCTCACTCTCGTGCTCGGCGTCGCGGCCGCGCTCGGCCTGTCGCGCTGGCGCTCCGGCGCGCGCGACGTGATCGATTCGCTGCTGATGCTGCCGCTCGTGCTGCCGCCCACCGTGCTTGGCTATTACCTGCTCGTGCTGCTCGGCCGACGCGGCGTGATCGGCGCGTGGCTCGACCGCTTCGACATCCAGCTCGTCTTCACGTGGCAGGGCGCGGTGATCGCGTCGACGGTGGTCGCGTTTCCGCTCGTGCTGAAGTCCTCGCGCGCTGCCTTTGAAGGCGTCGATCCGCAGTTGGAGCGCGCGGCGCGCACGCTCGGCGTCAGCGAAACCGCGGTGTTTTTCCGCGTGACGCTGCCGCTCGCCGCGCGCGGCATCCTCGCGGGCGGCCTGCTCGCGTTCGCGCGCGCGCTCGGCGAATTCGGCGCGACGCTGATGATCGCGGGCAATCTGCCAGGCCGCACGCAGACACTGTCGGTCGCGGTCTATTCGGCGGTGCAGGCCGGCGACGACAGCACCGCCAACTTCCTCGTGCTCGTGACATCGGTCGCGTGCGTGACGATCCTGCTGCTCGCGGGGCGGTCTCGTGCCGCAGCACACGCTTCTGAGAGCCCGCTGACATGCCGCTCAACGTCGCCATCCGCAAGACCTTCGAGACCGCCGAGCGGCGCTTTACGCTCGACGTCGCGTTCAGCGCGAGCACGCAGCGGCTCGTGCTGTTCGGGCCGTCGGGCGCGGGCAAGAGCCTGACCTTGCAGGCGATCGCCGGCTTGCTGCGTCCCGATGAAGGGACCATCACGCTGCACGGCACCACCTTGTTCGATAGCGCGGTCGGCATCGATCAGAAGCCGCAGGCGCGCAAGATCGCGTATCTGTTTCAGGACTACGCGCTGTTTCCGCATCTGAACGTGCGGCAGAACATCGGCTTCGGGCTGCACCGGGGCTGGCTCAATCCGCGTGCGCGCGGCGCGCATGCGCAGGTCGATTACTGGCTCGATGCGCTCGAATTGAGGGGCTTGGCGGGCAATCACCCGGCGCAGCTGTCCGGCGGGCAGAAGCAGCGTGTGGCGCTCGCGCGCGCGCTGGTTTCGCAGCCGCGCCTGCTGCTGCTCGACGAGCCGTTTTCCGCACTGGATAGTGAGTTGCGCCAGCGCATGCGACGCGAGCTATCGGACCTGCAAACGCGGCTCGATATTCCGATGGTGCTGATCACGCACGATCCGGACGACGTCGCCGCATTCGGCGATCAGGTCGTGCAGGTCAGCGACGGCCGCGTGCGCGAGGATCATCCGTTCGCAGGATATGCGCGCAGCGAGGCGTCGCCTCGTTGAGCGGGTGGCATTGCGCCTTCGTTATGCCCCGGCAATCTCAATCCTTCACGCCAAGTATCACGCTCGACGCCTTGAACGCCGCGACCGCGCTCGCGCCTTCCTGCAAACCGAGCATGTCGAGGCTGCCATTGGTGACGACCGCCGTGACCACCGCGCCGCCTTCGAGCCCGAGCGACACTTCCGCGTTCACCGCGCCGCGCTTCACGCTGTGCACGGTGCCAAACAACTGATTGCGCGCCGACAGGTTCAAACGGCGCATCGCGATCGCCATCACCCGGTACGAGCAAAACGACCCACGACGCCTTGATCAGCGCAAACGCCGCCACGCCGACCGCGAGCCCGAGGGCTTCGGTGCTCTCGTGCGTGAGCACGGCGACGATCGTGTGGCCGCCGGGCAGCGCGAGCGACACTTCGTCGTTGACGGTGCCGCGCTCGATCGCCGACACCGTGCCGTAGAACTGATTGCGCGCGCTCGTCTTCACGCCGATGCGGCCGATCAGGTCCCAGTCCGTCGCGAAGCCCTCGCCAATCGCCGCGCCCGCGCGTTCGAGAAAGCGCCGATGCTCGCGCTCGACCGCGCGAAACGTCTCGATCAGCTTCACCGCGCGCGGCGTCAGCGTCGTGCCGCCGCCACCCTTGCCGCCGGTCAGACGCACGACGAGCGGCTCGCCGGCGAGGTTGTTCATCGTGTCGATGGCATCCCACGCGCCTTTGTAGCTGATGCCGACCGCCTTCGCCGCGCTCGTGATCGAGCCGGTCTCGCCAATCGCCGCAAGCAGCGCGATGCGGGCCGCGCCGCCGAGCGTCTGCGTGCCCGCCTGAAACCAGACGGAGCCGCCGAGTTCGAGGGCATCGCGGGGAGGATCGGGGCGGTCGATGGTCATGGCAGAGAGTGGTTGAGGGTACGTGGTAGGGCGGCGAATCATTATAGCGACGCGCTCTTGCGCCGCTGGCCCCTACGCTTGCCGCTCACCATGGCACGACTCTGCCGAGGTAGTCGAGGTAATGCAAACCGGCACGGCCGTCGTATGCGTCGATCGTGCTGACCAGGTTCGGGATGCTTTCGTCGATGCTCAGACACGCGTCCGGCCCGCCCATGTCGGTTCGCACCCAGCCGGGCGCCATCAGCAGCAGGGTTCTGGTATCGCTTCGATGACGTGCGGCAAAGCTGCGCATGAACATGTTGAGCGCGGCCTTGCTGCCGCGATAGACCTCGTAGTTGCCGTTCTCGTTGTTGGCGACGCTGCCCTGCCCCGACGACATCACGCCGATCGTGCCAGTCGGCCGAACGAGATCCTGCAAGGCCTCGACGACCCGCATCGGACTCAACGCGTTCGTCACCATCACGCGCACGAATTCGTCGGTCGATACATCCGCGATCGTTTCACTATCGTCGTTCTTGACGCCGGCGTTGACGAACAGCAGGTCGATCGGACGTCCTTCGAGGCGGCCCCGCAACGCGGCGACCTGTTCGGGAATCGTGATGTCGACCGTTTCGACTTCAAGTGCGTCATGTGACGCCGTCGCAAGCTGAAGGAGCCTGGTCGTGGAATTTTGCCTGCCGGTCGCGATGACTCGCCAGCCGCGCTTCAGATACTCCTCGACCATCGCGAAGCCGAGGCCGCGCGAGGCGCCGATCAGAAGCGCGGTTTTTTGCTGGTTTGCGGGTTGCATGGAGCGTTTCCTGTCGATGAACTCGGGTTGAAGCCGGTCCAGGAAATATAGTCCCGCGTGATACAGGGCGGAAGATGCAATGCTTGCACTTACCGACCGTGAATCGTCGACAATGAGCAAGCGCACGAATCAGGAGACCGCGCGATGTCACCCACTCGTGAATACTGGTTCCCAGCCAAACGCTATGGCTGGGGTTGGGGCCTTCCCGTGCGCTGGCAAGGATGGGTGACGCTGCTCGCGTATTTCGTGTTGCTCGGGGTGGTCGTTTTCCGGTTTCGACCCGCGGGTCATCCGCTCACGTTCGCCTTGCTGGTCGCGCTATTAACAGTGGCCCTCGTGGTCGTGTGCTGGCTGAAGGGCGAGCCGCCGCGCTGGCGGTGGGGTAAGGACTAGCAAGTCCGCTCAGCCACGCCAGCACCCACGTCTCTAGCCGGGCATGCAGGTGGTCGGGTTCATTCGGTTTCGCTGTCGTCGGTGTCGGCATTGGAGTTGATTTCGTGTCGCATCGCCGAGCCAGCAAGTACGCTCGCTTGCAGGGGCGCGGCCTCCTTGCGCTCGCTGTATCGATCGGTCAGATAGTCCGAACGGTCCCGCACGAGCAGCGTGAACTTGAACAGCTCTTCCATCACGTCGACCACGCGATCATAGTAGGACGAGGGCTTCATACGGCCATCGGAATCGAATTCCTGGTATGCCTTCGCGACCGACGACTGATTGGGGATGGTCACCATCCGCATCCAGCGGCCAAGCACGCGCAGCGCGTTTACCGCATTGAACGATTGCGAGCCTCCGCACACCTGCATCACAGCCAGCGTGCGCCCTTGGGTCGGCCGTATTCCCGCGCTTTCGAGCGGCAGCCAGTCGATCTGATTCTTGAATACGGCCGTGAGATTGCCGTGGCGCTCCGGGCTGCACCAAACCTGCCCCTCCGACCACTCGGACAGCTTGCGCAGTTCGACGACCTTCGGATGATCTGCCGGGACGCTATCGGCGAGCGGCAGGCCGTGCGGGTCGAATACCCGCGTTTGCGCTCCGAAATGCCGGAGGATGCGCTCGGCTTCGAGCGTCAGCAGCCGGCTATACGACGTTGCTCGCAGCGACCCGTAAAGCAGCAGGATGCGTGGCGGATGCGTTGAAGTCGTCACGGGTGCCAGCTTGTCCACGTCCGGTATATCGAGGTGAATAGGGCTGACGTTCGGCAGATCACTCATCACGATCCGTTTCTCCTCAAGTTGGGCGCGACTTTGCGCTGCCCTGATTCGTACCATGCTTGCGAACGGTTCACGACCCCCACGACGAGCAGCATCACGGGGACCTCGATCAGAACCCCAACCACCGTCGCCAGTGCGGCACCCGAATGAAAGCCGAACAGGCTGATTGCCGTGGCCACGGCGAGTTCGAAGAAGTTGCTTGCGCCGATCAGACTCGACGGGCCAGCGACGCAATGTGCGACGCCCAACTGGCGGTTGAGCAGGTAGGCCAGTCCCGAGTTCAGAAACACCTGAATGAGGATTGGCACGGCGAGCATCGCGATCACCAGCGGCTGCTCAACGATCTGCTGACCCTGAAACGCGAACAGCAGGACCAGCGTCGCGAGCAAGGCGCAGATGGACCAGGGACCGAGACGGGCGACGACGCTCCGGAAATGCTCTTCGCCCTTTCGAAGAAAGCGTTGGCGCAGCAGTTGCGCGAGGATGACCGGGATCACTATGTAAAGGCCAACCGAAGCGATCAGTGTGTCCCAAGGCACTGTGATCGCGGACAGCCCGAGCAGCAACGCGACGAGTGGCGCGAACGCCACGACCATGATCGAGTCGTTCAGCGCGACCTGCGACAGAGTGAAATACGGGTCGCCCTTGCACAGCTGCGACCACACGAAGACCATTGCCGTGCACGGCGCGGCGGCGAGCAGGATGAGACCTGCGACGTAGCTGTCGAGTTGCTCGACGGGCAGCCACGGCCTGAACACGTGACGAATGAACACCCAGCCCAACACGGCCATCGAGAACGGTTTGACGAGCCAGTTGACCGCGAGCGTCACGCCGATGCCGCGCCATTGGCTGCCGACCTGCTTCATCGCCGAGAAGTCGATCTTGATGAGCATCGGGATGATCATCACCCAGATCAGCACCCCGACGGGCAGGTTGACGTGCGCGACTTCCATGCGCCCGAGCGCCTGAAATGCGCCCGGCAACACCTGGCCGAGTATCACGCCTGCCACGATGCACAGCGCGACCCACACCGTCAGATAGCGCTCGAAGAAGCCGATAGCCGGGCGCGCGGCTGCACGAGCCTCAGCGCGACTCATTGGTTTCCTCTGCCGGACGCTCGCCAATGGCACGCATTTCGCGCTGGATTGCGTCGTGGTTGAGCGCGCGCAGCGGCAGGTTCACGAACTGGCTCACGCGATTCATGATCTGTCGATAGACCTTGTCGAAAACTTCGCGCTTCCCGTCGTCGGTTCCCTGGCAGGCTGCGGGATCTTCAAAGCCCCAGTGTGCGCTGATCGGCTTGCCGGGCCAGATCGGGCAGACCTCGCCCGCAGCCTGATCGCATACGGTAATGACGAAGTCCATCTGCGGCGCGTCGGGCGTTGCGAACTCGTCCCAGCTCTTACTGCGCATCTTCGCGGTGTCGTAGCCCAGTGCCGCGCATTTCTCGATCGCGAACGGATTGACTGCGCCGGATGGATGGCTGCCCGCGCTGTACGCGCGAAACTGTCCTTTGCCGAGCACGTTGAACAGCGCCTCGGCCATGATGCTGCGTGCGCTGTTGCCGGTGCAGAGAATCAGTACCGAATACGGTTTGCCGCTCATGTGCGGCTCCGAAATGAAATGCCTGTCTGGGACGGAGCGCAGCAGGCTGCTGCGGATTCGTTTGCTGCCAATGCCTGAGTATGAGATTGCCCATAGATGGGAGCCGATTGGAGCGTCAGGAAGGTTTCCCAGGCCACGCCTTGCGGATCGACGGTCCACGCCTTGTCCGACTTCGCGTAACAGCATGTCGTGCCGCTCTGGTGCTGCACGGGACCTTCAGCGGCGGCGAAGCGCGCGTTCATCTCTGCCAGTTCTTCATCGGTTTCGACCTGGATGCCAATGTGATCGACGCCAGGTTTCGCCCCGCGTTGCGAGATCGCGAAGTTCACGACGGGGTCGCTCAACTCCCACTTGCAGTAATCGCTCTTGATGACTGTCGGCTCGACGTTGCCAAACATCGCGCTGTAGAAGCGGATGCTGTCGGCAAGATTGTCCACAGCCACGTGAATGTGCATGCGTTTCATGTTTCGTCTCGGCAGCAGTTGGAAAGGTCGCTCGCGGCGCACGATGCACCGGAGCAGCAGTTCTCTGTGAGGAAGCCGATCAGCGACGTCATCGCGTCGAAGTTTGCGGTGTAGATGACGAAGCGCCCTTCCTGTCGCGGACTCACCAGTCCGGCGTGTGTCAGGTCTTTCAGGTGGAATGAAAGGCCGGAAGGCGAAATGCCTAACCGCTGCGCTATTTCGCCAGCCGCCATGCCTTCGGGGCCGGCAACGACGAGCTGGCGAAAGATCGCGAGACGGGATTCGTGAGCGAGCGCGCCGAGCGCGCGTACGGCATTGATCGTGTCCATAAAGACACTATATCCACTTCATCGTTATATTTCAATATTTGTTGAAATGTCGCAATTTGGTCGATGGTTCGCTCTTTGATGACGCATTTCGCTAGTCGGGACGGCTTGCGTACTGCGCAATCCCATTCCCAAACGACCAGTTCTCCTTCTCGACCTCGACGAGATTGATGAACACATCCTCGGGCCGCACGCCCGGCGACTTCCCGAGTTCATCGACGATGCGTCGGTACAGCGCCTTCTTCTGCTCGACCGAGCGCGTGTTGCTAACGGTCAGTTGGATCACGACGAGATCGTCGCCGCGCTCGATATTCTGGTACTGCCGGTCGTAGATCATGTTGTCGGGCGTGTGCTCGGTGATCAGCATGAACATGTCGTCCTTCGGCACGTTGAACGTGTCCACCAGCGAGCGCTGGATGCCGGCGGTCAGCGCCTGACGGTAATCCGCCGGCTTGCCGGCGCGCAGTGAGATCCGGGTGAGCGGCATGATGGGCTCCTTGTTTGCGGTGTTGGGTTGAACACAGCTTAGGCGCGCTCGGTCATAATAAACAGATATCCCTGTTTATTTCATCCATTTTCATACGAAATGAAAGTCCTCGATCTCGATGCGGTGCGCGCCTTCGTGCTGGTCGCCGATCTGCGCAGCTTCACGCGCGCCGCGGACGCGCTCGACACCACGCAATCGGCCGTCAGCCTGAAGCTGAAGCGACTGGAGGCGCACCTGGGCAAGCAGTTGCTGGAGCGCACGCCGCGCATCGTGCGTCTGTCCGCCGACGGCCACGCGTTTCTCGGCGCCGCGCGCGAGTTGCTGAACGCGCACGAGCGCGCGCTCGGCGCGCTGTCGGTGGAGCGGCGACGGCTCGTGCTCGGGCTCAGCGAGCACGTTGCGGGCTCCGATCTGCCACACCTGCTCGGCCGGCTCAACGCACACGATCCGGGCCTCGTGGTCGAGTTGCATATGGGCACATCGGCGGCGTTGCTCGCGCAGTTCGACGAACGCCGGCTCGATGCGGCGATCGTCCGCTACGGCGCCGACGAACCGCCGCGCGATGACGCGCAGACGCTGTTCAGCGAACCGCTCGGTTGGCTCGCGACGCCGACATGGCTGCCGCGAGTCGGTGAGCCGCTAGCGCTCGCGCTATTGAGCCCGCCGTGCAACGTGCGTGACGTCGCGTTGCGCACGCTGACGGCGGCGGGGATCGCCTGGCAGGAGGTGTTTGTGGGTGGTGGCGTCGCGGCAGTGGGCGCGGCTGTGGCCGCTGGGCTCGCCGTGTCGCCGCTCGCGCGTCGGGTTGCGCCGCGCGGTCTGATCGACGTCGGCGCGCGGCTCAGCTTGCCGGCCCTGCCGGAATCGCGTGTGACGCTGCATTCGCGCGTGCGCGAGGCCCGCTCGGCGGAAACGCTGCGGCTGCTTGCAAACGGCCTCGCCACGGCGTGACGCCACGACCGATGCCACACCGCGCCGCGCCGCTCGAAGCAGCCTTAGTGGATGATCGGCGGCAGCGAACCGCTGCTGGCGGTCGCGGGATTGGCCACGGAGCCCATCGGCGCGCTGTCGCTAACGTTTGCGGACGCGTCCGACGAAGTCCGCACGGGCGGTTTGATCAGATTCGCACGGGAAATCGCGGGCTTCGCCGCGACCTTGTCCACATGCGGACGCGCGGTGTGAGCCGCCGCGAAATCGGCGTGCACGACCTTGCCCTGAGCCGGCTTCGCGTGCGCCAGTTGCACATGCGGCTGCGCGTGCTTCGCGGTCGGCGCGGTCACGGTGGCGTGCGACCGGTTCGGGCCCGACGCCGCGACTTTCGTACCGCCTTTCACGTTCCCGCCCGCCACGAGACGTTTGACGCCGTTCCCATGCGCCGCGAGTTTGCCGCCGTGGGCCGCGCTAGCCGACGCGACATGGGTTGCCGCGTGCCGGGCGCTCGCCGTCTGCCGCGCATGCGCACCAGCTTTGGTCTTGATTCCGCCCTTGGCGCCCGCCTTCACTTTCACCGCCTCGGGTTTTTTCCGCGCGTGCGCCTGTTGGGTAACGTGTCCGCCCGCGATATGCCCGCCCGCCTCCGGCGGATTCCACACTTCCGCATAACCGGCAGCCAACGCCACCTCCGACACACACCACACGGCCAGCGCCGCTGCTACTCCTCGAACCCGCATCTGCTGCTTCTCCTGATCGACGGCTGCCAAAACGAGCCGGGATTATATTCTCTTGCAAAAATCCACTTTTGGACTAATATTCTTAAAAAGTACACATAGGGACTTACCCGCAATGGCTCACGCTGCCCGAATTTCCTCGCCCGAGGCATCGCCGCGACGATCGCTTTCGGAACCCACGCTGACGCAGATGTCCGCGGCCGGTCTGCGTGCGTTCTTCAACATCGCGCGCGACTGGGACCTGAGCGCCGACGAGCAGATCGTGCTGCTCGGCAAGCCGGGTCGCTCGACGTTCTTCAAGTGGAGGGCGACGCCCGAGACCGCGCGCCTCAGCCACGACACGCTGGAGCGATTGTCGCTGCTGCTCGGCATCTACAAGGCGCTGCAGATTCTGCTGCCGCAGCCGAGCGCCGCCGACACCTGGGTCAAACGTCCCAACAGCGCGCCGCCGTTCGGCGGCAAACGCGCGCTGGACCGCATGCTGGCGGGCAACATCAGCGATCTCGTGGCCGTGCGCCAGTATCTCGACGCAATGCGAGGCGGCTGGGCGTGACACAACCGCAATGGCAGGACCGCTGGACCAGCGCAGCGCTCGATTGGTCGCCCGCGTATCGCGTGATTCCGACGCGCTTTCCGGCCATCAACCTGTTCGATCGGGTCGCATCGCCGGAGGATTTCGACGCGCTGTACGCGCTCGAAGCGATGACCAACGACCGGCTGCGCACCGAAATCGGCGAACTCGATCTGGTGCCGCGCGAGGAGCGCCGTTTCGGGCCCGGCTACGGGCCGATCATGGCCGCGCTCACGCATCTGAATCCGCTCGGCAGCCGCTTTTCCGACGGCACCTACGGCGTGTTCTATTGCGCGCGTTCACGCGCGACTGCGATCGCGGAAACACGCTATCACACGGGTCGGTTTCTCCAGGCGACCGCCGAGCCGCCTATGCGTCAACAGATGCGTCTCTACACGGTAGTCGCACAAGGCAGCGTGGTCGACTTGCGTCGCGATCCCGAGTTCGATCCCGCCGTGCTGTCGCCCGACGACTACCTTCCCGGACAGGCGCTCGGGCGCGCGGTACGCGCGGCGGGCGCGCCGGGCATCGCGTATCCGTCGGTGCGCGACAGCGCTGGCGAATGCCTCGCGGCATTCCGCACGATGCTGCTGCGCGACTGCCATCACGCGGCATACCTCGAATACAACTGGAACGGCACGAACGTCGATATGGTGTTCGAGTTGAATCAGGTCGGGTGACAGAAGAGCGGCGAAGCAGCGCGGGGACTTCAGCCGTTCAAGGCAAGGCCAATTCCGCCGCCCCTTCCGCGCGCGCGGCCTCGACCGAGATCGACCAACGACGCAACGCCTGCGGCTGCACGATCGTCAACGTGCCGTCCGGCCCGAACGCGCCCGTATCGATGAACACTTGCGAGCCGATCTGCATGATGTCGCGCACCGGCGTATGGCCGCAATAAGTCAGCGACAGCCCGCGCTGCCGCAGCGGATCGCCGTTGCCCAGCGCGAGCTCGCGACCCCACAGCAATTGCTGGCGCGTTTCGGCCGAATAATTGCCCGCGTCGAGCTCGGCGTCGGAGCCGAAAAATTCGGCGTGCAGAACGTTGAAGCGCGCCTTGCCGCTGCCGATCACGCGCACGAGCGGCAGCGTGCGCAGATGCTCGGCGTAATCGCGCAGACGCTCGTCGGGCACGTCGACCGCCCACGCGCCGCCGATGCCGTACCACCACTGCCGCCGCAAGCGGCCGTCGGCGACCGCGCACAGCGCGTCCTCGTGATTGCCGAGCACCGCATGGAACCACGGCTTCGCGAGCAGCGCGAGCGCCTGCTCCGAGTGCTCGCCCCGATCGACCAGATCGCCGACCGAAAACAGCCGGTCGCACGTCGGATCGAACGCGATCTGACGCAGCAGGTAGCGCAAAGCGTCGACGCAGCCGTGCAGGTCGCCGACCACGAAATCGCGGCCGGCCTCGTTGGCGTCGTGATGCTGAACGAAGTTGGCGGGGGTGGAATCCATCCCACCATGATAATGCGGCCGACGCGGGTGCGTATGCGGGGTGCCTATCGTATCCGCACGCTTCATCGAGCAAGAAAGACATCGAACGACGCAAAAATGACGCTGAAACGGCACATTTGCGGTATGTGTTACCGGAAATGCACGTTTGCGCGAGTCACTCCTGGCGCGCGCCCGAGTCGTCCCGCGCGCTATTGCAGCGTGCGCAACTTCGCCACCTGGTCGGCCGCGATCGTCGCCTGCGGATTGCCGAACTGTTTCGTCACGTAGTTGGTGATCGCCGCGATCTGCTGGTCGTCGAGATGGCTGCCGAACCCGGGCATCAGCACGTCCGCGTGCGCGGTCGTGCGATTCACGCCGTGCAGAATGACCAACGTGAGATTGTTCGCGTCGTTCGCGCCGACCGTCGAGTTGTGGATCAGCGACGGATACGCGCCCGGCGCGCTCGCGCCCACGCCCTGCCCGGTCCAGCTATGACAGGTCGCGCAATTGGCGACGAACAGCTGCGCGCCGTTCACGCCGGTGATCGCGGTGCCGCGCATGGCGGTGACATCGCTGGCCGGCTTGCCCCATTGATGACGGGGACGCGCGTCGCCGCCGCTCACGGCCGGCACCGAGCGCAAGAACACGACGATCGAGCGCAGATCCACCGGCGTCAGGTACTGCGTGCTGTTCGCGACCACTTCGCCCATCGGGCCGGCCGCGTTTGCGCGGCTCGGCGCCGCGCCGGTCGACAGATACGCCGTGAGTTCGTCGTCGCGCCAGTCGCCGACTCCGCTCAGCTTGTCCGGCGTGATATTGAACGCATGCCAGCCGGCCTGCACCGCACCGGAGAAACGCGCGCTCGACTTCAGCCCCTGCATGAAATTGCGCGGTGTATGGCATTCCTCGCAATGCGCGAGCCCTTCGACCAGATACGCGCCTCGGTTCCATTCGGGGCTCTGTTTCGGGTCCGGCACGAAGCGCCCCTCGGTGAAGTTGAACATGTTCCAGAACACCATTAGCCAGCGCTGATTGAACGGGAACTTGAGGCTGTTCGAGGGCGGCGTGTAGTGAATCGGCGCGAGCGTGTTCAGATACGCGCGAATCGCGAGCACGTCCTGTTCGGTTACGCGTGTGTAGGCGGTGTACGGGAACGCCGGATAGAGCCGCTCGCCGCCTTTGCCGATGCCTTCGTGCATCGCGCGCATGAAATCGGCGTCGCTCCACTGGCCGATGCCGGTGTCGGGATCGGGCGTGATGTTCGGCGTCACGATCGTGCCGAACGGTGTGCTGATCGGCAGGCCGCCCGCGAATGGGCGCGACTTGTCCGCCGTATGGCAGGCCGCGCAATCGGCAGCACGGGTCAGGTATTGGCCGCGCTTCACGAGTTCGCCATTCGCGGCCTTGCCTGCGAGCATGGCCGGGCCGCCGACCGAAGCCTGCGCCGCGTCGTCGGCGCGCGCCTGGGTGATCGGCATTTCGTCGGTCGAGTTTGCGTCCGGGCCGTGCGACTCGTGCCACGCTATCGACAGCGCAAACAGCGAAAACGCGGCCGCGAGCGCCGCGCCGCCGAAGCGGCGGCGCTGGTTGACGTGCATCAGCGCAGGGTCCGGCTGCACGCGACAGGTGTTCTTCGTCATTGTGGCTCTCCGGTCGGCGCTCAGATTTCGCGCTTCAGCTTGTCGCCTAGTTTCAGCGACAGCGCAGCGATCGTTAGCGTGCAGTTCACCGACGCGGCGGTGGGCATCACGCCGCTACTCGCGATGAACAGGTTCGAATGATCGTGCGTGCGGCAGTCCGCGTCGACGACCGAACTCGCCGCATCGCTGCCCATGATCGTCGTGCCCATGATGTGATTGTTGGGCGCGAAGCTGTCGTCGAACGAGACCTCGGTGCCGCTGAATAGCGTCGCGATCTGCGCATACAGTTCGTGCGTATTGGCGGCGCTCTTCTTCACGTAGTCGTTGATCGAGTAGTAGATCTCGGGCTGAGGAATCCCGAGCGCGTCCTTGTGATCTGCCGACGGCACGATGCGGTTCTGCGGCTCCGGCAGATGTTCGTGAAAGCTGTTGATGTTCAGCGTGCGCGCCGCGCGGTCGCGAATCTGCCGGTCGAGCTCGGCGCCGGTCAGGCCTTTTTTCAGCAGGTCGGCGGTGACCCCCATCGTCGGCACGCCGTTCGACAAATGCAGCTTCTTCGACGAGTAATCGGAGCGGAACGCGCCGTCGCGGAAGTTGACGATCGAGGTCATCTCCATCGGGCCACGGCCGGGCCACAGCGGTTCGTTGGCGAGAAACGTGACACCGGTGCCGGGATGGTCCATCAGGTTGCGGCCCACCTGATCGGAGCTGTTGCCGACGCCGTGCGGGAATTTGTCGGAGGTCGACATCAACATCAGCTTCGGCGTTTCGATGCCGTTCGCCGCGAGCACGAACAGCTTGCCGGTGACGCGTGTGCTGTTGCCGTTCGGGTCCTTGTAGTGGACCGCGGTGATGAGCCCTTTGTCGTCCGCTTCGATGCGATACACGACCGCTTCGGGAATCAGTTTCGCGCCGGCCTGCTCGGCCTTCTCCGCGTGAATCACGCCGTTGTACATCGCGGCGATCGGGCAGATCGGCATGCAGTTGTTGTTGCCGCAGCAGGTGGGCCGCGCATCGTACGGACGGCTGTTGCGCGCGACCGGTTCGGGCACGACCTTGAAGCCCTGCGCGTTGAGCACGTCGCTGAACCGCCGATCCATGTACGACAGTGGCAGCTGCTGCATCGGATAGGGCTTCGAGCGCGGCGAACCGAGATCGATCGAACTATCGGGACCGGACACGCCGAGCTGCACTTCGGCGGCCACGTACCACGGCTCGAGCGTTTCGTACGGATACGGCCAGTCGCGCCCGACGCCATACAGCTTGCGCAACTGGAAGTCCGACGGCAGCAGCCGCCACGCGGCGGCCGCCCAGTGCCAGGTCGTGCCGCCGACCAGCCGCACGTATTGTGAGTTGTACGGATAATCGCCCTTCTGGATCAGGTAGTTGTTCGCGGGCGCGTACTCGGGATGCGGCGCGTAAGGCGTCGACGGATACGGCGTCGCGAAGTCGGACTTGGCCGGCGAGTTGCGGAAGTTCTCGACGATCTGCCAGCGCGGAATGCGCGGCCCCGCTTCGAGCAGGATCACCGACGCGCCCGCCAGCGCCAGCTGATGCGCAACCAGACTGCCGGCGACGCCGGAGCCGACCACGACGATATCGGCGGATTGTGTGTTTGCCATCGTTTCTCTCTTCGATGCCCTGCCAGTTGCGGGCTTTGTTCGTGCGACGCTTGCGGGTCCGGCGTGCTGGTTGCGCTGCTGGCGTGGCCCGCTCGCGGGCTCGCGCGGCTTACGCGGGCGTCGGCTTCTGCGTCCAGTAGAACGGCACGTCGCGGCAATAGGAGGGAATCGTGAGCACGTCTTGCACGGGCTCGAACATCAGCGCCTTTTCATACGCGATCACCTGGACGTGCGGCATGTCGCCGACGAGGCCCAGATACCACGCGCGCATGATCGCGCCGACCGTTTTCGCGAGCGCGGGCTGGTCGGTCTGCAGCGCCTGCGTGACCGTATCGGACGGCACGCCGCCGTGGCCTTGCAGCCACGTGTTGAGCGCCGCGACGTTCGGCGCGAACTGGTTATCGGCACGCGACAGCGCATCGTAGACACGTTGGCCAAGCACGGTATCGAAACTGCTACGACCGGTGAGGTGTTGCGAAAGCGCGAGGAAGGCATCGAGTCCGCCCCCGGCTGGCCGCGTATCGGCGAAGGCGGGCGCGATCCACGACAGCGAACGGCTCGCGCCGGCGAACCCGAGCGCCGCGGCCGTCGCGCACGAGCCGAGCACCCAGGCCCTGCGCGAAGCGGAAAACGACGGCGGCAAGCCGGTGAAACGTGTGGCATTGCGATAAGACTTCGCTCCTTGCCGATGCGTCACGTGGGGATGCGCATCGTTATCCTCAGGAACATCTGTCATGGGGGCTCCAGATGATGAGTCGTTCTCGACGAACAGCGCGGCGAGGGTATGATGCCGTTCGCCTGCCGCTTCGTTTGCTCTTCCCCAAACCTGGTCTTACGCCGCTTCAGCGGTCTCGTATCTGTGCGCGTGATTCACGCGCGCCGCATGTGTGGAGTTGCATGCATGATCGCAACGATTGCTGCCGTTTTCTGCCAATCGCCTTTCAACTGAAAGCGGCGCGCAAGGCCGCTGCGAAAGACTATAGCCTGTGACCCACCATTCGACAATCGGTCCGCGTTGCACGCGTAGAATCCGCGACACCGACTGCCCTACACTTCGTCGTTCATCGAGTCCATGTCCATCAACTACTATCCGCAGCTTCTTCGCAATCGGCCCCGCACGGTGATCGGCCTCGTGATCGGGATCGTCGTCGCGTTCCTCGTGCCCGGTCATACGAGTCCGATCGCCCGCACACTGATCGGCTGGGACGCGGCCATCTGGAGCTACCTGCTGATGATCTGGGTGCATATGGCTCTTGCCGACGAGCACCGCGTGCGCGAATACGCGATGCGCGACGACGAAAACGCGGGCGTCGTGCTGGTCGTCATCTGCGTCGCGACGATCGCGAGCGTCGCCGCGATCGTGCTCGAACTCGCGTCGGCCAAGGGCGCGGGCGGCGCAACGACCGTCTGGCACTACCTGCTGACCGGTCTGACGCTGATCGGCGCATGGTTTCTGATTCCGACGATCTTCACGCAGCACTACGCGCGCCTCTACTACGACACGGACGCGCAAGAGACCGCGTTGAAGTTTCCCGATCATCATTTGCTGCCGAACTACTGGGACTTCCTGTACTACTCGTTCACGATCGCGGTCGCGTCGCAGACTTCCGATGTCGTGTTGCGCTCACGCGAAATTCGCCGCGCGACGCTCGCCCAATCGGTCCTGTCGTTCTACTTCAACGTCGCGGTGCTCGGCCTGTGCGTGAACATCGCGGCGGGGCTGCTGGGTTCGTGACACGGCCGCTGCGCAGCGTTCGGATGAATTTCATGCGAATGCCACGCGCGTGCCACATGGCTGCCACGTGAGCGGCACCCGGGCTTCACGCGTCCGCTTGAACCGCATTCCGTGCAACGCGGGGCCGCCCGTGTAAAACCGGCCCCACACCATCCCGTTTTACATGCCGGCCACCCGCGGCGTGCGTAACAATGCCCGCATTTTTGCGCGCGCTCCGTGCGCGCGCGCACCTTCGGCACCCGCCATCTCACCGTAACCTCCCCGTTTCCGCGCTAGCGCGGTGCCCGGCTGCCCGCGCGTTGGCACACGGTTTGCTGCTTTCCGCGACGAGTGACGACCAGTCCCGCGAGACCGGCGTCTGGCGTCAAAGCACCCGCGACTGGCCAGCGGCGCGACGATCTTTGCACTACATTGACCAGTACGTGCCCCCGCTGACGCATCGCGCGGCATCCGGCTCGGGAAGCCCAATGAGCGCTGTGATCGCATGCCAAGTGCATCCACACCGCAGCAGGACAACTCTGGAAACGACCGATGGAATCTCCAAACGGGTACGCGCCGCGGATTTACTTTTTTCATTCTCTTCTCGTCGGGCCCCTCGATGCCTGGCCCGCGCAGTTCGCTCATGCGGCCGGGCTAGGCTTCGATCATGCGTTGATCGGCGGGCTGTTCGAGCCCGGCCAGGCCGGCCATGGCCAGGTGGTCGGCAATCACGCTCGGCTGCATCCGGTGTTCGAGGCGCAGCATTCGGTGCACGACGCCGTACGCATGCTCGCTGATGCCGCGCGCCGCAACAACCTGACACTGCTGGTCGATCTCGTGATCGACCGCATGGCCGCCGACGGCGTGCTGTACAGCGAGCATTCGGACTGGTTTCACGCGCGTGAGTCCGAGCTCGCACGGCTCGATCCGCGCCACGTGCATCGCGAAGACAACGTTGCCTACGCGAATTTCGACGACCCCGCGACGAGTGCCTCGCTGAGCGTCTGGTGGACCCAGCAACTGCTCGCGCTCGCCGAGGCGGGTGTCGGCGGCTTCCGTTTCGATTCGCCGCATCGCGTGCCGGCTGCCGTATGGCGGCACCTCGGCGATGAAGTGCGCGCGAAGCATCCGCGCGTGCGCTTTCTTGCGGCAACGCCGGGCCTGTCGCGCGGCGATCTGCCCGGTCTCGAAGCAGCCGGCTTCGACAGCGCGTTTTCGTCGGTGCGCTGGTGGGATTTCCGTTCGAGCTGGATGGCCGAGGAGCATGCGGCGCTCGCGCGCGTTGGTGCGCCGATCGCCTTTCCCGAAGCGCCGTACGGTACGCGCCTCGCCGCCGAGCTGAGCGACGTGCATGATGCGGCGATCGTCGAGCGGGCGTATCGACGCGCGCTGTTCACGTCGGTTGCATTGGGCAGCGGCTGGATGATGCCAATGGGCTTCGAATACGGCATCGCCGAACCGATGTCGCAAACGCGCGGCGACGCCGCGCAGTTCGCCCGCGCCGCGCAGTCGCGCCGCTTCGATCTGAGCGCCGCCGTCACCCAGGCCAACGACTTCGCGCGCAACACGCCGACGCTGCACGCGAACGGTGAATTGCGCCCATTGAGCGGCCCCGGCGCATCGGCCGCAGTTCTGCTGCGCGGCGACGCAGCCGATTTGCGCGACGCCAGCGAAGCAGTCCTGATCTTCGTGAATCCCGAACTCGGCGCGCCAGTGCGTGTCGATCCCGCGCGCTTCCTCGCGGGCGTGCCGGGCAGCTTTACGCGCTTCGCGCCGCTCGATGCGCGCGGCCGAACCGAACCCGCGGCACTCGCGCCGTTCGCGCTCGCGCCCGGTGCGGTGCGGCTGCTGCGCGCGTTCAAGGAAAAGCCGATCTACCTCGCGCCGCCGATCGACAAGGCGAACAGCAAGCGCAGCGGCCGCAAGACTGTGCTCGACGCGATCGAAGCGCCGCGCGTCGCAATCGAGAGCGTGTCGCCGTCGGTGGAGAACGGTCGCTTCGCGGCCAAGCGCAGCGTCGGCGAGCGCGCGGAAATTCGCGCGGCGATCTTCGCCGAAGGTCACGACAAGATCGCGGCTGCCGTGCTGTGGCGCGCGGCCGACGAAACCGCGTGGCACGAAGAACTGATGTCGCCCGCGCCGCCGGCCGGGCTCGACTTGTGGAGCGCGCGCATTCCGCTCGAGCGGATCGGCCGCTACGAGTTCACCGTGATCGCGTGGCGCGACGACTTCGCGTCGCTCGTCGAGCACATCCAGAAGAAGCAGAAGGCGAACCAGACCGTCGAGCTAGAACTCGACGAAGCCGCGCATCTGTTCGCGCTCGTGCTCGCCGAAGTCGAGACGACCGAAGGCGCCGACAAGGTGCCGCTCGAACACATCGTGCGCGACTTCCAGAAGGCCGACGCCGAACAGAAACTCGAAGTGATTCTCGCGCCCGCCACAGCGAAGGCAATAACCGCTGCGCGCCATCGCCCGTTTCTGAGCCGCGACCCCGTGATCTACAAGATCGACGCGGAACGCACGGCCGCCTATTTCGCGAGCTGGTACGAGATCTTCCCGCGCTCGATGAGCGACGACGAGTCGCGCCACGGCACGCTCGCGGACGTGACCGCGAAGCTGCCGCGCATCCGCGACATGGGCTTCGACGTGCTGTACTTCCCGCCGATCCACCCGATCGGCCTCGCGAACCGCAAGGGCCGCAACAACACGCTGACCACGCAGCCGGGCGATGTGGGCAGTCCCTATGCGATCGGCGCCGCCGAGGGCGGTCACACCGCCGTGCATCCGCAACTCGGCACGCTCGACGATTTCAAGGCGATGCTCGCCGCCGCACATGCGCATGGCCTCGAGATCGCGCTCGACTTCGCGATCCAGTGCTCGCCCGATCACCCGTGGCTGAAGGAGCATCCGACGTGGTTCGCGTGGCGCCCCGACGGCACGCTGCGCTACGCCGAAAATCCGCCAAAGAAGTATCAGGACATCGTCAACCCGGACTTCTACGCGCACGACGCCAAGCCCGACCTGTGGCTCGCGTTGCGCGACGTGATCCTGTTCTGGGTCGACGCGGGCGTGCGCATCTTCCGCGTAGACAATCCGCACACCAAGCCGCTGCCGTTCTGGGAATGGATGATCGCCGACGTGCGTGCGCGCCACCCCGACACGATCTTTCTCGCCGAAGCCTTCACGCGGCCGCGCATGATGAACCGGCTCGGCAAGATCGGCTTCTCGCAGTCGTACACGTACTTCACGTGGCGCGAGTCGAAGCGCGACTTCACCGAGTACATGGGCGAACTCACGCAGACCGGCGCGCGCGATTTCTATCGGCCGAACTTCTTCGTCAATACGCCGGACATCAACCCGCGCCATCTGCAATCGCAGGGACGCACGGGCTTTCTGATCCGCGCGGCGCTGGCCGCGACACTGGCCGGCCTGTGGGGCGTGTATAGCGGCTTCGAACTGTGCGAGGCCAGCGCGCTGCCGAACAGCGAAGAGTATGTGGACTCCGAAAAGTATCAGTTGCGGGCGTGGGACTGGCACCGGCCCGGTAATATCGTCGGCGAGATCACCGCACTGAACCGCATCCGTCGCGCGAATCCGGCGCTGCAAACGCATCTCGGTCTCACGTTCCTCGCCGCGCACAACGACCACATCCTGTGCTTCGAGAAAGCGACCGAATCGCGCGACAACGTGATCGTCGTCGCGATCAATCTCGATCCGTTCAACGAACAGGGCGCGGACATCGAGTTGTCGTGGGACACGTTCCAGCGCTGGCATCTACACGATCACGCCACACTCGAAGTGATCGACCAGATGACCGGCGCACGCTTCGAATGGCACGGACGCTGGCAACACGTGCGGCTCGGCTCGGGCCAACCCTTCTCGATCTGGCGCATCGCGCCGCTAGGCGGCCTGCCCGCCGATCGCCCCGAGGACAGCGGCCACGATCCCGACAGCGCTCCTCACGCAGACGCTGTCAACCCAACCTGGATGGAAGGTGGAACATGAAGCGCGACGATCCAGCCCAAACCGCGCACGAGGCGCAAACGGCCGTGGCCGTCGGCACCGCGGCGAAGGTACGCACGCGCCGCCGCGGCAAACCCGCGGCCCTCAGCGACGATCCGCTGTGGTACAAGGACGCGATCATCTATCAGGTGCACATCAAGTCGTTCTTCGATGGGAACAACGACGGCGTCGGCGATTTCCCCGGTCTGATGGCCAAGCTCGACTACATCGCCGAGCTCGGCGTCAACGCGATCTGGCTGCTGCCGTTCTATCCGTCGCCACGCCGGGACGACGGCTACGACATCGCCGACTACCGCAACGTACATCCCGACTATGGTCAGCTCGCGGACGTGCGGCGCTTCATCCAGGAAGCGCACGCGCGCGGCATCCGCGTGATCACCGAGCTCGTCATCAACCACACGTCGGATCAGCACCCGTGGTTCCAGCGCGCGCGGCGCGCGAAGCCCGGCTCGAACTATCGCAACTACTACGTGTGGTCCGATACCGATCAGAAGTACCCGGAGACTCGCATCATCTTCATCGACTCGGAGCCGTCGAACTGGACGCACGATCCGGTTGCGGGCGCGTACTACTGGCACCGCTTCTACTCGCACCAGCCCGATCTGAACTTCGACAATCCGGCGGTGATGAAAGAGGTGCTGCAGGTGATGCGTTTCTGGCTCGACATGGGCATCGACGGGCTGCGGCTCGATGCGGTGCCATACCTCGTCGAACGTGAAGGCACCAACAACGAGAACCTGCCTGAGACGCACGAGATCCTGAAGCGGATTCGCGCGACCATCGACGCCGAGTACCCGAACCGGATGCTGCTCGCCGAGGCGAACCAGTGGCCCGAAGACGTGAAGGAGTATTTCGGCAACGAAGACGAATGCCATATGGCGTTCCACTTCCCGCTGATGCCGCGCATCTACATGTCGATCGCGAGTGAAGACCGCTTCCCGATCACCGACATCATGAAGCAGACACCGGAACTCCCCGAATCGAACCAGTGGGCGATCTTCCTGCGCAATCACGACGAGCTGACGCTCGAAATGGTCACCGATTCCGAGCGTGACTATTTGTGGAACACCTATGCGAGCGATCGCCGCGCACGTTTGAATCTCGGCATTCGCCGCCGTCTCGCGCCGCTGATGGAGCGCGACCGCCGCCGCATCGAGCTGATCAACTCGCTGCTGCTGTCGATGCCCGGCACGCCGGTCATCTACTACGGCGACGAACTCGGCATGGGCGACAACATCCACCTCGGCGACCGCGACGGCGTGCGCACCCCGATGCAGTGGTCGTCGGATCGCAACGGTGGCTTCTCGCGCGCCGACCCTGAGCAACTGGTGCTGCCGCCCGTGATGGGTACGCTGTACGGCTTCGACGCGGTCAACGTCGAAGCGCAGAGCCGCGACCCGCATTCGCTGCTGAACTGGACCCGCCGCATGCTTGCGACGCGGCGCGCGAAGCAGACCTTCGGACGCGGCACGATCCGTTTTTTGAAGCCGGAAAACCGCAAAATTCTCGCGTATCTGCGCGAGATGCCCGGCGAGGCGCCGATCCTGTGCGTCGCGAATCTGTCGCGCGCGCCGCAGGCGGTCGAGCTCGAGCTGTCAGAATTCAACGGCTTCGTGCCGATCGAGATGACCGCCGATTCGGTGTTCCCCGCGATCGGTCAGCTGACCTATCTGCTGACGTTCCCGCCCTACGGCTTCCTGTGGTTCATGCTGTGCGAAGGCGGCGGGCGTCCGACATGGGCGCAGGCGCATTCCGAGCCGCTGCCCGAGTTCGTCACGATCGTGATCCGCGAAGGACAATCCGGGCCGACACCCGAAAACGTGCGGCTGCTGGAATCCGAGGTGCTGCCGTCGTGGCTGAGCCGGCGCCGCTGGTTCGCGTCGAAGGATCAGAAGATGCATGCGGTGCGGCTGGCCGCACTGACCACGATTCCGAACGGCGGCTTTGCCTTCACTGAAATCGAAGCGGACGTCGGCGACCACACCGAGCGCTACGTTGTGCCGATCGCGATCACATGGGGCGGCGAAACCACCACGCCGCTGTTTCTGCAACTGGCGCTTGCACGCGTGCGGCGGGGCCGCAACGTCGGCCATCTGACCGACGCGTTCTCGCTGCCGATCTTCGCGCACAACGTGCTGCGCAAGATGCGCGAGCGCGCGGTCGTGCCGACCGTGCAGAAGAGCGAGATCAAGTTCCTGCCGACTGAGCGCTTCGCCGAACTCGACGGTCTCGGCGAGCGGCCCGAGATTCGCTGGCTCGCGGCCGAACAGAGCAACAGCTCGCTGATCGTCGCCGATGCCGTGGTGCTGAAGCTGGTGCGGCGGCTCGTCAGCGGCATCCATCCGGAAGTGGAAATCAGCCGCTATCTGACGCAGCTCGGCTATGCGAACACCGCGCCGCTGTATGGCGAAGTGGTGCGCGTCGATCCCGAGGGCGTGCCGCATACGCTGGCGATCCTGCAGGGCTTCATCGACAATCAGGGCGATGCGTGGAACTGGTCGCTCGACTATGTGCGCCGCTCGGTCGACGAACTCGCGATCGCGATCGACACCGAAACGCAGACCGTATCCGATCGCACGAACGAGTCGATTCTGCTGGACGGTTACGGCGAACTCGCGGGCATCATCGGCCGCAGGCTCGGTGAGTTGCACGTCGCGCTCGCCACGCCGAGCGACGACCCCGCGTTCGCGCCGGAACCGGCCAACGCCGACCAGGTGAAGGCGTGGGTCGACGCGACGCAGACCATGCTAGCGGCAGCGCTCGATCTGCTCGCGCCGCGCATCGCGGACATGAGCGACGCGGACACGAAGGGGCTCGCGCAAAGTCTGATCGATCGCCGCGCCGCGCTCGTCGAGGCCGTCGACAATCTCGTGCCGGGCGACGCGGGCGCGTTGCGCATCCGCATCCATGGCGACTTCCATCTCGGCCAGGTACTGGTCGCGCACGGCGACGCGTATCTGATCGATTTCGAAGGCGAGCCCGCGCGTTCGCTCGACGAGCGTCGCCAGAAATCGAGCCCGTTGCGCGACGTGGCCGGTCTGATGCGCTCGCTGTCGTATGCGAGCGCAGCCGCGCAATCGACCACCGAAAGCGCGCCGCAACAGACCGCCGATCGCAAGCGCGCGCTGTTCGAACGCTTCCGCGCGCACGCGACCAGCGCGTTCCTCGCCGAATACCGCGCGGCCGCCGCGCAGTCGCCGGCGCCGCTCGTCGCGCCCGAATCCGAAGAGGCGCTGCTCGATCTGTTCCTGATCGAGAAAGCCGCTTACGAGATCCGCTATGAGGCGGCCAACCGGCCGACGTGGCTCGGCTTACCGGTGCGCGGCCTCGCGGCGCTCACGAGCCGTCTGCTCGGCGACACCGGCACGCCGCCGCACCACGATCCATCAACCCAGGCGCCTGGCGCGGCCACGCCGCCTAACCCGGCCGAGGGCGACTATGAGTGAGCATGATCCGGCCGCAGGCCTTCAACCCGTCGATATCGACGCGCTCGTCGAAGCGCGTCACCCCGATCCGTTTTCGCAGCTCGGGCTGCATCAGACGGACGCGGGGCCGATCGTGCGCGCGCTGCTGCCGAACGCCGCGCACGTCACCGTGATTTCGCGCGCTGATGGCGCGACGCTCGGCGAACTCGAACAACTGCGCCCTGGCCTGTTCGCGGGCCGCATCACGTCGGCGATGCCGTATCGCTTGCGCATCGACTGGCATGGTGTGGTGCAGGAAGTGGAGGATACCTATTCGTTTGCTCCGGTGCTCGGCGACGAGCCGCTCGAACGTCTCGCGCGCGGCGATCCGTACGCGGTGCTCGAATGTCTGGGCGCGCGGCCGGTCGACGTCGACGGTGTGCCGGGCGTGCGCTTTGCGGTGTGGGCGCCGAATGCGCGGCGCGTGTCGGTGGTCGGCGACTTCAATGCGTGGGACGGCCGCCGCCATCCGATGCGGCTGCGTCACCAGGCGGGCGTGTGGGAGCTGTTCGTGCCGCGCGTCGGCGCCGGCACGCGCTACAAGTACGAGCTGCTGTCGCGCGACGGCCATCCGCTGCCGCTGAAGGCCGACCCGTGCGCGATGCAGACGGAAAAGCCGCCGGGCACCGCATCGATCGTCGCACACGTCGACGAGATCGAGCAGTTTCCGTGGAGCGATCACGAGTGGATCCAGTCGCGCGCCGACAAGCAGACCGCGCGCACGCCGATCACGATCTACGAAGTGCACGCGGAGTCGTGGCTGCGCGTCGCCGAGGAAGGCCAGCGTGGTCTCGTCTGGGAAGAACTCGCCGAGCGGCTGATCCCCTATGCGAAGAGCATGGGCTTCACGCACATCGAATTTCTGCCGATCGCCGAGCATCCGTTCGGCGGTTCGTGGGGCTATCAGCCGCTCGGGCAGTTCGCGCCGTCCGCGCGCTTCGGCAAGCCCGAGCAGTTCGCGCGTTTCGTCGATCGCGCGCACGAAGCAGGGCTCGGCGTGATTCTCGACTGGGTGCCCGCGCATTTCCCGAACGACGCGCATGGCCTGATCGATTTCGACGGCACGCCTCTCTATGAGCATGCCGATCCGCGCGAAGGCTATCACCAGGACTGGAACACGATGATCTACAACCTCGGCCGCAACGAGGTCAGCGCGTTCCTGATCGCGTCGGGGCTCGCGTGGTTGAAGCGCTATCACATCGACGGCCTGCGCGTCGATGCGGTCGCGTCGATGCTGTATCGCGACTACTCCCGCGCGGCCGGCGAGTGGGTGCCGAACATCTATGGCGGCCGCGAGAATCTCGAATCGATCGCGTTCCTGAAGCGGTTGAATCACGAGGTCCGCTATGTGCCGGGCGCCCCCGGCGCGATCACGGTCGCCGAGGAATCGACCGCATGGCCGGGCGTGACCGCGCGCCTCGCGGACGGCGGCCTCGGCTTCGACTTCAAGTGGAACATGGGCTGGATGCACGACACCCTGCACTACATGCACGAAGACCCGATGTATCGCCAGTATCACCACCACAACATGACGTTCGGCATGGTGTACGCATATTCCGAGCACTTCGTGCTGCCGCTTTCGCACGACGAGGTGGTGCACGGCAAGGGCTCGCTGCTCGGCAAGATGCCCGGCGACCGCTGGCAGCGTTTCGCTAATCTGCGCGCGTACTTCGGTTTCATGTGGACGCACCCGGGCAAGAAGCTGCTGTTCATGGGCGGCGAATTCGGCCAGATGGCGGAGTTCGACCATGACGGCTCGCCGCATTGGCATCTTCTCGACGATTCGAACCACCACGGCGTGCAATTACTGGTGCGCGACCTGAACCATCTGTATCGCAACGAGCCCGCGCTGCATCTGCTCGACAGCGAACCGGGCGGCTTCGAATGGTTGATCGGCGACGACAGCGGCAACAGCGTGTTCGCCTATCGGCGCACCGACGGCGCGGGCCAGGAGTTCGTCGTGGTGTGCAACATGACGCCGGTGCCGCGGCTCGGCTATCGGCTCGGCATGCCGCGCGGCGGACGCTGGGTGGAAGTGCTGAATACCGATGCAGGCGTGTACGGCGGCTCGAACATGGGCAACGGCGGGCTGATTCATTCCGACCATGTATCGAGCCACGGCAGGCCACACTCCGCCGCGCTGACCTTGCCCCCGCTCGCGACGATCGTATTGCGCGCGGACTGAGGAAACGTGCCGCAACCCGGGCGCGCGGCGCACAGGCAGCCGCCGCGCGCCCGTTGCATGAAGACCCAGGCAGACCCGAGCTCCAGCTCGACAATCAGAACAGGAAAGGGAAATCATGTCGCATGCGTTGCCCGACCGGTTGCTGCCCGGCTCGCCGTATCCGCTCGGCGCGAACTGGGATGGGCTGGGTGCCAACTTCGCGGTGTTCTCGGCCAATGCGCAGAAAATCGAGCTATGCCTGTTCGACTCAACCGGCCGCAAGGAGATTCGCCGCTTCACCATGCCCGAATGCACCGACGAGATCTGGCACGGCTATCTGCCGAACGCGCATCCGGGCACCGCGTACGGCTTTCGCGCGCATGGGCCGTATCAGCCGCACTTTGGGCATCGTTTCAATCCGCACAAACTGCTGCTCGACCCGTATGCGCGCAAGCTCGTCGGGCAGTTTCGCTGGTCCGACGCGCTGTTCGGCTATCGCGTGCATTCGAATCGCGCGGACCTTTCGATCGACCGGCGCGATTCCGCGCCCGCGATGCCCAAGTGCGTCGTGATCGACGAGGCGTTCGACTCGTCGCACGACAGGCGGCCCGACGTGCCGTGGGGCGAGACCGTGATCTACGAAACGCACTTGCGCGGCGCGTCGATGCTGCGCTCTGATCTGCGCCAGCATGAACGCGGCACATTCGCGGCGCTCGCGTCGCCAGAGTTCATCGAGCATCTGCTGAAGCTCGGCGTGACCGCGGTCGAGCTGCTGCCCGTGCACGCATTTCTGAACGACCGCTTTCTCGTGGAGCGCGGCCTGCGCAATTACTGGGGCTACAACACGGCGGCGTTCTTCGCGCCGGAGCCGACCTATCTGAGCACGCACCGGCTCGACGAAATGCGCATCGCCGTGCGCCAGCTGCACGCGGCCGGCATCGAGGTGATTCTCGACGTGGTCTACAACCACACTTGCGAAAGCAATGAAATGGGCCCGACCATTTCATGGCGCGGCCTCGACAATGCCAGCTATTACCGGCTGATTCCCGGCGACCAGCGTCACCATATCAACGACACGGGCTGCGGCAACACGGTCAATCTGCCGCATCCGCGCGTGCTGCAGATGGTGATGGATTCACTGCGCTACTGGTCGACCGCGTTCAATATCGACGGCTTCCGTTTCGATCTCGGCGTGACGCTCGGGCGCGAAAGCCACGGCTTCGATCCGGGCTCGGGCCTGTTCGACGCGTTGCGCCAGGACCCGGTGCTATCGCAACGCAAGCTGATTTCCGAGCCATGGGATCTCGGCCCTGGCGGCTATCAGCTCGGCAATCATCCGCCGGGATTCAGCGAATGGAACGACCGTTTCCGTGACACGGTGCGACGTTTCTGGCGTGGCGATGCCGGCCTGCGGCCCGACCTCGCCGCGCGCCTGACCGGTTCGGCCGATCTGTTCAACCGGCGGCATCGCAAGCCGTGGGCGTCGATCAACTTCGTCACGTCGCATGACGGCTTCACCTTGGCCGATGTCACCGCGTACGAGCAGAAGCACAACGAAGCCAACCTGGAAGACAACAACGACGGCCACAACGAGAATTGCAGCCGCAATTGGGGTCTCGAAGGCGCGACCGACGACCCCGCGATCCTCGCGATCCGCCGTCGCGTGTCGCGCTCGCTGATCGCGACACTGATGATCGCGCTCGGCACGCCGATGCTGCTTGCCGGCGACGAGGCGCTGCGCACGCAGCGCGGCAACAACAATGCGTACTGTCAGGATAACGACCTATCCTGGATCGACTGGGACCTCGCGGATTCGCCGGAAGGTCAGCGCATGACCGAGTTCGTCGCGCGCGTGATCGGGTTGCGCAAGCGCCATCCGCTGCTGCGTGAAACGCGCTTTCTGTTCGGCGACCGCGAAGTGCTGCCCGGCCTGTTCGACGTCGGCTGGTTCGACGAACACGGCGATCCGCTGACGATCGAAGCGTGGCAGGACCCGGAGGGACGCGCGTTCACGTTGCGTCGCGCGGGTCCGGGCCTGAATGGCGAAACCGAAGTATTGTTACTGATGCTCAACGCTCACGAGGAACCGCTGCAGTTCGCGCCTCCCGCGCCGCACCTGGAATGGCATGTGCTGTTAGACACGGCCGATCCGGAACGCGCGCCGCAGCGGCTCGCGACGGCCGAACTCGAGGTCGCCGCGCACGGCCTCGTGATACTCGCCGCGCAACCGACCGGTGAAGCGGATTGGCAAGCCGGCTGGGTGGCTGGCGCGCAGCACGGGCCGCGGCTGTTGACCGCGCTGCCGCCCGATCCGGGCGCGCAGACCGCAAACGACGATGGTTCGCAATGAACGATGCACTGCGGCGACCTGGTTCGAGCGTGGACAAATCGCACCGCAGCCGGGGTGGCAAGAATGTTGCAACGCAATGCCTGCTTGCGTTGCGGCGCATTGCCGTCCAGGCTCGTTAGCAGATTCGAATGGTGAAGACATGTCTGAAAGTCCGATCGATCCCCACACGCATCATCACGCGCACTGCCTGCCGTTCAGCGCGCAGTTGATCGGCGCGGGCGGCACGCGACCGCGCACGCGGTTCCGTTTTTGGGCACCGTCGTGCAACAGCGTGCGGGTGGTCGTCGAAAACGGCCCCGCGCAAGGCACGCACGACATGGCTCCGACCGGCAACGGCTGGTTCGAGACCACCGTGGAGAGCGGCGCGGGCACGCTGTATCGGTTCCAGCTCGACGACGGGCAGGCGGTGCCCGATCCGGCCTCGCGGTTCCAGCCGCGGGACGTGCACGGCCCGAGCGAGGTCATCGATCCGCGCACCTACCATTGGGAACACACCGAATGGCACGGCCGGCCCTGGGAAGAAACGGTGCTGTACGAATTGCACGTCGGTGCGATGGGCGGGTATGCGGGCGTGCAAAAGCGCCTGCCCGAGCTCGCCGCGCTCGGCGTCACCGCCATCGAACTGATGCCGCTGAACGACTTTCCCGGTCGTCGCAACTGGGGTTACGACGGCGTGTTGCCGTACGCGCCCGACTCCGCATACGGCCGCCCAGAAGAACTGAAGGCGCTGATCGACGCCGCGCATGGTGTGGGCCTGATGGTGTTTCTCGACGTCGTCTACAACCATTTCGGACCGGACGGCAACTATCTGCATACTTACGCGGAGCCGTTTTTCCTCGCAGGCGTGAACACGCCGTGGGGCCCCGCGATCGACTTCGAGCGCAGCGAAGTCAGCGACTTCTTCACCGACAACGCCGTCTACTGGATCAACGAGTACCGCTTCGACGGACTGCGCTTCGATGCGGTGCATGCGATCGACAATCCCGGGTGGCTGCGCGAGCTGTCGGACCATATCCGCGCGCGCGTGCAGCAGGGCCGTCACGTGCATCTGGTGGTCGAAAACGAGCACAACAGCGCGAGCCTGCTCGGCGCGCATTTCGACGCGCAATGGAACGACGACGCGCACAACACGCTGCACGTGCTGCTGACCGGCGAAACCGAAGGCTATTACCACGCGTATGCCAACGAACCGATTCGACGGCTCGCGCGAGTGCTGGCCGAAGGCTTCGCGTATCAGGGCGAGCCGTCGCCGCTGCACGATGGTGCGCCGCGTGGCGAAGCGAGCGCGCATCTGCCACCGACGTCGTTCGTGATGTTTTTGCAGAACCACGATCAGATCGGCAACCGTGCGTTCGGCGAACGTCTGCGCAAGCTGACCTCGGATGACGCGCTGCGCGCCGCGACCGCGTTGCTGTTGCTGTCGCCGCAAATTCCGCTGCTGTTCATGGACGAGGAGCATGGATCGACGCAACCGTTCCTGTTTTTCACCGATTACACCGGCGATCTCGCCGACGCCGTGCGCGAAGGGCGACGCCGTGAATTCGCGCGCTTTGCCGCGTTCAGCGATGAGAAACGCCGCGCGCAGATTCCCGATCCGAACGATGCCCAGACCTTCGCCGCCTCGTCGCCACCCGCGCCCGATGTAAAGCCGACGCCGGATCGGCTCGACTGGATGCATTACTACAAGTCCGCGCTCGCCGTGCGCGCGAAGCTGATCACGCCGCGCCTGAAACATACGAAGGCGTGCGGCGCGACCGTGCTGCGCGATGCCGGTGGCGGCGACGCGAACGCGCTGATCGCGCGCTGGAAACTCGGCGATGGCGAGACGCTGTCGATCGCGCTGAATCTGTCGCAGCAGAACGTCGCGTTCGACGCCATCCCCGACGGCAAGATCATTTTCGAAACACCGCCGCGCGCGCGCGAACAGGCCGACGCGCGGATGTTGCCCGCGCATGCGTGCATCGTGTGGCTGACCGGCGACATCCACGAATTCGCGAGCCGCCACGATGCGCGCATCGCATCGCACGAGGAGCAGCGCGCGTGACGACCCGACGCCCCAACGACAGGCTCGCCGCGCTCGCCACCCGCGCAGGCTTCGAGGTGGAGTGGCAGGACGCGCACCACAATACGCAGCACGTGCCCGAAAAGACACTTGGCACGCTGCTCGAACGCATGGGTCTGCCGTGCGGCAACGCCACGGATATCCGCCACAGCGCCGCTGTTCTGGAGGCCGAACTATCGGGCCGCCGGCTACCGCCGCTGATGACCGCGGTGATCGGGCGTGGCATCGCGCTGCCCGCGGCCGCGGTCAGGTCGGGCAGCCATTACCGGATCGAGCTGGAGAGCGGCTCGATCATCGACGGCCGCTTCACCGCGCCGAAAGGCGAGGAAGCGCTGCTCGCGCCGATCGACGAAACCGGCTATCACACGCTCGTGATCAACGACCAGCGCATGACGCTCGCGGTCGCGCCGCCGCGCTGCTACACCGTCGCCGACGCGTGGCGCACGCTGCACGGCGGCGACGGAGAAGGCGAACGCGAAGCCGCGCCGCCACTGTGGGGCATCGCCGCGCAACTGTACGGCTTGCGCCGCACCGGCGACGGCGGCATCGGCGATTACACGGCGCTCGCGCAGCTTGCGCGGCACGGCGCGCAGCACGGCGCGCACGCGCTCGCCGTCAGTCCGACCCACGCGATGTTCAGCGCGCAGCCCGAGCGCTTCAGCCCGTACGCGCCGTCGTCGCGTTTATGGCTCAACGTCACGCATATCGATCCGGCCGCGGTGTTCGGCGCGGATGCGTCCGCGTCCGCATCGGCGCAGGCCGGCAACGCGTGGTCCAAATATGAAGAGCTGCCGCTGATCGATTGGCCGCACGCGAGCCCGCTGAAGCTCACGGTTTTGCGCGCGCTGTACGAGCAGTTCAGCGCCAACGAGCGCCCGCAGCACTCGCCGCGCGCGCTCGAATTTCACGGCTTCTGCGAACGCGCGGGGCGCGCGCTCGAAGATCATGCGCGCTTCGAAGCGCTGCAGGCCGCGCAGCTCGCGCAAGGCGGCGACGGTCATTGGCGCAACTGGCCCGATGCGTTGCGCGACCCACGCAGCCCCGAAGTCGAGGCGTTCGCCGCCGCGCATCGCGACGAGGTCGACTTTCATCTGTTCCTGCAGTGGCTGGCATCGCGCGGCCTGTTGCACGCTCAGCACACCGCGCGCGAAGCCGGCATGGCGGTCGGCCTGATCGCCGATCTCGCGGTTGGTTGCGACAGCGCCGGCAGTCATGCATGGTCCTATCCCGACGACATGCTGCAGGGCGTGTCGGTCGGCGCACCGCCCGATCTCTTCAACCAGGCCGGCCAGTCGTGGGGACTCACGACCTTTTCGCCGCGCGCGATGCGCACACAAGGCTTCACCGCGTTCATCGACATGCTGCGCGCGGCGTTCGCGCATGCCGGCGGCATCCGCATCGATCACATCCTCGGCTTGCGGCGTCTGTGGCTCGTGCCCGAAGGCGAAAGCGCGCGCAATGGCGCGTATCTGCGCTATCCGCTCGAAGACCTGCTGCGGCTGATCGCGCTCGAATCGTGGCGGCATCGCGCGATCGTGATCGGCGAGGACCTCGGCACCGTGCCGTCCGGGTTTCGGGAGCGGCTCGACGAGCACGGCATCGAGGGGATTCGCGTGCTGTGGTTCGAAGGCGCCCACGACGGCAACGGCTTCAAGGCGCCGGCCGATTGGGACCGCTACGCGGTCGGCACGACGACCACGCACGATCTGCCGACCGTCGCCGGCTGGTGGCGCGGCAGCGACATCATGTGGCGCAACCGCATCGGCCAGACGATAGCGCGCGCCGATGGGCGCGATCCCGAGGAAGCGGCGCTCGAAGAGCGCGCGCAGCAGCGCGCCGACTTGTGGCGCGCGTTCCAGCAAGCGGGCGTGGCCGCGCCCGATGTCGCGCCGCCGGACGCCGACAACGCGCCGGTCGACGAAGCGCTCGCATTCGTCGCCGCGACACCCGGGCCGCTCGTCACGTTTCCGCTCGAAGACCTGCTCGCGCTCGACGAGCAGCCGAACCTGCCGGGCTCGATCGACGAACATCCGAACTGGCGCCGCCGCATGACGCTGCCCGTCGACGCGATGTTCGACGACCCCGTGTTCACCGACCGCCTGCTGGCCGTCGACGGCGCGCGCCGCGCCGCCGCGCCTTCATCCCACACTTCCGCGGAGCCTGACACGCCATGACCGTTCCACGCTCCACACTGCGCCTCCAGTTCCATCGAGGCTTCACGTTCGACGACGCCGCACGGCACGTCGACTACTTCGCCGCGCTCGGCATCAGCCACCTGTACGCCTCGCCGATCACGACGGCCGAGCCCGGATCGATGCACGGCTACGACACCGTCGACTACACCCAGGTCAGTGCCGAATACGGCGGCGAGTCGGGCCTGAAGCGCCTCGTCGACAAGCTGCGCGCGCACGACATGGGGCTCATCGTCGACATGGTGCCGAATCATATGGGCGTCGGCGGGTCGAGCAACGCGTGGTGGCTCGACATCCTCGAATGGGGCCGCCACAGCGCGTATGCGCGTCATTTCGACGTCGACTGGCATTCGCCCGATCCCGCGCTGCGCGGCAAGGTGCTGCTGCCGACTCTCGGCGCGTCGTACGGCGAAGAACTGGCGGCGGGCCGCATCGGGCTGCATTTCGCGGCCGAGAGCGGACGCTTTCATATCGGCTACGGTCCGCACGTGTTCCCGATCTGCCCGGTCGATTACGCGGCCATCCTGCAAGGCGCCGACCGCGCCGATCTGAGCGCGCTCGCGAATCGCTTTCAGGGGCTCACCACGCAGCCCGCCGATCAGCCGCGCGCCGCCGAGGCGCGTGACGCGCTGCGCGAGTTCGTCGCGCGCGAAGGCGAGTCGGCGATCGAGTTCGTGCTGGAGACTTACGCGCCAGAGGATCCGGTCACGCGCGACCGGCTGCATCGGCTGATCGAGCGGCAGCATTTCCGGCTCGCGTGGTGGCGCACCGCCTCCGACGAAGTGAACTGGCGGCGCTTCTTCGACATCTCGACGCTCGCCGGCGTGCGCGTCGAGCGGCCCGAGGTGTTCGAGGCGGTGCACGCGCTGATCTTTCGCCTCTATCGCGAAGGGCTCGTCGACGGCTTGCGGATCGATCACATCGACGGGCTCGCCGAGCCGCGCGAATACTGCCAGCGTTTGCGCCAGCGGCTCAGCGAGTTACGCGACACCGCGCCGTATGTGGTGGTGGAGAAGATTCTCGGCCGTGGCGAGCCGTTGCGCGACGACTGGCCCGTCGACGGCACGACCGGCTACGACTTCATGAGCGACGTCGGCGCGCTGCTGCACGATCCGGCCGGCGCGGACCCGCTCGCCGGTACGTGGGCCGAGCTCACCGGCCGCAGCGCGCGCTTCGCCGATGAAGCGCACGCGGCGCGGCGCAAGATTCTCGCGGAAAACTTCTCGGCGGAACTGGACCGCGCGGCGCGCGCGCTGCATCGGATCGCACGCGATTCGCTGAGCACGCGCGACTTCACGTACCCGGCGCTGCGCCGCGTGCTGACCGAACTGGTCGTGCATTTCTCCGTGTACCGCATGTATCCGCTGGGCGGACTGCGCAGCGCCGCCGACAACGTCTATTTCGAGGAGGCGCTCGCGGGCGCGCGCGCTTCGCTGCCGCGCTCGGACCATGCGGCGCTCGAGCGCGTGAATGCGTGGCTCGGCGGCAGCGCCGAAGAGGCCCCGCCCGCGCGGCCCGGCGCGCAGTCGCAGCAGCAGGCGCAAGGCGGCGGAGCGCCGCCGCATGCGGGCTCGTCCCGGCGCAGCGCGCAAACGCTGTTTTCGCAGCTGACCGCGCCGCTCGCCGCCAAGGCGATCGAGGACACCGCGTGCTATCGCTACGGCCGTCTGCTGTCGCGCAACGAAGTCGGCTCGGACCCGGGCGAGTTCGCGCTGTCGGTGGAGCAGTTTCATGCGGGCAATCTCGAGCGCGCGCAACGTTTTCCTCATGCGATGCTTGCGACCGCCACGCACGATCACAAGCGCGGTGAAGATGTGCGCGCGCGGCTCGCGGTGCTCAGCGAGATCGCCGACGAATGGGGCGCGACGTTGCGTGCATGGTCGACGTTGAACGCACCGCAGCGTCGAGCGCTCGACGGCACGCCGATCAGCAGCGTGAGCCAGGACAAGAGCGACGCCTGGGCTCCCGGCCCCGCCGCCGAGGCGATGCTGTATCAGACGCTGGTGGGCTGCTGGCCGCCGGCGCTGCGCGCCGACGACGAAGCCGGCATCAAGGAGCTGGCCGAGCGCGTCGCGCAATGGCAGTTGAAGGCGCTGCGCGAGGCGAAGCTGCAAACCAGCTGGCTCGCGCCCGACGAAGCCTACGAAGCCGGCTGCCGCGAATTCCTGTTCGGCATCCTTGCGCCGCAGCGGCGCGACGCCTTTCTGAAGGAGCTGTCGGCGTTCGTCGAGCGCATTGGTCGCGCGGGCGCGCTCAACAGCCTGCAGCAGACGGTGTTGCGCGTCGCGTCGCCTGGGATCCCTGATCTTTATCAAGGCACCGAACTGTGGGACTTCAGCCTCGTCGATCCGGACAATCGGCGGCCCGTCGATTTCGCGAAACGCGAGGCGCGGCTGCCGCAGACGCAAACGCCGCCGTCGGAATTTCTGACGGACTGGCGCGACGGGCGCGTAAAGCTCGCGGTGATCCAGCGCGTGCTGGCGTTGCGCGCGCATCTGCCGGAGCTACTGAGTCAGGGGGCGTATCTGCCGCTCACGGTGCGCGGCGCGCATGCGTCGAGTGTGATCGCGTTCGCGCGGCGGCATGGCAATGCGTGGGCCGTGGTGATTGCCAGCCGGTTGGCCGCGCGACTGCTTGGCGATGATGCTGGTCTGCCGCTCGTCGAGCCGGCGCAATGGGCGGATACGGCCATCGAAATGCCGCCCGATCTGTCGGCGCGTGCGCTGTTCGATTGGCTGAGCCCCGCCGCGCCGAAAGTCGACGATCACGGGCTGCTGTATCTGCGCGACGCGCTCGCCGCGATGCCGGTCGCGGTGTTGGTGGAGGATGGGGTGCCTCGAAGCTGAGGCGGCTAAGAAGGGTTGAGGCTTCGGGTTGGCTCGGCCCTCAACCGCCCTCGTCGTCGAACAGCTTCGGATACACGCGCACGAGCACGATGCGCGGCCCCTTCATCTTCTTGACCACGACGTCGAAGTCTTCGAACTCGACGCGCTGTCCTTCGCTCGGCAGATCGTTGAGCGCCTGGATCACGAGCCCGCCCACCGATTCGGCCTTGCCTTCATCGATGTCGATACCCAGTGCACGTTCGAGCGACACCACCGGCAAGCTGCCCTTGCCCATCAGCGTGCCGTCGTCCATGCGGGTCCAGTCGGCGTCGCCCTGGCGGAATTCATCGTGGATCTGCCCGACCAGCGCGCCGAGCAGGTTGTCGAGCGTCAGGAAGCCGATCGGTTTCGCGTTCTTGTGGCCGACCAGCGCGAAGTGCGGCGCGCCCTTGCGAAAGCGCCGGAACAGTTCGAGCGCCGGCATGTCCGGCTTCACGTACTGCACGGGGCGGACGTAGCGCGACAGGTCGTCGAGCGTGCTGCCCGCCTGGCGCGCGAGCAGCAGGTCCTTCAGATGGATCATGCCGGCCACGCGTTCGCCGGATGCATCCTCGAACAGCGGATAGCGGCTGAAGCGGTGCCGCGCGACCACCTGCATGTTGTCGCGCAACGGCAGATCGCGCCGCAGGCACACCATTTCATGCGACGGCCGCATCAGGTCCGATACGGTCATTCGCGAGAAGTCGAGCGAGTGCGCGATCGTGTTCCATTCGTCCTGGCTGTACGCGCCGGTCGACACACCGAGTTCGCTCGCGACGTTCGCGCGGCGGCCGCGCAGGATCAGCTTGAGTTCCTCGGTCGAGTAACGCGAGTCGTGACCCTGGTCGGTATCGAGCCCCGCGGCCTTCAGCACCGCGTTCGCGCTCGTGTTGAGCAGCCAGATGGCCGGGTACATGGCCCAGTAGAAACCGTACAGCGGCGTCGCGGCCCACAGCGAAATTTTCTCCGCCTCGCGAATCGCGAGCGACTTCGGCGCGAGTTCGCCGACCACGATATGCAGGAACGAAATACACGAAAACGCGAAGAACAGCGAAATGCCATGCATCAGCTTCTCGGACTCGACGCCGATCACGGTGAAAAGCGGCATCAGCAGTCGCGCGAACGCTGGTTCGCCGATCCAGCCGAGGCCGAGCGACGCGAGCGTGATGCCGAGCTGACACGCCGACAGATACGCGTCGAGCTGTCCGTGCACCTTCGCGAGCAGACGTCCGCGCATGCCATGCTGGGTGGCAAGGCTTTGCACGCGGGTCTGCCGCAGTTTGACCAGACCGAATTCGGCGGCGACGAAAAAGCCGTTGAGTGCAACCAGAAACATTGCACCGATAAGAGCGACAACCTGGGTCAAAGCGACGGGCTCCGGCAACAAAAGTTGTCAGTATAGGGGCTGAAAGCTCGATGAAATCTTGATTGTGCGCTAACGCATTCGCGCGCGACGCTCATTTCGGCGCCGCCGCGCTGAACGGCACGCGCAGCACGAGCGTGGCGGGGGTCGCGGTGACGCCGTCCGCTTCCGTCGTATCGCTTTGCTCGAAGCTTCCGCCGTGCGCCTCCGCGACGCGTTTGCACAACGCGAACACCCACGCGATGCGCTTCGCCTCGCGCGGTTCGCCCGCCTGCTTGCGCGCGAACGCTTCGAGCACATGCGGCAGCGCGGCGTCATTCAACGCGGCCTCGTTCGGCTCGTACGTGACGCTCGCATGCCATGTGCCGTTGTCCGCGCGCGCGGCCAGTGCGACCTCGGTGCCCCGCGCGCTCGCTTCGACGGCGAACATCAGCATCAGCCACGCCGCGGCGGCGAGCCGAGCGCGGTCGCCGTTCAGTTGCTCGGTGGCGATCTGCGAGTCGAGCCGCACTTCGACGCCGCGCGCGCGGGCGAGGCCGGCGCGGACTTCCTCGACGGTTTCGTCGAGCAGCGGATGCAGCGGAAAGGGTTCATACGTGAGCGCGAGCGATTTCGTTTCGGCGCGCGTCGCATCGACGATCGTCTCGAGCAGTTTCACCTGCTGATCGACGCCGCTGCGAATGCCGGTGATCGCGCGCTGTGAATTGGGATCGTTCGCGTCGAGCTTGCGCTCGAGCACGTACGCCCAGCTATGAATCGCATTCAACGGACCGCGCAGGTCGTGCGACACCAGCGACAGCACGTGATCGCGCATGAACAACGCGGTTTCCGCGCGCAGCCGCGCGCTGCGTTCGGTGATGACGAAGCCGGCCGACGCCGGCTGGGCGCCAGCAGTCCCGTTGGGTGACGTAGTCACGATCGAGTCCTCTCAGGCAATGCTGGATGATGGGGGGAAGCCTCATTATAGGCATCCCGTTCGGACCGACCAGTCGAGGCCGAATCGCGACGCGGGATGCAATCCGCATGCCATGCGCGGAACCGGATCAGACTCCGCGATCGACGTCAACGCGCCTACAATGTCGGCTTTACGTTTTGATCTGAGGAGCAACGCATGTCGACTGTGACGACCGAATCCGGCCTGAAGTACGAAGATCTCGTGGAAGGCACCGGCGCCGAAGCCGTGGCCGGCAAGACCGTGACCGTGCATTACACGGGCTGGCTGACCGACGGCCAGAAGTTCGATTCGAGCAAGGACCGCAATGACCCGTTCGCGTTCGTGCTGGACGGCGGCATGGTCATCAAGGGCTGGGACGAAGGCGTGCAAGGCATGAAGGTCGGCGGCAAGCGCAAGCTGACCATTCCGCCGCAACTCGGCTACGGCGTGCGCGGCGCGGGCGGGGTGATTCCGCCGAACGCGACGCTCGTGTTCGAAGTCGAACTGCTCGAAGTCTGAGTCACGCCTGAGTATTGTCATGGGCCACGCCGCCGTCACCGCCCCCAACGTTTCGTTGCGCTGCTATGGCGCGATCGAAGCGTCGGACGTGCACGACTTCCATCAGGTCGTGCTGGGGCTCGACGGCGCAATGGTGATGGCGGTTGACGGCGTCGCCGAGCAGATCGACGCCGGCTCCGCATGGCTGATCCCGGCCGGCGCGCGGCACGATTATGCGGGTGTCGGCACGAACCGGCAGCTCGTGCTCGATTTGCCTGCGGCGTCGCTGGCGGTGCCCGAGCGGTTGTTCGAGCGCGCGCGCGCCGTGGCCGTTGATCCATCGCTCGCACAGCTCGTGCACGCGATTGCCGCGCATGCTGCGGGCGGCGTGGGCGAAGCGCAAGGTAATGCCTTCGGTCACCGTCGCTTTCATTGGGATGCTGCGGCACGCCTGGGCGCCGCGCTCGTCGCCGATTCCGGGGCACTAGCCGGTGTGCAGAGCGAAGGCGTTCGCCTCGATTTCGCGCGCATCGACCGCTGGCTGCGCGCCCATCTGTCCGAGCCGCTGAAGATCGCGGACCTCGCCGCGCACTGCGGCTTCGGCATGCGGCGTTTTCATCAACTGTTTATCGATGCGTTCGGCGAGACGCCGCATCGCTATTTGCAGCGGCTGCGGCTCGACACGTCGATCACGCTGCTTGCGGATCCGCGTCTTTCGTTGACCGATGTCGCGCTCGAGATCGGCTTCGGCGATCAGAGCGCTTACACGCACGCGTTCACGCGACGTTTCGGACTGGCGCCCGGGCAGTGGCGCGCGTTGCGGCACTGAGCGTGGCGGAGGTGGCGCGGAGGGCTTTGAGACCCTTGAGGCCATTTGAAGCCTGTATGCCGCGCACAGGTTTTGCCCTGCCTGTCAGCTTTCGAGCCCACATTGCAGATCCGCAGGGATATCGCCCGCGTTTTCAAGCCCTACCGCAAGCCGGATCAGACCTTCGCTGATGCCCGCCGCCGCGCGCGCTTCGCGCGTAATGCGGCCGTGCGTGGTCGTCGCCGGATGCGTGATCGTCGTACGCGTGTCGCCCAGGTTGCCGGTGATCGAGCAGACTTTCGTGCCGTCGATCACGCGCCATGTGTTCGTACGCATCTGCTCGGGCGTGTCGCCCTTCAATTCGAACGACACGATCGCGCCGCCCAACTTCTGCTGACGCATCGCGAGCGCGTGCTGAGAATGCGATTCGAGCCCCGGATAGAACACCCGGTTGACGGCCGGATGCGAGTCGAGCCAGCGCGCGATTTCGAGCGCATTCGCCGACTGCTTCTCGACGCGCAGCGACAACGTTTCCATGCCTTTCAACAGTACCCACGCGTTGAACGCGGACAGCGTCGGCCCGGCGCTGCGTACGAACGGAAACACCTTTTCCATGATGATTTTCTTCGAACCGACCAGCGCGCCGCCGAGCACACGACCCTGGCCGTCGAGGAACCTGGTCGCCGAATGCATGACGACGTCCGCGCCGAGCTTCAGCGGCTGCTGCAACGCCGGGCTGCAGAAGCAGTTATCGACGACGAACAGCGCATTCGCGTAATGCCGAACTTGCTGAAGATCTGCGAGAACATGCCGAGCGTCTAGCCGAACAGCGCCCGCGAGCTGACGAGGTGATCGCCCGCCTGCAACGTCGACATCACGACCGACATGATCGCGGCCATGCCCGAAGCCGTCGCGATGCAGGCCTCGCCGCCTTCGAGCGCGGCCAGACGGTCCTGGAACATCGAGACGGTCGGGTTCGAGAAGCGCGAGTACGTGAAATAGTCCTCGGAGTTCCTGAAGCGTTCGGCGGCGTCCGCGGCGCTCGCGAACACGAAGCTCGAGGTCAGGAAGATCGCTTCCGAGTGCTCGTTGAAATCGCTGCGCACGGTGCCCGAGCGAACGGCCAGCGTGTCGAAGTCAAAGTCGTGGAAGTCGTCCATGTTGGTTCTGGTCTCCAGGTTTCCGTGGCGGCTTCCGTGGCTAAATGAGGCAGCAATAAAAAAGCCCGCTTTTGCGTCGGCATAAGCGGGCTTCATGTGCGGGGAGGCTGGAGCCAGGGCGGACGACCGTGGCGTTCCGCCCTTCGCTTTAGCTGTTTCGGGTTGCCCCGCGTCCGCAAGCTGAGATCAAATCGACGCAAGCCAACATGTTAATGCGCTCGGGGCGCGGTGCGTACGCTCAACCCACCGACAGTTGCAGATGCAGCTGTGAACGCGCCGGGCCGCCACCGTCGATCGCTTCGCTCGCGGCATCGCGATCCCATTGCGACGACGGCGCGAGACGCGCGCTTTCGATGCGGTCGAGGTATTCGGTCGTGATGTCGCCGGTCACGTAGTTGCCGTCGAAGCACGAAGCCTCGAACTCCTTCAGCGCCGGATTGATATCGCGCACCGCCTGCTTCAGCGCATCGACGTCCTGATACACGAGGTGATCCGCGCCGATCATGCGCGCAACTTCCTCGTCCGAGCGGCCGTGCGCGACCAGTTCGCCGCGCGTCGGCATATCGATGCCGTAGACGTTCGGGAATTTCACCGGCGGCGCCGCCGACGCGAAAATCACCTTGTTCGCGCCCGCATCGCGCGCCATCTGCACGATTTCATGCGACGTCGTGCCGCGCACGATCGAGTCGTCGACGATCAGCACGTTCTTGCCCTTGAACTCGATGTTCATCGCGTTCAGCTTCTGGCGCACCGACTTCTTGCGCACCGCCTGCCCCGGCATGATGAAGGTACGGCCTACATAGCGGTTCTTGAAGAAGCCCTCGCGATACTCGACGCCGAGCTTCTTCGCGACCTGCATCGCGGCCGGGCGCGACGAATCGGGAATCGGCATCACCACGTCGATTGCGACGTCGGGCAGCTCGCGCCTGATCTTCTCGGCGAGGTAGTCGCCCATGCGCAGACGCACGTTGTAGACCGGCACGCCGTCGAGCACCGAATCCGGACGCGCCAGATACACGAGTTCGAAGATGCAGGGGTTCAGGCTCGTGGTCGTCGCGCATTGCTGCGAATGCAGTTGGCCTTCGGTGTCGATGAAAATCGCCTCGCCCGGCTGCACGTCGCGCACGAATTCGAAACCGATGCCTTCGATCGCCACCGATTCCGACGCCAGCATCCACTCGACGCCCTCTGCCGTTTCGTGCTTGCCGAGGCACAGCGGACGGATACCGAACGGGTCGCGGAAACCGAGCAGGCCGTAGCCGGCGATCAGCGAAACGATCGCGTACGAGCCGCGCACCCGGCGATGCACGCCCGACACCGCCTTGAACAGCGCGGCCGGATCGAGCTGCAGACCCGAACTCGACAGTTGCAGCTCGTGCGCGAGCACGTTGAGCAGCACTTCAGTATCGGAATTGGTGTTCACGTGGCGGCGGTCGATGCGGAACATCTCATCTTTCAGCTGCTGCCAGTTGGTGAGGTTGCCGTTATGCGCGAGGATGATGCCGAACGGCGCGTTCACGTAGAACGGCTGCGCTTCTTCTTCGCTCGACGCCGAACCGGCGGTCGGGTAACGGACCTGGCCGATGCCCGTCGTGCCCGGCAGGCTGCGCATGTTGCGCGTGCGGAACACGTCGCGCACCATGCCATTGGCCTTGTGCATGTGGAAATTGCTGCCGTTCGCCGTGGCGATGCCGGCGGCGTCCTGACCGCGATGCTGCAGAAGCAGCAGGCTGTCATAGAGCAGCTGGTTGACCGGGGAATGGGAAACTACGCCTACGATGCCGCACATGGCATGTCCTTCAAAGGTACGAAATTCGTGATGGCGACCGGTGCCTGCGACCGCGCCCGCGCTTTCATGCGACGGCACGCGCTACGACGTCAAGGCAGCCGGTATGCGCCGGAGTCCTGTTGCGCATTGCTCGGGGCGCCCGAATCGTCCACATGGACGTAAGCGGCGAGCGCCTCGGGGAGCAGCGGTTTCATTGCGCGTACGCCCGCAACCGCATACGGACGAAACAGCGCGTTGCGCCAGAATTCCTCTTTGGGCAGTTCGGTCAAGCCTGCGAGGGCGACCAGAATCAGCACCAGAACGAACCCACGCACGAGGCCGAACATCAAACCGAGCGAGCGGTCCGCACCACCCAGTCCCGTGACCTGCACGAGGCGGCTGAGCAGCGCGCTCACCACGCTCGTGACCAGCACTACGCCGATCACCACGAGCGAAAAGGCCAGCAGCCACTGCGTCAACGCGCCGCCCGGCCAGGTAGACGGGATATACGGGACCACGTAGCCCACAAACTCGCAAGCGATGAAAAACGCCGCGACCCAGCCGATCAAACCAAACACTTCCGACAGCAAACCCCGCCAGGCGCCTCGCAGCGCCGACAAACCGATCACCGCCATTACAGCGTAGTCGAAGGCAGTGAACATCGCTCGCTTACTGTGCGCTGCCGCCGTTCGAGCCCGACACGAGGCCCGCCTCGCGGACCTTCGCGACAGCGGCGGTGGCCGCGGCGCGGTCGGCGAACGGGCCTGCACGCAGCAATGTCAGCGTCGAGCCGTCGGCTTGCTTCCTATGCTCCGTATATGTGGGCACGCCTGCCGCTTTCAACTTCGCGGCCCAATTGCGCGCGTTCGCTTCGTTCGAGAAAGCGCCGAGCTGCACCGCGAAACGGTTGCCCGGCGGCGAGGCCGGCGTGCCGGAGTTCGCGTCGGCGCTGACGGGGGCCGTGTTCGCTTCGTCGTCGGTCGACGCCGACGGTGCGGTGGCGGGTGCCTTCGTCTGTTTGGCGGGGGCAGCAGGCGCGCTGTTGGCTGCGAGCGATTGCGTTTGCGGCTTCGCGGCGGGCTTCGGCGTCGCGGCGGTAACAGCGCCAGTTGCGGCGGAGGGGGTCGCGCCTTGTTTCGCTGCGGTCGATTGCGTCGATTGCGTCGATTGCGTCGATTGCGTCGATTGGGTCGATTGCGTCGATTTGGCGGCGGAGGCCGAGGCGGCCGCCGTGGTCGCCGCGCTCGTTGCCGGCGCGAGGCCGGACGCAGCCACGCCCGTGTCGCCGGCCGGCGGATTGTCCGGCGCGACGCCGGCCTGCAAGTCTTCGTTGGCGGCGGATCTGGAGAGCTTCGGCGCGGGCCGGTTCGGAATGTCGATCGAGATGTCGTCGGTGACGGGCTTGGGGTGCGAGTCCAACACCATCGGCAGGATGATCACCGCCGCGACAACCAGTGCGATTGCGCCGACGAGCCGGCGGCGCGCGCGCTGCTTTTCCGGCAGCGTGGGGTCGAGCAGCATTGCATCTGCATCGACGGTGCGCTCGGTGCGGCGGGTGCGCCGCTCGACGCGTTCACCCCGGGTGGCCCGATTGGAACTGGTGTTTGCGCCGCGCCGGCTGGGCGCGTCGTCTTTCTTGCCGAACGAGAAAATTCCCATGAATCGCTTGGTTCGAGCCTGGTGCCCCCGCTCAGTGTTGCTGCGATTTCCGGTAGGCCATCACACCCGCTACCGTATAGAAACTGCCGAAAACCACGATTCTATCATTCTCTGACGCACGTTTTAGCGCGTCCTGGAAAGCCTGCGCCGGCGTCGCATAACGCGTGACGCTGCTGTCGGCGCCGTCTTCCACGCCCAGCTCGCGCAACACGGTTTCCAGTTCTTGCGCGGACGCGGCGCGCGGGGTCGGCAGATCGGTCACGCACCAGTGATCGATCTCGCCTTTCAGATGACTTAGCACGCCGGCGATGTCCTTGTCGCGCATCGCGCCGAACACCGCGTACGTGTACGGGAAAAAGCCCATGTTGCCGAGGTTCTGCCCGAGCACCGCGGCGGCATGCGGATTGTGGCCGACGTCGAGCACGATGGACGGCTTGCCCGGCAGTACCTGGAAACGACCCGGAAGATCCACGTTGGCGATGCCGAGCCGGATGTCCTGCGCGGACACCGGCAGACGGTCGCGCAAAGCTTCGAGCCCGGCCAGCGCCGCCGACGTGTTGATCAGCTGATTCGCGCCGCGCAGCGATGGATACGCGAGCGCCGAGCGCCTCAGCGTCGGGCCGACATAGCTCCACTGCTGTCGCTCGCTGCCGGCCTGGCCTTCGTAACGGAAATCGCGGCCGAACAACCACAATTGCGCGCCGATCTTTTCCGCGTGATCGATCAACGATTGCGGCGGCACCGGGTCCGCGCAAATCGCGGGCTTGCCGGGACGGAAGATACCGGCTTTTTCGAACGCGATTTTTTCGCGCGTGTCGCCAAGATAGTCGGTGTGGTCAATATCGATGCTCGTGATGATCGCGCAGTCGGTGTCGACGATATTGACCGCGTCGAGACGGCCACCGAGGCCAACTTCGAAAATCACCGCGTCGAGGCCGTGCGACGCGAACAGGCTCATGATCGCGAGCGTCGTGAATTCGAAGTAGGTCAGCGTGACCGGTTTGGCGAGGCTCTGGCGCGCGGCCTCGACGACTTCGAAGTGCGGCAGCAGATCTGCGTCGCTTGCCATTGCCCCATTGATGCGCGCGCGCTCGTTGAACGACAGCAGATGCGGCGACGTGTGGCAGCCGACCGTATAGCCCGCGCGCAGCAGGATCGCTTCGAGAATCGCGCAGGTCGAGCCTTTGCCGTTCGTGCCGCCGACCGTGATGATCGGGCACGCAAACGATAGCTGCATCGCATCACGCACCGGGGAGATTCGGCCCAAACCCATGTCGATGCCGACCGGATGCGCGGATTCAAGGTGCGTGAGCCACGCGTCGAGAGTGGGGAATGTCGTCATCGGGTGAATCTTGAGTGAGTCGCGGTAGTTCGGTTCTGCAGTGCTGCAAAGGGTGCTGGTCAGGCGGTTGCGGTTGCGGTTGCGGTTGCGGTCGCGGGTCGAGGGTCGAGGGTCGCCAGTCATGGGCGTAGGTCGTTGCGCGGTTTATGCGCACAAACCCGCGCCTTGAGCCGCGCCAGCTTCGGCTTCGACCGCTGCCGCATCGCAGGCGACGGTAATTATCCTGGAAATGACAGCGCGCCGCTTGATTGCTCACGCGGCGCGCTATTTTTTGATTGCTTCTCTGGCTCCGCCGCGTCTTCGACAGCGCGGCGAAAGAGCGGCAAATGCAGTGCTGCCCGGCTTTTACGCGACCGCGTCCGCCGGCTGATGGCTCAACAGCGCCAGCAATTGCGCGATCTCTTCGCGCAGCTTGCGACGATCGACGATCATGTCGATCGCGCCCTTTTGCAGCAGAAACTCGGCGCGTTGGAAGCCTTCCGGCAGTTTCTCGCGCACGGTCTGTTCGATCACGCGCGGACCAGCAAAGCCGATCAGCGCCTTCGGTTCGGCGATCACGACGTCGCCGAGGAATGCGAAACTCGCAGACACGCCGCCCATCGTCGGGTCGGTCAGCACCGAGATGAATGGCAGCTTGGCTTCCGCCAGCTTCGTGAGCATAGCGGTGGTCTTTGCCATCTGCATCAACGACAGCAAGCTTTCCTGCATCCGCGCGCCGCCCGAAGCGGTGAAGCAGATGAACGGCACTTTCTGTTCGAGCGCGTTCTGCGCCCCGCGCGCGAAACGCTCGCCGACCACCGAACCCATCGAGCCGCCCATAAACGAGAACTCGAAGTTCGCCACGACGACCGGCAGCGTGTGAATCGCGCCGCCCATCACGACCATTGCGTCGGTCTCGTCGGTTTCGTCCATCGCCTCTTTAATGCGCTCAGGGTACTTGCGGCTATCTTTGAACTTCAGCGCGTCGACCGGAACGATTTCCTGGCCGATTTCGTAGCGGCCTTCCGGATCGAGCAGACCGTCGAGGCGCTCACGCGCGCCGATGCGCATGTGATGGTCGCACTTGGGGCAAACATGCAGATTGGCCTCGACGTCGTTGCGATATAGCACGGCTTCGCACGACGGGCACTTGATCCACAGGCCTTCCGGAATTCCCTTGCGGTTTTTCGGGTCGGTTTGTTTGATTTTCGGCGGCAGCAGCTTATCGAGCCAGCTCATAGGGAATCCTTCTGGGTCAGCAGTCGCGCGAACGGCGGGACGAGCCCGCCGCTCACGTTACCGCGACAAAAAATAACTGTTATCGGGCAGTCGCAACGCTATCGAGCGCCTCGCGCACCTCGGCAACGAAACGCGTGAGCGTCTCGGCAGCGGCGTCGGGCGCTGCCTGTTCGAGCAATTGAACGATACGGCTGCCGATCACGACGGCATCGGCCACCTCGCCCACCGCACGCGCCGTTTGCGCGTCGCGAATGCCGAAACCGACGCCCACCGGCAGGGGGACGCGCGACTTGATGGCCGGGATTTTACTCGCGATGCTGGAAACGTCCAGATTTGCGGCGCCGGTGACCCCTTTCAGCGACACATAGTAGACGTAGCCGCTGGCGATGCGGCCGACTTCGGCGATACGTTCGTCGGTTGAAGTCGGCGCGAGCAAAAAGATCGGATCGATCCCGGCAGATTGCATCTGTTCCGCGAAGTTTGCGCACTCTTCGGGCGGATAATCGACCACCAGCACGCCATCGACACCGGCTTCCTTCGCGGCGTTCGCGAATGCCTCGGCGCCCATTCGCTCGATCGGATTCGCATAGCCCATCAGCACGACCGGGGTTTTGTTATCGGCTTCGCGGAAGCGTTTGACGTCGGCGAGCACATGGCGTAGCGACACGCCCTTCGCGAGCGCGCGTTCAGACGACCGCTGAATGACAGGACCGTCTGCCATTGGGTCGGAAAACGGCACGCCTAGTTCGATCACATCGGCGCCGCCGACGGCGAGGGCGTGCATGAACTCGACCGTGCGAGCCGGGTCCGGGTCGCCAGCGGTCATGAACGGGATCAAGCCTTTCTTACCTTGGGCGGACAGGGCGGCAAACGTGTTCTTGATACGGGACATGGAAGTACTCTCGGAATTAGGGCTATTGCGCGCCCATTGCCGCGCGCTTTTCGGCGAACTTAGCGGCGTATCTCGCGCTTTTCACTGCACTTCGGTCGACGGCTGCACTTTTGGCCTGGCTCGGGTCCGACGGGGCGCAGCAGGCGTAGCGGCGGCGCTGACGCGCTCGCGCGCTATCGCACAATAGCTCTCGTTGATCTCATAGCCGACGAATTCGCGCTGATGACGGGCGCAAGCGACTGCGGTGGTGCCGCTGCCCATGAATGGGTCGAGCACGCGGCCGCCCTTCGGGCAGCTGGACAGTACCATCCGCTCGACGATTTCCAGAGGTTTCTGGGTTGGATGCGCAACGCGCTCGGCATGCTGCCGATGCAGACGCGATACCGACCAGACATCCTTCGGATTATAGCCAAGCTCCAACCACTTGCTTCCTTCAAACAACTTTCGCGAACGCGCCTTCTTCGTGACTGCATCGTACGGGATGCGGACGGGATCGAGATCGAAGAAGTAGTCCTTCGATACCGCGAAAAAACCGATGTTGTCGTGCACTGACGTGAAGCGGCGAGTGGTGCCGCCCATACTCGGCACGCGCCGGTCCCAGATGATTTCGTTGACCATCGTGAGTTTCGTCTTCAGGAAACTGAAGATTTCCGGCGCGTATTGCCAGGTGCAGAAAATATAGAGCGACCCTGTTGGCTTGAGCTTCGGTACAGCGAGCTCGAGCCAGCCGCGCGTCCAGACGAGAAATTCCTGGCCCGTGCGCATGTCCGAGTCGTTGCCATAGTCCTTCCCCAACCCATAAGGCGGATCACAGACGATCAGGTCGATCGACTCATCGGGAATGTTCGCTACATCGGTTAGAAAATCGCGGTTCAACAGCTGAACGCCGGCCGGCACCTGCGCCAGCAGCGGTGCGGATGCCGCGGCCGCCGGGACTTCGGCGGCCGGATTCGTGGATTCAATCGCCGGCTGCGGCTCGTCGAACTCGTCGCGCATCGTCGCGGCTCAGAACTGGATACCCGATCGCTCAGCGACCGTGTGCATGTCCTTGTCGCCGCGGCCCGACAGGTTGACCAGCAGAATCTTGTCTTTCGACAAGGTCGGCGCGAGTTTCGTAGCGTAAGCGAGGGCGTGGCTCGACTCCAGCGCCGGAATGATGCCCTCGATGCGGCAGCAATCGTGGAACGCCTTCAGGGCTTCTTCGTCGGTGATGCCTACGTATTGAGCGCGATTGCTCTCTTTTAGCCACGCGTGCTCGGGGCCGACGCCCGGGTAGTCGAGGCCTGCCGACACCGAATGCGTCTCAATGATCTGGCCGTCTTCGTCTTGCAGCAGATACGTGCGGTTACCGTGCAACACGCCGGGACTACCACCGATCAGCGATGCCGCGTGACGACCCGTTTCGATGCCGTCGCCGGCCGCTTCGACGCCGATCAACTGCACGGAACTATCGTCGATATATGGGTAAAAGATCCCCATCGCATTGGAACCGCCGCCAACACACGCGATGACGGCGTCCGGCTGACGGCCAGCGAGTTCTGGCATCTGCACGCGGCATTCGTCGCCGATCACACGCTGGAAGTCCCGCACCATCATCGGGTACGGATGCGGACCCGCAACCGTACCGATGATGTAGAACGTGTTTTCGACGTTGGTGACCCAGTCGCGCATCGCTTCGTTCAGCGCGTCCTTCAGCGTGCGCGACCCCGATTCGACCGGCACGACCGTCGCACCGAGCAGTTTCATGCGATAAACGTTCGCGGCCTGGCGGCGCACGTCCTCGGCGCCCATGTACACCACGCACTCCATACCGAAGCGCGCGCAGATTGTCGCCGTGGCCACGCCGTGCTGACCGGCGCCGGTTTCCGCGATCACGCGCGGCTTGCCCATGCGCTTGGCGAGCAGCGCCTGGCCGATCACGTTGTTGATCTTGTGCGCGCCGGTGTGATTCAGGTCTTCACGCTTCAGATAAACCTGCGCGCCGCCGAGCAATTCGCTCCAGCGCTGGGCGTGATAAATCGGGGACGGGCGACCCACGAAATACTTCAATTCGCGCTCGTACTCGGCGACGAACTCCGGGTCTTTCTGATATTTCTCGTACGCTTCACGCAACTCGTTGAGTGCGGAAAACAGCGTTTCGGCGACGAACACACCACCAAATTGGCCGAAGTGGCCTCTTTCGTCAGGCAAGTTGTACATGGTGATCACTCTTCTCAGGATGGCTCGCGGCTTTCATCGGAAAGCGCCCGCGAGCCTGAATCATTCAGCGTCCGCAGCGCGCACTGCGCGTACGAACGCCGCCATCCGGGCGTGATCCTTCACACCCCGGGCGCCCGCTACTTCGATGCCGCTCGAGACATCGACCGCGTACGGGCGCACGCGATGGATCGCATCACTGACGTTTTGCGCGTTCAACCCACCACTCAAAACGGCCCGATGCGCGAGCTCTGCTGGAATAAGTGACCAATCGAAAACCTTCCCACCGCCGCCGTAGCCTTCGACATGGGTGTCGAACAGAAGACCACTGGCTGCTGAATAGTTGAACGCCGATTCTACCAAATCGGCCGGCCGAGTATCCGCCGCAACACGCAACGCGCGCAACCAAGGCAAACCCGCAACGCCGGCGAGCACCTCGCACCGCTCAGGCGTCTCGTCGCCGTGGAACTGCAACAGCGTCAGGTTCACGTTGCTCGCGACTTCGTGAACCCATTCCGGCGTCGCGTTGACGAACAGACCGACGACCGACACGAACGGCGGCACCTCATGCACGAGTTCGACCGCTTGCGCGACGCTCACCGAGCGCGGGCTCGGCGGATAGAACACGAGGCCGATCGCGTCGGCGCCGAGGTCGATCGCATTTGCAATGTCGACGGGTTTCGATAGTCCGCACAGCTTGATGCGCGTGCGATGTGGCACGCCTTGCAAGGCGGTGGCGTCGGTCTGAATGGCGGGGTTCTCTGCTGCTTTCATGTTTCCGGTTGTTCGGTCCATACGCTGCTCCACGGCACGCTGCCCGTCGCCGGGTCGGGCACGCCGAATTGCTCAGGATAGCCCACTTGCGCGAGGTACAAGCCGTCGGGCATGAAGGTCGGCGCCGCGCAATCGCGGCTACGGCTCGCGAGCACGTCGGCCATCCACGCGACCGGGCGGCGGCCGCTGCCGATTTCGATCAGACAGCCCATCATGTTGCGCACCATGTGATGCAGGAACGCGTTCGCGCGGAAGCGGAAATGCACGAAGTTACCCTGTCGTTTGACGTCGATTTGGTACAGGTGCTTGAACGGCGTCTTCGACTGGCATTGCGACGAACGAAACGCCGAAAAGTCATGCTCGCCGATCAGGTGCTCGGCGGCCGAGCGCATCACGTCGACCTCGAGTGGCATGTGCACCCAGCCGGCGCGCGTCGTGAGCATCGGCGAGCGAACTGGACTTACGTACAGCACGTAGTAATAGGTCCGCTCGAATGCCGAAAACCGCGCGTGAAAATCGTCGGGCATCGGCTTGGCCCATTGCACGCCGATCGTCTTCGGCAGAAACGCGTTCGGGCCGCGCACCCAGGAGATGTCGAGGCGATCGAGGTCGGTGTCGAAATGCACGACCTGACCCAAGCCATGCACACCGCGGTCGGTGCGGCCGGCGACCACCGTCTGCACGGGCGTGCGCATGAATTTGCGCAGCGCCCGTTCGAGCTCGTCCTGTACCGTGTTGCCATGCGGCTGCGACTGCCATCCAGTGAACGCGGCGCCGTCGTATTGCACGCCTAATGCGATGCGCTTCACGACAGCGGTGCGAGAGTCGAAAGCAACGCGCGGGCTTCGGTGCGCGTGGTTGGATCGTTTGCTTCGATCACTTCGTTGATGAGCGCGCGGGCGCCCGCCAGATCGCCGAGCTCGATGTACTCGGAGGCCAACTCGAGCTTGTTGCGCGCGATGCGGCCGAGATCGGCCGGTGTGAAGGCCGGCAATGGCTGAGCCGGGCTCGGCGGCAACTCGAGGTCGAAGTCGAGCTTCAGCGCGCCGAAGCCGGCCGCGCCGAGGCCCGCGACGGCGCCGTGGCCGGCTGTGCCGGCGGCGATCTGGTCGGCGATGTGCGGGGAGTCGTCGTCCGCGCCATGGACGCCGAAGGCCTGCTGCGCGGTCGTGTCGGGCGATGCGACCGGTTGCGTCGAAAGCGACGTGGAAGGCTCCGCTTCGCCGACGGTGGGCTCTTCGATGCGCGGCGGCAGCGGCATGTTGAGGCTGCCGAACGCGTCGACGGCGTCGCGCGGGAACTCGGTCGGTGCGGACGGCGCGGGTTCCGTCGGCACGGGGATGTCGCTGAACGGCTGACCGAACGACGTAGTGGCGCGCGGTTCGATCTGATGTTGCGTGAAATCGATCACTGGGGGTGGAACGTTCAAGGGGGACTGCGGTTCGGCCGTCGCGGTGTGCGACGCTGTCGAGGGCGGTTCCGCGGCGCTTGGGCTCGGGGTTGTCGTTGTGCCTGTCGTTTTCTCTGCGGTCGGACTTTCTGTGGGTTCCTCGTCCCATGGCAGGCGATGCGCGTTCTCGTCCTGCGTCGCGGCGCCAACCGGTTCGAGCGGTCCCAGCGGCAACGCGTCGGCGCCGAGTTCTGCCGCGGCGGCGAGATTGGCGGCCGTCGCGGCGGAGCGCAGCGTCTCGTCATGGGCGGGTGCGACCGCCGGTGGTTCGCTGGACAGTTCGCTTTGGCTGGGTAGCGGGATGCTGGCGAGTGGCGCCGTCGGTGCGGTAGGTTCGGGCGTGCCTGCTTGCTGTGCCGCCTGTTCTTCCGCGGCGCGCTCGGATGCGCTGGGTTCGGCTGCTATGCGTTCCGCTTCCGCGTGTTCGGCGGCGACGCGTGCTGCTGCTTGTTCGGCTGCTGCTTGTTCGGCTGCTGCCTGTTCGGCTGCTGCGCGTTCCGCCGCGGCGTATTCTCCGGCCGTTGCTCGCTCCGCTGCCGTCTTTTCGGCTGCTGCACTTTCCGCTGCGGCTTGCTCGACTGCTGCACGTTCGGCTGCCGCGCTTTCTGCTGCGGCTTGCTCGGCTGCTGCACGTTCCGCAGCCGCGCGTTCCGCTGCTACCCGCTCCGCTGCCGCTGCCTGTTCGACTGCCGCACGCTCCGCAGCCGCATGCTCTGCTGCTGCGGCCTGCCGTGCAACCTCCTGATCTTGCGCGTCCGATCCTTCCGTGACCGCCGCCTGCCCCGCCGCCGCGCTGCCATTGCGCGAATCGGCCTCACGCGCGGATCTCGCCATTCCTGCATCAGTTGTCTGGGCAGCCCGTGCCGCAGCCTCTTTATCGCGCTTGCGGCGACCCATGCGCAGAGCAGCGAGCAGAACGATCAGTGCCGCGCCCACGGCCGCCGCGATGCTCAAATCGCGCTGAGAGATGCCGCCCTCATTCGACGGCGACGTCGTCACATTCGCGTGCTCCGGCGCCACGGCCACGGTCGCCGCGGAACCTGCCGGTGCCGGCTGCACAGCGCTCGTCGGCGTTGGGCCTGAAGCGACGGGCGCCCCGCCGATACCGTGCTTCTGCAACTCCATCAGCACGCGGTTTTTCAGCGCCAGCAATTGCTGCAGACTCGACACCTGCGGATGCGGCTGCGAAGCCGCCTGCGCGGCCGCGGCCGCCGGTGCAGTCGCGGTCGCTGCCGACGGCGCTTGTCCGGCGGGCGCGCTCGCCGCCGGTTGAATCGATCCGGCCCATTCCCGCGTGCCACTCGTCGCCACCGGTGCCGAACCGGCCACTGGCGCGGACGAAACCGCACCGCCCGCCGCCGCGCCGGTCGATACCGCCGCGCTGGCCGCGCCGGAAACCGTGGATGCGGCTGGCGTCGTCGCTTGAGCCGCCGCGCTGGCGGCACTCGCGGCGGCGGCGTTGACCTGCGCGACTGCACTCGCCGTGCTGGCGGCAGCCGCCGCCGCGGCCGGCGCGGCAATCGGCGCGGAAGCGGGCGCAGCCGCCGTGGACTCCGACGCCCCTGCCGCGGCCCCAGTCGACGAAGCCGCCAAGGCCCCCGACGCATCGAGCGCCGGCACGATCAACACCGCTCCTACACGCATCCGACTCGGATCGTGATTCATGAACGCGGCCGGATTCGTGTCGAACAATGCGTGCGTAGCGCGCGCGAGTACCGCCCGGTCATGCGACTGCGTAATAGCGATCGCGACATCGTTCAGCGACTGCCCTGCGTGTACGGTGTACTGAGAGCCCGCAGCGACAGCAACGACAGCGGTAGTGGAACTGACAGCGGAAGCGGCATCCGGCGCGCTCGCGGCGCTAGCCGGCGCGGCAAGCGCATTGCCCGCGCCACCGCCGAGCAGCGCAAGGGCGAAAGCGGCACAAGCGGCCATCGCCGCCGGACGGCTGCTGAATCGAACCTTCTTGTGACGAATGGACATAGCCCGAAGAGCGGAGCGTCGAAAGTTCATCGGGACTCCTGGCGCGTCAGCGCGCAGCCTTTTTTGCGAGTGGAAAGAGACAAGATGATCGGAGCACACAATGAAAAAAGCGCCGCGCAAGCGCGACGCTTCTTGAGTTGTCTACGCGTCGTGAGCGCGTAGTTTACTTTACATTGTCGAGCACAATGCGAAGCATACGACGCAGCGGTTCAGCCGCGCCCCACAGCAGCTGATCGCCGACCGTGAAGGCCGACAGATACTCGCCGCCCATCGCGAGCTTGCGCACGCGGCCGACCGGCACCGTCAGCGTACCGGTGACAACCGCCGGGGACAGATCGCGCATCGACGCTTCGCGTTCGTTCGGCACAACCTTGACCCAGTCGTTGCCCGACGCGAGGATGCTGTTCACTTCGTCGAGCGGCACGTCCTTGTTCAGCTTGATCGTGAGCGCTTGCGAATGGCAGCGCATTGCGCCGATCCGCACGCACAGACCATCGACGGGAATCGAACCCGGCGTGCCCATGGCCGGCTTGCCGAGGATCTTGTTGGTTTCCGCGCCGCCCTTCCACTCTTCCTTCGACATGCCGTTGCCGAGATCCTTGTCGATCCACGGAATCAGCGAGCCCGCGAGCGGTACGCCGAAGTGGTCGGTCGGCATGCTGTCACTGTTCATCGCTTCGAGCACGCGGCGGTCGATGTCGAGAATCGACGAAGCCGGGTCCGCCAGTTCGTTCTTCACCGCGCCGTGCAGCGTGCCCATTTGCGACAACAATTCGCGCATGTTCTGCGCGCCCGCGCCGGATGCGGCCTGATAAGTCATGGCCGTCATCCAGTCGACGAGGTTTTCGCGGAACAGGCCGCCCAATGCCATCAGCATCAGGCTGACCGTGCAGTTACCGCCGATGAAATTCTTCTGGCCTTTGACGAGCGCGTTCTTGATCACGTCGAGGTTGACCGGATCGAGAATGATGACCGCGTCGTCCTTCATGCGCAGCGACGATGCCGCGTCGATCCAGTAGCCGTTCCAGCCCGCCGCGCGCAGCTTCGGGAACACTTCGTTCGTGTAGTCACCGCCCTGGCAGGAAATGATCGCGTCGCACTTCTTCAGGTCGTCGATGCTTGTCGCATCTTTGAGCCTGGTCTCGTTTTTGGCGAACGAAGGCGCGTTGCCGCCCGCGTTGCTGGTGCTGAAAAACACCGGTTCGATCAAGTCGAAATCGCCTTCCTGCTGCATACGTTGCATCAGGACGCTGCCGACCATGCCGCGCCAACCTACGAGACCTACGTTCATGACTTCATACCCTTCGAATGGAAACTTCCCCGCGTCTTTGCCCGCAGTGACCGCGCGGGGAAGATGGGCGGGCACGACGGACGATCAGCGCTTCGTGATCGTTTTCGGGGTAATGGTTTTGATGGTAATGGCGAGCTCGATCGCACGGGCCGTTGTGCCGTGCAATTTGGAAATCGAGGAGATTTGGGAGATCTGAGCCATCACAAGAATATACACGAAAACGGAAAACTGGCGGCGTTCTTCGCCGTATGACGCGCAAATCGGCCTGTTTCAAGGCCCGATTCGCGCTTTTAAAAGGCCAGTATCGTTGACCTGACTACCGCATGCCCTCGCTCTGCGAGCGCATGCGGTGCACGCGTTTTACAGCGCGGCCACGACGGCATCGCCCATCGCGACGGTGCCGACCTGCTTGCAACCCGGCGTGAGAATGTCGCCGGTGCGATATCCCTGTTCGAGCACCTTCTTCACCGCGGTTTCGATGCGATCGGCCTGCTCCGCCTTGTTCAGCGAATAGCGCAGCATCATCGCGGCCGACAGGATCGTGGCGAGCGGATTGGCAACGCCCTTGCCGGCGATATCCGGCGCGGAGCCGTGCGACGGCTCGTACAAGCCCTTGCTGTTCTTGTCGAGCGATGCCGACGGCAGCATGCCAATCGAGCCGGTCAGCATGGCCGCCTCGTCGGACAGGATGTCGCCGAACATGTTGCCGGTCACGATCACGTCGAACGACTTCGGCGCCTTCACGAGCTGCATCGCGGCGTTGTCGACGTACATGTGCGACAGTTCGACGTCCGCGTATTCCTTCGACACGTCGATCATCACGTCCTTCCAGAACTGCGACGTTTCGAGCACGTTGGCTTTATCGACCGAGGTGAGCTTCTTGCCGCGCTTTTGCGCCGCCTGGAAGGCGACGTGCGCGATGCGGCGCACTTCGGGTTCCGAATAGCGCATCGTGTCGAAGCCTTCCTGCGCGCCGGCGAACAGGCCGTCCGGCGACGTACGCACGCCGCGCGGCGCGCCGAAGTAGATGTCGCCGTTCAGTTCGCGCACGATCAGGATGTCGAGACCCGAAACGATCTCTTCCTTCAGCGACGATGCGCCCGTCAGTTGCGGGTAGCAGATCGCCGGACGAAAGTTCGCGAAAAGTTCCAGATGCTTGCGCAGACCGAGAATCGCCTGCTCAGGGCGCAGCGCGCGTTCGAGCTTGTCGTACTTCCAGTCGCCGACCGCGCCGAACAGGATCGCGTCGGCTTCCTTCGCGAGCGCGAGCGTCGAGTCCGGCAGCGGGTGGCCCTTCGCTTCGTAGCCTGCGCCGCCGACCGGCGCTTCTTCGAGTTCGAACTTCTCGCCGAGCACGTTCAGGACCTTGACGGCCTCCTTGACGATTTCGGGACCGATGCCGTCGCCCGGCAACACTGCGATCTTCATGCGAATTCCTTGATGATTTTTTCGGATCTTTCTGGCGCAAACCGACATTGGCGCGCGGACTTCACGCCCCTAACGCCCTCACGGCTTCGCTTAACGGACGAGGCGATTGTTCAGCCACGGTTGCTTCGCGAGACGCTCCGCTTCGAATTGGCGGATCTTGTCCGCGTGACGCAGCGTGAGGTCGATGTCGTCGAAACCGTTCAGCAGACAATACTTGCGGAACGCTGCGACTTCGAACGGATATTCGGTGCCGCCGTCGGCCGTGCGCACGACTTGCGCTTCGAGGTCGATCGTCAGCTCGAAGCCGTTGAACGCATACGTCTCGTTGAACAGATGATCGACCTGCTGTTCGGTCAGCACGATCGGCAGCACGCCGTTCTTGAAGCAGTTGTTGTAGAAGATGTCCGCGAAGCTCGGCGCGATCAGGGCGCGAAAGCCGTATTGCTGCAACGCCCAGGGCGCGTGTTCGCGCGAGCTGCCGCAGCCAAAATTCTTGCGCGCGAGCAGCACCGAGGCGCCCCGGTAGCGCGGCTGGTTCAGCACGAAATCCGGGTTCAGCGGACGCTTCGAGTTGTCTTGACCCGGTTCGCCGTGGTCGAGGTAGCGCCATTCGTCGAACGCATTCGGACCGAAACCCGTGCGCTTGATCGACTTCAGGAACTGCTTCGGAATGATCGCGTCCGTGTCGACGTTCTCGCGATCGAGCGGCGCCACGACGCCGGTGTGTACGATGAATTTATCCATGACGCTTGCGCCTGTTCAGGACCGGGCGATGCGACTGGCGGCTGGAACCCCCGCGCCGTATCGCCGGCAAAAATCAAAAACCGCTTATTTCTCAGCGTGATTGCTGATCGAATTGCCGAGGTGCGACATGTCCTGGCCGAATCCGTGCACCGTGTTGCAGCCGGCAAGACCGAGCAGGAGCCCGGCGAACGTGCCGAGTGCGAAGCGGCGCAATAGAGTGATGCGATTCATGTTCTTCATCATGCGATTTATCCGAGCTTGCGAATGTCGACGAAATGCCCTTCGATGGCCGCAGCCGCGGCCATTGCGGGGCTCACCAGGTGCGTGCGGCCACCAGCGCCCTGACGACCTTCGAAATTGCGGTTCGACGTGGACGCGCAACGCTCGCCCGGCTCGAGCCGGTCGGCGTTCATTGCCAGACACATCGAGCAGCCCGGCTCGCGCCATTCGAAACCGGCCTCGGTAAAGACCTTGTCGAGGCCTTCACGCTCCGCCTGCGCCTTCACGAGACCCGAACCCGGCACGACCATCGCCAGACGGATGTTCGGCGCGACGCGACGGCCGAGCTTCTTCACGACGTAAGCCGCGGCGCGAATGTCTTCGATGCGCGCGTTGGTGCACGACCCGATGAAGATTTTATCCGGCTTGATCGACTCGATCGGCGCGTTCGGCTCGAGCGCCATGTACTTGAGCGCGCGCTCCATCGCGTCGCGCTTGACCGGGTCCTTTTCGCGCTCCGGATCCGGCACGCGGCCGTCGATCGGCGTGACCATTTCCGGCGACGTGCCCCAGGTGACCTGCGGCACGATTTCGGCGGCGTTCAACTCGACCACGCGATCGAAATGCGCTCCGTCGTCCGACTTGAACTGCTTCCAGTACTCGACCGCGTGATCCCACTCGACGCCCTGCGGCGAGAACGGACGGCCTTTCAGGTATTCGACCGTGGTGTCGTCGACGGCGACCATGCCGGCGCGCGCGCCCGCTTCGATCGCCATGTTGCAGACCGTCATGCGGCCTTCCATTGTCAGCGAACGGATCGTCGAGCCGCCGAATTCGATCGCGTAGCCGGTGCCGCCCGCGGTGCCGATCTTGCCGATGATCGCGAGCACGATGTCCTTCGCGGTACAGCCGCGCGGCAATTGGCCCTCGACCTTCACGAGCATGTTCTTGCTCTTCTTCTGCAGCAGCGTTTGCGTGGCCAGCACGTGCTCGACTTCCGACGTGCCGATGCCGTGCGCGAGCGCGCCGAACGCGCCGTGCGTGGACGTGTGCGAGTCGCCGCAGACGATCGTCATACCCGGCAGCGTGGCGCCCTGTTCCGGCCCGATGATGTGAACGATGCCCTGACGCAGGTCGTTCATCTTGAACTGTGTGATGCCGAAGGCGTCGCAGTTGGCGTCGAGCGTGTCGACCTGCAGCTTCGACACCGGATCGGCGATGCCGTGGCTGCGGTCCGTGGTCGGCACGTTGTGGTCGGACACGGCCAGGTTCGCGCTGATGCGCCACACCGGACGCTGGGCGATTTTCAGGCCTTCGAACGCCTGCGGGCTGGTCACTTCATGCAGCAGGTGACGGTCGATGTAGAGAATCGCGGTGCCGTCGTCTTCCGTGTGGACCACGTGCGTGTTCCACAATTTGTCGTAGAGAGTCTGTGCCATGGTATGCGGGGTAGTAATGACTGCGGGCTGACTGTGTCGATCGATTATGCCACGCTGCGCACCGCGATGGGCTGCATAGACGGCGAAAAAACCGATAAAAAACATGGGGTTGGCTGGTAGTGTCGATACCTGTATCGGTGTTACCCGGCAAGCATCGGCGACCGGCGACGCCAATGCGCCGCATGCCCCGACCCGCGGCGGCCGCAGAAACAGAAACGCCCCAACGGTCAACCCGTTGAGGCGTTTCATTCACTCCAATTTCGCGCTTGTGCGCGGCACGAATGCCGCGACGAAGCGCGTATCGGGGTCGATCAGCGATCAGCGATCAGCGCTGTGCGATCGGCTTCGCTTCACGCAGCGTCTCGCCGATGAACAGCTGACGCGGACGGCCAATCTTCTGCTCGGGATCGGCGATCATTTCGTTCCACTGCGCAATCCAGCCGACCGTGCGTGCCATCGCGAAGATACAGGTGAACATCGACGTCGGAATGCCCAGCGCGCGCTGCACGATGCCCGAGTAGAAGTCGACGTTCGGGTACAGCTTGCGCGACACGAAGTACTCGTCTTCGAGCGCGATCTTTTCCAGCGCCATTGCGAGCTTGAACAGCGGGTCGTCGTGCAGGCCCAGCTCTTCGAGCACTTCGTGGCAGGTTTCGCGCATCAGCTTCGCGCGCGGATCGTAGTTCTTGTACACGCGGTGGCCGAAGCCCATCAGCTTCACGCCCGAGTTCTTGTCCTTCACCTGCTTGATGAACTCAGGAATGTTGTCGACCGAGCCGATTTCTTCCAGCATGTTCAGCGCGGCTTCGTTCGCGCCACCGTGCGCCGGGCCCCACAGACACGCGATACCGGCCGCGATACACGCGAACGGATTCGCGCCCGACGAACCGGCGAGCCGCACGGTCGACGTCGACGCGTTCTGCTCGTGGTCAGCGTGCAGGATCAGGATACGGTCGAGCGCGCGCACCAGCACGTCGTTGACCACGTACTCTTCGCACGGGTTCGAGAACATCATGCGCATGAAGTTCGCGCTGTACGACAGGTCGTTCTTCGGATACACGAACGGCTGGCCGATGCTGTACTTGTACGCCATCGCGACCAGCGTGGGCAGCTTCGCGATCATACGGATCGCCGACACTTCGCGGTGACGCGGGTTATTGATGTCGAGCGAGTCGTGATAGAACGCCGACAGCGCGCCGACCGCGGCGACCAGAATTGCCATCGGGTGCGCGTCGCGACGGAAGCCGCGGAAGAAGAACTGCATCTGCTCGTGCACCATCGTGTGCTTCGTGACGGTGCCGACGAATTCGACCTTCTGCTTCTCGTTCGGCAGCTCGCCGTTCAGCAGCAGGTAGCAGGTTTCGAGGAAGTCGGCGTTTTGCGCGAGGTTGTCGATCGGGTAGCCGCGGTAGAGCAGTTCGCCCTTGTCGCCGTCGATGTAGGTAATCGCCGAATTGCACGCCGCCGTCGACATGAAGCCCGGGTCGTACGTGAATTTGCCGGTCTGGCCGTACAGTTTGCGAATGTCGATCACATCCGGGCCAATCGTGCCCTTGTAAATCGGCATTTCGACGCTCGGCGAATTGTCGCTGAACGATAGCGTGGCTTTAACATCTGACGGGGTCATAGCACATCCTCAATCGAAGTATGGATACAGGGTTTCGATAATTGCACGCCTGGAACAACGGACTGGCGGCGCTCAAGCGTTGCGCAGCAACTCCAGAACGCGGACCACGTCCGGGTCGGCTAGATCGCCTTCTGGTTCCTTGCGCGCGAGCAGCAAGTCCATCAGGTCGTTATCGCTCAGCTCGAGCAGGCGCGTGAGTGCGCCCACGTCGGCATCGCTGAGGTCATGCTCATATCGGCTGAAAAAACGCTCGAAAATCAGGTCGTTTTCCAGCAGGCCCCGCCGTGCGCGCCAGCGAAGACGCGCGCGGCGGAGAGGGTCGGACTGATGCGATGTTTCGGTCATGTCGGTACACCCCGCGCCGCGCCCGGGCGCACTGACCGCCTCTCGGGGGCAGCGCGCGCCAGGGAGCGCGGAGCTCATTGATACTAGACAGCGCGGCGAACCATCAATTCCTTGATCTTGCCGATTGCCTTGGTCGGGTTAAGGCCCTTCGGGCAAACGTCGACACAGTTCATGATCGTGTGGCAACGGAACAGACGGTACGGATCTTCCAGGTTGTCGAGGCGCTCGCCGGTTGCCTGGTCGCGGCTATCCGCGATGAAGCGGTAGGCTTGCAGCAGACCAGCCGGGCCGACGAACTTGTCCGGGTTCCACCAGAAGCTCGGGCACGACGTCGAGCAGCTCGCGCACAGGATACATTCGTACAGGCCGTCGAGCTCGTCGCGTTCTTCCGGCGACTGCAGACGTTCCTTCTCCGGCGGCGGCGTATCGTTGATCAGGTACGGCTTGATCGAGTGATACTGGTTGAAGAACTGCGTGAAGTCGCAGATCAGGTCACGCACGACGGGCAGGCCCGGCAGCGGACGCAGCACGATCTTCTGCGGCAGGTCGTTCAGGTTCGTCAGGCACGCGAGGCCGTTCTTGCCGTTGATGTTCATTGCGTCCGAACCGCACACGCCTTCGCGGCACGAGCGACGGAACGATAACGTTTCGTCGAGCGCCTTCAGCTTGATCAGCGCGTCGAGCAGCATGCGTTCGTGCGAGTCGATTTCGATCTCGTACGTTTGCATGCGCGGTGCGGCGTCCTTGTCCGGATCGTAGCGGTAAATTTCAAATGTACGCTTGGCCATTTCTCTGAATTCCTTTGACTTGTGCCTTAGAAGGTACGCGCTTTCGGCGGAACCGATTCGACGGTCAGCGGCTTCATGTGAACCGGCTTGTAGTCGAGGCGATCGCCTTCGCTGAACCACAACGTATGGCGCAGCCAGTTTTCGTCGTCGCGATGTTCGAAGTCGTCTTGCGCGTGCGCGCCACGGCTTTCCTTGCGCGCTTCGGCCGAGACCATCGTGGCGCGCGCCACTTCGATCAGGTTCGCCACTTCAAGCGCTTCGATACGGGCCGTGTTGAAGACCTTCGACTTGTCCTTCAGATGGATGTTGTCGACGCGTGCAGCCACTTCGCGGATGGCTTCGACGCCTTCGGCCAGCAGAGCCGACGTACGGAACACGCCAGCGTGCTTCTGCATCGTGCCGCGGATGTCGTTGGCGACCGACTGCGCGTACTCGCCCGACGACGAGTTATCGAGCTTCGCCAGACGCGACAGCGCGAAGTCGGCTGCATCGGCCGGTAGCGGCTTGTGTTCCTTCAGTTCCTTCACGTGCTTGACGATGTGGTTGCCGGCAGCCCGGCCGAACACCACGAGGTCGAGCAGCGAGTTCGTGCCGAGACGGTTCGCGCCGTGCACCGACACGCACGAGCATTCGCCCACTGCGTAGAAACCGTTGACGACTTCTTCGTGGCCGCGCGGCGTACCGACCACCTGACCGTTGATGTTCGTCGGGATACCGCCCATCTGGTAGTGGATGGTCGGCACGACCGGGATCGGCTCCTTGATGCAGTCGACGTTCGCGAACTTCAGCGCGATTTCGCGGATCGACGGCAGACGCTTCATGATCGTCTCGGCGCCGATGTGCGACAGGTCGAGCAGCACGTGGTCCTTGTTCGGACCGACGCCGCGACCTTCCTTGATTTCCTGGTCCATCGAACGCGAGACGAAGTCGCGCGGCGCCAGGTCCTTCAGCGTCGGCGCGTAGCGTTCCATGAAACGCTCGCCGTTCGAGTTACGCAGAATACCGCCTTCGCCGCGCACGCCTTCGGTGATCAGCACGCCCGCGCCGGCCACGCCGGTCGGGTGGAATTGCCAGAATTCCATGTCCTGCAGCGCGATGCCCGAACGGGCCGCCATGCCGAGGCCGTCACCGGTGTTGATGAACGCGTTGGTCGATGCCGCGAAGATCCGGCCCGCGCCGCCCGTGGCGAACAGCGTGGTCTTGCCTTCGAGGATGTAGACGTCGCCGGTTTCCATTTCCAGCGCGGTCACGCCGAGCACGTCGCCGTCGGCGTCGCGGATCAGATCGAGCGCCATCCATTCGACGAAGAATTGCGTCTTGGCAGCAACGTTCTGCTGGTACAGCGTGTGCAGCAGCGCGTGACCGGTACGGTCAGCCGCCGCGCAGGCGCGTTGCACCGGCTTTTCGCCGTAGTTCGCGGTGTGGCCGCCGAACGGGCGCTGATAGATCGTGCCGTCCGCGTTACGGTCGAACGGCATGCCGAAGTGTTCGAGTTCGTAGACGGCGTTCGGTGCTTCACGGCACATGAACTCGATCGCGTCCTGGTCGCCGAGCCAGTCGGAGCCCTTGATCGTGTCGTAGAAGTGGTAGTGCCAGTTGTCTTCGCTCATGTTGCCGAGCGAAGCGCCGATGCCGCCCTGGGCCGCGACCGTGTGCGAACGCGTCGGAAACACTTTGGACAGCACGCAGACCGACAGACCGGCGCGCGCCAGTTGCAGCGACGCGCGCATCCCCGAGCCGCCCGCGCCGACGATGACCACGTCAAACTTGCGACGCGGCAGAGAATTCTTGATTGCAACCATGCTTTTATACTCTCCAGAGAATCTGCGCAGCGTAGCCCGCGCACGCGAGCAACCAGAGGATCGTCAGCGCCTGCAGGACGAGACGCGTGCCAACGGGCTTCACGTAATCCATCCAGATGTCACGCATACCAACCCACGCGTGGTAGAACAGCGAGAGAAGCGTGACGAACGTGGCGAGCTTCATCCACTGCGTCGCGAAGATCGACGCCCAGCCGTCGTACGAAAAGTCGCGCGCGAGGAAGAACCACGCGAGCAGAATCACCGTGTACACCGCCATCACGCAGGCGGTGACGCGTTGCGCAAGCCAGTCGCGCAGACCGTAATGCGCGCCGACGACGAGACGCTTCGAACCGATTCGGTTATTGGCTGACATTTTTTAGAATGCTCCGAACAGTTTTGCCGCGAATGCGATGGTAAACAGCGACGACACAACGATCACCACGATGGAGGTCGATTTGCCCTTCTCTTTCGACACGGCATCATGATTCGTATCCATCACGAGGTGACGGATGCCGGCGCAGAAGTGGAACAGGAAGGCCCACGCGAGAACCAGCGTGATCAGCTTGACGATGATGTTGGAGAGGAAGCCTTTGAATACTTCGAAGCTCAGTTCGGAAGTCAGGCTCTGATCGAAGAGGAACAGCAGGAACGGAAGGAAGAGAAACAACAAGGCACCGCTCACGCGATGCAGAATCGACACGCGCCCCGCCAGCGGGAGACGGTATGCCGTCAGTATTTGCCCAATACCGATGTTCCGGAATTCCGGCCTCGGTTTTTTTACGGCTTCTGCCATGCTAGACCCCTACTATGTAGTCACACTAATCCGCAATTTTAGCGCCTTTTTATATCGCGCTGCAGCGAAAACCACGCTGGGTCCTTTGCCGCGCGCGCATTGAAAGCGCCTTCCGATCGGCACGCGTGTGGGACGCCGCGCCTCGTTTAAGCCCGATTCAGCTCAGGTCGTTCTGATAGTAATACCCGGTTGTGACATACCAACCTCGCCGGACTTCGACCGGCCGGTCCCCATAGGTATAGGACACGCGCTCGACCGACAGCAACGGAAAACCCGCCGGCACATGCAGCAGGTCCGCCACGGAAGGCTCCGCCGCGATCGCGCGGATTTTTTCCGTCGCGCGAATCATGCGGGTACCGAATTCCGTCTCGAACATCGCGTAGAGGGGACCCTTGTACTCCGACAGCCGCTCGAGCGTGAGCCCGCGGAACACGACGCCGGGCAGCCAGATTTCGTCGAGCACGGTGACTTCGCCGTCGAACTGCAGCAGACGCTTGATCAGCACGACCGGATCGGCTGGCTTCAGATCGAGCTGCCGCGCGATTTCCGCCGATGCGCGCAGCCGCCGGCATTCGAGCAGACGGCTCACGTGCGGATGCTCGGCGCCGTCGTCGGCGAGCAATCTCAGGAAACGGAACTGCGCGCGCTCTTCGTTGTGCGTTGCAACGAATGTGCCCTTGCCCTGGCGGCGCACCAGCAGGTTGTCGGCGGCGAGTTCGTCGATCGCCTTGCGCACCGTACCCTGACTCACCTTGAAACGGGCGGCCAGTTCGACTTCACTAGGAATGATCTCGCCCGGCTTCCATTCGCCGCTTTCAAGGCTCTGCGTAATCAAGCCCTTGATCTGCTGATATAAGGGGCTGAAGGTAGGCGACGCGGCAGCGGAAACAGCGGATACGCCTTCGCCGGCGGCCCCTTGGCCATTCGGGTTCACAGGATTCGCCGGGTTCGAATTCATGCGCGCATTTCATCATAAAGGGCTGGGACACGTCTAGGGTTTTCCCCGCGATAGATGTGTCTTATATAAGACATAAGATACTGTTGACTTTGTCTGTTTCGACTCCTACACTCCTTGTCGAGCAAGGGTTTGCGGGATTTTGGGGCGGCTGTTTGATGCAGCGCCGCGACGCTCCGGCAGCCACTCTGCACCATGCCGTCCCCTACGCAGTCCAGGTTTCGATTCGCCGCCATCCGTTGCATTCGCGCGCTGTCTCCGTGTTGCACCCGCTGGCCCGATGCTTGCCGAAACGCGCTGTTTGCAGGAGCCCGCACCGTGCAGTTGCGGCCCCGGCCCGGCGTAAGCCCTGGGCCATCCCGTCCCGCTCCGCAGTACAGCTTTCCGGCACGGCGGTCTTGCCGCAGCGCGCCACCCGGTCTCGGCAATTCCGAGCCCGCACGCGAACAGTGAATTCCGCCGTGTTTCATAACGCTACGCTGAACGCGCATATAGAATGGCGTTTTCCCTAGCGTCTAACGCATCGTCCTGGAGATTTCTCAATGGCTAAGCCCGCAAAGCGCGTTGCCGTCACCGGCGCCGCAGGTCAAATCGCTTACTCCCTGCTATTCCGCATCGCCAATGGCGACCTGCTCGGCAAGGACCAGCCGGTGATCCTGCAACTGCTCGATCTGCCGCAAGCGCAAGCCGCCGTCAAAGGCGTCGTGATGGAACTGGATGATTGCGCATTCCCGCTGCTGTCGGGCGTCGTGATCACGGACGACCCGAAGGTCGCGTTCAAGGACGCCGACATTGCACTGCTCGTCGGCGCGCGTCCGCGTTCGAAGGGTATGGAGCGCAAGGATCTGCTGTCGGCCAACGCCGAAATCTTCACGGTTCAGGGCAAGGCGCTGAACGACGTCGCCAGCCGCGACGTGAAGGTTCTGGTGGTCGGCAACCCGGCCAACACGAACGCATACATCGCCATGAAGTCGGCGCCGGATCTGCCGAAGAAGAACTTCACCGCGATGCTCCGTCTGGACCACAACCGCGCGCTGTCGCAACTGGCCGCCAAGTCGGGCAAGCCGGTCGCGTCGATCGAAAAGCTCGCGGTGTGGGGCAACCACTCGCCGACCATGTACCCCGACTTCCGCGTTGCAACGGCTGAAGGTCAGGACCTGACCAAGCTGATCAACGACGAAGAATGGAACCGCAACACGTTCATCCCGACCGTCGGCAAGCGCGGCGCGGCGATCATCGAAGCGCGCGGCCTGTCGTCGGCGGCATCGGCGGCTAACGCTGCGATCGACCATGTGCGTGACTGGGTGCTCGGCACGAACGGCAAGTGGGTCACGATGGGCATCCCGTCGGACGGCTCGTACGGCATCCCCGAAGACATCATCTACGGCGTGCCCGTGACCTGCGAAAACGGCGAGTACAAGCGCGTCGAAGGTCTGGCAATCGACGCGTTCTCGCGCGAAAAGATGGACGGCACGCTGCAGGAACTGCTGGAAGAGCGCGACGGCGTTCAGCACCTGCTCGGCTAAGCATCTCATGCCGATGAACCGGAACTCCGAAGCGTCAGCGCGGCGGGTTCCGGTTTTTTTCGTGTGAATGGCCGTGCGATCATCGCCATTCGCCTCTGATTCGAACGTGCTTTGCCGTTGCCCGACGGCACTCGCGCAGAGCACGCCCGAATCCGACATCCTTAATCCTCACCACGCCCCACACGCCGAAGATGCGCGTTCTCACACCCGCCGAAGTGCTGTTTGAGGGCGAAGCGCCGCCCGCCGTGCTGCCTGCCTGCGATCACTACGCGGGCAGCGAAAAGCTGATGCTGAAGTCGCTCGCGTTACAGCAGCAACTCGGCCCGGTGTTCGATATCACGCTCGATTGCGAAGACGGCGCGCAGGTCGGCCGCGAGGCTGAGCACGCGGAACTGGTCGCATCGCTACTGGGCAGCGAGCATGACCGCTTCGGCCGCGTCGGCGTGCGCATCCACGACTTCGCTCACGCGCACTGGCGCGACGACGTACGCCTCATTCTGCGCGCCGCAAAGCGAGCACCCGCTTACATCACGCTGCCGAAAATCCGCAATGTTCACGATGCCGCCGAAATGATCGCGTTCATCGAGGCGACGCGGCGCGAGCTCGGCCTCGCGCAGCCGGTGCCGGTGCAGTTGCTGGTCGAAACCCACGGCGCGCTTACGCGTGTGTTCGAACTCGCCGCGCTGCCGGGCGTCGAGGCGCTGAGCTTCGGCCTGATGGACTTCGTCTCCGCGCACGACGGCGCGATCCCCGATACCGCGATGCGCTCGCCGGGCCAATTCGATCATCCGCTCGTGCGGCGCGCGAAGCTCGAGATTTCGGCGGCCTGCCATGCGTTCGGCAAGGTGCCGTCGCACAACGTCAGCACTGAAGTGCGCGACATGAGCGTGGTCGCGAACGACGCACAGCGCGCCCGCAACGAGTTCGGCTACACGCGCATGTGGAGCATCCACCCCGCGCAGATCGAGGCGATCGTCGCCGCGTTCGCGCCGCGCGACGAAGAAATCGCAACGGCCACCGAAATCCTGCTGGCCGCGCAGTCCGCGCATTGGGGCCCGACGCGTCATGGCGATACGCTACACGACCGCGCGAGCTACCGCTATTACTGGTCGGTGCTGCGCCGCGCGCAAACCACCGGCCGCGCTGTTCCACAAGAAGCGGCGCCGCTTTTTGCGCAAGTGGGCGCCAACGGACAGTCTGTGGCATAAGCGACGCGTTTTTCAAACGGCAGGATGAGCCGGCACACAGGAGAAGGCGGAACATGAGCGAGACGACGCAAGCCGCTGGCGCAACAGGCGACAACGAAACGCAAAGCGGCTTCAAACCAAAGAAATCCGTCGCGCTGTCGGGCGTGACCGCGGGCAACACCGCGCTGTGCACGGTCGGCAAGACCGGCAACGATCTGCACTATCGCGGCTATGACATTCTCGACATCGCCGAGGCGTGCGAATTCGAGGAGATCGCTTATCTGCTGGTTCACGGCAAGCTGCCGACGCAGGCCGAACTGACCGCGTACAAGACGAAGCTGAAGTCGATGCGCGGCCTGCCGGCCAACGTGAAGGCCGCGCTCGAATGGATTCCGGCCGCCGCGCATCCGATGGACGTGATGCGCACCGGCGTGTCGGTGCTCGGCACCGTGCTGCCCGAGAAGGATGACCACAATCTGTCCGGCGCGCGCGAGATCGCCGACAAACTGATGGCCTCGCTCGGCTCGATGCTGCTGTACTGGTATCACTACTCGCACAACGGCAAGCGCATCGAGGTCGAAACCGACGACGATTCGATCGGCGGGCATTTCCTGCATCTGCTGCATGGCGTCGAGCCGTCGAAGGCGTGGGTCGATGCGATGCACGTGTCGCTGAACCTGTACGCGGAGCACGAGTTCAACGCGTCGACGTTCACCGGCCGCGTGATCGCGGGCACGGGCTCGGACATGTACTCGGCGGTCACCGGCGCGATCGGCGCGCTGCGCGGCCCGAAACACGGCGGCGCCAATGAAGCCGCGTTCGAAATCCAGTCGCGCTACCAGACGCCTGACGAAGCCGAAGCCGACATCCGCCGCCGCGTCGAGAACAAGGAAGTCGTGATCGGCTTTGGCCATCCGGTCTACACGATCTCGGACCCGCGCAACAAGATCATCAAGGAAGTCGCGAAGAAGCTGTCGAAGGAAGCGGGCAACACGAAACTGTTCTCGATCGCCGAGCGGCTCGAATCGGTGATGTGGGACGCGAAGAAGATGTTCCCGAACCTCGACTGGTTCAGCGCGGTGTCGTACCACATGATGGGCGTGCCGACCGCGATGTTCACGCCGCTGTTCGTGATCTCGCGTACGGCAGGATGGAGCGCGCACATCATCGAGCAGCGCGTCGACAACAAGATCATCCGGCCGAGCGCGAATTACACCGGACCCGAGAATTTAAAGTACGTGCCGCTAAATAGGAGAAAATAGTGATCGCTGCGCGCTCCACAGCGCGTGCAGTTCAACCCACGCGGCCGCCGGACCGGTCGTCCGCGCACTGTTTAACTGATTTTGATAGAAAGGTTTTCTCCATGAAAAAGCTGATGATCGCCGCCATGATTGGCGCCCTGTCCACGACGATGCTGACCGTCGCGACTGACGCCGCCGCTGCGGACACGGCCACCACCACCACGAAGAAGGCTGTCGCAAAGCGCCCGGAGCCGCGCCGCCTGATCAAGCGCAAGGCGAATCCGGCGAAGGAAGCGAAGGTCGATCCGACTCCCGAAGGCGCGGAAAAGTGGTCGTGCAAGGATGGCCTTGCTTTCGAAATGAAAGGTGACATGAAGCGCGACCAGATCGTCGTGGTTCACTGGGCGAACAAGAACTACAACCTGCCGCGCGAAGCGACCACGACGGGCGCCGACCGCTTCCACGACGCAGCATCCGGTATGGACCTCGTCGTGATCCCGACGAAGGCCATGCTGTTCCAGGACAAGGACAGCTCGCGTCTCGCGGACGAGTGCAAGACGGTCGCCATGGAACAGGGCGCGCCGGCTGCAACGCAATCGAACGCGATCAACAAGACCGGCAACTGATTTTCGCCGCCAGGGAAGCCCCCAATGTCCGCCCCGATCTCCAACGTACGACCCGCCCCGGACGCCGTCCTGGTCGAGATCGTCGACTACGTGCTGGATTACCGGATCGACAGCGCGCTCGCGCTGGAAACCGCGCGTCATTGCCTGATCGACACGCTCGGTTGCGGACTCGAGGCGCTTACCTACCCAGCCTGCACCAAGCTGATGGGACCGATCGTGGCAGGCACGATCGTCCCCAACGGCGCGAAGGTGCCGGGCACGTCGTTCCAGCTGGACCCGGTTCAGGCCGCCTTCAACATCGGCGCGATGATCCGCTGGCTCGATTTCAACGACACCTGGCTAGCCGCCGAATGGGGCCATCCGTCCGATAACCTCGGTGGCATTCTCGCGACGGCCGACTGGCTCTCGCGCACCGCCATCGCAGCCGGCAAAGCGCCGCTGACGATGAAAGACGTCCTGATCGCCATGATCAAGGCGCACGAAATTCAAGGCTGCATCGCGCTCGAGAACTCGTTCAACCAGGTCGGGCTCGATCATGTGCTGCTCGTCAAGCTTGCGTCGACCGCCGTGGTCGGCCAGCTGATCGGCCTTACGCGCGACGAGCTGATCAACGCGGTATCGCAGGCGCTCGTCGATGGGCAGGCGCTGCGCACCTACCGTCATGCGCCGAACACCGGTTCGCGCAAATCGTGGGCCGCCGGCGACGCGACCTCGCGCGCCGTGCGCCTCGCGCTGATCTCGAAGACCGGCGAGATGGGCTATCCGTCGGTGCTCAGCGCGAAAACGTGGGGCTTCTACGACGTGCTGTTCAACGGCAACGCGTTCCAGTTCCAGCGTCCGTACGGCTCGTACGTGATGGAAAACGTGCTGTTCAAAATCTCGTTTCCGGCCGAGTTCCACGCGCAAACCGCCGTGGAAGCCGCGCTCGCGCTGCATGTGCAGCTCGCCGCGCAGGGCCGGCGCGTCGAAGACATTCGCCGCATCACGATCCGCACGCACGAAGCGGCGATTCGCATCATCGATAAACAGGGTCCGCTGAACAATCCGGCTGACCGTGATCATTGCATCCAGTACATGATCGCGGTGCCGCTGATTTTCGGCCGTCTGACGGCTGCCGATTACGAAGATTCAGTCGCGCAGGACTCGCGTATCGATGCATTGCGCGCGAAGATGGAATGCGTCGAAGACCCACAGTTCACGAAGGACTATCACGCCCCGGAAAAGCGTTCGATCGCCAACGCACTGGCGATCGAATTCAACGACGGGTCGAAGTTCGGTGAAGTCGTAGTCGAATACCCGATCGGTCATAAGCGCCGTCGTGAAGACGGTATTCCGTTGCTGGTCGAGAAGTTCAAGACCAACCTCGCGCGGCGCTTTCCGGTCAAGCAACATCTGGCGATTCTCGACGTATCGCTCGACCAGGCCAAGCTCGAAGCGACGCCGGTCAATGAATACGTCGATCTGTACGTCATCTAGGTTGAGTACTGTAGTTCCGCGATCCAAACCAAGGAAAACACCATGGCCCACAACCTCCACAAAACGCTCAAGGAATTCGACAGCGGTTCCGGCAAAGGCAAGTTCTACTCCCTGCCGCAACTCGGCAAGGCTCTGAACCTCAAGATCGACCGCCTGCCGGTCTCGATCCGTATCGTGCTGGAATCGGTGCTGCGCAACTACGACGGCAAGAAAGTCGCCGAAGAACATGTCACGCAACTCGCGAACTGGAAGCCGACCGCGGCGCGCGTCGACGAAATTCCGTTCGTCGTGTCGCGCGTCGTGCTGCAGGACTTCACCGGCGTGCCGCTGCTCGCCGACATCGCCGCGATGCGCGGCGTCGCGAAGGCCGTCGGCAAGAACCCGAAGTCGATCGAGCCGCTGGTGCCGGTCGATCTGGTCGTCGACCACTCGGTGCAGATCGACCACTTCCGCGAGAAGAACGCGCTCGACCTGAACATGAAGCTGGAATTCCAGCGCAACAACGAGCGCTATCAGTTCATGAAGTGGGGCATGCAGGCGTTCGACACGTTCAAGGTCGTGCCGCCGGGCGTCGGCATCGTTCACCAGGTGAACCTCGAGTACCTCGCGCGCGGCGTGCACAAGAAGGCCGACGGCGCGGACACCGTGTACTACCCGGATTCGCTGGTCGGCACGGACAGCCACACGACGATGATCAACGGCATCGGCGTGGTCGGCTGGGGGGTGGGCGGTATCGAAGCCGAAGCAGGCATGCTCGGCCAGCCGGTGTACTTCCTGACGCCGGACGTCGTCGGTGTGCACCTGAAGGGCAAGCTGATCGAAGGCGTGACGGCGACCGACCTCGTGCTGACGATCACCGAACTGCTGCGCAAGGAGAAGGTTGTCGGCAAGTTCGTCGAGTTCTTCGGCAAAGGCACGCGCTCGCTCTCGGTGCCGGACCGTGCGACGATCGGCAACATGGCGCCGGAATACGGCGCAACAATGGGCTTCTTCCCGGTCGACGAAAAGACCATCGACTTCTTCCGCGGCACGGGCCGCACGGATGCGGAAATCTCCGCGTTCGAAAACTACTTCAAGGCGCAGGAGCTGTTCGGCATTCCGGGCGAAGGCGATATCGATTACACGAAGGTCGTCACGCTGGATCTCGCGACGGTCGCGCCGTCGCTGGCAGGCCCGAAGCGTCCGCAGGACCGCATCGAGATCGGCCACGTGAAGTCGACCTTCACGGACCTGTTCTCGAAGCCGGTCGCTGAAAACGGCTTTGCGAAGAAGGCCGCCGATCTCGACGCGCAATATACGACCAGCAACGGCGTCGACGTCAAGAACGGCGACGTGCTGATCGCCGCGATCACGTCGTGCACGAACACGTCGAACCCGAGCGTGCTGCTGGCCGCCGGTCTGCTCGCGAAGAAGGCTGTCGAGGCTGGCCTGACCGTCGCGCCGCACATCAAGACTTCGCTCGCTCCGGGCTCGCGCATCGTCACCGAGTACCTGACGAAAACTGACCTGCTGAAGTACCTCGACAAGCTCGGTTTCACGCTGGCCGCTTACGGCTGCACGACCTGTATCGGTAACTCGGGTGACCTGACGCCGGAACTGAACGAAGCGATCACGAAGAACGACATCGTCGCGGCAGCCGTGCTGTCGGGCAACCGTAACTTCGAAGCGCGGATTCACCCGAACATCCGCGCGAACTTCCTCGCGTCGCCGCCGCTCGTCGTCGCGTACGCGATCGCCGGCAACATCACGCGCGACCTGATGACCGAGCCGGTCGGCAAGGGCAAGAGCGGCAACGACATCTACCTCGGCGACATCTGGCCGACCAGCGAAGAAGTCAACGCGCTGCTGAAGTACGCGCTGGATGCCGACGCGTTCCGCAAGAACTACTCCCAGCTCACGAAGAAGGGCGACCTGTGGAGCAAGATCGAGGGCGAAGTAGGTCAGGTCTACGATTGGCCGAAGTCGACCTACATCGCCGAGCCACCGTTCTTCGGCAAGGACTTCTCGATGACGCCGGCTTCCAGCATCGCGCCGGTCAAGGGCGCACGCGCGTTGGGCATCTTCGGTGACTCGGTCACGACCGACCACATCAGCCCGGCAGGCTCGATCAAGGAAGACTCGCCAGCAGGCCGCTGGTTGAAGGAAAACGGCGTGCAAAAGGCCGACTTCAACAGCTACGGCTCGCGGCGCGGTAACCACGACGTGATGATGCGCGGCACGTTCGCGAACGTCCGTATCAAGAACCTGATGATCCCGGCGAAGGCGGACGGCTCGCGCGTCGAAGGCGGCCTGACGATTCACCAGCCGAGCGGCGAACAGCTGTCCATCTATGACGCAGCGATGAAGTACATCGACGCCAATACGCCGACCGTCGTGTTCGCGGGCGAAGAGTACGGCACGGGCTCGTCGCGCGACTGGGCGGCCAAGGGCACGCAACTGCTGGGCGTGAAGGCTGTGGTCGCACGCAGCTTCGAGCGGATCCATCGTTCGAACCTGGTCGGCATGGGCGTTCTGCCGCTGCAGTTCAAGGGCTCGGATAGCGTGCAGTCGCTCGGCATCACCGGCGAAGAAACGTACGACATCGAAGGCCTCGGCGACGACTTCAAGCCGCAACAGGAAGTCACGCTCGTGATCCACGGCAAGGACGGCGACAAGCGCGTTCCGGTGCTGCTGCGTATCGACACGCCGATCGAAGTCGACTACTACAAGCACGGCGGGATTCTGCCGTTCGTGCTGCGCTCGCTGCTGGCTGCTTAAGCCTCGCGGCAACGCATACAGCCTCGCTGTTTTGCAGGGGCTGCGTCCTGTGGAGGGCGCAGCCGACTTTGAAGCCCGACCTGAGGTCGGGCTTTTTTTATCGGCTCGCCGAACGCCACGGCTCACGCGCCGCGACTCCTCCATCACTTCAAGCCGAAATCGACCCGCGTCGTCGCACCCTTGTCCTTGATGTCGTCGGCATTCATCTTCGGCGCGACGATAAACACGCGGCTGCTGTCGATCTTGCCTTCCAGGTACTGCTGCACACTCTGCGCGCGCCGCTGCGCGAGTTGCCGCAAGCTCGCGTCGTCGATCGGTGCGTTGGCCGCGAGCGCGCCCTTCATGTCGTCGTCGGGCAGCGTCTTCGTCATACCGATGAAGTTGCGCGGCTTCTTGAAGTCGGCGGACTTGTAGGCCTTGGTCAGATATTTGTCGTAGTCCTGCTGATCGACCGTGACCGTCGACGGATCGACGCTCTCGCCGTTACCCACCGCGTCCTTGATCTTCTGCCGCTTGACCATCTGATCGACGTACTGCGTGCGCAGCGCCGGCTCGTCGACCTTCGGATCGACGCGTCCGATCAGGTCCATGCGGATCGACGGCTTGTCGGTGAGTGCCGTCACGATCGTGTCGAGTTTCTGCTTGTCCGCATCGGTGAGCGTCGCCGAGCCGGCCTCGAATTCGACGTAACCGAGGTCCTCACCATTGCCGCCGAACGCGTGCGCGATCAGCGAGAACGGCGCGGTCACCGCCTTTTCGAGCAGATTGAGCACCGCATGCCAGATCAGCCCGCCGATGCTGAACTCGGGGTTCGACAACGAGCCCGACACTGGCAGGTTCACGTCGATCTCGCCGCGCGAGTTCTTCAGCAGCGAGATCGCGAAACGCACCGGCAGCTTGGTCGCGGTGTCGTTGTCGACGTGATCGCCGAACGTCAGCTGATCGATGAACAGGTGGTTGTTCGCATTCAGCTGGTCGTTCTCGAGCTTGTAATGCAGATCGACGTTGAGCTTGCCCTTCGTGATCGGATAGCCCGCGTATTTCGCCGAATACGGCGTCAGGTTGGTCAGCTCGATGTCGTGCGCGGTCGCGGTCAGATCGAGCGCCGGTTTCGCGATCAGCGGATTAATGGTGCCGCGGATCGTCAGCGGACCGTTGGCCGCGAGCTTCGCGGCCACGTCGACCGGCGCGGGCGTCGTCGATTCCGTACCGAACGCGCCGATCGTGCCCTGAATGGCGACGAGGTTCGCCGTGTAGTTCGGCTTGACGAAGTTGTCGGTATAGGTCACGCGGCCCTGCTGCAACACCAATTGCCCGACGTGCATCTTGACCGGGTTTGCTGGCGGCCTCGGGGCCGTGGGGCTGGCGACGGCCGTGGCGGCAGGCTCGCCGGGCGTTGCAGCAGATGCCGCGACCGGCGCCGACGCCGCGACTGCCTCGGACACCGCCTCGGGCGTCAGCGGAATCGGGTGCGAGCCGCTCTTGTCGCGCGTCAGCGACTGCGTCGTACCGCCCTCGTGCGCGACCACATCCTTCAGATTCAGCTTGCCTTGCGCGTCGAGCAGTACACGCCCATAGAACTTCGAGAACGTCACGCGGCCCGCGTCGACGACGGTGCCGTGCTCGTCGTAGTCGGCCTTCAGGTTCGACAGCGCGAGCGAGCCCCAGCCCGCGAACGGGTCCGACGTCACCTTGTCGAGCATGCGCACGGCGACGAGCGCCATGTCGCCGCGAAAGTTCGCTTTCAGCGACTTAGCCTGGGTGACCGCGAGATCGCCGTTCGCGTTCAGCAGCGCGCTCGCGAGCGTCGCGTTCAGGTTGCTGCCGAAGTACGGCTCGAACGCGGCCGCGTCGAGCTGGTTCGCGTTGATCTTGACAGCCAGCTTTAGCGGCGTCGCGGTCACGTCGCCCTTCACAGCGAGCGTGCCCTTTTTGTTCAACGTCGCTTGCAGGTCGACCGGCAGCGGACGGCCCAAGTCGTCGCTGATCTGCCGCACCTTCAGCTGCACCGGCGTAAAGCTCAGTTTGACCGGCTGCGGCGTCGTGTTGTCGGTGAAATCGGCGGTCGCGTCTTTGAGCGTCAATTCGGCGATCTTGTAGCGCCATGCGGGGCCTTCGGCGTGCGCTTGTTTCGCCGCGTGGATCGCCGTGCGCTCCGTCGCCTGTTGATGCGCCCCCGCGAGCGCATTCAGATTGATGGTGCCGTCCTTCAGGCGCTGCGCGTCGACCGCGAGACCGGTTACGTCTACGCTCGTCACGTCGGCCGTGCGCGCCGCGACGTCGACCCGTTTGACTACCACGTTACCCTGCGCGAGCGAGATCACCGGCGTCTTGCCGCCGCGCGCCGCGAGCTTCACCGCCTGCATGTCCAGCTGCGTGTCCGCGACCGTCAGCGCCATCGGCGACTTCGACCAGTTCGCGTCGATATTCGTCGTCGCGGACAACGCGCCGTCGAGCACCTGCGCGGACGTCGCGGTATCCAGATACGGCTGCAACGGCGGCAGCTTCAACGACTTCAGATCGAGCTTCGCGCTCGCCGTCTTCGCCGCGAGGCCGACCGTGCCGTCGGCGGCGAGCGAACCGCCGCCGTCTTTCAGGTTCGTGTTCAGCGTGTAGTGCGCTGGCGCCGACGCGAGCGTCGAGAAATCGGTCAGCGTAACCGCGAGGTTTTGCAGCCCGGCTTCTACCGGATGCGACGCGGCTTCGTCGTGTACGTTCACGGTGCCGTCGTTGAGTGTGAAACGTTTGATCGCGACGTCGAACGGCGGGGCCGCCTTTTCGGCGGCGGCGGTTTTGGCGTTGGCATTCGCGTCCGCGGTTTCCTTTGCCGCGATTTTTTCCGGCGCGGGCGCGAACATATGCTCGACGCTCAATACGCCGTCCTTGTCGCGCGCGAGGCTCGCGCTCGGCGCGTCGATGCGGATATCGTCGAAGTGATAGATGCTCTTCAACGGTTCGAGCGATGCCGCCGCCACATGCACGGCGCGCGCCGCGAAAAACGGCGCCTTGCCTTGATCCTGCACGTTGACGTCGTTCAGATCGACGGTGCCGGCGACGCGCAGCGACGGCGTGTCGTTCGACATCTCGAAGTTCAGCTTCAGGTCGGTGGACAGCTTGCCCGACTGCACGATCACCGGCAGTTTCGACGGCGCGTAAGACACCAGCTTCGGCACGTCGAGCTCGTCGAAGCGCAGCGACACTTCCGACTCGCGCGACGCCGCGAACGGCTTGGTCCTGCCGTCGATCGCGAGCTGACTGTCACCGTCGAGACGCGCGCGCAGCAGCGGCTCGACGAAGATATCGGTCTTCGACGGCAGCGTCGCGATGAACGGAATGCCGAGCTTCCATTGATCGATCACGTGGCTCGTGCCGAGCAGCCGGTCGTCGAACCTGATCTGGCCGTTTTCGACGCGAATGTTGGAGACGGAGAACTGCGTCGGCTTGCTATTCGGTTTTGCCGGCTGATTCGCGAATTTCTCGATCAGGTCGCTGAAATTGAAGTGCTGCGCATCGAGGCGAACGATATGAAAGCGCGGTGAATCGACCTGCACTTCGTCGACGATGGGCGCGCCGCGAAACAGCGAACTCCACGACGGCTTCACGATGAGCCGCGAAATATCGACGAAGTCGCCCGAGCCGCCGCGCTCGCCGATATGCACGTTGTCGGCCTCGAAACGCAGTGTGTACGGATTGAGCGCGATGCGGCCGATCGACGCCGGCCGGTCGAGCTGCTTGCTCAGTTGCTGGCTCGCGATGTGGCGGATCAGCGGCGGCGCCGCGAAAAAGCCGAGCAGGCCGAACAGGACGACGAAGATCAGCAGACCGACGAGAATCCGTCGCGTACGGCGCGACTGCGCGACTGCGCGCACGGTCTGTATGGAGGAGGCTAACGATGCTTTATTGAGGCTTGCCATGCTCGATGTGGAGGAATGCGGCGGCAAGCCCGCCGCGAAAAACAGAGATCCCGCAAGCGGCAGTATAAGGCGTGAATCAATGGTTAGACAGGAATGTCAGGCCCGCCTTGACGATTCGTGCTGCTGACTGACTGGCTTTCCCGCGAACGAGATTTTCGCGAGCGTTAGATAATGAAACCGGACGGCGCGCGGTTTGCCCACGCGCCGTTCACATCATTGCCGCACGACCGGGGGCGGCTGCCAGCTGCCGTCGGTGGCTTGCGGCTTCGGCGCATACAGGCGTAGCAACAGTTGCATGTCCGCGCGCGGTGCGGGCAGCCAGTTACCGGTCCGGCTGCGCGTCGAAGACACGACCACGTCGAGCGAACCATCGCGATTGCGGCGCGCGCCATTGCGATCGCCAACCGCGAGCCGCGCCGGCGCGTTCTCGCTCAGCGCGCCATCCTTCGTATACGCGGTGATCGTCCAGAAACCGCGCACCGGCGGCAGCTGGTTCGCCGCGAAGTGGATCACATAGCGATTCGCGCCGTTCAGCGTGTTGCCGTCGCTGTCCTGCGTGACGAACGCGCGTACTTCGTCGTCCTTCGTACCGAGGCCCAACTGTGTGCTCGCCGCATACGCGCGCAACCCATAGTCGGGACCGTAGTTGCCGACGGCATCGCCGAACCAGCTCCAGCCGTTCGCGCTCAGCAGATTCGACGGCGGCGTCGCGACGCGATCGCGACCGTCGGCGAGACCGGCCGCGAGCGCATCGGATGACTTCGGCAGCGTCACAGGATCGCCCGGCGTCACGCCGAGGTCGGCGAGAAATTGGAGCGCGTGCGGATCGGCCGGTGTCGGTGGATTGTCAGGCAACGCGTCGGCGAGACGGCCGAAGAAGCCGCTCGCGTCGAGCGCGGCGACCTGCTGCGCCGGCGTGCCGCTCGGGCCCGCGACGCCGCTTGCGTAACCGCGCGGCGGCACCGCCGGCTCCGCGTCGCCGACGAACATGCTCAGCGGCTTCAGACGGATCGCGTGCTGCAGCTTGCGCACCGCGTTCAGATCGCGCGCGCCGTTCGACTGGATGCGCACGCTGATCCATGCGTTGCGCGTCGGCACTTCGACGCGCTTTGCGCCCTTCGGCAGCTCGCCCTTCCAGCCCGGTGCGACGAACGCGATCGTCTGCGCGCGCAAGCCCTTCGCGGTGCCCGTGCCCGCGGCGAACTGCGGCCCGGTCGACCACGCGACGTTGGTCCACATGTCGAGCACGCGCGCATCGACGTAACGGCCATGCGAATCAGGTAGCGCCAGGATCACCGGCTCGGCGGCAAGGTCGAGCCAGCCGGTCGAGTCGAGCGTGTCGAGGCTCGGCTGCGGCGGATTGGTCGCGCCGATCGGCGGCAGCGCCTGCGCGTGACGCAGCGTGTTGAAAGGCGCCTGACCCGGCTCGGTGCCGACCGCCGCATCGCGCGCGGCGCTCATCAGCACGAGCGGATAGCCGAATACGTAGGAGTCGGCGACTTCGTCCTTGATCCAGCCGGTGCGTTGTTGCGTCGCGGTGGGGGTCGACGCACAGCTGGCCAGCAGTGCCAGACCCGCGAGCGACGCGCAGGTTCGTTGAAGCAAAAACAGTTCTCGGAGATTTTTTATCATTCGTTCAGAGTGCGGAACGTGCAGTCCTATGGGGGATGCCGGTGTGCAGCGCCTGGTGCATGCGCGGTTCTCCCGAAACACTGCGCAGCGAGTCCGCGGATTGCGATTCCGACAACACCGCGTTGTATCGTATCCTTGCTAGCCAGGCAAGCACAAAGCAGGGAATTGTGGCTAACAGCGCGCAGGCGCGTCACCGATGTGACAATCGGCGTCGCTGTCACATTATGTTCCCGCGCCAACGGCTCGCGCGAGCGCGCCATGCTTTTTTGATTCGCGCATTCGTCGATCCGCCAGCTGGGCCGTTCGCCTCCACTCTTTCGTCGTCCTGCATTCGGAATACTTCAATGTACATGCCCGCCCATTTCGAAGAGAACCGTCCAGAGGTTCTTCATCGCCTGATCGCCGAGCACCCGTTCGGCGCGCTGATTACGCACGGCCCCAACGGGCTCGATGCGAATCATCTGCCGTTCGAGGCCCAGGCGGATGCGGCGGATTCGGCACGTCTGGTGCTGCGCGTGCACGTCGCGCGGGCGAACCCCGTCTGGCAGGAAGCCGCGACCCATCCCGAAGCGCTCGTGATCTTCCAGGGGCCGACCGCCTATATTTCCCCGAGCTGGTATCCGAGCAAACACGAAACGCACAAGCAGGTGCCGACCTACAACTATATGGTCGTGCATGCACATGGCAGGATCGTGGTGCATGACGATGAATCGTTCGTGCGCGGTCTCGTCGCGCGACTCACGCGCAAGATGGAAGCCGGCGAGCCGGCGCCATGGAAGATGGGCGACGCGCCCGCCGACTACATCGCGCAGATGCTCGGCGCGATCGTCGGTATCGAGATCGAGGTAACGCGGCTCGTCGGCAAATGGAAGCTCGGGCAGAACAAGGCGGCCGAAGACCGGCGCGGCGCCGCGCAAACGCTGCTCGCGCGCGACGGCGATCAACAGAAGGCGGTGGGACAGGCGATGCTCGATGCGCCGCCGGCGTTCTGACGACGGCCGCATAATCCGGCCTTGACCTTCCCGTCATGGGAAGGTCAATACTGGATTCACGATGCGGCCCAATGCCGCCACGAGCCTCGCCTGCCATGACCGCACTTGCCAACCCGCAGCGCCCCGCCGACGCTGCCGCTTCTTCTTCGCCCACGCGCGTCGTCGAACTCGACATCGGCGGGATGACTTGCGCGTCGTGCGCGAGCCGCGTCGAGAAAGCACTGACCAAGCTGCCGGGAGTGGCGCGCGCGTCGGTGAATCTCGCGACCGAGCGCGCCCGCGTGGAAAGCGACGCGACGCTCGGGCCTCAGCAACTGGCCGATGCCGTGCGCAAGGCCGGATACGAAGCGACGCCGGTCGCGAACGCCGAGCTTGCCGCGCCAACCGCGACGCAAACCGCGACACCCGCCGCCACGCCGGGAACCATTGAACTGGAGATCGGCGGCATGACCTGCGCAGCCTGTGCGTTGCGCGTCGAAAAAGCGCTCGCGAAGGTGCCTGGGGTCGCGCGCGCGTCGGTCAATCTGGCGACCGAAACCGCCACCGTTCATCCACAAGGCACCGCATCCGCCGATACCGGCGCGCTGATCGCCGCCGTCAGGAAAGCTGGCTACGAAGCGACGTTGAGCGCGCCGCCCGCTGCTGCCGCTCCAACCAGGACAACGGCAGCTATCGCCGCGTCCGGCGACGAAAGCGACATCCTCGACACGACCCACGCCCCCGTCGTCGACCGCAAGCGGATTCAAACCCGCCGCGACCTCGCGAGCGTCGTTGCGTCCGCGCTGCTGACGCTGCCGCTCGTCGCACCGATGTTCGGCGAATGGTTCGGCCTCCACGCGATGCTGCCAGCCTGGCTGCAATTCGTGCTCGCGTCGATCGTGCAGTTCGTATTCGGCGCGCGCTTCTATCGCGCAGCCTGGCGCGCGGTGCGCGCCGGCGCGGGTAACATGGACCTGCTGGTTGCGCTCGGCACATCGGCGGCGTACGGCATCAGCGTCTACGAACTCGCGATGCATCCGGGCGACACGATGCATCTGTACTTCGAGGCATCGGCGGTCGTGATCACGCTGGTGCGCTTCGGCAAGTGGCTCGAGGCGCGCGCCAAGCGCCAGACCACCGACGCGATCCGTGCGCTCAACGCGCTGCGCCCCGAGCGCGCGCGCATCCGCGACGGCGCCGGCGAACGCGAGGTGCCGCTCGCGCAGGTGCGGGTCGGCACCGTCGTGATCGTGCGGCCGGGCGAGCGCGTACCGGTCGACGGTGCGGTGCTCGAAGGCCGCACGCATATCGACGAAGCGCTGATCACCGGCGAAAGCCTGCCGGTGCCGAAACAGACCGGCGACGCCGTCACGGCCGGCTCGATCAACGGCGAAGGCGCGCTCGTGGTGACGACCACCGCGATCGGCGCGGAGACGACGCTCGCGCGCATCATCCGGCTGGTCGAAAGCGCGCAGGCCGAGAAGGCGCCGATCCAGCGGCTCGTCGACCGCGTCAGCGAAGTCTTCGTGCCGGCGATTCTCGCGCTCGCCGCGCTAACGCTGATCGGCTGGCTGCTCGCCGGCGCGGGCGCGGAAACCGCGATCCTGAACGCGGTCGCGGTGTTGGTGATCGCCTGCCCGTGCGCGCTCGGCCTCGCGACGCCCGCCGCGATCATGGCCGGCACCGGCGTCGCCGCGCGCCACGGCGTGCTGATCAAGGACGCGCAAGCGCTGGAAATCGCGCATCGCGTGTCGATCGTCGCGTTCGACAAAACCGGCACGTTGACGCTCGGCCAACCATCGGTAACGGCGTTCGAGCCGATCGGCGGCTCGAGCCGCGACCAAGCGCTCGCGCTCGCGGCGGCGGTGCAGCGGCATAGCGATCATCCGCTCGCGCGAGCGGTGATGCGCGCGCACGAGGCTCAGCTCGGGCAAATGGCCGGCGAACACGAGGGCGGGCCAGGCGCCACCGCCTCTCGCGCCGTCGCCGGCCGGGGCGTCGAAGCCGACGTCGACGGCCGCACGCTCGCCCTCGGCAGCACGTGCTGGCTGCGCGAGCTCGACATCGCGCTGCCGACCGCGCTTGCCGCGCGCGCGCAGGAACTCGAAGCGGCGGGCAACACCGTGTCGTGGCTGATGACGCGCGCGCCTCACGCCCCCGAAGTGCTCGCGTTGATCGCGTTCGGCGACACGGTGAAGCCGACCGCGCGCGCGGCCGTCGCGCGGCTCGCGCAGATGGGCATCCGCAGCGTGCTCGTGACTGGCGACAACCGCGGCAGTGCGGCGAGCGTCGCGCGGGCGCTCGGCATCGACGAATTCCACGCCGAGGTGCTGCCCGACGACAAGGCCCGCGTGATCCGCGACCTGAAGATGCGCCACGCCGGCATCGTCGCGATGGCGGGCGACGGCATCAACGACGCGCCCGCGCTCGCCGCCGCCGACATCGGCATCGCGATGGCGAGCGGCACCGACGTCGCCATGCATGCCGCCGGCATCACGCTGATGCGCGGCGACCCGGCGCTCGTCGCCGACGCGATCGACATCTCGCGCAGAGCCTGGCGCAAGATCCAGCAGAACCTGTTCTGGGCATTCGTCTACAACCTGATCGGCGTTCCGCTGGCCGCGTTCGGCTTGCTGAATCCGATGCTCGCGGGCGCGGCGATGGCGTTTTCGAGCGTCAGCGTCGTCACCAATGCGTTGTTGTTGCGGACGTGGCGAAGCGCGCCCGGCCGAACCGTCGATCCGGTGCGCTGAGCAACGCAGCAACACCTTCCGCATTCCGCCTCGTCCCTTTTTCGGGGCCCGTTTTTTGTGGCCCCTTTCAGCCTATTACGGGCGGCTTTCAGTCGCCCTAAAGCTGCCGTCTCCCGAGCCGTAAACCAGTAAATCGATGCCGTTCGCGGCCATGCCCGACGCGCGCGTCGCCTGTCCCCTTTTCACGCCTGCCCATGAACTTTCTCTTCTTGCGCCGCGCCAGCGTCGGCGCGCGGCTTGCCGTGCTCTCCTGCGTGCTGGTCGCGTTGATTATCAGCACCTTCGCGTGGGCGCTCGCGCGCGCCGCCGGCGACCAGGTGCGCGACCAGGTGCTCGCCCGCATCGCCGAAAAAGACCGCTCGATCGCCGCGATGATAGAGCTGTTCGACAAGGCGCTGTCGGCCGAAGTCGATCGGTCGATGGCGCTGTTCGCGAGCTTCCTGCCCACCGACTTCTCGCTCGACGACACGCAGAAAGTCGACATCGGGAGCACCGCGACGCCGACTTTCAAGGCCGGCGGCAAGGTGATGAATCTCGACTTCACGATTCCCGACCAGTTCCTCGAACGCAGCGGCGCGGTCGCGACCGTGTTTGCGCGCAGCGGCGACGACTTCGTGCGCGTGACCACCTCGCTGAAGAAGCAGGACGGCACCCGAGCGGTCGGCACGCTGCTCGACCGCAAGGGGCCGGCGTATGCGCCGCTGCTCGCGAACCGCTCGTACACCGGCCTCGCCATGCTGTTCGGCAAGCGCATGATCACGCAGTACCGGCCGATCGCCGACGCGAGCGGCCGCGTGATCGGCGCGCTGTTCGTCGGCGTCGACGTGGACAAGGAGATTCAGTCGGTCCAGGACGGCATCCACGCGCTGAAGATCGGCGCGAGCGGCTATTACTTCGTGCTCGACGCGTCGAGCGGCGCGGAGCGCGGCAAGCTGCTCGTGCATCCGGCCGCCGCGGGCCAGAAAGCCGACGACGCCAACGCGCCGTATCAGCGCATGCTCGACATGAAGCAGGGCGAGCTCGACTACCGCTCGGCCGACGCGACGCTCGGCGAGAGCGACGCGCGCGACAAGTTCGTGTCGTTCGTCACGGTGCCGGAGTGGCAGTGGCTCGTCGGCGGCGTCGCGCCGCGCGACGAAGTGATGGCCGAGGTCGTGCGCACCCGCAACGCCTTCATGCTGCTCGGCCTCGCGCTGGTCGGCCTGTTCGCGATCGTGTTCCTCGTCGCGGTGCGGCGGCTCGTCAGCCGTCCGCTCGACGAAGCCGCGCGTGCGTCGGAGCGTCTCGCCGCGGGCGATCTGAGCGTGCGCGTCGCGCAGCACGGCCGCGCGCGCGCCGACGAGATCGGCCGCCTGATGCTGGCGATCGACGGCATCGGCGAAGGCCTCGCGCGCATCGTCGCGCAGGTGCGCAACGCGTCGGTCGACATGTCGGCGGGCACCGAGAAGATCGCCACCGGCAGCGGCAACATCGCGATGCGCATCGCGACCCAGGCGAGCAGCCTCGAAGAGACCGCGGCGAGCATGGAGCAGATCACGTCGACCGTGCAGCAGAATGCCGATCACGCGACCGAAGCGAACACCCTCGTCACCCACGCCGCCGACGCCGCGCTCGAAGGCGGCCGCGCGGTCGAGCGCGTGGTGTCGACGATGGGCGAGATCGGCCGCTCGTCGCAGAAGATCGCCGAGATCACGACGGTGATCGAGGGCATCGCCTTCCAGACCAACATCCTCGCGTTGAACGCGGCCGTCGAAGCGGCGCGCGCGGGCGAGCACGGCAAGGGCTTCGCGGTCGTCGCGTCGGAAGTGCGCGCGCTCGCGCAGCGCAGCGCGGCGGCGGTGAAGGAGATCGAGGGGGTGATCGCGGTGTCGAGCGCGAACGTCGACAGCGGTTTTCGCATCGCCGAAGAAGCGAGCGCGACGATGCAGGGAATCGTCACTCAGGTCGGTCAGGTCCGCGCGATCATGAGCGAAATCAATGTCGCGTCGCGCGAGCAGTCGGGCGGCATCGAACAGGTCAACCTGGCGGTCACGCAGATCGGCGAGGCGACGCAGCAGAATGCGACGATCGTCGTCGATGCGGAAGCCGCGGCGGCCGAGTTGCGCGAGCAGGCTGCGCGGCTCGCGCAACTGGTCAGCGTGTTCAAGCTCGAAGGCGAGCGCGGCTGACGGATCTGCTTGATGCGGACGGCCGCGGACGGCGGCCGCCGCGCTCAGAACTCGACGTCCAGTTCATCGATCTCCTCGACCTCCTGACGCGCGAGCGCGATCCACTCGCGCATTTCGGGCAGCGCCATGATGCGCTGCCCGTATTCGACCATATCCGGATCGAGTTGCACGTCATATGTCACGAAACGCGTAACCACCGGTGCGTACATCGCGTCCGCGGCGGTCCGCTCGCCGAACAGGAACGGGCCGCCGTACTCCTTCAGACATTCACGCCAGATCGTCACGATCCGCTCGATATCCGACTGCGCGCGCGCCCATACCTTGAAGCCCGGGAAATGCGCCTTCAGGTTCATCGGCAGCGCCGAACGCAACGACGCAAACCCCGAATGCATCTCGCCGCAGATAGAGCGGCAATGCGCGCGGGCGCGGATCTCGTGCGGCAACAGCGCGGCTTGCGGCTTCAGCTCGTGCAGATATTCGGCGATCGCAAGCGTGTCCCAGACCTTGACGCCGTCGTGCACGAGGCATGGCACCAGAATCGACGGCGACAGCAGCAATAGTTCGGCGCGCGTCGCGGGGTCGTCGATCGGCACCACGATTTCTTCGAACGGCAAGCCGCTGAACTTCGTCAGCAGCCAGCCGCGCAGCGACCACGACGAATAATTCCTGCTGCTTATCGTGAGCGTAGTATTTCCCATACGTGTGTCCTCCAGATCGGGCATCGCGCCGCGCGTGCCTGCACCCATGCACGCCGCGGTGCGCGCGCGCACCAAAGCGCGGCAAGGCCGGCCCATTTCGCCTATGCACGCAAGTGATATGCCGACCCACGCAGATATGACGCGACACAGGGGGCAACGCGCGCCAGCGCCTGGCGCATCACTTGCTTTTATTCGAGTTCCTGGCTTTCTGGCGCATTCGAGTGAAAGTATGAATCTGTTCGCCTATCCCGCCTATCAGGCCTGCGCCGACCTGCTGCTACCGCTGCGGCACGGCGCGGCGCTGGCGAACCGTTCGCTCGATGCGTGGTCCGCATTCGCGGCTACGCCGCACGGACGCTCGCTGCGCGCGACGTGCGAACTTCTCATGCTCGGCGGACTCACGCCGAAGCGGCCGCCGTTCGGCATCGGCAGCGTCGTCACCGAAGGCGAGCCGGTCGCGGTGGTCGAGGAAGTCGTCGCGCGCACGCCGTTCTGCTCGCTGCTGCATTTTCGCAAGGACGCCGTGCTTTCAACGCCGCAGCCGCGCGTGCTGATGATTGCGCCAATGTCGGGCCACTTCGCGACGCTGCTGCGCGCAACCGTGCGCACGATGCTGACCGAGCACGACGTCTATATCACCGACTGGCACAACCCGCGCGACGTGCCGCTCGGCGAAGGCCGCTTCGGCTTCGATGAATTCGTGCGCCACGTGATCGACTTCACCGCGGCGATCGGGTCCGGCACGCATCTGCTCGCGGTCTGTCAACCGACCGTCGCAGCGCTCGCCGCCGTCGCGCTGATGGCCGCCGACGACCATCCCGCGCAGCCGGCCAGCATGACGCTGATGGCCGGCCCGATCGACACGCGCATCAATCCGACGCGCGTCAACGAACTGGCCAGGAGCCGGCCGATCGAGTGGTTCGAGCGCAATCTGATCAGCGCGGTGCCGTTCGGGTTTGCCGGTGCGCACCGTCGCGTGTATCCGGGTTTCGTGCAGCTGGCCGCGTTCATGGCGATGAATCCGGGCCGCCACGCCGACTCGTTCGAAACGATGTACTACGAGCGCGGCAAGGGCGATCCGCGGAAAGCCGACACGATTCGCACGTTCTACGAAGAGTACTTCGCGACGATGGATCTGACCGCCGACTTCTATCTGGAGACCGTCGACACCGTGTTCCAGCAGCATGCGCTGCCGTTACGCGCGCTCGAAGTCGAGGGGCGTCTGGTCGAGCCGTCGAAGATTCGCCGCACCGCATTGCTGACCGTGGAAGGTGAAAAGGACGATATCTGCGCGGTCGGTCAGACGCTCGCCGCGCAGGACATGTGCGATCGTCTGCGGCCGTATCTGAAGACGCATCACGTGCAAACGGGCGTCGGCCACTACGGCGTGTTCAGCGGACGTCGCTGGGAGCGGGACATTTATCCGCGCGTGCGGGCCGTGATTTACGACAATGAACCGCGCGCGGTGCTCGTCAGTTCGCGTGCGCGCCCGATCCAGCCGGTGCCCGCGGCGATTGCGGCGGAAGTCACGGCGGCCGCGCCGGTCGCGGCTGCGGTCGTCGAGGTTGAAGTGGATGCGCCCGTGGGCGGGAGCGGGAGCGGCAACAGCGACTCCGCGGCAAAAATGTCCGCGCAGTCCCCACGCAAGCCGCCGCCGGTGACACCTTGAGCGATCCGCTAATCAGCGGAAGCTGCTGTGGGCGAGTTCAGGCCGTTGGCCGGATCATCTGGAACATCTCGCCGATCTGCGCATAGTCGGCGCGATAACCCGCGCGCATGATCGGCTGCGCGGCGTGCGTGTCGAACAGGCCGTCCTTCAGATACGCGTCGTCGATATGCACGCCGACCACCTGGCCGAGCGACAGATAGTTGTCCATCGGCTTGCCGTCGACATCGTGCAGACGCACGATCTGCAGCAGCTTGCATTCGAGCGCCGCCGGCGATTCGGCCACGTGTGGCACCGCCACGTTGCGGCCCGGCGCCGGCGTGAGCCCGGCCAATGCGAACTCGTCGACGTGCGGCGCGACCGGCGCCGACGAGCGGTTCATCTGCTCCGCGAGCGGCCGGGTGGCGAGATTCCAAACGAATTCGCCGGTCGCCTCGATGTTGGCGAGGCTGTCCTTGCGGCCCTCGCTGCTAAAACCGATGATCGGCGGAAAGGTCGCGAACGCGCCGAAAAAGCTGTATGGCGCAAGATTGAGCGTGCCTTCGGCATCGCGCGACGAAATCCAGCCGATCAGCCGCGGCGCGACGATCGCCTTGAAAGGATCGTGCGGCAGGCCGTGACCGGCGGCGGGGTCGTAGAAGTAGTGAGACATGAAGTGGCTTGGGGTTGGCTTGGAGTTGATTTAGGTTCGCTTGCGACGCGTGTGTCAGTTAGCGCGAAAAGCGGCGGAGTACCAGGCACGGAACGGCTATTTATACCGCACTAGCCGCGCCCGATCACGCGCTTGCGCCCTTCCTTTACCCGCGCGATGCGCGCTTCATCCCAGTCATGAAACCCAGCGCCGCTGCGCACGCCGACACGCCCCGCGTCGACCTGCGCGCGCAGCAGATCGATCACGTCCTCGTCTTTCGCGAGTCGCGGCATCAAATGCGACGCGATGTCGACGAACGTGTCGAGTCCGCCCATGTCCGCGCCCTCGAATGGTCCGACGATGCCCCAGCGGCGTCCCAGCGAAGCTTTCATCACGCGATCGACGACCTCGGGCGTCGCTGCCCCCGAACGCACGATGTGCAACGCCTCGCGCAGCACCGCGAACTGCAGCCGATTACCGACGAAGCCCGGAATCGCCTTCGCGAGCACGACCGGCTCCATGCCGATCGCGCTCATCAGTCCGGCGGTTTGCTGGACGACTTCGGGCGCGGTCTCGGTGCCCGGCACGACCTCGACGAGCGGAATCATGTGCGGCGGGTTCCAGAAATGCGCGATCACGAAGCGTTCTTTCGCGCGCAGCGGGGTGGCAAGCTGGTCGGGCGGGAAGCCGCTGGTGTTGCTCGCGAGGATCGCATCATCGGCGAGCAGGCTGGTCAGCGTCGCGTAGAGGCGGTGTTTGAGTTCGAGCACTTCGGGAATCGCCTCGATCACGAAGCGCGCTTGCCCGATCGCATCGAGTCGCGCATTGGTTTCGATGCGCGCGAGCGCCGCCTGTTTGGCAGCATCGTCGATACGGCCCGCGTCGATCAGTTCGTCGAGCACGGCTTGCGCTTTCGGCGCGACGCTCGCGAGTCGCGCCGGATCAACGTCGTGAACGATCGTCCGGTATCCATGCAACGCGGCCTGCGTCGCAATGCCGACGCCCATCAGTCCCGTGCCCACCACCCCTATCGCTACATCCTGTGTCGTCTTGTCCACACGCGCTCCCGCTGCCGTCGATGAAAGCCCCGAAGCATAGCGCAGCACGCTGCGATACCACGGTCGGAGTCGCACGCCCAAATGCGACGAAGCCGGCCTTCCCCTCGAGGGAAGACCGGCTTCGTGGACTCACGCCGCCTGTTGCGGCGCCATCAGGCGCGCTTTAGTAGCGCGGGGGCGGCGGGCGGTGATCGTCGCGATCGCCGCCGCGGTGGTGCGGATCGTAGTCGCGCGGATGATGGCGCATCCACTCGTCGTGCTCCCAGTAGCGGTGGCCGTCCCAGTAACGATCGCCATGCCAGCCCATGTTGATCGACACGCCCACCGGCATCATATGCGGTTGGCCGTACACGACTGGTGCCGGACCGTGTTCGACGATCACGCGGTCTTGCGCGAATGCGCTACCAGCCGCGACGAGTGCGCCGCCCGCGAGCAGCGTTGCGATCAGCGAGCGCGATGCCTTGCCAAAGTTTTTCATAATGACCTCCCGTCAAAGTTTTATTCCAGGCCAGCGTCCGTGTTTGCTCGGATCGTGCGATTCGCTTCGTTCGCTTCGCTTGTGAGCCGAACCAGACGCCGTACGCTTGAGACTCACTTTAGCGGCCCGGATCGCGTGAAGACGTTAGCACTTGTAAGCGAGCATTTCATAGATGGGGCCTGATGATGGAAGCGCGGTGTCGCTTTCGCGCTTCATTCAACAAAGGCTTAGGGGCGATGCTTTCATTAGACTCGCTGAATCAGCGCGAAAGCTGGTTACATTCATTTCGGCCCCGAAATATTTCGCAAGGAGCCGGACAGACATGGGGCCTGGCGCTGATACGTCTGTCTCGTTGCGCAATGGTGCATCGCGATAAGAGAGCCCCAAAAAACAAAAAGCCACGATCCGCGTTTCGCGAATAGTGGCCCAATGAGAAGCGCACTCGAGGTGCGCGCCCGGCGCGTTGTCGCGCGCTCGGGAGGTGCGGGTGGTTTTAGTCCGTCAGCTTGATGCCGAACAGCGTGGCCTGCGCGCGGCGCAGACGCTGTGCTTCACGGGCACGCGCTGCGTACGAATAGTCCGAATCCAGCGGCAGATGGGGCGACGCAAAGAGGTCGCTGACCTTTTGGAACAGTGCAAAGATGTAGCTCATGGCGACTCCCGGTTAGTGACTGCATTGCTAGGGTTTTCCCTTAGTCGCGATTATAGGGGTTTTCCCTAGGGAAAAGCTAGTGCAATGCAGCAAATTTTCGCTGCGGCGGGTTGCCTCGATGTCATTGGGCCGGGAGGTGTTGCATGGCGACAACGTCCCCGATTTAGTGACTCGGCGGGCGCCCGTGCGAAGCGCGAGCGTGCCGCGCGCGCGTCGGCGTCGCGCTGGGCTGTAGGGGCGCGGCGGGGGGTGCTGCGGTGGGGGTCGTGGCCGCGGGCGCCGACGCGGCGTTCACTGTCGCCGCATGCACGTCGAGCAGGCTCACCATCGCCGCTTGCTGGTTCTGCATCATCTGTTCGATGCGGTGTTGCTGCGCCGTCGTCTCGCGCGTGAGGCGCATCAGCAGCAGCGTCTGCGCGATGCCGATAGCCACCGTCACCAGCAGCGCACCGACCACGATCGACAGCATCCATTTCACGCGCCGCGAATGATCGGTCGCGGCGCGGCGTTGATCGGCGATCACGCCATAGAGCGCATCGACCGTATCGGCGAACGCGGTGGCACGCGCGCGGTCGAGTTCCGGCTCCGAGCGTAGTGCGGCGGCGGCCGCGTCGGTGCGGCGCGCGTCGCGCGAGGAAGTGGCGAATCCGGCGTGGTTGTCTGCGGACGAGGACCGGGGTGTCGTCAACTGCGCGGTGGCGGAGAGCTTGTCGTCCCGTTTCGTGGTCACGGCCTCTGGCGAGGCGGATTGTGTACGCGTCGCGGGCTCGTCGGCGGACTGGCTCATGCTACTGCCGTCGGTCGCAGCGGACGTTGCAAGCGAAGCCGGGGCGGTAGCAGCTGCAGCATCGCGCGATGCCGTCGCGGCTTTCGCGAACGTCGCGACGAAACGCTGCTGTGGCTTGCCCGCGCCCGCCGTTGCAGCCGACTCCGCTTCGGCCGCCTGGCGCAACGCGGTCACGCTGCGCGCGACGGTCGCGGCGGCCATCGCCGAGCTGAGCGGCGCGGATGGCTCACGCGACACTGCCGCGGGTTTGTCGTCGGTGTTTGCTGCGGCGTTCGGCGCTGAGCTGTCGGGGGCGCCGTTCGCGGGCTCGTTCGCGGGCTTGTTTGCAGACGCATCCGCAACCGCCATCACCGGCTCGACGTCAAACCCGCTCAACTGCCCGTTCACCGGCATCGACGCATCCAGCTTCGCCGCACGCGGTGCGCGGCGCGCAGTTTTGTCGAGCGACCCGAGTTCATCGAATGCGCCGACCGCCTGCAGCACCACGTCCGGCAGTTCGAAGCCGTGCAGCGTGCCTTGGCGGACGTCGATGTTCATCGCCTCGAGCGTCGCGCGGATCGGATCGTCGGGGAACAGGTCGAGCGTGCTGTCGTCGCGCGCGACGCCGCTCAGTTGCGCGAGGCGTTGCGCCGAGCGCGCCGCGCGCGCCAGCTTGTTTTCGGTTTCGGTGGAGACGGCGCCCTGGCGCTGCTTCTTCGAAGCGACGCGCGGGGGCATGGACTGCGGGGATGCTGCGGAATCTGCCATAGAGGAAAAAGCGGTCGTCGCCAGGAACGGGGCGCCGGATGCCGCTTGTCATTGCCATTGGAATATTTAGAGCCAGCATTGTCGCATGGCGCTCCGCCCGTGCCGAAGCCATTCCCCGACGATTTGCGCCCTTTCGCGTCGTCGCCCTGGAATTCCCGCACGCCCTGCCATTGCCGAAGCCGAGCGCAGGTCGACTCGTATTCCGCATTCGACACGCGATGCAGCGTGATGATCACTTCGTCGCACTCGTTCACATCGTCGCTTTGCTGCATCACGAATTACGCGGACACGATCATGATGAGCGCCGAGCCCACGCAGACCAACATGTGCGTGCGCAAGCCCGCCGCCCACGACAACCGCTCCCGCTCGTAGCCGATCACGCTGCCGAGCATCGCGGCCAGCACGAGACGGGAAATGAGTTCGAGATTACCGGGCATTGTTGTTCCTCCTTATCCGAAATGAGCGGCGGCGGCAGCTCAGTGCGCCTCGCGTTGCGCATTCCATGCGGCTCGTGCATCTGTCGCGCCTGATGCGTCTGTCGCCCGGTGTCGGCGCCGAGCATTTCGGATGCTTGACCCAAGGTGTCAGCGCGAGGCGTTTGCTTTATGCTAGGCCGCACACCGCAGCAGTCTCGGCGAGCGGGATCCTGAAACGCCGCCCTGAACGCTGCCTCGACACACTGCGCGTTGCGCGCCCGAACCAACCGACGATGCCAAGCACGCCCCCTCCCCCTGCTTCGACGACCACCGCCGTGACCGCGCTGCGCGAGCACTTCGCGAACGTGGTGCTGCCGATGTGGCGCGGGCCCGGCTTCAATCACGCGTTGCAGCTGCCCTACGAAGCGCTCGACGCCACCGGAGGCGAGCCGCTGCCCGCGCAACGCTATCGGGCGATGGCATGCGCGCGGCAGCTGTTCACATTTGCACAAGCGGGCGACATGGTACACGCGGGCGTGCTGTTCGATTCGCTGACCCGCACCTTTCGGGACGCCGATCACGGCGGATGGTTCTACAGCGTCGACGCGCTCGGCGTGCCGCTCGACACCACCAAGGACCTCTACACGCACGCGTTCGTCGTGTTCGCTTGCGCGGAATACGCGCGGCGCTCCGACAACCTCGATGCGCTCAAGCTCGTGCACAGCACGACCGCGCTGATCCAGTCGAACTTCGCCGCCGACGGCGATCTGTTCAACGCCGCGCTCAACCTCGACTTTTCGAAGGTCACCGGCACGCCGTTGCAGAATCCGCTGATGCACCTGACCGAAGCGTGGCTCGCCGCCTGCGAGGCGACGCGGGACAACGTCTTCGGCGCCGCGTTGCGCCGCCTCGCTGGCGCGGTCGCGCGACACTTCGTGCATGCGCCGAGCGGCTGTATCGCCGAATTGCCGATCGGCGCGAGCGGCAACCGTCTGGAGCCGGGACATCAGTTCGAGTGGTACTGGCTGGTCAGGCAGGCGGGCGCGCTGTTCAATGGCACCGGGCTAACCGACGCGCTGGCGCGCGCCTTCACCTTCGCGCAGCAGCATGGCGTGAACCCGGACAACGGCGGCGTGTGCGCATCGCTCGACGAGGCTGGCAAGGTCAGCGACGCGAGCCAGCGGATCTGGGCGCAGACGGAATATCTGCGCGCGCTCGCCAGTCACGACGATCCTGCCGTGCGCGCGGCGCTGCCGCAACAGATCGCACGTTTTCAGCGATGCTTTTTGCATGAACACGGCTGGTTCGAATGCAAGACGTCGAGCGGCGAAATTGCACGTACGGACATGCCGTCAACGACGCCATATCATCTGGCCACCGCCTACGCGGCGCTGCCTGTGGACGCCGAATTTCGAGCGGGAACTTAGCCGAATTTGGCCAGTGATAGATGAAGTTCAACGCTTGATCGTCTCAATAAAGTGCGGCACGCACGGACGAATGTCCGCCGCCGGGTCGCGAGAGAAATTTAGTGTCGCTGGTAAACCCTGGCGCAAAAAAGCTCTCGTCAGACGTTCTCAAAGCGCGAAAAAACATCAAAACCGGGGAATACCCGGATGCAGGTTGATTGGCGTCTGTCATAAAGACGTGATACAACTCTCCCCTCGCGCTCGCTCTCGCCTTCGAGCAATTGCGGTCGCGATGCAATACACAACATTTATTTGGATCAAAAATGGCAACAGGTACTGTTAAGTGGTTTAACGATGCAAAGGGCTTTGGCTTCATCACCCCGGACGACGGCGGCGAAGACCTGTTTGCACACTTCTCGGAAATCCAGTCTTCGGGCTTCAAGTCCCTGCAGGAAAACCAGAAAGTGTCGTTCGAAGTCAAGCAAGGCCCGAAGGGCAAGCAGGCTGCGAACATCCAGCCGGTCTAAGTACCTTTGGGTACTTTGAGACAGACTTGGACGTCACGATAGGTGCCTCTACAGGCGCTTGCGTTTAATGCAAAATGGCTCGCTTTACGCGAGCCATTTTCTATTTCTGCGTCGTTTTCATGCGTCGCCGCTTTAAAGGGCGTGCATCCCGGTCAATGCGAATTCAGCATTTGCGACGGACATTGCTCCGCGCTGTTGCGTACGCAACACACTTTCAGAAATTTCGAACACGGAAACGGCCTGCTTCAGTTGCTCGGTTTGCTGATGCAGCGAAGCAGCCGCCGCCGCGGCCTGCTCGACGAGCGCCGCGTTCTGCTGCGTCATCTCGTCCATCTGCACGACCGCCTGATTCACCTGCTCGATGCCGGTGCTCTGCTCGAGCGACGACGCGCTGATTTCGGCCATCATCTGCGTGACGCGCGAGATCGACGCCGACACATGACTCATCGCTTCGCCGGCGCGCTCGACGAGCGTCGAGCCGCCCTGAATCTCCGCGACCGATTCGCTGATCAGCGTCTTGATTTCCTTCGCCGACTGCGCGCTGCGTTGCGCGAGGCCGCGCACTTCGCCGGCCACGACCGCGAAGCCGCGGCCCTGCTCGCCCGCGCGCGCCGCCTCGACGGCGGCATTCAGCGCGAGGATGTTGGTTTGGAACGCGATGCCGTCGATCACCGAGATGATCTCGGCGATCTTGTCCGAGCTCTGCGCGATGCCGCGCATCTTGTCGACCACCTGATTGACGACTTCACTGCCGCGCGACGTCGCGTCAAGCGCGGTCTCGGCGAGCGCATTGGCTTCGCGCGCATGATCGGCGTTCTGGCGCACGGTCGCTGTGAGTTCCTCCATGCTCGATGCCGTTTCCTCGAGCGATGCAGCCTGGTTTTCGGTGCGCGCCGACAGATCGGCGTTGCCGGTCGCGATCTCGTTGGCGCCAAGATGGATCGAGTCGGCCGATTCGCGCACGCTCTTGACGGTGCGTGCGACGCTTGCCTGCATCGTGGCGAGGCCCGAGAACAGACGGCCGATTTCGTTGCTGCCGCGTGCGGCGATCGGTTGATCGAGACGGCCTTGGGCGATGCGCTCGAAGTGGCGGCCCGCTTCCTCGAGCGGTGCCACGACGCCGCGGCGCAGCGCCGTATAGACGGCGAGCGTGCCAGCGACGAGTACGAGCAAAATCACCACGCTGACGATGCGAAACGCCGCCACGCGCGCATCGATCGATTCGAGCGACGCGCGGCTCGCGGCGTCGCCGAATTGCCCGAAGTTGTGCACTTCCGCCAGATAGGCGTCCTGGAACGACTGCGTCGGCTGATCGAGGAAGGCCTGGATGTTGTTCGAGTCGAGATACTGCGCGAGCTCCGCGAGCGCGCCATGCAGCGTCTTGTAGCGTTCGGCGAGCGCGGCGGCGCGCGCGCTGTTTTCGTCGCTGGTCTTCTGCGCGCTCATGAAGGCCGCGAAAGACTGATCGGCGGCGGCGAGCTGTTCGCGAGCGTGCTGCACGATGTCCGTGGGCTCGGTGCCCCCGCGCACCATGCGCGTGCCGGCACGCGACAGGTTGATGCGCGCGTCCATCAGGCGCTGCGTCGTCTGGTTGACCGCGTCGACCTGCTTCAACGCGATGTTCGACAGATCGCCGACGTCGTCGTGCGTGCGCGTCAGTGACCAGAAGCCCAACCCGACCGTGACGAGCTGGAAGACGCAGAACGCGGCCAGAACACATAGGAGGCCGGATGCGACCTTGATCTTGCCGAACATCGTGGACACCTGGGAACAAAGGATGACGGGGGTACACCAGGGTTAACGGCAGGCCGATTGGCGGCTTGAGGCCAATTCCCGCAAAAAGCGCTCTACGTGCGGGTTTCATCGTCGATCGTCGCGATTGCGGTTGTTTTGCGCAACAATGCGTCGCTGGTCGCGCGGAATCACCTTGCGCAGCGCAGCGGCACTTCCTAGAGTGGGTAGGGACCGCGTGACGCACGCCGCGCGGATGTTTTGTTGCACCGATGTACTACCCAGACCCTGCACGAAGGAACCACGATGACCGACCTACTCGACCGGGCGCGCGGCGCACTGCACGCCCAGCCGTTCAGCATGCTGCTAGGCGCGGAGTTGATGCACGCCGGCAGCGACGAGCTCACCTTGTGCCTGCCGATTCGAGATGAACTGCGGCAGCAGCATGGCTTCGTGCATGGCGGCGTCATCAGCTATCTCGCCGACAATGCATTGACGTTCGCTGGCGCGCTGTCGCTGGGTCCGAGAGTCGTGACCGGTGAGTACAAGATCAATTATCTGCGCCCGGCAGTGAAGGGCACGCTGATCGCGCGCGCCAGTGTGGTCTATGCGGGCAGGCATCAGGCGACCTGCCAGTGCAGCGTGTTCGTGATGGAGGGGAATCGCGAGAAGCTGGTGGCGGTTGCGCAGGGGACTGTGAATCGGATTGGAGAGAACGGGGAGCAGGAGGCGGGGGCTTAAAGCCGCGACGCCATGAAAAAAGCCGCTCCTGCGCGAAACAGGAACGGCCTTTCATTTCACAGCGATATGACGGAAAGAGAAAGCGCGTTACTCCGCCGCGTAAGTCTTCTGCGTCTGCTCGCCCAGCCCTTCGATACCCAGACGCACCGTCTGCCCCGGCTTCAGAAACACCGGGTTCGGCTTCACGCCCATGCCGACGCCCGGCGGCGTGCCGGTCGAGATAACGTCGCCCGGCTGCAGGCTCATGCACTGCGACACATACGACACCAGCTTCGCGACACTGAAGATCATCGTCTTCGTGCTGCCGTTCTGGTAGCGATGGCCGTCCACTTCGAGCCACAGGCTCAGGTTCTGGGGATCGGCGACTTCGTCGCGCGTGACGACCCACGGGCCGATCGGGCCGAACGTGTCGAAGCCCTTGCCCTTGTCCCACGTGCCGCCGCGCTCAATCTGCCATTCGCGCTCCGACACGTCGTTGATGACGCAGTAGCCGGCCACGTGCTCGAGCGCGTTTGCTTCGTCGACATACTTCGCCGCCTTGCCGATCACGACGCCGAGTTCCACTTCCCAGTCGGTCTTCTTCGAACCGCGCGGGATTTCGATGTCGTCGTTCGGGCCGCTGATCGCGCTCGTCCACTTGTTGAAGATGACCGGTTCGGCCGGTACCGGCAGATTCGATTCCGCCGCGTGATCCGCATAGTTCAGGCCGATGCAGATGAACTTGCCGATCTTGCCGACGCACGGTCCAACGCGCGGATTACCTTCGACGACCGGGAGCGTTGCCGGATCGAGCGCACGCAGTTTCGCGAGACTTTCATCGCCGAGCACAACGCCGTCGATATCGCCCACTACCTTCGACAAATCGCGAATCTTGTCTTGCGCGTCGAGCAGGCCCGGCTTTTCCTGGCCTTTCGGCCCGTAACGAAGCAGTTTCATCGTTGCACTTCCCTTTACGTTCAGTAGTGTTCGGTTCGTCAGTCAATCAGAATCAGTTCGACCATCCGCCGTCGATTACATGGAGTTGGCCCGTCGTGAACGACGACTCGTCGGACGCGAGATACAGCGCGAGCGCGGCGATCTCCTCCGGCTTGCCGATGCGGCCCATCGGCTGACGCGCGACGAAGGCGGCCTGCACCGCATCGAGCGACGCGCCCTGCGCCTGAGCCTGCGCGGCGATTCGCTGTTCGAGAGACGGCGAGGACACCGTGCCCGGGCAAATCGCGTTACAGCGTACACCACGCGTGACGAAATCCGCAGCGACGGACTTCGTCAACCCGACCACCGCGGCCTTCGACGCGCCGTACGCGAAGCGATTCGGCACGCCCTTCACGCTCGACGCCGCCGACGACATGTTGATGATCGAGCCGCCGCCCTTCTCCAGCATGGCCGGCAAGAACGCGCGAATCATACGGTACATGGCCTTCGCGTTGAGGTCGAACGCGAAATCCCAGTCCTCCTCGCTGCATTCGAGGATATTGCCCGAGTGTACGAAGCCCGCGCAGTTGAACAGCACGTCGATCGTGCCGACTTCCGCGGCGAGCGCCTTGATCGCCGCGCCATCGAGAACGTCGAGCATGCGCGCCTCGACCGGCTTGCCGGCGAGTCCGTCAATGCGGATATCGGTGGCGATCACGCGCGCGCCTTCGCGCGCGAACAGTTCGGCGGTGGCGAGACCGATACCTTGTCCCGCCGCGGTGATCAGGGCCGTTTTGCCGGCCAGTCTTTGTGTCATCTACGACTCCAGTTGAATGGGCTGCTAACGAAATCAAAGCCGATAAAACGCGGCGGCGTTCTCGCCGAACACGGCGTCACGCTCGGCGTCGCTCAACGACGCGACGAGCGTTGTCGCCACCGAATGCCAGAGCAAATAGTCGCCGTTCAGTTCGAGCACCGGCCAGTCGCTGCCCCACATCAGCCGCGCGGGACCGAACGTGTTCAGCAGATGCTCGACGTAGGGCCGCAGCGTGTCCTCGGTCCAGCCGGGCGAGGCCTCGGTCGCGAGACCCGACAGCTTGCAGTGCACCTGCGGCAGCGCGGCCAGCCGCGTGATCGCGTCGCGCCATACCGGGTAGCCCGCCTGGCCGTAGCGGATCGGCGGCTTCGCGCCATGATCGACCACCATGCGCAGCGCCGGAAAACGCTGCGCGAAGATCTCGACGTATTGCACGTGACGCGCGTAGATCAGCGCATCGAACGCGAGATCGTGCGCGATCAGCGCCTCGATCGCCGGCGCGAGATCGGGGTTCGCGATCCAGCCGTCGTCGGGTAGATCCTGAAGCATCGGCCGCACGCCCTTGAACTTCGGCTCGCGCGCGAGCACCTCGATCAGATCGGGCGCGTTCGGCAACAACAGCGGCACCCAGCCGACCACGCCCGCGATCGACGGCTCGTGCCGCGCGATGTCGAGCAGGTAGCGGGTTTCGTCGAGCGTCGGCGCGGCCTGCACGACCACGGTCCGCTCGATGCCGGCCTGTTCGCGCAACGGCTTCAGATCATCAGGCCCGAACGGCCGGTAGAGGATTTTCAACTCCGGCGTCAGCCACTCGGAGTCACCCCGCGCGGGGTCCCAGTAGTGCTGGTGAGCGTCGATCGGCATGGTCGGATCAGTCCTCGGGCGCGGGCGCACGGTGGTCGAGCAGGCCCGCGTCGCGCAATGCGGACCACAAGGCCGCGGGGATCGGCAGCTCGAACGACGCGACGTTCTCGCGCAATTCGTCGGCGCTACGCGCGCCGGTCAGCACGGTGGCGACCGCCGGGTGCGCATACGGAAACTGCAACGCGGCGGCGGCGAGCGGCACGTCATGCGCGCGGCATACCGCCTCCAGACGCGCGACGCGCTCGATCACCTCGGGCGGCGCGGCGCCGTAATTGAACTTCAGATCGCCTTCGACGCCCCGCGCCAGAATGCCCGAATTGAACGCGCCGCCGAGCAGGATGCTGACACCGCGCGCCTCGCAGGCGGGCAGCAGGTCGTCGAGGGTGGTCTGCTCGAGCAGCGTATAACGGCCCGCGAGCAACGCGCAATCGATATCGCACTCGGCCATCGCGTCGAGGATCACCGCGCCCTCGTTGACGCCGAGGCCGAGCGCCTTGATTGCGCCCGTCGAGCGCAGGCGCTCGAGCGCACGGAAGCCGCCCCCTTCGGTCAGTTGCCGCCAGTAGTACGGATGCTGGTCGCCGTGCGTGACGCGACCGATGTCATGCACGAGCAGGACGTCGATATCGATGATGCCGAGGCGCTGCTGGCTGTCCTCGAACGAACGCAGAATGCCGTCGTGCGTGTAGTCGTAAATCGCTTCGAACGGCAGCGGATTCTGCCAGCCTTCGCGGTCGTCGAATGGCGACGTGCGCGGCACGAAGCGGCGGCCGACCTTGGTCGACAGCACATACTCGCCGCGCGGATAGTGGCGCAGCGCGGCGCCGAGCCGATGCTCGGCCTTGGTGTTGCCGTAGTGCGGCGCGGTGTCGAAGTAGCGCACACCCGCGTCCCAGGCGGCGGCGATCGTCGCTTGGGCCTCCTCGTCGGACAGGTCGCGGTACAGGCCGCCGAGCGGCGCCGTGCCGAGCCCCAGTCCGCTCACCTGCAACGAGCCGCGGCCGATACGGCGCCGCTGCCCGATTTTCGATACGATCGATGCCGACATGAGCGTGTCTCCAGATTTGTGGTCTTTTTACCATGCGGCTGCGAGGGCGCGGCGGTCACACTCCGCGCACCGCTTGGGAAGTGCATTCATTCACCAATGAACGTATTATTCATATTCGAATTTTTCCAAGTCAAGAAAACTACGCGGCGCGGATGCCTAGGTTTTCCCTGGACATAGGCCATCCAGTTCGCGAAATGCTACGCACTCGCCCGCGCACACCAGATAATAAGAACTCCACACCGAATTCTCCGACCCTCACGATGGACGCCGAAGACAAGGACGACGACCGCTATCGCGCCCCCGCGCTGGATAAAGGCCTCGACATTCTCGAGCTACTGTCCGAGCAGAAGGAAGGACTCACGCGCGCCGAAATCACGCGGCAGTTGGGCCGCAACGCGAGCGAGATGTACCGGATGCTCGAACGCCTCGTCGCGCGCCAATACGTGGTGCGTTCGGCGGCTGGCGACCGCTACTCGCTGAGCCTGAAGCTGTTCGCGCTCGCGCACCGTCATCCGCCAATGAACCGGCTGATCGCAGAAGCGCTGCCGCTGATGCAGCGTTTCGCCGACGCGGCCGAGCAGTCTTGCCACCTCGTCGTCTACGACCGCGGCAACCTGCTGGTGATTGCGCAAGTCGACGGACCGGGCACATGGGGCATGTCAGTGCGGCTCGGTTCGCGGGTCGGCCTGATCGACACCGGTTCGGGGCGCGTGATGCTCGCGTTCCAGAGCGTCGAGCAGCGCCAGCAGATGCTGGCGGAGCACACGAAGGTGAAGGGCGAAGTGACGCTCGATCTCGACGCGCTGGAGGAGGCCTGCGAGCGCATCCGCGCGGCGGGCTTCTGGCAGAAGGACAGCCAGCAGACCTTCGGCGTCACCGACGTGACGTTCCCGATACTTGCGCCGTCGGGACAGGCGATCGCGGTGCTAACCTGCCCGTATCTGCGGCGGATCGACGAATACGTCGCGCCGACGCTCGAAGCGGCCACCACGCTGCTGCGCGACACGGTGCAGGCGCTGTCGATGTTCCGCGAACAGGCGGCGTGATCGGTAAGTTGCGCGGTAAGGTGCGCGGCGGCGCGCACGCGCACATGGTTTAGAATGGCGGCCCTTCCAAAATAACGCCGCATGACGGGCTCATGCGTGCGCATCGATTGAGCAATGGCCAAACTTCTGACCGATTCCGAATTCCAGCGTTTTTCCGAACTCCAGCAGAAGCAGTCGAGCTTCACGATCACCGCCGAAGAAGCCGACGAACTGCGCGACATCGTCGCCCACGCGCAGAAGCGCCGCGACGACCGCGCCGCCGCGATGCAAAGCATCGAGACCTTCATCCAGCAGTTCCACATCACGCCCGACGAGCTGTTTTCGCCCGAGCAGATCGGCGAAGCGGCGCGCACCTACGGCCTGATTCCGGCCGCGCGCAAGGAGCGCGTGCTGCCGCCGTCGCTGACGTTCAACGGCAAGCCGTACCAATGGACCACCCGTGCGCTGCCCGACGAAATTCGCGTGCCGCTGTTCGACGCGTTCAAGGGCGGTGAGTCGGTGAAAGCGTTCATTTCGACGCTGAAGGACGCGAACCGCTGCGCCGCGACGATCGCGCGGCTCGAACGCGAAACCGGCGCCGTGTATGCGCAGGCATGGCTCGACGAGCTGTCGGTCACGCGCGCGCAGGTCGATGAGGCGGCGCAGAAGCTGGCGGCGTGAGGCGGTGAAGCCATGCGTTGAGCGGCTCGCGACGTCAGCCGCTCAACGCGCCGGCTGGTTCTGCGCGGCGGACTTCGGGTCCGCCCCCGCCGTTTCGTCGAGCGCCATCCGGAAGCCGACCACACCGGGGTCATCGGTCCGCGTGATCGTGAAGCCGCTGGCCTTCGCGAGCGCGATCATCGCGGTGTTCTCGCGCAACGCTTCACCGATCAGCCAGTGCGTGTCGCGCGCCCGCGCGTACGCGATGATCCGCTGCATCAGCAACTGGCCGAGGCGCCGCCCTTTCTGATCCGAGCGCACGGTCACCGCGAATTCGGCCGTCTCGTTGTCGGGATCGGCCACCGCACGCACCACGCCGAGCGTCCGCGCGACGCCGTCTTCGTTGTCGACCGTCGCGATCAGCGCCATTTCCCGGTCGTAGTCGATCTGCGTCATGCGCGCGAGTTGCGAGTGGTCGAACGCGCCGACTGAACCGAAAAAACGCAGCCGCAAATCTTCCGGCGTCATCGCCTGCACGAACTCGCGATGCGCGTTTTCGTCTTCGGGGCGAATCGGCCGCACCGTTACACGCATCCCCTGCCAGTCGATCGTTTCCTCGAAGCGGCGCGGATACGGCACGATCGCGAGACGGCTGCGCTGCGCGCCGACCCGCAACACGGGATCGACCACCGTCACGCGGTCCCGGTAGACCCTGAGCTTCAACGACAGGCCGACGATCTCGCGCACGTCGCAAACCGCTTGCGACACCGCCGTCAACGCCGCGAGCGTCGGCTCCGGCGCGACCAGCCTCGCGTAGTGCGAACGCGTGACGATGTCGCGCGCGAGCATCGGATTGAGCGGCGGCAGGCCGTACACGTGCAACCCGCTGGAAACGCCGTCGATCGGCGGTGCGGCGAAGCGGAACGCGGGGCCGAAGTTGTCGTCGTCGTGCAGTTCGACGGCGACGTCGACGATGGGTTTTGCGGCGCCGTCGGCATCGGCGCCCGACGCGTGGGCGCCCCCTCCTTCCGCGCCCTCCACCCGCAACCCGAACCGCGATAGAAACCACGCCGCCGCCGCCCCGGCAAGCTCGCTCGCGCCCGCCGCCAACGCTTCGCGAGCCTGCGCCTGGGCGGCGTCGATCGACTCGGGAATCTGCGCAGGCAGGCCTTCCGGCGTTTGCATCAGCAGTTCGCGGCCCAGCCGGTAATCGACCAGACGGGCGAAGGCACGCGCGAGCCGCTGCGGCGTCGTGTGCACCGGGATGCCCTGCGCATGCAGCGCGTCGCGCCTCGTCGCATCGACACCGCCGAAAAAGCACGCGAGCAGCCCGCGATACGCAAAGCGCTGATGCTCGATCAGCGCCTGCGCGACGTCGTCGACGGGCGCGCCATGCGTCGATGCGTGCACCACGACGGCGGTGCCGGTCTCGCGATACTCGCCGAGCAGCTTCAGCGCGGTGCCGAAGTGCTCAGGACGCGCGCCGTCGCCGAGCAGCAGCGGATTGCCGCCGACCGCGAGCGGCAGCGCCTCGCGCAGCGCGTCCGACGCCGCGGCCGGCCACGGCGCGAGCAGGCCGCCGGCGGCGGTGAACGCGTCGCGCGCAAGCGTCGCGAGACCGCGGTCGCTAGTGATCAGCGTGGCGGTGGCGCCCGCCGCCACGCGGCCGACGCCGAGCGTTTCGATTTCGTCGAGCAGATCGTCGAGCGCGTCGACGCGCACGAGGCCCGCGCGCCGGAACGCCGCTGTGTAGAGACCGTCGGCGGGATCGTCGCGGCCGGAGCGCAGCGCGAGCACCGGCTTGTTGCGCGCCGCCGCGCGCGCGGCCGACATGAACTTGCGCGCCGCCCGCACGCTGTCGAGTTCGAGCAGGATCGCGCGGGTGCCGGGGTCGCTCGCGAGGTAATCGAGCACGTCGCCGGCATCGACGTCGGCCTCCGCTCCGAGCGCCACCGCGTGCGAAAAACCGAGCCCGCGCGCTCGTGCCCAGCCGAGCACTGCGTTGGTCAGCGCATTCGACTGCGACACCCACGCGACACCGCCCGCCTTGACCGTGCACGACGGCGCGCCCAGATGCGCGCCGAGCGCCGGCGACACCACGCCGAGACTGCCGGGTCCGACGATGCGCAACAGATGCGGCCGCGCCGCCGACAGCGCGTGCCGCAGCTCGAGCCGGTCTTCATCGCTGCGCACCTCGCCGACGATGATTACGGCGCGCGTGCCCATGCCACCGAGCTTATGGATCAGCGAGGGCCACGTCGCGGGCGGCGTGCAGATCACCGCGACGGTGGGCGCCTGCGGCAGATCGCCGACGTCGGGAATCACCGGGTGGACTCCGAGCGTCGCGTGCTTCGGATTGACCGGCCACAGCGGGCCGTCGAAGCCGCCTTCCAGCACACGCGCCCAGACCATCGCGCCGGTGCTGCCCGGCCGCTCGGACGCGCCGATCACGGCGACGGATTTCGGGCGAAACAAGGCGTCGAGGTTGCGAACGGTCACGGGCGCACCATGCGGTTGGACAGGAATTGGAGCCGGCTTCGCGGCGAGGCGGGTGGTTCCGTCAGCATAGGCGAAGTCGCGCGCTGGTGCGGGACGTTGTTGCGGCGGAAAAGTAAAAAGCCGCGTCGAACGACGCGGCTTTTTCGCTTCGAAACCAGCGGACTCGTGGTTTTACATCGCCTTTCTGAACGGCGCCCCCGAGTGCTCGCGCAACTCGTTGAACACGATCTTCGGCCACGCCTTCTGCGCGACTTCGATCTCCGATACGTGCGAGGCCAGATAGGTCGGCGCATCGGACGCATCGAGCGCGATTCGCGCCGAGTACGAGTCGGTGAAGCGGCGCAGTTCGGCCGCATCGTCGCAGGTAACCCAGCGCGACAGCCGGTAACGCGCCGGCGCCATGCGCACGTCGACCTTGTATTCCGTCGACAGACGGTGCGACACCACTTCGAACTGCAGTTGCCCGACCGCGCCGAGAATCATCAGACCGCCCGCTTCGGGACGGAACACCTGGATCGCGCCTTCCTCGCCGAGCTGCTTCAGCGCTTCGCCGAGCTGCTTCGCGCGCATCGGATCGACCACTTCGACGGTCTGAAAAATTTCCGGCGCGAAGAACGGCAGGCCGACGAACTGCAGCTGCTCGCCTTCGGTCAGCGTATCGCCGAGACTCAGCGTGCCATGGTTCGGAATACCGATGATGTCGCCCGGATACGCCTCGCTCACCGTCTCGCGACGCTGCGACAGGAACGTGACCACGTTGTTTGCGCGGAACGTCTTGTTCGAGCGCGTGACCTTCACCGCCATGCCGCGCTCGAAACGCCCCGAGCACACGCGGATGAACGCGACGCGGTCGCGGTGCGCGAGGTCCATGTTCGCCTGCACCTTGAACACGACGCCGGTGAACTTCGACTCTTCCGGCTGCACCGGACGCTGCACGGTCATGCGCATCGACGGCGGCGGCGCGAGGTCGACCAGCGCGTCGAGAATCTCCTTCACGCCGAAGTTGTTGATCGCCGAACCGAACAGCACCGGCGACTGCTGGCCGGCGAGGAACTGCTCACGGTCGAACTCGGGCGTCGCGCCGCTGATCAGATCGATTTCTTCCTTCGCACGCACCCACGCGTGGCCGAAACGGCGCTCGCCTTCCTCGTTGCTCAGTGCCTGCAGCGTTTCGACCGCGCCGCCGGCCGTGTCCTGACCGGCGCGGAACACGCGCACCTGATCGCGCTGGACGTCGTAGACGCCCTGGAAATCCTTGCCCATGCCGATCGGCCATGTGAAAGGCACCGCCGCCACGCCGAGGTGCTGCTCGATCTCGTCGAGCAGTTCGAGCGGCTCGCGCACTTCGCGGTCGAGCTTGTTGATGAACGTGACGATCGGCGTCTTGCGGCTGCGGCAGACTTCCAGCAGCTTCAGCGTCTGCGCTTCGACGCCGTTCGCGCCGTCGATCACCATCACGGCGGCGTCGACCGCGGTCAGCACACGGTAGGTGTCCTCGGAGAAGTCTTCGTGGCCCGGCGTGTCGAGCAGGTTGATCACGCAATCGCCGTACTCGAACTGCATCACCGAGCTCGCGACCGAAATGCCGCGTTGCTTTTCGATTTCCATCCAGTCGGACGTCGCGTAGCGGTTGCTCTTGCGGCCCTTCACGGTACCGGCGATCTGGATCGCGCCCGAGAACAGCAGCAGTTTTTCGGTGAGCGTGGTTTTACCCGCGTCCGGGTGGGAAATGACCGCGAACGTGCGGCGGCGTTTGAGTTCGGAGACTGACATCGGGTCTGGCGGTCACGGAAAGGGGTTCAGGCGGTTCCCGGCGGCCGTGGGCGGCCGGTATGCCGCGCGTGGCGCGGCGGCGTCGAGCTGCGAGAATCGGGCGCGGGCCCGGATCGGCCGGCGCTCGCACCGCGTCCGAAAACGGGTGGCGAACGGGTCACGACCCAGCGTTCGACAATGCGGGAATCGCTGGCGCAAAACGGCGCAAGGTGCGAATGATACACGTCTGGCGCGACGGCCGGGGGAAAGGGCTCCGGCGCCGGACGGGGCGACGGCGCGAGCGTCGGCGCGCCGCGCATGCTTCTGGCAAAGGTGAGCGTTTTCGGGACCTACGGCGGCGAATATCGATTTGCGGTCAAAGGTGAGGATCGCGAAGCGCGTGCACGCACCTGCCAGGTCGCGGGCGCCACCAACGTGATGCGCAGGAAAACGGCGATAAAGCTTCGCACCGCTATGAACAGGTTCCGGCTCGACACCTGGAAACGCCCGCCAGAAAAGGCTGTCGCGGGTTTACGGCGAGCGGCGCGGGGCGGTGCGGCACGATGGCGATTCGCACCCGCGGAGGTGCGTCGCGCGACAAAGCCTGGCTCACCGAAGCATCCCGCGAGGTTCGAATGCATCGGTAAATATCGCCGTGTACGTTCAGGCGTCACGCAAAGGTGAGCGTTTTCGGGACCTTTGCAACGGTGCGGAACGGATCAAACCACGCATCACTTTAGAGAATACGGACGCATCGGAGCCCACGACGAAGCTCAGCCTTCGATCAGAAACCGCTCGCGATTTTTGCCGACGAGCCAGGCCGGCGAGCGCCCACGGCCGCTCCAGGTTTCGCCGGTCTTCGGATTGCGGTACTTGGCGACGGACGTCGTCGTCGACGACTTGCGGCGCGGCTTCGGCGAGGCGCTCGTCAAGCCGAGTTCTTCGGCGGTCAGGTCGTATTCGGCAATCTTCTGCTTGATATCGGCGATAGCTTGCGAGACTTCTTTTTCGCGCGCGGCTGCGACTTCCTTGTGAAGTTTTTCGAGTTGCGCAGTCAGCTGTTTGTAAGAGGCCATGCCGGTGTTCCCCCCTCGGTTGGACGCACTGCGATGAATCGCGATGAATGGTTGGCGGACACTATCAGACGAATAAACCACAGGATAGTGAATCGCGCGGCCGAGCGCATGCGCGGCGGCCCCGCTCAATCGTCGATCGCATCGTAGACGCGGCGTTCGAAGTCGATGGCCATCGGGAAGGGGTCGATCGAGCGGCGCTGGATCAGCATCAGGCCGATCATGTTCTCGACCGGATCGGCGAACCAGCTCGTGCCGTACGCGCCGGGCCAACCGAACGAGCCGAGCGAGCGGTAGCCGAGCGGCAATTGCTGCGCCGGATCATCGACGATCGACAGGCCGAGGCCGAAGCCTTGCCCCGCCCAGATCACATGACCGAAGGCAGGCAGGCGGCGCTGGTCGCGGCTCAGGAAATTGCTGCGCATCAGGTCGACCGAGCGATGCGACAGCAGCCGTGTGTCGCCGACGCGGCCGCGCCCTAGCAGCAGTTGCGCGAATCGCAGATAATCCTCGGCGGTCGAGACCAACCCGCCGCCGCCGCTCTGAAAGCGTCGCGGATTGGCCCAGCGGCTCGCCGCCGCATGATCCTCGACCACACGGCGCCGCGTGCCGGGATCGATGTTGTACGCGGTGGCGAGGCGCGCAAGCTGTGCGTCGGGCACCCAGAACGCGGTGTCGCGCATGCCGAGAGGCGCGAAAATGCGCGTGCGGAAAAACTGCCCAAGAGTCATGCCGCTCACGCGTTCTATCAGCACGCCGAGCACGTCGGTCGCCACGCCGTAGTGCCAGCGCGAGCCGGGCTGGAACATCAGCGGCAACGCGGCGATACGCGCGAGCCACGCGCTGTTGTCGCCGCTCGCCTCGAAGCCGTTGAACGCGGCGGCGTAGGCTTCGCCAAGCGGCCCCGTCGCCGTGAAGTGATACGCGAAACCCGCGCGATGCGTGAGCAGGTCGAGCACCGTAATCGGCGCGCGTACCGGGTCGGTCTGGTCGAGCGGGCCGGTCGGGTCACGCAGCACGCGCGGCGCGGCAAGCTCGGGCAGCCACCGCGAGATGGGCGCATCGAGCGCGAGGCGGTCTTCCTCGATCAGCATCATGATCGCGGCGCTCGTCACCGGCTTCGTCATCGACGCGATGCGAAACAGCGTGTCGCGCTCCATCGGCAATTGCGCGGCTTCGTCGCGTAGGCCCGCCGGTTCGAAGTAGCCGATTTCGCCGCGCCGCCATACGAGCGACACCACCCCCGCCACTTCGCCCCGCTCCACGTAGCCCTGCATCGCGTTGGTCAGCGTCGCGAGCCGGGTCGCGGCAAGTCCTGCTATCCGCATGTTTATCCTGTGTCGGTAAAAGCAAACGTGCGCGCGCCCAGGTCGCTTTGGGCGATCAAACCGAAAGATAAAACCTGTCCGGCGAAAGCGCACACGACGGCTTTCCTAATTGCCGATCCCGATTGGCGGACACAATGATGACATTAGGCTTTCTGCCGTTTTTCCAACGCGCAAAGCGCGGCATCGAGGCGTTTGACGCGAGTTGCCTGCGCCGGCACGAGAACCGCGCCGGAAACGTGCTGAAGGCGGTTACGCCAGTAAGACAAAGGAATACGGTCTTCTGCGGAAATATGGGAAATTATGTGCTCAAGATGCTCGATGTCTTTTTCGAGTTGCTGATGATTCATTGCTTTCCCCGGATTTTATTGAATTAGTGTTGAAGCAAAAAAATCGAAAGCATGAAGCCGCGTTGGCCCGCGCGGCCCGACGTAATGCCCGCCAGTAGCGAAAAACCTTCCTGAACTTCTCCTCTGTCGGAAAAAACCGGCAATTTCTGCTCGCCTGGGTTAAATCCCCCACGTTTTAAAAAAGAATACTGCTGTCAAATTTCACGTTCCGTTGCCTGGCGCACTGACTTCGTTCGACGCCCCGAAGGTAAAGATAAATCGTGGTCCGGGCGCAAAGGATAATCGGTGCGCGGTGACTCAACGTTGTAAAAATGCCGCATGTGGCTTACTTACCCAATTCGCATGCTAACCGCTTATCGGGCACACATTAGGCGCATGAATTTATGACGGCCATGTGGTAACCGGAATGACACGAGCGTGGTCAGCGAGCGCATCGGGAATCGGCAGGGAATAACTGGGAACAGGTGAAAAAAAACCGAAGGCCGCCAACGGATCGGCCGGCCGCGCGCGCCGGCATTGCACCGGCACGGCATCAGGTGCTTACTTCGCGGTCGCGCGGCAGGCGTAGATCAGGCTCAACGTGCCGCCCTCGCTCGACTGGCGCACGACGTCGAATGCGCCATTGCAACTGGCGGCCGCCTGTTGCGAGCACGAGTCGGAACCGACCGGGCATTGCACGAGCGTGGTCGCACGGCCGTCCGGCAGGAACAACGGCGCGCTGCTGCTGCAACCGCCAAGCGCGACGATCGCGCCGACGGCCAGTATGCCGCGCGAGCGGCGCGCGAAGAAGGAAAGGCATTTCATGGAGACCCCGGTCACGTCTTGTTTTTCGATCTCGCGATTGTGCCACGCTGTTCTCGTGCTGCGTCAGTTGGCGCGGCGCGGCTGGCCGGGCGCGGCGAGTCAAACGTCGATGCCGTGCGCGGCGATCTTCTTGTACAGCGTCGCGCGGCCCATGCCGATCTGTTTCGCAGTGTCAATGACGCGGCCGCCGTTCGCGCGCAACGCGTCGCAGAGAAAGCGCTTTTCGAACGCGGCCATCGCGTCGCTCCACGAGGTGGGTTCGGCGGTGGCGGCCACGTCCACGCTGGCGGCCGCGACAGACGGGGTCCGCGCCGGTGCCGCCGCGCCGCCCTGCCCCGAGCCGATGAACGGCGCGAGCACGCGCGCGTCGATGCGCTCGCTGTCGGACAGCATCACGGCGCGCTCCAATGTGTTGCGCAGTTCGCGCACGTTGCCGGGCCAGTCGTACGCGCACAGCAGGCGCAACGCGTCGTCGTGCAATTCGAAGTGGCTGCCGCCGCCTGCCTGCGCGGCCAACTCCTCGAGCATCGCGTAGGCAAGCGCCTCGATGTCGGACGGACGCTCGCGCAGCGCCGGCGCATGGATCGTCAGCACGTTGAGCCGGTAGAACAGGTCCGCGCGAAAACGCCCGGCCGCGACGAGCGCCGGCAGATCGGCCGATGTCGCCGCGATGATCCGCACATCCGCGCGCACGATCCGATTCGAGCCGAGCGGCTCGAATTCCTTGTCCTGCAGCACGCGCAGCAGCTTGCCCTGCAACGGTAGCGGCATGTCGCCGATCTCGTCGAGAAACAGCGTGCCGCCGTTGGCGAGCTCGAACTTGCCGACCCGCCCCCTGCGATCCGCGCCGGTGTACGCGCCGGGTGCTGCGCCGAAGAACTCGACTTCGAGCAGCGTGTCGGGAATCGCCGCGACGTTGACGCTGACGAGCGGCTTGTGCGCGCGCGCCGAGCCGCCGTGAATCGCATGCGCGAGCAGCTCCTTGCCGGTGCCGGTTTCACCCAGCAGCAGCACCGGCGCTTCGAGTTGCGCCGCGCGCCGCGCCTGGCGCTTCACTTCGAGCGACGCCGCGCTCGTGCCGACGAAGCTGCCGAACGTATAGCGCGCACGGCGCGCCTGCGCAAGCGACTGACGCGTCGCGATCAGTTCCTGCTGCAACCGCGAGTACTGCGAAAAGAGGGGCGACAGCGCTTTCAGCTCGTCGAACAGCGCGAAGCCGACCGCGCCGATCGTCACGCCGGCATCGTCCTTGAGCGGCAGGCGCGTGACGACGAGCGGCTCGCGATCGGTCTCCATGATGTCGAGCAGGATCGGCTTGCCGGTGTTGACGACCTCGCGCATCAGACTGTTTGGAATCACCGCTTCGCAATCCCGGCCGATCGCCTGCTGCGGGTCAGCAAAGCCGAAGCGCGCCGCATACCGCTTGTTGATCCAGACGACGCGCGCCTGCCCATCGACGATGAAGGTGCCTTCGCTGAAGTTTTCGAACGTCCGAAACAGCGAATCCATCGCCCGACGAAGCACGTCGTCATAGGTGGCGGGCAGGCCCGTCCAGTCGGTCAACATGCTGTCGCTGTCTCCGCTTATCGTTTTGATTGCATCAATCTCAATCGGTGGACGAATTTATCTCCAAATTGAGACACACGATAGGCCTTATGCATCATGACTTACCCTGGTTTCAGGTGTTCTTCACCGGAGGGAAGTCCCGTTTCGGAGACGCTTGGGTACAATCCGCCAACGATGCCTCGGCCCGCCGCTGCGCGGCCGCGCCATGCGCCACGGCGGGCCAGCAGCAAAACGGCAGGCATGGCATGGAACCTGCGTTCCGACCGCGCCCCGCCGTCGCTCGATCGGGACGGCAAACATGTAGAACAACCAGGCTATGGAGACTCAATGACCTTTCTCATCGTTATCGCCGCGCTGGCGTTTCTGATGTTCGCTGCGTATCGCGGCTACAGCGTGATCCTGTTCGCGCCGATCGCGGCGCTCGGCGCCGTCCTGCTCACCGATCCCGCCGCCGTCGCGCCGGTCTTCACGAGCATCTTCATGGACAAGATGGTCGGCTTCGTGAAGCTGTACTTCCCGGTGTTTCTGCTCGGCGCCGTATTCGGCAAGGTGATCGAGCTGTCGGGCTTCTCGGAGTCCATCGTCGCGGCCGCGATCCGCTATATCGGCCGCTCGCGCGCTAACGCGGTGATCGTCGCGGTGTGCGCGCTGCTCACCTACGGCGGCGTGTCGCTGTTCGTCGTCGTGTTCGCGGTCTATCCGTTCGCGGCCGAGCTGTATCGCCAGAGCAACATTCCGAAGCGGCTGATGCCCGGCGCGATCGCGCTTGGCGCGTTCTCGTTCACGATGGACTCGCTGCCCGGCACGCCGCAGATCCAGAACATCATCCCGACGACGTTCTTCAAGACCACCTCGTGGGCCGCGCCGACGCTCGGCGTGCTCGGCTCGCTGTTCATCATCGTGGTCGGTCTGTCGTATCTGGAATGGCGCCGCCGCGCCGCGATGGCGACCGGCGAGGGTTACGGCACCGACCTCGTCAACGAGCCGGAGCGCGTCGAGTCGAAGCAACTGCCGCATCCGCTGCTGGCGGTCGCGCCGCTCGTCATGGTCGGCGTCGCGAACTTCCTGCTGACGCGCTGGATTCCGACCTGGTACGGCCCGTCCTTCACGGTCACCCCGGACATCCTGCCGGGGCTGCATGCACCGGTCGAAACGAGCGTCAAGGCTCTCGTGGGGATTTGGGCCGTGCTGGGCGCGCTGCTGCTCGGCATCGTGATGGTCGTCGTGACGGCGTTCAGTCGCGTCAGCCAGCGCTTCGCGGTGGGCACCAAGGCGGCAGTGGCGGGCGCGCTGCTGGCGTCGCTCAACACCGCGTCGGAATATGGCTTCGGCGGTGTGATCGCGGCGCTGCCGGGCTTTCTCGTCGTCAGCAACGCGCTGAAAAGCATTCCGAATCCGCTCGTCAACGCCGCGGTGTCGGTCAGCACGCTGGCGGGCATCACGGGTTCGGCCTCGGGCGGTATGAGCATTGCGCTCGCCGCGATGTCGGATACGTTCATCAAGGGTGCGGAAGCCGCGCATATTCCGCTCGAAGTACTGCATCGCGTGGTCGCGATGGCGAGCGGCGGCATGGATACGCTACCGCACAACGGCGCGGTGATTACGCTGCTCGCCGTGACGGGTCTCACGCACCGGCAGTCGTATCGCGACATTTTCGCGGTCACCGTGATCAAGACGCTCGCGGTGTTCTTCGTGATCGCGGTGTATTACGCGACCGGCCTCGTGTGAACGTCGAACCGGAAAACAGTACTTTGATCTGATAGATCCGCATTACTCCCACCTCGACAGCCCGCCAACGAAGCACCAGGATGGAGTCGTCAGCGCCCAATGTTGCAAGGGCAGGCTGACCCGAGTAACAACGGCGTTTAACGGCCCGTCCCTGTCCGGACGGGCTATTTTTTTGCGCGCGCCCAACGCCTCCTAGCCCGCCCCCGCGTCACCCGCATGACAAAACCCGAACGCGCGTCGCGCCACCGCGGGGCATGAAAAATGCGGCCGTCGCGACGAGGAGTCGCGTTAAACTGGTTGCTCGCTCCGCAACCGCGAATCCGCTAGCGGCAGCGTCACACTCGACTAAAACCCCGGCGAGACAGAGGCAGACGCAACACGGCACGACGACGCGGCAGACGGCACGCCGTCCGCCCCGTACAATGGTTCCATCACCAACGCAACAAGGACAACTTCGATGCGCATCACCGGGTCCTCCGGGTCAATGGCCCTGCTCACCGAATACGACGACGCAACGGCGCGCGAACTTCGCTCGCTGCGCCTCGAATCGACCGAAGACGGCAAAGGCATCCTGCTGATCGAGGTCGATGAGCGCAAGCCGGGCATACATCGCGAAGTGCGCTACGAAATCACGCCCGCGGAGCTGATCGCCGCGATCCGCGCGCATGGCGCCGAGTTGCCGGGCGAGCAGCACAATCATCGTCAGTGAAGCAGGCGCGCGGCGGGTGTGACCGTCGCGTGACTCGGCAGCCTCTCGCGCCGGTTGCGTCGCGCTTCGACGCGTCAGCGCGGGATTGTTCGCATTAGGCGCGCCTGCGCGCGTCGCCGTGCTTCCGTTTGTTCCGCTCACGCCGCCAATCCCCGCTTTCCCTACGGGTTTTTGCAAACGCCTTCGCGCGTCTCGTCGAGCGCGCTTACCCGGCCTTCAGCAACTTGTCACAAGCGGTTGCCACGCTTGTGTATCGAGGCATGCGGCCACATATGGCGACCTGATCGCAGCCAGAAGACGGGCCAATTTCCGGGCCGGTTGCACGTCTCGAAAATACGTCCATAATCCTTGCATTCCCCTTTGCATTCCTTACCGCGCTGCGCCCGCAAGGGCCGCGGATGTTAAACCGATGCTACATGACCTCGTCGCGCAATATGGACCGGCGCTCGTCTTCCTCAATGTGCTGGCCGCCGCGCTCGGGCTGCCGGTGCCGGCCATGCCGTCGCTCGTGCTGTTCGGCGCGATGGCCGCCATGCACCCCGGCTCGGTCGGCACGCAACTGCTGCCGGTCCTCGTGCTGTCGATCTTCGCGACGCTGATCGGCGACAGCGCGTGGTACGTCGCGGGCCGCATCTACGGCGGCAATACGCTGAAGACGATCTGCCGGCTGTCGCTGTCGCGTGACACCTGCGTGAAAAAGACCGAGCGCTTCTTCGGCCGCTGGGGCGTGCGCGTGCTGGCGGTCGCGAAGTTCGTGCCGGGGCTGTCGATCGTGTCGATCCCGATGGCCGGCGCGATGGGCACGCGCTACCGCATCTTCCTCACCTATGACGGCGTCGGCGCCGCGCTGTGGTCCGGCACCGGGCTGATCATCGGCGCGCTGTTCGCGCGGCAGATCGACATGCTGTTCGCGATTGCCGGGCGGCTCGGGCGTACGGCGGCGCTCGTCGTCGTCGCGTTGCTGGTGCTGTACGCGGTGTACCGGTGGATCCGGCGCCGTCAGTTGATCGCGAAGCTCGCGTCCGCGCGCATCGAGGTCGACGAACTCGCGAAGCTGTTCGCGGCTGACCGGGCGCCGGTCGTGTTCGACATCCGTTCGGAGGAGAAGCGCAAGCTCGATCCGTTCGTGATCCCCGGCGCGCAATTCGCCGATGAACGGCAACTCGGCGACATCGTCGCCACCTACGCGCACGATCAGAAGCTCGTGATCTACTGCTCCTGCCCGAACGAGATTTCCGCGGCATGGATGGCCAAGCAGCTCAACGAAGCCGGCTTCTCCGACGTGCTGCCGCTGCGCGGCGGCATGGAAGCCTGGCGCGATTCGGGCAAGCCGGTCGACTCGCTGCCCGCGATGCCGCCGCCGGAAGTCGCGGTCGACGACATCGCGCCCAAAGCCGTTTAGCCGTAATCAGCGACGGCATCGTCCGCCTGACGCGCGCGGCACGGCTCGTCCCGGCGTGCGAGCGCGCATCGCGTTGCCTCGCGTTCAATCGTGCAATGAATATCGAAGGAGCGGTTCAATGCTTTCGACTCAGGACGTTTCGACTCAAGAAGTGGAAGGACAGCAGGGGGTCGTCGCCGACGCGCCGTTTTCGTCGCTATCGACGCGCATGCACCAGATGTTTCCGCAGCTCAGTTGCGCCGAGATCGACCGGCTGCGCCGCTTCGGCGAGATCGGTCACTGGAAGTCCGGCGAACTGCTGTTCGAGACCGGGCACACCGGGCCCGGCATGTTCGTGCTGCTCGAAGGACGCGTGAAGGTCTATCAGCGTGACGGCATCGGCCGAGAAGTCTTGATCGGCGAGCACGGCGCCGGGCATTTTCTGGCCGAGGTCGGGCAGCTGTCGGGCAAGCCCGCGCTCGTGAACGGCCTCGCGATCAGCGCCGTCGAAGCGCTGCTGATTCCGCCCGAGCGCCTGCGCGCGCTGATCGTCGCCGAAGCGGAACTCGGCGAGCGCATCATGCGCGCGCTGATTCTGCGGCGCGTGTCGCTGATCGAAAAGGGCGCGGGCGGGCCAATCCTGATCGGCAATAGCAGCGACGCACGGCTCGTGACGCTGCAAGGCTTCCTGTCGCGCAACGGCCATCCGCATTCCGTGATCGACGAACGCGACGAAGACGCGCTGCGTCTGATCGAGCAGTTCGCCGCGCAGCGCGAGGACCTGCCGCTCGTGATCTGCCCGGACGGCTCGGTGCTGCGTCATCCGAGCATGCCGGAGCTTGCCACTCGCTTAGGTATGCTGCCCGATCTCGACGACACGTACGTGTACGACGTCGCGATCGTCGGCGCGGGGCCGGCGGGACTTGCCGCCGCGGTGTACGCGGCCTCCGAAGGACTTTCGGTGATCGTGCTCGACAGCCGCGGGCCGGGCGGCCAGGCGGGCGCGAGCTCGCGCATCGAAAACTACCTCGGCTTTCCGACCGGAATCTCGGGCCAGGCGCTCGCCGGCCGCGCGTTCGTGCAGGCGCAGAAGTTCGGCGCGCACGTTGCGATCCCAGTCAACGTGAAAGCGCTGCATTGCGGGCAGTCGCCGTATCGGCTCGAGCTGAAATGCGGCGGCCACATCAGCGCGCAGGCGATCGTGATCGCGAGCGGCGCCGTGTACCGGCGCCCGGCGCTCGACGGGCTCGAGCGCTTCGACGGACGCGGCGTCTACTACTGGGCGTCGCCGGTCGAGGCGAAGCTGTGCAAGCGCCAGGAGGTCGTGCTGGTTGGCGGCGGCAATTCGGCCGGCCAGGCGATCGTCTATCTGGCGACGCACGCGGCCAAGGTTCACGTACTGATCCGCCGCAGCGGTTTCGAGGCGACGATGTCGCGCTATCTGATCGACCGCATCCGCTCGCTGCCGAACGTGTTCGTGCATCCGAATTCCGAAGTCGGCCGGCTCGAAGGCGATGAGGACGGGCTCGTGTCGGTCGCGCTGAAGCGGCCGCTGCCCGGCGGCGTCGATCACTTCGACACCCGGCATCTGTTTCTGTTCACCGGCGCGGACCCGAACACTGAATGGCTGCGTACCTGCGGCGTGCAGCTCGACGCGAAAGGCTTCGTGCTGACCGGCATCAGCGCGCATGGCTCGGCCACCGCGTGCGATCTCGGGACCACGGTCGAAGGAGTCTATGCGATCGGCGATGCGCGTGCCGGTTCGACGAAACGCGTGGCCGCGGCGGTCGGCGAAGGCGCGGCCGTGGTCGCGCAGATTCACCAGTTGCTGGCGCAGACGAGCGGTGCAGAGGTGGCGCTCGGGGCGTGAGCCTCAGGGAGCATGAAAAAAAAGCACACGGTGAGTTACACAGTGCGCTTTTGTATAACAGACGGCACGATGGCTTGCGCCGGAGCGGACCCGCGTGTTCAGCAGTCCACTCAGCGGTCCAACTTCGCGCGCAACTCGCGCGCGGCCTCCAGCAATCCTTCGTAACCCGAACGCGCGTGCTCCGGCAGATCGGGATCGCCGACCAGCGCACCAAGCGTTTCGATCAGACTGTACACAATGCCTTTCGCGGCGCCCGACGCAATGCCGCCTGACGACACCTGCTGATCGACGTGACTGAGCGCCGCGTCGAGCTGCTCGATCTCGGGACGATCGTCGGAGGGCGGCTTGGGAGAAACGTCTTGCGTCATGATCGAACATCGCTCCGTTGAGTGCATCGGTAAGGTTGTTATATACCGATCGTGCGCCGCCGTCTATTCGTGTTCGGCGCGACAGCGATCCACGTCAAGGCGTCCAGCGATACATCAGCAGCTTCGCGCGCGCGTCGTCTTCGACCAGCACCACGTACTCGCCGTTATCGCGCTGCACCGCGCTGATGCCGAGATACACGTCGACCCAGCCGCTCGTGCCGCCGACGCTCGCGCCCGGCGTCATGTAACCGACCGCAGTGCCGTTGCGCGCGTCGTAGACGTCGATGCGATCGGTGTACAGCTCGGCAACGAAGATATAGTTGCCCGCCACCGCGACGCCGACCGTGGTGGTCTGCGGATCGCTTTGCGTGTTCCACGGCAGCGAGACCGTGTATGTCAGCGTCGGGTTGCCGCTGCTCCAGTTGTCGTAGCGGGCCAGCACCGGACCCGCTTCCTTCCAGTGCGTCGGGTCCCACGGAATCGCACTCGTGAAACCGGACAGATACATCGTGTCGGTCGCTGCGACGTAGACGAGCCGCGCGAGCCGCGTGAATGGCGCGGGCATCGCGAACATCTTCGCACTCGCGTACGTGTAGATCGGATTGCCGGCGGAGTCGAGACCTTGCAGCGGCATCTCGCGCACGCCGCTCAATGGCGTGGCAAGCCACACGTTGCCGGGTTCGTCGACCCACCAGAAGCCGTCGCCGACCGTGCTGCCGGTCGACGGATTGCCGCTGATCTCGCTCGCGTCGACGGCGCCATTGCCATTGCTGTCGCGCCACATCCATTCGCCGTACGTCGGTTGCGCGGCGGGCCATGCGCCGGGCAGCGGATTCTGCGCGAGCATCCCCGACGGTATCGCGATCTCGCCATGCGCGGCATCGAAGCGATAGATGTTCAGATAGTGCGCGCCCGGATCGAGCGTATAGAGAAAGCGCTGGCCATCGAATCTGCGCACCATCGGTTCGCCACGCACGCCGCGCGGCTCGTGAAACGCGGGGTCGTCGGGGTAGTCGAAGCGATCGAGCGTGAACGCCGCATACGACCATTCGTGGCCGACCGGCTGCTTGTAATCGAGCGTGAAGCGCTTCGAGCCCGTGTAGATGGAAGCGGGTGTTGCCGGGTCGAACGCGCCGCTATCGACGAAGCTCAGACCGTAGAGCCGCCAGTTGAGCACGCGCCTGCCGTACACGTAGCTCTCCAGCACTGCGCCCTGCCCTACGGATGCCGAGCCGAGCGCGCGCGGTCCCTCGCCGTTTTGCGCGACGTACAGATTGCCGGCCGCGTCGACGCCGATGCCGGTGATGCCGTTGAAACGCGTATCGCCGGGCACGCCGCGCACCGGGTGGAAAATGCCGTTACGCGTGCCGATCGACGGGCCCGCCTGCATCTGGCCGCCCGCGCCCTTGTTGAACACGAGGATCTGCTGCGAAACGCCGTCGTCGGCGACCAGCAGTTGGCCGGATGGCGTCACTGTGAGGTCGCTCGGCACGGTGCCGGCGGGCAGTGTCAATGGACCGGCGAGCGCGGTGCCGTCGGCGCGGTAGTGCAGGATGCTCAGATTGCCCGTGCCGAAGCCGCTGATGATCCACAGCGTCGAGTCGGTGTCGATCGCGATGCGGGCCGGCGACACGACGCTCCACGAACGCAGCGGCTGCATGGACTGCGCGTCGTACACGGCGATCCGGTTACCGTACGTGTCGGCCACGTAGAGCTCGCTGTCGGTTGCGGCGAGGCCGCGAATGCTCGCGTCGGTGCCAGTCTTCACCGTATCGACCGCGACGAAACTGTTCTTCGTCGCGTTCGCGCTATTGCCGATGCCGCCGGAAAACGGCGCGCCGGTCGCGAGATTCGCAAGCGTGCGTCGCGTGATGCCGTACCAGGTCTGATTGGCCGGCGGATAGTCGGCGCCGACCAGCGCATTGTTCTCGTTGCCGATCGACATCGCCGCGTACAGGTACGTGTGATTCACCGTCACCGCATCGCCGCCGGCCGCGCCCCAGCCATGCGTCGAACCGGCGACCGCGAGCTTGTCGCCCCCCTGATAGGCGGCGATTTCACTGCCGCTTTCGTCCCACGGCGCATTCGTATAAACGGTGCCATTGGCGCCGACGCTAATGGCCTGAATATCCTGCTGCATCCATTTGCCGTCGCCAAATCCGAAACTATTACCGATCCATGAGGTCGTGTAATTCAATTGGGATTGCGCGGAAACATTCGGCGAGATCAGGCTGTGGATTAACACCACGGCCAAGCCAAGGCGAGAGAAAGGCTTCACGGCAGTCGGTCCTTGCGAGGCGCGAGACGCGCACATCAGATTTGGCGTTTTATCCTCTCATATAAAAATAGTAAATTTATTGATGAAAAAATGATTATTGAATGCCGATCCATCGAATTCATTCCATTTGCATCGAATCATGTTTCCGACACAATCTTTCCTTCACGAAACCGGTAAAAACCGGTTCCCGTAAAGACTCACCGATCAGAGATTCAGTCGCTTTTTCTGCTCCTGTAAATCCTCACCTTGAGCGAGACGCTCATCATGTCCGCGCCGCCCGGAGACGCTCGAAAATCCGCCGCGTCAGATCGAACGCCACCAGATTGCCGGCCACCACGAGCATTAGACCGACCACCGCGAGCGCTGACCACCGATATCCCTCGAACAGCGTCGATGCCGCGAGCGCGACGATCGGAAACAGCACCGTGCAATAGGCGGCCCGCTCCGGGCCCATACGGCCGACGAGCATCAAGTACGCCGTAAAGCCGATCACCGAGCCGAACACCGCGAGATACGCGAGCGCACCGAGATAGCGCGCTGACGGTTCCACCGCGAATGAATAGCCGGCGAACAGACTTCCGAGCGTCAGGACCGCCGCACCGATCAGCATCGCCCAGCTGTTGGTCGCGAACGGATGCAGGCCCATCGACTGCATGCGGCTCGACAGCAGGTTGCCGGCCGAGAAGCACAGCGTGCCGAGAAACGCGACGCCGAGCCCGAGCCATGCGGTGTGATCGCCGAGATGCCCGGCCATCTGCTGCACGAACAGACAGACAATGCCGACGAGCCCGAGCAACGCACCCGCAATCGCGCTCGGCTGCAGAGGCCGGCCCATGAACAGCCGCCCGTTGATCGAGTTCAGCAGCGGCGCGGTCGAGAACACCACCGCGACGAGCCCGCTCGGCACGAGCTGTTCGGCGTAGTAGAAGCACAGGAAATTCAGGCAGAACAGCGCGAGACCCTGCGCGGCGAGGTAGCGCCAGGCGTCGCGCGGCGGCCAGATCGGGCGGCGCATGATGCGCGCCAGTGCGAACATCAGCAGCGCGGCGATCCAGAAACGCCACGCAATCGATACCGGTGGCGGCACCGCGCCGAGTTGCCATTTGATTGCGATCCACGTGGTGCCCCAGATCAGCACGGTGATGGCATAAAGGAGGAGATTCATGGTCGGGCCTCAGACTGCAATGACGGACTGCGATGACGCGCAGAAAGCCCGACTATGGAACCGCGCCGCCGCCCGCAATTGTCCAAAATTGCGCACTTTTTCGCGCCGATGCGCAGGCTGACGGGACGCGCCGTATACTGGCCGCTCAACCAGCACCCTACACCGGAAAACCTCCGCGCGCAGCCGTGAACCCCACCCCGTCCGTCCCCGTGATATCCACCGCCGGCATGCCTTTTGGCCTGCAGTCGGTCTGTCACACGCTCGCCAGTGCGAACGCGCATCTGGACCGCTTCGCGTGGCTCGGCGACGGACTCGCGATCGCGCTATGGACTCGCGACACGAAGGAGGACGAGACCGTCTACGACCGGCCAGGCCATCACACGCTGTCGTGCTATCTGGACGGCGGCTATCGCACCGAGCGCCAGAAAATGCCGGGCCACTACGGCGCACCGTCGCGGCTGTGCGCACTGCCCGGCGATCACGAATCGCGCTGGTGGGTGCGCGGCCACATGCACTTCATGCATCTGTACTTCCTGCCCGAGCATTTCACGCGACGCGCGGTGCAGGAGCTCGACCGCGAACCGCGCGAACTGACGCTCGCCGATCGCACCTATTTCGAGGACCCGCGCATTGCGAGTCTGTGTCAGTCGCTCGTCAACGAGGAGTGGGAAAGTCCCGACGGTCTGCTGCGCACCAACGAGACCGCGCACGAAGTGCTGAGCCTGCTATTGCGCGGCCAAGGCGTACGGCGCGCGAACGTGGCGCTGAAAGGCGGGCTGTCGGCCGCGACGCGGCGCCGCCTGCGCGACTATATCGACATTCATCTTGCGCAGCCGTTGACGCTCGGGGAGTTGTCGGGTGTCGCGGCGCTGTCGGAGTTTCATCTTGCGCGGATGTTTCGCGAGTCGTTCGGGTTGCCGCCCGCCGCCTGGATCGCGCGGCAGCGGCTCGATCGCGCGCGCACGCTGCTGCGCACGACGACGTTGCCGCTCGCGCAGATCGCCGGGCAGTGTGGCTATGCAAATGCGAGTCACTTTAGTCACCGGTTTCGCGAGGCTGTCGGGGTAACGCCGAGTGGGTTCCGGCAGGCTATCGGTGTTTGAGATTCGCGTTTGAGATTCGCGTTTGAGTTTCGCTTTGCGGTTAGCTCCGTGTCATCGCAGCGCCATCGCCAGCACGCGCGCGACGTGGATCGCGTCGACGCCCGCGCCGTCGTGAATCTGATGCCGGCAGCTAGTCCCGTCGGCGACCATCACCGTGGCCGCGTCCAGCTTGCGCACCGCGGGTAGCAGCGACAGCTCGGCCATCGCCTGCGAGCTCGCGTAGTGCTCCGCTTCATAGCCGAAGCTGCCGGCCATGCCGCAGCACGACGATTCGACCGTCGATACCTTCAATTCGGGAATCCACTTCAGCACGGTCTGCACCGGCGTGAATGCGTCGAACGCCTTCTGATGGCAGTGGCCGTGCACGAGTGCCTGCTGCATCGGCAGCGGCTTCAATTCGAGCTGCAATCGTCCGGCCTTTTCTTCGCGCACGAGGAATTCCTCGAATAGAAACGCGTGCTGCGCGAGGCGCTGCGCCTCTTCGCCGAAACCGTACTGCAGAAATTCATCGCGCAACGACAGCAGACACGATGGCTCCAACCCCACCACCGGCACGCCACGTTCGACGAACGGCCTGAACAGCTCGAGCATGCGCCGCGCTTCCTCTTTCGCTTCGTCGACGAGACCCGCCGCGAGAAACGTGCGGCCGCAACACACGGGACGCTCTCCCGGGCGTGCATTGAAGTGGACCGTGTAGCCCGCCGCTTCGAGCACCTGTTGCGCGGCGCGCGCGTTGTCGGGCTCGAGGTGGTTGTTGAAGGTATCGACGAACAGCAGGACTTCTTTCAGCGCGGACGCCTGCGCAGCGTTGCGTGCTGGCTTCGCGGACACCGCATCGGCCAGAAACGCCTTCTTGAACCGCGGCAAACTCCGCTCGGTCGCGAATCCGACCGAGCGCTTGAACCACGCCGACAGCACCGGCACGTTGTCCGCGAGCGCCAGCAGCCTCCGCATGCGGCTCGCCGCGCCCGCATAGCGCGGCATGAACGCGACGAGCCTGTCGCGCAGCCGCACCCCATGCGTCTTGACACGCGCCGCGCGCGCCTCGATCTTGAACTTCGCCATATCGACGCCGGTCGGGCAATCGCGCTTGCAGCCCTTGCACGATACGCACAGGTCGAGCGTTTCCTTCACGTCATCGCTCGCGAGCCCGCTTTCGCCGAGCTGCCCCGAAATCGCGAGCCGCAACGTGTTGGCCCGCCCGCGCGTCAAATGTTGCTCGTCCTTCGTCACGCGATAGCTCGGGCACATCGTGCCCGCGTCGAACTTGCGACAGTGGCCGTTGTTGTTGCACATCTCGACCGCTTTCGCGAGGCCGCCGCTCAGATCGTCGCCGCTGCCGGGCGCGCTTTCTGCGCCCGTCAGCGGATCGCGCTTCACGTTCCACGTCGACCAGTCGAGCGCCGTTTCGATGCGCTGTTCGCGATAGCCCGGCGCAAAGCGGAAATTGCGCGCGTCGTCCATCTTCGGCGCACGCACGATCTTATCGGGATTGAAGCGGTTGTCCGGATCGAACAACGCCTTGATCTCGCTGAACGCCTGGTTGAGCCGCGGCCCGTATTGCCATGCGACCCATTCGCCACGGCATAGCCCATCGCCATGCTCGCCGGAATACGCGCCCTTGTACTCACGCACGAGCGCGGCCGCTTCCTCGGCGATCGCGCGCATTTTCGTCGCGCCGTCGCGGCGCATGTCGAGAATCGGCCGCACGTGCAGCGTGCCGACGCTCGCATGCGCGTACCACGTGCCTTCGGTGCCGTGGCGATGAAACACGTCGGTCAGCCGGCTCGTGTAGTCGGCCAGATGTTCGAGCGGCACCGCGCAATCTTCGATGAAGGACACGGGCTTGCCGTCGCCCTTCATGCTCATCATGATGTTGAGACCAGCCTTGCGCACTTCCCACAGCGCTTTTTGCGCATTTGCGTCCGGCATCTCGACGACCGCATCGGGCAGGCCCAACTCGCCCATCAACTCCGTGAGCTGCTTCAGCGACGCGAGCTGCGCGTCGCGATCCTCGCCCGCGAATTCGACGAGCAGAATCGCCTGCGGCTCGCCGACCAGCGCCTTCTCGATCACCGGACGAAACGCGGGATTGCTAAACGCGAGATCGATCATCGTGCGATCGACGAGTTCGACAGCGACCGGCTTCAGCTTGACGATGTGCTGCGTGAGCGCCATCGACTGCCGGAAGGTCGGAAAGTTGACCACGCCAAGCGCCTTGTGCGCGGGCAGCGGCGCGAGCTTCAAGGTGATCTGCCGGCTGAATGCGAGCGTGCCTTCCGAGCCGACCAGCAGATGCGCGAGGTTCGCGCTGCCGTCATCGGTATAGGCGCGCGGATTCTGGCAATCGAACAGATCGATGTTGTAGCCCGCGACGCGGCGCAGCACCTTCGGCACGCGCGCGATGATTTCGTCACGCTCGCGCTGTGCGATCCGCGTTACGCCCGCGACGATCTGCTGCAAGCGCTCGCCTTGCGGCGGCTCGCGCAGCGACGCGAAGCGCGCTTCGCTGCCGTCGGCGAGAATCGCGTCGATCGCGTCGACGTTGTGCACCATGTTGCCGTACTCGATCGAGCGCGAGCCGCACGAGTTGTTGCCGGCCATGCCGCCGATCGTGCACTGGGCAGCCGTCGATACATCGACCGGGAACCACAGTCCATGCGGCTTCAGCCACGCGTTCAGATGATCGAGCACGACGCCGGGCTCGACCGTCACGGTGCGCGCGTCGGCATCGAACGCGACGATATTGTTGAGCCACTTGCTCGTATCGACCACCAGCGCTTCGCCGACCGTCTGCCCACACTGGCTCGTGCCCGCGCCGCGCGCGAGCAGCGGTACTTTCTCGCTGCGCGCGATATCGAGCGCGATGCGCAGGTCGTCCTGATCGCGCGGCACCACGACGCCGACCGGCGTGATCTGATAGATCGACGCATCGGTCGCGTAGCGGCCGCGGCTGGCGAGATCGAACAGCACGTCGCCGCGCAGCGCTTTGCGCAGATGCTGCGCGAGCGGACTCGTTGCGCGCGCGGCGGAGGGGACCAGATGGATCGGCTTGACGAGCAAGCCCGCAGTGGGATTCGTCATTTCGTCGGCCTGTGAGGAGCGCGCCTGAACCGCGCAGCTCGAATTACCTAGTACAGCGTCAGATGCACCGGCGCGAGTCCTTCGATATGCCCGCTCACGTCGCCCGCCTCGCGCGGAAAGAACATGCCGCTGTACGAACCGGCGGTGATCAGCGTCTCCGGCGTCACCGCAATGCCGCGCGAACTCGCGTGATTGACGAGCCACGTCAACAGCCGCCGCGGATCGCCGGCCGGATTCGCGGGCGTCGTTTCGACGACATTGCCTCCGTTGAACGCGAAGCGCAGCGACGGCGCGACGAACGGAAAATCCTCGCGATACCGTGTGAATTCACCGACGATCAGCGCGCCGTGATTTTGCAGGTCCGCAAGCTGCGCGAGTTTGTCGATGGCGGGCCACGCGGCATAGCGGCTCGCGACGATCTCGATGGTCGCGCCGATCGAGCCGATGCCCGCGAGCACTTCGTCCTCGCGGTACGGTTTCGTGGACGGCTCGAAACGCCGGCCGAAACGGAACGCGACTTCGAGTTCGAGCCCGAGCGGCGCGAAGCCTTCGCGCGACAGACGCGCGCCGTCGGCGTGCAGATCGGTGTCGGGCAATGGCGCGCCTTGAATCGGTCCGCTCGCCGATTTCGCGCCGATCTTCCAGCCGCCGATTCGCGCGCCGCACGCCCTCAAGATTTCGTGCTGGATTGCGTAGGCCGCGTCGGCATCGGAAGGAAGCAGCTCCGGCGGCAACGTATCGAGCACCGTGCGATTGCGACGCGCATCGGCAAGCAGCTGGCTCAATGATGAAGTCATGTTTTACACGCCCATCCGGGTGGAAACGTGCGCCTTCTCCGACGCGCCGACTTCGAAGCGGCTTTCGGGCTGCATGCGGAACGCGAGCACGACGCCGATGCCCATCAGCAACATGCTGCCGACGAACGGCAGATCCCAGTTGCCAAAGTGGTCAATCAGAAAGCCGCCCATCACCGGCGAGATGATCGCGGCGAGCGCCGAACCCGTGTTCATCATGCCGCTCGCGGTGCCGGAGAATTCCGGCGCGATATCCATCGGGATCGCCCACATCGGGCCGATCGTCATCTCGGCGAAGAAGAAGCCCGACGCGAGACAGGCAATCGACAGCGTCAGGTCATGCGTGAACATCAGAGGAATCAGCGACAGCAGGCAGAACAGCATGCACACCGACACCATCCAGCTGCGCGCGCGTTTGAGGCTGCCGGTGCGCTTGAAGATCGCATCGGTGACGATGCCGCCGAGCGTGTCGCCGATCACGCCGGCGAAGAATACGACCGACGCGAAGATCGCCGACTTCTGCAATTGCAGATGGTGGTTGTGCAGGAAGTACAGCGGAATCCAGCTCAGGAACAGCCAGAGTGTCCAGCCGTAGCAGAAGTAGACGATCGTGACCGGCGTCATGCGGCGAAACAGCTTGCCCCACGGCAGCCCGGAGACCTTCGGCTTCGGCGTGGGCAGCACCGCGAGTTCCTCGGCCGTGATGCGCGGATGATCTTTCGGATGCTCGGTGAACGTGACCGCCCACATGACCACCCACACCAGACTCAGCGCGCCGCAGATAAAGAACGATTCGCGCCAGCCCCAGTTGGTCATCACGATCACGATGAGCGCCGGCGCGACCGCGTTGCCGACTCGCGACGCCGCGTGCGTGATGCCCTGCGCGAAGCCGCGCTTTTCCTTCGCGACCCAGCGCGACATCGCCGACGTTGCAGCCGGGAACGTCGCGCCTTCACCGAAACCGAGCACGAGCCGCGCGGCGAGCAACGAAGCGAGCCCGCCCGCGAAGCCCGTGAACACCGTCGCGAGACCCCAGATGGCGCCACAGAACAGCAGCGTGCGTCGCGCGCCGAAGCGATCGCTTACCCAGCCGCCGATCACCTGAAACACCAGATACGGATACGCGAAGGCCGAGAACACGAGCCCGACCTGCGTATGCGTGAGATTGAATTCCTTGCCGAAACCCGCCGCCGCGGTGCTGACGTTCACGCGATCGAGGTACGTGATGAAGTACATGATGCAGAGCATCACTAGAACGATACTGGTCGCACTGGTCAAACGAAACCGCTTCATCGTCTCTCTCCATGGCATCTGTCGACGGCGCGCCTGAAGTGGCGCGCTGCGTCGTCGCCCGTCGGCCGCGAGGCCGCTATGGACGCATTGCATGTTGTTCTGGCCGCGTTCTGCGCGCGGCTCGATGAGGGAAGCGCTCCCTGCGCCCGACAATCAAGCCGCGGCCTTCAACCCCGGCGTCTTCGGTGCCTGGCTCAGCCACTCCATTGCGGGCGGCATGCCGCTTTCCTTGAGCGGCACGCCAGCAAGTCGCAGACCCATTTCGCAGCCAGCCAATGTCGCGAGCAGCATCAGATCGTTGCAATCGCCAAGATGGCCGATGCGGAACATGCGGCCTTTCATCTTGCCGAGGCCCGTGCCGAGCGACATGTCGAAGCGTTCGTAGATCAGCTTGCGCACCGCGTCGGCATCGACGCCGCCGGGCGTCATCACGCCCGTAAGCACCGGGCTATAGACGGCGGGATCGGCGCACTGGATTTCGAGCCCCCACGCGCGCACCGCGCGGCGCGTCGCTTCGGCAAGCCGCTCGTGACGCGCGAACACGTTGTCGAGCCCTTCGCCGAGAATCATTTCGATCGCTTCATGCAGCCCGTACAGCAGGTTCGTGTTCGGCGTGTACGGCCAATAGCCGGATTTGTTCATGTCGACGATTTCCGCCCAGTCCCAGAAGCTGCGCGGCAGCCTGGCGTGCTGGTTGGCGGCCATCGCCTTCGGCGAGATCGCGTTGAAGCTAATGCCCGGCGGCAGCATCAAGCCCTTTTGCGAGCCCGACACGGTCACGTCGACACCCCATTCGTCATGACGGTAATCAGCGCACGCGAGACCGGAGATCGTGTCGACGAGCAGCAGCGCCGGATGGCCCGCGGCGTCGATCGCGCGACGCACGGCGGCGATGTCGGACGTGACGCCGGTCGACGTTTCGTTGTGCACGACGCAGACCGCCTTGATCGCATGCTGCGTGTCGGCGCGCAGACGCTCTTCGATCATCTGCGGCTGCACGCCGCGCCGCCAGCCTTCGATGCCTGGCAGCCCCAGGAATTCGGGCTTCAGGCCGAGCTTCTCGGCCATTTTTTTCCACAACGTCGCGAAGTGGCCGGTCTCGAACATCAGCACGTGATCGCCGGGGCTCAGCGTATTCGACAATGCGGCTTCCCATGCGCCCGTGCCGGACGCCGGATAGATGACGACCGGCTGCTGCGTCTTGAAGATCTTCTTGATGCCGTCGAGCACCTTGAGACCCAGTTCGCCGAATTCGGGTCCGCGATGGTCGATGGTCGGATAACTCATCGCGCGGAGGATGCGATCGGGCACCGGACTCGGCCCCGGAATCTGCAGGAAATGACGGCCAGCGGGATGAAAATCTAGCTTCAGCATCGAACTCCTCCAATTGAATTTTGCATGCAAAAAACTATATCAGACGAACCGTGATGCTCCCAAGACGAAAATTGGCCTCTAGGGCCCGTGTTTACCCGCGTGCGCGCATGGATTAACTAATCGATATGGTTCCGATAAAATCCAATTCATGTGAAGCTGAGGATTTTTGTATGCAAAATTCGGATTTCGACGCGGGTCTGACCGCTGCCCCGCTGATGCCGAAGGTCGAGCGTCAGCGCCTGCACGACACGGTGGTGGAGCACATTCGCCGCTTTATCGTCGAGGGAGCGCTGGAGCCCGGCAAGAAACTGAACGAGCGGGAGTTGTGCGAAACGCTCGGCATTTCGCGCACGCCGCTGCGCGAGGCGCTGAAGGTGCTGGCTGCCGAAGGTCTGATCGAGATTTCGCCGAACCGGGGCGCGTCGGTATCGAAGATGTCGGAAGCGGAGGTGCGTGAGACCTTCGAGCTAATGAGCGGCCTCGAAGCGTTTTCGGGCGAACTCGCGGCCGAGCGCATCACCGCGGCCGAACTCGCAGAGATCAAGGCGCTGCATTACGCGATGCTGGCGTGCCGTGCGCAGAACGATCTGCCGGGCTACTACAGTCGCAACCAGGCGATCCACGACAAGATCAACGAAGCGGCGAGAAATTCGGCGCTGCGGCAGACGTATGTGTCGGTCAACCGGCGGCTGCAGGCGCTGCGCTTTCGCTCGAACTATCAGACGCCGAAGTGGGACCGCGCGATTCACGATCACGATGAAATGCTGAAGGCGCTCGAGGCTCGCGACGGCAAGAAGCTCAGCGCGATTTTGCGGCAGCATCTGCTCGATAAGCGGGATGCGGTTTTGCAGGTGCAGGTGCAGGAGGAGGTGGTCGCTTCGGCCTCCGGGTTGAAGGCGTGATGCGCACAACTGATGCCGAATCCCGCTCCTCGCCACTCCGTCGGCAACAAAACTTGTCCACCTAAATTGTTGGCAAGCCTGTGGACAACCTTCGCACAGCGAGCTTAAGTGCTTGAAGCATGAGAACTATCTGCGCGCGGTGCACGCGTAGGCAGTGAGCGTCGCTACGGAGTCCGTGATACTGGCGAGTGGGCTTCGCAAGGATGCCGTTTCACTCGCGCCGAACTCGAAGTCCAGTTGTCCACATAATTTGGGAACAAGCTTGTGGACAACCTGCGCACAGGCCTGCCAAGTGTTTGATACGGCAGGCCTATCGTGCGCGGATGCGGGAGCGGGCAGCAGCGCGGCACCTCACGCGATGCAAGCCAACGGCCGCGCCCTCCACCCTCGATTTCACTGCGTCGTTTCACGACTGCGCAACGACTCCGGCAACCCATACAGCACGATCAGCGCGCACACCACGCTCATCGCGCCGATCACATACAGCGCCGGCGTCGTGCTGCCGGTCAGATCCTTCACACGTCCGACCATCACCGGGCTCACGATCCCGCCGAGTTGCCCGAGCGTGTTGATCAACGCGATACCGCCCGCGGCGCCCGCGCCCGTCAGCAGCTTTGGCGGCAGCGCCCAGAATGCCGGGATCGACGCGACCACGCCCGCGCCCATCACGGCAAGCGCGACCACCAGCAAGGTGGTCTGCTTGTCGAAGAATCCCGCGGCGAAGAAGCCGAGCGCCGACATCAACAGCAGCCCGAACACGAACTTGCGCCGCTCGCCGCTGGCGTCCGACAGGCGCCCGACCACGACCATGCAGATCGCGCCGCACACATAAGGCACCGCCGTCAGCAGCCCGACCACGGTGGGATTCTTCGTGCCCGCCACGTGAATCAGATGCGGTGCCCAGAAATTCAGGCCGTACGAGGCGACCTGAATCAGGAAGTACACGAGCCCAAGCGTCAGGAAGCCCGGCGTTTTCAGCGCGCCCAGCAGCGAATGGCCGGTCTCTGCCGGGCGGCTTTGCTGCGCGATCTGCCCAGCGAGCAGGCTCTTTTCCGCCGACGACAGCCAGCCCGCGTCGTCGATGCGATCCTTCAGCAGCTTCAGCACCAGCAGACCGAGCACGACGCACGGCAAGCCGCCGAGCAGGAACAGCCAGTGCCAACCGGGCATGCCGAGCACGCCGTCCATATGGCCGATCACAAGCCCCGCGAGCGGTGCGCCGACCAGCCCCGACAACGCCGACGCGAGAAACAGCATCGACGTGATGCGGCCGCGGTATTCGGTCGGAAACCACAGCGTCAGGTAGTACAGCACGCCGGGCGCGAAGCCCGCTTCCATCGCACCGATCACGAAGCGCAGCCCGTAGAACTGCCATTCGTTGTTGACGAACACCATTGCCGCGGTCGCGAGTCCCCACGAAATCATGATCCGCGCGATCCAGCGTCGCGCGCCGACCTTATACAGGAACAGATTGCTTGGGACCTCGAACAGGACGTAGCCGATCACGAACAGACTCGCGCCGAGACCGTACGCGGTGTCGGACAAGCCCAGATCGCTTTGCAGCTGGACCTTCGCGAAGCTGATATTGATGCGGTCGAAGAATGCGAACAGATAGCAGATCATGATGAGCGGCATCAGCCGCCACGCGACTTTGCGGACGATGGCCGCGAGATCATCCGCGCCATGTTCGCGGGTAGTGCCCGCCACTACGCCAAGGTCACTCATGCTTGTCTCCAATGCCGGATTCGGCGGTGCCGTCCGGTCGTTTGATCGGTTGAGGGTTGGTTTGTCGGGTTGCGGTTCAGATCTGCTGAATGCAGTCGGGCACCGGATGCAGGTCGCAATTGCGACCCGCTTTGGCGACTTGCCCCGGCATGTCGTGGCCGAGCAATGCAGGCAGACCGCGCGACAGCGCGAGCAGCTTCGGCAGGTCGATCCCGGTCGGGATGCCCATTTCGTCGCACAGATTCACGAGGTCTTCGGTGCAGATGTTGCCCGAGGCGCCCGGCGCGAACGGGCAGCCGCCGAGCCCGCCGAGCGCCGCATCGAAGCGGCGCGCGCCGGTTTCATACGCGGCGAGCACGTTGGCGAGACCGAGGCCGCGCGTGTTATGAAAGTGCAGCGTGAGCGCGGCGGCCGGCAGCCGCTCGAGCGTGCGCTTGACGAGCCGCGCCACCTGGCGCGGATTCGCCATACCGGTGGTATCGGCGAGCGTGATGCCCTCGATGCCCATCTCGCGATACGCGTCGACGATGCCGATCACGCGATCTTCGTCGATGCGCCCTTCGAACGGACAGCCGAACGCGGTCGCCACGGTCGCGTTGAGCCGCCCGCCCGCGGCCATCGCGCGACGCACGATGTCGTCGAACGCCGCGAGCGACGACTCGCAGCTCATGCGCATGTTCGCGCGGTTATGCGTCTGGCTCGCGGACATCACGAGGTTCAGTTCGTCGGCGCGCGCGGACAATGCGCGCTCGGCGCCCTTCAGATTCGGTACGAGTGCGACGTAGATCACGCCGGGTTGCCGCTCGATCTGCTGAAACACGGCTTCGCCATCGCGCAACGCGGGAATCGCTTTCGGCGACACGAACGAGCCCGCTTCGATGCGCGTGAATCCGCATTTGGATAGCCCGTTGATCAGCGCGATCTTGTCAGCGGTTTCGACCCACGTGGGCTCGATCTGCAGGCCATCGCGCGGAGCGACTTCCTGCACGATCAGTTGCTCGAACGACTCAGCCTCGAGCGTGGAAAAGATCGCGGTATTCATTGCACTGCTCCCTCGCGACGTAGCCGCTCGATGTCTTCGTTGGCGAATCCAAGCTCGCTGAGCACGCTGCCGGTGTGCTCGCCGAGTGCCGGTCCTTGCCAGCGCACTTCGCCCGGCGTGTCCGACAGCTTTGGCACGATGCCCGGCATCTTGACCGACCTGCCGCCAGGCAATTGCGCCTGCAGCACCATGTCGCGCGCCTGGTAATGCGGATCGGCGACGATGTCGGCCACCGAATAGATGCGCCCCGCCGGCACTTCGGCGCGTTCGAGCGCGGCGAGCACGTCTCCGGTCGCGTGGTGCGAGGTCCATGCGGTGATCGCCTGGTCGAGCATCGCAACCTGCTTCACGCGGCCGTCGTTGTGCGCGAGCGCGGGATCATCGGCGAGATCGGGGCGGCCGATCAGGTGCATCAGGCGTTTGAAGATCGGATCGCTGTTGCCCGCGATCACGACATAGCCGTCGTTCTCGGTGCGATAGGTGTTCGACGGCGCGATGCCCGGCAGCGCGCCGCCGCTGCGCTCACGCACATGGCCGAACAGGTCGTATTCGGGTACGAGGCTTTCCATTAGATTGAACACGCTCTCGACGAGCGACACATCGACCACCTGGCCTTCGCCCTGCCCTGTCTTCACGCGCAGAAGCGACATCAGCGCGCCGATCACGCCGTGCAGCGACGCGAGCGAATCGCCGAGACTCACGCCGACGCGCGCCGGTGCGCCGTCCACTTCGCCGGTCGTGTAGCGGATGCCGCCCATCGCCTCGCCGATCGCGCCGAAGCCTGGCCGGTCGCGATATGGCCCGGACTGACCGTAGCCGGAAATGCGCACCATCGTCAGTTTCGGATTCAGCGCGTGTAGCACGTCCCAGCCGAGGCCGAGCTTTTCGAGCGCGCCGGGGCGCAGATTTTCGATCACGACGTCGGCATCGGCGGCGAGGCGCTTGACGACCTCGACGCCATCGGCCGATTTCAGATTCACGCAGACGGACTTCTTGTTGCGCGATTGCAGATACCACCACAGCGACGTGCCTTCGTGCAGCTTGCGCCATTTGCGAAGGGGGTCGCCGGTTTCGGGCGCTTCGATCTTGATCACGTCGGCGCCGAACTCGGCCATCAGGCGCGCCGCGAACGGCGCGGCGATGAGGGTGCCGATCTCGACGACGCGAATACCCTGCAGTGGTCCACCCATGTTGTTGTCTCCGAACTCGTTTCGTGTTGGGAGACAGCTTAGGAGCGGCGTGGTGGCGGCGTCCAACCGCAATTCGCCAACGACCGTTCGCGAACGGAGAACGCTCAGCGGCGGCTGCGGGCCCGGCGCGGAGACTGGGTGGTGGTGGAAGCGGGTTAGGTTTGAGCGTCTGCTGCCGCTTCCCGCGCCTCGACCGTGCGCAGATGATCGAACAGCAGCCGACTCACCGGCGATAACGCATCGACGTCGCGCACGACGAGCACGAGGCTGCGCTCGGCCCAATCGTCGTCGAGCGGCATGCCGACGAGGCCGAGCGGGCGGCCCATCAGTTGATGCACCTTTTGCGGCAGGACGCCGACGCCCATGCCAGCCTGCACCATCCGGCACACCGCATCGAAGCCCGGCACGTGGATGCGCAGGCGCAGCGGCTTGCCGGCCTGGCGCGCCGCGAGGTGGGTGCGCGCGTTGATCGAGCTCGCCGAATGCAGGCCGACGTGATCGCCATCGAGCGTTTCGGCGAACGCGATGCTCGTGCGTGCCGCGAGCGGATGATCGTCGCGCATCACGATCACGAGCGAATCGCGTCGGTAGTGCTCGACGTGCAGCTCGCGCGTATCGGCGTCGCCGGAACAGATGCCGAGATCGGCGAGGCTTTCGTCGATGGCTTTGACGACGCCGCCGCTCGGCCGCTCCTCGAGATCGACCTTCACGCGCTCGTGCAACGACTGGAACGCGCGCAGATCTTCAGGCAGAAATTCGACGATCGCCGACAGGTTCGCCATCATCCGCACATAGCCGAGCACGCCGCTAGCATGGCCGGCCAGTTCGATGCCGATGCTCTCGATGTCGCGCAGCACCCGGCGCGCGTGATGCAACAGCGTTTCGCCGGCCGGCGTCAGCGTCATGCCGCGCGCGTTGCGCTGGAATAGCGACGCGCCGACCGCCTGTTCGAGTTCGACCAGCCGCTTGCTGGCGGCGGACACGGCGATCGCCTCGCGCTCGGCGGCACGCGTGAGCGTGCCCTCTTCGAAGACGGCGAGAAAGAGCTGCAACGTGGTGAGGTCGAGCTTGCGGAGAAGGTTTTTGATGACCATGGCGCGGCGACGAAAGTTCGGTCAGTGACAATCATCCTCTAGCTGATGGCGCACCGCCAACATGGTCACGGTTTGGTTGCCGTCGATCTCGAACAGCGCGACGTAGCCCGCGCGACCGAATGCGATCAGCAACTCGCGCAAAAACGGCGTATCGCGCTGAACCTCTCGGCAAGTGAACGGCGATGTGCGCGGCGTGGCGATACCATCGCGGATGGCTTGCAACGCGCGTTCCGCGAGCGGGAAATCCCTGTCGTCCTGCCGCAAACAGCCCTTCACGACTTCCACGCCGAACCCAGAATCATCGTGCAGAAATTCTCGCGATGATAATGCGGGTCTTTCAGCGCGAGCACGTCGGCCTTCACGTTGCCGAACGTCGTGTGCGGCTTGTGGATCGTGCCGTGCGCGAACGCATCGATGATACCTTCCTTGAAGTGTGCGCCGCGCGGATGCGCATGCGTGACTTCCTCGCGCTGCTGTTCGCTGAATTCGTCGTAGGCGAGGCCGAGCACGTCCATTTCGACGCCCGCCGTGACGAGCGCGACCACCGGCTTCATATGCTGCGGAATGCCTGGTGTCGTGTGCAGCGCGATCGCGGTCCACACCTGCTCGATCTCGTCCTCGCCGATTCGATGCCGCCGCAGAAATTCACGCGCGGCATTCGCGCCGTCGACTTCGAAGCGCTCCTGCTCGCTGCTGTATGGCGCGACGAGGCCCATGTCGTGAAACATCGCGCCGATGTACAGCAGTTCGGGGGCGAACTTCAGCTGCTTGCGTTGCCCGGCCAGCGCGCCGAACAGAAACACGCGCCGCGAATGGTGATACAGCAACTCCGTTTCGGTGTCGCGCACGAGTTCGGTGGCTTCACGCGCCATCATGCTGTCGGGAATCTGGATACCTGCGATCGTCGTGGTCATGCGGCGTACTCCTTCGTATGCGAACGTGAATGTGAAAGTAATCAACGGGACGCGCGCTGCGGCTTCAGAGCGCGTTTTGGTATGCTGGTCCGCGCCGTGATGTCGATGCCTGTCGCCTGCCTGTGAGACCGCGCGTCCGACCGATCCAGTATTGGCCAGCGCGGCGCCGCGAACAATTGCGGCGAGCCGTTGAACACTGCCAAACGCACAGCGTTGACTGCCGCGGCGTGCCCTTCACGTTCCCCGTCAAAGGAAGTCATCCGATGCCCACCGTCGCGATCGCGATCTTCCCAGGAGTGCAGGCACTCGACGTCGCCGGTCCCGTCGACGTGTTCTCCGAAGCGAACCGCTTCGTCGCGCCCACGCGGCACTACGAGGTCAAGCTGCTGGCCGCGGACCCGGCGCCGCTGCGCGCGTCGAACGGGATGACGCTGGTGGCGGACGCGACCTTCGAGCAGTCGCGCGAACCGTTCGATCTCGCGCTCGTCGCCGGCGGTCCCGCGCTACCGCACAACGAAGTGCCGGACGCGCGCCTGCTCTACTGGCTCGCCAACGTCGCGACACGTTGCGCCCGCTACGGCTCGATCTGCACCGGCGCTTTCGCGCTCGGTCACGCGGGCCTGCTCGATGGGCGCCATGTGACGACGCACTGGCAGCACGCCGCGCAACTCGCCGCGCAGTTTCCGCGCGCGCGGGTCGACTTCGATCGCATCTATCTGCGCGACGGGCCGCTGGTCACCTCTGCGGGCGTGACGGCCGGCATCGATCTGTCGCTCGCGCTGGTGGCCGAGGATCACGTTCCGCATACCGCGCTCGCGGTCGCCAAGCGGCTCGTCGTGTTCGCGCAGCGGCAAGGCGGTCAGTCGCAATTCAGCCCCTATCTGACCGCGCCCGCCGACGACACCTCGCCCGCCGCGAAAGTGCAGGCGCACGTGATGGCGCGTATCCATGACAGCTTCACCGTCAAGCAGCTCGCCGACGTCGCGGGCATGAGCGCGCGTAACTTCGCGCGCGTGTTCGTGCAGGAAACCGGCGTGACGCCGCATGAATTCGTCGAACGCGCGCGCGTGGATGCCGCACGCAAGCTGCTCGAAAGCAGCGCCGCGGCGCTGAAGACGATCGCCTACGATTGCGGCTTCGGCACCGCCGACCGCATGCGCATCGTGTTTACGAAGCGGCTTGGCGTGACGCCGGTGCAGTATCGCGGGCGCTTTCGCCCCGTGTGAATACGGCGTGAGAAAATCGTCGACTCTGCACGTCAACGATCACCAGGAACGACATGACCTCCTCTTCTCCGATTCGCGCGATCGTCACCGGCCATACGCGCGGCCTGGGCGCAGCGCTCGCCGAAGAACTGCTCGCGCGCAACGTCACGGTGCTGGGTCTGTCGCGCTCGCGGCATGCCGCGCTGAAGGCGCGCTTTGCCGCGCGGCTCGAAGAGATCGAGCTGCCGCTGGCCGAGCCCGCACGCGTCGCGCAATGGATAGCCACCGACGCACTGAGCAACTTCGTGCGCGGCGCGCAGACGGTGCTGCTGATCAACAACGCGGGCATGATGCAGCCGATCGGGCCCATCGAAGGACAGGACGCCGCGAGCGTCGCGGACGCGGTGAGCCTGAACGTCGCGACGCCGCTGATGCTCGCGAGCGCGCTCGCCGCCGCGGCCGTCGACGCAACCGACCGCCGCATCGTGCACATTTCGAGCGGCGCGGCGCGCAACGCGTATCCGGGCTGGAGCATCTACTGCGCGACCAAGGCCGCGCTCGATCATCACGCGCGCGCCGTCGCGCTCGACGCGAATCGCGCGCTGCGCATCTGCAGCCTCGCGCCGGGTGTGATCGATACGGACATGCAGGCGCAAATTCGCGGTAGCGGCGAAGAGCAGTTCCCGATGCGCCAGCGCTTCGACGAGCTGAAGCGCAACGGCCAACTGTCGACGCCCGAGCAATGCGCGGCGCAGCTGATCGACTATGCGCTCAGCGATGCGTTCGGGCAGACGCCGGTCGCGGACATTCGCGAGATCGCGAAATCGGCCTGAACGGGCTATTGCCGCCGGGTATTTGCGCTCCCGAAAATCCTCACCTCAAGCACGGAGCAGTGGCGGATCGGCGTCAGCTACCGTCGCCATTGCCCCCGAAAAGCCTCACCTTTGAGGTGAAAAGAGGACTCGAGGAGGCATTTCAGCGTGCGCATTGCGGCGCTCACACACCGCTCCCGAAATCCCTCACCTTTGATCGAACGCAGCCGGATCGCTTCGCCGATGCCGGCCGCGTACGCGGCAGATCGCCTGGACATTCAACGACTTACGTTACACAGCCGGCGCACGGTCACCGCGACGGATGCCATGATCGGCGACTGCATGAAGCGCGTTTTGCACATCAGCACGACGGGCTGTCGCCCGATACAGCATCGACGGCTCCCGAATATCCTCACCTATGGCTGACAGGCATAAATGCGCGCAGTCCCGCGAGCCTCTTGCCGCGCGGTTTGTGCCGTTCCTGGCCCGGCCGGTTAGTTGCAAAAGAACCGCCCGCGCGCGACTCCCGAAAGTCCTCACCTTTGACGCGATGCACGCGCCACGTTCATTCGATCGGCACGTTCTTCAGCCCGCGCACCGCGACGACGTTCTTCATCGCGTCGACGATTGCCGTTCTAAGCTGCGCGGGCAGATGGCCGCAAAATTCGTCGTTATTCTGATCGTCCAATTGCGCGAGTTCGGGGACGAGCGCCTGTGCGGCATCGCTTAACGCGATCAGATGATGCGACGGTCTTCGTCGACCGTCTCGCGTTCGAGCAGCGCCTTTGTCTCTTGTGCGCGCCGCCTTCGCCGGCCTCCGGCGAGACGGTCGGACCGCATGACGCCTCTGACGGAAACGTTGCATCGACGTGGGCGAACCTGACGAAAAGGAAGCAAGGTTGGGAATGCGATATTAGTTTCTCAGGAAACCATTCGCAATTTGTAGCACCGCCCAGGCGACTCCCGAATTCCCTCACCTTCAACTTTGAAGTGCGCGTACAGGTGCGCATATTCTCACCTCGGCGGCTCCCGAATCTTCTCACCTATCGCTATCGGCGCGTGCGCCGCAGAATATAATCGGAGCCGACGGTCGATTACTCGTCGCGAGGCGGTAGTGCGTTGCGCCGCCTCTTCTCCGCTGGCAGCACGCGGCTCGAACGGAAGTTCCTGACAAACCGGCAAAGGAGGAAGAATGAAAACAAACGGCGCGAGCAGAATCCTCGGTGCAATGTTCGCGGTGGCCATCGCGACTTGCGCGACCTATGCACACGCACAGACGCGCGAGATGCCGAACGATGCGTCGATGCAAAGCCAGTCGGTCCCAGCGGCTTCGAACCGGAACAACAACCGGTCCGACAGCGCAATCGTACGCGACGTCCGCCGCGCTTTCACGCGCACCACGAACCTCAATTCGGCGAACATCCGCGTCGAAGCGCGTCACGGCATCGTTACGCTGACCGGCACGGTGCCGCGGCAATCGCAAATCGCGCGAGCCGGCAACGCCGCGCGATCGGTTCGCGGCGTCAGAAGCGTGCATAACCGGCTGACCGAGCGACGGCGCGCCAATCAGTGAGCACGGCGTGGTGGCATCGGCCGGACGGATCGGTGCCGCCTGTTCGACCTCCCCCCTATATCGGCCTCGACCCGCATGTCATTCAAAGTGCCCACCGTCGCGCGCCGCACATTTTTTCTGCTCTGCTTAAGAAACAGGTTGACCTCGGCGGAAGGCGAACCCTAGAATTGAAAAATCATCACCAATGGGGCTCATGCCTTGGACACCTGCAGTAGCCGACTTTCGAACAGATTCGCTGCCTGACCGGCAGGACGTCCGCGCTCTCTTCATCAGCCGCCGTCTTGCCAGTTGGCAGACGGTGCGCGCCGCAGTTTCTTCCCGTGCACCTAAAGTAACGTCGTATCCGCATGACGAACGCCGCGTTCACGCGCGTTCCCGCGCCGATACGGCGTCGCATCGCGAGCCTTGCGCTTGCGGTCGCGTTTGCGCGCGCGTTGTCAGTCAACGCAAACAGTTCAACGCAGTGCGCGCGAACGCGTGGATAAACACGTGTGTAGCGAACGTGCGTAGCGAACGTGCGTAGCGAACGCTTCAGACGCTCGAACGCAGTCCCCGCTACACACCGACAAGGAGCCGCCATGCCCGACAGTGACAGTTATCCCTTATGCCGCTTCCCCGTTCTATCAACTGAGGAAAGCGAGTAGACCTCCACCGCCGCGCCCGGACATACGCGGCCTCCGTGTCTGCTGGCTTTCCACCAGCGCGTCGAAACCGGCGCACGGAGATCCCTCATGCAATTCGGCCTCCTTCTTTCGCAGTTCCCGCGTGTGCAGGAATCGCGTGCCCATTACGACGGCATGCTCGTGCTACACGCACCGCATCCGTTCATCGCCTTCTGCCGTCGCGTGATGTCGCGCGTGGCATAGCGTTTCGCGATCCGACCTTCGACAAATACAACCAGGAGAGAACGAGATGTCTACTCCGACGAACATTTCCTCCGCGCGCAGCGCCGTGCTCGATTCGGCACACGTCGGCGATATCAAGGGCGCGCTCGGCACGATCGCTCACCATGACATCGCGCCACGCACGAGCTGGTGGGCGCGCCTGCGCACGCTGCTCGCGATCCTCGGCCCCGGTCTGATCGTGATGGTCGGCGACAACGACGCGGGCGCATTCGGCATCTACACGCAGGCCGGCCAGAACTACGGCACCACGTTGCTGTGGACCATGCTGTTGCTGGTGCCGGTGCTGTTCGTCAATCAGGAGATGGTGTTGCGGCTCGGTGCGGTCACGGGCGTGGGCCACGCGCGGCTTATTTTCGAGCGCTTCGGCAAGTTCTGGGGCGCGTTCAGCGTCGTCGATCTGTTCCTGCTGAACGCGCTAACCATCGTGACGGAATTCATCGGCATCACGTTCGTGCTCGACTTCTTCGGCGTCTCGAAGATCGCGGGCGTGTGTATCGCCGCGGCGCTGACGATGGCCGCCGTCAGCACCGGCGACTTCCGCCGCTTCGAGCGTTTCGCGGTCGCGCTGTGCGTGTTGAGCCTGCTGCTCGTGCCGGTGCTCGTGTCGATTCACCCGCCGGTCGGCCAGATCGCGCGCGACTTCTTCATTCCGAACTGGCCCGCGCACTCGAAGCTGTCCGACGTGATGCTGCTCGTAATCGGCATCGTCGGCACGACGGTTGCTCCGTGGCAGCTCTTCTTCCAGCAGAGCTATGTGGTCGACAAGCGCATCACGCCGCGCTTCATGAACTACGAAAAAGCCGACCTGTGGATCGGCATCGTGTTCGTGCTGATCGGCGCGGTCGCGATGATCTCGTTCAGCGCGGCGCTGTTCGACGGACGGCCCGGGTTCGGCAACTTCACGGACGCGGGCGGTGTGATCGCTGGTCTCGAGAGATACGCGGGACGTACCTCGGCCGTGCTGTTCGCGATCGCACTGTTCGACGCGTGCGTGATCGGCGCGGCGGCTGTGTCGCTATCGACCGCCTATGCGATCGGCGACGTGTTCAAGATCCGCCATTCGCTGCACCGTAGCGTGTCGGATGCGAAGGGCTTCTACGTCGTGTACTTCGCGATCGTCGCGGCCGCCGCGGCATTGGTGCTGATTCCAGGCAGCCCGCTCGGTCTGTTGACCGAAGCGGTGCAGACGCTCGCCGGCGTACTGCTGCCGAGCGCGACCGTGTTCCTGCTGCTGCTGTGCAACGATCGCGCGGTGCTCGGTCCGTGGGCCAATTCGAAGAAGCTCAATCTGTTTACCGGCGCGGTGATCTGGGTGCTCGTGATGCTGTCGATCATCCTGACCGCGTCGGTGATCTATCCGGACATCGCGGCGGAAACGATCATCGAAGTCCTGGCGGGCGGCACGTTGCTCGCGGTCGTCGGGTATGTGGCGAGCTTCGGGATGCGCAAGCTGCGCGGCGAGTCCGCGGCCGAGCCGGCTCCGTTCTATGCGAAGGACGCCCGCAACACGTGGCGCATGCCGCCGCTCGACGAACTGCCGCCGCCGCGTCTGACGCTAACCAAACGCGTCTGGATGAGCGTGCTGCGCGGCTATCTGCTGCTCGCGATCGCGCTCGTGATCGTCAAGGTCGTGCAGATGGCGTTGCTGAAGTAGTGCGAATGGTGAGGAGTTCCAGGAGGTCCGGGTAATGGTGAGGTTTTACGGGAGCCATGTCCGGAGCGACAACGTAAGCGCTGCCGGAGCCCGAGCTGGCCGGCAGCGCTTCAAATGACTCATTGCCCCTTCCACGCGCGCGGCACCCGGTGAAAATTCCGGTCGAAGTAAATCAGGCTGTCACCGTCGGCGCGCACGCGAATCTGCGTGGTCTCCACGAACATGACCGAGTGCGAGCCGACTTCCTTCGCTTCCACGATCTTCCCCTGCAAGCTCGCGAGCGCGCCGCGCAGCACCGGCACGTCGTTCTCTCCCTGATCCCGGACAGGCAGCTTGAAGCGATCCTCCATCGAAAGACTGGTCATGCCCGCAAAGTGCCGCGCGATACTTTCGAGGCTCGCGGGCAGCACGTTGATACACACATCACGGTTTCCGACGAACACCGCGTGCATCGCGCTCGACCGGTTCAGGCAGATCAGCAGCGTCGGCGGCGTGTCGGTGACCGAGCACACCGCGCTCGCCGTGATGCCGCAGCAGCCGTGCGGGGCCGCCGTGGTGATCACGTTGACCGCCGCGCCGAGGTGCGCCATCGCCTGTCTGAACTGCTGGCGGTTTTCATCGATCCCGGCATCAGCTCGTACTGGTTGGCCCGACATATTGAAGTCTCCGGTGTTCGGTTGCCAGTCATCGCAAGATGAACCGGTAGTGTTAGCGAGGCTTTGCGGCCGCTTTTCGGCCGGCTATCATGAAAGCCCTCTGACGATCATTCCCGCGTGCCTTTTCCATGCACGCGTCTGCCCATTTCCAATGCCGCGAAGCGACCGCCCCCCGTCACCGATGCCGCCCCCATCGTCTATATCGTCGACGGCGACAGCGGCATGCGCACATCGCTCGCGTGGCTGCTCGAATCGGTCGGCATCCAGTCGCAGGGCTTCGTCAGCGCCGCGGATTTCCTGCGCGCCTTCGACATCAACGTGCCCGGCTGTCTCGTGCTGGACGTCCGCATGCCGGTGGTGAGCGGCTTCGACGTGCAGGAAGAACTGAACCGTCGCGGCGCAACCTTGCCGATCATTTTCGTCAGCGGCCACGGCGATATCCCGATGTCGGTGCGCGCTCTGCAACACGGCGCGATCGACTTCGTCGAGAAGCCGTACAACTCGCAGCAGATGCTCGAGCGCATTCAACGCGCGATGAAACTCGCGTCCCAGCGTCACGCGAAACACATGCGCCAACTCGAACTGCGTGAGCGGATCAACTCGCTCACGTCGCGCGAGAAGGAAGTGCTGCACGGTTTGATCGAGGGGAAGCCGAGCAAGGTCATCGCGGTGGATCTGTCGATCAGTGTGAAAACCGTGGACGTGCATCGCGCGAGCATCAAGGAAAAGCTCGGCGCTTCGTCGATTCCGACCCTCGTGCGCGGCGTGCTCGAAGTATGGAGCCCGTCGGACGAGCGGCCGGAATGACCCGGCCGCCTCGGCCCTTGCAGACGCATCAGCGCATGTACAGGCCTCCGTTGACGTCCCAGCACGCGCCATTGGCGAAATAAGCGTCACCGGAAGCGAGCATCACCGCGACATCGGCAACATACGACGCGGCCCCGAGCTTGCCGACCGGTATCGCTTCGATCACTTTTGCCAGCTTGCCCGCCGCCACGCTCTCGTGAACGAGCGGCAAATCGAGCGGCCCCGGCGAGATCGCGTTGACTGTCACACCGCGCGCGGCGAGATCGCGCGCGAAGACCTTGGTCAGCGTCAGCACGCCGCCCTTCGCGGCCGCATAGTGCGCGCCCGTTGCCGAGCCGCCATTCTGCCCCGCCAGCGACGCGACATTGACGATGCGGCCCACGCCGCGCTGCGCGAAGTACTGCCCGAATACCTGGCAGCCGAACAGCACGCTGCGCAGATTCACGTTGATGACCTGATCGAACTGCTCGGCGGTAATGTCCATCACGGGCACGACCTTCGAGGCGCCCGCATTGTTGACGAGCGCGTCCACGCCGCCCCAACGTTCGAGCAACGCGTCGCGCGCCGCCTCGAAGTCCACCTTGCGCGTGACGTCGAGCCGGATTGCGCAGGCGCTCGAGCCGTCGCTGCTGAGTTCATGCGCGAGCGCTTGCGCGGGTTCGATCGCGATATCGGCCAGCGCGACCCTGTAGCCTGCTTCGTGAAAACGACGCGCTACAACGGCGCCAAGTCCGCGCGCGGCGCCCGTCACGAGCACGATTCTGTTCGACATGTTGCTGACTCCTTGATTGCGTTCAGGCGGATTGCGCGAGGCGCGCATCGAGGTGCGCGGCGACCGCGCACACCGTTTCGTCGTCGTTCTTGCGACCGATGATTTGCAGGCCCGCCTTCAGCGTCGAGCGTTCGATCGGAACGGGCAGGCTCAGCGCTGGATGCCCGCTCAGGTTGAACGGCCGGATCAACGACGACATGCCGATCACCGACGTGCCTGCGCGTGCCGCTTCGAGCGTGATCGGCAATGCAGGCAGCGTCGGCAGCACGAGTACGTCGACCCGGTCGAGCGCGCGGTCCACTTCGTCAGTGAACGTGCGGCGCACGCGTTCCGCCGCGTCGAGATCGGCGGCGCTCGTGGCCGCGGCCGCGCGCAGGCGCGCTTCGATATCGGCGCCGAGCTTGCCGCTTGCCACCAGATGGCCAAATGCGCGCGATGTCTCCGCGTTGATCACCGCGAGGCCGGCCGTGAATGCGTCCTTCAGCGACGCGAGTTCGATCGCTTGCGTGGCGAGTTCGGACTTTCCGACAGCGTCGGCGATTGCTTTGGCGATGTCGTCATCCGCGTCGACTGCGACCATGCCAATGCGCAACTGCGAAACGTCTCGACACGCATCGTCAGCGCGAAACGAAGGATCGATCGCCGTCATCACGCGAATCAGCGTGTCCGTCTCGCGCGTAATCGGTCCAACGCAGTCGAGTGTCGTGACGCGCGGCGCCACGCCGTGCCGCGACACGCGGCCGAACGTCGGCTTCAGCCCGATAACGCCGCAGCATGCGGCGGGACCGCGCACCGAGCCACCGGTGTCGGTACCGAGCGCGGCGTCCACGAACTTCTGCCCGACCGCCGACGCGGACCCGCTCGACGATCCGCCCGGAATGCGTGCCGCGTCCTGCGGATTGACCGGCGTGCCGGAAAAGTCGTTGATGCCGGTCATGCCGAACGCGAGTTCGTGCATGTTGGTCTTGCCAGTGACGCGCCAGCCGGCGTCGAGCAAACGCCGCACGACTTCGGCGTGCTCCGATGCAAGCGGTGCGTCGGCAAGCGCGCGGCTTGCCGCGGTCGTCGCGTAGCCGGCGACGTCGATGCTGTCCTTGATCGCGATCGTCGGCGCGTCGGCGTTGTCCGTCGCGCTCAGATCGAATGTCTGCAGAAATGCGCTCATGCCGAAACTCCCTGGGCCGGGTTGACTTGCCACGGTGCATCGAAAAGACGCTCGGTACGGAAATGGCGGATCAGCCATGTCGCGCCCGCATCGTGAGTGGCGGGCACGAAGTCGATTTCGAGGCGCGCCGCGATCAGCTCCGCTTTCGCATCGACATAACCCGAAGCCTGCAACATGATCCAGCGACCCTTCGCCGTGTCGCCGTTCACCTCGATATGCTCCGCAGTCAGAAAGTGTACGTTGGTCGCGAAGTGCGGCGTGGGCGGCAGATAACGCTGCAGCATCGCGACGATCTGCGCCGGCCCTTCGAGACGCCCGAACTTGTTCGCGTACTGCGGGCCGATGCCTTCCCAGATCGCGTCTTCGGCGAACAGCGCGGCGAGCGCCTCGCCTTCGAGCGCGCGCATGGGCACATCGCACAGCGCCATATAGCGCGCGATCGTCTTACGCACCGCGTTCTGTGCTTCTAGCGCTTTGACGCGCGCGAGCAGCGCGTCGATAGCCGGATCGGTCATCGCGTCACGCATGGTTGGCGACCGCTGGCGGCACCGTCAGCGCACGGCCCACGCGCGCCTCGATCTTGCCGTAGCGCCACAGGTTGTAGTCACCGACCGGCGTCGTCCGATACAGATTGCACACGGCCACCGCGGTATCGAAGTCGGCGACGTCGGCCATGATGTAGAACGTCCACGGCGCGCCATCGGCGTTGCCGACCACGAGCCGATCGTCGTCCATCACGCCCAGCACGCGCACGTTTTCCATCGCTTCGATCGCGTTCAGCATCTTGCCGTACGCTTGCCACACTTCGCCGATCTGTTCGCGCGGCAAGTCGAAGAAGTTCTGCGAGACGCCGCAGCAGAACAGCACACGCAAAGGCAGGTTTCGGTTGTCGCTCATGGGACCATTCCTTGGTTCGATTGATTGAAGAGAGCTCACAGGTAGCCGGGAATCGCCTGCACGCCGACGAACACGGCGCCGGCTCCGTCGTAATTGCCTTCGCCGAGGAAGGCGTGTTGCGTGACGACCATCGCATCGCGCGCGAGACGTTGCAGCGGATGGTTGCGATAGATCGCCACCGTGCCGCCCAGCCGATACGCGCGGTTCACGACGTCGGCGCCTTCCCGCGCGATCTGCGTGAGCGCCGCGCGCGCGAGGCCGAGATTGACGACCGCCAGCACTTGCGCCTGCAGTCCCAAGCCTGAGCGCATCGCGAAGCTAGCGGCCCAGCGCCCGCGCAGTCTTGCCGCCGATGCCGAAGTCCGTGTTGGGAATGTCTTTGATCATCACGCGCGTGGAAGGCAGCGGCACGTCGAGGATCGCGGCGATCGTTTCGGATAGCTGGGCAATCAACGCGACTTTCTGCGCGTCGGTGCGACCCGCTATCAGGATTGCGATGATGACCGGCAACGCGGCAGGCGTGAGCTTGCCGGCAAGACCGGCGTTCGTTGCCGCCAGCTCCGATAGCAGAATGCGCACGGACTCCGCGGGCGCGGCGATTGCCTCGACGGTCGCATCGGTCAACCCTTGAATCAGCTTCGCCTTGCGTTCGTCCGCATGGCCTTGCGGCAAATACACTTCGAGTGTCGGCATGATGACCGGTCAGAGCAGGAAGCCGATCGCGCTCAGCGCATCGGTGGAATCGATCAGGCGGATCACTTTCTCGACGAGACGCGGCTCGCCGCTCGCCATGCTGATCTTGTGCGTCAGATCGGCCGCGAAGATCGTCGACGTGCCGCGCTTGTACGCGATGATGATCTGCGACGACTTCACTTCGACCACGTCCGCGCTATCGCTCGCGAGCGTGAAGCGCGACACCGTGCGCACCGTGCGCGCGGCATCCGACGCGGATGCCGAATAGCCGGACGTCATGCGCTGCACGCGCAGCTCGCGCATGTGCTGATCGTCGTACGCGTAGTTCAGCGTTGCCGCGTAATCGGTCGCCTTCGGATCGATCGGCACCACGTAGTGGCCCGCCGGGTCCCACAACTCGAGCCACTCGCGATAGTCGCGTCGATCGAGCAATTCGGCTTCGCGCCAGATGAACTCGATCGCGCGCGCAAAGGTCTGGTGGGAAAAGAGTGCGTTTCTGTCGTCCATCATGCCTGCTCCATCATTGCGCGCCATTGCTTGTAGGCTTCGCGCATGCCGGTTTCATCGGTTGCGTGGGCGGTTTTCTCGCCGTTCGCGGCGGTCGTTTCGCGATTCAGACCGCGATTGACGAGGATCGGTACGTCCGGTCCCGCATGCGAGCCGCGCTGCACGCGCTCCCACGCTTCGGCGTCGTCGGGACTGCCGAAGCCGAACGGGCCCTGGAAGTGCTCGTGAATGCGCAGGCGCACGCGGTTCGCTTCTTCAGGACCGCCGTCCATCGCGAGCGCGACGTGGCGAATCTCCGTTTCCTCGGCGGAAATCGGCCGCAGCACGCGGAAGAACGCCATCGACAGCGCGAGATTCGGGAACAGGTTCAGGTTGAAGCCGACGCCCATCAGCGAGCGCACGATGCGGCGCACTTCTTCCGGCGGGTGCTTTTGCGCGAGTTGCGCGGCGAGTTCGCTGAAGCGCTCGGGCAGCGGCGCGCCATCGTCGCGGTCCAGATCGACGATCTCGGGCATCAGCACCGCGAGGCTGTGACCGTTGCCGAGCGAGCGGCAGAACGCCTGGTCGCTCGTCATGAAGCTCGTGATCGCGGCGGCGGTCTCGTCGTCGATCGACTTCATCCACGACTTGTGCACGACCGGGAAGTGGTACAGATCCGTCGTGTTTTCGAGCTGGATCTTCCAGTTGCCCTTGAACTTGAACTTGTGCTCGCCGTTGGCCTTGATCGGATAGCCCGCGCCCTGCTTCATGAACAGGTCGATCCACGGCTTCGCGCCGCCGAGGAAGTCTTCGAGCGGTTCGATCGTTTCGTTGAAGCTCGCGAAAATGAGGCCCTGATAGACGCCCACGCGCAGCTTCTTCAGCGGCAGATCGCCCTTTTCGCAGACGCCTTCGTAACCGTCGCCGTACGGCAGAGCGCGCAGCGTGCCGTCGAGCGCATAAGACCAGCTGTGATACGGGCACGTGAAGCCCTTCGCATTGCCCTTGTGCTCTTCGCACACGGTCGCGCCGCGATGCCGGCAGCGGTTTTGCAGCACGTTGACCGCGCCGCTCTTGTCGCGCACAACGATCACCGGCTGCCGGCCGATCGTCGTCGTGATGAAATCGCCAGGCTTCGGCAGCTCGCTGTCATGCGCGACCCAGATCCACGTCTTGTAGAAAATGCGCTCCAGTTCGACTTCGAACAGCTCGGGATCGTAGTACAGGGAAGGCGCGATGCGATCGGCCTCGGCGCGCCTGGCTAAAGCGCTGGTGTCGATGGTTTGATAGGTCGGCGTACTCATCGTATGCGGGGAACAGTTGCGTGGTTGGAATGAAGACGCACATCGACGCGACGAGTCGCGTGCAACACATCAGCGCATCCTCTCGTTGACATCAGTCTCGCTTTGCGACGATCATGCGTCAAATCGATTAAAAACAGGTTGCCGAATAAGTTCGGCTGATATCACAAGAGACCCCATGACCTCCATCGACCACGTCGATCTCAATCTGCTGAGGGTGTTTCAGGCGATCGTCGAGGAGCGCAGCCTGACGAAAGCGGGCGAACGCCTCGCGCTGTCGCAGCCCGCGGTCAGCTACTCGCTCGGCCGTCTGCGCACGATGTTCGACGATCCGCTCTTTATCCGCACGCGCGCGGGTATGCAGCCGACCCCCGTCGCGCTCGAGCTCGCGGAAATCGTCGGCCACGCGCTCGATACCGTGCGTCAGGCGCTGCGTTACGCGGAACGTTTCGATCCGGCGTGGAGCACGCGCACGTTTCGTCTGTCGCTATCGGATGCGGGCGAAATGGCCTATCTGCCCGCGCTGTGCGCGGCGCTGCAGAAGTCCGCGCCGCGCGTGAAGCTGGTCGTCGAGCCATTGCCGGTGGAGGAGATCGAAGAGGCGCTGCGCTCGAGCCGGTTGGACTTCGCGATCGGCAATCTGCCGTCGCTGCTGCCGCGCACGCGGCATAGCCTGCTGTTCGAGGAATCGTATGTGTGCATGACGCGCAAGCGCCGCGACCTGCCGAGCGGTGACACGCTGAAGCTCGACCGGTTTCTGGCCGCGTCGCACATCCAGGTGCGCTCGCTCGAACATAGCCACCATGCGCTCGACGACGCGCTGCGTGCGCAAGGCGTCGGCCGCAACATCGCGTTCGCGTTGCCGCACTTCGTCGCGGTGTCTGGCGTGCTGGCCGCGACGGATCTGTTCGCGACGCTGCCCGAACGGCTCGCGCATATCCTCAACCGCGGCGACGCGTTCCGGATCTATGCACTGCCCGTGCCGCTGCCGAAGGCCGCCGTGACGATGCACTGGCACGAGCACTTCCACGAAGACGAAGGCATCGCGTGGATGCGTGGCCTCATCACCGAGATCCTCGCGGGATTCGAGAAAATGTGATTGCGCGCAGGTGAATCAGAGGTCGAGCACGAGCACGGGGGTTCGCGAGCGCGACACGCAGCAGCAGATCACGCTATTGCTTGCGCGCTCGGCCTTGCTCAGGCAGTGATCGCGATGCTCGGGCTCGCCGCTGACCACATCGGCCATGCAGGTACCGCACACGCCTTCGCCGCATGACGTGTCCACTTCGATACCGATCGACGCGAGCGCGTCGACGATCGACGTGTTCGCATCGACTCGCACGGTCTGACCGCTGCTCGCCAATTGCACGTCGAAGCTATCGAGCGATGCTTCGGCCACGGGAGCCGGCTCCGCCTTGAAACGTTCTAGATGAATCGCTTCCGCGGGCAAGCGTTGCTGAGCGCTCGCTACGACAAAATCCATGAACGGCGAGGGACCGCACGTGTAGACATGCGCGTTCGCGCCGGCATCGAGCAGGCACGCATCGAGCGCGGGTTTCAGCTCCTCGGGCTGCACGCCGAAATGCAGCTTCACGTGCCGTGCGAACGGCTCGCGCGTGAGCAGCGTCATGAAGGCCGCGTGCGCCTCGCTGCGGGCGAAATAGTGCAGCGTGAAACGCGCGTGCCGCGCGGCGAGCCGATAAGCCATCGACAGCAACGGCGTAATGCCGATGCCCGCGCCGATCAGGATGTGCTCGTCCGCGCTTTCTTCGAGATGAAAAAGGTTGCGCGGCGCGCCGACCGACAGTTCGGTGCCGACGCTCACCTCTTCATGAAGCGAGCGCGAGCCGCCGCGCGATTGCTCCTCCTTCTTCACCGCGAAAATCTGCGACTCGATACACTCCGGGTCGCCGCACAACGAGTATTGCCGCGTGACGCCCGAAGGACTCGTGACGTCGATATGGGCGCCGGGTTCGTAGCGCTCGAACGGCAGCCCGTCGAGCCGCGAAATGCTGAACGAGCGGACGCCGTGCGCTTCTTCGCACAAAGCATCGACGCGGACTTTCAGGGTTGAAGCTTGCATGATTGCCTTCCGATGTGTTCCTTGGGGGGGACGATATGCCGAGATTAGCGCCCCGCATCGGATAAGCAAAATAGATTGAAAAACCGTGCTTACATCAATGCGATTTATTTTATGCTGAAGTGTCAAGCGCCCGACAGCGCGTCCTCCTTGCGTTGCGATTCGCTGCGCGGCTGCGTCGCGTCATTCGAAAACGGTATGTTCGGCTTCATGAAGAAGCTCAGCACGATGCCGAAGAGCATCACGCCGATCGACAGTACGAACGTCAGATCCCAGCTGTGCAACCGGTCGGCGACCAACCCGGCGATGACTGGGCTCACGATCGCCGCAGTGAAGCCGGTGCCGCTCATGATGCCGCTGGCCGTGCCGGAGCGATCGTAGGCGACGTCCATCGGAATCGCCCACATCGGGCCGACGTTCATTTCGTTGAAGAACATCGCCGCGGCAAGGAAGATCAGCGAAATCATCGGATCGTGCAGCAGCACGACGGGAACCAGCGACAGCGCGGTCAACGCCATACACGAGGCCACCAGATAGCTGCGCGCAAGCTTGACGTTGCCGGTCTTGCGCAACAGGCGGTCGCTCACTATGCCGCCGACGAGATCGCCGATCACGCCCGCCACGAATACGCCCGAGGTGAACACCACGGCCTTCCTGATGTTCAGGTGGAACGAATGCATGAAGTACAGCGGCATCCAGTCGAGCATCAGCCACAGGATCCAGTTGTAGCAGAAGTACACCGCCGAGATCGGTGCCATGCGTTTATACAGGCGCATCCACGTGCCGCGCGGATCGATCGGACGCGTCCTGGGAGGCGGCAGTTTATCCAGTTCGGCGCGCGTGATGCGCGGGTGATCGACGGGACGCTCCGTGTAGGTCAGATACCAGAGGACCAGCCAGACGGCGCTCATTGCACCGAGCAGATAGAACGAAAAGCGCCAGTTGAACGCGGTCATCAGCGTGAGGACCAGCATCGGTGCGATGGCGTTGCCCAGCCGCGCGGACGAGTGCGTGATGCCCTGTGCCATGCCGCGCTTGTCACGGGCGATCCACGAGGCCATCGCGCTGGTCGAGGCCGGAAACGTCGCGCCTTCGCCGAGACCCAGCAGCAGGCGCGCCGCGATCAGCGAAGCGAAACCGCCCGCCATGCCGGTCAGCGCGGTCGCCACGGCCCAGATTGCCGCACATGCAAGCAGCGTGCGGCGCGCGCCGAAGCGGTCGCTGACCCATCCGCCGACAAACTGGAAGATCACGTACGGATACGCGAATGCCGAAAAAATGATGCCGAGCTGCGTATTGCTGAGGCCGAGCTCGCTCTTGAACTGCCCCGCTGCCGTACTGACGTTGACGCGATCCACATAGGTGATGAAATACATCAGGCACAACATCACCAGCACGGTGGTGGTGGCCTTCAGCGACAGGCGTTTCATGTGTCGTCCTCCAGATGCGGTTTATTTTTTGTGGTGAAGCCACGCGATTGCGCGTGCGATCCGGGACGCTCAGCCTTTCGGCGTTCCCGAGCCGAAGGCCGCGACGGCGTCGCGGAACCGCTGGCTGCCGTACACCTGCTCGACGAGATCCTCGTCTGCGAGGCTTTGATCGATCACGATGCGCCGCAAGCTCTCCTTGACCGCATGCTGCGTCACGGGCGATAGCGCAACGAGCCGCTCGGCGAGCGCGCACGCCGCGTTGCCGACCTGTTCCTTCGCCGTGACGTCATACACATAGCCGCACGCGTGCGCTTCGGCGGCGCTGAGGAAATCGGAGAGCAGCAGCATCTTCTTCACGCGCGGCACGCCGAATGCCGCCACGAGCCTCGCGAGATTGCGTGACGACAGCGTGTTCGATAACGTCTTTGCGATCGGCGCGCCGAAGCGCGAGCCCTCCGCACAGATGCGGAAGTCACACGCGGTAGCGATGGCGAGTCCGCCACCCACGGCCCAACCGTCGATCGCGGCGACGGTGGGCACCGCAATGCGTTCGACCGCGTCGATCACCTGTTCGACGAGCGCTTCGTATTCGACGCCCTGCGAGCCTGCCGTAAAGTCGCGGAAGTAGTCGATGTCGGTGCCCGAGATAAAGGACTTGCCGCCCGCGCCGCGTAGAACGATACAACCTACGGTTTCGTCCGCGCGGCATTGGTCGATCAATGCCAGCAAGGTCTCGTACATCGGAATCGACATCGCGTTGTGCCGCTCGGGGCGGTCGATCACGATCTGCGCGACCGACTCCGTCAGACGTTCGAGCCTGACTTTCTCACTCGTCGCTTCGCTCATTTCGCGGCCCCGTTGATCTCTGCGTAAAGCTCGTCGTTGTGCTCGCCCAGCCGCGGCGGATGGCGTCGCACGCGCTGCGGCGTACCGAGCATCTTGACCGGAAAGCCGATGTTCTTGACCTTGCCTTCAACCGGATGGTCGATCTCCATGCACATGCGGCGATACTGCGCATGTTCGCTGCTGAAGGCTTGCGGATACGACAGGATCGGTCCGGCGGGAATGCCCGCGGCCAGCATCGTCTCGATCCATGCCTCGCAGTCGCGCTGGCCGAACGACTTCTCGAGCGATTCGATCAGCGCTTCGCGGTTCTTCAGGCGCAGGGAAACGGTCTCGAACTCGGGATTCGTCAGCAGATCGGTCCGCTCCAGCAGTTCGCAAAGACGTGACCACAGCTTCTGGTTGGTTGCGCCCATCACGAAGTAACCGTCGCGCGCCTTCACGGCCTGATACGGCGCGCTCATCTTGTTGCTTGTGCCAAGCGGCGTCGGCTCGACACCCGTTCCCCAGTAATCCGACATGTCCCAGATCGAGAAGGCCATCGCCGAATCGAACAGAGACGCGTCGATGTGTTGCCCCTGCCCGGTCTTCTGCGCGCCGATATAAGCGGAAAGCACGCCGTACACGGCGAACAGCGCACAGCCGATGTCCGCCACCGGCACGCCGGCCTTCACGGGCTTGCCGCCTTTGTAGCCCGTCACGCTCATGACGCCGGACATGGCCTGCGCCATCAGGTCGAAGCTGGGGCGCTGCGACCACGGGCCGCTCTGACCGAAGCCCGAAATGCTCGCGTAGACGATCTTCGGGTTGATTTCACGGATCGTCTCGTAATCGATCCGGAGCCGCTGAACCACGCCGGGCCGATAGTTCTCGACGATCACGTCGGCGGTCTTGGCCAGCTTGCAGAAGAACTCGCGCCCTTCGTCGGTCTTCAGGTCCAGCGCGACCGAGCGCTTGTTGCGGTTCATGTTCAGAAAGCCCATGCTGTCCGGGCCTTTCATCTTGAAGCCCATGGCGCCGCGCGTCTGGTCGCCTTCGAGGGGTTCGACCTTGATGACGTCCGCGCCGAGATCGGCGAGCATCATGCAGGCGAACGGGCCGGCCATCACCTGGCTGACGTCGAGCACACGGATGCCCTGCAGCGGCAACGGCCGGTTGTCCGTATCCGCGTCGTCGCTGGATGGTGTTTGTGCGTGGCTTTGCTTCATGTCGTCTCCTGTTTTTCCTGCCGGGCCGCTGTCGCGCGAAGCGCGTCGCGCGGCCGGCCGTTGCAGCACCGTGTTGGCGTGCGTCAACTGTCGCGCACGCGAGGGTGCCGCCGCAAGAATGCGACGGTCATACCTGGTTTCGCAAAAGACGAAGGGGGTGCTTTGCAGTCGAGGGCGTCGAGCGCAGGAACTGCTGCGCCCGCGCTTCAGCGGCCTGCCACGCGCCGTCCGGCCGTGAGCGCGGCTTCGACGTTGCGCAGCGTCTGCGCCTGCGCATGTCCTTCCACACAAGACAGTACGTAGCTACGTTGATGCCAGTCACCCGCGAGCTCGACGACGCCGAGGCCGTCCTCGGGATGGAAGCTGCGCAGCACGTCGGGCGGCATCAGACCCACGCCGAGCCCGTGCCGCACGACGGCGAGCATCGTGTCGAAACCATTGACCAGATAGTCGCAATCGAAGCGGCGGCCGCGGCTGTGAAACGCGCGCTGCACGGCGGCAAGGATTGCCGATCCCTTGCCGAGGCTGACGAGCGGAAGCTCGAGCAAGGCGTCGAGCGTGATCGGCTGCGGATCAAGATGGAAATGTGCGCGGCTATAAACGAGCACCAGCCGGTCCTCGCGATAGCGCATTTGCGGCAGATCGAGAAAGCCGCTCTTCTTTTCGTAGATGCCGATGTCGATCATCTTGTCGCGCAACATCTGCTGCACGATGCGGCTGTTCTCTTCGACGATCTTCAGCGAGATGCCCGGATAAGCATTCCGGATCGCGGCGATATCCGCGGCGAGAAACTCGATGATCACGGCTTTCGGCGCGCCGATCACGATGCGTCCGTCGAACCCGCTCACGAGTGCCTGCGCCTCGCTCGCGAGCCGGTCCACCAGCGTGTCGACCTGCTGCAGATAGCCGAGCAGCCTGCCACCCGACTCGGTCATTTCCACGCCGTGCGGTACGCGCCTGAAGAGCTTCGTGCCGAGTTGCTCCTCGAGATCCGACACGCGCCGCGACGCCGCCGCCACCGCGAGCCCCAGCCGGTTTGCCGCCCGCGAGATGCTGCCCTCTTCGACCATCGCGACGACGAGACGAACGGTGGTGGTGTCGACTTTCATGCGCTGACATGAGGAGCGGGTCTTGGGGGAGTGCCATGTTACCGCACTCCTTTACCTCGGACTGCGCGGGCCAAAGCGAAGCCTTCGCGCGATACACGTCACCGGCGCGAAGGCTTGCACGCCAGGCAGGCGAAGCATTACGGCTGACGCGTTTCGTGCGTGAACTTCAGCGTCACGACTGTGATGAGACCGAGCACGATGAGGAACACGGCAACCGGCCAGTAGGCCTGGTAGTGCGCGAGCAGCGCGGTCGCGATCAGCGGCGACAGGCCGCCCGCGAAGATCGACGCGACTTCGTGACCGAGCGCCACGCCGGAATAGCGGACTTCGGTGCTGAACAGTTCGCCGACAAGCGCGGGCAGCGTGCCGATCATCGCGCCGTGGCAGACCGCCGTGCCGAGCAAAAGCGCGAGCCAGATCAGCGGCGTGGACTGCGTGTTGAGCAGCCAGAAGAACGGAAACGCCATCACCGCGAGCGACACCGCGCCGATCATATACACCGGCTTGCGCCCGATGCGGTCCGACAGCTTGCCCCACGCGAGCATCGCGCCCATTTCGACGACCATCGCGAGCATCACGCCGGTCAGCATCACCGAATTCGAAATGCCCACGAACTTGCCGTACACGAGCGAGAACGCGAGAAAGATATAGGCGCCCCCGTTTTCCGCGACCCGCAGACCCATCGCCATCAGGATCTCTTTCGGGTGACGCTTGATCGCTTCGAGCACCGGCATATGCGCGGTCTTGCCGGCTTTCTCAGCGTTCTCGAAGTCGCGGCTCTCCGGCAGGTTGTGACGGATGTACACGCCGAGCGCGAAAATCACGATGCTCGCGAGAAACGGCAGACGCCATCCCCATGACATGAACTGATCGTGCGGCAGCGCTTGCGCCGCGAGGAACGCGCCCGCCGACAGCACGAAGCCGCCGCCCACGCCGAGCTGACTCCACGCCGCGAAATAGCCGCGTTTTTCGGGCGGAGCGTTCTCGCTGATCATCAGCACGCCGCCGCCCCATTCGCCACCTGATGCGATGCCTTGCAGCAAGCGCAAGCCCGCGAGCGCCGCGGGGGCGGCCAGACCGACGTGCTCATAGGTCGGCAACAGCCCGATGCCGAAAGTCGCAAAGCCCATGATCAGTAGCGTCCAGACGAGCGACGCGCGGCGTCCATAGCGGTCGCCGATATGCCCGAACACGATGCCGCCCAGCGGACGCGCGACGAAGCCGATCGCGAACGCGGCAAACGCCCCGATCGTGCCGATCAACGGGTCCGCGTGCGCGGGAAAGAACAGTTGCCCGAGCACGAGCGCAGCCGCGGTGCCGTACACGAAAAAGTCGTACCACTCCATCGCGTTGCCGGCCACCGACGCAATGATGATTTTCCTGAGTGCGCGATCCGACTCTGCCGTGGCGCGCCCGGCCGTGATCGGGGATTGAACGGAGGACATGTCTGCTCGCATCTGAAGTGGGGGGATGGCGGCCTTTCAGAAAAGGCTTCGCACGATACGCAGTGTCGAGGCGACAGATAGTGGCGTCAAATTAGCCGAAAAGCAGGGCGGGTATCAGTGCAGCTAATATGCCCGTCGTGCCCGGGCACCCGCGGGCAAGCTCACGGGCGCTCAGCGTGCCGGCTGATGAAACATCGTATGGATGGTCTCGCGCAGCCACGCGATGCCGGGGTCCGCCGCGAACTGCGAGTGGGAGTGCACCTGGATTTCGATCGGCGGCAGCGGAAACGGCAGCGGCAGAATCCGGAACGCCTTGCCGCGGTTGAAGCGCTTCGCGATGCTTTTCGGAAAGATCACGGCAAGATCGGTATTCATCACGATCTCGGGCGCGACGACGAAATGCGGCAGCCGCAGCACGACCTCGCGCTTCAGGTTCAGCTCGTCGAGCCATTGCTCGACCATCCGATGCCCGGTCGCATTGGTGCTCGCGTACACGTAGCGTAGCGCGGTCAGATCTTCGCGGCTCGGCCTCGTCTTGCGCAGCGGATGACCGGCGCGCACCACGCACACGTGCTCGTCGACGAACAGCGTCCGGCTCACGCAGCCCGCGTCGAGACCCGGCACATAGCCGAGCGCGAGATCGACTTCGCCGGCGCGCATCGCCGCGCTGACCGACTCGACCGGCACATTGGCAACCTCGATGCGGATGCCGCGCGCTTCGCGATCGAGCAGCGCGGCGAGCGGGGGCAAGAAGTAGAACTCCGACATGTCCGACATCGACACGCGAAACACCCGTCGCGCGGTCGACGGCTCGAACTTCGCCAGCTGCTGCACGGCTTCGTTGATGATCGCGAACGCTTGCGCGAGCGGCGGATAGAGGCGGTACGCGGCATCGGTGGGGACCATGCCGTTGGGCGTGCGCGAAAACAGCGGGTCTTCGAACAGAGTGCGCAGACGACGCAGCGCATGACTGACCGCCGGTTGCGTGAGACCGAGCCGATCGCCGGCCGCCGTCAGACTGCGCAGGTCCCAGATCGCGAGGAACACGCGCAGAAGATTCAGATCGGCGATGCCGGGATTCAGCTTGTTCATGCGCAGCTCTCGCAAACTAAGGCACGTCGCTGGCAGCGCGACGCGCCGGTCAATATGCGGCGAGGTTACCGTAGATGCTGCGCATTGCAAAATGCGGCGTTGCCCCGCTGTACGGCGGCAGCGCGTGGAAGTCGCGGCGCATCGCATCGCGCACCGGCGACGCGAGCGCATCGGTGAGCGCGCTCGCATCGTCGAACACGACCTTGTTGCGTTGCAGCGCGCTCGCGCGCGCAAACGGCAAACCGCTGCGGCTGTCGATGCGCGTGTAGATCTCCATTTCGCGCAGCGCCGGCAATCGCAGCATCAACGGCGGATGATGCGCCAGATAGTGCGTAAGCCACGCGTTGAAGTCTTGCGCGACGCCTTCGTATGCGACCAGATAGGTGCAGCGTTGCGCGTTGTCTTCGACCGACGCAGCCTGCGGTGGCGCGAACATGCGCACGGCCATCACCTGCTGCGAGAAGCTTTGCGGGCTGAATTCGGCGCGCATGGCCGAATGCAACGCGTGCGCGATCGCGCCGTCAGGTTCGAGCGCGGCTTCGAGCGGCTCGAGTTCGTCGAAGTACCACTGCAGCGCGCACGACGGCGCATCCGCCGCCGGCGCGATACGCGCATCGACCTGTCCCGCGATCGGCTCGTGCACGATCAGCTTGCGCAGCCCCGCGACTTGCGTGGCGGCCCGCAGCAGCGCGGGCGGGTCCGTGAGCGATTGCCGCGCGTCGCTCGCGCCGATCAGAAAGAGACAGACCTGCATTGTCATGCCTCCTCGCAAGCCGCGACACCGGCACGCGCAAGCCGATGGAACTGCCTGCCGAAGTAGACGAGGCCATCGCCGTCATCGGCCGTGGCGATCCGCTCGATCCGCACGAACATCACCGAGTGCGAGCCCACCGTCTTGCTGTCGACGATCTGTCCTTCGAGGCTCGCGAGCGCGTCGCAAAGCACCGGAGCGCCGAGCGCTCCCGGCTGCCACGCGCATTGATCGAAACGCGCGTCCATCGAGCAACCCGTCATGCCGGCGAACACGCGCGCGAGGTCCTGGCAGTGCGCGCCAAGGATGTTGATGCACAGGTTCGCGTTTTCGTGCATCACGTCATGCACATAGCTCGATTGATTGATGCACACCAGCATGGTCGGTGGCATATCGGTCACCGAACAGACCGCGCTCGCGGTGATGCCGCAGCGCCCGCGCGGACCATCGGTCGTGATGATGTTGACGGCCGCGCCGAGGCAAGCCATCGCGTCGCGGAAGTGCGTGCGCGTTTCGTCGTGCGTCATGACAGTCGCTCCTACGTCGCTCAGGGATAGGGCGTGACCGGCGGTATGCCGACGAACAGCGCGCCCGACGCGTCGTAGGTGCCCTCGCCGAGAAACGCGTGCTGCGTGACGACGATCGAATCGCGCACCATCCGCTGCATGCGGCTCTCGCGATAGATCGCGCCGATGCCAGCCATCTTGTACGCCTGCATGACCACCTCGGCGCACGTATGCGCGGCATGCGTCGCGGAGAGCCGCAGCAGATTGGCCTCGCTGGGCGATACGGCGTCGCCCGCCATGACCGTGCGCCACGAAGTTTGCGCCGACTCGAAGAAGAACGCGCGCGCGCTGCGCAGATTCGCTTCGGCCTGCGCGAGACCCGAGCGATAGTACGCGCGGTCGGCAAGACGCGGCGCGCCGGTCGTCGTTCTGGTTACGCCGGACATACCGGCCAGCAGGTCGAGCGCCGCGCGCGCGAGCCCGAGGTTCACAGCCGCATGCACCTGTGCCTGATATGCGACGGCGGGGTAGCGGTAGAGCGGCTCGTCGATCAGCGGCGCACCGCCGCGCACGAAGGTCCATTGCTCGTCGACGAACTTGTTTTTCAGGCGCAGATCGTGGCTCCCGGTGCCTTGCATGCCGACCACGTTCCAGTTGTCGACGATCTCGACTTCGCTCGCCGGAAACACGGCCGTGAACGGCTTGCCCGCGTTCGTGTCGCCGACCTTGCCCGGCGCGCCACCGATGCCGACGCCGATCCAGTCCGCGCCCTTGCAGCCGCTCGCGAAACGCCATTGACCCGACACGACGTAGCCGCCGGGCGCACGCTCGGCCGGTTGCAGGGGATACAGACCGCCCGCGAAAACCTGGTCTGGACCGGACGCGTAGATGCGGGCCTGAGTCTCGACCGGCAGCGACGCAAGATACGTGTTCGCGGAGCCAAAGGCCGCGACCCATGCGGTCGAACCATCGGCGATCGCGATGCGTTCGAGCATCGCCAGAAAGTGTGGCGGCGGCAGCGCGTCGCCGCCGAAGCGTTTCGGCGTGCTCGCGCGGAAGATGCCCGCGCGCTTCATCTTCAGGATCATGTCGCGCGGGACGTGTGAAACCGCATCGAACTCGTCGCGGCGACGCTCGACTTCGGTGATCAGGTCATCGAGCGACAGCGGGCCCGAGTATTCAGGGTAGTCCTCCTGCGTGTCGATGATGGGTGCGTCGGCGGTGCAAGCGCGGGCGCTGGCGGTATGAACGGCGTGCATGCGCGTTACCTCTTGATTCAGTGATGTGAACGATGTCAGTCGGTTTCCTGATGCGCTTCGATGCGCATCGCTTTCGGATAGGTCTCCCGGGCGAGCAGCGTCGCGATCACGGTGATCAGGCCGAGCACGCCGAGATACAGAGCGACCGGCGTCGCGCTGCGATAGTGCGCGAGCAGCGCCGTGGCGATCATCGGCGACAGGCCGCCGCCGAGCACCGAGGAGATTTCGCGCCCGATGCCAAGCCCCGAGAAGCGCAGATGTACCGGCAACAGTTCGCTGATGAACGCGGGCTGCGCGCCTTCGAGGATGCCGAGGGTGAGGCTGTTCGCCAGCACAAGGGCCGTGATCACTTTCCAGTATTCGCCGGAGCCGAGCAGCGCAAAGTACGGCCACGCGACGAGCACCATCGCGATCGCGCCGGCGAGATACACGGGCTTGCGTCCGACCTTGTCGGTCAGGTAGCCGAAGAACAGCGAAAACGGAATCATCAGCAGCATCGAAAGAGTCAGGCCGCCGAGCATCCAGCTCGATTTGATGCCGAGGAACTGGCCATACGCGATCGAGAACGCGAAGAAGATGTACGACGCACCGCCTTCGCCGAAGCGCAAACCGAAGATCGTCAGCACTTCGCGAGGACATTGCCGCAACACTTCGATCACCGGCATGCGGGTATCGCGACGCGTTGCCTTCGCTCGAGCGAACGCGGCGCTTTCGCCGACCGAGCGGCGCATCCACAAGCCCAGTGCGACGAGTGCGGCGCTGCAGAGGAACGGAATGCGCCAGCCCCAGCTCAGGAAATCGGCAGACGACAGGTTCTGCACCAGCAGGAACGCACCGGTCGACAGCACGAAGCCGAGCGCCGCGCCGCACGGGCTCCATGCGGCGAGCGCGCCCCGCTTCGATTGCGGCGCGTTCTCATGGATCAGCAGGATGCTGCCGCTCCATTCGCCGCCCGCGGCGAGCCCCTGCACGATGCGCAGACACACGAGCAGCGCCGGCGCGGCGAGGCCGATCTGCTGGTAGGTGGGCAGCACGCCCATCAACATAGTCGCCGTGCCCATCGCGAACAGCGTCAGCATCGTCACGAGCTTGCGCCCGTAGCGGTCACCGAGATGTCCGCACAGCACACCGCCGATCGGCCGCGCGATGAAGCCGACCGTGAAACCGCCGAACGCGGCGATGGTGCCGGTGAGCGGATCGCTGCCGACGGGGAAGAACAGCTTGCCGAATACCAGCGCGGCGGCCGTTCCATACAGGAAGAAGTCATACCATTCGAGGATTTGACCCAGCACGGCGGTCGTGACCGCACGTCGTACGCCGCTCGTCGCGGCGGCGGATCGGCGTGATGCGAGCGGCGCGCTCAGATCGGAATTCACGGCGTCAGAGTTCATGGCTCAGGGAGAACGAAGATTGAGGTTCCCGCATGACGATGGCTCTACGCAGCGGGGCGAATCACATCCGGACGACATGGCTGCACGATATGAGCGGCGATAAACGCGGTCAAATTCGGGCCAAAAATGGTCGATATGAATGGCGTGCATGGGCGACGCCCGGACCGAGCGACGCGCGAATGGTGAGGAGTTCCAGGATGTGGCGCTACGGTGAGGGTTTACGGGAGCGGTGGGCGGGATGCGCGACGGCTCACGCGGTGTGCGTCGGAACGGCGATGGGGATGAGGTGCGTCGAAGCGCGCAGCACGTGCTTCGCTGGCTTCAGCGTTGCGGTGAACGATTGCGTTTCGGACCTGCGAGCGCGGAGCGCGTCGGTGTCCAGTGCGCGAAATGCACGCTGGAATGCAGGGTTAAAAGTTGAAGCGAGCCTGTTGAGGTGAGGTTTTCCAGGATGGTGAGGATTTCCAGGAGTCGAGAGAACGACGCTTTGTGCGCCATGGTGAGGAGTTCCAGGAGGTCGACCCCGCATTCGAGACCTCGCGCTCGCGGCAATTGCTCAATCCGGGTAGAACGGAAGCCTTTGGCTCCCGAAAAACCTCACCTGGGGCGATCGCCCACGTTGCTTACGGCGCCTCTCAGTTATCAGTTGTAGAGCGTGGCCTTTGACACGCCTGCCGCGCCGCAATCTCGGACATCGACGCCTGCTCGAACCCCAATTCGCTGATTACCTCAAATGCGGCGTGAACGATCACCTGCCGCCTTTCTTCTGTTTTCACCCTCATCTTCAATGCGCTCCTCCTCCGGTCTGCACGACCGATCAACGACATGGCCGACCGCGGCGACGCCCGTGACCGGCCTTCGACTTTCAATGTTTTGATCTTACCATATCTGAACCGTACAGTTCATTTAACTTGACGCGGACGTCTTAGATAACTATACTGTGCAGTATTGAAAAAGCGAGCAAGGGAGCAGGGAATCATGCAAGAGAGATATTTGACAACGCGCCAGACCACCCGGATCGTCATCGTCGGCGGCGGCATCGCTGGACTTCTGCTCGCGACCAGGCTGGGCAACACGCTTGGCCGCAGCGGCCGCGGTCAGGTCACGTTGATCGACAAAAGTGCAACCCATATCTGGAAGCCCATGCTGCACACCATCGCGGCAGGCACTCGCGATGTCCAGCAACAGCAGGTCATCTATCTCGCCCACGCCCGCGACCACGGCTTCAACTATCAGCCGGGCGAAATGGAAGGCCTGGACCGCAATGCGCGTATCGTGAAGCTGGCTGCGCTGCGTTCGCCGTCGGGGGAGGTCGTGATCGGGCCGCGCACGATCGAATACGATGTGCTGATTCTTGCGTTAGGCAGTCGCGCCAACGACTTCGGCACACCAGGCGTACGTGATCATTGCCATTTCATTGACAGCCAGGCACAGGCTGAAGTTTTCAACGAAGCATTGCGAATCCGTATATTCCAGAGCGTTGTGACGAATAGCCCGTTGCGCGTGTCTATCGTCGGCGCCGGAGCGACCGGCGTCGAACTGGCAGCGGAATTGAGCCGCTTACTCGAAGTGGCGTCGAGTTACGGCGACCCCGGCATCCGCTCACGTCTGAAGCTCACCCTTTATGAAAGCGCACCGCGCGTACTGGCGGCATTTCCGCCGGCGGTGTCGGAGTCCAGCGAGGCACAGTTACGGCATATCGGTTTCACGGTCCGAACGGGCACGCGAGTGACCGCCGCCGAACCCGATGGACTCCGGTTGGCCGACGGCAGCAAGCAACCGGCGGATTTGATGGTATGGGCGGCGGGCGTCAAGGCCCCTGATTTTCTAGGCAAACTGGATGGGATCGAGAGCAATCGTTCCAATCAGATCACCGTCAGGCCAACCCTGCAGGCACAGGACGACGACACACTATTCGCCCTCGGCGACTGCTCGACGTTGACGCTCGCCGGCAACGAACGTCCTCTCGCACCCACGGCGCAAGTCGCCACGCAACAGGCACAACACCTCGCGAAGCACTTGCCGGACTGGCTCGGCGGGGGATCATTGCCCGACTTTGCATTTCACGACTTCGGCGCGCTCGTGTCGCTGAGCGACTACAACGCTTTTGGGACGCTCGGGCAGTTCGGATTCTTCCGCGGCGGGTTTATCAAGGGCCGATTCGCGCAGCTCAGTCACGCCATGCTGTATCGACAGCATCAGCAGGCTTTGCACGGTTTCGGCAAGGCCATGATGCTGTGGACTGCCGAGCGGATTAACGGCTTGGTGCAGCCGAAGATACGGCTGAGCTGAACGCCACCTGGCTTTTGACAGGAGTACTGCCATGGATCAATGCGTGACGGTCGACACTGCATGGCAGCGCACAGTGGGCCAACTCGATTGGGGATGTGCGCAACAATTGGCGGCTCGGGTCAGGCATATAGTCGATTCGCGTGGATCGAGCAGTCTGCCGGTCAAGAATGGCGACGTTGCGATCGCGCTGCTCGATCGACCTGGTCCACGAACAGCCACCGTATCGTGGACCGACCCTCGTTGTTGCAGGTACGGCGAGCAGCTTTGGCGCCGTGAAACAGCGAAACGATCGGGTATATGCGCTTTGAGCGGACAAGGCATCGCCGCAGGCGATGTAATCTACCGCCCCACAAAGCTCGAACCGCCTCCCGCAAACGCGGCTGCCATGATGCTCGCAACATTAGTCGAGCTCGCCGTTAGCGATCCATCTTGTTGATTTTCGCGGGCGTTTTTCGCTGTTGATCCTTCCCGGATCAACACTGCGCGACAGCGCAGTTGCTGCCCGCGACCGATCAGTCAACTTGTATCCTCGAGCCACATACAGGACGTCGCCGATGCGCGCGAACGTCGCTTAACAGGTGTGCGAGGGACGTTTGCAAATCTTGCGCGACTCGACGTGTTTAGTTTGTAGGTTGAGGGTGTCGAACGGAGCTTGTGCTGGCCGGCGCGCTACATATCCAGCTAGCCTGTCGAGATCGTCTGGTCAAATCCGCCCCCATGCGAAAGTGATTGTCACGATCTCCGAATCGCGCCGTTATAGACGCGTGGGCAAATGGTCACGAAGGCGAAACCGGCAATGGATCGTGCAAAAAAGTTGCCAATCCGATGTCGGTCAAGGGTCCGGGCACAGCGAAAGTGTTGAACCCCAGCATGGGCCGCGTTCGGCGCTTGATCCGCGTCAAGGGGGAATGGCGGTAACTCCACCAGCCAACAGAACCGTCATAAATGCCCCATTGGGCGAGTGATCGAGTGGCCTTCGTCGTTGCGCGCAGAGGGCTCAGTGCGTCAGGACGGGCGTGTGCGCGGCGAGGCGCTCGACCTCGAGTAGCGCCTGGCCCAGCACATCGATAGCCCCATTCGTGGTGGAGGCCGTAGCAGCGCTGCGCAACGCGTGCTGAACGATGTCGTGAATGACGTCCGTGTTCGATGAACCGATCTGGAACGTGAGTTGGTGTGCCATAAGTATTCCTGCGTAAATAGCGAAGTGTGTGTCAGATGGATGCAGTATAAGCAAAGCGCGCCGCCATTCGACGCGCGTAATTATGAGTTGCAAGATCTTCAATATACGGGTTTGTGCGAACCGCGAATCGCTGGCATCAGAACAACAAGCGGAAGGTATTCCAATATTCACGTAGCGGTCTTGGCAACGAACTTCGATTGAAGCGTGCACGCTCGACGGCTGATCCCGCTTGCGTAACGCCCGGCTGGATAGCGTCGAAGCAAATGTGCTGCGTGTCATTCAGATGGTCCGCACGGCCCCTGCCTCCGGACACACTAAAGAACTGCGCACCGCTCCAGGGCAATCGGCTAAAACCTTGCAGCGACGGCAACTATCCGTTGCCCCGGAGATGCTTGTAAGCCGACGGTAAGTGACTAGACTGGCAACGAACTGGCAAACAGCACTCATGCCTCGCCAGACCGTTGTTCCCCAAACACCGCGTCTCCTGCATCCGACGCTCGATATGGAGTCTGATCATGCCAAAGTCGAAGACCTTCATCCCCGTCCCTGTTGTCGCGTCGATCTTGTCCTTCTCGACCGCCGCATTCGCTAGCAGCAGCGGTCCCCAAACCTATGAGCAAGCGGCTGTGCAACCGGTTCAGCGTCAAACGGTCGGCTACCATGACCGCACGAGCGCGACTACACATCATGCAATGGACTTTCAGGCGGTGTTAGCCCGCGTGGAAGCCCAGCGGCAAGCGTTCAACAGCTGCGGCGGGGTGACTAGTTCGTCCGCTCCCCTCCCGTCAGACAACGTAGCGTCGGGTAGCCCCGTCGACTTCAGTACCGCAACAGCGTCCTGGCGTTACAAGGCAACCTTGGCCGCGCGTTGATACGGCCCGCGGCTGCTAATCGCATCAAAATCAAGACAACCAACGGTAGAGAATTGAAATGAAATAGACCTTCCTTGTACTGTTCGCCTTCCTTACCAGCACATCCGTGCTTGCGCAAAGCAATCTGCCGCAGCAATTGCCGTCGCAGCAGCCAGCGTCCGCCGGGCAACCGTCCACGAAGCAGCTTTCACAAGGTGGGCCGCAGCTTCCGCAACCTCCGCAGCTTCCGACACAAGCGTCGGCGCAAGTCCCGACCCAGCTTCCGAAATAACCCCATATGGCTACGCAACCCGCGCAGCCATACCTGGGGAGACCGGCGAATGTCGCGGCTACTGGGATCCTGTTCGTAGCCGTAGGCGCATGCGATGCATGACGGCGATTGCCGGCGATTCGTTCATGACGTCCGCAGATCGCTGGCCGCGAGACCGTGGTTGGTTCAGCAATGGACTGCTCTCAACCCTTCCTCAGCAATTCCTCAGCAATTCGATAAGGCGCGGCGTCTTCGCCGGCTGCCTGCGGGTTTCGGCGAGAGCATCGACCGCGATCGGCGTGCGTGCCATCCGGGCATGATCCGGAGTAGCCGTCCACGGGCCATTCATCGTGACGATTGGCTCCGGAACAGGCTGATACCCATGTCAGGCGTTGCAAACGGCGGATTTCGCCGACGCTGGGCAGGGTGAACCGTTCACCTGGCGACACGATGGCGGTTCGCTTGCCGTCTCCCAAGTTCGCGACCGTTCAGGCACCTGCCTATGCGGCATCAGTCCCGCCCGTCGGCCCATATGCGGCCAGAAATACGTCGACCGCTCTTTGAACGACTTTGGCGATGTTGCGGGAACTGGTATCCGCCGGCACCCCCAGCAGGCAGAGTTCCAGCAACTCCGCTTCATACAGCCCGCGCAGATGCGCTGTGGCGATGGCTGCGTTACAGCGGCGCAGCTTCCCGGCGTCAATCAATTGCTGCAGGAAGTCCGTCACCGTTTGCCAGCCGGGCTTCGGCCCGCGCTCATAGAACATAGCGCCGACGTTCGACCGGCCACCTTCGAGATGCGCGAGACGGCGCACCGCGAGCAGTTGCGGTGTCAGCAGCGCAACCAGACAGTGCTTGCCGAAGCTCACCAGTGCGTCGCGAACCGGCACGGTGGTCTTCAGTTGCGCGCGTGCAGCTTCTGTTCCCTGTAGCGCGGCGACGCCCATGAACTCGGTGAACATCTCGTCCTTCGACTTGAAGTAGTTGTAGAGCGTGGCCTTTGACACGCCTGCCCGCGCCGCAATCTCCGACATCGACGCAAGCTCGAACCCCAATTCACTGAACACCTCAAACGCGGCGTCAACGATCACCTGCCGCTTTGCTTCTGTTTTTACCCTCATCTTTGATGCGCTCCTCCGGTCTGCACGACCGATCAATGACATGGCCGGCGGCACGCCCGTGGCCGGCCTTCGACCTTCAACGTTGCAATTTTACCATACCTGAACCGTACAGTTTATTTGTTGTTGGACATCTTCGATCGCGATAACTAGACTGTGCAGTATTGTAAACGGAGCGAGGGAGCAGGGGATCATGCAAGAGAGCACCGAGGTTGGGATGCAGCACAAACCAGTGAGGCTGGCCGTCGCGTTCGCCTTCGCCATCGTGGCGAGCGCCTGCGCGCAACTGCCTGACATGCCGCAAAAGCCGGTAACGAAGGACATCAGCAGGTACGAGACGGCAGAAAGTCTCGGTGCGGGCTCCGGCAAGCAGGCCGGCACCGCGTCCGCGTGGCCCACCGACCAGTGGTGGCTCGGCTATCGCGATCCGCAACTGAACGGCCTGATTTCAGAGGCGCTCAAGGATGAGCCGACGCTGGCGGCTGCCGAGGCGCGGCTGCATAACGCCGAGGCGTCGGCGCAGGTGGCGGGCGCGGCGCTGCTGCCCGAAGTCAGCGCGCAGGGCTCGGTCGAAAAGAAGAAGCAGAGCTACAACAACGGTATTCCCTCGGATTTCGTTCCCCACGGATGGCGCCCCTACGGCAGCGCCGAGCTCGACTTCAGCTACGAAATCGACTTCTGGGGCAAGAATCGCGCTTCGCTAGCCGCCGCCACGTCGGAACTCGAAGCGGCGCGCGCCGATGCGGCGCAGGCCCGCATGGTTCTCTCCGCGTCGATCGCCGCAGCGTATGCCGACCTCGCGCGTCTGTTCGCCGAGCGCGATAGTGCGCAGGCGGCACTGCAGGTGCGCACGCAATCCGCGCAGCTGTTCCGGGAGCGTTTCGCGAACGGGCTCGAAACGCAGGCCGGCGTGAAGCAGGCTGAATCGAAGCAGCAAAGCGCGCAGGCCGACCTGCTCGCGCTGGACGAATCGATTGCACTCGAGCGCAACCAGATCGCCGCATTGATGGGAGCTGGTCCCGACCGCGGCTTGCGTATCGAGCGTCCGGCCGTCGACCTGACCCAGCCTGCCGGCATGCCCGCCAACCTTGGACTCGGCCTGCTTGGCCGTCGCCCGGACGTGGTCGTTGCACGCCTGCGCGTAGAGGCGGCGGCGAAGCGGATCGACGTCGCGCGAGCCGGGTTTTACCCGGACATCACGCTCGGCGCGTCGATCGGCTTCCAGTCGCTTGGCCTGAACATGCTGACGAACGCGGCTTCGCTGGCCGGCAACTTCGGGCCGGCGATCACGCTGCCCATCTTCAACGGCGGACGTTTGCGCGGCGAACTGCGGGGCAAGCGGGCGACCTACGACGAGGCGGTCGCGAACTACGACGAAACGCTGACCAAGGCGCTGCACGACGTCGCTGACGTTGCCGCAAGCAAACGCGCGCTGGCGGATCGGCTGCAAGCGACACAAGCCGCCTACGACGACGCCGCCCAGGCGCACCAGGTCGCGCTCGATCGCTATCGCGCCGGCCTTGCCGGTTACCTCGAAGTGCTGAACGCCGCCGACACGATGACTTCCGCGCAGCGCCAGCTCGCCGATATCCAGTCGCGCACCTTCTCGCTCGATGTCGCGCTCGTGCGCGCACTCGGCGGCGGCTTTCAGGCCAGCACGCCGGCCGCGACCGACGCAACCCATCCCAACAAGCAAAGCTGATTTCAAGGACTCCGATCATGTCTGAAACCCAATTCGTCAAAACCAGCGAGTCGCTGATGCCGGACTCGCCCGCTTCCGCTGCTCCCGTCGATACCGGCGCTGCGGCCGGCGCTCCCCCTTCGAACCGCAAGAAGCTGTTCGCGCTGCTCGGCGGCGCCATTCTCGTCGCCGGTCTCGGGTACGCGAGCTACTGGCACTTCGTCGCCTCGCATTACGTGTCGACCGACAACGCCTACACCGCGGCCGAAGTCGCATCGATCACGCCGGCGGTCAGCGGCATCGTCAAAAGCGTGCCGGTCGTGAATACGGAGCAGGTCCACAAGGGCGACGTACTGGCCGTCGTCGACGACACCGACGCGAAGATTGCGCTGGCGCAGGCCGAAGCCGATCTGGGCCGCGCCGAACGCAAGGTGCGCGGCTATGTCGCGACGGATACGCAACTGAGCGCGCAAGTCAGTGCGCGCGCAGCGGACGAATCCCGCATGGCCGCGCAGATCGCCTCGGCCCAGGCCGACTTTGACCGCGCGGCGATCGACCTGCAGCGTCGCGAAGTGCTAGCCCACACCGGCAGCGTATCCGGCGAAGAGCTGAGCAACGCGCGCGCTGCATCTGCCACCGCCAGGGCGGCGCTCGACGCAGCCCGCGCTGCGGCCTTGCAGGCGAAGGCAAGCCGCGACGCCGCAGTCGGCTCGCTCGAGGCGAACAAGGTGCTGATTGCGGACACGACGGTCGATACCAATCCGGAAGTCCTGCTCGCACGCGCGAAGCGCGATCAGGCCCGCGTCGATCTCGAACGCACCGTGCTGCGCGCGCCGGTCGACGGTGTCGTCGCGAGCCGCCAGGTTCAGGTGGGTCAGCGCGTTCAGACCGGCACCACACTGATGAAAGTCGTGCCGATCGAATCCGTCTACGTCGATGCGAATTACAAGGAAACCCAACTCGGCAAGGTGCGCATCGGTCAGCCGGTGGAACTGAAGTCGGACCTGTACGGCAGCAAGGTCGTCTATCACGGCAAGGTCGAGGGTTTCTCGGGCGGTTCAGGTTCCGCGTTCGCGATGATCCCCGCGCAGAACGCGACCGGCAACTGGATCAAGGTCGTGCAGCGCCTGCCGGTGCGCGTCAGGATCGAGCCGGCCGAGCTTCGCGCGCATCCGCTGGGTATCAACCTGTCCATGGAAGCGACGGTCGACACGCGCGGCGGCAACGACGCGTCCACACACTAAGGATGCGCCATCATGTCTTCCACTCAGGTCAATGACATCGCATTGCCGCCGCTGTCCGGCCCAATGCTGATTGTCGCGGCGTTGATGATCGCCGCCGCCAACTTCGTCGCGGTGCTGGACCGCACCATCGCGAACGTGTCGTTGTCGACCATTTCGGGTTCACTCGGCTCCTCGACCAGCCAGGGCACGTACGTCATCACGTCCTACGCGGTGGCCGAAGCGATCACCGTGCCGCTGACCGGCTGGCTTGCGAGTCGCTTCGGAACGGTGCGCGTGGTCATCACGGCGCTGATCATGTTCGGACTGGGTTCGGCACTGTGCGGAATGGCGACGTCGCTCGGCACGCTGGTGCTGTTCCGTGTGTTTCAGGGGCTCGCGGGCGGCCCGCTCATGCCGCTCTCGCAAACCCTGCTGCTGCGCATCTTTCCGAAGGAGAAGGCCGCCGCGGCGCTTGGCCTGTGGAGCATGACGACACTGATTGCGCCGGTGATGGGCCCGGTGCTGGGCGGTATCATCTGCGACGACTACCACTGGTCCTACATCTTCTTCATCAACGTGCCTGTGTCGCTGATCTGCGGATACGCCGGATGGATGATGCTCAAGCGCTTCGAATCGGAGAAGATCCGGATGCGGATCGACACGGTCGGGCTCGTGCTGCTGATCATCTGGGTCTCTGCGCTGCAGATCATGGTCGATGATGGCAAGGACAAGGACTGGTTCAGCTCGATGGAAATTCGCGTCCTCGCGATCGTTGCGGTGATTGGTTTCCTCGCCTTCCTCATCTGGGAGCTGACCGAGCGAAATCCCATCGTCGATCTGCGGGTGTTCCGTCATCGCGGCTTTGCCGCGAGTGTGGTCACCATGTCGCTGGCGTTCGGCGCGTACTTCGGCGCCACCGTGCTCACGCCACTGTGGCTGCAGAACAATATGGGGTACACGGCCACGTGGGCCGGGTATGCCCAGGCGACGACGGGCATCTTCGCGGTGGTCGCCGCACCGTTTGCCGCCAGGCTGTCGACGAAGTTCGATGGACGCTGGCTCGTGTTTGCCGGCGTGATGTTGCTCGGCTCGGTGACGCTGTTCCGCACCCATGCGAATTCGGACATGGACTTCTGGCAGGTGGCACTGCCGCTGCTGCTGCAAGGCATCGGCCTGCCGTTCTTCTTCGTGCCGACGACGAGCATCGGCCTGAGCAGTGTCGACGAGCCCGAAACGGCGTCGGCGGCGGGACTGATGAGCTTCTGCCGGACCTTCAGCGGGGCGATTGCCACGTCGGTCGTCAACACGTTGTGGGAGGACAAGACCAAGTTCAACCGCGCGGAGTTGTCGGGCCTGGTCGATCAGGCCGGCCACTTCATGTCCTCGCTGACCGGTTCCGGCTGGAGTGCGGATCAGGCGCAGGCGCAGATCAGCAGCATGGTCGAGTCGCAGGCGGTGATGCTCGCCACCAACCAGCTTTTCTTTAACATCGCATGCTGCTTCATCGTCGGCGCGCTGGCGATCTGGCTTGCGCCCAGACCGACGCGTGTCGCGGATACGTCACAGGCACATTGAAGGCCAACGGGGGGCGCGCCCCCTGCCTTCGCTGGTGTTGAATGACGACGACTGATGCCCCCTCGATACGCCGCCGCGTTTGCCTGTCGCGTGCGGGTCACCTGAATACGACTCCCGACCATGATCCTGACTTCCTATCAGCGCCAGATCCTCGTGTGGGGCGCCATCGCCGCTGGCCTCGGTATCCTTCTGTGGATCTTGCGCCCGGTTCTGACGCCATTCCTGCTCGGCGCGCTCATCGCGTACATGCTGCAGCCGGGCGTCGAGTGGCTGGTGCGCCAGCGTGTGCCGCGTGCAGTTGCCGTCCTGCTGATGATGCTCCTCTTCGCACTGCTCCTGACCCTGCTGCCGCTGCTTGCGTTCGCCGTGATGCACAAGGAAGGACCCGAGCTCGCCAAGAACTTTCCCGTTTTCATCGCAGGCCTGAACGCGTGGCTGCAACCCAGGCTGGCACTGCTGGGTGTCAGCTACTCACTCGATCTGGTCGAAGTCCGCCACCTGCTGACGGGCGCCACGATCGGCGACGGCCAGACCGTCATGCTCGCCGCCTGGCGGTACGTGCGGACAGGCAGCAACGTCGTGTTTTCCGTGGTAAGCAACGTCATACTGGTGCCGCTGGTCCTTTTCTATCAGCTTTACGACAGGCACCAGATATTCGCGCGGATGGAAAGCTTTGTGCCGCGGCGCTGGGTCGGCAAGGTCCGGGCACTCGTGACCGAGATGGACCACATGCTGTCGCAATACCTACGCGGCCAGTTGCTCGTGATGGGCGTGCTCGCCGTGTTCTACCCGATAGCGTTGACTCTGGCCGGCCTCGACATCGCGCTGCCCATTGGACTCTTCACCGGCTTCGCGGTGTTCATCCCCTACGTGGGTTTCGCCCTGGGACTGGCCCTTGCCCTGCTTGCCGCGGTTCTGCAGTTTGGCGGCTGGTACGGACTGGCTGCAGTCGCAGCCGTGTACGGAGTTGGGCAGGTTCTCGAAAGCTGTTTTCTTGTTCCCAGACTCGTGGGTGACCGCATCGGGCTGCACCCGCTCGCAGTGATCTTCGCGCTGCTTGCGTTTGGCGAGCTTTTTGGTTTTTTTGGTGTGCTGCTCGCGCTGCCGGTCAGTGCGATCCTGGCAGCGGTGCTGGGCGACCTGCGGCGCCGCTATGTGGCCAGCGCGCTCTATAAGGATTGACCGCCGGTTTGCCCTGGATGTCGATCTGCCGCCCGGACAATGCGGGCGGCAGCCGGATAATCAGTGCGTGGTTGGTGCGGCGTGCGTCGGCCCGTATGCGGCCATGAACACGTCGACCGCTCTCTGGACGACCTTCGCGATGTTGCGGGGGCTGGTATCGGCCGGCACGCCAAACAGGCAAAGCTCCATCAACTCCGCTTCATACAGCGTGCGCAGATGCGCTGTCGCGATGGCTGCGTTACAGCTGCGCAGCTGCCCGGTGTCAATCAATTGCTGCAGGAAGACAGCCACCGTTTGCCAGCCGAGCTTCGGCCCGCGCTCATAGAACAGGGCGCCGACATTCGACCGGCCGCCTTCACGATGCGCGAGACGGCGCACCGCGAGCAGTTGCGGTTTCAGCACCGCAACCAGATAGTGCGTGCCGAAGCTCGTCAGTGCATCGCGAACCGGCGCCGAGGTCCTGAGCAGTTCGAACCCCGCCCGGACTTCCTCCTGCGCGGCGGCAGTCATGAACTCAGTGAACATCTCTTCCTTCGACTGGAAATAGCTGTACAGCGTGGCTTTGGACCCGCCTGCCCGTGCCGCGATCTCGGACATCGACGCCTGCTCGAACCCCACCTCACTGAACACCTCGAACGCGGCGTCAACAATCGCCTGCCGCTTTGCTTCCGTTTTCCCCCTCATCCCGGGCTCTCCTTTTGTTTATGCGATCGATCGACGACGCCGCCGGCGGCGACGCACCTGACCGGTGTTTCCGATCAATACTGACTATCTTATCATAACAAAACTACCCGGTTTATTTGCGTTGACGGCAACAGTGCGTTTCACTATACTGAACAGTATAGTTATAACCCATTTTGACTTACCTTGAATTGCGAGCACTTATGGACCACCTCGAAACGCTGCGGACCTTTTGTACCGTCGTCGAAATGCAGAGCTTCACGCACGCCGCGAATGCGTTGGGCATCTCAAAGGCAGTCGTCTCGCGCGCGATAACGGGGCTCGAAACGAGGCTCGGTGTGCGTCTTTTTCAGCGCACGACCCGGCACCTCGCACTCACTGAGTCCGGGGAGGAGTTTTACGGCGGCTGCTCGCGCGTGGTGGCTGAACTGGACGTGCTCGAGGCCGGTACCGGGCAGCGTGCACGGGAGCCTGCGGGGGTACTGCGGCTCGTCGCCCACACCACCGCGGCGCTGATAGAGCTGCCACCACTGATCGCCGGGTTCCGTGCCCGGTATCCAGCCGTGCAGCTCGAATTGACGCTGGCGGAACGGCCAGTCGATCTGATCAGGGAAGCCTTCGATCTCGGCATCGTGCTGCCGTTCATGCTCACGAGCGAGCTCACGATCACCCGTGCGTTGTGTCGCCTGCCCCTCGCCGTGGTGGGCTCGCCCAGCTATCTGCAGGGGCGCAAGCTACCGCAAATACCCAGCGATCTCGCCGCATTCCGCTTCGTCACGATACTTGCGTCGATCAGCGAACCACAACTGCGGTTCCGGCGCAGTGGCGAACAGATCGCCGTGCCACTCGAACACGACGTGTCGACCAGCAACGCCGCGTTGAACAAGGAACTGGTGATGAGCGGTGCTGGTCTCGGCGCGTTGCCGCTGACGATGGTCGGCAAGGAGCTGGACGATGGCCGGCTGGTACAGCTGCTGCCCGACTTCGAGCTCATGAGCGGGGACGCCGAAATCAGGCTCGCATATCGCGACAGGGGCCTGATGACGGCGAAGGTCCGGGCGTTCATCGACTATGCGACGTCGTACTTCGACGCGCGCGCGGCTCAGATGGCCCACCAGCAGCAGCGGACGGTGGCCGGCGGCAGTGGCAGGCCGTCCTGATTGCTGGATGCTCATGCAAACCTTCCCTACGCTCGTCGTCTGCGAGCATTGTGACGGCGTGTACCGCCGCCGCGCGCTGGCCACGCGCGAGGTGGCGCGCTGCGGGCAATGTTCGGCGGTCCTGTATCGCGCGAGCCAGCTCGATGTCGATCGGTGGCTCGCGCTAACCGTCGCCGCAGCCATCGTCTTCGTGATCGCCAACGTCTGCCCGGTGATCCGGATCTCCCTGCAGGGCCTGCACAGCGAGACGACGCTCTGGCAGTCCGCGGCAGCGCTGGCGCACGGCGCGGTTGCACCGATTGCGCTCGCCACTGCGATGATGATTGTCGTGGTACCGCTTCTGCAGATCGCGCTGCTCGGCTGGGTGCTGGCATTTGCGCGCGCCGCACGCCGGGCGCCGGGTTTCGCATGGAGCATGAGGCTGCTTGCGATGCTGCGCCCGTGGAGCATCGTCGAGGTCGGCGTACTTGGCATGCTCGTAGCGATCATCAAACTTTCCAGCGATGATCGCGGGACTGGGCCGGGCGCTGCTGGGCAGTGACCGACCCTCGTGGCGCCTGACGGTCATGGCCGATCCGGTGGCGCGCGCCATCCAGCCATTCCCCGGATACTTGCCGCCCTGCTCATGCTTTCCGGCACGGTGGAGCAGTTCAACAGAACAGTCGATACCAGTCTGCAGATGACTCTGCTCGGACGCGGAGTGGTCTCGCTGGTGGTCCCGCACTGACCATCGGCGCCGCCCTGCTGCGGGCAAACCGCGTGCGTAATGCGCTGACCGCCGCAGGAGAACCGCCGGAGGTCCGTTCGACCGTCGCCGGGTTGATCCACGCCGGTGTCACCATTGCCGTCGTGGGCTCGCTGTTGTCGCTGCTGACCGGCTACATTTCGGTTGCACGATTCCTGACCTATGAACTCGTCTGGTTTGACCTCGTCCTGTGCAGCTTCTACCTGCTGAGCAGGCTCACCCAGTACATCTGCGAAAACCTCTTCTCGGCGCACCATGCCAGCGGCAAAACCATCAAGCAGCTATTCGGGCTGGACGACATCCACCTCGAACAGGCTTCGACGGTGATGTCCGCGGTGGGCCGCAGCCTGCTGCTGGCGATCACGGTCAGCGCGCTGCCGGTTGGCATCGGCTTGGGGTTTCAGGAAGTCGTCAAGAATTTTATCTCCGGGCTGATCCTGCTGACCGAGCGCCCGGTCAAGGTCGGCGATATGGACAGTATTGCGGGCGTCGAGGGCGACATCCGCCGCATCAACGCTCGCGCAACCGAAATTCAGCTCGCCGACCGGTCCACGGTCATCGTTCCCAACTCCCACCTCATCTCGCAGAACCTGCGCAACGTGACGATGGGAAACCGGACCCAGGGTGTCACGACCCTCACGCTCATCTTCCCGTTGAACATCGATCCCGAACAGGTGCGCGATCTGCTGCTCGCGGCGTACGAAGCGCACCCGTCGATACTTGATCATCCGGCACCGTCGGTCATGTTCAGTCAGCGCGCCGCCGACGGCATCACGTTGAGTGTCACCGGCTCCGTTCGCAGCCCCAGGATAACGGCCGATACGAAGAGCGACCTGCTGTTCGACATTCTCAAGCGGTTGCGTGCAGCGGCCATTACGTTGGTGACCCCGCAGACTGTAATTATTCGAGACCTGCGGGAAGTTGACACCGGTAGCTCTGTCGTCTCTCGGGAGTGGAAACACGCTGGCAGCATCTGACGCGCATACAGATATATTCAAACCGGTCTCGCTAACGGCAACCCTAACCGGATCTTCCCTCACGTGTGCGGTGAGCAATTCCAGGAGGTCCTCATCAGTTGTGAACGGTGCGCTGAAGCGAAACTGAGGTCGTCACTCACTTGTCCGGTGAGTAAATCCAGGAGGTCCTCATCAGCTGCAAACGGTGCGCTGAATCTAAACTGGGGCCGCCCATCTCACGGGTACACTGAGCAGTAGTTTTAGGAGGTCACGGTCAGAACACAACCGCGCTCCTCGTGGAACACATCAAGCGCTTGTTGCAAAGGCTGTCAGTCAAGTCAACGGGCACCCCGCCCTTAAACCCAGCAATTTACATCTGGGCGAAATTGTCATTGTTTCAATGACGTTGACCCATACTGAATCGAAGGCCCAGCCAAATATTCAGCGGCAATCATACTCAAATTTTCGCCTTTTCAAGATCATTGCTTCAATTCAGTCGAACGCCGGCAAGCCTCACCGGACAAAGGAAGTCGCAACTGTCATTCGGCGAACGAAGTAATCTGGCACGCGCGAAGCGCTAAATTTTAATAGCCGCATTCCCGCTCGGCAGGGCAAGTCGCAACTGTTTTTCCAAAAATCAGTGTTTTTCTGTAGGTCGCGACTTTTTTGCCAATTGGGAGCTCCGTCAGAACTTTACCTTCAGCTGAAAACCAATCGTAAAGGGCAGATTGTCCGATGGGATCGGCGGAATGACGATGAAGTTCGCGCCGACGCGCTTGTATTCGAGCATCACGATCGGCGCGACCACCGGGCCGATCGTGTGATTGCTGCCAAGCCCCCAGTTGCCATAGTTATAGCCGGAGATGATCCCGCCGATCGCCGCGATCCGCACGATTCCCCAATGCGCGAACTCCGGCGCCCACACGCCGCCGCCGTAGTAGGACGGCCGACGCAGCGAGTTGCGAAAGCCGCCGGCCGTCAGCGCCCACTGGTTGTTCAGCCAGCATTCGACGCCAAGCCCGGGATTGAACTGCTCGAAGTGCGTATCGGGATCGGGGTTGATGTGATACGAGCCGAGCATCGCGTCGACCCATACACCGCCGTCACACCAGTTGCCCGCGTGCGCCGCGGAGACCGCCGCGAAGCTGGCGAAAAGCGCCACCGCGGCGCGCCGGATATTCTTGTTCATCTGCCTGAAGTGCATTTCTTCTCCGTCACCGGTCGAGCGCCGGTGTCATGGTGTTCTGGCGATCCGCGTGCCGCCCGTCGCGCACTGTACCTGAAGCCGTGCGGTCGATGTCGAGGACTCGCTCGGCCGGCCGGGCACGCGACGTGCCCCCGCAGCCGGAACCGCCACGATAACGGAGAACCGATGGCGCCGTGATGAACAAGCGGTGAAGAAGTTCGCGGCGCCCATCAGGTGCGCCGCCGGCGATGAATGTGGTGAGAACGTCTACAGACCGAGATCGGACAGGCTGGGGTGATCGTCGGGCCGCCGGCCGAGCGGCCAGCGATACAAGCGGTCGGCTTCGCGGATCGGCAGGTCATTGATGCTTGCGTGACGATGCGCCATCAGACCATGCTCGTTGAACTCCCAGTTCTCGTTGCCATACGAGCGGAACCAGTTTTTCGAATCGTCGTGCCATTCGTACGCGAAGCGCACTGCGATGCGGTTGTCGGTAAACGCCCACAGTTCCTTGATCAGCCGATAGTCGAGCTCCTTCGCCCACTTGCGGCGCAGAAAGCCGACGATCTCCGCGCGGCCATGCACGAATTCGGCGCGGTTGCGCCACACGCTGTCCGTCGTGTACGCGAGCGATACGCGCTCGGGTTCGCGGGTGTTCCAGGCGTCTTCCGCGGCGCGCACTTTCTGGATCGCGGTATCGCGAGTGAATGGCGGCAGCGGCGGGCGGGCTTCGATCGTATCGGCCATGATGGTTCCTCAGTCAGGTTATGGTGCGCCGCGATGGCGGCCGTTTGGTTGCGGCGGGTTTCGCTGCCGCATCGAGCAAGGTCTTGCCAACCGCCTGCGCGTCGAGCGCCGCATCGGCTTCGCCGCTCACGAGCGCCACCGCGATCGCGCCGTCGAGCAGCACGAGCCATTGCCGCGCGAGCGACGCCGCGCGACGCGCATCGATTTCGGCATCCACGACGAACGCGTCGCATTCGGCACGCACGAAACCGAGCAGCCGTGCCTTGTGTTTGCGCGCGACGACGCGGATCGGATCGTCGGCGGATTCGATTTCGCCGGCCGCGTTCAGAAACGCGCAGCCATGAAAATCCGCCGATTCGAACCACTCGCGCAGCACGTCGAACATGCCGAGCAGGCGTCTGCGCGCGCCCTTGCCGCGCCGTTGCGTGCCGGCGATAAACCAGTTCATCCAGCGCTCGTCGCGCCGTTCGAGCGCGGCCGCGATTAGCGCATCTTTCGACTCGAAATGCGTGTAAAAGCTTTTGCGCGCGGTGCCGGACTGCCGCACGATCGCATCGACGCCGGTTGCATGGATGCCGCCGGCGTAGATGAGCGCCTCGGCGGCATCGAGCAGCCGCTCGCGCGCCGTGCCGGGCTGGGCCGCGTCGTTTGGATCGGTCGGAATCGTTTCGTGTGTCATGGACGAAAAAGTAGAACGATCATTCTCCCTCGTCAAGTTTTTCTTCGAGCTTCGGCGCTGTGGGTGCGCTTGCTGCTATCGTGATGGAGATCGCTTGATCACCGCTCAACCGGAATCGCTTCGATGAAACCATCCTTCGTTCGCACCGCGTGGGTACGCGCGCTGCTCGGCGCAACGCTGCTGGGCGCGGTGGCCTGCACGCCGATCCAGGTGCTCACGCATTCGGTCAGTCAGAACGAGGCGCGCGTGCCGCCCGGACGCTACGACATCGATCAGGACCATACGAGCATCACGTTCGATATCGATCACTTCAAATACACGCGCTTTACGATGCGTTTCGATCGCAAGCAGGGGGAGCTCGACTGGAACGACGGCGGCCTCGACCGCAGCACGGCGTCGGTCGCGATCGACGCCGCGAGCATCGACACGAACGTGCCGCTGCTCGACAAAATGGTGAAAAGCGACAGTATGCTCGACGTCGCGCGCTATCCGCAGATCCGCTTCGCGAGCACGCGTTTCGAGCGCACCGGCGAAGCGCGCGGTACGCTGAGCGGCGATCTGACGATCCGCGGCGTCACGCAGCCGGTCACGCTCGACGTCACGTTCAACGGTTTCGCGCCCGATCCGCTGACGAAAAAGGACACGCTTGGCTTTTCCGCGGACGGTCATTTCAGCCGCGCGAAGTTCGGTCTGTCTACCTGGTATCCGGCCGTCGGCGACGATATTCACGTGCGCATCCAGGCCGAGTTTGTGAAAACGCCCGCAGGCGCGTAAGCGCGCTGCGGGCGTCAGCGTTCTGACGGCGAAGCACCGACTCAGGCAGAGGTCCAGTCGAGAATCACCTTGCCGCTTTCGCCGGAGAGCATCGTCGCGAAGGCTTCCTGATAGTCGTCGACCTTGAAATGGTGGGTGAGGATCGGCGACAGATCGAGGCCGCTTTGCAGCATCGCGACCATCTTGTACCAGGTCTCGAACATCTCGCGCCCATAAATGCCCTTGATTTCAAGGCCTTTGAAGATCACCTGGGTCCAGTCGATCGCGGTTTGCGCGGGTGGAATGCCGAGCAGCGCGATCTTGCCGCCGTGGTTCATCGCTTCGAGCATGCCCGTAAAAGCACTCGGCACGCCCGACATTTCGAGTCCGACGTCGAAGCCCTCGGTCATGTGCAGATCGTGCATCACGTCGCGCAACGATTCGCGCGACACGTTCACCGCGCGCGTCGCGCCCATCTTGCGCGCGAGTTCGAGGCGATAGTCGTTGACGTCGGTGATCACGACATTGCGCGCGCCGACGTGCCTGGCGATCGCGACCGCCATGATGCCGATCGGCCCAGCGCCGGTAATCAGCACGTCTTCGCCGACGAGGTTGAACGACAGCGCCGTATGCGTCGCGTTGCCGAACGGATCGAAGATCGCGGCGAGATCGTCGGAGATTTCAGGCGGGATCTTGAACGCGTTGAAGGCCGGAATCACCAGGTATTCGGCGAACGCGCCCTCGCGATTCACGCCGACGCCGATCGTGTTGCGGCACAGATGCCGGCGGCCCGCGCGACAATTGCGGCAGAAGCCGCAGGTGATGTGTCCTTCGCCCGACACCCGATCGCCGATCGCAAAGCCGCGCACTTCCTGCCCCATCTCGACGATTTCGCCGACGTATTCATGGCCGACGTGCATCGGCACCGGAATCGTCTTCTGCGCCCAGTCGTCCCACTTCCAGATATGAATGTCGGTGCCGCAAATCGCGGTGCGCGTGATGCGGATCATCACGTCGTTATGACCGACTTCGGGCTTCTTCACGTCGGTCAGCGTGAGGCCCGGTCCGCGTTCGAGTTTTGCCAATGCTTTCATCTGCTTCTCCATTCGAATCACGCGGCGATCACGTGGTGATGACGCCGAGCTCGCGGCCGACGCGCGCGAACGCCTCGACGGCACGGTCGATCTGCTCCGGCGTGTGCGCGGCGCTCATCTGCGTGCGGATGCGCGCGCGGCCACGCGGCACCACCGGGAACGAAAAACCGATCACGTAGACGCCTTGCTTCAGCAGCGCATCGGCCATCTTTCCCGCGAGTTGCGCGTCGCCGAGCATCACCGGAATGATCGGATGTTCGCCCGGCACGAGCGTGAAGCCGAGCGCGCTCATCGCGCGGCGGAAATGCGCGCCGTTTTCGCGCACGCGTGCGCGCAGCAGCGCCCCTTCATCGCTGGCGAGCAATTCGAGTACCTTCAGCGACGCCGCCGCGATGCTCGGCGTCAGCGTGTTCGAGAACAGATACGGGCGAGAGCGCTGCCGCAACAGCTCGACGACTTCCTTGCGCGCCGCGACGTAGCCGCCCGATGCGCCACCGAGCGCCTTGCCGAGCGTGCCGGTAATGATGTCGACGCGCGCCGTCACTCCGCAATGCTCGGGCGTGCCGCGACCGTGTTCACCGATGAAGCCGACCGCGTGCGAGTCGTCGACCATCACCAATGCGCCGTACCGGTCGGCCAGATCGCAGATGCCGGCGAGGTTCGCGATGATGCCGTCCATCGAGAACACGCCGTCGGTCGCGATCAGTTTGAAGCGCGCGCCCGCCGCATCGGCTTCCTGCAGGCGCGCTTCGAGATCGCCGAGGTCGTTGTTCCTGTAGCGAAAGCGCTTCGCCTTGGACAGCCGCACACCGTCGATGATGCTCGCGTGATTCAGCTCGTCGCTGATGATCGCGTCGTTTTCGTCGAGCAGCGTTTCGAACAGGCCGCCGTTCGCGTCGAAGCAGCTCGAGTAGAGAATGCAGTCCTCGGTTTGCAGGAACGCGGCGAGCGCCGCTTCGAGTTGCTTGTGCACGGTTTGCGTGCCGCAGATGAAGCGCACCGACGCCATCCCGAAGCCGTCGCTGTCGAGGCCTTGCTTGGCGGCTTCGATCAGCCGCGTGTCGTCGGCGAGACCGAGATAGTTGTTTGCGCAGAAGTTCAGCACGTCGCTGCCGTCGGCAAGACGCACGTCGGCCGACTGCGGACTCGCGATCACGCGCTCGCTCTTGTAGAAGCCGTCGGCGCGGATCTGGTCGAGGGTGCCGCGCAAATGAGCAAGGTATTGGTCACGCATGAACGGGACTCCTGAGAGTGATGGCGCCCGCATTCGCATGCGCGCGGGAAGGGCGGCCTGTTATAGTCGGTTGTCAGCTTTATCGGATATTTTCGTTTTTCCGAACTAAAATCCGGTATATCGAACAACTCTAAACGATGGGTCAGGAAATGGCAAGTTCGGGTACACGCCGCACCGCGTCCAATGCGGCGCCCACCTCCGCCAGCGCGGCATTACCGCCGAGTGCGGCGATTGCGGCGCCGCCGCGCGTCGGCGAACAGATTCAACGGCTGCGCGCCGAGCGGCGCATGACGCTCGACGATCTGTCGCGCGCGGCCGGCGTGTCGAAATCGATGCTGTCGGAAATCGAGCGCGACAAGGCCAATCCGACGATCGCGGTTGCATGGCGGCTGACCAATGCGCTCGGCGTAAGCCTCGATTCGCTGTTTGCGCCGCCGAAGTCGCCTGAGGCAATCGCCGTTTCCGGACCGCACGATATTCCTACGCTAAGCGGTCATGAAGCGAAATACCAGTTGCGTGTGTGGGGACCGATCGAGCTGGCCGGCAAGTTCGAGTGGTACGAGTTGACGCTGCAGCCAGGCGGGGCTCTCGTGTCGAACGCGCACGAGCCAGGCACGCGCGAGCATCTGACCGTGCTGCACGGCTCGATCGAAATCGAGGCGGCCGGCGCGACGAAGCGGCTCAAGGTCGCGGACACCGCGCGCTATGTCGCGGATGTTCCGCATGCGATCCGCAACGTCGGCAAGAGCGCGGCGAAAGCGCTGCTGGTCGTGATTCACGGTTAGGCCGTGCGGCCAGGTTGCGCCTGGCACTGTATGTTTGTACAGTATCAGGTGTCGATTGGAGCCGAGAATGAACAATTTGAAAACCGACCCTACCGATCAAACTCTCGCCGCGCTGCGCTTCCAGACCGCCGCGCGCGATCTCGAACATATCGTGCGCAGCATCGCCGCGCGCTACATCGTCAGGCAGGTGCCGCTCACGTGGCGTCTGCTCCATGCCATCGAAGCCGAGGCGCTGGCCGATCTCGGTTTTGCCAGCCGGCACGACGCGCTGATGCTCGGGCTGTTCCAGCGCCCGTCCGATCTGCCTTATCCAGAAACCGATGACGGCGTGGATTTCGGCACCTCCAACGCATTGCCCGCCGTTTTTGCGTTTGCCGTCAATGCGTACGAGGAAGCGGCGCGGCAAGCGGCGCGCCGGGCGGCGCTGCCACGGCCGGCCGATGCGCCCCTAAAGCGCGCCCGGGCGTGGGGCGGCTAATGGCGGCACCACGTCGGGGTGGCTCGGATCCTCTTCCATTCCTCGCGGTCGGCCTTGCGGCGGTCAGCGCCTACAATACGCGGACCAAGCGGTGCAACTAACGGAAGGATTGCTCATGTCACCTCCTCATCTGTCCGACCCCGTTCCCCGTCCCGCGCCCTCTACCGATCTGTTCGATCAGCAACGCGAAGACTGGCGTCGCGACCCGCAGGTCGCGTTCGATGCGTGGCTCGCGAAGCAGCACTTCCGTCGCTCTTCGGCGTTGGTCTATCAGGCGCAGTGGGGGCAGTTTCTCGATTGGCTTGGCGCGCGGCAACAAAGCCTCGCGACGGTCGACACGCCCGCGATCGCCGAATTCGTCGCCAGCCTCGAGATTCGCAGAACGCAGCGGATCCGCTATTTGCGACTTATCGAGCGCGTGCTCGATCACGTGCGCGAGATCGAATCGGCGTCGACCAACCCGGCTCGCTTCATCGCTCAGGACGGGGAAGCCGCGTGGCGCAATGCGCGCGACAATGAGCCGACCGGGTTTCTCACGCATGCGGAACGCACTGCGTTGATCGCGCGGCTGTTCGCGCCGTTGCCGGCGTTGTCGACCGCGCAGCGCTGGAGAGAGCGACGCGATCGCGCGTTGATCGCGGTGTTTCTGGGCGGAGGACTGAAGACGGGCGAAGCGGGAGCGCTTACGGTTAGTTGCGTGAGAGAGGGCTCGCCGTGGGTCACGATCGAGTCCGCGAATCCAGTGCTGACGCGGCGCACGCGACTCGCGCCGTTCGCAACGGCGATTCTAGACGCCTGGCTAGCGGAACGCCGGCTGACGCAGCTGGCCGGCAAGCTTGTGTTTCCCGCATCGCCGTCGGGCAGGCCGATGCATAAGGCCACGATGCTGCGCGCGGTGGATGCGCTCGTCGATGCAGCGGGGATTGCCACATCGCGCCAATCGCGCGCGAGTCCGCAGACCTTGCGCAACACGTTTGCGGCGGACCTTTTCGAAAGCGGAGTAGAGGCCGAACAGGTCGGTCAATGGCTCGGCTTCGTGCAGGCGGTGTCCGCGAACCGGCTATATCGCGCGTGGCAAACCTGGATTGATCAGCAGGATTCGCCCGCGACAGAGGAGCCGGATCCAGCTGCGGCGCCGTTGGCCGAGCCCCGCCGTGACGGGCGTTTGACGAGGAAAACGGGAGCCGGCGAACCCTGAAGAACCTCACCGTTGCGGTCCCGAATTTCCTCACCTTTGACGTTTTTCCGTTGGATTCGCCGCCTCTGGTTAACGCATCGCGTGGACGGAGCGGGACGACGGCGCGGTGGAGCCATCGTTCGACAGAAACTGGTTCACCGCCGCGAGCCGCGATTCGCCGAGGCCGGAAGAGTGCTCGCATTCCGGGCACAACAGTTCGAAACGGTGATCGACCTGCGACAGCTCCGGCTCACCTTCCTCGCATTTCGGGCATCTCGCGGGCAGCGTCACGTGGCCGTCAGCCGCGGTGCCGATTATGCTCAACTCTTTGCTCGTGAGCCGTCCCTCAGTAACCAGCGAGCACAGCAGTACGGCGATGGCTGGATCGATGCCCTGCTGGCCACGCAGGGTGGCGACTTCTTGCGTCAGCGCGTCGACTTCGTCCGACTGCTCGCGCAGCTGCGCGTCGAGCCGATCGGCGCGCGCCTTGGCGGCGGCAATCTGCTGAATGAACTCGAATTCCTTGCGGCTCGCATCACGCACGCCGGACTGATACGTCGCGGCCATGCTACGCAACGAGTCGAGTTCGACCAGCATCGGCTTGACGCGCCGCTCGGCTTCGGCCACCGCATCCTTGATCTGCTGTGCATAGCGCTCCGTGCTTTGCCGCAATTCGACGTGCAACGCGTCGATCCGGTCCCGCAACGCAGCATTGGCAGTCTGTTCGTTTTCGAGCCGTTGCCGCAGCGCCTCGTTCTCCTGGTCGAGCCGGCGCATGGTTGCCTGCATGCCTTCGAGGTGAACGCTGCCGTGCGTAGTCGCGCTCGATAACTGGGTTTCAAGTGCGCGAACCCGCTCCCACGCGGCTTCGGCGCGCGCTTCGCTGCGCCTGATGGAGTCGTCGGCCGCATCCCGACGAATTTCCGCCTCGCGTACGCGTAGATCGGCGGCGCTGATCTGCGCGCGGATCTCTTCACGTTCGCCATCGAGCGACGCTTTGGCCTGCACGACCGCTTCTTCGAATAGCGCGCCCAGCAGTTCGCCGGCGCGATCTTCCAGTGCCTTTGGTATCGCGCCCGCTCCGACCTTGACCCGCGACACGCTGCGGATGCGCTCCCAGAAATGATCGATGTCCTTCGGGATGTCGCTCGCGCTGCCGGTTTGCGTGAGATCGCGAACGGCCGCCATCGATGGCCGGATGCCGAGATCGAAAAAGAGCCGTTTGCATGCATGCAGCGACAGATCCTGGCGGCGCACGCCCTGCGCACGCATCGATTCAAGCTCGTCGCGAATGGCTTGCCGCTCCTGATCCAGATTCATGTTTACCTCGATGTGGCTCGAATTGGATGGATCATAACAATTTACGTAGTGTTTGCTACCGATTTATCGGTGGCGAACGGATTGGCGTATACCGACGAGCTTTTGCGTGCAAATTGCGATAGTAAACACGCGCCTACCGTTTTTCTCCGTGAAACAAAACGAAGAATAGCTAATAAGCCATTGTATTAGAAGAATTTTATTTGATTTTCGCATGATCGCGCACTGTTTCACGATTGATCGGCAATGGCTGCGGGGTGGTGGGCTTTGTTTCACGGGGCTCGCGGGTGTAAGGCTTGAGAGTAATAAAAATAAACACCTTTGAACCCTTGTTAAAGACGTTAACGACTCGGCGAACCGTTATCTGGCGGGGCTTTCAGGCCAGCAAGGTGAAGCTTTGCGGGAGCCTTGGTGAGGGTCTGCGGGAAACTCGAGTGATGGGGTTCGGGAAGCTCGGTGAGCGGCTCCGGGACGGAACGTGAGCGGGTTCAGGAAACACCGTATACGTGGGGTTTGGGCAAAGGTGAGGTTTTGCGGGACTTCGCAGCCGCGAAGCGCCCGACACCCCTCGAAAGTGTCTGTTCGGTTTGGTCTGCAGCAAGGTGAGGGCTTTCGGGAGGCTCGCGAGCGTGGTTTTTTGCCGGTTTTTTGGGGTGGTTAACCGCTTTGGTGAGCCGTGGCGGGAGAAAACGTAAGACGAAGGTGAGATTTTTCGGGGCGCGGGGTCCAGTTTTGCTTTCTTTTTGAGCATCCATACTGCTGAGGTGAGGTTTTACGGGAGCCAGGAACCGCTGGCGATTGGAAAGGTGAGGGGATTCGGGGAACTGGCTATCAGCTAGATCCGCGAGCTGATTTGGGCGGTGATTCCGTCAAAGGTGAGGCTTTTCGGGAAGGTCTGGATAGGGTTCTGCGCGTTAAGGTGAGGAGATTCGGGACTGAAACGCGGGCTATCGGCCGGAGATGCCCGGCGGATGGCGATTTGCGAGTGTAGGTATACCTGGTCTCTGATTGCAAAGGTGAGTCTTTTCGGGAGATTCATGGGGACGCAATGAAAAGTGCCGCGGTGCGAAAAACGGGCTTAAGGTGAGATTTTACGGGGACACCGGTGGTTCGAGCGCTGGATGGGATTATCGCAAGTCACGGAAATCATTGATTTTTTTCTGTCCTCCGGCAAAGGTGAGAGTTTTCAGGAGTTCTTTGGGAGGGGGCGCCGAGGCCTCCGTAAACGTCAAAGGTGACGCTTTTCAGGGGTTGCATTGGGGAAATGCGGTACTGGCGCGGCATGAGCCCGTGTCGTGTTGTGCCGTTCTGCGGTGCTACGGTGAGGTTTTTGCGGGAGCATCGGAGCGGTGAGGATTTGCCTGTGGTTGGATCTCCCCTTTTTCGGCAGCTTCGGACGAAGCTCGAAGTCAAAACAGGTGGTTAACGCCGGCAGGTTCTCGGTAGTGAGGGCTGAATCGTCAGCGGAGGCACCAGGCAGTCGAATGGCGCGCCCGACGATAGGAAGCTTGATGCACCCGACAACAGGGCTGACGGGGCGCCCGTCGCTGGCCCACGCCGCGTTGCGGGCCCAATACCGTGCGGGCATTCCATCTATCGATCCGGACTGTGCGTCGGCCGGCAGCACGCGACGATCGACGAAACGATCGCGAGGCCGCACGACGAAGTCATCACCCGCCCCGGACACCAGCCGTTTACACGAGGTTCTCGAAAAAATCCGCGAAAATTTTTGAGGTGAGAAGATTCGGGATCAAGTCCTCCCCGTTGCGGCACGCGGCGAAACGAGCCGGATTCGCAAACGCCTCGACCGGCAAGGGGAGCCCGATTCTGGCGGCACGCACAGGAGGTGAGGGTTTTCGGGAGTTGCTCGAGGTGAGTTGCGCTTCGTAAACTCGCTTCACCGGCAATGGTGAGATGGGCGCTATAGACGCGTATCACCACAGCCGGTATGCTTTCGCGAAATCTCCTCCTCACCCCGACGCATGGCCACGAAGCGCGCGAAAAAGACCGATGTTGTCAGCCCGAGCTCGGCTGAGCTGCGCAAAGCCGTCGAGGCGATCGCGATCCAGCCCAAGAGCGGCAAGATCACGCTGCTCACGCGCAAGCTATTTAACGTGTTACTCGCGGTGGCCCAGCAAGCGGATGAATCGGGCGACACCTATCGGGCGCTTCTGTCCGACATCGTTGCCAATTCCGCGTTCGATTCCAATGACACCGCGCTCGTCAAGGAGCATCTGCGCCGCATGGTGTCGGTGCAGGTCGAGTGGAGCACCGGCACGTCGAGTCAGAAGCCTGGCCGCAAATGGGGTATTTCGACGCTGATCGCGGACGCGGAAATTCTCGAAGATCCGACTACGCGTCGCGTCTGGGTCGAGTTTTCGTTTGCGCCGAAGATCAAGAAGAAACTGCTCGATCCGGTTCAGTATGCGCGGCTGAGTCTGCAGTTCCAGAGCCAGCTGCGCAGCAGCGCGGGCCTCGCACTCTACGAGATCTGCGTGCGCTACCTGACCAACCCCAGCCACCTGACGATGCGCGAGACCTGGGAATGGTGGCGGCCGATTCTGTCGGGGACGCCGGATACCGAAGCCGGCGACGAGGCGAAGCGCGAGTACAAGTATTTCAAGCGAGACTACCTGCGCCCGGCCATCGCCGAGGTCAACGCGGTCACGAACATTTTTGTCGAGCTGATCGAGCATCGCGAGGGTCGGCGCGTCGCTGAAATCCAGTTCCGCGTGACCGAGCGCAAGCAGCCGATGCTCGCGCTCGACGAACATCCGAACGTGTTCGACAGCACGCTGGTCGACCGGATGGTGAAGATCGGTATTCCGCTCAAGGAGGCGCAGACGCTTTATGCGGACAGCGAGGAGAACCGGATCCGCGCGGCGCTGCAGATGACCGAGCAGCGTATGCGCAGCACGTCACTGCCGCCGGTGCGCAGTGCGCCGGCGCTGTTCAAGGATGCGTTGAAGAAAGGCTATGCGCCGCCGGTCGAGGCGCTGCCCGCGGGTGGCGGCACCAGCAAGGCCGCGGCGTCGCCGGCCGACGATCTGAAGGCGCGTCTGCTCGGTGAATACTCGGCTTACCGTCGCAAGCAGGCCTACGAGTTGTACAACGAACAGGGCGAGTCGGAGCGCGATATCGCGCGACAGTCGTTCGAGGAAGATGAATTGCCGGGACTCGGCACGCACATGCGCGACGACTGGCGGCGTCGCGGGCTCGACTCGAAGATCGTCGAAACGGCGTTCTTCGACTGGCTCGCGCGCAGGACCTGGGGCGAACCGACCGACGGCGACCTGCTCGCCTTTACGCTGAGCCAGTCGCGCGCGGCCTGATGGGTCGATAACTGCCTTTGAAATCCAGGCGGCGGTGCATGCGCACCGCCCTCACGTCTTACTTCAGCATCTTCTCGATCTGCCGCAGGATGTCGTCGCGCTTTTCACGCGTGAGGCCTTTCAGGCGCAACTCGAGCCGGTCGTCCCCATACGACTTCAGATCGCCGACCGACACACCACCAAGCTTGATTTCCAGACGTTGCGCGTAGCGCTGCCGGCCCGCCGGTTTGGCGCTTTCCTGCGAGGTCGCTCGGCCTTTGACAATGTCGGCGACCTGGCGTGTGCTCAGATCGTCGGAAAGGATCCGGTTGATCAGTCGCAGTGTCGCCTCCGCGCCGCGAGCCGTGTGGTAGCGGCCCACCTGATACGCCATGTTCGAGCCGAAGCGGTCAGGGCGCGCGACCATCTCCTGCATCACGGTTTCCGGGAGTTTGGCGATGGACAGCGCGACTGCGACCGTCGATTCGTCGAGGCCGAGATGTTCGGCCAGTTCCTTCTGGCTCTGGAAATGCCGCTCGTCGAGAAAGCGTCGCCACACGACCGCGTTGTCGAACACCGTCTGCGAGTCGCGCTGCACGTTGAGGTCGTAACCGAGCTTGTAGCTCTGGATGCCGATCGGCAGATCGATGACGATCGCTTTCACCGACTCCTTGTTCGCTTCTTTCAGCGCACGCACCCGTCTGCCGCCGTCACTGACGAAGTAGGTGCCAGGGTTGTCATAGTCGGGAATGACGTGAATCGCCTGCTGCTGCCCCTGCTTCGCCAGATTGACGGCAAGCTCCGCAATCGACGACTTCACATAGAAGTACCGTGGATTGAACGGGCTCGGCTTGATCGTCTTGAGCGCCAGTTCGATGATCTGGCCGGGACGATAGCCGTGTTCGAGCCTCCAGGCGCGGTAGGCCGCCGATTCGTTGTCCGGATCAGGAATCTCCGCGTCCTGCAGACGCGACGGCAAGACGGCCGGAATCGGACGCCCGGCGATCACGGGAGTTTTCGGCTCGTTACTGACCAGGCCGTCGATCGCATTCAGCCGGTCGAGCGCGGTGCGCTTTTCGCTGCTGGTCGTCTCAGGACGTGCTTGAAAGCCTTTGGCGAACTGGGACGGTTTCATTCAGGGTCCTTTATGCGCATAAATTCACGGGAGCAAGGCGGCGATCTCGTTGGCGCACGCCCGCACTTCGAGCGCGGCGAGCTTCGCGCCGCGGTCGTTCATCTGAAGCACCGTTTGCCCTAACGCCATTGCCTGCTTGTAGGCTTCGCGCGTGGGAATCTGGGTCTTGAGGAGAGGGAAGCCGAGTTCTTCGAGCGCGCGCTTCAGTTCGCGCGTCAGCATCCGTTTCTCTTCCGTCTTGTTGAGCAGGAACACGGCTCGCAGGTCTTCGTTCATGACCTGCGCTTGCTGGACCAGCTTGACGAGCCCGATGCTCGACCAGTAATCGGCAGGGGACGAGGAAGTTGGGATCACCGCGACGCTCGCCGCGAGCAGAACGACGCCCGAGACTTTTTCGGTGATGGAGGGCGGGCAGTCGACGACGATGATGTCGTAATCAGCCACGAACTTCTTGATCTCGCGATGGATCTGGCTGCCTGCTTCGGACAGGTTGACGACGGCGAATGGAATACCGATGTCGCCGTCGGAGGCAGCACTGGCCCAGTGAATCAGAGTGTTTTGGCCATCCGCGTCGACGACGAGAACGCGTTTGCCTTTCTCGTGAAATGCAGCGCCGAGATGCATCGCGATGGTGCTCTTCCCGACCCCGCCTTTCTGTTGTGTTACCGCGATGATTTCTGCCGCCAAATTTCACCTCCTCTTTTTAGACGCAAATGGATTTTACCTGGTTGAATTGCTATTTCAAATGATTTGCGTAAGCGCAGTTCGGAAATTGGCCATTCGGCAAAGGGTTTATGCGCATAAAGAGGCATCGAACGTGTGCCTGGGGTCTTGCGGGATATCAGAGCAAGCGTGGACTGGGGCTTAAGCGTTGCTGATCGCTGCCCGGCGGCGGCAAAGGGAAAGTAACGAGTGCTCGCGTACTGCGTGCACAGTCGTCGGTGACTGTTCGCGATTCTCGGGCTGATGTGCAGAGAAAAGGAGCGCACGTGTCTGAGCGACCAAAGGGGTGAGAGGTGCCAGACTTTATGCGCATAAAGTTCGCGTGCCAATTGGCCCGGAGGGACCATTCGTCATGAATTCGTCCGACGCCAATTCTCCCCAGACATGGCGGCAAGCGGCAAACGTGCATCCGGCACCTCATCAGCGGGCGATATAGGTTGTCGTTTGAATCGCGCCCGCGCGAGCAAATCTCAGGGGGACTAGAACTCAGGGTGCCAGCATTAAACTGATCACACTCGCCTCGAAGGCAGCGTCGGTTTATGCGCATAAACCGACCCACCTCGCCGATGGTTCAAACAACGCGGATGCCGCAGTCATCCCGCGCCTCGTCATCAAGTCACCCGCTAAAATTCCCGAACCCTTCTAACCGTCACAGCAACCTTCAACGGCGTAAGCCCCGAATCCAGCCATGATCACCATCTACCACAACCCGCGCTGCTCCAAATCTCGCACGACCTGCGAACTCCTCGCGAACACCTACAATCCCGCAAACGAAGCGACGGAAATCGTCGAATATCTGAAGAAGCCACTCACCGTCGCAGAGCTTGAGAAGCTCAATGCTCAACTCGGCTGTCCCGTCCGCGAAATGATCCGCGACACCGAGGCTGAATATAAAGAGCTCAATCTTGCCGACACGTCGCTGACGGACGCCCAGCTCTATGAAGCATTGGCGAAGCATCCGATTCTGTTGCAACGACCGATCGTCGTCAGAAACGGACGGGCGGTCATCGGCCGCCCGCCGGAAAATGTCGCCGCGCTTTTCGCCTGATCGCGCGGCCGTCGAAGTAAAACGATGTGGGCAATGCGGACTCGAACTGCTGCGGCTAGGCTTTGCCGGACAGCGCGGCATCCTTGGTCACGATCTTCGTCGGAATCAGATGCAGTTCGGTGAACGTATCCGCGATGCGCTGTTGCTCCGCAAGTACGTTCGCGTCGACGGGCTTGTAGATATGCGCGTAATGCCGCAAGCCTGATTCGATCACGCTCGCGTCGAGCCCTTGAATTGGCGCGAGTTGGGCGGCGGCCTCGCTGTAATGGCCGCGCACCCACTCCCCTTCCCTGCCGACTTCATCGATCACGATCGCAAGGACGTCGCCGTTCTGTTGCGCGAAGGGCCGCGCGCTCAGAAAGAACTGGTGGTGACTCACGATACCCTCGGCATCGGCGAGCTGCCGCGCGTTCGTTTGCCGCCTGGCGGCTTCGAGGAACGGATCCCAGATCGCCCACGCATCGACCGCACCGCGCTCGAAGGCCGCGCGTGCATCGGCGGGCGGCAGATACACGGGTTGGATCTCGCTGAACTTCACGCCGTTCTTCTGCAACGCGGCGACGAGAAACCAGTGCACATCCGAGCCCTTGTTCAGCGCAATCTTCTTTCCCTTCAAATCGGCCAAGGTTTTGATTGGCGCGTCCGGATGCACGAGGATGCCTTCGGCGTGCGGCGTCGGAATTTCATACGCCGTGTAGACGAAATTGGCACCCGCAGCCTGCGCGAACACGGGCGGCGCTTCGCCCACATAGCCGAAATCGATCGCGCCGACGTTCAGCCCTTCCAGCAATTGCGGCCCAGCCGGAAACTCGGTCCATTTGACCGCGATGCCAAGTGGCGCAAGCCGCTTTTCGAGCGTGCCGTGCGCCTTCAGCAATACCAGGGTGCTTGCGGCTTTCTGATATCCGATGCGAAGTTCTTTTGCATGTTCATCGGCGGCAAATGCGGCGGCGGAGAAGACCGGCAACGCGGCGGCGGCCAGCGTTGCGCCTACGCCGGCCAGAAACGTACGGCGCGTCAGCAGCGGATCACGGGACATGAGAATACTCGTCGAAAAAGAATTTAACGGACGCCAAAAGATGGTCCGATTGGCTCCGACGATAATTCGTCTGCGGGCCTGGACGAACCGATAAATTCGCATAAGCAAATCATGCGGCAGTAGCGAAGCATTGCCCAAAGCCCAACCTATCCCCTCCCGCTACAATCGACCGGCAAAACAAGCGCCCGCGACCACCAGTTCGCGGCTGCATCGATCAACTGCAAACGAAGAGAGGAAAAAAGCCGCCGTGCCTGTAACGACAACACTGACACCGTGGGCCGCCCACGACACCCAACTGATCCTGTCGTGCGCGCTTGGACTAGCACTGATCATCATTTTCATCAGCGTGCTGAAGCTCGCGCCGTTCCTGTCGATCCTGGTCGGCACCTTCGCGGCGGGCTTCACGGCCGGCCTGCCGCTCGAAGCAGTCGCGAGCGCGTTCAGCAAAGGCGCCGGCGCATTGCTCGGCGACGTCGGCATCATCATTGCGCTGGGCGCGATGCTCGGTGCGTTGATGGCCGAATCGGGCGCCGCCGACCGGCTCGTGTCGACGATCCTCGCGCACTCGACCCCGCGCACGCTGCCGTGGATGATGGCCGTCGTCGCGCTGCTCATCGGCCTGCCGCTGTTCTTCGAAGTCGGCCTCGTGATGATGGTGCCGATCATCTTCGTCATGGCGCGTCGCGCGCAGCAGCCGATTCTGCGCATCGCGATTCCCGCGCTCGCCGGTATGACGACGCTGCATGCGCTGCTGCCGCCGCATCCGGGTCCGCTGATCGCGGTCAGCGCGTTGCACGCCGATCTCGGTTTGACGTTGGGCCTCGGCCTGATCGTGGCGCTTCCCGCAGTGGTCCTCGCCGGTCCGCTGTATGGCATCTGGCTGTCGAAACGCATGCACGTCGTCGAGCCTGAAGAAATGGGCAAGCTGTTCACCGCCGAGCAGAACGGCTTCGAGCCGCCGGGCTTCGCGATCTCTCTGATCACGATCCTGCTGCCCGTCATTCTGATGCTCGGCCGCACGGTCGCGAAGCTGCTGCTCGAGCCCGAAACATTGTTATTCGAGACACTGAATTTTCTTGGTGAGCCGCTGATCGCGCTGGGCCTCACCGTGCTGTTCGCGGTGGTCGCGCTCGGCTGGTCGCGCGGCATGGCGCGTGAGCGCGTCGGGGGCATTATGCGCAAAAGCCTGCCGCCGATCGCCGCGCTGTTGCTGACGATCGGCGCGGGCGGCGGCCTGAAGCAGGCGCTCGTCGCAGCGGGCATCAGCGCGACGATCGGCAAGATCGCGGTCGGGGCGCATATGCCGCTGATCTTGCTCGCCTGGTTGATCGCCGTCGCGCTGCGTCAGGCCACCGGCTCGGCGACGGTCGCCACGACGACGACGGCCGGCATCGTCGCGCCGGTCGTCGCGGGCCTCAGCGCGACGCACAATTCGCTGATGGCACTCGCGATCGGCGCCGGCTCGGTGTTCTTCTGCCATGTGAACGACGCCGGCTTCTGGATGGTCCGCGAATATTTCGGACTCCAGCTTAAACAGACTGTGCTGGTGTGGTCGGTCTTGCAGACGATCGTATCGGTCGTCGGTCTCGCGTTGACGCTCGTGCTGTGGAGCGCGTTGACGTGAGCACGGCGCGCGCGACAGCCTCACCCATTTGGGCCGCGGGTTGACGCGCGCACAGCGGAACACGCGCGAAGAACCTCACGCGACGCCAGGCAGCAAGCGCGCCTCGCGTCATCAACAACAGGAGCCACCGTCATGCTCGAATTGCGACCAACCTGCGAAGGCTGCGGCAAGTCACTTCCGCCGAACGCGCCCGACGCAATGATCTGCACTACGAATGCACGTGCTGCGAGGTCTGCGCGCTGACGAGGCTGCGCAACGTGTGCCCGAATTGCGGCGGCAATTTCGCGCATCGGCCGATTCGCACCCGCGCGCAACTCGCCAAACATCAGGCGCGTGCCGATGCGCATCCTGTCGGCATCGATGAAGCATCGCATGCCCGCTTTTTCGAACGCTATCGCGACGTGCCGATCGGCGAGCGCTGAACTGCGGTGTTGCAAAGCGGCAAATCACTCGTCGCCGCTCACCTCTCCATCCACGTTCGCCACTCCGCTCGCCACATGCGCGGCGACCCGCAGCAGGCGGATCTGTTTGCGATAGTTCCGGCACCCGCTGCAGGTCGGCAGATGCAGGCGGATCGCGAGCCATTCGCCAGTCGACAGGGAGCGGTCGAGCGCATCGGATAGCAGCCGCGTGATCTCCTTACATTTCCCCATTCGCATCCTCGCTGGATAGGCCTTTTTCGCTCAGACACGTGCGCAGCCGCAGCCGCGCGCGATAGATCAGCACGCTGCAATGATTCGCGTTGATCTGCAGTTCCGCGCAGATCGCCGCGATGTCGAGGTCGAGAAACTCCCGCATCATGAACACGCGTCCAATGTGCTCGGGCAAATGCTCGAGGCACATCTCGAACAGCGTCCAGAATTGCTGCTGGCGCAATGCGGTTTCGGGTGTCGGCCACGGACGCGGTTTGGTCTCGCGCGACCAGTGGCCGTTGTCCTTGAAGAGCTCGCGATCAAGCAGCGCCTCGCCGTCGAGTTCAGCTTCGAGCGCCGACAGATTGACCGTGCGCTGGCGCGCGCGCAGCGTGTCGACGAGCTTATGGCGCAGGATGCCGAACACCCATGTCTTGTGCTCCGACTGCGCGGCGAAACGCGTGGCCTGAGTCCACGCGGCGGTCAGCGCTTCCTGCACGGCGTCCTCGGCGGCCGCGGCGTCGCGCAATTGCAGACGGGCGAAGCGCACGAGGTCACGCCGCAATTGCGCGAGATAAATGGGATCGTCCAGCGAGGGAGCGCCTGGCTGCGTCACGCCATGCTCCGTCGCTGCGCTGTCGGCCGCGCGCTGCGCTGCGCGTGTCGTCCTGAAACGTCGTGATTCATGAGCAGGTGGTCGTCCTCGCACGGTTTGCGGATGCGTGCGCCATTCTCCCTCACGTTCCTGCCCTAGCGAATCGGTATTGAACATATGCCCCTTGGCAATGGATGCCTGAGGAGCTTCGTCGCGCGGCGCGGCTGCTTATGACACCGGAAATTAATTGTTGCAAGAAATGATATTTCGAGCCCGCGCGCGACAAGGGTTTTGGATCGCCACACCGACCGACCAACGCGTCGCGGTCAACCACCAATTCAACCCAACCACCCAATAGCGATTATTTCAATTTATAAAATAATGTCTTCTCATCTTCGCTGTTTGTGGACGCGGGCCCGCTCGCTATTCTCCACGCCATCGATCGCATCAGATCGCACAACCCACACAAACGAGGACGCACCATGAAACGCATTTTCTCCGCCCTGATCGCTTCGGCCGCGCTGTTCGCAGCGGCTTCGGGTGTCGCTCACGCCGACGCTCCGGCTTCGACCTGCAACGGCCCGGCGTCGTACTGCAACGTATTTTTTGGCAACTGATCGGCACGTCGAAATACGCAGCAAGGAAGCATGAGAAAAGGGCGCCGGCAACGGCGCCCTTTCATATTCCAGTATTCAGCATTCGGCATGCATGGGAATACGGCGGCGTCAAGCGGCCCTTTCTAGCCACGGCCGACGGACAACCCGCGAGCCCTAGCGGCTCGGCGCCTTCCCTCCGCCATCGAGTCCGGCGCCCGTGCGCCACACCTGTTTGCCTTGTTCCGACAACTCGCCGCAGCTATGCGTGGCATCGGCTTCGACGCCGTCGACGGCCATCTCGCCGCCCGCCGGCTCCTGCGCGCGCTGCCGCGCTTTCTTGCGCGCAGCGACCGCTTCGTCGTGGGATTTTCCTGCGTAGTCGAGACTCATGATCCGGTCCTCCAGAAATGTCGATGGTGTCCATTTGCCTCAGATCGCCCTGGCCCGAAGGCATGCTTGATTGGCAAGGCAAAAGTTCCACTTATCCACAAGGTTATTCAGCGAATCTGTGGATAACTTTTCGAGCCGCGAGGTTATCCACCGACAGGTGCCGCAAGAATCCTTCCCGATCCGCTATGACCTGGCCAAATCCGCCAGGGCCTGGGCGTTTCGGGCGGCTTTTGCCTATGATGGACAGTTCGTACTCTCTGCGCGTCGAGCGCCTTACCTGAGGAAGCGAACATGGCCTATCACATTGCAGTTGTCGTCGGCAGCCTGCGGCGGGATTCCTTCAATCGCCAGCTGGCTAAGGCGGTGATTTCCCTTGCTCCAGCCGATTTCACCTTCGAATACATCGATATCGGCTCCTTGCCGCTGTACTCCCAGGACTACGACGCCGACTATCCCGAAGCCGGCAAGAAGCTCAAGGAGCGCGTGCAAGCCGCGGACGGTCTCCTGTTCGTGACGCCCGAATACAACCGCTCGATACCGGGCGTGCTGAAAAACGCGCTCGACTGGGGCTCGCGGCCGTGGGGCACCAACTCGTGGGCCAACAAGCCCGGCGCGGTGATCGGCACCTCGGTCGGTGCGACCGGTAGCGCGCTCGCTCAGCAGCATCTGCGCAACGTGCTCGCCTATCTCGACGTCGCGGCGATGGGGCAGCCCGAAGTGTTCATCAAGCACGATCCGGCGGTGATCAACGAAAAAGGCGAGATCGTCAACGACGGCACGCGCAAGTTCCTGCAGACGTTCATGGACCGCTACGTCACGTGGATCAAGCGGCACGGGGCGGTGTAGCCGAGCCTCAGCGCCGCTGACCGCGTCCTGACCATCCGCCGAAGCAACGCGAACACAGCGCGCGCCGCGTAAGGCGGCCGCGCTCGTGTCGCTCGGCGCATCGCCTACACGTGGTGATGGCCGGTCACCCGCTCCCAGCCGTGACGCACCGCGAGCTTGAAGCGCTCCCACGTGCTGTCCGGCGACGTGGTTTCCCAATGGCGGCGTGCTTCGGGCTCGATCTCATCCCACCGACGATTGCGGAATCGCGCGTCGCGAGCGATCTCCGCGCCGTAGCGATAGGCCGGCACATAGTCTTCGTAGCGCGCGTTCGCGGCGGCGTACTGCTCGTCGTAGTGCGCGCGGAAATCTTCTTCGTACTCCAGATATTCGTTCGGCATCTGCGCGCCGGGACCGGTGCCCGGCTGGCCGCCTTCGGGGACGATGTCGGACGGCTGCATCACCGCGCCCGAACCTGGTACCGAGCCGGCGGCGATCGCGCTGCGTCCCGCATCGCCGGCGAGCGGATCGACGATGGGTTCGTTGACCGGATCGCTCATCGGCCGTTCGCTGATCGGCGGCGGCGCGAACGGCTTGGCGGCGGCGCCGATGTCCGCCGGCGGCATGGCGGTCAGCGGATCAGGGCGCGGGGTGGCGGGAGGGGACATGGTGTCGGGTGCGGTCGTACCGGTCGCCGAAGTGGCGCCCGTCGCGCCGGCGATTCCGGTCGATTCGGTCATGGCCGCCGCACCCGCTGCGCCGCTGCTCGAACTCACGCCCGCCGCCCCCGGTGTCGCAGTGGTGTCGCGCATCCCGGGCGTCGCACCCGCCTCGGTCGTTACGCTCGACGTGCGCGGCGTTCCCGGCATCACCGCGCCGATGCCCAGCTCATCGAGTATCGAGTGGTCGCGGTCGGTGGCGGACGGCGTGTCCGCCTCAGGCGGGCGGTCGCCGATATCCGTCGCGCCGAGCCGCACGAGCGTATTGCGCGCCAGCTCCGCATGCGACTGGCTCGCCGCGTGGACACACACGAGCACCGCGCCGCGCCGCATCGCCTCGGCATAACGCGCGGTGTCCGACGAGCGCGGCCCGGTCGAGAACAGGCTGGCGAGAAAGCGCTCGATATTCGCGAGCACGCCCGCGTTGGCGACTTCGCTGGTGGCCGAGCCAACCGAAGGTTCGGCGTTCGCCTGCAACTCGATCTTCTCGCGCGCAAAGCCGGTTTGCACGAGCGTGTCGCGGGCGGTTTCGGCCTGCATGTAAGTGTCGAATAAACCAATCACGGTATGTTGCATGGTTGTCTCCCGGCATGTTCTGCTGGAACGGGCGACGCTCGCGGCGGCGTCCCTTTGCCGTCTGCAGGCGAGCAACCTTCATGCCCCGCACCGCCGCGCGGCGCCGCCGCGTCCTATGCCCAGCCGCGCTGCCCGGCGTGCTACGCATGACGCGGGCTCACGATGTAAAAAGCGCGATGTGTAAGCGCCGCGCTTTTTACAAGGCCTGGTAAATGACGCCGGCACGGCGCGGACATCAGGTATCGGCCGGATGCGTGGCGGCATCGTCGCTCGTTTGCACGGCGTCGTGCTGGATCGTTTCGAGCAGTTGCTCCAGCAGTCCGATATCGAACGGCTTGGACAGCACGCGCACGTTCACGTGCCGCGCGCGGTCGAGCTCTTCAGCGTAGCCGGTGACGAGGATGACCGGCAGCTGTGGGTCGAACCTGAGCACCGCTTCGGCCAGATCGATGCCGTTCATCTTGCCGGGCATGTGAATGTCCGACAGCACCAGATCGAACGGCAGCGGCTCGCCGGTGCTCGCACGCTTCGCGCGGGCGTCGTCGAGTACACGCAGCCCCGTGTCGGCGTTGAACACGCAGGTAACCTGATGACCCATCATCTGCAGCAGCGCCTCGGTGCCGGCGGCGACTTCTTCGTTGTCCTCGACGAGCAGCACACGCAGACCCTGCGGCACGCCGCTTTCGGTCGCTCGCGCCGCTTCTGCAGGTCCGGCCGTGTGCGGCTCGGTCGACGCGCGCGGCAGATAGAGCCGCACCGAGGTGCCCGCGCCGATCGCGCTGTCGATTGCCGCGAGCCCGCCCGAGCCCTCGCAGAACGCGAAGACCTGCGGCAACCCGAGTCCCGTGCCCATGCCTTTGGGCTTGGTCGTGAAAAGCGGCTCGAACGCGCGCGCGAGCACGTCGGGCGCCATGCCGGCGCCGGTGTCCTCGAGCGACAGTTGCACGAACTCGCCGGTCAGCGGAAAGCCGTCCTCGTGACGGAACACGACATTGCTCGCGCGCACCATGAAGCGCCCGCCGTTGGCCATCGCATCGCGCGCATTGACGGCGACGTTGATCAGCGCGAGCTCGAGCTCGGCGACGTCGACGCGCACCGGCCAGGTATCGTCGCCGCTATTGATCACGAGCGACACCTTCGCGCCGAGCGATGCGCGCAGCAGTTCGCGGCACGACGGCAGCCAGCGTTCGAGCGACAGCGTCTCGGTGCGCAGCGGCTGCTTGCGCGCGACGCCGAGCAGCTGCCGCGTCAGCGACTGGCCGCTCTTCAGCGCGCGCTCCATCGCCGACAGTTCGCGCTCCAGTCCGCCGACGCCGCGCCGTCGCACGATCTGCACGTTGGCCGACAGGATCATCAGCAGGTTGTTGAAGTCATGCGCGACGCTGCCGACCAGCGTGCCGAGCGCTTCCATCTTGCGCGACTGGCGGTAGGCGGATTCGATCGAGCGGCGCATCGATGCCTCGGCCTGCCAACGCTGCCACGCTTCCTCTTCGGCGCCGAGGCGGCGCAGCGACAGCCAGATCACGCACCACAGCGCGATCGACGGCGTGAACATCGACAGGACCAGCACGCTCAGGTGCTTGTACCAGGCGGCCCAGATCGCCGACGTGCGATAGCCGCACAGCACGTAGACCGGATACGAGCCGACGTGCCGGAAGGCGACGATCAGGTTGCCGCCGGCGAAGCTCGAGCGCATCCGCACGACGCCGGAGCGCTGCCCCTGCCTGACCGCTTCGGCGAACGGCGAATCGGACGCAAGCGCGGTCGGCTCGCGTGGGCCGCGCGGGTAATGCGCGAGCACCGCGCCGTCGGTGCGCACGAGGCTCATGATGATCGGCGTAGCGTCGCTGCTGCCGAGCAACTCGCGATAGAACGCGTCGAAATAGCTGGGCCGCAGCGCGATCGACACGACGCCCGCGAACGAGCCATTGGGCGCCTGGCGCTCGACGCCCATGTTGAACACCTGCTCGCCGCTCACATGTCCCGTCATCACTTTCGACACGTGTTCCAGCACGTTGCCGTCGCGGATGCCGACGAAATCGTCGCGCTGGCCGATCGAATTTTCCGGCGACGGATACACGCGGCTGCTCACGAGCAGCGCGCCCTGCTGGCCGAAGATCGACACCGAGGCTACCTGCGGATAGCCGCCGCCCATCGTGCGCAGCTTGTCGTGAATCGTGTGTTCGCGCGCGCGGATGCCGTCGTCGTCGAGGCCGTCGGTCAGATCGACGATGCGCGAGTTCAGCGTCTCGTTCATGTCGAACACCTTCAACGCGTGTTCTTCGGCGACCCGCACCGTGCGCAGCGCCAGATCGGTGGCGTCGGCCTCGCGCGAGCGCAGATCGGCGAATGCCATCGCCGCGACGTAGACGAACGGCAGCACGATCGCCGCGACCAGCAGCGCGATCACCGTGATGCGACGCACCTGGAAATTCTGTTCCGGCACGGTGGGAAACGACGCGTCGTCCTGCTCGCGGGCAGGACGACGCGAAAGACGGCCCGCGCGCGCGGAGTCGACCCGGTCTGATGTCATTGTCGTTGACGCGAAAAGTCGTTCGGATGTGGCAGCCCCGTATCGGGCCGTTGCCGGCACCATGCCGCCTTCAGAACAAGCATAGACGCAGCACGGAAAAATTTGCCGCAAAGCGTGGGGGATGGGCGTCCGCCCTGCCGGCCGTTCTTTAAGAGCGGCTTTAAAACAGCGACGAATCGGGAAGCGCAAACGTACACAAAAGGATAAAGATAAAAAAATGTCCGCCCCGACGATAGATCTGTTTCTGAAATTCGCCTAGCAGAGAAACAGATCGTTACCGTCAGCGATTCTGGCGAGTTGCTTTTGCGCGACTTTACTTCGACAATCCTCGCACGATAAAAAGGCCGTTGCCACCTCTGTGCGCCGGATCGTCGAGGTTCGCCAAACGCGTCCTGCTGCATTCGCACCCCCTCTCGCCAAAGGCAATTGCAATTCGACAGGCGCCACTGTACCTGGTCGTGCATCGGTCGGCATCACGCGAATGTGTGCCACCCTCCGCTGTCGTGACGAACGAAATACGCACACAACCAGGCGCGGAAAGCGCGCAGATGAACCAGCCGATTCCTTTATCCGACCCGCCCAAACCGCCCGACCCGCCGTTGCCATGCTCCCCATTGTGATCGCCGACGATTCGCTGCTCGCCCGCAAGTTGCTCACGAAGGCACTGCCGGCCGACTGGGCAGTCGACGTGTCCTACGCGACGGACGGGCACGAGGCGCTCACGCTATATCGCGAGGGCAAGGCATCGGTGATGTTCCTCGACCTGACGATGCCGGACATGACCGGCTACCAGGTCCTCGAAGCGTTGCAGCACGAGGACCTCAACACCTTCGTGATCGTCGTTTCCGCCGACGTGCAGCCACTCGCCCAGCAGCGCGTGCGCGAGCTCGGCGCGATCGCGTTCATCGCCAAGCCGGTGACGCCGGAGGCGGTCCTGCCCATCCTCAAGGAGTACGGCTTGTATGTCTGAGCCCGCCTTCACCGAAGACCAGCGCGACGCGCTACAGGAAATCGCCAATCTCGCGATGGGCCGGGCCGCGACGCGGCTCGCGGGCCTGCTCGATTCGTTCATCGAACTGTCGGTGCCGCGCGTGCGGATGGTCGCGGTGAGCGACGCGGCGCGCACGCTGCGCGAGATGACCCATATCGACGACACGGTCAGCGCGGTGCGTCAGGGCTTTCGCTCGGACATCAAGGGCGAGGTGCTGGTGATCTGTCGCAGCGACAGCATCGCGCAGCTGTGTTCGCTCGTCCGCGACCCGTACGCGCGTTCGAGCTACGAGGAGGTCGGCGAGCGCGAACTGATGCTCGACGTCGCGAACCTGCTGTCCGGCGCGTGCGTGTCGTCGATACTCGACCAGCTCGGCCGCACGCCGGTGTTTTCCGCGCCGGGCATGCTCGGCGACACGCTGACGCTCGACGAAGTGTTCCAGCCCGGCGTGCTGCAATGGCAGGTGGCGCTGCTCGTCGAAGTGAATTTCGCGCTCGAACATCAGAGTTTTCGCGCGCATCTGGTGATGCTGATGGCCGAAGAATCAATCCGTCACATGAATGAAGCGCTCGATGCGCTGCTGTCCAGTATATGAACGTCTCCGTGGATTCGTTGAGCGACCTCGTGGTCGAGCGGGTCGGTTTTGGCATCTTCGTGCTCGACCGTGAACTGAACGTGCTGATGTGGAATCGTTTCATGCAGGACCATAGCGGCCTGTCGGCGGAGCAGGTGGTCGGCCACTCGATCTACCAGAACTTTCCGGAGCTGCCGCGCGTGTGGCTGTCGCGCAAGATCGAGAGCGTGTTTCAGCTCGGCAGCTTTGCGTTCAGCTCGTGGGAGCAGCGCCCGTATCTGTTCAAGTTCGATCACGACCGGCCGATCACCGGCGGGGTCGACTTCATGCAGCAGGACTGCACGTTCATGCCGCTGATGCGCGGTCGTGAAGTGGTGGCCGTGTGCGTGACGATCTCCGACGTGACGCATGTGAGCATCGTGCAGCGCGAACGCGAGGAGGCAGTTGCGAAGCTGCAGGAGTACGCGAATCGCGACGGACTGACCGGCATCGCGAACCGGCGCTTTTTCGAAACGCGGCTGCGCGACGAGTTCACGCGCTGGCAGCGCTACGGCGGCGACATGTCGATGTTGCTGTTCGACCTCGATCACTTCAAGAAGATCAACGACCAGTTCGGTCATGGCGTCGGCGATACGGTGCTGCGTGTGATGGCGCAGCGCGTCGCCGGCGTGGTGCGCGCACAGGACACGTTCGGGCGCTTCGGCGGCGAAGAGTTCGCGCTGCTGCTGCCGTGCACGCCGCTCGACGACGCGATGCTGGTGGCGGAGAAGATCCGTCGCGTGATCGAGGAAACGCCGGTCGAGCTGATCGGCACCAGCGTGCCGGTCACGGCGAGCCTCGGCGGCGCGACGGCGCGCGCCGGCGTGCCCGCCTACGACGTGCTGATCAACGAGGCCGACGCGGCGCTCTATAGCGCAAAGCGTCAGGGCCGCAACTGCGCGGTCGCGTTCCGGCTCGCGGGAGCCTGATTCGCTAGCGGGGGCGGCGCGGTCGAGGCCGCCGCGCCGCGCCCGGCGGCCTTCCTTTCCGTCCCCCTATTGACCGGCGAAACTGCGGTCACCGGCAAAGATTGCTATACTTTTCGCCGTTTCCGGCCGCCCAGCCGGATGTTTCGCGCGTGTCCGCGCGCGCGGGCCCACGGCCCTGCGGGTTGGCATAAAAACCTCTTTGAACGCCTTTCAGCGGGCGCCTCCAGCGGAGATCGTCTTGGCTGTTTCCAATCTTGTCGTGGACGATACTGAAATCGACGCCGCTGCCGCCACGTCCGGCAGCTCGTTTTATCTTGCGATGCGCATCTTGCCGGCGGCGCAGCGCGATGCGATGTACCAGGTCTACGCCTTCTGCCGCGCCGTCGACGACATCGCCGACAGCGACCTGCCGCGCGCCGAGCGCGCGGCAGGGCTCGAGCAATGGCGCGCCGAGATCGACGCTTGCTACGCCGGCCAGCCGCGCGCGTCGCTGCGCGCGCTGACGCGGCACATTCACACGTTTCATCTGCAACGCGAGGATTTTCACGCAATGATCGACGGCATGGCGATGGATGCCGCCGCCGACATCTGCGCGCCCTACGACGCCACGCTCGACCTCTATTGCGACCGCGTCGCGAGCGCGGCCGGCCGTCTGTCGGTGAGGATATTCGGGATGCGTGACGAGCCGGGCCGGCTGCTCGCGCACCATCTCGGCCGCGCGCTGCAGCTCACCAACATCCTGCGCGATATCGACGAAGACGCCGTCATCAACCGCTGCTATCTACCGCGCGAGCTGCTCGCGCGCGAAGGCATCGCGGCCACGGACCCGCGGCAGATCGCTGACGATCCGACGCTGCCGCGCGTCTGCGCGACGCTCGCCGAGCGCGCGAAGCAGCACTTCGCCGAGTCCGACGCGATCATGGATCGCGAGCCGCGCGCTCAGGTGCGCGCGCCGCGCATCATGTCGGGCGTCTATCGCGTGCTGCTCGAGCGCACGCTGGAGCGCGGCTTCGACGTTCCGCGCACGAAGGTCCGCAAGCCGAAGCTGCGCCTGCTGTGGATCGTCGCGCGTTACGCGCTTTTCTGAACTGATGCCGAAGCTCGTCCACGTGGTCGGCGCGGGCGTGGCCGGGCTCGCCGCCGCCGTGCAACTGCAGCGGCGCGGCGCGCGGGTCGTGCTGCACGAAGCGCAGGATCACGCGGGCGGCCGCTGCCGTTCGTACTACGACGCGAAGCTTGGTGCGACGCTCGACAGCGGCAATCACATCGTGCTGTCGGCCAATGCCGCGACGCTCAACTACGTGCGCGCGATCGGCGCCGCCGACGAACTGGTCGGCCCCGCGCAGCCCGAGTATCCGTTCGTCGATCTGGCCACGCGTTCGCGCTGGAGCGTGCGTCTGTCGCCGGGGAGTTTGCCGTGGTGGATTTTCGATGCGCACGCGCGCGTGCCGAACACGGGCCCGACCGATTACCTGTCGCTCGTGCCGCTGCTGTTTGCGAAACCGGGCCGCAGCGTCGCGCAGACGATGCGCTGTGACGGTCCGCTGTGGGAACGGCTGCTGCGGCCGCTGCTGCATGTGCTGCTGAATCTGGAGCCGCGCGACGCGTCGGCCGAACTGACCGGCGCGCTCGTGCGCGAAACGCTGCTCGCGGGCGGGCTCGCGTGCCGGCCGCTGGTCGCGCGTAATGGTCTTGGCAGCGCGTTCGTCGATCCGGCGCTGCGTCTGCTGCAACATGGCGGCGCGACGATCCGGCTCGGTTCGCGTCTGCGCGACATCACGTTCGCGGCCGACCCGGCCCGTGTGCAGGCGCTGCATTTCGACGATGAGAGCATCGCGCTCGGCGCGAACGAGGCGGTGATTCTCGCGCTGCCGCCCGAAGCCGCGGTGGCTTTCGTGCCGGGCCTGCGCGCGCCGACGCGTTTCGCGGCCGCGCTTAACGTGCATTTCGCGGTCGAGCCGCCGTTCGGCCTGCCGCAGATCACCGCGCTGCTGAACGGAACGGCCGAATGGTTGTTTGCGTTCGACGACAGACTGTCGGTGACGCTCAACGGCGCCGAGCGGCTCTTCGACACGCCGCATGACGCGCTGGCAGCGACCGTCTGGGCCGAGGTCGCGCAGGCGGTCAATCTGCCGGTCGCGCCGCTGCCGCGCTGGCAGGTGGTGATGGAATCGCGCGCGACGTTTGCAGCGCTGCCCGCGCAGGAGACATTGCGGGCGGGCACGCGCACTCGCTGGAACAATTTGCTGCTCGCGGGCGACTGGACGGCCACCGGCCTGCCCGCGATGCTCGAAGGCGCGATCCGCTCCGGCCAGAAGGCCGCGGATACGCTGCTGAATCAACCGATGGAACGCAGATGAACGACTTATCTCACACCCAGCCGCTCGACGCGGCGCTGCCCGAAGCCGCCGATGCGGCGCCGAACCTGGCCGAAGCTGCCGTGGTTGCCAACGCGCCCGCCGTGGCGGACGCATTGGCAACCGCAACGCCGGTGCCCGTGCAGGGCGCGAGCGCGCTCGACGCATCGATCACGCGCGCGACCGATGCGATCCTGGCCGCGCAGCAGCCGGACGGCCATTGGGTCTACGAACTCGAAGCCGACGCGACGATTCCGGCCGAATACGTGTTGCTGGTCCACTATCTCGGCGAAACGCCGAACCTCGAACTCGAACAGAAGATCGCGCGTTATCTGCGCCGCATCCAGTTGCCGAACGGCGGCTGGCCGCTCTTCACCGACGGCGCGCTCGACATCAGCGCGAGCGTGAAGGCGTACTTCGCGCTGAAGATGATCGGCGACCCGGTCGATGCCGAGCACATGGTGCGCGCGCGCGACGCGATCCTCGCGCACGGAGGCGCGGAACACGCGAACGTGTTCACGCGAATCCTGCTCGCCCTCTTTGGCGTGGTGTCGTGGCGCGCGGTGCCGATGATGCCGGTCGAGATCATGCTGCTGCCGGTGTGGTTCCCGTTCCATCTGTCGAAGGTGTCGTACTGGGCGCGCACGGTGATCGTGCCGCTGCTGGTGCTCAACGCGAAGCGGCCGCTCGCGCGTAATCCGCGCAAAGTGCGCATCGACGAGCTGTTCCGCGGCGCGCCGGTGAACACCGGCATGAACGAGCGCGCACCGCATCAGCACGCGGGCTGGTTCGGCCTGTTCCGTTGTGTCGATTCGGTGCTGCGCGCGGTCGATGGCCTGTTGCCGAAGGCGACCCGCGAGCGCGCGATCCGCGCGGCGGTCGCGTTCGTCGACGAACGGCTGAACGGCGAGGACGGCCTCGGCGCGATTTTTCCGGCGATGGTCAACTCGGTGATGATGTACGACGTGCTCGGCTATCCGGCCGATCATCCGCATCGCGCGATCGCTCGCAAATCTCTCGACAAGCTGCTCGTCATCAAGGACGACGAAGCCTATTGCCAGCCTTGTCTGTCGCCGGTGTGGGATACGTCGCTCGCCGCGCACGCTTTGCTCGAAACCGGCGAAGCGCGCGCCGAACAGGCGGCCGAACGCGGGCTCGCGTGGCTGCGTCCGCTGCAGATCCTCGACGTGCGCGGCGACTGGATTTCGCGCCGCCCCAACTTGCGGCCGGGCGGCTGGGCGTTCCAGTACAACAACGCGCATTTCCCGGATGTCGACGATACCGCGGTGGTCGCGATGGCGATGCATCGCTCGGCGGCGCTCACGCAATCCGATGTGGATCGCGAAGCAATTGCCCGCGCGCGCGAATGGGTGGTCGGCATGCAAAGCAGCGACGGCGGCTGGGGCGCGTTCGAACCGGAAAACACGCAGTACTACCTGAACAACATTCCGTTCTCGGACCACGGCGCGCTGCTCGATCCGCCGACCGCGGACGTGTCGGGCCGCTGTCTGTCGATGTTCGCGCAGATCGGCGAGCTGCCGCAAAGCAGCGAGCCGGCGCGGCGCGCGTTCGACTACATGCTGCAGGAGCAGGAGTCGGACGGCAGCTGGTATGGCCGCTGGGGCCTGAACTACATCTACGGCACATGGACCGCGCTGTGCTCGCTCAACGCGGCCGGCATGTCACACGACGACCCGAGCATGCGGCGCGCGGTGCAATGGCTCGTGTCGATCCAGAACGACGACGGCGGTTGGGGCGAGGGCGGCGAGAGCTACAAGCTCGACTATCGCGGCTACGAGCGTGCGCCGAGCACCGCGTCGCAGACAGCCTGGGCGCTGCTCGGACTGATGGCGGCGGGGGAGGTCGATCAGGAGGCGGTGGCGCGCGGTATCGACTATCTGCAGCGTGAGCAGCGCGAGCATGGGCTGTGGGACGAAACCCGGTTTACCGCGACCGGCTTTCCGCGCGTGTTTTATCTGCGCTACCACGGCTATCGCAAGTTCTTCCCGCTGTGGGCGCTCGCGCGCTTCCGTCATCTGAAGCGCAATGGGCTCACGCGCGTCACGGTCGGGATGTGACGGATGTCCGTGTCGATGACGCCGTCCGTGGGGACGGGCGATAGCGGCTTGCCGGTGATCGTCGTGACGGGCATGGCGTTCGAGGCGCGCATCGCGCGCGGCGACGGCAGCGTGCGCGTCGAAGTCGTGTACGCGGCGCGCGCCGATCTGCTCGAGCGTGCGCTGAACGCCGCGGTCGCTCGGGGCGCGGCGGGGATCGTCAGTTTCGGCACGGCGGGTGGGCTCGCGCCGGATCTGCAGCCGGGCGCGCTGATCGTCGCGGATGCCGTGCATGGGCCGTTCGGGCGTATCGACACGGATCGGCAATGGGCGGAGCGGATTGCCGCCGCCGTGACCAACGTCAGGACGGCCGAAGGGCTCGCGGGACGTCTGCGCCGTGGCGTGATGGCTGCGGTCGCCGCGCCGCTGATCACCGCCGAAGACAAACTCGCGCTGCACGAATCGACCGGCGCGCTCGCGGTGGATATGGAATCGCACATCGCTGGCGCGACCGCTGCCGCGCACGGTCTGCCGTTCGCCGTGTGTCGCGCGATCGTCGATCCGGCCTGGCGCACGCTGCCGCCGGCCGCGACCGCTGGTTTGCGCGACGACGGCAGCACCGCCCTCGGGCCAATTCTGCGCGAATTGCTGCGGCAGCCGTCGCAACTCGGCGCGCTGCTGCGCCTCGCCGGCGATGCGCGCGCCGCGCGGACTACGCTGGTCGAGGCGCGGGAGGCCTTGGGGAAGGGCGGCGCGCTGCGGATCGCGGGCGTCAGCAGTTGAGCGACGGGGATGGCGGTTAGCCATCCCGACTGCGTCTGGAGCCGGCAGCAAGTCGCTAGCGGACGTGCCTCCGAGACATCGCCCGAAGCGGTTGACCACTAGCGGTGGTCCATCGTGGGACCCCAAGACTATCAGCACGATTAATTACGCAATTTTGAAATATTAGGGAAAACCCCTACTTTTGGTACAATGCTAGCGTTAACCCTTAGGTCCCGGCGCACGACGCGCCCTCCCGGGAGCCTCAGACACGGAGTGCCAAATGAATTTCCACACGAGAAAATGGGTCAAGCCCGAAGACCTGAATCCCAACGGGACATTGTTCGGCGGCAGCCTGCTACGCTGGATCGACGAAGAAGCCGCGATCTACGCGATCTCTCAGCTGGACAATCAGCGCGTCGTGACCAAGTTCATGTCAGAGATTAACTTCGTCAGTTCGGCACGCCAGGGCGACATCATCGAACTGGGCATGACCGCCACGCATTTCGGCCGCACGTCGATCACGCTGCGCTGCGAAGTGCGCAACAAAATCACACGCAAGAGCATTCTGACGGTCGAGAAAATGGTATTCGTCAATCTCGACGAAAACGGCGATCCGGTGCCACATGGCCGCACGCGTATCCGTTATGCGGACGAGCAGTTCGCTCACTATCGCGCGAACTCCAAGCCAGTGCCGCAAACGGCACCAGTCGCGGCGGTCGAGGAAGATCGGGGCGCGGCGCGCAGCGACGTCGAGAGCCTGCACTGAGCGGGTTGCAGCGATGCCCGCGGGCTTGGGCAGGCGACGTTTGGCTGTACTTCCACGCGGGGCACCCATCGAGGGCGCCCACTGTGCCTTGGAGCGCTGGATCGACGTGCCCAGATCCCCTAAAGCGCTATTGCGGGGCCGACGCCGGCTCAGCAGGCACGGCTGGCGTAGTGCCCGCGCCACTGTCACCCGGATCGGTGTAGTTCGGCAGATCCCCGCTGGGCGCGTTGGTCGCTCCACCGGAAGCCCCATTGGGCGCCGGCGAGGACTCACCCGGATCGTTGTAATTCGGCAGCGCGCCGGGCGCGCCCTTGGCCGCGCCGCCCGCTCCCGAAGCGCCATTGGGCGTCTCGCCCACATCGCCCGGATCGGAGTAATTGGGCAGGCCGCCCGCCGGCGCGCCTGCCGCAGGGGCAGCAGCCGGGCCCGTATCGCCGTGATCGTCGTAGTTCGGCAGCGGCGGAGGGTTATTGCTCGTGCCGCGCAGACGCGCGAGGCGCTGCTGCACAAAGGCATCACGCACGAACGAGTACTTGTCGAGCGCGGCCTCCTCCAGAAGGCTGGTCGCGCCGAGCAGATCCGAACGTGTGCTCACGAACTGCAGCACGTATAGCGGATTGCGGGTTGCGGGTTCGATATAGTTCAGCGGATTGAACTTCACATCGACGACGAGCCCCATGCTGTCGCGCACCGAGCTCGGCCCGAACAGCGGCAGCACCAGATACGGACCCGACGGAATGCCCCAATGCCCGAGCGTCAGACCAAAGTCCTGATGATGCTTGGGCAGACCGGCCGGCGTCGCCCAGTCGAGCAGGCCGCCAATCCCAAACACCGAGTTGAACGCGAAGCGCATGATGTCTTCGGTCGCATCGGTGATCTTCAGTTGCAGCAGCGCGTTTGCGGCGTTGGTGAGGTCGCCGAGGTTCGAGAAGAAATTGCTGACGGCGGTGCGCAGCGGCTGCGGCGTCACTTTCTGGTAGCCCTTCGCGACCGGCACCGCGATATAGCGATCGACTCCGTCGTTGAAATTGAAGATCACCCGGTTCACCGGCTCGAACGGATCGCCCGGCTTGCGGTCCGGAGCGGTCGCGCAGCCGGAAATGAGACCCGCCGGCGGTGAGCGCCAGCGCGGTGTTACGCAGCTTCATGCTTATATTCCTTTTTGCTTCCCGCGACGTTGACGCGGCTTGCCCATCAGCACCGGCTGGAAAACCACCGCACCGATCAGCGTGCAGAACAGCGAAAGCACGAGCAGCCTCCCCATGCTGGACGTGCCCGGATGGTGCGACAGCCACAGGCTACCAAACGCGGTGGCCGTTGTGGCGGCGCTGAACAGCACCGCATGCGTGAGGCTCGACTGCAACAGGCCGGTCTGGCCGTGGCGCCACGCCATCACGAAGTAGATCTTGAACGCGACGCCGACGCCGAGCATCAGCGGCAGCGCGATGATGTTCGCGAAGTTCAGCGGCATGCCGAATACCACGCACAGTTCGAGCGTGACGATCGCGGACACCAGCAGCGGCACCAGCGTGCGCAGCACGTCGCCGACCCGGCGCAGTGCGATCCACAGCAGCACGGCGATCGACAGCAGCGCATAGACGGCCGCCTGCAGGAACGCCTTGATGATCGTGTTGGCCGAATGCAGGATCGAGATCGGTCCGCCGATCGCGCCCGGCTCCGCCCTCTTCACCGCGTGCGCGAAGCGCGCGAGCATCTGGTCGTCGTTTGGATCGACGCCGGGCGGCACCTTCGGCGCGATATCGACGAGCGCATGACCGCCCTTGCCGATCCACATCGCGGTGATGCCTGGCGGCAGGGTCTGCTGGGTTATTTCGCTCGGCTGCAGAAGGTTCTCAAGCTGCTTCAACGCGATGCGCAGCGTGTCGGACATCGCGACTTCGGCGCGGTCGCGCGTGGCGGCGTCGGCGGCGGCGAGCTTTTGCAAGGTCGCGGACAGGTGCTGCGCATCCGCCGCGCCCGGGCCCGGATGGTCCTCAGCCGCGAGCGACAACTGATTCGCCGCGCGCTTCAATGCGGCGACGCGCAACTCGTCGGTGGCTTGCGGCGCGGGCTGCTGTTGCAGCGCCGGCAGCAGCTGTTGCGCGGCGCTCGCGATCAGCATCATCTTCTGCTGCTGGTCGGCCGGCACGAAGGTGCTCAGCGTGTTGACGCGGCCCACTTCCGGCAGCTTGCGCAGTCGCTCGGCCATCGCGTCGGCGTCGGCAAGCGACGGCGCCAGCGCCTGCACGTTGTTCACCGCGGCTTCGGGCGAATCCTTCAGCGACAGCAACGTTGCCATCGACTCGGTGTGCGGGTCCTTCAGATGCAGCGGATTGAAGTCGAAACGCAGGTGCGTGAGCAGCGGTGTCGCGCCGATCACGACGAGCAGCGTGCCGATCAACACCGGCTTGCGATGGAGGTCGAGGAAGTCGTCGACGGGCTCGAGCTGCTTGAAACCGGGCGAGGCGACTTCGCCCGGCGGATTGAAGAGCTTCAGCAGCGCTGGCAGCAAGGTCATGTTGGTGAAGTACGCGACGAACATGCCGACGCCCGCGATCTGGCCAAGCTCCGACACGCCGCGATAAGCGGTCGGCAGGAACGAGAAGAAGCTCAGCGCGACTGCCACGGCCGCGAGCGTGAGCGGCACGCCGATGCTGTGCGCGGTGTGCATCAGCGCGGCCGAAAGCCGGTCGTCGCGGTTGCGCTCCTCGCGATACTTGACGCCGAACTGCACGCCGAAATCGACGCCGAGCCCGACGAACAGCACCATGAACGCGACCGAAATCATGTTGAGCGCGCCGACCATCAACAGGCCGAGCGCGGCCGTGATTGCGAGGCCGACGAACAGCGTGATGAACACGGCCGCGATCATGCGGCCCGAGCGCAGCGCGAGCCACAGAATGATCAGGACGACGATGAAAGTGCCGATGCCGTTCAGCACCGCACCGTCCTGCACTGACGCGAACTCCTCGTCGGCGAGCGGCTGCTCGCCGGTCAGGCGGATCGTCGCACCGTAGCGCTCCTGGAGATGCAGCGAGACCGCGGTTGCGCGAATCGCCCTCGACGCGCTCGCGCCCGGCTCCAATGCATCGTAGTTGACGACCGGCTGCACGACGACAAACGAGCGCGCCGGATCGGTGGCGGCGCTTTTATCGACGAGTGCGCGCCACGATAGCGCGGCGGGCTGGCCGGCCAGCACGCGATCGAGCGTGTTCGCGCTTTGCGCAAGCAGCCGGCTCATGTCAGGGAGTTTGACCTGGCCGAGTTGCAGCGGCAGCAACAGGGTCGTAGTCAGCGTGCCGGCGAGACCGGTCAGGCTCGGATCATGCGCAAGTTGATTGACGAGCGGGCGCGACTGCACGAGTTGCGAGGTGGTGGACATCACCTCGTCGGTGGACGGAAACAGCAGGCCGTTGTGTTCGAAGAACGGGCCGCCGGCGGGCTGCGAGACCGACGTGAACTCCTTCGGATCGGCTCTGAGCGCGGCGGTCAGCGCGTTGGCGGCGGCGTCGGCGAATTCGGGCGCGCGCGCCTCGACCACCACCAGCACGGTGTCGCCACGGTCGGGGAAGGCAGCGTCGAGCGCGTTCTGGACTGCCGCCCATTGCTTGTCGGTCTCGATGAGACGGCTGATGTCCGTGTTGATCTTGAAGTTATGCGCGACGTATATGCCGCTCAGGACAGCGAGCACGATCGACAGCGCGATGATCCTCAGCGGATGACGCACCGAATACGCGACGAGACGGACGATAGATGACTTCAGCATGTAGGCGGACGTGGCCTTATCACGGGTGTTGTTTTTGACGAAGGTGCATAAGTATACAGAGCCCGGGCAAGCAAGCCCGACTTCGGTAGCAAGTACGGCTCCTGACGGCTTCGTCCGGATAGGAACGTAATCCCCGCTATACTGGTGTACCTCTCTTTAGCCGCGGGGCTGCGGCCCGTCGGCGCTACTTCTTTCGAGTCATGACAAGCGTATGAAACGATATCTGACTGCTTTTGTGGCTGCGGCCGTGGTATCCACGGCGGCGTTTGCGCAGAGCGCACCCGACGCGGTGGTAAAAAGTGCAGTCCAGGGCACGGTGAGCGCAATGAAGGCTGACCCGCAGGCGCGCGGCGGCGACATGGCGCAGATCACCCAGGTCGTCCAGACGCACTTCCTGCCCGCCACCGACTTTCAGCGCACCACACGTATCGCGGTTGGCAAGCCGTGGGCGACCGCGACACCGGAGCAGCAGAAGCAACTGTACGAGCAGTTTACGCTGCTGCTCACGCGTACCTATGCCGCATCGCTGTCGCAACTGCGCGACCAGGACGTGAAGTTCCAGTTTGCGCCGGTCAGCGTGCAAGGCGGCGCGACCGACATCGTCGTGCAATCGCACGTGATCAGCAACGGCGGCGATGACGCGATCGACTACCGGCTCACCAAGGGGCCGTCGGGCTGGAAGATCTACGACATCAACATGATGGGCGCGTGGCTGATCCAGGTGTATCAGACGCAGTTCGCCGACCAGATCGCCAAAGGCGGCATCGACGGGCTGATCAAATTCCTGACCGCGCATAATGCGCGCGGCGCGTAAGCGGGTCGGTCGACAGAAGTTTTAATTGGTAAAAGAAAAGCGCGGTTGCCTTGATTGGCCACCGCGCTTTTTTTCGAGTTGCTGGCGCTAACGATCAGGCGCAATACAGGGGCGGCGCGCGGCCGCTCTCCTGTCGAACGCCTCAGTGCGCGGCCGTCGCGGTCTCCACCTTCTTGCCCTTGCCGGCGCGCGTGATTTCTTCGAGCTTGATCTCGACGTGACGCGAGAACACGTACTCGGCGGGACGCTGCTTGTCGAGCGGAATGTCCTGCGCGAACGCGCCCGTGGTTTTCGGGCCGCGCATGCTGACCTTCAGCGCCTTCAGCGGATGCGCAACCGTGTCCATCACGGCCGTCGCTTCGAAACCGCAGTGGACCATGCAGTCCGCGCACTTCTCGTAGTTGCCGGTGCCGTACTTGTCCCAGTCCGTGGTTTCCATCAGTTCCTTGAAGGTCTTCACGTAGCCTTCGCCGACCAGATAGCACGGTTTTTGCCAGCCGAACACGGTACGCGCCGGGTTGCCCCACGGCGTGCATTCGTAGGTCTGGTTGCCCGCGAGGAAGTCGAGGAACATCGCCGACTGGCTGAACGACCAGTTCTTGCCATTGTTGCCGCGCTTGAAGATTTCGCGGAACAGCTGCTTGGTCTTGTCGCGGTTCAGAAAGTGCTGCTGGTCCGGCGCGCGCTCATACGCATAACCCGGCGACACCGTTATGCCGTCGACGCCCATCGGGCCCAGCGTGTCGAAGAACTTCGCCACACGTTCCGGCTGCGCGTCGTTGAACAGCGTGCAGTTGATGTTCACGCGGAAGCCGCGGCTCTTCGCTTCGCGGATCGCGGCGACGGCCTTCTCGTACACACCTTCCTGCGACACCGAGTGATCGTGCGATTCCTTGTCGCCGTCGAGGTGAACCGACCACACGAAGTACGGATTCGGCTCGTAGTCGTCCATCTTCTTTTCCATCAGCAGCGCGTTCGTGCACAGGTACACGAACTTCTTGCGCGCCATGATGCCCTTGACGATCTGCGGCATTTCCTTGTGCAGCAGCGGCTCGCCACCCGCGATCGACACGACCGGCGCGCCGCATTCGTCGACGGCCTGCAGGCATTCTTCCAGCGACAGACGCTGATTCAGGATCGGGTCCGGATAGTCGATCTTGCCGCAGCCATTGCAGGCGAGATTGCAGCGAAACAGCGGCTCCAGCATCAGGGCGAGCGGATAGCGTTTGTTGCCGGAGAGATGCTGGCGCATGATGTATGCGCCGACGCGGACTTTCTGTAGCAGCGGAATAGACAAGGCGTCCTCCTTAAACTTCGCGTGCAGCGAGTGGTTGCATCAGTTTCGATGGCAACTTGAATTCGACTTTTTCTTCACGGCCCGCCATCGTCGTGACATCGACGGGCCCCCATGCGCGTAGCGCATCGATTACGTTTTCGACCATTTCTTCGGGTGCCGACGCGCCGGCCGTGATGCCGACCGTGTGCACGTTGGCGAACCATTCCGGCTTCACTTCGGAGCCGTCGGCGACGAGGTAGCTCGCCACGCCGCTCTCGCTGCCGATTTCGCGCAGCCGGTTCGAGTTCGAGCTGTTGGTCGCGCCGACCACCAGCAGTACATCGACCTCTTTGCTCAATTCGCGCACCGCTGCCTGGCGGTTCTGCGTTGCATAGCAGATGTCGCGCGTGTCGGGACCGACCATGTCGGTAAAGCGGCGCAGCAGCGCGTCGATGATGCCGCGCGTGTCGTCGACCGACAACGTGGTTTGCGTCACGTAGGCGAGCGGTGCATCGACCGGCAACTCGAGTTTCGCGACTTCTGCCTCGCTCTGCACGAGCAGCACCGTGCCGGGGATCTGGCCGATCGTGCCTTCCACTTCGGGATGGCCGGCGTGGCCGATCAGGATCAGCGTGCGGCCGGCGGCCACGTACTGACGACCCTGTACGTGCACCTTGGTCACGAGCGGGCAGGTTGCGTCGAGCACGTCGAGGCCGCGCGCTTCGGCATCACGTTCGACGGTTTGCGCAACACCATGCGCGCTGAATATCGCGACGGCACCTTGCGGCACTTCATCGAGTTCCTCGACGAAACGCGCGCCCTTCTGGCGCAGATTGTCGACCACGTGACGGTTATGGACAATCTCGTGGCGGACATACACGGGCGCGCCGTGTTGCTGTAACGCACGATCGACGATTTCGATTGCGCGGACAACGCCCGCACAAAAGCCGCGGGGCTGAGCAAGGATGACTCGCATAAGTTGGCGAACTCCGACTAACGCGGGTTTCGAAGAAGTCGTGAAACGGACTTTATCGCCGCGCCCATCTTGATTAGTTGACGTCTTGAGCCCCGGCGACCGGCCGGTACAGCAAAACCAAACGCGCATTCTAACGCTATCGGGGCCACTTTGCTTTTTGCTGTGGCCCGTGTGTTGGCCGCTTGCCGCAGCCGCTGGGCCGTGCGGACGACCGGGGCGGCGAGCGTTACAACGATGTAAGGAGTCAGCGCGGGATGGCCTCGTAACGCGCCCGACCATGACCGCACACTGCACCGTCACGGCGGAACCCTTAAACTACCGATCCTTGCCGCGCGGAGATCGCGCTGTATTACAGAATGGTTTCGAGGCTCGCTGGATGGACGTCGATCAGCACGAAAACTTTCCGATCGCGAGCGTGTTGCTGCCTAAGGCCCTACGCGCGCCTGTCGGTATTATCTATCAGGTCGTGCGCACTGCGGCCGATATCTCCGCCGAAGGCCAGTGGAGCGCCGCCGAGCGGCATGCCCGGCTGGCCGATTTCCGCGCCGGGCTCGACGCGATCGCGCAACGGCGCGCCGCGCCCGTGCATGCGCTGTTGTTCGGCAAGCTCGCTGGCGTGATCGCGCAATACGAGCTGCCGCTCGAACCGTTCTACGATCTGCTCGACGGCTGCGCGCAGGACATCGATACGAATCGCTATGCGGATCGCGCCGCGCTCGTCGACTATTGCCGCCGCTCGGCGCATCCGGTCGGGCATCTGCTGCTGCATCTGGTCGGCGCGGCGACGCCGCACAATCTTGCCGACGCCGACGCGATCTGCACGGCGTCGCAGCTGATCAGCTTCTGGCTCGACGTCGCCGCCGACTGGCAACGACAGCACGTGTACCTGCCGCAAGCCGATTTGCGCCGCTTCGGCGTGACCGAGGCGCAGATTGCCGATGGTGTCGTCGACGATGCGTGGCGCGCGCTGATGGCGTATGAAATCGCGTTCGTGCGCGCCACGCTGGTCCGCGGCGCACCGCTCGCGCTGCGCATGCCGGGGCGGCTCGGCATCGAGCTGTGCGGCGCGGTGCATGCAGGCTTTCGGTTTCTCGAGCGCACCGAGCGCGCGGATTACGATGTGTTCCGTGCGCGCCCGGTCCTCAATCTGTTCGACTGGTGCGTGGTGGCGGCGCGCACCCTGAAAATGCGACTATCCAGACGCGTCGGCATGGCGGCGCGCTCAATCGAGGGTAATGCTTAATGGCGGCGGTCCTGTTCGTTCTTTCGTGTGTTTCCCTGCTGATCTGGTGCGTGCTGCTGTTCGCGCGTGGCGGCTTCTGGCGCGCGCGCCCCGCCGCGCCGCTGGCCATCGCGGCGCGCGACGCATGGCCGGCCGTTGCGGCCGTCGTACCGGCGCGCAATGAAGTCGACGTGATCGCCGAGGCGGTCACGTCGCTGCTCAAGCAGGACTATGCAGGCGCGTTCCACGTGATCGTCGTCGACGATCACAGCACCGACGGCACCGCCGACGCCGCGCGTGCCGCAGCGCTGCGGCTGCAATGTCCGGAGCGCCTCACCGTGCTGAGCGCGAAGCCATTGCCCCCAGGCTGGTCCGGCAAGGTGTGGGCGCAGTCGCAGGGCATCGAGGCGGTGCGCACGCTCGATCTGCCGGCCGAATTCCTGTTGCTGACCGATGCCGACATCGGCCATCCCGCCGAGGCGTTGACGCAGCTCGTCGCGCGCGCGGATGCCGAAAAGCGCGACCTCGTCTCGCTGATGGTCCGGCTGCGCTGCGATTCGTTCTGGGAAAAGGCGCTGATTCCGGCCTTCGTGTTCTTCTTCGCGAAGCTGTATCCGTTCGCGTGGGTCAACAATCCACGCAACCGCACCGCGGCCGCGGCGGGCGGCTGCATGCTGGTGCGCCGCGCGGCGCTCGAGGAAGCGGGCGGCATCGAGTCGATTCGCGCCGAGCTGATCGACGACTGCAGTCTTGCCGCGCGCATCAAGCATCGTGGCACCGGCCGTCATCCGATCCGGCTCGATGTGGCGGCGAAGAGCGTGTCGCTGCGTCCCTACGATAGCTGGCGCGACATCTGGAACATGATCGCGCGCACCGCGTTCACGCAGCTGCGCTACTCGCCGCTACTGCTCGCGGGCACGCTCGTCGGCATGGCGATCATCTATCTGTTGCCGCCGGTCGCGGCATTGATCCTCGGGCCGCTCGGCTGGCCGGCCTGGATCGCGTGGGCGGCAATGTGCTGCGGCTATGCGCCGATGCTCGTCTACTACCGGCGCTCACCTCTGTGGGCGCCGTTTCTGCCGCTCGTGGCGCTGTTCTATGTCGGCGCGACGTTCGCATCGGCGGTGCGCTACTGGCGTGGCAAGGGTGGGCAGTGGAAGGCGCGCGTGCAGGCACCAGTGCAGGAGCGCTGATGTCTGGCGATGGCCGAAGCACTCGTCGGATGCAGAAGGCAGACGTAAAAAAAGCGGCTCCAGGCCGCTTTTTCTACGTAGCGCGTTTCATCATGCGTTCGTCAGCATCATGTACATCTGGATCACGATGTCCGGCGAGAACGTGAACGGCACCCAGCCGTGGCCGGTGTGGCGCATCACGAGCAAGCGGTCGCCGTTCGACTGCTTTTGCACGGCCATCATCGGATTCTTCGTCGAGACGAATTGCCAGCCCGGTGGGATGCCTTGCGGCTGCTCCGGCGTCATCGACGCTCGTGCGTTCGACAGTTCCTCGATCAGCCGGCTGATCTGGTCCGGGCGTAGCGCGACGGTCTGCTCGCCGATCGTCATCGTGATTTCGTCGCGCGCGGGGCGGTTGATTTCGAGCGTCGGCTGGAATTGCGGGGCGGCCGGCTTATCGATCGCTTCGGCGTTCGTTTCTGCGTTTGCTTCGGTGCTCGCGGGCTGTTCCGCTGCCGCTTGCGCCGCTGCTTCGTGCGCGGCATGCTCCACCGCCGCGGGCGATGCCGCAGCGTCAGCGCTTGTCTCGGGAGTGTTCTCGGCCTGCGTGGGCACGACAGCCTGAATGAGCTGATCGACGCCCATTTCCAGCGCGCCGAGCTGTTCGTGAAGATTCATGCGAGGTTTCTCAGGTAGGACCCGCAATTTTACCTGCTGCGCGCAGGCTTGGACCCGTCGCCGGCGCGGGACTTGTAACAAAATGCTTACGGCCGCTGTTCAGCCCTTCACTTATCCCTTGATCACCGCTTCAGATACCCCGCCTGCCGGAACCATTCGAGCGCATCGGCGAGCCCCTCGCGATAAGGCCGCGCCCGATACCCCAGATCCTGTTCCGCCTTCGCCGACGTGAAATACATCTTGTTCTTCGACATCTTCAGTCCGTCGAGGGTGATGAAAGGCTCGCGCTTCGTGAACTTGGCAACGGCTTCCGCGCCCATCGCGAGCGGATACAACGGCCAGCGCGGCAGGCTCAGTGTCGGTGCCTTGCGGCCGGTCAACGCCGCGATATCGGCGAGCATCTGCTGCAACGGCAGATTTTCGCCGCCCAGAATATAGCGCTCGCCGATCTTGCCGCGTTCGAGCGCAAGGAAATGACCGGCGGCGACGTCGTCGACGTGCACGAGGTTCAGCCCCGTATCGACGAATGCGGGAATCTTGCCGAGCGCCGCCTCCAGAATGATGCGCCCGGTGGGCGTCGGTTTCACGTCGCGCGGGCCGATCGGCGTCGATGGATTGACGATCACCGCGGGCAGACCGTCCTCGGCGATCATGCGCTCGACCGCGCGCTCGGCGAGCACCTTGCTGCGCTTGTAGACGCCGATCGCCTGGTCGGCGCGAAGCGGCGAGGTTTCGTCGGCGGACTGGCCGGAGCTCGTCACCTTCAGCGTGGCGACGCTGCTCGTATACACGATGCGTTCCACGCCTTCCTTCAACGCCGCGCGCATCGTCGCCTCGCTGCCTTCGAGATTCGCGCGCTCGATCTCGCCGGGGTCCGGCGCCCACAGCCGATAATCGGCGGCCACGTGCAACAGATAGCGCACACCGCGCAGCGCGTTGCGCATCGATGCTTCGTCGCGCATGTCGCCGACGACGATTTCCGCGTCGAGCGATTCGACGTTCTTGCGCGGACTCGTCGCGCGCACCAGCACGCGTACGCGAAAGCCCTTGCTCTGCGCGATGCGCGCCACCGACGAGCCGACGAAGCCGGACGCGCCGGTCACGAGCACGAGATCGCGATTCTGTTCGGTCATTCTGTTTTCATTTCCTGCGTGACGGTCGACGGATTGTACGTGGCGCGCGCAAAGGATGGGCGTTGCCGAGCGCGCTCGCCGCGACGCGACTAGAATGCCGGCTTGAAAGACTGTCAGGCATTAAAGGGAGGTAGCGGCATGGCCCCGGATCTGGATGAGCGGATCGAAACGTATTACGCGCGGGTGCGCGGCACCGTGCAGGGCGTTGGCTTTCGGCTTGCGACGGTGCGCCAGGCGCACGCGCTCGGCATCAAGGGATGGGTCGCGAATCTCGACGACGGTTCGGTCGAGGCGATGTTGCAGGGACCGGCCAATCAGATCGACCGGATGTTGTCGTGGCTGCGTCACGGACCGCCGGCGGCGCGCGTGACCGAAGTGAGCGGCGAGGAGCGCGCGACGGACAGGCGTTACGAGCGCTTCGAGCAGCATTGAGCTCGAGCTGCGCGAGTTAAAAAAGCGGCGGACCGTCCAGAGGAGGGCGCGCCGCTTTTTCGTTTATGCCTTTATCGGCCGTTATTTGCCGCGTGGTCGGCGCTTACCGGGCCACCAACAAACTCTCCGCGAATCCCCACTCATCCTCGATCCATTGATGGCTGCACACGAAGCCGGCGCCATCGACGATCGCGGGCAATTCTTCCGCGCGATACTTGTGGCTGCTTTCGGTCCAGATCGTCTCGCCTTCCTTCAGCGACACCGTCAGCTTTGCGGCGCGCACGTGAGCGGTGATATCGCGCTTCGCGCGCAGATGCATCTCGATGCTGCGCGCGTCCGGATTGAAGCGCGCCACGTGCTCGAATTCATCGAGCGGAAAGTCGCCGTCGAGTTCGCGGTTGATGCGCGCGAGCAGGTTCAGATTGAACGATGCGGTTACGCCGATCGCGTCGTCGTAGGCTGCGACCAGCACCGGCGTGGGTTTGATCAGATCGGTGCCGAGCAGCAGCGCGTCGCCGGGCGCGAGCATGTTGCGGATCTCGCGCAGAAAACGCGTTGCCGCGAGCCTGCCGAAGTTGCCGATCGTGCTGCCGAGAAACAGCACGAGCAAACGGTCGCCGGGCGCGCGCTGCCGGCTCACTTCGGCGAGACCGGCCAGATAGTCGCGCTCATAACCGACGATCGAAATCCGCTCGATGTCACCGAGTTCGCGCCGGCACAACTGCAACGCACTGCGCGAAATTTCAATCGGGCAGTAGGAAGTAGGGCGTTTTTTACACAGCGCTTCGAGAATGCGCCGCGTTTTGCGGCCGCTGCCGCTGCCGAGTTCGGCGACCGTGACGTCATGCGGCAAATGCTCGACGATGTCGGCCGCGTGCTTCGCGAGCAGACGTTCTTCGGCGCGCGTGACGCCATATTCGGGCAATACGGTAATCACTTCAAAAAGTGCGGAACCGACCTCGTCGTACAGATACTTCGACGGCAGCTCTTTCTGCGGCGTATGGGTGAGGCCGGCGTACACGTCGGCGGCGAAGGCGCGACGCAGTTCGGAAGGCGAGTTGCTGAGCGATAGGGCTGGCTGGGTCATGCTGGCTCCAGTAGTCACATTCGATGAGCGGGATTGCTGCCGGACGGTGACATGCGCGATGAAACGCAGTTGAGGCATGCCGTGGGCGAGATGCGCGGGCGGTAATTCGTGGCGGCCTGACAGACTGCGCTCGAAGCTGCATTCGCCGACCCGGCTCGTGAGTGCTGCTCGTTGCGTGCCGCTGTGGACGTCGTTGTCGCGAGCGATGCGGCCACAGCGTGCAAATTCTTCGGTAGCAAGATTCGCGCGAGGCGAGGACGAGCCGGAAATGGCTTCGCCGGCCGCGGCGCACGAAGTTATGTTCTAGTGCATCGACGCGCGACGCGCACGACTAAATGCAGCCGACTGACGAAAAAGCGCAAGCCCGTTGGCGAATAACCCGTCTAGAATGCCCGTTTTCCTACGGTTTTGCACCGCCGCTTCAGAACAACAACGCAGCGTCTGCCGCTTTGCCCGCGTGGCCGCCTGCTCACGAGACATCATATTCATGACGACAACGAACGCCGCGAGCCTGCGTCGCGCGCCGCAAGCCCACGCGTCACACCGATTCCCGACCGCGCAATGAATCACAACGACTTCAGGCGCGGGATCGCATTGTCGGTCGGCGCGTCGGCGATGTTCGCATTATTGTCCGCTTACGCGACGCTGCTCAAACCGCTGTCGGGCCTCGACATCTTTGCGTGGCGCATCGTGTGGACCGTGCCTGGCGCGCTGCTGCTCGTCGCGGTGCGCAAGCGCCTGCCGATTCTGCGCGCGCTCGTTGTCCAAATGATGACGCAGCCGAAGCTCGGTGCCGCGATGGCCGTGGCTGCGGGCCTGCTCGGCGTACAGCTGTGGCTGTTTCTGTGGGCGCCGCTGCATGGGCGCATGCTCGAAGTGTCGCTCGGCTATTTCCTGCTGCCGCTCGCGATGGTGCTGGTCGGGCGCTTCCACTATCGCGAGCGGCTCGACGCGTTGCAGTGGCTCGCGGTCGCGTGCGCGGCGGTTGGTGTCGCTCACGAGCTGTGGGTGACGGGCGCGTTCTCGTGGCCGACGCTCGTCGTCGCGCTCGGTTATCCGCCTTATTTCGTGGTGCGTCGTCAGATCAATCAGGATTCGCTTGCAATGTTCACCGTCGAGATGGCGTTGCTGCTGCCGGTGGCCGCCGTGTGCATTCTCAGCGGCGGCTCGCTGCAAGCGATCGCCGGCCGCGCCGAAATGTGGTGTCTGCTATTGCCGGGCCTCGGTGCGTTGAGCACGCTCGCGCTCGCTTCGTATCTGAAGGCGAGCCGACTGCTGCCGGTCGCGTTGTTCGGCATTCTCGGCTACGTCGAGCCTGTGCTGCTCGTATTCGTGTCGATCACGCTGCTGCGCGAAACGCTGAGCGTCGCGCAACTCGCGACCTATGTGCCGATCTGGATCGCCGTCGCGCTGACCGCGCTGCACAGCGTGCGCTTCGTTCGGTTCGCGTCGAACTGAACTACGGCGCTCGCTCAGCGATGCGCGTCGGTCCGCCGCGGATCGATGCGCGTCGGGCCTACCTCAGCCTCGATCGCATCGCGCAGTTCGGGGCGCCAGCCGACACCGAACAGCGCTTCGGCGAGCACGAATAGCGGGCCGATCAACAGGCCGATCACGTCGTCGACGAACGCCGGCTTGCGATGTTCGTAGGCCACGTGGCCTACGAACTGGAACACCCAGCCGACCACGAACAGCCCAATGCCGGTCGCGAGCCACACGAGCGTCGTTTGCGCGGCGATCCACTCGCCGAACCCGACACAGAGCGCCGAGACGCAGGCCATCAGCACGCCGAGCGGCACGTCGAGCGCGAGGTAGTAGACGGTCGCCGCCACGAACAGCAGCCACGCCGGCGACAACGTGACCGGGAACATCCCGGCGCCAAACGACGGGCGGCTCAGCAACACCGCGAGCGCGAGCACGATCATCGGAATGCCGACGAAGTGCGTGGCGATATTGCGCCGGTCGCGATGGTAGGCCGCGTATTGCGTCAGTTGCTGCGTCAGCGTTCTCATCAGTGCCGCTCCTGTGTCAAAGTCAGCATAATCGCGGGCAGCGGATTTTCAAACCATCGGGTAGCCGACAATCAGCAACGACCGTCCACGGATACCGTCCATGACAGAGCGTTTTTCATCGAAAGAGCTTGGCGGGCTGCTCGACCGCAGCGCGTGGTTTCGCGCCGCGCCAGCCGATCTGCGGGTGCAATTGCTCAACGCGGGGCGCGTCGAATCTCTCGCGGCAGGTCAGCGGCCTTTCACGCGCGGCGCTGCCGACGACGGCCTGTACTGTGTGCTCGACGGCCTCGTCAGAATCGGCGCGGCGAGTTCGAACGGCAAGGAAGCGTTGCTCGCGGTGATCGAGCCGGTGAACTGGTTTGGCGAGATCGCGCTGTTCGACGATCGATCGCGCACCCACGACGCCTATGCCGAACGCGATACCGCGCTGTTTCATGTGCCGCGCGCGGCGCTCGCCGCGTTGCTCGAGCGCACGCCGGCTTACTGGCATGCGTTCGGTCTGCTGCTCGCGCACAAGTTGCGTCTGGCGTTCGAGGCGATCGAGGAAGCCGCGCTATTGCCGGCCGCACCGCGTGTCGCGCGGCGCCTGTTGCTAATGGCGGGCGGCTATGGCGAACCCGGCTCATTGCGCAACGTGCTGAAGGTCCCGCAGGAAGACCTGGCGATGATGCTCGCGTTGTCGCGGCAGACGATCAATCAGGTGCTCAAGCACTTCGAGACGCAGGGCGCGTTGAAGCTGCGCTATGCGGAGATCGAAATCGTCGATGCCGGCAAGCTGCGTGAACAGGCTCTCGTCGAGCGCATTTAACGCGCGCTCGGGTGGCTGACGCGACGTTTCAATGGACCGATCGTCGCGGCGGGCAACGTGGTGAGCAGCATGTGCAACGTGAAGTGGAGATCTTCGCGCGCGATGTCGAGTTGCACGCGGTCTTCTTCGCGCACGGTTTCCGTGTTGACTACATAGACGCCGAGCGGCGAATGAAGCAGTGCGCGCAAGTGAGCGTGCGGCAGCGTCAAGAGTAGAAGCGCGCGCGCCGACGGAAACGGAATGACGTTGCTGTGTTGAACCTGCTTGCTGGCAGGTTGCGGCGAGAGCTTGTCGAGCGATTGGGTAAGAGCCATGTGATGCGGCGTTCGTGCGACGCGATGGTGAATTGGAACAATTCGAGAGTAGTCGTCCGCGAGTAAAGACGGTGCAAAAATTCGCGCGTCTGTCGGCAAAAAGATACGATGGGGAATGACGCGCCACAAAGAAAAAAAGGCGAGTCATAAGACTCGCCCTCCCTGAACGGCACAGTCCGGCTTCGATCAACTTCTATTTGAACAGCACCTGCATGGCCGGTCAGCGCCGAAACCGATCACGTGTTATTGCGTTTTGGTCGTGTCGGCTTTCGCCGGGGCAGTGCTGGCCTCTTTCGCACTCTCCGTTTTAGTCTTCGCTGCGCTCGTTTCGACGGCATTTTTGGCCGTGGACTTGTGGGCCTTCTTCGTATGGGCGGAAGTCTTTTTCACGTGCTTTTGCGTAGCGGCTTCGGCAGGCGCTTTCATTGCGGTCGCGCCGGCTTGTACCGCGGTGCTTGCCTTCAGATTCGCCTGGCCGGTGGCTGGCAACTGCGTGGTTTGCGCGGGTTGTGCGGCAGACGGTGCGGCCGTTTGAGCAAAGGCGGTCGACACGAGCAGTGCGGAAGCAACAGCGGCGAAAAGCGTCTTCATGATGTGACTCCAGGTTGAATCGGTGGATTCGTTTGTCGCGGCTGAATCATTTCAGCGCTGCCGGTTTAACGTAGGGCGGAATACAGGAGTTGACGCCGCGCTGGTGACAAAACGTAAGTAGTGCGTCAGCGCGGATACATGTTGCGACTCACAAAGCGAATCCCCGGAAAGGCGCCACGCTCAATGAAGACGCGACCGCGGTCTTGCCGAGCAATTGCGCTAAAGCCTCCGGCGAGACCGCTGGGCTAAACAGGAAACCCTGGGCCACCGTGCATCCGTGACGGACCAGAAACTCGCGCTGGACATCGAGCTCGACCCCTTCAGCGACGACATCGAAGCTCAGCGTTTCAGCAATCGCGATGATGGCAAGCGACAGAGCTTCGAGTTCCTTGTCTCTGCCGATTTCGCAAACGAAGGCGCGATCGATCTTGATGCGGTCGACGCTAAAGCGTTTCAGATAGCTGAGGCTCGAATAACCCGTGCCGAAGTCGTCGATAGCGATGGACACACCGAGTTCGCGCAGTTCGCCAAAAGCCCGTTGCGCTTCTTCAGCGTTGCGCATCAACGTGCCCTCGGTGACTTCGAGCTCCAGCAGTTCGGCGGGCCAATCGGCATCGTCGAGTGCCGAGCGCACGACGCCTGGAAGGTCCGCCCGTTCGAGTTGAAGTGGCGAAACATTGACCGATATGCGCACGGGCGGAAGCCCCGAGCGTACCCATGCGCTCGCCTGCAGACACGCCTGCCGCAATACCCACGTGCCGATGCTCTGGATCAGACCGGTTTCTTCGGCAAGCGGGATGAAGACGGCCGGCGAGACTTCACCGAGTTCGTCGTCGTGCCACCGCAAAAGTGCCTCGGCACCGACGATGCATCCGGTTTTCATGTCGATTTGCGGCTGATACGCCAGATACAACTCATTGGCTTTCGCCGCGCGCCGCAGTCGCGTCGTGAGCCGCAACTTCTCGGCGGCCGCCCGGCTCAGCTCCGGTTCGTAGAATTGATAGCCGTTTCTCCCGCGCGATTTCGCCACGTACAACGCGGCATCGGCATTTCGCGTGAGCAGTTCCGGCTGGGCGCCGTCTTGTGGAAAAGTACTGACGCCGATGCTTGCTTCGAGATAAAGCTCGTGCTCGCCGATGCGATACGGCTCGCTCATCTCGTGAATCAGCGTGTCCAGCATTTCGGTGAGCTGCTTCGCGTCGGCCCGTTCCGCGACGATGACGAATTCATCGCCCCCGTAGCGCGCGACGAAATCCGTTGCGCGCAGCAGACGCTGAAGCCTTCGCGCCACGGCCTGTAGCAGCAAATCGCCAATGCGGTGTCCGAGCGAATCGTTGACGTCCTTGAAACGATCGAGATCGAGGAACAGGACGGAAACGTTCTGACCTGTCGCTGCCGCGCGTACGAGCGACTCTGAAAGATGTTCGCCGAGCAGCACCCGGTTGGGCAGATCGGTCAGTGCGTCGTATCTGGCTTGATGCTCGAGTCTTGTGAGCGAACGACGAAGATGCGCTCCAATGCGCCCGTTCCCGTGAATCAGCGAAAGCAGCAACAAGGCCGAAGCGACGCCGCAGCTCAACAGCATGCGCGTAAACCACTTCCCATCCAACGAGGATTTGCTGACGACTAAAGCGACCTTGACGTCGGCCGCGAGTCGTACGTCGACGACCCGCTCGAGAACGCTATAGAAATAGGCGTCGATTTGTTCGAGTCTGGGGTCGCCCACTGCCACACTGCCGGGATGTTCCGCGATCTTGCGCGCAAGACCAAAGCTCAGCTCGCTAAGTCTGCCGATCATGTCGTCCAGATCCGACAGCCTCGATATGCATTCCTGATTCTCGCTGCAGCTCTCGCGCGCGTCGCGCGTCAACGCGAGCAGTTCCAGCATCGGAAAGCTATAAGCGGCGCGGTTGTAAAGCGGCACCGTTGCGATCGAGGTGTAGAGCGTCGCATGCTCATCGAGCATGACTTGCTGAACCTGGTCGAGGTCGTGGCGCAGCCGCCCGGAAGCCTGGATCGTCCGAAGCGAACTGTCCTGCTCGCTGCTCTGGCGGATTGCGAGGAAGGTACTCGTCGCAATGACAGCGAGAATGGCAAGTACGGCTATGACAGTACCGGCTTTGCGCGTTGCTTCCTGTCCCAAGGCCCTTCCCTTTCCGTCAACCCGGCGCGGGCGAACACCGACCCGCCCGGATAGTGAATGTTTAGGTGGCTGCATGACTTGCCTTAGGGCGCTCCGGATCTGCCTGTAACGGCGCGCTATGGGTCTGCTTATCCGCCTATCGATCGGCAAATTCCACGCGGTTGCGCCCGCTTCGCTTGGCGCGGTACAGAGCCGCATCGGCGAGGCCATATGCGGTGTCGAAACAGGTTCCGACCTCGTTGATGCTGACGCCAAAGCTGGCCGTGATGCGGCGCTCGACGGGTGGAACGACCAGCGAGTCACCGATGGCTTCTCGCATGCGCTCGGCAAGAATGGCACCGCTGGCCGGTTCATGACCAGGCAGCAGCACGGTGAACTCCTCACCGCCCACTCGCCCGATGAAGCCTTGTTCCCCGACGATTCTGCGCAGACAATCGACGACCCCCGAAATGACCGCGTCTCCGGTGGGGTGGCCGTAGTCGTCGTTGATTCGCTTGAATTCGTCGATGTCGAGGATGATCATCACCGCGCTGCTGATGCGCAAGACCTTGGTGGTCCGTTCGATCACGGCACTGCGGTTCAGTACGCCCGTCAACGCGTCGTGCGATGCGCGATACGCCAACTGCTGGGCCAGCGCCTGCATCTCGCGTTCGGCCCGGTCGCTGCGGCCGATCAGGCGCCGTGTCTCGCGCATCAGGCGCTGGAAGTGCTCGATCAGTTCGCCCAACGACTGGCGATACTCCGCGGGGTCCGCATCGATGATCGAATGCATGGCCCGAGCCTTTGCCAGCGCGGTGCTCTCGTTCTGGAACAGATCGGGTGCGCCGCCCGAGGACACGTCAAGGGAAGAGGTCGAACGCACTTTACTTTCCCTGCTGCGCAATGGGACGATCGGTGAACTCGATCGCGCGGAAATCGGTTTTCAGTTCTTCGCCGAATTCGGCAATGGTCTCGTCTTCCTCGTCGCGATACCAGTTCATCGACACCCGGCTTCCCGATTCCGCCGCCTGATCGAGCGCGTCGAAGATGCTGAACAGCATTTTGGTACTCGAGCTATTGAAGTACGTCAGCGCGACGTCGATAGTGATCTCGGCCCCGGCGTTCGCGGCGAGGTATTTGCGCATCTGCTCGATGATCGGCGCGTAAAAGGCGGCTGCGTTCTCGGGGTAAGACTCTCCCCTGATCGACAACGCGTGTTGGTCGAAGCGAAAATCGACTTCGGGCGACGTCGTCGTCGCGGGGATGTGTAGGTTTTCCATTGTTCGTGTGCCTTCCTGCTCAGATGATGGCCATGAGGCAAAACAGCGTGGTGCCCGGTTCGTCGGCACGCGGATGAAAAGCGAATTCAAGCGGCGCGCTCGCATCGCGCGCCATCGTCAGGAAGCCGAGCCCGGCGCCCTTGCTGTCTTTCGGAGCGTCGGTGCGCAATGAAACCTTGTACGCTTGCTTGATTTCTTCGAGTGACATGTTGCGCAGAGGCTCCAACCTGCTTCGCAGGTCCTCGACTTCGGCGGTCGCGATGGGATTGACGCACAACATTACGTGATGTTCGCCGTGCCTGGAGATGCACACCGCGCCCTCGCGTATCTCGCCTGCCCGTTCGCCACCGGGCTCCAGCGCGTTCGACGAGTAATGAACGATGTTCTGTGCCAGCTCGATAAAGGACGAGAAGAGTTTGCGGCGAGTAGGACCGCTGACGCCGGCGACTTCGAGCTGCAGTTTCACGACTTCGCCCATCGACGCGACGATGTTATGGGAGAAGTAGCCCTTGTGATAGAAGAGCACGTTGCGCCGCTGGGCGAGTTCGAAAAAGGCGCTGTCTTGTTCTGGTAGTTGGGACATTCTGGGAATTCGCTAAATGCGGGCGCAGAAAAGCGTGACGTCGTCACGGCGCGGTTGCTTGCCTTGCCACTCCGCGAGCGCGAGCCGGACGCGCTCGCAAATCGCCGCCGGAGTTTCGGCACGGTTTTCGAGAATCAGGTCGAGCGCACGGCGCCGGCCGAAAGAAATGTTGCGCGGGCCGCCGATCTGATCGGCGAGGCCGTCGGTATAGATGAACAGCAGGCTGCCCGCCGTGACCGGAATCGAGCGCAAGCTCCACGCATAGTCGGCGCGACTGTCCACATAACCGACACCCATGCGGTCGGCGCCGATCGTTTGGAACTCCGCGGCATCGGGCGACAGGATGTGCAGAGCGATCCTCGCGCCGGCAAAATGCAGCACGCTCTCCGTGGCATCGAACCAGAAGAGTGCGGTATCCAGACCGTCGTTGGATTGGGTTCCTTCGTCGGCACTGTTCACTTGCCCAAGCAAGCCCTTGACGTTTTGATTGACGGCCGCCAGTAGCGCGGCGGGGTCGCGCGGACCGATCTGTTCGAGCGCCTTCGACAGTGACGCCGAAGCAAGCAAGGTCATGAAGGCGCCCGGTACGCCATGGCCGGTGCAATCGGCAACAGCGCCAAACCAGCCGTTCGGAAAGGCCGCGAAATGATAGAAGTCGCCGCCGACGACGTCGCGAGGTTCCCAGACCATCGCCGCGTCGCGCAGCTTCATCGACAGGGTCTCGCTGGAAGCACGCAACATGGCGCGCTGTATCACGCTGGCGTACTCGATACTCTGCATGATCTGGCGGTTCTTCTCCGCCTGCATTTCCGCGACCGCACTGATAAGCTGCAGACCACTGCCGAGACCCGAGAAGAGTCCGTCACGTGTCACGATGAAACCATCGACCAGCGCTTTTTCTCCGGCCTCGACGGTCCTGAACGTCAGCGCTTCGATGCTCACGTCGGCGTCGACGATGAGCGGTTCCTTGTCCATGAACGCGATGCAACTCTTCTTGTCGTAAAGCTCTCGATGGAACGGCTTGCTCATTTGCGACATGAAGATATCGCGGTTGATCAGGCCGATGGGACGGTGGTCATCGATGACGGCGAGACTCTGCATGTCGCGGCGCGCCGAGAAGATCTCCATGACCACGGAGTTGGGATCTTCAACGTCTACGGATGGAACTTCCTGGCACAAGTCTCCGGCAGTGCACGGATTACCCTGTGCGGAAGAACGGCGAAATCTCGAGAACGCAGCATGCATGGCGACGCCAGTCGATGTGTGAAGAAACCTCGCACGCTAAGGTTTCTCTATGTACATTATGTGACAGAGGGGAGGCGATCCGCTCTATTGGCGCGAGATTAGAAAACTGGCGGTCACGCAAAGGTTTGCGTGCCCGATATCAGTAAAACTTACGATCTGCGAGGTTGCGCAAATGCAACGCCGCCGAATCCGTTATTGAAACGGGTTCTGCACGATACCCGGTTTAGCATCCGGCTCGTCCTGCACCTTTGCCGGTAAATCCTTCTGCGCCTGCAGGCTCGTGACGATCGCATCGAGCGCTTCCTTCAACGCGAGCGCCGCCTTCAGTCCGCGTTGATCGCGCGTCAATTCGAGCGTGCCGTTCAGCACGACACGCGTCGTGCCATTGCTGAGCGTGAGCGCATCGCCTTGAATGTTGAGTACGTCGTCATCGTTCGAATAGGGCTTAAACACCTTTCAGTCCTCCTGGCCGCTGGTCCTTGAGGTTGTCCGGAATGCCCGGAAAGCGGATGCCCGACATCGCTTCGAGTTCGTGAATCGTGCGGATGTCGTAGCGGTTGGTCGCTACATTATCAACCACTACTGCGAAGGCCAGTTGACGCGACGGCACGTAGACGACCTTGTACAACTGGGTGGGCACGAACACGCGCGTCGTTCCGATCGTCTGCAATTGTTGGCCGGTGAACAGCGGTCCGGTGACGACGTACGTGTCGTCGTAGGCGAGTGCGATCTTGCGCACGGCAGTTTCGATGCGTGCCCACAATCGTTGGTTGTTCTGACGATTTTGCGGCACGATGTTCGCGAGCGAGAACGATTGCGCCATCGCCTCGTCGTTCCACCGATTACCCGCCGGACTCATATGACCGCGATCGAAGCCGCTGCGTTTGTAGTCGGCGAGTGTCGCGCCTTCGCCTTCGGGCAGACGCGCGTCTTCGAAGAACTTGTTGGTGCGCACCATGTCCTTCGCTTCTTCGATGTGCTCACGTGTCAGATGCTCGGCAGACCACAGCGGACCGTGCGTGATACCCGAATGCAGCACCGCGAAATCGCTATAACAAAGCAGGCGCGCTTTCGGCGCCATCTTCTGATTGGCGAGGACGGGCCATTGCGCATTCGGCGTGAATCCGGTGCAGGAAGGCGCCGCGCTCGCATGAGCGGCGACGACGAGTAACAGACTGGCAAGCCACTTCTTCATGTGTCGGTGGTTCGATGAACGGGGACGCAAGTATAGCGTCGTGGCCCGCATCGAGCGACTGCACAATGCGAATCGAAGGAAGGGAATTGGAAGCGGCAGAGGCGACGTGCGCCGGACAAAAAAGTGGGCCGCTTTGCAGCGACCCGAATGCGTGGACTTCCGAATCTACGCACGCAATCTTAAGAAGGTCTTAAGGCTTGCGTGATCGCGGCACGTTTATGTTCGATTGCGCACGAACAGATTTACGCGTATGAACAGTGCTCGTGCAATGAGCCGGAAGTTTCGACCGGAAAAGAGAAGCGCGACGAATCGCGCCAGAACTTAATTACCGAACACGCTGTTTTCAGCGTGCACTTTTTGACGATCCACCGCCTGCAAACGCCAGAAGCCGCTAGTCGCCTTGCGTGTTTGCAGCGCGGTCCATGCAGCGGCGCCTTGCGCGGCGCTCACTCGCTCCTTGCGATCGACGTGCAGACCGCGCAACGTACAAAGCGGCGCGTCGGCGCTCGGTGCGCACAGCGTGGTCACGCCGTTTTCGTCGCGCAGTTCGCCCCATGGGGGCAGGTCGATCCCTTGATGCGCTTCTCTCGACCACCGATGTTCATCGGTATCGAGCCAGAGCACAGCGTAATCATGGCTCACGGTGGGATCGGAACCGTTAATCAGGATGGTCAGTCGCATATCAGTTCCGTTCATAAATTGCGAAGGGCTTTATCAGTCTAGGCGGCGCGGCGCTTTATGCAAGACAAAGGCATGACGTGCGAATGGAAAATCAAGTCGCCAAAAGGTGTGGCGAGGTACGGTGAATCCTTACTGCGCCGCGGCGTACGGGATATGCATGCAGTAACGACCACATGCAGACCGCGAGCCGCGACAAATCAACGCAGCCGAGGGTCGCTCAAGCGAGATCGAGCGAAGCGGTCAGATCGCCGAGCGGCGCGAGTCCGTTGCTTGCGAATGCCTTGTCGCGCGCGACCACGCCATCGAGTGGCGCAAGTCCATGCACACGGCTAATGAAACGCAGAATCGAGTTCGTGTCGTACACCGTGTGATCGACAAAAGCCTTCTTCGCCAGCGGCGAGATCACGAGCGCGGGAACGCGCGAACCCGGACCCCAGCGATCGCCGATCGGCGGCGCAACATGGTCCCACCAACCGCCGTTCTCGTCGACAGTGACGATCACGACCGTGTTCTGCCATTGCGGGCCGCGCTGGATGTGCTCGATCAGCGTCGAGATGTGACGGTCGCCCGAGGCGACGTCCGCATAGCCCGCGTGCATGTTCAGGTCGCCCTGCGGTTTGTAGAACGTCACGGTCGGCAAACGTCCCGCGTCGATGTCGGCAATCAGGCGATTGGTCGACGCGTCGTTACCCATGCCGCCGTCGCGCAGATAGCGGTTGCGCGCGGCGGTGCCCGGCGCGTAATTGGTGAAGTAGTTAAACGGCTGATGGTGGTACTGGAAGTCGGGCATCGACCCCGTATCGCGATGATCGAGCGCGAATTGCCACGCGCCGCTGTACCACGCCCAGTCGATGCCCTTGCCGGTCAGCCGGTCGCCGATCGTCGCGTAATTCTGCGGCGGCATCACCCGCGGGTTCGACGGATCCGCGAAAGCCGGGTCGCCGCCTTCGGCCGGACGCACGCTGCTCGGCTGATACGGCGGCGCCATCGTGTTGACTGCGTAGCCGTCGGCGGTGAAAGCGCCGTCATTGACGAACTTCGGCGGACCGTCGAGCGCCGACGCAGGCGAATTGGGCGCGAGCTTCAAACGGGTGCCGGTCGGATCGTCGCCTTCCACGACCGACACCATCTTCTTCGCCGGACTGTTGTGGATGTCCGGATAGTAGGGCGCCTGCGCCGAGATCAGGAAGATATGGTTCAGCCAGGAGCCGCCGAAGGCGGCCATGAAGAAGTTGTCGCACAGCGTGTACTGCTGCGCGAGATTCCACAGACGCAGCGTGTCGGCGGAATTGCGGTAGTGCCCCATCACAAGGCCGCCGGAATCGCCCCACGCGGCGAACTGGTTGTTGCGCCCCGCGTTGATCTGCATCTGGTTCTGATAGAAGCGATGGATGAGGTCGCGCGTGATCACGCCGGTCGGCAGCGGCGCGCCGTGCGCGTCGACGATGCGGAACGGCCGGTTGCGCAGATGATCGAGATCCTTTTCGCCGATCATGTAGCGCTTGCCGTCCACTTCCTGCGCCTGCGGCACGAGCCCGCCCCAGATCTCCGGCAGCCGCGGCAGCGGCGTCTTGCCATCGCGGTCGAGCTGGACGTATTGCTCGGCGGTGACCGCGTCGAGCGGATGCTGGACGCCGGGGTAGTTGCCGTACAGGTTCGCGAAGCTGCGATTCTCCGCGTAGATCACCACGATGTTCTTCACCTGATCGTGCAGCGCAGCGTCGAGCCGCAAGTCGGCGGCGCTGCGCGGCGGCCCGTTGCCCGCGAGTTCCTCGCCTGTTTTGCAGCCGGTCAGCGCAAGGCCGAGGCCGACCGCCGCGAGACCGGTCAGGACGCGCCGGCGTTCGGGATCGTCGGGGGCGTCGTTGGTGCTATCGATTGAATCGGGGTTGCCCAGTTTCGGCGGCAGGTGAGGATCGTGGTCGGTCATCGGTGAGTTCCGAAGGAGACGTGACGGTCGCATCGGCGCCGCTCGAAGCGGCGCGCGCGACACCGGTTACGGGTCCGCCGAGGCTGGCAGGCCTCGCGGCTTTACGGCAGCCGACGCTTGACGCGCCAACTGTGATGCGTGGCATCGACGGCCAATAGTAGCCAGTGCCGTGCGTCGATCGGATGACGTTTTTGCGTCGCATAACGGTCGACGGTCAATTCGAGTTCGTCATGTGCGCGCCGATGGCAGGTGGCGTGCGCACCGGAACCGTCCGCGAATTCGACGCGCGCCTCTGCGACGTTTGACGCGCAGGCCGGCTCGGGAAGATTCGCGATGCGCACCGCGCAGCCCGGATAAAGATGCGAGTCGGCAACCTGAATCTGGACCGCGTTGGACATGACGTGGCCTCCTACGCTTGGGCGGCGCGAGCGAGCGGCTGGAATACACCGCGCCGCCGGACCGGATCAAAGCATAGCACCCCGCATGGCTGATTCGCCGCATGCTTCGCGCATCATCCTGAATTGAACCCGATGAACCGCATAGAGACGGCAGCCAGGATGGCAAAAGAAGAGCAGACAGGAGTGGGACGCAGGCAGGTCAAACCCCGGGCGGCGGCAGCCTCCGCGGCACAACACCAACCGGCGCAGTCGCACGCGCAGAGCGCGGACGTGTCCGCTTCCGCCAACGACGACGGCGCCGGCGGATCGACATATCTCGTGCCCGGCCTCGAACGCGGCCTGCGCTGTACGAAATCGTGCTCCCGATCGGCCTGCTCGCGTCGAGCGCGCTCGGTGCCTGGATCGTGCCGCGCTTCGGCTGGCAGGCGATGTACTTGCGGTCGCGGCGTTGGTGCTCGGCGTGCTCGGATCGCTGGCCTGCGCGTTACTGGTCGACAAGGTGGGACGCAAGCCGATCATCAGTATCTCGTTCCTGCTGTGCGCGTTGTCGCTGGCCATGGCGGGTGTGTTTCACGGCTCGTCGGTGTACGTGGTCGCAACCTGCTGCGCGCTGGCGCTCGGCTTTCTCGCCAGCGGCTTCATCGCGGCCTATGTGTACACGCCGGAGCTGTACCCGACCAGCATCCGCGCGATGGGCTGCGGTGTTGGCGGCGCGTGGCTGAAGGTAGCGGCGATCTTCGCGCCGGCGATCGTGTCGAAGACGATTATCGGCGGCAACCTGGAAGTGGCGTTCTATATCCTCGCCGCCGTGCCGTTCCTCGCGGCGGTCGCGGTGCACTTCCTCGGTATCGAAACCAAGGGCAAGGTGCTGGAGCAGCTCGAGGCTTGACCGGGACTGCGTGATGACCGCTTGAGCAGTAAAACACGAGAGGCGCACCGGGTGCTGCGCCTCTCGCCGTTGATAGGCCTCTCTGATGAAGCGCTGTGCGTTAGAGCGCTTTGCGATATACCACGAAGCCGGACTTATCTGCGACCTTGTCATAGAGCTGCATCGCGGTGTGATTCGTCTCGTGCGTCTGCCAGTAGACGCGTTGCGCACCGTCGGCTTTTGCGCGCGCATAGACGGCCTCGATCAGCGCGCGGCCGACACCCTTGCCGCGCTCGCTATCGAGCGTGTACAGGTCCTGCAGATAGCAGATCGGCCCCGCCATCGTCGTATGACGGTGATAGAGAAAATGCACGATGCCCTGCAACTGCCCGGCGCGTTCCGCGACGAACGCATGCATCGGCTCGTAGCCGTCGAAAAAGCGATTCCACGTGATTTGCGTGATCTCGCGCGGCAACGCGCTCTCGCCCGAGCGGCCATAAAACGCGCTGTAGGCGTCCCATAGCGGGAGCCATGCATCGAAATCGTCACGGGTGACGGCGCGAATCTGCAGCGGGGCGGACATGTGGGCGGCTCCTTTGGAAAGCTGTGGAACCGTCAGCATAAAAAATTTGCGACGCGATTGTTAGCTCCACCCCACGCGCAAAATCTGGAGCCACGACGCGTGCGACAGTGCGGTGAGCCGATGCATCACCGCATACCGCGAGTCAGTGCTTGCGATGTTGCTTGTGAAGCAGCTCGTTGCGGACCTTCTTCGCGGCGAACAGCGGCACGTAGTCGAACACGCGCGCCTCGTTCCGGAATTCGGCGAGCGTATCGGCGTACATGCGCGATACCGTTTCCGCCGGCGTGTCGGTTTCCTCGGCGATGCTTCGGACCACTTCGTCTACATTCGGCTCAGGCTGGGACATGGTCTCTCTCCGGGTAGGACGGCAGGCTGGATGGATGGTACGCGGACGGTAGGAGTCCATTACAGGATGCGAATCGCGAGCGCGCCAATTGAATCGACCTATCGTTCGACTGATTTCACAGAGATTTTTTTCTTGCGCTGCGGCAAGCGCCCCCGCGGTGAGGCCGTGCGGAAAATCAACTGGGTGCGCGGTGGTGAATACCCGGGAAACGCACAGGGCTAAGCGACCGCCGTCTCTACCTCTGCACTTTCTGCGCTACATGCGCGATCCGGTCGCGCACGACGCCGATCGCCTGCTTGAGCGCGTAAACATCCTGAAAGTAGCGATACGGAATTCGGATCTGGCTAGCATTCGCGTCGATGCTTTCAATCTCCTCACTCCATTGCGCGATCTGCGCGCGAGACGGCTCGGCGTTCCTCCACACTTCATCCTCCAGCGCCTTGATCGCGCGGTACCACACGAACAGGCGCTTCTTCATACGCGCTTCGAGCATGCGCGGCAGCGCCTGCGCGAGGCCGATCAGCAGCGCGAGGAACGGCACCAGAATCAGCAGCCGCCGTTCGATCAGACTCGCGAGCCAGAACGGCAGGTAGCGATACAGAAACGGCCGGCCCGATTTGAAGTACCGCACGCTTTCGTCGGAGATCGGGAATTCTTCGGTGTTCACGTTGGGGAACGTGCCGAGCGGCGTGAAGTAGTCCTCGGCGCCGTGCACCGTGCGCGCCGCGTCGAGCAGCAGATAGACGAGCGCCGGATGCAGCGTGTCCTTCGACACGAGCAGCGCCGTCGCCGCAAGCAGCGTGACGTCGCTGCGCGGCAGATCGTCGGCGACGCTCGTCGAGGCACGCGGCAAGATGATCTTCGACAGCGACGGGAATTTTTGCGCCAGTGCATCGGCCTGCGCGAAGCTCATCAGCTTCAGGTTGCTGGTGAGCAGCGTGTGCTGCATGTCGGCGTCGGGCCGGCCAATGAAGAATGCCGCGTCGACCTGACCGCTTTCGAGCCCCTGGTATGCGGCGTTCGCGTCCATCTGCAGCAGCGTCGAGTTCTGACTCGTGACGCCGCTATAGCCAAGCAGCACCTGCGAGACGTTGAGCAACCCGCTGCCTGGCACGCCCATCGAAATGCGCTTGCCGCGCAGTTGCGACAGCCGGTCGATCGTCGCATCGCCGCGATAGAACACCCAGATCGGCTCGTACGACACGGCGGCGATGGTTTGCAGATTGTCGGTGTCATTCGGACTGGTCGTGCCCGACTGGATGAAGCCGACCTGATAGGCGCTGTCCGGGTCCGCGAGCCGCTGGTAGTTTTCGACCGAGCCCGACGAGCTACGGATGTCGAGCTTGATACCTTCGCGCTTGAGCACCGGCGCGTAGCGATCGGCGAAGCCGCGATAGATGCCGCCGTCCGCACCGGTGGTGATGACGATCGTGCGCTGGAACGCGGGCTCGAGCACGAGCGCGAGCATCCAGCCGAATGCGGCGATGAGCACGATCGCGCCGACGATCAGAAGACGCCGGCGCCGCCGCGTCATCGGGGTTGTCGGGCTGCGGGACAGCGCGGGGTCTGGTCTCGGCATCGTTACCCGGTTTGGTCAGGTCCGGCCTTGGTGACTAATGGGATGGAGGCGGTCTCTATTTCCTCAACTTTACGATATCAGGGGGTTTTATTCGATATTTGTCACCCTGTCTGAAAATAGAAATCGGGTGGCACACGTAGTTGCCGTTAATGAGATTGGCAAATGGCGAGGTTGCCCAGCGGACTCGACACATGACTGGAACCGGGTTGCTGGGCCAGGGGCGCCCCGCAGAAAACGTGGTGTGCTGGAACCTTCCGATCAACCTGAACTTTGAAATGCAACGTGCAGGAGTACATCATGGCGACAGACGCGACGATCGAAGCAGCAACGCCAGAATAATTTGACATCCTTAAAGGACCGATGGGGTGCCGGCGCGCACAATCGCAGCGGTTGACGCATTGGCCGCGTAGGTCAAGGAAGCATGCGACGCGGCCATTGCCACCCGCGAAGCGGTCAGAGCCGACGACGTGGCGTTCATTGGTCGAGATGCCCGTAACCACCGTCAAGATTTGTCAAAGCGGGACGTCACCGACAGCCGAACAACGTTAGTCATCGTTCGTCAGGAGAACTGCGAAACGACGTGTCGATTCGAACGTGGAAAACGCGATGACCAGGCCGACGGTGATCGGCACTGCGAGGAAGGCGCCCGCGATGCCCCAGATCGACGACCACACCGCCAGACTGATCAGGATCACCGCGGGGCTCAGGTTCATTGAGCCGCCCATCAGCCACGGGTCAAGGAGATGGCCGACCACGAAGTTCGCGAGCGTGAGCGAGATGAACAGCACGATCGCCGCGTTCCACTGGCCGAATTGCAGCGCGGCGAGCAGCGTCGGCACCGCGACCGAGATCCACGAGCCCGCATACGGGATGAAGTTCAGTAGGCCGGCCAGCACCGCCCAAAGCTCCGCGAATTCGAGTCCGACGAGCCGCATGCAGATCCAGCTCGCGATGCCAAGGATCGCGCCGAGCAGGGTCTTCATCGCGAGATAGACGCCGATCTTCGAGTTGATCTCGTCGATTACCGACACGATCCGCGTCGAGTCGCCCGCGAAGTTCACGAGCTTGCGGCGGTATTTCGCGTGCTCGATGAGAAAGAACGTCGCATAAAGCAGCACGACGATGATCGCCGCGAGCAGCGACGACACCGACGACAGCGTGGCGGTTATGATCGCCTGCACGTTGACGCTCGCTAACAGGTCGCGGCGGATCGCAGCCCAGTTGGCCTCCGTTTCGATGTGCAGCAGCGCGGCGAACTTCGTAAACAGTACGAGCAGCGTCGCCTCGTACTTCGGCGCGACGGCCATCAGCCGGTCCCTGTCGGACAGCAGCAGGTCGACCGACAGGTAGACCGTGAAGAGCATCAGCGTCGCAGCGATCGCGTGGCGCAGGCCGTCCCGCAGGCGTGCACCGAGGTAGGGAATGCGGCGCAGCAGGTTGGCGAGACCGAAGACCACGTACGTCGCGATGATGCCGAACGCAATTGGCACCAGCACGGGGCGGCCGACATACAGTCCCCACCCGAGCAGTGTGGCGAGCACGGCCGCACATGTGCATTTCAGCAGACCCGGGTTCATGCGTTTCCTCGCGAGCATCGCTGCCTGGCGGGTTGTGGGCCGCCGCGTCAGTCGCAGCGGGACTTTTCGTCGGGTAGCGTCGGGTCGGTGGTGCGGCGCTTGCGCCGTCCTCGCCACAGCAGGCTGACGACGAACGCGACGACACCCGCGCCGATCACGATCGCCATCGCAGCCGGCAGGTGCGAGCGGACCCACGGCACGTTGCCGAAAAAATACCCGGAACCCGCAAGTGAGCCTATCCAGATCACCGCGCCGCCGGTCGCGAAGCGCACGAAGCGGCGAACCGGCATCTTCGTCGCGCCGGCGAGCGCGGGCGCGACCGCCCGGACGATTGCGATGAACGGAGAGTACAGCAGCAGCGCGGCGCCGTGACGTACGTAGAGCGCGCGCGTTCGCGCAGTCACCTTGTCGATCCAGCCGCTGCGCTTCGGGTTCCATACCGACGCGACGGCACGTGCCAGCGCATAGTTGAACACTTTTCCTGCAACCGCGGCCGCGACCAGCAACGGCGCGAGCCACACAGGCTGCAGCACGCCGACGGCAGCGAGCGCGCCGGACAGGAACAGGAGCATGTCCGCGGGCAGAATGACGAGCGGCAGTACGCCGACACTGCAGAAGACGATCACCCCGAGGATTGCGTAGGCCAACGGCCCATGCTGGACCAGCAGCGCTTCGAGGTCCTGGTCCAGTTGCAAGACGAATTGCACGAACGTGGCCATGTGTGCCGGCTACGTGTCCGTTGGTGGAGGGGGAAGTATAGCGGCAAGCCCGCAGCAGTCCCGCACTGTGTGCCTGGCGGGCGCAATCGCGTTGCGCATCTTGACGTAGCGAGCAGCCGGCCACGGCTGTATGGTCGCATCTTTCGCGCGTTTCTCAACGCCGGGCGCTGCCGGCGACGGAAACCGTCGGGGCAATGCTTTCGTGCCGGCCGTCCCGCCGTTCGCGTGCAGCCGCATCGCGAGATTTTGGTAGTACGCCAACTTTACCGAGTAGGGGTGAAAGCCGCGCAGACAGGGCCGCGCCGAAGTCAGCAGTTTGACAGCTTCCTGCTGGGCATTACAGAGGGCAGCGACACATCAAGGAATCGGAAGCGCCGCGCAGAAATGAGTCTGTGATCGACCGTTAACTGATCGAAGCCGACATCTCAATGTCCTAATTACGACCTTTGCGAAGGGCCGTATATGGACTCCTCCTTGCCCGACTAGCGCACGGCGCATGATTAACGACGTGTTCGACCGGTCAACGAGGAGGAACCCGAGATGGACATTATTCGCGTTGGGATTGATCTCGCAAAAAACGTTATCCAGGTGCACGGCGTCGATCGAAGCGAGAAGCCGGTGTGGCGCCGCAAGCCTACCCGTAGGGAATGGCTGGACGTCTTGCAGCGAACCGTTCCTTTGCGCGCCGTGATAGGGATGGAAGCCTGCAGCGGTGCACATCATTGGGCGCGGCGTCTTCAGGTGATCGGATACACGGTCAAGCTGATCGCCCCGCAGTTTGTGAAGCCGTACGTCAAGAGTAACAAAAACGACGCAAACGACGCCGAAGCTATCTGTGAAGCGATGAGTCGGCCAGGCATGCGTTTCGTCGCCGTCAAGACCATCGGGCAGCAAGACGTGCAGGCAGTTCACCGCGTTCGCGCCGGATTGATGGAGCAACGTAACGCAAAGGCAAATCAGATCCGCGGCCTGACCTCCGAGTACGGCATCGTGGCGCCCAGAGAGATTCTCCAGTTGCGCCGCGCTGTTCCTGTTTGGCTGGAAGACGTGAACAGCGGTCTGAGCGACCGTTTCCGGCGCCTGCTCACGGGGCTGTGGGAAGATCTGCGTTCCCTGGACGACCGGATCCGCGAACTCGACCGCGAAATTGCCGCAATTGCCGCATCCGATCCAGTAGCTAGACGTCTGCAGCAACTACGTGGTATCGGGCCGATGGTAGCAACCGCGCTAATCGCAACCGTGGGCGATGCCAGACAGTTCGCCAATGGCCGACAGATGGCCGCGTCGCTCGGAACGGCTGCTAGGAATTAGTAAGGGAGGCGACGCCTACGTGCGCTGCCTGTTAATTCACGGTGCGCGCGCGATGATCCAGATGGCCAGACGACGGACTGATGCACTAAGTCTGTGGATTATGCGCATAGCGGGAGACCGGCACCCGAATATTGCAGCCGTGGCACTGGCAAACAAGACGGCTCGAATTGCCTGGGCGATGATCACAAGGGAAACTGACTATCAGCCGGAGCTTGCTGCGCACTGAAACCGAGAGCAACCAGCTGTACCTTCATCCACGATTGCCAAACAAGCCGCACGATGGCCAACAGGTCGAACCGGCGCTGATCAAACCCGCGAAGGACCGAGGCCTCGAGCCCGTAGGAGCGATTGGGAGTCAGCGCGCGAATAGCCCATCAGGGTCCGTTGCCTCGCAGAGGCACATTTGTACGAGACCGGATATACGTGAGCGATCGACAATGAGGCTTGATAGGCGACATGTTTGCAAACGAGGAGGAGTCCATATACATATACGGACCTTCGGCCCGAAAGTGCAAATTGGTGACAATCGATTCGGCGCGATAGTATTCGCACAAGAAGTAAGCCTCGCGAATCCTTTGACCGGAAGCCGTTCCCAATGAACATCGCCTTTTCCGATACAACCGAGTCCGACGCCGACATACTGGTCGCCATCCGTATCGCCGCGATGCGCGAGAGTCTGGAGCGCATCAGTCGTTTCGACCCGCAGCGTGCCCGCGAGCGCTTCCTCAGGTCATTCGACCCTGCGCGGTGTCGATTCATAGAGGTCGATGGCGTTCGGTCGGGCTTTATCCTCATTCGCCCACAGGCAGACTACTGGCTACTGGACCATCTTTACATTCTGCCGGCGCACCAAGGGAAAGGAATCGGCGCAGCCGTCTTGCGGGACGTCTTCGCGAATGCCGACGCGCAACGCATGCCAATCCGCCTCGGTGCTCTACGAGGCAGTGATTCAAACCGCTTCTACCAGCGGTATGGATTTGTAAAGGCTGACGAAGGAGAATGGGATATCTACTATGTGCGTCAGCCAATCGAAACACAGGAAGAAAGCTAGGCTGCATTGGTATTCATAGGGCGCGGCCCATCGCTGGAGTCGGCGACAGAAGTTCGAGCGTCCAGACGCCTAACCATGTACTGCGGAGTTCGGCCACTTTCGGCCGTTCGACAAGGCCGTTCAGATCCGCGACAATCGCCTCCGATGCCGAGGTTCGGTTTTCCATCTCAACGGTTCGACTTTCCTATGCGGGTGGCATTTTGAATGACGAGAGCTACATCGGTTGGTTAAGACAGAAGGTCGGTAATGGATTGATACTGAGCCCGTCGGTTGCGGCCGTGATTCACGATCACGAGGGCAGACTTCTCTTGCAAGAGAAATCTTAGGATGAGGCTTGGAGTTTGCCAGCCGGGGGAGTTGAACTGGGTGAAAGCCCCCAAGAAGCAATTGCCCGGGAGGTGATGGAAGAGACCGGATACGCCATCCGCATTCATGGCATTCTCGGCGTCTTCGGCGGCCGAGCATTCCGGTACACGTATCCCAATGGCGATCAGGTTGAATACGTTGCGACGTTGTTTCAGTGCAAGATCACTGGCGGATCCGGAATTCCTACCGACACCGAAACCAAGGTCACCCGGTATTTCAAAAGGCACGAAATGCCCGAACTGGCATTACCGTATTCGATCGACGATTTGTTCCGCAAGTTCTAAAAGCTGATGGCAAGCCAGCTACGCGTGATCGGCAGCGGCCGGTGGCGGAGGCGGATTCAACCGGTCGCAGCCTCGCGAGGCTCAGGCCGCATATGCCAATCGCATGAGGCAGCGCGCGGCCACTTTGAGACGTTCGACACGACCGGCCGAATCGTCGACAATCAGCCTTCGAAATTCTCTTAATTCAGACTGACGCAGAAGAGCTATGACAGCAACTGTTACTGATATCTCGACGCTCGTCCACGAATTTTGGACACTCATGGGCTCAAACGACTTTGCGTCAGTCGAGTCAGTGCTAAGTGAGCAATTCATCCTCGAATGGCCCCAGTCGAACGAACGCATCAGAGGCGCGGCGCGGTTTGCGCAAATGAACTCGGAGTATCCGGCAGAAGGGCCCTGGCGCTTTACGGTGAACCGAGTCGTCGCCAACACCGGTCATGAAGCAGTATCCGATGTGACCGTTACCGACGGTGCGGTGACGGCGCAAGCCATATCGTTTTTCTCAGTCGAAGCCGGGAAGATTACTAAGATTGTCGAATACTGGCCCGAGCCTTATGCTGCGCCCGTCAATAGAGCGCATCTTGTTGAGCTCATCGACGAGGAGAGCCCATATTGACTGGTGTGTCGTGGCTAGATCACCGGCACGGACCGGCCAATTTGAGACCTTCGACAACGCTGGATAGATCGTCGACAACGGTCAAATGAATACGGATAGCCGTCGTCTTCGCTCGTCGTCCGGCAATCTGCTCTCCCATTCGACCCGCTTCTTCAGCCATGACTATCGCCTTCGAATCACCCGATCAACCTGACGTGATCGCCCTCATTGCAGATCTGGACGTGTACCAAGACACCCTGTACCCGCCGGAGAGCAGGCACGCTCTCGACCTCGCATCGTTGAAGCTTCCTAATGTCCTGTTCGCCGTTGCGCGGGACGTTGAGGGTCACGCAATCGGCTGTGGGGCGATAGTCCTCCACTCTGATTTTGGCGAACTCAAACGCATGTACGTAAGTCCTCGCGGCCGAGGTCAAGGTGTCGCGAAAAAGCTCATGGCACAGCTTGAGTCGCGGGCAAGAGACGTTGGGTGCAAGCTGATCAAGCTCGAAACAGGACCGTACCAACACGAGGCGCTGGCGTTGTACGAATCAACTGGCTATGAGCGTCGGGGACCGTTTGGCGATTACGCGAACGACCCGCTGAGCGTGTTCATGCAGAAACGCATTGCCGCGTGAGAGGTGGCTTCGCACGGATACGCGATATTTCCGAGCAGGTTCGAAACCATTTGCGGGCGTTGAAGTCTTGCTGCCGCTTAACCTGTTGCTATCGGATGCACGCCGCCCGTAATTTCGATGCGCCGGCCGCACATGCAAAACGCATGAGACCCTGACCGGCCAACAGCGGACGATCGACCTCAGCGGACAGATCGCTGACAATGTCAAACTGTTATGTCTTGCATGCGATGACGTTATCCGGGAGAGGGTTTATATGCGGCGAATTCTTGCGATTGGTGGATTTTCCAACGGCGAGTCGGAGTTCCTCGCCGCTACATATATTCGCGACCTGACCGGGAAACCAAATCCCAGAATTTGTCTTCTCTCTACCCCGGCCGCTGACCCGCCAATGTTAATCAATGATTTTGATGCCATTTACGGGAAGCTCGGTTGCCAAACCTCCAACGTTACCTTCTACGGCGTGGCAGGCACCCACTGCGTTCGGGCGGATAATGCCGCAGCGCATCTGCTTCAGCAGGACGCGATCTTCGTCAGCGGCGGCAATCCACGATGCGCATTGGCGCTGTGGAAAGAGTGGGGTCTGGATAAGGTGCTCAGACAAGCGTGGGAAAGTGGCGTCCTGTTGTCCGGGATGAGCGCTGGGGCGATTTGCTGGTTTGACCATCACGTACCGTCGCCAGCCAATCGCAATCTTCCGCTTCCCCCCGGCCTCGGAATTCTACCGGGCAACTGCGACGTCCATTTTCATGCGGGTGACGGAACTCGCCGAAAAGAACTACTGCAAACGATGCGGATACTCGCGATGCCTTCGGCGATCGCAATCGACGACGATGCGGCGGTATTGTATGAGGGCGACGCTATCGCAGCGGTGCTATCCTGGCGCGAGGGTGCTACTGCATATCAACTGGAAGGCCATCCTGACGGGGTGACCGAACGCCCGTTGCACGCAAAGGCGATCGGCTCGCTTCGCTACGAACCCGAGCGTCGACCGATTTCCCTATCACTTGCGGCGAAGGAAGCGTGCGTTGGACGATTTCAACTTATGAGCCCGATGGAGGTACTGATCACCATTGAGGGTGAACAACTCTTTGCCCAATATGGCAGTCAACCAAAACACGAGATTTTCCCGGAAAGCGTAGATCGGTTCTTCCTGAAAATCATCGATGCTCAAGTGACCTTTGAAAAAGACCGAAGTGGGAGAGTCGCTTCGCTTGTCCATCATCAGAACGGTCGTGATACGCGTGGCGTGAGACTTCAAGATAAAGATAGCAATGGGCTGTGATCGGCCAACAACGGCATTCGACGCGGCGCCTTGAACCGGCGACAATTATTTAGCGTCGATTCTAACGATCCGACGTCTTGAACGCTTTATCGAAGCCAACGTGGGGCGTGAAATGAAAACTGATTGGCGATTGATTCGTGAAGTTTTAAATGCGGCTATCGATAGCTGCGAGCGTTTGGAACAGGCAGGCTATGCCGCAGAGCACCGCAGTCGTTCTGTCCAAGTAAACGGACAGCAAGTGAGCGTGCAGGAGTTCCTGATTAGCGCGTGGACGTTACCCGAGGGTGCCCGCTACGAAGTAATCCGGGCGCGTCAAGACAAGGATCTCGACCTACCTTATGTTCCGGAAGCGGCGCGGATTCTCACTGCGGTAGCCGCCGCATGTGCAGAACTTATAGGCGCTGGGGATATGCCACCGGCCGAACCGTATATGCGGGGAATGATTGATTGGTATCGGAACCACTTCGATCCCAACGTGCAACGCGCAATTTCGACGGCCCCCTAGCCGCGTGGGTGGTCACAAGGATCAGGAGGTCGAACGTCCGTTTTGTGGAACGTCGAAAGTCCGAAGTGGGTCGGTTTGGTGCGTTCGCCGTCGGCCCGCGTTCGGCCAACATCGGCCAGTCAAGGTCAATGCCCAGATCGTCAACTGCGTGCGTGTCGGTCGACGCGAGTGTTAGCGACCCGATAACGATGAGTTGCTCCAGCGTTCATACAATGCTGCGATATCCGTGGCACAGAGCAACTTCATCGACTTGGCGATCTCGTCCAGCGGCCAGTCCCACCAGTTCATCTCAAGGAGCATCCCGATCTCATCGTCCGAAAAGCGCTTTCGGATCGGCTTTGCCGGATTCCCGCCGATGATCGTATAGGGTTCAACGTCCTTCGTGACAACGGCGCAACTCCCGATCACGGCACCGTGACCGATGTGAACACCTGGCATGATCATCGATTCGGAACCGATCCAGACGTCATTCCCGACAACCGTATCGCCGGCGGCTTCGAATGCATCGCAGGCGTCAGCAAACGCCGGTTCTTCCGTCATGTAGAAGAAGGGAAATGTGGTTACCCAATCGTTCCGGTGCCCCTGGTTGCCCGCCATCATGAACGTCGCACCACTTCCGATAGAGCAGAAGCTACCGATGATCAGCCTGTCGACACCTGTGCGGTCTGGCAACAGGTAGCGTGCACAGTCATCAAAGGAGTGTCCGTGATAGTAGCCAGAGTAGTAGCTGTAACGCCCCACGATGATGTTGGGATTGGTTACCTGCTCTGAAAGCGGCTTCCCCTTGAAGGGGCTGTCGAAGTAATTCTTCATAAAGGGACCACGCTGTAGTCTGGGGTGCGTTTATCGTTCGAGCACGAAGGTTACGAGGAAATCCGGTAGCGGCAAACCTGAGCCGTGCGGCAGAATCTTTTCGTCAATGACGGTCGGGACCAGTTTCGCCGGTTTCAGCCAACTCCGGTCAGTCGACGCCGCCGCGTAAATTCGCGACAATCAGAGAGAATTCCGGTCGCTCACGGCGCAGCGTCAAGCTCACATCCTGGCGTCAGCCAGTGGCCATCTACGCCCGACGATCACATTCGAGCAGCCCGTACAGCGCGCTATCCGACACCTCATCGCCAACTATCCAGCGATCACGCAACAACCCTTCGCGGACAAATCCGAGCCGTTCGAGAAGAAGCGCCGAGGCTACATTTCGTGGGTCGATATCCGCCTCAATCCGGCGTAAATTCAGCGTGCCGAACGCGTGCTCGATCAGCGCGGAAACCGCCTCACTCATATATCCGTTTCCCCAATGCTTGCGTTGCAGACCAAAGCCTACCTCCGTGCGTCGGCATTGCTCGTCTGCATGAAAGAGAGCGCAATCACCGAGCACTTCGCCGGTTGTCTGCAACTCGACTGCACAGATGGAAGTCTTGGCCGCCAGTTGACGTCTTCAATTTACGTGCGACTCGATCCGTTGCCTGATCCAGGGAAGTCATCGCCGGAGACGAAAAATAGCGCATCGCATCCGCGTCCGACCAGATCGCGAACAGTGGTTGCGCGTCTTCATGACGAAGCGGCCGCAGAACGAGGCGTGGGGTAGTCAGCGTGACGGGCTCGAATAATGGCATGACGAGGGCAGGGCACCGGAAATAGATGACCCCATTAGAACATGTGGGTCGAGAGCCAACAACCGCACGCATCGAACCGCGTGGCAGCACAGCCTTTGTGCGGCCACTTTCGCGATTTACCTCTGTCGCTTATCCTTTGGACTGTCCGTTGGCAAGATTAATCAATACTTTCGCAAGGTCGGGAGGGTCCGTGTGGCTCGTGGATGGACATTTAAACTGGACCTGTGTTAGCGAAGCGCACGCGGCACTTCTTGCCACGAGGCAAACTGCCAGGAAAAGCGCCTTATTCGACAACATAGTATCGGGTGCCGTCATCAACGCGGATACCAATGCCGCGACGGAAACGGATACGGATAGTAACGCGCACACTATCGAACCCAGCCCATCAAGACAAGCAGTACTCGATTCCCAGATAGTGACGATCCGCTGACAAGGCCGTCCAGATTGCGATTCAGCTTCTCGCGAGCGAGAAACAACCTCTTCAATGTGATGCAATGTGTCGGGTAGCTCCACCTCGAGTCAACCGCTGTGCTGCACTACGCCCCCACCCCCCACCTCACCGCCCAACTCCCGCGCAATAAACTCCACGAACGCGCGAATACGATTCGACATCTGATGCCGCGGCGAATACACCGCGAAGATATCCGCGTTCGGTGTGTCGTGATCGGGGAGCAACTGGACGAGCGATCCTTCCGTCAGATACTGCCGGATGTCCCATTCCGCGCGCATCAGGATGCCGTGTCCTTCGAGCGCCCATTTGACGGCGATCTCGCCGTCGTTGGTGGTCAGCGTGCCCTTGATCCGCACCGCCTCGGTCTTGCGCGCGGCGCCGCGTCCCGAGGTCAGCCGCCACACGCCGTACGCTTCGTCGCCCTGACGAATGCCGATGCAGTTGTGGCGCGTCAGATCGTGCGCCGTGAGCAGCATGCCGTGCGCCGCGAGATACGACGGCGCCGCGCACAGCAGACGCCGGTTCGGCGCAAGCCGGCGCGCGACCACGCGCGTATCGGGCGGCTCGCCGAAGCGGATGCAGACGTCGAAGCTGTCGTCGGTAAGCGGCGGAGGCGTGACCGACAACTGCAGTTGAACCGACACCTGCGGATACCGCGCGACGAAGCGCGAGATCGCCGGCCCGACATGGCTGCGCCCGAAGCCGAGCGTCGCGTTCACGCGCAGCAAGCCCTTCGGTGTCTTCTTCGCCGAGCCGAGCAGTTCGGCCAGTTCGTCGATCTCGTCAAGAATCCGCCGCGCGCGGTCGAGGTATAGCTCGCCTTCGGGCGTCAGCATCATGCGGCGCGTCGTGCGGTTCACGAGTGCGACGCCCGCGCGCTGCTCCATCTGGGTCAGGCGCTTGCTGACGGCCGCCGCGGTCAGCCCCAGTTCGCGTGCGGCCGCGCTGAGGCTGCCGCTCGCGGCGAGCGTCGAGAAAAAGCCCAGATCGGCTGGCTGGACGGTGTCGCGCATCGTCTTTTCCGCGCCTTCGCATTTGTGAATGCAAGTTAAAGATGCTTTGAGTTTAGCACCGGTTTTTACCCGTGGGATCGCGCTAGAGTCCACTCACGCCATTCCCCAAGCACAGGACGCAGACATGAAGACCTATCGCATCGCAACCATCCCCGGCGACGGCATCGGCAAGGAGGTCGTGCCGGCCGGCGCGCAGGTGCTCGAGGCGCTCGCGAAGACCACGCACGCCTTCACGTTCGAGTTCGAGAACTTGGACTGGGGCGGCGACTACTACCGCCAGCACGGCGTGATGATGCCGGCCAACGGGCTCGACGCGATCCGCAACAAAGATGCGATCCTGTTCGGCTCGGCGGGCGACAAGGACATTCCCGATCACATCACGCTGTGGGGTCTGCGACTGAAAATCTGCCAGGGCTTCGACCAATACGCGAACGTGCGCCCGACGCGCATCCTGCCCGGCATCGACGCACCGCTGAAGTACTGCAAGCCCGAGGATCTGAACTGGGTGATCGTCCGCGAAAATTCGGAGGGTGAATATTCGGGCGTCGGCGGCCGCGTGCATCAAGGCCATCCGATCGAAGCCGCGACCGACGTGTCGATCATGACGCGCGCCGGCGTCGAGCGCATCATGCGCTTCGCGTTCCGCCTCGCGCAGTCGCGCCCGCGCAAGCTGTTGACCGTGATCACGAAGAGCAACGCGCAGCGTCATGCGATGGTGATGTGGGACGAAATCGCGGTCGAAATCTCGAAGGAGTTTCCGGACGTCACGTGGGACAAGGAACTCGTCGACGCGGCGACCGCGCGCATGGTCAATCGTCCCGCGACGCTCGACACGATCGTCGCCACCAATCTGCACGCCGATATTCTCAGCGACCTCGCGGCTGCGCTCGCCGGCAGCCTCGGCATCGCGCCGACCGGCAACATCGATCCGGAGCGCCGCTATCCGTCGATGTTCGAGCCGATCCACGGCTCCGCGTTCGACATCATGGGCAAGGGGCTCGCGAATCCGGTCGGCACGTTCTGGTCGGTCGTGATGCTGCTCGAACACCTCGGCGAATTCGACGCGGCCAGGCGCGTAATGCAGGCCGTCGAGGCGGTCACCGCGAACAACGCGTTGCATACACGCGACCTCGGCGGCACGGCCACGACCGCGCAGGTGACGGCGGCCGTGTGCGCGTTCATCGAGCGGGCGGCGACGCCCGCGGCAAACGCGGCTTGAGCGCCGGCTCCGCGTGAACTGAACAGGACTGAGCGGGAACCGGGCGCAAACCAGGCGCGCGGTCTACAACCCGGCCATCACGTGGCCGGCACCCAACCTTGACTCGACTAGCTCGGCCCAACGTCGGCCGGCGCGAGGCTCGCGCGCGGTCCACTGCCGCGCGCCGCAGGAGGAGACAATGACTTCGGAACTCGAAAGCCGGGTGTCCCGCAAGCTGATGCTGCGGATCATCCCGTTCGTCATGCTGTTGTACTTCGTGAGCTTTCTCGATCGCGTGAATGTGGGCTTCGCCGCGTTGTCGATGAACAAGGCGATCGGTCTTTCGCCGACCGCGTTCGGCCTCGGCGGCGGGCTCTTTTTCATCGGCTATTTTCTGTTCGAAGTGCCGTCGAACCTGATCCTGCACAAGGTCGGCGCGCGGCGCTGGATTGCTCGCGTGATGGTGTCGTGGGGGCTCGTGTCGCTCGCGTCGGCGTTCGTCGTCGGGCCGACCAGTTTCTACGCGCTGCGCTTCATTCTCGGCGTCGCGGAAGCGGGCTTCTTTCCCGGCATCATCCTGTATCTGAGCCTGTGGTTTCCGGCGCGGCAGCGTGCGGTCGCGGCGGCGTGGTTCATGGCCGCCGCGCCGATCTCGACCGCGATCGGCTCGCCGATCTCCGGCGCGATCATGAAGCTGCCGCCGATTGCCGGACTCGTCGACTGGCAAATGCTCTACATACTCGAAGCATTGCCCGCGATCATCCTCGGCTTCTGCGTGCTCAAGTATCTGACCGACAAGCCCGCGCAAGCCGAGTGGCTGCAGCCCGAAGAGCGCGACTGGCTGATCGCGAGGCTGAAGCTCGAAGCCGACGCGCGGCACGCGCATGCGGGCCACACGGCCGGCGCGCTCAGCGCGTTGCGCGATCCGCGCGTGCTCGCGCTCGCGCTGATCTACTTCGGCACGTCGGCGGGACTTTATACCCTCGGCTTGTGGGCGCCGCTGATCATCCGCCAATACGGTTTCGGCACGTTCGAAACCGGGCTGCTCGCCGGCGTGCCGAGCGTGCTCGCGGTGATCGCGATGGTGCTATGGGCGAAGCACTCGGATCGCACCGACGAACGGACGTGGCACGTCGTGATTCCGTGTGCGCTTGCGTGCTTTGGCTTCGTGTTCGCCGGTAATGCGACCACCGCGTTGATGATCGTGCTTGCGCTCGTCGTCGTGAACGTCGGAATCAGCGCCGCGAAGGCGCCGCTGTGGGCGATGCCGAGCGTGTTCCTGTCGGGCGCCGGGGCGGCGGCGGGCATTGCCATGATCAACTCGATCGGCAATCTCGGCGGCTTCGTCGGGCCGTTTGCGATCGGCTGGCTCAAGCACGTGACGGGCGGCTATACGGCAGGGCTTTATGTGGTCGGGGCGACGTTGGCGGTGTCGGCGGTCGTTACGCTGATGTTGAGCCGGCAGACGAAGCATGCGCCGGTCGCAGTGGGCGAACGGCCGGGGCATTGAGCGAAGCACCGATGAAGCGAGCGCGCCGCCGGTTGAAAAGCCGGCGGCAACCGCGAATTCATCCGATACGTCAGTACCCCACTACCGGAAGCCGTAGACCAAAATCTAGTGAAAACTTCCAAAGTCCTTATCCAGCTTGGGTCTTGAGGTGTATGTCAGGGGCGCTGCTGTATACCATCTTGTGTGCCATCGCTTCCGACAAAGCAAAAAGCCCGCGCGGATCGCTCCGGCGGGCCCTTCCTGTATAGATGACGCGCTATCGACACTCGCCCAGCGATGCCCACCCCTCGGCCAGAATCGCGCCGATAGCGATCAACGATAAAAGGGTGGCGGCAAGGACATAGGCGCGCCATGCGGCCATGGGCTGCCGGTTAGGTCTGCATTTGTTGCTCGTCATGCTGCGTGATGTCGGCATCGAAGCGGTTTCGGACCCGGCCGGCGGCGCGCTTGATCTTTAGAAGCGGGATTTCCCCGGTTCGAAGCAGCGCCGCCCTCTCGCGACGCGAGGGAGGTCAATCACTCTCCTGAATCCCGTGGCACACCGCGACGACTTCCGCACCGACGGACGGCTCCAGTACGAACAGGATGGACTTTTTTGCAGCAATGGCTGCATCGATTGTCTGCGCCTTCTCGTCCGTCATCGCTGCGCGATAGTCGTGCTGGCTGTTTGCCCAATTTACATAGGCGCGAATCTGATCGGGCGCGAACGCATGCGACGGCGAAATGAGCAGGCGCGACACTACATTCTGCTGGCAGAAATCGTTGATACGTACGGCCGAGACTCCGGAGAACAATAGTTTCGGCACAGCGCCGTCTGCGCATTCGAAACTGAGCAGCAGAGAGGAATCCGTGCGCGAGTATGCGCAGCCGACCAGCTCGGCGTCGTGATAGCTATGTCTGGTTTTCATGAGTGGCAAAGGTAGGAAAGGGTGTGATCGCTTGCAGGATGGTCGACTGGGGCAGTTTTTAGGGTAGCGGCGAAACCCGCACCCCCGGCCCACGAATGGGAAAGGGGCCGCCCGCGTCCTCCCAGTTGTGGGCATGCGGGATGCCTTGCCCGTGGTCGTGGTCGAAATCAAAATCAACGACTGGAAAACCGTCTTGCCCGTACATCCGCATTTGGCCGCTGCCGGGGTTCGTGTACCAGCTGCCGGCCGCGCCCTTGTTAGGCGTCAGGTTGCCCGCAAGATCGAAGGAATCACCGGACACAGCGTCGTCGCCGTACTCGAACGGATGCGCACCGCTGAACGGCGTCGATGTACCCTCGGCCGATTCAGCGAACCCCTCGGCCACACCGTCACCTTCGCCCATGTCCGCGTTGCCGCCGACAAGTGCACCGACCACGGCCTCGACTACCCCAAGCAGGGCACCGCCGCTGCTACTGCCGCCCATCGCAGCGCGCGCGGCGACCAGTCGCGATTCCCACGTGGCCGGATCGTACGGGCCTGACAGGACAGGCTCGCCGTTGAATGACGGGATGCCGGGCGGGAACAGATTGGGTGAGCGGCTCCAGTAGGTTCCACCTCCACCCCCTGATGACGGCCAGCGCAGCGGTGCAGGGGTGGGGCTGTACACACGCCCCAGCGCGGAACGCCGGTCACGGTGGACCACCGGGACGAGCTGCCCATCTTTCACCGCCCGCCTGAGAACGCGCTCGATACTCGCGTTGTCGGTCGGCAGGTTCCAGTGCGCGAGACCCAGCGCATCCCTGACATAGGTCTGGATTTCGCGTAGAGCCTGACCGCCCGTGATCGTTCGCAGATCCCAGCGTGGCCGGAAATACCGATCGAAGTCTTTCCGGTCCTGTTCAAGCTGCCTGCGCGCGTCTTCTTCTTCGTCCCGCCTGTCGTCCCTCATGAACGACGACCAGCCTCGCGAGCGGCTGCTATCTCGATCCCAAAACAGGCTGCTGCGCCGTTCTCGCGCCATTCTGTGATTCTGGCTGGCGGCATGCAGCGTGCACTGCCAGCTGCACTCCAGCGGAATTTCTAGCGTGTTCCAGGGCATACGATGGTCTCTATCCGTGTGACGGCGTAAACCTAGCAGATCATCGGAAGGCTATGTTTTCGGGATATGTGCTGAAACTCGAGCTGGACGAGTGAGTTTGCGAGGCGCCTCGGCGTTGCGATGCTTAACCTGATCGCCTTTGGAACGTCAGAAATCAAGCAGTACATGAGCGCTACGCAGAAGCCCATTCAGCCCTAGCGTTCGGGCTCGTCGTGATCCCGGCCCCGGTCCCGCTGACGCTGCTGTTCGAACTGACGAGACTGCGCGGCACTGGCCTGTTCGTTGACCTGTCGTTGAGCCTTGACTGCTGCCCTCGCCAGTTCGGGCTGTCGGGCCTGCACGCGCTCCTGGGCGACCGTGTTCGGGAACGGCAGACTCGTGACCCAGGCGGTGTCGCCCGTGCCGTACGCCTCGGCCCGCTTGCAAATCGCCCCGAGCGCAGCGTCCGCCCGATCTGCCTCGATCGCGAGCGCTCTGCGCTCCTGCTCCCACTTGTCACTGACGAGACGCCGCAATGCTGACGGGCGGGCCTCGTCGTGCTCGGCCAGCGAGTGCCGCGCGTCTTTGGCGGCCTGTTCGCGTCCGGCCACTGCCTCGGCGATGTAAGCCGCCTGTTCGCGCACCACCTCGCGCTGGTAAAGGGCCAGCACACGGTCGGAGAAAACTGCCCGCAGCTTGTCCTGCAGCGCCTCAGGCTGGTCCTTTATCCGACCATCGAGCTCGGCCCATAGCTGATCAACCGTTCCCGGCTTCTTCGCGTCAGCTACTTCCGGTGGCAGCTCTGCGCGGGGCGGCTCGATGACGGCGATCACCTCGCCGGAACGCACTACATCTTTAAGCACGCTCGCCAAGTCATCGGCGGCCGTACTAAGCCGGTGAAACTGGATGAAACTCAGCGCATTGTGGCGCGCCATACTATCCCCGCGTGTCGGCGCAAGATCCGACAGTGGGGCCCGCAAGAAGGCGTCGACGTGGGCCTTGCTGGACGCTCCCCGATAGTCCGTGCGGTGATACAGGTCGCAGCGGCCGTCAGAACCTAGGCGATCGCCGTGACGACCGACCAGATTAGCCACGTGAACAGATGCGGGCGTACGGTGCCGCACCAGATCGCAAGGCCATAAGGCAGAAACGCGACTAGCGAAACGATCGCCCCCACGACACCGAACAGTCGAGTCATGTCCTGATCGATGCTCATCATAGGACGATCACACCCGGCATCGCCCCCGATACCGCGCCGGCGGCGCCCCACATGCACGCGTAAAAAACCGCGTAAACGCCGTCGTCGAGGCAAAGCCGACCCGTTCGCTAATCTCGCTGATCGACATCGGTGTATGCGCGAGCAGCATGCGTGCTTCGTCGATACGCATTTGCATCAGCACGTCGCTGAAGGTTTTGCACTCCGCCGCGAGCTTGCGTTGCAAGGTCCAGCGCGTCAGCGACAGCCGCTCGCAGACGATCGTCTGCAGGCTCTTCGGCTCGATCGCATCCGCGTGCTCGCGCAGCACGTCACGCAGACATCGCTCGACCGTCGGAGAAAAGCGGCCCTGCTCGCGAATCCGCTGCAAGATTCCATACGCGGCATGCATGTGAATCTTCGCGAGCGGCGCGTTGTAGACCTCGAACGCGCGATCCAGCGCGGACGACTGCAACAACATCCGATTGCACGTCTGATCGAGTTGAACGCGCACGCCCAACGTCCCGCTCAGCGCCGCGATCGCACCGAGCCGCGCATCGGTGATACCCGCGTCCCGCACGCGCAGTCGCACGTCGTAGAGCTTTGCCACACCCGCTATCAGCGCGAAGTTGCCGAGCGCGCTCGATGCGTTGCGCCCTTCGCCTTCCGTCACGTATTCGAATGCGACTTCGTCGCCGTGCTCCTGCATGACGAGCCAGTCGACATTACCGATCAGGTCGCGGTACGTGACGTAATTGCGCAATGCATCGCGCAGCGTCGGTCTATTGCAGAGCACGCCCGCAAGCTCGGGGAAATACAGCAGACCATCGAGCACGTCGCCCTCGGGCGCGCCGCGCATCAGGCAGCTTTCCGCAAGCTGGAGCATTGCGACGTGCTTGTCGCCCGGCACTCGCGCCTCGGCCGCGGCGATGTCGGCCTCGTCGATGCCGATATCGTGGGCCACTTTGGTGCGATCGAGCCCCTCGCGCTCCGCCGCGTCGAGCAACCCTCGATAGATGCGCGCTGAAACGGACTTCTGACGCAAATCCACTTTGCATCCTCCGGTCGAAACCTGTCTGCGGGTTTTCCTGACTCTTCATCGGTCAAGTGCTGCACCTATCGGTCAAGCGCGTTTCGGGCGCATCCCTAGAATTTCTTTCGGCGCATTACCACGAGCGCTTAGCGTAACAGGACGCGTCACGTGCCGGTAGCGCGTCGATACAACGTTGCGCAATGCAAATCACATGACCGACAACGACAACACGGAGCGAGATGATGAGAAGGAAGCTGACGATACCCTTTGCCGCAAGCGCCATCGCCTGCGGTGTCGCGCTGGTACTCGCCGCCTGCGGCAATGGCAGCAACATCAGTGACCCGCCGTTGCCGTCCGACCCCGATGCGCGCGCCGATGCGCGTGCCGCCGCGCTCGTCCAGAAGATGACGACCGCCGAAAAGATTCAGCTCGTGCACGGCGTGGGCATCCCCAACGCGGGACTCGGCGGTCCGTATCCGGCCGGCGTCAACGGAGCCGGCTACATTCCCGGCATCGCGCGGCTCGGCATTCCGGGCCTCGCAATGGCCGATTCGGCCGGCGGCGTCAATGTCGTCAACTCGAACGCGACGGCGCTGCCCGCGCCGGTGGCGCTCGCGGCAAGCTGGGACCCCACGCTGGCGAACCAATACGGCGCGCGTATCGCGACCGAGCTGCGCGTGCTCGGCTATGGCGAAGGTCTCGGTGGCGGCGTCAATCTCGCGCGCGAACCACGCAATGGCCGCACCTTCGAGTACATGGGCGAAGATCCGGTACTGACCGGCACGCTGAGCGCCGCGCGCACGATCGGCACGCAGGCGCAGAACGTCATCGCGACGATCAAGCACTACGCGATGAACGATCAGGAAACGAACCGCATGACCAGCAACTCGGTCGTCGACGAACGCACGATGCGCGAAACCGAACTGCTCGCGTTCGAACTCGGCGTCACGCAGGGAACGCCCGGCAACGTGATGTGTTCGTACAACCTGGTGAACGGCGTTTATTCGTGCGAAAACCCGTATCTGCTGACCACCGTGTTGAAGAACGAGTGGGGCTTCAAGGGCGTGGTGCAGTCGGACTGGACAGCCACGCATAGTACCGTCGCCTCGGCGCTGGCCGGCCTCGATGAAGAAGAGCCCGGCGATCTCGGCGGCGGAGCGTCGATTCCGGGCTTTACGCTGACGTCGTATTTCAACACCGCGCTGACGAGCGCGGTCAACGCCGGCAGCGTGCCGATGTCGCGACTCAACGACATGGTTCAGCGCAAGCTTCGCACGATGATTCGCTATGGCGTCTTCGATTCGCCGCCAACCACCGGAGGAAGCGTCGATCAAACCGCGGGCAATGCGCTCGCGTTGCAGGTCGCGCAGCAATCGTCGGTCTTGCTGAAGAACGCGGTGGCGAGCGGCGATTCGCAACCGGTGCTGCCGCTGAACGCGGTGGGGCTATCGTCGATCGTGGTGATCGGCGGTCACGCGGATGCGGGCGTGCTGTCGGGCGGAGGCTCGGGCGCGGTGCCGGCGGCCGCGGGCAACGCGGTGTCCGGTTGCGTGTCGCCGTCGCCGCTGTTGAGCACCTGCGCGACGTGGTACAAGTCGGCACCGCTGGCCGCGATCCAGGCGAAGGCGCCGAACGCGAGCGTGACCTTCGTCGACGGCACGAACGCGGCGACAGCGGCGACCGCCGCCGCGAAGGCGGACGTGGCGATCGTGTTCGCGACGCAATGGGAAAGCGAGGGCGCGGATCTGCCGAGCCTGAGCCTGCCGAGCAATACGACTGACAGCTATAACCAGAGCTACGAACAGAACGCGCTGATCAGCGCGGTCGCGGCGCAAGCGAAGCGCGTGATCGTCGTGCTCGAGAACGGCAGCCCGGTCCTGATGCCGTGGCTATCCAACGTGCACGGCGTGCTCGAAGCGTGGTATCCGGGCGTGCAGGGCGGCCAGGCGATTGCCGATCTGCTGTTCGGCGCCGTGAACCCGTCCGGCAAATTGCCGATCACGTTCCCGATGCAGGACGCGGATCTCCCGCAACCGACGTTCTCGGCCACCGATACCACCGTTACCTACAGCGAAGGGCTCTTCATGGGTTATCGCTGGTATGACGGCAAGCAGATCGCGCCGCTGTTCCCGTTCGGTTATGGGCTGTCCTACACGAGCTACAGCTACTCGGGCCTCAACGCGCAAGTGGATGCGATTGGCAACGTGAAGGTGACCTTTATCGTCAAGAATACGGGCTCGCGCTCCGGCGCGGAAATCGCCGAAGTTTATGCCGCGTCGCCGAGCGGTCTGGGCGAACCGCCGAAGCGTCTGGTCGGCTGGCAAAAGGTCGCGCTGCAGGCGGGGGAGTCGCAGCAGGTCAGCTTATCGATTGCGCCGAAGCTGCTGTCGACGTGGGACGCGACCAACCACGTGTGGAAGCTCAACGGCGGCGTCTATCAGATGATCGCGGGGGCTTCTTCGCGCGATCCGAATGCGTTGACGGCAGCGGTGACGATTGCGGGGCATTGAGCGCTGAGGTTTTGAACTGGAAAGCCTGGTAGCGGGGTACGGGGTCGAGCGCCGTATCCCGCCGGCACGCGTTCGGCATGTCAGTGGCCGGGCAGACGATAAGCGAACTCGTACGAATGCGCGCCGTCGACGATGTCGATCTTGAACTCGCCTTCAATGCCGCTCAGCTCGCCCGTGCCTGAATCCGGCACGACCGTCACCGCCAGCGCCGCTGCGCCGCGATTCATCACGCCGATATGCTGCAGCACGAACGTGCCCTGCTTGCCCGCCAGCGTGCCAGTGACCCGTTCGAGCGCGACATAGCCGGCCGAGCCTTTGACGTTCGTCATCGCGCTCAGCATTTGCCCTTGAGTGGTCGCGGCGAGATCGCCGGAGATCTGCTTGTCGATCGACATGCGGCCGAGCTTCGATTCGGCCTCCGCGTTTTCGAACGGCATCGGTTGAAGGGAGACGATGAAGGTGCCTTTTGCGACGTGGTGAGTCATCGGGATTTCCTCCTGGCTTGAACGGGCGACGGCGAAGCGGCGAAACGAAACGTGACGCTTCCGAACCGTAGCACACGTCGCTGTCAGGGCGCTGCACGCGCAGTGCCGTCGCTCGTGCCGAACGCGTCCGCGAACTCGCGCTTCAACCACGCGAGCGCCGGGTCCTGGTCGTGCGCCGCGGCCCACATCAGCGAAACCTCGTAGTCCGGCACCTCGAATGGCAGCGGACTCAGCGCGAGACCGAGCGTATCGCGCCAGACGCGGCCGATGAACTCCGGCACCGTCGCGATCGCCGCCGTGCGTTGCACGATGAACGGACTGGTCGCGAAGTTCGAGCTCGAAAACACGACGTCGCGCTTCAGTCCCTGCATCTCGAGTCGTTCATCGATGAAGCCGCGCAGCTCGGCGCTGAACGAAGTCAGCACATGGCGGTGGCGCAGAAACTCGTCCATCGACAAATGCTTGCGGCGCGTCCTGACGAGTTGGGGGTTGTAGACGCTCACGAAGCGCCATGAAAACAGCGGCGTGAGTCGCTGCCACGGCACGCATTCGCGGAATACGCCGACCGCGAGTTCGATCGCGCCATCGTCGAGCATCGCGGCGGCGCGCGTCGAATCTGTGGAGCGCGCGATCAGCTTCACGCCGGGTGCGGTGTCGGCGAGGCGCGCAATGATCTCCGGCATCAGCAGCAGTTCGAGCGAATCGCTGAGGCCGATGCGAAACACCCGCTGCGCGCGGGCTGGATCGAAGACGGACGGCTGCGTGAGCGCCTGATGCAGCGATTGCAGGAACGGCTCGATCTGCCGCGCGAGTTCGAGCGCGCGGGGCGTCGGCGTCATGCCTTGCGGCGTGCGCACGAACAACTCGTCGCCGAACGTCTCGCGCAAGCGCTTCAGCGCGCCGCTGACGGCCGGTTGCCCAAGAAACAGCCGCTGCGCGGCACGCGTGACGCTGCGCTCTTCCAGCAGCGCGCGGAAGGTCAGCAGCAGGTTCAGGTCGAAGCGGCGAAAATCATTTTCAATGATGTTGGCCATGACATTAAACGATTTGAGTGATGGGCTCGCACCGCGCATTCTACTGCCACGGGGTCTTCCGTTCACACTCAGGAGCAATGACATGGACTGGCAAAATCAGAAGGTCGTGGTGCTAGGTGGCTCGTCGGGCATTGGGCTCGCGCTGGTGAAGCGGCTCGTGACGGCTGGCGCGAGCGTCGTCGCGGTGGGGCGCGACCGCGCCAAACTGGACGATGCGCTGATTGGCATCGGTGGACAGGTGACAGGCGAGGCGCTCGATTGCGCCGATCGCGCGGCGCTCGGACACTTCTTCGGCGGGCTCGGCCGGATCGATCATCTGGTGATGACGCTGTCGGGCGGCGAAGGCGCGGGGCCGTTTGCCGAACTGGATCTGGCCGCGCTGCGGCGTGGCTTCGAGGCCAAGTTCTGGCCGCAGCTCGAAGCCGCGCAGACCGCGCTACCCACGCTGCGTCGCGATGGCAGCCTGACGTTTCTGACCGCGATTTCGGCGCGCATCGCGAATCCGGGCACGGCGGGTCTGGGTGCGATCAACGGCGCGCTCGAAAGCATGATCGGCACGCTGGCGCGCGAGCTTGCGCCGCTGCGCGTGAACGCGGTGTCGCCGGGTGTTATCGATACGCCGTGGTGGGACAGATTTCCCGCGAGCGTGAAGAGTGAGCTGTTTCGGCAGCAGAGCGAAACGCTACCGGTGCGGCGCGTCGGGCAGGCCGACGATGTCGCGCACGCGCTGCAGTTTCTGCTGGAGAACACGTTTATGACGGGGGCGGTGATCGAGTGTGACGGCGGCTTGCGGCTACTGTGAAGCACGGGCGCGGGAATGCGTGGTCAGGCGTTCTTCGCCCGCTGAACGCGAACCGGCAGAAACATCGCCACCGCGAAGCACAATAAATGCAGGCCGGCCAGCAGCACGAACGTCGGCAGAAAGCGGCCGGGCTGTGCACCCGAAACACCGTGCAACGTCGACGCTATCACCATCGAAAGCAGCGTCGTCGCGAACGGACCGCCCACTCTCTGCGCGATGTTCAACGCAGTATTCGCAACCGCCAGCCTTTCTCTCCCGATCGACGAATACGCGGCCGAGATCGACGGCACGCTGATCGTCCCCTGACCGACGCCCGCAAAGAACAGACCGACCGCGGCCCATCCGGCGGAGAACGAATCAACGCTCAGCCACAGAAACCCGAGCGTGCTCAGAAACGCCAGCAGTGCGCCGCCCGCCGCGAGCGCGCGGCAGCCGAGCCGCTCGGTCAACCATCCGAGCAACGGAAACGAGCACATCATGCCGACGCCGGTTGCCGCGAGCAGGCCGCCCGCGTGCGCGGCCGACAAACCGCAGCCCGCGATCAGAAAAAGCGGCACTGCGAGCTGCCGTCCATACATGATTCCGTTCGCGAAGAACTGCGCGAGTGCGGCGACCGAGAACGTACGTGTCGCAAACATGCGCACGTCGATCAGCGCGGTATGGCCATTGCGCGCCGCGTACAGCACGAAGCCGGCGAGAAAGGCGACGCCCGCGAGCAGACACGCCAAGCCCACCGCTCGTGGCGCGTCCTGAAGTCCATAGACAAGCGCGACGAGCCCAGGGGAGATCAACGCAAAGCCGGTGAAATCGAACGGTCGCTTTTGCGACTCGGCGGCATCGCGCGGCAGCAGCAACACCGCCATCGCGACGCCGAAAGCGCCCACCGGAACATTGATGAAGAACAGCCAGGGCCAGCTCGCGTGCGCGAGCACGAGGCCGGCCAGCACCGGGCCGAGAATCGGACTGAGCAGAATGGGTAGCGCGGTGTAGCCCATCACCCGCTCGAGGTTCTTGCCGGCCACGCGTCCGATCATCATTTGTGCCATCGGCACGAGCACACCGGCAACGAGGCCCTGGAAGATGCGCGCGCCGATCAGCTCGCCGATCGTCTGCGCCGCGCCGCACAGCATCGACGCTATCGTGAACGTCGAAAAGCAGAACAGGTACAGCCGCTTCGCGCCGATGCGGTCGACCAGCCAGCCGTTGAGCGGCAACATCAACGCCATCGCGAGCAGGTAACCGCTGACGATCCACTGCGCGGTAGCGATCGACGCATCGAGCGTATGGCCGATCGCCGACAGCGACACGTTGACCAGCGTCGAGTCCATCTGCGACATGAACGAGCCGATCGACACGACCGCCGCGACTTTCCACATGGTCGGATCGATCCGCGTGGAAGCGGATGCGGAGGCGTGCTCGCGCATGCCGTTCATCGGTCCGCGCGTGTACAGATGAAGGTCTGGCGTTCGGTCGAGCTCATGTGCCGGCTCACGCTGCCTTGCCGCTCGCGGTCGCCGCGGCCGCAGGCTGTACCTGCTCAAGATGGCGCAGGAGCTTCGTCACCATCACGACGACGACGAACGCGAGGACCACGAAGAACAGCGCGAGCGGTGTGAGCACCTGCACCGACACGAAGCCGGCCAACCCCATCATCGCCGACGACACCAGCAGCAGCGCGCAGCCGAGAATCGCGCTCGTCAGACCCGCGATGTGCGGGAACAGCGAGTTGCCCTTTGCCATCAGCGTCGGATACATCGCGCCGGCGCAGAAGCCCATCACGAGCACAGGCGTCGCGAGCGTCCACACGCGCAGACCGACCGTCAGCGCGAGCAGCAGCATCGCAAGCGACGCGGCCGCCATCAGCCGTGCGCCGATGCGCAGCCGCTGCTCGGCGCTCGGCAGACCCGGACCGTGCAGGCGATTCGACAGACCGCCAAGAAAGTACATCATGCCGATGCCGAGCGCGAGGTAGCCGAAGAAGGTCGGCGGCTTGTGCAGCGTGGTCTGCACCATGAACGGCCCGACGATGTTGAACACGAGCAGGATGCTGTAGCACAGACCCTGCGCGAGGAAGCAGCTCTGGAACACGGGGCTCGCGAGCACTTTGCGCGCGTTCGCGGTCAGCGTGCGCGGTTCGAGATGGACGGGCTTCGGCAAGGTCTCGCGATAACGCCATAGCAGCGCCCACATCACCAGCGAATAGATCAGCAAAAACACGAGGCACGCGCGCCAGCCGAACGCGGTCTGCAAATGCGCGCCGATCACCGGCGCGACGATCGGCGCGAGCCCCCACGCGATTGCCATGTACGTGAACGCATGCAGCAAGGCCTGACCCGCGAACGAATCGGTGATGATCGCCTTCGCCAGCAGGTTCGTGCTCGCGATGCCGAAGCCCTGCAATGCGCGGGCGAGGATGAACGTCTCGAGATTGGGCGCCGCGAGCGACAGCAGGCAGCCGACCGTGTAGACCGTCAGACCGAACGCGAGCACGCGCTTGCGGCCATACGCGTCGGCGATCGGACCGAAGATCAGCTGACCGAACGCGTAGGCGGCCATGTAGCCGGTGACGCTGGTCTGGATCGCCTGCGGCGAGGTGCCGAAGTAGCGCGCCATCGCGGGCAGCGCGGGCACGTAGATGTCGATGGCGAGCTGTCCGGCGGACGCGAACAGGCAGATCAGGAATAGCAGGAAGCGCGGCGAGTTCGGGGCGGAGTCGGCGGAAGCGGGGTGGTCGGCGGTGGCGTGGCTCATGGGTGCATCGAAAGGGAACACTGGCGGCGCGGGCATCGGTGCGTTCGGATATCGAACGGAAAAGGCGCGAATGCCCCCGGCATTATCGCCGGGTATTGTGCCCGTGGTATGGCAGGAAGTGGGATAGTCCCTGGCGGGGGTGTGGGATGGCGCGGCCGACGAGCGCGCTATCCCGCCGCAACGAGGCTCATTTCGCGCAGTCCTCGATCGAGCGCAGCAACGCGCCCTGGTCTGCCGGGTCCTGGAAGAACGCGACGAAGCTCGCATGCTCGTCGTTTGCGATGCGGCCGGAGCAGTCCTTGCCTTTGAGCGGGGGGCGAGACGCCGTCCAGATCATCGCCATCACGGCGAAAGCCAGCACGACGCCTGTAAAGACGAGCCCGAGCAGTAACGACCTGGCGTCGTCCGATATTGCGTCTAGCCGATGCGAAGCCTCCCGCGGCTCGCAACTTCTGGTTGAGGGTGAGTTCATGCCAATGGCCCCGATGGTGAGCGTTGAAAAAACCAGCGCCACCATCTTCCGTCTGCACGTAAGATTGGAAAAGTTGAGTTTACTGACCGCGTGATTCAGCTTTTCTGACCAATGCCATTCCGATTCCCATTCCGATGAGAGAAAATCAGTCTCGACCGCCTGCGCACCCTTGTCGTCGTCGCCGACCTCGGCTCTTTCGCCGAGGCCGCTCGCGTTCTGCATCTCGCGCCGCCCACGGTCAGTCTGCATATCGCGGATCTCGAAAGCCGCGTCGGCGCGCCGCTGTTGTCGCGCAAACGCGGTCAGGTGCGGGCCTCGGCGATCGGCGAGACGCTGGTGGCCTATGCGCGTCAGATGCTGGCCAATGCCGAGCAGGCACTGGAGGACGTGCGGCGACAGGTGGAAGGGCTCGGCGGACGGGTTCGGCTCGGCGCTTCCACCGCGGCCATCGCGAATCTGCTGCCGCAGGCGTTGGAACGACTGGCCGCCGGGCATCCCGGCATCGATGTGCAAATCGCCGTGCTGACTTCGCACGAAACGCTGACGCGACTCGCCCAGGAGTCGCTCGACGTGGGCATCGTGGCGCTGCCGCAAGCGCCGCTACGAGGGCTATCGATCGAAACATGGCGCCGCGATCCGGTGGTCGCGTTCATGCCGGCCGGGTGGACGTGTCCAGCTCGCATCACGCCGCAATGGATCGCCGCGAAGCCGCTGATTCTGAACGACGCGACCACGCGGCTTTCGCGTTTGACGACGGAATGGTTCAGCGCGGCGGGGCAGCACCCCACGCCGCGCATCCAGCTCAACTACTCGGATGCGATCAAGAGTCTCGTTGCAGCGGGATACGGCGCCGCGCTGCTGCCGCAGGAACCGAGCCGCTCGTCGGCCGACGAGCGCATCGTCACACGTGCGCTGCGCCCTGCGTTATGGCGACAGCTGGGCCTGGCCTTTCGCGCGGGTACCGTGGAGCGTCCGACTCAGTATGTGCTCGACGTATTGCGGAGTTTGCGGTTGAGCTAGCGGGCTGTGTTACGTCGCCGACGCTTTCCGCCTCTCCTGCTCCTCGCGATAAAGCACGAACTCTTCCGCCAACGCTTTTGCAACGGAAGCCCTACGCGTGATTCAAGGCGGTGTCGCGGCGTACTCAATACTCAGGTCTCGATCAGATGCAGAAACTGCCTTACCCGTGAACTGCTGCCTTCACCAAAGAAGGCTTGCGGTGTCGTGTCTTCGGCAACCACGCCGCCATCCATAAAAACAACCCGATCCGCTACATCTCGCGCAAACCGCACTTCGTGCGTGACGATCAGCATCGTCATGCCCGCTTTGGCAACGTCGCGCATGACGGTCAGGACATCCTCCCGCAGCGCTGGATCGAGAGCAGACGTGGGCTCGTCGAACAAGATGACCTCTGGATCCATCGCGAGCGCCCGCGCGATCGCTACGCGCTGCTTCTGACCGCCGGACAGCCGTGCCGGATATTCGTTGGCTTTTGCGGCCAGGCCAACCCGTGTCAGCAGGTGAATTGCGCGCTCCGACGCTTGCGCACGAGGGACACTCTTGACGCTGACCGGACCTTCCATCACGTTTTCCAGTGCTGTCCTGTGCGGAAAGAGGTTGAACGACTGGAATACCATCGCGGTGCGCTGGCGGATCGCGCGGATCTTCTTCTGATTCTGGCGTGACGGTTTTGACAAACCGTTGCATTCGACATCAATGCCGCATACTGTCACGCTGCCGGCATCCGGTACCTCGAGGAAGTTCAGTGAGCGCAGCAGCGTGGTCTTGCCCGACCCGGAGGGACCCATTACAACGACAACCTCGCCTTTCGATACGCTGAAATCGACGCCGCGCAAGACCTGGTTGTCGCCAAATGCCTTCGAAAGTCCACGGACTTCAATCGACCTGATATCAGTATTCATACAAAACGCCTCGAAATGCGATTCTCGAGGACGGTCTGGACTATCGTGAGAATCTGGTTGATGCCCCAGTAGATCAGGCCGACCATCAGGAACATTTCCATGTAGCGGAAGGTGGAGGCGCCGACCTGGTCGGCGACGCGGGTCAGTTCTACCACCGTAATTGTCGAAGCGAGGGATGTATCTTTGATTAGTGCAATCATGCGGCTGCCGACAGGCGGAATGGCGATGCGTAGTCCTTGGGGAAGAATAACCCGCGACATGGCTTTCCAGTAACCCATGCCCAGCGACATCGCAGCTTCCCACTGGCCCTTGTCCACCGCGTTGATGCCGGAACGGAAGTTCTCGCTCAGATACGCGGCCGGGAAAACAGCGTGAGCGCGAGGAGCGCGGCGGGAACCGGTTCAAGTGTCAGACCGTACCGGGGCAAACCGAAATAGATCAGCAGTATCTGCACGAGCAGCGGCGTGCCACGGAAGATGGATACATATGCGAATGCGAACGCGCGTAGTGCACCTATGCTGGAGATACGAGCCAAGGCGACCAGCAACCCTAGCGTCGAACCGAGCACAAACGACAACAAACCGAGAAAGAGTGTCATCAGCACCGCACTCTTTAACAGCGGAAGCGAGCGCATGAAAAGCTCGATCATGACTACTCCTTGTGCGCCTTCGCTTTGGTGATCGTGCCGGGCATATCGTAATCCCGCCCGACCCACTTCCTGGCAATGGCCTCGATCGTCCCGTCAGCCATCATTTCTGCAATGGCCTTATCGACCGCTGTGAGCAGGGCGGGCTGGTCTTTCATCAACGCCGGCGCTGATAGCTGGTAGATCAAGGGTTCGCCCACTTCCTTGACCGGTAAATGGTTGACGTTGGCGTACTTCATGCCGCCGAAGTGCGAAATGATCACCGCGTCGATGCGTCCATTGCCCAGATCGCTGAAGACGAGTCCCCCGTTATCGTACGAACGGATGTCGGAGTCATGCAGGTGTGCTCGTGCCCATGTTTCATTGCTCGAGCCAGTGACCACTCCCACTCGCTTGCCTTTAAGGGTTTCCTTGCCCTTAATGTCTGTGTTGCCGGCAGGTACGAAAATGCGGAAATCCTCCACGCCGTATGGATCACCGAAATCAACCTGTTGTTGCCGTTCAGGTGTAGGTGTGAGATCGTTCATCACAAGGTCGTACTTGCCCGTCTTCAACCCTTCCACGAAGTTCTTGAACGAATCGGCGACGAATACTACGTTCGGCACGCCAATGCGCTTGCCGACTTCCTTTGCAATTGCAACGTCATAGCCGACAGGTTGATTATTTTCGTCAAGCATGCTCCATGGGGGACTACTCTGGGTGTTGGCCACGCGCAATGTGCCATTCGCCTTCATCTGCGCGAGAAGATCCGCTGCCTGCACAGTAGCGGGTGAACTGAATGCCGCGCAAAGCGTCACGAAACTCGCTATCGTGACAAGGCGTCCCCATCCCTTGATTGATTTCATCTCGTACTCACTCATCCAGGTAAATTGAATTGAAAAATCTACGCGGCGGTTGCTCGGGCGCGTCCGAATGCGTCAAGACCGGCATTCAGATCCGCAAGCAGCATCGCCGGGTCCTCCAACCCGATCGAAAGGCGCACGATAGGCTGGTCGGTAAGCGGGAACGCACGCTCGGCCTGCAACGGGGCCGGGTAGTAGGCAGCGAGGCTATGCACGCCTCCCCAGCTCGCCCCGATGGGGAAATACTGGAGCGTATCGAAGAATGCGTTGAACGCGTCCTCCGCCGCGGGCTGGAGGATCAGGGAGAAGAGACACCCGCTGCTCGCAAAATCCCGCTTCCAGATGGCATGACCGGCATCGGACTGCAGTGCCGGGAACAGCACCTTGCTCACTTCCGGGTGACGTTCGAGTTCCCTCGCAATCTGCAGCGTTGAGGCGCTCTGGGCGGCGAAGCGGACCTTCAGGGTTTGCAGGCCGCGCATGACGAGGAAGCAGTCATCAGGGCTGGTCTGCTGGCCGAGAACGCTCTGCGTCTCGCGCAAGGTCGCGTAGTAATCCGCGTCGTTCATGCTGATGCAGCCCACCAGTAGATCCGAATGACCACCAAAAAATTTCGTTGCGGCTTCGACGCTGAAATCCACACCATGTTCGAGCGGTTTGAAAGCGAGCGGGCTTGCCCAGGTGTTGTCCATCATCGTCAATACGCCGTGACGTTTCGCGACTTCGACGATCGCCGGAATGTCGGGCATCTCCATCGTCACCGTCCCCGGCGACTCCATGCAGATCATGCGGGTGTTGGGCTTGATGTACTTTTGAATCGCAGTCCCGATTGCCGGCGGATACAGTTCGACCTCGACGTCGAAGTGTGCCAGCCACTTATGCGCGAATGTCTTGAGCGCGCCGTAGCAGGCAGCGGACACCAGCAGGTGATCGCCGCCGCGCACGAAGCCCATCACGGTCGTCATCAGCGCGGATTGACCGGAAGGCGTCACCACGCAATGCGCGCCACCTTCGAGCTCGGCGATGCGGTGCTCCAGTTCACGAGCCGTTGGCGTTCCGGTGATGCCATAGCTGTAACCGTCCGGTTGCCGCTCCTTGCGGCGCGAAAACTCGGCCAGAGAATCGAATACAACCGTCGATGCCCGTATGACGGATGGGGACAGGCTGCGGAACGGCTGCGGCGCTTTCTGGGGATTGCTTGTCATCTTGCTCCCGGTGATGCCTCGTGGTGGATTGATGATCGAAGTTTACTTTCACCCGGGATTGCATCAACATCGGAAATAATTAGACCAATAAGTCTAGGTTATGCGGATCAGGGATATTGAAGTGTTCAGGGCGGTCATGAACGCAGGAAGCACGAGCAAGGCGGCGGCCCTGCTCGGCATTTCGCAACCGGCTGTCAGTCAGGCCATCAGGCGTCTGGAAACCATGGCGGACTTCGGCCTGTTCGAGCGGATACGCAGCCGGCTCGTTCCCACCCAGGAAGCCGTCGCCCTGATGCGTGAGGTTGACCAGTACTTTCGCGGATTTGAGGTCATCGAGCATCGAATCCGTAGTTTGCGGTCCTACGGATTGGGCCGGATGGCGATCGCCTCTCTGCCGGCACTGGGCACAGGCTTTCTGCCACGTGTCATTGCGGCGTTCGATGCCCCGTCCAGAAACGTGCAAATTTCGCTACAGGTGATGAGTTCGCGCGAAGTGCATGAGAAGGTCTCGGCTGGACAGGTGGATTTCGGCCTGATGTCCGACGAGATGTCGATGGCCGGCCTCGAACACTCGGTGTTCGCGCGTATGCGGGCTGTCGCAGTGATGAACTCACATCATCCTTTGGCCACGCGTGCTGTCATCGCTGTTGCGGACCTGCCTGAATTTCCTTTCATCGCGTTGAATCCCGAAGACAGCACCAGGCTACGCCTGGACACGCAACTCACGGCACGCGAAATCCGTCTCAAACCGGTCGTCGAGACGCCGTATTCGCACACGATCTGCGAACTGGCGCTCGCGGGAGTCGGTATAGGAATCGCTCATCCGCTCGTGACGTTGGACTTCGCAGAGCGGGGACTCGTCGTGAAGCCGATCGACACATCGAGGTAATGTTCACAGGAGTGCTGGTGTTTCGCCCTGGTACCCCACTCACGGAAACCGCGAGGCAGTTCATGCGGCACATGAGAATGCAGCTCGAACGTGACCAGAAGGCGCTAAAAAGGGCGCTGGCGAATTGATCGGATAGAAATCGGACACGCTTGATCGCTACATCGCGCCTGGCCTCGTCACGTTCGACACCGCGTTCGAGCGACGGCTCGAACGCGCGCAAGCGCAAGGTGAACTCGATGCTGCCGCGAGTCCCGCGCTGATCTGCGGGACGCCAGCCAGAACATAGGCCAAAACACCAGCTAAAAGGCGGCGCAAGTCTCACGACTAAGGCGCCGCGACCGCGCATCGCCTAGCGGTTGATGAACTGCTGCAGTTGCGCCGGATAGCGCTCGCCCGTCACCTTGATCTGCTCGAGCGCCGCTTCGATGTCGGCGAGATCCGCCGGCGACAGCACGACGCTCGCGGCGCCGACGTTCTCCTCGAGGCGCGGCAGCTTCGTCGTGCCGGGAATCGGCACGATCCACGGCTTTTGCGCGAGCAGCCACGCGAGTGCGATTTGCGCGCGTGTCGTGCCTTTGCCGTTCGCGATCCGGCCAAGTACGTCGACGAGCGCCGCATTGGCCTTGCGGTTTTCTTCCGAGAAGCGCGGCACGATATTGCGGAAATCGCTCTTGTCGAAGGTCGTGCGTTCGTCGATCGTGCCGGTCAGAAAGCCTTTGCCGAGCGGGCTGAACGGCACGAAGCCGATGCCGAGTTCTTCGAGGGTCGGCAGCACGCTTGCTTCGGGCTCGCGCCACCACAGCGAATACTCGCTTTGCAGCGCCGCGACGGGCTGCACCGCGTGCGCGCGGCGGATCGACTCCACGCTCGCTTCGGACAGGCCCAAGTGCCCGACCTTGCCCGCGGCGATCAGATCTTTCACCGCGCCGGCAACATCTTCGATCGGCACGTTCGGATCAACCCGATGCTGATAGAACAGATCGATGCGGTCGGTTTTCAGGCGCTTGAGCGCGGCATCGGCGACGGCGCGAATGTTTTCCGGGCGGCTGTCGAGCCCCTTTTTCGTGTCGCCGTCACGAAAGCCGAACTTGGTCGCGATCACCACCTGATCGCGAAACGGCGCGATCGCCTCACCGACCAGTTCCTCGTTCACGAACGGGCCATAGGCTTCCGCGGTATCGAAGAACGTGACACCGTGCTCGAAGGCCGCGCGGATCAGTTCGATGCCGGCCGATTTTTCCGTAGCGGGGCCGTAGCCGAAGCTCAGGCCCATGCATCCGAGGCCGAGTGCGGATACTTCAAGGCCGCTTTTGCCGAGTTGACGTGTTTGCATACGATGCTCCAGTTGACGCGCCGAACCCCGGCCGCTGCCGGGACCACGACGCTTGGGATGCGGGACGAGCCACGCAGGTCGTGGCACTGGAAGCGAGTGTAGGTTGCTGTGCGTGACTCAACAATATCTCTATACTTGCATGAGGTATTGAATCGAATTCACAAATGCCCAATTCCAGGCCGCCACGCGCGGGCCTCGCCGAACTGACCGCCTTCATCACGATCGCCGAGCAGCGCAGCTTCAGCGCGGCCGCGCGCGTGCTCGGGCTGTCGCCGTCGGCGTTGAGTCACGCGATGCGCAACATGGAATCGCGGCTCGACGTGCGGCTTTTCAATCGCACCACGCGCTCGGTCGCCTTGACGGAAGCCGGCGAGCAATTGCTACGACGCGTGCGTCCGGCGCTCGCGGACCTCGACGACGCGGTGGTGGAAGTCACGGCCGCGCGCAACCGGCCGTCGGGCACGATCCGGATCAGCGCTTCGGAGGCGTCCGCGAAACAGCTCGTGCAGCACGTGCTGCCGGATTTCTTCGCGCGCTATCCGGAGATTCACGTCGAGTTCGTGGTCGATTCGAGGCTCGTCGATATCGTCGCCGAAGGACTCGATGCGGGCATCCGCGTGCTCGAAGACGTGCCGCGCGACATGATCGCGATCCGCTTCGGGCGCGATATGCGTCTCGCGGCGGTGGCGTCGCCCGAGTATCTCGCGCGTCATCCCGCGCCCACGGCGCCGCACGATCTGATGCTGCACCGTTGCATTCGCTTTCGCTTTGAAAGCGGCACGCTGTATCGCTGGGACATCACGCATCGCGGCAAGAGCGTGAGCATCGACGTCGATGGGCCGATGACGCTCGGCAATCTGAACCTGATGGTCGAAGCGGCGTTGGCCGGGATCGGCATCGCCTGGGTGCCGCTCGACCATGTAGCCGAACATGTCGCGAGCGGCCGGCTCGTGCAACTACTGCCGGAGTGGAGCCCGACGTTCGCGGGCTTGTGCCTGTACTACCCGGCCAACCGTCATCCGCCGAGCGCGCTGCGTCTGTTCGCCGAGGCGGTGCGCGCGTGGGGCGAGCGGCAGTTGAGCGATGAGCGGGACAAGGAGGCGCGGCGTCGCGTGAAACGAGGCGGTGCCCGCAATCCAAAGCCCGAAACAAACTGAAACACGCAGGTTGAGCGCTTTGCGGAATAAAACGGCACAGTTGGGCGTTTGCCTGATACCGGTAGCGTCGATTTTCAAACAACTTTCGCGGCATTCATCGCCCTCGCGAACGGAACAACCATGAACACCCAAGCGAATTCCCTGACCGATTCGACCGATGCCTCTCGCCGGCCACGCTATACGCGCACCGCGATGACGCTGCACTGGCTGATCGCGTTGCTGATGTGCGTCAATGTCGTGCTCGCTCTGTCCGCTGATTCGCTGCCCGACGACTGGGTGCGTCCGGTGATCGACACACACAAATCGATCGGCATCACGGTGCTCGGGCTCGCGCTGCTGCGCATCCTGTGGCGCGTGTCGCACAAGCCGCCGCCGTTGCCGCGCGAGTTTCCGTCGTGGGAAAAGATTGTCGCGCACCTCGCGCACTTCGCGCTGTATTTGCTGATGATTGCGTTGCCGCTGTCCGGCTGGCTGCACGATTCCGCGTGGAAAGACGCGGCCACGCATCCGATGCAGTGGTTCGGCCTGTTCCAATGGCCGCGCTTCGGCTATGTGATGCATCTCGACCCGACACTGAAAGAGACGTTGCACGATCGCTTCGGCGCGCTGCATGCGTGGCTCGGTTATGCGCTCTATGCGTTGCTGGCGATGCATATCGGCGGCGCGCTCAAGCATGAGTGGCTCGATCGCAAATCGGTGTTGAAGCGCATGACGCCGTGAAGCCGCGGCGTGTTTTTGATGGCGCGCGAACACAGCTTCGCCAACTAACCGCAACCCAGCTGAACCTGAAACACTCGCCTTGAAGAAGACTCTCGAACAGGCACTCGCTGTCGCGTCGCCGCGCATTCTGCCGCGTCGCGCGACGCTATCGAGCACGCTGATCCATTCCAGCGTCGTCATGCTGTGGGCACTGCTGTTCGCGCGAGCATTCTTTCTGCGTGGCGCGCTCGCGTGGTCGACCGGTATTGCGTATGTCGTATATGACACGTTGCTGCTCGCGTTCGTCACGTGGAAGTCGTTGCCGCTCACGCGCCGCGCGGCGCCGCTCGAAGTCGACCACGAACGGCGCGAGTTGCCGGGCATGGGTGTCATCGTCGCGTCGCGTAACGAGGCGGCCGTGTTGCCGGTCACGCTCGCCGCGCTGCTGCGCGGCAAACGCACGGCCCCGCGCAGATCGTGATCGCCGACGACGGCTCCACCGACGCCACCGCCGAACTGCTCACGCAACGCTTCGGCCTCACGCCCGCCGCCGATGGCGTGCTGAGCGCGCCGAGCTCGCTGCATCCGAACCTGTTCTGGCTGCGCGTGCCGCACGGCGGCAAGGCCCGCGCGCTGAACGCCGCGATCACCGTGATGACGACCGACACCGTGATGACCGTCGACGCCGACACGCTGCTCGACGACGACGCCACCTACGCGATGCGCGCCGCGTTCGCGAGCGAGCCGTCGCTCGTCGCGGCAGCGGGCATTCTCGTGCCGGTCTGTGGCAAGTCGCTGTCGGGCCGCGTGTTCCAGTGGTTCCAGACCTACGAGTACATGCGCAACTTCATCGCGCGTTTCGCGTGGATGCGCGCGGACAGCCTGCTGCTGATCTCGGGCGCATTCGCGTCGTTCCGGCGCGATGCGCTCGTCGCGGTCGGCGGCTTCGATCCGCAGTGTCTGGTCGAGGATTACGAACTGATTCACCGGCTGCGCCGCTATTCGGTGGATCACGAGCTCGGCTGGGACGTGCGCGTGGTCGGCGAAGCGCATGCGCGCACCGATGCGCCCGACACCCTCGCAAGCTTTCTGCGCCAGCGCCGCCGCTGGTTCGCGGGTTTCCTGCAGACCCAGTACTGGAACCGCGACATGACCGGCAATCGGCGCTACGGCACGCTCGGCATGCTGATGCTGCCAGTCAAGGCGGTCGACACGATGCAGCCGATTTACGGCCTCACGGCATTCGCATTGCTACTCGGTTTTCTGTTCGGCGGACACGGGGCGATCGTCGTGTCGATCTTCAGCGTGATCGGCCTGAAAACGGCCATCGATCTGGCGTTTTACCTGTGGAGCATTCATCTCTACCGGCGCTGGACCGGCGAGCGCAGTGGCAACAGTCTCGGCATGGCGATGCTTGCGGCCGTTGCGGAGCCGTTCACGTTCCAGCTCGCGCGTCATCTGGGTGCCGCGCTCGGCTGGCTGCATTTTCTGCGCGGCGGCCGCGCGTGGGGCGTGCAACGGCGCTCCGGGCTCGTCGCGGTCGACGAGGATTGAGCAGCTCGAAGGGCAGGTCAATGTTTCTGTAGGGCGGGTGTGGTAAAGGTAGCTCGTTCACCCTGATGCGCGCTGCTGCGCAACGTGTGCTGCGACGCATCGCGCATGCCGGCGAAAGTGCCATGCGGCGGCTGCATCAAGTAGACTGGTGAAGATGCCGCACTGCCATGCAGCGCGGCAACCTTCCATCAGCTGGTGCACGGAGGCTTGACCTATGCATGCAGTTCCCCCGCTCGAACAGGAACAGGAATCCGCAGGCGCAACGCTCGCTGCCGCGTCTGCTCAAGCCACTCACGAGGCGCCGGTGCGCGATCTGCGCCGCGTCGCCATTCATCCGGATTACTGGTACCCACTCGCGTGGTCGCATGAAGTGAAGCGCGGCAAGACGCTCGGCGTGACCTTCGCCGGCGATCCGATCGTGCTCGCGCGCACCGAGAGCGGCAAAGTGTTCTCGCTGGAAGATCGCTGCGCGCATCGGCAGGTGCCGCTGCATCAGGGCGTGGTCGACGGCGAATCGATTCGCTGCGGCTATCACGGCTGGACCTACGACTGCTCGGGCAAGTGCATCGACGTGCCGTACCTCGGCCGCGAGCGTCTACCGAACGGTGTGCGCTCGTATCCGTGTCAGGAAGTGGAGGGACTGATCTTCGTGTTTCCCGGCGACGCCGCGCTCGCGGAGGAGCGGCCGTTGCCGGGCTTTCGCTCGGTGTCGGACCCGAAGTACAAGACGCGCCGCTTCGGCCGTCCGGTCAACTGTCATTATTCGTTCATGCACGAGAACCTGATGGACATGAATCATCAGTTCCTGCATCGCCGCCAGATGGGGCGCATGCGCGCGCGTTCGCTCGGGCGGCGACGCGGTGAGGGCTGGGTCGAGGTCGACTACACGTTTGCGCGCATGGAGGGGCAGCAGCCGCTAGGCGAGGCGATGGTGTTCGGCGAGAGGCGCAAGACCGGTGGCTCCGGCGACAAAGACGTGATGACGATCCGCACCGAATACCCATACCAGACCCTGCAAATCCGCAACGACGAGCAGACTCTGGTGATGGACCTGTGGATCGTCTATGTGCCGCTCGACCGTGAGCAGCGCACCAACCGAACGTTCGGGCTGCTGTCGATCCGCAAGCCCGGCATTCCCGGTGTGATGAATCTCGCATGGCCGCTGCTGGTGTGGTTCACCGAGCGCATTTTCAAGGAGGATCGCGAGATCGTCGAGGCGGAGCAGCGCGCCCACGATTCGCAGGGAGCGGACTGGAATCATGAGGTGTTCCCGGTCATCAACGACTTGCGCGCGCTGCTGCGCGAGTGCGGCACGCCGGACCAGGTGGTCGGCGCGGGCACCGGCGATACGGCGGTGATCCGTTTCTGGGATTCGCGCAGCGGCAATCCGCTCGCCCAGACCTGAGCGCGGCGCGGGTGTGTTCACCGGCGCCGCGCACCCCGTCCCGCCACGGCTTTCCCCCTCGCCGGGAATTAATCCATCTCCCCACGGTAGACAATGCGCGGCGCGCGAGCGGCGATAATATCGCCCGGTACTTTTATTGCACGCGAGTTTGCGCCAATCGACATTCGTCGCGTCCGCACCCGTGTACCATTGCGCTTTTTCCGAACTTCAAGACTCGCTCGTGACCACGCAACAAACCCCCACCAACTCGCGTAAATCCCTCACTCTGCTGCAGTTGCTTGGCCTGATCGGCGCCGCTGGCCTGATCGCCTCGATCGCGCTGAATCTGCTGGTCCACGCGCACTGAAGCAGCGCCCGCGTCGCGCGGGCAGCCTTGTGCCGGCGCGCGTCGCCGGCTTTCTCGAGATTTTTGATTGCCATGTACAAGAAGGGCGTAGCCGTAGAAATCCAGTTTTCCCCCGAGCGGCTCAACGACGGCGCCGGCGATCCGTACTGGATCGATCTGACCCACGACGAAGCGCAGCGCCTGCTCGACAGCCTGAAGGCGCGGCTCGCGGGAACCGGTTGCGGCACGGTCGCGCCGCTCGTCGTGAGCCTCGATGCGACGGCGCGCACGTGCGCGCCGGATGCCGCTGCGACCGGTACGCCCGATGCGCCGTCGGCCGCGAACGTCGCCACAGCCGACGACTTCAAGCAATGGGTCTGCGTGATCTGCGGCTGGGTCTACGACGAAGCCGCCGGCGTGCCGGACGAGGGCATCGCGCCGGGCACGCGCTGGGCCGATGTGCCGGCCGACTGGCGCTGCCCGCTGTGCGATGTGGGCAAGGAAGATTTTGCGCTGGTGGAGTTTTAAGCGGCGGGCCGAGGCTCGCCTGATAAACCCGCTCTACGCCGTCCCTTCCGGATAATCCGCCCCCTCGCTCGTCGCTCGCCAGGTGTCGAAATCGCCGCGCAGAAAGTCGAGCTTCCTGTACGCGAGATCGAGCGCGGTCTTGCCGAGCAGCAGACGCAGCGGCGGCGCGTCCGACAACGCCGCATCGATGATCGCCTGCGCGGCTCGCACCGGGTCGCCGGCCTGCTTGCCGCTGCGCGCTTCGGTCTGTTTGCGGCGCTCGCCGGCGGTCGACGCATAGTCGTCGATCAACGTTGCCGACTGCTTGATCGACGGACCCGCCCAGTTGGTGCGAAACGGCCCCGGCTCGACGATCAGCACGCCGATGCCGAGTGGTTTCACTTCCAGCGCGAGCGATTCCGACAGCCCTTCCACAGCGTACTTCGTCGCATGGTAGTAGCCGGTCGCCGCGAAACTCGCAATCCCGCCAATCGACGACACGTTGACGATCAAACCGCTGCGCTGCTCACGCATGATCGGCAGCACGGCCTTCGTGATGTCGACGAGGCCGAACACGTTGGTCTCGAACATCGCGCGGACCTCGCTGTCCTCGCCTTCCTCGATCGCGGCCAGATAACCGTAGCCCGCGTTGTTGACGAGCGCGTCGACGCGGCCGAAATGGCGCTTCGCCTGTGCGACCACGGTTTCAATCTGCGCGCGATTGGTCACGTCGAGCGGCAGCACCAGCGCGCGCTCGCCGTGCCCCTCTGCGATGTCCTTCACTTTCGATGCATCGCGCGCGGTGACGACCGCGCGCCAGCCGCGTTCGAGCACGAGCTTCGCGAGCTCGCGGCCGAAGCCGGTGGAACAGCCTGTGATCAGCCAGACGGGATTGTCTCGATTCATCATTTGGAACACTCCTGTTGAGGGTCTCTGACGTGAAGCCTGGAAAACGGCGCTAAAAACGGCGCCCCGATGCGGCGCAGACGCGCGGCGCGTCGATAATCGGTATGCGGGTGATGTCAGCTCGACGCGTGCCCGGTTCGCGCGGCGGACGGTTCGGGCGGTGGCCCCGCGCGAACGCGCGCGGCGCTGCGCGGATTCGCCGGGCGATGAAGCGGGGACGCCGCCGTGACTGCTATGAATGCGATGACCGTTTGCGGCTGGTGCGGCGCTTCAATTGTAATCGGAGCGCGGCGGCTTCGCTTTGCAGTGCGCCGACGAACGCGTCCGCGAGCGGATGCGCGGGACGGTGCTCGGGACGGATCACGCTGACGCGAAACGGCAGCGACAACGCGAGCGCCCGGATATGCAGATTGTGACCCGCGAAATCGAGCGCGGTCAGCGGATTGACGATCGCAATGCCGAGCCCTTGCCGCACGAAGCTGCACACGGACACCGCGGTCGGCGTTTCGATCAGCAGGCGGCGCGCGATGTCGGCTCGCGCGAACGCTTCGTCGATTTGCAGGCGGTATGGATCGTTCGCGGACAGGCTGATGAACGCCTGATCGGTGAAATCTTTCAATGCGATCACGCGTTTCGCGAGCAGCGGGTGAGCGTCGGGCAGCACACACACTTCATCGACGGCGATGAGTGGCGTGAGCCGCGTGCCGGGCGGCGGCGCGTCGTGCTCGGTGAGGCCGAGGTCGTAGCGCTGCGCGGTCAGCCATTCTTCGAGAAACGGCGACTCCTGCGTCGCGATCGATACGCTGACGCCCGGCTGCACATCGTGAAAGCGTTTGACGGCGCCTGGCAGGATCGAATGCGAAAACACCGGCAGCGCGATCACGGACAGCTGGCCACCCTTGAATTCGCGCAGCGCGGCCGCGGTCGACGCGACGCGTTCGAGCCCGACGTACGCGCGCTTGATCTCGTCGAACAGCGTCAGCGCGGATTGCGTGGGACGCAGCCGGCCCTGCACTCGCTCGAACAACGCGAAGCCGATGCGTTGTTCCATGCGCGCGAGTTCGCGGCTCACGGTGGGCTGCGACGTGAACAGCATCTCGGCTGCCTTGGTCACGCTGCCGGCCGTCATCAGCGCGCGGAAGATTTCGATGTGCCGGTGCGTGAGCGCCATGGCGGGTCCGTGGTATATCAAAAGTGAATAGGCGAGCAATAGACTGGTATTTTACTGAATGATCGCCGCGGATCATCATGTCGGCTATCGCTTTCGCAAAGCTTCGACATGCAACCGACCATGACGCCATTCGACTCCCGTCAACTCGCCGACCTCGCGCGCCAGCACGGCACGCCGCTATGGGCCTATGACGCCGACACGATCCGCCAGCGCATCGCGCAGTTGCGCAGTTTCGACACGATCCGCTACGCGCAGAAGGCCTGTTCGAACGTGCACATCCTGAAGCTGATGCGCGACGAAGGCGTGATGCTCGATGCGGTCTCTTTGGGTGAACTCGCGCGCAGTTTTGCCGCGGGCTATGCGGCTCAACCCGCATCGAACGGGGGGCCCGAAGGCGTCGTCTTCACCGCCGACGTGCTCGACCACGCGACGCTTGCCACCGTGCTCGACGAGCGAATCACGGTCAACGCCGGCTCGCCCGACATGCTAGAACGGCTCGGGAGACACGCGAGCGAAGGCCATCGCGTGTGGCTGCGCATCAATCCCGGCTTCGGTCACGGCCACAGCAGCAAGACCAACACAGGCGGCGAGCACAGCAAGCACGGCATCTGGCGCGATGACCTGCCACGCGCGCTCGAACTGGTGCGGCGCTATCGGTTGAAGCTCGTCGGGCTGCATATGCATATCGGCTCGGGTGTCGATTACGCGCATCTCGCGAAAGTATGCGATGCGATGGTCGATGCGGTGTCGCAACTCGATCAGGATATCGAGGCGATTTCCGCGGGTGGTGGTTTGTCGGTGCCGTATCGCGATGGCGAGCTGAGTGTCGATACCGCGCATTATTTCCGGCTGTGGGACGACGCGCGGCGCCGCATCGAAGCACGCGTCGGGCATCGCGTGCGACTCGAAATCGAACCGGGGCGCTTTCTGGTCGCGCAGGCAGGTGTACTCGTCGCCGAAGTGCACGCGCTGAACCGGCGGCCGTCGCGGCAATTCGCGTTGCTCGATGCGGGCTTCAACGACCTGGTGCGGCCGTCGTACTACGGCAGTTATCACGAGATCAGCGTGCTTCGGCGCAACGGCACGCCGAGCGATGCGCCGGCCGGCTCGTTCAGCGTGGCGGGGCCACTGTGCGAAGCCGGCGACGTGTTCACCCAGGCGCAAGGCGGTGTCGTCACGAGCCGGTCGATGCCCGCGCCTCGAGTGGGCGACCTGCTCGTGTTCCATGACACGGGCGCGTACGGCGCGTCGATGTCATCGAACTACAACAGCCGGCCGCTCGCGCCCGAGGTGCTGATCGAGCGTGGCAACGCGCGGCTGATCCGGCGCAGGCAGCGCATCGAAGAATTGATAGCGCTCGAAGCAACGGCGGCTTGAGCGGCGCGTTGGAGTTCAACGCTCAACGCTCAATGCGCCCGCACCGCGCGCGTGTACGACGCGATCATCGTCGCGAACTCCTGCGCGGCTGGGGTCAGTGGAATCGCGGCGCGTTGCAGCAGACAGACGTTCTGCTGCAACGCGCGCTCGCGCACGGGGATCGTTGTCAGCACGTCCGCGAACGGCCCCCGCTTCGCGATGACCGATGATTCGAGCGACAGGCAATCGGTCGCGGCAACCAGGTGCAGCGTCTCGTACAAGCCCTCGACGGTCGCGACGATCTTCGGCGGCGGCAAGCCGTAGCTGTCGAACAGATGGCTCAACCGGTTGACGTGCGGCTCCTCGGTCAGATTCGGCGAGCGCGTCGTCACCCACGTGCAATCGACGAGTTCGGCGAGCGACTTCGCGCGCGCCTTCGGATGACCGCGCCGGCACACGATCACCGGGTCAGACGGATAGAGCAGCGTGACCGACAGATCGGCGGTGTCGGTCTGCTTCGATACGAGCGCGACAGCGAAATCCAGCGTTCCTTCGCGGATCCACGAAATCATCATGCGCGACGTGCCCGTGCGCAGATGCACGGCGACGCGCTCGAAGCGCGCACGAAATTCCATCAACACGGGCGCGAACGCGTCGACGAGCGGCTCTGTCGTCATGCCGAACGTGACCTCGCCCACGTAGTCGCCGCGCAGTTGCCGCACGTCCTCCTCGGCACGCTCGCATTCACCGAGGATCGCGCCGGCCCGCTGCAGCAGCCGCTGGCCCAGCGCGGTCAGCGCAATGCCGCGATTGGTGCGCGTGAACAGCGTTGCGCCGAGCATCGATTCGAGGTTCTGCAACTGCTGCGTGATGCCGCTTTGCGCGATGCCGAGCGCGCGCGACGCCGCGCGGATGCTGCCATGCTCGGCGACCGCCGTGAACGCGCGCAGCTGGGAAATCGTCAATGCCATGGCGACAGGGTCTGGTGATCGGTAAAAGTGATCATGATAGTCCGAACGAGACTTCTTTGAGGCGCCACCGCGGCTTACGATCACGCTGTCCTGATCCGCTCATCGTCGCCTTCCATGAAAACTCCACTGATGACTCTCTGCGCCGCGCTGGCTTTCAGCAGCGGCGCGTTCGCCGCTGACGCCAACACGTTGCGCCTCGGCAACGATCCGACCTATCCGCCGATGGACTCGAAGGCGCCCGCTGGCAGCCTGAAGGGCTTCGACGTCGATCTCGGCAACGAGATTTGCCGGCGCATCCACGCGCATTGTCAGTGGGTCGAACTCGAGTTTTCGGGCATGATTCCGGCGCTGCAGGCGCGCAAGATCGACGCGGTGGTGTCGTCGATGGCGATCACCGAGAAGCGCGAGCAGCAGATTCTGTTTTCGTCGAAGTTGTTCCAGTTCAGGTCGCGGCTGATCGCGCGGCAAGGCTCGTCGCTTGCGCCTACGGCGAGCGGACTTGCCGGCAAGCAGATCGGCGTGCAGTCGGGCACGCAGTTCGAAGGCTACGCGCTGAAGAACTGGACGCCGCTCGGCGCGAACGTGGTCGCCTACAAAAGCCAGGACGAGGTGTTCGCCGATCTGCAGAACGGCCGGCTCGACGGCGCGTTGCTCGGCACCGTCGAGGCCGATTACGGCTTCCTGCGCACGCCCGCGGGCAAGGGCTTCGCGTTTGTCGGCGAGCCGCTTTCGATGGGAGATCGCGGCGTCGGCATCGGCTTGCGCAAGGACGAAACCGCGGTGCAGGCATCGATCGACGCGGCGATCGCGTCGATGCGCAAAGACGGCACCTATGCGCAGATCGCGAAGAAGTACTTCGACTTCGATCCGTACGGCAATTGATCCAGATTTCCAACATTATCTTCACGGCTTTCCATTCATGAACAGGCAATCGATTCCGCTTCTGTCGCCAGCAATCGGCACGCACCGCGAACTGGTGTCGTTTCATTTCGGCCCGGCCAATAGCTGGCAGAAGATCTATATCCAGGCGTCGCTGCACGCCGACGAAACGCCGGCGATGCTGACCACGGTGCTGCTGAAGCGGCGTCTGCGGGAGCTCGAGGAAGCCGGCGCGCTGAGCGCTCAAATCGTGCTCGTGCCGGTGTCGAATCCGGTCGGGCTTAGTCAATACGTGCTCGGGCAGTTCATCGGCCGATTCGATCTCGGCAGTGGCAAGAACTTCAACCGGCATTTCGTGCAGTTCGCAAAGCTCGTCGCGAATGCGAAAGAGGCGCTCGGCGCAGACGCGAACGAGAACCGCCGCATCGTGCGCGAGCTGCTTGCGGCCGAACTCGCGCAACAGAAGCCGCTGACCGAATTCGAGTCGCTGCAACTGGCGCTCTTGAAGTTGTCGTGCGACGCGGACGTCGTGATCGATCTGCATTGCTCGCTCGAAGCGGCGATGCATGTGTACACGAGCGAAGCCGCTTGGGCCGAGTTCGAGCCGCTGTCGTGCTATCTCGGCGCAGAGGCGTCGTTGCTCGCGACCGATTCGGGCGGCGGCGCGTTCGACGAAACCCACAGCCTGCTGTGGTGGACGTTGCAGCAGCAGATGCCGGCGAGCAAGCCGGTGCCGACCGGCTCGATCGCGGTGACGGTCGAATGCCGCGGCCAGCGCGACGTGTCGTATGAAGTCGCGCAGCAGGATGCCGACGCGCTCGTCGACTATCTGATGTGGCGCGGCGCGATTCGGGGCGAGGCCAAGCCGTTGCCGCCGCTGCTGTCGCCGGCGACGCCGCTCGCGGGCAGCGAGCAGTTCTCTGCGCCGGTGAGCGGGATTCTCGTGCACCGCGCGAAGATCGGCGACAAGATCCGCGTCGGCCAGCCGCTGTTCGATATCGTCGATCCGCTGACCGACGAGACGACCACGATCGCGAGCCAGACCGAAGGGGTGCTGTACATGCGGCGCGCGATCCGTTTCGTGACGGCCGGTGCGCCGCTCGGTCGCGTGACCGGCACGCGGCCGATCCGAACGGGCGTGTTGCTGGGCGCCTGATCGCGTAACGGCTATGCCGGACTCGGCATCCAGGGGCCACCTCGACGCCTCGCGCGACGGTGCTGACGTGCGCCTCAGCCGCCTTGCCGCGAAGTAGCCGGCGCCGCCCGGCCGGCGATCCGGCGCCTCGCCTGTTGTGCGGATTTAATCTCTTTCAGCCACGAAAAAGCCCAAGCCCGCCTCCGGATAAAAGCCGATACTCGTCGTCATACTCAACGTGTGTCGGCGCGGCCGGCTTTTTGAAGGAGACGGACAAAGTGAGCAAGGCTATCCAATGGAGCGGGGTGTTTCCCGCCGTCAGCACCCAGTTCAAGCCGGATTTTTCGCTAGACATCGACGCGACGCACCGCGTGGTCAGCAATCTCGTCAGGGACGGCGTGTCGGGTCTGGTGGTCTGCGGCACGGTTGGCGAAAATACCTCGCTGAGCACGTCGGAAAAACTGCAGGCGATCGAGGCCGCGTGCGACGCGGCTGGCGGCAAGGTGCCGGTCGTCGCGGGTGTCGCCGAGTTCACGACCGAGTTCGCGCGGCAGACGGTGCGTGAAGCCGCGCGTGTCGGCGTCGACGGAGTGATGGTCATGCCGGCGCTCGTCTATTCCGCGAAGCCGCACGAAACCGCCGCGCATTTCCGCTCGGTCGCGAGCAGCACCGATCTGCCGGTGATGATCTACAACAACCCGCCGATCTACAAGAACGACGTCACGCCGGACGTGCTGATCGCACTGCAGGACTGCGAGAACATCGTCTGCTTCAAGGATTCGTCGGGCGATACGCGACGCTTCATCGATCTGCGCAACGCGGTGGGCGACCGCTTCGTGCTGTTCGCCGGCCTCGACGACGTCGTCGTCGAAAGCATCGCGGTCGGTGCGCAAGGGTGGGTGTCGGGCATGTCGAACGCGTTCCCGAAGGAGGGCGAGACGCTGTTCCGCCTCGCCACGCAGAAGCGTTTCGATGAAGCGCTGTCGCTGTACCGCTGGTTCATGCCGCTGTTGCACCTCGACGCGCGCCCCGACCTCGTGCAATGCATCAAGCTGTGCGAGGAACTGCTCGGCCGCGGTAGCGCCGTCACGCGTCCGCCGCGCCTCGCGCTGCAAGGCGACGCGCTCGCCGAAGTCAAAGACATCGTCGCCAAGGCGCTCGCCACGCGTCCGGCGCTGCCGGACGTCGGTCTCTAAGCACCGCGTTTCAATACGAGCCTCAAGAAACATCGGCACCCTGTCCGCCACGTAGGCGGGACGGGAAGCCGAATCAGACCGCAAGTAAGCGGGGCTGCCGGTTGTTGCCTCAACTCGCGCTCAGCACCGGCGCAACCGCAGCCGGATCGCTGATACTCGGCCGGCCGTTCTCGACGTGACCGGCAAAGCGGCGCGAGAAGCTCGCGTCGTCACTGCTCGTCACCGTCAGGTCGTACCAGTGATGGCTCGACGCAAGCACCCAGCCTTCTTCGATACGCGCATTGGCCGGCACGACCACGGTGCGCGGGCGCGCGCCGTACGCGTTGTCGATCACCGTCAGATGCGCGATGCCGCCGCCGCTGTTGGTGAACTTCAGGAACACGTTGCCATTCGCGACGTCGTATTGCGCGGTCACTTCAGGCCGCGCCGGCTGGTTGTCGCCATGACCGTTGCCATGGCCATTCTGCGTGCTTTGCGTGCTCGCCTGGGTGTTGCCCGCGAACTTGCGCACGAAGCCGTTCGGGCCGAACACGTCGAATGCATACACGCCGTTCGTCGTGCTCAGGTCGAACGTGTCGCTGAGCGACTTGCCCGCTTCGACCGTGTAGCGCCACGGACCGTCGGTGCGATTCGTCGCGTACACGTAGAAGTGCGCGCCCTGGTCGCCGGTGTTGCCGATCGTGATTTCGAACGTGTCGTTGCCCGCGTTCGCCGCGCCGTTCACATGCAGTTCGTACGGCAACGCCCGCGCGAAACGGATGCCCGCTTCCTGCGCATCGACCGGAGTCGGCGTCGTCGGCACGGTCGGCTTCGGTTGCGTCTTGCACTGGTTGTCGGCCATGCTCATGTAGTTGCTGGTGTCCGGCAGCGACGGCATCTGCGCATCCGGCGTGCGGAAGTCGAACGCGGTGGTCAGGTCGCCGCATACCGCGCGACGCCATGCCGTGATGTTCGGCTCATGCACGCCGAAGCGCGTTTCGATGAAGCGGATCACCGACGTGTGATCGAACACCTGCGAGCACACGAAGCCACCCTTGGTCCACGGCGACACGATCGTCATCGGCACGCGCGGGCCGAGGCCGTACGGATAGCCGTCGGCGGTGTAGCTGCCGCCGCGCAGCGGATTGACGACATTGTGGATCTCGCCGTCGGTCGTCACCGTCGACTTGCCCTGCGCGGACGTCGTCGGCGGTTGCGGCGGCACGAGGTGATCGAAGAAGCCGTCGTTCTCGTCGTACATGATGAAGAGCACGGTCTTGCTCCACACCTCGGGGTTTGACGTCAGCGCGTCGAGAATCTGCGACGTGTATTCGGCGCCGTACGCGGGCGTGTAGCTCGGATGCTCCGAGTAGGCGGCCGGCGGGCACAGCCACGACACCTGCGGCAGCCGGTTCGCGAGCACGTCGGCTTTCAGGTCGTCGATCGTGCGCACGGTTTGCGCGCGCTCGTAGAGCGGCGAACCCGGCTGCGCGTTGATGAAGTTCGTGAAATTCTGCAGGATGTTGGTGCCGTAATTGCCGTTCAGCGGATCGACGCCCGACGTGCCCTGCTGATAGATCTGCCACGAAATGCCCGCGGCCTGAAGACGCTCCGGATACGTGGTCCACGACAGCAACTGATAGTTCGGCGGACCATCGCCGTCGACCCAGTCGTTGTTGTCGAGCAGCGGGCCGCCCATCGTGCCGGTCGGGTCGACCATGCCGGTCATCAGATACGCGCGGTTCGGGTGCGTCGGTCCCGGCAACGAGCAGAAGTACGCATCGCAGATCGTGAAGGCGTCGGCGAGCGCGTAGTGGAACGGGATGTCGCTACGCAGGTGGTAGCCCATCGTCATGTCGGTCTTGTTGGCGGGCCACTGGTCGTAGCGGCCGCCGTCGATCGCGTAGTGAGTCTTGTACCACGTGTGATCGAGATCGCCGACGCACTGCGCGCTCGTCGTCGCGGTGTTCAGATGGAACGGCAGCACCGGCTTGGTCGGGTCTTCCTTCGACGGCTGATTCCACACCGGCAGGCCGCTCGGCAGTGGAATCGGGAAGCGGTCGTTGTAGCCGCGCACGCCGCGCAGATGGCCGAAGTAGTGGTCGAACGAGCGGTTCTCCTGCATGAACACGACGATGTGCTCGATATCGCGAATCGTGCCCGTGCGCGAAAACGCGGGCACGGCGAGCGCGTTGCGGATCGACTCGGGCAATGCGGTCATCGCGGCGGCGGCGCCCGCGGATGACGCCACGGTTTGCAGGAAACGGCGACGGCTAGTTGATGTCATCGAATATCACCTTCTGCGTAGGGGAAGAATGGCGCGCGTGAGCGCGCTTTGGGGTGTTTCGTTGTCGGTTACGCGTTGCTCTTGCTGATCAGTTGCGAACTAGTTGTTCGCGCTGTCGCCGGGCGCGTAGCGCATGACCGGCGCGACCTGCTGGCCGTCGGCCGCCAGACTGGCCTGGATGTTTTCCGTGATCGCGTCGGTGGCGGCTGCGCCACTTGCCGAGTTGCTCGCCGCGTTGCTCGCCGTGTTGTCCGCGAATGGCGCTGAGGCGTTGGGAGTCGCCACTGCCGCTGCCGCCATTGCGGGACGTTGCGCCGCGTCGTTCGGCGCAAGGGTCGTGGTCGTCGCGTTGCTCGTGGAAGAGGAGTCGTCCGCGCCGCAACCGTTCAACGCTATCGTGGCAAGCACCAGCAATGCGGCGCTCGCGATGCAACTGATTTTTCTCATGTCTGCATCCGGTTCGATGAAAGCGGGTGCAGTCTCCATTCCTTTCAAGAAATAATTGTGAAACGTTTGCGCCGGGCATAACTTTAGATAAATCGTCGGTTGATCGAAAGAAAATGGAAAGTATCGGGAAGGTCAATGTTCATGGCGCTGCCATCTGCGCTATGTTTGCTGCTTCATCGTTCGCGCATGAGCACGATTCAATGACTCGCATCGATTCACCCATCGACATCTCGCAACTCGAAGACGAATGGCTCGAAGCCGACGGCTTCGGCGGCTTTGCTTCGGGCACGGTCGGCATGTTGCGCACGCGCCGCTACCATGCGCTGCTGCTAGCCGCGACGCGCGCGCCGGGCGGGCGCCTGGTGCTCGTCAACGGCATCGAGGCGTGGGTCGAGGCGGGGCGCGAGCGCTTCGCGTTGACCATGCAACGCTATGGGCCTGACGTGATCTATCCGGATCTGCGCGGCCGCCTTGCCAGCTTCGACACGGCGCCGTGGCCGACGTGGCGCATTCAACTCGGTGCGCACGCGGCGATGATCGCCGACGTGTTCGTCAGCAAAGCGACGTGCGAAACGGTATTGCGCTGGCGGCTCGAAGGCGGCGAACTCGATGCGCCCGTGCTGAAGATCAGACCGTTGCTGTCGGGCCGTGACTATCATGCGCTGCATCACGAGAATCCGGCCTTCAACTTCGGCGCGCAAGTCAGCGCCGATCAATCGTGCGCGAGCTGGCAACCGTATGGCGGACTGCCGGTCGTGCGAGCGGCGACGAACGGCGCGTATACGCATGCGCCCGACTGGTATCGCAACTTCTGCTACGTGCGCGAGCAGGAGCGCGGTCTCGATTGCAGCGAAGATCTCGCGACGCCCGGCGTGTTCAGCTTCGATCTCGCGGAGGGCGACGCGGTGATGATTCTGAGCGCGTCGAGCACGTCCGCCACCGAATGCGCGAACGACAAAGCCCAAACCACCGCCCACGCCGCCCAACTCGCCCACACCGAACAACAACGCCGCGCCGCACTCGGCTCGCGCCTGCAACGTTCGGCCGACGCCTACGTCGTCACGCGCAACGAAGGCCGCACGATCCTCGCGGGCTTTCCGTGGTTCACCGACTGGGGCCGCGACACGTTCATCGCGATGCGCGGCCTGCTGATCGAGTCGAACCGTCTCGACGATGCCGAAGCGATCCTGCTCGAATGGTCGGGCACGCTGTCCGAAGGCATGCTGCCGAACCGCTTCCCCGACTACGGCGACGCGCCCGAATACAACTCGGTCGACGCGTCGCTATGGTTCATCGTCGCGGTTCACGACTATCTGGCGACGCCGCATGCGGGCGCGCAAACGCGCGCGCATCTGCAGCAGGCCGCCGAAACGATCCTGACCGGCTACACGAACGGCACGCGCTTCAACATCGGCATGTGCGCGGACGACGGCCTGCTGCGCGCCGGCATCCCCGGCGTGCAACTGACGTGGATGGATGCGAAAGTCGGCGACTGGGTCGTCACACCGCGCATCGGCAAGCCGGTCGAAGTGCAGGCGCTGTGGATCAACGCGCTGCGAATCGCGTCAGCATGGAACCCGCAGTGGCGGAAAGCTGCCGAGCGCGCGACGCTCGCGTTTCGCCGGCGCTTCGTCGATCCGGCGACCCAGGCGCTGTTCGATAACGTCGACGTCGATCATGTGCCGGGCACGGTCGACCGCTCGATCCGGCCGAATCAGATCTTCGCGGTCGGTGGCCTGCCGTTTCCGCTGCTCGAAGGCGCGGCGGCGCGCGCGGTGGTGGGTCAGGTCGAAGCGCAATTGCTGACGCCGCTCGGCCTGCGCACGCTCGCGCCGTCCGATCCCGCCTATCGCGGCCGCTACGGCGGCGCGCCGCGCGAACGCGACGGCGCCTATCATCAGGGCACCGCGTGGTTGTGGCTGATCGGCCCGTTCGTCGAAGCGTGGCTGCGAGTGAATGGCGCGAGTGCCGATAATCTCGGGCAGGCGAGGGCGCGTTTTCTCGCCCCGCTGTACGCGCATCTCGATCACGCGGGCCTCGATCACCTGTCCGAGATCGCCGACGGCGACGCGCCGCACGCGCCCGCCGGCACGCCGTTCCAGGCCTGGTCGCTAGGCGAATTGCTGCGCGTCGAAAGTCTGCTTGCCCGGTTCGAGGACAACGGCGCGTAAACCACGCTACGATGTGGGTCCGCCAGGCCCGTTGCAAGGACGTCCTCATGCCACCGCTGCGCGCTGCCAATCTGCTCGCCACGATCGAAGGTTCCCGACTGCATTCGCCCGAATGCGGCCACTGGCAGCGCTGGGGGCCGTATCTGAGCGAGCGCCAGTGGGGCACGGTGCGCGAGGACTACAGCGCGAACGGCACCGCCTGGGACTCATTTCCGCACGACCATGCGCGCAGCCGCGCCTACCGCTGGGGCGAAGACGGCATCGCCGGTTTCGGCGACGACCGGCTCAGCTGGTGCGTGTCGCTCGCGCTTTGGAACCGCAATGACCCGATCATCAAGGAGCGCCTGTTCGGCCTGACGAACTCGCAGGGCAATCACGGCGAGGACGTCAAGGAGCTGTACTTCTATCTGGACGGCACGCCCACGCATTCCTACATGCGCATGCTGTACAAATACCCGCATGCGGCCTATCCCTACCAGGACCTGATCGACGAAAACGCGCGCCGCGGCGGCGATATGCCAGAGTACGAAGTACTCGATACCGGCGTGTTCGACGATCAGCGCTATTTCGACGTCCAGATCGAATACGCGAAGCAGACGCCCGACGACATCGTGATGCGCGTGACGATCGAAAATCGCGCGGACGAAGCGGCGTCGCTCGATGTGCTGCCGCAAATCTGGGCGCGAAACTCGTGGTCGTGGAAAGAGAACAAGGACAAGCCGAAGCTCGTCGCCGGTACCGGTCATGATGGCGCGGTGCGTCTGCTTGGCCATCACCATGTGCACGAACCGATCGTCGTGAGCGCGTGGTCGAAGGACGCGCCGGAACTCGCGTGGCTGTTCTGCGAGAACGACACCAACGTGAAGCGGCTGTTCGGCATGGACGGCGCGGGCCCGTTCAAGGACGGCTTCAACGACTACCTCGTGCACGGCGAGGCGAACGCGATCCGTCACGACGCGGGCACCCGGGCCGCCGCGCATGCGGCGCTCGAGCTCGGGCCGCACGGACGCGCGGTCGTGTATCTGCGCTGGCACCCGCAATCTGCAACCGATGAAGCGCCATTCGATGCCGACGCGTTGATCGCGCGCCGCCTCGCCGAAGCCGACGAATTCTATGGCGCGTTGCAACACGAGATCACCGACCCCGATGCGCGTCTCGTGCAACGTCAGGCGCTCGCCGGCATGCTGTGGTCGAAGCAGTACTACCAGTACGACGTGCAGCGCTGGCTCGACGGCGATCCGCTGCAACCGAGCCCGCCCGCCGCGCGCAAGCACGGCCGCAACACCGACTGGCGGCATCTGTGCAACGCGGACATCGTGTCGATGCCGGACAAGTGGGAGTACCCGTGGTACGCGTCGTGGGACCTCGCGTTTCACGCGGCCGCGTTCGCGCTGATCGATCCGGCGTTCGCCAAGAAGCAGTTGCTGCTGCTCGTGAAGGATCGCTATCAGCACCCGAACGGCCAGTTGCCCGCTTACGAATGGGCGTTGAGCGACGCGAACCCGCCGGTCCATGCATGGGCCGCGTGGCGCGTGTACGAGATCGACCGCGCGCTGACCGGCAAGGCGGACCGCGATTTTCTGGAGCTCGTGTTTCACAAGCTGCTGCTGAATTTCTCGTGGTGGGTGAATCGCAAGGACGCCGACGGCCACAATATTTTTCAGGGCGGTTTTCTCGGGCTCGACAACGTCGGCATCTTCGACCGCTCGTCGCCGCTGCCCACCGGCGGCCACATCGACCAGGCCGACGGCACCGCGTGGATGGCCGCGTATGCGCTCGACCTGATGCGTATCGCGCTCGAACTCGCCTACGCGAACCATGTGTTCGTCGATATTGGTGTGAAGTTCTTCGAGCACTTCCTGTACATCGCGGAAGCAGTCAGTTGCGACGACGGCTGCGACACGGGCCTGTGGGACAGCGAGGACGAATTCTTCTACGACAAGCTGCGCCTGCCCGACGGCAGCAGCATGCCGATGCGCGTTCGCTCGATCGTCGGACTGATACCGCTATTCGCCGTGCACGTGCTCGAGGAGCGTCTGCACGGCGGCTTGCCGAACTTGCGCGAGCGCCTCGTGTGGTTTCTCGAGCATCGGCCCGATCTCGCGAAGCTAGTGTCGCGCTGGAACGAGCCCGGCAAGGGCAACGCGCTTTTGCTGTCGCTGCTGCGCGGGCATCGGATGAAGGCGTTGTTACGGCGCGCGCTCGACGAAAGTGAATTTCTGTCCGATCACGGCGTGCGGGCGTTGTCGCGTTGCCATCGCGATCATCCGTTCGTGTACCAGCATAACGGCAACAGCTTCTGCGTGAAGTATCTGCCGGCCGAATCCGATTCCCGTGTGTTCGGCGGCAATTCGAACTGGCGCGGGCCGGTGTGGATGCCGGTCAACTATCTGCTGATCGAATCGCTGTACGAGTTTCATCGCTATTACGGCGATGATTTCCGCGTCGAGTATCCGACCGGGTCGGGCCAGAAGTTCTCGTTGAGCGAAATCGCCGACGAACTCGCGCGCCGCGCGACCACGCTGTTCCTGAAGGACAGAAACGGCGAGCGGCCGGTGATGGGTGCGTATCCGCTGCTGCAGGCGGACCCGCGTTCGCAGGATCTGATCCTGTTCCATGAGTATTTTCATGGCGATAACGGTCGTGGCGTCGGGGCTTCGCATCAGACCGGCTGGACCGGGCTCGTCGCGTTGCTGTTGCAGCCGCGCGCGATGGCGGCATCGGGCAACGTGCCGCTGGCGGGGGAACCGGCGCCGGCGCCCGCGCCGATTCCGGTGCCGGCGGCTTCTGCATCCGCGGTAACGCCGGCGGTGGCGAAAGAACCGGTACCGTCGCTCGCGGCCACGACGACGAAGTAGGCACGCCGCGCGCTAACGCGCGAACGCGATTGAACTGTGCGGCAGCGCCCGTGGTCTTTCATGTATCGCCGCGTTCGTTCTATCGGCTTACCAAGGTCCAAGTGAATCCCATGTCGACCACACCGAACCCTTCCGCTTCTCCCGATCAACACAACGCAACGCCCGCCCTGAGCTGCAAGCTCAGCGCGAGCCGGTACGACACCCTGTCGTCGCCGGCCGGCAAGAAGCCCGCGCCGCCATGCACGCTCGTGATCTTCGGCGCGGGCGGCGATCTGACCAAGCGTCTGTTGATGCCGGCGCTCTACAACCTCGCGGTCGATGGCCTGCTCGACAACAGCATGAAGATCATCGGCGTCAATCACGGCGAGCGCGAAACGCGCGAATGGTGCGACGAACTGCATACCTCGCTGCAGAAGTTCGCCGCCGACAAGGCCAGCACCTTTCACGCCGGCAAGCTCGACGACAACGCATGGAACTGGGTCGCGCAGCGCCTCGAATACATGGCGGGCGAGTTCGAATCCGACGATACGTTCGCGAAGCTGAAGCAGAAGCTCGATCAGTCGAAAGGCGGTAACGCGATCTTCTACCTCGCGGTCGGCGCGCGTTTTTTCAAACCGATCGCCGACCGGCTCGGCAAAGCCGGCCTGCTGAAGGAAGGCGACGGCGCGAACGGCGGCTTTCGGCGTCTCGTGATCGAGAAGCCGTTCGGCACCGATCTCGCATCGGCGCGCGATCTGAACGGGCACATCCTGTCGTATGCGCGGGAGTCGCAGGTGTACCGCATCGATCATTTTCTCGGCAAGGACACTGTGCAGAGCATCCTCGCGGTGCGCTTCGCGAATGCGATGTTCGAGCCGGTCTGGCGGCGCGAGTACATCGATTGCGTGCAGATCACGGCGGCGGAAACGATCGGCGTCGAGGGGCGCGGCAGGTTCTACGAGCAGACCGGCGCGTTTCGCGACATGGTGCCCAACCACCTGTTCCAGCTGCTCGGCATCGTCGCGATGGAGCCGCCGAATTCGTTCGACGCCGAAGCCGTGCGAAACAGGAAGGCCGAGCTGTTCGACGCAATCCAGCCGCTGACGCCCGCCGACGTCGTCTTCGGCCAGTACGAAAAAGGGCCCGCCGGCGTGGGCTATCGCGAGGAGCCCGACGTCGCGCCCGGCAGCACGACGGAAACCTACGCGGCGGCGCGCGTGTTCGTCGAGAACTGGCGCTGGGCCGGCGTGCCGTTCTATCTGCGTACCGGCAAGCGGCTCGCGGTGCGCCGCACCGAGGTTTCGGTGCAGCTGAAGCCGGTGCCGTTCCGCCTGTTCCGCGATACGCCGGTCAACGCATTGACGCCGAACGTGCTGACCATTCGCATCGATCCCGAGCACGGCTCGAGTTTCGATTTCAACGTGAAGGTGCCGGGGCCGGTGATGCAGGTCGGTCCGGTACAGTCGTCGTTCAACTATGGCGACTTCTTTGCGGAAAGCGCGAACGTCGGCTACGAGACGCTGCTGTACGACTGCATGCATGGCGATGCGACGTTGTTTCAGCGCGCCGACAGCATCGAGACGAGCTGGTGCGCGGTCGACGACGTGCTGCATCCGAGGAGTGGCGGCGCGGTTGCCGTGCGCGGCTATGCGGCCGGCAGCGACGGGCCGGCCGAAGCCGACGCGCTGCTCGCGCGCGATGGCCACGCGTGGCGCCCGTTGCAGCAGAAAGCGCCCGGTGGCAAGTCGTAGCGGCACCTTTGAAGCAACCCGCAGACCCGCATCACAACCGCCTCAACACAATCTGGAGACATCGTGGCAACACGCAACAAGTACGCAGTGAAAGGGAATGCGCCGAAAAGCGGCAGCGGGCACATCCTCGCGATCGACGTCGGCGGCACGGGCCTGAAGGCCGCGATCATCGACGCCGACGGGCAGATGAAAACGGAGCGCGTGCGCGTTGCGACGCCGCATCCGTGCACGCCGGATCAGCTGGTGGACGCGCTCGCGCAACTCGTAGCTCCGCTCATCGAGCAGGTGCGGCCAGTCTGTATCTCGATCGGGTTTCCGGGTGTCGTGCGCAACAACCGCATTCTGACCGCGCCGCACTTCGGCATCGAAGGATGGCACGACATTGCGCTCGCGGATTCGCTCGCGCAGCGCCTGGGCGGACTGCCGGTGCGGATGATCAACGACGCCGAAATGCAAGGCTTCGCGGCGATCGAAGGCCACGGCCTCGAATTCGTGCTGACGCTCGGCACAGGCGCCGGCACCGCGATGTTTCGCGATGGCGAGCTGATGCCGCATCTGGAGCTCGCGCATCATCCGGTCAGCAAGAAGGGCGTCGCATACGACGAATACATCGGCGAAGCCGCGCGCGAGCAGATCGGCAACAAGCGTTGGAGCCGGCGTGTCGAGAAGGTGATCGGCATTCTCGAGTCACTGGTCAATTACGACAAGCTGTGGATCGGCGGCGGCAACGCGGCGCGCATCAAGTTTTCGCTGCCGGCGAACGTGGCGACCGTATCGAACGACGCGGGGATCGAGGGCGGCGCGAAATTGTGGCATCCGCTTTCGGTGCGCGAGACGCGACAGTATCCGGAGGCGACGCAGAAGACGGGGCGGTTCAAGCCGAAGTGAGGCGGTGGATTGCCGCTGCCATCACGTATCCAGTGCCGCGGCTCCACGTCCAAGGGTTCATATCAACCCATCAACGATTGCCAAGGCGATCCGTGCCTGAGCACTGGTCAGCGCTTCGACGCTGGACGTGCTCATAACTACTTCGGCTTTGCTGGCAACGGATTATCCTGTCTGTAAGTGCGCCTGGGGTTAATGACCAAACGCTTGACCTGTGCGTCTAATTCCTTACTGTGATACAGGTCCAGACACTTCAGGAAATCGAAACGGACACCTTCAGTTTCCGATTCAACCAGCGGATTTTGATAATTTCGCGCCAAATAATTGTCCACCAAGGCTTTGATCGCGTCTGGAGCCTTCTCCAAGTCGTAGTAAGTCCAGTCTCGCAATGCACTGACGCTGCTTCCCGCATCCATAGCACCATCTTTGTCGTTCCTGTAGGCGTTCGCTATACAAGTAGCCAGAACCATGTCTTTGTAATTCTGTGCATAAGTACGAGCTTCAGCTTGTGGAGTCGCACGTTGATCGCCTTTTGCATAGCAAGCAGACATGCCGAAGATGAGGGCAAAACCAGTTAGGATGCCAACCCCGACCTTCTTCACGGCAAACTCCAGAAGTTCGCACGGTCAGTGCGATACTTCGCCTCAGGTTCGTTGAAATAGCAGTGGTCGTAACAGTAGTTTTCGCGCAATCCAGTTGTCCATTCTGATCAAGTAAAGTTTGATACACCTCTCGCCGTAGATGCCCATCCGTCAACGTTCAAGTGGTTCACACGCAAGCGAGTGAACCGAGTCTTGTGACGAAATCTATTGTCGTTGCATATCTGTGGCTGCCGCAAACTCAGAGACAGTGCACGGGGTGACGGTCTCGTTCACTGCTTCCGCGGTTTGTCTAACGCCCGACGTTTGTCGTACTCGCGCGCAAGGTAAATGTTTTGCCGTCGAACGCGTAGTAGTAGGTTCCGTGCTCGGCGTTTTCATTGCGGCTACCGTGAGCGATCAGCAGGCAACTGTCTGCGCGATAGGCAAGCGGATCCGTGATGTCCAGCGGCCAATCGGAAACCGTGAACGGCAGCGAAGTGACGCGGCCCGAGTTTGTATCGATTGCCGCCGCCATGACGCAGCCAGCACCGCATCCCCACGTAGCGAGAACGTAGTGGCCCGCGAAGTTAATCGGCTCCTTTGCGGCTTCACGAAGAATGCTGCGGTAATGACGTGCCGTCTCGTCCGTGAATATCATGCGTGGCATCGCAGCGTGCCTGGACTCGACATTGGCGGGACAATCCTCAAACCTGAGAACCGATTCCGCAAGGGCCAAACCGGATACTGCGCCGAACATCAATGTGGCAATAAGTCAGGACGAAAGACGCATCGTTTTAATACCAGTGGTGTTGTTGCCAGAATCCTCTGGCCATATTTGCGGAATGGTAGCGGCCATAAATGTAACGGATGCCGCCTTGGCACTCCTCCTTCGCATTACCGAATGATGCCTCTCCGCGGGGGTTCAAGCTGTATTGCGCGCGCAGCAGTTGAAACAGGCTACGTGCTGTTGAAGTCCCGTTGCGCGCATCGACGACACCGGCGGCTTCCTGAGCCATGATCCATAGCAGACGCTGAAATCCGTGTCTGGAATGCGCTCGGTGCGCATGGCGCCTTTCAGCGCATTCTGAACCGTGAGCGGCACAATGCTTGCCGGCTTCTCTTTCCATTGCGGCGGCGCAGTTTTCGTCGGGCGATGCGAGTGGGCGTGTTTTGTAGACATTCAGGCAACTCCATTTCTTTCTTTGAACGACAAAGGGGGAGAACGAATTAATCAATCGATCACGTAGGATCGCTATCTGTTTGATTCGCGTAGCCCCATGCGCAATATGCCGCCTCTTCCATCTCAAAACAACATTCTCGTTATAGTTGCTCTCTGAACTGCAAAGCTCTCAACGGCACATCCAACCCCGGAGACTCCCAATGACTCGCATCCACCTGACCCTCGCGCGGCGCCTCCTCTCCGTCGGCGCGTGCGCGCTGCTCGCTTACGCGAGCGCGCATGCGTATACGGCACAGGCCTTCGCGGTGTCGTCGCCGGGACTGGCCGATGGCGGCACGCTCAACGCAAGCCACGCGGCGAGCGCGAACAATTGCGGCGGCGGCAACGTGTCGCCGGCGCTGCAATGGCATAACGCGCCGGCCGGGACGAAAAGTTTCGCGGTGACGATCTTCGACCCCGACGGCGCGAAAGGCCTCGGCATCGTGCACTGGATCGTCTATGGCATCGCGCCTACCACGACCGGACTCGCCGAAGGCGAAGCCGCGCCGGCGGGCAGCGTCGCCGGCACGAATCGCACCGGCGGCCCCGGCTATTACGGCCCGTGTCCGCCCGTCGGCGAGGTACCGCATCACTACGTGGCGCAGGTCTATGCGCTCGATCTGCCGCCCGACGCATTGCCGGCCGGCTTGACGCGCGACGCGTTCCACGCCGCGATCAAGGATCACGTGCTCGCCGCGACGAGCACCGTGCTGCGCTACGGACGATGAAGACGCGCGGCCGAACGCCGGGCCGCGCTTGATCTGCCGGCGGGCGCCTACCGCGCCGCGTCCCCCCAACGATACTGCACGCTCGCTTCATCGAGCTGGGTCTTGATCGCGGCGTCGAGCGTGAACTCGGCCGCCGCGAGCGTATCGCTCAACTGCTCCACGCGGCTCGCACCAATGATCGCCGACGTAATCAGCGGATTCGCGAGCACCCACGCAAGCGACACCTTCGTCAGCGATTCGCCGGTCGGCGCGACGATCGCCTTCAGCCTTTCGATCGTGTCGAACTCGCGCTCATGCCAGTAGCGCTCCTGATACATCGCGCCAGCCTTGCCGACGCTTTCGGTGAAGCGCCCTTCGGCGGGCGTCGCGTCGAGACGGTGCTTGCCGCTCAGCAGCCCGCCCGCGAGCGGGTTATACGGCATCACGGCCAGTTGCTCCTCGGCGGCCAGCGGCAGCAGCTCGCGCTCGATCTGGCGAAACAGCAGGTTGTAGCGCGGCTGGACCGACACGAAGCGCGCGACGCGTAGCACGTCCGCGCGCCCCAGTGCGCGCGCGAGCCGATACGCGAGAAAGTTCGACACGCCGATATAGCGCGCCTTGCCCGAGCGCACGATCGCATCGAGCGCTTCGAGCGTCTCGTCGAGCGGGGTCTTCGCGTCGTCGGAATGGAGCTGGTACAGGTCGACGTAGTCGGTGCCGAGGCGCTGCAAGGACGCGTCGATCGCATCGAGCAGGTGCTTGCGCGACGCGCCCTGGTCCCACGCGGCGGGCCCCATCTTGCCGACCGCCTTGGTCGCGACGATGAAGCGCTCGCGTTTGCCCTTCAGCCAGCGTCCGACGATTTCCTCGGTGCGTCCGGCCAGATTTTCGTCGCCGCCGAGCGGATAGACGTTCGCGGTATCGATGAAATTGACACCGGCGTCCGCGGCTGTGTCGAGGATGCGGTGCGATGCGGCTTCCTCGGTTTGCAGCCCGAAGGTCATGGTGCCGAGGCATAGGCGCGAAACGGTCAGGCCGGTGCGGCCGAATTGGCGATATTGCATAAAGTCGACTCCTGAAGGAAGGAAAGCGCTGCCGAAGCGATGAAACTACATTGTTGTAAAAAGGATAAACCGAGTCGCGATTCGGTGTGCCTGACGCACGCCGGGATTGCTGACTTCCAGTAGATATGAAATGATAGCGATTCTCATTTAAACCTAGCCAGCCATCCCGTCATCTCCATCTCACACTACGGAGAGCGGCAGCCAGCCATTTGCGGCTTTGTCATGAATTCGACGTCAGTGATGCGAATTTGACAAACGCATTTCTGACGGGATTTCCATGCTCAATCACACGCCGCTCGCGACAGCGCTAGCGCTCGCTTTTGCCATTCCTTTGGCGACCCCGGCGCTCGCGCAAAGCGCGCCGCAGAACGCACAAACCAACGCCCGGAACAACACACCCGCCGCCGCGCAGACGCTGCCGACCATCGGCGTGCAGGCTCAGGCCGTTCAGCAGGACTTCCAGGCCGACCGGGCGACCGTCGGCGCGAAGACGCCGACCGCGCTGCGTGACATTCCGCAGACCGTCACCGTGATCAATCGCGACCTGCTCGCCTCGCAGGGCGCGACGTCGTTTACGGACGCGCTGCGCAACGCGCCCGGCGTGACGATCGGCGCGGCCGAAGGCGGCCAGATCGGCAACAACATCAATCTGCGCGGCTTTACCGCGCAGAACGACATCTATCTGGACGGCTTTCGGGACCGCAATCAGTACTACCGCGACACGTTCAATCTTGAATCGCTCGAAGTGCTGTACGGTCCGTCGTCGATGCTGTTCGGCCGCGGCTCGACCGGCGGCGTGATCAACCAGGTCAGCAAGAAGGCGAACCTGACGGACTCGGCGGAAGTCTCCGGCATGATCGGCACCGACGATCGCTACCGCTCCACCGTCGACGTGAATCACAAGCTCACCGACACCTCGGCGATCCGCCTCAATGCATTCGGCCAGAGCCTCGGCTCTACGCGCGACGTGATGAAGAACAAGGACTTCGGCGTCGCGCCGGAACTGCGCTTCGGCATCGGCACGCCGACCGAGATCACGCTGTCGGCGCTGATCCAGCGCAACCACGACATGCCCGACTACGGCATCCAGGCGCTGAACGGCCGCCCGTCGCCGGTACCGAAGAACACGTTTTACGGTTTGACCAGCGACCGCACGATCCAGGACGTGCAGATCTTTACCGCGGCGATCAAGCACAAGTTCTCCGAGGACCTGACGCTGACGAACCAGACGCAGATCTCGCACTCCATGACCGACGCGCGCGAAACGGCGCCGCAAGCGGTGCTGACCGGACCGCTGTCGTCCAGCACAGCGTTGACCAACGGCAACTTCACGACGCTGTCGCCGTCGCAGCTGTTCATCAAGCTGCAGAGTCATGACCGCGTGATCCAGAATCATGCGATCTACAACGACACGATGCTCGAATACAAATTCGACACCGGACCGATCAGGCACGACCTGATCGCCGGTGTCGAAGTGGGCCACGACAGCTATACGAACCAGGCGTACACGCGCAACAACCTGCCGATCGTGCCGATGCTCAATCCGCCGATCATGGGCACGCCGTCGAACGTGACGACGACGGTCGGCAACTACGCCGATTCGAGCGCGAACGAAATTGCCGCTTACCTGAACGACACGATCACGCTGACGCCGCACTGGAAGCTGATCGGCGGTGTGCGCTGGGATCGTTTCTCGGCGGGAATCCGCAATACGATTAGCGCGCCGGCTTACGCGAGCCAGACCAACTACTTCACGAGCGTGCGCGCCGGCGTCATCTATCAGCCGACCGACTGGCAGTCGTATTACGTGTCGTACGGCACATCGTTCAACCCGGCGCTCGAAAACCTGACGGTCACGAACCTCACTCAGAACCTCGCGCCGGAATCGACGAAGTCGTATGAAATCGGCGGCAAGTGGGATCTGTTCGGCGGCAACATGTCGGTGACCTCGGCGTTGTTCCGCGAGGAAAAGGACAACGCGCGCACGCAGGTGTCACCGACCGAGTACCAGCTGGCCGGCAACATTCGCGTCGACGGGTTCCAGGCGGGCGTGACGGGGCACATCACCGACAAGTGGCAGATTTTCGGCGGCTACACGTACATGGACGCGACGATCCTGAAAGCGGCCGACGGCACGCAGGGCCACACGCCGGCCAACACGCCGCGCAACACGCTGACGTTCTGGACCACGTACGCAATCACGCCGCATTGGGAAATCGGCGGCGGTCCGATCTACATGTCGCCACGTTATGCGTCGAATACGAACTACGTGAAGGTGCCGGGCTACACGCGTTGGGACGCGACCGCGGCCTATCACGCGAAGAAGTACGACGTGCGCCTGAACCTGCTGAACCTCACCAACAAGTACTACTACGACGCGTTGATTCCGTCTGACGGCGGACGTTCGGTGCCGGGCATCGGCCGCACGCTGCTCGCGACGTTCAACTACCGCTTTTGATACGCGCTTTTGATACGCACTGAGCGCATGCGTACGGCTTGCCGCTTCTGCAAACGGCAAGCCGACGCGAAGGACACACTATGTTGCTGCACATTCCGAAGGTACTGGACGCCGGGCAATTGCGCTTCATGCGCGAGCGGCTCGATCGAGCCGGCGACGCGTGGGTCGATGGCCGCGCGACCGCGGGCTATCAGGGCGCGCCGGTCAAGCGCAATCAGCAGATTGCCGAGCACTCGACGCTCGCGCGCGAACTCGGCGATGTGATTCTCGCGGCGATCGAACGCAATCCGCTGTTCATCAGCGCGGTGCTGCCCAATCAGGTCTATCCGCCGCTCTTCAACCGCTACGAGGGCGGCATGCAGTTCGGCAGCCACGTCGATGGCGCGGTGCGCGTGCTGCCGAACGGCGTGAAGCTGCGCACCGACGTGTCGGTGACGCTGTTTCTCAGCGCGCCCGACGAATACGACGGCGGCGAACTCGTGATCGAGGACACCTACGGCGTGCAGCAGGTGAAACTGCCGGCCGGCGACATGATCGTCTATCCGGCGACGAGTCTGCACCAGGTGACGCCAGTCACGCGCGGCGCGCGGGTGGCGAGCTTCTTCTGGGTGCAGAGCCTCGTGCGCAGCGACACGCATCGCGCGCTGCTGTTCGACATGGACACCGCGATTCAACGGCTCAATGCCACCCATGCCGACGAAGCTGCGCGACGCAACCTCGTCGGTTGTTATCACAATCTGCTGCGCACCTGGAGTGAAACGTGAGCGTATCGGACACCCTCGACATTCAACCGCCCGCGCCCGGCGAACATGACGCGCAGGAGCCGCGTCGGCTCGATGACCATGAACTGAAATCGCGCCAGCAGCGCTCGCGTCGCGCGACCTTCATCAAGTGGCTGCGCAAGGTGCATGGCTGGGTCGGATTGTGGGGCGCGGCGCTCGGTCTGCTGTTCGGCACGACGGGCCTCTTTCTGAATCATCGCGGCGGTCCGCTGCGCGTCTCGACCGGCGAGCCGCAGGTGTCGGTGATGCAGGTGCCGCTGCCGCAACCGGCGCCGCAATCGCCGCGCGAGCTCGCGAAGTGGCTCAAGCAGGAGCTGAAGATCGCCGGCAATCCGGGGCGCGTGCAGAAGGAAACCGAGCATCCGGTGGCGTGGGGCGATCGCAGCGTCGTGCAGCCCGAGCACTGGCAACTGAATTTCGCGTCGCCGAAGGAAAACACGTCGGCCGAATACTGGGTCGGCAACAACACCGTGACGATCAAGCGCAGCGCGAACACCTTTCTCGCGATGCTGACGAACATGCACAAGGGTGTGGGCTTGAGCGTCGGTTGGGTGCTGCTGATCGATACGCTCGCGGGCAGCCTGATCCTGCTATCGTTGACGGGCGTGCTGTTGTGGACCGAGTTGAACAAGCGCAAGACGGTGGGGCTCGCGCTCGTGGTCGGATCGATTGCGGCGGCGGTGGTGTTGGGGACGATGTAAGGGCGCAGCGCAACGCTTCGGGCGACGCCTGCGCGCTGGCGGGCAGGCTTTGAGCGGTCCGCGCTAGAATCGTCGCAGACCTACTCCGCAGGCTCTGCCGCCATTCGCCGATGACCTCTCCCGCGAACCCCGTCGACACCGCGCTGACCACGCGGCGCTCGGTGCGCGCCTTTCTGCCGACACCGGTGCAGCGCGCCGACATCGAAGCGATTCTCGAAGCCGCCAGCCACGCACCGTCGGGCACCAACACGCAGCCGTGGAAGGTGTACGTGCTGACGGGCGAATCGCTCGCGCGTCTGTCGCGCGATCTGCTCGCGGCCTACGACGATCCGCAGCGCGACGAGCTTTACCAGGAGGAGTACGCGTACTATCCGCGCCAGTGGCAGTCGCCGTTCATCGACCGGCGTCGCAAGATCGGCTGGGACATGTATAGCCTGCTCGGCATCGAGAAGGGCGACAAGGCGCGCATGCACGAACAGCACTCGCGCAACTTCCGTTTCTTCGACGCACCCGTCGGCCTGCTGTTCACGATCGATCGCAGCCTCGAGCGCGGCAGCTGGCTCGACTACGGCATGTTCCTGCAGGCGATCATGACGGCCGCGCGCGGACGCGGTCTCGACACCTGCCCGCAGGCCGCGTTCATGCAGTTTCATCGACTGATTGCCGGACATCTCGGCATGCCCGAAAACGAGCAATTTGTGTGCGGCATGTCGCTCGGTTTCGGCGACCCCAACGCGCCGGTCAATACGCTGCGCCCCGAGCGCGAACCGGTCGAGCGCTTCGCGCGCTTTCTCGATTGAACGCATCCCTCAGTCCCCACCCAGAGGCAAACGAAAATGAAAACATCGCGGCGCCATTTCCTGTTGGTCAGCGCGGGAGTCGGCTCGTCGCTCGCGCTGTCTCGGGTCGCGTTCGCCGCGACCGTTCCCAATGCGCTCAGCGAGAGCGATCCCCAGGCGCAGGCGGTCGGCTATACCGAAGATGCGTCGAAGGTCGACAAGGCCAGATTTCCGAACTTCGCGGCCGGGCAATCGTGCGCGAACTGCTCGCTGTTCCAGGGCAAGGCATCGGACGCATACGGCGGCTGCACGCTGTTCGGCACTAAACAGGTCGCGTCGCGCGGCTGGTGCAGCGCGTATACGAATATTTGAGCACGCCGCCGTAGCGTTCGCAGCGGTGCTATAGCAGCGCCTTCAGCACGAGTTCGTGCGAGTGGCCAATCCACACGGCGGCGTCGCGATGATCGCGCAGCGCGTCGCCGGTGTTCGGATGCAGAAAGACATCGAGCGCGCCGTGATTGAGCGTGAGCCAGCCGACCACGTCGGCGAACTGCGTGTGCGCGAAGGCGAGTTGATACGACCACATCGGATGCGGCCCGACCGGCCGTTCGTGGAAGCGCCCGATCTGCAGTTTGTCGCCCCAATGCGCGTCGATCTGCTCGCGAAACGCCCAGGCGGCGTCGCGGCTCGCCGGGTCGAAGTAGATGTGCGCGTGCCAGCTTTGTATCGCTGAAGCAGCGCGAAAAGTCATATCAGGGTTCATTGCCAGGCTCGTTCCGTATCAGTCTTTATCCGACATTCGTTCTGCTTCGCTTTCCGCCGGCGCGCGCGCTGCAAGGCGCATGTGAAACTGTGTCTGATCCTCGCCGACGATCTCGAAGCCAAGACGATCGTACAGCCGTTTGGCGGGATTGCCCTTGAGCACCTGCAAGCTGACCGGCAACGCTTCGGCCGCGGCGGCGCGCAGGATCGTGCGCAGCGCTTGCTCGCCGATGCCGCGACCCTGTAGCGCCGGCGCGATCTGCAACTGCACGACGAACCATTCGACGTCGTTGCGATGCGCCTTCAACAAGCCCGCGGGCGCGCCGTCGATGCAGACCACCTGCGCCGCGTCGTAGCGATGCAACAGGCGCGCGCGATGGGCGTCGTCGTCGGTCGGCTCGCCGGCGCGCGCCAGGTGTTCGGTCATCGTCGTCTTGCGCAGTTCGAGCAGGAAGGCTTCGTCGTCGGGTTGCGCGGGGCGCAAGGTCAACCCGGATCGTTGGTCGGGGAGTTGGGCGGACATGTCGGCAAGGTGGTGGCGCGCGATGAACGTGCGAAGCGCGAGTAAGAATTGTCGTCGATTGTCGCGCCGGCTGCGCTTTTTTACCACGCGGCTATGTTGCAGTCTTCTCACTTTGCGATGCAGGGCGAACGCTCGATGCGGCGAGGCGCCGCTTGCTGCGTTGTGTGGCATGCGCTTTGCTCCAGGTTGATTCGCTTTTCGCGGGCACGGTCGTCGACCCATCGCGGCCGCGCTATCCGCACCACCGTACGAACAGACAAGACGAGGCCTCCGACGATTGGCGCGCGAACGTCCGCTTCCCGCGTCACCCGCTGCGGCGAGCGTCCAGATGATTATCCGGGGACGTTCGCGTTATGTGGCGAACGTCGTAATCAACGTTGCGAGGTGGGCTATGACGATGATCGAGGTGGTACCCAGCGTCTCGGCAGATGGACGCGCGGTGATTTTCCAGCTTTCGTCGCAGGGACGAGACCTTGAATGCGCGGTCACGCGCGAGGCGCTCGAGCAGCACTTCTGGCTGCAACGCGGCGCGGGTGAGGCGCGCGTTCTGAAGACGTTCGCGGATGGGCGCAAACGTATTACGGCGATCGCCGAACGAAAAATGCTCGCGCGTCCCGGTGAGAAGGTCTTGCTGACGATCGACGATTTCTCCACACGCGGTTGACGTGCGTGGCGTGGCGCGCGTTATCGCTCGACGCCGCACATGCGATGACGCGGCGGGCGCGACGGCACTGGCTCCGCTCGGCCTGAACCCGGCCGGCTTCGCACTTCCCGTTTTTCTCTCAGGTTTTCGCAGCACCGTTTCGGTGCAATCGCTGATTTTCACATCGAGCGCTCCGTAGGCCCGCTGTTACATCGATTCGCCAAATTAACCCACCAAAGCGCTTCGTTTCGCTCAATTGCTTTCGCATGTGCGCGCATACACTCTTTTCCATGGAGCGAGGAATCATCGACCTCCATCGATGCGATCTTCCCCTCGTGTCGGATTTGAACCGTACCGTTGATAAGTAGTCTGCAGTTCGCAGTTCGCAGTGCGTATCTGGCAGTTGGCAGTCCGCAGTTGACGCAATACAAGCGCGCAATGCATCGAGCACGAGCGCGAAGCAACAGGGGTAGCGGCCAGAAGTAGCAGATAGCGAGGACCGGCCCACATGCAGTCGCAATTGAAGTGGTAGTTTGAATCGGCAGTTTGAAGTTTCCTGTCGAGCGGTAGAAATTGCCGGTGCAGTACACGTAAGCAATAGCTTTGCAGGTTAGGTGGTTATAGGTTGGCAGGCATCCACGCGCCTGCTCGGCCGTTCCATCCTGTCAGCCCTGTTCCTCGCGGAACAGGGCTTTTTTTCGTCTCAACGAAGCGGGCTTCTTGTTTCTGGCGGCTTCGAACCGATATGCCGAAATTGCGTTCTTCGATACGTTCGAAGAACGGGCGCGTCGCATGGCGTGAACTGTCGGGCGCGAAATACGTCGGACGTTTGAGCGCGGCATTTGCCGCCGTCGCGTGCCGAAGTCCGGGCGCGCTGCCGAAAGAAGGAGGTTGAATCGATGTCCAGCAAGTCGCGAGTTCACAAGCCCGGCCGCACGGCCATGTCCCCCTTGCTGCGTTCTCTGACCCAGAGCCGCACTGCGCACGCGCCGGTCACGCAGACCCTGCTGTTGCAGGCCTACGCCGCGCTCGATGCATTCCGCCGCGGCCACGGCGCGCGCATTCTGCACACGACGCTGAGCCGGCATTTGCTGGTGTCGCAGGAACTTGTGCATGCCGGACGGGGCGCCGACGCGCGCGCCGACATCGAAAGCGCGCATGCGGCGATGGTGCGGCTCGATGTGCGCGAGCGCCAGACTGGCCGCTGGTCGCTCGAAGACGACGACTACGCACGTCTGTGCGCGGCGCTAGCGATTTTCGACGGACAGTTGTCGGCGGCGTCGCTGAGCGAGCTGGCGAGCGCGGAAGCGAAAATGATCGAAGGTTTGATGCGTTCCGCGCGACTGCGGGCGCTGGCGGAAGCGGCGGTTTGAGCGGCACGCATCTGGCGGCGCGCATTTCGGAAGCGTCGCGGGTCACCGTCGATGCGCTCAATGCGCTATCGGCGAGCCCGAGCGAGTGGCTGCCCGCTGCGCTGCATTTCTTCGAACGGCTGATACGACCGTTTCAGCGCGGACGTAAATGGTTTACGGACACATTGAAAGTGGCATCGACGTGTCGCGCGAGGCCGGCCGATGCGCGTGGCGCGGCTTGTTACGAGTGTCCGTAGAAGTCCCGCCGGGCGCGTTTGCCGCTGCGATTCCCGCTTGCTAGACTGGCTGCGCCTGCTTGCCGCCTACCTGCTTGCGTACCTCCTTGCATACCGCCGAGGCCAGGCGTCGCTGGCGTCGTTGCGATGCCGACCCGCGCATACAACCGAGCCCTATCGGAGACATCATGTCCTACATGCTGCTGATCGTCGAACCCACGGACCAACGCGAGGAGCGCGGCGAAGCCGCGGGCCGCGACCTCTACGACGAGATGGTGCGTTTCTCCGAGAACCTGAAAGCGCGCGGCAAGCTGCTCGCGGTCGAGTCACTGACTTCGCAGAAGGACGCCGTGCGCGTGCAGGTCCGCCATGGCGAATCGAAGCTCGTCGACGGGCCGTTCGCCGAGGCGAAGGAGATGATCGGCGGCTTCTTTCTGTTGAACTGCGACAGCCGTGAAGAGGCCGTGACGATCGCGCAAACCTGCCCGGCGGCGTCGTGGTGCACGGTCGAGGTGCGCAAGCTCGGACCGTGCTTCATCTAGGCACGCGTCACTCCCACTTCACCAGCTTCGGTGTTTTCCCTGGGATGTCGGGACCGCCGCGCGTGTCGATCGGACCGTGCATCGCGCGTCGTGTGAGTGAGGGGCGAGCCGGCATGGCCCCGCCAGAATCCACTCACGACCAACCACTAACAACAAGGAGCAACGACATGCGATTCATGATCATCGTAAAAGCCACGGCCGCGAGCGAAGCCGGCGAGATGCCCGAACCGTCGCTGATCGCGGCCATGGGCGCCTACCACGAAGAACTCGCGAAGGCCGGCGTGCTGCTCGACGCGACGGGCCTGCAGCCGAGCTCGAAAGGCTGGCGCGTGCGCTATAGCGGCGGCAAACGGAGCATCGTGGACGGGCCGTTCGTGGAGACCAAGGAGCTGATCGCGGGCTACACGTTGATCCAGGTGCGCTCGCGCGACGAGGCGATGGAATGGGCGCGGCGTTTTCCGGCGCCGTTCGGTGAGCACGCCGATGGCGAAATCGAAGTGCGGCAGCTGTTCGAACTCGACGACTTCGAGCCGGGGCCGGAAGTCGAGCGCTTTCACAAGCTCGAAGAAGATCGCCGCTGATTTGATGGACTACGTCTGGGAGCCCGCGTACATGTTCCTGAGCGCGCAACCGCCGGCAGCAGGTGAAGGCTGACGCCGTGACGATACAGGCCACCCATCGTGCGATCGACGCTGTCTGGCGGATCGAATCCGCGAAGGTCATCGCTCACGTCGCGCGGATCGTGCGCGACGTGGGGCTCGCCGAGGAACTCGCGCAGGACGCGCTGGTGGCCGCGCTCGAGCATTGGCCGGACGCGGGCGTGCCCGACAACCCCGGAGCGTGGCTGATGACGGCCGCGAAGAACCGCGCGCTCGATCGCCTGCGCCAGGAAGCGCTGCATGCGCGAAAGCGCGAGGAGCTCGGCCACGATCTCGACGCGATCGAAGCGCACGTGGTGCCCGATTTCGTCGATGCGCTCGACGCCGCGCGCGCCGACGACATCGGCGACGATCTGCTGCGGCTCATCTTCACCGCGTGCCATCCGGTGCTGTCGACCGATGCGCGCGTCGCGCTGACGCTGCGCCTGCTCGGCGGCCTCACCACCGACGAAATCGCGCGCGCGTTTCTCGTGCCGGAGCCGACCATCGCGCAGCGGATCGTGCGTGCGAAACGCACGCTGTCGGCGGCGCGCGTGCCGTTCGAGGTGCCGCAGGCGGACGCGCGCGCGGCGCGGCTCGCGTCGGTGCTGCAGGTGATCTACCTGATTTTCAACGAAGGTTATTCGGCCACGGCCGGCGACGACTGGATGCGCCCGACGCTATGCGAGGAGGCGTTGCGGCTTGGGCGCGTGTTGAGCGGACTCGTGGCCGACGAGAGCGAGGTCCACGGTCTCGTTGCGCTGATGGAGATTCAGGCGTCGCGTACGCGCGCGCGCACCGACGCCCAGGGGCGCCCGGTACTGCTGCTCGATCAGGATCGCAGCCGCTGGGACCCGCTGCTGATTCGCCGCGGCCTCTCCGCGCTGGACAACGCGCATGCGCTCGGCGGCGAGAGCGGGCCGTATGCGTTGCAGGCGGCGCTCGCCGCGTGCCATGCGCGAGCGCGCCGCGCCGAGGACACCGACTGGGCGCAGATCGTCGCGCTCTACGATGCGTTGGCGCAGGTCGCGCCGTCGCCGGTAGTGGAGTTGAATCGCGCGGTCGCGGTGGGGATGGCGTTCGGGCCGGCGGCCGGACTCGAGATCGTCGATGCGCTCGCCGCCGGTTCGGCGCTCGCGAATTATCACTGGCTGCCGAGCGTGCGCGGCGATCTGCTGGTCAAGCTTGGACGCGTCGACGAAGCCCGCGCGGAGTTCGAGCGCGCCGCGGCGATGACGCGCAATACGCGCGAGCGCGAGTTGTTGCTGGAGCGTGCGCGCGGGCTCGCGGATTGAGGTTGGCACATTGGTGCTCACGCACACGTCAGTGCCGCCTCAACGAATCAGCTGCCGCACCCCCAAAGCAACGATCAAGCCGCCGCACACACGATCCACCCACACCTTGCCGCGCCGATAAGCCGACGCGATGCGCTGATGCGACAGCGCCAGCGCGACGAACCCATACCAGCTGCTCGCGACGACGAACACCATGCCGAGCATCGCGGCGAAGGTGCCGGTACTCACATGCGCTGGCGCCGCCGACGAAAATACCGCGGCAAAAAACGCCATCGACTTCGGATTCGCAATGTTGGTCGCGAAGCCCTGCGCGAACGCCTGCCTGAAGCCGCCCGCCGGTGCCTTGACGAGCACCGCTTGCCGCGCCGCCGAGGCATTGAAGATCAACCGCCCGCCGAACCACAGCAGGTAACACGCGCCCACGATCCTGACCATGAGCGCGAGCCACGGGAACGCGGCGAACACGATGCCGACGCCAAGAATCGCGCAGCTGGCCCAAAACAGATTGACGAGCACGATACCGGCGACCATCGCGAGCGCTTCGATGCGCGTCGCCGAAGCGGCCTTGTGCGCGACCGCGACGAAGTTCGGGCCCGGACTCACCACGCCCGCGATATACACGGAAAACACGCCGACCACGGCGGACCCATCGATCACGACACACTCCCGATTGCAAAGCTCTGGGTGAAAAGTAACGCGAGCATCCCGCTCATAGCCCGAAGAACGCCGCGCCCGCGGTCAAGACGCCCACTCCCGCGACGAGGTACGACAGATTGCGCAGCCAGTTCTTGCGCGTGAGCAGCGTGATCGCGCACAGCGCAATCGCGACCTGAATCAGCAGCGTCGCCTGAGCCCAGCGATGATGGCCGTGCAACAGCGTTTCGCTGCGCGTATCGGCGGCGACGACCTGTTTTTCGATCGCTTCTGCGTTCGCGCGGATCGGCTCCTTCTGCTGCTTGTATTTCTCGACGTCGGCGACGAACTTCGCGTGCGCGTCGCTATTGGGCGCCGACAGCGCCGCGCCGAGTTCCGCGAGGTTTTCCTTTTCGCCCTTCGCCTGGTAGTAGCTCCACTGGTTCGACGCTTCGGTCTTCTTGATCGCGGCTTCGTTCTTGAAGAACAGCGCGAGGTTTTCGGCGTTGCCGCTCTGGTACGCGCACAGCGCGCCGATCGTCGCGAGGATCGCGGTCATCACGGCCATGCGGCTCGCGAACGGATCGGCGTCGTGATGTGCGGCGTGGCCGGCGTGTTCGACGGCATGGTCGTGCGGACCGTGTACTTCATATTCTTCAGACATCAGATTCTCCGAGGCAATGCTTTTGTCGTTCTCGCCGGACGGCGTGGGCGCCCGGCGGTCGCAATCTTAGCGCGTCGCGGACGCCCGGAGGCCGCAGCTTCAATGCACCGTGCCAGAGGGACGGTTATTGCATGCGGATCACGACGCGCCCGCGCGTGCCGGCGGCGACCGCCTCGTAGGCTTCGCGCGCGCGGGCGAGCGGGAATTCCTGCGCGATCGCCGGGCCGCTCAGCTTGCCGTTGTCGAAGCCCTCGACGAGCGCCGTCATCAGCGGCGCCGATTCCGCGACGCCGAGCTTAGCGCTGTCGACGCCGAGCAATTGCGTCTCGTTGTGATAGAAGTCGATCAGATCGAACTCGACGCGGCGCTTGCCGGTCCCGCTGATTTCGAGCACGCGGCCGCGCCGCTTCGCGAGACTCAGTGCGGTCTCGAACGCGACACCGCCTACCGTGTCGTACACGACTTCCGCGCCCGCGCCGCCGGTCAGTTCGCGCACGCGTGCGGCCGCGTGTTCGTCGAACGCCACGTAGGCGTCGATCAGGCGGCCCGCGGGCGTGGCGGGATCGAGCGGCCGGCGGTCGACGGCGATCACGCGCGCGCCGCGTGCTTTCGCGATCTGCACGACCGCGCCACCGACACCGCCGCTCGCGCCAAGCACGGCAATGGTCTCGCCGGCCTGCAACTTTGCGTATTCGACGGTGCCGAGCCACGCGACAACGAAGTTCACGCCGATGGCCGCTGCCTCGACGTGGCTCAACGCCACGGGCTTGCGCGACAGCGCCGCGACCGGAATGCTGAGGTATTCGGCGTGCGTGCCGTCGCGCGTGAAGCCGATGTCGCCGCCGGTCCCCCACACCTCGGCGTCGAGCCACGCGGCCGGGCCGTCCACCACCACGCCGCTGAAGTCGCGCCCGGGCGTGCGCGGCAGCACCGTATGTTCGAAATGGCCGGACACGTTCTTCACGTCGCTCGGATTGACCGAGGCCGCCATGACCCGCACGACCGCATGCTCCGCGTCGGCCTGCGGCGTCGGCAGATCGACGTATTCGAGCACTTCGGGGTTGCCAAAAGATTTGAACTGGATCGCTTTCATCGTGCGTGGCTCCGGTTGGACTTGCGCCGCGTTGCGCAGCGAATGCACCGTAGTCTAAATGACGCGAGTAAAGTTATCAGGACAACGGCTTTCAGATTTCGGGCAACCCGCGCGCCGGGTACGCGATCACCCATGCTCTAACCCGCCTGACCCGCCTCGTCGGCCTTCGGCGTCTGAGCATGCCGCTGGTGTTCGGCGGCCAGAAACATGTACATCGCCGGCACGACGAACAACGTGAACAGCGTGCCGATCGACATCCCGGTGAAGATCACGAGTCCCATTGCGTTGCGGCCCGCCGCGCCCGCGCCCGACGCGATCACGAGCGGCACCACACCGAGCACCATCGCCGCGGTCGTCATCAGGATCGGGCGCAGCCGCACGCCCGCCGCTTCCTCGACCGCTTCGCGCTTCGCGCGACCTGCGCGCTGCAGTTCGTTGGCGAACTGCACGATCAGAATGCCGTGTTTGCTGACGAGCCCCATCAGCGTGACGAGGCCGACCTGCGTGTAGATGTTCAGCGTCGTCAGGCCGATGTTGATGAAGATCAGCGCGCCGAACAGCGCCATCGGCACCGAGATCAGGATGACGACCGGATCGCGGAAACTCTCGAATTGCGCCGCGAGCGCGAGGAACACGATGATCGTCGCGAGCAACAGCGTGATGACGAAGCCGCCCGACTCCTGCACGAACTGGCGCGACTCTCCCGAGTAATCGGCCGAGTAGCCGGCGGGCGCGACCTGCGCGGTCGCCTGGCGCAGAAAATCGAGCACCTGGCCTTGCGAGACGCCCGGCACGATGACGCCGGAGATCGTCGCCGAGTTCAACTGCTGGAAGTGGTTGATCGATTCGGGCACGACGCTGTGCCGCAGATGCGCGACCGTCGACGCCGGAATCACGCTGCCGTCCGGCGTGCGCAGATAGTAGTCGAGCACCTGCGACGGATTGAGCCGGTCGGTTTGCAGCACCTGCGGAATCACCTTGTACGAGCGTCCCGCAATCGAGAAGTAGTTGACGTAGCCGCCACCCAGCGCCGAACCGAGCGCCTGTCCGACGTCGCTTTGCGACAGCCCGAGCGAGGCCACCTTGTCGCGGTCGACGACGAGCACCGCTTCCGGCTTGTCGATCTTCAGGTCGCTATCGACGAAGAAGAACATGCCGCTTTCTCGTGCTTTTTCGAGCACCGCTTGTGACACCTCGTTGAGGTTTTCGAACGGCTCGGTCGTGCTGATCACGAACTGCACCGGCAAACCCTGCGAGCCCGGCAGCGGCGGAAACTGGAACGCGGCGACGCGCGCCCCCGCGATCTGATTCCACTTCTGCTGCAACTCCTGCTGCAGCACGGTCGCGTTCTTGCCGCGCTGATCCCAGGTCTTGAACAGCACGCCGCCGATGCCCCGGTTGATGGTCGGCGAGCCCGTGAGCTGGAACATCTGCGAGTATTCGGGCAGCGACTTCGAGGCGTCGAACACCTGGTCGGCGTAGGTCTGCATCTGCTGGATGGTCGCGTTGGGCGGCCCGATGATCTGCGACAGCACGACGCCCTGGTCTTCCTGCGGCGCGAGTTCCGACTTCGAGGTCATGAACAGATACACGGTGCCGCACAGCAGCAGCGCGCCCATGATCACGAACACAGGCCAGGTATCGAGCGTCGCGTGCAACAGGCGGCCGTAGCCGCGATGCACGCGCTCGAACTGGCGGTCGACGAAACGCGTGAAGCGCCCTGACTGCTGCTCGGCGCGGAAGAAGCGCGAGCACATCATCGGCGACAACGTGAGTGCGATCACGCCCGACACCGTCACCGCGCCCGCGAGTGTGAACGCGAATTCGGTGAAGAGCGCGCCCGTCAGCCCGCCCTGGAAGCCGATCGGCGCGTACACGGCGATCAGCACGACGGTCATCGCGACGATCGGGCCGCCCAGTTCGCGAGCGGCGATCAGCGCGGCGTCGAACGGTGTCCTGCCTTCGTGCTTCATGTGCCGATCGACGTTCTCGACGACGATGATCGCGTCGTCCACGACGAGCCCGATCGCGAGCACGAGTGCGAGCAGCGTGAGCAGATTGATCGAATAGCCGAGCACCTGCATCACGAAGAACGTGCCGATCAGCGACAGCGGCATCGCGATCAACGGCACGATCACCGCGCGGAAGCTGCCGAGAAACAGGAAGATCACGATGGTGACGATCACGAGCGCTTCGACGAGCGTTTTGATCACTTCCCTGATCGCGGTGTTGACGAAGTCGGTCGCGTCATAAACGATGTCGCCCGTCATGCCGGTCGGAAACTGCTTCTGCAGATCGGGAAACAAGGTTTTCACGCGCTTGGCTACGTCGAGAATGTTCGCGTCCGGCGCGACCTTGATGCCGATGAACACCGACCGCTTGCCGCTGAACGCGACGTTGAAGTCGTAGCTGTCGGCGCCGAGCACGACGTTCGCGACATCCTCGAGACGCACGATCGAGCCGTTCTTCTGCTTGACGACGAGCTGCTTGAAGTCGTCGACGGTATGCAGGTCCGTGCCCGCTTCCAGGTCGACGCTGACCATTTGCCCCTTCGTCGTGCCGAGCGTGGCGAGATAATTGTTGTTGCCGAGCGCGGTGTACACGTCACTCGCGCTCACGCCGTGCGCGGCGAGCCGCGCCGAGTCGAGCCACGCGCGCATCGCGAACTGCCGCCCGCCGAGCACTTCGGCGGTCTGCACGCCCTGGATCGAATCGAGCTTTGGCTTGACCACGCGCAGCAGGTAATCGGTGACGTTGTTGCTGGGCAGCACGCTGCTGTAGAAGCCCATGTACATCGCGTCGGTGGTCTGCCCAGTCTGCACCGTCAGCACCGGCTGCTGCGCCTGCGGCGGCAACTGGTTGCGCACCGAGCCGATCTGCGTGTTGATCTCGGTCAGCGCGCGGTTCGCATCGTAGTTCAGACGCAGCGTCGCGATGATCGTCGACACGCCCGTGATGCTCGTCGACGAAATGTAGTCGATGCCCTGTGCCTGCGCGATCGCCGCTTCGAGCGGCTGCGTGATGAAGCCGGCGATGGTGTCCGAGTTCGCGCCATAGTAGGCCGTCGTGATCGTGACGACCGCGTTCTCGGTCTGCGGATACTGGCTGACCTTCAGCACCGCGAGCGCGCGCAACCCGAGCACGAGGATCAGCAGGCTCACGACCGAAGCGAGTACCGGCCGGCGAATGAAGATGTCCGTGAACATGATCGGGTGGCCTCGCTTATTGTTCCTGCGGCGTCGGATTCGGACTGTCCGACGGCTGCACGCGGTTGTCGATGATCAGCGGCGTGCCGTTCTTGAGCTTGATCTGGCCGCTCGTCACGACCTGCGTGCCGTCGTCGATGCCCTTCAGAATCGCCACCTGGTCGCCGCGCGTCGGCCCCGGCGTCACGAACACCTGCTGCGCGACGGGCAGCGTCTTGCCCTGCGCGTTGGGCTGCGTGCCGGGCTTCACGATGAACACGGTCGCGCCGTACGGGTTGTAGGTGATCGCCGTTTGCGGCAGGGTCAGGTAGCGCTGTTCGGCGCCCGAGTCGATCTTCACGTTCGCGTACATGCCGGGCAGCAGTTTGCGCTCGCGATTGTCGACGCTCGCTTCGATCTGTACGTTGCGCGTCGCGCTATCGATTTTCGGGCTCATCGACTGGATCTTGCCGGTGAAGGTTTTCCCGCTGTACGCGTTCGTATCGACGTTGACGGTCGCGCCGATCGCGAGCTGGCCGAGCTGTTGTTGCGGTACCGAGAAGTCGGCGTAGATCGGATCGATGGCTTGCAGCGTGACGATCGCGTCGCCGGGATTCAGATATTGCCCCGGATTGATCGTCGTGATGCCGAGGCGCCCCGCGAACGGCGCACGAATCGTCTTCTTGTCGACGAGCGCCTGCTGTTGCGCGACCTGCGCCTTCTTGCCCTTGAGGTCGGCCGCATCGGCGTCGAGCTGCGCCTTCGCGATCGCCTTGATGTCGTACTGCGCGCGGTCGCGCTCGTAGACCGTCTGCGCGAGTTGGGCCGCGGCCTGCAACGATTGCAGCAGCGCGACGTCGCTGTCGGCGTTGAGTCGCACGAGGATCTGTCCGGCTTTCGCTTCCTGCCCCGACACGAACGCGACCTCGCGCACGAGGCCGGCGACTTCGGTCGTCACGTCTACGCCGCGCACCGCGCGCAGGCTGCCGACCGCCGCGAGCTGCGGCTGCCACGACTGATAGTGGATCACCACCGCCGAGACCGTGGCGGGCGGCGCGGAGTTCGCCGCCATGAACTTCGCGAACATGTGCGCGCGGAACAGGTTGAAACCGACCAGCGCGGCGAGCAGCAGGCCGACGCTGATCAACATGATCACCATCCGCTTTGTCATCGGTTTTCTTTCGGCCATCGTGATGTCCTTGCTCGGCTTGGGGCGAGGGCTGGGGTTGCGTCAGGGCACGGTCAATGTGGCGTTGCGGCGGTTGCCGTCGTTGCTGATGGCGACGACGTGTTCGACCCGCTCGCCGACGCGGCGGCCGGCGCGGCCGCGGACTCGGGCGCGGCGGCATTCCACCAGCCGCCGCCGAGCGCCTGGAACAGCGCCGCCGTGTCGGCGTAACGCGCGGCCTGCGCCTGCGCGAGACTCACGACCGTTTGCTGATACTGGCGTTGCGCGTCGAGCAGCGCGAGGTAGCTGACGCCGCCGACCCGATACTGTCCGCGCGTCAGTTCGAGCGAATCGCTCGCGGCGCGCGACGCGTCGGTCTGCGCCTTGAGGCCGGTTGCGTCGTGTTCGAGCGCGCGCAGCGTGTCCGCAACGTTCTGGAACGCGAGCAGCACCGTCTCGCGGTATTGCGCGCCGGCCTGCTCGTAGGCGGCCTCGGCCGCGCGCTTCTGCGCGCTCAGCTGGCCGCCGTGAAAGACCGGTTGCAGCAAGCCCGCGCCGATGCTCCAGATCGTGCTGCCGGCCCTGAGCACCTGCGCGGGCGTCAACGCTTCGGCGCCGTAGCTCGCGGACAGCGTGATCTGCGGATACATCGCCGCGGTCGCGACGCCGACCTGCGCGCTCGCCTGATGCAGCGTGGCGTCGGCGGCAAGGATGTCGGGGCGCTGGTGCACCAGCGACGACGGCAGGCTCACGGGCAGCGTGTCGGGCAGCGAGAACATGTCGAGCGTGAAGTCGGGCACCAAGGTATCGCTCGGCAGCTTGCCGGCGAGTACTGCAAGCTGATGGCGCGCCTGATCGAGCTGCTGTTGCAGCGGCGGCAGCGTCGCGCGGGTCTGCGCGAGCAGCGTTTCCTGCCCGAGCACGGCCGTGCGGCTCACGCCGCCGAGTGAGAATTGTTGGTCGAGCACGTTCAGCTGCTGCTCTTCCTCGGTAGCGATCCGCTCGGTCGCGTCGATCTGCGCGCGCACCGACGCTTCCTTGACCGCCGCGGTCACGATGTTGGCCGATATCGTGAGATAGGCGGCCTGCAGCTGGAAGCGCTGATAGTCGATCTGCGCATGCAGCGCTTCGAGTTCGCGCCGCGCGCCGCCGAACACGTCCAGCTTGTACGAGACGTTGACCGACGCGTTGTAGAGATTGAATTCCTCGACGAGGCCGGGCTGGCCGAACGCGATGCCGTTGATCTTTTCGCGCGTGGCGCTCAGTTGCGCGTCGACGCTCGGCAGCAAGGTGCCGCCGGCTTGCGCGGTGTAATTCTCGCGAGCCTGTCGCAACGCCGCATGCGCGGCGGCCATGTTCGGACTGTTGGCGATCGCCTCGCGGATCAGCGCGTCGAGCGGCTCGCAATGAAACAGCGTCCACCACGCGGCGGGAATGTCCTGGGCCGGCGCGAAACGCTGCGGCAGGCCTGCGGGGCCGGGCGCGGAGGCGGTCTGGTCGGGCAGCGGCGTGGTGGTGAAGGTGTCGGTGGCCGGCGCGGGCGGCGCGTGGTAGTCGGGGCCGACCATGCAGCCGGCCAGCGCGACGCAGCTGCACAGCGCAACGTAGAGGCGCCGCCAGACAATCCGCTGACTCACGTCGATCATCGATCTACCTTGTATCGCCAATGGCGGGTGGACCGGACGAAGATGTTCAGGGCACCCGAACGTTCTTGGAGTTGTCTTGCCGACGCTGGAATTTACCATGCACGGCGCGAACCGCGCTTGACCTCGCGTTCGCTGGCCGACGAAGGTGGATACGAGATCACGTAGGAGGGTGATGATGGCAGGCGGTGCTACCGCTGTCTGCCACGCCCGGCGCGGCATTCATGAAAATTTCACGGATTCGGGCACGCGGTTGGCTCGGTTGGGGATACCCATGGTGATCCAGTTTCCGGGACCCACCCGTGCTCGCTCATTTGCCTCCGTCGGCGCCGCGCTGGCGCGGGCGGGTGTCGCGTATGGGTCGAGCTTTGTGTTTGGCGAATATATCGCGCTTGGCGAACTGGTCGAGTTGTTGCCTGGTTATCGATCGTCTGGTTTTACGGGGCCTCGTCCGCCGCTCGGCGCTGCGCGATCAGATCGGCGAGCCGCTCGATCTGCTGCCCTTGCGCATCGAAATTGCCCGCGTCGAGCCACCGCTCATAGCACGAGCGCAATGCCGGCCACTCGCTGTCGATGATCGAAAACCACGCCGTGTCGCGATTGCGCTCGCGATAGACGATCGCCTGCCGGAAGATCCCCTCGAACGTAAATCCATAGCGCAACGCGGCCTTGCGCGACGGCTCGTTTAGCGAATCGCATTTCCATTCGAAGCGCCGATAACCGAGCTTGTCGAACACTTCGCCTAGCAGCAGGTACATCGCATCGGTCGCGATGCGCGTGCGCTTGAGCCGCGGCGAATACGTGACGTGGCCGACTTCGATCACGCCGTTGGCCGGATCGATCCGCATCAGCGAGAGCGTGCCGACCGGCTTGCCCGTCGCCAGGTCGATGACCGCGTAGTGCAGCGGATCTTTCGATGCCGCCATCTGCGTCAGACGCTCACGATAGGCCGCGAGGCTGTCGAACGGGCCGACCGCCAGATAGGTCCAGTCGCGGCCGTCGGTGGCCGAGCCGTACGCGTCGAAGAGGTCGGCCGCGTGGCGCTCGACGTCGACCGCTTCGAGCCGGCAATAGCGGCCGCCCAGCGGCTCGTGGCCCGGCGGCTGCGCGCCGTGCCAGCCGGGCAGGGGCGCGCCGATTGGCTGGCCGTAGGCGTTACGTGTGGGTTCCATGTCTGTTCTCCTGTCGATGAATGGGCGATGCCGGAGGATGCCGATGCGTGTCGATGCAGGAACGATACGGCAAACGTGGTATGTTCAAAAGATCCACGACATGCTTATTCGATAGGTCCAGCCACCATGATCGAAATCATCGGACCGCTCGTCCATGCGGACGACGCGTTCGCCGCGAGCGGGGCCAGCGGGGCCAAGCGGCCCGCGCCGCTGCAAAAGCAGCTGATCGAACGTCTGCAGCAGGCGATTCTCGCCGGTCGTCTGCCGGCCGGGTCGCTGCTGCCGTCGTCGCGGCTGCTCGCCGCCGAAATGGGCGTGTCGCGCAACACGGTCGTGATCGCTTACGAGCATCTCGCCGCGGTCGGCTACGTGATCGCCGATCGTCAGGGCACGCGCGTGAGCCCGCTGTCGAGCCCCGCCGCGCGAGGCGTGCGGGCGGCGGCGTCGGGCGCGCCGGAGGTCGTATACGCGGCGCGCGTCGAGCAGTTCGCGGCGTCGCACAATCACGCCGACAACGGGTACGCGCTGACCCCCGGCACGCCCGCGCTGGACCGTTTCCCGCTTGCCGCGTGGCGGCGCGCGCTCGAACGTGCGATGGAGCGCGCATTACCGCGCGCGCTCGGCTACGGCACGCCGGCCGGCGAGCCCGCGCTGCGCGACGCGATCGCCGCGCATCTGCGGATGGCGCGCGGCGTGCGCTGCAATGGTTCGCAGGTCGTGATCACCGAAGGCGCGCAGGAGGCGCTGAACCTGTGCGTGCGACTGCTGACCAATCCCGGCGATATCGCATGGATCGAGGACCCCGGCTATCGCGGCGCGAAGGCCGCTTTCAACGCGGGCGACTTGCGCACGCTGCCGATTCCCGTCGACGCCGAAGGCATGGCGGTGCCGGCCGACGCGTGGCACACGCATCCGCCGAAACTCATCTACACGTCTCCCGCGCATCAGTATCCGACCGGCGCGGTGCTGTCGGTGGCGCGGCGGCTCGCGCTGATTGCCGAGGCGCGGCGCTGCGGCGCGTGGCTGATCGAGGACGATTACGACGGCGAGGTGCGTCACACCGGCGAGCCGATCGCGAGCATGCAGGGCCTCGTCGACGAGGCGCCCGTGCTGTACGTCGGCTCGTTCAGCAAGACGATGTTTCCGGCGCTGCGCATCGGCTTCGTCGTGCTGCCGCGCGCGATCGCCGCGCACGCCGCTGTTGCGCTGCAAGAGATGCTGCGCGGCGGGCATCGGCTGGAGCAGCTGGCGCTCGCGCATTTCATCGAAAGCGGCGAATTCGGGCGGCATCTCGGGCGGATGCGGCGGCTGTACCGCGAGCGGCAGCAGGCGCTGCGCGACGCGCTTGCCGAGCATTTTCCGGCGGCGACGATTCTTGGCGGCGATTGCGGCATGCATCTGACGCTGCGGCTGCCGGCGTCGCTCGACGATCGCGCGCTCACGGCGCGGGCGCAGGCGTTGGGGTTGAATCCGCGCGCGCTGTCGGGGTTTTCGATCGGGGCGTCGGAGCAGACGAACGGGCTCGTGATCGGGTATGGCAATACGGAGGCGGAGCGCTTGGGGCCCGCGGTGAAAGCGCTGGCGGAGGTGGTGCGGCAGATGGAGGGCGAGGCGCGACCGGCTGCGAGGCGCTCGGCAAAACGGGGCGGAAAAACCGTCGTCCGGCCCCGCAAAAAACCCACCCCGCCACGCCGTACGCCCGCCACTCCGGGCATGTAAGTTTTACGTTTGTCCGCCTGGCCCATGTCGCGCTATCGTGTCGTATGCGCGGCGACTTCGCAGTTCCGATGTGCTGGTTTGCCCGCATGTGCTGCGGTTGCCCGTCCCGTCGCGCGGCGGGTGTGGCGCCAGCGATGGGCACGAACAATGCGTTCAGTGTGGTTATCGATGACGATCTATCCGACCGGAGACGACATGAAGGAAATCGAACCGACCCCGTGGTTTGACCTTACCATCCATACGCCCGTACGCGAAGGCTGGTACGAAGTGCAGTTGGCGAGCGGGGACACGGCGTTTGCAAAATTTGGCGACGGCGTGTGGACCGAAAAGCCGTTGCTCGTATTCACGCACTGGCGCGGCCTGTCCGCCGATCCCTCGAAAGCCGCGGACGGCGCGGCCGAGTCGGTCGGCGCCGAAGCCACCGCGGCGCAAGGCGTGCGCGCCGCCTGGAACGCGTTCTTCCCGGGACTCGGCGACGAGCAGCACAAGCCGCTCAATGCGGTGCCGAACGGCAAGGCGCCACATTGAGGGTCCCTTGAAATTCGTTTGAAGTCCGGTCGGGCGGCGGCTTGTGGGCCGCCGCCCGGTAGCTCGATTCGGCAGCAATCCGCGCGTGGTTCGAATCGCTCTCGTATCGCTCGGGCCTGCGCCGCATCGCATTTCTTCCGCCCCGCTACAATCAGCGCATCCTTTCGACGCCATCACGATGCTATGAACGCCACCCGAGAAACCGTGGAATTGTCGCGCGCGACTCAACTGCTCAATCACGGACCCGTCACGCTGATCACGAGCGCACACGATGGTCGTTCGAACGTGATGGCCGCGTCATGGGCGATGCCGCTCGACTTCAATCCGCCGAAGGTGGTGGTGGTCGTGGATAGCCGCACGCTGACGCGTCGCCTGATCGAAGCGAGCGGCGTGTTCGGGCTGCAGTTGCCGAGCCGCGGTTTCGCCGCGCAAACGCTCGCGGTCGGCACGCACGCGGGCGTCGAACTCGACAAGTTCTCCGCGTTCGATCTCGAGACCTTCCGCGCGCAAAAAATCGGCGCGCCGATGCTGGCCGGCTGCATCACCTGGATGGAATGCAAGGTGATTCCGGACGACAGCCAACGGCACGATCTGATCATCGGCGAGGTGGTCGCCGCGTATGCGGATAGCCGCGTGTATTCGCGCAACCGCTGGCATTTCGGCGACGATCCCGACCTGCGCACATGCCATTACGTGGCCGGCGGTACCTTCTTCGCGACGGGCGATGCATTCGAGGTGGCGCCCGTCGCGACGTCCGCGCAGTGACCGGGCTTAGGTGCTCCGTTCGGTTTCGCCTTCGGCGAATGCTTTGAGCGCGTCGCCGGCGAGACGATAACGTACCCATTCGCTTTGCGGATTCGCGCCGATCGACTTGTAGAAGCCGATGGCCGGCTCGTTCCAGTCGAGCACGCTCCATTCGAATCGACCGCAGCCCGTTTCGCAGGCGATCTGCGCGAGATGGCGCAGCATCTGTTTGCCCGCGCCGCTGCCACGCGATGCGGGCGATACGTACAGGTCTTCCAGATAAAGCCCCTGCTTGCCGAGCCACGTCGAATACGAAAGGAAGTACACGCAAAACCCGACTGGCTCGCCGTTCATGTCGCAGATCAGCGCTTTCGCGGGCGCGCCCTCGGAAAACAGGCTCTTCTCGATGTCTTCGACGCCGGCGACGACTTCGTGCTCGGCTTTTTCGTAGATCGCGAGTTCGGTGATGAAGCGCAGGATCAGGGGGGCGTCGGAAGCGGTGGCGGGGCGGATGTGGATCGTCAAGGTCTAGTGCTCGGTGAGTTCGGTGATGACTGCCGGCCGGCGGGCGCTACGCGCCAAATGCGCCGGCTTCGGAACAGACTCACATCGTAGCAAAGAGCCAAAGGCCCCGCCGCGAACAGACCGGGACCTCGGGTGTTTCCTACAGACCGAAGGCGAACAATTTCAGCGGCCCCGGTCCACTCGTCGAGCCAGAGCCCCAGAACACCACGCCGTCCGCAATGGCCGGCCCGGCATTGCATGCACCCCCGCTATTGAATGACCACAGGACTTTTCCGTTGGAAGAATCGAGCGCGTACATCGTGCCATTCGTATAGTCGAGATTGCATCCGAAGACCACGCCATTGGCGACACTGACGGCTGCCTCCGCGCGGCTTCCGAGCGGGTCCGGCGTGGTCCACTTCACTGCGCCGGAATTCGCGTTGAGCGACGCCCAACCGCCAGACGTGGTGGTGCCACCGCCGTTCGCCAATTGCCATACGCCTGGCGTCGTTCCCGCTCCGGTCATTCCGCTATTCGATACCGCAACATAAATGAACTGGCCATCGTTGGCCGATCCCCACTGAAGACCGCCTGTGAGTCCCCCAGGGGCGACCTGCGTGGACCAGCGCAGAGCGCCTGTGTCTTCATCGAAGGCCCAGAACATCCCGCTCTTCTGCCCCGCGCCGACCAGTCTGCCAGCATTGCCGTTGCCACCGAAGAGCATCGGTCCTTGCGCGAAGTCCCAGTCCGGACCTTTCGGATTGGGACAGTTGGCGTTCGGCGGAAGGGTGAAGACGCCCGGGACGTTGAGGCCGCAGCCGACATTCCACGTGTCGTACGCCAGACCGCGCGCGGACCATTTGACTGCGCCCGTGGTCATGTCCAGCGCAAGGATCGAGTCGAAGTGATCGTTCGGATCGATGCACGAGGTCGGCGTGCCGCCACTGTTCATGCAGTCGAGTACGGCCTGAGGCACTGCCCAGTTGTTGCCGGAACCCATGAACACCGTATTGCGATCGACGTCGACGGCGCCCGTGCTTCCCCAGACGGAGCCGCCGAAATAACCCTTCGGTATCGTTGTACGTCTGCCATTTGATTGCGCCGGTCGCGACATCGAGTGCGACGACGCTGCCGCGGAAACTCCACTGCCAGGCAGGCGGAGGGACATAGGCGGCCATCAATTCTTCGTTCGATGTGGTTCCTACAAAAGCCGTACCGTTCGCGATGACGGCAGACTGCGTGACCATTGAATAAGTGGTTGAATCGACTTGCGTGTGCCAAAGCCGCAGGCCAGTGTTCTTGTCGACGGCAAAGACCTGGGCCGGTTGCGGACTCGACAGTTTGCCGCTTTGATTGCCGAGTATCAGTACGTTTCCGGAGATGGCGGGCGTTGCGCGCGCGTAGTCGTTGGGGATGTTCGTATAGGACGATACAAGGTTCTTCCAGATCAGCTTGCCGGTCTTCCTGTCGACCTTGTACAGATAGCCCGCGGAATCCGGGAAATAGGCAAAGCGGTCATCGAGGGCAGGGGTCGCCGTCACGCTGCTTCGCAAAAACGCAAACGCAGCTTTTCCAAATAATTCCCGAGGAGAGGAATACAGATAGTTAGAAGACCAGGTAAACAATTTATAGAGGTGGGGTGTGGCAATCGAAAATATAGTGAACGTCCGATCAGGGCGCATGGGCGGAATGTGCGAAATCGCACAGAGCACGTCATATCAGGCACAGTGCTTCATCGCTGCTTTCTACATTGCGAAGTTATTTCGAGGGATTCATGCTATTTGCATGAAACGAGTTCGCGCTATGGTTGTGAATCGAATTAATAAGGCGCGATTCGACGAGGAGAGAATCTCATTTCCGGTCTTTAAGCCCGACCGCAATTCGCGTAGTCACCAATGAGCGCGCGTTCGGACCGGAAGAGAGACCGAAACGGCACTGCCGCGCTTCAACCCTCCGGCAACACCGACTTACCGCGCCGCTTTTTCGGCTTTGGCTCGACACCCACTCGCGGGTCCCGCTCCAGCACGAGTGCCGTCAACTGCTCGACAGTGTCTTCAAACGCAGGATCCTCCTGCGGCACGTAAAGCCATTTCCCAAGCACCGGGTGAGGCCGCAACGCAGGCACATCGGTAATCAGAGCAGCATGGCGTTCCCGCGACGTACAGACGAGCAGCCCATTCCACGGCTTATCGCGATCGGCGGCAACCAGGCACAACAGCCCATCGATATACGCAGCGTCGCTACCAAACATCCGCCGACGCATATACGTCGGATCGCGTTCGAACGCGTCGAAGATCCATAGGAGCGAATTGCTGATCGAAGAGGGCATCGGCGGACAATCTCAGGAAGCGCGGGTGAACGAAGATAAGTTTACGTAAATTCTCCAGGCGCGGCAGCGAGCCAATTGAAGATCGAGCAAGTCCGGCTAGGTAAGATGTGTCCAACCTCGGCGACCATATCGAAACTCGCACGATCCAGACCATGTTAGCTCACACAGACGCCGCCGCTGCCTACACGAAGCGCTTCGAAGCCGTTCTCGCCTATATCGATGCAAACCTCGAGGGCGATCTGTCGGTCGACGCGCTAAGCCGCATCGCAAACTTCTCGATGTTCCATTTTCATCGACAGTTTGTCGCGTATGTCGGCGTGCCCGTCGCACGCTACGTGCAGTTGATGCGCTTGCGTCGCGCGGGCCGCCGCCTCGCGTCGCAGGCGTCGTGCCCGGTTCTCGATGCCGCGCTCGACGCCGGCTTCGACAGTCCCGAAGCCTTCAGCCGTGCGTTCAAGCGTGCGTTCGGCATGGCGCCGAGGGCGTTTCGACGACATCCAACATGGCAATTCTGGAGTGCGAGTTTTGTTGTTCCCTATGTTTCGAGGAAACTGACCATGCAAGTGAAAATCGTCGATTTTGCGGAAACCCGCGTTGCCGCGCTCGAACATTGTGGTTCGCCCGGACTCGTCAACGAGAGTGCGCGCAAGTTCATCGATTGGCGTATTCAAAGCGGACAATCACCGGTGGCGTCGAGCCGGACCTTCGGCGTCCCGCACGGCAATCCAGACACCGTGCCAGCGGATGAATTCCGTTTCGATATCTGCGGAGAGATCGACGAGCCGGTCGCGCCGAATCTCTATGGCGTGCGCGAGCTCGTGATGCCCGGTGGACGGTGCGCGGTGGTTCGGCACGCAGGATCGACCGACCACATCGGCGAGACGATCTACCCGGTCTATCGCGACTGGCTGCCTTCGAGTGGCGAAGAGTTGCAGGACCATCCGCTGTTTTTCCACTACCTGAGCGTCTATCCTGAGACGCCGCTGGATCAGTGGCAGACGGATATCTACATTCCGTTGGTGTGATTGGGGAATGGGGTGTGACGAGCATGTGAGATGCCTGTAGTGCGAAGCAAGTCGCTCCCCATTCTTCGCGAAAGCTCATGTCCGAAGCCGCGGTTCGTTCGACTTCCAATTCGATTTCGGCATCGGTATCAATTGCATTGAGCGAGGGTTGCCGGATTGCTAATTCGGCAAAAAATGCAATTTCGAAATGTCTCTGTTTTTGCTGCACGGACCTCGTGTCCTCACTGGAACCACGCAATACGTCAAATGTCAAAAAAAGATGTCACCCGTCCATTTTGGGGAGATATCAAATGGCTGCCACGCAATCAGGGGCGGTGCCCCTCTCGGATGAGGAGGCTCGGCGCCAGTTGCGCCGTGCTGTCATCGCCAGCACGATTGGTACCACAATCGAATGGTATGACTTCTTCCTGTACAGCATTGTCACGGGTCTTGTATTCGCGAAACTGTTCTTTCCTGAATCGGACCCGCTCGTCGGCACACTGCAAGCTTTTCTGATTTACGCTGTCGGCTTTATCGCGCGGCCGGTGGGCGCGGCGATTTTCGGCCACTATGGCGATCGCATCGGACGTAAAGCCACGTTAATCGTGACGCTGTTGCTGATGGGACTCGCGACGTTTGCCGTGGGCTTTGTTCCAACCTATGCGACGATCGGTATCTGGGGGGCAATCCTGCTCACGGCGCTGCGCTTCATTCAAGGTGTGGGCGTTGGAGGCGAGTGGGGCGGTTCGGTGTTGATGTCGATGGAGTGGGCACGTACCAACAAGCATCGCGGTTTCATCGCGTCCTGGCCGCAGTTCGGCGTACCGGCGGGATTGTTCGTCGCGAATCTGGTGGTGCTTGCCATCAGTCAGATCTCCGGTAGCGCATTTCTCACCTGGGGCTGGCGGGTGCCGTTTTTCCTCAGTATCGTGCTGGTCGCGATCGGCCTCTATATCCGCTTGAGTATCCTCGAGACGCCTATCTTCGCGAAGCTGCTCGCTGAGCGCAGGATCGAAAAGGCGCCGATGCGTGAAGTATTGCGCCGGCAGCCGAAAGACATTCTTCTGTCGGCTCTTGCGCGTATGGCGGAACAGGCGCCGTTCTATATATTCACGGCCTTTATATTCACCTATGGTGTGATGAGTCTGGGCGTCACACGCGATCTGTTGCTCACGGCAGTGCTGGCCGCTTCGGTGCTGGAATTCTTCACGATTCCGCTGTTTGGTCACGTGTCTGATCTGATCGGACGTCGACGCATGTATGTGATCGGTGCCGCTGCTGTCGGGCTATTCGGCTTCCTGTACTTTTTCATGGTTGGAACCCATAACCCGATATGGATCTTCGCGGCCATCGTACTTTCGCTGGTGCCGCATGCGATGATGTATGGTCCCCAAGCCGCGTTGATCGCCGAATCGTTCACGGGGCGCTTGCGCTACAGCGGTGCGTCGATGGGCTATCAGTTGGCTTCCGTCATCGCTGGCGGTCCGGCACCGTTGATTGCGACGGCGCTTTATGCTTACTTCCATTCGGGATTTGCGGTGGCGTGGTATGTCTTCGCATGCGCGGTGATTAGCGTGGCCGCCGCCATGAGATTGGGCGATTACACGAATAAGGACATTTCGCGGGAATACGACGACGTGCATGCATTGCATGACAGCAGACCTGCCACTCCGTGAACGATCAGGCGGATGGCCGGCCACAACGGCCATCTGCAACGGCCATCCGCCGAATCGACCATCAACTTTTCAGCGGCAACCAGACTTCGACTCCACCCATCCCCGTCACCGGGTCGAACTGCTCGCCATACCGTTCGAAATGCGGCGCATCGGCAGGCACGTGCCCTGACGCGGGCAACCACTGATTCCAGATCGTATTCATCGTGCGACGAATGCCTGAGATGTGCTCGCGATGAGTGAACACCGCATACCGTTGCGCGGCGATGCGCACACGACTCAACTCTGGCGGCAACGCGGAAAAATCGCTGACTTCGACGCCGCACATGTAGTCGAAGTTACCCAGTTCATCGGCGTTATAGCCAACGCCATAAGCCACCTTGCCGACCTGTCCCGGCACCCTGCCGTACCAGGCGCCAAAGCGCTGCCATTGGGATGGGATCGCCTTGCTGCTGTCGCACGTATAGCGCTCGCTTAGTCCAGCGACGAGAAGCGGTCGCGCGTCTTCGAAGCGCGGCGGGTCCAGATGGGTGAGAAGGGTTTCGTCCATTTTGATCGGCTCCACGATGGTCAGGTTGTCGAGATGACCCCGCGCGCGCAGCGCGTCGGGCGTGAGCCCGAACTGATCGCGAAACGCGCGCGTGAATGCTTCGTGAGAGCCGTAGCCGGCGTCGAGAGCGACCGCGAGGATGTCGGGCGCACCATCGGCCAGACGTCGTGCGGCCTCGCTCAAACGCCGTGCGCGAACGTAGCGCATCACCGGCATCCCGGTGGCCGCTTCGAACGCGCGCGCGAGGTGAAAGCGCGATACGCAGCCACAGCGGGCGATGTCGTCGAGCGTCAACTCGCCGGCGAAGTGGCTTTCGATATACCAGAGCGCTTTTCCAACCGGGTTCATCTCGGCTCTCATGTCAGCATGAAGCCAGCATAGTCAGCGGCGAACTCACGCATTTGATCGCGCTTGCGGTTTTGCAGTCGCGGCGGAGGGCCGAGACGATTCCGCCGCGTCACCATGCACGCCCGCGGCGCTACCCGCCTGCCCCGGCCTCAGCAACAGCCCACCCAGCACGCCGGCCGCCGCCGCAAAAACCGCCCCAAACAGAAACGCGACGTGATACCCGCTGTTCAGCGCAGCCGCGGCACTCGACGACGCCTGTATCGCCTCGCTACGCGCCGCGGCAAGACTCGCGAGCACGGCAAGCCCGAGCGCCCCGCCCATCATGAACGATGTATTGACGATGCCCGACGCGAGGCCCGAATCGGCGGGATCGACGTCGCTCATTGCGGCGAGCAGCAGCGGATTGAACGCGATGCCCGCACCAAAGCCGAGCAGCAACATGCCGGGCAACACGTCGGGTACGAAGCTGCCGTCGACGGGCGCACGCGCGAACAGCGCAAGCCCGCAAGCAGCGATCAGCAGGCCAGCCGCGAGCGGACGACGCAGCCCGAAGCGCATCACCACGCGCGCCGACAATCCCAGCGAAAAAAGTCCCATGATCAGGTTCGCGGGCAGAAACGCGAGCCCCACCTGCAATGGCCGATAGCCGAGCACGCGCTGCAGATACAGCGCCGAAATAAAGAACCACGCGAACATCGCCGCCGCCCACAACACGCCGACCAGGTTCGCGGTCGCGACATTGCGCAAACGCAGCAGAGCGAGCGGCATCAACGGGTGTTCGATTCTCGCCTCGATTGCGAGGAACACGGCAAGCAGCGCGAGCCCGACGAACAGCAGGCCGAGCGTTTGCGCCGAAGTCCAGCCCGCTTCGTTGCCGTTGACGATCGCATAGACCGCCAGCATCAGCGATGCAGTCACGCTGAGCGCCCCGGCCACGTCGAGCCGTTCGCCGTGCGCGTGGCCGCGCGCGGCGGGCAGTAGCGCGAGGCACAGCGCGTACACCGCAATGCCGATCGGCAGATTGACCAGGAAGATCCAGTGCCAGCTCAGCAGGTTGGTGAGCAGTCCGCCGAGCAGCACGCCGATGCTGCCGCCGCCCGCGCAGACGAAGCCATACACGCCCATCGCCTTCGCGCGTTCGCCGGCTTCGGTGAACAGATTCATGATCAGCGACAACGATACCGCCGAGACGATCGCACCGCCCAGGCCCTGCACGGCGCGCGCGGCGACCAGCAGCACCTGCGAATTCGCGAGGCCGCAGGCGAGCGAAGCGAGCGTGAAGAGCGTAATGCCGCTGAGAAACAGCTTGCGGTGTCCGTACAGATCGCCAAGCCGTCCGCCGAGCAGCAGGCAGCCGCCGAATGTCAGCATGTAGGCGTTGACGACCCACACGAGCGAAGTTTCGCTAAAGCCGAGATCGGCTGCGATGGACGGCAGCGCGACGTTCACGATGGTCGTGTCGAGTACGATCATCAGTACGCCGAGGCAGAGCACGATTAGCGCGAGCCAGCGTTGCTTGCCGTGGAGGGAATGGGTCATGCGGACGCCCCTTTACGCGGATTCGGTCGATCACCGACGATGGGTTTTCGAGTCTAGCACCCGCACATTTAGCGTCAAACTACGAAATCCTGGGCGGCGGCGTTGCGCGAAGCGGCGCGCGGTTCCGCTTCAATCGCCGCCGAGGATTTCGTATTTGCCGCCGCGTTCGAGCGCGCGCTGATACGCGGGCCGCGCGTGAATGCGCTGCAAGGACGCGCTTATCGCGGGCAATTGCGCGGCGACGCCGCGGGCGTTGATGGCTGTGAGCCCGGCATAGCGGACTTCGAAGGTCTTGCCTGCAAACAGCGGACGGTCGGCGGGTGCGTTCGTGATGCTGATCTCCGGCAGAGAAGGTTTCAGTGGGCAAGTTCCACGGGTTCGGCGGTGCGATCGGGCAGGCCTTCGCGCTGGTCGAGGGATCCGCTCAGGGCGGTAAGCGCGAATGCGCCGAGCGTGACTGCGGCGGCGATCCATGGCGTGTGGCCGAGGCCGATGTGCGCGACGATCAGCCCGCCGAGCGACGAGCCGCCCGCGACGCCGAGATTGAACGCAGCGATGTTGAAGCCGGACGCGACATCGGTGGCCTCGGGAGCGAAGTGGCGCGCCTGCTTGACGACGTACACCTGCAGGCCCGGCACGTTGCCAAATGCGACCGCGCCCCAGCAGAGCATCGTCAACACGGCGAGCCACGCGTTGTGCACCGTGAAGGTGAGGGCGAACAGCACGGCGGCGAGCAGCAGGAAAATCCGCTTGAGCGCCTTGACCGGGCCGACACGATCGGCGAGCTTGCCGCCCCAGACATTGCCGGCCGCGACCGACACGCCATAGGCGACGAGCACCAAGCTGACTTGCGACGGCGTAATGCCCGAGATTTGCTCGAGTAGCGGCGCCATGAACGTGAACGCGATCAGCGAGCCGCCGTAGCCGACAGCGGTCATTGCATAGACGAGCAGCAGCCGGGGTTGCGCGAGCACGCGGAATTGCTGGAAGAGCGGCGCGGAACGCGCATGCGCGAGATGCCGGGGCACGAAGGCGACAGCCCCGAGAAACGCGACCAGCCCGAAACCCGCGACGACGAGAAACGTCGCTCGCCAGCCGAAATGCTGACCGATAACGGTGCCGAGTGGAATGCCGGCGACGAACGCGACCGTCATGCCGCTGAACATCGTCGCGATCGCGCTCGCGGCCTTCTCCTTCGGTACGAGCGTGGTCGCGATGATCGAGCCCACCGAAAAGAACACGCCGTGCGCGAGGCCCGTGAGAATCCGTGCGACGATCAGCGACTCGTAACTCGGCGCGCGCCATGCAACGAGATTGCCGACCGTAAACAGCGCCATCAGACCGGCGAGCAGCGTCTTGCGCGGCAGGCGGCCGGTCAGCGCGGTGAGGAGGGGCGCACCGATCGCGACACTGAGCGCGTACAGGCTCACGAGAAGCCCGGCTGCCGGCAGGCTGACGCCGAGGTCAGACGCGATTGTCGGGATCAGGCCAACGATCACGAACTCGGTCGTGCCGATGGCGAAGGCGCTGATGGTGAGCGCGAGAAGAGCGAGCGGCATGGGGGTCGATCCGGAACATGAGTGGAGACCGGCGCAGTGTGCTCTCTTTACTTTTGCGGAAAAACCAGGTTATAAATGAAATTGTTTTGATTTGAAATCAACAATGAAAATCACACTGGACGAATTGCAAACCTTCGCGGCCGTAGTCGATACCGGGTCGATCACCGCCGCCGCGCAGCAGCTCGACCTGACTGTGTCGGCCGCAAGCCGTACACTCGGCCGGCTCGAGGAGAAGCTGAAGACGACGCTGTTGCGCCGGACCACGCGCCGGCTCGAATTGACCGAGGAGGGGCGGGCGTTCCTGCAGGACGCACGGGCGATCATCGAGTCGGTGGAAAGTGCCGAGGAACAGATGGTGGCGCGGCGCGAGAAACCGTCGGGGCGGTTGCGGGTCGACGCGGCGTCGCCGTTCATGCTGCATGTGATCGTGCCGCTCGTGCAGGGCTACCGCGAGCGTTATCCTCAGGTGGAGCTGGAACTCAACAGCAACGAGGGTGTGATCGATCTGCTCGAGCGGCGCACCGACGTCGCGATCCGGATCGGCCGGCTGAAGGATTCGACGCTGCATAGCCGGCTCGTGGGCAACAGCAGGCTACGCATTCTCGCGAGTCCGAACTATCTCGAGGTGAACGGCCAGCCGCGCAAGGTCGAGGATCTCGGTAAGCACGCACTGCTCGGCTTCAACCAGCCGGAGTCGCTGAATGTCTGGCCGTTGCTGGGCGCCGATGGCGAACCGTACCGCATCGCGCCCACGGTCTGGTCGTCGAGCGGCGAGACGCTGAGGCAACTCGCGCTCGAGGGCAACGGGATCGTCTGCCTGTCGGACTTTATGACCACGCAGGACCGCGAAGCCGGAAGGCTCCTGCAGATCCTGACGCGCCACACGCAGGACGTGCGGCAGCCGATTCATGCCGTTTATTACCGGAATACGGCGATCTCATCGCGGATCGCGTCGTTCGTCGATTATCTGATCGAGACGCTCGGCAGCGCAGCGCCGGCGCGGCCGGCGGCTGCGTGGGCGGATCAGTGATGGACGCCTGAGGCACGATCATCGCCGGACCGAGCGGGGGTGGGAAACACGTTCCGGTATACGAGCGCAACGGCGTCATCGCGGACGATGCGCGAGGCGGTTCAAATAGTAAAGTATGGCGCGAGCAGCACCGGGCTCCAGTCGGCGCGCAACACTGTTCAGTTTGCCAGCACGCGAGTCCACGAGACTGTCGTCGGCCTGCACAGGCTGGCGCAACGCGGTGGCGTGCTTCGCGCGAAACAAGCGTACTGGTCAGTTGCTGCCGGTTTCGACAAGCGTTTTCAGACCGCCGAGTCCCGCGCGGTAAATTTGCTCATAGTGCGAAACGAACTCACGTGTCTTGCTTGCGTCATCAGGCAGAAAGTGGCTGGACCACGTTGCAACCGAGCGTGCATCGCCATCGTCGTGAACAGATACCGTGCCGAGGTAGCCGGACACGGAATCCGGGCCTTCGACGAGCGCATAGCTATACCGTCGGCCGGCTTCGTTAAAGTCAAGCAGACGCTCGATGATGACGACGGAAGGTCCTGAATCCGGCGACTGAAGTGTGAAACGGCACGCACATAAAGTCCTGCAGAAAATATGAAATGTTCTGAACCGGCAATAAAGTCGGACCGCGTCGCGATCAGTCGCGACCCTGCACAGAGATGTCGAGCATCGCTAGACTGTTATCCATAGGGAAGCGAGCTCGTTGACACGCATCGCGAGACGCACGAGGCGGCGCTTGACCTCCGATACGGCCGGGGCCGTCCGCGGCCCCTGTTTCTCGGTGCCGCTCCAAAAACGATCCTGTCCACGTTTCCGAAGGCCAAGCTGGCGGTTCTGTTCGATCAGTATGCCGAAGAGATCGCGCAAAGCGGCTTGGGGCCGACACTCGACGAGTTCCGGGCGTCGCTGCTCAAAATCCGACGCGCGGGCTTTTATCTGTCGAGGGACGAACTGGAAAACGGCGTTTCTGCACTGGCGTCGCCGCTGTTCACGGACGATTCCGGTGAAGCGGTCGGATCGCTTGCAGTGATCGTACCGACGCAGCGACTCGAATTTGCGAATCTGGACCGGCTCGTAGAATCGATCCGGGAGGCAGCGGCGCGAACCTCTCAGCGCGCGCGGTCATCGAAAGTAGGGGAGCCGGGGCCGCAGCTTCGTCGCACACGATATCGCGAGTCAGGCGGTCCGCTTAGTCACCACGCTGAACGCCATTCATGAGCGGTCCAAGGATGGCGACCTAGCCTCCAGTGTCAACGGGGCATTCAGTTGATGTCGGGGCTGACCAGCAAACTCTTTCCGATAGGCCGCGGGAGTCGTCTTTTTCAGCGCGCGAAATTGACGGTTGAAATTGGCAACGTTGGGAAATCCTGAATGCGCCGCGATGACCGACACGGGCCATGAGGTGTCCGCGAGCATTCGACATGCGTGACCGATTCGCACACGGCTCACATACTTCCCGACACTTTCGCCGATATGTTGAACAAAGTATCGATTGAGTGTGCGCTCTGAAAGGGTCGCGGCGGCGGCTAATTCCGCCAGTGTCAGCCGTTCGGCAAACCGTGCCTCGATAACTGCTAACGCCCGATTTATCCGCTCCGGCTCGTGTCCGGAGGGCCGCCCCACGTTGCTCTGATCGAATGCGTTGGGGGACGCGAGTGGCCGTGCTTCCTCATCGGCCAATGTGCACAGGATGTCCAGCGCAACGCTGAGTCTCTCTCTTGGAGAGGCTGACAAAAGACCCTCGAGTCGGCTACGCACCGTTGCCCCGGCTTCCGCTCTGAACGCAAGGCCGCAGGCAGCGCGTCGCAGAAGCCGATGAAGTGCTTCGTACTCGGGGCAGCAATCTGCCAGTCGTCGCGCCCAGTCGCCTTCGAACCAGATGACGATAGCGACCTGCGGGGCGCTGTCGTCGATCGAACGGTTCGACGACCAGGTATGAGGCAAGTCCGGCGGGACGAGCACCAGGTCATCGCCCTCGTACCCGGCGATCGAGTCACCGATGTAGCGCTTGCCACGGCTATTCATCGTCAAGGTGAGTTCAAATTCCGGGTGATGGTGCCATTCGAACGGAATACGCGGAAGCTTCCGGTGATAAACCCGCACGGAGCATCCGGCGCTCATCTCGACATGTTCGTATAGAGCCTTCATGGCTGGAATCGCAAAGAAGTTGACCTTATTGTATCACCCGTCCATCCTGGCCCAGGCTAAGCTTCAGTCATCAAAGAACACCAGGAGACGCCACCATGGAATCCCTTCACATCGACGATTTGCCGACCGCTATTCGGGCGGTTAAAAAGCTGTTGCGCGCCGGCCTTCCGAACTATAAGGAAGTATTCCAGGAGGTCGAAGCTGAAATTCAGCGCAAGGTCGCTACTATCGTGGCGCAGCGTGCCCGCGGTGAGTCCGTCATTCCTGAAATCCAGTATGCGGATATCGCGGCTGACCGGGTGAGCGCCGCGCAGATCGCATCGATCAAGGATCGAGGGGCCTGCGTCGTCCGGGGGGTGTTCAGCCGCGAGCGCGCTGAAGGCTGGGACGCGCAGGTCGCTGAGTATGTCGAGTCCAATGACCTCGACGAAAAACTCGCGCATCGTGCAGAAGACAAGTACTTTGGCAACCTCGCTTCGAGCAAGCCCCAGATCTATGGCATTTACTGGTCGAAGCCTCAGGTCGAAGCGCGCCAGGCGCCCGAACTCACTCAGACGCGCGTCTTTCTGAACCGCCTCTGGAAACACGACAGCGAAGGACGCGTTCATTGCGATCCGGACCGCGTTCCGGTGTACGCGGACCGGCTGCGGCGTCGCCCCCCCGGCTCCGAGTCGCTCGGGCTGTCTGCTCATTGCGACGGTGGGTCAGTCGAACGTTGGCTTGACGACAATTTCCGGCGTGTTTATCGACACGTGTTTAGTGGCGACTGGCGCCGCTACGACGCGTTCGATGCCGCGTATCGCCCCGAGGCGAGAGAGATTCCGTCACCGACTGTCTGTTCGATGTTCCGTACTTTCCAGGGCTGGACAGCGCTCACTCCGCAAGGTCCGGGAGACGGCACGCTTCAACTCGTGCCGATCGCGAACGCGATGGTGTACATATTATTGCGCGCCCTTCAGGATGACGTGCCGGACGACGATCTGTGCGGCGCCTTGCCCGGGCGCGCACTTTCGATCAAGCCGGAATGGCATGGTCCGCTTCAAGAAGCGTTGTCCTCCATTCCACTGATGCAGGCAGGGGACACCGTCTTCTGGCATAGCGACGTGATTCACGCGGTCGAAGATGCTCATCGTGGCAAGGGCTACAGCAACGTCATGTACATATCGGCTGCGCCAGCGTGTGCAAAGAACGACGCCTACCTTAAACGCCAGTTGCCGACCTTTCTCAACGGAGATAGCCCGCCGGACTTTCCTGCGGACAATTTCGAAGTCGACTTTGTCGGACGCGCGGCGGAGGCAGACCTGACTGAGCTCGGCAAGGACCAGATGGGCTTCACGCTGTGAAACGCCGTCGCTGGGGGTTGAAAGGCAATCCACCGATTCGTAGGCGGGTAGCCTGGTCGGTTCGGGGTTAGCCAGACGGCTCGCCACGATCCGGCCAGCCCCTCTGGCTGACGCGCGATGCATCAAGGGGACAGAAGTCTATTGCCGCTGGCCTGCAACGCGACGTTCTGTGCGGGTGGGATCTATCGACAGAGACGGGCGGCGCCCCGCGGAGCCCACGCTTGATTCCCTGACGACTAGCTGCGGAATGGCGAAGTACTGCACGGGTGGTTCTTTTCCGTCCGCCGCTGGATCGAGCCTGGCCAGCAGCGTCTCACTCGCGATCGTGCCGAGTTTGTCCGCTCCGGCGGAAAGAGTAGTGAGCGGCGGATTGGTATGTTCTGCCGCCACCACATTGTCACAGCCAACGACCGCGAGCGCCTTGCCCGCACGTTTGCCCATTCGGTCCAGCTCATGCAACACGCCAAACGCAACCTGATCGTTATAGCAAACCGCCGCCGTCGGACGAGGCCGCATCTCGAAGATGGAGCGGACGGCCTTGCGACCGCCCTCCGGAGTCAGTTCAACATCGATGATCCACTCGTCGGCGACAGTCAGGGCATGACTGGCCATCGCCGTGAGGTAGCCCTGCCTGCGCTGGTTCGCAACCGCATACCCCGTTCGATTGCCGGCGAATGCGATACGTGTGTGGCCCTGAGCAATCAGATGTTCCGTCGCGAGAGCGAATCCAAAGCTGTTGTCGACTCCGACCGTGTCGACATCCGTGCCCATCGGTCGCATGACAAGGACAAGTGGAATTCCCCAGGACTTGATCTCGTCCGGCAGTTGCTCAGGTGTTCCCAGCGCAGGAGACATGATCAGGCCGGCCACATTCTGTTCACGCATCGATTGCAGAACACGGGTTTGGGTCGCGACGTTTTCGGCAGTGTGCGCCATCAGCGTCGTGTATCCGGACTGCGCGAGTACCCGCTCGATGGCGACGAGCAACTCGACAAAGAAGGGGTTAGTCAGATCATTAATGACCATCCCGACGATGGTACTTCGGGTCCCGCGCAGGTTTGCTGCGCCGCGGTTATAGACGTAGCCGAGTAGCTGGGCTGCCGCCCGAACTTTGTCGGCCGTCTCCGCCTTGATTTTTGGGCTCTGCTGGAGGACCAGCGAGACCGTCGACTTGGATACGCCCGCAGCCGCTGCAATGTCCTGAATCGTCGGAACTGTTTTCATGTTGCTTTGCACAATTGGAACGTTCCAAAAAGTATTTGACACGGTGAAATGAGTCTACTACAGTTTGTTGGAACGATCCAATAAACTGTAGTTGGAACGTTCCAATGGAGAGAGACAATGACTTCCAAGATTCGCTGGGCGCTAATTGGCGCCAGCACGATAGCCGACGAGTGGATGGTCAACGCGATCCGGTCGCAGCCGGACGGCACGATCGAAGCCGTCGTCAGTGGCAGCGCCGGGCGCGCCCGCGAGTTCGCGGACAAGCATCGAATTTCGAAGTCGAGCACAAGCCTTGATGAGATCCTCGCCGATCGCGACATCGATGCTGTCTACATCAGCAGCACGAACGAAAAACACCTGCCTCAAGTTCTGGCGGCCGCTGCCGCCGGCAAACACGTGCTCTGCGAAAAGCCGCTTGCACTCTCAGAGGCTGACGCGAGCCAGATGATTGAAGCGTGCGCCGCCCATCAGGTTGTCCTTGGCACGAACCATCACCTGCGGTGTGCCGCGACACACCGCCGTCTGCGTGAACTCATCCGTTCAGGTGCGCTCGGCTCGCTGCTGTACGTGCGTGTCTTCCACGCGGTCTCCCTACCGCCGCACCTCCGCGGCTGGCGAATCGAGCGCCCTGATGCGGGTGGCGGCGTCGTGCTGGACATCTCCGTGCACGACGCTGACACCCTTCGCTTCATTCTGGATGCAGAACCCGTCGAAGTGAGCGCGATGACCTCGTCGGGAAGCATGGGTACCCAGGGCCTCGCCGACGGCGTGATGGGAATCATCCGGTTCAGTAACGGCGTGCTTGCCCAGATTCACGACGCGTTCACCGTGCCGTACGCGCCGACCGGCCTCGAGGTCCACGGGACCGAAGGCTCGCTCATCGCACGCGACGTGATGACCCAGCGCGCCGTCGGAGAAATCGAACTGCGTTCAGCAGCAGGTTTCGAAATCATCGAGGTCGTCCACCAGGACCTTTATGTCACCGCGGTCGCCCAGTTCCATCGCGCTGTTCTCCTCGGTGAGGATCCCGCAGCCACCGGCCGGGACGGATACCGGTCACTGGTTACCGCGCTTGCGCTTCAAGAGTCGGCTTCAACTGGTGCACACGTCGCCGTCCCGCAGCAGTTCGCGCGCTGAGTCAGTTTGAGGAGATCTATTGTGGGTTCCAGCAAAGTTATTTCGATGGCGACTGCCGCAGGCCTGATCAACGATGGTGACGTTGTGACCGTCAGTTCGTCGAGTGGCCTGGGCTGCCCCGACGCCATGCTGGCGGCGATCGGGACGCGCTTTGAAACCGAAGGCCATCCTCGAGCACTTTCGCTGCTGCATCCGATAGCAGCTGGCGACATGTATGGCGTCAAAGGCGTTGATCATCTGGCGAAGCACGGTCTTATCAAGTCGATCATCGCCGGTTCGTTTCCCAGCGGCCCATCGAGTCTACCGATGCCCGACATCTGGCGGATGGTGGTCGACAATGAAATCCGCGCATACAACCTGCCGAGCGGTGTGATGTTTGACATGCATCGGGACGCGGCCGCGAAGCGCCCTGGTGTCCTCACCAAGGTGGGGCTCGACACTTTCGTCGATCCGGACCGGCAGGGCGGCGCAATGAACAGTCTCTCGGAATCCGAGCCGATCGTGGACAAGGTCACGTTCGCGGGCGAGGAGTGGCTCTTCTTTCCGAATATCGTGCCGCGCGTCGCTATCGTGCGTGCCACCACAGCGGATGAGCGGGGCAACCTGTCTTACGAACACGAAGGCGCGCTGCTCGGCGGCCGCGACCAGGCGCTTGCAGTGCGCAACAACGGCGGCATTGTCATCGCACAGGTCAAGCGAGTCGTGAAGGCAGGGTCGCTCGGTACGCAGCAGGTGCATATTCCGTGCAACCTCGTTGACTACGTGGTCGTGGACCCCGAGCAGAAACAGACGACGCAGATCGAATACGACCCGGAGATCAGCGGCGAAATCAAGGTTCCGGACAGCGAATTTGCATTTGCCGACTGGAACGCAGAAAAGGTGATTGCCCGTCGCGCAGCGATGGAAATCGCGGACGGAGACGCGGTGAATCTTGGCTTCGGCATTTCGGCCAACGTTCCGCGCATTCTCCTTGAAGAAGGACTCAACGGCCGAGTGACGTGGGCCATCGAGCAGGGTGCGGTGGGCGGTATGCCGCTGCTCGGCTTCGCCTTCGGTTGCTCGGCAAACGCCGACGCGATCATGCCGTCGCCTTCGCAGTTCATCTACTTCCAGGGAGGCGGCTTCGATGTTTCGCTGCTGTCGTTCCTGCAGATCGACCGCAACGGCCACGTGAACGTATCGAAGCTGCCCAGCAAGCCGTACCTGACTGCCGGATGTGGCGGCTTCATCGACATTACGACGCACGCGAAGAAGCTCGTCTTCTCGGGATTTTTCACGGCCGGCGCGAAGCTGGAGGTCGGTCACGGACGGCTGACGATCCTTCAGGAAGGCAAATCGAAGAAGTTCATCGGCGACGTCGACCACGTCACGTTCAGCGGCCGCATGGCGCAGCAGCGTGGTCAGCAGGTGCTGTATGTGACTGAACGCTGTGTGCTGCAGCTCACGAAGGACGGTCTTGAAGTGATCGAGGTCGCGCCCGGCATCGACCTGAACAGGGACGTGCTTGAGCAGGCGGATTTTCCTTTGATTGTCTCACCGGATCTGAAGACCATGAATGCCGCGATTTTCAGCGAATCGCCGTACGGACTGCAACTCAGGGAGGTGCATCGTGGCTGATATCGATGGAATCCGGTTTGAGCGCAGCGGCGCAGTCGCTCTTGTCACGTTGAATCGCCCCGAAAAGCTTAATGCCCTGACCCCGCCGATGCTGATGCGTCTGGAAGCGGTCGCCGCGGAGCTCGATACGTGGACCGATGTGCGCGCCGTGGTCCTGACTGGCTCGGGAACGAAGGCTTTCTGCGTGGGTGCGGACATCAATGAATGGTCCGCGCTGGCGCCTCTTGATATGTGGCGTCAGTGGGTACCGCGCGGACACAGGATCTTTGATCGTTGGGCTGCGCTTCGTGTGCCGGTCATCGCAGCTATCAATGGACACGCACTCGGAGGCGGGCTGGAGCTTGCCGCGGTGGCGGACATCCGGATTGCGGACCCTGCCGCGACCTTCGCGCTCCCAGAGGCGGGTATAGCGACATGTCCGGGTTGGTCTGGCACGCAACGGCTTGTCTCGGTCATTGGGGCGAGCAAGGTCAAGATGCTCGCGCTCACCGGCAGACGTATCGACGCCACGCGCGCTCACGCGATCGGTCTGATCGACGAGCTTGCGTCAGCGGGCGGTGCATTGAACGCCGCGCTGGAGATGGCCGAACAGATCGCACGTCTTGCGCCCGTGTCGGTGCAACTGACCAAGCAACTGGTGAACGCGGCAAATGGCGAGGGTGCTGCGGCCACCCTTGAGGCAATGGCGGGTGCATTGGCGGCAACAACCGCGGATGCGCGTGAGGGAATGCTGAGCTTTCGCGAAAAGCGACCGGCGAATTTTGAGGGTAACTGACATGACGACTGCAGACACAAATCCTGAACTGGCGCCGTTGCTTATGGCGTCTCGTAAGACTGACTTTGAGGTGTATCACGGTCGCCTCTACATCGACGGGCAGTGGCGCGATGCCGGTGACGGCGAGCGTGTCGAGCGGCTCAGTCCGGCTCATGGCGAGCTCGTCAGCACCTATGCCGTGGCGACGCCCGAGGACGTCGACGCGGCGATCGACGCAGCTCATCGTGCATTTCACAACGGCCCCTGGCCAAAGATGAAGGGAGCGGAGCGTGCCCGCGTGCTGCTGGCGATCGCGGATGGCATCCAGGCCCAGATTGAGCGTCTTGCGCTGATCGAATCGCTGGAGAACGGCAAGCCGCTCACCCAGGCGCGCGCGGAGGTCGCCGGCTGCGTCGATCTGTGGCAGTACGCCGCGAGCCTCGCCCGCACCACCAGCGGTGACGCCTACAACACCTTGGGTGAGGACATGCTTGGACTGGTGTTGCGTCAGCCGATCGGGGTGGTCGGGATCATCACGCCATGGAATTTTCCGCTGTGGATTCTGTGCCAGAAACTGCCATTCGCGATGGCAGCAGGCTGCACAAGCGTGATCAAGCCTAGCGAACTGACGTCTGGCACGACCGTCATGTTGATGGAGATCCTTGAAAAGGCAAGCGTGCCAGCCGGGGTCGCGAATGTCGTGACGGGCAAGGGCTCACGCGTCGGTCAGCCTCTCGCCGAGAATCCGCGAGTCGACATGCTCTCGTTCACGGGTTCGACCCACGTGGGGTCAATGCTCGCTGGGGTGGCCTCGAAGAAACTCAAGAAAGTCGCCCTGGAACTGGGTGGCAAGAATCCTCAGATCGTTTTCCCGGACTGCGACTGGGATGCCATGGTGGACGCGGTCGTGTTCGGCGTGTACTTCAACGCTGGCGAATGCTGCAACAGCGGTAGCCGGGTTCTCGTGCATGAGTCCATCGTAGAGCGGTTTGCCGCTGCTGTTATCGAGCGTGCCCGCGAAGTGCCTGTCGGCGACCCGCTTCATCCTGATGCGAAGGTCGGAGCGATCGTCAGCGAACAGCAGATGAACGACATCCTTGGTCATATCGAGACCGGTGTCTCGGCAGGTGCGAAGGTGCGTCTTGGCGGCGGGCGTTACGCAAGTGCTAACGGCCTTTATCTGCAGCCGACCGTCCTCACCGATGTCACGGCAGACATGGGTGTCGCAAGAGAGGAAATTTTCGGCCCTGTCTTGAGTGTCATCGCTTTCCGCGATCTGGATCATGCCATCGAAATCGCAAACGACACGGCGTACGGCTTGTCGGCCGCGGTGTGGAGCAGCGATATCGATACCTGCCTGAAGGTCGCACGCGGTGTCGACGCAGGGACGATCTGGGTGAACACCTTCCTCGACGGATATCCGGAACTCCCGTTTGGTGGATTCAAGGCAAGCGGTGTCGGCCGCGAACTCGGCAAGCAGGCGGTCGAAGACTATACGGAGACGAAGACGATTCAACTGCATATCGGAGAACGCAAGAACCTTTGGCTGCCGGCGAAGAAATAGCAGGTAAGAAATGAGCCTCGGGCGGAAGGGGCCGCCGGGAAAAAGACTGAAAACCCTCTCCATCAGAGAGAGCAACCCATCTGGAGTGAGACATGTTGAGGAAGACACTTTTTGCACTCGTGGCAGCCATCGCCGTCAGTGGCAGCAGCACGGCATCGGCGGCCGACACCAAAACCGTCGAAGTGATGCACTGGTGGACCTCGGGCGGCGAAGCCCGTGCGCTGGAGGTATTAAAGGACGGTTTGAAGCGGCGCGGATACGCCTGGAAGGACGCGCCGATTGCAGGGGGCGGCGGCGAAGCAGCGCGCACGGTGCTGAAAGCTCGCGTTGCATCCGGCAATCCGCCTGACGCCATCCAGATGCTCGGTTTTACCATTCCTGAATACGCGTCGCAGGATTTTCTGACCAACCTCGATCCGATCGCGGCAAAGGAAGGATGGGACAAGCTCGTGCCGGGTCCGATTCAACGTTTCTCGAAGGTCGATGGTCATTGGGTAGCGGTGCCGGTCGATATTCACCGGACCAACTGGATCTGGGCGAACAAGAAGATTTTCGATCAGTTGCATCTGACTCCGCCGCAGACGTTCGACCAGCTGGTTGCCGATGCCGCCGTGATTCGCAAGGCTGGCTACACGCCGCTCGCCCACGGCGGGCAACCGTGGCAGGAAGCAACGATTTTCGATAGCGCCGTCATGTCTGCCGGCGGCCCGAAATTCTATACCCAGGCGCTCGTCAATCTTGAGCCTGCCGCGCTCGGCTCAAAGACGATGGAAAAGGCATTTGACCAGATGCGCGCGCTGCGCGGTATGGTCGATCCGAATTTCCCGGGGCGTGACTGGAACCTCGCAACATCGATGGTCATCAACGACAAGGCCGCGATGCAGATCATGGGCGACTGGGCGAAGGGTGAGTTCGTGAACGCTGGCAAGAAGGCCAATGTCGACTACCTGTGCTTCCAGTATCCCGGCACCCAGGGCGACTTCATCTTCAATACTGACCAGTTTGCGACGTTCAAAAAGAGCGATGCCAGCGTGCCTGGTGAATATGCGTTCGCGTCGACCGTGATGGACAAGGGCGTGCAGGCGAAATTCAATCAGATCAAGGGAGCGATTCCGGCGCGTCTCGATGTGCCTTCCGATGGGTTCGACGAGTGCGGCCAGAAATCGATGGCTGATCTTCGCACTGCGCTGAAGAGCGGCACGATGGTGGGCAGCTTCGCGCACGGACACGCAATGCCCGATGGGCCGAAGAACGCGGTCTATGACGTCGTCACGCATTTCTTCAACACCAACGAGTCATCTGCCGATGCGGTGAAACAGCTGGTCGACGCTGTCAACAACGCCAAGTAGACCGTACACCGTCTTAAAACTCACGGGGGCGCCAGCGTGCCCCTGCGAAGACCCGATGCTCCCGAAGTAGAGGTGGTTGCCATGCACACTACACACCGGACCGTCCATACCTCGTCACGAGGTACTACGGACGAATCCCAGCTTCACGACAAACGCCGGTCAAGCCTGAGAAACCGGTTCGAGCAGGTATTGCCAAAGCTCGTGTTGTCGCCCACGTTGATTACGACGCTGATCTTCGTCTACGGCTTTATCGTCTGGACCACGGTCCTGTCGTTCACGCGCTCACGCGCGTTTGCCAATCTGCACTGGGGCGGCCTGATGCAGTACGGACGCGTCTGGGCACATCCGCGCTGGCACGTTGCGGTCACCAACCTGGGAATCTATGCATCGCTGTATGTCGTCCTGTGCATGGGGATCGGGCTGGGCCTCGCCATTCTTCTCGACCAGCGCATCAGGGCGGAAGGCGGTCTGCGCGCGATCTTTCTTTATCCGATGGCGATCTCCTTCATCGTCACGGGGACGGCCTGGAAATGGATACTGAATCCCGGTCTCGGGCTGACGAAGCTTTTCCACGACTGGGGTTGGACCGGTTTCAGGTTCGACTGGATCATCGATGATCGAATGGCCATTTACACCGTGGTCATCGCCGCGGTGTGGCAGGCGTCCGGCTTCGTCATGGCGATGTTCCTCGCAGGCTTGCGGGGTATCGATCAGGATATGGTCAAGGCCGCGTCGATCGATGGGGCAAGAATGCCGGCTATCTATCGACGCATCATCATCCCGCAACTGCGGCCGGCTTTCGTTTCCGCGTTCGTCATCCTCGTTCACCTCGCGGTCAAGAGCTATGAACTGGTGGTGGCCTTGACAGGCGCAGGTCCCGGCTATTCGACGGAGTTGCCCTCGACGTTCATGTACTCATTCACCTTCACGCGAAACGAGTTGGGAATGGGAGCGGCGAGTGCGGTCATGATGCTGTGCACGGTCGCGGCGATCATGGTCCCGTATCTCTATTCAGAGCTTCGTCCGCGCGGCGGCAGCGGCTCGCATTAGTCCAGTCAGGAGATCGTCATGTTGAAAAAAGGCTGGGACTCGCCGCAAATGGTGATGGGTAAGCATAACTACGTATCGAGGATCGTGATCTATGGACTGCTGGCGCTTTTTGCCGTCGTCTATCTGATCCCGCTCGCGGTAATGATGCTGACGTCGTTCAAACCTCTTTCGGAGGTGTACAGCGGAAACATTCTCGCGTTGCCACGTGCGTGGACACTGGAGCCGTGGCTTAAAGCCTGGGGGGAAGCCTGCGTTGGCCTCGATTGTTCCGGCGTGAAGGGGTTTTTCTGGAACTCGACAAGGATGGTCATTTCCGCCGTTGCGATTTCTACCTTTCTTGGCGCGCTCAACGGTTACGTGCTGACCAAATGGAGATTCAAGGGCGACAACATCCTGTTTGGGCTCGTTCTGTTCGGATGCTTCATCCCCTTCCAGATCGTGCTTATTCCGATGGCTACCTTCCTCGGGAAAATCGGGCTGGCCCAGTCCATTACGGGTCTCGTGTTCGTGCACATTGTCTACGGTCTGTGCTTTACGACTTTGTACTTCCGTAACTTCTATGTCGCGTTTCCCGATGAACTGGTGAAGGCCGCGATGATCGATGGCGCGCGCTTCTTCAGGATCTTCCTGCGCATCCTGTTGCCGTGTTCCGGCGCCATCATCACTGTAACGGTGATCTGGCAGTTCACCAATATCTGGAACGACTTCCTTTTCGGTGCTTCATTTACGACGGGCAGCACGGCGCCTATTACGGTCGCACTGAACAACATCGTGAATACGTCGACGGGCGTGCGTGAGTACAACGTTCAGATGGCAGCCGCCGTGATTACCGCGCTGCCCACTCTTCTGGTCTATGTGATCGGCGGCCGCTATTTCGTGCGCGGCATGATGGCCGGTTCGGTAAAGGGGTAAGGAAATGGCTTCTCTGCATATTTCAAATGTCCGCAAGGCCTACGGCCCGACGGAAATCCTGAAGAACATCAACATCGATGTGACCGATGGCGATTTCCTTGTACTTGTCGGGCCGTCCGGTTGCGGAAAATCGACCCTGCTGTCGCTGATCGCGGGACTCGACACTATCTCCGGTGGGGAGATCCGGATCGACAACGACCGTGTGAACGACCTGCATCCCAGCGAGCGGGATATCGCGATGGTCTTTCAGAGCTACGCGCTGTATCCGAACATGACGGTCGGCCAGAACATCAGCTTCGGTCTCGAGATGCGCAAAGTGTCGAAAGTGGAGAGGGATAAGGCCGTCGCAGACGCTGCAAGACTGCTTCAGATCGAGCACCTGATCAAGCGCCGCCCGGGCCAACTCTCGGGCGGTCAACGGCAGCGCGTCGCCATGGGACGGGCGCTGGTGCGGGACCCGAAAATCTTCCTGTTCGACGAGCCGCTGTCCAATCTTGACGCAAAACTGCGCGTTGACATGCGCACCGAAATCAAGAAGCTGCATCAACGGCTCGGCGCGACCATCGTGTACGTGACTCACGACCAGATCGAAGCGATGACACTCGCGACCCGGATTGCGGTGATGAAGGGGGGCGTGATCCAGCAGTTCGGCACGCCAGCCGAAATCTACAGTACGCCGGCCAATACCTTTGTCGCGACGTTTATGGGCTCGCCGTCGATGAACCTCATTCCGGCAGTGCTCTCAACCCGGAGCGACACACTCGTTTTGACGATGGGCGAGGGCAGTGCAGCGGTTCGCCTTGATCTGCCGGCCCAGTCCGCCGGAGTCGCGCGATACGCGGGCCAGAAGGTGATCGCCGGTCTTCGGCCAGAAGCGATCGGTGTGGAATCCTCGCGGGTCCCGGATGCGGTGCGCGAGGTAGCGGTGAAGGTGCTGGTCATGGAACCCACGGGACCGGACACGCTGGCGGCCCTTGAAATGGGCGGGGTCGAAGTCGCTGCCCGGCTTGGCGCCGACATGCCGCATAGCCCCGGCGAGCACTGCAACCTGCGGGTCGATCTGTCGAAGCTGGTCCTCTTCGATGCGCAAACGGAAGAAAGGATAGCGTGATGCATGCCGATGTCGTCATCGTTGGTTCGGGCGTCGGCGGCAGCGCGATTGCCCTGCAACTCGCGGGTACGGGTGCCAGTGTCGTAGTGATCGAGCGGGGCGACAATCTTCCCCGCGAACTGCAGAACTGGGATGCGGAAGCCGTATTCGGCCAGCTCCGGTATCGCACGCGCGATACTTGGCTCAACGGCGCTGGCGAGCGCTACCGCCCTGGCCAGTATTACTTTGTCGGCGGGCATACGAAGTTCTTCGGTACCGCCATGTTCCGGCTGCGTGAAGCCGACTTCGAAGAACTCGCGCATGAGGAAGGTGTGTCGCCCGCGTGGCCCATCGCGTACCGGGACCTCGAAAGATACTACGACCTGGCCGAGGAGCTCTTCGGCGTGAGAGGGTCCGCTGGTCAGGATCCGACCGAGCCGCCGAGATCCGTCAATTATCGTGATGGACCGATACCGGACGAACCTGTGATTGGCAGGCTCCGGGAGAAGCTTCGGCAGCAGGGCCTGCATCCGTTCTTTATGCCGGCTTCGGTCGATTTCGGCGACGGCGGCGCGTGCGTGCGCTGCGGCACATGTGACGCTTTTCCTTGCCGCATTGACGCGAAAGGAGACGCCGAGATGTGCCTGTTGCGCCCCGCGCTGAAACAAGGAGGCGTGTCCCTGCTGACGGGCGCACGTGCGACACGACTCGTGACCGACCCGACAGGGCGAAGAATTTCGAGCCTCGAAGTTCAGACGCGGGACGGTCCGCTTACGGTCACTGGCGACACGTTTGTGCTGTCGGCAGGGGCGATCAATAGCGCCGTTCTGTTACTCGCCTCGGCTAACGACAAATTTCCGAACGGGCTTGCGAACACGTCGGGAGCGGTCGGGCGGTACTACATGAACCATAACTGCACCGCGATTCTGGCAATCGACCCGAGGACGGTCAACGACACCCGTTTTCCGAAGACGCTTTCGGTCAACGACTTCTACTTTGGCGGCGTGCATGACCGGTGGCCGCTGGGCAATCTGCAAATGCTGGGAAAAATCCGTGAACCGATGCTTCGTGGCGCGCTTCCGTATGTGCCGAGGAAGCTTCTGGAATACATAAGCCGTCACAGTGTCGACCTTTACGCGATGTCGGAAGACTTGCCGAGCGCCGATAGTCGCGTAGAGCTAACGTCGTCCGGTGACATCCAGCTCACGTGGAATCGCACCAACCTTAAACCGCATCAACGCTTCGTGCAGAAAACGAAGGGTCTGCTCAAGGATGCGGGCTATCCGCTGGTCGTGAGCAGACGCTTTGGCGAGGACACGCCGTCCCATCAGTGTGGGACGGTCCGGTTTGGCAGTGACGCTGGCTCCGCGCCGCTCGATCCGTTCTGCAAGGCTTATGACCACCAGAACCTGTACGTCGTTGATGCGAGCTTTTTCCCATCGTCTGCTGCGGTCAATCCAGCGCTGACAGTGGCAGCGCAGGCTCTACGGGTCGGCGAACACCTTCGTTCGGAGCTGACGCGAAGCCGCACGGCTAGCGGAGACCACGCTTTTGACGGAGACCGACATGCCTGATGACGCAATGCAACCTCTCGCAGCGCTCGTCACGGGCGGCCGCCGCGGAATCGGGCGCGCGATCGCTGTCGAACTCGCGTCGCGCGGCTACGACGTGGCCATTACCGACATGGTCGATGACAAAGATACCGCTCTGACGCTAAGGGCGATTGAGGACCAGGGACGGCGGTCTCTGTTTGTGCAGGCCAATTTGCAGGATGTGGCGTCCCACGCGCGAGTGCTCGAATGTGTGCTGGCGTGGTGCGGCGATCTGGATTGCCTGGTGAACAACGCGGGAATCGGCTCGCCCACGCGTGGTGATCTGCTGGATGTGACTTCTGAGGCGTTCGACACCGTGCTTGGAGTGAATCTGCGCGGAACCTTCTTCATGACTCAGGCGGTTGCTCGCCATATGTTGAGCGCAGAGCCAGATCGCCCGCGCGCGATTATCACGGTCTCGTCGGTATCGGCCACGATGGCGTCACCTGAGAGGGCCGAATATTGCCTCTCGAAGTCCGCTTTGCCGATGATGACAAAACTGTTCGCACTACGCCTTGCTCATGCAGGTATCCCGGTTTTCGAGGTGCGGCCTGGGATTATCCGGACGCCGATGACCGAGGCGGTTGCGCAGAAGTATGAAGCGCGTTTCAAGGAGGGGCTCGTTCCCATGAACCGTTGGGGCGAGGCTGACGATGTCGCGAAGGCGGTCGGCCAGCTTGCGGGCGGTGCGTTGCGGTTTGCCACAGGCAGCGTGCTCCAGGTTGATGGTGGCCTCTCGATTTCTGCCTTTTGAAGGTGAGCAGCATGAAGACCGATAGCTACGACTACATCATTACGGGCGGAGGGTCGGCCGGTTGCGTACTGGCGAATCGCCTGAGCGCCGATCCTTCCGTGACGGTTTTGCTGCTTGAGGCTGGCGGCGGCGACCAGAACCCGCTTTTTCACATGCCCGCTGGTTTTGCGAAGATGACCAAAGGCATCGGGTCATGGGGCTGGCATACCGTGCCTCAAAAGCATCTAAATGACCGGGTCTTGCGCTTCACACAAGCGAAAGTCATCGGTGGCGGCTCGTCGATCAACGCGCAGATCTATACGCGCGGCGTGCCAGCGGACTACGACGAGTGGGAGAGCATGGGCGGCGCAACGGGCTGGAGTTACCGCGATGTACTGCCTTATTTCAAACGATCGGAGAACAATCAGCGCTTCGCGAATGAATATCATGCCTATGGTGGTCCGCTAGGCGTGTCAAACCCGATCAGTCCTCTGCCGATCTGCGAAGCGTTCTTCCAGGCGGGTCAGGAGATGGGCATGCCTTTCAACGCCGACTTCAACGGCGCTGAACAGGAAGGCCTCGGCTACTATCAGCTGACGCAGTTCAACGCGCGGCGCGCATCGGCATCCGTCGGGTTCCTTGACCCGATCCTCGGGCGGCCGAATCTCACTGTCAGGTTACAGGCACGGGCGCTACGCGTGATCGTCGAAGGAGGACGCGCAGTCGGCGTAGAACTGGTCAGTGGAACCGACCGCACGCCAGTTGTCGTGCGAGCGAGGCGCGAAGTGATCGTGTCTTCCGGGGCCATTGGATCCCCCAAGCTGCTAATGCAATCAGGCATCGGTCCGGCCGATCATTTGAGGTCAACGGGTGTACCCGTCGTGCATGACATGCCGGGCATCGGCTCAAATCTGCAGGACCATCTCGACCTGTTTGTCATCGCTGAATGTACTGGCGATCATACGTACGACAAGTACAACAAACTCCAGCATGCAGCGTGGGCAGGCCTGCAGTACCTGCTCCTGAAGAAGGGCCCGGTTGCTTCGAGCCTGTTCGAGACGGGCGGCTTCTGGTATGCGGACGGAATCGCTGCGACACACGCCCGGTCGCCCGACATCCAGTTCCATCTCGGCCTGGGTTCAGGGATCGAAGCGGGCATGGCGAAACTTCGCCATGGCGGCGTCACCTTGAATACCGCGTATCTCCGGCCCAAATCGCGCGGCAGCGTACGTCTGGCAAGTGCCGATCCTGCGACAGCGCCGCTGATCGACCCGAACTACTGGTCGGAGCCGGAAGACCGCCATGCAGCGCTCAAGGGCCTGCGCCTTGCGCGCGAGTTAATGAATCAGCCCGCGTTGAAGCGTTTTGTGCAGACGGAAGTCCTGCCCGGTCCGCGTGTCAACACGGACGACGAGTTGTTTGATTATGCGTGTGCCAATGCCAAGACCGATCACCATCCGGTCGGTACGTGCAGGATGGGGCGCCCTGAGGACGAACATAGCGTAGTCACACCTGACCTGCGAGTGATTGGCATTGACGGACTTCGCGTTGTCGATGCCTCCGTGATGCCGCTCATTCCGTCGTGTAACACCAATGCACCGACCATCATGGTCGCGGAGAAGGCAGCCGATCATATCCTCGGTCGCATCCCGGCGCCAAACGCTGTGCGTGCCAAACGAGGTGCGAACGAGATCCCGACATCGACCGCCTTCTGAGAGATAGCCATGAAAATCCTTCTGCCAGCCCGTAATGGCGAATTGAATCCGTACCCGTTGAAGACCTTGGAGGAGAACATCACGCTGGAGTCGAAATGTGAGTTCAATCGCGTGGCATACGCTGCAGCGCATGTCGTGGTTGATCCCGCGCTCGGCTATGAGCCGTGGTCGGACGCGCCGGCGATCGATTGGGGCAGGACGCTCGCGTTTCGGACCTATCTGTACGGCCTCGGTTTCAAGGTTGCCGAAGCCATGGACACCGCGCAAAGAGGCATGGGTCTGGGCTGGAAGACGGCGTCCGAACTCATTCGCCGAAGCATCGCGCACGCGAGAACTATCCCCGGAGCGGATCTCGCCTGCGGTGCAGGCACCGACCATCTGGATGACCGGCGACGGCATAGCCTGTCGGATGTGGTGCAGGCCTACAAGGAGCAATTCGAAGTCGTAGAGGCCGCCGGTGGCCGGGCCATCATGATGGCGAGTCGTGCATTGTGCGCCGCAGCCAGATCGCCTGATGAATATAAAAAAGTGTACGACGCTGTACTGGCCGAGAGTCGCAGCAAGGTCGTGCTTCACTGGCTCGGCGACGCATTCGACGCTTCGCTCGCAGGATACTGGGGCAGCAGTGACGTTCGCGCCGCAATGGCAACTGTACTCGACATCATCCGCGTGCATTCGGGCAAGATCGAAGGCATCAAGATTTCGTTGCTGAACGCCGAATACGAGTGCGAGCTTCGCGCCCAGTTGCCGGACGGCGTGCGGATGTATACCGGTGACGATTTCAACTACGGCGATCTGATCGCAGGCGACAGCACGGGCATATCGCACGCGTTACTGGGCATATTTGATCCGATTGCACCAGTCGCGGCGAAAGCGCTGGGCCAGTTGGCCAGAGACGATATCGCGGCCTACCACAACACGATGCGACCCACGGTGGCGCTGTCGCGTGAGCTCTTCAGTTCGCCGACACAGTACTACAAGGCGGGGGTTGTCTTCCTCGCGTGGCTGAACGGACATCAGGACCATTTCTCGATGGCCGGCGGCATGGAGTCGGCGCGGTCGGTGCTGCATTTCGCCGAAGTGTTCCGGAAAGCGGACGCCTGTGGCGTGTTGATCAGGCCCGAACTCGCCACGCAGCGAATGAAAGCCTTCTTGCAGGTGCGGGCAGGAATCGTCCAATGAACTGGATCGCAATGGCTGCGGACCGGATTGCGCGGTGAGAGGCGTCGCTGCTGGTGTGGTGCCTGTTGCCGTCCAACCGTCAGGGCCGGAGGTGCCAGCGAACCTGTTGCGCATCTCCCTGGTGTTCGCGCAACCTGTTGTCGAGCACGTCCTGCCTCGGTTGGAAGTGCGCCACGCCAACTGCAACATCATCGAAAAGCCGTTTTTTGGAGCAGGAGCTCTGGTCCCCCAAGCGGTCAGTCGCTGGCTAGCGAACAAACTTCGCCGTCCATCGCACCGGGAGCGCGGCTCATCCCCGAAGAGTCCGGATGGGCTGCATCAGGGTGCAGGCATGCCCGGAATGCTGACGCCGAACGACTGAAGCAATAGCACCGCATTCAGCGCGAGGATGACGACCGTCGCGGCAATCGCTGCAATGTCCGTTAGCCGTCTATTGACGAACTCGCCCATGATGTCTTTGCGGCGGGTGAAGAGCACCAGCGCCACCATCGGGATCGGCAACGCAAACGAAAGAACGACCTGACTGATCACCAGCGCCTGGGTGGCATTCACGCCGAGGCCGACCACCACGAACGCCGGCACCATGGTCACCAGACGTCGCACCCAGACGGGAATCCGGAAACCGACGAAGCCCTGCATGATCATCTGGCCAGCCATGGTGCCGACAACGGAGCTGGAGATACCCGAGCTGATGAGCGAAATCAGGAAAACCGCCGCCGCGCCCGCACCGAGCAACGGCGTGAGCGTATGGTAAGCGGTTTCGATTTCCGCGACGTCGCGGTGGCCGGCATGGAATGCCGCGCTGGCCATGATTACCATGGCCATGTTGACGAGACCTGCGAAGAAAAGCGCGACGATGACTTCCCGGTTCGAAAAACGCAGCAGTGCGCGGTGCTCGCTCGCGTTGCTCGCCGGAGTCCGGCCCTGAGTCAGCCCGGAATGGAGATAGATTGCATGTGGCATCACGGTGGCGCCCACGATACCGACCGAAACGGTCAGCGCTTCCCGGTTCGGCATTGAGGGCAAGATCGAGTGCAATCCGGCCTGTCCCCATGCGACGGGCGCAATGAACAATTCGACCAGGTAACACAGACCGATCACAGCAACGAGCGCGCCGATGATGATCTCCATTGGCCGGTAGCCGCCTTTTTCAAACACGAGGATGCCGTATGTCACCACGGCGGTCACCGCCATGCCGGCCATCAACGGCATTTTGAGCAGCAACGCGAGGCCGATTGCGCCACCGAGGAATTCGGCCAGGTCGGTTGCCATCGCAGCCACTTCGCTGACACACCACATGACGAAGACGGCCTTGCGCGGCAGTTGCTCGCGACACATTTCCGCCAGATTACGGCCCGTCACGATGCCGAGTTTGGCTGAGAGCGCCTGGAACAGCATGGCGATCAGGTTGGCCATCAATACCACCCACAGCAGCGTGTACCCAAACTGGGAACCGGCCTGGATGTTGGTCGCGAAATTGCCTGGGTCCATGTAGGCGATCGAGGCAATCACTGCGGGTCCGGCGAACAGCAGCGCAGAGCGCAAGCCGCGTCGTTTGCCGGCCAGCACATCGCGAATCGCAACAGTCGTGCGATCTGTGAGCGTATTTTTGCCGGCAGTGCTGTTCATGGACACTTCCCGACTTCTCTGGACGAACGTGGCACTGCTATTACTCCAGGTTCTTTAGCGCGTGATGGCAATATACAACGGCCAAACTCCGCGGATGATCGGGGCGGGTGCTGCGCCAAGCGCGCCCGGGGCCGCGGGAAGCTCGGTCAAATACAGCGGAATCGCATGCGCATCGTCAGCTTCGCCCGAAATTTGTTAGGCTACTGACAGGAAGCGGTTGAGCATCGCTCCATATCAGCGCCATTCGCAATTCGTCCTTGCGTGACGGTGAATCCATCCAGCAGAATGAGTGGCTAATTCTCTCATGCATGCCCTCCATGAAGCTTTCACGTCGCGAAGTACTTGGCCGTAGTCTGGCCATTCCCCTGAGTCTCGGCCTGTCGCCTTTCCTCGCCCTTCGTTCAGGTATCGCCAGCGCGGCGCCCCCCAATCTCGCTATCGTGATGAATTCCGGCGAAGCCAGCGTTTCGGTCATCGACATGGCGTCGCACAAGATCGTCCGGACATTGCCGACCTTGCGCGAACCCAGTCACTGGGCGCTTTCGCGCGACAGAAGCAAGCTCTATATTGCCGACGCCAGCGGCAATGCACTGTTCATTGTCGACCCGCACACCGGTTTGGCGCTTGGCCACAAGGTGATCGCCGATCCGTACCAGCTTGGCTTCACGCCGGATTTCCGCTACCTCGTCGTCAATGCACTGCGGCTCAACTATGTCGACATCTACCGCCCCGACGACCTGACGCTCGTCAAGCGCTTCTCTCCCGGCGGCATGCCGAGCCACCTCGACTTCTCGCCGGACTCGCGCTGGAGCTTCAATTCGATGCAGGAGTCCGGCACGCTCGTTTCATTCGACCTGACGAACCTGACGATCCGCTGGAAGTCGAAGGTCGGATCGACCCCCGCTGGCGTGCTCTGGCACAACGGCAAGGTACTGGTCTGCGTGATGGGCAGCGACCATGTGGCGGAAGTCGATCCAGTGACGGGTAACGTGCTGCGGCGGGTGAAAACCGGCGTCGGCCCGCACAATGTCTTTCTTACGCCCGACGGCGCGACGCTCTACGTGAGCAACCGGATCGGCGGCTCGCTGGTGGCGCTCGATCCAACCACCCTCGAGCTTCGTCGTACCTATCCGTTCCACGCTGCGGGGCCAGATGATATTGCTGTTGGCCCCGACGGCAAGCTATGGGTGACGCTGCGTTTCCGGGAGCAGGTCGCCGTACTCGATCCAGCCAGCGGCAACTATGAGACCATTGATGTCGGACGCTCGCCGCACGGCATCTTCCTCACCACCGCAATGAGCCGCCCAGGTCTCGTTACCGCCGAAACGCTCTAACGCCCATCATGCTGATATTTCTCGACAGATTCTTCAATATGCTGGCCGGTGAAATCGACCAGCATCTCGTTCTGCCGTTGCTGTATCACTTCGGCTGGATGCAATGGGAAGAGCTTTCCTTCGACTGGGCGCTGATCTGCGTCTATGGCCTCTTCGCGGTCATCGTCACGTATGCGGTTTGCTGGCCGCTCGAAGCACTCTTTCCGATCGAACGCTGGGATGACCGCAAAGCCGTCGTAACCGACGCGTTCTATACGATCCTCAACCGCGTCGGGGTGTTGCCTGTCGTCAGTTTCCTGCTGTTCTACCAGGTGCAGGTGTGGGTGAACGGCTTCGTGGTCGATCACGGCTACATACCGCCAACGCTTGAGACGTTGATACCGCCGCTTCTCGGACATCCGGTCATTACCTTCATCGCGTACGCGCTGATTCTGGACTGTGCCGATTACTGGCGTCACCGCCTGTCGCACTCATACCGTAGCTGGTACGCACTGCAAGCGTTGCATCATGCGCAGCGACAGATGAGTTTCTGGTCGGACGACCGCAACCATCTGCTTGACGACCTGGTCGCCGCAATCTGGTTCGGCATCGTTGGCCTCGCGATCGGTATTCCGCCGCTGCAGTTTCCGCTGCTGTTCCTGTTCATGCGCTTCATCGAAAGCCTGAGCCACGCCAATATCAAGCTTTCGTTCGGCTGGCTCGGGGACCGGTTGATCGTCTCGCCACGCTTTCACCGGTTGCATCATGGCCTGCGCGCGGCCGGCCGCAATTCCTGTAACTACGGCGCCGTCTTCCCGATCTGGGACATCGTGTTTGGTACAGCGGACTTCTCCGCCGAGTACCCGCCTACAGGCGACCGGCGCGCACCGGAATCGATGGCCACGGGCGGCTACATCGCGCAGCAACTGGGCGGCTTGCAGTTTTTCCTTGAACAGTGGCGGCAACCGGCAAAGGCTCGCCGCAGTTCCTCCTGAGAACATCCCTGCATTGCGCCAATGCCCAAACGGGCCGGTTCATGTGCGCCTGGATTTGATCCGGACCGGCTGGTGCAAAGAACCTGTCAGTAGACCGTAAAGCATCTGCTCTGTGCCTTTGAACCTGAGGTGCGATAATTGCAGTTGCTGGTTTCAGAATGCCCGGATACCGGCATCTACCCGCTCTATCCAGCTATCCTCAGTTCAAAGAGTTCGAAGTGGTAGAGACTGTCAAGCAAAGATCAGGGCAAATACACGTCGCGATACGGCCTGCGCTCCGGCAACATAGGTAGCTGTCTCTCCCCGACGCGACGCGCCCGTCAAGGCGCCCATGGAGTGAATGATGTTGCGCAGAACCAGTTCCTGGTTTGTGCGTTACACGCCCCGCGCGCGCGTTCGCACGCTCGCGCGTAAAGCGATCGGGCTGGCAATCCTTGTCAGCGGTTCCGCAGTGATTGTCGTGTATCTGCTACGACGCGTCTCCGAAGGCTAAACGTCAAAGACAGGCGTGGCGCATTTGATTTCCAGGCAGTCCCGCCATGCAAACGTCGGGCGTCTGGAGCTACAGAGCAGCGCCCTCGCGGCTGGCAGCCCGACGCTTCGACTTCCTTTCCCTGGTGTTCAGGCGCGATCACCGGAGGCACAAGGCAGCCGTAGTGTTAGAACGGGCAGCGCAGGTGACGCAGTGACGTACCTGCTAAATCTGGTTGGCGCTGACAGTTACGGTATGGCCGTGAGTGCCGCAATCTCGATGACAACGTCTGTCACTTGAATGGCCGCGTTCGCGGAGTCAGCGGTCGCTCGCATAATGCCGTTAGACGTCTCAAACTGGCCGAAATGCGTCTTGTCTGGCACTCGGTGTTCTGAACTGCCGCCATCGGAGAGCATCCCTTCTCCGGGGGGAGCCCAGCCTAGACGACGAGCGCCAGCGGGAAGCACTCAGAACACCGGCTCTTCTCAGGCGCTACGAACCGTGGAAACATGGCCTTCGATTCTAAAGGTGAACAAACGTCGATTTGGCTCGCCCGTCGGTCACTGCGCCGCGTTCCACGTATGCGCGGTCGTGCGCCATTTTCCATCCGCGCCCTTGGTCATGACCTTCACCAGAACGCCCTTATAGGGTGTCTTCTTGCCATCTTTTTCCGCGACAGCCGTCCAGTTCGCGGTCTCGTACATCACGTTGCCGACGCGGTTTGCCTGCACGACATCGATCGTATGATCGTGTACGCCGGCGTCGAAGTAGCTTTTGAAGAGCTTCTCGATTTCGGCGCGTCCCTGAACGGTCGTTCCGTTGCCGGGCGAGACCACCGCCTTATCGTCGTACATGGCGGCAAGCCCGTGAGCGTCTCCCTTATTGAAAGCCGCGTTCCAGGCAGTGTTCGCTTGGTCGATCACCTCGTCATGCTGCGCCAGCGCCGGTTGTGCAGCTGCAAGTGCCAGCACAACGCATGTGGCGAATTGTCTTGAGAACTTATTCATCACGTAGCTCCAGGTGGCAAAGTCGCAGAACGGGACGACGCGTCAGCGTGGTTAAGGAACTCCTCAAACTCGCATTCGGCGCGCGCCAGTATGTGGTTCGATGCCAGTCGACCGTCTGCGTGTGGAGTATAGAAACCGGGCGTTCGCGTAATCAATTAACTCGGAGATAAATGATCGAAGGTAGCGCACGGCAGCCAGCTATACGGCGTGCCGCTCGGACGCGCGCTCGGTGGCAAGACGAGATCGCCGTGGCACGACGGCTGAACGAGCGACCACGAAAGGCACTGGATTACGAGACACCAGCTGAACGATTCCATCGAACTATTGCATCGACCGGTTGAATCCGCCGGGGAAGGCAGACGTTCGACGCGGCCATGAAGCTGCAGGCGCCCTGGGTCAATAGCCTTTCAGACGGCATCCAGACCAGGGATATGGACGCAACCCGCCGTGTCGTGACAGCGCTGCGAAACAAACTGCAGGGAAGCGACGAACTTGAACAGCGAGATTGACGGCGGAAGATAGTGGAAAACCGACGGTCGTTGTTCACGCATAACGAATCTGCAAAGAGTCGATTTGCAGGTGGCCGGCGATGTGACGCATTTGCGCCTGGAGTTAGAGGCCGTCGTCCGGATTGGAGCGGACGCTTTGCGCCGGCTGAAGTACTGCTCATCGATAAGGCGCAACAGCTTACGCTCACGGCTCCCGAAATGACGGCACTGGTGGGCGGCCTGCGCGTGCTGAGCGAGGTCTACGCGAGCGCGGTGCGCACCTCATGGATGACGCGCATCGCGACCCAGCCCGGCATCGATCATCCGCATTACAGACAGCGGGTTATCCGGGCGACGCATAGCCACCAATATGGCCGAATTACGAATCGATGTGCACCGACACGCCGGTCGACGAGTAGACCGGCGTCGCCTTGTGGCCGTCGACCGTGATCGTCGTGAACTGCTTCGTCGCCCCGTTGCCATCGATCAGATCGATGGTGTCGCCGACCTTGGGCGCATAGCCGTTCACGAACTTCACGTGTAGCGTGCCGCCGGCGATGGTCAGCTGATTACCAACGTGCAGTTGGCCGGCGCCTTTACCGTCAATGTCGAGTTCGAGTGTCGTGCCGGCGAGCTGCGTGTACTTGCCGACGATGGCCACGGGCGACGCCGCCGCAATGGTGATGCCACCCGCACCCACATACACGTCGCCCGTGCCGAACGCATTCGGAGAATCGGCCTCGAGCACGCCGCCACTTACCTGGGAGCCGCCCGACCAGGTGTTGTTGCCGCCGAGCTTCAATGTTCCGCTACCCTGCAGCGTCAACTTCCCTGCGCCGGCAATGTCGTTGCGCCACAGATCCGACGCGTTGAATCCGCCCTGGGACGTATCCATCGAAACGATGACGCTGCCATGGAACGCACCATATCCGTCCCCGGCTGCAAACATGTTGAGGCGGCCCCACCCTTCCGCATCGTCCATGATCGGATAGCCAGAAGGAAGCTCGGTCGTTTTGAGCACCACGCGGCGCTGCTCAGCGCTCAGATACGGAAAGCGCGTCTCCAGTAACACCTCCGCACCCTTCGGCACAACGGGAGGCGCATTGATCGATTCGATCGGAGCAAAGCCGAACGTCATACGGCGAGTGAAGTCCGCTTTGTTCGTCGCGTAGTCGGCGAAGCGGTCCGTCGCTGCCGTGCCGGAGTGGGCGAAAGCGGCGAAGCTCGTCGAACTGGTATTCGTCGACTGCATCAGGGCCGCGTGCGCCTGGCTAAATGCGGCGCTCTTCAACGTGGCGTTGCTCGGATCGGAAAGATTCGCAGCAGTCGCCGCAAGTGCAAACATTCGACCAGCAATGACGTCGAGCGGCGAGTGCATACCGGCGAAAATGCGGTTTTCGCCAAGTTCGAGGCCGCGGCTCGCCATCTCCTGGAACCGCTCCGGCAGCACGTAGGCCATCGTCATCGCGTCGCGCATGGCCTCCGCCTCGTGACCGCTGATAAATCCGCCATCGGTCGAAGGCGTGGTGCTCTCGGCAGGCACCAGAGTCGGATCTACCACGACACTCGTGCTCCAGCGGTATGGCCGGGCGTATTTGTAGAAGCGCTTGGCCGGCTCGGTGGACGCGTTGTTGCCCATGATGTTGAGCAGGTCGACAACCTGGCCGAAACTGGTGTTGCCGCCACTGCTGCCGACGCCGATGTTGTTGCCGTTGTCGTTGTACAGAACGGTCGTCGCATCCGCCGGAATCGACGTGATGGTCGTTACCTGCTGCGCCGCCGCGCGCCACGCATTGGTGAGCGGTCCCATGCCATCGGTCACGCTATAACCTTTGCCGCGCCGGTCGTCGTAGTAGGCTGCGTCGGCCTGCGCCTGAGTTCGGTTGGTCGTCTCGGTGACCACGAATTGAATGTTTGCGGAATGGACGGCACTGTTCACGACAGCCCCACCCGGCGTACCGTCATTGGGTAGTCCTGTCCACGTGGACTGCACGACAGCCGGAAAGGAACCATTGGCGGGCGCGGAGACGCCCGCATCGACGATCTCGGTCAACGGTTGCCAGATGTCGAGGAATCGCGAGACGACACGCACGCCCGCATTCGTGGCGAGCGTCGCATATCGCGCATCGCCGCGCTGGTTAGTCGCAATCGTGTCGACGAACGCGGGCACGTCGGGGATTGCGGCGTTGTCGACAAAACCGGGGTCGGCAGGGGGCGCCGGGATCGAGGCCGTCGCCGTCGTCGTCGAAGTGTTCGAGGCGGTCGGCGTAGAAGAATCATTGCTACCACCGCACGCGGCTAGTGCCGCCACGCTTGCGAGCACCGTGAGGCGCAGCGGGAGAGAGACGCGAAAATGAGGCATCACGAGACTTTCTTGTGGTTGTTGGTGGCGTCGGATTGTGCGGGTGAATTATGACGGCATTGTTGCGACTGATTACGTGGTATCGGATATCGTGGCGCGATTCGCAGGTATCCCGGAAGACCTGGTGGTGGAAGCTGCACATGCGTCGCAGACGTGTGAACGCAGAACTCCTTAGTATTTGATTGCGGCTCATCCACATTCGCGAAGCATGCGAAAGGTTTCATTCCGCGAGGTATTGATGCAATGTCGATTCGGAACGCCAACCACAGGGCGATCCATTAACGGACAACCGTTTCGCGTGAGCCTAAAACCACCCCTTTACCGTCGCCACTCGCCAGAGGACAAACATGACGAGGCCTACCGACGCGGCGGTCAACAGAATGAAGTCAATCGAGCGCACCAGCTTTTTCATATCGACGTTGGAGCGGACGCGCGACGTCCGCATGAGAACCGGAAGTTAGGCGTGTGGAAGTACCGAAACGCGCTCGTATGGAATGTCGAACGCTCACCAGCACTTCAGTGATGCGAGAAAAGCGCGTTATCTGAGGGCGTTGCGAAGGAAAGGCGATGTCCGGATTGCGAATTCACTACCGGCCCTGAACCGTAGTCGTTATTCGCGTGTGCCTGCCGCGGGCTGCTCTCGTCCGGATAGTGCACTTTCGACTGATGGAGCGTGCCGTTCTGTTCCGCCTGTATGACGCTCGCTTCCACCTCGGAGCGAGTGAGGGGCTGCGCCGACGAGAGCGCTGGAATGGCGATTGTGGTTGCAAGGATCGCATGAGTGATAAGTACTTTCATAAGTTGGCTCCTTGATGAATAGGCAAATTTCGATGGATCGAATGGACCACGCTAACTGCATTGAAAGCGAGTCGATCTTCGCGCTGAGATGGACCGCGAACAGATAGCGATCGACGGGGTGCCCGGTATTCAGCGCGTGGATATGAAGGTACGCCCTGCAACCTTAAAAGCCGCTTATCCCGTCTCCGAAAAATGCGCGGCGTTCGCCAGCCATGTTCCGACCGTTTATCGATAAAAAGGCGATCTGGCAGTCTCTTTGACGAACCGGGTTCGCCTGACTCGCCAGGCACTGCGGACTGACCCGCCGCAATCGCGAATATCCGCACTGCGCCGCCAAACCGGGCCATCATGGCGAGCATTCAGCCGATGTTTTTCGAGCGGACGGAGGCTGCGTTTGTTGCAAGCGCTTCAGTACCGCACGCTCCGACGCGCCTCGCCGAGCTCGTGCAAAGCATCAAACCGCCCATCGTCAACTGCATCTATGTTCGGCAGGCCGAGCCGCTCGGACTCGGTCACGCGGTGTTGTGCGCGCAAAAGCTGATCGGCGACGACCCAGACGACGAGACGGCCACGCCGGGCACCACGCATTAGCGCCCGGCATTGGACCACCGAACGGTCTGATCAAATCAGGGTCGGTAAATCCGTGCGCTATCGAACACACGCCGGCGCGTCGAATGTCCATGATTTACCGGTAAACGTCATTCCCCTAAGCCGTTTCGAAGTGGCCAGCCGGACTGACTTCGATGGGTGTCAGCATGGCTTGTGCGTAACGCGCTATATTTGAAATCTCACTGCGCGATGCGGCAACGCTCGTACTCGCCCGACAGGTGGCGATCTCGAGCTTCTTCTGCACGGCGACGCCCTACTTGTCGCGCGTGTATGCGCCGCGAAAGCTTCATCTATCGTTGTGAGCGTTGGTGATTTTCAATCCCCGAGATTAACCGGGCTCGTGTTGGACCGATGCAGACAGGCCTGGCTCGGGTCTTCCTCTTAACCACGACTTCACAGGACGGCAATATGTCACTTCGTATCAATGACACCGCGCCCAACTTCACCGCGCGGACCACGCAGGGCACCATCGATTTCCACGACTGGATCGGCGACCAATGGGCGGTCCTGTTCTCTCATCCGAAAGACTTCACGCCAGTTTGCACGACTGAACTGGGCTACATGGCGAAGATCGAGCCGGAGTTCACCAGGCGCAACGCGAAGCTGATCGGGTTGTCGGTCGATCCGGTCGAAGACCACGAAAAATGGGCCGCGGACATCGAGGAAACGCAGGGCGCCGCCGTCAAATACCCGATGATCGGCGACACCGACCTCGCGATCGCCAAGCTGTACAACATGCTGCCGGCCGACGCGGGCGATACCAGCGAGGGCCGCACCGCCGCGACCAACGCGACCGTGCGCTCGGTCTTCATCATCGGTCCCGACAAGAAGATCAAGCTGACGCTGACCTACCCGATGAGCACCGGCCGCAACTTCGACGAAATCCTGCGCGTGCTCGATTCGATCCAACTGACCGCCAAACACAGGGTCGCGACGCCGGTCAACTGGAAGCAGGGCGAAGATGTGATCATCACGTCCGCGGTCAGTAACGAAGAGGCGCAGCAGATTTTCCCTGGTTTCAAGACCATCAAACCGTATCTGCGCACCACCAAGCAACCGGGCTGACAGATGTGCACGGCGGCCGCTTGCGGCCGCCTCGCCGACTTTCCTAAGGGATACAGATGATTTTTCGTCAGCTGTTCGATCCTGCTTCGTCGACCTACACGTACTTACTCGGCGACAGCGGCGAGGCGGTGCTCATCGACCCCGTCTACGAGCAGGTGCCGCGCGATCAGGCGCTGCTGCGCGAGCTGGGCCTATGGCTGCTCACGACGCTCGATACCCATGTGCACGCTGATCACGTAACCGGCGCATGGCGCATGCGTTTGCGTTGCGGCAGCGAGATCGGGCTTGCCGGGGTCGTCGAGGCGAAAGGCGTCACGCGACCGCTCGCGCATGGCGATCGGATCGACTTCGGCACGCGTCATCTGACCGTGCGCGCAACGCCTGGCCATACGAACGGCTGCCTGACCTACGTGCTCGACGATCTGAGCATGGCCTTTACCGGTGACAGCCTGCTGATTCGCGGCTGTGGCCGCACCGATTTCCAGCAGGGCAGTCCGCAGCAGTTGTTCGCGTCCGTGCGCGAGCAGATCCTGTCGCTGCCGGACGACTGCCTCCTCTATCCCGCGCACGATTATCGCGGCATCACGGTGACGAGCGTGACCGAGGAGCGGCGCTTCAATCCGCGTCTGGGCGGCGACGTCGACGTCGGCGATTTCGCCGGTTACATGAACAACCTGAATTTGCCGCATCCGAAGCAGATGGCGGTCGCGGTGCCCGCAAACATGCGTTGCGGGCAGCCGGAAGGCGGCGCCGAAGTTGCGACCGAAACGCCGGATTGGGCACCGTTGACGCTGCGCTTTAGCGGCGTGTGGGAAATCGAGCCGATGGCGCTGCTCGAGCATGGCGCCGCGTTTCAGATCGTCGATGTGCGCGAGGCGCCCGAGTTCATCGATCGTTTGGGTCATCTGCCGGGCGCGAAGCTGGTGCCGCTGTCGCAATTGACAGGGCGGCTCGATGAACTGGAGCGCGAGCGGCCGGTGGTCGCGGTGTGCCGGTCCGGCGTGCGCTCGGCGCAGGCAAGCGTGTTGCTGACGAAGGCGGGGTTCGGCAAGGTGGCGAATCTTGCCGGTGGGATGCTGCGGTGGAGGACGGAGGGGTTGCCGGTTGCGTCGGATAGTGTTTGAGGGGGAATTGGCGCTTCGGAACTCCCACAAGCTCAGCCTTGGCCTTGGCGACAGACAGCCTCGACCTTGCCCCAAAGCCGCGCCAGCCTTCGAATAGCCAGCGCTCCGCTGCGCCGGCCGCGTGACCAGCCGGATCCCCCCGCATACGAGCACCAGCGCGACGAGATTCTTCAATTCCATGATGTTCTCGTTCAGACATATCGCGGATAGCACGGTACCGAACACGGGCACCAGGAAATTGAAAACGGTAGCTTTGCCAACCTGGTTATATTTCAGCAGAAGACTCCACAAGGTGAAGGCCACTGCGGACCGCAAAGCGAGATAGGCCAGCAATGCCATCGATGCCAGCGTGAACGCGTGCAACGAACCACCGGTCGCGTAGCCCGCCGCAAGCAGAGCGGCGCCGCCAAACCCGAGTTGATGACCCGTCATGACCATGACGCCCATGCTCTGCGAAATGCGCTTTCCGTAAATCGATGCAGCGGAAAGCACGAATGCGGCAATAACGATAAAGCCTTCGCCGAGCAAGGTGAACGCAAATTCAAACAGACCGCCGCCAATAATTGACGACCATCACGCCGACGAATCCCAGCAGGCATCCAAGTGCCTTGCGTGGCGAGACCTTGTCGTTCCTGTAGATGAAATGGGCAAGCAGCGCACTGAAGAAGGTCGTTGTCGAATTCAGGATCGAACCGCGAACGCCGGTCGTGTAGGCGAGACCGATATAGAAGAAAACGTATTGAATGGCCGTTTGCGTGAAACCCAATAGCATCAGTTGTCCGCTATGGCGCCGATTCAAATCGAAAAGAGGCTTCTTCGAGAGGGTAGCGAGAATCAACAACAACAGTCCCGCGAGCACGAACCGGTAGCCTGCGAAGATCAGCTTTGAAGGAATATCGTTTTGCGTGATTCCGAGCAACGCATAGCCAATTTTAATTGCCGGGTACGAACTGCCCCACAGCAGGCAGCATACGGTCGCCACAATGACGAGCACTTTCGGTTGGGTGAATAACCGCGCGGAATCGCGCGATCCGGTTGTTGCTAAAGGTACGGACATGTTTCTGGTGATGTTGTCTTTGTGCACAGTGTGGGCAGGCCACAGCAGTGCTTTTTTATTGCTGTATCGCTTTTTTGCCTTTCAGCGATACCGCATGAAGGCTTTGCGAAATTGTACGCAAATGGAATTGTAATATCAGGCGGATGCGGCTGCTTCGCGTCTTGCCACGCGTCGCACGGGCACGCCAAATACGGCCGCTGAGACCCATCGGCCATCGAACGAAATGCCACGGGCGACCGGACGTTACGCCGGCTGCTATGTTCGCATCACTGTGTCGGGCGATCTTCCGACCATGCGCTGGCGAGTGGTGCGCACCTTCACACCTGCGGCGCAGGCACCCGTGGGTCCAGTCATTGTGCGCCGACCGCGCGATGCTCGCTCGCGCGGCTTCACCCGGTGCGGACGTCGATTGTCGATCCGCACGCGACTGGTTCGTCGTATAGATGGAACCGATCAGGTTCATCGCCCAGGAGCACATCATGCGCAAGCACATCGTTTCCATGTTCCTCAGTCTGGATGGCGTCGCTCAATCCCCCGGCGCGCCCGAGGAGGATGCCAGTGGTGATTTTCGTTTGGGTGGGTGGATCGTCCCTTACGCCGACGAAGCGGTCGGCGCAAGTGTGCATCATCTGCTCGCGCAGCCGTTCGAGTTGCTGCTAGGGCGTTGCACGTACGACATATTCGCGTCTTATTGGCCATATGTACCGGCCGATTCACGCAACCGCGACATGGCCGACCAGTTCAATCAGGTCCGCAAGCACGTGGCCACGCATCGATCCGATACGCTCGATTGGCACAACAGTCATGCGCTGAACGGAGACCTTGCCGACGCGATACGCGCGCTGAAACTTCAGGACGGTGCCGATCTATTGACGTTTGGCAGCGGCGACATGGTGCGCCAATTGCTGGCGGCGGGCCTCGTGGATGAACTCCAACTCCTGATTTATCCCGTCATGCTCGGGCACGGCAAACGCCTGTTCGGCAACGACGCACAAGCGTCCGCCTTCACGCTGGCACACGCGACGAGCACCCCCGGCGGCGTGCTGATCACGCGCTACGCCCGCAACGGCGAAGTCCGAACCGGAACGTTCGAGTAAGCGCGAAGCTTCCGATCGACGCTTACAAACGAAGGCCTATTTCTTCCTCACGTCCCGCGCTCGCCTGCCACGCGCCACGGTATCGGCGAACAGGTCGATCACGACCTCGCGCAGCCAGCGATTGCCTTCATCCTGATGGACGCGCTCGTGCCACAACAAATGGATCGGCGCGGCGGGCAGCGTCATCGGCAGCGCGCGCAGGCTAAGCGAGAACGGCGTGGCCAACTCCAGAGCGAGGCGCTCGGGCACCGTGGCGATCAGGTCGGTACGTTGCAGGATGTAGCCGACGCTCATAAAGTGCGGCACCGTCAGTCGCACCTGACGCCGCACGCCGCGCCGTTTCAGCCACTCGTCCACTTGACCGTGGCCGGTGCCGGCCGACACCACCACCAGATGCTCGGCTTCGCGCCACGCGGAAAGCGTGAGCGGCGCGTCCTCGAGTGGGTGAGCGCGCCTGAACAGACAGACGTAGCGCTGATCGAACAGACGCCGCTGATAGAAACCACCCTTCAATTGCGGCAACAGACCGATCGCCAGGTCGACTCGGCCGTCGGCCATTTCGTTGCTCAGATTGACGCTCGTATTGCGTACCGTATTCATCGCGATGCCTGGCGCGACGCGCGACAATCGTTCCAGCAACGCGGGCAAAAACACGACTTCGCCGATGTCGGTCATACCGATTGTCATCGTACGGATCTCGCGCAGCGGATCGAAGCCCGTCATCGGATTGAGCGCGGCGTGCAAGGTGGCGAGCGCCTGCGAGACCGGTTCCGCGAGACGCAGCGCGAACGGGGTAGGCACCACGCCGCCCGGCGCGCGCACGAACAGCGGATCACCCAGCAGGCGGCGCAGCTTCGCGAGCGCATTGCTGACGCCCGGCTGGCTCATGTTCATTTGCTCGGCGACGCTCGCCACGCGCCGCTCCTGCATCAGTCGCTGGAACAGCAGCAGCAGGTTGAGATCGAGATCGCTCAGTTCCATGGCTTCGGCATGACCTAAGGTCATTCATTTCAGTGATGAAGTAGATTCATTTCATCTTATTGAGCAATGATCGTCTAGTGCTGAAAATACCAACACGGTATCCGCATGCGACGCGCCGAGCGCGCGTTCCAGAGTGGCCCAAATCGATAAACCCGCATATCGGAGACACAATCATGAACCGGATGGATCTGAGCATCGCGATCGTCGGCGCCGGCATCGGCGGCCTTACGCTGGCGCTCGCACTACGCGAACATGGCATCGATGCGCAACTCTACGAGCAGACCGATGAGTTGCGCGAAGTGGGCGCGGCCGTCGCACTGTCGGCCAACGCGACGCGCTTTTACGAGCGCATGGGGCTACGCTCCGCGTTCGAAAACGTGTGCGCCGAAGTACCCGGGCTCATTTATCGCGATGGCCGCACCGGCAGCGTCATTGGACATCATCGCGGCAAGCCCAGCTATCGCGAGCAGTTCGGTGGCTCGTACTGGGGCGTTCATCGCGCCGATCTGCAGGCGGTGCTGTCGAAGGCAGTTGGTCTCGAGCACATCGAGCTCAGCCATCGCTTGATCGATCTCGCGCAGCATCCCGATCGCGTGAGTCTCGCATTCGACAACGGTCGGCGCATCGATGCCGATCTCGTGATCGGCGCCGACGGCGCACGCTCGATTACGCGACGCTGGATGCTCGGCTACGACGACGTGCTGTATTCCGGTTGCTCGGGCTTTCGTGGCATCGTGCCGGCCGAGCGCATGGACCTGTTGCCCGATCCAGAGACGATCCAGTTCTGGGTCGGGCCCGGCGGCCATCTGCTGCATTATCCGATCGGCGACAAGGGCGATCAGAACTTCCTGCTGGTCGAGCGTCATCCGTCGCCGTGGCCGTCGCGCGACTGGGTCATGCCGTCGACCGAAGGCGAGCAGCTGCGCCTGTTCAAGGACTGGCATCCGGCCGTCGTGCAGATGATCACGGCCGTGCCGATCAGTCAGCGCTGGGGCCTGTTTCACCGTCCGCCGCTTGGCCGCTGGAGCAAGGGCCGCGTGACGCTGATCGGCGATGCCGCGCATGCGCTCGTGCCGCATCACGGCCAGGGCGCCAACCAGTCGATCGAGGATGCCGTGGTGCTGGCCGCGCAACTCGCCAAGGCGGGCCCGGGTAAGTGGCGGGAAGCGCAGGAAGCCTACGAGCGTCTGCGCCGGGGCCGCACGCGCAAAGTGCAGTACGCGTCGATCAGCACCGCGGACGTGTTGCATCTGCCGGACGGCCCCGCCGCGCAGGAACGCAACGCGCGGCTAGGGGCGCGCGACAGCATACTGCAACACCTCGACTGGATTCACGATTTCGATGCGTTCGCGCAAGAGCCGAGCGCGCGGCAAGGGGGCACGTGGCTTTGAGCCTCTCCATGAGGCTTCAATAGGGAGGCGGTGGGCCGCATGCTCATGCCAGGCGCCGCTCTCCAGCCACGACGCGTCACATGCACCCATTGACCGAATCCGTGACGACGGTCGAACCAAGGCGCAAATTGTCTCTCGCCACTGCATATCCGGCCAGATAGCCGGCGGGTCCGATATCCACCTCGTCCCCCATGCCCGCGATAAAGGCCTGTTCCAACGTATGGGGTCTTCAACTCGGGTACTTCGCGAGCTATGTCGTGTTATACGCGGCGGGTTGCTGTACAGCCCGATCGCATTGGATCGAACGTTTGCCGGAACGCCAAGTCGGGCTATGGTGGCGCGTCACTCTGATCACGTTACCTATATTGCCGCTCGTCTACTTTCTTGGCGCATACCTTCCTGAATTGCGCGGTCGTCCGCTGGCAATCGTCTACACGTTCTGGGAGCCATTTGTCGCGTGGGGAACGATATTATTTCTCGCAAGCAATTTCTAGCGACGCTTCGACAGACTCGTTGGCGCGTGGCAGCCGCTGTCGCGACGTGCCTACACGATCTACGTTATTCATCCGCCCGTTCTGGTTGCCGTCGCGTTGGCGTGGAGAAACGTACCCGCAGCTCCTCTGCTGAAGTTCGCGGTCACGGGTAGCGTCGCTTGCGCGTCGTGCTATCTGCTTGCTGGACTTTTGCTTCGATTGCCCAAACTGGCATCGATATTGTGAAAAATGGGTTCGCGTGTGACATCCATACGCTCATGCACGGCATCGAGTGACCGACAACGCGGGACCTACCGGCTCTGCGGCCTCTGATGCGAGCCGTAAATCCTGGAGTTCACGCGTTGCCTGGAAACCCGGCGCGTAGTTCCCGGTGGAGAAATGTCGAATAGCGACAGCATGGAACCGCGTAGATCGGTCGCATTAGCTAGCGCCTGATATCCGGGAAACTGCGCGCCGGCCGCAATTGCACCTATGTCGCTGCGATCGCAGCCCTTTGTGCTTGCGCTGATTCGCGGCTGACGGTCATTTCTACCAGCTGTTAATGGCCGGTAGCGGCTGGCGACACCACGCTTGGGGTCGCCAGCGTGTTGTTGCTCTTGGGAGCGGCGGTGGTGTCAGACGTCGAGCTGCTATTGCTGCTCGGCAGGCCCGAGTTCGGCGCCTTGGCGCCCATGCCGCTGTCCGTGTTGGTGGTGCCTGGCATGCCGTAGCCGCCCGTCGTTGCGCCGTTCATCTGGTTCGACGGACTAGCCGTGCTGCCGGCTGTGCCGGTCGAACCGCTGCCGCTCTGGCCTCCGGCCGCCTGCGCATAAGCGCCGCCCGACAGCGAGAGTGCGGCGACGGCCGCGACTAGTGTGATGGTTGCCTTGCTCATGATCCGCCCCTCCTTGATTGGACTGGAAGATAGACGCAGACAGTTGCCGCCTGCGCTACAGGAATGTCGCAAACAGCGTGCCGCGTGCTTTTGTAGGTAGCGGAGCGATCGGCGGCGCACAGAGTGGCGGTCGTGGGGCGAATCCAGCCATTGGATCTCACGAGATCTGCCGCGAAATAAGCCCGCTCTCCGCCGGAATAAACCCGGCGCCGTTCTCGTTCATTGACCGTTAGGTCCTTTGCGCAGAACAAGGAGCGGTCATGAAGTCTCTACTCGCTATATTCGGCGTCCTTGCATGCGGCGCGGCCGTCGCGACTCTGATGTCATGCGGCGGCGGTGGCGGCGGTGGCAGCGGTGGCTCGAGTTCGAGCAGCGCGAGCCCACCCGTCCAGTCGTCATTCACAGCGACGGCCCTCGTATCCGATGGCGCGGTGCCCGCTGCACACACCGACGCTAATCTGAAAAACCCTTGGGGCGTGGCCTTCAATCCCAAAGGTTTCGTCTGGGTCGCGAACAACGGCACCAACGTCGCGACGCTCTATGACGGCAATGGCGTGCCGCAATCGCTGGTCGTCACGATACCCGACGGCAAGAACGGCTCCGCATCGCCCACGGGCATCGTTTTCAATGGAACACAAAGCTTCCGCGTCACGGAAAACGGCAAGTCTGGAGTCGCTGCGTTCATCTTCACGGGCGAAGGCGGCACCATCACCGCGTGGGCGCCCGCCGTAGGGCCGACCAATGCGTTCGTCATGTACGACGACGGTACGGGCGGCGCCGTCTACAAGGGTCTCGCGCTTGCCGCGATGAACAACGGCAACTTCCTTTACGCGACGGACTTCCATAACAACAAGATCGACGTCTTCGATACCTCGTTCACGAAGGTCGCGATGCCCGGCGCCTTCACGGACCCGACGATTCCAGCCGGCTTCGCGCCGTTCGGCATTCAGGCGATCGGCTCGAATCTGTTCGTCACCTACGCGATGCAAGACGCAGCCAAACACGACGATGTCCCGGGCGCGGGGCTCGGCATGGTCGATGTGTACGACACCGCGGGCAACCTGAAGCAACGCTTCGCGACGGGCGGTCCGTTGAACGCGCCGTGGGGGATTGCGCAAGCGCCCGGTAACTTCGGCTCGATGAGCGGCGCAATTCTGATCGGCAATTTCGGCGATGGCATGATCAATGCGTTCAACGCGTCGAGCGGTCAGTCGATGGGACAGATCAGTGGACCGAACGGCAGTCCGATCGTCGAGCACGGCGTGTGGGGCATCGCGTTCGGCAACGATCTCAGCAATCAGCCTTCCAGCACGCTCTTCTTCGCGGCGGGGCCGAATAACGAAGCCGATGGCGTCTACGGAAGAATCGATCTGAATACGACGTCGAGCTCAGGCACGAACACGGGTACGAACACCGGTACGAACACCGGCACAAGCGCGGGCGGCGGGATGAGCATTGGAATGTAGCGCTAAGCGCGCAATTGAGAAGCGCCGCTCTCGAAGCGAGAGCGGCGGTATTGCTCATGCGAGGCGATGTGCTGGGCAATCGTAGCATTTTGCGGTTCGGTGCAGCACTTGGCCGACGCCCGTCTTATACTCGACCCGCGAGAGCGGGATCGATCTCGTTGTTTGTCAGGCCGAATTCCGCCATGCGAGCACGATGATCTGGCGAGCCCAGATATGAGCGAAGGGCTTTGTTTACCGCCTGGATCAGATCGCTGTTACTTCTATTGAACGAGAATGCCCCGAGCGGAGGCTTCTGCTGCTTGCCCTTCGTTCCCGGTTCGTGCTCGATAGCGTCGAGCATTGAGCCTCCGATCCGGTTCGCAATGATCCGATTCCCCAAGGCCGTGCTCGCATACGCATCGACGGCGCCAGAGAGAACCGCTTCGACAGCGTCGGCCTGATGCTCGAAGACGACTATTTGGTTCTCGCTTACGCCAGACGCTATCGCTGAGTCGTGCTGCACCTGTCCGGCTATGATGCCAAGGCGCGCATCAGCGCGTTTGGCAAGCGAAACGTAGCTGTCGAGCGTTTTCGGGTTTCCAGTCCGAACCAGAAAACCGTCTGCGATCCCCCATACCGGGACGCTGAACGCGACCATATTGGCGCGTTCGCGTGTGACGAACAGCGGAACGTTCATATCCCACCTGCCTGCTTCAACGCCGGGCAGGAGTTCACTAAACGACGTCAGATGATGCTCGATCCGGGTTACGCCGATCGCCCGAAGAACCGCGTCGGCCAGATCGATGTCAGCGCCCGTGGGGGTACCATCTGCTTCCGTCCAACCGAATGGGGGTTCTTCGATGTACGCAATCGTTACCTTCATCGCTGTGTCTCGCCAATTGGGAACGGCCATCAAATGCCGGGCCGAATGTTGACGATTCTACTTACATGCCCGGTTGTCGTTGCGGCGGCTCTCTCTGAAACGAACGCGGTTATGCCTGGATCGGGTGTCGGTCTTATGGACGTTGGTTGGATTGCGCGGCATCGCTACGGAAACGCACCCACGTCTTCCAGTCAATCAATGGTCACAACCCTGTCACGCACTGCCTCAAGCGAACCGGCAGTTGCTCAAGGAAAGATTTTTCGCGCTCGCCACAATATTTGCGCTCCTGAAACGTCTTCAGGCGCATGGAACCGCCAGCCACCTCGCACCCGATGACCGACCGAGACAGCGACATCGCCGCGACCGTGGTGCGTGAGCGCACGAGGCTCGTCAATTTTATCCGGCGTCGAATACGCGACCCGGACGACGCCGAAGACATCCTGCAGGATGTGTTCCACGAATTCGTGCAGGCTTACCGGCTTCCCGCTCCGATCGAACAGGCGAGCGCGTGGCTTTTCCGTGCCGCGCGCAATCGCATCATCGATCGTTTTCGCAAGAAGAAGGAGCAGCCGCTGACCGATCTGTCTGAGGCCGAGGACGACGCCAGCGGTGAGTATCGCCTCGACCTCGCCCTGCCGGCGCACGATGCAGGCCCCGAAGCGCTTTACGCTCGCGCTGTATTGCTCAAAGCCTTGCAGGATGCGCTCGATGAGCTGCCGCCGAATCAACGTGAGGTATTTATCGCGCACGAACTGGAGGGGCGGTCCTTCAAAGACATGGTGGCGGAAAGCGGCGTCGCGCTCAATACGCTGCTCGCGCGCAAACGCTACGCGGTCTTGCATCTGCGCGCCCGACTGCAGGCCATTTATGACGAACTGGATATATAGAGGAGTCGAGGGATGAAGTTTCGAATCAGATGTGTGGGCAAAGCGCTGCTGGTGGTGGTCGCCATAGGCGTGCTCGGGTGGGTGGTCATGACGCTATGGAATTGGGTGATTCCGGCGCTATTCGTTGGCGCCCGTGCGATCGACTTCGCGCATGCGTTGGGCCTGCTGGTTTTGAGCCGCATCCTGTTTGGCGGATTCCGCGGACACGGCGGCTGGCGCGAACGGCGTCACTGGCGCAAATGGGAAGCGATGACGCCCGAAGAACGGGAGCATTTCCAGACGGCATGGCGATCGGACCGCGCCCGGCGGGGGGGAGATTGACCATGCGCGGGACATCAACGGGCGACTGCAAACAGAAGCCGGGCGTGATTGCGCCAGTCGTCGACCTGAAACGTTGCGAAGGCAAGGGCGATTGCCTGGAGGTCTGCCCTGAGAATGTGTTTGAGATCCGGCGCATCGATGAGATCGATTATCTCAGCCTCGATTTGATGCACCGCCTCAAGCTACGCGTGCACGGAATGAAAGTCGCCTACACACCGAACGCGCACGCCTGCCGGTCGTGCGGTCTTTGTGTGACGGCGTGCCCTGAAGGCGCGATCAAGCTCGCCAGAACGGCATAGCGTCACGCGTTTTAAGAAAAGCGCAGGCCGCCTGGCGCAGTGGTCAGTATTATCGATCTCCTCAAGGAGCGCACATGGCTTCATCAACCACGGATCTTCTGCGACAGCTTCACGAACAGAGCCAGACAGAAGTGATAGCCCGCGCACAGGCGCAATTTCAGGGATCGAGCGAGGAGTTTCTGACTCTCGCGGAGGAATACGAAACGCTCGTACCTCGACTCCGTGGACGGTTTCTCGAAACGCTCGGGCTATCGAGCGAAGATTTCGAATCCTCGCAAGGCACTCCTCTATCGTTAGCCGTGTCAGCGGAAACGGGACGGTTCTTACGCAACATGGTGCTTTCGCACAGACCAGCTCGAATCCTCGAGCTCGGCAGTTCCTGCGGTGTGTCCACGCTGTATTTCGCCGAGGCCCTTCGCACGTTAGGCAGTGGGACGGTTGTCGCGACTGAACTCGATGCTGTTAAGTGCGCACAACTTCGGGCCCACGTCAGAACGGCGGGCGTAGACGCTTATGTTGACCTGCGGGAGGGCGATGTCTTCCAGACCGTTTCCGAACTGGACGGCACTTTCGACATGGTGTTTATCGACGTCTGGGCCAACACCTATCTGAATCTGTTCAAGCAGATTGAGCGCCTGCTACGCCCGGGATCTATCGTTCTCGCCGACAACATGTACACCGCCGAGGACGCCGTTCGGCCATACAAGCACTACCTCGACGGCGATCCGCGCTTTTCGACCACGACGCTGGACTTTGAATCAGGGGTCGAATTTACAGTCGTCGTGTCATAGGCTGACGAAGAGTGGACGCCGTCCAGAATCCGGTTCATGTGCCAATCAATCTGGAAGGTTCGGCGATGCGATGTCTTGTCGACCATCCGGGGCGGATGCGCTAAATGTCATAGCAACTCCTCGTTAAGTCCGGACAGCACGATGGCGGAATGGCCTGCGCTGCGCCTGTGGACAGACAGGCGTTGGCGGGGTGTTGTTTAGTTACGGAACCGTATTCAGTCCATATCCCAACAGGTTGCCCTTTGGTGAGGTCATTGACGCACTTTTGCTAACGCCTGGCGAGCTATCCGAGGTCGTTTCCCGCATCCCCGTGGCGGCTTGGCGTCAACGGCCGGAGGGGACGGGCTTCGCGCTCGTGGAGCATGCGTGCCATCTGCGCGATCTTGACGTTGTTTTCGCAGAGAGAATCAGGGCGGTTCGAACGGAACATCTTCCAATAATCGGTTCGGTAGATGGCACGGCGCTTGCCGACGAACGGAACTATATCGGTCAAGACCTGAAAGATGCCGTTGAAGCGTTCCGGCGTTCGAGGGGGCACTTTTGCAAGTCGCTAAGAAGGTTGCGAGCGGAGCAGCTTATGCGTTGCGGGCTCCGCGATGGTGTGCGGCGCATGACTCTCGAAGAACTCGTGCGTGAGTTACTTGACCACGATCGGACTCATTTGCTTGAACTCGAAGAACTTGATGACGAACTGAAGAAAACCGAAACACGTCCAAAGAGAGGACGACCGATATGAAGAACGACCCGCCCGTCATTTTCATTCACGGCCTCATCGGAACCTTGGACGTATGGCAATACGAACCCAAGCACGCCTCCCCCGATTTGCTCGGCTATGGAGAGCATCGGTCCGTCCCGTTCGAGCAGATTTCCTTACCCGCGCAGGTCGAGCATATCCGCGGGTTCGTTGACGCACGCTTCGGAGCAAGACGTACTCGATAGGCGGATCGATCGCGATGCTGTTTGCACACGCATATCCAGGATACGTCCGCCGGATTGTCAATGTTGAAGCCAACTTCACGTTGGACGATGCGTTCTGGTCTGCTTCGGTGGGCCGTATGACGCCGGACGAAGCTGACACCATGCTCGACGGCTTCCGCACAGAACCGCTGGCCTGGTTGAGCAGCGCGGTCGCCTTTCAGATATTGATGCTCGCGACCGTTCTGAACTTCATCGGTCTGATCGTGAACGGCGTCGTTATTCTTGCGGCAAGCCAATTTGGCGTGCGATGGACAGGTCGACGCCACCGATCGCGAATTCCTCGATACATGCTTGGATCAGTGTTCGCCGGATTGGCATTCCGGCTCGCCGTCGCGAGTCGGGACTGAACAAGGGCACGAAGGGACGCGCTTCAAGGCGGGCCTGGCCTACGGCGTTCCAAGCGACTTCGAAATGAACTTCGGCAGGTACCTGCCTACGCCAGGACAGGCGGGCGACGACGGCACGGAGCCGCCGCTCAACGGCGCGCTAAAGCGCTGAGCCTCTGCGAGCAAGTCGTGCTGCCCGCCGACCTACGCATTCCCACGCAGGGCCCCGGGGCCGCAGGCGGCGTATCAGCCATCCGCCCTGCTGCGGCGCCCGCTGTCCGGCGTGACCGGGTCGTCGAGCGCGTCGACGAGCGTGCGCCGCCCCGCGTCGAGGATTTCGTCGGCGAAGGTCGGATCGGCGCCTGCGATCGCACGCGACAGCACGAGCGCCCCGACCATCTGACTGAACGCTGCAATCGCATCGCGACGGGTTTGTTCCGTCATCGCGCCTTCCGTGGCGATCATGGCTGCAAGCCGGTCGACATACGCGGCGAGGCCGCGCGCGTAGGACGCACGCGCCGCGTCGGTCATCCGCGGAGCGTCGCCAGCGAAGCCGGACAGCGGGCACCCTCCTTCGACGTTGTCGCGGTGCGAGGCGGACAGGTAGCGTGCCGCCTGCTTCCCCAGGCTGCCGACGTTTGGCGAATCCGCGTAGTCTTGCATCGCCTTTTCCATGGCCGCGGTGACCAGCGCATCCTTCGACTTGAAGTGGTTGTAGAAGCCGCCCTGGGTAAAACCGGCTTCCTTCATCAACTCCGTCAGCCCCACGGCATCAACTCCGCGTACCCGGAAAAGCCTCTCGGCGGCCGCGACGATCGCGCTGCGGTTCTCGGCGGCCTGCTGTCGTGACACCCCCATCGATCTCTCCCTTATACAAGCGATCGCGTCGATTGAAAAACACAATGTCGATCATCATTGACATACCCGAATTACTTCGACACTATTCGCCATAAGACGATGGCGATCGACATTGAGATGAGTGTAGCCGACTTTCGCGCACAACGCGAAGCAACGCCGGCGTGGTACGGATGGCAGTCCAGGTTCATCGCGGTTCTTTGATGCCCGCGGGCGGCGGACGTTGGCGCCGTTCGGCGGCGCAACGGTTCGGTACGCAAGGGCAGGTTTGTTTTCTCCGGATTTCACGCGCGCTGCGAACCGGCGCACATGCGATTCATCATGCGAAAGGATGAGATATGGAGATCGAAGGTGCTGTTGTTTTCGTGACGGGTGCAAACCGCGGGCTTGGCCTTGAGTTCGCGAAGCAGGCGCTCGAAAGAGGAGCGCGCAAGGTCTATGCGGGCGCGCGCGATCCGGCCAGCGTAACGCTGACGGGCGTCGTGCCCGTGAAGCTTGACGTGACCGATCCGGCGGCCGTGGCCGCTGCCGCCGACGTGGCGGGCGACGTCACGCTTCTGATCAACAACGCGGGCATCGCGCGGCTCGGCAGTCTGACGGACGACGGCGCGCTCGACGCGTTACGCGATCACTTCGACACCAACGTGTTCGGGATGCTGTCGATGTCGCAGGCGTTCGCGGGCAACCTTGCCGGCAACGGCGGCGGCGCGATCCTGAACGTACTGTCTGTTGCGAGCTGGATAAACCGGCCGATCCTCGCGGCTTATGGCGTGTCGAAGTCGGCCGCGTGGGCGGTGACCAACGGCCTGCGTCACTCGCTGCGCGAGCAGCACACGCAGGTGGTCGGGCTGCATGCCGGTTTTATCGATACGGATCTGACGCGCGGGCTGGACGTGCCGAAGGCGACGCCGGCCGACGTCGTGCGTCAGGCATACGACGCGATCGAGGCAGGGGCGGAGGAAGTGTCCACCGACGAGTTCACGCGGCAGGTGAAGGCCGGGTTGTCGGCAGGCGTCTATCTCGAGGCTCCGGCGCCGCACTGAAGGCGCCGGAGCGCCCGCTCGTCGCGCGCGGGCATCTGGACGGAAAAGCAGGTCGCGGGCTGGAAGGAGGTGAGCTCTGCGGTTCACGCAGCCGGCGGTCTGATCGTCTCCCGGCTCTGGCACGTCGGGCGAGTCTCCGATCCCATCTTCCACGCCGGCGAGCCTCCCGTGGCGCCAAGCGCCGTGGCGGCGGAAGGATACATCTCTCGCCTGCGTCCGCAGCGGCCCTTTACGGTGCCACGCGCGCTGCAGACCGAAGAGATTCCCGGCATCGTCGAAGATTTGGACCACGCAGCCGCAAACGGTCCAGTTTGAGGATGCGTTTAAGGTGAGCGACGAGCATTTCCGCTTTCTTACGCTGCCGGCGAGACTGCTTGTATTGACGCGGTCATTCGAATGGCCGGGGATATGCGCCACGAATGGCCGGTAGTGGCCGCGCGCTGCCCCATGCATGAGGGACCGTTTCCCGTGGCACGTAAAGCGGCGATCTGCGGCAGGCGACCCGGAGCGCCCAGCCATCGCTACAAAAAGCGGACGCATGACGCACGTGATCAAACTGGAGTTGCTCCAATGCAGCTATCCGTGTGCGTATTTCAAGTACCTGCAGCACGGATTGCCCGCACGGCCTGTTAGCGTCCCCGGCTCACTCGCCTGATGGCAAGGAAGCCTCAAGCGCGGACCGCCACAGTAACCACAATGAGAGCCGAGAAGATCAGCGCCGGGGCGAGATGCCGGAACGGTTCCCGATTTCGTAGCAACGTGAAGAGCGCACCGATCATGATCGCACCGGCCAGCGTTAGGCCTAAGACTCTGGTTTGTTGTCCAGGAAGAAGTGCCGCACTCAACAACTCGAGAGCGCCACAGAGCCACTGAAACCATGCCGGATAACCCCAGCGTGCGAAGTCGCGCTTCACCGCGCCGGGTCTTGCGAGATTGACCACCCCAGCAACCGCGAACAGAACCGCTACGATCGTCGCGAGGATCGATTCTAAAGACGCACTGTTCCACACCATCGTCATGCTCCGTTGATTTGCTGAAAGTGTTTTTGTGCAGAGAGGTCCGCAATCAGGCCGGGGCCATGGGGCTCCCACGCAAGAACTCGCCGGGCATGCTGGCCGCTTACTGTCTGGTCGAGCGCCAGTGCGTCAGCGAACAGTCCAAGCGATTTGCGAGCATCGTCGAGCGACCAGAGTTCGACGCGATCGGCGCCGACCGAGGCCCGAATCGCTTCACCCATTTCGGCAACGGCAACAGCATCTTCCGCGACCACGTTGAAGATCTGTCCCGTGACTCGACCGTCCCCGCTTGCCGCCTGCTCCACCGCGCTCAGGTAAGCCGTGGCGAGATCGTCGACGTGAACGGCAGGCCAGTGATCGCGACCATCGCCGACGACCCTCACACTGCCGGTCTGACGGACCATCCCGGCAAGCATACCGAAGACGCCGCCGCCGTAGCCGTGCACCATCGCCGGCCTGAGAATCACTGCGGCAATCGAGCGACTCGCCGCTAGCGCCCGCACATGTTGCTCCACTGCGGGCCGCCAGGCGATGAGTGGTGTCGGGTTCAGCGCCGAAGCTTCAGTCGCGGGCTCCCCCTCCGTATTGCCGTAGACCCAGGTGCCCGACGTATAGACAAACGCCGCGCCCGGCTGCAAATGCGAAAGCATCGCTACAGCCGCAGCCTCATCAACGGCACCGGCGGAAGCATCATTGGTCGACGCCATGTGCACCACGCCCTCAGCGGCCCCGGCGGTCGCAGCGAAAGACTGTGGCTCACGCAGGTCGCCGGAATGCAGTTTCACGCCGAGATCTGCCAGCGCGCTGGCAGCAGCCGACCTGTCCTGGCGCACCAGCGCCGTCACCTGATGGCCGCGGCTGATTGCCTTGCGCGCGACCGCTTGCCCGATGTAGCCAGTACCACCTGTAATGAACAGTTCCATAGCGTTCTCCTCGATGATTGCCTGCGAAGTTGATGAGTCACACGAACGAGACTTACCGGTCTCGTTTTGACAAATCTAAACGAGACTGACCAGTCTTGTCAACTACTCGGCGATCTGTTATTTATCTGGGATGAACACGCCCTCTCTCCCCGACCTGAGCCCGCTGCAACGCCGTAAGCGGTCCGCCATCCTCGAAGGCGCGAAAACCGTTTTTTTAAGCCAAGGTTTCGGCCTGGCAACAATGGATGATGTCGCCACGGCCGCTGGCGTCGGCAAACAGACGGTCTACCGCCACTTCAAGTCGAAGGAGGCGCTCTTCGTTGGTCTGGTGAGCTCGATGTGCGCTCAGGTGGGTGGACTTCTTGCCGAGGCTCAGGACGAGCAATCCGATGGATCACCCGAAGTCGAGTTGCACGAGTTGGGGTGGTTGCTGGCAAGAAGCCTTATCGTGCCGGATTACCTGCGGCTTTACCGGGCCATCGTCGCTGAGGCCGAGCGTCTTCCTGAACTCGGCCAGGTGTTTTACGAAAATGGCGCAAAGGTCGTGCGTGCCTTCGCGGCAAAAATTCTGCGAAAGCGATTTGACGAATCGACTGCTGTATTGCGGGCAGCGACATTCGTTCAGTTGGTGCTAGGCGACGCGTATCTGGAACTGTCAATTGGCTACACAGTGCCCGATGTTGAAGCGCGCTTTGCGCTGCAGATTGACGAGGCCGTGGCGGCTGCACTTCGCTAAAATGGGCCAACCTTGGCAGTTTTCCGCGTAGCGACACTCCACATCAGTTCATTTTGACGCCGCGACCAAACTAAGCGCGTATGCTGGGAATATCCGCCTTGTCACGCAACGCACCAGGAGCAACACCATGGCCAAGAGTCAATTACGCAGCACTCGCGAAGCGAAAAAGCCCAAGCAACCCACGAAGCCGTCAGTGCCGGCACAGCCGTTCAGCACGGTTCGTTCGCGGGTTGCGAACGAAGGTGTCGCCAAGAAGAAGACGTAAATCGGTTGGCCGCGGACACGCGGCACAGCGATCACATGCAACTTGTAACGTTCACCGCAGTAAATTGATATCTCCACATTGAAGGCGCAAACCGCTTCGGGAGGCGCATCATGATCCATCACCACTCGGACCCCACTTTTCGTGGGCTTCCGCTCACGGCCGAGCAAGACTCGGAAATTCGTCACTACCTGAACAGGAAGGCCAAGCTGGGCAAGCCATGGAATACTCCCGAGCTGCGCGGGATGCTTGAGGACATGCTGCTGCCGCCAAGTACCGAAGACGACAGCGAGAGCGATATCCCGGGCGACGCGTCGACCGCCGCTGAGCGCGCAGCCGCGTTCGTCGATCAGGACATGGAGCCAATCGAGGCGTATGAGGAATTGCATGCCGCGATGGAAGCCGAAAGCATGAAAGGCGATCCGCACTAGCGGGAGCGCTCCGCGCAGGTAGTGAGCGTGCAATCCGGTCCATCTGAGGCGTAGAACGAAGGACGACACATGGCACTCAGTTTTTCTAACCCCAGCCGTAGCTATGATGGGATCAGGCATGGCGTGTGGTTCTGGGGATACGACAAAGCACGCGAGATTACCTTCTTTGTGGAAGACCGCGTACTGAAGCATTTCGACTCCGCCCTCGGTACTGACGAAGCCGAGGTGCTGGCCTCCTTCGACCGGAATCGCAATGAGATCCTGAAGGTCGCCATCACCCTCTATGCCGAGGGACCGCAGACTCTCTACACGCTGCACTAAAGCTTCATCCGGTCACCCATGCTGAATGAGTTAATCCAGTTTAGGCGATCAACGCGTTTTCATGCAGGCTCGCCCCGTTGCTGCCGGTCGACGGCTTCCGCATCCTGAGGCTGTTTTTGATGCACTTCGGCCAGTCGCCGGGGCGATCGCTGACGACTTCTCGACCGAAGTCGACTCTTGATATCAGCCCAGGGTTCCGTTCGCCTCCACATCGACCGGCGACTGCAACGAGCCGGTCAGATTGAGCACGCCATTGCGAACGTTGGTCGGACCGGTAAAGGTGTTCTGGCCGGATAACGTGAGCACGCCGTTGCCGGCCTTGGCCAGTGCCCCGCTTCCGGAGAGCACGCCGGACCATGTCGCGCCCATGCCGTTGGTGTCGATGGTCGACGTCGTGCCTCCGACCAGCGTTGCGTTGACGCCTGCGCTCAGCGCCGAACCCACCACCTGTATCGTTCCTCCACCGAGATTGAATGCATAGGTGCCACCCAGATTGTTGAAGTCGCCGAACAGCGAACTTCCGCCAATCTGCGGTGTGCCGCCCGACAGGTTATACGTGCCGTTGCCGGCCGCCGCGAGGAACAGTCTCGACGCGCTGCCGATTGCAAGGGTACCGCCGGTCTGGTTGATCGTACCGGTGCCCTGGCTACCCGTGGACGTGACGTTCGAGCCGATGAACAGCGTCCCGTTAGCCACGTTGAAGGTGCCCGTACCGCCCTGGTTGCCGATGTTCAGCGACACCGGCGTGCCCGGCATACCGAAGACGACGTTGCCCGCAGTCTGCGTAACCGTGCCCGTGCCGCCGAAGTCGCCGACCTGGAGCGCGGAGTTGAACGTGAGCGTGCCGCCGCTCACGTTCAACGTGCCAGACGACGTCGATCCGGGAAGAGTTGGGGCATTGCCCAGGCCCAGCGAAAGATAGTCGATGGCGGCGTCGCTGCTCGTCACCGCCAGTCCACCGCCAATCACGAATGCGGAGCCCCCCGATCCTTGCGCCGTCGAGCGTCAGTGTTCCGCTCCCCGTTTTGACAAACTGGCCTTGTTGCGACGTTGGATCGCTCGCAACGCCAGCATTGTTGATCGTGCCGGAGAAGCTGGTGCTCGTGTTATCGGTGCCAACAAACAGGACGTTGTTGGCGGGGGTGTCGATCGTTTCGCTCCCGGAGAGATTGGGCCGTTCGGTCACCGTCTGCTGCGCCAATGCCGGCACGGGTGACAGGCCCATGAGCCAGATGGCATGGAGGATGCAGAAAGACTTGAGTCGCTGGTGCCGCGTCGTCAGCGGAATCGTCAATCGACCGCGCGCCCCCCGGGCAACGTGCTTAACGACGCGCGGTGAATCGATCTTGCCGCCACGACGACCCTCCGTTACCTGCCGGTGGAAGTTTGCCAAGTCAAGCGAGCTTGATTTCGGGAGACCGACCCATCGACGTTGACTTTGGAAAGCATTTCCCCGAACAGTCGTTGCCTTACTGGTTGTGCGCACGCGATTGAGTTGTTGCCAAGTTCTGCTAAGGGTAGGTAGGCAGATTGAATTGTCAAGAATTAACCGGAAGGCTTCGATTGCGGTCCTGTCATGCGAGGTACCAACGGCTCGCCCCCGAGAAAAGCGCCTGAGCATATCGTCGTGTCCCCGATTGGATATCCGCTTTCCAGATTGCCACTGACGTTTGACTGTCCCGGCGATACTTCGGCATCCACTCAGTCAGATCGCGCCCGCCTCAGTTAGAGATGCCTCGGACCCCCCGCGATGCCGCCCGCATTCGTTGGGACTTCTGTTTTTCCAACCATTGCAGTGATTCCTGCACGACCTCGGGCGGAACCTCATTGAATGACGCGCTGCGAATCAGCGCCTCGCTTGCGGCAATGTCGTTGAACTGCCCCAGCTTGTTCTGCACGGATGTCAATTCCTTGATGGTGCGACCGTGTCCGCCTTTGATAACGGGTTGAAAAAACTCCAGCAGGTACCTCAGTTTTTTGCCGGCCTTTCGAACGTCGTGAAGATCCTCCTCGTGGGTGTCCTCGCTGTGTGCAGCGCGTCTGCTTCGCTTTTGAAGTGCACGCTGTGCTAGACGGACACGCTTCTCGGCGAACGCTTGAATGGGTAGATTGTCGCAACGCGACAGCAGTGTGGTTTGCGCGCGAAGCAGGGCATCGTTCAGGAACGCCTCGACATCGTCGCTTTTGATCATCGTCTGGCTATGCACCACCGCCTGCTCGCGCTTCTCGCGCGCCGCGGCCACCAGCAGTTCGATCGAGGCGCCAGACTCCTTGGCGGCTCTCAGCAGATCGCCTGCTATGTCCCAGTCACGGGTTCCGCCTGCCACGGCCGCAAGACGCTTGAATTCTTCGGTGGCTTGCGCGGTCGATTCCTCTCCGAGGTATGGAGAGTACGCCCAATACAAAGCCCGAAGCTTTCTGAAAGCCACGCGAAGCTGATGAAACCCTTCTGCATCGCTCTGCGTGGATAGCTCTCTTGCCCTTTGCACGGCTTCGGCCACCACTGGCGCCGCCAGCGACGAGAAGGTACTAGCGATGGAACTCGTTTTTGAAAGTGATGAACCGGCCGTCCGGCGGTTGACTTTGAAGAGAGTGTTTGGCCGTGGCAAGGACCAGTCACCATCCATATTCATTGCAGCCTCGAGTCGGATAGAAATTTCATTTGCCCAGACCTTACCATAGCGACCCTCGAGCGCCGAGATTGTGACGCGTTGATGACGCACTTTAAGCTGCCGCGCGTCCGCTGTCCTCGCTTCGAAACATTGCCGGCTTCTGCTGTTCTGTATTAGGATGCTCAACTATGTCTGGCAACGCCCGATACGCCGCCGTGTGGTGCGCGTCTTGAGAGCATCTGGGGCATCAGTGGGAGTTCGGTTTGAAGAAACGCGCCACCGTGATCTGTCGCAGAGGTAAGCGAATCCTTCTGGTCGCACGTAGTCAATCAAAGTGGGTTTTACCGGGCGGGATCCTCAAGCGTGGAGAACATCGCACGGACGCCGCACTTCGGGAACTCAAGGAAGAAACTCAACTATCCGGCAAGTCGGCCAAGCATCTCTTCGACTTCCGTGGCAAGCAGAAACACCATCACGTGTTTTCCTGCGAAATCCCGAATCGGGCCAAAGCTCGCCCGAGTAACGAAATATCCAGGTGTCGCTGGGTTCACATGGACGAGATCCGTCGCCTCATGACCAGCGGGCCGACGACCGATATCGTGAAGCTCATGTATCAGCGGCGCAGGAAGTAGCCCAGACCTGCAACTGATACCCCGACGTCCGATTGCACTGCCAGGAACTAAACAAGCGAGGCCGGCGCACCAGCCTCGCTCAGAATTTCGAAGGCCCGAAAAACTACGCCGCGAACTTGAGCGCCTGTGCGAAATCCGCAATCAGGTCGTCGATATCCTCGATGCCCGCGGACAGCCGCAGCATGCCGTCGGAAATGCCCATCGCCTTGCGCGTTTCCGGCCCGGCTTCGAAAAAGATCGTCGGCGCGACGGGAATGATCAGCGTGCGCGTGTCGCCGAGACCGGTCGCCTTGACCGGCAGCTTGAGCGCGTTGACGACTTCGACCATGCGATCCACGTTGAGTAATTCGAACGACAACAGCCACGACGCGCCCTTGAACAGCGTCTGTGCGATCTCGTATTGCGGATGGCTCTTCAGGCCAGGATAGAACACGTTGCCGATCGCTTCGTGCCCTTCGAGAAACTGCGCGAGCGCGAGCGCATTGTCGCTGCTTTGCTTCACGCGCAAGGCGAGCGTTTCCGCGCCCATCGCGATCGAGTGCGCCTGCTCGGACGACAATGCCGCGCCCATGTCTCGCAGGCCTTTCTTGCGGATCTGCAGCAGCCCCTGATCCTTCGCCGCCGAACGCCGATAGTCGTCGGCGATGTTCGGATACGCGCTCCAGTCGAACAGACCGGTATCCGTCACCGCGCCGCCGAGGGCCGCGCCATGACCCGCGATAGTCTTCGTCAGCGAGTTGATGACGAGGCTCGCACCGACCGCCTTTGGCTTGAACAATGCGGGCGAGGTAATCGTGTTATCGACGAAGTACACGATGCCGCGCTCACGGCACACGTCACCGATACCTTGCAGGTCGGGAATCTGCGTGCCCGGATTCGCGATGGTTTCGACGAACACCATGCGCGTATTCGGCCGGATTGCGTTCTTCACGTCGTCGACGTTGCACGCGTCGACGGTCGTGACTTCGACGCCGAGCGCCCGCAACGTGCCGAACAGACTGTTGGTGTTGCCGAACACGTAACGGCTCGACACGAGATGATCGCCCGCGCGCAGCAGCGTCAGGAACGTCGCGGTGATGCCGGCCATGCCTGTGCTGAAGCAGACCGTGCCGACGCCTTCTTCGAGGCTGGTGATCTTGCGCTCGAGCGCGGCGGTGGTGGGCGTGCCCTGCCGCGCGTAATTGAAGCCGCCTTTCTTCGTGCCCTGGAACACGCCGATCAGGTCCTCGACGCGCTCGAAACCATATTGCACGGACGTATGAACTGGCTGACGCAAGGCACCGTGCTCGGTGCCCGCAATTCTGTCGCCGTGAACGATGCCAGTGGTGAAACCTTGCTTGTCCATTCCTTCTCCGCTTTTTTAGATCGATTGCTTCCAACCGATTATCGCCTGTAACCGCTCGCCGGCGAAGTCCTTGGCGTCCCGTCCGGCGGCGCGGGACACCCCGAATGGGCAAAACCCGCTCCGCGATGTTGCGCTGCGGGGTTGACTAGCCTCGGTGGCACGAACAGGCTCTAAGTCTTCATCGACCAGCACGGGAGCGAACGTGGCCGACCCTGATCATCCTGGTAGCAAGCCGAGGACGGCGCACATCGTCGCCGCGCAGGCGAGCCCGTGCGACGAGCTCGTCATCCGCACGCAGCCCATCACGACCGGCCGCCCGTGCCAGCGCAAGCGCCTCGCGCTGGCCGCGACGATCGGTGGTTCGAGCATGGCGTTCATCGATGGCTCCGTCGTCAACGTCGCGCTGCCGGCCATTCAGAGCGAACTCGGCGCGAGCGTCGCGGCGATGCAGTGGGTCGTCAACGCGTATCTGCTGTTTCTCGGCTCCCTCGTGCTGGTCGGCGGATCGATGGGCGACAAGCTCGGCCGGCGCACGGTGTTCATCGCGGGCGTCGCGCTTTTCACGCTGGCGTCGGCCGCTTGCGGGTTTGCACCGAATGCGTTTGCGCTGGTCGCCGCGCGCGCGGTTCAAGGCATCGGCGCGTCACTGCTGGTACCCAGCAGTCTCGCGATCATCGGCGCAGTGTTCGACGACGCAGCGCGCGGACGGGCAATCGGCACCTGGGCGGGCGTCGGCGCGATCACGTCGGCCGTGGGGCCGGTGGCGGGCGGCTGGCTCGTCGACGCGTGGTCGTGGCGCGCGATCTTCTTCCTGAACGTCCCGCTCGCGGCGCTGACGATCGCGCTCGCCATATCGGCGGTGCCCAACAGCCACGGGGCCGATGCGCCTGGACAGCTCGACTGGCCCGGCGCACTAAGCGCGGCCACGGGCCTCGCCGCGCTGACGTTCGGCCTGACCGAAGCATCGGCGCGTGGCTTCGCGCATCCGCTCGTATTCTGTGCGATTGGCGCCGGCGTGCTGATGCTCGCCGCATTCGTGTCCATTGAGGCGCGCAGCCCCAACCCGATGATGCCGCTCGACCTGTTTCGCTCGCGCGACTTCGCCGGCGCCAACCTCGTCACACTGCTGCTTTACTTCGGCCTTGGCGGCACGTTCTTCTTCCTGCCGTTCACGCTGATCCGCGCGCATGACTACACCGCGACCGAAGCGGGGGCGGCGCTGTTGCCGGTACCTTTCATCATCGGTCTGCTATCGCGCTTCACTGGCGGTCTGACTAGCCGCTTCGGTTCGCGCACGCTGCTGACCGTTGGCCCGGGCGTCGCCGGAGTCGGGTTCACGTTGCTGGCGCTGCCGTTCGTGCGCGGCAGCTATTGGGCTGAATTCTTCCCTGCGCTCGTCGTGCTTGGGCTCGGCATGACGATCACCGTCGCGCCGCTTACCACGACCGTGATGGGCGCGGTGCCGAGCGACCGCACAGGCGTGGCGTCCGGCATCAATAACGCCGTTGCGCGCGTAGCGGGCCTGCTGGCGATTGCGGTGCTCGGCATCGTATTCGTGTGGTCGCACCACGCGGCGCTATCGGCGCGCCTCGACGAACTGCATGTGCCGCAAGATACGCGCCAGAGCGGGCAATTGCTGGCGCCGGTCGAGCAAGCGGGAGGGGCGGCGGGCGCCTCGCATACGCCGCGCGAGACATCCGTGGCGCGCGCGCAAGCCGATGCGATGACCGACGCGCTGCGGGCCGTCGCGCTCGTCTGCGCCGCGTGTGCGTTCGCCGGAGCGGGGCTTGCGATGGCCACCATCCAGCCGCTGAAACGGCCGGCGGTGGCGCGCCCGGAGTGAGATACGAAACTCAGTGGTGAACAGGCCGCACCGGGGACCCCGTCGGCCGGATCACGGCGGCCGCTCGCGCCTCGATTCTTGCCGCCGACGAAGTCGGTTGATGTGGAATGGTCGCGCTGTCGTACCCGTTCATTTGTTCATCGATGACGAAATCCGCGACTCTCATCGCGTCCATCGAGTTGCCGTCCACGTCGTTCCACTCACGAATCGCGCGATTGACCTTGGTTAGCGCGGTGACAGCAAGCAGTATGGCGTCGGTCTCGGTGATCTTGCCTTCGAGATCATCTACGAGGTAGTCCGCAACACGTAGAGCCGCGCCGATCAGATTGCTGTCGTCGCTCAAGTCCGTCAGTACCGCATGAACCACTGCGAGGCAAGCATCTTTGCGTGCAAGTGCGATGTCTGTCATGAGGTTCTCCAGAGTCGAGGTACAAACACAATTTATTCCGAGTGCTCCCTGCATGTCGAATGCGCCCACCGCGAAGCCGCCACCGCGTTGCCTTTACCAGCGCTGGTGGACGTGCGGCGCGATATGGCGCTGATAGACATCCCGGACCCGTTGCATTACCTCGTCGGACAGCGGCGCGAGGCTCGCGGCCGAGACGTTCGACGCCGCCTGGGCCGCGTTTTTGCTGCCCGGGATGATGACGGAGACGGCATCCTCCATCAGGATCCAGCGCAGAGCCAGCTGCGCCATGGAGGCGTTCACGGGTACCAGGCCGCGCAGTTCGTCGACCGCTTGCAACGCGACGTCGTAGGGCACTCCGGAGAACGTTTCGCCGACGTCGAACGCCTCGCCATGCCGATTGAATGCACGATGGTCGTCTGATGCAAAAGTCGAATCCGCGGACATCTTGCCCGTGAGCATGCCGCTGGCCAGAGGCACTCGCGCGATGACCGCAACGTCTTTCTTTTGCGCTTGCCTGAAGAACAGATCGGATGGACGCTGACGGAACATGTTGTAGATGATCTGCACCGAAACCACGTTCGGATATTCGATCGCCTTCAGCGCCTCTTCCACCTTTTCGACCGACACGCCGTAGTAGCGGATCTTGCCCGCGGCGACGAAGTCGTCCATTGCGTCGAACACCTCGGGACGGTAGTAAACCTCCGTCGGCGGGCAATGCAGCTGGACCAGGTCGAGCGTGTCGACGCCGAGATTCGAGCGACTCCGGTCGATGAAAGCTTCGAGCTCGCACTTGTTCAGATAGCCGCTGGTCACATGCGGGTCGAGTCGGCGCCCGAGCTTGGTGGCGACAATCGGACGTTCGCCGCCTCGTTGCCGCAGCACGTCGCGGATGATCCGTTCGGAGCGACCATCGCCGTAGACATCGGCCGTGTCGATGAACGTGACACCGTTATCGAGCGCGGCATTTAGCGCGGCCTTGGCGTCATCTTCCGCAACACTGCCCCACGAGCCGCCGATTGCCCATGCCCCAAAACCGATTTCCGACACATTCCAGCCGGTACGACCAAATTTTCTCGTCGAAAGCGTCATTTGGATGCTCATCCTCTGTTTTTTGCAAAGTTGCGTCGCAGGCGGTTCATTACCCTTGCGGGAGCGCCGGCGACCTTTGTACATAGTGTAGCAAGCGGGCAGGGCCGTTGAAGTGGGGTATGCGTCCGGACGGAATCGATGATCGCCCGCGCGATGCGATGAAGTATGATTTCCACGGCATCGAAGCGGCTGCTCCGACAACAGGACGTGGAACCCGGATAAAGGTGGCGTAATGACAACCAATGCAGGTTCCGACGGCATTGCAAACGACGGGCTCGGCGGCACTCGCACGAGTGCACGGATTCCGGCCATCGCACCATCGCGCACCGCGCTTGTCGTCATGCACTACCAGACCGACATTCTCGGACTCTTTCCGTCGGTCGCGTCCGCGTTGCTCGCCAATACGCGCAGGTTATGCGACGCGGCCCGGGCCAAAGGCGTCAGCGTCTATTTCGCCAACCTCAGGTTCAGTCCGGGCTATCCGGAAGTCAGCCCGTTGAACAGGAATGGGCAGGGAATCAAAAGTCTTTGCCTCTTCCTCGCAGACCGGACCGCGCCAGAGTTGGGCCAGCAGGCCAACGAACCGCTCGTCATCGCGCATCGTGCGAGCGTGTTCTTCGGCACCGATCTGGAGGCGAAGCTTTCCGGGCAAGGTATCGATTCGCTGATCATGGTCGGCATCGCGTCGACCGGCGTCGTGCTCTCCTCGGTCGCGTACGCCAGCGACGCGGACTTCCGCCTGTATACGGTGAAGGATTGCTGTTACGACCCGGACCAGGTGGTCCACGAGCATCTGTTTTCTACCGCATTCGATTCACGCACAACGGTGCTGTCACTGGCGGATGCGCTACTGCTGCTCGCATAGACCGATATCGCCAGCTCGATTACGTCTTTCCCCGGCGTTCCGTTGGTTTCGCTACGAACAAACCCCGCTATCGCACCAGCGCTTTCGGCCCGCCCGGCGTGACCGAATAGCCGTCGTTCAGCGTCTGCAGGAACGCGATGACGTCGCGAATCTCGGCCTCGTTCAGCGCGGGCTTGCCGCCGAGCTTCCGATCCATCGGCGCATCCGCGAGGTCGACGTTGTTGCGATAGCGGCGCGGCAGATCGTCGAATTTGTCGACCTTGCCGTTGGCCCCCTTCGGATACCACTTTCCCGGATTGGTATCGCGCTCGACATAGAAGCGCATCACGTCCTCAAGCTGATGAAAGCGGCCGTTGTGGAAAAACACCGAGCGCGTCGCAACGTTGCGCAGCGTCGGTGACTTGAACATGCCGCAGAAGCCGGTTTCCTTTGCCAGATCCGAGCGATAGGGGCCGCACAGGCCAAGGTCGAAATACGTCGGATCGCGATTGGCCGGAATTTCAGGGTTGCGCGGCACCCCGAGCGCAATGAACGAAAAGTCGGCGAATTGCGCCGGCCGTCCACCGGGCCCGGGCGCGTCCAGATGGCATTTTGCGCAATTGCCCTTGTCGGGGTTGTTGAACAGCGCGTAGCCGCGCAGTTCCTGCGCCGTGAAGTCCGCATTGCCCGACATCGCCGCATCGAACTTGCTCGTGTACGGATGGAAGCTCATGTCTTCGGCCTGAAACGCTTCGAGTGCTTCGCCGATGTGCGCGAATGCCTTGTCCGTCTGCGAGAAGACCTGGGCGCCGAAGACCTTTCTGAAGGTGTCGGCATAAGCGCTGTGCCGCAGCTTCGCGACGACTTCGGCCGCGCTGCGGTTGGCCATCTCGTTCGGATTGAGCAGCGGCATCGACGCCTGATCGTGCAACGATGCGGCGGCGCCGTCGCGCATGAAGCCGCCCGTCGGTCCCTTGTCCTCGGTATCTTCCGAGGCGGGCGTATAGAAGTGCCGGCTGAACAACGGCGTGAAGCTCAGATAGCGCAGCGACGGCACCGAACGCGTGCCCGGCTGGCGCATGTCGGCGCCGCCCAGTTGCACGGCAAGGCCGTTCGGTGGACCGTAGGCGTGCTCGGGACTATGGCAGCTCGCGCATGACATCTTTCCCGAGGCCGATAGCGACGCGTCGAAGAATATCTGTTTGCCAAGTTCGGCCCGCTGGCTCAACGCGGCAGAGCTCGCGGGGTAGCGAACCCATCTTTGCACCGAGACTTTGGCGGCCGCCTTGGGCACCGCTTTCGATGCCGCGGCAAAGCCGCCCGCGGCGGCCGTCAGTCCATTGCTCGACGGCGCTTGTGCCGTGGCTGAAAAGCTCACACCCAGCGTGAAGGCGGCGAAGGCGGCAATCGTTGCGGCGCCCAATCCACTCGCCACTTTGAAGCAATCTCGAATCATCTGCATGCGTGCGTCGTTTCAACGGAAGACGGTGGAGCGAAGGCCCCACCGTTTTTTCGATGCTCTCGTCGATCAGAAATTGAACATCGCCATCAGGTCGCCGATCGAAGTCGTGTTGATCGGCAGATACGGGCTTTGCGTCGAGGTGACCGGGTTCGGCAGACGGTCGCGGCTACGCGTCGACAGCGGCTGCAGGCGCCAGTTGCGTTCGATGAATTTGAGCACCGATGCATGATCGTAGTACGTGTGGTCGACCATCCCCTTGCGGGCATACGGCGACACCACGAGCATGGGAATGCGCGGACCGTCGCCGAAGAAATCGAGGTTCTGGATCGCGCCGGTGTCGAAGTGGCCGCCGCCTTCGTCGGTGGTGATCAGGATCGCCGTATGCGCCCACAGCGTCGGATTGGCCTGGACGTTGGCGATCACGGTCTTCAGGAACGCCTCATAGGTGGCCGGTGCCGAATAGCCGGGGTGACCGCTGTCGAGGTTCTTCGGCACGACGAACGACACCGCGGGCAGCGTGCTGTTCTTGATGTCGTTGGCGAACGTCGTCAGATCGGTCAGGTTCGCCTTCAGCGCGGGCGTGCCCATCACCTTGCTCGACGCGACCAGCGGGTCGCCGATGACGTTGTACTGCGCCGACTGTGCAAGCGCCGCCGCCTGCGCCGCCGGCAACCCGTCCGCGAGTTCCAGCAGCTGGGTTTCAGCTGCAAGGTCGCTGGTGGTGCGCGCGCCCGTATACCACTTCCACGACACGCCCTTGGCGGCCAGCGCCTCGGCGATGGTGGGCACGGTCTGCGGCGGGTAGTTGTAGTTGTTCGGACCGATCGGCTGGACGTTGCCGTTCAGGTCATAACCGGGGTTGTAGTTGTTGACGAGATAGTACTTGCCCGCGTCGCAATTGCTTGCGACCTTCTTCGCGGCGAGGAAATTGAGAATGGCTGACACGCCGGCCTGGCTCGCATCGGAACAGTTCACGTAGGAGCCGCCTTCGTAGCCGTCCTGCGTGTAGAAGTTCGCCGTTTGCGCCATCGGGTCAGGATTTTCGATCTGGTTGGCCGGCGGCGTTGCGACCGTGCCGGCCGTGTTGAAGTACGGCTCGTCGGCCGTCGCGATCGAGAAGAAGTTCGCGCCGGTGCCGCCCATGATCGACTGGTGATAGTTGTCGCTAACCGCGTAGGTTTGCGCGAGTGACTGGAAATACGGCGCATCGCCGGTCGACATGTTCATGAAGCCCATCAGTTCGCCGCCCTGCGACGGATTCTGCGGCGTGATGCCGGTCGTATCGCCACCCTGGCCGACCGTGGTGGCCACCCACGTGAACATGTCGTGCTTGCTGTTGTCGCCGCCGGTTTGCTGCCACATCTGGAAGAAGCGATGGACCGGGTCGCCGGTCATCGCGTAGAGCGTCAGCAAGGGCGCGACGGCCGTGACCTGCTGCGCGTACGGTACGTACCTGGTGATCTGGAATGGGCCGTTAGGCAGCGTGGCCGGGAAGCGCGTGTCGGCCGTGCCGCCGCCGGTCGTGAAGGTCTGGAGGTTTTCGATGCCGATCTGTTCCGGCTGCGGCAGAGTCGCGTACGCCGCGCCGCGCGTCGGGTTGATCGTGTAGGCCGTTTGCGTCGTGCCCTGGTTCTGGGCAGCCTGCGCGAAGTTCGGACCCGGCGTGCCGTCCGCGTTGATGATGCCTTCCGACAGCAGGTTCTTGACCGTCTGGCCGGCCGGCGCGACGTAGCCGCCGAACAGGCCGTCGAAAGTCTGGTTCTCGCCGACCACGACGATGACGTGCTGAATCGGCGTCGTGGTCGCGCTGTTGCTCAACGCGAGCGCCGAGGTCACGGCGGCGGCCGGCATCGCGCCGGAGACCGCGCCGGTGGGCGGGATCGAAACCTGCGCGCGGCTGGCGTCGACACCGGCGGCGACCGTGCCGGCGTGCACCGTGAAGCGCGCGATATCGAACAGGTTGTCGAGCGGGTTGCTCGCATTCGCCTGATAGGGCGTGCCGATCGGGTCCGCGACGGTATTGACCGGCACGTTGAACGCGCTGAACAGTGGCTGCAACGCGCCCGCGACGGCCGCGTCGGCCTGGGCGATGCTGCTCGCGGAGATCTTCGCCGACGCGATCTGCGCGCTGGTCGGCGCGCCATTGGGCACGATCCCCAGCACGCGCTGCGTGAGCAGCGACGTCAGCGGATTCAGATTGGCGACCACGGAGACGGCCGCACCCGACGACGCGGGCGCGGGATCGATGACCGCGGACAGGGTGGCCGGCGTGCCGTCCGCATCGTTGAATGGCGCGGTCAGCACGAACGGCGCCTTGCCCGTCATCGACACGGTGAACTTGCCGGTCGCGTCGGTGACGCTCGACTGGGTGCTCTTCCCGTCGCTGTCCGTCACCGTGACGGTGACGCCGACGATAGGCGCGCCGGCGGCGGCGATGCCCGTCGCGGTGACGCTGGTGCTGGTATTCGCGCTGGCACTCGAGCCGGTGGCGGGCGAGCTGACATTGTCGGGGCCGCAAGCGGCGAGCGAAAGCATGACTCCCAAACCGGCGAGTGTCGAGGCGCTTCTTTTCATGGTCGTTGCGTCGTGTGGGTTGTCGGTCGTCGTTTTTTTCTGTGCCACAAGACTCAAGACCGCTCGACGTCGCGGGCCTGGCTGGCGCCGCGATCTTCCCAACGCCATATGACAAGGCCGTGATGACGTCCCGCGGCTCGATCGACGGTTCTCTCTAATTTGCTACGACGACGCGGTCGATATGGCTCGACCGGGCGACGCCCTGCTTGTGCAAGCGGGCCGATTTCCTGCATGCGAGCATGATTCACGCCTCGTGCACGCCGTATTCGGCGATCACGATGAGTTACTCGCCACATCGGCATGTGATTTGCTGGCTGATACTGGAAGAGAAACCAACCGGATGACAAAACGTGGCGTCGAAAACAACGGGCATCGCCCCGCTCCAGATGTTCGAACGCGTCGTCATCCGGTTGTACGACGGCGGCGTCCTGTCGCCGGCCGTGCTCGAACGTGTGATCGGCGCCTTCGCGCAAGCGGATGTCGACTGGCATGACACGGTGGAGGGCCGCTCCGTCGACGGTCGTTCACTGCACGAAATCGTCGCGCTGACGATGCTGCCTGGACAACCTGTCCGATCGGCATCGGCATCGTTCATGACCGTGATCGAACACATCGCGGGCGTCGCGCCGGATACGGACGAGAAAGCTGCGCAGCCAAAAACCGCGCGACGCAAAAAAACCGCGCCGCCGGTGGATGAAACGGACGCGGAGTCGGAGTCCGAATCGCAAGAACTGCTTGCGCAATTGTCGGGCGACGGACCATCCAGCAAGCGCCGCCGCGCGACCGAACAGGATCGGCCGGCGGGTTCGCGCGGCTATAACCCGTTCGTCAACGCACGGCCGCCGCGTTCGAAGAAGCCTTGACGCTGGTTGCCTTCGTCGACAGGAACGGTCGTTGGCATCGTCGTTCTGGTCGGCGACGAGCGGTTGAGTTGCACTGACATTGTGAGGACGTTTCGCCGACGGGGCGTTGGCCCAACCCGGTTCCCCCGCTGCCGTACACTATCCGCTGGTCGCATCGCCCGCTGCCCGCCAGCTCCCACCCATGCCCACTCCACTCAGTCCCGCCAACTGGCTAATCGTCCGCCGCGATGCCGAAACCGGCATCGAGAGCCTGCGCGCGCATTTCGGCGGCCACGCTTACGATCCGCACGATCACGACGACATGTTGATCGGCTATACGGAGCAGGGCGTGCAACGCTTCCAGTGTCATCGGTCGTTGCACACGAGCGTACCGGGCCGCGCAATCCTGATCGAGCCCGACGCGCTGCACGACGGTCACGCGCCAGAGGCGGCCCCGGCTTCACCTACGCGATGCTGTATCTGCCGCAAGCTTGGGTCGAGCGCGCGGCGCGGCGGCTCGATCTGCCGGGACTGGCCGGCGTCGAGGCGGCGTTCGGGCATACGCTGGTCGACGACCGTGCGCTCGTCGATGCGATCGGCCAGGCCTTCGCCGCGATTTACGGCAACGAGGGGCGGCTCGCGCGCGACCAGACGCTCGATCGTCTGCTGCTGCAACTCGGCGCCCAGCTGCGCGATGCGCCGCTGACCGGCGACCCCGCTGCGTCGCCTGCGATCACGCGGGTGCGCGATCTGTTGCACGAACACATGGACGGCAATCTCGGGCTCGACGAACTCGCCGAAGTTGCCGGCATCGACCGGTTCAGGTTGACGCGTCTGTTTCAGCGCGCGTTCGGCACCTCGCCGCACGCGTATCTGGTGCGCTTGCGCCTGCGCGCCGCGCGGCGCCTGCTCGCGACCGGCCGCACGCCCGCGCAGGTCGCCGCCGAAGTCGGCTTCGCGGATCAGAGCCATCTTGGCCGCTGGTTTCGTCGGGCGTACCGCATGACGCCGGCGGCGTACCGGCAGATGTGCACAAACGTTCCAGACTGATCGCGCGGCATCGTCGATCATGAGCGGCTCAACGAGGAGTCATCATGTTCGATACCAAAGTGGCGCTGATCGTGCGCAGCGATCTCGCGGTCTGGCAGAAGCTCAATGTGGTCGCGTTTCTCGCGACCGGTGTCGCGGCCGCGGCGCCCGATGCGCTGGGCGAGCCCTACGAGGATGCCGCCGGGCACCGCTACGGCCGCATGCTCGGCCAGCCGATGATGGTGTTCGCCGCCGACCGGCCCGGTCTACAGGGCGCGCATCGGCAGGCGCTGTCGCGCGAGCTCAGAATCGTGCCGTATGTGCACGCGATGTTTTCGACGGGACATGACGCGGCGAATCGCGCAGTCTTTCGCGCCGGGGACGCGGCGAATCTCGATCTCGTCGGTCTCGCACTGCACGGACCGAAGAAAGCCGTCGATAAGGCCGTGAAGGGTTTGGCCTTGCACGAATGAGTCAACGAGTGCGCGAGCCGCTCGATTGTCGACGGTACTCGCGCCGAACTCTAAAAGAAAAACGTTTGCCGCGCCGGACGCGAATTGCGTTAAAACAAAAAAGGCTTATTCGGCGAATGCACGGGGCATATCCAAAGGGCATAGATCAGAAAGGCACAAGTAACGCACCCCCTCAATAGCGGATCGTGCCGCCATCGTGGCAATGCGATTGCAAGTCGTTGTCGAGAAACGAATTGTCGGCGATTGCACCCGCGCGCTCGCCCACTCGTTTCAAATGGTTCTTTGCAAAAACGGCTTTCTACGGCACGGACATGCTCGCGAGAAATCCTTGCATATACGTTTCATCCTGAATTTAACCTCAGTCAGAATTGAACGTGTTGATGTTACACTGCAACCCGCTGGAGCCATTCTGGCAAAGGGCTTTGGTGTTTCCAGCTCAACTGTGGTTTGAAACGCGTCCACGACTTGTCGCCGGTGTCGTGCGTGCGGCAGCCATTCACTGGACTTCTCCAACACCCTGCTGCGTTCCCGGATTCCTCAGGTACTAATACCGTGTACTCTCAAACGCAAATCGACCCGGTGGTCAGCTTCCGCAACTCGCAGCGCGAGCACGTGCGTGGGACGATCATTAACCTCCAGAGAAAGTCTTTGGTCATGGAGGTCTATAACCCCTATTCCATCGTGCAGGTCAGCGAGGTGTTAAGCGAGCTGAGCGTGCGCATGGGCACCAAGAATGCCTATCTCGGCAAGGCCGTGGTGGTGAGTCTGGTGAACACCGGTCTGACCGCGGTGGTTTCGCTGGCACTCATCGACGAATGGCGCGAGCTTAGCGTTCTGCCCAATGAAGCGAAGTCGGTGGGCCGGGAAGCAGAACTCTTTATTAGCGACTGGGACGCGCGCTTCAATATCCGGCGCGACTATCAGATCGTCGTGAACGAGATGCGCGCGTTCCTGTCGGAAGTGTCGCGCTGGGTGGAGCAGGTCGACCTGACCGAGAGCTTGCCGAAGACCGGAGAAGGCAGGCTGCGCGAGGACCTGTTCTACGAGCTCGCCACGCCGATCATGCTCAAGATCAAGTTCTTCCTCGACCGCCTGGAGGAAGAGGCCGAGCGCGTCGACGCCGAGACCGCACCCGTGCATCGCACGTATGCGCAAGCGGCACTGCATCCGTTGCTGCTGCGCGCGCCATTCGTCTACCGCACGTTCACCAAGCCGCTCGGCTATGCCGGCGACTACGAGATGGTCAACCAGATCCTCAGCGATCCGCAGCAGGGACCGACCACATACTTCCAGATCGTCAATACCGCGTTCCTGCACGCGGCGGTCGCGACTGCGCACCGCAACCGCATCACGCTGCTGATCGACTTTCTGACGCGTCAGGCCGAAGCGGCGCGCGCTGCCGGCAGGCCGTTCCGCATCCTCAACGTCGGTTGCGGGCCCGCTTTCGAGATCCAGCGCTTCGTGCGCGAATATCCGCATCCGGAGCTGCTGTCGTTCGAGCTGGTCGACTTCAGCGAGGAAACGCTGGCGTTTACGAAGGAGGCGATCGAAAGCTCGGCGAATGCCGCGGGCCATAAAGCCTCGGTGCAAATGGTGCATCAGTCGGTGCACGATCTGCTCAAGCGTAAAATTTCAACGGACCCCTCCGCGCGCGAATTCGACGCCGTGTACTGCGCGGGTCTGTTCGACTATCTGTCGGACAAGGTCTGCGCGCGTCTCCTGAGTTACTTCGCCGCTCGCACGCGAGCTGGCGGCCAGTTGCTGGTCACCAACGTCCATTCGGCGAATCCGGAGAAGTACGGGATGGAGCATCTGCTCGAGTGGTATCTGATTTATCGGAACGAGAGCGGCATGAGCTCGCTGCTTCCCGCCAACTCCACTGACCAGAAGCTCTACGTCGACGAGACCGGGGTGAATGTGTTCGCGGAAGCCACGATCCTCTGAACCCGTGTCGACATCCCTGTTCATGACTACCAGTCCCCTGCAGAGCGGCTATCAAACCGAGCTGGCCGACTTTCGCGTCACGTTCAGCCGGGGCGGCGCGTGCACAGCGATTGCGCTCGTGCTGCTCGGCGTGGGGCTGGATTACGCGCAGTATCCGCAGTATCAGACGTCTTTCGCGCTCGCGCGCCTGCTCGTGTCGTTGATGATAGGCGGTATCATCGCCTTGCTCGACACCAGCATGGGGCGGCGGCTTACTCCATGGCTGACGCTGTCCTGGCTGCTGCTGCCGCAGGCGATGATTTCATGGATGATCTGGCGCACCGATGGTGTTCTGTCGCCCTACTACATGGGCCTGAATCTGGCCATCTTTGCGTCCGGCATTGCGTTGCCATTCGGCCTGTGGCAAAACCTCGTGTTCGGCGTGCTGTCCTGCTTTCTGTATCTGCTGGCCTGCCTGTTGCCTCCGCATGACGGCGTGCCGCTCGGCACGATGACCGTCAATGTTCTGCTCCTTCTGTTCGCCGCTGCCGCAAGTGCCGTCTACACGTTTTTCAACGAACGCGTGCGCTTCATGCTGTTTCGCCTGAAGGCCGAGGTGTCCGAGAAAAACGCGGAGGTCTCCGCGAAGAACGCCGAACTCGAAGTGATCAATCGGCAGTTGCTCGACATCAAGGGCCAACTGCTGCAGCAGGAAAAAATGGCGGCGATCGGTACGCTCGCGGCCGGCCTGCTGCATGAAGTGAACAATCCGGTGAACTTCTGTCTGATGGCAATCGAGGTTGCGCTGGAAGAGCCGATCTCGAAGAAGGAGCCGACGCTGCAGGAATGTCTGGTCGATGCGCGGCAGGGCATGCAGCGGATCCAGCACATCGTGTCGGACCTGAAGACGTTCGCGTATCGCAAGCCCGGCGCCGAGGCGGAGCTGGGCACGCCGTTCCTGTTCGAAAAGGCGCTCGATTCGGCGATCCGGCTCGTCGGGCATGAATTGCGCGGCGTCACCGTCACGCGCGAACTGCCCGCGGATACGCTGGTGCAGGGCGACGAGGCGGCCATCATCGGCGTGCTGATCAACCTGCTGTCGAATGCGGTGCTGGCGATGCGCAAGGCGGGCACGCCCGCGCCGGCGATTCATGTCAACGTCAGTTGGACCGAAGACCGCCTGCATGTGACGGTAAAAGACAACGGGCCGGGCATCGCGCCGGAGCATCTCGCGCGCGTGTTCGAGCCGTTTTTTACCACCCGCGAAGTGGGACAAGGCCTGGGCCTCGGGCTGTCGATCAGTTATGCGGTGATCGAGCGTCACGGCGGCCTGCTGTTTGCTGAGAGCGAGCAGGGAAGTTGGGCGTCATTCAGTTTCGATCTGTCGCCCGCACCCTGAGAAATGCCATGAATGACATCCGACAGACACAGCCCACTCTTCTCTACGTCGATGACGAAGAGTTGGCCTGTAAATATTTCGCGCGCACCGTAGGTGCCGATTACGAGGTCCTGCTCGCGACGAGCAGCGACGAGGCGATCGCTATCCTGGAGCAGGACAACGCCCGCATCGCGGTGCTGGTCACGGACTTCCGCATGCCGGGGCGTGACGGTGGCGACCTGCTGCGCCAGGTGGCGCTGGAATATCCGCACATCGTGCGGATTCTGGTCACTGCTTATGCAGACGTCGAGATGTTATTGCAGACGGTCAACACCGGCGAGGTGTTCCGCATCCTCGAAAAGCCGCTGAAGCCGGCGGCAGTGCGCGATACGCTGCAACTGGCGTTTGATCGTTACCACGAACGCGCGATGCAGAATCAGCGCCTGATCGCCATCGACGAAACCCTGGCGTTCATCGCGCACGAACTGAACACGCCGCTCGCGGCGATCGCGTTGAACGCGCACAGCATCGAAGATCGCATCGACGCGGAGCGCGATGCGGAAGGCGAAATTCTCGGCGCCGCGAAATCGATGCGCGAGAGCGCGCAGTACTGCATGGCGGTGGTGTCGTCCTTCTGGCGCTCGGTCCACAACGGGCGGCGCCGGCAACTGGAGGGCGACGAGGCGCGCATCGAGAGTACCGCGCATGGGCTGATCTCGGCGTTGCTCGATACGTATCCGTTTACGACCGCGCAGCGCTCGTGGGTGCAGGTCGACGTCGACAGCGACTTTGCCGTGCTCACGCAACCGAATTGCGTGGCGCTCGTGCTGTCGTCGCTGTTGTCCAACGCGTTGCGCGCGCTCGCGGATGTGCCGTCGCCGTCGGTGCGCTTTACCGTGACAACGGAACCCCACCCGAGCATCGGCATCTGCGACAACGGGCCGGGAATTCCGCCCGAGATCAAAGACCGCCTGTTGACGGACCCAATTACAACGCACGCGAAATCCGGGGGGAACGGCTTGGGCCTGATTCTATGCAACCGTGTCATGCAGTCCTGTGGCGGCGGACTCAGGATCGAGTCCACGTCGTGGGGAGGCACCACCGTAGTGCTGGATTTCCCCCATATCAAAGGTCAAACGCACAGGAGTTGTTGATGAACGAAGCAAAAGCCACAGAGGAGTTGGCGCCGGCGATCATTTTCGTCGATGACGAAGCTACCGCCGTAAAGTACTTCCAGCGTGCCATCGGAAGCCTGGCGCCGGTCCTGACTGGCGGCTCGGTGGAAGAGGGCAAGGCGCTGCTCGACGAGCACGGCGACAGGGTGGGGGTGCTGGTCTCCGACCAGCGTATGCCGGGCGAGTTCGGCAACGAGCTGCTGCGCTATGCGAGCGAGCGCTTTCCGCATGTCGTGCGGATTCTGACCACCGCGTATTCGGAAATCGATCAGACCGTCGCGGCCGTCAACCTCGGTCATATCCATCGCTACATCAAGAAGCCTTGGGACATCACGGCGCTGCGCATGGAGCTGAAGCAGGCGCTCGAGCTTGCCGAGCTGCGCAGGGAGCGAGATACGCTGGTGCGCGAGAAGCTGGGCGTGCTGCAAAAGCAGGTGGTCGCCACTCGCATCGGTCTGTTGCGTTCGCTGTCGGCCACGCTGATCGGGCCCGAGCGCTTTCAGCCGGTCGAGACGTATCTCGCCGCAGCGGTACTCGCCGACGTGCCGAACTCCGAGCCGGACTGGCTGCTGCAGGACTACTCCGATCTGATCGCGGCCGAGAGTGCCCGCAGCGGCGCGTTCGGTCATACGGTGGCCGCGCACCTCGCCACGCTGCGCAACCGTCACGGCAGCGCGAGCGTGACCGCGAGCGACGCGCTGACGGCGCTGGCCGGGGCATTTTCCGAGGCGGGCATCAATGTGCGCCGCGAAGGCGATGGTCTCGTGTGCGACCAGCCGGCCACACTCGCGGAGTTTCTCGCGGAGCCGGGCAATAACGCGGTGTCGAGCGGGCACGCGGTATGGCTGGCGAGCCTTCTGTGGCTCGACGGCAATGACGTTGCCCTGCAGCCGGCAAGTGAAGGCGATGCGATCGCGTTCCGGCCGGCGCAGCGCGGTAGCGAGTTCGCCGCCGATCGCCTCGCCACGTGGATCGAGCAGTTCTGATTACCTTGCTTCGAGGGCGCGGCGTCTGACGCGCCACTACTCGCACTGGCTTCGCGCTGCAACCCGCCTCGGCTAGCAGCGCGAAGCTGACAACGGCTCGCGCGAGTCGTTCGAATGTTTTTCCACGCTCGCGGACAGACAGCACGCTCTTTTCACCTCGACACGCATTGCCTTTCAGGCCTGACTTCTCAAGCCTGATCGCGCGGCACAAACCGCCGCGTGCGAATCCATTTGGTAGCCACCCACTTGTCTCCCGAGCGCAGCGGCGTGCTCGCATGCAGCGAACTCGGATCGCACAGCCCAAAGCGGTTCCCATATTCGAAGTAGAGCGCGTGCCCGCGCTGCGGTGCGACCGACCAGCCAAGCTGCGGAAACACCGTCTCACCGCCGCCTTCGACATCTTTCAGATACATCAGCAGCGTGCCCATGCGCTGGCCGCTGCGCGCGATCGACTCGCGATTCGCTTCGTTGCTCGTCATCAGATAGTCGACGTGCGGCGTCGACTCTGCGCCTTGCTCATAGTGCAGCATTTGCAGGCCTTCGCCGTTTTCGACCGGGGTTGCCGTGAGTTCCGCGATGCGCGCCTCGATACGCGAGATCAACGGCGTCTCGCCCAAACGGAAAAACATCCCGTGACTGCTGCGATGACCTGCGATCACATCGCGGCCGGTCACTGGATCGACGACGGCAGACCGGTCGAGCCGCGGCTGTGCGAGCGTGATCAGCTGCTCGCATTCATCGGCACTCAGGAAATTGGCGATGTGCACGGCGGCCGGTCGTTGCAGCCGCGACAGCACGCGCACCTTGCGCTCGCCGAGTTGGATCAGCGGACCGTCGGGCACGCGCAGCGGCTCGGGCTGGTAGCTGAGCGGCGCGCTGCCGACTTCGAGCTTGTCGCCGGGCAGCGCCATACCGTACAGGAACGCCGATGCGACCGCATCGACCATCGCCGACGCGAGCTCGGCCGCGTTGTCGCGGCTCACCAGTTCGTTGACGATCGCTTGGGGCGCGACGCCGCGCGAAAGGTTGGCGGCGATCCAGTCGCGGACTTCGGCTGGGAAATTGACGGTGATGGACATCGGGGCGAGGTTGTGGGGTGTCGTGACAGTCGCGGCGCGCGCGACGCTGGCTCGCGATGATAGCGGACGATTGTGACCACTCTGGACGCACGGCCCGGTTGTCAGTTGGCTGTCGTCTGTTACCGCATATTGCGATGTCCCGCCGCGCCCATAACTCGGCCCATGCGGGTGTCCGCCCCCACGTGCCGCCCGATCGATGCCCCGGACTCTTCCACCGGCCAACATGTTGCACCCCTGTAACTCAAGGCCGGCGCAAGCCGGTTACATTCACGCATGCCCGTATTCAAGCCCTTGCCCCACTTCCTTACGTCTTCATAACAACGCGTCCGGAGGCCTTCGACTGATGACAACGCGCGTGAACCATGGCACTTTTGCGCAGTCCCGTCGGCGGACGAGCTTCCAACCGAGTATCAGCACCAATATCCGTTCCCGGAGATCAACATGAGCGAAACCGTGTCCCCGCCACCAAAGCGCTCCCGACGCGGGCTGATCATCTTCGCGGTTGTCGTGCTCCTGCTGGTCGCGCTCGTCGTGGTTCATCTGCTGACGCGCAAGAAGCCGGTGCGCGAGAACGCGGCGATCGTCGTCACCGTCGCGCAGGCGACGCTCGGTTCGATGCCTGTCACGCTGAGCGAGCTCGGCACGGTCACGCCGATCGCAACCGTGACCGTGCTGCCGCAGCTGAGCGGCTATCTGACCGAAGTCGGCTATCACGAAGGCCAGGAGGTGCAAAAAGGCCAGTTCCTCGCGCAGATCGATCCGCGCCAGTATCAGATCAGCAAGCAGCAGGCGGAAGCGACGCTCGCGAAAGACCGCGCGTCGCTCGCGCAGGCGCGCGCCGATCTCGAGCGCTATACGCAGTTGAACGAACGCAAGTCGATCGCGCAGCAAACCTTCGCGGATCAGCAATTCCTCGTGCAGCAGGACGAAGCGGCGGTGAAGGTCGACCTCGCCAACATCGCCCAATTCGATCTCGACCTCGCCTATTGCCGCATCACCGCGCCGATCGCGGGCAAGGTCGGCTTGCGGCTCGTCGATCCGGGCAACTACGTGACCGCGTCGTCGTCGACCGGCATCGTCGTCATCACGACCGTGAAGCCGACCACGGTGCAGTTCACGGTGCCGCAGGATTCGCTCGCGTCGATCGTGCAGCGTCTCGCCACCGGCGCGAAGCTGCCGGTCATCGCGTATTCGAGCGATAACTCGCGCGAGATCGCGACCGGCACGCTGTACGCGGTCAGCAACCAGATGGCGACCGCGACCGGCACCGTCACCTTGCGCGCGACCTTCGCGAACGACGACGAAACGCTGTTCCCGAACGAGTTCGTCAACGTGAAGCTGCTCGTCGACACGATGCAGAACGCGGTGCTCGTGCCGACCGCCGCGGTACAGTCCGGCGCGCCGGGCGACTTCGTCTATCTGGTCAATCCGGACAGCACGGTGTCCGTGCACAAGGTCAAGCTCGGACCGAGCGACGGCAAGAACACGGTGATCGTGTCGGGACTCGCGGCCGGCAACCAGGTCGTGACGGACGGCACGGATCGTCTGAACGACGGCGCGAAGATCCAGCCGGCGCATCCGAAGTCCGCCGCCGCGGCGAGCGGCGCGTCCGCGACCGGCACGTCCGCAACCGGCACGTCCGCAACCGGCCCGAAGGCGCCCGCCGCCGCGTCCGAAGCCGCGCCGGCGTCGAGCGCGGCGGCATCGCCTGCGCCGGCCGCGTCCGAAGCCGCCTCGTCGTAACGGACCGCCGCGCCGATGAACATTTCCCGCCTTTTCATTCTTCGCCCGGTCGCGACGCTGCTGCTGATGATCGCGCTCGTGCTCGTCGGTCTGATCGCGATGCGCGTGCTGCCGGTGTCGTCGCTGCCGAACGTCGACTATCCGACGATTCAGGTGCAGACCTTTTATCCGGGCGCGAGCCCGACGGTGATGGCGACCACCGTGACCGCGCCGCTCGAAGTGCAACTCGGCGAGATTCCGGGCCTGCAGCAGATGACCTCGTACAGTTCGGACGGGGCGTCGGTGATCACGCTGCAGTTCGATCTGTCGCTGAACCTCGACATCGCCGAGCAGAACGTGCAGCAGGCGATCAACGCGGCGAACAGCTATCTGCCGTCTGGCTTGCCGGCGCCGCCGACCTACGCAAAGGTCAATCCCGCCGACCAGCCCATTCTGACGCTCGCGGTCACCTCGAAGTCGATGTCGCTGACGCAACTGGAGGACGTCGCGAACAACCGCCTCGGCACGAAGATCTCGGAAGTGGCGGGCGTCGGCGTCGTGACGACGAGCGGCGGCAACGTGCCCGCGATCCGCGTCGAAGCCGACCCGCACAAGCTCGCCGCCTACGGTCTGAACATCGACGATCTGCGCACGCTGCTGAGCTATGTGAACGTGAGCCAGCCGAAGGGCAATTTCGACGGCCCCGATCTCGACTACACGATCAACGGCAATGATCAGATCACCGATCCGAAGGACTACCTCGACACCGTAATCGCCTACCAGAACGGCTCCCCCGTATTCATGCGCGATGTCGCGCGCGTGAGCCAGGCCCCCCAGGACGTCGAGCGCGGCGCCTGGTACAACGGCTCGCCCGCGATCGTGCTGAACGTGCAGCGCCAGCCGGGCGCGAACGTGATCCAGACGGTCAACCAGATCATGAAGGAGCTGCCGCAGCTCGAATCGACGCTGCCGGCCGGCATGAAAGTGACCGTGGTGTCGGACAGCACCGGCGTGATCCGCGCGTCGGTCGCGGACGCCGCGTTCGAACTGATTCTCGCGATCGTGCTGGTCGTCGCGGTGATCTTCGTGTTCCTGCGCAACGTGCCCGCCACGCTGATTCCGAGCATCTCGGTGCCGGTCTCGCTGATCGGCACGCTCGCGGTGATGTACCAGCTCAACTACTCGATCGACAACCTGTCGCTGATGGCGTTGATCATCGCGACCGGCTTCGTGGTCGACGACTCGATCGTGATGATCGAGAACATCGTGCGCTATCTGGAAGAGGGCATGTCGCCGCTCGAAGCCGCCCTCGAAGGCGCGGGGCAGATCGGCTTCACGATCCTGTCGCTGACTATTTCGCTGATCGCGGTGCTGATTCCGCTGTTGTTCATGGGCGGCGTGATCGGGCGGCTGTTCAGCGAGTTCGCGGTGACGCTCGCGGTCACGATCGTGATTTCGGCGGTCGTGTCGCTGACGGTGGTGCCGATGCTGTGCGCGCGGATGCTGCGCGCGCAGGCCGAGCGCCATCCGAGCCGCTTCGAGCGCATCAGCGAGGGCCTGTTCGACAAGACACTCGCCGCCTACGAGCGCGGCCTGCGCTGGGTGCTCGATCATCAGACGCTGACACTGATGGTCGCGATCGCCACCGTGGTGCTGACCGGCATCCTGTATGTGGTGATTCCGAAGGGACTGTTTCCGGTGCAGGACGTCGGCGTGATCCAGGGCATCAGCGTCGCCGACAACTCGGTCTCGTACGCGGCGATGGTGCAGCGCCAGAGCGCGCTCGCCGACGCCGTCCTGAAGGACCCGGACGTGGTCTCGCTGACGTCGTACGTGGGCATCGACGGCACGAATGCGACGCTGAACAACGGTCGCTTCCTGATCAATCTGCGCGAGCGCGACCAGCGCTCGGACACCGCGCAGGAAATCGCGCGCCGGCTCGCGCAGGAAGTCGCGCACGTGCCCGGCGTGAAACTGTTCATGCAGCCCGAGCAGGACCTGACGCTCGACACGACCGTGTTGCCGAACCAGTACAGCTTCGTGTTGCGCGGACCGAGCCAGCAGGCGTTCCAGAAGTACGTGCCGGAACTCGTCGCGCGCCTGAAGCAGATTCCGTCGCTGTCGGACGTGCAGAGCGATCTCAATAGCGACGGCCTCAGCGTGAACGTCGAAGTGAACCGGCAACTGGCCGCGCGCTTCGGCATCACGCCCGCGACGATCGACAACGCGTTGTACGACGCGCTCGGCCAGCGCATCGTGTCGACGATCTTCGAACAGTCGGCCCAGTACCGCGTGATTCTGGTCGCGAAGCCGGAAACGATGCCGACCGTGCAGTCGATCGGCAATCTGTATCTGCCGAGCCAGACCAGCAGCACGGGTCAGGTGCCGCTTTCCGGCATCGCGAAGATCCAGATCGCGAAGGCGCCGCTCGTGATCAGCCATCTCGCGCAGTTTCCGTCGGTGACGGTGTCGTTCAATCTCGCGAAGGGCGCATCGTTGAGCACCGCGGTCAAGGAGATTCACCAGGCCGAGCAGGCGATCGACCTGCCGCCGTCGATCACGTCGTCGCTGCAAGGCGCGACCGCGGCGTTCGAGGATTCGCTCTCCAGCGAGGTCTATCTGCTGATCGCGGCGCTCGTTGCCGTGTATATCGTGCTCGGCGTGCTGTACGAGAGCTTCATCCATCCGGTCACGATCCTGTCGACACTGCCGTCGGCCGGTATTGGCGCGCTGCTCTCGCTGATGCTCGCGGGTATGGATCTCGACGTGATCGGCATCATCGGCATCGTGCTCTTGATCGGCATCGTCAAGAAGAACGCGATCATGATGGTCGACTTCGCGCTCGATGCCGAACGCAATCATGGCAAGGCGCCGCGCGATGCGATCTTCGAAGCGTCGCTGCTGCGTTTCCGGCCGATCCTGATGACGACGCTCGCCGCGATGCTCGGCGCACTGCCGATGCTGCTCGGCACCGGCACCGGTTCGGAACTGCGCCGGCCGCTCGGTCTCGCGATCATCGGCGGCCTGACGCTGAGCCAGATGCTGACGCTGTTCACGACGCCGGTGATCTATCTGTTCTTCGACCGTATGGCCACGCGCGTGAACCGCTGGCGCGCCGAGCGCGCTAAGCGCAACGGCGGCGACGAGCCGGGCGGGCGCCCGCCGGAAGGCGGCGCGGAGGGCACGCGGTGAACATCCCGGCGATCTTCATCCGGCGGCCGGTCGCGACGACGCTGCTCGCGATCGCGATCCTGATCTCCGGCACGCTCGCGTATTTCCGCATGCCGGTCGCGCCGCTGCCGAACATCGCGTTTCCGGTGATCGTCGTGCAGGCCAACATGGCCGGCGCGAGCCCGAACATCATGGCGTCGACGGTGGCCGAGCCGCTCGAGCGGCGGCTCGCGACGATCGCCGACGTCGCGGAGCTGACCTCGATCAGCTATGTCGGCTCGTCGATGATCATCGTCGAGTTTGGTCTGAAGCGCGACATCAACGGCGCGGCGCGCGACGTCGAGGCGGCGATCCAGGCCGCGCGTGCCGATCTGCCCACCACGCTGCGCAGCAATCCGAGCTACCGCCAGTACAACCCGGCCGACGCACCGATCGTGGTGCTGTCGCTGACGTCCGATACGCTGACGAAGGCGCAGCTCTACGACTCCGCCGATTCAGTGATCCAGCAGCAGCTGTCGCAGGTGCAGGGCGTCGGCCAGATCACGCTCGGCGGCGGCGCGTTGCCGAGCGTGCGCGTCGAGTTGCAGCCGGGCAAGCTCAATAGCTACGGGATCGGCATGGAAGACGTGCGCGCGGCGATCAGTGCGGCCAATGCCGACAGCGCGAAGGGGCATATCGACGTCGGCGATCAGCGCTACGTGGTCACCTCGAACGATCAGATCACGCACGCGGCGCCGTATCGCGATCTGGTGGTCGCGTATCGCGACGGCGCGCCGGTGCAGTTGCGCGACGTCGCCCAGGTGCGCGACTCGAACGAAAACATCCGCAACGCGGGGCTCTTCAACGGCAAGTCGGCGATCCTCGTGATCGTCTATCCGATGCCGGGCAGCAACGTGGTCAGCACCGTGCGGCAGATACGCAACGTGCTGCCCGCGATCGAAGCGACGTTGCCGAGCAGCGTGCACGTCGATGTCGCGATCGATCGCTCGCAATCGGTCACCTCGTCGGTCAGCGATACCGAGCGCACGCTGTTCATCGCGGTGCTGCTGGTGGTCGGCGTCGTGTTCATCTTCCTGCAGTCGCCGCGCGCGACGCTGGTGCCGGCGGTCGCGTTGCCGCTGTCGATCGTCGGCACCTTTGGGCCGATGTATCTGCTCGGCTATAGCATCGACAATCTGTCGCTGATGGCGCTGACCATCGGCACCGGCTTCGTCGTCGACGACGCGGTCGTCGTGCTCGAAAACGTCGTGCGGTACATGGAGCAGGGGTTGAGTCCGAAAGAGGCCGCGCTGAAGGGCGCGGGCGAAGTCGGCTTCACGGTGATCTCGATGAGCCTGTCGCTGATCGCGGTGTTTCTGCCGATCATCCTGTTTCCGGGCATCGTCGGACTGATGTTCCATGAGTTCGCGATCACGCTGTCGATCGCGATCCTGATTTCGCTGGTGATCTCGTTGACGGTGACGCCCGCGATGTGCGCGTACGTGCTGAGCCGCGACAACGCAGGTCATTCGAAAGCGCGCTGGGCACAGTGGATCGAGCGGCAGTTCGATCGCTTCAAGGACGTCTACGCACGCACGCTCACGGCCGTGCTCGATCATTCGCTGCTGGTGATCCTGCTGCTGTTCGCGCTGCTGGTCGGCAACGTGTTCATGCTGAAGCTGGTGCCGGCCACCTTCTTCCCCGAGCAGGACACCGGCATCGTGATCGGGCAGATCATCGCCGACCAGAGCATTTCGTTCACGGCGATGCAGAAGAAGCTCGCGCAGTTGCAGTCGATCGTGCAAAGGGATCCGGCGGTGCAGTCCGTGGCGGGCTTTACCGGCGGGCGCGCGCTCAATACCGCCAATGTGTTCATCGAGCTGAAGCCGCTGTCGCAGCGGCACGCAACGGCCACCCAGGTCGTCAACCGGCTGCGGCCGAAGCTCGACGAAGTGTCGGGCGCGCGGCTCTTTCTGCAGGCGCAGCAGGATTTGCGCATCGGCGGGCGGCAATCGGCGGCCGAGTACCAGTACACGCTGACGAGCGACGATTCCGCCGCGCTGTTCGCGTGGACGCCGAAGCTCGTCGCCGCGTTGTCGAAGGAGCGCGGGCGGCTGCTCGACGTGAACTCCGACTTGCAGCAGAACGGCCTGCAGACCTACCTGACGATCAATCGCGCGACCGCCGCGCGCTACGGCTTTGCACCGAATCAGATCGACAACGTGCTGTACGACGCGTTCGGCCAGCGCACCGTGTCGACGATCTACAACCCGCTGAACCAGTACTTCGTCGTGATGGAGGTCGCGCCTGAGTACTGGCAGTATCCAGAGACGCTGAACCGGATCTATCTGAGCACGTCCGCCGGCAATCCGACCGGCACGGCCGCGACACGGATGCCGCGCGGCACGGTGTCGGCGGCGACGACTACCGCGACCACGACCGGCACGTCGTCGAACACGAACTCGCGCAACTCGGACGCGCAGTCGAACGCGACCAACAACAGCATCGCCAACAGCAAGGGCGGCAGTTCGACCGGTAGCGCGGACAGCACGGCTGCCGAAACGATGGTGCCGCTGTCGGTGCTGACCTCGTATAGGAATAGCCATACGTCGACGCAGGTGAACCACCAGAGCGGGCTCGTCGCCGCGACGATCTCGTTCAACCTGCCGGCCGGCGGGTCGCTGAGCCAGGCGGGCGAGGCGATCAACGAAACGATCCGCGAGATCGGCATGCCCGCGAGCATCCACGGCTCGTTCGCGGGCGCGGCGGCGGCCTATTCGCAGTCGATGGGCGTGGTGCCGCTGCTGATTCTCGCGGCGCTCGGCGTCGTCTACATCGTGCTCGGCGTGCTGTACGAGAGTTCGATCCACCCGCTGACGATTCTGTCGACGCTGCCATCCGCGGGCATCGGCGCGACGCTCGCGCTGCTGATCTTCGGCACGCCGTTTTCGGTGATCGCGATGATCGGCATCATCCTGCTGATCGGTATCGTCAAGAAGAACGGCATCATGATGGTCGACGTCGCGATCCAGTTGCAGCGCCAGCAACAGATGCCCGCGCGCGACGCAATCCACGCGGCCGCGCTGATCCGTCTGCGGCCGATCATGATGACGACGTTCGCGGCCGTGCTCGGCGCGGTGCCGCTCGCGGTCGGCATGGGCCAGGGCGGCTCGCTGCGCCAGCCGCTCGGTATCACGGTGATGGGCGGCCTGATCCTGAGTCAGATGTTTACGCTCTATACGACGCCGGTGATTTATCTGTATCTCGACCGTCTGCGTGCACGGCTGGTCAGATGGTCCGCGGGGCTGCGCTGGAACCGCGACGCGAAGCCGGGACAAGCGGATACGAAGACATGACGATGAAGATTTCGACTGAACGAATGACAGGGCCTCGCGCCGGGTTGCCGAGCATCGCGACGCTCGCCGTCGCGCTGCTGGCGCTATTCAACGCCGGCTGCATGGTCGGCCCGGACTATCACCGGCCGCAGGTCAGCGTGCCCGCCACGTACTCGGAACTGCCGGGCTGGACCCAGGCCGAGCCGAACGCGACCGGCCCGAAGGGCACATGGTGGAGCGCGTTCAACGATCCGTTGATCGACGAACTCGAACCGCTCGTCGCGGTGTCGAACCAGACCGTGCGCGTGGACTACGCGAACTACCAGCAAGCGCTCGCCGAAGTGCGCGCCGCGCACGCGGCCCTGTTTCCGACCATCGGCGCTACCGGTTCGGCGACGCGCGAACGCGCGAGCGGCGGTTCGGTCAGTGCATCGGGAAGCTTCGTCAATGGTACGGCGGCGCGCATCGTCAATTCGGGCTCGCTGGAAGGCAACGTGAGCTGGGCGCCGGACCTGTGGGGCCAGGTGCGCCGCACCGTCGAGGAAAACGCCGCGAGCGCGCAGTCGAGCGAAGCGACGCTCGCGAATGCGACGCTCTCCGAGCAGGTCGCGCTCGCGACCGCGATCATCGAGCTGCGCACCAGCGACGCGAACATCGACCTGCTGCAGCAAACGGTCGTCGCGTATCAGCACTATCTCGACGTCGTCACCGAGCAGGATCGCGCGGGCACGGTTCCGCCGAGCGACGTGATCACCGCGCGCAGCCAGTTGAATACCGCGAAGTCCGATCTGATCGCGCTCGGCGTCGCGCGCGCGCAGAACGCGCATGCGATCGCGGTGCTGGTCGGCAAGAACCCGGAAGAGCTGTCGATCACGCATAGCACCGCGATGCCGGCGCTGCCCTCGGTGCCGGTCGGCGTGCCGTCGACGCTGCTCGAACGCCGCCCCGACATCGCCTCCGCCGAGCGCAAGATGGCCGCGCAGAATGCGGCGATCGGCGTCGAGGTGGCCGCGTATTACCCGGACATCTCGCTGTCGGGCGCGGCCGGATTCACGCAATCGCCGCTGTCCGGTCTGCTGAAGGCCGCGAACTACGTGTGGTCGCTCGGCGGCAGCGCGACCGAGACGCTGTTCGACGGCGGCCTGCGCAGCGCGGATGTCGACGCGGCGAAGGCGGCCTACGACGCGGCCGTTGCCAACTATCGCGGCACAGTGCTGGGCGCGTTCCAGAACGTCGAGGACGATCTGTCCGGCCTGCGCATTCTCGCCGAGCAGGCGCTCGTGCTCGAAACGGCGGTGCGCGACGCGGACCGTGGCGCGGAGATCGCGTTCAACGAATACCAGGCGGGCACCGTCGATTACACGACGGTCGCGGTTGCGCAAGCGACGCAATTGACGACGCGGCAGACCGCGCTGAACGTGCAGGAATCGCGCTTGCTGCACGCGGCGTCGTTGTTTGGCGATCTTGGCGGCGGGTGGTCGACCGATGAGCTGCATGATCCGCGGCATCCGGCGGCCGCTTCTTCGGCTGCCTCGGCGCCTGCTTCGGCTTCCTCGCCTTCGGCTGCGTCTGCTTCATCGGCTACGTCATCGGCGACGTCCGCGGCTATCATGCCGGGCGCGCGGCAAGTGCGGCACGATCAAAACGACTAAGGACGAGCATTGGCCAAAGGCATCCACGGGCAAGACGTCAGCGACCCGGTGTCGACATCCGAAGACGACGCGCCACACCTCTCACCACCGCCGCGCGAAGTGACCTCGCTCGGCCTCTTTCTGATCTTCGCTCGCATCGGTCTGACGAGTTTCGGCGGCGGACTGAGCGGCTGGTTCATGCGCGAGTTCGTGCACGACCGACACTGGATGAGCGAAGACGAATTTCTCAACGGCCTTGCGTTGTCGCAGGCGCTGCCCGGTGTCAACGTGAAGAATCTGGCGATCTGGATCGGCTACCGGCTGCTCGGCTGGCGCGGCGCTGTTGCGGGATTCTGCGGCATCATTTTTCCGGCGGCCGTCGTGATCATTCTGCTCGGCGCGTTCTTCTCGGCGATCGCATCGTTTCCGCTCACGCATATCGCGCTCGCTGGCGCCGCGGCCGGCGCGATCGGGCTGTCGCTGTCGATGGCGATCACCGCCGCACGCCGGCTGCCGCGCCGCGTGTTTCCGTATCTGGTGCTGCTCGCGACGTTCGCGGCCGCCGCGGTGTTTCGCGTGTCGCTGGTGTGGACCGTGCTGATCGCCGGCGCGTTGAGCGTCGGCTATGAATACGTGCGCGAGGCGCGCCAGCGCTGATCGCCTTGGATCGCCGTTAGTCAAATTCCGGAAAAGCTTTCGTCGTGTCTCGAACTCTCATCACTCTGTTTTCCGTTTTCGCGCCGCTATCGATCGTGACCGTCGGCGGCGGCCAGGGGATCATCGCCGAAGTGCAGCGCCAGGTCGTCGACGTCCATCACTGGATGACCCATGCGCAATTCCTCAGCGACTTCGCGATCGCGCGGCTCGCGCCTGGTCCGGGCTCGCTGCTCGCGACGCTGATCGGCTATCAGGTCGGTGGCCTCGGCGGCGCGCTCGTTGCGACCGTCGCGCTATTCGGGCCGACCGCGTTTCTGATGTACGGCGTCGTGCACGTGTGGAACCGGCACGAAGGCGCGCGTTGGCTGAACGCGTTGCAGGCCGGCTTGCGGCCCGTGGCCGCCGGGCTGATTCTTGCGGCCGTTTATGTGCTGATCAAGGAACTCGAAGGTGGCTGGGTCCCGTGGCTCACCGCGGCGGTTGCGACCGTGCTCGTGATGGCGACGCGTATCAATGCGTTGGTGCTGATCGCGGGCGGGGCGATTGTGTTTGTGCTCGTGCATTTTGCGGGGTTGTTATAGGGCGCGGGGGTCTCATCGGTTTCTCGTCAAGATCATCGCGGTTCGACTTGCCGTCGTCGACGAGGCACTGCGTGCGGCGTTGTAAGCGGTTTGCGCGTCCTGGCCATATCCATCTCTCCAACGCTCGGGAAGGCCCTCAAAAGAGTCAAAACCATAGACTTCGGTATTGACGTGACTCGCGATATAGTTGATTGATCTTCCGCTGAACGCTCCGAATTCTCAAATCAAGCCGTCACTTTTCACCAAAGATAGCCCTTTGGTGAGCAATTCATTCGACGATGTCACCGAATCTACTCCAAGCATGTTTCTTTCAACGTAATCAATTGTTTCTTCAAGAGCTTTTCTTTGAAGAGAGGTGGCCTCGCTTGTTCGGACAGGTTCTCGATATTTTTAAGTGGAACGTCCGGGGCAGTCATGCTGCCAATTTGATCGCAGGCAGTGTTGCGAAGTATGCCTCATCCGGCGTGCGGTCTTCCAGACTCGAATGAGGCCGTCTCTGGTTGTACAAGCCGTCAACACAACGCCCATATCGGCGAATCAAAGGAGGTTCTCTACCGCTGGCACCCGTGGTACGGGCACACGGTATGGATTTTCACCACGATAGAGAGGAAGAACGCCGAGTCAGTGCTGCGCTGTGGGCGAGAGCCGTTCGACACGGCGGGCTTGCTGGAGGTGCCGCAATGGATGTTCGATCCCGTTGCCTGCTGTCGCATTACCTCGGCAACGTCTCCCGCCGTCAGCTGTGAAGCATTGAGGGAACTGAAGTACCTGTTGGCGCAGGCGCCTGCTGCCACGCCGCGCGGTATGGTACAAGCCGAGCACCATCCTTTGCTCCGTACAGGAGGTGCTGATGCGACGCCAGACAAACCCCCAACCGGGCGGTCAACTCGACCTGTTCCGTCTCTTTCCGAAGACACCACAATGGGAGCACCTGCCGCAAGAGGTCCGGCAGCAGACGGTGCGTTTGCTGGCGCAGCTGCTGCGGCAACACCGTCGCGGGCTGCTCGCCGCCGTACACGAGCCGGAGGTGCGCGATGAGTGACAAGATTCGGGCGCAGCATCTGGCGCGCAAGGCCATGCTGTACGTGCGCCAGTCGTCGGCCTACCAGGTCAGCCACAATCTGGAGAGCCAGAAGCTGCAGTATGCGATGCAGGATCGTCTGCATCAGTTGGGCTGGAACGAGATCGAGGTGATCGACGAGGATCTGGGACGCTCTGCGGCCGGAACGCAAACGCGCACGGGCTTCGAACGGATGGTCGCAGAGGTCTGTCTTGGGCACGTCGGCGCAGTTGCCGCTCGCGAGGTTTCACGATTCGCGCGCAACAGTCGCGAGTGGCAGCAACTGGTTGAGGTGTGCCGCGTCGTCGACACGGTGCTCGTCGATCAGGAGACCGTCTACTCACCGCGGCAGAGCAACGATCGTTTGCTGCTCGGCTTGAAGGGCAGCCTGAACGAATACGAGCTGGATCTGTTGCGTCAGCGTTCGCTCGAAGCTCGTCGGGAGAAGGCCAAACGCGGCGAACTCATTGTCGCGGCGCCGGTGGGTTACTGCAAGACCGAAGACCAGCGCCTGGAGAAGGATCCGGATTTGCGCGTGCAGGACGCCATCCGCTCAGTATTCCGCCAGTTCGGCGCGATTGGTTCGGTGCGTCAGACGTTGTTATGGTTCCTGGAGCACGGCCTGCAGTTGCCGGCATGCATGCCGCGCGGCGAAATCCAATGGAAACGGCCGAGCTACGGCACGGTGTACCGGATCCTGACCAACCCGATCTACGGTGGCACGTATGCCTATGGCAAAACCGAATGCGCGATCCATTACGAGGCTGGGGAACCACGCAAACGTGATCGCCGCAAACCACGGGATCAGTGGCTTGCGCTCATTCCGAATGCCCACGAAGGGTACGTTGACTGGGACGAATTCGAACGGATCCAGTGTGCCATTAGCGGCAACCTGCGTCTGGCCGGACACGCTGGCGCCCCGAAGAACGGTGAGGCCCTGCTGGCGGGACTATTGCGCTGCAGGCGCTGCGCGAGCAAGCTGACGCTACACTACACGGGTAACAGGCACGACGCCTTGCGCTATAGCTGTCATCGCGGCTGGATGGACAAGGGGCAACCGCGTTGTATTGCGTTCGGTGGCACACGCGCGGACGCGGCCATCGCCGAGGCGGTCTTGCAGGTCGTTCAACCGGCGGCAATTGAGGCAGCAATCGTGGCGCGCGAAGAAGAGACCCTGAAGCAGGACGAAGTGCTGGCCGCGTTGCAGCGGGATCTTCAGGCTGCACGCTACGCCGCGCAACGCGCGCAGAAACAGTACGATGCTGCTGACCCCGAGAACCGGCTCGTCGCCGACGAACTGGAGCGGCGCTGGAATCATGCGCTACTACGCGTAGAGGAACTGGAATCGCGTATCGAGCAACAGTCGCGCACATCCGGCCAGATACCGCCTACCCAGCCAGAGGAGTTTGCCGATCTTGCCACTGCATTGGAATCGATCTGGCCGCAGGCCGACGCCCGCCTGAAGAAGCGCATAGTGCGCACCCTGATCCACGAAGTCGTCGTTGACGTTGACGACGCAACGAGCGAAATCGTGCTCGTCATTCACTGGAAGGGCGGAGTACATACCGAGATTCGCGTGCCGCGGCGGCGCCGCGGAGAGAACACTACGCATACGTCACGTGAAGCAATTGATGCCGTGCGCCAGCTTGTCCGTATCTGTCCGGATCTGGTGATCGCCGGCGTACTCAATCGCAATGACCTGCGAACCGGCCGGGGTAACTTCTGGACCCAGGAGCGAGTCACCGCGTTGCGCAGCCACCATCAGATCCCGGTCTATTCGAGCGAACGACGTGCTGCTGAAGGATGGATGACGTTGACCGAGGCATCGGCGTTCATCGGTGTGAGCCCCGGAACGCTCAGGCTCGCAGTTGAGCGCAACAAGATCCCAGCCGAACATCCGTTACCCAACGGGCCATGGATCTTCAATCGCAATTCGCTGACCGGGGACGCAGTTACCGAACTCGTCGGACGGGCTCGCGCACGGCGTGGACACCCCACAATACCAACGACACAACAGGGCTCTCTAGATTTATCAACAACATAGCGAGGTTGGGCAGTATGAAACGCACTTGTACAGATTGATGTAATCGCCGATTGAGCGCCGGGCGTGGCCGACCGATTCATAGGCTTTCAGATACACCTCTTCATATTTCACGCTTCGCCACACGCGCTCGACGAACACGTTGTCTCGCCAGGCACCTTTGCCGTCCATCGACAGGCGGATGCCCCGGCTGAGCACGGCCCCGGTGAACGCTATCGCGGTGAACTGGCTGCCCTGGTCGGTATTGACGATCTCAGGTTGCCCGTACTTCGCGAACGCTTCTTCCAACGCCTCGACAGCGTGCATCGCCTCCATCGTGATCGCTACGCGGTGGGCCAGTACCTTCCGGCTGGCCCAGTCCACCACGGCGGTCAGATACACGAAGCCGCGCGCCATCGGGATATAACTGGTATCCAGTGCCCAGACCTGGTTTGCCCGACTGATCGTCATGCCCCGTAGCAGATACGGCCAGATCTTGTGCTGCGCATTGCGTCGGCTCGTATTCGGCTTGCAATACAGCGCCTCGATACCCATGCGCTTCATCAGCGTGCGCACGTGCCGACGGCCAATCTCGTGTGCCTCGCGACGCAGCAGTCGCGCCAGCATCCGCGCTCCGGCAAACGGAAACTCCATGTGCAGTTCATCGATCCGGCGCATCAGCAACTGGTCTGCGTTGCTCACCGGTTGCGCCCGGTAATACACGCTCGATCTTGCGATACCAACGAGTCGCGCCTGCTGCGAGACCGGCAATGCGTGTGTACGATCGATCATCGCTTTGCGCTCAGCAATCCCGCCTTGTTGAGCGCGCCGCTTAAAAAATCGTTCTCCAGCGTGAGCTGGCCGATCTTCGCATGTAGCTCCTTCAAATCGACTTGCGGCTCGCTCGACGCCGTGCCGCCTGCGCCAAACACGTCGGCGGCACGTTCCTGCAACTGCCGCTTCCATTCGGTGATCTGGTTCGGGTGCACATCGAACTGCTGCGCTAATTCGGCTAGCGTCCGCTCGCCCTTGACCGCCGCCATCGCCACTTTCGCTTTGAACGCGGCTGAGTGCGTCCGTCGGGTTCTCTTCGTCATCTTCCTGGTTCCTTTGTCGGCATTATCGCCGGCTCAGGCCCCGAGCGTTCCACTTATCCGACTGTCCGAATTTGCGCGCCCACCTCTATCATTCTCAACGGCTTGAGCGCCTTTCCGGAGCCGGATGTATTGGCCACGTTGTGCGCTTGATATGATGAAGCCACGGGAGATACTCTTTCAGTAGCCTCATAAAACTGACGATATCTTTCCGTCGCACCGGATTGCTGCCCTTTACCGCATGAATGAACAACATTGGATTGCCCAGTCGACCGCTCGCATATGATTTGCCTACATCGCTTGTTTTGCCACGAATGACCTTTATCGGAGCGCCCAGCATCCCGTATTGCGCGAGCGTCTGATTCAATTCAAACAATGGACTCGTAGTTGAATCGTCTCCCATGCCGCTCCCAGCTGAACCGACCGGGCGTGTATGGAACACGGAAAAACGATCAATAATGCCAACCTTTCCAAAAGAAGCGACCCACTTGGGCCACAAGAAATCGACGCCCCAGCCTGATTGGTTCATCCCAAAGCTGTGTTTTATCGCATGCAAAGCATTCGACGAGAAACATGGCATCATCACCTCCACGAAATTTGTTTCGCGAAATTCAAACGCGCTGTTTTGCAACGTCGTTTGGTGACCGAAATAGCTTCTCTCGTCGAGAGACGGTTGCGCGAGTGCGAAATTCTCTCGTTCTACATACTCGAAGAAGTCGTTCAGGGTTTGAACATCCGTCAGGATGTCGTCGTCCGGGAGCCAGATGTAACGATATTGCAGAATCAATTGGGCATTTTGCAACATGAAGTCGTTAAGACCTTCCCATTTTGATCCTTTGAATCGATGTATGGCTTTGGCAAAGATGTCTGCATAATCTTCGTTCTTCCCGTAGTAACTCAGCATCAAATCAAAGTTGGGGGCCTGTCCGCCGCTGAACCATTGCGGATGCAAGGAACTGTCTCCACACCTCAGAACGACCAGGTACTTTTTCATCTCTCAATCTCCCTATGCGTTGAGAGCAGATTACGGGACACGGAAAGACAGTCACCGCGAAGAATTGCATTTGATCGACGCCGATCGCGCGAAACCATGAAACAGCGACTACGGCGCGCCCGATGCGCAGGCGAAGGCAGGTGCCAGCTAGAACTCCCTTATTCCCGCTCCCTGGGGATGAGTCCTTCTGCGGTCTTGAGCGCCGCACCAACGACCTGGTCCATGTTGTAATAGCGATACTGCGCCAGCCTGCCCACAAAAGTGATATCGGCAACTGTCTCCGCAAGCGCGCTATAGCGCATGAACAATGCCTCGTTTTCCTTGCGTGGAATCGGGTAGTACGGCTCGCCTTCGGCTCGCGGATACTCCTTTACAATCGAAGTCCCCTGATGCTGTTGCCCTGTGAGGTGCTTGAACTCCGTAACCCTTGTATATTCATGATCGTTCGGATAATTGATTGTGCCTGTCGGCTGAAAGCGCTCCACGTCGCTCAGATGCTGGTGTTGAAAGTGCAGGCTGCGGTACGGAAGCTTGCCGAAGCGATAGCCGAAATACGCGTCGATCCGTCCTGTGTACACAAGGTGGCCGCATTCGATACTCGCTTTCACCTCGTTATAGTCGGTCGACAGTCGTACGTCGATATCTGGACTGCCAAGCATCTTTTCGAACATCGCGGTGTAGCCTTGCGCCGGCATAAATTGAAAAGTATCGGTGAAGTACCGGTCGTCGTCGTTCGAACGGGTTGGGATTCGCGCAGCGACACCCGCAGACAGTTCAGACAGATCGAGTCCCCATTGCTTGCGCGTGTAGCCACGGAAAAACTTGTCGCATAGATCGCGGCCAACGCTGCTGAGCACGGCGTCCTCGCTGGTGGAGATGGTTTCTCGCGCTTCACGTACCGACTCCAGGAACGCCACGGTGGCCTGCTCGTTCAGATCGAGGCCGTATAACGTGTTGATCGTCGTGCGATTGATCGGGATTGGATAGAGATCCCCGTCTATACAAGCCTTTACGCGATGCTCGTAGAAACGCCAATCGGTAAAACCCGACAGGTATTCGAATATTCGCTTGCTGTTCGTATGGAAGATATGCGGACCATACGGATGGATCAGCACGCCGTTCTCATCCTCACGGTCATATGCGTTGCCGCCTATATGATTCCGCTTGTCTATGACGAGCACGCGCTTCCCGCTTGCCGCCAGGCGTTCGGCACAGACTGCGCCAGCAAAGCCGGCACCTACGATAAGGAAGTCATATTTCATCTCTGTGCATCCTCGTCTGGAAAGCAGGAACTTTGCATTTGATCAGGTAGAGAGCCATTGAGGTCGTGACAAGAAATTCGGTGGCGAGGGCAGACATTGCCGCGCCCTGAGCGCCGTAAAGCGATCCAAGCGGAAAGAGAAGGGCAAGATTGAAAAGTCGGAGACGATCAGTATTTCGCTGACTTTCTTCTTCATGCCGAGTGGCAGCATCACCTGAATACCGAATACATTGCTCAGACCGATGAGCAGCGGCATCAGGGACATCCACTTCAGGACGACGACGGCCGGTTCGTACCCGGGTCCCATCGCGATACGAACGATCAACTCGGCGCCGGCCCAAAGCGCGACCGAAGCAAGTAACATGGTCGAGCCCAGCAAGTAAAACAACTTGCGCACCAGTGCAAACGCCTTTGCGGAGTCTTCGGAAAAGAGTGCAGTCACACGCGGGTATATTGCGTTGGAGAGTGGTCCGAGCGGCGCTTGCGCGACGTTCCGAATCTTGTCAGCTACGCCAAAGTAGCCGACAGCGGCGTTTCCGGCAAGAAATCCAAGCACCACGCTATTGGTCGTTGTGTATAAACTGATCGCTGCCGTGGAAATGAACGTATGCCAGCCTTCACGAAGCGCCTCGATGATGTCCGCCTTGCTCGGCATCATCGCGATAATCATGCGGTTTTTTTCGATCAGGATCAATGCGACGAGTCCGGCAGCAACCATGCTCGTCGAACTGATAAGCGAGGCGATCCACGTGTCGGCCGGCGAGTGCACCAGGAAGAGCGTTAGCGGAAGCAGTAGCAACCGCGCGCTCAAGATCGAGATCGTAGTAAACATCATCCGCTCCAGGCCCTGGAAAAGCCACTGTGGAAACAGGACCGTTCCAATAACAAGCGGATAGGTGGCCAGCAAAACCGGCAGCAATTCGCGCAGTCTTGCTACGAAGAATGCCGCTAACAGCAGGATGGCAAGGCAGACCACAGCGATTAGCGCCTTTGCGCCTTGCGTTGCCCAAAAGATCTTCGATACCGCGTACCGATCATTTTGGACCCGTGCGACGTAAGCCGTCGATGACCAGTTAAAACCGTACTCGGTCAGCAGCACGAGATAGCCAACTATGGCTTGAGCGAAGACGTATGCTCCAAAGTTCCCCGGGCGCAGAACGCGCAACAGGTAGGGCAATGTTGCAAGCGGCAGCAGCATGTTGGCTGCTTGCAGAATTGTCAGCGCAACGATGTTCTGTCGGAGTGGATTCGCCATGAGTTAGCCCGTTTTCAATACATCGATGCAGGACCGCTTGGAGACATGTCTTTCATGCCCCTAGCGAGTGCGCGTAAGTAGTCCATCATATATGTCATACGTGCATAGTCGCCGCCATGAGCAAGCGCAGGGTGCACTCAATTCGATCCACAGCAGTCAATTGGCGCGACGCGACCACACTGTCATTAATAAGCACTTAAAATATATTTCAAATTCATGGTGGCCCGGTATCACTCAGTTCGGCAGCAGTTGTTGCGCCCGCTGCGGCTTCGTGCCCTGAATACGCAGCAGGACAGTGCGCGCAATCGATGTTCCCGGCGCTTGCCGCACTGCCTTCCGCACTGCCTTCGTTACGCGCCCGCCCCAAAAACGGGCGAACTCTGTCCGGAAGAGCGTTGACGTATGCAAATGCCGTGCCTTCGAGACGGCTAAACGAATAGCATTGTTTGCGCCGATCAACTGCAAGTTTCCAGTTCTCTCTGTGTGCATATTTGAAAAACACCGGTTCGTTCGATTCGGTCACGCGATCTCGTGCACTTCCCACGCGCTCAGCGTTATGTGCCAGATGGCCGATTCTGCCGTGTCAATGGTGATTGAAGCGTCTCACGAAGCAATAGAAGATCCATGGATGGATCTTGAGCATGGTCATGACGACGGACAACTTCGGCCGCCCGTCGGCATATATGCCGAGCAGGTGCTTCACGCGCAGTTTCTTCGAAACGCTGTATAGAATCGGGCTCGCGAGTTGGTAGCTCGGCGCGGTGGTGGCCGCTTGAAACGCGATCGTGCGGTATCCGAAGACGTATTTGAGCCGGAAGAAGAGACGCTTGTAGTCGGGAATCGGGAGGGCCGCGGTACGTTTTTCAACACGGTCCATGATGACAAAAAGATCGACGACGTGCGGGTTGAAGCGTCTCGAGATTGCCGATTCGCGGAACATGTATGAGTAAAGCTTGTCCGGAATGAGCCGCACGATTTTCGCGGTGGCGAGCGTCTGCACCGACACGCAAAGGTCCTCGTAGATGAGACCACACGGATGGTCGGCTGCGACGAAGATCGAACGGCGCACGAGTTTGTTCCAGCAAAAAGCTTGCAGCTTCAGTTCCATAATTTTCTGGACGGCTTCCACGCCGGTGATGATGCAGTCGCCGGAGTCGATGCGATCGTTAACGGCGCCATCGGGGCTGACGTTCGGCGGCGAAAATGACGACTCGGCGTCGTGCTGGTCGGCTTCGCGCAGCACGGTGCGAATGAGATCGCGATGGACGTGGTCGTCGCTGTCAACGCAGAGCACGTACTCGCCCCGCGCTTCCGATGCGGCGATCTTTCGCGTTTCAGCGAGCCCTTTATTGTCGGTGTTTCTGATCAACTTCCACGGAATGCGATCCTGTTGTGCGAGAAGGCGGGCGGCGATTTCACCTGAGCGATCGGGGCTGCTGTCGTCGACGGCGATGATTTCGAAATCGGTGCAGGATTGTGACAGCAGGGAGCCGAGACAGTGCTCGATATAGCCCTCGACCTTGTAGATCGGCAGCAGAACGCTGATTCTTGGTGCGGACATGGACAAGCTCCTGGAAGTTTGAGTTTCACAGGGCAAAACGATGCCCGTCATTCTAATCGTCAGTTTGCTCTGACGAATCGGCTCGGTGATCTCCAACTGGACCGGTCGTTGGGTCTTCTGCTGCATGAAGACCGTAACGACGTTTGTCCCGGCAATCCCAGCGGTGATGACCGGGGAGCCCGGTGATCTTGCGGATCCTGAAACCATCGGCGACATTCAGGGCTCCGTCACGCCCAAACACGAGCCCCGTTGGATTCGACAGCATGGCCTGAACGGCGAGACCGCCGTCACCGGAATAGCCCATCGCACCGGTCCCAGCGATAGTCCCAATGATGCTGGTCAGACAGCCTGAAACAGCCACGCACGAATGGGACATTTCATCACACACCTCTGGACCTATCCTGATGCAAGTAGTCGACGGGACGATCCGTCAACGCACATTGCGGGCGATCAGCCGGAAGGCAGAGTTGGAATATAGTCCTTGTCGCGAAGTCATTCAGAGCGTTGACCTGAAGCGCTGAAGATCTGTCGCATTTATTTGAGGTATGCGTCATCCAGTTCAATAAGCCCTTCGGACCGCAAAATGCCCACGATGTCTGTCAGATTCGTGGCTGGTGGGTCAATTTGACTTCGCGAGCGGTATCTCGGACACTTCAGGGGCTGTGACCGAGCGACGTGAGTACAGGCTCTCTCTCATCAATTCATGGGGATCACATGTCAAGCGGAGAAGCCCTATGGGGCCGTGACGAAGCTCCAAAGCGCAGCGCATTCTGTATCGCTAAACGTGTATTGCGGCATCGCTTTTTTCAGGACGATTCCGGTCGGATCAACGCCGACATTCAAGGCCCGGCAGAACGAGCTCAGATCGTAACGGCTCGGCGGCCCGCCGCGTCGGCGTGTATCGCCGAGCAGATACTGGCTTGTCAACGGGGGACCAAAAGACGCTGCGTTGTCCGCGTGACCATGGCAATTGATACACCGGATAGCATTGTCAGGGAGCATGCGGTCGTCATCGCGTAAGTGCGCCGCCAGCGCGTGCTGCCCGCTAAAAATATCACGTCCCAACTCCATGGATTGCGATGAATCCGCGCCATTTGCCGCGGGTGTGACAGCAACCAAAAATACGGCCGCCGTCACGCATTGTGTGAAGGCGGCCCGATTCAAGGCGCGTGTCATCAGTGGATTCGAATAGTGGTTGAGACGCTCGGTACCCCGTTCGCGTCGACAGCGAATAACATGTAATAATCGGGCACCGCGACTCCAGAATCACCCGGAATTTGCAACACATACTGGTCTGCGCTCTTCGAGTGGTCTGCGCTGTTCGCGCTAAAGCTTAACGGAACGCGTCGCTGCTCGTTGTTGAGCGAATGGGTTGCCGACGATAGACGCATCAGCGCGAAGGCGCTAATCGCCCTGTCGGTGCTCACAGAGATGGATGAGCCGAGACTTGCGTTCGCGGGCGCCGACAGAATCGTGGGGCGTGAAGCTGGTGAACCGTCCGCATTGAGAAGATACGGTGGCGTCAGTATCTCGACGTTCGGGTGGTTGGTCGAACATCCGCCGCACAGCCCCCCACCACCGCTTAAAACGCGCCCGTCCGGCAGAAGCAGCGCGATACTGTGATAAGTGCGCGGGACAGCCTGGGCCGCAAGCGGCGTGAAACTTTCAGTCGCGGGGCTCCAGATCTCTGGCGTCAGAACGGCGTTGTCGTCAGAAAAAGGCTGGGCATAGGTTTGACCGCCAACCACGACGACTTCGCCGTCCGGTAATGCAACGCTGTTGGCGAACGCGCGCTGATAGTTCATTGGAGCTATCGTGCGCGCTATCATGCCCGTTTTCGCCGCTCTGCTGCTGATATCTATCGATGTTGCGTTCGACGTCGCGTCGTCATTTCCGTAGTCAGGCGCACCACCGACCGCGAGGATTTTGCGGACGTCATACATGACCGCGTTGCCAGTCATCGCGTCATTGTCAGCCCCTCGATTTCCCGACGCCGATATGCTGCCGGTGCCTGCGGTGCTAATCCACTGCATGGCTCGACTCGGTCCAGCGTGGAAAACCATGCCGTTGGAATCCGCGAACAACCACATATGGTTGTCCGCACGATGTATTCCTGCCGCATCGTCTGTTACGTCAGGGTCGCCCCAGTTGGCAGTTACCACGGTATTCTCTCGCCAGCCCGACTTACTCCACGTTTCGCCGCTCTTGCCTCCTAGCCCACCGTTCCATGAGCCCCCAATACAAACACATCACCATTGCTCAATGTCACGCTGCCTTGATAGGCTCGGGGAATGTTCATCGGTTTCTGGGATGTCCAGTGTCCTGAGTTGGGGTTAAAAGCACTGACCTTGGCGCTACTCGATCCACCCGTCACCAGGATATCACCGTCGGGAAGATTGGCGATTCCAGGACAAAACATGTCGTGGCCGATATTGCTGACTAACACCTGCGTGCTCGTTTCCGCCACCGGATCGAAGATCGCGGTATAGGTGCCCCCGTTGTTCTCGTGCTTGTTCAAATTCACTTCGCCGCCCGTAAAATCCAGCGGACTATCAGCCGACCAGACCAGCACCTTTCCATTCGGCAGATTAGCCGCTGCCACCGGCACTAGTGGCAAAGAAATCGGTGCAGACCACTGCGACGGCGGCGCGGTCTGCGCTGCTACATCCTCGCACGTCGCAATCAACATCGACCCGAGGACTATCAGGGCCAACGTTTTTTTGTCCGTTACTGACGACTTTGGATAACTTGCTGGAAACAGATTTCCTTTCATCGCGACGCCCCCTTTTCCGGGTTACATGTATGGCCGGTGTGATCGGCAACTTTGGTCAGGCAAATCACTTCGAACGTATTCAAACTCCCAGTACACCAAGAACATCACAAACTTCTTCGACTCGTGGAAGATCAGCGCTGCGCCAGCGCAACAACGCGTCGTGATCGAAGCAATAGACCTGGGTCGAATGATCGGCGACATTGCGTGGCAGCGATGCGCGCCCCGCCAACTCAGTTCGTGTTCGGTCGACGTCATCTGGCGCCAGCGTGACCGCATCGCGGACCGGCATTGAAACGCAGGAGCCATGCGCGCAACGCGGACGGTACATCGCCAAATGGGTCGATTCCAATCGAGAGCAAGCGGATGGGATAGCGTGTGCGGGCTTGCAGCATCCGGTCCTGAACGGCGCTGAATAGCGCTCCCTGTAGGGGGCAAACCGAACCGCAACCCGTGTAAATCGTCTGCACCGCAGTGATGCCTTCACGCAACAACGCTTCGAGCGTTCGGGTCGTGCCAGTCTGGTCGACTACCGAAACATCGGTGAGGCGAACGGGCGGTCTGACCGGCCCCATGTTTCCATGCTGAGCATGAACTTTCGCCGATACCGCCGCCACCACGGCTAGAGCGGTTGCGTGCAACATCTCCCGGCGCGTCCACGCGGTCATGTCACCACCCTTGCAGTGCCGTCCTGATGTATCGAAACACCAGACATTGCAACGGACCCATGCGCGACGCCGATCGGAACAAAATGCCGTTGCGGGCACTCGACAAGAAAAAGAGTGCAGCATTTCATTCCGAGTGCGACACGACTCGCTGGCCTTCTCATCGCAACCTCGCGTCTTGCGCATACCTAAACGATAGTGAGGCTTTGTTTCATATTGGCTTCGAAGATGGGGCTTGGCGAATATTCGCGAATTGCAAATGCTCAAGAAATGTAAGTAGGCGGGTTGCGAACGCTGTCTCGACGGTGAGTATGTCAGGCGGGATCGACTCCGCCCAACGCGGGACGCGGGGAATGACTTCGAAGCACTCCTATCAGCGGAATTTTCCGCGAATTGCTCTAGGACAATATTTTTCCGCCCCGTTTTGGCCTCACTATGGAGATCGAGCAAGACGACGCGACTCCATATGGAGCCAGCGCCCGCCACAAAGGAGGGGCAGCAGTGATCGAGCAATGGCGCGAGGCCGTGCGCGCGGTGCACGGCGTGGAATCGAAATACAAGCGACTGGTCAAGGCGATTGCCGGCGACATCGAGAACACGTCACTGCCGCCGGGCGCGCGCCTGCCGCCGCAGCGCGACGTCGCCGCCGAACTCGCGATCAGCGTGCAAACCGTGACCAACGCGTACAAGGAACTGGAGCGGCAAGGCCTGATCCGCTGCGAGGTCGGGCGCGGCAGCTTCGTCGCGGCGCGCGTCACCGAAACGATGTCGAGCTACATGCTCGATACGGCCGAGCGTTCGGTGGTCGACTTTTCGATCGCGCGCATCATTCACACGTCCGAGCATGACGCGATGTGGCGCAAGGTCTGCGCGACGCTGTCGACGCTCGACGATCAGCCGTGGATTCGCGCGTTCCGGCCGATCGCGGGTTTCGAGCATCATCGCCAGGCGGGTATTGCATGGCTCGCGTCGCTCGGCATGCCGGCTTCGGCCGATACGCTGCTCGTCACGAACGGGGCCGCCCACGGCATTTTTCTCGCGCTCGCTTCGCTGGTGGGGCCGGGCGACACCGTGCTGTGCGAAAGCCTGACGGATCACGGCGTGATAGGTTCGGCCAACGTGCTCGGCTTCACGCTCAAGGGCCTCGAGATCGACGAGTACGGCATTCACCCCGAGCATTTCGAGGAGATGTGCGACAGCGAGCGCATCTCGGCGCTCGTCTGCACACCGACGCTGAACAATCCGACCGTCGCGTTGATGCCCGATTCGCGGCGTCGCGCGATTGCGAAAATCGCCGAACGCTATGGCGTATACGTGATCGAGGACGACGTGTACGGGCCGTTGCCGGCCAAACATTCCACGCCCATTTCTAGCCTGATTCCGGATCTTTCGTTCTACTGCACGAGTTTTACGAAGTCGGTGATGGCCGGCTTGCGCATCGGTTATATGACGACGCCGCGCCGGCTCGCGCTGCGCGCCGAGAGCGTGCTGCGCGTGAGCAGTTGGATGGCGACGCCGCCGATGGCCGAGATCGCCACGCGCTGGATCGTCGACGGCACGGCCGCGCGGCTCGTCGAAATTCAGCGCGAGCGGCTCGGGCGGCGTCAGTCGCAATTGCAGCAGACGCTCGGTAAATATGTCCTGGGCGCGCATCCGCAGGCGCTATCGGCGTGGCTGCGGGTGCCTGATCACTGGCGCACCGATCGGCTGGTGCGCGAACTGCGCAACCGCGACATCGCAGTCACGTCGCCCGATCCGTTTCTCGTGCGCGACGCCGACCGGCCCAACGCGGTGCGGGTTTGCGTCGGCGCCGAGGTCAGCGAAGACGCCTATAAAGCCGCGCTCGAAACGATGCGCGACGTGTTCGAGCAGTACCCGCAGGTGCACGATTTCACCTGATCGCGCCGGTGCGCGAATTGTGGAACGCGCTGACCGAAATGAACTAGGACAATAAAAATCCCTTTTTAGAACACTAGACTGGGCTGCATGGAAAGCGATGCGGTCGCGAGTCACTGTGTTTATAGGCGATAGCCGTGCCCACATCGAATAGCGAATCGACCTCTTTGATGCAGGGCCTGGTGCATGTCCGTTCCATCGTCAACCGATCTTTCGTTAGCCGACATTTACCGCGCGCGCAGCCGTATCGACGGTCGCGTATGCCGTACGCCGCTCGTCGAATCGCCGAGCCTGTCGGCGCACGCGGGCACGCCGGTTTATCTGAAGCTCGAAACCGTGCAGCCGACCGGCAGCTTCAAGCTGCGCGGCGCGACCAATGCGCTGGCGCAGTTGGCCGAGCAGGGCTGCACTCGCGTGGTGACCGCATCGACCGGTAATCATGGCCGCGCGCTCGCGCATGCGGCGCGCGCGCTCGGTATGGACGCGACCGTGTGTCTGTCGCGCCTCGTGCCCGCCAACAAGGTCGACGCGGTACGGGCGCTCGGCGCGCACGTGCGCATTACCGGCCAAAGTCAGGACGAGGCCGAGCACGAAGCATTGCGGCTCGCGCGCGAAGAAGGCTATGCGTACGTGCCGCCATTCGACGATCCGCGCGTGATCGCCGGACAGGGGACGATCGGGCTCGAAATCGTCGAGTCCTTGCCCGATGTCGCGAACATCGTGGTGCCGTTGTCGGGCGGCGGGCTGTTTGCCGGCATCGCGCTCGCGGCGAAAAGCACCAATCCCACGATCGGCTTGACAGGCGTCACGATGGCGCGCGGCGCCGCGATGCATGCGAGTCTCGCCGCCGGACAGCCGGTGCTGGTCGAGGAAGTCGACACGCTCGCCGATTCGCTCGGCGGCGGCATCGGACTCGAAAACCGCCATACGTATGCGCTGACGCGCGATCTGATCGACGAGACCGTGCTGCTCGACGAGGCGTCGATCGCGCGCGGCATCGCGCATGCGTATCGGCAGGAACGGCTCGTCGTCGAAGGCGCGGCGGCGGTGGGGATTGCCGCGGTGCTCGATCGCGCGCTGCCCGCCGAACGCATCGCGCGCGGGCCGCTCGTGCTCGTCGTGACGGGCGCGAACATCGATATGAATCTGCATCGGCGGATCATCGGCAACGAATCCTCGCAAGCCGCGCCGTCACCGAACTCACACACCCCATCATGACCTCGATCACGCTCCTTGGCGAAGCCGAGCTTCGCAAACTCGTGCCGCTCGATCTCGCGGCCATCGATCAGATCGAAGCCGCCTTTGTCGCGCTCGCGACCGAGGCGGTCGCGATGCCGCCGATCCTGCGGCTCGATCTGCCCGCGCATAACGGCGAAGTCGACGTGAAGACCGCGTGGCTGCCGCGCCTCGACAGCTTCGCGATCAAGGTCAGTCCAGGCTTCTTCGACAACCCGTCGCTCGGTCTGCCGAGCCTGAATGGTCTGATGCTGGTGTTGTCGGCGAAGACCGGGCTGACCGAAGCGGTGCTGCTCGACAACGGCTATCTGACCGCGATACGCACGGCGGCCGCCGGCGCGGTCGCGGCGCGCTGGCTCGCGAAAGCGCACACGCCGCAGGTCGCGGTGATCGGCGCGGGCGAGCAGGCGCGTCTGCAACTGCGGGCCTTGATGCTGGTGCGCCGCGTCGAACACGTGCGCGTCTGGGCGCGCGACGCGGCGAGCGCGCTGCGTTTCTCCGCGGAAGTGAACGACACGCCCGGCGTGCGATGCGATGTCGCGGCCAGCGTTCATGACGCGCTCGCCGAAGCGGACGTCGCGATTACCACCACGCCGAGCCGCACGCCGCTGATCGACGCCGCCGATCTGCATCCGGGCCTGCACATCACCGCGATGGGTTCGGACGCCGAGCACAAGAACGAAATCGCGCCGGCCGCGCTGGCGGCGGCGCGCTACGTGTGCGACCGCTCGCAGCAAACGCGCGTGCTCGGCGAACTGCATCACGCGCTCGCCGCGGGCACGATGCGTGACGATGCGGCGATCGTCGAATTGGGCCAGGTGATCGCGAAACAGGCCGCGGGCCGCACGAGCGACGCCGACGTGACGATCTGCGATCTGACCGGAACCGGCGCGCAGGACACCGCGATCGCCGCGCTCGCATTGCAGCGCGCGCGTGCCGCGAAGGCGGGAACGACATTTGGCAACGACGCGCCGCTGAAATGACGCGCGATGAACGGCAATACGCCGCGCAAGCGGCTCACGAAGGAGTAGTACAGATGCGGGCATCCCCGATTCAACCGACGGTCGATTTCAACGCCGACGGCGAACAGCATGGTTTCCTGAAGCTGCCTCATTCGCACGACGTCTCCGCATGGGGCGCGGAGATGATCCCCATCACCGTGATCAGCAACGGCGAGGGACCGACCGCGCTGCTAACGGGCGGCAATCACGGTGACGAATACGAAGGGCCGATTGCGCTGTCGAAGCTCGCCGCCACGTTGAAGGCGAGTGACGTACGCGGGCGCGTGATCATCGTGCCGTTCATGAATTTTCCGGCGTTTCGCGCGGGCACGCGCACGTCGCCGATCGATCGCGGCAATCTGAATCGCAGCTTTCCGGGCAAGCCGGACGGCACCGTGACCGAGAAGATCGCCGATTATTTTCAGCGCTATCTGCTGCCGCTCGCCGACTATGTGCTCGATCTGCACGCGGGTGGCCGCACGCTCGACTTCGTGCCGTTCGCCGCGATTCACGTGCTGCCCGACGCGACGCAGCAAGCGCGCTGCGAGGCAGCGATGCGCGCATTCGGCGCGCCGTACTCGATGCGGATGCTCGAACTCGACAGCGTCGGCCTTTACGACACGGCCGTCGAGGAAGCGGGCAAGGTGTTCGTGTCGACCGAACTCGGGGGTGGTGGCACGGCGACCGTGCAGAGCGTGGCGATTACGGAGCGTGGTGTGCGCGGCTTTCTGCAGCATGCGGGAATCATCAGGCAAGACGAAGCAATGGGTCACTCGAGCGCGAGCGCGAGCGCGCCGCGCACGACGACGCTGCTCGATATGCCCGACGGCACCTGCTACACGACGAGTGAGCACGACGGCCTGCTCGAACTGTGCAAGGACCTCGGCGACATGGTCGACGGCGGCGAGGTGATCGCGCGGATTTACGACGCGAAGCGCACCGGCGCCGCGCCGATCGAATATCGCGCGCGACGCGGCGGCATGCTGGCCGCGCGGCATTTTCCGGGGCTCGTGCGGATTGGCGACACGGTTGCGGTGGTCGCCGACGTGCTCGAACGAGGCATACCGGTAACGGTCTGAACACGCGATGAAATTCGACCGCTACGATCTCGCGATTTTGCGCATTCTCGCGAGCGATGGACGCATCACGAAGTCGCGCCTCGCCGAAGAAATCAATCTGTCGATTTCGCCGGCATGGGAGCGCGTGAGGCGCCTCGAAGAAGAGGGCGTGATTCGCGGGTATCGCGCGGATATCGATTGGGTGCGCGCGTTCAAAGGCAGCCGCGTGGTGGTCGAGGTCACGCTCGCGCGTCATACCGCGCCGGACATGCGGCGCTTCGAGGAGCGCATCGCGGCCGCGCCCGAAGTCGTGCAATGCCTCGCGACGGGTGGCGGTGTCGACTATGTGATGCACGTGCTGTCGCGCGATATCGATCACTATCAGCGCTTCATCGATACGTTGCTGACCGACGAATTGGGCATCGAAAAGTACTTCACCTATATCGTCACGAAGGTGGTGAAAAGCGGGGCCGAAGGCTTGCCCGAATGGGCGGAACAATCGATTGGCGAGAACGGCTGAGTGGCGCGCCACATGCGGTCGACGTACGACGAAAAGCCGCAGCCGAAAAAACGATAACCATGCGGCGAATTGCAGAAAAAACGTAGCCTTCGACAAGCGACAACAAAAAAAACCGCAGTGCCGCCGGACCTACAGTGATAGCAGACATCGCACACAGGAGGTCGTCATGTTGCTGGGTCATCCGGTCTTATTCAAATCGCTGTGCTACGTGGATGGACGCTGGGTTCATAGCGCGAGCGCCGCGAGCGTCGCGGTGCAGAATCCCGCGAATCAGGAAGTGCTCGGCCATGTGCCGATGCTCGACGCGGCGCAGATCACCGCCGCGGTGGATGCCGCGCAGCGCGCGTTCGACACGTGGCGCTGGGTGCCGGTCGCCAATCGTTCGGCGCTGCTGTTGCGCTGGCATGAGCTGATTCTGCGTCATCAGCAGGATCTCGCCGCGATTCTGTCGCTCGAACAGGGCAAGCCGCTTGCTGAAGCGCGCGGCGAAATTGCGTATGGCGCGAGCTTCGTCGAATGGTTCGCGCATGAGGTGCGGCGGCTGAATGGGCGCACGATTCCGACCCATATCGATGGCGCTCATCTGGGCACGATCATCGAGCCGGTCGGCGTGGCCGCGCTAATCACGCCGTGGAATTTCCCGTGCGCGATGCTCACCCGCAAGGCCGCCGCCGCGCTCGCCGCCGGTTGCACGGTGGTCGCGAAGCCCGCGCACGAGACGCCGTTCTCTGCGCTCGCGCTCGCGCAACTCGCCGAAGAAGCGGGCTTTCCGGCCGGCGTGTTCAACGTCGTGCTCGGCGAGCCGCAAATGGCGATGGAAACGCTGGTTTCAGATAGCCGCGTGCGCTCGGTCAGCTTCACCGGCTCGACGCGTGTCGGCGCGCTAGTGATGCAAACGGCCGCACGGGCAGGCATCAAGAAGACCGCGCTCGAACTGGGCGGCAACGCGCCTTTCATCGTGACCGAAGATGCGGACCTCGAACAGGCCGTGCGCGTCGCGGTCGCGGCGAAGTTCCAGACCTCGGGCCAGGACTGCTGCGCGGCGAACCGGATCTTCGTCGCGCGTTCGTTGTATGAAGCGTTCGTCGCGCGATACAGCGATGCCGTGAAGGCGTTGAAAGTGGGCGGCGCATTCGACCCGAACGTGGACGTCGGCCCGCTGATGCACCAGGCCGCATTCGACACGACCGTGCAGCGCGTCGCCGACGCGCGTGAGAAGGGTGCGCGCGTCACGGTAGGCGGCGCGGCGCACGAGCGCGGCGGCTGGTTCTTCGAGCCGACCGTGGTCGCCGATGCGGCGCCCGGCATGCGCATTTACGACGAAGAAAATTTCGCGCCGATCTCGGCGGTCACGCCGTTCGATTCGCTCGACGAAGTGGTCGAACGCGCGAACGACACCGAGTATGGACTCGCCGCCTACGTGTGCGCGAAAGATCTGAACACCGTGTTTCAACTGATCCGCCGACTCGACTTCGCGATGGTGTCCATCAACGGCGCGAAGTTCACCGGCGCACCGATTCCGTTCGGCGGCATCAAGTCGTCGGGGCTTGGACGCGAAGGCGGCGTCGAAGGCTTCGAGCCGTTCGTCGAGACTCGTTATTTCTGCCTTGGCCAGCTTGGCTTGCCGGTCAGCGACAGCGCCCCCGCTCGTGCCGCTGCACATGCGATGGCGACGGACGCAACGGCCTGAACCTACCGATTCATTCATCCAGACATCACACGAAGGAGCGACCCATGACTCAATTCGATCAACTGCTGAGCACCGATCGCGCGCACTTCATGCATCCGTCGACGCATGCGCACGATCACGCGAGCGGCGCGCTGCCGGGCCGGATCGTGACCGGCGCGCAAGGCATCCGCATCGAGGACTATCAAGGCAAGACTTTTATCGATGCATTTGCCGGCCTTTATTGCGTGAACATCGGCTACGGCCGCACCGAAGTGGCCGAAGCGATTTACGAGCAGGCGAAGAAGCTCGCGTATTACCACACGTATGTCGGCCACTCGACCGATACGATCATCGAGCTGTCGTCGCGCATCATCGACTGGTCGCCGCGGGGCATGAAGAAGGTGTACTACGGCATGTCCGGTTCGGACGCGAACGAAACGCAGATCAAGCTCGTCTGGTACTACAACAATGTGAAGGGCCGCCCGAACAAGAAGAAGATCATTTCGCGCGAGCGCGGCTATCACGGCTCGGGCATCGTCACCGGCAGTCTCACGGGATTGCCGAGCTTCCACCAGTTCTTCGATCTGCCGATCGAGCGCGTCAAGCATACCGTGTGTCCGCACTGGTATCGTCGCGCGCCGGCCGGTATGAATGAAACGCAGTTCGTCGCGTACTGCGTCGACGAACTCGAAAAACTGATCGCGCGCGAAGGCGCCGATACGATCGCGGCCTTCATCGGCGAACCGGTGATGGGCACGGGCGGCATCGTACCGCCGCCGGCCGGTTACTGGCCCGCGATCCAGCAGGTGCTGAACAAGCACGACATCCTGTTGATCTGCGACGAAGTGGTGTGCGGTTTCGGCCGGCTCGGCTCGAAGATGGGTGCGCAGCACTACGGCATTCAACCCGATCTGATCACTGTCGCGAAGGGTTTGACGAGTGCTTACGCGCCGCTGTCCGGCGTGATCGTCAGCGAAGGCGTATGGGACGTGATCGATAAGGCATCGCAGGAATCGGGTGCGTTGGGGCATGGCTGGACCTATTCGGGCCATCCGATCTGCGCGGCGGCGGCGCTCGCCAACCTCGAGATTCTCGAACGCGAGAACCTCATGCAGAATGCGGCGCAAACCGGCGCTTATCTGCTGGAGCAATTGCATGCGGCGTTCGACTCGCATCCGCTCGTCGGCGAAGTGCGCGGCGTGGGCATGCTGGCCGCACTGGAGTTCATGGCCGACAAGGATCTCCGCACGCCGTTCGATGCGGCGCTGAAGGTCGGGCCGCGTGTGTCGGCTGCCGCGATGCAGCGCGGACTGATCGCGCGGGCGATGCCGCACGGCGACATTCTCGGCTTCGCGCCGCCGCTGGTGACGTCGCGCGGCGACGTGGACGAGATCGTGAAGCTGACGCGCGAGGCGGTGGATGAGGTGGCGTCGCAGGTGTTTGCGCCGGCTGCTTCGCTTTGATGAACTGAGGTGAAAGAGAGCCCCGGCTGCTGTCATGTCATGCGGTCGGGGTTTTTATTTGCTTCGTGCGGTAGTGGCGCCATCGCTTCATGATGGCCACATAGGCAAGCGCTGCCACGATCAATTCAATAGTCACCCACACTACGAAATATAGAATCCGAAGCACGCCACCATGCGGGCGCCTCGCTTTCCGTCCACGGATAGGTGTATGGGTGGACATAATGGATCGACAGAACGAAAAGGCCGAAAAATAGCGCGACCGTGAGAAGTCTACGGACAAGTGTTGCCATGCGTAATGACCTCGATTGTTCCGGACTGCCCCAATTTTCATGCACCCTTATCCGCGCTTATTCCGCGGATCTGCGCATTTGATGTTTTCATCAAAGTAATGCCACGTGATGCCGACATACATCGTGGACACCGATTCAACGTGATTGAGCGAGGACGATCAAGGGACGAGAACAGCGAAGAGAACCAACCTGAGATCGCAAGAACAGCTACTTTGGCGCTGAAAGATTCAGTCGCGCGGCCAGATCCGGATGCGCTTCGCCTAGACATCGAAGTGCCAGCGCTCCAAGCTTGCGGGCCGATTCGTCATCCAATGGAGTTTCCGGTGCTTCAGGAATATCGAGGAACATCGCCCGATCCAGGGTTGATTGAATAGCACGACGCGACACGTTGCTCATTTTGAGCGTATTCGTGTCGTCGTCGTAGATAAAGACGACAGCAAGGTCTCGTACCATCAATAGCCTCTGCACTGGTTGTATGTTTCAAAAGCACGTTGCTCGCACGCAAAGCGAGTTCTCAAATCGCCGCCGTATGTTTTTGACAGCATCTCGCACTCGATCTCTTGCCGTTCGCTCACACCGCGTGCACCAAGGATCGTCACATCTCCGCCTGTCGAAGTGTCAGAATACTCGAACGGCCGGGCATTGCCCAGATTCTGCGGCACGCGCGGGCTGCTGCCATATTGCGAGCGTGCCATGCTAACGTCGTCCGCTTGTTGCGCGCGCCCGCGACAATCGCACGCCCATGCGTAACCCAGGGCTTTGGCCATTGCGTAACCGGTCGAATACGACCGAAGCCTATCCTGCGGAAACCATTCGCCGGTTTCGACGTTCAGCGCCATTGCGGATGGCATTGGCGGAAAGTTTGAGTATACCGAATAGATGATACGGCAAAGCAAGCACTCTTCCTTGCCACCGGTGCCGTCCTGTTTCTGTTGTCCCATTTGACCTCTTCTTATTTTGCAGAAAACACCCGACGAAATAACCATCCAAATGTGTCGTCGTCAACAGAATTAATTTGGGATAGAGCCGTTTTGACAAACATTGACAATAAGCATTGTCCAACGGCAAATGAACCTGAGACCCACAGGGTTCGTATCGACGACTCGCCGATAGGCGGCGAGTCTGTCACAGGAGGTGATTATCGACGGATGATCGTTGATTTGAACGAAACCACGATCCACATCCGACTTGGAAAATTCTGATTGCCACGGCCGAAAAAAAGCCCGCCTTGCTGGGCGGGCTCGCATATTCCTATTGAACCGAGAGTTACCGAAAGCTAATGCGCGGCTTCGCCGCCATAATGCCGATCCGGAATCACAACGATATTCCCCACAAAGCGCTTCTCCATAAACCGCGTCTGCGCGTCGTGAAACTTCGACAACGGATAAGTCGCCGCGAGAACCGGCCGGATCGTACCGTTCTGAATATAGTCGAGCACGCGTTTGAACGCACCGCGCGTGCCTTGCGACGATCCATTCAACTGCAACTGCTTCAGATACATCGTGCGCAGATCGAGCTGCACGACCGGCCCCGCGATCGCGCCCGCGGTCGTATATCGTCCCTCAGGCCGCAACACGTTCAACAGCTTGCCGAACAGCGCCCCGCCGACAAGATCGGCGACTACATCGACGGCCCGCCGCTCGGTCATCCGTTCGACGTCCCCGACGAAATCGCCGCTGTCGCGCAGCATCACCCCTTGCGCGCCGAGCGCTAGCACGGCCTCTTCCTTGCCCTTGCTGACGACCGCATACGGAATCGCGCCGCGCGCGCGGCACAGCTGGATGATGGCCGAGCCGACGCCGCCGGACGCGCCGGTAATCAGCACCCTTTCGCCGTGCTTGACGGCCGCGCGTTCGATCATTTGCTCGCCGGTGTGATAAGCGCACCAGAACGTAGCGAGTTCGGCGTCGGAATAGGTGCAGTCGACCCGATGCGCGTTTTCCGCGGGCACGGCCGTGTATTCGGCGTAGCCGCCGTCGCGGCCGTGGCCGATGTAGTCGATATCGGCGAGGCTGTCGTCGTCGCGGTTGTAGATCGACGCGTCGACGATCACGCGCTCGCCGATACGCGCGTCGCTGACGCCGTGACCCACCGCGACCACGCGTCCGACGATATCCGCGCCCTGAATGCGCGGAAACGTCAGCGTCGAGCGGCCGCGTCGCCACGTCGACACCGCTTGCGGATCGTCGTCGGTGCCGTAGGCGCCCTGGCGGACCCACACGTCGGTATTGTTGAGACCGCATGCGGTGACGTCGATCAGTACCTCGCCAGCCGCGCACAAGGGAACCGGCACGTCGTCGCGATAGACCAGTTTGTCGAGGCCGCCGTGCGCGGTCAGGACGACGGCCTTCATCGTTTTCGGAAGCATGTTTCCCCTTTCGTTGAAACGGGCGTCGTGCTTCGCGAATTCACGCGGGCACGACGCCCGCGCGATCACGGTTTGACGAACAGCTTGCGTGGCGTCCTGCAAAAGGGCTCGACGCCGGTCCGCGTAATCAGAATGCTCTCGGTGATTTCGAGGCCCCAGTCGTCGAGCCACAGGCCCGGCATGAAGTGAAACGTCATGCCGGGTTCGAGGACCGTCTTGTCCCCAGGGCGCAGGCTCATCGTGCGCTCGCCCCAGTCCGGCGGATAGCTCGCGCCGATCGGATAGCCGCAGCGGCTGTTCTTCTCGATGCCGTATTTATGCAGCACCGCGAAAAACGCATTGGCGATGTCCTCGCAGGTATTGCCGGGTTTCGCCGCGGCGAGCCCGGCCTCGATCCCTTCGACCACCGCGCGTTCGCCTTCGATGAAATGCTTCGGCGGCTTGCCCAGGTAGACGGTGCGCGACTGCGGGCAGTGATAACGCTTGAAGCAGCCGGCAATTTCGAAGAACGTGCCAGCGTCCTTCGCGAACGGCGTGTCGTCCCAGGTCAAATGCGGCGCGGCCGCGTCGGCGCCGGTCGGCAGCAGCGGTACGATCGCCGGATAGTCGCCGCCATAACCGTCGATGCCGGTAATGCCTGCCGAGTAGATCTCCGCGACGAGGTCATTCTTGCGCATACCCGGTTCGATTCGCTCGACGATGTGCGCATGCATCTTCTCGACGATGCGCGCGGCCACGCGCATGTACTCGATCTCGCGCGGCGATTTGACCGCGCGTTGCCAGTTGACGAGGCCAGTTGCGTCCTGCCATTTCGCGTCCGGCAAATGCGCGACGAGCGAGCGATAAGCGGCGGCGCTGAAATAGTAGTTGTCCATTTCGACGCCGATGTTCGCGTTGGCCCAGCCGCGTGCGGCGATCACGTCGCGCGCGAGATAGTCCATCGGATGCCGCGCGGTGGATTGCACGTAGTGATCCGGATAGCCGACGATCTGATCGTGCTGCATAAAGACGGTGCGCTTGGCACCGTTCGCGTCCTGACCGCGGCCGAACCACACCGGCTCGCCATCCAGCGCGAGCAGCACGCACTGATGCACGTAAAACGACCAGCCGTCGTAGCCGGTGAGCCAGGCCATATTGGTCGGGTCCGACACGATCAATAGTTCGATGCCGGCCGCCTGCATGGCCTTGCGCGTCTTGGCAAGACGCGCGGCGTACTCGTCGCGTTCGAACGGCAGGCGCACGACGGGCGCCGCGATTCGCGATTCGTGTTGCGTCGTATCTGACATCTTCCCCTCTCTCTGAGCGTGACGTCGTTGCGGAAAGTGGCGCCCGGTGCAAGTGAACGGGGCGTCCACGGGTATCTCTCGCCGCAGTCTAATGCCGCGAAAAAACGCCGCTGAATGTGCTAGTTCAATGTTCGTGACGTTATCGACGGACGCTGCATGATTGTTGCAGTGCACGCTGCGCCGCCCTTGTCAGCGCGTAAAAAGAATTGTTCTAGAGCAATCTGGATCGCAAATATGGCTGCGTATTCTGGTTCGCACTACATGTACGACGAACGGGATCGAATCGATATGAACACCGCGCGAGTCACCGATTTGCTGAGCGCTTCAGGCATCGCCCCGACGAGTCATTCATCCGAGGAGCGCGCGGTCGCCTCTGCAAGCACACCGGCGCGCCGACACGAAAGCCCGGCGAGCAAGCCATTGATCCGGCTCGACCGGATCACGAAACGATATGGCGCGCTGACCGTGCTCGACGAACTGTCGCTCGACGTGATGCCCGGCGAGAAGCTCGCGCTGATCGGTCCGTCGGGATCGGGCAAGACGACGATCCTGCGGATCCTGATGACGCTGGAAACGATCGACGGCGGCCATATCGAAGTGGACGGCGAACAGTTGTTCCATATGCCGCGCGGCGGCCAGATGGTGCCCGCGAACGAACGGCATCTGCAGAAGATGCGCGAGAAGATCGGCATGGTGTTTCAGCACTTCAATCTGTTTCCGCACAAGAGCGTGCTCGACAACGTGACGCTCGCGCCGATGCTGACGAAGGGCGAGAGCCGCGAGTCGGCGGAGCGGCGCGCGCTCGAACTGCTCGACATGGTCGGCATGGCCGATAAGGCGAAGAGCCGTCCCGCGCAACTGTCGGGCGGGCAGAAGCAGCGCGTGGCGATCGCGCGGGCGCTCGCGCTCGCACCGCGGATCATGCTGTTCGACGAGGTGACGTCCGCGCTCGACCCTGAACTCGTCGAGGAAGTCCTGAACGTGATGCAGCGGCTCGCGCGTGAGACCGATATGACGATGCTGCTCGTCACGCACGAAATGGGCTTCGCGCACGACTTCGCCGACCGCGTGCTGTTCTTCGATCGCGGCAGGATCGTCGAGGAAGGCAAGCCAGAGGACATCTTCACGCATCCGACGCACGAGCGGACCCAGAGCTTCCTGCGCAAGATTCTCGCCGCGGGGCATCGAATCTGAGCTGAGTCTGAACATATTGTTTTTCCCACGCTGCACATCTCTCACTACTACGCCATACCACTACGCCTTAGGAGCCAAAAATCATGAAGCTAAAGGGGATTCTGATTGCGGGAGGGCTGTCGCTGTTGACGCTCGCGAGCCTCGCTTATGCCGCCGACGACAAGCTCACGCAACTGCGTCAGCAAGGTTTCGCGCGCATCGCGATTGCGAACGAGCCGCCGTTCACCGCGGTCGGCGCCGACGGCAAGGTGACGGGCGCGGCGCCGGACGTCGCGCGTGCGGTGTTCAAGAAGCTCGGCGTCAACGACGTCGTCGCGTCGGTCTCCGAGTACGGCGCGATGATTCCGGGCCTGGCGGCCGGGCGGCATGACACGATTGCGGCGGGGCTGTTCATGACCCCGCAGCGTTGCGCGGCCGTCGCTTATTCGCAGCCGGTGCTGTGCGCGGTCGAAGCGTTCGCGGTCAAGAAAGGCAACACGAAGAGTATCAAGACCTACGAGGAAATCGCGAAAGATCCGAAAGCGGTGATCGGTGTGGAAGGCGGCACGACCGAACAGAAGCTCGCGACCGCCGCGAATATTCCGACCGATCGCGTGATCATCGTGCCGGACGGGCAAAGCGGTCTGAAGATGCTGCAGGACGGCCGCGTCGACGTGTTTGCATTGCCGCTGCTGTCGATCACCGATCTGCTTTCAAAGGCGAAAGACCCGAACCTCGAATCGATCGCGCCGGTGCAGAACACGCCGGTGCAATGCGACGGCGTCGCATTTCGCAAGCAGGACACCGCACTGCGCGATGCATTCGACGTCGAGCTGAAGAAGATGAAGGAGTCCGGCGAGTTCGCGAAGATCGTCGAGCCCTATGGCTTCCCGACGAAAGCGGCAATGTCGACGAGCCGCGAGAAACTGTGCGCGGCGAAGAACTGAGTCCGCGATAAGACGCCATGCGCGCAACGCGGTAGCGCGCGTGGCCCACGATACATTGCGCGCGAGGTGCGTCGATGAACCACTGGTCCGGCTATTTGCAGCTGATTCTGCAGGGGGCGCAGACGACGATCGAACTGACGCTGATGGGCGCGGTACTCGCGCTCGTGATGGCGTTCGTCGCGGGGCTCGGGCGCCTGTCGCGTTTCTTCGTGGTGCGCGCATTGGCCACGTCGTATATCGAGTTCTTTCGCGGCACCTCGATATTCGTGCAGTTGTTCTGGGCGTATTTCGTGTTGCCGATGGCCGGCCTCACGCTGACGCCGCTGCAGGCCGGCGTCCTCGCGCTCGGTTTGAACGTCGGCGCGTACGGCGCTGAAGTGGTGCGCGGCGCGGTCGCCGCGATCGGCCACGAGCAGCGCAGCGCTTGCATTGCGCTGAATCTTTCCCGCTATCAGCGCATGCGGCACGTGATCTTGCCACAGGCCTTGCCGCTGATGCTGCCCACGTTTGGCAACAACGCGATCGAGCTGCTGAAGGGTACGGCCGTCGTGTCGCTGATCTCGCTCGGCGACATGACTTTCCAGGCGCAGGTGGTGCGCTCGCAAACCGGCAATACGTTGATCCCGTTCGCGACGATTCTCGCGCTGTACTTCGCCATGGCCTGTCTGATCTCGTTCGGCATGCGCAAGCTGGAAAGCCGGATGAGTTTCGGTCTCGACCGCATCAGGAGATAGACGAATGGAATGGGACTGGAGCTTCGTGCGCGAGATTCTGCCGATCCTACTGCAAGGGTTGGAGATCACCGTGCTCGCTACTTTGCTCGGCGCGGTGGTGGCGGCCGTGGTCGGCATGGCGATTGCCATTTTGCGGCTGGCGCCGAATCGCGCGGTGTCGCGCGGCACGTCGGCGATCGCGAGTTTTATTCGCGGCACGCCGCTGCTCGTGCAGTTGTACTTCGTTTTTTACGTGCTGCCCGACATCGGCATACGGATGCCGGCGCTTGCGGCCGGCGTGATCGCAATCGGCGTGCATTACGCGACGTATGCGGCCGAGGTTTATCGCGCCGGCATCGAAAACATTCCGCGCGGGCAATGGGAAGCAGCAAAGGCCTGCAACCTGAGTCCCGCGCAAACGTGGCAGCACGTGATCCTGCCCGAAGCGGTGCCGCCGATGGTGCCCGCGCTCGCCAATTATCTGATTTCTATGTTCAAGGAGACGCCGTTACTGTCGGCGATCACGGTCCTCGAATTGATGAATCAGGCCAAGATCATCGCGAATACGGATTACCGCTATCTGGAGCCGATGACGCTCGTCGGCGTGCTGTTCCTGATCATCAGCCTGATCGCGGTGGCCGGTGTGCGACTCCTTGAAAAGCGTTTTCCGGCTCCGGGGCATTGAACGATGCAAATGACTATTCGACAGTTCGAGCGCGCGCCGCATCTGATCGAACGCGCTTTCGACAAACGTATCGGCCTCGTGATCCTCGCAACCGATCACACGACCGAGCCGGACTTCGCGGCACTCGTCGCAAACGAGCGTATCGGCATCTATGTGAATCGCGTGCCGTATGCGAACCCGGTGACGCCCGACAATCTGCGCGCGATGCAGCCATTGCTGAGCGCGGGCGCGGCGCTGATCCTGCCCGACGAAACGCTCGACGTCGTGATGTATTCGTGCACGTCGGCATCCGTGATGATCGGCGATGCGCAGATCGAGCGCGCTATTCATGCGGCGAAGCCATCGGCCAAAGTCGTCACTCCGACCGCTGCCGCAGTCACTGCGCTGAGCACGCTGGACGCGCGGCGTATCAGCGTGCTGGCGCCGTACACCGCCGAAACCAGTCGGCCGATGGTCGAGTACTTTGCCGCGCAAGGCTTTGCGATCGACCGCTTCTCATGCCTGGGTCTGACCGACGACCGGGAGATGGCACGGATTTCGCACGACGATATCGTCGCCTTCGCGCGCGATGCGACAGCGCCCGACTCCGATGCGCTGTTTATTTCATGCACCGCGGTGAGAGCCGCGCCGATCATCGCGCGAATCGAAGCCGCCATTGGCAAGGCGGTAGTGAGCAGCAACCTCGCGACCGCGTGGATGTGTTTGCGCCTTTGCGGCGAGAACGAGGCGAGGCCACAGCAGGGTCGTTTGATGACGCTGCCGTTGCTGGTGCGCTGAGAGCACTGTGCGACGCCAATCATGTTGTTTTTCCCGAACGCGCGCGACGCGTCGCCGACGCACGCGTACGGATTACCGCATCCGTTGCAGGCTTTATGGAAAACCCCGATGCCTGCATCGTCCTAGAACATCGTTGCAGGCGCGGGTCGCCGGTATCGTGGATTCGGGCGACGTTGCCTGTGTCGCATAGAGACATCCCAGGAGGAGTCATGCACTACGTACATTCATGGACCGCGCAGAGCGCGCAACCGCAGGCGCGCAGCTTGCTGCGACGCGCAATCGCGGCGTCGGCACTCGGAAACGCGACCGAGTGGTTCGACTACGGTATTTACGCCTACGGCCTGAGCTATATTTCGGCCGCGTTGTTTCCCGGCAGCACCGCGCAGGCCACGTTGTTCGCGCTCGCGACGTTCGCCATTTCGTTTCTCGTGCGTCCGCTAGGAGGATTGTTCTGGGGGCCGCTCGGCGATCGCCTCGGCCGCAAGCACGTACTCGCGTTGACGATCATCCTGATGTCGGTCGCAACGCTGCTGGTCGGACTCGTGCCGACTTACGCGAGCATCGGCTGGTGGGCACCGGTTATCCTCGTCGTTCTGCGGATGATCCAGGGCTTTTCGACGGGCGGCGAATATGGCGGCGCGGCGACTTTCATGGCCGAATACGCGCCGGACAATAAGCGCGGCTTTTGTGGCAGCTTCCTCGAATTCGCGACGCTGTCGGGTTTCTCGCTCGGCGCGTTTCTGATGCTCGGTTGCTCCGTCGTGCTCGGCAACACGGCAATGCATGCGTGGGGATGGCGTCTGCCGTTTCTGATTGCGGCGCCGCTCGGCCTGATCGGTTTCTATCTGCGCTCCAGGCTCGAAGACACGCCGGTCTTTCGCGAGCTCGAACAAACGATGCACAAGGAGCAGCATAGCTGCGTCACGCTGAAGGCATTGCTGCGCGACTATTGGAAACCGCTGATCCAACTCGGTGGACTCGTGGTTGCTTTGAATGTCGTCAACTACGTGCTGCTCGCGTATATGCCGACGTTCATGCAGAAGCAGCTCGGCATGAGCGACAACATGTCCCTGCTCGTGCCGCTAATCGGCATGCTTGCGATGATGGTGTTTCTGCCGTTCGCGGGCACGTTCTCGGATCGCGTGGGACGCAAGAACGTCTGGTGGTTTTCGCTGATTGGCCTGTTCGTCGCGGCGATTCCGATGTTCCTGCTGATGAAGCTCGGCGTGGCGGGCGCGTTCATCGGCTTTGCGGTGCTCGGGCTGTTGTACGTACCGCAACTGGCCAGCATCTCGGCGATGTTCCCCGCGATGTTTCCGACCCAGGTGCGTTACGCGGGGATGGCGATTGCGTATAACGTGTCGACGTCGATTTTCGGCGGCACGGCGCCGATGGCGAACGAATGGCTGGTCGCGCATACGGGCAATGCGCTGGTGCCCGCTTATTACATGATGGCCGCGTGCGTCGTGGGGGCGATAGCGTTGATCTACGTGCCTGAAACGCGCGGGTGTTCGTTGCGCGGGCAAGGCATTCCGGGGAAGCAGGAAGTGATTGTTTGAAGTGACATGGCGTGGCCAACCGCGTATCGATGCAGTTCGGCCACGCGTGTTTGATTGAGCGTTTATTTCAGCTGGCTTTGCGCGAGCCTCGACTTCAGCAGTTCGTATTTCTCCCGCGACGTATCAGCGAACGCCGCCTCACGACTCGAACGCGTATCGTCGAATGGAATCGGCTCGGCAAACTGGCTGACCGTCAGATCCCATCTGCTGCCGTCGATCAGGTTGTAGAAGTGCGTGCCCCCCGACGTACGCGTCGTCAGAATCTCGCCACCGAAATAGTCCTGCATGATCAGAGACGTAACGCTGCAATGATTCTGCGCGGGATTCGTCGACGACCACGCGTGCGTGGGGCTCGACGTATCGCCGGCCCATACGCGTGCAAGGACGCGGTATAGGTCGATGGGCGTCGCAAAGACCTTCGATACGGCAGGCGTCTGTGCTTCCTGTGTCATGGCGGCAATCCTTCGTTCGATGAGCGGATAAGGTCGTAGAAAACAAAAAGCCCCGTCGTTGCCGGCGGGGCTTTCTGGCGCATGTCGCTGCTAATGATGTCTAGCGGCGTATGCGTATGCGAGTCCCCACAGGCAGTCCCACGCGGGCATGCGCATGATGATGCTTTGCAGTCGGGCGGTACGTGAGGGCTTGCATAGTGAGCGAGTGTGCCTTCGATTGCGCGACGCGTCAACGAATCATCGATAACTGCGTCGCGCTGACCGTGCTTACGACTTCGCGCCGCTCAGGATCGCGAGGCTCGGGCAGTAAGTGCGTCGCGCTCAGATCCGCGGCCTGCTGCGAGCGCACGCCTGCGCTGCTCGACGTCGGCGGATCGATGAATACCTGCGCGTTGTTCGATCCCGCCGGTGCCGTCAGCGTCATCGTCACTTTCCACCAGTTGCCGGATTTCACCGCGCTCAGCGCCGTCGCTTGCCCCGCGCCCCACGTGCCGCGCACGATCGCGCCGGTGTTCGTGTTCAGCACCCAGCCGAACTCGGTGCCGCTCGGGTCGTCGGTCTGGATCGAGCCGCCGGGGAACACCGTTGCGTTGGTGGTGGCGAGCACGTAGTCGGTGAACGTGTACGACTGGCCGCCCTGCACACGGATCACTTCGTGAATGTTCGACACGGCCGAACCGTTCGTGCTCGCGACCGTCGCGGCGCCGCGTTCGAGGTGGCCGCGTTCGCCACCGGCGATGTCGACGCGCCGCTATTGTCGCCATTGCACGCGGCGCGTCCGACGGCCATCGCCAGCCATTCTTCTGGACATCATGACCCCTCCTGTTGAACCGCTGATCGGTTGAAAACACTTGCTGGATTATTACTAATATTTTGTCCGGCGCGGCATGCTGCATGCCGGTCTGCGCGAGGGTGTGAAGCGAAGGGGATCGAATGAACGTGGCGCGCGTCGAATCAGGCGTTCGACCGCGGATGGCTTGCGCCGATGTGCTTCAACGCAATTCAACCGCCGGACAGAACCGTGTCCTCGACTTCGTAGCGCTCATTGCCAACTGAAATCAGATTGATGCCGGCATGCTTGCGCGTCAGCGTGTCGCCGGGCATCGGCCGATCGCTCGCGGACGCGGCCGTGCCCATCACGCGACCGTCGACGCCAAAGAAAATCGCCCGCGTCGTGCCGTCGGGCCAGTAGACCACGACCGTAGTCGATCGATCGCCGTGATGCACGACGCCGAACTTGCACATCGTTTTGGTCTGTCCGTTGCCGCGCTCGCATGGCAACGTGCCGCTCGCGCTGATAGGCGATTCCTTCACGGGCCCGTGGCCGTTCTGCGAGCCGGCCTGAGCGCTTTCAGTCGAAATCGAAATCAGCGTCACGCCATCCGCTTCGCCGACCACGCGCGCGTGCCGCTGATGCCCGACGATCGCGCGCACGGCGGCGCTGTCGCGCGAGCCCGGACAGCCGACCAGCATCGCCATATGGTCGAGATAGTTCACGGTCGCGGCCGACTCGCCGAGCCGCCGGCATGCATCGCCCGAGTGCGGATAGCCATCGCCGAGCACGACGAACGACGCGGGCCATTCGAACGGTTTCTCCATGCCAGCGGCCTGCGCGGAAGTCGAAGCGCCGGCGGCACCGAAAGCCATCGCCGCAATCGCCGCGTACGGCGCCGAAGCAAACGACCGGGTCGTGCGTCGCATCGAAGTTCTCCTCGGCTTGCTCACGTTCGAGCCGCGCCGGCCGCCAACGCGGCCTGCGCCCGCTGCAGCCACTCGCGATTATGCTCGCGCGCGTGACGTGGCCAATGTTTGGCATCCTGCACGATTTCGGCATAGAGCGCGCCGGCGCGGCGGCGGTCCGCATCTTCCGATTGCGCGGCGAGCCAGTCGGCGAACATGCAGCGCGGCGCGACGTCGTTCGCGCAGGTCAGCGCCTGTTCGAATGCCGCGCGTGCGCCCGGCGCATTCAGCGCGGCCAGCGTGCGCGCGTACAGCAGCGCCGGCTCGCCCTGGTTGCGTGCCCGCGGATTGACCGAGAACAGATTCCCCAACGTCGCATCGGCGGCCGTGTAGTCGTCAAGCGCGAACTGCGAGCGCGCGAGACCGAGCAGCAGCGCGGGATCGTTTGCAAATGGGCCGTTCGCCGCGGCCTGGAAATGTTCGAGCGCTTCGCGCGGATTGCCGGCCGCGAGCAAGGCCTCGCCGAGCCGCATCCGATGCTGCACGGTCGGCGCGCGGTCGAAAGCGGCGCGCGCTTCACGCAGCGCGCGATTCGGATCGACGAATTGGGTGATCGCCTGCGTGGCCACGCGCGCGCCGCGCGTATGGCGCAGACTCGGCAGGTAGACCGCGAACAGGTACACGACGCTGCCGAGCAGCGGAAAAGCAAACAGAATGAATAGCCAGTAGATGCCCTGGTTATTGCGCATCGCGTGGACGGCGAAAAAGATCGCGATGAAAACGTGAAGACCAATTCCAAAAAAGTAGGGCATATCGATTCAACCTTCGAGCATGAGGAAAAGCGCGCCGCGAGCCCGTCATTGCCGTAACCGGGCCCTAATGCAGCGAACCGACCCGCAGATACGCGAATAGAAGCGACAACGCCACGACGATCACGCCGGTGGCAATGACGAGACGGTTGGCCAACAGTCGGCGCATCACAAGTCTCCTAGACGAAACTGTAGCGTTCGGAATGGTAGCGGATGCGCGGCACTTTCATTTCGCCGAGCGCCGTTTCGATCGCATCCATCATGGAGTCCGGGCCGCAGATGAAATACTCGTGATCGGCGAACTCGGGCGGTAGATGTCGCCGGAACATCGCGGCATCGATGCGCCCGACTTCCCCGCTCCAGCCTTCGGGCGGGTCCGACAGCACATAGACGATGCGCAGATCGAGCCGCGCTTTCAGCGCATCGAGCTCCTCGCGGAAAGTCAGCGAGTCCCAGGTCTTGCCGCTGTACAGTAGCACGAGCGGACGTTGGTCGCCGCGATCGGCGAGCGAGCGGATCATGCTCATCATTGGCGTGATGCCGATACCGCCCGCGATCAGCACGTGCATGTCGGTCGGATGCCCGATCGTGAACGCGCCATACGGTCCGTCCAGATACACGCGTCGACCTGTTTCGATCGTCTTCACCTGGCTCGTGAAATCGCCGAGATTGCGGATCGTCATTTCGACGCGGCCGTTCGCGGCCTCGGCGCTCGACGAGAACGAAAAAGGATGTCCGGTGATCCTGAACGGGCTGCCCCACACGTTGAGCCAGCCGAACTGGCCGGGCTTGAAGCGAAAGCCAGCGTGGCCGTCGGGCTGCATCACGAGCGTCGTCGTGTCGCCGCGTTCGGCGCGCACTTCCGCGATCCGGTACGGACGCCTGATCATGAAGAGCGGCTTGAACAGACGCACGTACAGCAGCAGCGCTACCCAGAATACTGTCATGCAGATCCACAGCGTGCGCTTGAACGGATCGGTCAGATAGAAGCCCCAGCCGATCATATGCAGCACGCCGCCGAAGATCGCGACGAGCGCGAGCCCGATATGCGACAGATGCCACAGCTCGTAACGAATCTTGAACTGCTTGCGCCATAGCGCGGTGATCACCAGCACTATCACCGAGCCGATCGACAGGAACGCGAACCACGCACCCCACGGTACATCGAGCAGCGAGTCGGGCATCGCGACCTTGTCCGAGCGGATCGCGAACAGGATCAGCGGATGCACGACGACCAGGCCGACCGCGAGCAGCGACACGTGTCGATGGAAATGATAGATAACGTCCTCGCCCCACGGCTCGGTCACGTGACGAAAGCGCGCGGTGAGGCCGAATTGCAGGCCCATCATCGCGAGTCCGGAATAGCCGAGCGCCACCGAGAACTCGGTGCCGAAGTTGCGCGCGGGCGGGAGCGTGCCGGTCAGCAGCGCAAACAGCGGCGCGACAATGAACAGTAGATAGATGACCGACCAGACGGCCTTGCGCACGAGATCTCGAGACTGCATCGGTGCTTCTCCATGCCGGGTGCGGCGGTCCCGCTCGCGCTCAGTCCGCGTTCAGACGCAGGTGGTGAGCAGCAGCGCGGGCCCGAACGTGATTACGGTCGCGACCAGCGCCGCGATCAGGGTCCAGACGACGACGGTATGCATGAACGAGCTGATGCGTTCGGGACCAGGGTCGCGGGTCGCGGCGCGATAGCGCCATAGCCAGCCGATCGCGATCAGATGCAGCAGCAGAATGATCGCAAGACTCGCGCGCAGCGGGCCGGTGGGCCACGCGAACGCGCAGCCGATCGCGTGCAGCGCATACAGGATCACGAACGCGAGACACCAGATCGTGAAGCCGACGGCGAGCCACCACAACCGCCGCGGCGAAAGCGGACGCGCATTCATGGTCTGGCTCCCAGCACGGCGACGAGGCTCGGCAGCGCGAGCACGAGTCCAAGCGCGATGATGCCCGTCGCCAGCGTGTAATCGATCCACAGGCGGGTGAGACGCAGATCGGTCAGGCGTCGCGCGGAAACGAAGCCCGCGCCGACGCGCAGCACGTTGCTGATGAGGAACAACAACCCGACGCCTGCGTGAACTGCGATGTACGTGAGCAGCGCCGCGGCCGTCGCGCCGAGCGCATGCTCGCGCGGATTCGGTGTCACGCCGTTGATCAGCATCACGCAGGCGATGAGCGCGACGATCAGCGCGATCGCGCTCAGCCCGATCGTGCCGTGCGGTTTGCGCTCGGCGGCGGCCGCGCGCAACGAGCCACGCGTGGCGGCTGCGGCCACCGCGAGCGCGAAGGCCGCGACGAGCGCGAGCACGCGGTTCGGATGCGGCGTCACGGCTGCCGGCCAGTTCGGCGCGGCAATCCACAGATAGAACGTGCCGAAGATCAGCGAGGTGAACAGCGTGCCGTCCGCGACCAGCGCGCAGATCATCGAAAGCCATGACGGCGAACCGGCGACCTCGGTATGCGGCGGCACGCTGACGCCGCGGCCGACCGGCAGCGCGCCGTAATCGCGCGCGTGCCCCGCGCTCTGGCCCGCGTAGATGAAGAGGCCAAACGTCACGAATGCGAATGCGACCGACAGCAGATAGAACTTGAACAGCATCGCGAGCACCGCCGCGGCGGTCACGAGCGCGGTGACGAGCGGCAGATAGGTCGAGTTCGGCAGCACGATCAGCTGTTCGGGCTCGCCCGATGTCATATGCACGCCTAGCGTCTCCTGCCAGCCGTTGCGCGTGAAACCGAGGTAACCCTCGCCGCGCGCCAGAGAGGTCGCTAGCTGGCCCGGGGGCACCTTTTCGGTTTCGGCGTCCATGTGCGGGATCGACGCGAATGCGTACGGCGCGGGCGGAATCGGCATCGCCCATTCGAGGGTGGTCGATTGCCACGGGTTACGTCGCACGCGTTGGCCGAAACGCAATTGCACGACGATGTCGATCACGACGAGCGCGAAGCCGATCGTCATCACGAAGCTGCCCACCGACGACAGCAGATTGAGCCAGTTCCAGCCTTCGTCGCCGCTATAGGTGAAGACGCGCCGCGGCATGCCTAGCAGGCCGGTCAGGTGCATCAGGAAGAACGTCATGTTGAAGCCGATGAACACGAGCCAGAACGCCGGCACCGAAAGGTTATGCACGGCGGTGCGCCCGGTCAGCAGCGGCAACCAGTAATAGAACGCCGCGAGCATCGGAAACGCGAGCGCGCCGGCCACCACGTAGTGCATGTGCGCGACGACGAAGTAGGTGTCGTGCGCCTGCCAGTCGAACGGCACGATCGCGAGCATCACGCCGGTCAGCCCGCCGCACGTGAACACGAAGAAGAAGCCGAAGATGTACAGCATCGGCACGTCCCAGCGCGGGCGGCCGTGCGACAGCGTGGCGAGCCACGCGAAGAACTGGATCGCGGTGGGCACCGCGACGATCGCCGAGCCCGCCGAGAAGAACGCGAGCGCCAGATGTGGGATGCCCACCGTAAACATGTGGTGCACCCAGATGCCGAAGCTCAGGAACGCGAGCGCGATGATCGCGACGACGATCGTGCGATAGCCGACGAGCTTGCGGCGCGCGAACACGGGGATCATCGTCGACAGCACGCCGGCCATCGGCAGGAAGATGATGTACACGTCTGGGTGGCCGAACAGCCAGAACAGATGCTGCCACAGCAGCGGATCGCCGCCGCGCGTCGGATCGAAGAACGGCAGGTTGAACGCGCGTTCAACCTCGAGCAGGATCGAGCCGAGAATCAGCGGCGGAAACGCGACGATCATCATCATCGCGGTGACGAGGATGTACCACGCGAAGATCGGCATGCGATCCAGCGACATGCCCGGCGCGCGCATCTTCAGGATCGACACGACGATTTCCATCGCGAGCGACAGCGCCGAAATTTCGACGAACGTGATGCCGAGCAGCCACACGTCGGCGTTCAGTCCGGGCGTGAACACGTTGGAGCTGAGTGGCGTGTACATGAACCAGCCGCCGTCGGGTGCGCTGCGCAGAATCAGCGACACGGTCAGAATCGTGCCGCCGAACAGATAGCACCAGTAGCCGTAAGCGGTCAGGCGCGGAAACGCGAAATCGCGCGCGCCGAGAAACTTCGGCGTCAGATAGACCGCGAAGCTCTCCACCATCGGGATCGCGAACAGGAACAGCATCATCGATCCATGCATCGTGAAGACCTGGTTATAGGTCTCCACATCCATGAAGGCGGCATGCGGCGTCGCGAGCTGCACGCGCGTGAGCATGCCGAGAATGCCGGCGATCGCGAAGAACACGAACGACGTGATCATCATGCGCATGCCGAGCACCGTATGGTTGACCGCGGCGAGCCTCTGCACGCCTGGCCCGGTGGCCCAGATCGCGGCAAGCTGGCGATGCAGCCGCAGCGCGTTGATGCCCTGTGATGGCGGCTCGACGGGCACACTCATTTCTTCACCTCCCCGTTGGCGGCGGCGTTTTTGACAGCAGCCGGAAAATCTTCCGGACGATCGACGATCACGGTGAAGTGCATCCCCGCGTGACCGATGCCGCAAAACTGGTTGCATTGTCCGGCGTACTCGCCGGGCTGATCGGCCTGGATACGCAGTAGGTTGTGGTGGCCAGGGACCGCGTCGATCTTGCCCGCGAAGCGCGGAATCCAGAATGCGTGCACGACGTCCATGCTGGTCACGGCGATGTCGACCGGCGTGCCCGCGGGCAGATGCAGCACGTTCCCGGTTTCGACGTTGCCGAGTTCCGGATAGCGGAAGGTCCAGCGCCATTGCTGCGCGATCGCCTCGATGCGCGCGGGCGCGTGCGCGCGCAGCGGCAGCAGCAATTCACCCGCGTACAGCGCGTAGCAGATCAACGGGATCAGGATCACTGCCGGCAGCACGAGACCGCCGAGCACGATCCAGCGCGCGGGCGAAACGTGCGAGCCCCAGCCGGGCCGGAAGACCGTCATCAGAAACAGTACGAGCACCATCGCGAACAGGATCGCGGCGCCCGCCAGCATCACCCACCACAGCCCGGCGATCGATGCGGCGGCCGGACCCGATGGCTCGAGCGTCGAGAGCGGCCCGGTGCAGCCGGACAACGCGGCGAGCGATCCGGCTTGGACGGTCAGGCGCAAGCAGCTATGATGGTTTGCACCACCAGGCATCCGATGCGAGGGCACACCGCCATGGCAAACAAAGGCAATGCTGGAAACGAGACGCGAAGCGAAGTGATGCTCGAGCTGTTGCGGCTCGACAAGGGGTCGGTGGTGGCGCTCGTCGGCCATCCGATTCACGTGATGATGGTGCATTTCCCGATCGCGTTCGTCGTCGCGACGTTGGGCGTCGACGTAATCTACTGGTGGACGGGCGACCCGTTCTGGATTCGCGCCGGCTTGTGGGCCGCCGGCTTCGCGTTCTGGAGCGGCGTGGCTGCGAGCGTGGTCGGTACCGCCGAGCTGCTGCTGGTGCGCGGTATCCGCCTGAAGGAAGCGAGCTGGTCGCATGCGGTCGCGGCGATGACGCTCGTCGCGCTCGCGGGTGCGAACTGGGGCGTGCGCCTTTATTACCCCGATGAGATCCTGCCGCATGGGCTCGTGCTGTCGGTGCTCAGCTCGGTGATGACGGGCTTCGCCGGCTGGCATGGGGGCAAGCTCGTGTTCGATCATGGCGTCGGAATTCTCGTTTCGCCGAAGGAGTGATGCAGCCAGCGGCCAAGTCCACCGGGCTCGAACAGATGCGGGGCCAGCAGGTTCGAGTCGATGTGAGGCTTGGCCAGCACGATCCAGATGATCGCGACGATCACGATCAGATAAGCGATGGTCAGCGCGATCGCCGAGGCACGGCTGAACCTGCCGTCGGGCAGATACAGATCGTGCAGTACGAGGCCGGCCAGCACATGCAGCATCGCCATGATGCCGACGAACACCATCTTCGCGGTGAACCATTCGACGAAGGTGGCCTGCAGAAAAATCAGCACGGTGCCGCTCGCAATCGCGACGAAAGCGGCGGGCGAGGTCAACTCCACGAACACGAGACGCGTGATGCGGTGCAGCCGGTCGAGTTCGGTGCCCGCCGCGAGCCCGCGGCGCTGCCAGAACAGATACGGCAGCACGATCAAACCGCCCGACCAGACGGCGATCGCGGCCAGATGAATGAACTTCAGCAGGGTCGTCACAGCGCGGGCTCTCTGACGCGCAGGCTTGACCAGACGAGCGAAAGTCCTGCCGCGAGATAAGGGATCATCGCCAGTACCCACATCAACAGACCGGCGAGTTGCTGGTCGGCGAGCGGGGTGAGCCCCCACGCGGCGGTGGTCGCGAAGTGCGCGACGTAGAGCGGCACCGGCGCGAACACGATCAACGCGCCGAGCAAACCCATATGGCCGATCGTCGCGACGAGCGCCATCAGCGCGGGGCCGGTCGGCAGCGACGGCGAGAAGATGCCGCGCCACATGAGCCATGCGCTGGCAAGCAAAGTAATCTGCATCAGCCAGTAGCTGGGTACCGTCGCGAGTCCCCACGCATAAGGCCCAGGCGCATGCCACAGCCAGATGATCACCGCATGAGCGGCGACCACCGGCACGAGCGGCGGATGCGCGAGGCGCGGCAGCGGAAACGCGAGGGCGAGCAATGGAGCTACTGCAGCGATCAAAATGACGTGATGAGTGACGCGTGCGGAGAACAATGCCGAGGACAACGCGCAGAGCGGCGACACGAACACGAGGGCCATCAATGCGACGGCGCCCCATCCCGCCCGTGCATTCGCCGAGCGGTTGCTGGCCACGAACCATGCGAGCGCCGCGAGCGCGACGAGCAATGGCGGATCCGTGTTCCAGCGCAGCCACAAGCTTTCAGGGACGGCCGCGGGACCACAGTAGGCGACAGGAAAATATGGCATGGGCGATGTCTTCAACGAGTCCAGGTGCTTCTTTAGTACACGCAAGCAAACGCGTGACAGATAACGCCTTCGAATTGTCGGGACGGCTCACGATCCAACTGATCGCTCACGTACTCTAGCGCAAATAAACTGTTTAGGGACGGCTATCTGAATCCTGCAAGTTTTTGCGTGACAGAATGTTTTCAATTTGTCACTCGAGGCTTTTGCCGGCGGGATAAAAGCCGGTGTAATGGCGGCGGTAAGATTGCAATGGTGCGGCGCAATACTTCAGGCTGACCTGCCCGGCGTACTATGATGAAATCATGTGACGGAGGCCCGCCATGTTTCATGATCCCATCCGAATTCCCGCAATGATCGAATTGTCATTGCTTGCGATCGTGCTGATCGTTGTCAGCATCGTACGCGCGAGGCAGCAAAGGGAGCGGGCGCGGAATCGCGCCATGGCGGAGCAGCGAAGCTCTGATAAAACGCGAATGTAATATTCGCTTTTACCGCATCTTTTAAGTCTTTCGTATTCAGCTATTTTGCTGGTCTTTGTTACTTCCATCGACGGCTTTTCGGCGTGGCGGCAACCACGCCGGTCGACTTTATAGCGGTGGACGCTCCAGTTGGACCCACTGCTGCACGCTGGCGCGCTGCCATTGTTGCGTGGCGTACTCCTTGAGCTTGTGCGGAACGGGATCGCCATTCAGCACGAGGCGATTGAGCATCAATGCGAGGTCCGTATCGGCGATGCACCACTCGCCGAACAGATTTGGCGAATTGGCCGGAAGCAATGCGTCGGCGGCGGCGAAGAGTTTTTGTGCCGCTTCTTGTGCGCTGGCGGAAAGCGGGCCGCCGCGCGATCCGTAGAAAATGACTTCGGTGGAACGCTCCTGGCGAACCGGCAGCAGATCGCTGCGCAGCCAGGCCTGAAGCTGGCGCGCTCGCGCGCGCAGACGCCGATCTTGAGGATAGACCGGGGTGTCCGGGAAAGTCTCTTCGAGGTACTCGGTGATCGCCGACGACTCGGATAACGCAAAGTCTTCGTGTATCAGCGTCGGCACGCGCCGCGTCAATGAGCGGGCCGCATAGTCGGTGGCGTGATTCGCCTTGTTCGCGAGATCGACGGTCGAAAGGTCGAACGGCAAGCGCTTCTCGCGAAGCGTCACGAAGACGGACATCGCGTAGGGGCTTGTGAATTGGGCGTCGGTGTAGAGGTGGAAGGGCGGGTGTGCCACAGGGGCTCCGTTTTCGTTAGTCATCGATGTCGAGCGCCGAATACTAGCTGCTCGTCGCGCGCCGTGCAGCCTTTCACCAGTGCGGATTAGCCATCTCGCAGGCGAGCAGGCAGCCTAACGCCGATACGGTGCCGACCGCGCCGAGACCAAATCCTACGGCAAGGTTCTCCGCCGTCGTTGCGCAACCCTGCAGCAGCGTTATCGACGTCAGCAGCGACGCGAGAAAAAGCCGATACCGAAATCGCGAAGAAGATGTGCGTCGTGGTGACATGATATGTTCGGCGTGAAAGGCGCTCTTTCAGCGCATCAGCGTACGAGCATAGCGGTCCGCCATTTGTCGCATTCAGCCGAGTAGCGGGCGACAGGCGTCAGACCTTACGAGCTCTTGCGAGGCGCCGGGCCGCGCTCGAATCGGTCGCCGGGCAGCGATACGGGGTGAACGCCTCGTCGGTTTTTCGACCCGTATTGCAACTGCAGAACAAAATCACGCGAGGGACTTCAAAAAAATAATCGAGCTGATACAATGGCGCCCCTCTGCCCAGGTGGCGAAATTGGTAGACGCACTATCTTGAGGGGGTAGCGCCGAAAGGCGTGTGGGTTCAAATCCCGCCCTGGGCACCATTTCGAATCGTCGATTCGAATCTTCAAGCGCTTCGCGCTTTCTTCAGACAACGGCGGCCGTATCAGACCATCGCGTTGTCTCCGCTTCTGCGCTCAGAACTCGTTCCGATAGGCAAATAGCCCCGGAAGCCCGCCGCTCATCACGAATAGAATTTTCTGTCCGGCACTGTACTTCCCGTTGCTCACGTTTTCCACAAGACCCGCAAATGCTTTGCCGCTATACACGGGATCGAGCAACAGACCTTCCGTCGATGCCATCAGCCGAACAGCCGCGCGCATGTTATCGGTTGGAATGCCATAGCCGGGTCCGAGCTGCGCTTCGTCGATCGAGATGGCGTCATCACTCACGCTTAGACCCGGGTCGATCAGTCGGACCGTCTGATTCGCCTTATCCAAAGTAACCGTGCGCGCGTGGCCAGCATCCCCATACACCGTGAATGCGGCAACACGCGACGGATCCAGGCCCAGCGCAACGAAACCCGCGACCAGCCCCGCATGCATGCCGCCGCTTCCATTCGGCACCACGACGCGATCGAAGGCCACGCTTTGCGCTTGCGATTGCGCGACGATTTCAGCTGCGCAGTCCGCGTAGCCGAGACAACCGACCGGGCTCGAACCGCCCAACGGACACACATAGACGTTACGGCCCTGCGCTCGCAACTCGTTCGCGCGTTCCTCGGCGAATTGCAATGCGTTGGCCGTGCCGGGAAGATCATGCACGCGCGCATCGAATAGCGCATCGAGCAGCACGTTGCCGTTCTCCATGTAGTCGTGGTCGAAACGTGGCACGGTTCTCGTCAGCACCAGCTCGCATCGAAGTCCGACGCGAGCCGCCGCGGCCGCCGTGAGGCGCGCATGATTCGATTGCCGCGCGCCGACGGTAACGATGGTGTCCGCGCCGCGCGCGAGCGCTTCGCCAATCAGGAATTCGAGCTTGCGCAACTTGTTGCCGCCGCCACCTAGTCCCGTCAGATCTTCTCTTTTGACGTAGATGTCCGCCCCGCCGAGGCGAGCGCTCAGACGCGCAAGGTGCTGAATTGGCGTCGGGCCTTCGAGAAGCGCATGGCGCGGAAACTTTGATAAATCGAGGCGGTGCGATGAGGCGGAGTTCATAGGCGTGTGCGGGCGATTGAGTTGAAAGAGACGTTTCCATTCATTTGACTGACGCAAAGTTCTCTTTGATTTGAGTGCTCAATGCGTCAACGTCCGTATCCCAGCCAGTAATTTATCAACTTCGGCGTCAGTGGTCAGATAGCTGACCGATGCGCGCGCGATCTGTGTCAGCCCTCTGCTAGTCATATCGAACGGCGTGTACGCGACGCCATTCGAGCCGATCGTGATGCCCTGTGCCGCCAACACGCCTCGCACCGACATGGCATCGAGTCCGGCGACGTTGAACGACACCAGACCGGATCGTTCGACACCCTGGTCGAGCACCCGCACGCCCTCCATCGCGGCCAGCCGCTCGCGCAATGTCTGCGCGGTCCGATCGATCTGCGCGCGGATGTTGTCGATGCCGATTTCCAGCGCTTCGTCCAATGCATTCGCCAATCCGCAATGCAGTGCAAGCGACGCTTCCGACGATTCGAAACGCACGGCATCGTCGCGCAGTACAGGGTCGCCATTGGCGTCGAGCGGCGCGGAATACGTGTCGACGAAGGCCGGCGTCAAGCGGGGCAGAAAATCCCGCCGGACGTATAGCAGCCCGGTGCCGCGCGGTCCGCGCAGTGCCTTGCGGCCCGCGCCGGCCAGCACATCGCAGCCGACTTCGTCGACGTCGATCGGAAGCTGTCCGACGGCCTGCGCCGCATCGATGAAATACGGAATGCCGTGACGGCGTGCTATCCGCCCAATCGCGGCGGCCGGATTGATTAGTCCGCCATTGGCCGGCAGCCACGTCAGCGCAATCAGTCGGACCCGGTCGTCGAGCATCGCTTCGAGCGCGCGAGGATCGACCCTGCCGCTCTCATCGGAAGGAATCGTCTCTATCGATGCGCCCGCGCGCTGCGCCAGAAGACGCATCGTCGCGAGATTGCCGCCCCATTCGTGCCGCGCAACGAGGATGCGTTGCCCCTCGCGCCACGGACCCAATGCCGCGAAAGCAGCGCCCCAGCCCGGCGAGTTGCCAGTCGTCAACGCGATCTCGGTGGGCTGGGCGTTCAGCAGTCGCGCGGCGAGCGTGCGCGCCCGTTCGGTCTGTTCGCGGGCAGCCGCGCCCGCTTCCATGGGTCCCATCGAGGCTTCGCGCAACAGATGCGCGTGAATCGCTTCGAGCGTGGCGGCCGACGGCAGCGACGCGCCCGCATGATTGAAGTGCGTGGTACTGCGAACACCGGGTGTGCGGGCACGTATTGCGTCGATGACAGCGGGCGACAGCGGAGAAGACATTGGCGGCTCCGAGTGTATGAGTTGAATTCAGACGTTCTTCAAGGCGACAACCGCTTCGACTTCGACGGCGACCCCTGCCGGCAGCGACGCAACACCCACCGCGCTGCGCGCGTGACGGCCGGCGTCACCGAAGATTAGCGAAGTCTGCCGTTATACGCCTGAAGCGATGCAAATAGAACCCTTACCGTCCAGCTTCATTCCTGCCACGCTTCTCCTTCCGGATACCAGTACCTGTCCAGCGTCCCTTCCAGCATCTCGATGCTATACCCGGCCCTTTGCGGCGGCATATAGTGCCCGTTGCGGATCACCACGGGATCCACGAAATGCTCGTGCAAATGATCGACGTATTCGAGCACGCGATTCTCGAGCGACGCCGACACGCAGATATAGTCGAACAGCGAAATATGCTGCACGTACTCGCACAAGCCGACACCACCCGCATGCGGGCACACCGGCACACCGAACTTCGCGGCCATCAGCAGTACGACGATCACTTCGTTGAGTCCGCCGAGCCGGCAACTGTCGATCTGGCAGAAGTCGATGGCTTGCGCCTGGAGCAGTTGCTTGAACATCACGCGATTGTGGCAATGCTCGCCGGTTGCGACGCCAATCGAACCGAGCCGCTGGCGGATCGCCGCATGACCGAGGATGTCGTCGGGACTCGTGGGCTCCTCGATCCACCACGGGTCGAACTCGGCGAGACGGCGCATGTTCGCGATTGCCTCATCGACGTCCCACACCTGGTTCGCGTCCATCATCAGCCTCAGGTTCTCGCCGATCTCTTCGCGCAGAATGCGCGCGCGCCGTACGTCTTCCTCCAGATCGCCGCCGACCTTCTGCTTGAAATGCGTCCATCCCTGCGCGACGCCTTCGCGCGCGAGACGGCGAATCTTGTCGTCGTCGTAACCGAGCCAGCCCGCCGATGTCGTATAGGCCGGATAACCGTGCGCGAGCATTTCCTTTTCACGCTCGCCCTTGGTCTTCGCATGACGATGCAGCATCGCGAGTGCTTCGTGCGGCGTGATTGCATCAGTCACGTAGCGAAAGTCGAGGCAGCTCACGAGTTCTTCCGGGCTCATGTCGACCAGCAGCTTCCAGACCGGCTTGCCGACGGATTTCGCCCACAGGTCCCATACCGCGTTGACGACCGCCGCGGTGGCAAGATGAATCGCACCTTTGTCCGGGCCGATCCAGCGCAGTTGGCTATCCGAAGTAAATGCGCGCCAGAAAGCGCCCATATTCGCGGCGATATCTTCGAGCTTCTTGCCGACGATCAACGGCGTGAGTGCATTCACGGCAGTCACGCAGATTTCATTGCCGCGGCCAATCGTGAACGTGAGGCCGTGGCCGGTGAGATTCGGCGTGTCGGTTTCGAGCGTGACGTAAGTGGCGGAGTAGTCCGGCGCGGCATTCATCGCGTCGGAGCCGTCCAGCGAATGTGAGGTGGGGAACCGGATGTCCCGAACGGACAGCCTTGTGATCGTTGTCATCTGCGCACCCTCCGGCTATGGCTATCGGCTTGTCGTCTGCGGACGCAGACGGATCGGTTTCGTGCGCACGTTCCCTGTGTGCGCGTTCCTGCTACGCGCACGGGTAAGTCCGTAGTTCCCAGATACCAGGCATCCCCAGGTATTTCCAGGCATTTGTACGCGTTGACAACACGGCATTCACTTTCTAGCATGCTAGCATGTCTTCTCGAAATCAAGGCCTTCGTGAATTCCTCGACCGAACTTGAGAATGCCGCCGGTGATCCGTATGTCGCACTGCAAAAAGTCGGCGGCGGCGAGCGCGGCAGCTTGACCGACGCGGTCGAGGCGGCGTTGCGAGAAGCGATTGTTACGTTGGCGTTGGAACCCGGCATGATGATCGACAAGATGGCCGTGTGCGAACGGATGGGCGTGTCGCGCTTTCCGGTGTCATCCGCGTTGGCGAGGCTTGCGCATGCGGGTCTCGTCGAGGTTTTGCCGCAACGCGGCACGCGCGTCAAACCGATTGCGCTCGACGACATCCGCCAGAATCTGTTCATCCGCAGCGCACTGGAAGTCGAGACGGTGCGTGGGGTCGCGCTGATGCACGACACGGCGACGCTCGACGCATTGGCAAGCAATCTCGATCAGCAGCGCAGTCTGGCTGGAAGTGGCGAACGTCAGGCGTTTCACGCGCTCGATCTGGCTTTCCATGAAATCCTGCTCGACGCGGTGAAGCTGCCGCGCGTGAAGGAGATCGTCGCGGTGTCGCGCAATGCGCTGGACCGCGCGAGACAATTGCTCGCGAGTCCAGAACGGCTCACGCATACTCTGGAAGAGCACGAGAGCATCTTCAAGGCCCTTTGCGCCGGCGACGGCGATGCGGCCGCGAAAGCGATGCACGATCATCTCGACCAGGTCGTCGCCGAATTGCACCGGTCCGCAAAAGAGCGGCCCGACCTGTTCGCGCCTTGAATGAAAGCTGGAATGAAAGCCGTTGTTCAAGCCGTAAACAGCTCCACCGTAAAAACGTTGGTGATATAGGCAGCCGTCGACAGATCAGCACATGAACCCACTCATTTCCGTCAACAATCTTTGCAAGAGCTTTCCGGGCGTAAGAGCGCTTCATGACGTCCGGTTCGAACTCATGGCCGGCGAGGTCCATGCGCTGATGGGCGAGAACGGCGCGGGCAAGTCGACGCTGATGAAAATTCTCGCCGGCGTCTATACGCGCGATTCCGGCGAAATTCTCTTCGACGGCAAGCCCGTCGATTTTCAAGGTCCGCGCGACGCGCAAGCTGTCGGCATCGGCATCATTCATCAGGAACTGCAACTGATGAATCATCTGAGCATCGCGCAGAACATCTTTATCGGCCGTGAGCCGCGCAAGGGTCTGGGTCTGTTCCTCGATGAAGACAAACTGAATGCACAGGCAAGCGAGATCCTCGCCCGCATGCACGTGAAACTCGATCCGCGCACGATGGTCGGCACGCTGACCGTCGCGAGTCAGCAGATGGTCGAGATCGCGAAAGCACTGTCTTTCGATTCGCGCGTGCTGATCATGGACGAACCCACGTCCGCGCTCAACGATGCCGAGATCGCCGAGCTGTTCCGGATCATCCGTCAATTGAGAGAGCGCGGCGTCGGCGTCGTCTATATCTCGCACAAGATGGACGAGTTGAAGCAGATCACCGATCGCGTGACCGTGATGCGCGACGGTGAGTATGTGGCCACCGTGCCGACCGAGGGCACCAGCGTCGAGACGATCATCGGCATGATGGTCGGACGCGCGCTGGGCGACGTGACGCCGATCGAGAGCGCGCCGGTGAAAGGCGAACTCGCGCTCGAAGTGAGAAATCTCGTCGCGGGTCCGCTCGTGCGCGACGTCAGTTTCGAATTGCGCAAGGGCGAAATACTCGGTTTCGCAGGCTTGATGGGCGCGGGCCGCACGGAGGTCGCGCGCGCGGTGTTCGGCGCCGATCCGGTCGAATCGGGGGAGATTCTCGTGAAAGGCGTGAAGGCGTGGATCAAGAGGCCCAGTGATGCGGTCAAGCGCGGCATCGGCTACCTGTCCGAAGATCGCAAGCGCTTCGGTCTCGCTACGGGAATGGATGTCGAATCGAACATCGTGATGGCCGATCTCGGCAAGTTCCTGTCAATCAATATGTTTCTGCGCCGCGGGCAGATTCGCAAAAGAGCGCAGCACTTCATCAAGCTGCTTGCGATTCGCACGCCTTCGGCGACGCAGCAGGTGCGGCTCCTGTCGGGCGGCAATCAACAGAAGATCGTGATCGCGAAATGGCTCGAGCGCGATTGCGACGTACTGTTCTTCGATGAACCGACGCGCGGCATCGACGTCGGCGCGAAAAGCGAAATCTACAAGCTGCTGCGCTCGCTGGCGGCGCAAGGCAAGGCGATCGTGATGATCTCGTCCGAGCTGCCGGAAGTTCTGCGAATGAGCGACCGCATCGTCGTGATGTGCGAAGGCCGCATTACCGGCGAGCTGTCCGCCAGCGAAGCGACGCAGGAGCGCATCATGCATCTCGCGACGCTGCGCGAAACCCTGAAAACGGTACAAGCCTGAAGAGGTCTACGACATGACATTGCGAACGGATACCGCGGCGCTGGACAACGAAAGGCGCACTTCCGGGCTGAAAGCCCGAATTTTCGCGCCGACCGCCGTGCAAAAGATGCTCGCGTTCGCGAGCCTCATCCTGCTGCTGGTGTTCTTTAGCTTCGCGTCGCCGGCCTTCATGCAGATGGACAACATCCTCGGCATTTTTCAGGCGACAGCTGTGAACGGCGTGCTGGCGATCGCCGCCACGTTCGTGATCATTACGGGCGGCATCGATCTGTCAGTCGGTACGTTGATGACATTTACCGCCGTGATTTGCGGAGTGTTTCTCACGTACTGGCATCTGCCGATGTGGATGGGCGTGCTCGCGGCACTCGCGACGGGCGCGGTATGCGGCACGGTATCGGGCACGCTGACCGCCAAAATGAAGATCCCGCCATTCATCGCGACGCTCGGCATGATGATGCTGCTCAAAGGTCTTTCACTCGTCGTGTCGGCGGACAAGCCGATCTATTTCACCGATACCGAGAACTTCTACCGTATTTCTCAGGACTCGCTGATCGGCTATTTCCTGCCGGGCGTGCCGATTCCGAATGCGGTACTGATCCTGTTCTTTCTCGCGATCGTCAGTTCTATTACGCTCAATCGCACCGCGCTCGGCCGCTATACGTTCGCACTCGGCAGCAATGAAGAAGCGGTGCGGCTCTCGGGCGTCAATGTCGATCGCTGGAAGATCGCGATTTACGGCGTGGGCGGCGCTATCTGCGGCATCGCGGGTCTGCTGATCGCGTCGCGGCTCAATTCGGCGCAGCCGGCGCTCGGTCAAGGCTACGAGCTCGATGCGATCGCGGCGGTCGTGATCGGCGGCACGTCGTTGAGCGGCGGTTCGGGAACGATACTCGGCACCATCATCGGCGCTTTCATCATGAGCGTGCTGACCAACGGACTGCGCATCATGTCGGTCGCGCAGGAGTGGCAGATCGTCGTGACCGGTTTGATCATCATTCTGGCGGTGTATGCGGACATCCTGCGACGCAGCCGGAGAAGTTGACGCAGGAGCAAGGAAGCAGCAAATAAGCAGGGAACACAGGAGCAGGAGAGAGAGGGCACGTGAAGGCTCCCTCGAAAGCTCGATAGCGGCTTGATAGCCCAACCATTGGAGGAGGCCCCATGTTGAAGAGAAGACTAATCGGTATCGTGGTCGGTGTCGGTGCGCTCGTCGGCGGAAGTAGTCTCGCGTATGCGGACGAGCCGTATATTCCGCTTATTTCGAAAGGCTTCCAGCATCAGTTCTGGCAAGCCGTCAAATCGGGCGCCGAGCAGTCCGCGAAAGCGAACAACGTCAGGATCACGTTCGAGGGACCGGAAACGGAAGCGATGGTCGATAAGCAGATCGACATGCTGTCGGCCGCGCTCGCGAAGAAGCCGCAGGCGCTCGGCATCGCGGCGCTCGACAGTAAGGCGGCCATCCCCTTGCTCAAGCGCGCCCAGAACGACAAGATTCCGGTGATTGCATTCGACTCGGGCGTCGATAGCGATATTCCGTTGACGACCTGCTCGACGGACAACGTCGCCGCCGCCGCGCTCGCCGCCGACAAGATGGCCGCGCTGATCGGCAATTCCGGCGAAGTCGGCGTGATCGTGCACGACCAGACGAGCCGCACCGGTGTCGATCGCCGCGACGGTTTCGTCAATCAGATCAAGTCGAAGCATCCCAACATCAAGATCGTGTCCGTGCAATACGGCGCCGGCGATCACCTGAAGTCCGCGGAAATCGCCAAGACCATGATCCAGGCGAATCCGAACCTGAAGGGTATCTTCGGTGCAAACGAAGGTTCCGCGGAAGGCGCGGCGATCGGCGTCAAGGAATCGGGCAAGAAACTCGTGCTGATCGGCTTCGACTCCGGCAAGGAGCAGAAGGAGAACATCATGTCGGGCTTGATGGCCGGCGCGATTACGCAGAATCCGGTCGGTATCGGCAAATGCACGGTCGACTCGGCGGTCAAGGCGCTGCACGGCGAGAAGCTGCCGAAGAAGATCGACACCGGTTTTTACTGGTACGACAAGACCAACATAAACGATCCGAAGATCGCAGCCGTGCTGTACGACTAAGCGAGGCCGGCGATCGCGACTCGGGAAGCCGAGGCTGCGACAATCATCAAAGAGGGAGAGCCACGCTCTTCCTCTTTTTTATCGCCGTTCCGCAACTTCGGAACCGCGCTATATCGAGCGGTCCGTTGCGCCGCAACAACATGTAATCCGAACGCTCGTACTCCGTCGAGCAAGTCGGGATTCGCGCTCATGCAGTGCTTTTGATCCACGGCCGCCGGTCATTTCACGCCATTGCATGCATTAATCTGATACTTTATGTTTATGTAATCGCTGCACGAGCCGTCCATTCGCATGCCGATTCGGACCCACCCACCGTCGAATGCGCAGGTCATGGCTTTTACCGAACCAAGGTCTCCATTTTTCAAGTGGGTCGCGTCCTCGGCTCAGAACCTGAGTCCGGACAACCGGCAGATCCTGCTTGCCAACCTGTTCACGCGAACCGCATCGATCGTTTTCGCGTCGATTTGCGAAATCAGCGTTTGCGCAATCGCGTATTATCTTTATCCGATTCCTCTATATGCCGCGTGGGGTATTGCGGTCGTCGCATTGCTGATCGCGCGGCTCACGCTGATCTGGTTATGCCGCACGCGGGCAGCCCTTGGGCTGCCCACGCCGACTTCCGCGTTTATTTTCGCGAGTCTGTTGTGGAGCGCGTTATTCGGGTTTGGCACATTCCTGTGCAACATCAGCGGAAGTCCCACGCTTTTTCTGCTTGGAAACGTTTGTGCGGTCGGTGTGATCGGCGGATTGGCCGGACGCAATGCGGGCACGCCGCGGCTTGCGTTATTGCAGATCGTTTTTATTCTCAGCTTTCTGAGTGTCGGCGCGGCGATGTCGCCGGGCAATGGCAAGCTCGTGCTGCTATTTCAGGCTCCGTTTTGCGCGGCCGGCTTCTTCACGGTCGCGCTGCGCAGTAATCGCGACACCGTTGCGTTGCTGCTCGCACGGGAAAACAGTCATCGCCTCGCGCGCCAGGACAGCCTGACCGGTTTGCCGAATCGCGCGCGTATCAACGAGTTGCTGATCGAACGCACCGGCGAGAGTTCGACGCGGCAGGGCGAGGCGTTCGCGGTGCTGCTGATCGACCTCGACGGCTTCAAGGCGATCAACGACAGTCTCGGTCATGCCGCCGGCGATCAGATTCTGCAGGAAGCGGCCTCCCGTTTGTGCGATCTGCTGCCGAGCGGCGACCACGTTGGCCGCCTGGCAGGCGACGAGTTCGTCGCGATTTCGGACGACGCCGGGCAGCTTCGCGACGTGCGCGTGCTGGCCGATCGCATCGTCAGAACGCTGGCGCGGCCGTTCGTGTTGAGCGAAGCGCTCGTGCATATCGGCGCGAGCGTCGGCATCGCGCTCTATCCCGAACATGCGAAAACGGGTCCGCAATTGCTGATCTGCGCGGACCGCGCGTTGTACGGCGTCAAGCGCAGCGGCAAAAGCGCGTTCGCGATTTTCGATGCCGAGAAGCACGTATCCGACGAAAGCCTGAGCCTGCTGCGCAGCGACCTCGAAGGCGCGCTGAAGTCGTTCAATGGTTTGCGCATGGAGTATCAGCCGATCGTCGATCTGCATACCGGCGCGGTAGCGGGCCGCGAGGCGCTGATTCGCTGGGCCCATCCGACGCGCGGCGAGTTGTCGCCGTCCGCGTTCATTCCGACCGCCGAGCGCACCGGCCTGATCCTCGCATTGGGTGAATGGGTGCTGCTGCAATCGTGCATGGCGGCGTCGGCGTGGCGCGACAAGGTGATCGTCGCGGTCAATGTATCGCCGGTGCAATTGCGCGAGGAATCGTTCGCATCGACGGTGACGGCAATACTTCGGAAAACGAGGCTGCCGCCGACGCGGCTCAATCTCGAGGTCACGGAAACGGCACTGCTGAACGACGACGAAGTGACTCGCCGCAATATCACCAGATTGCGCGCATTGGGTATCGGGCTGGCGCTCGACGACTTCGGCACCGGCTTTTCGACGATGTCCACGCTTGTGCGCTTCTCGTTCGACAAGCTGAAGATCGACAGTTCGTTCGTCCGCGAGTCCGTGCATGGGCGCGAATCGGCGGCCGTGGTGCGCGGCATCGTCGCGCTGGCGCGCGAGATCGGCATGCCGACCACGGCCGAGGGCATCGAAACCCAGGAGCAGCTCAATTTCGTGCGCGTTTGCGGTTGCACCCATGCGCAGGGTTATCTGCTCGGCAAGCCAATGTGCAACGAAGAAATCGAGCAGTGCGAAGCGGTGCTCGACGCGCGTGTCGCCGACAAGGCCGCGCCTGCGGACTTTTGATATCCGTTACCGATGCGATCGAGGTCGTGATGTCGTCTCCCTTGCAATTTCAACTGCGAATCACCGCGTCGATGGAACTCGCCAACTCGCTGCGCGCGGACCCTTCGTGCGCCGCGCATCCAGCGCTACGTGCCATTTTGCAAACGCATCACGCAACGCTCAAATGCCAGTTCGATGCATTCGCCGACTACGTGAGCGAAGCGGAGAGAATGGGCATCGAGAACTACCCGCTTTATCAATGGACACGGCAAACCATCGAGAACCCGGAGAAGAAAGCGAAGTACTTGCAGTCGTTCACGCTCCATGTGAATGGCGACGAAGTGTATGACAAGGACGTCGCCGATGCCCTCGAGGCCGGCTTGTCGAAGCTGATCGACGCGAACGGTATTCTTCGCGTTTCGAGGTACGACACGAATCCCGGGAACAATCCGCAGCCGCCCGCGGGCGTGTGAGGCAGGCGTTTAAATTTCACTCAGAAAGCTTCGTCGTTAAGCGATGTAACATTTGACGACATGCCATAAAGTTCGTGAGACGATGCAGCTTCATTTATTTTTGTGGGAGTGCGACATGGGACTTCTGGACGAAGTGGGCAAGATTGCCGGTGCGGTTGCCGCCGTTGAAGCCGCTGAGAAAGTCGATCCACAAGCGGGTCTGCTGACCAAAGGCGTGGCCGCTATCGCCGGTTTCGAAGGCGCTGGAAAGCTGGAATCGCTGGTGGAAAAGAAAGAAGAAGAGAAGCAGGACGACGCCGACAACGCTCAGGCCGCGGACGATACAAGCTCCCAGACCTGAACGGACGTCAAGCGGATTGCCGGTTGCATGCGCGCGATCGAATTACGCGCTGCACCGGCAATTTGTCTTTATAAACCTTTCGATATCGAACCCTCCTTCCGCTATTCGCCCGATGTTTCATCGGGCTGTCATCGCCGTCCGGCTACGATCGTCCGTCACTTTCCGTCCGCGCTCGCCCCGCGGGGCGTTGTTTTGCGCTGGCATTCTTCCACCTGAACAACCATATCGGACATGTCGAACAGAAAAATCGTCAAGACAATGCCTGCCGATGAGCACGGCGCATCGATCGTCTCGCGTCGCGGCTTTCTGAAGTTCGCCGGCGCATCGAGTCTCGCGACGGCGGCGGGCGCGCTCGCATCGACCGCGCGCGGCGCCAATAGCGGCACACCCGATGGCACGCCCGAACAGATCCATCTGACCTGGGGCAGCGACCCGACGAGCGAAATTACCGTGTCGTGGTCGTCGCTCGCGCCCGCGGTCAATCCGCAGGTGCGCATAAGCGGCGCCAATAACGGGGACCACGCGAAACATACGGTGCACGCGGTGCAAAGCACGTACACCGACGGCATCAACGGCGAGGTCGTATTCAACTATCACGCGCGCGTGCGCGAGTTGAAGGCCGACACGAGCTATCAGTACGAAGTGACGGCCGATAACGACGGTAATGCAGCGCAACCCTTCACCGCGAGTTTTCGTACCGCGCCGCGCGGCCGCGCGCCGTTTCGCTGGACGAGCTACGGCGATCTCGCGACGCCGAATACGAACTGGGTGCTGTCGTCGCCGCAAAGCCGCTTCGCGGTGGCGGCCGTCGAGCGCTTTCAGCCGCTCTTCCATCTGCTGAACGGCGACCTCTGCTATGCGAATCTGAATCCGACGCAGCAGCCCGAGGTGTGGCGCGACTTCGGCAACAACGCGCAGACGTCGGCGTCGAACCGGCCGTGGATGCCGTGTCCAGGCAATCACGAGCTCGAATTCAACAACGGCGAGCAGGGCCTTGCGTCGTATCTGTCGCGCTACGTGCTGCCCGATAATCACACGCGTTTTCCGGGCCGCTGGTACCGCTTCCGCGTCGGCTCGGTGCTGTTCATTTCGCTCGATGCGGACGACGTCGTCTATCAGGATGCCGCCGCTTTCGTCGCCGGGCCCGCGCCGCTGACGCCGGTCGCGAGTACCGGCAATCCGCCGATTCCGGCGGGCACGTCGCTGTACGTGCGCGGCTATAGCAATGGCGAGCAGACACGCTGGCTCGAAAAAGTGCTGCAGCATGCGTCGCACGATAACGACGTGGACTGGATCATCGTGCAGATGCATCAGGACGCGCTCAGTTCGTCGAAGACCGGCAACGGTTCCGACAAGGGCATTCGCGAAGCGTGGCTGCCGCTGTTCGATCGCTATGGCGTGGATCTCGTGCTGTGCGGTCACGATCACGACTACGAGCGCAGCTATCCGGTGCGCGGTTGCAATCACAACAAGGGCACCGACATCGCGACGGGGCGTCCGGTCGATACGTTGCAGCCCAAGCCGATCATGTCGGCGGTATCGGCGGGTGCATCGACGTTCGATACGAGCCACGGCACGATCCATCTGATTCTCGGCGGCGGCGGCACGAGCGCGCCGCTCGACGTGTATGGCGTCGATACCGGCACAGGACTGCCGCAGGCGCGCATCTTCACGAAGCCGAATCGCCCGGTGCCGTCGACGACCGCGGGCACGTTCGTGCGCGCGAGCGCCGACGCGGTCGAAGACGCGATCTGGTCCGCCCAACGCGACACCGGCACCGGCTACGGCATCGCGGTGTTCGACTACGATCCGGGGCAGCCCGGCGGCGACACCACGATCACGATGAACTACTACCATGCGCCGGGCGCGGATCAGACGCCGACACCGGAATATGATCTGTTCGAGACGATCGCATTGAAGAAGAAGCGGCGCGGGTAGAAGGATAGATTTGATTCACTGATTGGCATTCAATTTCCAGGGGCCGCTCGTCACGAGCGGCCCTTGTTTTTTCACGGTCACCGCAAAAAACAATGCCCCATTCATTTTGTTACACGTCTTACCGCCACGGACTGTCGTGGTTACAAAGGCCTTTTGAAAGCCCCGCTATACTCGGCGCCGTCTCACTAAAACAAAGACCCGATATGTCCAAGAAGATCATCCAGATGGTTGCCGTGGCTGCATTGAGCGCCGCGGCGTCGTTGCCGGCACTCGCCGGTGATATGAACAACATGCTCGGTGGCGCGCTCGGTGGCGTGGCCGGCGCGGCAGTCGGCGGCGCGGTGGGCGGCAGCACCGGCGCGGTGATCGGCGGCGCAGTGGGCGGCGGGGCGGGCGGCGCGGTCACGTCGAATCGTCGCGAACGCACCGGCGCGATCATCGGCGGCGCGCTCGGTGGCGGGGCGGGCACCGCGGCCGGCAACGCGATGGGCGGCCGCACCGGCGGCCTCGTCGGCGCGGCGCTCGGCGGCGGCGCGGGTTCGGCGCTCGGCGGCAACGTCTCGCGCTCGAACTCGTATGCCAACGACTACTCCCGCGGCTACCAATCGGGCAAGCACCATCACAAGCATCGTCGTTACGACTGAGACGGCTTGACATCGACAGGGCCGGTCCGCGTCCGCATCACAGACGAACGCGGCGGCCCTCGTCCATCACGCATGCAGAACCAGTTTCTGAATACGCCAGTTCAGCAACTCGGCAACGAATAATACGTTTTCCGAAGGACACGCCATCTCGTGAATCCAGCCGAACTGTTTCGGCTGTTTGCCCGCTTTGCCGAGTACACCGAGCACTTTGCCGTCGAGCGTCATCTTGTAGATGCGGCCCGGAAACGCGTCGGCGCTATAGAGCACCTGATTCGGTCCCGGCGAGATGCAGATCGCCCAAGGCGAGCCCGGCGCGAACGTGCCCGCGGCGAGGTCCGCTTCGCTCGGCATGTTGCCGATCGCGGGGCGCGCGTCCGGCGGCACCGGTACGTCGATCGTGAACTGGCGCAGGAACGTGCCCTCGGTATCGAACACCTGGATGCGCCGGTTGCTGCGATCGGCCACATAAACGTGGTCGTGCGCATCGACCGCGATGCTATGCGGCGTATGGAACTGCCCCGGTCCCGTGCCGCGATCGCCCCATGACTTCAGCCAGTTGCCGTCGCGATCGACCTTCGCGACGCGCGAGTTGATGTATCCGTCGCTGATATAGGTGTTGCCCATCTTGTCCCACGCGACGTCGGTCACCTGGCGAAAGCGTCCGGGTTCGGACGGCAGCGGCGGATTCGGATGCTTGAGCGGCGCGGTCTCCTCGTCCGATGCTTCCTGCTTGCGGCCGAACACCATCGCGACGCGTCCTTCCGGCGTGAACTTGATCACCATGTCCGAGCCCTTGTCGGTGACCCAGATGTTGTCGTGCCGGTCCACCTTCACCGTGTGCGCGAACGACCACGCATACAGGTTGTGGCCGATCTCGCGCACGAAGCGTCCATCGGGCGCGAACTCGAGCAATTGCGCGGCGGCCGCGCCATATGCGGGGCCGGTGGTGTTGCCGCGCGACAGCACGAAGATATGGCCATGCGAATTGAGCGCGACGCCCGAGCATTCGCCGAAGTACCTGTCGTTCGGCAAACGTACGGGCTTGGCAATCGAGTCGTAAGCAATCGTGGGCGCGGCGGGTGTGTCCGCGGCGAACGCGGACGGCATGGCGAGTCCGGCGGCGCTCCCCGCAAGCAGGCTCATGAAAGTCCGGCGGCTCATCGCCCGTTGCTCGGGACCGCCGCAGCATGCACAAAACGACTCGTATCGCTCGCTCATTCGTTGTCTCCTTTGGTCCATCGCTTGAAGTGTGCAAAGGCAAGCCTAGTGCACAAAACGTTTAATGGCTAAATCGTTTTGGCGATGCTGAAAGAGACGCTTCCCGTTATGCGCGATCACGTGCTGGTGGTGGCAGATGCTGTCCAAGTCGCGGCGCGCGGCGCCGCGGTACCGCTCGGCATCGCCGTGGTGGGTCGCAACCGGCTGACAGTCAGATGGAATGTGCGGTGACGGCACGGCATCGCGAGCCAGCCCGCTTTGCTACTATGTAAGACCGCGACTGCTTAGGTCCGCTTTAGTCCCGCGTTGGTCCATCACACAAGGAGATTCGAATGAGCAAAGGTTATTGGGTGTCGTCGTACCGCAAGACGAACGATCCGCAGAAACTGGCCGCATACGCGCAACTGGCCCCGGCCGCGGTGGCGGCGGCGGGCGGCAAGTTCCTCGTGCGAGGCGTGGCGGACGAGGCGCGCGAGCAGGGCCTCAAGGAGCGCACGGTCGTGATCGAGTTCCCGACGTACGAGGCGGCCGTCGCCGCTTACGAAAGCGAGGAGTACAAGAAGGCGCTGGCCGCATTGGGCGATGGCGTCGAACGCGATCTGCGCATCGTGCGCGGCACCGACTGACGCACGACCCGCAAGCGAACACTGCGCGGCACGCGCCGCGCAGTCACTCACTTCACCGCGCCGAGCGCGAGCCCCTTCACCATATAACGCTGCAACCACGCAAACACGATCGAAACCGGCAACGTCGCGCACAAGGTCGCGGCCATCACCAGATGCCATTCGACCACGTACTTGCCCGCGACCATATCGGTCACCTGCACGGTCAGCGTCTTGTTTTCCGGCGAGCGGATCAGCGTATAGACGACCGCGAACTCGTTCCACGCATTGATGAACGTGAAGATGGCGGTCACGACGATCGCCGGCACCGCGAGCGGCAGAAACACCTTGAACACCGCGCGCGTGCGGCTGCAGCCTTCGAGCCACGCGGATTCCTCGAGATCCTGCGGCACGGTCTGAAAGTACGACGACAGCATCCACACTGCGAACGCGATATTGAACGCCGCGTACGACACGATCACGCCGATCCTCGAATCGACCAGGTTGCCGTCGCCCCACGGAATCATCGCCGCGAGCCGGAATAGGCCGACCACCAGCAGGATCGGCGACAGCATCTGCGTGACGAGCAGGAACTGCCGATACAGGCCGCGTCCGCGAAAGGGGAAGCGCGCGAGCGCGTAAGCGGCGGGCAGGCTCACCGCGAGTGCGAGCGCGGTGGACAGGAGACTGATGATCGTGCTGTTGCGCAGCGCGACGCCGAAGTTGGCCGCGTCCCACATGTCGATGAAATTGCGCCACTGCCACTGCACCGGCAGCCAGCGCGCCGGATAGACGAAGATCTCCGAGGCCGGTTTGACCGCGGTGAAGAACATCACCGCGAACGGAAACAGTATGACGATCACGAGCGGCGTCAGCGCGATCCAGCACCACAGCGAGCGTTTCGTCTTCGCGCTCAGACTCATGATGGCACTCCTTCTTTCGCGCGTTGCAGACGTAGATAAGCGATCGAGAACACGAACAGCATCACGAGCATGATCAGCGAAACAGCGGCGGCTTCGCCGGGCCGTCCGAGCCGGAAGCCGAGTTCGTACAGGTAAGTGACGAGGATGTGTGTGCTGTTGTCGGGGCCGCCTTGCGTCATCACCCAGATGATCGGAAACGAGTTGAACACGTAGATCACGTTCAGCAGGATCGCCATGTTGATGAACGGGCGCAGCAGCGGCATCGTCAATTGACGGAACTGCTGCCAGGCGCTCGCGCCGTCGATACGCGCGGCTTCGTAGATATCGCTTGGGACCGAAGACAGGCCGCCAAGAAAAATCGTCACCGTGAACGGAATCGACACCAGAATGCCGACCGCGATTTCGACGGGGAACGCGAACTCGGGCGTCGCGAGCCAGTGAATCGGCCCACCGATCAGGCCGAGCCGCTGCAGCGTGACATTGACCATGCCGTAGTCGTCGTTGAAGGCCCAGCGCCAGACGACGGCGGTCATCGTCAAAGAGACGGACCACGGCAGCATCACGATCGTACGCGCCACGCCGCGACCGTGAAAGTCCTGGTTCAGAATCAGTGCGACAGGTACCGAGATCAGCACCGTGCCGCCCACCACGCACACGGTCCAGATGATCGTGCGGCGTACCGAAGCGAGAAACACCGGGTCCTGAAACACGTTGATGAAGTTCTGCGCGCCGGTGAAGTCGCGGATCGCGCCGAAGCGCGATACCTCATGCAGCGATTGCCATACGATGTTGAAAATCGGATAGGTGATGATGAACAGCGCGAGCACGAGGCTCGGCGCAATCAGCAACCAGGGCGCCTGCGCGCGCGAAGAAATGGAACGGCTCATGCGTGCTCGATCGTAAGACGCGCCCGCTCTCTGGCGGCGGGCACGACGGAATGGGCCGGAGGGTGCATCGTGCTGCATAGGCTCGAATGTGGGAGTGGCGCGGCGCAACGCGCGGCGCTTTAGCTGCGGCGCCGCGCGTCCCCAGTTCGCAAAAGCCGCGTATCAGTGACCGAGCGACTTGTTCGCCTGCGTAGCGGCCGCATTCAACGCTTCCGCCGGTTGCGCCTTGTTCAGGTAGATCGCCTGCATCCCGTCGGTCACGGCCTTCGCGGTGTCTTCCCAGCCGGTCACGGTCGGCGCGAAGTGAGCGGTGGGCAGCAACGCGATGAATGCCTTGACGTCCGGATCGTTGAAAGCCGGGTCGGTCGCTTCGGCCTTCGTGGTCGGCAGGAAGCCTTCGGTCGTCGTGAACTCGACGCGCGGTTCCTTCGTGAACAGATAGTCGAGGAACTTCCACGCGGTCTTCTTCGCCTTCGAGTTCTTGAACATCACGATCGAGTCGGTGACCGCGTAGGTGGCGTGCGTCGTGCCCATCGGCACCGGATCGATGCCGTACTTCAGGTTCGGCGCTTCCTTCTTGATCTGCTTGGCGAGGAACGGCGCGGAGATCACCATCGCGACGCGGCCCTGCTTGAACAGGTTCTGCACGTCCTCGCGGCTATAGCCAGTGACGCCCGGTTGCGTGAGGCCCTGGTCGATCATCTGCTTGTACATCGTCGCGGCCTTCACGCCCGCGGGCGAACTGAACGCGGCCTTGCCGTCCTTGCCGACCACGTCGCCGCCCATCGTCCACAGCGCGTAGTAATAGTAGACGTCGGTTTCGATTTCCTTGCCTTGCAGACCGAAGCCGGCGATGCCTTGCGCCTTCAGCTTCTTCGATGCATCGATCACTTCATTCCAGGTCTTCGGGCCGTCGGGGTAGCCGACCTTCGCGAGCAAATCCTTGTTGTAGTACAGCGCGCGCGCGGAAGCGGCGATCGGCAGGCCGTAGGTCTTGCCGTTGATCTGGCCAGGCGCGAGGAACGGACCGATGAAGCGTGCCTTGAAGTTCGCGTCCATATAGCCGTCGAGCGGCTCGGCGACGTCGTCCTTCACGAAGTCGAGGAGCCAGCGCGTGCCGACGATCGCGAGGTCCGCGTTGGCGCCGCCGGAGATGTCCGTTTGCAGCTTCTGTTGCAGCGTGTCCCAGTTCACGTCTTCGATCTTGATGGTCGTGCCGGGGTTGGCCTTCTCGAAGTTGCGGGCCATTTTCTCGAAGTACGGCGCGGTCGCGTCGCTGTAGTGAGCGACCGTCACGCGGACCGTCTCGGCATGGGCCGAGACGGCGACACCTGCAAACGCGAGCGCCACGGCGACTTTGCCTAGCGCGAGGGAAGCACGGGCATGCAACGACATTTTTCTCTCTCCTGGGGGTGGTTTGCTGCCGTCGCCGGCCGCCTTGGGTAAATTGTTTGAAAAAATCCTACATGACGCAAAATAGCTTGTCACGTAGGGTCTGCGATATTTTTTCTCAGGCCGTTTTGTGCATAAGATGCTGTAAAGCATGGGGTATTCTGCACTGCGCGACGGGATGAGAAACCCACTCTTCGGGATGGCCGGCAGTCGTCGCGGGCCGAATATGTAGGAAATTTACAGCGCTGCGCGAGCCGGGTGGCGGACGGCGACGGCAAGACGGCCGAAACGGCCAGGCCAACGAGCGAGGAACACATGGATCGTGTCGTATTGGTAACGGGCGCATGCGGCGGTATCGGCAGCGTGTTATGCGAGCGCTTCGTCGAGGCGGGTGACACCGTGCTCGCGCTCGACATCGACGCGACCGCGCTGCAATCGTTGAGCGCGCGACTCGGCGCGCAACAGGGCGCGGACAAGGTCGTGCCGGTCGCGGTCGATCTCGGCGACGCCGCTGCGGTGCAGCACGCGGTGGCCGCGGCGGTCGCGCAGCGTGGGCCGGTCGACGTGCTGGTCGCGAACGCGGGCGCGGCGCTCGGCGCGTCGCTCGCGACCACCGACGCGGCAAGCTGGCAGCGCGACATCCATCTGAATCTGAACGGCACGTATCACACGGTAGAGGCGGTGCGCGCGTCGATGATCGAACGGCAGCGCGGCGCGCTCGTGCTGATCGGCTCGGTGAACGGTCTCGCCGCGCTCGGTCATCCGGCATATAGCGCCGCGAAGGCCGGCCTGATCAGCTATACGAAGGCGCTCGCGATCGAGCTGGGCCGCTTTGGCATTCGCGCGAACATCGTGTGTCCGGGCACTGTGAAGACGCAGGCGTGGCAGGCGCGTGTCGAGAAGAATCCGCAGGTGTTCGAGGAACTGAAGAAGTGGTACCCGTTGCGCGACTTCGCGACGCCCGACGACATCGCCGATGCGGTGCTGTTCCTCGCATCGCCGCAAGCGCGCGTGATCACCGGCGTCGCGTTGCCGGTCGACGGCGGCTTGATGGCGGGCAACCGCCTGATGGCGCAGGAGTTGACGCTCGAGTCGTTCTGAGCCGCGCGCGGCGCGTGCACTACGGCACCGGCAATACAACACACAGCAAGACAATGAGGACAGCATGGCAGCAGTGCAACTGAGCGG
>NZ_JBNPVZ010000001.1:0-458253 GCF_050434085.1 Paraburkholderia sp. UCT70 | reverse complement strand
CGGCGGAATGGGAGAAAAAGGTGCCCATCGGTGAGGCAGTCGCGGCGAAGGATTTCTGGCCGTTGAACAGGGAGGCTATGATCCGTCTAGCAAACGCGATTCGTGCCAAGGCGCGGAAGTATGCGAAGAGTTACGTGAGGCTGGACCACGTAAAGACCCGGCCGTTCGTGCTGGCAATTGCTCCGTTTGAGCAGCCAGATTTTCAATACCAGTACGACCGGGCCATTCGTGCTGTCCTGTACGACGACTACGTTGATGAAACTGCGTACTGCAAGAATCAGGAGCGATATCCTGATGGACCACCGAGCGTCAAGCTCGGCTTCGTGGAAAAAGAGAACGGTGCCGAGGTGCCGCTCGGAATTTTCAACACCGAAGAGTACCGGGACGTGAGCGCCGTTCTGTTCTCATGTGCCGCCACGTGGGGAAAGGTCGAGGCGATGGCCGAAGCGAGTCAAAATCCTGGCTTTGTCGCGGCGACCTGGGGCGGTCCTGGTGGAAAGCCACGAGGCACCATGTTGCCTCGTGGCCAACATACGGAGACGCTCGAAGACGGATTGCAAGTGTTTCACAATCCCAATGCGATTCGACCTCTTGATCCGCATATATTTCGACGGACCGGCGTCGTGCAGCACTACTTCGACGAGCACGCGAGCGCATGGATACACGAGGAGCGCGACCAGTGCCTCCATTCCCGGATGGTCAACTCGATGCGCGTCATTCGCGACGAGCCGGGGAGTGCAGTCGCCTAAGATCCGGCGGAGGCGCTGCTGGTCGAACGAGCTATGGCTGATTGCGCCGTCGCTCTTCCGGGTAGCGTTCTAACGCTTCCTCGGCCATCTGGTCGGCAGCGCCCGCAGCGTCAAGCAGGAACCCATCAAAAACCGCGATCTCGTCGTAGAGATGGTCGTAGGTTATCCACCCGCAGATTGCTAAGAATCGTCTGTCTTGTCCCAGAGTTGCTGATAGCTGGGACCATCGGAAAGCGGAGGTTTCAGAGGCCGGTCCATCTGAACGGTCACAGGAATGGGGAAATCGACACCCACAAGCGCAATCTCACCCTGCTTCAGATTGGGTAGGAACGCGGCAGCCGAACGGTCAATTTCCCCACAAGCGCGCTCGACCACTTCACGATCTCGGTCGTTCGTCAGTCGATGTACGAGCAGCGTCCCCATCTGGCTGAGGACACCTTCCGTGATGTCGCGCGGCCGCTGGGTCGCCAAGCAGATATTCAATCCATACTTCCGACCTTCTTTTGCAATCAGTTCAAAGGCGTCAAGGTTGAGCGCGAAGTCTTCAGCACCAACGGATTTGCCAAGGAAGTTGTGTGCCTCGTCCAAGATGACGAGGATAGGTCTGTTTCGAAATGCGTCGGCGCGCGCTCGTCGAAGCAGCATCCTACCGATAGCGTTCGCAATTACCTCGCGGGCCGAGAACTCGTAACCAATCGAGCTCATACAAATGCGCAGCACCGAAGCATCGCCGTTGAGGAACTCATCAATGCATTCCGACAAGGTTGCAATCCCAGGCGCTTCTGAGAATACGCAGGAAAGCGATGCGGACCCGGTAACCCCAATAATACGCGTCAACAATGACGAACAGTACGAGAGCTCATTCGACGGGCCGCCCCAGCGGGAAGAGTCACTATCTTTTTCGGGAAAGCAGCATTCTTCGACGATCTGCTTTACAAGATAATTGATGTCAAATGGTTGGCTAGGATTGTCGACCAACGCAGCATTATTCGCCTGCTTCAACGCTTTTCGGTAAGCAAGCTTCGAAGCATTCACCTTCTTCACGTAGCCGTCTGGAGCGACTTCGGGCGCAAGTCCTGCCAGCCGGAGACTTTTCATCGCTTCACGGAGTTTCGGGCCCTGGGTTTTTCCTGACGGCTGAAACAAGGCAATGAAGTCCCCTTCAGTGAAGTCTGTCGGCGGTAGGGCGATCTCTTGCGACATCGGAGCCTGATGGAGTGGGATGCCGAGATGACGGTGCATTACGTCGTCGCCGATGATTGACCGGTACTCACTCGTTGCGTCGAGTAAAATTATCTTGGCTTTGTAACGGCGGCATTCCTCCACAATCTTGGCGGTCGTCCAACTCTTCCCGCCACCGGTCGAGCCTAAGATTGCGCAGTGGCGCCCGAATAGCTTCTCAGGCGTGACCGTGATGGGGAAACCGCCATCGCCAGATACAACGCCGAGGCACAGGGTAACCTTCGGGGGAGTCTCGTCGATCCCACCTCCGGTTAAACGGGGAATGCGCGAAACAAAGTCACCGGGCGCAGAGAAAACACGATCACCCAGGCGCGGATATGCCGAGATTCCAGCCTGCACTCGTAGTGAGACAGGATGCACCGACCCGAGTAGGCGAATCATGCCAATAGCATCAATCTTTGCGGCTCCGCCAAAATCCTGCGTAATCTCGTCCCTGTCTCTGTCAGGCAGCGAGACTTCCGTCACACGTCCCAGAAGCATTGTTTGCTGCGCTTCGATCAAAACCAGCTCGCCCACCTCGCCACGTCCGTAACGATGAGAGCGAAGATACTGACCGCTCACTTCACCAGCATGAGCCAAGTTGACTTTCACGCCGTTTGCCGTGACGCTCGAGACAACGCCGACGCGTAGATTGTTCTGCAGCAGCCCTGCACTGAGTGAATCGTCAGTCACGCCCCACTCCCAGCCGTCGAATCGCATTAGAGAGTTGCTCAGCAGGTGACACGGCTTGCAAAGAAGGAATGAGGTTCACGACGTTGGTAAATGAACCACCAATGAAATGAATATCGAAACCCTTGGAGGCGAGATCGCTGAACCTCTTCCAGTACACGCTGGATCCGTGAAAGCCTTGGTTGTGCAAGTGCTCAATACAGCGGTGGTCTGTCAGTATGAGCTTCAGACTGGGGTTCGACTGAATGGCAGACAGAATCGGCTCCGACAAATGGTCGTCGTTGAAGCCGAATCCAGACATAACGAGGCAGGTGTTTGGCTGCCGCAGGAAGTCTAAAAATCTCGACAGGAGTTCCAGATGAGGCTGAATGAATGCCTGCTGATATTTGCCTTTAGCCGGATAAATCAGGCATACCCGACTGGGGTCGGGCGCACCCGACTCAAAGATCTCATTCCCTTGGCGCTCCCAACTCACCGATCCATGAAGTTTGTGCAGTTGGAAAACGCCTTCGACGAACTCCTGCCGGTCTGTTTCACGGCGCACAACATCGTACGCAAAGTGTCGGCCATCAAACCTACGACCTCGAGTGTACGAAAATCCGTCGACGACCATTATCCCGAGTTCTGCAGCGGCAGTCTCGAAACACATGTCGTAGTTGGTTGTGAACACTTTCAGGCGAGGATCACGGACCCGGCGCCGAGCCAGCTTTTGGAGAAGATGTCGGTACGCTGAGATATCGGAACGCGGGTCGCGAAGGAACTCGCTGCACAGTCCAAGAATCTTCTGTTTGACTTCGATCAGAAAGTTCGCGACTTCTTCGTCGTCAGTGAAGGCGAGATACGCGTCACATTGCGACAGGAAATGCTCAATGTTTGGATTCTCCCGTTCAGCGTAACGGACCTTGTCGCAGACAACTTGCGCAGTAGTAGTCAGGTCGCCGGCCGGACCGCCTGAGCACATTGCTTCGAGCCACAGCGTCCACATGCTAGGACCTCGCGGTGGACCAAGCGACGATCCACTTCCGGCAAAAAATCCAAGATTGGAATACTGAAGTGCCCCAACGAGCAATTCGTTGCAAGCCGCTCTATTTGCATTCAACCGCCGCTCGGCTTCGTCGCCGGCATCTTCATCACCCAAAAAAAGCCTATAGGCAGATTCTGAAAGCGGTGCCCAGTTGGACTGACCCGGGCGTCTGTAGGCGAGTTCCCCGCTGAACTCAGGAGCAAGCGGAGTCGGCACATTAAGCGCTTGATTGGTATCCATCGGGCGTAGTGGTCTAGTTATAGTTCCAGCGCCCGGCCGGTGGTGCGCAGGACTGCTGCTGCGCAGTCGCCTGCGCGCTCGTCAGCCGCATTGATCTTAACATAGCGGTCGTAGAAGTTTTGCCGGACTGCAACGGGTCGAAACTGCGAGTTGGCGGATGCCGGAAGCGGTCGCCTTGCTGCACCACGCCGTCACTGTCGGCAACCCGCCACATTGCTGACATCCCAAAGAGCGTCGTCGAATGTCGGCAAAGGCCGATTATGCCAAGTCGTTGATTATGGAAAGTAGCTGTGCTGGTCGGCGGCACGAACCGGTAATCACAGGGTGTGGCGGCAGGTGACGCCCCACGAACTCGACATAATCTCAGAGCTGCCGCCACGACATCTTGAAATGGCCTCGACAAGCGCTTCCATGAAGATTCTTATGGATGTCGGCCGGGAAAGTCGGCAAAACAGGCGATCATGGTGACGCGCAAGCGTTGCTGGCAGGACGACTGGGTTGTTGAGTTTGATATCAAGGCGGCGTTCGACCAGATCGACCATGCGCTTGTACTGAAAGCCGTGCGTCGTCACATCAAGGAAGACTGGATTCTGCTGTACATCGAGCGGTGGCTGACTGCGCCGTTTGAAACTGAGGACGGTACCTGTTTGCCTCGGCAACGCGGTACACCCCAGGGCGGTGTGATCAGCCCTATATTGGCTAACTTGTTCTTGCACTACGCGTTTGATCAATGGATGTCGCGGAACTATCCCGGCGTCCTGTTTGAGCGTTACGCCGACGATGTCATTTGCCACTGCAAGAGCGAGGCGCAGGCCAAGCAATTACGAGCGGAGCTCGATGCCCGGCTTGCGGCTTGCAAACTACAGCTTCATCCGGAGAAGACCAAAATCGTCTACTGCAAGGACGACAAACGACGCGGCAGCTATCCGGTCCAACGCTTTGATTTCCTGGGCTACTGCTTTCGGCCCCGGAGTTCAATGAGTCGATCTGGGACCCTGTTCGTCAGTTTCGCTCCTGCGGTAAGCGACAAGGCGGCCAAATTAATGCGGTTGCGAATGCGTCGGTGGCGGCTGCATAGTCGCAATGACCTTGAACTTGTCGAAGTTGCTCGTTGGACACAGCCGGTACTTCTGGGCTGGGTTCGCTACTACGGGCGGTTTCGGCCTTCCGCTCTTCGAGGGGCCTTACGTACACTGGATTCGTTCATTGTGCGTTGGGCTCAGCGCAAATACAAGAAACTCCGAACGCACAAGTTGCGGGCATGGGATTGGTTGCGGCGTCTGGAAACGCCGCGCCCGACCTGTTCGCGCATTGGACGCTCGGAGCCACGGCTGGACGATAGGAGCTGTATGAGTCGAGAGGCTCACGTGCAGTTCTGGGAGGGCCTGGCGGTGCGACTCCGCCGGGCTACTCAACTATCTGAAAGCATATGACTCGGTCAGCCACGCCCGCCGCTCAATCGGCAATTACCTGAACTGGTATAACGAGAACCGGCCTCATTCGAAGCTCGGCGACCAGACACCGGATGAAGCATACTTCGCGACGCTGCCAGCGATAAAATCGGCAGCTTGATCGCCTCAGCGATTCCACTTAAAAACTCGCAGATCCTTTCTGAACGAACGAGGCCACCTCTAGACTCGTCGACAGGCCACGACTGGCCGGTGGACCTGCCAAAGCAGTTCCACCGTTTGACGAACTCCGGCGCAAAGCCGCACCCAGCGCAGAACCGTCGTGTCCGCCAGCGACAGACCCCGTTCCGCCATCATTTCGACCTGATCGTGCTGGCTAAGCTTGTAGCGCGCGTACCAGCGAACACACAGAATGATCACATCGCGGTCAAAGTGACGGCCTGCGAACAGTTCCTCCAGGCTCTTCAGCTTGCTCATCGTCGGTTCCCAATTCGTTCACCCCGACACCTTAACCGATTCGCCCGCCGCGCTATTTGCAACGGAGCCCGCTGATTTGCGCACCGTTGATCTCAGTCAATCAGGACGCAGAACCTGAGCTTTAAGCATCGCGCATAACCATGTAGATTGCAGCATGATAATTGCCATCTACACTTTTGTTTCTTGGGAGAGCGATCCCTTTACCTGCCACCGCTTTGTCCCGGAATCGTCAACGTGACAGCACCAACACTTACATGAAATTTAACCACCCCGGAGCCATCATGTCATTGTCCAATCTCTCACCTCCGCATCCGCGACCTCTTCGCGCTGGGGCGCAGATCATGCGGCAGGCTGGCAAGACTTCAACGTATTCCGTGTCCCGCGTGAGCAGCATCGTGATCGCCGACGAGCACGGAGTGATTCGTGACGTACTGCGTCGACTGTTTGCCGACGCACCGTATATCGACGTGGTGGCCGACGCCGGCGACGGCCACGCGACGCTTGCCGCATGCAGAGCACACCGCCCCGGCATCGTCGTGATGGAACTGCAGCTGCCCTCGCTCGACGGCATCGATACGATCCGCACGATCCGCCGCCGCTGGCGCGACACGCGCATCCTCGTGCTGTCCGCCATGACCACGGAGATCCGCGTCGCCGAGGCGCTCAATGCCGGCGCACAAGGCTACGTACTGAAGCGCAGCAGCTCCGGCACGCTCCTCGGCGCGATCCTTGCGCTGCGCGCCAGCCAGCAATATATCGATGCAGCGCTGAACCTCGATCAGATCGAGTCGATGCGCCGGCAAACCATCAAGGTCGGCGCGCACGTCACCAGCGCCTTGCTCACCACGCGCGAGCGCCAGGTGCTCAAGCTGATCGCCGAAGGCGGCCGCAACCGCGATATCGCCGAACGCCTCACCATCAGCCTGAAAACCGTCGAAACACACCGCCTGAACATGATGCAGAAGCTTGATGCCCGTAACATCGCCGAACTCGTGCGGTGGGCTCACCGCCTCGGCATCGCCCCGCTTTGAAACCATCGCCGTTGCCATCGACCATTGAGGTCCGAGAGCGTTCGATTTGGTTTTTTCGCAATAACGAGGTGAGGCCAAGCAGTTCTATGAGTTGTCGGCATAAGCAGTACTCAAGATATAGCCTCTGCTTTGCCTCACCTCGTTATTGCGAAAAAACCGATCGCCCTGCCCTCTCGGCCGTCTTTACGGAGCTTTGCACAAGGGTTTTCAATGATCTTCGGCGCAAGGGGTACCTCGGTCGAACAATCGGAATAAAACTGCGCTACGCCGACTTTGACACGGTGACACGTGACGTTACGCTGCCGGGTCCGACTGCCGACGCCGGCACGATCCGGCGTGCGGCGACGGAAGTGCCGGCGCCCTTCGTGAGTTGGGACGCACGAGGCAATTCCGGGGGAGAAGAGAGCCCCCGCCTGCAAATGGCTTCATAACGCAACCGGCGAGGTGCGAGACTCGTTTAAGGATGGCTATGGAAAATCACATGGAAGATGCAACGGCGGACGCGGTGGTGGCACCGTTTCCCGTCATACCGGAATGGCAGGAAGCCGTGGATATTGAAGGCGTGAAGCTGTTCATGCACAGCTTCGCCGGCGGGTTGGCCGGTGCGCCGCTACGCACTTCGCGGTTCACGATCCTACCCGGTTGCAGGACGCTGGAAGACGAGCATGCGGTCCGGGAGATCTGGTTCATCTCCGAGGGTACCGTCGATGTCTGTTACGACCATGCATGGCATCGCGTGAGTGCCAGGCAAGCGGTATTTTTCGAATCGTGCAAGCCTCACTTCGCGAGGAATAACGGTGGTATCGAAGCGCAGATTTTCTCCGTGTGGTGGGCATGATGACTGACAGATACGATCTGGCGGTTGTCGGCGGTGGCATAGTCGGCGCATGGACCTTGTATCTGGCGACTCTAGGCCACCCGCGATGGCGTATCGTGCTCGTCGATCGATACAGGGTAGGCGACGGAGCGACCGCCCATTCGGCCGGCGTGCTTCTCGCCACGGGGCGTTCAGCGCGCGAACGCAAGCTGGCGGCGATCAGCGCCGATCTTTACGGCGATGTACAGGCGCTGCTCGGTTTGAAAACGACCCAGGCCGACGTATTCTGGGTTGCCGACGCCCAATCTAGCGACGAGGTGCGCTCGGGCGCGGTCGACTTCTCGATCGGTGGCGACTCGATCCCACAGACGGAGTTGGAAAACAGGCTCGGCGTTCCGGCGAATCTCGGTGGCGCACAGATTGTGTTGCGCGGCGGCACGGCGGTCAGCCACGATCCAGGGCTTATCGCAAGGTCGTTGATCAGTGCAAGTCTGCGTTCGGAGCACGTGAGTTGTGTAGAAGGCGCCGCCGTGACGATGATGCGGCCGTCTTCTGGGGGCGCCGAGGTACGGCTGGCGGATGGTCGTGCGTTCCACGCCGCGCGCTCTGTGGTTGCCGTCGGGCCTTGGATCGTGGAGGAGCCTTTCGAAACGTTCGCTGACGCGCACGACGTGCGGATCAAGAAAGTCGTCGCGTTGCACGTCGACCACTCGCCGCAGCCTGACGCCGCAGCCGTATTCTTTCCACAAGACGACGCCTATCTGACGCCGTTGCCCGCCCGCAACCAATGGTTGTTCAGCTTTCGCAGCGACGAATGGGACTGCCGGCCTCGCAAGCACGCTTTGGAAATCAGCGAGCGCGACCGTGACCTGGCCAAAGACGTCTTGCATCGCTATCTGCCGGAGCTGGCCAATGTCTGCTGCGGTGGCCGGGTGTTTTGCGACGCCTACACATCCACAGGGGAACCGCTGGTCTCGCTCGACCGAAGCCGCGCGGCGGTTTTTGCTGGCGCTGGCAGCGGCGCGGGCTTCCGGTTGGCGCCGGGCATCGCTGATGAAGCCTTGCGCCTGATCGAAGCATGAGGCAAATGCCTCCCCTCTTCCTGTTTCTCTCAAATGCACACACATGATCACTACTGTGAACTCTTCGAGGCGGAAGTTTTTCCTAATGCCTATACCGCCGACGCCGAACGGCCGCCTGCATCTCGGCCATATCGCCGGGCCCTATCTGCGGATGGACATGCTGTGCCGCTATCTGCGCAGTCAAGGCCATCGTGTGCGCGTCGTGTCCGCCGTCGATGGTTTCGACTCGTACGTGCTCTGGAAGGGACTACAGGAGACTCGCCAGCCGGAGGACGTCTGTCGTGACTATCATGCGCAGATTGCCCGCGATCTGGCAGCGCTTGATATCGAAGTCGATGATTTTCTCGATCTGGTGCAAGGGCCGTACGCAGCCAGCCATGCTGATAACGCACGGCGCGCTGTCGAGACCCTCGTGGCGGGCGGTTGTACCGAAACCATCACCGAGAAGGTGCTGTACAGCCGCGCGACCGGCCGGTATCTTACGGGCGCATGGCTGACAGGCCAATGCCCGCAGTGCGAAGCGCCGGCGGCCGGTTATTTTTGCGAGGCCTGCGGTGCCCACTTTCGTCCTGAGTCGATGCTCCATCCCGAGCCACGGATGGGCGACGCCGATCTGGAATGGCGTGAGACGGAAAACCTCTTCCTGCGCGTGCCGGATGAAGCGGAATTTCTGCGGCGTCTGCAATCCGCGGGTGCACCGGAGAAGTTCATCGCGGTAGTGCTGCGGTTTTTATCGCGTGAGCGTGGCCTTTTCAGGTTGACTGCGCCCGGCGATTGGGGCGTCGCCTGGTCGGCGGACCGCTGGGGCAATCCCAGGGTACTGTTCGAGGCCGGATGGGAGTATGGCTTAACGTGCGGCGAGCGCTACGCGCAGATGGCAGGCGGCGAAGCTCATCCGATGATCCACGGCAGCGACGTGACGACGCTGGTCAGCTTTGGCATCGACAATGCCGTCCTGCTGTTGGCGGGCTCGGTTCCGGTGATGAACGCGTTGCCGGAGCGTCAGCCGTTCGATCACGTGCTGACGAACTACTTCTATAACCTTCAGGGCTCCAAGTTCTCGACTAGCAGGCTGCATGTCGTTTGGGCTGCCGATATCGTCGACATGACACCTGCGTCAAGCGATGCAGTGCGTTACTTTCTGGCTCGCGAGAGCCCGGAAGAGCAGACGACCAACTTCGACGTGGGCGACTTCATCCGCTTCGTCAACGATGACTTGGCAGGCATGATGCAAGCACGAATCGACGCCGCCTGGGAGACGCTGACGCGAGGTCCGCAGCGCGAGTGGTCCATTTCGGCTTCAGTGGCCGAGCGCTTCGAGGCGTCGTCGAGTACGTTGGATCACGCATTTCGACTCGATGCCGTCTCCGTGCGCGCTGCGTGTGCCGTGCTGCTTGCATGGGTCGGCCTGCCGCGGGTCGATCTCGGAAGTCCAGAAGAGGCATACGGTTGGCTCAAAGGCCTCGCATATTTTGCCGCGCCGGTCATGCCCCGGCTGGCTGCCGAACTGTGGCGCGGGCTTGGACATGAAGGGATGCCGTTGCGGCACGATATGCTCTGCGCGTCGACACCGCATGCGCAAGGTAACTGCCGCGCATGGTTCTCACCGCTATCGCTGGAATCGCTCCGTCCATGCCTGCCAGTCAGCCTCTCGCTAGACGGAGTGGAAAGCCATGCGTGAGACTGCCGACGTTGTGGTGATAGGCGGCGGCTCGACCGGTAGCAGCGTCGCGTGGCATCTCGCGAGTGCCGGTCTGACGGTAAGACTGCTCGAGCGCGGGACAATCGCGTCGGGTTCTTCCGGCGATTCCCCAGGCATTGTCCGTCAGTACTATGCGAACCCCGCGTTGGCTCGACTCGCGGCGCGCGGCTTGCGAGCCTACCGGCAATGGGCCGAGACGTTCGACGGCGACTGCGGCTACCAGCGTACCGGTTTTCTGACTGGCGTGGCCCAAGCCGAGTGGGAGAACACCGGCGGACAGGTGCATCAGCAGCAATCGGATGGCACCGGCGTTGAGCTCTATTCGCCAACGCAGATGCGAGCTTTGATGGCCGACCTCGAGGTTGACGGTCTCGCTGGCGCGGTATTCGAGCCGGATGCCGGCTACTGCGATGCACGCGCGACAGCGCGGTCTTTCGCACAGGGCGCGCGGCGGTTCGGTGCGGTCATCGACGAGCACCGGGCCGCGCGCCGCATTAACACAGTCAACGGGCGGGTGACCGGCGTGGAAACCGATCGCGGCAGAATCGACTCCCCAGTCGTGGTCAATGCCGCAGGTCCTTGGGCGGCCTCTCTCGCTGTGACTTGCGGCGCCAATCTGCCGATTTCCGCGTCGAGGCAAAGCGTGGCCATCTGCAGGATTGGGACGCAGGTGGACGAAGCGCGGTTGCCCGGGTATAGCGAAAGGGGGCTCGGTTTCTATCTGCGGCTGGATAGCCCTGGCGTCTATATGATCGGCTCCCTCGCTCCGGACGACAGTTGCCCGGTCGATCCGGACGCGCTTCGCCGCCAGATGGACGGTGACGTGATCCGGCGATATTGCGAACGTGCCGCGCAGCGTTTTTCCCGACTCTCGGGTGCGTCGCCGGTTGGCAGTAGGGTGTCATTTTTCGACGATACCCCCGATGGGAATCCGATCGTGGGCGTTGATCCGCGCATCGAAGGGCTGATTGTCGCTGCGGGTTTGTCGGGACACGGATTCAAATTCGCGCCGGTGTTTGGACAGGAAATCGCCGCATTAATCGACGGAGGAAAAATGCATGTTGACCTCCACCAGTTTGAGGTTAGCCGATTTATCGACTAACGTTCGGCGGTGCCGTTGAGATTGTTACTCGGTATCGGGGTGCCGTCAGGAAATGAAGTAAATCGTACGTTAGCCGCACTGCACAACCAATAAAATCAAGCGCTTATCTTCGTCGCTGATTGCTATGGTGTTTGTCGACATGTGCGGGGAGAACAAGCCTTACGCGACAAGGCTTTCCGGACCGCTAGCGTACGATTTTGTCCGAATCCTGAGCGCACCCCGACACGAATCAAAGCGTACCTGCGCTGAATCCTCGACCACCTTTTCAACGCGGAGGGAGGCACGTTGGATATCAACTGGCTGCGGGTTTTATGGCGCGGCTGAATTTGTCTGTGAGCGGCGTCACGCCTAGAGTTTTGATCGGCGGAGCCAGATCGGTTAAAGTCCAGATTTGTGGATGGCACTGATGGCTGGAAGCCAATGCTGGCAAACGATTCCGACGAAATTGAGCCTTGCGCAGTTCGAGCAGTTTGTCTTGCCGCATCTGAGTACGGGTCGGCGTGGTCCGGCACCGGCGCTGGGGTTGCACAGGATCTTCAACTACATCCTGCAGTTTGCTGTACATGGGATGTCAGTGGAAGGCGCTGCCGATCGAAAGGAATGCTGACGGTCGCACTGAAATCCACTATACGCGCATCTATCGGGCGTTGCGGCGATGGCAGGCCGATGGCTGCTTCGACGCGATTTTTGCCGGCTCGGTGCGCAAGCTTCATCAGGACGGGTTGCTTGAGCTCACGGTCATCCACGGCGACGGCACGACCACTGCCGCGAAGAGGGGCGGCGACAACCTGGGGTACAGCGGACACAAGCACCTGAAAGGCGACAAGGTGGTCGCCTTCTGCGATCGCCGCTGCAACGTGATAGCGCCATTCGTTTCTGCCCCGGGCAACCGCAACGAATCGCCGCTGCTGCGTGAGGCGCTGCCCGGATTGAACCAGATTGCCCGCGCCATTGGCATGGACCTGCAAGGCTCAACGGTCAGCCTGGACGGCGTCTACGACTGCCGGGCTAACCGCAAGGCGATTTTTAACCGGGACATGATTCCCAACATTCCCGAAAACCCACGCGGACGTAAAACACCAAAGCGGGGCCGCAGACTGCACTTCAATCCGGACATTTTCGAGGAGCGCTTCTGGACCATCGAGCGGGTCTTCGCCTGGGAGGACAAGTTCCGGCGCCTGCTGCTTCGCTTCGAGCGTCTGAGCCCGGTTCACTATGCATTCAAGACCCTCGCTTACACGATGATCAACCTGCGGCACTACGGCTGACCATCAGCGCCGGTGCGAACACCGTGGCGATGGCGCTCCGCGCCATGAAGCGTCACGTCAACTTCATCTGCAATCCCGACAAACTAGCACTAAAAACAACATAAAGATTGACTTTTTTCACAACTCGAACCGCCCTGCGTGCTCACGCCACATCGCTTCACTGCCTCCAGTTCGCGCTGGAGTGAAACCCGCAACCAGTTGCTAGCGTACTTTATCGCCCCTTTCGTCAAACGCCCCCAATGACTTCCTGGCGAGCCTGGGGACGGCCTGGCAGGCCGGCGAAGTGCGCCCGACATATGACAAAAGCCCGGGCGCCGCATGACTGGCGCACCCGCCCCGATCCGTTCGAGCACACATGGCCGAAGATAAGCAATTGAACCGCCCCGGGTTTCCCCTCAGGATTACCCATAAGTCGCTCGCGACTGTGCGATTGAAGGGCGATGGCTTGTAAACGGTGACGACCGATGTTAACTTTGATCCGGTTCGTGATCTGTGATGTCGGGCATTGTCGGACACATCTGACCTTGATGATTGGGCAAATGAAGAGTTTGGCGCCGCCGAGCTCGGCGACGCTCGCCTGACCAGACGGCTCGTGACGCTGGCACGCAAGCTTTCGTTGGGCCCACATTGCTCTTTTCCGCAGTCGTTCAATGGTTCGGAGCTGAAGGCGGCATATCGTTTTTTCGACAACCCGCACGTGGATGTCGATGGCGTGCTGGGTGGGCACATCGGTCAAACGCTGTGTCGTATGCAACAGGTGCCAGTCGTCCTTGCTGTTCAGGACACCACCGAGTTCAATTTGTCTCATCTGCGGGCAACCGAAGGTCTGGGATATGGCTCCGATCCACATGTGCGTGGTTTCCTGATACACAGTCTGCTTGCGCTCACGCCAGAGGGGCTGCCACTCGGGGTGATCGGGATGAAGACCTGGATACGCAGGCACGAGGAGTTGGGCAAGAAACATCTGCGTGGGCAACGAACCGTACAACAGAAAGAGAGCGCGAAATGGCTCGAAGGCATCGAGCAACTGGGCGTACTCAAGACGCACTGTCCGTGCACGCATGTCATCGGCGTGAGCGACCGTGAAGGCGATGTCTATGACGTGTTCCTGGCGCAGCGGCCTGCCGGTGTCGACTGGTTGGTGCGCGCGTCGTGGAACCGACGCGTTGCTCACCCCGATCGATATTTGTGGGAAACCGTGCTGGCCTCGCCAGTGCTTGGAGAGGCGCAACTGCAGGTGCCTGCACGCGAAAACCGCCAGGCACGCACCGCACGGCTGGTTGTGCGCTGCATGCCCGTACGCCTTCGTCCGCCGCAAAATCGTCGTCGCGAGAAGCTTCCCGAAATTGAAGTGTTTGCAATTCATGCACAGGAAACGAACTTGGACGAAGGAGCAGAGCCATTGGAATGGCTTCTACTGACTTCGGTGCCTACGCAAACACACGCAGAGGCCCTCGAGCGTCTTGCATGGTATGCGCGCCGATGGACGATTGAATCGTGGCATCGTGTGCTTAAAAGTGGCTGTCGCATTGAAGCCCGCCAATTTGGCAATCTCGATCGATTCGTCCGCGCCACCGCATTGTTCGCCGTCGTAAGCTGGAGGATCCTGTACTCCATGTTGCTTGCCAGGCTTGATGGCAACCTGCCATGCGAAGTATTGCTGCAGCCAATCGAGTGGCGAGCCCTCTACTGTCGTACGCATGGCAGTACCGAAATACCTGATAAACCGCCGTCACTCGCGCAGGTCATCTTGTGGATCGCCAGACTCGGCGGATATCTCGCTCGAAAGCATGATCGTCCACCTGGTCCTACCGTCATCTGGCGTGGATTTCTTGTCCTGCACGAAATCACGATGATGTACCGAATATTCAGGCAAAACGAATAGCACCATCACATTACTTGTGGGTAATCCTGAGGGGTTTCCCGGAGGCTGTTTTGCTTGAGTCACGCCGCGATGGCGGACCCAGCGAGTTTTGAATAATAAGCGGCTTCTGCCTCAGCAGGTGGAATGTTGCCGATGGGGCCGAAGAGCCGACGATTGTTGAACCAGTCGACCCATTCGAGCGTCGCAATTTCAACGGCCTGCGGATTGCGCCACGGTCCGAGGCGATGGATCACCTCTGCCTTGTACAAGCCGTTGATCGTTTCCGCCAGTGCGTTATCGTAGGAGTCGCCCACGCTGCCCACTGACGGCTCAATGCCAGCCTCGACCAGCCGATCCGTATAGCGGATCGATACGTATTGCACGCCGCGGTCGCTGTGATGTATCAACCCGTCCTGCTGCGCCGGCTGTCGCTCGTACAAGGCCTGCTCCAGTGCGTCCAGAACGAAGTCCGTGCGCGCCGAGCTCGACACACGCCAGCCGACAATGCGTCGGGCGAACACGTCAATGATGAACGCGACATAGACGAAGCCCTGCCAGCTCGATACATAGGTAAAATCTGACACCCACAGCGCATTGGGCCGTTCGGCGGTGAATTGCCGGTTCACGAGATCCTTCGGGCACGGCGTCGAACCATCGCTCACTGTCGTGCGTACCGTCTTGCCCCGCACCACACCGCGCAGGCCCATCTGCTTCATCAGCCGCTCGACCGTGCAGCGCGCCGCGACAATGCCTTCCCGCTTCAATTGCGTCCAGACCTTGTCTGCGCCATACACCTGGAAATTTTCTTCCCACACGCGCCGGATCTCATCCTTGAGCATCCTGTCGCGCTGGGCCCGCGGCGGCACCAGCCCTGGATTGACGCGGCGGGCCACATGCGTGTAGTACGTCGACGGGGCAATTGGCAGCACCCTGCAGATCGGCTCGACCCCGTAGACGTGCCGGTGATCATCGATGAACGTGATCATCACTTCGGTCGGCGGTCGAGCTCCGCCTGTGCGAAATATGCTGACGCCTTGCGCAGGATTTCATTAACCTGGCGCAGCTCACGGTTCTCCCGCTCCAGTTCCTTGAGCCGATCCTGCTCCTGCGTGCTTGTGCCCGGGCGCAAACCCCGATCCCGCTCTTCCTTGCGCACCCAGCTACGCAGCGTTTCACCCGAGCAGCCAAATTTCGCTGCGATCGACGCGATCACTTTCCATTGCGATTCGCGGTCGCCCTGGTGTTCCAGCACCATTCGCACAGCCCGCTCACGAACTTCCGGCGAGTACCTTGGGGACTTCTTCTTGGTGTTTTCCATAGCTCCATTTTCTCAAGAAGTGGAGCCTCCGGAAATCCCGGGCCGGTTCAGTTCGTCAAGGCACTTCGGCTTGCTCATCGTCGGCTCTCAATTCGTTCAGCCCGATACCTTAACCGATTTGCCCCCGCGCTATTTGCACCAGAGCCTTGTGAAGGACGTCTTCAGCGGCGCCGCTGAAGCGTTGCGGGCGCGTGGCGACGACCATGCGCAGCGCGCAGACCGCCTCGAGCAGGCATCGGCACACTGGCTACGTCACAGCGCGGGGTCACACATGGCAGACCAGCAACTGGATCTGCGACTCGTGCGCGATAACCTCGGGCATGCGTCACTGACGACAACCAGTCAGTATCTGCACCTGGACGATGATCGCCGGCATCGCGAAACCGATGAGAAACACCGCATTGACTGGTGACCGACAGCAGCCGGAGGACTAACGCCTGATCTCGAAATCCCCGGTAGTGAGCCTGACCGGTTTGCCCGGACGCAGGCGGACTCTTCTTTCGGCGACCGCGATAATGCGACGCCGTCCGTCAGCAAATGCCTTGAGCATGCGGACCTGATCAGCGTCTCCGGGCAACCAGAATTGCGCTTCGAGCGCTTCCCGCGTGATCACACAGGCGACCTCACTGCATTGCCCGGCCAGGCGAAACGAGATTTCATGTCGGGCCGCCGCGACGTCGGGCATCAGGTCAATCATGTCCATTTTTTACACCTCGTGAGTTCAACCAGGGGCCTTTAAGCTGCTGTCGCCTGTCTTCAATTTTACAGAACAGACGGAAGACGGATGCGCCGCTGATTTCCGCCACGTAGATAAACCGTCGCGTAAACTCCGCCCCGCTGCCTTTGCAGGCAGGGTTTGGGTCTGGATTTTGATACGGATGCGATGAAGCCAGACTGTTAGTTGCATCCCTATGGCTGACTCAAGTCCTCAAGGTGAGCCTTTACGGGACGCGAGCTGCACGCGGTAATTCGAAACCCGATCGGTTGGTCAAGCCCCCCGGGGCTGGATAATCGCGCGGGATGAAGGAGGCCGGGTTGGTTTTCGTTTCGCGTGGGGAGATCGGTTGAAGTCGACTCTGAGCCAGCTGTTGTCGATACCTTGGAAACGGCCGTTCGATTCGCGATGCAGAGTGTTGTTTGTCGGCCATTACTGACATTGGGGCGGGCTGGGTTGTGCGTCAGCAATGTGGCGGATTGCTGACGGCGGTGGCATCGAGCAACCCGACGGCAGCTTCCTGCATCAGCGAATTCACACTCTCGACCCCTTGCGGTCGTCCGACCCCGCGCGACCGAAGCGGCGGCTTACCGGGTATAACGGCCAGTCGGGGTCGCTCCACTTCGTTGATGAGGATAACGGACTGCGCAACACGCCGCATCTTTGTCCCATTAAACGCAATGCCCCTAGTACCAGTCAGCGACATTGATGACCCCGGCAGGAGGCGCGGTTTCCGGCGTGTTTCCGTCTCCCAGCGCTCCCTGCCGTCTTGTTCTTACGCGGGAAAATGGCGGAGGCCGCGTGCTGGCCCGGACTATTCTAGAGGGAGCGCTCCCTGCCTATCGGGCAAGCGCGCACAAGCGGGAGCGACCCCATGAGCAGGCTGATTCTCCGGCGAAAGCACGTACTCGGTACTTGTGTCTTTCACGCTGAGCAAGATTGCCGTAGGGCTTGCGTTTGCAGGTATTGCAGTAGCGGCACACGCCGACACGGTCCGGATCACCGTCTCGCACTACAGTGACGCGACTGGCCCATACTTTAACAAGATGGCTCACGAGTTCGAGAAAGCTAACCCCGGTACGACAATCAAGATCGAAGAAGTAAACTGGGACTCGCTGCAACAGAAGATCCAGACGGACATCATGGGTGGCGCGAACTCGGACCTCGCAATTGTCGGTACCCGCTGGTTGCTGGACTTCGTTAAGGACGACGTCGCCGAGCCCCTTGATGGCTACATGGACGCGAGTTTCAAGGACCGCTTCATTGGCCAGATGCTGGCGCCGGGTGAAGTCAAAGGCAAGGTGTACGGCTTGCCGATCGCTGCTTCAACACGCGCGCTGTACTACAACAAGGACCTGCTTGCGAAAGCTGGTTATTCGAATGGTCCGAAGACCTGGAACGATGTAGTCGATGCGTCAAAGAAGCTGAAAGCGATGGGAATCGCCGGCTTTGGTCTTCAAGGCAGAGAAATCGAGACAGATGTCTATTTCTATTATGCACTCTGGAGCTACGGCGGAGACGTGATCGGCAAGGACGGCAAGGCTGCTTTCAATTCGCCGGCTGGCGTGAAAGCCGCAACGCTGTACAAAACGATGATAGCCGAAGGTCTGACCGAAGCGGGGGTCACCGGGTATAGCCGTGAAGGCGTACAGAACCTGTTCAAGCAGGGGCGTGTGGCGATGGTTATCTCTTTGCCCTTACTGTCGAAGCAGATCGCGAAGGAGGCACCGGATCTGAAGTACGGTATCGATCCCATTCCGACCGGAACGACGCAGGCCACCTATGCGGTGACCGATTCAATCATGATGTTCAAGAACTCCAGGGTCAAGAAGAGCGCCTGGAAGTTTCTCGACTTCCTCTTCACTAAGGGCCCGCGCGTCGAATTCTCGAAGACGGAAGGCTTCCTGCCCACGACGGAAGCTGAAGCCAGCGATCCGGCGCTCAATAGCCCAGACACCCAGGGCGTTCATCGCGTTGTTGCCGAACGCGCGTTTCTCACCGACTGTCACTGGCTGGGAAGACACCGGGAAGGCCGTGTCGAATGCGATGCAATCCGTCTACCTGGGAAAAGCTCAACCCGCCGCGGCACTGAACGCGGCAGCCGAAAAGGCGAACCAGTCGCTAGGTAAGTAATGCGATGGTGGTAATTGAGATTTGCTGCAGACTAGCGCGCGAACGGTTCGCGGCGAACGGTGCGGGGTGAAACCAGGTTCTACCATGCCGTGGGGTTTTTATGCCCGCTCCCCGGCAAAGCGAGCTGGCGTCTGCTGCATGTTGCTCGGTCAATGCTTCATTTCCGACCACCCTTTTGTAGCCCGGAAAGTCCATTCAGACACTGTGTCTGCAACGGACGCATTCCGAGGTCCTGGGCGATCATCAGCGCCACGCGATAGTGATTGTGAGCTTCCTCAATCCGAGGTGCGGTAGCGTTGCCATCCGAGACAAGATCGCCCAACAGGCACCAGGCCCAGGCTTCGTTGCCTCGTTCGCCGGAGGCTCGAGCAAGATCAATGGCGTCTTGTGCATGAGTGAGCGCTTCATCTTGTCGACCTGCGAGCTGACACACTTGACCGAAAATTGAGAGCACTAGCGACTGTCCGAACGTTAAATTACTCGCCGCCGCCTGGCGAACTGCCTCTTCCAGAAGAACCAGTGCTTCATCGGTCCGGCCCAGTGCGGCATACGCCGCCCCCAGACAGGAGGCTATTCGCGGAACGTAGATTGGAAACTCAGCGCTCTTGCACATGGCCAGTGCTGGCTCAAGTGCCTCGACAGCAACGCCGGGATTGCGTTGAACAAGGTGCATCCGTCCGACACCGTGGCCAGCAAAGATCAGTTCCTCTGGCTCATTCATCTCTCGGGCCATGCGGGTCGCCTCCTGTCCAAAGACGGCAGCCTCTTCAAACCGGCCGAGTTCGGCGAGACACAGCACCAACCAGATACGACCGTTGACGCGCGTGAATTTTGCGTAATCCTCATGGGGTCCGAGGCCGTGACCAAGGCCTTCATGGAGGAGATCTAGCGCCTGTCGAGCATGTCCCATCGCACGTTCATAGTCTCCGCGCCCATACCGTGACCTGGCCAGCATCATAGCAGCCCACGCCTTCGCATCGGGGTCGCTTCGCCGCTCCGCCAACGTCAGGGCGCGGTCGCCTGCCTCGACGGCGCCGACCAGATCGCCTAACGAACCGAGCGTGAAAGCCAACCTTGATAGAACGCGCGATAGGCGTACCTCGTCGCCAAGTCCTTCGGCAAGATGTTTTGCGCTCTCCAGATTCGCTCGGTCCCGTGTCAATTCTCCGAGCGGATAAAGCGAGTGGTTAAGTTCCCATCGGGTGTCGATGATTTCACCAAGTATCTCGGCCGAGGACGGCAGGGCCGCATAGGCATTCAGCGCTTTCTCGAACAAGGCCGACGCCTCGCGATGCGCGGCGCGTTTTGCAGTATTGTGACCGGCACGCAGCCACAGCCGGGCCGCCTTCTCCATCAATCCGGCCTGGGCGCAGTGTTCCGCCAGGATTTCCGGTTGTTGCTCCGCTACGTCAAAAAAATGATTTTCGAGCTCCGTTGCGATGCGGGCATGCAGTTGCTGTCGCCTGTCCCGCAGCAGGGAGCTGTACGCGGCGTCTTGCACCAGAGCATGCTTGAAGGTGTATTCCGCATCCGGTGGTGCCCCGTGCTGGAAAACCAGCCCCGCACTGACGAGATGGTCCAATGCGTCGTCCAGGCGCTCCCTGGGCATCGACGCGACCGCGCTGATGAGCTCATAAGAAAATCGCCGGCCGACTACAGCGGCGATTTGTGCTACATCCCGCGCCGGCACCTGGCGATCGAGACGCGCCATCAGCGAAGCGTGCAGCGTCATCGGGATCGCCAGTGGGGGCAGCGGACCGTCGAGGACGTAGCACCCGTTCTGCTCGCGCAGTACGCTGCTCTCCAGCACGGTCTTGGTCAGTTCTTCGACAAATAGCGGTATTCCATCCGTATGCTCGATGATCCGGTCTGTAACCTCTTTCGGTAGCGCCTTGCCAACAGTTATCCGCCCGATCATTTCCGCCTGTTGCCGAGGCTGCAGACGATTGAGCGTAAGGAGCATCACCTCTGCGCGGCCGATCCACGGAGATATGAACTCAGGCCGGAACGTGACGATCAGCAGGACAGGAAGGGTTGCAATACGATCGACAAGCTGGTCCAGCGCTTCGAGTGAGCTGGGGTCGGCCCAATGCGCGTCTTCGAACAATATCAGCAGCGGCTGGCGCATTGCCAGACCCACGATCTGCGCAATAATTGTGCTAAGCGTCTTCTCCTTGCGCTTCTGCGGCGTCAGGTTGAGGATTGGGTATCGACGTTCTGTCGAGATCGATAACAACGCTGCCACCAGCGGAGCAGCTTCGCCCAGATTGTCGGTGGCCAACGCGAGCACCGCCTCAAGTTTGTCGAGACGTTGTTCAGCAGTATCGTCGCGTCGCAAACCAGCCGCCCGCTCGAGCTGGGCGATGAACGGGTAGAAGGCGCTGTCTTCATGGCGGCGCGAGCAGAAATACCGCAAGCGCTTGTGCGGCTCGAATTGGAGCCGCTCTTCAAGGGCGGTGGTCAGGCGCGATTTCCCGATACCCGGCTCGCCCGAAAGCAGCACAACCTGCCCCTCGCCGTTCTTCACTCGCTGCCATCGGCGGAGCAACAGCTCGATCTCCTCGTCGCGCCCGACGATTGGCGTCAGTGTGGTCCCATGCAGCGCCTCGAACCGGCTTTCGACCCTGCTGGGGCCGAGCACTTGCCAAACCCGCACTGCTTCGCCCATACCCTTCACAGTGGCCAGGCCCATGTCGCGGTAGTCAAACAGTCCGCCCGTAAGCCGCTGCGTGCTCGTAGAAATCACGACTGTTCCGGGCTCGGCCAATGTCTGTAGCCGGGCAGCGAGATTAGGCGTCTCACCGACAACGCCACGCTCCAGGGCTGCGCCTTCGCCGATGAGATCACCGACTACCACTACACCGGTAGCGATCCCGATCCGCAACCGCAAACTTTCGTCCGTCCCGGAATCGAGTTTGCCGATGGATCGCACCAGCGTCAGCCCCGCGCGTACCGCCCGTTCCGCGTCGTCCTCGTGCGCCCGGGGATAACCAAAATAGGCCAGTACACCGTCGCCCAGGTACTTTGCGATGAAACCACCGGCCGTAGTAACGATATCTGCGCAACCCCTGTAATAGGCGCCGAAGACCTGCCGCATGTCTTCCGGATCGAGTCGCGTCGACAGGGCAGTCGAACCGGCGAGATCGCAAAACATGACGGTGAGCTGGCGTCGGTCCGCGTCATCACCCCGGACGGGCGCGGCCGCGATCGGAGATATTGCAACCGCGCTGTCGCCAAGTTCGGCAATCGCGCGCAGCATTTTGCGGCGATGCCCAAGCAAGACGCCAAGATCCTTGAGATCCTGGTCCGTGAGATCGGGGAGGACCGAGGGATCGATACCATTCTCGGCAAAGACCTGGACATACTCGGACAAGCCGAGTGATGCTAACCACTCCGCAATGCTTCCCACCGGCTGTCTCCTGAAGGTGCTGCCTCATGCAATGGTAGGAAACATATTTGTTCCGCGCTTGTCGACAATCAGCGCAGCGCGCCGGCTGTAAAAGTGGTTAGTTCTATTCGATGTGCGGCGCGGCTAACGTATGATTTATTCCGCTTCCTGACGGCGCCCGAACTTTGCCGTGTGATGGTCGCTTGCCCGTGGATCCGGGCCCAAACCTGCGTGTCAGATATTCCCCGGAGGCTGAGGCGCGGGACCTCCGTGCTGGGTCGCAAGTTCGCGTCTGCCCGGGCTCTCGACCGCGTCCCACGCGAAGGTCCGTTACCTGACCGGAACGTTCCTCTGAATGGCCGTGTAAGGACGAGGGCGAACGACTGCAGCTGGCCGAGTACAGCCCGATGCGGTCGGCTGAGGTCCACGCGTTGCGGACTTTCAGCGTTACAGATAACGGCATCCCCGCGGGCGAATTAGCGGGGATACCCGCAACAGATATAACCTGCAGGTCGGTGCTACGGCTAGCACGCCGCGCGCAGTGCCGCTCTCATGCTCATTTCTATGTCGTGAAGTCTCGCGCCGAGTTCCTCAAAGCTGCTGCGCCCCTCGCCGAATAACTCGCCGTTCATGTAGATCGTCGGCACAACGCTAACATCACGCGCCGACACCTCACTTTGAAAAAGCCCTCCGTCGATCGTAATGTTGTGAATCCGTGAATTGATCACCGTCATCATGTTCAGCGCTTGCACAACGTCCACACAGCTTCCGCAAGATAGTGAAATGAAGGTCTCGAAATAGTAGTCACGTTCTAGCGTTCGAATCCGTTCGATGGTCGTACGGTCGGCTATTACGGGATGTCCTCCCACCTGGAGTATTGCAAGGACAAGGGACGAAAATTCAGGCCCTGTTGGAGTGGCGGCAAACCGAATGCCGGGTTTTGCTCCCGCCTGCCCGATTGAAAATGATGGCTTGCGTTCCTCGCCTTGCTGCTCCTCGATTACCGTCACCAGATCTGTCAACGACGCGATTTCGTTCAACATCGTCAGCATCTCGGACGATTTTTGACTACCGTCCTGCGACACGATCAATTCGACAGGTCTACGGATGTTTCGCAGATACGTCTGCAGTTGTGACCTGAGACTGGTGTTTAACATGTCTCGATCCCCTAACGACCTTCACAAGGTTAGATGAAGAAGTGCAGGAACTGAAAGAAAATCTGAACGGAACGTGCAGCGCCTTCTGCCATTTGGATCAAGAGGTTGCCGGGTGATGCTCCCTCGAAACGTCAGTGCGCTCTGTTGCGCTATCGCACATATTCCCTCAGTGGCCGCGCTGCGGCAGCGCCAGCAGCATGAGCTGCACGCTGCGGTTGCTCTGGCTGTCGACCGGGCGCCCGGTGAAGATCGGAAGGTCGGTCTCGGGCAGCTCGGCGACGAAGATGCGCGAAGCGGCGATTCCGCCTTCGGCAATCAGGGCACTGCGCACGACCTGTGCGCGCCGGGCCGCCAGTGCCCGATTGACCGCGCCGCCGCCGCGCGTGTCGGTGTAGGCGAAGGCCAGCACGGCGGTGTCCGGATGGCCGCGCAGGTAATCGCGCGCCTTCGCGAGTTCCGCCATGCCCTCGGTCGACAGCGCTGCCTGCCCGGTCTTGAACAGGATTGGATTCACTGCTGGCAGCGGCGCCGCTGGCGGTGACGGCGGCAGCGCGGCGGGCGGCTGGACGACGAAGATTTGCGCCGCCGGGACGTCTTTCGTCTCCTCCTTCTTCTGTCCGACGGCCCAGGAGAACATGCCGATCGCGACCAGCGCCGCGAAGCCCATCACGAAGGCTAGGTTGCAGCCCTTGATGATCCGATAGCGCAGGCGGGTGTATGCCGCCCAGTTGTTAACTGCCCCGAGGTTGTCGTAGAGGCCTTCGTAGATCTGGCGCCGGGCATCGATCTGGGTCTTCAGATCGGCTGGCGCGCCGGGCGCGCCGGCCAGGTTGACCACCTCCACCCACCGGTCATGGGCCTCATCGGTCTCCGTCTCGAGGTCGTCGAGCCACTCCATGCCCTCCGGCAGCAGATTGCCCCGCTGGCGCTCGAATTCCCGACGCAACGCTTCGATCTCTTCGCGGTCGGCGGGGTCGTAGGGTGCCAGCTCAGCCTGCCGGCGCAGCACACTCTGGTAGACAAGATCGGGCTGCAGCAGGCGCAGCAGCAGCACGATCGAACTTCCGACCAGCACCACCGCGGCGGCCAGTCCGACGGTCGCGATCGACCAGCGGAAGGTGGCCGACGCGGGGTCGAGGCTGCCGTAGCCGGTGAATGGCGTACCGGCGAGCAGCAAGCCGGCGATGCCGCCGAAGATCCCAACCAGCGTCTTGACGTTGTCCCGCAGGTTGGCCTTCGCGGTCGCGTAGCTATCGGTCGAGGCCACCCGCCTACCGCCTCAATCGCTGTCAGGCAGCTGGAACAGGCGCACCGCGTCGACGCCGATGGTGGGGTTCTCGACGATCCGGCGCAGGCTCTCCAATTGCGTCGGCGTCGTTCCGCTCCAGGGCGTCACGCCGACGTTGACGATCTTCAGACCGTTGTCGGTGATGTCAAGCTGCGGTCCGCTCTGCGTGAGGAGCCGCGCCAGCTCGTCCTCGGCCATGTCGCCGATGCTGTCCAGACTGTGCAGGCGCACGCCGGGATCGAACTTCGTCCAGTCGAAATCGAGCGGCCGGCTTTTCTTGTCGGCGATGATCGCCATCACGCCGGGACCCTGCTTCGGACGCGCCCGCCGCGGGATCGGCGTCACTCCGATCGGGCTGCCGCGGCCGACATCGGTATCGGGATCAGGATCGGGGGCCGGCGCTGCCGGCGCGGGCGCCACAGGTGAGGAGCCGGCCGGCAGAAGCACTTCAATGACCTCGTCGCCGCACTCGATTCGGATGGTATTGCGCGGGGTGAAATCGTATCGGATCGACATGACACCTCCGTTCGCGGTGAACGAGTATCGACTGGCCGGGGCGCTGCCACAATTCGCCGAATGGGGTGAGGCGGCGGGCGCCTATCCGATCTCGGTTGGCCGTCAGAGGCGCTCGAAATCGACGATCCCGATCGCGCCGCGGTGGTGCGCAGCAGAGTCCGCAGTCACCGTTAAAGTACGAAACTCTTCGTCGGCTCGGCAATCGGGTCAAGCCCTAGCGTGATGCTGCCGACAAATCTGATGGGTCTCAGTGCTTCACGACTCATCACCAGGCGCTTCGTCGCTGTGCGACTGTGCTCCGCCTGCTCGAGGGGGCCGCTCCTGAGAACGTTGAGCAGCGGCTTTGTGCCTCTTATAGCAACACAAGTGACGATGCCAGCCGCCGGCCATTTCCGTAAATTCTTCACATCGCCTCAGCTTCGATCGCGAGTGAGGAATCTGGGTCGTGAACGCATTTGGCTACCGACGCCGCGATGAGCTTGGCGCAATCAAAGGCTGGGAACGACCCGAAGCGGTCTTCCGATTCGTCGGCTAAGCAATGGCCGATTCCGAAGTCAAGCGGACATGCCCCATGCACGCGATCAACCAGCACTGTCGCATTCTCTTCTCGCTGCGCTATTCCTGGCTTCGACCGCCTTGCTGCTGTTGGAAAGGCCCTTTCCAGAATGTGCCTGCCGACGGTTCCGAACACGAACGCGAGAACCAGCCCTTTAATGTTCTTGCCTTCGCGCACCACTATCGCGTCCAGCCCGGTCATCCCATCTAGCCGATGCGTGGCCACGGCATTCACAGCTTTCGATGGTGCGCCGGACATGGGCGAATCTCAGCGCTCCGCGAACGCCAGCAGCGGCTTGGCGTCGTGTGCGGCGCGCTCGGCGGCTGTGAAGGCTTCTCGTGCACGATCCAGGTCGTAGCGATGAGCTGCCGGCGGCGTCAGGGACCCATCGGCGATACGATCGAGCAGACTGCGCAACGTCCGGCTGCCTTCGTTCACCCCCTTGCGTGCGAGCCACGAGAAGATGAACCAGCCGCGCACCTCGGCAGCTGAGTAGACAAGCGCTGGCGCGAAAATCGGCATCTCGAACGCCGCCTGGTCCGTCTGACGATGCGACGACAAGGCTCCATACACGAGCAGGCGGCCGTTCGGGGCCAGCTGACGCGCAAGCGCGGCGCCCGTGCGGCCAGCGACGCAGTCAATCGCGCTCACGATGCCATTGCCGCCAGTGGCCTTAGCCAACTGTTCGGGCCAGCGTTCGTCAGCGGTGCAAAGCACGACGTCGCCGCCAAGCGCCTGAATTTCGGCGACCTGCTCATGACGGCGTACAAGGTTGATGGTACGGAACCCCTGCGCTTTCGCGATCTGCAATACGAGGCGACCGACAGTCGAGCCGGCCGCGCTCTGCACCAGCCAGTCGCCCCGTTCGAGCTGGTGCTCGCAGATCGTCATTGCCCATGCCGTCATCGGGTTGATCAAAGCCTGTGCCGCGTCCTCATCGGAGATCGTCGCCGGTACAGGTATCGCTCGATCGGCTGGACTGATGACCTGTTCTCTCCATGTTCCGGGCACATCCAGCAAAACAACGCGCTCTCCTACCCGCGCGCGTGGCACGTCGCTGCCCACGGAGTCGATGATTCCGACGCCCTCGGACCCGGGCGAGGCTGGCAGTTCCGGCTGACGCTGACGGGCGAAACGTCCACGGATGACGTGCAGGTCAGACGGGTGCACGGGCGCCAGGAGCATCTTTACGCGGACTTCAGCGGGACCGGGCGTGGGCTCTGGCACATCACAGCAGTGAACCACCTCTGACGGATCGCCATTGCGTTCGATTATCAAAGCCTTCATGTGCCTTCTCCTTCGCTGGAACTACTGTCTCTAATCATGATCCCGCGGGCTTGCTATTCAACGGTATGTCAGAGAGAGGCATCCAGACGATTGCGACAGACAGCGGTGAAACCCAGGCTTTCACCGCTGTCTGTCCAGTTCAGCCTCTGAACAGCTTCAGACCAAAACGTTCGATCTAGCCTTCGCTCGGATCATATGGCGACGCCCGGTTTTCAAGCTTCCATCTCTTCTCAGCCTCCGTATCAGGCCGAGGTGGTCGAATGCCATCGATCAACCACAGTTCTCGCGGCGTCTCGCCGACATGCAGCTCGAAGTGATAGCCCCGCTCCTGGACAAATGGCGCAATGGCCGCGTTCGCCTTGCGCAACCACGACTCCGTCCACGCGACGTCCTTTGAAATATGTCTGGCGAATTGATCTAGTCTGATTCTGACAAAATCAACCCGCGACTCACCTCCCATGAAGAAGGAGTCTTTGGGCTGTTCATGAAACAGAACGCCTACATAGAAGCGAGGGATGACGTAAATGTCGGCGATTCGCTTTGCCATGTCCTGCTTGTCTTCTGCCGAGTAGGCACCGACGGGATGATAGATATTCCACAAAGGCATTTTTGTCTCCATGCATCAATAGATGCCGCGTCTCTTATGTCAGAATTTCCAGAGCTTCTGGAAGAGAAATGAATCCGACATAAGTGAGGCGGCGGTACAGGTAGCCAAAGAATAGGCCACCCTTCGAAAACTGTGCTTTCGCAGCGCACCATTTTTTATCGAAAGTTGGTCCTACTCATCAACTTCATTAAGAAGCCGACCGGACCTTCAACCATGAATTGCGACTCGTCAAAAAGAAGTGCAATGACATCGCCGCCCCCCGTCTATTGGCGACGGGAAAGGCCGAGTATGCTGCGAGCCTCGTCAGGTGTTGCCACGTCCCCGCCGATGCTTTTGACAATACTGACCGCGCGCTTGACCAGCGATGCGTTGCCCGGCGCCAGTTCTCCTTTCGCAAGATAAAGATTGTCCTCCAGGCCGACGCGGACATGGCCGCCGAGAATCACGCTTTGCGCCACGATCGGAAATTGGGCGCGCGAGATGCCGAACGCTGACCAGCGGGCGTTCTCCGGTAGATAGCGTTTCATCTGCAGAAGGCTCTCGATGTCGGCGGACGCGCCCCAAGGCACGCCAAGACATAACTGGAACAGCGGAGCCTGCAGGATGCCCTGCGTTTCGATCAGGTGGCGCGCAAGGCGCACGTGGCCCAGATCGAACACCTCGAGTTCCGGCTTCACGCCTGCTTCTTCGATGAGGGTTGCCATCCTGATCAGATGATCCGGCACGTTCACGAATGCGCGACTGCCGAAGTTCATGGTCGCGATGTCCAGGGTGCAAATTTCCGGACGCAATTCGAGCACATGCCTCACGCGCGCCTCGGGCGTCATCATCGTACTCAGTTCGCTTCCCCGATTCGGGTCTTCGTCGCTGGGAACGAAACGTGCGCCTGGGCCCGTCGTGAGATTAATCAATATCGGGCACCCGCTATCGCGGATACGCGAAACGACTTCTCCGTAGAGCGCCAACTCAGTGCTCGGAACGCCAGTCCTGGGATCGCGAACGTGAATGTGCGCGATGCTCGCACCGGCTTCACATGCAGCCATCGCCTCATTGGCGATCTGCTCGGGCGTCACGGGCACTGCAGGGTTCAGCCGCGGTGTATCGTCACTTCCTGTGAGTGCACAACTGATAATCGTCCTGCTTGTCATGATGTTCGTTCAAAGGAAATAAAAATCAGGTGCTACCATCGCGCGTTCAGGCGGCCCGCGCGGGGCCGAACGGTGCCGCACCAACGGGCGCAATCCTGATCAGCTTCTTGTTGACGAATTCGTCGAAGCCCAGTTTAGAAAGCTCCCGGCCAAAACCTGAACGCTTGACCCCACCGAACGGCAGTTCCGCCGCCGTGGCGAACGGCTGATTGATGAACACCATGCCGCTGTCGATCTGCGCGGCGACCCGCTCGCCACGCTCGGTATCCGCGGTGAACACCGACGCACCGAGACCGTACGGCGTGCCATTGGCGAGCACAATTGCAGCGGCTTCATCCTCGACAATGTGGAAGGCGGCAACCGGGCCGAACAGCTCTTCGGCGAAGACGGGATTCTGTGGCGAGATGTCGATCAGGACAGTCGGTTGCAAAAAGAAGCCCGGGCGCTCGACGCGCTTTCCACCGCATACGATGCGTGCGCCGTGCGAAGCCGCGCGATCGATCTGCTCAAGCAGCAGCTGCAATGCGCGTTCGGACGAAAGCGGAGCAACGGCGGTCGCCGGATCGGCTGGATCGCCTGGCGCGAGCGTTACCATCTGCTTTGCAAAGCCTTCGAGGAAAGCGTCGCCGCGCGTCTTGCCGACCACGATGATTCGCTTGGAACCTACGCAGCATTGACCTGCATTGAGCATGCGGCCCGCGACCGCGCTTTGGATCGCCCAATCGAGCGGCGCATCCTCAAGCACGATGAACGGGTCGCTGCCGCCCAGTTCGAGCACGACCTTCTTCAGATTACGGCCGGCGCGCTCGGCGACGGCGGCGCCAGCACGCTCACTGCCCGTCAGCGTCACGCCCTGAACGCGCGGATCATCGATGACGCGGCCGGCCTGGTCGATCGAGATGAACAGATTCGTATAGACGCCTTCGGGCGCACCTGCTTCCTCGAACAACCGGGCAAAGGCCAACGCGGATTGCGGCACGCTTTCCGCATGCTTGAGCAGCAGGACGTTGCCGACCATCAGTTGCGGCCCAGCTACCCGCGCGATCTGGTAGTACGGAAAATTCCACGGCTCGATGCCGAAAAGCACGCCGATTGGCTCGATGTGCACGGCTGCGCCGGGCGCTTCCGCGAGCGGGCGCGGTTGCAGATACGCGTTCGCATGCTTTGCGTAGTAGTCGAGAATGTTCGCCGACGATTCCACTTCCTTGCGCGCTTCGCCGCTGCGTTTGCCCATTTCCAGCGTCAGATAGCCTGCGTATTCGTCGGCCCTCTCGCGCAACAGCGCTGCCGCGCGCGACACAATGCGCGCCCGGTCGCTGACGGGACGGCGGCGCCAGTCACTTTCGAAAGCGCGCTGCGCAGCAGCGAGTTTCGTTTCAAGCAACTCGTCGGATATGTCGTCGTAAGTGGCGAGCAGTTCGCCGGTTGCAGGATTAGTCGTCGTGTACGGCATGAAGTTCTCCGCGAAAGGTCGTCACTGGGTCATCGCACGGGCTCATGCTAACACCGTTAACACTGCTGCCGACAAACTTTTTATGGCCAGGAAAAACCCTCATTGATGTTAATGTTAACGGCGTTATCATGCTCACATATCTTCTTTCAACTGGGAAGCGAAAATGGCGAAGGGATATTGGGTGGCAGCGTATTGGGCGGTCCATGACGCAGGCAAGCTCGCCGCGTACGGCGTCCTCGCGACACAGGTGGTCAAAGCGGCCGGCGGAAAGTTTCTGGTGCGAGGCGGCGAAGTCGTTGCGTTCCAGGCGGGTCTCAAGGAGCGGACCGTCGTGGTCGAATTTCCGAGCTTCGAGCAGGCGCTCGCCACGTTTCAGAGTGAGGCTTACCAGGAAGCGCTGGCGGTACTGGGAGACGGCGTCGAAAGGGACGCACGCGTCGTTGCAGGCGTCGATGATTGAGAGGCTGCCAGATGGCTACCGAAGCCGTAGTCTGCAATCACCGCTCAGCTTCGATCACTATCAGCCCAAATGTTATCGTTATTAACATTGAGGTTGAAGGATATCTGAATCTCATGAAACGGAGCAAAAAATGGACGAAGCAATTGTTCAGAAGGAAACCCAAGGCCACGTGACCGTCGTTACGATGAACCGTCGCCCGCACAACTTGATGGGTCCGACGCTGTATCGTGCACTACTTGATGAATTCGATGAGGCAGTGAGACGCGGCTCGCGAGCGATCCTGCTGCGCAGTGGTCTGAGGCACTTCTCAGCCGGCGCCGAAGTGGCGCTTTTCCCGGATCGCATTGCCACGCAAGGCAAAGCGCTGATGGATCCGCTTGACGTGCTGCGTGGTTTCGAGACACTGCCAATCCCGATCGTTGTCGCGGTGAACGGCACATGCCTCGGGGGCGGATTCGAAGTGGCGCTAGCCTGTGACTTCAGCGTCGTCGCCGAATCGGCCAAGATCGGCTCGGTCGAGGTTGCACTCGGCTTACATCCACTGCTCGGCGGCATCCAGCGTCAGGTAATGCGCGCCGGTCCAGCGCGCGCGAAAGAACTCGCGTTGCTCGGCCGCCGTTACGACGCAGCCACGCTGGAACGCTGGGGCCTGATCAATCTCGTTGTGCCCGATGACAAGCTCGATGAAGTCGCGCTGTCGGTTGCGCAGGAACTGGCGGCCGGCCCGACCCTCGCGCATGCCGCCACCAAGCAACTCGTACGGGTCGCGGTCAACGAGGGGGTGGCTGCTGCCGACGAGGCGATGTTCGAACTGCAAAAGCCGATCTGGGCGTCGCAGGATCTCAAACGTGGACTGGAGGCCTTCGATAAGGCTGGCCCGGGTACAGCCGTTTTCGAAGGGAATTGACATGGCCGGACCGCTCGAAGGACTCAGAGTCGTCGATTTTTCCCGCGTGCTGGCTGGTCCGCTGTGCGCGCGGACGCTAGCCGATCTCGGTGCAGACGTGATCAAGATCGAGCCACCGCGGCCCGACGTGTCGCGTGCTGCGTTCCCGAACCGCGACGGCATGTCCGGCTATTACGCTCAGCAGAATAGCGGCAAGCGCAACATCAGCATCGATCTGAACGCGCCGGGCGCACGTGAGTTCGTGTTACGCCTGTGCGACGAAGCTGACATCATCGTCGAAAACTTTCGGGCAGGTACGCTCAAGGGCTTTGGACTCGACTACGACACGCTTTCCCAGCGCAACTCAAAGCTGGTCTACGTATCGATCACAGGCTATGGGCAGCGTGGCCCGTGGGCCTCGCGCATGGCCTACGCGCCGACCGTGCAGGCCGAAACGGGATTTACGCACAACACGCTTCGACATTTCGACAGCGCGAGCGACGGCCGCCGATGGACCGATCCCCTGTCGCACGCGGATGTCTATGCGGGCCTGCAAGCGACCATCGCCGTGCTCGCGGCAGTGCGCAAGCGTGAAGTCACCGGGCGCGGCCAATACATCGACGTGGCGATGGCAGCCGTGATGCTGTCGATCAACGAGCGCGCTCACCTTGATCTCGCGGGTGTCGATACGGGCTCAGAACCGGGCATTCTCGGTGCCGCCGACGGACCGCATTTCGTCGGTCCTGGTGGCGAAGAGTTTGTGGCGGCGCAAAGCATCGTCGGCAGCAACACGTTTCCAAATTACTTGCGCGCAATGCGCCGTATGGACCTTGCGCAGGATCCCCGTTTCAGCACCGCTCGGCGCCGCCTGCAGAACTACAAGGCACTGCACGGAGTGATCCAGACGTGGATGCTGTCGTTCCGCGATCTCAAGACGCTCGATGCGCAACTCGACGAGGCCAAGATCGCGATTGGCCAGATTCGTACGCTGAAGGAGTTGGCCGAGACTGATTGGGCCAGGCAATGGGGCGCGGTGCACGAGATCACGGATCGCCGCGGCGGTTCGTATCTGATACATGGTTATCCGTGGCACTTTTCCGACGATGAGCTTGGAACGCGCAGCGCGCCTGCGTTTCGCGGCGAACACAACGAACAGGTGTTCCGCGAAGCAGGCCTGGCGGATAACGAAATCCGCGATGCAATCGATGCCGGCATTCTGGTCGGCGGCCCACCATCAACCACGAAGAAGATCGACGTTGCGGTCCCTGCGCAAGCGAGTGTGTCGCAGAAGTGACGGACGATTTTTGATCACGCAGCACACCTTGCATTACCGGTATCAACACAACGTGTCGGAGGACCGAATGGACGTGGTGAAAGAAGCCTGCGTAGAGGCAGCATCGTCAGATGACAACGCTCTCCTTCGGAAGGCATACGCTTGCGCGCAATGGAGAATACTGCCGACATTGTTTGCCTTATGGATGCTGGCGTGGGTTGGTCGTTCGAACGTTTCTTTTGCGAAGTTGCAAATGGTCGTCGATCTAAGGTTCAGCGAATTCGGCGGATACAGAGAGATTGGCCGTGCAGTCGCTGGTGCCTGCGCCTTAGGGGCATTGGGCAATGTGCTCATCTGTAGCATCGGGGGCAGTGTGCACCGTCGGCGGCTTTTCTGTGCGCTGGCGTCGGTCTTTACTGCGGTGAGCCTTTCGGCGCTCGTTTTCGTATGGCACAGCAATACTACCGCGACGTTTTTCCTGCTTGTTCTTGGCTTCGCGGGAACGGGTGCAGGTATAACGCTCTTCTGGCAAATGTCTATGGGCCTTCTCAGCGCTAAGTCGCTAGTGGTCGGCGTGCCGTTAATCAGTTCCGTCGCCAACGTCGCCGGCTTCGTTACGCCCTTTCTGATCGGGTATGTCCGCGACGCAACGGGAACTTACGCGAGCGGGTTCATCATGATTGCCTCCATCCAGGCACTGGGCGTTTTAGTGCTTCTTTTCGGCGTGCAGCGCATTCTCAGGAGGACATCGCCCGTCGACGATGTATTGGTTCGATGCCCAACGTAATTGGCGGATGTCGACGCGGGCGCCAGGGACGTGTGGCGAGCGCGTGCGTTGAGCACCGAAAGGCTGCTTGGGGCTTTGTACTCCCGGGGCCGCCAGGCATGCGATGTAGCATCATGCCCGGCCACGCCACCAAGCCGCTAGAATGCGTGTAGTGACACGCGCGCTAGCGCGCGAGCACGATATTGCGAGCCTCTTTGCGCAGAATTTATAATCGATTCCCTGTTTTGCTCCACGAACGAAGGCCACGTGAGTCGTAAGTCATCTATCGCGAAGAATGCGGACTACCATCATGGGAATCTGCGAAACGCCCTCATTGAAGCGGGGCGCAACGCGCTCATGGATGTATCGGCGCAAGACTTGAGCCTGCGTTACCTCGCGCGCATGGTGGGGGTATCAGAAGCCGCGCCCTCGAGACATTTCTCGGGTATCGACGAACTGTTGGCCACGATTGCGGCGAGCGGTTATCGTGACCTCGCTGCGCTGCGCGTTGCGATCCGTGACAGCGAAGATACGGCGCTTGCCAAAGCATATCGGATGATGCGGGTGTATGTTGAGTTCGCGCAGCGCCACAATGGCCTGTTCGGCCTGATGATCGGACCTCGCATCGTGGCGCACCAAGCGTATCCAGAACTCATCGAGGAAAGTAACAGGTCTTTCGGGTTGTTTTCCGAGACCATTGAGGCGCTGGCCGTCGAGACTGGCTGGACCCAGGCCGATCTCAAGCTGGTGACCCATGCCGCGTGGAGCATGGAACATGGTCTTGCCACGCTGATCCTGGCGAACCGTGCACCGCGGGCGGACGCCAAAGTCGCAATGCCGAAGTTGATCGATTTTGTCTTGATGACCTTGCTTAGCGCGATCACGGCCGGTCCCGATCATCTTCAGCGCGTGATCCAGCACTGCGCGGTCTCTGAGAAGCCAGTGGGTACGCGCGCGGCTCGCAAGCGCGCCAAAGTGTAGCCATCGTCGCGGTCGAAGTGGCGATCGCTGCGCGACTATCTGGTGGCGAAGGCTGGCATTGCCAGTGATGATGCCGCCCACCAGAGGAAGATCGAGCGGCCGGTTACGAGGGGCTGAGCCGACATCCGAACGTGCCAGCGACACAGTGTGCGAATGACGCCTTATGGCCGGCCTCTGCCTGACGGCGATCGGCAGAGCCCAACCGGGCTCCGTGCCGTCGACGGCTAGACGGCCGAATCCTGGTCGCGACCGTCCCTTGCGGAGCCTCGCAGCTTGCCCATACGCGAATTTCCGGCACACTACGGGCATCCTCGCTCAGCCTCACATGCCATGCCCCATTTGTTTAAGCCTACCGCCGAACAGCACGCCGTCGTAGATGGGGTTCTTGGCGGCGGCGACCTGAAGGTCAAGGCGTATGCCGGCGCGGGCAAGACTTCGACGCTACGGCTGGTTGCCAATCATCTCGCCGGTAACCGCGGCAGCTATCTCGCCTTCAACAAGGAAATCGCCGGGCACGCTCGCCGCGGCTTTCCGCCGAATGTCAGCGCGCGCACGGTGCATTCGCTCGCGTATGCATCCGTTGCTCCCGCCCTGACCGCGCGCGTGAATCTCCCGGCCGAGCCACCGCACGAATTAGCTGCCCGCTATGGCCTCGGACTGATACAGGTGCCCACCATCACCGGCAAAACCGTCGAAGTCACGCCGTTCGAAATCGGCCGGATGATTGCCGACGGCCTGGGCAGATTCTGCCGCTCGGCGCAGCTGCGGCCGGAGGCTTTCCACATCCCTGTCGACGAAAAGGTACATGACAAGGCGGCCGACTGGCTGCGCGAATCGTTGCTTCCCTGCGTAGTGCGCCTGTGGAATGAGAGCACTGACCCACGCGGGCGCAGCGCCGTTACGCCGGACGTCTACTTAAAAGTCTGGGCGCAGACAGAACCGCGGATCGATTCGGACTTCATCCTGTTCGACGAGGCGCAGGACAGCGATGGCGTCATGCTCTCGGTGCTTGGCCGCCAGCGCCACGCGCAGATCATCTACGTCGGCGACCCCTACCAGCAAATCTATGAGTGGCGCGGCGCGGTCAATGCGATGGCACAGATCGACGCGCCCGAGCGTGCGCTAACCGAATCCTTCCGCTTCGGACCGACGTTCGCGGCGCTCGCCAGTCGTATTCTTGCTCTGCTTGGCGAGCGCACGCCCATTCGCGGCCAGGCCCACATCGGTTCGATCTTGGTGGAAGATCCGAATATCTCACCGCCCGTCGATGCCATCTTGTGTCGCAAGAATGTGACGGCGATCTGGCAATTGGCCGCGGGCGTCGAAGCGGGTCATAAGCCCGCGATCCGGATGAGTCCCCTGGAGATCGTAGCGTTTGCAGACGGCGCCGATCAGTTGCTGGCCGGCAAGCGAGCTTTCCGGCCAGCGGCATTTTCGCTGTTCGAAACGTGGCAGGACGCTCAATCGTTTGCCCGGAGCGCGGTCGGGCGCGACTTACTACCGATCGTGCGAATCGTCGACGAGTGTGGCACCGCCTACCTGCGGGCGCTGGCGCAGCGAGCTACGCCCGAGTCAGGCGCCGACTACGTGATCTCGACCGTGCACCGTGCGAAGGGACTGGAATGGAAACGGGTGAAAGTAGCCAATGATTTTCGCTTCAAGACCGTTGACGGGCGCCTGACGCTGGACGAGGACGAGATGCGCCTGCTTTACGTGGCCGTGACGCGCGCACAGCATGTGCTGGACATCTCCGAGCTACGCGAGGAGCTTCTACGGTTGTTCAACTCGCGTCGGTGACCGCGCAGGGCTGCTCCGTGCCAGGATGACTTTCAACGCCGAACTTTGTGCTTGCTGACGGTGGACGCCGCCGCACCTCGAGGCAAAACCGCGGTTGGACGACATCTACCTGGGGACGCTTCAGAAAACGGAAAACAAGCACGGTAGCGACGGAACGATCGTCGCGAATCGACCCTATATAGTTGCCGTTCAGACTGACGCAATAGGAACGGCCGCTTCAGAGGGTACAACCGCCAGTCGCGGGCAGAAGGTCCGGCCAGCGAACTCCACATTTCCATGCTGGTGCGTTGGGGCGGCTGTCCGCTTGCCGAACGTCTCACGAACCGAAGCAAGCATGTGCTGACCGACTGGGCTTCGAGTTAAAAGGTATGCCGGATGCCGACGGCAAATGTGTTGCCGGTGGCGTGATCGCTCAGCTTGTCAAAAGAGTAGATTGCATAAATGTCCGTCCGTTTGGACAAAAGATGGTCGTAGCCGAGCGAGGCCGTGTTGCGAAGGCTATTGGTCGCATGGGTAGGTCCGGACCGTTGCGTACGCGCCCATTCTGCAAGGAGGAAGTCGGCGGGCGAGAAGGGGATCGACAAACCTGCCTGATAGGTGTGGCTGCCTGTCGGCGTACTGACGTCACTCGTCATGGCCCACGCCCCGTAAAGCGTCACGACCTTGAAGTCGTATGCTGCGCCGGCGAGATAGGCATACTGCGCGCCCACCGGACCTGCTGCGGTATAGCGCACGCGCTGGCCCGACAGCACTGCCGTAAGACCGTGGCCTTGATAGTTCAGGTGAACGCCGAGGTTACCGATGCCGGGCGAACCTGCGACGCCGCCCAGGCCGTAGATTACCGTTGCGCCGAAACCCTTAAAGTTCGGGGTCGTGTACTTGGCGGTGTTATTCCACACCGTATCTCCGATGATCGTACCTCCATAACTGCTCACGAATGTCTGGAGCACAAGCGGAGCAAATACGGTCGATGATCCGAACGGATTGATCAGGGATTCCGCCGTATAGGTCGGATTTCTTTGTCGACCGAAAGTCAACTGGCCGAAATCGCCCTTAAAACCCACGTACGCGTTGCGCGACCAAAACGGGTCCGCCGCACTGCGACCCTGCGCGCCGTTTTGGGGCTGGAAGAAGCTCTCAAGAGCGAAGATGGCATTGACGCCGCCTCCAAGATCTTCCTTGCCGCTGATTCCCCAGAACGACGTGGTGAGTCCACCGCTTCCCATGAGTACGGTAGATTGCGGCGTGTCGCTGCGTTTGACGCTCCCGACGTACGTGCCGATCAGCCCATAAAGTTGAACCTGCGAGCCGCTATCGGCGTGTGCGTCGATCGAGGTCAATGCCTGACTGGAGTAAAGAATCGCCGCAACAGCAAGCGAACGAAAAACTCTCCGCACAGGCGGGCGGCCCATTACCAGTTCTGCTTTTTTCATTTCGGTTGTCTCCATTCATGTTTTCGTGTGCGATTTGTTTTTCCGAGAGCTTTTAAGCATCACTAAATTTAAACGCTTGGGCGCATCGGCAATTGTTATCTTGTCGCTGAAGCTATCGGGTAAGAACGAGCGAGAGAGTTCCTCCCTTGCGTCATATCAAGAGAGGAACCTGACTGTCGGGAGAGTGGCTAGGGGGAGATTTCTTCGAGTGGGCGATTGGTCGTCTCCACCATTCGCGCAGCGACGAAGAAGCCCACTGCACTGACTACGGCGAACATGATGAATACCGCAGCGACGCCTTTCCCTGTCAGCACGACACCGACGATCGCTGGCGCAGCGGCAGACGCTGCCCGCAACCAGGAAGTCGCGAGGCCAGTCCCGATAGCGCGCATCCGCGTTGGATAAATTTCAGGGGTGTAAAGGTACAGGAGGACGGTTGTGGTCGCCATCACAGCGTAGGCCGACGATCCGAGAAATACCACGGACCATGCGCTCCCAGCGCCATGGATGCCAAGAACGGCGAGCAGCATTCCGCTGATGACGAAGCAGGCCATTGCCCAGCGGCGGCGCCCGACGCGATCAATCAGCAGCGCGCAGGCAAGGACTCCGCATGTGCTCAGAACGTTAGAGACGGACGCCATGCGCAGTGACTCTTGCAGGGGCAGATGGTAGACCGTCGTGTACAGGCTTGGCAGCCAGTTGTTGATGCCATTGGCCACAAAGTAGGAGCTTGCCCAGAGCAGCCAAACAACAACCGTGCGTCCACGGTAGAACGGCGAGAAAAGCTCCTTCCACGTCCCCCTCCGCTTCGACTGGACTCCGTTGAGAAGACCCACGACGCGCTCATCAACTTCGGCCTTTTGCGTCTGGGTGTCGAGGTTGCGCTTCGTCGTACTTGCCTCTAGTCGCTCAATGATGCGTTCAGCTTTGTCAAAGCGTCCACGTGCAATAAGCCAGCGCGGCGATTCGGGAAGACGAGCGATCAAGATTGCTACGGCGATGCCCGGAATCCCGCCGATCAGGAACATGTACTCCCAACCACAGCGGGGAACGATGAAAGCACCGAGTTGCGCGGCCGCGAGGAGACCCAGTGGGAAAATGAGTTCATACAGAATGAAGAAACGACCTCGGCCGTGCGCCTGGGAAAGCTCGTTGATGAACGTGGCCGCTACGGGCACCTCTCCTCCGACTCCAATGCCTTGGAGAAATCGCATCAGGAACAGCATGTGGAGGTTGCCCGTGAATGCACACACGATGCTCATTGCCGACATGGCACCGACCGTTATCGTGGCGCTCGGAACACGACCGATGCGCTCGGCAAGCCAGCCGAATACCAACGCTCCTACGACCTGCCCGAGATAACCGGCGGCGATGAGTATCCCGATCTGGCCAGCAGATAGATGCCACAGGCCCGCCAGTACAGGCAGTACAAAAGCAAGCGAGAGGGCGTCGAATGCGTCAAAGAGGGTGGCGCTGCCCATGATGATTCGCGCCTTGGTGTGCCACTTGCAGAAGGGCACGTTCTCGAGGCGGAACAGCAGATTCGCAGCACGCAGTTGCTCGCTCACGGGGCGCGTATCGCTCGGGGATTGACCAAGGCCGACACCGTACGCGGTCGATGGGGTGTTCATGCTGTCTCCTGAAAAGCTGCATTTTATGGGCCCTCGGATTTCTTCTTGTCTTTAAGCACTAGTCGCGTTTCTCTCTTGTTGTGTCGCGACTTCGGAGCTTTCTTGGTCGTTTACCGATCCTGTTATGGGCGACGCGCGAAACGATGCTTCGCGCGTCGCCGTTACCGCTCAACGTCGATAGCGAAGCCGGGCGCCGCTCCACTACCGTAATGACGCTTTGGGTGCGCCGCTTCGTCGTCAGTCGACGAGGCCCGCCGAGCGAAGCGCGTCTGCGATTTCCACGTCCGCACCTTCGGCAAGCGGCAGCAACGGCGAGCGCACCGTAGCGTGCTCGAGGATGCCGCGCGCCACCAGGCCGTGCTTGAGTGCGACGGTGCCTTCCATGTGCGAGCCGCGGTGGTACACATTGCGTGTCACGGGCAGCAGGCGATCATGGATCGCGCGAGCGGCCTTGTAGTCTTTCGCCTTGCCCGCTTTGATCAGTTCGATCAGCGGCTCGGGGGCCAGGCCGCCGTAGCCGACCAGCGCACCGTCGACGTCAAACATCGTGTGGAGCAGATACTCGTCGTGGCAGGTCAGGATTTGCAGTTCCGGACGCTCGCGACGGATGACGGGGATTTCCGTGTCCCAGCGGCGCATGTTGCGCACGCCGTTCTTCATCGCGAAGACGCCAGGCTGTGCGGCGATGTCCAATTGCGTTTCCAGGTTGTACGTCGCCTTGGTGGCATCCGGGTACTGAAACAGGATGAGCGGCAGGCCGCTACCTTCGTAAATTGCGCGGTAGCGATCTTGCGGCGCACCGTTCTGATAACCGAAGCGCAGCCATCCGTGCGACGGGTACACCAGGCCTGCCGACGCGCCTGCTTCTACAGCGCGCTTCGCCTCTTCCACCGCCACTTCGGTGCCTTCGAGCGTGATACCGGCGATGACCGGAATCTTTCCGTCAACAGACTTGACGAAGCTTTGGATAACTTCAGCCTGTTCTTGCTGGGTTAGGAACGTGCCTTCGCCAGCGTGGCCAAGAACCGTCAGACCTTTCACGCCCTCAATGCTGCCAAGCCAGGAACCCAGCCGTTGAATTGCTGCATGGTCCACCGTTCCGTCACGGGTGAAGGGGGTAACGGGTGCCGGTACCAAACCGCGCAGATCGATCGCTTTCATGACGCCTCCAAATATGAGCTTTTCGGCTCCTCTTTCAGCAGAGGAGAGCCCGCTGTGTCTTTTGCATAAAACTGGAAACAACGGTGCATGCGTTGCAGTGTAGGGATGAGCGACCCATGCGAGAACTGCTGAAAGGGACATTTCAGCTATACTGATTTGGCATATCCGATCGGAGGCCAGCGATGGACTACGCTGCCTGGAAGCTATTCATCGACGCGGCTGAGCTAGGGAGCTTGAGCAAGGCTGCCAGTGCTTATGGGACAAGTCAGCCACACATCAGCCGTCAGATCGTCGAGCTTGAACGGTACTGCGGCGGCCGCCTGTTTCAGCGGACGGGGCGCGGCGTGGTATTGACGGAGCTGGGGGCGCGAATTGCCCCGCGCGTCAGAACCTGGCTCGCCAGTACCGAGCAATTGTCCAACGACATCCGGAGCACGGCGGGAGAGCCGATCGGGCTGGTCAGAATCGGGATACTCCCCTCAACCGCTCATCCCCTTGTCAGCACGCTGTACCATCGTCTGCGCGAGCGTTATCCCCTCGTGCAATTGCAGGTTCGCGAAGGTCAAGGGGCGTTGCTGGAAACGTGGTTGGAGAACGGCAGTGTTGATCTCGCAATCCTCTTTCGAAATAGTCCGACGCCAAAGGACGGCGACGAGTATCTGGTCGAGGCGGCCACTTACCTGGTCGCCGCGAAAGGTGACCCGCTGACCGAGCAGTCGACAATCGCATTTTCGAAGCTCAACGGCATTCCGCTGGTCTCTTTCTGCCGCCCCAATAGCTGGCGCGACCGGCTGGAACAAATTGCGGGTGAACATCGGGTCACCCTTAACTTCGCTGCAGAAGCCGACTCTTTGAGCCTGCAAGGGCACATCGTGGCAGACGGCGGAATCTATGCGTTGCTCGGACCATACGCCATCGCGAATCTCGAGAAGGAATGTGAGTTACAGGCGTCGATGGTGGTCGATCCGCCGGTGCCACGCTTCATTGCGCTGGCTATGTCCCCGCATGGCGAACTAACGTTGGCGTGCCGCACGGTGATGCGGCTCACGAAAGAGATCGCGCGTTCGCGAAACCTGGCGTCGGACCTGCGACTAGGCATGTCTGCCGCCTTCGTGCGAACCATCTGACAAACTTCTACGGGCGCGCAGATTCTGCGTGTGAGTGGCAATGCACTGTTGTACCAACGAGGTAAATACCTAGATTTTGGCGCATATAATTTCTGGCTTCGAGAAGTACCAGATTAACTAACGCCAAAGAGTAGGTTCTTGATGAATCAGATCTTCGTGGCAAGTGCGCTCGCCTTGCTTGCCTCATCCCCATTGCCTCATTCGCCCAAACTCACGCGCCAGTCACGCGCGCCCAGGTACGAGCGGAACTTGCCAACCTCGAACGAGCCGGATATAACCCGATCCCCGATGATGTGGACTACCCGTCCAGGCTGCAAAACGCAGAAGCTCGATTGCAAGCTGAACAGGCGGCATCCCAGCGCTAGGCCGCGACTCAAACCGGTACGGAGCAACGTTGACTTATCCTTTTGCCCTGTAGCCGGCGGACCTCCTTAAGGCTGGCTGATGCTGTCAGCTTCAGGAACAGCCCTTGTCCGACGGCGAAGCCCTCCTTGCGAACCTTTCCCGAGCAGTCCGCCTTGCTCTGCGCTTTTCTGGCTCTTCCACGCTTGAATGACGCTTTGCCGGCTGCTAACCGTCGCTCAACTGCCCGTGAAACGACAGGTTCGAACGTCCCTTCATGGCCGGGAGTCGCCTCAGCCGGATCTTGAGGCGTGTGCCGCGCCTCACAGCGATCTAGCGCTTCTGTCTGAGCAAGTCAAATTGGCGCTGTTGTCTCAGCGAATTCAGTTCGCGCTGCTGCCTCAGCAAATCCAGGTCGCGCTGTTGTTTCAGTAATTGGAGTTGTTCGTTCTGGAGTTCGATCTGTTGCTTCTGCGCTTCCAATTGCGCTCTATAGGCCCCCATGCTTTGGTCAGCCAGCGCTCCCTGCGGGTAAGTCTGCGCGTAGGTGATGGAACAGCCAGCCGCCAATGTCGCAGCAACGATAAGTGCTTTCATGATGCCCCTCGCACGGATGCTCCTTTGAAATATCTTAGGCCAGAAAGGCCGGGCATCGGCGGGACCGACGTGGCTATCGGCGTCGTGCCTGGATCGGTGATTGCGTATGTTGAGCGAGCGGCGTGCTTTTCGCAGTGGCAACGAGAGGCCGGGATCGACCCTCATCAGGCCTTCGGGCTAGCGGAATCCAATATGGCCGCCTACGGACGCGGAGCCGACGCTCGAACGTCCGCACGAAGACGCGTATGAATGACGCTTGATGCGTGCTGCCCGATGCGCTTTTTGCCTCGCGACCACCCAAAGGGCCAAATGCTACGCCGACATACAGCTTTGATTTTGGGCGAGAATTGTATTGCCGTTTGAATTATAAGAAAGCGCGAGAGTCGCGTCATTTCCAGGTGCCAGCAGAGCCTAGCAAAGCCTCGCCCCGAGCCACTGGGCTGAGAAGACCCATCAAACTTTAAACTATTCAGCTTTTGTGTATCGGCGTTCTATGGACGCACGGATCTTTCGCCGGCATTCCTGAATATCCGCTTCAGCCGCGATTTCAATGCCCGCGATCTCACCTGCTAGTTCCGGGTCCTTTATGCAATCTCGCAACCAACGAGAATAGTCTCTCGCCCGAGCATGGTAGCGCCATGTCTCGTCATCAACGCCTTCGCCGATCTGACAGAACATTTCCAAATTTTGCGCCCGCAGATTAAGCGCGCCGTCCGGACCGCGAAAATAGAAGCTTGTATCCTCACCGAGCGTCCCCGTAGCATATTTCCGCACATGTCGACGATGCTCCGCGCTTGGCGGTATCACATGAACCTCTGCGGGTTGTTGCCCCTCACCAATCGGCCATACCAACGCGCAGCCGGCATCGAGAGCGGCAGGAAGACTTTCCGGAGCAGCCAAGCCAGTTGCTGCCGCAAATTTCGCCACAGTATCCCCGATGGCGATTCCGAGGGCGACCAACCATGTCGTGCCGATAAGCGCGGACTTCGCCATATGGTCGGGATGAACTGTGATGAAGGCCACCCGATCGAAATCCGAGGGCAAGCTCTTGGCCATTGATTCGTTTTGTGAAGGCATCATATGATGCGCCTCGTCGATTACCAGCCAGTGCGGCCGACCGGTTCGCACGCGGAGGTCAATCAACTTTGGAATCAGGGATGACAAAAAATTCGGACGGTCGTCCAGTGGCAGTCCAAGAAGACTGATCGCGACGTTGCGATCCGGATACTCGAGAAGCTCGGTCACGTTTTGCAGAGATGGCGACCGCTCAGCGTCGCCGACGCAGGTAACGCCTACAAAGCCCTCGTAATCCCCCTCCGGATCGATGATGCAATACTGCATGCCGGCAACTGCGAGGCGCTCAAGAAAGCCCTGCGTAAATGTGGATTTTCCACTTCCAGAGGTGCCACAAATAAGCATTCGACCCGATCGCCCGACCTGCATCGAAACCGGTTCCAGTTTATCGGAGTGGGCGTCCATCACTGTGCCGAGTGCCACAGTATGACGGTCGCTACAGGCAACCTCCGTCAAATCGTTGTTCAGGATGCCATCCACAACTTCGACGACACCCGCTCCGCGCGGACAGTCTGTTACCCAATCTGCGGCCGCCTTCAGCATTGGAACGGCGTTCGCGACGGCGACTGAGCAGCCGCAGGCGTTTAGCAAAGCATGATCGTTCTCGGCGTCGCCCACGCCCACGACATTGATCGAGGCTAAAGATAGATTGCGCAGCGCGGCCTTCAGCCCGGTGGCCTTGTTGATCCCCGGCGGCAACACCATTACCGCGCCCTTGTTGAAAATGATCTGCAATTCAAGCCCGAGATCCTTGACGGTTTCCAGCACGATGTCCTGGTTGGGCTCCCAAGTCGCGACGATCACATGACCGACGGACAGGGGCGTGACGCCACGGTCGCGAAGCTGGTTGACGAATGCAGCCGGCGGCGGCTCAGCCAACAGATCGACCACCTGGGTCGCGGGCCGATAGAGAACGCCGCCATTTTCGGCGACAACCTCCTCGAACATGTCCAGGCGCGGGCAAACCCGTTTTAAATCCTCAAGCTCTCTTCCGGTGGCCAGGATCAGGCGCCGTCCGGACTCGCGAAGGCGTGCCAGCGCCTCGAAGGTGGAATCCTTCACGACCCCATCTTCTGCGATCGTCCCGTCATAATCTGTTGCAAGCGCGTAGAAGAACATGGCCGCACACCGTCTTGGATTGAGAGTCGAATTCTGAGGCCCGCGTCGTGACAGAAAGGGAATGAGCAAGCGTCGACTGCTTCACGAAGGGTCTCCGATCAGTTCCCTTAACGCACCACTCCGCGCCTTGCGAATAAGATCGGCACTTGACCCACAACGCAGCCGACATTGACGACGCAGATAATGCGTACTTTGTCCATTATAGTATTTATCGCATGCGTCCTCTGCCGGACGCGGTCCGGCACCTAACTTCCGCAGGCGACCCTCAAGCGTCACTCGATTTCCTCGAAAGCGGCCATTCACATACGTACTAACGAGACTGCCTTCAGTCGTTCTTCATCGCCTGATGGTAATGGTATGCGCAGAGACCATTAAATTCTTGCTCGTCCGGTCCAAGACTTGCGCTACAAACTGCGCACGTATCGTATTCGGGCGTGGCCGAGCAGGCTAGACACTCGTTCTCTGCAAGCACGAATGTCTCCCTGCCGCACTCCCAGCACGTTGCAACGGGTGAGTCGCCGCCATTCTGTGAATGACGTGTAAATCTCGTAGGCAAAGTGCTCCGCTACAGCCTTCTCCAACATATCCACGAGTTCAAACTGTTCACCGCAGACGGTGCATTTGAACTCCAACGCCAGTACCGCATCGACCTCAGGATCAACCGGCTTCAACAGCGCGGATTCGCAATTCAAGCAGGTTAAGTCCGCAGATACTTCGTGCATCAGATCGCTACCCCAGTCGATCTCTTCCATAGCTGCTTTGCACTCTGCACGCTCCTTCTCCATGACGGCCGACGTTTCGAGCAGCGCGTTCCACGTAGGCACCCCCAGCAAGTCGACCGGTTCAAGCCGAAGCTCGTTTGTCACGAAGTCACGGATGATCAAAAACGAATCGGCAACCAGTTCCTTTATCGCACTTGGCGATTCCGTCACCAGATAGTGCTCGATGTTGTTTCGTATCTTGCTGATCTTATCGAACGTCGCCATATCAACGACGATGCCAAGCGAGTCGAAGCGTTCTTTGATTTGTTGAACGTCAACCGTCTTCTTGCCCTCGCCTTTAAACACGACCGAACCGTTGGGGCCATGCTGCGGCCGCAGCTTCTGCTTGATCAGAACCTCGTCGGAACCTTTCGGCGACAACAGTCGCAGTTTCTCCTTGAACAGCAGCAGAACTCCCGCCATGATGTTCGTAAGCGGCTCACCTGGGCCATTCGTCCGCGCGCGTGCGCGTAAGGCATGATGGTGATCCGGATTTGTCCGGTCAGGTAGGGGAAGTCGGCGGACCGCCAGGTGTGTGCAGCTTGTCGGCCACGCGCCACGGCAGAAGCTCGTCGATACGATTGATTTTGTGGTCTGCGATGTGAGTTAGCACGTAGTCCAGGTAGGCTCGCGGATCGATGTCGTTCAGTGCACAGGTGCGGATCAGCGCGTACATCGCGGCTGCCCGTTCGCCACCACTGTCCGAGCCGGCGAATAAAAAATTTTTCCGGCCCAGGCTTACACAACGCAGCGCGTTCTCCGCGATGTTGTTGTCGATTTCGAGCGTGCCGTCTTCGCAATACAGCGTCAGTGCATGCCACTGGTTAAGCGAGTAGTTGACTGCCTTGGCAGTGTCGGACTTTGACGACAACGTTTCGAGCCTGGCCCTGAGCCACGCTTCGTAGATCTGAAGCAGTGGCCTGGCTTTCTCCTGGCGTATTCGCAGCCGTTCGGCCGCAGGCTTGCCGCGAATGGAGGCCTCGATGTCATAGAGACCGCCTATATATTCGAGCGCCTTTTTCGTCGTGTCGGACGGCGTTCGCACATGGATATCGTAGAACTTTCTCCTGGCGTGGGCATGGCATGCCGCCTCGCGTATCGAGCCATCGCGGAACAATTCGTCGAAACCCGCGTAAGCGTCCGCTTGCACAATCCCTTTGAAGTTGGCGAGATGGGTTTGAGGATGGATGCCTTGCCGGTTCGGCGAGTACGCGAACCAGACCGAAGCCGGTTGCGTCGAGCCCGAGCGGTGATCGTCGCGCACGTAGACCCACAGCCGGCCGGTGCGGGTCTTCCGGTTGCCCGGCGCGAGCACCGGGATCGGCGTGTCGTCTGCGTGCAGCTTGGTGGCGGCCATCGTATAGCGGCGCAGCGCCTCTGTCAGCGGTGCGCACAGTGCCTCGCACTGACCGACCCAGCGACCCATACTGGCCCGGTCAAGCGTCACGCCGTTGCGCGCCGCGATCGCCGATTGCCGATACAACGGCTGGTGGTCTGCGTATTTCGAGACGAGGATGTCCGCCAGCAAGCTCGGATGGGCGATGCTCCGCCCGATCGGCAGACCGGGCATCGGCGGCTGCCTGATGGTGCTGCAGCATGGACAGACCAGTTTGCGCCGGATCGTGCGAATGACTTTGAACGCCGCCGCGACCCGGGCGAGTTGTTCGGACACGTCCTCGCCGAGCACCTGCATTGGTTGACCGCAGTCCGGGCAACCCGATTCGGGCTCAAGCACCTGATCCTCGCGCGAGAGGTGCGCAGGTAGCGCTTGCCTCGAAGCCGCTTCGTCCGTCGGTGCATTGGAGGCGCACGCGTTTGCGCCTCGAGCCTGCGCACGCTGCACCTCCGCAACGCCGCGTCCGGCTGCCAGATCCTCGAGTTGCGTCTCGAGCGTCTCGATCTGCCGCTGCAACTGCTCGGACTTGCGACCAAACTGCATGCGTCTGAGTTTGTCGATCTGCGCCTTGAGCTGCTCGATCTCGACGTCGCGTTCGGCAAGCAGGCTACGGGCCTCTGCCAGCAAGGCCTTCAGGAGTTCGACATCGTCTGGGAGATCGGCGCCGTTCGACATGCGCCGTAGTTTACGAGTCTGCCGCGCGGTTTACAACATCGATAACGCGGCGGTGCGACGGGGCTGTCGCCAATCGATGCCTTCGAGAAGCATCGACAGTTGTGCTGAACTCAGATGGACCTTGCCGCCGTCGGCCTGGGGCCAGATAAAACGGCCTCGCTCAAGCCGCTTCGCGAGGAGCCAGATTCCGTCCTCCGTTGCCCAGAGGATTTTTATGAGGTCGCCCCGGCGGCCTCGGAAGATGTAGACGTTGCCGCCCAGTGGATTCTCTTCAAGCGCTGTTTGTGCCTTTGCGGCCAGCCCCTGAAACCCGCAGCGCATATCGGTCACGCCCGCAGCGATCCAGATGCGCGTACCAACTGGCAGAGAAATCATGATCGCAGACTACCCAGCACGGTCCGCAGCATGTCAGCGTCGACCAGTCCGTCTACCTTAACCACCGCACGGCCGATGCGGATCTCGATCGTGCCCCCATGCGACGCCGGCTTCATGTCAAGCGCTTGCGGTTCGGCCAAAGATGACGCAACGACCTGCGTCGGCGCGTCACTCAGCAGTACGACAGGGAGGAGGCCGGCAGACGGAGCTTGCTGCTCGGCAAGATATCGCCGCCGCCAGGTGTACAGCATGTTCGCGTTGATGCCATTCTCCCGGGCCAGTCTCGCGACCGAGACGCCCGGCTTACACGCTGCTGCCGCTAGCCGGTCGCGAAGCTCCCGTGGGTAATTCGGACGGCCCGCACGACTGCCCGGCTTCTTCTCTGCAGACTCTGACAAAATGGTGTCCATCAGATCGAAAATGATGGACACCACTTTGCTGTGTATCCCTGTCCCCGCCTACGACGGTCGGGACGAGCCGCTTACTGATGTTCCGCGTTTGCGGATAAAGCTCTTCGCGGGTCGGCTGATTGAAAATCCTCGACACCGATCTGTATTGATTGAACAGCGTTTTTCAGAATAGTGTCCATGGCAAGCGGATCCGAAGGGTGAGCGCAGGGTCGATGTGAAATATCCTACCAGCGCGGACTAATTTCCTGTTACGTTTGGCGACCGTTCCGTACGGTAGATCCATACAGAATCATCTCGGCGCGCTAACCACGAACGTCTAGACTCCGAAACGCATACATAAAGCCAGCTAGTTGAAGTCTGCGTTCCACGTCGAGACCTTTGAGACGGATCCTCTTCCGAGCGGGAATTGTGAACGATTCAGGCTCTGAAGTTGAGTGACCGTATTTGGCCGGACAGCGCCCGATGCAGACCACCTGCGCAGCAGGAAGATGGGTGGTGTTCTTCCAAGTAGACGAGCGCAACCTCTTGTGGCACCGGGGCTGACTCGATGGCCCCGGGCTCCCCGCACGTCACATCATTCCGCTGTTGCTGCCAGTGCCGGAAGAAGGTGCGGACGTCGCTGTAAGCGGATGGGCGAGACCCGCCGCGGACAGCAGCGAGACGGCGGCCTGATCGGGCATGCCATTGGCGTCGAGAGCCCCTGCTGCCGCTAGCGCGCCCAGGTCGCTGTCGACACCTATTTGGCCAACTGTAAAGGATGTCGTTAGAAACGCCGGTGCCGTCAGCGTGACCGCATAGCGCTGCTGTAGATTCGTGACGACTGCCGATTGCGCAGCCTGCACGTCGGCCTGGTTTGCCAGCACCTCCTGGAACTGTGAGTTGGTCGGGAAGCCCGCTATCAGACCGCTCTCGCTCGTGCCGAGTTGCGAAGCGATGTAGACAAACATCAGTTCGGTCTCTGGCGTCGTATTGAAGGTGCCGCCGGCAAATGCCACCGAATGCAGGCCAATGCCACCAGAGGTCACGGTGAGGATGCAGGGAGGCGTGGCATTGAACGTAATCGCGTAGTGTCCACCGCCGTCGGACAGGGTGGAGCCCGAGCCCTGCACACAACTGAAGCTGACCGTCGCGCTGGCGACCGCACTACCGGTGGCGGCCGTGCCGGATATAGCGACGGTTGGCGTCACGTTTCCGCCACCGCAACTGTCGAGGCCGATACAGGCGTTTCCGCCGCAAGCGGCGAGCGTTGCGAGGGAAGCCACGCAAATTGCAGCCAGCGCCGGACGAACGAAACACGCGTAGTGAGTGTTCATGGTTGCCTGCCGTTGATAGATCGGGATGGGGCGATCGGTTCCATGGAACGGACCAATGCTACGTACGATTTTAGCGCCCCATGCTTGGAGACCGTTCTACACGTCAATCACATTCGCCGGTGTTATCAACTGCTGAACGGTGGCTCGTCGGCTCGCCGACAGGCGAAGGTCGACCCTCAGCGGTCCGCCGCCGTGCCGAACGTCCAGCGGCTCTTTGCGGAGTTGAACGGACTTTAGGGAGCGAATCTTAGGGGGACGCTTACGTATGCCGCCTGTGCGCGCCCGGCGGCGGAAGCGCCCGCCGCACCGCTACCGAAGCGCCGCGCTGTTGTTCCGAATGGCCTCCGGTTTGAGTAGATAGACGCCCTGGCCCTGAAGGTCCGCCTTTTCTTTCGCATCGTTGAGTACGGATTGAACCTTAGCGAACTGGACACGGGAGGTCGAGTCAGGGACGATGGCGACCAGCTTGCTGGAGTTGTTCGGGAGCACCGCCACATGTGGCAAACCGCCGTCTCGGACGTTCCTGCTAACTGCGGCGATGACTTCCTGCGTCTGTCTAGCTTTGTTGACGTCATTCACAATGTCGGTGTGGCCGTTCGTAGCTAGCTGCGCCTTGACCAACTGCTGGTCGGCGTCGGGCAGCGACGCGACAGCCCACGCCTTTTGCCAGCGTTGCGCAGCGCTTGTGTCCTGCTCCAGTTCCGCAACGGCTCGATTGTAGTAAGCTGTCGTTCCCTCGCTTTGAACCATTGAGACGGAGTCTTGCGCGGTTTTCGTCTGCTTGATCGTCAGCAACGTAGGATCACTAACGAAATTGGGTTTTCGGAATTGGGCCGTCATGGGCAGCGTTTGTCCTTTTGGTATCGCAACGCTATATGCACCTACGCCATCCGTTGAGCCTGAGGCCACCTCATGATCCTTGAGATCGCGGATGGAAATCAGGACGCCCGGCAATCCACGGCTCGAGCCAAGGTCAATCACCTTACCGGTCACCTCGTCGCCATGAACGGCCGCACTGACCAGCGCGGCAAGCAGCGCGGCCAACGGCCGCCAGTTGGACGATCGCTTCATTTGATTGGTTCCTTTGGCCGCCAGCACGAAAGTTCCGACGCCTTGCGGATCGCAGTCCAGTCGAGGTCGGCTGGCGCATCGAACGTGAAGTTGACGTACAGTTCCTGCATTCCCTTGTTAGGCGGCAACGTCCAGGAGAGTACGTCCACCTCCGGGCCGTTCGTCTGGCTGCGTGTCCACTTTGGCGGGTCTTGCGTCGGCAGATCGGACGCCGGCATGGGTAGGCCACGAAAGCCCACAATCTGCAGCGTGCATATACTCGCGGAGGTGCTCAACGCGCCCAGTCTGATGATGCCGCTCACTGTTCGCGGGGCCGTCCTAGGATCCGTAGGCGCGGAGCCGAGGATGTGCCCTTTCGGCTCGTCCGGCCAGATGGTCACGGGCGTCTTGCGCGACGACACGCCCTCGGTGTGCGAAAACGGTCCAGCGTAGGACGTGACCGACACTTCCACGTGATAGCGTCCACTCGCAAGCGGTTTCGTCCTCGCGTCGACGGACGGCGGAGGATAGGTGAGCAAGAGGTCTTTCTTTTCCTTGGGATTGAGTTCGGCAATGGTTGTTTCGGAGACTGTCAACGCAATCGGGCGATCATAAATTGCTTCCTTATCGTCGGCCGCATCCTGCATCAGCTTCGCGGCGATCGTGATGTCTTCGTTTTTTTCTGTTGTCTCGTTTTCCAGCGTGAACTTGACGCTCACGGGTCTACGCTTGACGAAGTCTGTCGTCTGCGAATCAAACTGGACAGTGATCGCGGGCGTCGCGAACAGGTATTCGTTGAACTCCCGAATGGTCGTGATGGCGGCCAGAACGCCGGCGAGCAGGATGACTGTGTTTTGCAATAACGGCGGCGTGCCCTTGCGAAAGCGCTTAAAGAATCCCTCCCGAAGGCCTTCTATAGAGCCAACCCGTCCCTTGTAGAACTGCGAAATGCCCAGTGACGTCTTCCAGATCTCTCCGGCCGTGTCGAAAGTCTCTTTCGAAGCCCAGTAAGTGATGACCATGTGATGGTCGTCCGAATAGAGTACATGCCATGCGAGGAGCCCTGACAGACCGTCCCTAATTTCGGGATTCGCGTCCTCGCTGACCGTAAAGCCGACGATGTAGGCGACGCAGCCACCCGCCGGGCAAAGCGCGTTCAGTAACGAGCACAACTGCTTCTGAGTAATGTGCTTACTCATGACGATTTGCGTGTCGCCAGACCTTGCCATGTGGGCTGACTCCAGAGTCTCGCCGGCCGAACCGTTTGCCACCGGTCGATGTTCGCGTTCGTCTCGCGAGCGAATGACGCTCGCCCGCTATCGATACTCTTATGGCTGCCTGGCGTTGTCTGTTCGCTACCGCACGAGCCCAAGGGCATGGGGCGCGCTTTCTTCAGCTGAGCCGGTGCGCGAGCACGCGCAACGGAGGCGCGGTCCGCGGCGCTTGGCCTGACTCGGCAAGTCTTGGCAAAAAAATCGAAGAGAACCTTGGCAGGCTCGTCGGGCTGTCAGAAATGAGCCATGGCGTTTGCTTGGCGGTGAATTCCGTTTGTCGCTTTATAGGTAAGGACCTGCCGTTCCAATGACGATGTCTGGAGATCGGCGAGTGGCCGCAGATGGCCGGCAGTACGCGTTCATCCACCTCGCTGGAAAGCTGCCGTTGACGACTCCAACGTCAGCTCTGTAGAAGGTTCACGCAGCTGGTGCTCTCGGCCACTTTCAGACGTTGGCCCATGCTTTTAGGAAGACGCTCGGAAGTCCACACCATCCAAACACCGGACACTCGTGTTCACGTCATATGAGTTGAGTGGCCGATCGAAACCGACATTTACGGGTTCCTTTGGTTTAAGGTCTGGCCCGCCAAATCGGTTTGTAGCGAATGCTACGAGACATATACTTTGGACACGCGCATCGCGCCGGTCGACAAGTATCTCAACAGTTAAGACACTGTTGGCCGATGGCGCATCGGCATCGTTCGAAACAACTGTTCGCTTAGGAGGTCGCGATGCTATATAAGGTTGCCGTTGGCTCCATCAGTTGGATTCACGCCGATTCGCACCCGGTATCATTTGCGTTCCAAGCCCTTACGCAAACACCGCACTGGATCCCGAAAACCTATATCGGATTGGCCGCCACGGCCAATCCGACACCTCCGAACGAGATTGCTGACTTCAAGTCTTTCCAAGCTCAGAAGCAATTTCGAGCGTTGTTGTACTGCCATTTTACCGTTGAACTAGATCCGACCACCAACGCAGTAGGCAGCTTCAATGTTCTTGATGCCGTACACGATCCGGGGTGGACGCCGCCTTTTGATAAATCGAAGTTCAGCAGCACAAAGTTGATGAAAAATTCGTCAATGAGTGACCCAAATTTTTATCCTGGAGAGGCCAGTAGCATCTCTCTAGTTAAGACACGCGCACGACACGCAAATACTGTGCTGCCTCCCACGCCAAAGAATGAAGTGGTTTGCGTAAATGCACTGATTAAGTTCAGAGCTGGTTCCCATACTGATGGAATCGGAGTGAGCGACGATGTTGGCTCTCCCTTTCATGTTCCGTGGGTATGGTGTGAACTTCTCCTGACCTATGATAGAGGGATCTTTAAATTGCTTGGCTGCGGATCTATTTTTCCAACGCATTATTTTTACATTGATGGCAAGAAGGTACTCGCGCAAGAAGAAGTAGCAGATTTAAGTTTTCCGAAGAAAGGTGCACTGACCATTAATGAAAGTGCGTTGAAACTCTACCCGGTGTTGTCGAAGGGCGCGCCTGCATCAGGACCACAAACAAGTTTAGCCGCGGAGACAGGGCTGTCCGGCCCTGTCAGAAGGCATTTATATACGGCCGACGGGAGGGTAGATAGCTCCGGAAACATAAGCTCACTCGTCCACGTCTTCAGACTTTAGCTCATGGACCCAAACCACATGCCGCGCACGGACACGACTGCTGAGTCAGTTTTGGCCGAGGCCCACGTTGACCAGACGCCAGCCATCGAAAAGGCCAAACAAAAGGGCGGCGACAAACAGTCCCTGCGGCGCCTGGCGCATTGACTCAACTACGCACGGTGCGGGTCCAATACGCTGCGACTTGCTGCGTAAGGCGAGGTCGAAAGCGCATTCGCCGATTGGTCCATTGCGGCTGCTCTCACAACTTGCTTTCACCGTCGCCACCGTCTAACGCAGAACGATTCGGAAACGGAGAATCGTGCACAATACCGCGCGTGACGAACGTTCTCATGTACCGAGAATTCGCCGGGCTAGACGGGTTGCTCGAATGACCGCTCCTGTTGGCAGGTTGCCACGGCGCTCGCTTCGGGTGGAAGGGCAGTTGTGGGTCGACAAGACTCATTCGCCAATACCGAAAGCTGACATTCGCCGGCACCGGGTCGCGAATGTCGGCTAAGTGATCTCGAACCGCCGCACGTTTTTCAGCGGCCACCGTCCGCAAAGGCCGACGATCTCACGTTAGCCTTCGAAATCGAACGACTGCTTGCTGAGTTGTGCGGCCGTCTGAATGTCCGAACGATTGGCTAGACGAGCGTCCCTTCATGGCCGAATTCGGCCCTTCGACGCTGAACCGGAATTGCGCAAACTATCGTTTTGGCGGCACTGGTGAGAAGGAAGAAAAATCCCCAGCCTGTCAGGCAACCGGGGAATGTCGGATAGCCTGAGCAACACGAAGCGCGGCCAGCAACAGTTTCAAGCGGCAACGGTTGCCAGTTTGCGAAACAACCCCGTGCACGGCCGCCGAACGCCCAAGTTTAACTTGGTGGCTGCATGCTGCACGTGGCCCACAATGAACCGGAGCGCCCTTTTCACGTCGGGCGCTCGAGATCATAGTTACCTTGTCACCCGCCGTCCGATGATGGCGATTCTTTGTCTGCGCATCGCGCTATATCCTGGGAAATCTCCAGGGTGTCCCATGGACCCGCATAACCACAGTCAATGGCGCGTTGCGCTGGCTGGCGGCGAACCAATCACGGCCGCGATGCCTTCGCTGTCGATCACATTCAAGGCTTCAGCGAGCGCTGCACTGTCAGTCGGAAATGAATTGTCCCAGACGGTCGAATTGCCGAATTCATCGACGACCTCGAGTAGCCACGCCCCCTTGCCATCACCATAGATTTCAACCTCGACTGCAGTTCCGTCGCGTGTGACGCGCTGACTCAGCGGGGAAACAATCAACGACTCTTGAGCGTCAGTCAGAACACGTCTGGCCTGTTCCAGATCAAAGCCATGCCCGGCGCTTCCGGAACCGGTGGCCACTTCGACCGCGCCATGACAGCGCTTGTATTTCTTTCCTGAACCGCACGGGCAGGGGTCGTTACGACCCACCTTCGGTGCGCGTCGAAGCGGCTCGCGTTGGGCCATCACACCGGGAATCCCGCCGCGCTCGATTCGCAGCCGGCGCTGTTCGGCCCAGTAGCGATGAATATCTTGCACCGACCTGGCGAGCGATCCGGCAAATGCCTGATGCTGATCGAGGTTGTCTTTTCGCCGTTTCAGCTCATCCCACCCCTCCTCCGTGCCGTACAGCATGATCACCGTGAACCATTCAGGGTGCTCCGCGAGCACCGGCGCCCACGCTGTCCGATCGACGGAGATGCCTTTGAAATACCCCTCGCACCAGTCGTCGATGACCGAAATCACTCGCCCATCTGATTCGTGTTCAAGGATGAGCGGTTCGTACCCGGCGGAGGCATCGTTCAACATGTCGTTGACGCTATTCCAGTGCCGGATGATCAGCCCGACGATGCCTTTTGACTCGTCAGCACTGGCAAACGTCGGCAGGTCCTGGCCATGCTCCGCATCCCAGATCCAACCCAGCATGGTGCCAGGCATCATCAGGTTTGGCCCCGAGGCGAGCGCTGTCATAAACCCGTCCATCATCGAAACGTCCATTGCCGCATCGGGAGCGGAATCACTGGTCAAGAAATCATCAAGCTGATCGATTTCTGTTTCGTTCAGCGGCAATGTGGGTGCGATTTCGTCTTTCATGGATTCTCCAGCAAGCGCCTGCGATCGCGGGTCCCGTTCGACGGCCCCGTGTGCGTGCCTGTCCGTCCTGCGCTTCTTCGCCGCCGCGGCGCCGTTCGAGTCAATATGTCACTTTAAACGTCGGCGAATCTCTTCGGGGCGGCTCTTGCGTCGGTCGTAGATCCGCGTGGTCGCGATGTTCGCGTGGTCGAGCCATTCCTGCACCGTCGCGATGTCGGCCTCATGCTCGAGCGCGTTGGTCGCGGCGGTCGCGCGCAGGCTGTGCACGCCGAAGCCGTCGATCGCGATCTTCGCCTGCACCGCGTACGCGAGCACGCATTTATAGACGCTGATCCGCTCCAAGGCCGTCGCCGCGACTTCCTCGAGCATTGCCTCCTCGACGAGGAAATCGTCGAAGTTGCCGCCAATGTGCTTACTGGGACTGTTCGTCATGCGTGCACCTCTTGGGCTTTGCGCGGACGTCCTCCCTTCTTGCCGTTCTCGCGCGCGGCGGCCGCCTTCGCTGCGGAGCGTGTCGCGCCCGCCACGCGTGCGGCTTGCTTCATCCACGCCTTAGAACCGTAGATGCCTTCAAAAAGCGCGGGCACGTACACGTCGGCGTCGAGGCGCGGGAAGTGCAGGCCCCATCCGGCCGGCGTGATCTCGATCTTGCTCAGGTCCGTAGCGCTGGCGCGCGCAAGCCCCTGAATCAGGCGTGCGGGTACCGCGAGCGTCACGCCGTTGTCGAACTCGACCTCGAGCTTCCCGACAGACGGGCGATAGCGCGCGGCGACGGCGCGCGGGCCTAGTTCCTTGCCGGCCTTGCGAGCGGCGGCGATCGACTCTTTAGTAATGGCCATGATGCTTTCTCCATGCCGCACAAAAGGCGACGATCGCGGGCTCGATGAGGCTCGCTATGCGATATATCGTCCGGTCTGAAACCTTCCCGGCGATGTTCCTGACGTCCAGCGGTCCGTTCGGGCAGTTGAGGTTAAAGACGATCTCGAAGCCGGCGCCGATCACGTGGACGTGCGCTGGTCGGTGGTCCGCCGTGTAGATCACCACGCGGTAGCCGTTGATCGTTGCTATTGTGGGCATACGCCGATGATAAACCTAACGGATGGGTTTTCGCAACGTCGTGGTGTCGCTGCGCCGCCCTGCCCTGCCCTGCCTGTCGACCAGACCAAGCAACACGTGCGCCGACGCCTTGTCCGGCGTGCCTTCCCGTGATGCGACGCAGCGAAAGCCCGTAAGATCATGGACTTGCGTGGGATTCGCCGGCGGTTATCCACAGGCTCATCAACTTTTCTGGTGCATAACCTTGGCGAAAAACGTCATGCCATAGGACGATTATCAATGCCCGCGCGGATCTTCAGACGTGGCGTGTATGTGGATAACACAGCGCTGTTGAGGCTCAGAAGGCGATCGTCGACGACTTCGTCAAGTGGCAACTGAAACACCATAAGCAAGTAGTTCGCCGGAGCCAATCCATCGGCGCGATGACAAGCCCACCCGCGTGTTCTGACGATGCCCATGTCCGAGCTAGACTCGAAGCACATCACCTGCCCTTTTGACAAGCCAGACGGCCCGGCCTTGATGTGCGCGAGCCTTGGGGCAAGTTCTCGGCGTCGATCCGTGGGTGCAGGTGGTTAAATTTTGCCCAATAGAGCCGACCCGATGAGCGCTCTATTCGTGATCAAGCCGTGGCAGGTCCGCGAGCGTTCGGCCCGCATCGGAATCACCGACCACCATTTCGATGCCTACGCGTCCGGCCTCGTCGACGACGCGCCGGACCTCTGGACCAGCGACGCGCTGTCCATCAAGCGGAAAGACTGTTACGACAGTGTCGCCCTTGGCCAGTGCGTCTACCACTTCAATTACAGGCGATGCGTACGGCGCGACCTCAAATTGTTCTCCGCTCAAGGACACCTGCCCCCAAAGCACGTGTGTGATCCTGTGCGAATTCCCGTCCATCCGAACCGCCGTTATAGCATGGACTGTCATTTCTTTTCCTCCCTTGTTGGGGAAATCCTAGCATGAGCGCAACCATCAGCCATTTCGTCACTTACCGATACCGCGAGCCGGCGACGCACCCTTCGACGACCGTGGGCAGACGATGTTCCTCATGCTGAACCCGAGCGCGCCCAACGCCAGTTGCGACGACCCGACCATCAGGCGCTGCCGCTCGCGAACCTCGCAAGGCCGCAAGCGGCAGCATGCGACCCACTACCGCCGTTCAACTTTTCTCGACAGCGGACGTTCGCAACCCATCTGAGGCGTTCGTGATCGCCGGCGGATCGACGTAGCCACATGTCGACATGTGGGCCATCTAGCATCTGGGCCAGCGTTATTCCTTCATTTCACAATATGGCGCCGACCGTTCTTTCGGCGCGTAGTTCATCGGTAGCGCGGGTCTTTGCAGTTGCTCGAATCTGAAAACGTAGCTGGCTCGCGCTCTTTGCCCCATATTTTCCTACCCGCTCGTCGGGGATGTTTCTGAAATTGATAGTTTCGTTCACCAAAGTACCGATCAATAGCTCGTTTCGCATCATCGAGCGACGGATAATCACTATTCTGGATGATTGCACGAGACATTCCGCTGAAGACCGACTCGATTACGTTGAGGAACTGCGCACCGGCTGGCAATGGAGCGGTTTCGACAACAACTGCACCGCTTGTGGCGACAGCGGCATTATGCTCCTCGATATTTTTGTTCAACCGTTTGGCAATGTGCCAAGACGCGGCGTCCCAGGATAGATAAATTTGCAATTTGCCTCTGTTGAGTTTTGAGTGGGTGGTATCGTCCAGCTCTTTGTAGACAGGACGAAGGGAAGTGATGCAGAGCAAGCTGTTTGAAGCGGCGCTGGGTATCAGCGATCCGTGGTTCGTGAGCGGCGTCGATTTCGACGTTACCGCCAAGCGGCTGACGGTCCAGATCGACTTCATTGCTGGCACCCGCTTCGCGCACCCGGGAGTAGCCGGCGTGCATCCGGTGCATGACACCGTCGTCAAGCGCTACCGCCACCTGAACTTCTTCCAGCACGACTGCTACCTCGAAGTGCGCACGCCGCGCGTGAAGCTGCCTGACGGCCGTGTGGCGCTCGTTGAGCCTGACTTTGCTGGCAAGCTCTCGGGCTTCACGCTGCTGTTCGAGGCGATGGTGCTTACGCTCGCGCAGCAGATGCCCTTTGCTGCCGTGGCCCGCGCTGTGGGCGAGTCGTGGCACCGTGTGCACGCGATCTGCAAGCGCTACGTCGAACTCGCGCTGGCCGAGATCGACCTGTCGGACATGACGAATACTGCGGTAGACGAAACGTCCTACAAGCGGGGGCACAACTATCTGACACTCGTGGCTGACGCCGATGAACGCAAGGTCGTGTTCGTCACCGAGGGCAAGGGCGCCGCGACACTCGAACAGTTTGCAGCCCACTTGCTCGCGCACCACGCCGAGCCCGAACAGATCACCTCGGTCAGCATCGACATGTCGCCCGCCTTCATCAAGGGCGTCAGCGAACACTTGCCGAATGCGCGCATCACCTTCGACAAGTTCCACGTCGTCGCCCAGGCATCGGTGGCCCTGGACAAGACACGACGGATCGAGCAGAAGACCGACCCCGATCTCAAGGGCCTACGCTGGGCGCTGCTCAAGGACCGCGACCGGCTCAATGCGGCGCAGCGCGCCGATCTCGATGCGCTGGTCGCCAACGTCACGACGAAGCGGACCGCTCGCGCCTGGCTCTATCGCGAGCAGTTGCGCGACATCCTTGATCGCAAACAGATCAACGTCGTTTCCGCGATGCTTGAGCAGTGGTGTACCAACGTGATGCGCTCCAAGGTCGAACCCATGAAGGAGGTTGCGCGCATGATCCGCGCGCACTTCGACGGCATCATCGCGTGGACCCAGACACGCCAAACCAACGGCTTTCTGGAAGCCATCAATGGCCTGTTTCAGGCCGCCAGGCGACGTGCTCGTGGCTACGCCAATCTCGAAACCATGCGCACTGTGCTTTTCCTGATCGCGGGCAAACTCAACTTCGCTTCGATCAACCCGCATGCCGCGTAACCCATTCGAAATTCAAAAGAGCCATAAATTTTTCGTCGATCGGCGTACTTGGCGACCAGAACATCCATCATCTTGATCATTTCATCCGTGTTCTTGTGGTCGCTGTAGAAGTGAGTGATCTGGTTGCTAGAAAGTTCGAGGGCTGCGGTCACGATTAGGCTACCGCGCGATTTTTGCCATTGAGGGACAACCGGTTGTTCGCCAGTAGAGGCCAGTTTGCGTCCGCCGTACATCTTGACAGCGAAGGGGCCATATTCGTCGATGGAGAAGAAAGCTTCGTTCGATTGCAGGCTGGCTAAGATCGAGTGAATGCGATCGAGTTTTTCTGAATAGGCGGGGTCAGCGGACGTTAGCACAATGCGCGCTTTGCGCCAGATATACCCCGCAGCCCGCGTGATTGCTCTGATAACCTCTGGGCATGCGGCGTTACCATTCTCGCCCAAAACCTTCCTAAGCAGATGCATCGTCCAAGTCGTACGGTTAATGCCATAGTTGCTCGGTGGCTCGTGAATCACCTTGAAAATCGCGGTCTTGAGCGTCTCGTTCTCACTTTTTCTTGGGGGGGATTTTCGGGAAAATAGCGCTTGACTCCCACCTGCAGCAAACGTCCGCTTGTACACGTTGTACGTGCTAGTGGATATTCCGAGGAAGGCACAGATTGTACGCACTGATAGGCCGCGTCGCCGAGCAATGATCGCGAGTGACTTATTTCTATCTGACAGCTTTCCAGAGTAAAGCCGATTGAGAAGAACTTCTAAATCTGGCAGGTCATCCATTTGGTGCTTCAGATCATGGACTGCGACCTTCTTCTGAAGCACGGCAAGCATCCACTCGAACGCATCGAAGCTCGGACGCAGGTGCGGGTAAGCCTCAGTAACGGGCTGTGGACGATGCAACGAGATCTGGTACCGGAAGTGATGCGGGCTACCCCGGTAGCCTCGCTCGTACACCATCGCATAGAGACGGCTGGCGGTGAGCGTTGGGAACGTTATCAGCGTCTGTTGGATGAATGGCAGGTAGGCATCGATCTGCGAAGGCCGCGGCAAAGCACCGAACTTGGGTAGCCCGGCTTGCGCGAGTACGCGCTGGACTATGCCGCGGTGGATATGCAATTGGCGGGCGATGGTGCCCGCGGGCGACTTCTCAGCGTAGTAGCAGCGCAGGATCTGCGCTTTGAGTTCGGAGGACAGGGCCATATTTGTGGCCTCAGTTGACGTGGACATCGGTCATTATCGGCCTAGCTGCGTGCGCATCTCAATGGACCACTTTGGGCCGAGCCCGGCATGTTGGGGCCGCCCGGACACGAGCGTACGCCGACCTTCGACCTTTCGATCGTGGACGCCCGTTAGTCAGCCACGCGCGCGCTTGGCGCTACCGTCGGTCTGGGCGATAACTGTCGAATGGGCATAGGCCCTGCGCCGCCGGGGACCGGCGTCACGGTCGCGCATCGGTCCATCAGGCCGTCAAGATCAATGTCACTGTAACTGAAGATCGAAAATTTCAAATTCCTTAGCGTAGGTCATCCGGTTGGCCCCGTGGAGACATCAACCTGGGCAACGATTGTCGTCAATCTAAGGGAGGCTGTCGAATGACCGAAAGTGGCCGACTACTGCCTGTCGGCAAGTGGTCACCCCGGAAAATCCGCGAAGAACGATCTTTTTTGGCCCGACGGTGCGAGAAATGCACGGATTGGAGTCGGCCCTGCCAGCTAGATAAGGGACGGTTGATCGCCCCCTTCGGGAGCGAGCGCGGTTCGTCCGCGCGGCGGAAGCGGGTACGGTTCCGCGTGCAAGGCGTCGGCTGGCAGCAATCGCAGGAACGATCTGGCTTCGTCCGTACTCCTGCACGAAAGCCAGTCAATGTGATCGGATTGCGGGAGCACGACGACAGCGCGCTTTTCCGCTCCGGGTTTGTGAAACCGCTTCATTAACGGATGCTCGTCGGCGTTGAGCGTAAGCATCGTCATGCTCATGGCTTGCGTGCCGTCCGGGTTTTCGCACGTGCGCCATAGGCCCGCTATGGCACACGACACCTGATCAGCCAGACCGATCCGTCAGCGCACGGGCTTGCCGGTTTCATATGATGGCTTCCCCGGCGACACCCGCCCGTCTTTGCGTTGGCAACAGTTCGGGCCGTGAGTGCGGATGTGTGGACGCCAGGCACAAGAGCACTCAAGCAATGACGCTATGGAGGATGGCGCGCTGGCGCGCGTCTCGAAACAGGGTCGAGGTTATTTCAAGCCGCATGCCCTTTGACGACGTGCGCTCCGCGGAGGCCTCGAGAAAGTATCGGACATTACGCCTGATCGCTTCCATATCGATTCCATAGATGTTGTAGCAGCATCTTCTGCCAGGCGGGAGTGACGCGCGCGATTTACAGGTTCCACATGGTCTCATGTATGGAGTGGGCGCTGTCTCTCGCAGTGAAAAACCTCTCCCTTTAATATTTTCATTTGATGGGGCATTGTCTGGCTTGATGAACGTATAAACACGATCTGGAAGCGATTCCGGGTAGAAGAGGACACCGAAGCAAAAACGTGCAGAAGTGAATATATCCTGAAGATCGAAGCCTCTGAACGGGCGCGTCACGATCGTGCCGCCATATTCGAAGTACAGTTCTTCCCTGAAATGTATTGCGAACGCGCCTGAAGCGGCCACGATCTGATTACGCTCCAAAAACAGAAAGATGGCGCCAAGATCGACGGCATTGGCAACTTCACGCGCGCTGCGCCGAAGGATATTAGGATCGCTTGCCCGTTCGTAGAACGCAACAATGCCTGGAATGTCGCTGTGTTCTGCGCGTCGCAATGTGATGTCCATCATATGCGCTTTATTGCGCCCTCCGCAATGTAATAACGGATCAGCCTTGGAACAGGGCACACACGTCTTCAGTTGACTAAAGGCGACGTCTCGCGAGCGGGTTGGAAATATAGCGAACCGCGAAATCGGAAAGCGGTGAGTACGGCAACAGGCAAAGACTGGACAGCGCGAGCGTGCCTATCTTCTTCTTATAGCTCCAGAACGGATTGGCGACTATCGAGCGCAAATAACCATGCGACTGCCGGCTGACCCATCCCCAGCGCTTCGCGAACGAAGCCTGATAAACAGCAGAGCAAAAATACGCTTTCTCCAGTGAGAAGTCGTGAAACGATGGCGGAAGCTCTATGCCGAGCCGCGAGCGCGCCATCTGCCGAAGGATCGACCAACGCTTGTTCAGCGCCTTGGGCGCCTTGTCGGTGCTGTACGAATTGGCGAAATCGATTCCTGTGTTTTCGGTCCGATGCACGCGGTATGCGCCTAACGATTTCGGGATCGTCGCGATTGCTCCCAACAATGCGACCCCGTAGATCGCGTAGAAGTCTGCGCCGTAGCGATTACTGCTTGCTTCCGGCACGGGAAAGATTTTCTTTAATGCACTGGTCCGGTAGGCGTTGCCTGACGCTGGCGGCGACGGATAGAGCCAACCCCGGCGCAGCAGGCTACCGCAGTCGACTGGCGCGGCGGAGTGAGGTACGTATGTACCCGATGGCTTTCCGGCTGAATCCACAACGTCGAGACGGAACTGAACCTTGACGGAGTCGCCGGCCTCGAATGCTTGCATGACCTCGGACACCGCACCCTTGTACAGTAGATCGTCGGAATCGAGCAGGATCACGAATTCCGTGTCGATCATATTGACTGCATCGTTATATGCGGAGACCTGGCCGCCGTTCTCCTTATAGAACGCCTGGATGCGGCCGGCATAACTTTCTGCGATTTCGCGTGAGCCGTCCGTCGATCCGTCGTCGATCACCAGAACACGCGTTTCCGGGTAGTCCTGAGAAAGAGATGAGTCAATTGCGTCGGCCAGAAAGCGACCGTGGTTGTAATTGCAGATCACGATTGTGATTTTTTGCATGGCGCTTCACCACTGTCGTTACCGCTAATGGAGAGTTCGCGAAAAACATCGGCAGGAAACTACGGTGCCCCGGGCGAAGTTGCTCGTAAGGAAGGCCTTATCGACAGGTAAGCGTCTGGTATCAGGCTTCCCCACTCGTAGTCGATCCTGTCCGGCATGAATGGCAGAACGCCCGCACCCGGCGTGAAAGTAAGTTCACCAAAATAAATCTGGTTATTGGGCGAATACAGGTCAACGCGGACATAGTCGAAGTCCGCCGAGAGCTTGATCCCAGCGTCCACGATCGCGTCGAGATTGTCCGGGCGAGGCGGCGGGTTTTCACTGGGTTTGTACTCGCCAATGACTACGTCCAGATGGTTCCAGTTGACGTCGTACAGATCGCCGCGCGTATCAGCGCCGAATCTGTCCGAGATGACGAGAATGTAGATGACCAGCCGGCCTGATTTGGCACCAAAGCACTGCAGCTTATAGTCGGGGGGAACGTTGCCGCTCTCATCGAGCAGCAGTTGCTCGAAGAAGATACGCGGCTTGATGGGGCGATAGTGCTTTTCCCGACCGATCTTGTAGAAGTCGAGGGACATCCAATGGTTCGCGAGATCCCGCAATTCCTCGAATGAGGTTGCCGATTTGTTTCTGACCACTTTGACATAAGTGCTGCCGTGATTCGCCTTCATCACGAACGAGTCCGGCACCGCATCGAATACCTCTTTCGTGAAGGTCTCGGGGGCGGCAAGCAACGGTATAAGATGGCTCTCGCCAAGCTTTCTCGCAACATAGTCCCTGACCGTAAGCTTGTCGGTCAACTCCGTGAGCCACGGATCCGGCCGCAGGCTTTTCTGCAAAATTTTCTCGTTGAATGTTGTCGGACGAAGCAGGTTCGGATAACGGCCAATGTACTTGTGATGCAACAGGCTCAAGAACAATGGCGCAGGCAGCATCGACTTGGCCGCGTCTTTCAGCTTGCGCAGAGTTGGGTTGGTCGTCGTCATGGTTCCCATCCCGTCAGATAGTCTTGCCGTATGTGAGGCCAGGCCAGCCTTCCAAGTACGTCACTGCGGAGGTTAGCGCACAGAGTCCGTCGTGATTGACGGCGTCGCTAAAGGAAGGTACTTTGGCCCATTTTCGCGAAAACGGCGGCTTCTGCAGGGCTCTTTCGGGATGAAAAGGGTCTGGAGCCTTCTCAACGGCCAGAGATGGAAACTGCGTCCGCAAGATGGCTGGCGTGCGCGGCGATTCGTTCAGCAGCGAATTCAGCCCGCACCGGTCTGCCGTGAGGATATCCCTGCGCATGCGGGTACGCCCGCCGTCAGCAACGACGCGATCCAGAACCAGGTCTACCGATCGAACGAGATCGTCGCCGGTCAGTTGCTCGTAGCGCTTCACCGCAGGGCTAACGTAGTATTCGCACCTGTGCCATCGCAGTCGAGCGCTACGGTCCCTAGCAGGTCCAGAAGTGCCGCTAGGCGTTGCCGGTCCTGAGCGGTAATTCCCGGCCGGACGAGCACGCCTTCAACCTCCGATACGCAGTAATCCCGGCGGATAACCCGCGGACGGCGCACCAGGGTGTTCACCGCAGCTTCCAGCTGTCCTATTTCGTTACGCACGACACCCATTTGCCTCTCCGCAATCCCGAACTGAAATCCGACCTGCTGAGACATCTCTCTCATGCGGTCGCCTGCAAATTCCGACAACGCCCGTCCCCGCTCTACCTGGGCGTTACAACGAGCCATATGACCAGAACAACACCCGTCAGCACTGCGACCAACAGGCGCAACGTCGGCACTTTTGGGTGAGGTCTGCACTAGGGAAAACACCAGATGCGCACTCGCCCATAGGCTGCTGGCTGAGCCCTACGTCTCTCTTCATTAGAAACTGCATATACCCTTTGCATGCGGCGAGCATGCAAGGCGGCCGATCGTCTGCGGCCCGGGGACGCCCGAGTTCGGCCAGGTCCGGTCAGTCCGACTTCATGCGCGAATGACGGGTGCTTAGACCGAACCGGCCGGTCGTGTGCACTGCTGCAGCGCGGCTTAAAGATCCTGACCAGTAATCTCGATGCGCTCTCCACTCGATGGAGGTGTTTTGCGTTCCGCAACTCCCACTAACTTTTGCTTTCCCAACTGAAACGCGAGCAGCAACTGCTTCTGGCTGTCGTCTGCCGCTCCGAGGTATTCGCAAACAACCTCCGGTCTGAGTTCGAAGGCACAGTATCCCCACCCGAAGCCATACGCGGAGAACCACAGCGCTGACCGGCTGTCGACGATTGGGGTTGTCAGTTTGATGTGTTGCGAATCCATGGCGTTGGCCCTCCAGACTGGTGGTTGCCGAACTGGATTGTCCCACAACGTGTCCTCATGGCCGGATGCTAGGCGACATCACGCCGCACTGATGACAGGCGGCTTCGGCTGGTTGTCGACGGCTGCCCGGCGGGGTGGCATCTTCTGACTGCGTACCAGTCACCTAAAGTGGGGCTTCGAATGGCGCATCAAGATGGGGTACCGCCAATCGCGACCAGCGGTGCTGAGGCCCCTCACAGAAGCGCCGGAGCCGTGTCTGGAACATGAATCTGTGCTCTGGCGCGACTTGACTGTAGATCGGCCCCGCCCGAAATGCTCGTGTCGATTCTTGCCGAGTGACAGCGGCGAAGAACGGCGTAACGTTGCCAACGCTATTGCAAATCGAAGGCGCTAAAGGAGCGCGTGAAATTTCACGAAGCGTCGGCTCCTCTTGCAATATTCACGGCTGAAAACGGCCAGTACTTCCCGGCGCCGCCTCGAAGGGTCAATACCCTTTCGTATAGAGCGTCAGATGGTTACTCACCGACGTTACACCCGGCACGCCCTTCGCCACTTCCGCGGCCTGCTGGATCTGAGGACCGTCCGACACGCTGCCGGATAATGTCACGACACCGCCGCGCGCCTTGACGAATACGTTCGACACGTTGAAGTGGGGCGCTTTCGACAACGCCTTGCGTACATCCCGAGCCAGCTTCTTGTCCGCTGGCGTCGCCTTGCCTGAACTTGCAGCCGGACCCGAGCCCATCGGCATAGCGTTGCTGGCTTGCGCGTAGACGTTCGACGTCAACGTCACGCATCCCACGACGACGAGCAGATTCACGACGTTCCATGCTTTCATGATTGCCTCTCTCGTTCGGCCTGGCAGATGGTGAGTCAAAGATAGCCAACATTCCGCTTCTAACAAAGCTGCTTGCACGATTCAGGGAAAGCCCGTATCCAGACGCGCGCCCGCTGGCAGGCCGATCATCGGGCGAGTTCGCGAATGAGCAGCCGCAGTATCGCTGGCGAGGCTTCACCGCAGATCCGAACGCGTGACGCCTTGGAAGCCACCTCACCACGTGCACGATCAGCGTGCTGAAAGGTTACGCCTCAACGCGCTGCACGGAGGCGCCCGACTCCAGTACACATGGCAAGGAACGCTGAACGCCTCAACTGGCGCGTGTTTGCGCTCCAGCTAGCGCCCGCGTGATTATGACGCTCGTAGTCTTTGTATCGGACGTTGAAGCTGAGTACTTCGAGGCAGGCGGTCAAGGCTCTTCTTTTGACCGTCGCGCGCGGCTTGTGTGGCGCATAGACATCCGCGTGAACAGCCGCTACTTTGGAAGTTGCTGCTGCGGTCTTGCAAAGTCGAAGGGCAGAAGTGGCTCGCGTGCCGTCGATCGACGTCGGACAAAGATCGGTAGAGTCGAGATGTGACGCGGTGGCGTTAGGCTGGGTTTGTCTGTTGCCGCCTCTTTCGTCTGGCGGTGCCCGAATAACCTCACCGTTGCTCCGTTTTCACACCCCGCTCATCGGTAGGGTCGAGAACTGGCGCGCGCACGGTAGGCCCCGGTGGCTTCTCCCTCGCTTTCGCGGTGGGCCTCAATCCGGTTGCCATGGTCACGTTTCCAGCTCCCGCCACGTCAAACGCAGCATGCGGTTTTCCCGCACTACGCTTTCCTGTCTGCTTCACGTCAAGGTTTATGGGACCTATCATGCCGGGGACGCTTTCAGTGCGGCAGCACGACGAACCCGGTAGCCGTTGAACAGCTTCAGTTCGTCATATAGCCAGCGCCTACTCCACCTCTTCCAGCCGAAGCCCCGACGATTCCGGGATCGACCCATGTGGCGTCGAATCTTCTTCTCCACCCAGTCCTTGATGAAGCTGAAGCACTCGCTGGAATGTCCAACAGCGAAGTAATTCACCCAGCCTCGCAGCACCGGGTTGATCAGTTGCACTACCCGATCCACCGGTTGCGACTGGTATCGCCGGAACACCTCCTTGAGCTTGCGCAATAGCGCCGTGCGTTTCTTCAACTTCGGCGTATAGTGCGCCCGCCACACCTGTCGCCCGATACTGCGCAGGCGTCGGAAGTCAAACCCCAGGAAGCCGAAGCTCTCCGCGCGGTCCAGATCCACGGTGCGACTCTTCTCTTCATTAACCTCGACCTGTAGTTTGGCAAACTCTTCCCGAAGACGCCGGCTTACCATCCTCCGCAACCACGCATTGCGCGGATGAGCATCGATCAGCACGACCAGATCGTCAGCGAAACGGGCATACTCGACGTAGGTGTACTTCCCGCTACGGGTTGACCCTTTCACCCGCTCCAGCATCCGGTCTACCTCCGTGAGGTAGATGTTACTGAGCAGGGGCGAGATCACGCCGCCTTGCGGAACGCCTTGTTTGCCCGACGCCGTTAGCATCAGCTTCAGCAGATGCATGACGTCGTCGTCCCTGATCCGACGCGCCACTTTTTCGAGCAGTAGGTGATGCCGAACTGTGTCGAAGTAGGCGCGCAAATCGAGGTCTATGACGCGGGTCTTGCACTGAACAATCGCCGTCGCCACCCGATGCACAGCTTCATGCGCGGTACGCTTGGGACGATATCCGTACGACCCCGGTTGGAAGTCTGCCTCGAAGATCGGCTCCAATATGAGCTTGAGCGCACCCTGGACCACCCGGTCACGGATTGCCGGAATCGAAAGGACACGGACCTTGCCCCCGTCCTTCGGTATTTCCTGCCGCCGCGATCGTAGCGGTACGTAGGCACGCCCGATCAGTTCGTCCCGTATCCGCTCGAGGAACGCCTCGACGCCTTGCGCCTCGATGACCTCAAACGTCACCCCGTCGATACCCGGTGCGCCGTTGTTCTTTCTAGCCAGCGCATACGCTTCGCGCAGCGTTTCCATCTTGCAGACATGGACGTACAAACCCCAGAAACGCCAGGACGGTTCAGCCTTCGCCTTGACGTATATTCCCCGCCTCAGGTCCTGCAAACTGCTGGACGCCTTTGTCATCTCGTCCTTGCCTCCCATGTTGTCGAGGAAGTTACAAACAGCAGGGCCCCTTCGCTCCACCAGCGTTACCCGGCTTCACAGCTACTACGGACCCATCCGCCACCCTCTCGCCTTCGGTCCACTTCCCGGGTTCGCCGGTTATAGGACCTACCTTGCTCCGGCGATTTCGCGCCGGGGCGAGGAGGGTTTCTCCAGTTGCTCAGCATGTCCTTGTCATCGTGCCGTCGCTTCCACCCCGCCGAAGTGGAATAGCCGTATCGGTCAGATTTCGGCTACCCATGCTGCCTTCGCCCTCACGGTTGCAGGCTCGGCCTTCGGGTCTCTTCACTTTCGAGGCCACATCCACGTTCATCTTCATTACGGCCCGATGACTCGCACGTCCCCCAAGGAGACGGTCGTCGATAGGCTTCAGAGTCTTGGTTTCCCGCCACCCTGCTATCCAAGCTACGGAGCTTCTGACTTCTACTCCGGCAGGTCTATCTCCTGCTGAACACGCCAGCCTTAGCTGGACACACAACCGGACATGCAGATTTCCCGCATCCGGCTCTCGGACAAGACATCACGCCTTCGTACACGGCAAGTTACAGCCAAGGGCCCGTCAGGCGTACGAGACCGAAGTGCCCGTAGAGGTGCTGGAGTGGATAGCTCCCGCCCCGGCGACGCCTGACCTTATGCTTGTTCCGTAACCACCGGCGCAACCGCGCAGCGGTATAGCTGTCGAGCGCCCGGTACGCGCGTCTGAACGTCCCTACCTTAAAGTAGTTCGCCCAGCCGCGTAGCATGCGATTCAACTTGCCAACCAGCTCCGTGGTGTCCAGCCACGTCATAGAAGCGGCGGTCAGCGCATGAACCTTCTCAACCATGCGCCGGATACTCTTCTTCGACGGACGCATGCCCATGCGGGCCTGACCAGTCGTCGCTGAGTACATCCGCCCAAACGTGTAACCCAGGAAATCGAATTCCCCTTCCGGAACCGCACAAAGTTGTGTCTTCTCCTCGTTGACCGTCAGCTTCAGCTTGCTCATGATCTCGCGCAGTCGAGACAACGCTTCTTCAGCTTTGCCTCGCTTGCACAGGATCACCAGATCGTCCGCGTAGGTCACGATTCGACTGCCAAGACTTCGCTCAAGCCCGAGCTTCTTCCATGCCAACACAAACCGGCGCATGTAGATATTCGCCAGCAGTGGTGAGATGGGTGAGCCTTGCGGAATGCCGCGCCTGCTGTCCTTGGCCTCGGTCGTACGTGTCTTCCGGCCTCGGTGATCGGTTTCTTCAACGGAGCACTCCAACCACATCCTGATCAGATGCAGCACGCGCCGATCCACGATGCGTCGCGCGAGCGACAACATCAAATCGGCGTGGGGAATACTTCCGAAGTAGTCCGCGAGGTCGGCGTCTACGACGTCCGTTTGCCCTCTATGCAGCCGCTCTTCCACCTCGATCACCGCTTGCTGGGCATTTCGCCCCGGGCGGTAAGCGTACTGCTCTGGTGGGAGGTCAGCTTCGAAGATCGGTTCGAGCACCAGCATCGCTGCTGTCATGCACACCCGATCTCGCAAGGTCGAGATGCCCAGTGGCCTCAGCTTGCCATTGGCCTTCGGGATAAACACTCGTCTGATAGGGTCCGGCCGGTAAGTCTCCTGCCTGAGCGCAAGCGCCAGTTCGCCAAGCCATTTCTGCACCCCATACGCTTCGACCTCCGTGAAGTCTTGCCGATCGACACCCGGGGCGCCCCTGTTCGAGCGGCACTGGGCGTACGCATGCGCCAGCACATCCTCACGATAGATCTTGTCGTACAGAGCATAGAAGCGGTACCCGGCTTCTGCCTTCGCTTTCGCGTGTAACGCCATCTGCAGCTTCTGAACACTGATCGGAGTTGATAGGTTTCCCAATCTCCAGGTCCCTCACTACGTGTTGCGTTTGTCTTGAACTGAGGCCCCTTTCCTCCACCGGCATTACCCGGCTTCAGCGGTACTACGGGCCTCTCCGTCACCCCAAGGCGCCCGGCCTGTCCCTCACGGGCGTCCGGTTGGTCATCCCTGACCACGCCAGGGGGCTTCCCGTGTTGCGTGCGCTTCCCTTGTGTGCATGCTGTCGCCACTACCCCGGCGCAGCGACTGGATGTCCTGCCTGCTCATTCACCCAGCCGTATCAGCCTTCCCCGTAATGGCAGTCGGGTCGGCCTGCGCATCGACCTTTTCGAGGCTTGCTCGGCGTTCACACGTGTTACGGCCTGCACACTCGCGCTGTCAACGTAATTTGTGACACGCTACACCGAAGGCTTCAGCCATTTCGTTACCTCCATAGCTGCTCCGGTTGCTTCCGGCTGGAGCGGTTGCCGGGTGGGGCTTACACCCACTGGGAAAACGCCGCCTTTACACGGCGCACGCCATCTCCGGCCGTTCGACCGCGCTCTGGGCCGGACATTCGAACGTCGGCTCGATTGTCGTAAAAGTCCTTGATCCTGCTGTTGGCGACTCCAGCGCAACCATCGCCCGGGATTTTTCGGCGATCACTGCTTCACGTGCGTAAGCTCGTACGGTCGGCGCGGGCAGATCAAAGAGCACTGGCAAGGAGCCTCCTCTGCACCCGTATATCAGTCGCGATCAGCATGCGCCCACCAGCCAGCGCGGCAGTGAGTCGTCTATTTTAAATAGCTCACTATTTGACGGAGCAGCCTACGCTGCCCTTGCGCACAACTACACGGATCATTTCTACAACCGCTCCTTTGTTCTAAATTCTTGTTGCCCAGATCGTTTTGAAAGAGTCACGTCAAATCCGGCGCGACAAGTGCATCCTCAACAGCGGAAGGAGTTGGAAATGGCTTACAACGTCGATAACTGGGGCGTCATTGAAAACGGCGCCACGATCGGAGTCGGATTTCTGATCAATGGCGGGCAAAATTTTGGTTCGCAGTGGGCGGAAGGCGAGCCACAAGACGCCGGCAATACGCTTACAACGACTAACGCTCGAATCGGTTTTGGAGATGACGGCTTGTTTTCCTACGCATTCGATTTGCACTGCGACGGCCGCGGCTGCCGTTTCGGCCTTCACGGGGGCGGGCAAACCTGAGTGTACCCATACTCGCTCTTCCAACATTCACTTCTGAGCACGAGCGTTCAAGCCGTTGCCCAGATCACTATGAAAGGCAGGGAATATCATGACGCACAAGATGACGGTCGTCACAGACACAGCGGGTAAATTTCTTGGCGCGGTACGTTCCGGCACGGTCCAGGACGGGGAAAACACGCTCCATGTCCATGCATTGCCGCACCCAAACCACAAGCACCACGAGGTCGAAGTCGATGAAGAGATGATGCGCAAACCTTTTGAGGAGGTACGCCAGATCCTGCTTAGCAAGATCTGATAGTTTGTCGAAGAAGGCCGTTCGTCCAGAGCGTGGCGCGTTAGCGCGAAGGCGAAGGGTTATGGATTCGATCGGTTCTGCCGGGGCCAGGGCTCCCGTTCTGGCCTTCACGGAGGCATGCAACATGCCGCTCACGACGGCATCTCGCACGCACGGCATCTTGCCTTCCGGTCGACGCACGATCCAGCCGCAAAGCAGGAGGGCGGCAAGCGCAACCAGATACGCGGCGCCGACCTGGTTGGTTTGCAGTGCGTGCAGCACGGTCGGCAAGTAACGTCGTGTCGCAGGGACGCCGAATAGAGCACGGGAGCTTGGATGACCGAAGCCCCATTAAGATGCTATGTGGGACTACCAGACCGAGGCCCGTTTAGCTAAAACGGAATTTCCAACCCTGCGCAAAGGAGACGGAAATGTCTACGACCCATGCAGTCCCACACGACAAGGATACGGCGATCCAGGGCGAGCTGTACGTGAGCTTCGAACTCGGCGACAAGTCCTGGAAGTTGACGGCCAGCGATGGCCGACAGGGCCCGAGCCGCTACAGCGTGCACGCGGGCGACACGGCTGCCGTACTCGACTGCGCAAGTCGTGCCATGCGGCGATGCGGCCTCGAGCCGCAGGCCAAGGTCCATTCCTGCTATGAGGCCGGCCGCGATGGCTGGTGGCTGCACCGCTGGTTGACCGGGCAAGGCATCGACAACCTCGTGGTGGACGCCGCCAGCATCGAGGTGAACCGACGTGCGAGGCGAGCCAAGACCGACCGGCTCGACGGCGACAAACTGCTGGCGCTGCTCAGGCGCCATCACGCGGGCGAGCGCGTCTGGTCGGTGTTGCGCGAGCCCACACCCGAGCAGGAAGACGCTCGCCGTACCCATCGTGAGCTGACCCGGCTGAGCCAGGAGCGCGTCGCCCACATGAACCGCATCCGCTCATTGCTGGTGCTGCATAACCTGCGTCCGCAGGCCATCATCGGCGGGCGCGACTGGGCACACTGGTGGGCAAATCACCGCGATCAGGTGCCGCCCATGCTATGCGGCGAGATCGAGCGCGAGAGCGCGCGGCTGGCGCTGGTCAAGCAACAGATCAGGAACCTGGAGGCCGCAAGCCGCCACGAACTAGTGTAGTGCTTCTGAATTAGTGGAACCAAGAAGGTCTTGCCATTGTCATGCTCTTTGTACGAATGATGGAGCGAGTCATGAAGACGGCGAGACCGATCGAATTGAGCAGCGAACAACGCATCAAGCTTGAAGCGATGGCGAGATCGCAAACCCTCGAGGTAAGAGCCGTTCGGCGAGCGCAGATCGTCCTGTTGGCAGCCGATGGCATGGGCAATCGGGAGATTGCCGCAGCCTTGGGAATCGGCGGGTGCAGGTGGGACGCTGGCGCGAGCGCTTTGTTCGGGGCGGCGTCGCGGCGATAAAAGATGACCTGCCGCGCAGTGGGCGCAAGCCACGCATCGATCGCGCCGAGATTGTACGGTTGACGACGCAGACCACGCCTGAAGCTGCGACTCACTGGAGCACGCGCACGCTCGCTAGGACAGCTGGCGTCAGCGACACAACGGTGCTGCGAATCTGGCAGGCCAACGGACTCAAGCCTCACCTGATCGAGAGCTTCAAAGTCTCGCGAGATCCGAAGTTCGCCGAGAAGCTCGAAGACATCGTGGGCTTGTATATGTCCCCGCCGGAGCACGCGTTGGTTCTGTGTTGCGACGAGAAGAGCCAGGTGCAGGCGCTCGATCGCACCCAGCCCGGACTGCCCTTGAAGAGAGGCCGTGCGGCCACCCCAGACTCATGACTACAAGCGTCACGGCACCACGACCCTGTTCGCGGCGCTCAATACCGTCGATGGCTCGGTCATCGCCCGCTGTGATCAGCGCCACCGTCACAGCGAATGGCTCGCCTTCTTGCGCCAGATTGACCGTGAAACTCCCAAGGGCAAAGAGTTGCATTTGATCTGCGATAACTATGCCACGCACAAGCACCCTAAAGTTGAGGAGTGGCTCGCGAAACATCCTCGTTTCACCGTGCATTTCACGCCGACCTCCGCATCGTGGCTGAACATGGTGGAACGCTTCTTTCGCGATATCACTACCGAACGTTTGCGCCGTGGCGTGTTCCGCTGCGTTCCCGATCTGGTCCTCGCTATCAAGGAGTACATCGCCGTGCATAACCAGGATCCCAAACCATTCGTGTGGACTGCCAAGGCCAATGACATCTTGCAGAAAGTCATTCGCGCCAACCGTCGCCTTGGTTCCAAGAAAAACGAAGCACTACACTAGCCGATGGCAAGCACCCGCTCGTGACCCAACTCGCCCGGCTGCGCGCGATCGGGCCCAAGGGCGCCTGGGTATTGGTCAAGGAAGTATTTGGCTGGCGACGTTTCGCCAACCGGCGCGAGGTCGCAGGGTGTCTTGGACTGACGCCCACGCCTTATGACAGCGGAGACAGCCAGATCGAACAGGGCATCAGCAAAGCCGGCAACAGGCGAGCGCGCACGATCCTCGTCGAACAGGCCTGGCGCTGGCTGCGCCTGCAGCCCGACAGCCTTCTGACCCAGTGGTTCAACCGGCGCTTTGCGGGCAACGGCAAGCGTATGCGACGTGTGGGCATCGTCGCATTGGCGCGGCGGCTCGCCATCGCCCTATGGCGCTACCTGGAGCACGGCGAGATTCCAGCCGGGGCCTCGCTCAGCTCTACTGCACCCTGACGTTTCGGAACGGTATCGTTCGCATTGCCTGCCAAGGCACACATCATGATCAAAGGTCGACGCGCCCGTAACGGCAGCGGGTCACCATACCGTGACCGCTCTGAAAGATGGGGCGCGCCCATAACTGGGGTTTGCCAGTGCGCCTTGCGCGCATACCGCATGAGGTACATGGCGCTTGCGCCCTGTACGGATAGAAGTTCGTTGGGGCGCCAGCCCGAACGCAAGTCACACCCCGACCTCGGATCACGATCGAACGGCCATACCGCACCCGCCACCTCATGTCGCCAACAACATAAAGGTCTCGCCATGAAATCGGATTCCTTCACCTGACGATCAATAATGGCTTGACAAACAAGTCCCCATAGAAGCTGCCATTGAGATAACGTAGGTTTGAACGGCGGTATTGGGTCGACCAGAGCCCCTTCCCCGACCGTCGGCAATGGGTCGACCAGAGCCCTTCCCCGAACGCCCGCGCTGAACCAAAAAAAATCCCCAGGGTGTAAGCCCCGGGGATGTCGAAAGAAACTGCCGCACGCCGATCAGGCTGCTGCGGCGAAAAGATCAAACTGCGGCGCCGCCGGCTTGAGCATCGCCGTGTGCTGCGCGTCACTCACGCTATTCGCAATCAGGTGCATGCCCAGCTCGTCGGGCGTCAGATTTAAACGCTGGGCGAGCCTGCTGAAGTACTGCCCTCGCTTTGCCATCTCCTGATATCGCTGCGCCATGCCGACTGGCAGCTTCACAATGCCTTCGTTCAGCCAGAAACGCGCTGACTCCATCGCATCATGGTGCTGGGTTCTCAGCATGTACGCAGTGTCGTACGTTTAGGTCACGAACTCGCATGCTGCCTCGGCATCGACCTCAAACTGCGAGGCCTCCTGGAAGTACACCGTTTGATCGCCTGCCGACGTTCGCGCGTACCACCCTGCACGCTCCGGATGCCTGTAGCGATTCCACTGTTCCGCATCGAAATCGCGGAGGCCGACCGTAGGTGCCTCACGGTCATACCGATCCACCGGGTACCAGCCATGCAGAACAATCTCTGCCTTCGGCTTCGGCTCGACGTGAGGAACCGCATATCTGCGGCCAAGCACGTTGACGTCATGCCACGCAGTGAGCGCGGGGAACGCATGCGGTGCGTAGTGGTGCATCGACAGAAATAAATCGATCGCCACAAGCTGCTGCGGCGTGACGAATTCGAACTGCGGATCGCACAGCATCCGGTTGTCTTCGGTATCGTCAATGCGACCGGATGCGAGATCGCCCGCGTGAGCTTCCGCCCGATCCCGCTCGTTCGCGTCGATCGAAAGCAGCATGCGTAACATCCGGACCCTCTCCCATAATCCATAGGTATCCGGCTGGATTCGCGCGTACCCCGCATCACTGATCGTGCGTCCAACGAGCTCACGCCGAGACAGATCCCACTGGATCGCCAGAAGATAGTTACGGAACTACGTATTCCACGCAAAGAGAACAGCCATTCCAAGGCAAAGTGAATCGTGATTCCACGGCAAAGAGAACAAGAATTCCACACCATCGCGAACAAACTGAGCGCAGCGACGCGGGACCTTTGCCTTTTTACTCGGACTGCTGCTTCGCGGTCAATCGGCTACGTGTCTTGCGCAGTGATTCGCCCGCGAGGGTGATGCGATGTGCGTTGTGCACGAGCCGGTCGAGGATCGCGTCGGCGACGGTCGGCTCGCCGATCGCTTCATGCCAGTGATCAACCGGAATCTGGCTTGTGGCCAGCGTGGATCGGTGTCCGTGCCGGTCATCGAGCACCTCCAGCAGGTCGCGCCTGGCCGAATCGGTCAGCGGCGCCATGGCCAGATCGTCGAGAATCACGAGATCCGTCTTGGCCAGTTGTGCGAGCCACCGCGCGTAGCGCCCGCTGCCGTGTGCGATCGCCAGTTCCTCGTTCAGCTTCGGCACGCGCAGATAGCACGCGGAGAACCCCTGACGGCACGCCTGGATGGCGAAGGCGCAACCCAACCAGCTCTTGCCGAGCCCGGTCGGGCCAACCAGGATCAGGTTCTGCCGCTCCCGAAGCCACTCACCGGTCAGCAGTCGGGCGGTAAGCGCCCGGTCCAGCCCGCGGGCGGTGCGATAGTCGATGTCCTCGGGCGACGCGTCAGGGACCTTCAGTCTGGCCCGGCGCAGCCGGGCCGCCGTTTGTCGCGAGTCACGCTCGCTGGCTTCGCGCTCGACCAGCAGCCCCAGACGCTCTTCAAAGCCCAGCCGGTCAATGCCGTCCTGGGTCTGTTGCTCGGCAAGCGCCGCCGCCATGCCGGGCAGGCGCAGCGCGTGCAGTTTGTCGACAGTGGGATGTTGCAGCATAACGACTCCCTTTCAATGATAGTAAGACGGCCCGCGCACGTTGGCGTGCATGAGCGGCAGGTCAGCCTGGGCGGGAGCCGCTTCGGGCTCCCGGTCCAGGCCGTTCTTCAGCGTCGAGGCAATGAACTTGTAGTTCGGCGCTTTCAGATCGATGGCGCGGCGGCAGGCGGCTTCGAGCCGGTCGCGCCCGTAGTCCTTGCCCATGCGCAGCACGCCCAGGCAGGTTCGATAGGATTGCTGCGGGTGCTTGCGGGCACCCAGCAGGTGCTGGATAACGGCCGCCGTATGCGGACCGATGTCGGCGGCCCAGTTGCGCAGCCGCTGCGGATCCCAGCCTTTCGCGACCGCGAGATGCTCGGGCGGCATGTGCGCGTCGATCGTGGTGTGGTGGCGAGCTCGGGCGCTTTTGCCGTGGGCGGCAATGCGTTGGCCACGATGGAAGATTTCGACGGTGCTGGCCGTGTGACGCATGTCGACCTGCTCGCGCGCGTAGCGGTACGGCACCGAGTAGTAGTGCTGATCGAGCTCAACGTGGTAGTCCGGGCCGACGCGTGCGACCTTCCATTCCGCGTACTGATACGGCCGCTCGGGCAACGGCCTGAGCGCCGGGCGATCGATCTCGTCGAAGACGCTACGGCGGGAGCCAGGTAATTTCTTGAAGGGCCGGTTGTTCAGATCGGTCAACAATGCGGCGACCGCCCGGTTTGCCCCGTCCAGACTGAAGAAGCGCTGATTCCGCAGGCGGGCGAGGACCCATCTCTGCACCAGGAGAACCGATAACTCTGCTTTCGGCTTGTCTCGCGGTTTTTTACTGCGAGCCGGAATCACAGCCACGGAGTAATGCCTGGCCATTTCCTGGTAGGTTGGATTGATGTCCGGATCGTAGAACCCGGGCTTGTGGACGCCCGATTTCAGGTTGTCAGGGACCAGGATTTCGACCAAGCCGTCATAGAACGCGAAGGCGCGCACGTGCGAGCCGATCCAGTCTGGCAACTGCTGGGTCCAGGTGAGTTCCGCGAAGGTGAAGCCGGACACGCCGAGCGCAGCGACGAACAACTCGGCCTCGCGGATTTCACCGGTGTCCGGGTTGATGATGCCCAGCTTCTTGCCCGAGTAGTCGACGAACAGCTTCTGGCCCGGCACGTGCGTTTGCCGCATCGTGACCGGCAGCCGCTGCGCCCATTCCTGGTAAGCCTTGCAAAACCAGCTGTAGCCGCAGCCGTCCGGATGCTGCGCCTTGTATTCCTGCCACAGCAGATCAAGCGTGACGCCTTTCCTGCCGATCTCGCGATGCACCGTCGGCCAGTCCGGCATGCCGCGCGTTGGCTCGCGCCGCGCCGGCGGCGGATACAGCCTCGCCTCGAGCGCCGCGTCGTCCGTCAGCAGTTCCGCTGGCAGCGGCCAGCCCAGCCCTGCCAGCCGCGTGCGGCGCAGGTAATGCCACACCGTTGTTGTCGAGGCGCCGACCGCGTCGGCGATCTCCCTCTGGTTGCGGTCGCACTCGAAATGCAGCCGCAGCACTTCCCTGATTTTGCGCATGGTCAACCTGACATTTGCCATTCGGCACTCCCGACAAAACCGTCGATCGTGCCACCGTTGACCCACGTCGCCGCCACCCCGAAATCCTGTTCGCGATGGCGTGGAAACCCTGTTCTTTCTGCCGTGGAATCGGCATTAACTTTGCCGTGGAATTCGTGTTCTTTTTGCCGTGGAATCCCTGTTCACTTTGGCGTGGAATATTCACCTGAGAAGGAGAACGCTAAAAATCACACGCTCGGGGAAGGCGTCGACGGTAGGCAAACGAACGCGACGCAAAGTAAGACGAAGTAGCAGTCGGCAGTATGAAAACGGTAGTCAATAGCCTAAGTTTTCGGGCCACCTTCGGGTGGCCCCTTGTTTTCTAGCCCCACATCGCGAGAAACGCTTCGCGACCTTAGACCGTTACTGAGCCAGATAGACGTGCACGCCGTCTGGCCGAAGGTGGCTCATCTACGACCCCAGGGTGCGGCATGTTGTCGACACTTTGGTGGAACTGGCCGAACAGGGTAAACTGGATTGAATCTGCAAGTCTGCTAACCGCGAGAGAGCCTCGAATCCATGCAACATCTCCTCTCGTATCACCGGAAGCAAACGCCTAGGACAACGACAACGACAAGGTAAGCGTGTTTGCAACTTCGTCGAAGTTCCGCAAGGGGTTGTCGGAAAGAGGAACGCGAACCATGGCGCAATCGGCATTGCTACGGTTCTTTTCTCGAAGCTGTGCACAGGCAGCCAAAGGAGCGCATTGAAGCACCGGCGACTTCTAGTCGTGTGGCCGCGACTCGTGGGAGTTTGCAGGCGGCCGCGTTCGGTGGCAGAGGTAACTCGCGTGCGCTAATCCTTCGTCTTGGTTGCCCAAACTCCGCGCTCTGAACAGCAATTGAAGCAAACACACGGGAGCTTGGCAGGAAGGCTGTCAAGTGCGAATAACGAGAGACGCGTCGCTCAAGGATAACGAATTACACAGATTAAAGCTTATAAGATTACCGGAGTGCTCGACCGAGAAAACGTCTTGCCCGCAGCACAGTTTTCGGAAGTGGATACCCATTTTCCGTGTGTGAAGGCCAAGCAAAACGTGGGTGGAGGACAAGTTGCGCGTGGGTGGAGGACAAGTAAAACGTGGGTGGAGGACAAGTCGTGTCGATGAACTTCGACAGAACGATTGCGTCACGAGAACGATACGGAACGCGGTGACTGGAGCTTCGTACCTGTTCGCATCAGGCCGTCGTCCGGACATGCCGCAGAGTTCCAGCATTCTCATGAACGGGTTGATAGGTCGAACGCCGTGTTCTGAAACCCATGAATCGTCGGCGAGGTCCACTTCAGCCAATCAACCGGCGATAAGCATTAAGGTGTCGAACTAGACCCTGTTTGTCGCCGCGAATCTCGCTCAGCCGGGCGAGGTTAAAGTGTGCGTCAGCATGCGTCGGGTCAAGTTCTATGCACCGCTGATAGGTCGCCGCCGCAGCGTCATAGCGTTTTAGCTCTTCGAGAACGACCGCGCGGTTGAAGTGCAGTAACGCGTCATCTGGGAAGTGCTCTAACGCCCCATCAAAAACGGACAATGCCTCATCGCAGCGCGTTTCTGCCTCGCACAGCAATACGCCCAGATTCGTATAAGCGTGGTAATGCGGTGATGGCGCGAGCTCGAGCACTTTCCGGTACGCCTGCTCCGCGCCAATAGCGTCGGTTCCGGTGAGTTGTTCGGCGAGTGCGAACCATTCCTCCGCTTGCTGTTCGCGACTCGTCTGGTTTCGCGGTGCCGAGTCGAGGAAAGCGACCTCGCCTCTAATAGGTGCGACCTCGAAGTCGAGCAGGTGCTGGCCGGAAGCGGCGTCCCATTGGGCCTGTCCTGACCTGACAGCCACCGTCTCGCCTACCGATGTGATTCGAATTCCAGAAAGCGGAAGCTCGTCAGGAAGTTCGGCTTTCAGCTTCGCAAGCGCCCTCAGAATCTTGCGTGTTGAGACTTTGGCTGATTGCAACTGAAACGCTGTGCGCAGGACCACGACATCCTGGAAAGAGAACCGGAGTTCGTTGCGCCGGCCGCGCGAGGGATGGACGAAGCCCGCGTCAATCAGTCCGGCCAGAACTCTGCGCGAGACGCCCAGCAGCGACTGGAGGCTTCGCAACGAATAGTCGTATGACAGATTTCGTCTGTTCACTTGCGAGCTCGAACCTTTGCCGGCGGTGCTTCTTTGACGTCGACTCTCGGAGCGGCTCGTTTGACAGGGCGCCGAGGTTTGGCTGATAGCGCTTCGACGTCATCGACGGGAGCCTTCTTCGGAGCGGCCGCTTTTGCGGCCGTTTTGGCAGGAGGGGCCCGTTTCGCCTTGCTGGCGCTAAGACTTGCACGCAGTGCTTCCATCAAGTCAATCACCTGGCCGCCAGATTCCTCAGCTGGCGCCTCCGGCGACACAATCTGTTTGCCTGCGATTTTCCGGTCGATGGCTTCGAGAATCCGCTTCTTTTCTTCGTCTTCGTACGCAGTCGGGACATATGCGTCTTCTGATACCTGGTCGATGATTTGAAGCGCGAGCTTCAACTCCGTATCACTGACAGTGACCTGCTCAATATGCAAATCGCTCAGCGCGCGCACTTCATCGGCAAATAGCAGTTGCTGGAAGACCATCCCGTCTTCAGCCGGCCTTATCTGAACGACTCGGGTCTTTCCCTTGTACGACCATTTTGCCAGCGCGCAACGTTCGCTCTCTCGCATGGCCTGTTGCAGCAGACTATAGGGTTTGCCGCCGCGTTTGTCGGGAGCGATGAAATACGCCTTATCGTAGTAGAGCGGGTCCACCGACTTTTCTGGGACGAACGAGACAATTTCTACAACATGCGTAGCACCCTCTTCAAGCGCCTTCACCTCGTCCGCAGCGAAGACGACGAACTGCCCCTTTTCAAACTCGTATCCCTTCTTCATATCCGCGCGTGCGACGACCGCGCCAGTGGCCTCCGATATGTACTGCTGCTTTACCCGACCGCCTTCTGGCGTCAGGAGATTGAAGCCTACCCCTGAGGCACTCTCGGTGGCCGAATACAGTTTGACCGGAATGGAAACCAGCCCGAAGGAAAGGGTCAACGATGCGATTGAGCGCGCTGTCATGGACTTCTCCTCGTAGCCGGCGGCAGGAAGCTCGCGCGGCTTCTGATTACGGCTTGGACCAGCCAGCTGTCGGAGGCTAGCCGATACCCTCCCGGCCTTCGCAAGCTTAGCACCGGGAAACCGGTTCCCGAAGGCCGAAGCAATTCAGATGCCGTGGATGCTCGTAGGCCGCCTTCCTGCGAAAGCTTTGGACGAACAGAAAGTTCGGTTCGCGTGCAAACGGCGGCGCTGTGCTGTTTTCGCAGGGTACCCATGTTTGCTACCTGCTAGCGCCGCTGATTTTGGCTCACTGGCGGATAAAGCACTCGAACTGGTAAGGAGCAAAGCGACACCCACAACTGGTTGCGGGTTTTTTCCAGCTGGCGGAATCGGTTGAAAGGCCCCCCGGGCTTGGGTTCTACACGCCTGGCACGAATCGGCTAGAATCCCGATGCTTTGAAGGTCGAAATGGCCGAAAGTCAGTCGTGGCAAGAGATTCCAACGAGATTGAGCGTCGAAGAGTTCGAGCAATTTGTCTGGCCGCATCTGACCAAGGGCCGTCGCGGACCCGCGCGAAAGCTCAGCGCGCATGCGATTTTCAACTACATCCTGAAGGCGCTCTATCTCGGCTGCCAGTGGAAGGAGTTGCCCATCGAGAAGGATTGGCATAGCCGTCCCGAGATCCATTACACACGCATTTATCGCGCCTTCCGGCGCTGGGAATCGGACGGATGCCTTGATGCCATTTTCGAGGCTTCGGTGTTCAGGCTTCATGGCGATCACCGCCTGGACACGCGCATCATCCATGGCGATGGCACCACAACCGCCGCGAAGAAAGGCGGCGACAATCTCGGCTTCAGCGGCCACAAGAAGCTCAAGGGCTGCAAGGTGGTTGCCCTGTGTGACCGGAATTGCAACGTTATCGCGCCGTTCGTCAGAGCACCGGGCAATCGCAATGAATCGCCGCTGTTACGAGAAGCGCTGCCGCGCCTCACGAGCATCGCCCGTGCGGTGGGGCTGGATCTGCGGGGCACGGTCATGAGCCTGGATGGCGTGTACGATTGCCGGCCCAACCGCAAAGCCGTTTTCAATCGCGGCATGGTGCCTAACATCAACCCTAATTCGCGCGGCAGAAAAGGACCGAAGCGCGGGCGCAAGCCGCTATTCGATCCGGCCATCTTTAAAGAACGGTTCAGGACGATCGAGCGGGTGTTCGCGTGGGAAGATAAGTTCCGGCGCCTGCTGCTGCGCTTCGAGCGACTCAGCCACCTACACTACGCATTGAAAACCCTCGCGTACACGATGATCAATCTTCGGCACTACTGTCGAAGCTGATCACTTGCTTCGAGACCTTTGTTTCATCGCCGGCCATCGTGCCGTGGTCACGCTCGCCCGCACCATGCCGATACCTTCGCACAACGACACACATGGTCGCATCGCACGCCTGGCCGCCGCGATTCCTTCCCATCCCGTGGGCTTGTCCAACCGCCCTGCGTCGAGCCTGCTCGAAACGCGCAACCAGTTGTATATCGCGATATCACATAGTGACGGAATGGAGGATAGGCGGCCCACAATGTGCCTACCGCCGGGAACGTGCACGTTATCAAGTCTCATCGGACTGTGCAACCTAAGCGTGGCCGCTAGCCCTCAGCAGGGACGATGGCGTCGGGAAGGCCGGCGCAACGCTTTGCGATGTGAGTGAGCGCAAACTTGCAGCTGAATCCATTGCTGGCGGTAGTTGGTGTTTCCGTTGCCCCTATAGCGATGTTATTTGCGGGGAAGTACCAATGAGCGAGTCGTCGTCCGGTCTCCCAATCCAACGAATTGCCTGCAGAACGCCCCTCGCTTCACCTATTCAGACGTCGTCCACTGCGCGCAGACTTGCGTTCATGGGAGCAACGGCAGTTTGGGCGTTCGGAAGCGATTTCGGGTATCTGCGCGGCGTCGGCTTAGTCACGGAAGCGCGAGGAAAGCGGTAATCTGAACCGGCTCCGTTCCGAGGTCACTTTCCTTCGGCCGTAATATACTTCCCGAAAATGACGGCGATGACCGAATGAGTCAACCCGCATAATCATAAGACGCGAGAGATTGAGACCATGGGCCGGAAGGCGAAAAAATCGGGTTCCGGCGCGGGCACGCTGGTTGTGGCCATTGTCATGACCATCATATTTGCCCCGAAGGGCGGGTGGACCGTGTTCCTCGTCTTTGTGCTCGGCTGTGTGCTTGTGGCTATCTTCGGCACGAAGAAGGAACAAGGACCTGCTACCAGCAGCAACCATCCGCCTTCTGCCGCACCACTCGACCCTAGCTCAAGCTCCTCGATGCTGCCCACCAATATCGGTCGTTGCGCCCAGTCCGACGACGAATTCCTGACAGTCACCCTGTCAGCAGATTCACCCTCTTCGTCCTATCGAATTGCGCGGCCCGCGCTTGAAACCGCCGCCGGCGTTCGATGGGTCGGCCCCGGCGAAAAGGTGGAGATTAGCAGCGTAGCGATTACAGGAGGTATGTTCTATCTGGGTGTACCCAAGCGCGTCGAGGCTACCAGCTTGGACGCGTGCGTCCTGAATCCGAAGGTAAATGTCGCTAAGACAGCCAGTGACCCCTCTGCCGGGTCGGAAGACTACTGGCTAAGCTATCAGTCCTTTTCGGCCGAGCAACGTGGCGCATACCTTCAGTGGCTGGCTTCCGACCGCTCTGACCCGCGATTGCATCGAAGCTTTGCCCTTTTTTACCTATACGGTCTTGAGAGGCGCGTCCTTTTCGACGGGATTCAAGGAAAGGTGCAAAAAAGCGAATTTGAAACCATCGCACGTGAACTGAAGCGTCTGAAATCGGTTTATTCGAACGTTTTGCGGACCGTGCACATCGATGGCCTGCTTGAGTTCATTTGTGTCTATCTGACCCACCCCCAGCGCCAGTACGACCAGGTGCCGGGGACAATTAACAGCGCGTTCGAGGTACCACTGAGCATACGCGTTGCGTTTGGTCAGGCTGCGGTCGATAAGAAGCCGGTGCCTTCAGATTGGGCACTTGCCTGGGCGCTTGGCGACGGTGGCGTATATAAGCGAACCCCCGTGACTCGCTGCGAGGACGAATTTCGCCAACTGTTCCAGCGGAAATATCGGGAGCAATTCCGGGATGGCATGAAGCTGACAGCGAACAAGACAAAGCTGAAGGTGTCCGCGCAAACCGCTTTCCCTGCACTGCAGGGCATCGAGTACCCCGATTACATTACGTCGCTGCCTGATATTGCTGCCGTGACGGGACCAAGGAACAAGCTACAGCAACTGGTCAACGAGTGCTCCGACTCGCTCGATGCATACAGCAGATTTCTGGGCCGGAATCCGGATGCGAAAGGCTCGCTGGAAAGTGCGCTCACGTTGCCGGTCGAATTCTGGCCGGAGAGTGCGCGTCTGGAGCTCGAGTCACTTGCTTCAACTGTCGCCGGCGGGACAGTCGTGATGACTTTTGGAAGCTTGCTCGAAAAATTCAAGGCGTCTGGGAACATTACGCGCGACAAGCTGACCGCTCTCGCTCGCGTTCTGGGAGAGGCCGGCGTAGCTATTGAACCGGATACGCGAATTTCGGGGCGGACGCCGAAGAGCGCCGAGTATGTCGCGTTGTATGCGACGCCGCCAAGCAACTCTACTAATTCCGTTGACGACAGTTACTTGACGTTCGCGCTAATGGTGGACATGGCGGCATCGATTGCGATGGCTGACGGCAACGCGTCCGAGCAGGAAGTTGCGTTGATTCATCGCCAGATTGAGTCGTGGCCGCAATTACCCCCCCGACAACAGGACAGGCTTAAAGCTCGCGCAGCGGTGCTGATTTCCCAGCCGCCCACTCCCGCGAGTCTGAAGAAGCGGCTTGAACCGCTTTCTGCGGACGCGAAGGTTTCCGTCGCGACTCTGCTCGTGCAGACAGCAAACGCAGATGGCTTTGTGTCACCGGCCGAAGTAAAAATGCTGGAAAAACTCTATCAAATGCTTGGTCTCGACCCTCAGCGGCTCTATGGCGACCTGCATGGCAACACTGTTGTCGGTTCTTCTAACACGCCGCGGATTTCGACCGGAGTCGACAAGGCGCCGAGCAGGTCGGCGCAACCGGCTTTTACGTTGGATACGTCGAGAATCGAGGCGCTTCAGAAGGAGACGGCGAAAGTCTCCGCCTTACTGGCTGATGTGTTTGCAGAAGAGGTCCCGGGTGCGGAACCTGCCCAGGAAACCGTGGAGCCGCAGACGGGCTCTGCAAGCCTGCTAGGACTGGACGAGGTGCACTCGACGTTCTTGCGCCTTTTGCTGTCACGTCCCTCATGGACTCGCTCGGAGCTCTCTGACGCGGCATCGGACCTGGAACTGATGGTCGACGGCGCGATGGAACAGGTAAACGAAGCCGCGCTCGACCACTGGGACGAACCGCTGACTGACGGCGATGACCCAGTCGAAATCAATCAGGAATTTGCACAAAGGTTAGCCTCATGACAACAATTCGCCCGAAGGACCGCGATGCGGTTCTTCAGTCCCTTCGCGCTGGCGTTGTCCCCCGAATCGGGCAACATCTAATCCAGGTTGGCCGCGCAAAAGAGCTGGAAGCATTGATTCAGGATATCGGTCGTGTAGCGGACGGCGGCTCGAGTTTCCGGGTGGTGGTGGGCGAATATGGCGCTGGGAAGACCTTCTTTCTGAATCTCGTCAGAGCCATCGCACTCGAAAAGAAGCTGGTCACGGTCCATGCGGACTTGAACCCTGACAGAAGATTGCATGCCTCCGGTGGTCAGGCACGTTCACTGTACGCCGAACTGGCGAAGAACATGTCGACTCGCACGAAGCCTGACGGCGGTGCGCTCGCGGGTATTGTAGAAAAGTTCATTGGGCAGGCCAAAACCGAGGCTAAGGCCTCGGGGCGAACGAGCGAGGAGGTGATTCGCCTGCAGCTCAACCAGCTGACCGAGATGGTCAATGGATACGACTTCGCGGACGTTATCGCAGCATACTGCCGCGGATTCGACGAAGGAAACGAGCAGCTCAAGGGCGACGCGATTCGCTGGTTGCGCGGCGAGTTCTCTACCAAGACCGATGCCCGGGCGGCACTCGGGGTTCGTACCATCATCGATGACGCATCGGTGTACGACCAACTCAAGCTCATGGCTCGGTTTGTCAAACTCGCCGGGTACGGCGGAATGATGGTGTGCCTCGACGAGCTGGTGAACCTGTACAAACTCGCGAACGTCCAGGCGCGAAACTCGAACTACGAACAGATTTTGCGGATTCTCAATGATTCGCTCCAGGGGTCTGCAGAAGGATTGGGGTTCGTTCTTGGGGGTACCCCTGAGTTTCTGCTCGATACGAAGCGGGGGCTTTATAGCTACACCGCCCTTCAGTCGCGGCTTGCCGAAAACACATTTGCCACCAATGGCTTCGTCGACTACACCGGTCCGGTGATACGGCTAGCCAGTCTGATACCCGAGGACTTCTTCGTCTTGCTGGACAAGATTCGTATTGTCCACGCCTTTGGCGACGCGACTAAAGCGATTCTGCCGCAGGAAGCGATTCCGGCCTTCATGGCCCATTGCGCCATACGGCTAGGCGATACCTATTTCAGGACGCCGCGCACAACGATAACGGCCTTCATTAACCTGCTTGCCGTCATCGAACAGAACCCGACTGCAGATTGGCGGCAGTTGATTGGGGCGCTCGAAATCGAGAGGGATACGGGAGGCGTGGCGGACGTTGCGATTGAGGGTGACGATGAACTTGCCAGCTTCCGCCTCGGCTGACTCCCGAAGCTTCGACCTGCTCCACGAAAAGATTAGGCGTTGGGTCTGGAGCGAGGGATGGACCGAGCTACGCGACGCGCAGGAGCGCGCCGTGCCCGCGCTCATCAATGCGGACCGTGACATCATCATCGCAGCGGCGACGGCGGCCGGGAAAACGGAAGCTGCGTTCCTTCCCATTCTGTCGAATCTGCTGCGCGACGAGCCGTGTACCGGGTCGGTGCTCTATATCAGCCCATTGAAGGCCCTTATCAACGACCAATGGTCGCGATTGAATGACCTTTGCGAAGAACTTGAGATTCCCGTGATTGGTTGGCACGGAGACGTGTCAGCTAGCCGCAAGCAGCGATTCTTTAAGAATCCAAAGGGAGTTCTGCTGATAACGCCCGAGTCTCTCGAAGCGATGTTTGTCAATCGTGGTTCGTCCTTGCAGGCAACATTCGGCGCGCTGCGCTACGTCGTTGTCGATGAATTGCATGCGTTCATTGGGTCTGAGCGCGGAAAGCAGCTCCAGTCACTGATGCACCGGGTCGAGCGCACATGCGGACGGCGGGTTCCTCGCGTTGCGCTTTCTGCCACGCTCGGCGACATGCAGCTTGCAGCGAAATTCCTTCGGCCTGGCCACGACACCGCCGTCGAGGTCATCGAATCGAAGAGCGGCGGTCAGGAACTGAAGGTCCTGATAAAGGGCTTTGTCCTCCGACCACCCAGAATCGAACTGGAACCCGATTTAGAAAATCCGGTGCTGGAGGACGCGGTCCCCGGAAGTACCGTCGACGTCGCGAACCAGCTGTACAAGTCGCTGCGTGGCTCAAACAATCTCATATTCCCCAACAGCCGGCGGCTCGTTGAAACCTATGCCGACCTTCTGCGCCGCGCGTGTGAAAGAGACGGATATCTGAACGAATTCTGGCCGCATCATGGAAGCCTTTCGAAGGAACTCCGCGAGGACACGGAGCAAGCACTCAAGGACGGCACCAGGCCGGCGAGCGCCATCTGCACGACGACTCTGGAACTCGGTATCGACATCGGCGCAGTAAAAAGCATCGCGCAGATTGGTGCGCCGCCATCGGTAGCGAGCCTCCGTCAACGTCTCGGGCGCTCAGGCCGGCGCAAGGGGGAGTCGGCAATCTTGCGCGGGTACTGCGTCGAATCGGAACTGAAGGCGGATTCCGATTTTTCCGACCGGATACGGGAAAGTCTGGTCCAGTCAGTCGCGATGGTAAGTCTGTTGATGCGAGGATGGTTCGAGCCGCCCAGGGTTGGCGGAATGCATGCGTCGACTCTAATCCAGCAAATTCTGTCCGTCATCGCCGAGCGTGGTGGGTGTACGGCCGCAGAGCTTTGGGCCAGCCTGATAGCCAGTGGTACGTTCGAGGCAATAGATAAGTCCTCATTCACGGAGGTCTTGCAGAATCTGGGCAAGCTGGACCTTCTTGTCCAATCGTCAAACGGGCTGCTCCTTCACGGCGGGGTCGGTGAAAAACTGGTCAACCACTACGAGTTCTATTCGGCTTTCGCCAGCGATGAAGAATTTCGAGTGATTGCAGGTGGACGCCAGCTTGGAAGCGTCCCAGTGGCGCACCCGCTGACCAAGGGTCAGGGCTTAATATTTGGCGGACGGCGCTGGCGTGTCGAAGAAGTCGACCAAGAAGGAAAGACCATTTACGTAACACCCGATAAAGGTGGCGCTCCGCCGCAATTTGATGGCAACGGCGCGATGGTTCATGACGAGGTGCGGCGCGAAATGCGGCGCCTTCTGGCGGGCGCGGAACCCGTATTGTTTCTGGACGCCGCGGGCCAAGGAATGCTGCGAGAGGCGCGTCGATACTATGCCGAAGCGTCACTGGAACGGACCGCCATTTTCCGAGAGGGCTCGGGTACCTTTATTGCAACGTGGCAAGGTGACTATCTCAACGACGCTCTGGTCCTGCTGCTACGTGCCAACAAACTCGACGCGTTTAACAATGGCGCAGTCATCGGCGTGTCGAACGGCAGCGCAGAGCGCGTGACGGAAGCTCTACATCAGATTGGTCAGTTAGACCAGGCGACAGCCATCAAGACCGTAGCCGAGATAGAAAATCTTGACCGGGAAAAATGGGACTGGGCGCTACCGATGTCCGTGAAGCGCGCCGCGTTCGCATCGACGCATCTCGATATTGACGGCGCCTTGGAATTCGCTCGAAGTACTGCGCGGTCTGCGACGGACGAACCGACGACCAAATAAGCCGAAAGCCGCTGGCTCCGAGAAGCGGTGGTTTCGTGAAGTTGCGGCGAACATTACAACGACACTGAGAGGAGCATTAATGGCTACTGCCAAACAAGATTTTGAACACTTCGTCCGCCGGCTCTACGAGCCGGATAGCGCAATGCCTGCCGACGTGCGCCGTCTGGCGATGCTCTGTTTGCAGAACTTCGACGAGCTTGCGGCGACCACAAGACAACGCAGTCAGCGCTCAATTACTCTTGCGCGGCTAATACGCGACTCAATGCCGGAAATCGCGGAAGTCGTGCCAGCACCGGCGGCTCAAGCCGTCGCTGGCGTGTGGGCATGGAAGCGGCTGCGCAACTTCACTCTTGGTCCGTTCCGTGGATTCAGAAACCCTGAGACCTTCGACCTGACCAAGCAGGTGGTCCTCTTCTATGGCCCGAATGGAAGCGGTAAGACTAGCTTGTGCGAAGGATTGGAATACGCGCTGCTAGGCGAGGTCGAGGAAGCAGGCGCCAAGCGAATCGTCGCGCGCACGTACCTCGCGAATTTGCACGCCGGGCGCTTCGTTGACCCCGTCCTGACAGCAACGGACCACCGGGGCGGTGAAATCAATGTCGCCGCGAACCCTGACACGTACCGCTTCTGCTTCGTCGAGAAGAACCGGATTGACTCCTTCTCTCGGATTGCTGCACGGCCGCCAGCACAACGAGCAGAATTGATAGCCACGCTGTTTGGCATGGACCAGTTCAGCGACTTTGTCGGCAACTTCAATGAAAACATCGACGGCCAGCTCGTCCTGACTGATAACAAGCAAAAAGCGTTGGCCGCGCAGCGTGCCACGCTGGCCACTGACCAACAAACCGTAAAAGGCGAAGCGGAGTCACTTCGCGGGCTTGATGCCGAGGAAGCCAAGTTGGGGCTCGAACACGCCGCAGGCACGACCTATGAAATGCTTAAGCAGCTCATTGGCTCCGAGGCAGTACCTGGCCGACTCCATGCCCTCAATGCCATTCTGGAACGCATGCCGCCAAGCATCATCGGTGTGACGCGTCTGGGACTCGTTGCAGCATTTGACAAGGCGAACGAGTGTCAGAGCACAGTTGACGAACATACTGCCGCCCTGCGTGCCCGCAGCGAGCAAGTATCGTTCAAAGGCCTGTATGACGCGGTCGTTGCCCTGAAAGAGTCTGTGGGAGACCGGTGCCCCGCGTGCGATACACCACTTGCCGGGCCGATGCAGGTGACGACCAACCCGTACGAGAAAGCATCGGCAGGGCTTAAGCAGCTCGAGGAGCTTGGCACCCTTCAGGAAAAGCAACGTGCCGCACAGCGCGAAGTGGACCAAGCATCCCGGGAACTTCGGGAGTTGCTCGGTCGGGTATCTGGGTTCCTCGCTTCTCTGACTGAGAAGCCGACAGCGCTCACGCAGTTTCTTGCTCCATTGCCGCCAGCCCCTGCCGGCGCATGGTGGGCCGGCGTCTATCCCAAACAGCCTGCACAACCAGCCAACCCTGACGTGGCGCAGGAACTGTTTGCGATTGTCGAGCGTATGGAGGCACAAGATGCCGCTTCGCAGCAAGCGCAACAGAACCGGCAACCCGACGTCGACGAGCGCAGGCGTCTTGAGAATTTTCGCCTCAGAGTTCAAGCCCAAGACCAAAAACGGCAGACACTTAAGGATAATGTCGCTACGGCCAACAAGCGTATTGAAGATTTTGACGTTGCAAACGCCCAATTGATAGCAGAGGCTGAACAGGAGCGACTCGCTATCGCCCGCGACACGCCGATGAAGGGTACGTATGACCGATTCCTCGAGGAGCTGCGGTCATACCGGGACCACCTCCCGGGCCAATTGATGGCGGGCCTCAACGAGACGGCGCTTAATCTATACAATGAGTTCAATCGCAACGACCTGGACGCCGACAAGCTCGCGGCACTGCATTTGCCCTTGACGGACGATGGAAAAATTGAAGTCACCTTCCGCGGCGACCAAGACAGACGTGTTGATGCATTGCATGTTCTGAGTGAAGGTCATATCCGCTGTCTTGGCCTCGCGATTCTTTTGGCAAAGGCGAAGAGCATCGACTCACCGACGATTGTTTTCGACGATGCAATCAATGCGATTGACCACGACCACCGCGGCGGTATCCGGGAAGCCATATTTGAGAGCGATACGTTCGCGGACACTCAAATCGTCGTCACCTGCCACAGCAACGAATTCATCAAGGACATCCAGCAACACCTGCCCCGAGAGCGCGACTCTCAGGTTTATCTCTTCCGCCACCATACTGGAGACCATCATCCGCGCGTGAGCGGCAATGTCCCAACTGCGAACTACGTTGCGAAAGCGCGAGCTGCTCGGGACGTATTGAACGACCGGGAAGCTTTATCTGCATCACGGCAGGCGCTCGAGATGCTAACCGAGAAGGTCTGGCGGTGGCTGGGAACACATGACCTCGGTACGCTTAGTGTTCCACTCGCAGGTGTCGGCGCGGAGCCGGCGCTCAGAAACCTGTGCGAGGCGCTGCGGAAGAAGCTGCGCGATGCCGGCTCGTTCAATCATGCCAACAAGGAAATAATTGTTGGAGCATTGGAGCGCATCCTCGGTATCCCAGGGACCAGCCTTATCTGGACTTACCTGAACAAAGGCACACATGAAGAAGCGGACCGGGATGACTTCGATGGCGAACAGGTAGAGGCGGTTGTTCGCACGCTCGAGGAACTCCGTGATTTGGACCTCCGCAAAGGGAAATAACATCTAGCCTTCGAGCAGCGACACCCTCCAGGCAGATACTCCCACATGGAAGCCCTCGCAGGCGATTCTGCGTGCAAACTCAGCGAATATTCTCGTACTATTACGAATCACGCTCCCAGGGTTGCGCGCGGCGGTAAGCATGCGCAATGGATGCTTTTATGCCGGTTCGTGGGGACAACTGTGGGGTATCGCCGGGCCAAATGAGTGCCACTGTTGGCTAGTGGTAAACATTGGCGTCAATATTGGTATTTGAACGACCACAATACGACCGAAAAATCGCCGTCATGACCAGTGCTACATGGGTGGCCGAAGCCTCCCAAATTTTTCTCAAAAACGCATCCGGTGAGCGCCTGCTCCTGCCGGCAATCGATATCTTCCGGGCTGTGTTCGGGCGGTTGCGCATTTGCGGGAACGAGGCTGTTCGTAGTCCGGTGGAAGACATCGCCGGCTTAACGTTTTCCCGCGAGCCGGCCCAGCCGGCCGTTTTTCTCTCGGGATTTGATGGCCGAAACCTCCGGCTTTCGCTTGGTCTGGCCACGGATACCGGTTTCGTTCAGGAAAACAGAGTTGGCGACCAATTGATTCATGACGGACGATGGTATCCCATAAGAGAAGACCTCGTGCGAACAGCTCACAACTGGCTGAAGACCGCAGGCATCGAGACGCAGGGGCGTATCACCATTGGTGACCTTGTTACCTTGCGCGCTCAGAAGGACCTACCGTTTGCTCTGTTCGATGAAGTGGCGTTCAACGCCTCTGCACCGGTAGTTGGCAACACCCAAGGGCAAATTGCCGGATTTTCTGGGACGCTTTACGCATACCAGTCGTCAGGGGTCGCTTTTTTGTCCGTTGTGGCGGAACAGGGCGTCGGCTGCATCCTCGGGGACGAGATGGGACTGGGCAAGACGGCGCAGGTCATTGCAATGCTCCAGATTGAAAAGAACGCCGGGCGCGGCCCGTCCCTTGTGGTTGCTCCGGCAACATTGCTAGAGAACTGGCGCAGGGAACTGGCGCTCTTTGCACCGACGCTCTCTGTCTTACTCCATGCCGGCGCAGACCGGGCTGGCTCAGCCGGCCGGCTACGAGATGCGGACGTCGTTCTTGTTTCATATGACACGACCATTCGCGACGAGGAAATACTCAATCAGCTTCATTGGAACGTCGTCGCACTCGACGAGGCACAGGCAATCAAGAACCCCGACGCCGAGCGGTCGGCTACGGTTAAGCGGATACCTCGCCGGGTTTCGATAGCGATAACTGGTACGCCTTTGGAGAACTGCATTGATGACCTATGGTCCTTGTCAGATTTCGTCATGCCGGGCCTACTCGGAGCACGGACCGCATTTACCTCCCAGTTCGGGAACGAACTAGAGGACGCCGCGCGATTGGCGCCTATCGTTGCCCCGATGCTGTTGCGCCGAAAGGTGCAGGACGTAGCGCAAGACCTACCCGAGCGGATTGAGGTGCCTCAGGCATTAAGGATGCCCTTGCCCCTTGCTCAGACATATGAAGCTCTGCGCAAGGCCACTCTAGAGCAGTTCGGCGCTGCCGGCGGTCTCGTCGCGACCACGCGCCTTCGTATGCTGTGCGCCCACCCATCGTTGGTAGGGAACTGGCACACCGACCCTTCAGTCGAGATGCCAAAATACGAACGGACGATTGAACTTGTCGATGAAATCTTTAGCTCGGGGGAAAAAGCGCTCGTTTTTTCAACCTACCAGGCTGTCGCGGACCTCTTCATGTCGGATTTTCCGAGGCGATTCCCGAAGGGCTTTTTTGACTTTATTGATGGCCGGGTCGACAGCGCCGGACGACAGGAGGTCGTCGACCGGTTTTTCGCGCACAACGGTTACGGCGTACTCTTTTTGAATCCAAAGGCGGCAGGTTCCGGCCTTAACATCACGACCGCAAACCACGTGATTCATTACAACCCGGAGTGGAACCCCGCACTCACGGCCCAAGCGTCGGCACGCGCATATCGAAGAAAGCAATTGAAGCCTGTAACCGTTCACCACCTGTTCTACGTGCAAACTGTCGAAGAAGTGATTAGAGGTGCTGCGGCTTTCAAGCAGGACCTTGCTAATGAGGCCGTCACTGGTCATGACGGGAACGTTGACCCCATGACTATTGCGCAGGCACTGCAGATATCACCGCTCGCCTGAGCCTGGAGCTAGACAAATGACAACAGAAGTTCGGAAGAGATTGAGCGCCAACGACGTCGGGACCACGGGGGGGCATCAGGCAGGTATTTTGGTCCCCAAGGAAGAACGCATTCTTTCGTTCTTTCCGCCTCTCGACAAGACAGTAAAAAATCCACGAATGAAACTTGTCGTTTTCGAGCGGGAGAGCCGGGAGCGTTGGGAGTTTAACTTCATCTATTACAACAACAAGCTGTTCCGTGAAGGGACGCGTAACGAATTTCGCCTGACCGGCATGACGAAATTCATCCGCGCCATTGACGCCAAGGTTGACGATGCCCTGGTCTTCTCACGCGACGAAAATGCATCTTTCGAGGTCGACATCATTCGCTCAAACACGTCATCCGGTCTAGAAATGGACGGAGACACGCTCGTTTTGGGTGGGGGATGGACGGTCATTCACTCGAGCTAATTGACACTGAGCAGCCCCATGACCCAAAAACACATTAGCGTTCCCCCAGACGTAGCTCGTATTAGCGAAGGCCTGCGGGACACTGGGTATGACTTCGATGCCGCTGTCGCTGACATCGTCGACAACTCAATCGCAGCGGGAGCTGACAAGATTCATGTTCGATTGGAAGTCGATTTCGCCGATAGCGTCATCATTTCAGTCGTAGACAACGGACAAGGAATGACTGAGGAAGGTCTCGTCAATGCGATGAAGTACGGCTCTAGCAAAAGGGCCAGCGCTAAGAGCCTTGGCAAGTTTGGCATGGGTCTAAAAACAGCTTCCACGGCATTTTGCCGACGTCTTTCGGTGGTCTCCCGTGACGCTAGTGGGTCACCGTTGCTGCGCGCGACGTGGGACCTTGATGAGATGGCAGAACGGAATAGTTGGGACCTCGAGATTGCCGCCGCGGACGCCTCCCATGCGCAGGTGCTTGATGAAATTGCCTCCGGTGGACCCGGAACGCTTGTGCTATGGGAAAACATCGACCGAATAAGCGCGCCGGAGGGACAGCCTATCCGGAAAACCGTTGACAAGTTGTCGGCGAGCCTCCGTGACCATATAGGTGTCGTCTTTCAGCGGTTCCTTGATAAGGAGGACAGTCGGGAGCGCAATGTTGATATTCGGTTGAACAATGAGCCCGTTGTCGCATGGGACCCATTCTGCATAGCCGAGACAACGGAGCCCGTGGCCGAGAAGAAGATGGATGTCCGACTGCCAGACGGAACGCAGACTTCATTCATCGTGCGCGCCTTTGTGCTGCCTCGAAAAGAGGAGTTTTCTTCCGATGCCAATCGTCTTGCGGCGCGGATTTCCAACGAGCGTCAAGGCCTCTACATTTACCGGGAGAACCGTCTTATCCATGGTCCTGACTGGATGAACATGTTCAAACAGGAGCCGCACTACTCCTTGCTCCGTGTTGAACTGTCATTCGACCATACTCTGGACAACGCATTTCAGGTTGACATCAAGAAGTCTCGCATTGAACTAAATTCAGGCCTTTACGAGTGGCTGCGCGATAAATTTCTCTCGGGTCCTCGACGCGAGGCGGAAACACGCTATCGAAAGGGGGCGGCCGGTGTGGCCAAGGGTGCGGCCGCTCTGCTTCACTCATCGGCTAGCAACGTCATTGAGCAGAAGGCTTCCGCCCTTAAGACAGCAGCGGTATCCAAGGTCGATGAGACGACAGGCAAGGTTACGGTTAGCAACAATTCGGGCGTGACCACGACGACAGTTCGACTTTTGAATTCGGAAGATGTTGGCAGCGCCCATGTCGTTACTAATGGGACGCTTGAGCACGGGGTGCTGTGGGAGCCGACTATTGGAAAGAACAGCAAGGCGGCGGTGGCCCTCAATACAGGTCATCCGTTCTATACCAAAGCGTATCTACCCAACAAATCGAACAGCACGGTCATTCAAGCGCTGGACTACCTCCTTTGGGCACTTGCACAAGCCGAACTCAACAACATAAATCCGGAGAATCAAGATGCATTCGAGGAGTTCCGAATTGAGGTTTCACGCAACCTGAAGAAGCTCGTGGCAGACCTGCCAGACCCGGTTGAAAATGGGGATAGCTGATGTCCGAAGGCCTAGATATCGAAGCATTGCGTCGCAAGCTCGAGAGCAGGTTTCAGGTGACTATCCTTTCGCAGTTGGAGACAGTCGATGGCGGCGACTTCAATACTTTACGGCCCGCGGAGTTGGAACAGGGAAACGGCTTTGCAATTCTGCTTTCTCGAACGCACCGCCAGTTTGAGGCTTCGTTTAAGGCTGACAATTTCGCGGGCGCCCTCCTGCGCGTGATGTCAGAGGCTAACAATGGTCAGCGAGAAGCATTCTTCCGTGCCAAAGAGTCAGCCACGACCTCAGGCATACAAGTCTATGTGGCCATCAACGGCAACGACGGCGAGAATTGCATTGAACTGGCAGACCGGTGGGCTCGAGTTGAAATCGACATATCTCGCCGCTTCCCATCAGGAAAGACGGCAGACGACATACAAATAACAGCTTTTCAGGTCGCTTCGGCCTGCTTCACTTTGGTCCTTGCTTTGTCAGGCACTGGAGAGGAGGGTCAGGATGTCCCGGATAGTTCGACGAAAGGGCTACCGGAGGGAGCCAAGCTGCGAGTCGAGGTAAACCGCTACGAGCGCAGCCCGGTAAATCGGGCCGCCTGCATTGAGCACTATGGTCCCCGGTGTCAGTGCTGCGGGTTCGAGTTCTTTGATATCTATGGCGAGTTAGGGGATGGCTACGTCGAGGTACATCATCGCGTGCCCGTGTCAAAATTGGGGCCGGCCTACATAGTCGACCCTGTGAAGGACCTAATTCCTTTGTGCGGGAACTGCCACTCAATGGTCCACCGGACGGACCCTCCAATGGTAGTGGAAGACCTCGGCTCGCTGGTCAAGGCCCGCAGAACGGCCAAGCTACTGGACCGTTGAAAAGCGCGATTGGAATCCTGGCGGATGACGACAGGACCTGGTAAAGTGATGAAAACTCGCCGACTTTGCGAAACCGGGTGTCTTTTTTTTGGGGTGGACGGCGGGTTTATCGAACGCCGCAGAGAGTCGATTGGTGGGCCGATATGCCGACGTTCAAGGTATCTGCTTGGCAGCTCGAGCTAAGCTCGATTCTGGTGTACGGGGAGTTGAGGCGGGAGATTGAAGGCGGTGGAGGTTTTAGCTGAGAATCTGATTGTCGAAGTCGGAACCCAGCAAACAACAAACCATCCACCATGAATAAGTTTACGGAAAAAGCGGTTGTAGGTCTATCGGAAGTCGGTCTGGGACTGGACGAGTTGGTGCGTCATGGAGCGCGGCAGGTGATCCAGCAGGCGATCGAAGCGGAGCTCGCGGCGCTGCTGGAGCGGTTCGAGAACGTCAAGACCCTGCATGGGCAGCGCGCCGTGGTGCGCAACGGCTATTTGCCGGAGCGCGAGGTGTTGACGGCGGCCGGCCCGATTGCCGTGAAGGTGCCGAAGGTTCGCGATCGCTCAGGCTCAGGCGTGAAGTTCAATTCGTCGATTGTGCCGCCGTATGTGAGGAAATCGCCGCGCGTGAGTGCCGCGCTGCCATGGCTTTATCTGAAAGGCATCTCCACGGGCGACATGAGCGAAGCGCTGAGCGTGTTGCTCGGTGACGACGCCAAAGGCCTGTCGGCCAATGTGGTGAGCCGTCTGAAGGCGCAGTGGGCCGACGAGCATGCGAGCTGGAGCCGACGCGCATCTGTCGAAATCGCGCTACGTATATTGGTGGGTCGACGGCATTCACACCGGGCTGCGCAGCGAGAACTCGGACGGTCAATGTCTGCTGGTGATCATCGGCGTGAGGCCGGATGGACGCAAGGAGCGTGTGGCGATCGGTGACGGGTATCGCGAGTCGAAGGCGTCATGGCAGGAGTTGCTGCTCGACCTGAAATCGAGAGGCCTGCAGGCTGGGCCGCTGCTTGCCGTCGGCGATGGCGCGATGGGCTTCTGGGCCGCACTGGAGGAAGTGTTTCCTGCAACGCGCGGCCAGCGCTGCTGGTTCCACAAGATGGGCAACGTTCTGAACGTGCTGCCGAAGTCGCAGCAAGGCAGAGCTAAAGCAGATCTGCAGGCGATCTGGATGGCCGCCACGCGCGCCGACGCGTATGCCGCGTTTGATCGTTTCGTGACGGTCTACGCGGCGAAATATCCGAAGGCAACGGAAACGTTGAAGAAGGACCGGGAAAGCCTGCTGGGGTTTTACGACTTCCCGGCTGAGCACTGGCAGCATTTGCGGACCACGAATGCGATTGAGTCGACGTTCGCGACGGTGCGACACCGTACGACGCGCACGCGCAACTGTGTGTCGCGACCAACCTTCCTTGGTCTGGCATTCAAGCTGATCGAGGAAGCCGAGAAAACCTGGCGCCGCGTCAACGGGCCCGAAAAGATCAAGCTGTTGCTGGAAGGCATTGCCTTCAGGGATGGCGAACCGGTGAAAGACGATCAACCGGTTCAGCAGAAACTCGCCGCCTGAAGTCCCTGCTCATCAAGTTGCCTATACACCAGTCTTGACGCTAGCTCTGGCAGCTCAGTTTGCAGATGCCCGAATGAAGAACGCAATTTTTGTCCGATGACCGCTAGAATCCAGGGGGAGGCAATTTTTTCCCCTGCCGATGACAAATAACTACTGAAGCTACCCATGGCAGCACCAAAATTTACCTTCATTGACCTCTTCGCGGGCATTGGTGGCATCAGAAAAGGATTCGAGCACATCGGCGGCAAGTGCGTCTTCACCAGCGAGTGGGACAAGTACGCCCGCACCACCTATGCAGTGAACCACAGGGAAAACGAAGAGGACATTGCTGGGGACATCTGGTCTGTTCCCTTGGATTCTATTCCTGACCATGACGTCCTCGTGGGCGGCTTCCCGTGTCAGCCGTTCTCGCTAGCTGGCGTGTCGAAAAAGAACGCCATGGGTAGGACCCATGGATTCGCTTGCGACGCTCAAGGTACCTTGTTTTTCCGCATTGCCGAAATCCTGAAAGAGAGGCGGCCGAAGGCCTTCATGCTGGAAAACGTGAAAAACCTCGTTTCCCACAATCGAGGGCACACGTTTCGTGTCATCCAGCACGTACTCGAACAGGAGCTCGGATACCACATTGATTGGAAGGTCGTTGATGGTAAGCGCTGGACGCCTCAGCATCGCGAAAGGATTTACATTGTGGGCTTCCGTGAGGACGTCGGCTTCGAGTGGCCCGACGAGTCTACCTGGCCCGAGGCGGGTTCTGTTAGGCTCGGTTCCATCTTGGAACCGGAATCAACTGTAGACTCGAAATATGTCCTTACTGACAAGCTTTGGAGCTACCTGCAAGGCTACCGTGACAAGCATGAAAAGGCAGGGAATGGGTTTGGCTACTCCGTTGTGACGCCTATTGATACGACTCGAACCTTGTCGGCCCGTTACTACAAGGACGGGTCCGAAATCCTGGTGCATCGCGGCGTTGGACTGAACCCGCGTCGCCTTACTCCGCGTGAGTGCGCGCGACTTATGGGTTTCGAGGATAGCTTTGTTTTGCCAGTCTCCGACACGCAGTTGTATCGCCAGTTTGGCAATTCGGTAGTGGTTCCCGCAGTCAAGGCTGTTGCTAAGGCAATGGAACCTTATTTGAAGCAGGCTCTAAAGAAAGGCAGGGCCTCAGGCATTGCCAAGGTAACGGAGAAGCCCGAGCTAATTCTCAAGGGCACCCCGAATCTGCCAACACGACTCGTTAAGATTCCGGTGGTGGTTTGACTGCAACATTGACTTAGGAAAATCACAGTCGTATCCCCCCTACGGAGACGTTAAACCAAAACTGAATCAAGTTTGGCTTCGCGCAATCACTCAGTTATTCATTAGGCACCTTGCAGGTCGTCGGAGTTATATCAACCCTGACGACTTTGCGATAGAAGACGGTCAAATTCCTCGCGCGCGTCCCGCAGTTCTTGCATTGCTGCAGCGAAGCGCGCGAGTTCAAGCGTCGAGGGTTGAGTTCCCCCGGTGTCGCCGAAATGCTTTTCCAGCGCAGCTGATGCTGCTTGCACGTCCCGTGCCGCAGTTGCTATGCGCGTAAGTGCGATTGCCTCGGGCGAAGCGATGATTTCCTCTCTCATAACTAAATTGCAGGTACGGCTGCTGCCGCAAACTCGTCAGCGATTGGACAGTAGTCCGCTCAATTTGTTTCTCCATTCGTCATTGTAGATGCGGTAGCGCGAGCTGTATCACGTCCGCTTTATCGGCAACCGCCGCCATCTTGCGAGGAGCTTTCTTGGCTGGTGACTGCTTGCGTGCGGTGGCTACAAACTTCGACGCTTCCGACTTCGATACCGTCCCCGTCTCAGTGGCGGCCGGCTCCTTGGTCGCGGTCACCTTCTTCGTCATGGTTTTCCTGGCCGCAAGTTTCTTCGCAACGGCACCACTCTTGCCAGCAGTCTTCGGCTTACTAGCCTTGCCGACAGAACCAGCGTCAGTCGCAAACGGCGCAGCGCCATCAATCAGAAACTTGGCCCGGTCTTTGGCCCCAGCCAACCATGCCGGCGCCCGACCACGCCCACTCCAGCCCGCGCCAGACTTCGGGCTTCGGCACCGCCTGCAATCAAGAATCTATTGCGGTCTTTGGCTTCAGCAATCCAGGCCGGAGCGCGGCCGCGACCGCTCCATGTCGCACCCGACGTTGGGTCCTGATACATCGCCGGCTGCGGACCGCGAAGATAATTGCCAGCAGCCTTTGCTTTGCTGACAGGAGCCGGCTTCGCCGTCACCGTCCCGCCATCTACCAAAAACTTATCGCGATTCTTCGCGCTTGCAATCCAATTTGGCCCGGGCACGCTTCGGGCGCGGACGGATACGCGTCGTCCGTAGGTGACTGACAAAACAGCAGGCGTGCCTCCTGGGGACACCGGGGGGAATGAGCGTTCCCGCCGCGCTGACAAACGGGTCACCACCTCCGATTTCGTAGCACGTGCGCGCCGTGCGTATGGCGTCGGAGTCGCCCGCCGAGAGCGTGTCCTGGACCGCAGGAGACTCAATTGCCGACCGTTGGTCGGCAATTTTCATGGGTGCGGCTTAGCCGCCCCCCGCCAGCACCCGTTCGAGCGCCATCGACCTGGCCGCTTCCTCCGCTTGTTCGGCCGTATCGAACACACTGCCCGACACATACACCCTGTGCCACTCCGGGTTATCAGACGCGTCACGGAAAATGCGAAAGCGCGCGCAGTAGCCACGTGGCGTAGCCGGTATCACGTCGATGTCGACGGACGCACCTTCTATCTGATGCCTGACGAAGCCGTCCATGCCACCCTCCTGACGCCTGCGTTGTACGCAGAAATCCTAGCATGATGGTCGCGATGCGGTAGGTGCGTTGCAGCAAATCACCGGGCATCAATCAGACGCTCGATGACTTGCACACTCGTTCGACTTGATTGACATCGGTCCACAAGAAGGGCGCGAAGGAGTTCACACTGCCCGGTCTGCTGAAGGTTGTGTTCGCCGCGAAACCTGCTTCAGTGCGTCTGAAAGTGCGGCCGCTGAAGAAGCTGAAGGACGCGGTGCTCTAAATCGAGGCTTGCAGAAAAAACGCCCCTCGCGACGGAAGTCCGAAGGGGCATTTTGCTTTGGACCGTGTTGCTCGCAGCAACCACCGCCTTCGTCGCCGGCGCCTTTTTAGCCGTCACCTTCTTCGCGACGACGGTTTGCTTCGGCGGAGCAACCTTCGTTGTCGCCACCTTCTTGACTGCAGCTGTCTTTTTTGCAACAGCACCGCGCTTGCCAGCGGCGTTCGGCTTGCTCGCCTCGTTCACAGCACTGGTTTCTGTCGTGACCGCACTGGCGCCTTCAATCAAAAACTTGGTGCGGTCTTTGACGGCAGCCAGCCACGCAGGTGCCGGGCCACGCCCGCTCCAGGTCACACCGGACTTGGGGTCTTTATATTTCGCAGGCTGCGGACCTTTCGGCTGACCCATGCCAGCAGCGGCGCCGACTGGCGACGAGACCTTCTTGCCCGCAGTCTTGGCCTTCTTCGCGCTTGCCACGCCTGCAGCGACGACTGCATCGGCACTACCCTCAATCAGGAATTTGCTGCGGTTTTTCGCGTTCGCAATCCAACCCGGAGCGCGTCCGTGTCCGGACCACGTAGCACCGGTTTTCGGGTCCTGATACTTCGCTGTGGAAGTTTTCGCTACGCCCGCAGATTTTGCACCGGGCTTCGGCCCACGTTTCTTGCCGCCAACGTGCGCATCGATGTCGGCTGTCGTCAGTCCGTGTTCTGACATCAATTCCCGAATCTTCTCGATAACAGCGCTCGACTTTTCCGCGATGAGTGCGTCTGCTTGAGTCTGCAGTTTTTTGATTTTTGCTTGCAAGGATTCCAGGGTGGGCATTCCCGCCTCCGTAGTTGAGATGCCGCACTATGCCACGCCAATGATGAGGTGCGCTACTTCTGGCTCGAAGGCGGAATAGATACCCGCCACGGTTGTCCAGCTTCGGCATCGAACCATTGAGTCTTGCGAGCAGATGTGCGCTGTACTTGCTGACTTCACCGGCCTCGCGACTTACACGCTAGGGGGGTCAATAAGTTCGATGGTCTCAACACTCTCCGGATGGTCCGCAGCTTGTCCGCCATTGCGCTCGACATCGCCAGCGGCCGCAACCTCGTTCGCCTGCACGCTTTCGGGGTCGCCATCAGTCAAATCAGCACGCACCTCCTCGACAGCCGTCACCCAACGGCAGACTCACACCGAGCCACGAAACATCTCCCTTCAGCGAGCGTGGAGGCGTGTACCCACCATCCCCTCTGCGTTGCCGGTAAGCCGGCTCCGCAGGACGGTCGAAGCAAGACACTCACGCGCTTGCAAGACTAATGGGTCGGCGCGTCGAACAGGGACAGAAGCAGCCAGAGCATAATCGCCGCGCCCCCACTGTGGCAGGAGGAAATGCGGACGTTCGTTCGTTACTGCTCGCAAGAACGGTTTTTCTGGACCCTGCGCGGCACCCGTGTTCGCTCGTAGAGGTGGCATGGCGGCGCGATTCGTGCGCCGTCGTTTTGTCCGAGCGGTTGCTTCCGAGGTTGCGTCACCGACGTCAGTGAAAAGCGCGCCGACGATGAACACCGGACGGCCTGGCGAGTCCAATCAAATACCGACGAAAACACCTCCTATGCCGAAGAAAGAGGACGCCTGAAGAGAACCAGAAGCCAATTTCCGGACATCTCAAATTCGCGGACGACGCGCGATGTGGAGTTTCTTCTTCCTTCTCTGCTCGGATTCTCAGAGGTGTACGCGCCAATGGACATGCGTGCACAGGGACCAATTTGAGGGTTGGCACCGTTCGCTGATTGCGCCGACGGGGGCTGCCGCCTACGCGTGAGCGCGTCAGCAAACTGGCGGCCCTTGAGGCTCGTGGTTGCGGGACAGACCAAGGAGCGGCAGATGGACGTTTCTCAATATCTGCAGGCGATGGAGCAACTTGAACGCGCGACGGAAAGCATCTGGAAGAATGCGCCGGAGCCATTCAAAACCCAGGCATTCAAGTGCGGCTGGGCGCTCGACGATACAAAGAGGCGCCTTCGCTCATGGGGTTACGATTTGCTTCGAGACCGCGACCGAATGTTGCTGGCTACGGCTGGCACGAACGCCCAGCGGCTGGAGGCACGCGGAGATTTTGAGAGAGCGTTAAAAGAGATTCAGGCCGCGATTCTCATCTTACGCAATAGTCACGGTGTGCCGTTTGACGACATCTTCGGCGGTCCACTTACACCAGAGTAAGAGGCTGACTTGCGGCTCCGTGACCTCGGGCCGCCTGCAAGCGCGCCGACTATGGACACCGGACTCCTTCGCGAGTCCAATCAGATACCGCCGAAAAATCCTCCGTTACCTAAGAACGAAGACGACTAAGGAGAACCAGAAGCATGTTTTCGGGTCTCTCGAATCTTGCCGACAAGCCTTGTTTTAGGATTCTTCCCGCCCTCGAACCGCGCGCAGGTGCGTGAGCCCGCCAACAAGAAGGCTGCACCAGGCATAAGCGCGGTGGGGCTTCGAATCGGATTTGGCTGAAGTCTCGTACGTGCTCGTTGTGTCAAACCAGGCTTGATGCGTTTACTTGTGAGACGGTCTCAGGTTCCTTCTCATGCATCTCGAAGTAACAGTCAAGCGCGGCGAGCGTGATGTTTTCGAGCACGGCGGTGCGCGCTTCGCTCTACACCATGTTGCCAAGTGCTGTGACCTTGTAGCCCTGGTCGTCAAGACGTTCCTGGATTTCGTTGCAGCCTTCATAGATAGATAGCGTCAAGCAGCATGGCCGGTCGCCGCTACCGAGTGGCGCAGCGCATCCGCGGACCAGCTCCTCAGAACATCCATTGCCCGCGTTGCGATGCGCCCCGACACGGAATAGGATTGCCTGACTGCCGCAGCAATGCGTGGGAGGCGAAGATGCATTTCTCGAAGAGACGGTCCAGCAATCGACGGTCGTGGGTCGCACCTCACGCGAAGGAACGAGTGAGTCAACGGTCTACCTTGTCGGCAACCTCTGTTCGAGAAATGGTGGACGCAGGTCGATGCGTGTCACTTGGGGAGGTTCCGCCCAACCGGCGCTGCTACCTCATCTACAGTAAAGTCGACGACCGCAGTTATGTCGTCGTGCAGGACATGGCTAACTGGGCTGTCATTACAGTTCTGCCCCTCTGGATGTGGAACAACGACGAGTTGTCGGAAAGTTCGCCGCAGGCAGACGAAGCTCGCAGGTTGGCGCTCGAACCTGCGTATTCCACACCAAACCGAACACCAATTCCACGGCGAACCGAGCACGGATTCCACAGCAAGCCGAGCGTCGATTCCACGGCAAATCGAGCAGGGATTCCGCGACTGCCCGAGCGCGATTTCCACGCGTAACCGAGCGGTAAGCTGGAGGGACGGCAACGCGGGATAACCATGGCACGCTTGACGATTTTGTCGAGCGAGCGAATGTCGAATAAAAGGTTATCCATGCGTCAAATCAAGGAAGTGCTACGCCTGCGCTTTGTGTGCCAGCGTAGCCAGCGTGAGATCGCGACGACGATAGGCGCATCGAGCGCGACGGTCTGGGACTATCTGGATCGCGTACGGCGCGCACAACTGGACTTCGAGAAGGCGATGACGATGGAGGAGACAGCGTTGGATGCGCTGCTATTCCCGCCGCCGCCGTCGTCAAGCCGGACACGGCCGATGCCCAATTGGCCGATGGTACATCGTGAGCTCGGCAGGAAAGGCGTGACGCTTGACCTGCTATGGAACGAGTACAAAGCGCAGGAGCCCGAAGGCTACGGCTACAGCTGGTTCTGCAAGTATTACGAGCGATGGGCGGCAGCGTTGCCGGTCACGCTTCGCCAGACGCACACGCCCGGGGAGAAGCTGTTCATCGACTATTCGGGTAACAGGTTGGGCATCGTCGATCCGCACACCGGCGAGATCCGTGAAGCAGAGGTATTCGTCGCGACGCTCGGCGCATCAAACTACACCTACGCCGAAGTCACCTGGACCCAGCAGCTTGAGGACTGGATTGGCTCGCATGTGCGCGCCTTGAACTTCATTGGCGGTTGTCCCGAGATCCTGGTCCCCGACAACCTGAGGTCCGGCGTGCACAAAGCCGACTTCTACGATCCGGTTCTGAACCGGACCTATGGAGAGATGGCCGCGCATTATTCCGTGGCGATCATCCCAGCCCGCAAACGTCGGCCCCGTGATAAAGCGAAGGTCGAGCAGTCGGTGCTCCTGGCGCAGCGCTGGATTCTGGCACGGCTGCGCAACCAGCGGCTGTTCAGCCTCGACGAAGCCAACCGCGCGATCGCGGCACTCCTCGTTGAACTGAACAACAGGCCGTTCAAGAAACTGCCCGGTTGCCGCCGCAGCGCCTTCGAGGAACTTGATCGTCCGGCACTTCGTCCGCTGCCAGACAGACCCTACCAGTATGCGCAGTGGAAGGTTGCTCGCGTCGGCATTGATTACCATGTCGAGCTCGACGAACACTTTTACTCCGTCTCATACAGCCACGCCCGCGAGCAGGTGGAGGTGCGCCACACGAAGACGACCGTCGAGATCTTCCTGCGCGGTCAGCGCATTGCCGCGCACGCGAAGAGCGAGCGCCGCGGCCATCACACCACGATCGCCGCCCACATGCCGGCGAATCATCGGGCAGCGACCACCGAGTGGAATCCGCAGCGGCTGATCAACTGGGCCATGGAGATCGGCCCGCACACCGCCGCAGTCATCGAACACCTGCTTGGCGGTCGCCAGCATCCACAGCAGGCTTACCGCGCCTGTCTGGGCGTGCTGCGCATGGGCAAGGACTATGGCCATGCGCGACTGGAAGCCGCCTGCCAGCGTGCCATTGATCTTAAAGCGCCGAGCTATCGGTTCATCGCCTCGACGCTGAAGAACGGTCTGGAGAACAGGGCCGACACGGCCGCCGCCCAGACCGAATTGCCGCTCGCGCATGCCAACGTGCGTGGACCGTCTTACTACCACTGAAAGGAGATCATGACATGCTGCATCATCCAACTGTCGAGCGGCTGCACGAGTTGCGCCTGTTCGGCATGGCCGCCGCGCTGGCCGACCAGCAATCCCAGAGCAGCATCGACCAGCTCGGCTTCGAGGAGCGCCTGGGGCTGCTCGTCGAACGGGAAGCAAGCGAACGTCAGTCGCGCCTGCTCACGGCGCGGCTACGCCGCGCGAAGCTGCGTTTCCCGGACGCGGTGCCCGAAGACATCAACTACCGCGAGCCCCGTGGACTGGATCGTGCGCTGCTCGCCCGGGTGCTCACTGGCGAATGGGTACGGGCGCACCAGAACATCATTCTGGTCGCACCAACCGGGCTCGGTAAAAGCTGGCTTGCATGCGCGCTGGTCAACCAGGCGTGTCGCCAGGGCTTCTCGGCCTGCTATCTGCGCATGCCGAAGTTCAACGAGGAGATGGCCATCGCGCACGGCAGTGGGGGCTACGCAAAGCTGCTGGCACAGTTGGCCAAGACCGACATCCTCGTCATGGATGACCTGGCCATGGCACCGCTGTCAGATGCGGCGCGGCGCGATCTGCTGGAGGTGCTCGACGACCGGCACGGCCGGCGCTCGGTGATCGTCACCAGCCAGATTCCAGTCGACAGCTGGCATGCTGCCATCGGAGATCCGACGCTCGCTGATGCAATTCTCGACCGGCTGGTTCACAACGCGCATCGCTTCACGCTCTCAGGCGAATCGATGCGCAAGCGCCGAAATAGTTTGACCGCCGAAGGCGGGAAGGAGTAAAAAAACTCACCCCGCGTCGCCATGTCCGCAGCGCTCGCTTTGTTGTGGAATGCCTGCTCGGTTTCGCGTGGAATGCTTGCTCGCTTTGCCGCAGAATGGCCGCTCGATTTGCGTGGAATATGCATCGAACCACGCTCACGCCAGCCAAACCGAGAAAATGTCGGGTATCAGTCGCGACAGCCGACCGGCCTGTTCAGACGTCGACGATAAGCCCGGCCCGGAGCGTAACGATTCTCCCAGTTGCTTCGCGTAGCGGATTCGGTCTACGCCAATCGCCCACGCGCCATGAACGAAGGCGACCGGAGTACCTTCTTCAGCATTGCAGGAGCAGGTTCAAGTTGTCAGTTGGACTTTGTTAGAACCTGATTCAGTGGGCAACCAGGCGGGTATGCCACCACGCCATGACGCTTGCCAGGAATACACCCCAGCACGCGCCAAGGGCAAGCATCATGAACGGAATGGCGGCGCACATCGTGTCGAACGAGAGTGCGCGCAGTACATGCGGCAATGCATACTGGTCACTGGCCGTGAGGAACAACGCGAAGAGTCCAGTAGACACAGCCCTGCGCCCGTGCATGAAGGCAGGGGCAACCCGCACATGGTAGCGGACGATGAAATATGCGAAAAAACAGGCGACGGCCGCAGGAGCGACCAGCAACAGCGAAAATAGCGCGTCGTGCTGGACTGCAAAGCCCATCAACGCCGCGTGCACATTGTCCAACGCTGCTTCCAACATTCTAGTTTGCCCTCGTGCTCTCTTCTCGCCGGTACCAGTTTCACCCATTTGCCGACATCGAACTGACCAGCTTGACAATTGGGAAAACAACTCCGCCATCGACAACTCGCGGCCCAACCCGGCTGGTCAGTCTAATGTTGGCGAGCGGGTCAATTTTGTGTTGGCGCCAGCACATGAAGCGCCGCGAGGTCAGAAACTCCTCGCTTATCGAATTTTCGACAACTTTGACCGGTACCACCTCTGAAACCAGGTCCGATTTTCACCACTGCTTTTAGGAGAGATGTTTCGAGCAATGCCGATGCACGTCACGCCCACGCGAAAAACATCGGGTCCGGTTCGAGGGTCACGCGAAACAAGGATGACGCACGCGGACCGTCTAGTCCTCGAAATTCAACCTTCCCGAGGGGGCCGACGATGATGACTTCCTGCGCACCGCTGTTGAGGTAGGCGTCAGCCTTGCGCTCAACCTGGTCGGCGTCATTGTCGTCCGCGAGCACCTCGATGCATAGGTCGGGAACGGAAGGTAACGGGGCGTCCGAATCGATTTCCGGCCACTTCTCCTCGGGCATCCACACGACGTCGGCAATGCGGATACCGAACGACCGGGTTGATACCGGCTGACGCATCGCCACGCGAGGCCCCAACTGCGAGGCAAGCTGGCAGAACATGTCGGTGACCAGGAGTTGATGCCATGGACACACGCGTCGATGGTCGACGACTCGTCCCAGCTGGTCGACTTCGTATCCGACCCTTCCGTCGCTGGCCGCGTGAGCATTCAGGTTTCGCCATACTGCCAACAGCCTGTCTGGGCCCGAGAGATTTTGCGTTTTCATGATGCTCTCCGCCAAAGAGACAAGCCCAGTGTATACCCTCGCGGAAGCATTGGGTCCAGGTCGACTGCCTCAACGTTGCGGATACCCGGACGACCAGGAGTGCACCGTCCACTCCAACGGCCAACGGGCGCCGGCCCCATATGAGCGTGGCGCTCATCGGATGCAGGGGGTACCTCGCTGAGCCCACAGCCGCCAGCGTCAGACCATCGGCGAACACCGTTACACTTCGCGACGGACGCGCAATCCCTTCCATCAGTACTGCAGATAAAAGAGAAACCATTGCCAACCGCCGGAACTTCTTTCCAGCGACAGTCGAGGCGTCGATACGTCATATAAATGTGGCACTATTTTGAGCAGTAAAAGACTGCGCATTGGCGGGTTAACCCGGTTTATGGGGGACCATGTTTCCTGTATCTTTTTCAATTCGTTTAGCAAAATGCACTAAACATCTGACTAATACCATCGCGGTCGGAGAGCCCGGCGCACCTTGTGCAGGGTGCCGTTAGTCAGAAAACTATATGACTGAGAGAGCACACAGTGAACGTTGCCACCAAAGCAGGCGCCTGGGCGAGCCCCTATACACCTCAAAACCTCGACCCTGCAGTCACGCATCTTGAGCGGGTCCTGTGCGCAGAAGGCGCCGATTCGTTGTTCGCCCAAACTTACTGGCGCGCTCGGGTTCTTCAGGCGTATGCGACGCCCGGACTCCTGCAACGACAACAGGAACGGCTACAGCGATTGCTCGACCGTCTCGCCGGCGCGCCCGCAGATTCGAGGCGTCGGATGTATCACGCCCGAGAGCGCTCCCCCCACAACTAGCGGGCACCTGACGGGCACAGGCTTAAAACGGCTGACTTGCGTCGCACAAGCAGATGGCGCCGCTGCCTGCCCTTAGTTTCATCGCAGCGGCTTGCAAACCGAATAACCATTCGCAAGCCCGGACACTCTTTTTGCCGGGAACCGGTAGTAGCTTTTCCCACGGGCGTCCGCACGCCTGCACCAGCGCCTTCAGCGGCACTTTTAGAGTTTTTACGGCGGGTCAATGACTCTTTATTACTTCCTTGGAATCAGATGATGCAGACGGGCACAGTGAAGTGGTTCAACGATGCAAAGGGCTTCGGGTTCATCGCGCCGGACGATGGTGGCGAAGACCTGTTTGCCCATTTTTCCGAAGTCAAGTCCGACGGCTTCAAGTCTCTTAGCGATGGGCAAAAAGTCAGCTTCGAGGTCAAGCTGGGACCAAAGGGCAAGCAGGCCGCAAATATCCAGCCGCTCTAGGAACATGCCCGTTTCATGCCGCACGCATTGTGCGGCATGAAAACCCACGCTCTATAAGAAAATTCTCTTCTCGCATCGAGGCCCACATATTTCAGCCGACGGGCGGGACGCGGCTCAGCACCGACCGAATCGGTCGACGCGCCGCTACTTACACTGGAGTCTAAACCGATGAACACGCAAGTTCCCGAGCAGGTGGCTGCTGCACAGAAGGTCGGCGTTGAGGCCCTTTACGGATTTCTAAATACTGGTTTTGAGGCTTACGAAAAGCTCGTCGCATTGAACCTGCAGGCGGCCAAAGCTTCGATTCTGGAGAACGAGGCTGTCGCGTCGGAGGCCCTTGCTCTTTCCGCCAAGGACCCGCAGTCATTCTTCGAACTGCAGTCCCGGCAGTCGCAAGCGGCCACTAGGAAGGCGCAAGCCTACTGGCAACATGTGAATGAGGTTGCCTCAGAGGCGCGAAGTCAACTGCTCGCGTCAACTGAAAAGCTGGCCAGCGAGTACGTTCGTGAGACTCAGGTAATTATCGATAGCCTCGCGAGAAACCCGCCGGCGCAAAACGAAGTGATTACCGCCTTCTGGTCGAAGGGCTTCCGGACGATGTGGGACGCAGGTAACTCACTGAATCAGCAGGCCACGGCCGCGGCGAAGGAGGCTGTGGAGCTCATCGACAAAGCAAGCAAGCCGGTGACCAAGGCTTAAATCGCCAGGCAGTCCTCACATTTGCTGATAGGGCCGCAGTCACGGTCCTTTCTCTTGACTGTCCACTCGATGGGCCACCTAGGCGATTGCAGCCCGAGTAAGAGCTGACCTGGTGCTCAGGCGAAGAATGCAGACGCATCCCATACAGGTCTGCGCCTCAACTTTGCACAGCGTTGCTTTCCGCGAGAGAGCCGCCTCTTGCCGGAGACCCGGCTGGCGGATTCTGTTAACTCAGTCGAATGGCCACATACCGTCATGCGGTGAAAATGCGCGCGGGGCCAAAAGTGTCCAACAGCATCCTATTTTGGCACAGCAAATAGATTGGCAACCGGTTATATGTTACGCGACGCCGTAATCGCGTGGGCGGCCTGCGTCCACTTCGCCCACGGGTTCAGCTGTTCGGGAACTGTTGAACACGTCAGTATTTCTTCTAGCGCTCAATGCGCATGCCCGTGGCCGCCGCCACCGCCCCAGTAATGGCCGCCGCCCATACCACGCCCGCGGTATCCGTTGCCACCCCAGCCCCCGTGACCGCCCCAACCGCCTCGATATCCGTGGCCCCAATAGCCGTGGTGGCCCCAGTAGCCGTGGTGGCCCCCGCCGTAACAGCAGCCGCCCCAATAGCCGAACCTCAGTGACACCGATGGTCCCCACCACGCGTTCGGCCATTTCGGTCGCATGCTCGTCTCACAAACGGGAAGCGACGCAGTGGTCGCACGCCGTCGCTCATTCGTCGCAGGCCGAGATGCAAGGTTGATGCTGTTCGTGTCCATTTAATGCTTTGATGGAATGGCCGGCGAAAAGACCGGCTCATTTCACCGAGCAACGCACGGACCCAGTCTGCACCGTTGTCTTTTTCGGCCTCTCCTGCCAGAGCCCGGGGCGACCACACTCAGGACCATCGGCGTGGCCGTCAGGTCAAGGTATTGCCTCAGACTGCGTGCGGACGCGGAAAAACCTTTCGACGGGAATAATCGCGACTATGCCGTCTCCGACCGGCCCGACGTGCGCGATATCCATGATTGCTCTTACGAGGGTTTCAACGTCCGATGCCTGGGCGAAAATTTCGATTTTGAGGTGCTCGGTCGTCCAATCATCGGCAAACAGGTTTGGATGCGCGCCGAACCCTTTTACCTTGCTGGCGGTTATGCCGTGGATATCAATAGCGGCGAGCCTCTTTTCCAGAGTTTGCAGAACCTCCGGCCGGACAACCGCCACAACACATTTAAGTTCCATGTCTAGCTCCTCGTTGACTCCCTGATGGAAGGACGTCATGCGCTGCTATCCCTTCGGCGCCCACTTTGAATTGATACGTCGTCGCCAAGGCGAGGCTCACAAATGTCGGAAACTACCGTGCGATTGGCGGTTGGCATTTTTCTGACATGCCAAACGTGAGCAATGCAAGCAGCGCGCTCGCACGTCTTTGTCGGTGCAGCGCACTAACCAGAAAAGTGCTTTGCGTTGAGCACTATCGGCTCGGGTTCTTTTCGCATCAGACGCCTTGCCACCTTCACGGCGATACGCTGGCGCCCTTCCAGGTACGCCTTCAACAGGCGTGCGCCGTCTGCACCGCTCGGCACCCAAAAGTGGCACTCCAGCGCCTCTCGAGATATTGCGCATTGAACGGAACGCTCGGGCAACGCGGCGACAAATTGAACCAGCTTCCCGTCCGGGGGACAAGGTGATTGCTGCGGAGAGGTTGATATCCATTGTGATTGCTTGATGCCGTGCACTGTTGGAGTAATCGTATCGCAACCGACCGCCCCAAATGAACCGCAACTGTGCGAAAGAGCACGTGACAACCGGCAATTGTGCGCACCGTTTGAAACTGCCGAGGAAACTTCCGCCGCGTATCGGGGCTCATTGAGAGACGCCCACCCCCACTGCTTCCTCGACGGTTCTGGCATTCGGGGCGCCTCCATCCGAGGCATCGCGCCCTTTTCATCAGAGAATTTTGTGCGCAAGCAGACAAACGTATGGCGATATTCCAAATGGGATGCTGACATAAGGACATAAGAGCCATGAAGGCTCGGCGCCGGCGCCAAACGGGGAACGACGTAAAAACAGGCGAAGAATCGGCACAATCAATTGACCCGCGACCGCAAGGCGCGGGTCAACCTTCTCCCGACGCCGACCGTTTCTGGATTGCGGCCGAACGCGATTTTTGTGGTCGGTCGCGCACATACTGCAACGCGTCAACGCGCACACCCTAGAGGCCCTAGAGGCGCGTGCAGGTACTCCACTCGCTCCTTTTCGGCCGTTGCTATTTCATCAAATGATGCACAGCGGCACACCTTTTTGGGCTCAAGTTAAAGTGCTTTCTCAAGTTTCGGGTGCGGTGCGGAACATGTGCGGCGAAACGCAGAGCAGCGCGGCAACTCGCACCGATGCTGTCACGCAAAGTGCATTCGGAGAATTGTTGGGCCCCGTGGACCGCTGTGACAAGCAAGGACCGGGTGATGGAGGCAGGCATGAAAAGCATGAATGAGCAGTCCCTGCGTTTCCAGGTCGAAAAATGGCTCGCGCCGGGTCCCGCGACGCCGGTCCACGTGACCGTTTTCAGTCGCACCCGCTCGGGCCGGAGACGCTATGTATGCGTCGAGACCGCATAACCGGCCGGCCTGCGCGCGCTGTTCTTCTTTCGGCACGATGACGGTTTCTGGTGCGTGTTTCCGCCTACAGCCGACAGCCCGAGGGTGATTGCCGACCGCTTTGCCGCGTGAGGGGGCCGCGCCGACGTCCATACCGCCGCTGTAACGCCGAGGACCTTCGCGGGCTGCGCTCGCGGCTAGCCCTTGATGGACGTCGCTTGGTCCGCCATGAGATTATCGTCGCCGAGTTGATTGCATCACTTCCCCCGCACGGCGCCGGATTGCAGGGAGGCAACACATCCCGCGAAAAGAAACAGCGATGCGCGCCCGACTTCGAAGCGGCTTTACCCGGCGCAGTGAGTAAGCCGACCTGCGCTTATCAGCGGCCCAGTAATTTCGCGCCGAGGGTATTCAGCACCGCATTACCTGCGGGCGTAAACTCGACTGTCCCGTCGTCTCGCCTCGGTTCGTTCGCCCGCACAAGTGAAGCTTTGCTGAGCGCACCGACCTCCCGCTTCGCCGTCAGCACTGGGGACGGCGCATGCAGCGAAAGGACCTGCGTCGCTATATCACGTTGGCTCTGCAGGTCGCGTAGCGCCGAGTTGCGCCTCGCCGGCGCTTTGTTCAAGTGGCTTGTTTCCATGCTCGCATCGCAGACTGCGAGCACCTCCACATAAATCTGCGAAAGGATATAGGACGAGTTCACCCATGGACGAAATGAAGGATTTGGCTTCAGCACTAGCGCAAGAGCAATCAGAGCAGACAGAGGTGCGCTACCGTAGTGCGACCGGACACACGTGGAACGGCGAAGGGGAAATGCCCCAATGGCTGAAGCAAGCGATTAGCGCTGGGCAATCATGAGACCACTTTGCACTGTGGCAGAAGCGGCAGCACCACAGCGTAGCCGTGAGGCGGTGGACTGGCCCGTTGGCGCGACGCGGTGGACGTTAGCAGAAACCCGTCTCGGCCCTTTGAATCATACGGCAAGCAGACTGTGTTACTTCGAGTGGCTTTTCCGAAGGTCCGTGAACCAGATTCCGCGTCCCCAATTCAAGCCGCAAGTCTGTGTTCATAGTACGGCCGGTCTCGGTCATCGAGAATGGCGTACTGCGCCGCCAGGTTAGAAGCATCTGGATTCAGCCACGCGTCGATGTTCTCGGGCTTGATTGGGATGATGCAACGGTCATGGCCCGCCGCCGCGATTTCTGGCGGCGGCTCGTCGGTGATGGCGGTAAACGACAAAAGGTCGGGCTCGTTCTTCCCAGACCAATGGGACCACAGGCAGGTTCGAGGACACGCGCCGGCGGGCCCCGCTGGCGCGCACCAGAACGCAGAACGGGGCAGCCTTGCGAACAAAGAGAGTTACGGCCTGTTACAAAAGGGAGGGCACCGTATCACCGTTCCGCTTTTCCCGGCCTATCCTTTTATTTGCCAGAGACCGTGCGTCGCCGTCGCCGGACTGGCGAACGAAGAGAGAAGTCATCATGAAACGCGCACTAACGTCGCTTGCCGTAGGAGTCACGGTCGCTTGCGCATGTAATGCCGCGTCGGCGCACGCGAACGTAGGCATTTACCTCGGTTTTCCCGGTCCTGTCGACGCCGCGCCGCCACCAGTAATCTACCAACCGTATCCGCCTCCGGTAATCTATCAACCGTATGGTCCGGCAGTGGTCTACCAGTCGCCGCCCATCGTGTACGGGCCGCCACCGGGGGTCTACGGATATGGCTACGGCTATAGGGGTTGGAGGGGCCGTCCGCACTGGCATGATGACGGCTGGCATGGAGGTTGGGAACACCATCACCGCCATTGGGGTGGGCACGACTGACGCGGACGCCTTTCGCGCCGCGCCGGTGTCGCTCAAGTCACACAAACGCCCGTAAAACGCCCTCACGGATGAAAGAAAGGCAAAGGGCGGCTCGGAGCGCCCGGGCGCCTTTTAGAACACGTAGAACACGCGCAGCCCGTTCACGCTCCGGTGCCAGCGAGACCATCATGACCCTTCTCTGGACTCGGTGATAGGCAGATACGGCTCCTAAAACGCCTCCTCACTGACCTGCTCGATGCGTCGCGGATACGGCACGGCAAACTTTCGGTGCGTCCTTCGTACGCGTTGCTCCAGGACATCGTGACAGACGCGGTGACGGCGATGAAGACCGACGTCAACAACGGTCAGCGTGAACTGCATATCACTGTTCCGCCGTATCCGGTGACCGTTCACGCGGACCCCGCCCGGCTCACACAGGTTGTGTCGAATCTATTGAAGAACTCGGTGAAATACACGCCGCCCGGTGGTGACATCACTTTATTGGTAGAGGCGCCGGACCTCAGCCTCGGGTCGACACACGGCTCGTCCCCACGTCATGCGGTCATTACTGTAAGGGACAACGGCGCTGGCATTGCACCTTCGTTGCTGCCGCACGTCTTCGAAATGTTTGCGCAATCGCCATCGGCCCGCAGGCATGCAGAAGGTGGACTCGGAATCGGACTGGCTGTCGTGAAGCATCTGGTGACGAGGTGCAGCCGCCGTTCGCTCGCTTTGACAACTTCGAGCGCCTGCCCACCCTGTAGGGGCAGGCAAGTCGCTGCAATGAAAGACTGTACAAACACCACTTCGAGTCTGAGGGGCGTTGACTTCGACGTTTGTCGAGAAGATTTCGCGACTCCGAATACGAGACCCTGAAGCTCGCCGTCAGTGCTGTACAGCCTCAATTATCCGAAAAAGCCGGTTACAACGTAGAAGCACGGCCGGCTCGCCGGCCGGCCCGTGAGTCGAGCGCCGGATTAACTGCCAGCACCCGCTTCGCACTTCTTCATAAACGACGCCTTCGCAGCGCCGGCGAGAGGTCTGCCGTCTTTTCCAACCGCCTTGGCTTCGCATGCGGTCGACGCCGCACTCTTGACATTGCCCTCGCACTTTTTCATGAAGGATGACTTCGCTGCACCGGTCAGCGGCTCACCATTTTTTCCAACCGCCCGTGTTTCACAGCTGGACGACGCTGACTGAGCTGCAGCAGCGGGAGCTGCGGCCTTGCTGGATGCCGCCGGCGCGGACGTCTGTGCGTAGGCGGCGCTTATGGAGAACAATGCTGCAATAGCAACCGCACAAAATTTGTTCATTGCTATATCCCTCCTCAGGATGTGAGGCCCGTTGCCCCTTCCATATAAACGTGCGAGCCGTCGCCCCGTTGACGTCACGTGATTCGTCGAAATGTAAGGATTCGTCTCGCAAACCAATTGGCCTAGGTGAATCAACAGTCTCTTTCGGTTTGCGGATTTCGGCGCCAATTCTCGTCTGGACGACCGGCGTCTTGCGGGTTATTACCAGGCGAGTTATTACCAAAAGAGTTCTTGCGCGGGATTCGCTGGTCCCGTCCATCCCGGCGCATAGTAACGACGTTATTCTGTAGGACGGCGAGCCGGTCCAGCGCCCATTTGGCACGGAACTCATTGACGATTCCGACCAGCATGTTCGCGAAAGTGACCACTGACAGGAACGCTGCCTCGCTGTTGGCGTGGACGACCAGAAGCGCGACAATTGATACGGCCAAAATGCTGTTGAATACAGTCACGACGTTGCTAGCAGGATGCCAGACACGGTCCGCGTAGTGAACCTCGGAGCACGATTGACGTTGCCCGCCCGGCATTGTTCAGACACCTCGGCCTGGGTCAGCCCGGCGCTTTCGGACGTTGCGTCACCTCGGGGCGGAAGGTCGTCCGCCGTCGGTAGACAGACGTGCACCGAGCAAGGTAAGGCTTCGCCATTCCGGTCTCCGCGCCGACCAGGACTTCCCACCGCGTCCTCGTTCTGCTCGCTCATGTTGCTAGTTCGCCTCCATTCGCGGTCACGTTTGCACACGCGCGGAAATCAAGTCACTCTGGGTGATTCACGATAAATCCCCAGCGCTCTCGGGTGTGTGGGTTCGGTCGTGCAATCACACCGTCTGTTGAAGCGGCTGGAAGTAGCGGGCGCGGAATCCGTTTTCGACATTCGCCAGCACCAGGCGTCCCCCTGTGCGGCGAGCGATTTCAGAGACGATGGAAAGACCCAGTCCGCTTCCAGATACTACCGAGTGGTCCAGGCGATAGAACGGCTCAAGCACGCGCTCAAGTTCGTCGTCCGGTATGCCTGGCCCTGTGTCCGCGACCTCGACCATCAACTCACCCGCCAGCCGGACTGCCGATACATCAATCTTCCCGCCGTCGGGCGTGTATCGCACCGCGTTGTCGACCAAGTTTCTCAGTACCAGTGCGATGGACGACGCATCGACCATAACGTCGACATCGTCGACCTGTTCGATGCCGAGGTCGATGTTCTTCGCTCGTGCGAGCGTTATGCTCGCGTTGATTGCATCAGTTAGCGCAGTACTCAACGATAAAGCTGCCGGCCGTTCCAGTCCGCCTTGCTCAGACCTTGCCAGGGCCAGCAGTTGCTCCACCATGCGATGGGTACGCCGCAAACCGGACTGTAGGGCTGATAGCCGCTCCCGGCCATCTGGCGACGTAATGGCGGGACCCAGATTGCCAGCCTGCAACGACAGAGCTGCAAGCGGTGAGCGCAACTCATGGGCTGCACTGGCAACAAACCGGCGCTGCTGACCGATGGCCTCTTTCAACCGTGCAATGAGACTGTTAATCGACCGCACAAACGGAAGCACCTCAGTGGCAATACCGTCTTCGGGTAGTGGCTCAAGCGACGCGTCCGTTTGCTGGTCTACCATCCTCGCAAGGCGGGTCAGCGGTGCTACCTTCGCCCGGACAATCACGACAACGACGGCAAACAGTACCGGCATGAGAAGCAGCACGGGCACGAGGGTTCGCATTGCACCGTCCCTTGCTATTTCATCGCGCAAGGCAGAGGGTTCCGCAACGGCAACGCGCTCACCGCTTCGAAGCGTACGGATGTTGATGCGCCAGCCTTGTCCGCTGCCTTCGAGGTCGTGGAACCCATCCGCCATCAGCCCGGGTATCGCGAGCCCAGCTGCCTGCAACATGCCTCCGGAGGTTGGGCTTAGTTTGTCGATGACAACCTTGACGTCTGAATCCTGTGAGCTCTCCACGGACGACCGGGGTCCCGACAATGCCAGCGCGTGACTGTCTATGAGTGCAGCGATTTCATTCAACTGGCCGTCCTGCAGCGCGCGCGCCTCCTGGAATGCGAACGCGAACGAAAATCCACACGCAAGCACCCCCACTGCCGCCATCAAGCCGCCAATCCACGCCGAAAGCTGCAGCGTCAGAGAGCGTGATTGTCTTCCTTGTCCACCAGCCATCCCACACCTCGTACGTTGCGAATCACCGACGCACCCAGCTTCTTGCGGATGCCATGAATCAAAACCTCTACCGCGTTGCCTTCCACCTGTTGCGCCCATGCGTAGAGCTTTCGCTCCAGCTGGGTTCGTGAGAGGACAGTCCCGGGACGCATCAACAGTGCACTCAACAGGGCAAACTCCCGGCTGGTCAAACGACACTCGGTCCCGTCATACACAGCGATGTGCGTAGCCGCGTCGAGACTGAGCTTGCCGCTCTTCATGCGGGTATCGCCATGGTCACCCAGCCGACGCGTTACCGCTCGAAGGCGGGCGAGCAGTTCGCCGATTTCGAACGGCTTCACCAGGTAGTCGTCGGCACCGGCATCCAGCCCGGTAATCCTGTCGTCGAGACCATCGCGCGCCGTGAGAACAATCACTGGAATCTTGCTGCCTGCGCCGCGAAGTGACCGAAGCACGTCTATGCCGTCGGCCTTCGGCAGGTTCAGGTCCAGCAGGAGGACATCGTGCTCCTGCCCCAGGAGCGCGCCACTCGCAGCTTCCGCGTCGCGCACCCAGTCGGCCGCGTACGCGGCATCTTTCAACGCCTGAACGATGGCAGCACCAATCATTTCGTCGTCTTCAACCAGGAGGATTCTCATAGGTGTCGCGGAATCGTGGATATCGAGCTAAGCCAAAACTAATTCAGGTCGTGCTAAGTCAAAACTAACTCTTGCGGAATAGCATCCTGAGCGTCTTTTACACAGGATAGCCATCGTGCCGAGTGGTGCCCACGATACTAGGTCGCAAAACGGAATTCGCGCAACTGGCCTGCTTCGGGTCAGAGAATTCGCGTTCGTGCGAGGCACGCTTGCGGTGCTGGTTGCGACATTATGGGGCTGTGCGTCATACGCGCCGAAGCCCCTTCCGACGGCCCCAGACTGGCCCGATAACATCGCCGGAACGGCTGCACCGCTGACTGTCGACCAGGTCGTCGAACGCGCACTGACGCACAGTCCTGACGTCCGGCGCGCCGAACGCGAGCTGGATATCGCAAACGCTCACAAATATGCCGAGGGCTTACTCCCGGACCCACAGCTTAGCTTCAGCACGGACCGTCCCGGCGCGACTGGATTTATTCCGGCATTCATGGTCGGGCTCAGCTACGAGGTGTCGGCGCTTGTTGACCATCCGGCAAAGCAGCGTGCTGCTACGGCGGCAACGGACAAGCAGCAGCTCACGTTGCAGTGGACCAGATGGCAGGTTGCTAACCATGCCTACGCGCTGTATGTCAGCAATGTGAGCCTTGCCCGAGTCGAGGCAGAGGTCGCGCAACTGGTGGTTCATGAACAGGTTGTCGCCGACCGCATGCGACAGGCGCTCGCGCGGGGCGACGTGACGCGCGATATCGCAGTGCAGTCGGAAACCGCGTACCGCGACGGCTTGCAGCAACTGGACACGCTTGGGCAGGACCATCTCAAAGCGCAGCAGGAACTCGCTGCACTGCTCGACCTGCGGCCTGGCACCCACCTGATGCTTGCGGCGCCGCGCGAACCCTACGACGTGCCGCTCGACGCCGTACATGACGCGCTCGCCAATCTCAGCCAGCGTCGTCCTGACCTTCTAGCATTGCGCGCCGGCTACGCGGAGCAGGACGAGCGCTACCGCACAGCACTTCTTGGGCAATTTCCCCGCCTGGATATCGGCATTACGCGAGGCCGGGACACGTCCGCCATCTACACCTCGGGCATCGCCGTCACCGTGACGTTGCCGCTGTTCAACGGCAATCGGGGAAACATTGCGGTCGAAAAAACCACGAGGGAGAGCCTCTACGAGGAGTACACGCAACGGCTCAAAGAGGCGTACGCCGCCGTCGACAACATCGTTTCAAACCTGGACCTGCTTGATGACCAGCTTCGCAACACCCGGTCAATCGAAGCGTCGCTGGAGCAAGCAACGAAACAGGCGCGTATCGCTCATGGACGGGGCGACGTGACACTCCCGACGTTGATGGACCTCGAGTCGCGCCGGCTCAACCAGCGTATCGCAATCACAAAGCTCGAGAATGCAGTGTTTCAGCAGCAGGTCGAGTTGTGCACCTTGATTGGCGTAAGCGCCATCGACCACCAATCTCTCCAATAGGTCCGAGATGAAGTCTATCCGCCTGCTCGTTATTGCCGCCCTCGTGAGCTCGTGGTGCGCCGTGAGTCCCCACGCGTTCGCCCAGGACGTTGTGACGATGCCTGCAGTACAAAAGCGCATCGTGGCGAAGGTAACCGCACCAGCGCACGTGCAGGCCGTGTCCAATGCTGTACTGGCCGCACCAACGGCGGGCATTGTCTCGGGCTTGCGAATCACGCCGGGTGAAACGGTTCGACCGGGGCAGACGATTGCGCATCTGACGGGGCCGACGGTGACGTCCGAGAAGACGCGTCTTGCGGCCGACCTGAAAACTGCACAGATACGCGTGTCCGCTGCGACACAAGCGGCGGCCATCGAACAACAAAAGTTTGAGGACCAGCTCAGCACGCGCGACGCTATCACCCGCGTTCGCGCTGACCTGGATGCAGCGCGCCAGCAACTGGTGGCCGCACAGTCGGCCGCTCAAGGCTACACCGGACTTGCCACAATCACTGCGTCGGAAGCAGGCGTCGTGACAGCGGTCAGCGCGGCCGATGGTCAGTACGTGAGTGCCGGACAGGCGCTTGTGACCGTCTCGTCGTCGCGCGACCTCCATGTTGTCGCGACGCTTTACGGCAGCGACGCTGCCTTGGCTTCCGTCGGTATGAAGGGAGTGTTTCTGCCTGAACGTGGCGATGCGCCCGTCGACGTTGTGGTCCAGCGCACGTCATGGAGCGTCACGGCACCCGGTCAGCTGGAGGTCTGGCTCAATGTCGCACCGGGCATCAGCCTTGAATCTGGCGCCGTCGGCACCGTCTCCCTGTCAGCGTCCGACGACAAGCGGCTGGCAATTCCATCCACATCACTCATCCTCGATGGCGGCGAATGGTGGGTACTGGTTCACGACAAATCGGGAAATCACCGTCGCCACGTCGCCCCCGGACTGGCTGACGGCGGCTGGACCTCTATCAGGACCGGTCTCTCGCCGGGCGAGCGGGTCGTCACACAGGACGCTTATCTGCTCTTCCATCAGGACTTCTCTGCGCACTACCAGCAAGCCGATTGACGCCACCCAACAAAAATATGCTCAACGACATCGTCAAGCGGCCCTTGCTATGGGTCATGCTGTACGGCGCCCTGATTGCCTACGGCATCTATGCACTCATCAACATCCACTCGGAAGTCCTGCCGCAGTTCAACATGCCGCAGGTGAGCATCGTCGCGCAGTTGCCCGGGGCGACCACACTCGACCTCGAGGGGTTGATTGCCCGGCCTGTCGAGACTGAGCTCACATCGCTTCAGTCCTTGAGCGACGTGCGGACGGTCGTGAGCCAGGGCTCAGTCAAGATTGAAGCGCGGTTCGCAGAAGGGACAACCGCCGCAAGCGCGCTGCAGGACGTCAACGGCGTCGTGGGTCGAGTCAATGGCGCTCTTCCCAAAGGGACGAGCGTGACGACGGAAATCTCCGGCAACGCAATCAACGAAGTCGCCGACTATGCAATACAGATTCCAGACGGTGTAGATGCCTCACAGGTACAGCGCCTGGTCGAATCGAACTTCGCGCCCCGTATCCGGGCGGTGGCGGGCGTTCAACGCGTGTCCGTCGTCGGACCAGGCGCAGATGCAATATGGGTGCGGCCCGACCTCGGGAAGCTGCAGCGGTTCAACGTCTCGGCGTCGGCGCTTGCGTCGTCACTGGAAACCACGACCGCGATGGTGCCGAGCGGATATGTCGACCTGGGCCACCAGGACGTCTTTATCGAAGGCAGGAATCTGCCGACCGAGCCGTCCGCCTATGCCGGGGTGTCTGTGCAGACGCCCGGTGGCGGTGTTCCGCTCGGTGCAGTGGCAGACGTTGTCCGCTCAGCGCTACCGTCACACCACGCGGTCAAACTCGACAACCGGCCCACCATCGCGCTGATTGTCTTCAAGCAGCCGGGCGCGTCGACCGTGCCGGTCGTCGACACAGTCGACAAGACGCTACGCGAGCTTGAATCCCAACTGCCACGCGGTACGCGCTTCGTGCGCATTTACAGCCAGGGGCACATTGTCGGGGTGGTCGCCCAGGATTTGAGCCGGAACCTCGCCATCGGCGCGGCGCTGGCTGTCGCCGTCCTGTTCTGGATGCTCGGCGCGAGTCGCGGAATATGGGCACTTGCCTTGAGCATCCCGCTCTCGCTTCTGATGGGTATCGCCGGCCTGTATCTGATGGGACAGACACTGAACCTGCTGACATTCGGTGCCCTTTCGGTTGCGGTTGGCTTGCTGGCAGACGATGCCATCATTGTTCTTGAGAGCATCTACCACCGCTGGGAGCTAGGCGATGGCCGGTGGGAAGGGGTTGCCCACGGCTTGCGCGACATCGCTGGTCCCGATATTTCCGGCACGCTGACGACCGTCTCGGTGTTTCTGCCGCTCGCATTCGTGGGCGGCCTGGCTGGACTGTTCTTTGTGCCGTTCTCACTGGCGATGACCGTGAGTCTTATCGCCTCGCTCATCATCTCCCTGAGCCTGATTCCACTTGTACTGGGCTTCATCGGACCGCATGTCGAAAAGAGAGCGACATCGGGTTCGCGTGCAGTAGCATGGCTCAAGAGCCATAACTTCCGGTTGCTGGAATTCACCTTGCGCCGTCCGAGGCTGTCCTTGTGGGCTTGCGTCATCATTTTTGTTGTTTCGGTGGCGGGACTCGCGTTGGTGCCCGTCGACTTCCTGCCGTTGCCTAATGAGGAGGTACTGCTTGAGAGCTTTACGCTGCCGCCCGGTACATCGTTACACGACACTCAGGACGTGGCTGACCGCATCAGTCAGCGACTGTTGAGCCTGGACCCGGTGGCGCACGTCTTCACGCGGGTGGGCTCGGCATCGGGAACGTCCTACACCGAGCCTGCCTACGCCGGCGAGATTCAAATCGCACTGAAGCCGAACGTGAATGCAAGCAGTCTGGACAAAATCGGTCAGCAGGTCCTCGCCGCGTCGAAGCTCTCCGCCGTACAGACAGCGATTGGAACACCGACCTTGGAACGGGTGGGTGAGACACTTTCCGGGTTGCCCCAGCCGTTCGTGATTGACGTGTATGGCGATTCCATCACGACCCTGCAGTCTCTCTCGTCTGATGTGACAAGCCGGCTCACGGGAGTGCCCAACCTGTCGGACGTATTCAACAACGACGGTTACCCCATCACCGAACTGCAAATCGCGCCTGACCCGGCCGGTCTTGCCCTTCACGGCATCACGCCAGCGCAACTCTTCTCACAGCTGCACATCCTGCTGGCAGGACAGACGATTGCAACAGTACCCGAGGGCAACAGCCACCTGGACGTCTTCGTTCGACTGGTGGACCCCACCCAGCTCTCCATTGAGCAGCTGAAGCAAATCCCCATCATGGCCAATGGCTGGGCCGCCTTGCGGGACGTGGCCGATGTCCGCATGGCGACGGGGCCGAACGTAATCCGGCATCTGAACGGCCTTCGTGCGATTGAGATACTGGCCACACCGACCGCGCCGCTCGGGCAGGTCATCTCTGCCTCGAAGCGAGCTCTCGAAACACTTCACCTGCCGCCAGGATACGACGTGAAGTTTGGTGGCCTGTACCCACAACTGGAGCATGCCGCGCTCAACGTCGCTATCGCGGCGGCAGTCGCGCTGGCACTCATGCTTGGCATCCTGACGCTACAGTTTGATGGCCTGCTGGTTCCCGGGCTGCTTCTGCTACAGATGCCTCTGGCATTTTCCGGCGGAGCAATCGCGCTGGTCGTGAGTGGTATCGGACTGAACGCCATAGGCCTGATTGCGTTTCTGACGCTGATTGGCGTGAGCCTGAATCATGGCATCGTGCTCCTGCAACTGGTGAAGCGAAACGAAGCGCAGGGCCTGTCAGTGCTCGATTCAGTACGCGATGCAGTTGAGGTGCGATTCAGGCCGATTCTACTGACCGTGCTGACTGGCTCGCTGGGTCTGCTACCAACCGCGCTCGGCTTCGGAAAAGGCGCAGCTCCGGAGCAAGGGCTCGCCGTCGTTACACTCGGTGGGCTGGTATGGAGTGGCTTGCTCAGCACAAACCTGTTGCCAGCCCTTTATGTGTACCGGCGCGAGCGCCAACTGCGAAAAGCATCCTAGGTCTGGCCGATGCCCAAATGTCTCGAAGACGGTTACCGAGTTTCACCGTTCTGCTGCACGGCGGTGTGACAATACTCGCGTCGATGCGGACCATTACCGAACAGAGGACATGTGCAGACTGATTCCACCCAGCGTGCCAGTACGCTCAGCCAAATCCCCCACGGCATCTGGATGCTCGGCTTCGTGAGCATGTTCATGGACATCTCGTCGGAAATCATCCATAGCCTTCTGCCGATGTTCCTCGTGACAAGCCTCGGTGCGAGCGCCACGATGGTCGGCCTGATTGAAGGCGTGGCAGAGGCCGCTTCGCCCATCGTCAAGGTGTTTTCCGGGGCGCTGAGCGACTATCTTGGTAACCGGAAGTGGCTCGCGGTCATCGGATATGGCATGGGGGCGTTAAGCAAGCCACTGTTTGCGCTGGCGCCCACGGTGAGCGTCGTATTGACGGCACGTGTGGTCGACAGGGTGGGCAAAGGCATTCGGGGTGCACCACGCGACGCGCTCGTGGCTGACATCACCCCCGCGCATCTGCGTGGCGCGGCCTATGGCCTGCGGCAATCACTCGACACCGTTGGCGCCTTTCTTGGACCGTTGCTCGCGGTCGCGCTGATGCTGGTGTGGGCGGACAACTTCCGTTGGGTATTCTGGGTCGCGGTGGTGCCGGGATTCGTTGCGGTTGCGTTGCTGGCCTTCGGTATCAGGGAACCGGCACGGCAGCCGGGAGCAAAACGCGTCAACCCGATTAAGCTCGAAAATCTGAAGAAACTCAGCGGGCCTTATTGGTGGGTGGTCGGTGTCGGCGCAATCTTTACGCTCGCACGCTTCAGCGAAGCCTTCCTCGTGTTGCGTGCGATGCAGGGCGGTGTGCCGATAGCCCTTGTGCCTCTCGTCATGGTGGCGATGAATGTCGTGTATTCGCTGACGGCGTACCCATCCGGAAAACTGGCTGACTCCATGAGTCACACCAGGCTGTTGGCCGCCGGGCTCGTGGTGCTCGTCGCATCTGACATCGTGCTGGCTCATGGCAACTCATGGCCGGTCGTGATACTCGGCGTTGCCCTTTGGGGGCTGCATATGGGATTAACTCAAGGTCTGCTGGCGACCATGGTCGCGCAATCAGCACCGAACGAGCTGAAAGGCACTGCATTCGGCTTCTTCAACCTGATGAGCGGGCTGGCGATGCTTGTTGCCAGTATCGTGGCCGGTCACCTCTGGGACCGCTTCGGGGCGAGTGCGACGTTTTATGCCGGGGCCGGATTCTGTATCGCAACGCTGTTCGCGCTGGCGACCCGGCCAGCGACAAGCAACAGCAGGACATGACCTGGCGGCTCTACGAGCCAGCAGTGACAAATCAGTCGTCGTCTTCGTGACGATGATGTTCCCATCCACGGTGCCGGCCGTGGTCATGCCATCGGCGCTCGTCGCCGTAATCGCCTTCATAGCGGTATGCGTAGCCATAGACTGGGGCCGGAGCGTAGACCACCTGCGGCGGCGCCTCGTACACGACCGCAGGCGGCGCGGCATAGACAGGACCGGGCACACCGAGAAAAACTCCGACGTCTACGTGAGCGAAAGCCACGCTGGATGCACACACAGCGGAGATGCCCACGGCAAGAGAAAGGATAGCGCGCTTCATGGAGTTCTCCTGTCCTGCTCAGTTCTGACGGGTGCCAGACACGACGAACGGCGCCGATTATAAGGGTGCAACGCCGGAGCAGGTACGGCCGGATTGTCAATTCTGTAACCGGCAGTAACCGTAATGGTCCTGCCGGTTTTGGCGGCTGATTACGACGCGCTCAGGGAGTCGCCCGATACATGAACGCGCTCACCGACCTGGACTGGCGGTTGCGTCGAATAGTTGAAGTTCCGGTAGCTGCCGTCCTGCATCCTGACCTGCACCTGGTAGCTCGTCGCCTTGCGCAGAGCATGCTCAATACCATTGCCCGCAAAACCACCGCCGACCGCGCCGGCAATCGTTGCCAGAACGCGACCGCGTCCTCCGCCGACCTGATTTCCCAACAGCCCGCCCGCGACTGCGCCGCCTACTGCCCCGAGACCCGTTGTTGGCTCGGGTTGCTGGACCGTATTGACGGCGACTACCTCGCCAGCGTTCGGGTCACCGGCGACTGGCCTTGGTGCCGGTTTCGCCGAGGATTGATATGCGTCGTTGTTGGCATACCTCGGGGCCTGCTCAACAGGCACATTGTGATGATGATGGACGCGCGGCTGGGCGGGTGCGTCCTCCCGGGTCACGCGTTGCTCTCCGTTCGGTTGCGGCAAAGCGACCGGTGCGCTGGCGATTTGTGCCGCGACCGGTACAGCTTGCGTCGGAGGCGCCGTCACAGCCCGGGACGTCGGAAGAATGCCCGTCATCGCCGCGATACCCGTAGCGCTGGCCAGCATGACGGCCACGGCTGCACCTGCAACCAAAGGGTGAATGCGACCACGCTGCGGTGAACTGGAAGTCAGGTTGGTGCTCATGTCGCGCTCCGTTGATGTGTGTCAGCAAGAACGCCGCAACCGACAGAGCGGTGCACCGGGCCACTGCGAGATTTGTAAGCAGTTGTAGTGCGCTACGGAGGGTTCAAGGGGAAGCCTCCTCAGACGCAGACCGTAGAAGAGTCAAGAACAACCTCGCGTCAGACTGCATTCTTTTTCAAGGTCAGGATACGGCGCCGGAACGTTGCTTTCCACTCAACGCGGACGCGCGAAAGCATCGGCAACATCCATGGCATGCAGAAAAAAGGACCGGTATGTGCTGTCGGGTCCCATAAGCGTGGCGGTCGAAACGAAGAGCGTCACGATAAAAGGCGGTGCCTGATAGGACGCGGGTAACAGAGCACCCACCAGGTATCAAAGTCCGCTGCGGAGGGCAACGACGTCCTTCAGCAAATCACGAGTTGCAGGGGCGCGATGACGGTCTGCTGGCGGTGGTGCTCGAGGACCACATCCGCACTCATCTGGTCGACGCGGAAGAAGCCGGCGATGGGCATGACGGTAGTGCGACAGAGCAGTTAATCGAAGTGGTCCACAGCTACTTCAAGTAGAGGCAGCAATGTTCTCGGCCTACGTCTGAAGCGCTCGCGCCTACGCATCGTCCTTTGTATGCGGCGTAGCGCCCGTTTGAACATACGTCCGATGCGTCGGGATGGCAGCTTAAGAATCGTATCGACCTCATCCGGCGCGTGCATGCAAATCATGTACGCCACGCGGGCGATGTCCGCCCGCGCTTTGGCACCAAGTCTCCCTGTACGCCGCCCAACACCCATGTGGCGATAGCGAATGCGGGTACCGCTACGCCCTCCAACGCGGAGATATTTTGCATCCGTGCCGGAAAAATGGTTTGCCGTGTCCTTTACCGTCACTGCGAGCCTCCAGTTAGGAACTGGCGTCGTTGTGTACATCAGCCAGCCACTTGCCCCGAGCCGAATCGTGCAAGAGAAAATGCTGCACTAGTTCCCCCGGTTCGCGTCCGAACCGCTCAACGCCGAACACTGCATCGTCAATTGCGAGCCAGTGTTCAGTCGCTTTCCGTACGCGTAGGTGCGGATGACATCGGTGCGTTCGGTGCCCTCCAGCACATAGCTGCGCCGCGGCTTGATGCTGCTGGTCGTGCCCACGACGCGGCTACGCAGGTCCAGCGGCAGATACCCGCGGCTCAACTTCTGTGCTTTTCTTGCGACCAATAAACACCGACAGGTGCTCACCCGGCGGCCGAGGTGTGCTGTATCTGTCGGCACACAGCTCAAGTACTCGCAATGCCTCCTCCACTGCCGAATACGGCGGACGACCGTCCGGCACCACACTGCCTTCAATTTCGCAAAGCTTCGTAAGCAATGCCGCATTGCCTATGTACTCGCCATGGTAAAACGATAGCGAAAGCACAGGTTCTACGTCGCGTTTCATATTCACCTTGATAGATTTTGGCCGCCGCAGGCACCGCCAACAGCAGCCGGCTCTCGCACCACACTTACAGCGAGTCGATGCACATGTGAGCCCTCGCTCAGTTGGCTGTCACCAGCCGAGCAACACTCGCAACCGGGCCATTAGCCAGTCCGTTTCCACCACGCTGGTCCATTGTTGCCTTCGATACCGCGTCGCACGCGCCGGAGCGTGACTTCGCGGGAATTTTGGGGAAACTTCGCTGCGTCTTTGAGTGCCTTTGGAATTAACTGCTGCGCGAGGTCTTCACACAAATCCCAGCGTTCGAATCGTTCTGGCGCCGTCAGGCCGACAACAACCCTTCCCGCAATCCTCCGGCCAGCGAATTTCGGCTGTGTGCCGGACAGTGATGCGGGGGTCGTGTCCCACGGAAAATCGTCGGGTATGCGTGAACTCAAAGTCTGTTCAAGAAGAAGATGCTCATAGTCACGCATCAGCCCGCCGACGCTGATGTCCTCGTCCAATTGGTCCCAGCGCAGCACTGCGCCAAATGCAGAGATTCGAACTTGGCTTCGCTGCTCGGGTGTCGCTTCTAGCAATCGGGGAAACCAACGCATCGGAACTCGAAATACGCGTCCGTCCTTAAGCGAGATGCAAAACGCGTTCTCACTTACGGTCACTTTGATTGCTATCGGTCGAATGCGTTCTATCATCTGACAGACCTCGATACGTGGCCCACGTCGTAGACGCTCATGCCAGTACCATCTAGCTTGCGCAAAGTCGGGACTCGCTATCGAGTACGTGAATGTTCGCCGCACTTTTTTGCGCGACCGAATTGCACTGCTCAACATCACGTCTCTTTTGTTAAGGGCCGCGGCGGAAGTTCCTCTCTGCCTGCAAGAGCCGTCGCGACACCCCGGGCGACCAGGTCCCACACCGTGGTCGCAAATCGAGGGTAGTTCTCGAGGTGCCCCGTCGCGATTCGTTCCCCGGCCTCGTCAAAAACACGGACTTCATACGACGCCCGCGCTCGGTCACCGACTACGTTGACGATTTCGACTTTCCCGAGGTGTTTGCGCGTCGCGGCGTCAGGGTCGCCGAAGGGCAACAATTCAACGGTGACTTGCAGCATGATGCAACTCCTATAATGGGAGAACATCTGGTCGTACGACTTGCGCGTAGTGCTTGCGAAGATAAGCAATGACTTGCTTCGCTACATCAACAACCGTCTTGTGCTTGCCAGCCGCTATTGTTTGCGAGTTGAGCACAGTGCTGGGCGCAGCTACGATTCGAATACGAATGAGCTCGCCGACGACGAGGATTTGCACGCAAGCTTCGGGTATCGGCGTGGAATCCCCAACCGCTTGTCGCTCAACGAACAGGGTAAATATCCGAGGGTCTGGATATGGACCCGGCGGCCATTCGTATCCGTGCAAGCGAAGCGCCTCGGATGCTCGTGTTTACAGTGGTTTCCTGGGGTCAATTTCCGCTGCCGCGGTGTACAGCGGTTCAACGTCCTTGGGTGCAATTTCGCAATCACCTTTAAAAAGCTTCACCGCAGTGCGCGACCACTCTGCGGCCCACGCTGCAGCCAGGCGTCTCAGCGATTTGAAATCATCGTCGCTCTCGAGCATCTCAAGCGGGCTGCGGTCGCCGAGGCTTCCTCGCCGTGACGTCAGGAAATCAAGCCGGGAGATTGGGGGAGCCGTAGCAATGATTCGGCATATTGCTTGCAGCCGTTTTCGATTGTGTGCCGGTTCTGCAAGCAGAGCAGGAATGTATGAGACTTCGTCCACTTCGACAGTGAACACGCCGCCGTCGTTTAGAAGGGCCGCCAGTCGCTTCTCGCTTATGCCGATTCGCTTCTTGAAATCGGTGGGCGCCACCAGCTCACCGTTCGCAATCATTTCGCGACGACCAGCCACGGCTTGTTGTTCACGGTACTCTCGCAAGCTTTCGCCGCTGACGTCTTCGCCTGCTGCCAGGTAGGCGTCGCGAACGATTTGTTCTATGCGCGCAATCACCTCGTCCGGCAACCGTTCAAACTTTGCGCGGTCCGCTGTTGGGAGCTGAAAATTATTTGCGGCGACTTTGCGTACAAGCGTCGACGCTTCGAATTGCGGAAGGTCGAGCTCTGCGTCGATGTTGCGCATCGCAATATCCCAGCCGGTCTTAGCCATCCACAGCTCCCGGTGTTGAAGACAATATGACCACACGGACCGTTGATTGTTCGTCCGTCTCCGGGTCCCAACCGAGCGATAAGCCACCGTCGGTGGGATGAAAAACCTGGTCTACTCGGCCGTCCGCGGGATAATGACGCTCGCAGGTCCAGCTATCGGTCGGTACGTTGACCTGGACAATCTCATCCGCATCACTTTCGTCTGCGTAAGGAACGAGATACAAGACGACAGCGTCTGGGTCGGCATCTCTCAACTTGTAGAGTAGGTCTCGAACTCGCATCGTCTTGTCTCCCTCACTGCGTGGCCGGCACGCACCTCTTGTTCTCAAGCCGCGGTCATTGCCGGCATGAAATGTCGAGCCAATCTCGCAATTGCTTGCGTGCTCCTGGCGCTCCTAGCGCTGTGTCTGGGTCTGTGCGGAAGAATTGTTGCTCGTAGTCCGGGGGCACGCCCCATGCCTCATCGTCAAGCGCTAGCCATCTTGTCAGGCCGTGTTTGGCTGCGTGACGGATGACGGACATCGTCTTCGCTGTGCCACCCCTGATTTCGCCGAAACGTGGTGGCGTATGGAGCGTTGTTCCGACCACCCGGCGACGCAATTGCTTTGGTAACAGTGCGATAGTCTTCCCAGCGCCTAGACTTTGAAGCCAAGAGGTGGTGACGATGATTTGCACCTGCGGGTAAGGCGTGAGAACGTCAAGGAGATAGGGCGCGAACTCGAACGGCGTCCTGCCTGAATCCAATGCGATGTTGCCGCGGTCGTCCAGCAGGCCATGACCAACATTGAGCACGCCTCCGAAATTGAGGTAGAGCGTCGGTACGTCGGCGAGCGAGTGTTTCGATTGGACAGATACTGTCATCTTTTCCTCCGCTTGCGGGCGCGAAGCAATTCCGTTGGTGCGCCAGGTACGTGTAGAGCTGGAGGCACATCTGCTGCGGCGAGCGCGTACATCAAAGCGCTCCGCTGTCTGGCCGCACGGACCACGTTGCCATGCGGACGCAGGATTGCTCTTGAGAGCGCTCGGTATAGAAGGCGAGCGACATCATCTTTAGACACCCCGGTCTCGCCTCGTCTGGTCAGCATGCGTCGCCGCCGTGCTAGATGGCGCTTTAGCAGCCGAGCCAGTTCTTTTGCAACCCCGTTTAGCGCATATCCGATAATCCGCGCTGCTTCGGTACCGACAAATCTCGGGCGTCTCAGTCGCTTTACCTTCATGTCGATTGCTCCGGAGTGGATGCGCCGGATGACGGGAGTGAACCAGGCTGTCCGAATATCTCCTCTAAGCGAGATGCGAGCACTCGTTGAACGTCCTTGTCGCGAAGACCAATGCCAACTTGGCAGTGAATCAGTCGCGCCTCGTATCCCTCGAAGCCGGCGCGCATGTCATCAATGGCAAGCCACCGCTCGAGCTTATGGCGCTGAACGAATCGGAGAACCTGGGTCCCTCGCGGCAAGGCAGGCCACCCGTCATCCGCTGCGTCTTCTCTTTCGAAGGTCGCGCCACGTACTCGCGCTCGCAATGAGTCGCTCGGCAACTGCGCTACGGTAAATTCGTATCCAAGAACCTGCACCCATGAGCTGCTGAGGATGATGACAAGAGACGGATAGGGTGTGAGGAGCTGTTCGAGGATGGGAGCGAACTCAAAGAGGCTGCTCGTGGGCGAACCCGCGATGACTTTTCCGTCTTTGAGAAAAGCATCCGAGGCGTGCAGGGTGTTGTCTATGTCGAGGAAGACAACGCGCGCGTGTTCGTCGAGGCGCGCTGTCGGCGCCGCTCTCGCCGCTGCGGTGCTTTGCCCATCGGGAGTTGTGGTCACGATTGCTTATCCCTTGGGGGAGCCCAAACGCCGGGCACAGCTGACGCAGAGACACTAAGGTCGACGTCAAGGGGATAGTGTCGAAGCAATTGACCCGCCATGGTCCGGACTAGCCCCCACATGATTTCAGTCTCGGAGCTGCGCAGCGTCTCAAGAAACTGACGTGTCTCGGTGATGGCCCTCGTCCGCTCTTCAGGCATCGTCATGGCAGCCTCCGTTCCGAAACTGCGACGAAACGTCGACGTACCAGAGGACGTCGTGTAGCTGACACCAGCGATGCCATGTGTAGCACGCAACGGGAGGCAGCCCCGTGGGACCTTGAAGTTCGTAGACGCGACCCGACCGGGTGCGCGCACGAAGCGAGGGGTAGTCGACGGTCTCGATTGGCGAACTCACGCGACCGTGGCCGTTATCGGTGTTGTAGCCAACCAGATGCCGTGTACCGGCGTCAATCTCAAAGACACACCAGTCGGATAACATGATGTTCGGCTTTTCTGCTAGGGGAGCTGCTTTCCAGACCGGCATCGCTAGTCTCCCGTATCGACCTGCGATTTACACCGCGAATGCGGCATGCCGAACGGTGGATAGAAATACGCGGAGGTCACGTCGGAACAGCTGCTCACGCCGTTCTTCAGACACCACGTTATCCACAGAAAGATGGTGTCGGGCGTCCATCCGGGCTCACTGACGAGTCGGTAGCGTCGGCCGGAACTGCTGACGGCGACCAACGCCAAGGCATCGAACTCGCGAAGAGCGGAGGTGACGCGGGCCACATTCGTGTCGGTTCGTATGCCGACAAGATGTCGCTCATCGCGCTCTGTTTGCATGACGCGCCAGTGCTGCAGCGCTAGCTCCGGTTCGATGTTTACAGAGGGAGGGGACCAGACCGGCATCATCTGTCTCCATGAAGGTGCGCTCCGCGAAGTCAGCGAGGCATGTCCACAGGCATGGCTTGGCTTGCTGCCCTCAACGGCGGGGAACGCTCGTATAGTTCGACTTCTGGCGCTCCATAAGGTGCGATTTTTTTCGCACTTATCCAGTGTAGGCACTCAGCACGGAAACGCAAGCAACTGGTTGCGCGTTTCGAGCAGGCTCGACGCAGGGCGGTTGGACAAGCCCACGGGATGGGAAGGAATCGCGGCGGCCAGGCGTGCGGTGCGACCATGTGTGTCGTTGTGCGAAGGTATCGGCATGGTGCGGGCGAGCGTGACCACGGCACGATGGCCGGCGATGAAACAAAGGTCTCGAAGCAAGTGATCAGCTTCGACAGTAGTGCCGAAGATTGATCATCGTGTACGCGAGGGTTTTCAATGCGTAGTGTAGGTGGCTGAGTCGCTCGAAGCGCAGCAGCAGGCGCCGGAACTTATCTTCCCACGCGAACACCCGCTCGATCGTCCTGAACCGTTCTTTAAAGATGGCCGGATCGAATAGCGGCTTGCGCCCGCGCTTCGGTCCTTTTCTGCCGCGCGAATTAGGGTTGATGTTAGGCACCATGCCGCGATTGAAAACGGCTTTGCGGTTGGGCCGGCAATCGTACACGCCATCCAGGCTCATGACCGTGCCCCGCAGATCCAGCCCCACCGCACGGGCGATGCTCGTGAGGCGCGGCAGCGCTTCTCGTAACAGCGGCGATTCATTGCGATTGCCCGGTGCTCTGACGAACGGCGCGATAACGTTGCAATTCCGGTCACACAGGGCAACCACCTTGCAGCCCTTGAGCTTCTTGTGGCCGCTGAAGCCGAGATTGTCGCCGCCTTTCTTCGCGGCGGTTGTGGTGCCATCGCCATGGATGATGCGCGTGTCCAGGCGGTGATCGCCATGAAGCCTGAACACCGAAGCCTCGAAAATGGCATCAAGGCATCCGTCCGATTCCCAGCGCCGGAAGGCGCGATAAATGCGTGTGTAATGGATCTCGGGACGGCTATGCCAATCCTTCTCGATGGGCAACTCCTTCCACTGGCAGCCGAGATAGAGCGCCTTCAGGATGTAGTTGAAAATCGCATGCGCGCTGAGCTTTCGCGCGGGTCCGCGACGGCCCTTGGTCAGATGCGGCCAGACAAATTGCTCGAACTCTTCGACGCTCAATCTCGTTGGAATCTCTTGCCACGACTGACTTTCGGCCATTTCGACCTTCAAAGCATCGGGATTCTAGCCGATTCGTGCCAGGCGTGTAGAACCCAAGCCCGGGGGGCCTTTCAACCGATTCCGCCAGCTGGAAAAAACCCGCAACCAGTTGAAATAGAGAAATTGCTAGTTTGTGATCGGCTGCCAGTCTGACCGTTTGGTGCCCAAAAACGAAGCGGCGTTGAGTCTGCGCCCTTCTGGCACATAGAACGCGACTTCAAGCGAGGGAGGTCGCGCCGGCACCCGCCCGGCCGGGCCCCCAAAAGAATACGAAGTTCGTTGCCCATGTCGGGAATATTGTTGCCGCCCACGCTGGACTCGGTGACAAGTCGATGTGCGGTCGCGCGGCACCGGGAAAGCGTCGTCTCGTGCAATCGCGGTTCGGCCTGCACGGCGACGACGACCTTTTCGAGATTAGAGGGGGACTCGCTCAACAGGGCAGGCACTACCTCTTCTGGCGGTATCAAAGAGCCGTTACTCAGAAGCTGAGCGGTCCAGTCGCATCCGTAAAGCAGCGCGCGGCGCTCACTCCGGTGTGCTTCTTCCTGGTCCAGCGCGGCAAGACTGTGCCGGTTCTTGTGAAGCGAAGTGCGCCAGGTCGTGAGGATGTCATTGCGCAGTCTTGCAATTGCTTCACAAAGTGCCGCCTTATGCCCGCCCGCCGCGAGGCACCATTCTTCTTCGAGTCTGTCGACATAGTCCCGATAGCCCTCGAGGAACGATTGCCAGTTCAACGGAAGCTCTGCGGTCTGGAAGAACGAGTTGCTGACATCGCCAAGTTCGTTGCTGATCTCATGCAGTGCTCGGGCATCCGCAAGCCGTGACTCAAACACGTCGTGAGTCGTCACCATTTGGCGATGCAGGGGAAAGAGCGGCTTGCTGTGGCGGCGTTGCAGGTGTCGCTCGGCAGCGCCGGGATGGGTGCTCCATTTCCAGTTGGGCAGCGATTTCGCATCGAACTCGACCGCGTCTATCATCGGTCGGGCCATCGCCAGTGCCTCTTCGATCGCATGACGAAAGCAGTCAGCGAGCTTGTCGTCATTGCCCCCGCGGACGGCCGCTCTCATCTCCAGCGTAAGGCGACTCGGGCGAGAGGCGCAGGAAGCCGGTGGCCAGAAAAAATTCCATCGGTAGCTCCACCGGCAGACCCTCCAGCCGGAACCTGCGTTCGCCGGAGGAAATTCCCTCGACAGAATGCGCGAGGCGGTTTTCGAGGTCGAGGAGCGCATCGATTTTGTCGCCGGACGACGGCTGCGCTGCCTCAGCGAGCAGGCCGAAGGACTCACGGGCCATGTGTGCCGCAATAGTGCCGTGCTTCTCGGCAAAGAGCCAGAACCAGAGGGCAAGCTGATATTCTCGAACGCCGTTTCGGAGGACTGGCTCGACGTCGGGCATGAATGTGATGCCAGGGGCGGCCCACCCTGCGAACGGTGCTGAACCGCCGCCCAGGTACATGCCCAGAAGTTGCTTTATCGACTGATGTGTATCGCTGGGCGAGTTCCGCGTCTCGTCTTGCCGCTTCTCGGTTTTCCACAGTCTCCAGGCCATCCTGGACCTCAAGGTGTGCGGTATGCACGCTGCAACGATACCTGCACACTCGGCCGGGGTCGTAAGCCGGCAGAGGCCCGTTTTCTTCCGGGACAGTTCAACGCGATCCTTGCGGCGTGAGCGAACTTGGAGCATATGCGAACGCTGACGCGGTATCGCGCTGGGGTTTCGGCTCACGCGTACATTTCCGCCCAGCAGAGCTGACGCAGCAAATGCCAATATGGCCTCGTTTATAATTCAAAAGTCAGAACACCAATGATCGCATGGAGCCCTACTTTATGAGTCAACCCCGCGGACGATCTGCGGGATCTCGGGACAGCGGCCAGCGCCAACCTCGTCACGTGAAGAAATCCCAGTCCAACCGGCAGAGACAACCGTACGTGAATGCACCTGCTCGAGACTCCGCCCAGACTGCCTCCATTTTCAAAACCCGATCGTTCCAGTTCCTGATCGATACGGTGGGTGCAGAGAATATCGCCCTGGGACTTGGATCGAACATGGCGCGAGTGGCCGAACTGACGAGGGGCGAGAGGTTCACGCCCGAGACCGCCTTCCACATGGAAACCACGCTTGGGTTGCCTCACGGTTTCTTTGACCAGCCCAATCCTGCGCTCGCGGCCGAAACCATCGCCCGCCTGAAATCACCGCTCGACTTCGTTCAAACAGACGACGAACCTGAAGCAGTGTCTGAAACACCCATGCCAGCGTCCGCCCTGAAGGGCGGCCAGCAATCATTTCTTAAAGATAGTTTGTCCGAGGAAGCGCAAATGCCGAAGAAAGCAACGGGCGGGTCGCCCAGAGCCGTCAGGAACAGTCGGAGCCAGATGGCCGAACCGCATACCCCTCATGCGCCGCGAAAAGGTTTGCCCTCGAAACACAGGACATCTCCTGGAACAACCCAACAGCAAGCGCTGGCATTAGACGACCGGGCCGCGGTACAGAACATTCGACGCGCTAACCTTCACATTCTCACGGGTCGCAACGGATCGAAAGCAAAACTTGGTGTAGTCATGGCGATGAGCGGATCCAACATGGCCCATCGGCTGCATGGCAAGAAACGCATGGACGATGTCGAAGCCAACCGCTTCACCGAGCGACTTGGTTTGCCAACTGGCTGGCTGGACACGCCGCGCTCTGAAGCTGACATTCCAGAGTCGGTGTCGCGTCTGCTTACGCCTGCTTCGCGCGGTCGTGCATCCGTTGAACAGCATGAGCCGCTCGCGGCCGCGACGAAGGATGGCGTGCCAGTGAACCCCGCAGAAGTGAAGGCGCACACTGGGCGCGTGCGGGCGGCGGGCCGGACCGGTCCGGACAGCTCCTCTCCTGCTTCGGCGGATGTCGCCGGAGCGAAAGAAATGATCGTCGTCAGCCTACAGAATCATGTCAGTGCTGCCCCCGACGAGCCTGCGGGTGGCTCGCCAGAAGAAAGTGATAGCGAACTCCCGGCAGCGACACCGGCAACCCCTGAGTTGCTCGCGGCCGCTGCAACACCGCAGCGCAGTCCGGCGCTGCTCTCCTTCGCTTCCGTGACCAGCCTGGATAATCTTCACGGTATCGAACCGATCGCGGAAGCCTTGATCAAGACGCTGGCAGGTAAGGCACGCACGGGTCGACTGGACGAACTGAAGGCGCTGGAACTTTTGCAGCAGGCAGTCCTGCTGTGAGTCGGTAGCGTGCCACGACCCATTGTGCAATGACGCATGAAGCGCATCGAGGTAACCCGGCCCCGGTGCGCGCCAGGAATCGTCCTGTTCCGATCGACGGTCGACTGCGGATCCCGTCCTCAATGACAGCGCAACGCGCCGAGGGCCCCGGCCCGTGGCTCAATGGTCGAGAAATTGCCGTAGCTTGCCGGCTCGAGCCGGGTGCATCAGTTTTCGCATCGCCTTGCTTTCGATCTGCCGGATCCGTTCGCGCGTCAGGTCAAATTGTTTGCCGAGTTCCTCAAGCGTATGGTCGGACGTGGTATCGATTCCGAAACGCATCCGTAGCACCTTCGCTTCACGGGGCGACAGCGCATCGAGCGCCTCATCGATCGCGGCGCGCAGGTTCGCATGCACGGCCGCGTCCGCGGGCGATGCCGCCATCGGATCTTCGATCATATCGCCAAGCGTCGCGTCGGCGTCCTCCCCCACGGGCGTCTCGAGCGACACCGGTTGCCTGGCGACCTTCAACATGCCGCGAATCTTCTCTTCCGGCAGTTCCATGCGCTGCGCAAGCGCCGCAGGAGCAGCCTCGCGTCCGGTCTGCTGCAGGATCTCGCGCGAGATCCGGTTGAGCTTGTTAATTGACTCGATCATATGCACGGGCACGCGAATCGTGCGCGCCTGATCGGCAAGCGAACGCGTGACGGCTTGCCGCACCCACCACGTTGCATAGGTGGAAAACTTCCAGCCGCGTCGATATTCGAATTTGTCGACGGCCTTCATCAAGCCGATATTGCCTTCCTGAATCAGATCCAGAAAATGCATGCCGCGGTTCACGTACTTTTTCGCGATGGATATCACCAGGCGCAGATTGGCCTCAATCATCGCGCGCTTCGCTTCCCGCATTTTCGACTCAGCCGCCATCATCTGCCGGTTGATCTTCTTCAACTGTTGCAGCGGCAGTACCACGTTCGCTTCGATATCGATCAGCTTCTGCTGTTCGGCGTGGATCGCAGGCAGACTGCGTCCGAGCGCGGCGCCGTACTGGCGCGACCCCGCCGCCATCCTTTCGGTCCACCCGAGATCGGTTTCGTGCCCGGGAAACGACTCAACGAACTTCTCGCGCGGCATCCCGCACCGGTCAACGGCAATCTGTAAAATACGCCGCTCGACCGCTCGCACCTGTGCGACCTGTTGCTGCACGTCGGCGCACAGCCGGTCGATGGTTCGCGCCGTGAAGCGGATGGGCGCCATCTCGCGTCGGATCGCTTCACACACGCGTGCGAAGGTTGCGTGGCCCTTGCCTTGCGCGGCGTCGGCATGCGGGATCTGATCGAACAACTCACGCACTCGCGCAAATATCGCGAGACTGTCGCTCGTGAGCTGTTTCAGACGCGCCTCGTTCGCCTTCGCCGAATCCCCCTCCCCGATCGCACTGTCCTCATCTCCCTGCTCGTCGTCGCCATCGGCGGTATCCGCGTCAATGTCCGGTGTCCCAGCCGGGTCCGACACTGACAGCTCGGCCGCTGCAATGTCTTCATTGAGACCGTCGACCAGTTCGTCGATGCGCAGTTCACCGGTCCCGATCTGCTCTGCACTCGAAAGGATCGTGGAGACAGTCGCCGGGCAGGCGGCAATTGCCTGGATCATTTCGTGAAGACCATCTTCGATGCGCTTCGCAATCTCAACCTCGCCCGCGCGAGTCAACAATCCGGTCGCGCCCATTTCACGCATGTACATACGCACGGGATCGGTCGTGCGCCCGAATTCAGAGTCGACGGTGGAAAGCGCGACTTCCGCTTCCTCGTCGGCCTGGTCGTCCGACACGGCTGCCGGCGCAGCGTCGTTCAGGAGCAACGTCTCCGCGTCGGGCGCCTGCTCGTAGACCGCTACGCCCATGTCATTGAAGGTGCTGACAATGGTCTCGATGGCAACGGTCTGCGCGAAGTTGTCCGGCAGGTGATCATTGATTTCGGCGTGAGTCAGGTAGCCGCGCTCTTTTCCTAACTGGATGAGCGCGCGCATCTCACGCTGCCGCTCTTCGTCCTGCAACACCGTGGACACTGCGTCCATCGGTAGCACGGCTGCGGCGGCCCTGGCCTTCGATGCGCGCCGAGCCGAAACATTCGGTGCGGATGCGGCTGTTTCCGGTCCGGAATCTTCCCGATCAAAAGTTGCCATACATTCTCCTTGGACAGGTTTGCGTGGCGATAGCGAGACCCGGCAGCCTGGAGCGCGGCGGCCGGCGAGGCGCACACGTTCACGGAGGCAGGCGGCCACCAGCTGTAGCGTCGCAGCGAGCAAGAGACGCGGCCTGCCGACAGGAGCGGGCCGGTTGAAATGGAGCACAGGAAAACCACTGCCTAAAATTATAGCACCAGTTGCTGCACTGCACCACTGAAGCGCACTTCGCCGGCCGGAGATGCTTTCTGCTCAAGCAGGCCTTGTCAGGCACTCGTCGCGCTAGGGGCGGGGGCAGCGTATTGTCCTCGCGGCTGCCGGTTCTCCGCCTCGAATTGCCTGTTCCGCCGATCGGCTACCTTCGCCCGCAGTACTCCCGCAAGTCGAGCCCGCGGCGAACGTCGCGTCGACGCGAAGCCGTTCTTTCGAAAGTTGGGCTTCTACGTGGGTTGCCGCCTTGTCGCAACGGTAAACGTCGACGAGAGCGTGCAAAAGTTGGGGAGGTTGTTCTTTCAACTCCCGTTCTGCGGCCGTGGAAGAAATTAATGTCGTCAACCCGGAACCCGCGTGCAGCACGGATTTCACAGATTTCCAGGTCCACTACGCTGGCCGCATCGAGTTGGTACTCCTACCCAATCCGGTAACCGCAGAGAGCATCCGTGCTCGCGCGGAACCTGATCACACCGCCATGACGGTTCGTCTGATCGAGCCTGCGGAACTTGCCGCTTCACGCACCTGGATCGAGAACTGGCAGCGCATACTGCCCTGCCTGATTACCACCCGCGGCCTTCCGTCGAGCTCGCTCCTCACTGCGATCGAGCGCTTCGTAGCGACGGCCCGGTCATTGCGCGCCATCGAGCGCGGATTCTCGATGGGCGATCCACTTGTTGCACGCGCCGGCGTGTTCAACCTGTTGCATGTCGGTTGCGTCAGCACGGCCGAACTGCACACCTAACCCCTGTCGTTGTTGACGCGCTTTGCCGCCGCGGGAACCCGATCATGAGTCGACGCAAGCCCGAGTTGCAGGCCATTGACCTAACGGCGTGGCCAACTGTTGCCTGGACCGAGCTCGACACAACCTCCCGCAAACGCGTAAAGCTTTGAATGCAGGCAATCGAGGGATACGTGCGCGGCGATGCCGTCAAAGACATCGAGAACGCAAGGCGAGCGCGGCAGCCGTGCCGCGGCAGGAGCGCTCTCGCAGTTGCTCGAGCGAAACCGACCCGTAGGACGTAACAAATCTGTCCCCCTTCTCCCCAAGAACCACGGCCAGAACGCGACCGGGTTGACACTTTTATTTCCCGTCGAATCGACACAAAAGGGGTCAACTTGCATACGGCGCTGCCTGTTCTAAGGGAACGAATCCGCATGACGGTTAGTTGCATCTGTCAGGCTCTTGTCCCAGCATGTCGCGCATAAGGTGCGTGGTGCGCCGATCGCGTCAGATTTCGATAGCCGGGCGTCTAGGTATCCAACATGGGCGCGGTGGCGACAGCGCGAAGCGACGAAAAAGTCGGGGAGAAACTTAAGATTCGTTACACATTACGTAACGATCACTACGATGGGAAGAGGACCATATGGAAGATGGCCGCTCGGCGCGCACATAATCACCTTTTGCCATCCCTCGTTCGGATGTGCCGTGAAACAATTGTCGGGAACTGCAAGGAAGCGCCGAAGGACGGGGCTTTCGAGCAAACGCAAATTGTTCAGCGATGTTTCACGGAGATGGTGTGCCATCTGACCGTGAAGGCTCCGGACGCCTAGCTATGACATAGGATGGGAGGAAGGAAATACTTTAGGTGTACGAACTGTTTTAACTTTCCCGGCTCCGTGCCAGCTATTTACTACGCACGCCCAAAGATGCCGCCGCGCGCTCGCAACTTCACAGCCCCGAATTGCGGCGAACGTCCTGCGTATCTGTGGCGCGTAGGTTGAGCTCCGGGCTGCCAGCGTCTCCCCCTGCCCGCGCGATCCAGATGGCCTATACAGGGGCATTGATGCTTTACGCCTCGCGCGACGTTTCGCCGGTCGCTACTTGACATGAGAACCCATGGCACCGCGACTCCACACGCTGCAACGCGGTATCCCCGCACCGGAGTGTTTATCGCGCGGACGACGTCGGCACGATGCACGTATGCGCACTCGTACAAAGGAATTTGGCCCGCGTTATACGATTATCGGGCGAGACCATGTTAACTGCGCGGTCAAATCTGGCTCGTGTGATGCGCCGGCACGGCGATCAGCCAGCCATCGCTCCAGTCCAATTTGTATTCGAGTTGGCGCCGAAACTCGGCTCACCCTTGATCGGGGAATGGCGGTGTTGACGTCAGCCGTGGCGCGAACATTCCTGCCCGGGTTCCTGACGCTACCGGCCGCCGACTTCGACATCCTGCGCACCTTCAGGTCTTCGATACACACGCGCCGGCGGTTCTTCTTGACCGTGGTCGAAGCCTTTTGAAGGCGGTCGCGACGCGCGTTGGCCAAGCGGGCGTGGATGCGCAGGATGTGCACCTCCTGCGTCTTCCAGTTGCTACCGAACCTGACCTTGCGGCAAAGTTGCGCGAGCGCCAGACGTTTCGCGTCTCGCCGGAAACGTTGAGCGCCTCATGCGCACCGGAGAACGTGGCAAAACGGGCAATGCCACGTCGATGCCAATCGCCGACTTCGTCCGCGGAACAGGCTTCTTAACCTCGCACCGCGTCTGGATCGAGATCAACCATCTGCCGGCCGAGTGGTTGAGTGTAGCGTTGCGTAGTTCGCCCGGCGCAACGCGGTTCTTGCGGTAGCGTATCACCGCGGTGGCGCTCGGTAGACTGGTGCTGACGGCTATCATCGCAATCTTTGCGAACGTAGCCTGCGGTGGCCTCCTCGGAGGACTGGCGCGCGAAGATTGACGCTTGGGGCCAGCGGGGGCGCTCGCGCTCGACCACGGCATCGGAGAATCTGTTGTACGTCTGCGATTGCATCTTCTTCGCTGGCGGCGTCTGCCAGCGTCTCAAGCCACCAAAGACATTGGGAAACCGCTGTTCACGATCCTCGCCTGACTCTGCCGACGCTGACCCCCAGCGTGCACTATCTAGACTAAATGAGGTATTTGCTCTGCTGTTGTCTGCCCGCGTAGCCATGGTCGACCTGTCGCTGCCGCGGAGTGTCCAGATCTGAACACTTTTTTGGGGTGATCGAGACTCAGGGCGCGACAAGACAAGCCTGCATGCTCAAGCAAGTCGACCCACATGATCGCGGGTCGGCCGACCGGTAAATCCGTGACGATACACGTTCCTCACGCCCGCTGCGCTGGACAGATTCAAACTGGACGCCCAGGCGGATCCCACGGCGCCTGCCCATTAAGACGTGACACGCGGCGCCTCCTGAGCGATCTGGACAGCCACAACACGATTGGTGCGGCGTCGACGAAATCCTCCCTGGAAAAGTGACGAGACGTCGCCAAAAGAGCCGGAGGTAGTCACGCATCCGAGAGCGGACTCCGTAGGGGGAGGCACCGAAACCTCTTTGTCCGGCGCATACCTCCAGGACGCGCATAGGGACGTTCAAATCATTCATTGGATCGCTCGCGGTCAGGAAGTTGTCCAGATCTGGACACTCCCAAACGGGGCCACCCACGGCGGGCGCGGGCCGCTAACAAGTCTGATGGTCACTCATTCGGGGCGTATCGAGAACATCTTTCCGATGTACTCCCTGAGCTCGTGCTCCTGATCTTCGGTCACGACGCCTGCTTTGAATTTGAACGTCAGACCTTTGACATCTTTGGTGATACTACCGGCCTGAACCTTCCCGGCGAAGATTTTCAGGATACTCCGATCTCCGGCATCGGCCGTGGGCGCCCCCCGGATGACCGCCGCGCTTATCGCCGCGGCAACTTTGGTCTGAACCAGATCACCGGAGACGACTCCAGGCCAAAGTTCCTCCAATGCCTTGATCGCGGCCTCACCACCTTTCTTCACCGCGAGAGCAATTTCGTGGGCAGTGGCGGCACTCAGGACCGAAGGCTTCAGATCAAGGTCTTTCTTTACGAAGCCGGGCAGGTCGTCGAACGACAGGAACCGATACAGATCACTGCGCGATATCCCTATCACCTTGGCTAGCCGAGTCCGATTCGGAAACTCCGATTCGGCACGACGAACTGCGATCGCAATTTCGTAGTCTGACAGATCGTCGCGCGTGACGTTTTCCATCAGTGCCAGCGCGGCCATGTCCTCGTCCGTGCACTCGATGACCACCGCGCGAATTGCTTCCCTATTGATCAGCTTGTGGGCACGCCACCGCCGCTCGCCGGCGACCAGCTCAAACGTATCGCCGGCCCTGCGGACCACCACCGCCTGCAGCAAACCCGCCTCGGCAATTGAGCGCGCCAGTTCTGCTAGCTTGTCCTCATTGAACTGCCGGCGAGGCTGCCACGGATTTGGAACAATGGCGCCAAGTGCGATCTCCGTCTCTATGCCCTGTCTTTCAAGCTCCTGAACCCGCAGTTGGGCGGCCGCCAAGGACGCAGTGATACCGGGCATCGTTTGGGAGACGCGTGCGCTCCGGTCCTTTTCCTTCTTCTCGCCCTTGAAGTCACCCGGTGCGGGTAGGTTGGCCGTCTTGGCCATCAGCTGCTCGCGAATATTGCCGCTCATGCTGCCTCCTTCCAGGTCTTGACAAACATGTCGTCGAGCCATTTCGCGTACTGCACCATCGGCTGCTTCACGCGTTGAAGCGACTTCGCGGTCGAATGCGAGCTTACGACATCGAGCGCGGTCGAGAACGACAGGGCGCCGCCGCTCATCACCGAGCTGGCCGGAATTTCAAACGGGTCAAGCCAGCGACCGTAGGCTGTTTGCGCCCATTGCCGCACCACTGGCGCCGATGATGTTTTCCCGTAGTCCACCTTTGAAAGCAGGATGGAGATGAACTCGTAGACCTTGTCCTCTTCATAGGGCAGGAAGTCTTCAGCCACGTCCGAAAAGAGACGCCAGAATGCCAAGGAGCTGATGAAGTCCAGGTTCTCGGGAATCATGGGCATCACCAGCGCGTCGGCAGCGAGCAGCGCGTTCAGATTCATGTAGGACAACGATGGCGATGTGTCAATCAGGATGTAGTCATACTGCGACCGCAGCGGTTCAAGCCCTTGGCGCAATACCGACCAGAATCGATAACCCTGAATCGTCTTCTGGCGCGCCGGAAGAAGGAATTCCGCGCCATATAGAAACGTGTGCCCCGGAATGATGTCGAGCCCATCCCAGTACGTCGATTGGACTTTGGCACCAAGACCTCCATCGACGTTCTGGTCGTAGATGTACGGCAGGACCGTGTCGTCGCCGGTGATTTCCTTTTCAGCATAAAGACCGCACAGCTCAGACGCAGACGCCTGCGGGTCAAGGTCAATCAGCAGGACCTTTCGACCTAGCAGCGTCAAGGCTTGGGCCAGGCATACGGTGGTGGTCGTCTTTGCAGACCCGCCCTTGAGCTGCGCCGTCGTCAGTACTTTTCCCCGGAAGGTTCCATCTGCCTCCCCCACAGCGGTCTGGTAGACATCCGACGCCATCTTGACCCAGCTGCGCACTTCAGCCAAGGTGAAGGTGCGGCTGCGGCCGGTGCCATTGAGGGTTCCAGCGGGAAGCCCCGAATCGTCCTTCGTCACCAGATACTGAATCTGCTGCCGCGACAAACTGCACATCTCGGCCAGTTCACTAATCGTATAGATCGGCGCAACTTTGCGCGGCCGCGGCGCTAGGATCTGTTCCCGAAGATTGTCCGTGAAGGGCTCGAGGTTATTAGCGAAATCTGCTACTTCCCGAAGCGTTACTTTCCTGCTTTCCAACGGTAGGGTGGCTACGGCATCCATTCTGCGCTTCTCCTTGGTTTTGACTACGAAGCGCAGAATACACGATTCCGCGTAAACAAGGATGTGTTAATCGCAAATACTAGCTTTCAGATCAGCAAACCCGTCTAAGCACCTGATTTTCTATCGTTTTACACCCCACGCTGCCTGTCGATCATTGAGCGACGAACGAGTGAGAACGGATACCTCAAAAACCGAGGCAGCGGATTGCGCACAAAAACCACCCCGGAGACGGTTTTTGTGAGACTCCGCAATGCCAAAAAAACTCCATCTTTTCAGTGAGTTAAACGGTGCGGCAACGGAAGAAAGCCCCCTTTCCCCGAGTTGTGCGCGCTGTTTGTCTGGTTTTTGTAAACATAAACCAACAAACCCACATACAGCGATCAGAAAATCCTTTTATTTCAAGGAAACTCCCTGTGGACAGGGGCGGTTATTGGGCGCGCGGGGACGGTTATTGGGCGCGAGAGGACGAAAATTGGGACGCATCAGCTGCTAGTTGGGAGCCATTGAGGCGAAAATTGGGCGACCGGGTTGGTTATTGTGCTGGGTCGGCTGCGGGTAGGTGGGCGTTGTGTGCTGGATTGCTACTGCAGACAGGGGCGGTTTTTGTGTTGACAGGCGTCAACCGGCTGATACAGTGCCGGGAATCTTGGTCGGTCAACGAATGGAAAATCAGATCCTTCCTGCTACCCCGTATCAGCTTGCCTTGGACATCTACGACGACATGTCCGGCAAAGACACGCCGATACATCGCGCAGATCAGGACATTGGTTTTCTGCGCAACAACATCTTCACACGCGTACGGGGCCTTGGCATCGCTGCTCGGCGCGTGCTCGATGCCGCGTACTACATCGTGGCCAGCAAAGCGCCCGAGGACCTAGTCGACGATAAGGTCTACACCTTCTCCGCGGACATCAACTTCTTCAAATTCCTGATGAAGTATGACAGCCGCAATCACAGTCATCTGGTTGCGCAAATGCGGGCGGCTGCGCAGGCACGCGTGGAAATTATGACGGCGCCGTCCATCGAGGAGCTGACGGAAAAGGATTCTTGGGGGACCATTGGCCTGCTGGGTGACTGCTATATCGAACGCAACGTTGTTTGCATCCTGCTATCAGGACGTGTGATCCGGTATCTCATCAGCCCGTATAAAGCACACTGGTTAAGCCTGCGCGCCGCGGCCAAGCTCACGCTTTCCCTTGCGCGCGCGATCTACGACCGGCTTATCCCGTGCGAAGGTAACGGGGTAACAGAGTGGTTCGCCTACGAAGACGTACTGGATTGGCCTGGGAAAGTGGGGGAGTCGCGCAAGGATCTCAAAGAGTTCAAGAAACACTTCTTGGGGCCCGCCATCGAACAGCTGAACACTGAATCCGATTTCGACGTTAGTTGGGAGCCAAACGCCGAACGCGTTTCGGCCGACAAGCTGCGGATCCGGTTCCGCTTTCGCAAGAAGCAAGGCGCTGACGCCGCGCGCGCTGGTATCTCGGACGACACATACCTCCTGCTTCTCAACGACTTTGCATTCGACCCTCCAGATTTTGAACGGCTGGCAGCCAACCGGCATACATGGACGAACGAGCGCCTCAAGCAGGCACTCGAGTACACCCGGCACCAGCTCATCCGGGGCAAGATCACGAGCAGCCCGAAGGGGTACTTGTTTAAGGCACTCCAAGGCAATTACCGGATCGGCGAAGCGGACCGGCAAATGATCGCGATCCAGACCAGACAGCGGGAGGCCGATCGCGCCGAAGCTTGCACCCGGGACGCGGCGGAAGCGACGCTGAAGGCCACGTTGCAGGCTCAGGCTGACCAAGCCACCGCCAAGCGAAATGGAGAAATTCTGGCGGGCCGCGAATTCTTCGAAGCTGCCGAGGGCACACTGCGCAAGGAGCTGTTCCAGTCTTTCATTAGCCAACTGCTTCAGCAGCGGCTTATGACCCGCGTGGGAGTCGCTCGCGAGACCCTCAGTCCCGATAACATTCTGACGGTGAATCGCGTGGTCGCCGACGCTTTTGGTTCCCATGTCTTCGCTAAGATGAGGAAAGCCATGGCAGCGAACCGGCTGGCACCCGCCCGGTAGCCGCGCTCTTCCTCCGTCAGGTTGTCAATGCCGCCCGTAATTTCCCAGTGGGGATTATTCATCCGACAGCGACACAGGTAGCAGCTTCTGAGTTTCTCCCTGTCGAGCCGCCGGCAATCTGGCTATCAGAATTTGTGCCTCGCTACGATGTCGCGCTTCACAGGAGCGCTCGCCAGTTTCGGCACTAGGCCCGGCAAGCTGGGCGCTGGTACTTCGCACGCAAGCATTCCAAGGCCGAGCGTCTAACGACGGTGTGCCTGCATCCGGGGGCGGTTAGAACGATATGCTCGGGCGGACACTCAAATTTCGGGCGTTGCGAGAACAGTTGGTGCTTGCAACCTGCTGTAGCAGACTGCCGGCAGCCGTTCGCTCGGCATGCATCACAGGCCCAGACAACCCATCTCCGCGAGTCAAGCTTGCTCCTGCGCAATGCGGGCTGGATGAAGATCCGATAGGAGGCCGACAACAAAACGCTCAGATGGTACGAATCCAATCCAATTTTTTCCTTTTAAATCAAGGATGCGTGCTGTCGAATTTGTCTCAGCGTGAGACGAAGCGTTCAGCAGAGCGCATGGTCGACCAAGCGCACGCGCGAGACCACGTACACGAAAAAATCAATCTGATGAATGGGGATTGCTGGACGCGCCTGTGCCTGCGTTGAGGGGGCGACATCAAAATAGACGGATCGCAGCGGATCCTGAGACTTCATGCCGAACGGTCGGCGGTGCGTTGCCCGCTTCGCTCATCGCGAGGGGCGGCGTTCACTCAAAAAGCTGTTCGTATGCACGAACTTGAATGAATACGGGCGCAGCATAGCATTCAGTTTCTGGAAATGTGTGGGGGTTTTATCGATCGATTGAGTGGGCGGACGGTCGCTGAGTCGTCGCGGATTCGGCGGGTGTACAAACACGCGGCAAGGGTGCCGGATTCCGCGCGTCTTGAGGAGGGTGCGAAATCCAGAAGGATGGGTGTATGTCATGGCCAACAGCCAACGAGTGCGCGACGGACGCAACTTGGTTGGACTTGCGGTGTGAGCGGAGTCTCGGCAGAGGCTCGTTGGTTCGGCCGTCGAGGGCCTGTCCAGGCGAGCGTTTAGAGGCGCCGCGTAAACGTCGAGATGACGACGGTCACTGAACTGACCGTCGGTGCGTCAACGGAAGAAGGATGACAGGGAAATCGGGCCGTGCGTGTGTTGGGCCGCGATGAAAACCAGTGCAGCGGCCGAAATCACAGAGGCGACTGCCAAGACAAGTGTGGCGAAAGACTTCGCTTCGATAGCGAATCGGCGGGCGTGAACGAACGTTAGCTTCGCAAAATACGCGCAGTTCCTGAAAGGCGATGCTGCGATCGGGCGTGGTGGTAGAGGGGGGAGCCCATTTGCAGCCGCCGCTATTTCCTTCAGTTGGCGATGAAATGTTTCCTGCTGATTGGCGGAGAGGGCGCGCCACTCGGTCGTTGCCGACGATGCGATTTCCCGCATCTTTGTCTCCGCGGAGGTCGCGATCTCTCGCGACTCCGCGACCGACCTCTCGTGAAGTTCGTCCACGTATTTCTCGAGCGCGACGTACCCGTTTGTATGTACATCGCGCCCGATGGTTGTGCCGAGTTCTCTGATGTCGGCACGCCACAACTTGACGACCCCGGCAATATCCTCCGCCGATTGCCCGATGCTTTTGGCCCTATCGTCAATCGTGGTCTGGATGTGCAGCAACTCATCTCGCGTCGTCTGAAAGCCATCGAAAATCGCGAGGTAGTCAAAGGGGTCCTTCAGCATCTTACGCCTTCACTGTCGAAAGCTTATCAGTGGAGGGGTGCTTGCCCGCCTCGTTCCTGGACTCTTCCGCCGCGGCTGCCCCGCTCTGCTTAACAGTGGGGAGGGCGGGTGCTGGAATCACGGGGCCGATGTTCAATGCCTTGAACAGCAGATCCGAAAACATGATCGTCGGCTTCAAGGATGCCTGAGCCATGCGGTAGGCGGCGGTTTTTGCGCGAGCCATGGTCTGGCCATCACTTACCGTCGCTTTCAGGCGCGCTGTGTGATCCGTGGTGTCTGCAAGTAATTCTGACCAACTGATGTTGTTGAAAGCCATCTGGTCGAAAATCGGCAGGTCGGGCATGTTGCACTCCGGGTTGACGTTGATGCGCGGGTCGACTCGGGCAGCAGCAAACACGGTCTCGTACTGTTGTTCGATGGTCAACTCCGTTATCGCAGGCCTCGATTTGTTCAGCACGATGCGAACCCTTTCGAGGTCCATGCCGAGTTTTAAGAAGTGAAGGATCGTTTCGATCGCGTCCTGTTGAGAGCGCTCCTGGGTATCGGTTACCACGACGAGGTAATCGAAAAACGCGATGGTATTACCGAGAGCCAGGTTCCGGACGAAGGGCACGTAGTTCGATGCGCCGAGGTCCGTAACAGTGTTCTTGCCTTCGTCGGTGGCTTCGATCACGTATTCCATATAGGAACCGTACCGTTCCGCCGAGAAGCGTTTCACCTTTTGAGCGTAGCGCGCGCCGGCTGCATTTTCAGTTTCAATCGCTATTACCTCGTCGCACCCTAATCGCGGTGCGATCACAACAGACGAGATCGTGCTCTTGCCTACGGTGCCCGCTTTGGACGCGACGAAAAAATTTGCCATGTGCTGCCTCTGATAAGAGTAAGAGAAGAGTTCGGTCCTACTGCCGGTTGCGCAATTTCATTCGCGCTGCGAAGAAGTCTGGTGTTTCGAAGTCGACGGACTTGAACAGGTCAGTCAATGGGTTGGCCCCTATGTCAGGTTTCTCCGCAATAGTTGATGCGAGCGAAGGAGCCTGAGCGACCTCAGTCGAATCATATGGTGCGTCAATATCTGCTTTCTGGGGGAATGCGTGGTGTTCAGCATCACCTTTCGAGTCCGACAACGGCGGAGATCCGGTGGGTCCCGCGGGCACGTCGCCGTGTGGCGTGCGGTTCATTGATGGTCGGTCACTGCGCGCTTCGCTCGATGCTCCGCCAACGACAGCATCGCGATCCGAATCAGCGTGTGTTGTTGCGGAAGTTACGCCATCCGTTCGCACTTTCGGCGCAACGATTTGAACAGAATCGTCAGGGGCCCTGCTCACCGGAGTTGCATCACGGCGCCCCGGGTCAGCCTGCTGAGGTAGTGGTTGTGCACGTTTCGTAGACCGTTGCACGTCCGCGTGCGGAGCATCCTGCAGTGCATTGCGTGCTTTTGACGGTTTGGTGGCGCCATATCGATAGGGGTGTCGTTCGAAATATCTGTTGACGGCTCGGCCCGAAATCTGAACGTTGCATAGGGACAGGAAATCCGCGATTCCTTGATAGCTGACGCCTCTTGCTCGCAACTGACGCATTTCAGCATCGAAGGCACTGATTTTCAGACGGCGAGGGCGACGGGCGGACTGAAGGAATTCATCAACATTCATTTGATAGTCGCGTGTCTTGATTGTCTGTAAGCGGGCTTTGGAAACGCACGTCCAAGTCTGCCTTTGCGAGAGAGGCATCGCAGGGTGAAAGAACCGCGATTTAGCGCAATATTTAGCAGAAACCTTCTGGGACCGTCGGGAACCTGCTGGAACCTGTTGGAACCGTACTTTCTGGGAACCTTCTAGTTCCTTTTGGAACCTTTTCGAGAACCTTCGAGAACCTTCTAGAACCTTCTAGAACCTTCTAGAACCTTCTAGAACCTTCTAGAACCTTCTAGAACCTTCTGGAACCTTCTGGAACCTTCTGGAACCTTCTGGACCTTCTGGAACCTTCTGGACCTTCTGGAAAGGAACCTCTTGGAACTTTGTCGGAACCTCATGGGAACCCGTTGTTGGGACCTGTTTGGGTTTAAGATCGATAGGCGCGAGAAAATGGCTTGGGCTTGCGTTGAAAGACCGCGGATTCAAAAACCGCAAGGGACGTACATAGTAGAGGCGCTGCTGCGCTGTCGCCAGGCATTACTAAGAGTTGGGTGCTGCCTCTTGCGGAGATTGCAAGTCTGTGCTCTACTTCGCCCACAAGATTCAACGTGCCGCCGATGCGGCAGTAGTAAAGCCTCGTACTCGCACGAGGCGCCAGCAACACAGATATCACGCGGAGCCATCCGCGCAAAAAGTAGGATCACGCCCTCGCGGCGTTTTTTTTCGACCCAGCGGTTTCAGGGCACATTTCCGCACAGAGGCAAGGCGCAAACCCTTGACGAGTGCGGCTGAGCGGGAAGGTTCCGGTGCCTTAATGCACACATACGTGCAGCCGAATTCCCAGCCTGAACCGACCAAAAAAACGGAAGCTGTTCGTCATCCCGACGAGCCATGGATTCTTCGCGTCAGCGGGATCGTGGTAGGGCTTCGCTCGCCTGTCAGGGCGAGATAGTTAATCCCCGGAGATAAGTGCGCTATCTCAGAACCGTCCTCACTGCGAGGATGGACGCGCACAGGTTGGCTCCCCTTCAAGGGCCCGCGCCTAGCTACGGTCACGTGCTAGGTAACCCGGTAACCGTAAGGACCGGGCTTGGTGGTTAGCGTCAAGTCAGCTTCCCACGAAGAATCGCACTTTTTTAATTCACGACGTGATATGCGGGAGTTTGTCTGCCTCCTCCCTGGTGTGCTGCGACAGGCACGCCAAACTACGACCGACCGCGAGATCGGGTAGTGGTGAATGGCTAGCTTTGATGCTTGGGTCAGAGCGGATGCGCTCTACGCCCGGCCGGTGCTCAACAGGCGCGGGCGCTGCATTTCACATATGGAAGAACAGTCATGGCCAAGAACGAACGTGGTTTCGACGAACGCACCAATGACACGGGCACTGGTTTCGGTGGTGAACGGAAGGGCTGGAAAGCGGAGCTGCAAGAGCTCATCGACGCGAAGGTCCATCGGCGCACCAATAACAGGCAGGCCTCGCATCGGACGATGGAGCTCAACGCCCAGGTGCTTTTCGCCATCTTCAGGACGCTCCGCAACAAGCTAAACCGGCCGATCTATCCCCGCAACCTGGCGGAGGCGCACGTGAAGCTCTTGGCGCAGTACTGGTACGCGGAAAAACAAGGCGCCCGCGACGATGCGTAATGAGCTGTCGGTGCTTCGGAAGTTCGCTCACTGGATCGGGAAGCCGAATCTCGTGAAACCGTTGGAGTACTACCTCCCGGATGCGAGCCCAGAGCGCCTCAAGGTGACGTCCATTGCGGAAGCCACGAAGTCGTGGAGTGCGAATGGGATCAACGTCGAGGAGAAACTCCGGGACGCGTTGGAAATTGACGACCGTTTCGGGATGATGGTCGCAATGCAGCTTGCGTTCGGCCTTCGCCGCAAGGAGGCGCTTTGCATGCAGCCGTGGGTTTCCGACCAGCGCGACCTTGGGCATAACGCGATCATTGTCTACGACGGTGCGAAGGGTGGCAGACAGCGCGTCATCCCCCTTGAGTTTGAGTTTCAGATCTTCGTGCTCGACTACGTGAAGCAGCACATCGGGAAGCGCGATCGCCTCGGGTGGAAGAGGACGGTTCGCGGACTGAACTCGAACCTACAACGGAACACCGACCGCTACGGCGCTACATGGCGAAGCTGGGCATTTCGAAGGCGAACTGCTCGATGTGCGGGCACGGCATGCGGGCAGAGTACGCAGAGAACTGTGCGATGCTCGAGGGCTTTACTCCCACAACCCTGGGCGGCACGGGCGACGAATTCAGCTCTGACGAAATGAAGGTCCGGAAAAAGCGTGTGAGCGAGCGGCTTGGGCATAGTCGCGTTCAGGTTACGGCCAACTATTTCGGGCCGACGCCGAAGACCATCAAGAAAGTCGACGCTGACGAATCTGCACAGCCGGTGACGACCGAACTTGATGCGCAGACGCGCGCCGCCGGCGAATCGGCCCCGGTCTCTTCTGAGGCGGGCGGAACGGAGGTCGTGGCGCCCGCGGCAGAGGCAGGGGGCAGCGTGCGCGCGACGGCAATCGTCGGTCTGCCGGGTCCGTATTACAGGAACGCGCCGGCAGGCCGGAAGCATCCGGACGATCTTGAGACGACGCCCGCAAAGGAGAAGGCAAAGGCAAAGGCTGAAGAGGAAAAGGCGAGGGCTGCTAAAGCGCAGAGCTGCCTCGCCATAAGTCACTCCCGCCAGCCGTCTGACAGGTAGCAAAATACCCGGGGCGACGAGCCTAGCCCGGTAACGAAAGACCTGAGTCAATGCGCCGGCCAACATGATCGTCGTCGTCCACTCGAGACGCTGATCAGCCCACGATCAGGGATCCGATAGGTTCTTCAGATACCCGCGTGCGATGAAGCGGTAGAACGCACCGGCGACCAGCGACCGAAGTTGCCCAGCCTATTCAACACCCGGTGGACACGGGCCAAGTCTGTGAAAGAGGGCCGGCCGCGGATATCCTTCACATCCGGCCATTTTGAGTCGAGCGGCTGAGACTGATGTCGAATTGGAAAATGTTTTGAGCTGTTCGACAGGGCCTGTTCTGACGCGTACCTTGTCTGGCGGAGACTTCTTTGCTACGAACTGGCGGATTCACATAGATCACCGTCCATAAAGTTGAAATCGGACGGCGGTAACAGCATGGTTGCAGACACGATTCAAGCGTTCGAGACAGCGAGGGTCGAGAGTGCCGCGCGCACGTCGGCCGTAGTGATGGTGGTGGACCCGTCGTCAATATGTCGCGCTACCGCTTCATCGATGACGCGCTGAAGAGCCGTGTCCGTGTCGGCGATCGAGCGGCCCTCGAGGCCTGCAATCAGACATTCCACCGTGTGCCGCGAGATTGCAAAGGTCTCACCCGCTCTGTGCCTCAACTGAATGCGGATATACGCGGCGAGCACTTCTCGTGAAGGAACCTCGAAGCGGATCTTTTGCTCCAGACGCCCACCGCGCAGCACGGCCTGATCCAGTGCTTCGGGATGGTTGGTTACAGCAATGACCAGCACGTCCGGCACCCGGCCATCCGCCCCGTCGATCGAGGCAAGGATCCGGTTGGTAAGCGGTGCAACACTGGAAAGGCGCCGATCACCCAGTACGTCCTCCGCCTCGTCGATTAGCAAAATGCATGGGCGCAGGTCCTTTGCCTCCCGATAGAGCTTATTCCAGGCCGCATGACTGCCGAACAGCTCGGCGCCGGTGGTCTTGAGGAATGCCCAGTCGCTTGCCTTCGCGAGGGCCATTGCCGCTTGGGTCTTACCGGTGCCCGGCGGACCGTAGAACAGAACTCCGCGCGGCAGTGCTCCACCCAACTGCTCCATTCGGTGAACGTTCTTGAGCCGTCGCGTGAGGCGCTTCAGGTCATCACGTGATCCGTCGGGCATGATGATCTCATCGATTGCCTTGACTCCCTCCGGCAGGTGTCCCTTCGAGCCCTGGATACGACGCATGGCCTGCATGGCAATATCGAACGACACGGGACCTTTCCCGAAAAGTCCCTCCCGCCGCATATCGGCAAGCTGCGGTCCGACAGCCATCAGGCGTGCCGCACTGAATCCAGCCCAGCGCGCCGCGAGGCTACGGAGGGCGGACTGGTCAAGAGCATCAGGACCAAGCACCTTGCCGACCGAACGCTTCAGGATCGCTTCACGCGCTGGCAGATCCGGTGGAGGCACCTCGACCTTGAAGTCAAAGCGTCCCTCCCGGATGGCGGCCGCATCGAGCCAGGCGATGTCGTTAGTGGCGGCAACCAGCACGATGCTTGCGCCACGCAGGCGCACAATCTCCGTGAGCATTGTGTTGGTGAGGTCGCGATCCATCGAATGGGTCTGGTCGCTGCGTGACTTAATGAAACCATCCATTTCATCGATTAGAAAAACTGCCTGCCGCAAGCGCGCTGCCTGAGCAAAGGCAGCCTTCACGCGTTCGGGCGTTTCGTTGATCCATTTCGACGCAATGTCCTGGTAGGAGATCGATAAAAAGGGGATGCCCAATTCGCCAGCGAGCGCTTCGGCAAACATCGTCTTGCCGTTACCCGGCTCCCCCGACAGCAGGATCCCGTTTCTGGCCCGCTCCGGGTGGGTGAGGATATCGCGTGCCACGTTGAGCAGTCGTGCCTTGACGTCAGCCATGCCTGTGATAGCGTCAAAGCCGAATCTCGCACGAAGTACGCGGTCATCCAACGAATATGCGTGCTGGGCCGACACCTGCTCCGCATCACGCTGAGCTGTTGAACCCTGCGGCGACGAGGGCGCTCTCCCCGGAAGCGCGGACGGGCGCCCCCGGCCATACCGTCGGTATCCCGCAGCCAGAATCATCCAGAGCGCCGCACCGCCCCCTAGCACGGCAGTGGTGTGCAACGATGCGTGGCCGAGAACGGCAACCAGCAGCACGACAGTGGCCATTGCCATCAGTCGGCGAGCGAGAGGGATGCGGTAATGAAGCATGAGCGCCACGCAAACACAGACTACTACGATGACGATCACCCAAATGTTATCGAAATGGAGCGCGAACCCGAGGCCGAAGCCTGCGCCACATCCAATCAGGAGCGGCGGGCAGTCACGGGCGGTGGAAAGAATGGCGTCCTTCATGGACAGTTCTCCGTGGAAGGGATCTCAGCGAAGGCGGACGAACAAGGAGGGGCACGGTCAATGGCTCGCCTCGCGAAACATCGGCTATTCGAGGTCCTCGAGCGTCTCGTAGATGTCGTTGCGGATGAGTTGGGCCAGTTCATTACGCTCGAAAAACGCCCCAGTGACAAATAGCGCTGCGAAAGCGATAGCACCGTCCCTCAGCAGCTCGATGACGCCGAGGGGCAAACCGTTCGTCAGCGCGGGCCACGCGGCCTGCAGTTGGTTAAGGCCTAGCACGACACCAAGGCAGGACGTGAAGGCCATCGTATAGGGCGAGATGAACAACAGGACGGCGGCGCTGTTCCAGAACGTTCGCACAGGCAGGGGCAGGCTTGCGTGATCCGGATGGATAAAATTGAAGAACGACTGCTGCTGATCGTTATGCATGACAAGCTCCAGAAGTATTGGAAGGAATTGACGTGTTGGAAAAGGATTTGCCCGGCCCGGTGAAGTGGAAGCGTCGGGGCGGGACAGAGCCAGGTTCGCATTGGCTCGCGCAGACGCAAGTGCACACGCAATCTAGCGAAGCGCAAGAAGGGGACGGCCGCGGCGGTGTAGTCGCATGCGCACCATCAATCCTCGCTGGCGTGTCCGTCGACGTACCGGCTCGAACACCCGGCGCTGGCTCGCACGCAGGAGACGTCGCTGCCGGGCGATCGGGCGCCCGAGGGCCGCACTGATGCGGCGATGCCAAGCCTCGATCACTTCAGGCGGGATGCTGGTGTCGATGTAGCCGGTCGCCCCCGAGTCGGTGACAATCTTGACGACCTCGCGCCCGTTCTCAGCCGTAAAGCGTGTGGTTTCCATTTGAGACCTCCGTACTATCGATGTGTTTATTTCCGCGTGTGACGCCGTATCCATCGTGCGACGACGATCAGCGGCATGAAGAAGTCTGCGAGGCACTGGCAGCATTCCTCGACAAATACCTGCCATAGCCGGTTCCCTGAGTTACTCATTGCGATGTCCTTGCGGGTGGTCGTGGTAAGGCGTCTACACGTCCTTTAGGTCATGGATGTCCGTCGGCCAGAGGGCTGACGGAACTGACAATGGCAGTGACGGCACGAGGCAGACCGGACCGGCTTGAATGCAGAAAAGCGCACCCCGCCTGCCGGTCCCTGCGAACTTCACTGCAGGGACAGGCTCAGGATCGCACGGGCATTTGCCAACGCAAGTCGGCTGTGGGCGATGGCCGGAGGGCGCACAAGCGTCAGGAACATTTCAATCCAATGAAGCCCTGTTACCGAAACACACCGCTCCACGAACAGCGACACCTTTTCGCGGCGATCGATGCGGCGCTAGGGCGCAGTTTCCGGGCGAACGCAGAGTAAGGACGACCAGTCGCGAGATGCCATAGCGCCGACACGTCGCAGATGCGGTGCAGCCCCCGGTGTCCAGTGTCGATCTTGGCGCGGTGCATGAAGCCGCTATGCTGCGGCTTTTTGCGGCCGCTATGGGTGCCACGCTGGGATGTATCCGTCAGCGTAACCCGTCAGAAGTTGGAATTTAGTACGAGTCGAACAACGCCGCGAGAGATCAGGACGAGGTGAGCGAGATCCCGCTGCGACAGTGCGACGGCTCTCTGGATGTCAGAACGCGTAACCTTGATCGTGCCAGTAGTGCCAGTCAGTGACGGCGAGTCGTGTCGGTTTGTCGCTGTTCACCGGGACGATCTGAGCCAGGGGTGCCACCACGTCACGTTGGCCCCACCGGGCCCAGACGAAGATGCCAACCCGACACAGGTCTTCATGAGCGAGTCCGGTGACCGAGACGTGTTCACCCGGGTGCAGTGGTGAAGAGGCCATTGCCTGGCGAATGCAGGCCTCGAATGGAAACGAGAGCTGCTCTTCGAGATAGCAGTACCACGACATCGCCCGCTCTTCCTCGGTATAGGCGTCGACCACCACTTCCATCTCAATGCGATGTTCACGTTTTGCGTCGATCTTGGGCTTGGCCATGATGTTGTCTTCCGACCAGAGTTGATAGGGCTATAGATCGACGATACGCCGCAGCAGACCGTAGGAAACGCGCCAGTGACCCTCGGAATCTGTCACTGCAACCGAGGCCGTTTTCGAGTTGAGTCTGACGATGGTGCCGACACACTCGCTCAGGTGTTTGTCGGTGAAACCGACGGTGTCGCCGACGAGGAACTCATCGCGTTGTGCGCGCGGTGGCGGTACCGGTTCAGGATGAATCGGGGCTGCGCTATCGGGAACGATCGCCGCGTACGGTAGCGCCCAGCGGCGCCGGCTCGCATTGTCCTGAACGACCGCCTGTGCTTGCCGAAGCTCAACGACGGTTCCCTGCAATGGAGGGGCCAGCGGGTTGTCTGCGATATAACTGATAGCCATGCCGAGGTGCAGGCGCTGCCGTACTTCCAGGATGCGTCGGGGATCATCGAGCATTTTTCCGACGGCGAGATAAAGGCGATAGAGTTCAGCGCTGGGCGCCTGCCGAAGTGAGTCGAGAATGTCCATGAATGTGATGGCGTTTAACGGGCGAGCGGCAACAGTTCGTGCACGCGATTGACAGGATACGATGGCAGCTTCTCGAGCGTGTCCTTGAGCCACGCGTACGGCTCGAAACCGTTCAGGCGAGCCGTGCCGAGCAGCGAATACATCGTGGCGGTCGCGCGGGCGCCGCGCGGGGAGCCCGCGAAGAGCCAGTTCGCCCTTCCGAGGGCAATGGGTCTGATTTGCCGCTCGAGAGCGTTGTTGTCCGGCAGCAGGATACCGCTCTCAGTGTAGCGAACGAGCGCCGGCCAGTGACGTAACGCATAGCCGAAGGCCTTTGCAAGCGGCGCCTGAGCCGGCAAACCGATGACGTTGCCTTCCAGCCATTGCCGGAACAGCACGAGTAGCGGCAGTGCCTCAGTTTGCCGCGCCGCATATTTGAGCTCAGGCGTCTGGTCCTTGATCCGCGACTCGATCGCATACAACTGCGTGATCCACTGCAGCGCCTGCGCCGCAAGTCCCGGTTTGCTTTGCGCCTTCGCGATTTCGAAGAAGCGTCGGCGGCAATGGGCCCAACATCCAACCTCGACGATATCTCCGGTTTCGTAGAGTGCGCCATGTCCACTGTATGCGTCCGCCTGCAGATAGCCTTTGTACTTTTGCAGGTAGCGCAGCGGATGCGAACCGGAGCGCGACTCAGCGAATTCGAACACGACCGCCGGCGGGTGGTCAACCCAGACACCGTTCTCCTCGCGCTGCCCCGCGCCCAGGTATCCCCATAATCGTGCGGTGCGCGTCGCCGTGTGACCCTTCTCGAGTAACGGCAGCGTTGTGTCGTCCACGTGCATGCGCGGGGCCTGCAACTGGTGAGCCCGTAGCGGCGGCAGCAGCACTTCGAGCAGCTCGGCTGCCGCCAGCTTCCATTCACACAGCGTTGCCCGGGGCAGGTACACACCACGGCGCGCGTAGCGCGTCTCCTGGCGATTCAAGGGAAGATGATCGACGTAGGTATTGACCAGGATGTTAGCCAGCAGGCTCGCGCTCGCATTGCTCTTCGGCAGCGGTGAAGGCTGGGCGCTCGCCGTCACGATGGTCGACTCACCATCCTTCTTCGCCGCGTATCTGAAGCGGATATGCTCAATGACGGTGAGCCTGGATGGCTCGTAGTGCAGCGTCTCGCTGCGCTCTTCGCCGATGCATTCGAGTGAATCGAATGCCGCCTTCTGTTCGTCGCTCAGATCGTATTCAATGCGCGTGCGCGGCAGGTCCTTCGGCAGGGCAGGACGTCCCTTGCGGGTGTGGCCCGCAACCGGAACCTCGTTCGGCTCGGGCGGAACCGGTAACTCCGTAGCGGCATCGAATAGTTCCGCCTGGGCCGCCAGCCGCTCGGAGCTGACCCCGAAGCGCGCGCGGTTCGCCTGGGCAATCTGGTGCTGCAGGATTTCCAGCTGCTCCCACAGCACGCATGCCAGCCTGTTCTGTTCGAGCGCGAAGGCTTGCAGCGCATCGGGCTCGACCGGCAAGTCCGCGACAGTGATGGCGGTGGGCGGCATGCCTGTCATGATGCCCAACTCGCGCGACGTTTACAAGATCGGAGAGCGTTGTATCGAGTGCGAATTCGAGATCCTGTCGGTGCTTCCATGGGTGCGCCGCCAACTGGTGGCTGAGCGCTACTCGACGAAGCGTGTGTTCATTGCCGGAGATGCGGCCCACCTGACTTCACCGACCGGCGGCTTCGGCATGAACACTGGGATTCAGGACGCCGTCAATCTGTCCTGGAAGCTCGCAGCGATGGTGAAGGGTTGGGGGGCGAGTACCTCATGGCTTCATACGACAACGAGCAGCGGCCCATCGGCTTACGCAACGTCACCGAATTCACCGGGAATCTGCAGCGCATGCTGGCGCCGCGAGTGAAAGAGCCGCCGGCCACGCTGTTCGACGAGTGGCGGGACGGCGAACAGGCCCGCAAAGAATTTGGCCACGCTTATACCGATGCGATGAAACGTGAGTGGTTCAGCATCGGCATCCACCTCGGCTACGTGTACGAAGGCTCGCCGATCATCGTTCCGGACGGAACCGTGCGCCCGGAAGACACCGTTTCCACGTACTCGCAAACAGCCCGTCCGGGGTCGCGGGCTCCGCACGTCTGGCTGGAAGAGGGAGTGTCGACACTCGATTTGTTCGGCAAGGCATTCGTACTGCTTCGGTTTGGCGCGAATGCGCCCTCGGGGCAACGACTGGCAGATGCTGCGGCGAAAGTGGGCATGCCGCTGACATCGCATGTCATCGAGAACGACGAAGCCGCACGGCTTTATGAAACAGCACTGGTACTGGTGCGTCCCGACGGACAAGTGTGCTGGCGAAGCAACGCAGAGCCCGCCGATGCGGACGAAATCATCAACGTTGTTCGCGGCGCGACCGCATGCACGCCAGGCTGATGCCTGCGACGTCCTTATCGGTCGAGGGGACGCCGGGCTCGGCGCCAAAGAGGATGACAAAATCGCCCACCAAGGGCGGGGAGACAAACATGCAGCGAGAAATGATGACTGAACTGGATTCGGTCGCCCCAGACTCCCGACGCACGCTCACGGGACGAGCACTGTGCGTCGTCATTGGCGCCGGATTTAACCTGTTCCTCGGGACCGGGCAAGTCCTGCTGTTCAGCTCCGGTGTCTTCGTCAAGCCGATCATCGAGAGCACCGGATGGTCACGGGCCGACCTTAGCTCTGCAGTCCTGTGGGGGCAGCTGCTACTCGCACTTGCGTCCCCTGTGACAGGATTTGCCGTGGACCGATTTGGTGCCAGACGAGTGGCGTTTTTTGCCGGGCCGTCGTTGGGTTTGGGTGTAATGCTCATTGGCCTGATGTCCCGGAGCGCCGGAAGCTTCGTGTTTTTCTTTGCACTGAGCTTCCTCCTCGGTGCGGCGCAGGTGCCGGTGCCCTACGTCAAGGCTGTTGCCAACTGGTACGACAAACGCCTCGGGCTCGCGCTAGGCTCGGCGATGATATTCAGTGGTATTGGCGTGGCGTTGTTCCCCCATTGTCCGCGGCACTCATTGACGCATTCGGGTGGCGCATGGCCTACGTTGCGCTGGCGGTCATTGTCTGGGCCGTGAGCATTCCATCCGTGATGTTCCTGCTCCATAAACCACCGACAAAAAAGCATGCCGCAGATGCGGGCGCCAGCCATGCCGCCAGAATCGGGTCGGGCGAAGAACACGGCATGACGCTGCGCCTCGCCGTCCGGACGCGACCATTCTGGCTGATAGCGATCGGCTTTTACCTGATTTCGGTGGTGGTGGGCGCCGGGACGCACGTGCTCCCCATCGTTCTGTCCGACTATGGACTGAAGGCGCAGCAGGGCTCGTTTGTCATGACGATTGTCGGTGTGGCGATGATGGTCGCGCGGTTCAGCACCGGCGCCTTGCTCGATCGCATTCGTGCACCGCGCCTCACTGCGCTCGTGTTCTTCGGGGCCGCCATTGGATTCGTTTGTCTTGCCTCGGGCGTTTCCGCGATCACCGTGCCGGTTGCCGCAGTGCTGATCGGTATCGCGCTGGGCGCGGAAGTCGATGCCCTGGCGTACCTGGCGTTCCGTGTCTTCGGCCGACGGCATCTGGGCTCCGTGTACGGCGCGCTGATGGTCTGTTTCAGTGTTGGCCTGGGGTGCGGACCGGCATTGTTCGGCCAGATATTCAAGCATACGGGCAATTACCACAATGCGTTCGGACTGGCCGCCGGTGTGGCTGTCGTCGCAAGCTGACGGTGCTGGCGGTCAAGGACTCCGATCTGAATGGCTCCGCCGGGCGTCCCTATCAAGTGGACGAATAACGGATACCGGCTGCCATGATGCTAGCGGTGCACTCGCGTGTCCCTTGCTCAGCGACGGGACATCGGAAAAACCTGCGCGCGTGAACGCGCACAATTTCTGTCCGAATCAATGGAGGTACATGAATGGACGCTCCACACACGATGCACGATGCGCAAGCTCGCCGTGCACTCCACGCAGATCTTGCCAAGTTCAACTTCCGCGTTCACCAGCCTGACGATCCACCACTGTTCACGCGCTCGCCGACATCCACGATGCAGACCGTACTGTGGCGCGGCGACGACATGCAAGCGCTGCTTGCACGGCTCGGCGCGGAAATCGACCTCGCGCCTGGTGGGCAGCGCCGGACGCTTCGGCTTCACAATCCAGGCTTGCCTTTCGGCACGACCCCGACGTTCTGGGCTTCGGTGCAAGTCAACTTGCCAGGCGAGGTCGCGACCTCCCGCCGGCATCGATCACGACGTTCTGGCGTCGAACCTGACCGTCGACGGGTCACACGCGCACAAATAAACTTAGCATCGTTCTGTCGCAAGCTTGAATGGCCGCTCCAGGGTGCGAGCTCAGTCGTCTCCTTCTGGGCCGCCCTCTGCCCATCGCGGCCGACGGCAGGCGTCCCCGCTTCTGCCGATTGTCTGAGATCCACGACTGGCCGTTTCTCTGCGCGATGGACACTGTTGCAAATCGGCTGCTTTGCGCTGCATCAAAGCGGCTTGAACGCAAGCATCTGCCAAGCCCAACGCGGGCATACCGCGGAACAGCCCCTTGGCGTTTCAGGCAACCGGCTTGCGCCACACGCTGGCTAGCCACGGCTGCCGCTCACGCGGCAAGCCGGCGGGCCGGTAATAGTGCTCAATTTCGACGAAGCCTGCGTCCGCCATATATCGGCGCCATGCTTCGAGGTCATGGAAGACGCCGTAGCGGCCGTGGCTCCAGCCTTCCTGATTCGTGCCGCGCGGGTTGGAGCTGAACAGTACGCCGCCGGGCTTCAGCGTCGCGTGCAATTGCCGCAACCCGCGCGGCAACGCCTGACTCGGGACATGGAACAGCGCGGCGTTGGCGAAAATGCCGTCAAAGTGCGCGGCCGGCAAATCGAGATGCAGGAAATCCTGCTGCCAGACGTCGCAGCCAGTCGCGTCACGCGCCATTGCAACGAAGCGCTCGGCGCCATCGAGGCCGACCGCGCAATGGCCGAGTGTAGTGAAGGCCTTGAGATCTCGCCCCGGCCCGCAGTCGAAATCCAGGATCGTAAGAGGCGGCTCGACTTCGATATGGTGCAGCAGCGCCGCGATGTTCTGCGTGACGTCGTGGTCGGTGAGCGTGAGTCTGGGGTGCCGCCGTGGGCACGCGGCCCGCGAGGCGAATGCGCTTGCAGAACGCGCATGGCCACGCCTCGCGCAGGCGGCTATGGGCGACGCGCTGCGTTCGGCCAGCCGCCCAATGCAGCGTGAGCGCGCGCGCCGTGACGTCGTTGCGGATTTCGTCAGGCGTATTCCGAGCGTGGTCGCCGCTTCTTCGCGCACCCGCCACACGCTTTCTGATATCGATATCGCGTCGAGCGGTGGCGACAGGATGACGGCGGTTCTGCCGTTTTTGCGAGTTGCGACGGCAGGTCTTTTCGATTCCTGGCCGTGGCAAGGTTCTTTAGCTTCCGCTCGCACGCCATTGCGCTCTCGCGTCCCACGCACTTTAAAATGGCTTAATCGAATTACCGACGGATATCGTTAGATGAAAGACGCTTTTGAACGACGCGCGTTGCTGCTGCATCTCGGCGACGCGTTGCAAGCAATCGCTGCCGCGCTCGCAACCAACAACCCGCGCGACACAGTGCGCGATCTATTGGACGCTGACGCGGCTCTCGCCACCCATGCATGGCTAGCCGCCGTACCGCCCGATATGGAGGTCGCGGAGTTCGCGAAGCGCGTTAGCGCGTCGTTTGCCGGCTGGCCCGCACAGTTGCTGGAAGCGCAGGTGGACTATAGGCAACTGGCATTTGCCGTACGGAGCAATCTGTTCGCGAACGACCCCCCAGGCTGGCACGCGTATGTCGGGGCACTGACGCGCGAGGTGGAATGGTTCGGCGATGCACTACCCGCTGCTTCGGAGACGACCGGGCAATCACGTGAAGCGGGCGACGACGATTCGCCCACGTCGGACACCTCCGACATCGAGACCGCCAAAGCGGAGCGTGGCGGAGAAGCGGGCGACGCACAGCGCGAGAGTGTCGAAAGCAACGGACGTCTTTATCCGTCGTGGCCGTGGAAACCCGGCGGGTGATGTCAACGCCGCATCTGACGCATTGGAGATGGCGAACCGTGCGCAAACGCTGTATGGGATTGAAGTTCACCTGTCGGCTGCCTCGCCGAGTTTGTAGCCTTGAAACGCCTCGCGCCAATCGATGACATCTGCGCCAGGCATCGACGCGGAATCGACAGTCCCGGGCAAGTAGCGTCCAAGGTCCGCCTGTTACTTCTGGAATGTGCCGAGCAGTTCGGTGTGTGCCACGACATGACCTTCCATTGCCTTTTCCAACGCCGCCTTTGTGGGCTTGTGAAGATCGGGCAGCACGGTGTCGAGCGCATACAGCTTATGGAAATACCGATGACGTGAACCGGCCCGGGATTTCCGGAGGCTCCACTTCTTGAGAAAATGGAGCTATGGAAAACACCAAGAAGAAGTCCCCAAGGTACTCGCCGGAAGTTCGTGAGCGGGCTGTGCGAATGGTGCTGGAACACCAGGGCGACCGCGAATCGCAATGGAAAGTGATCGCGTCGATCGCAGCGAAATTTGGCTGCTCGGGTGAAACGCTGCGTAGCTGGGTGCGCAAGGAAGAGCGGGATCGGGGTTTGCGCCCGGGCACAAGCACGCAGGAGCAGGATCGGCTCAAGGAACTGGAGCGGGAGAACCGTGAGCTGCGCCAGGTTAATGAAATCCTGCGCAAGGCGTCAGCATATTTCGCACAGGCGGAGCTCGACCGCCGACCGAAGTGATGATCACGTTCATCGATGATCACCGGCACGTCTACGGGGTCGAGCCGATCTGCAGGGTGCTGCCAATTGCCCCGTCGACGTACTACACGCATGTGGCCCGCCGCGTCAATCCAGGCCTGGTGCCGCCGCGGGCCCAGCGCGACAGGATGCTCAAGGATGAGATCCGGCGCGTGTGGGAAGAAAATTTCCAGGTGTATGGCGCAGACAAGGTCTGGACGCAATTGAAGCGGGAAGGCATTGTCGCGGCGCGCTGCACGGTCGAGCGGCTGATGAAGCAGATGGGCCTGCGCGGTGTGGTGCGGGGCAAGACGGTACGCACGACAGTGAGCGATGGTTCGACGCCGTGCCCGAAGGATCTCGTGAACCGGCAATTCACGGCCGAACGGCCCAATGCGCTGTGGGTGTCAGATTTTACCTATGTATCGAGCTGGCAGGGCTTCGTCTATGTCGCGTTCATCATTGACGTGTTCGCCCGACGCATTGTCGGCTGGCGTGTGTCGAGCTCGGCGCGCACGGACTTCGTTCTGGACGCACTGGAGCAGGCCTTGTACGAGCGACAGCCGGCGCAGCAGGACGGGTTGATACATCACAGCGACCGCGGCGTGCAATACGTATCGATCCGCTATACGGATCGGCTGGTCGAGGCTGGCATTGAGCCGTCAGTGGGCAGCGTGGGCGACTCCTACGATAACGCACTGGCGGAAACGATCAACGGCTTGTACAAGGCAGAGGTGATCCATCGCCTCGGACCATGGCGCAATCCGCAGGCCGTTGAAATTGCGACGCTCGAATGGGTCGACTGGTTCAACAATCGTCGGCTCTTCGGCCCCATCGGCAACATTCCACCTGCTGAGGCAGAAGCCGCTTATTATTCAAAACTCGCTGGGTCCGCCATCGCGGCGTGACTCAAGCAAAACAGCCTCCGGGAAACCCCTCAGGATTACCCATAAGTCGCTCGCGACTGTGCGATTGAAGGGCGATGGCTTGTAAACGGTGACGACCGATGTTAACTTTGATCCGGTTCGTGATCTGTGATGTCGGGCATTGTCGGACACATCTGACCTTGATGATTGGGCAAATGAAGAGTTTGGCGCCGCCGAGCTCGGCGACGCTCGCCTGACCAGACGGCTCGTGACGCTGGCACGCAAGCTTTCGTTGGGCCCACATTGCTCTTTTCCGCAGTCGTTCAATGGTTCGGAGCTGAAGGCGGCATATCGTTTTTTCGACAACCCGCACGTGGATGTCGATGGCGTGCTGGGTGGGCACATCGGTCAAACGCTGTGTCGTATGCAACAGGTGCCAGTCGTCCTTGCTGTTCAGGACACCACCGAGTTCAATTTGTCTCATCTGCGGGCAACCGAAGGTCTGGGATATGGCTCCGATCCACATGTGCGTGGTTTCCTGATACACAGTCTGCTTGCGCTCACGCCAGAGGGGCTGCCACTCGGGGTGATCGGGATGAAGACCTGGATACGCAGGCACGAGGAGTTGGGCAAGAAACATCTGCGTGGGCAACGAACCGTACAACAGAAAGAGAGCGCGAAATGGCTCGAAGGCATCGAGCAACTGGGCGTACTCAAGACGCACTGTCCGTGCACGCATGTCATCGGCGTGAGCGACCGTGAAGGCGATGTCTATGACGTGTTCCTGGCGCAGCGGCCTGCCGGTGTCGACTGGTTGGTGCGCGCGTCGTGGAACCGACGCGTTGCTCACCCCGATCGATATTTGTGGGAAACCGTGCTGGCCTCGCCAGTGCTTGTAGAGGCGCAACTGCAGGTGCCTGCACGCGAAAACCGCCAGGCACGCACCGCACGGCTGGTTGTGCGCTGCATGCCCGTACGCCTTCGTCCGCCGCAAAATCGTCGTCGCGAGAAGCTTCCCGAAATTGAAGTGTTTGCAATTCATGCACAGGAAACGAACTTGGACGAAGGAGCAGAGCCATTGGAATGGCTTCTACTGACTTCGGTGCCTACGCAAACACACGCAGAGGCCCTCGAGCGTCTTGCATGGTATGCGCGCCGATGGACGATTGAATCGTGGCATCGTGTGCTTAAAAGTGGCTGTCGCATTGAAGCCCGCCAATTTGGCAATCTCGATCGATTCGTCCGCGCCACCGCATTGTTCGCCGTCGTAAGCTGGAGGATCCTGTACTCCATGTTGCTTGCCAGGCTTGATGGCAACCTGCCATGCGAAGTATTGCTGCAGCCAATCGAGTGGCGAGCCCTCTACTGTCGTACGCATGGCAGTACCGAAATACCTGATAAACCGCCGTCACTCGCGCAGGTCATCTTGTGGATCGCCAGACTCGGCGGATATCTCGCTCGAAAGCATGATCGTCCACCTGGTCCTACCGTCATCTGGCGTGGATTTCTTGTCCTGCACGAAATCACGATGATGTACCGAATATTCAGGCAAAACGAATAGCACCATCACATTACTTGTGGGTAATCCTGAGGGGAAACCCGGGGCGGTTCACATCGATACCCGGGACCAGCCTTGCAATCGTCTCAGTGCAAAAAAGGCGTCGACCTGTTCGAGTCGCATCTCGCCGATGCTGCTTCCTTGCTCGCTGAGCCAGGACAAAAACGCCTGAACGTGCCAGCATCGATTGTGGATCGTGTGTGACGACAGGCCGCGCTCCTCGCGCAAGTAGCTGTCAAACCGTTGAACAAGATCGCCGAACGGCGGCGTTTCAGGTTGCTGCTCCTGTAGTCGTCCCAGGAAGCGAAGCCAGGCCGTAGCGGTCCGAATAAACCGTTCCCGCGAGAACCTTCCCGTCAGGATTCGCTGATGCCGTCGCTGGTAACGAACCCAGCGATCGGCCGCCATCTCGACCTCCGCAGGCGGAATCAATCGCCCGTTGTCGAGCGCGATACGCTGGGAGATAGCCACGAGCTCAGGTGCAAGGCCCAACAACGTTGAATGGGCTGCACCACCCTGTGCGCAGTGGGCCAGATAGCGTTCTCGATCATCGGCCGATGGACCATTGCGATGACGAGCCAGTACACGAGGGTAATGAAACAACGTACCGAACATGATCGGATCTCCGAGTTATCCTTCGGATCTCCGACGCTACTCCGACGCCGATTTATGTGGCCTTCAATTGGCACGCGCCGCTGACGAACCTCGTCCCGTCCCCGCAAGACCACATTTGAGCCAACACCACATATCGCGACAAATGAGTTCGATCACATTTGATGCGGGAAATCTGCATGTCCGGTTCGATGAGCGGGGTGTGAAAACGGAGCAACGGTGAGGTTATTCGGGCACCGCCAGACGAAAGAGGCGGCAACAGACAAACCCAGCCTAAAGCCACCGCGTCACATCTCGACTCTACCGAATCCGGCAGCTCGCTGTCAGGGACGCGCGGCGTGGTCGGGATTGAAAGGCAACACCGCGAAAGGTGCCTTTTCAAGTTCGACGGCTACCCGGGTGATGACCCGCATTGCGCGGGGGGCAGCGCAGATCTTTACGCGTAACGGCCACGACTGGACATCGCGCATGCCGCGGCTGGCCGATGCGTGCAACGAACTGCAAGTCGACGATGCGTGGCTCGACGGCGAAGCGGTCGTGCTTGATTCCAGCGGGCGCCCCGACTTCAACGCGTTGCAAAACGCGTTTGACCGGCGCAGCACCGCTGAAATCGTCATGTTTGTGTTCGACATCCTCTGGCTGAACGGGACGGACCTTCGCGAGCAGCCGTTGCGATCGCGAAGGGCGCTCTTCTGCGTGAACTGTTGGAAGGAGCGACGTCCGACCCCATCCGCTTTTCGGAAGACTTTCCGCAGGACCCTGTGTCTCTTGTCGCCTCCGCATGCAAGATGAAGCTCGAAGGCATCATCGGCAAGCGCGCGGACGCGCCTTATCGTTCAGGCCGCTCGACGGACTGGATCAAACTAAAGTGCCGCGCCAGACAGGAGTTCGTGGTCGGGGGCTTCACCCGTACGAAAGGGGCGCGGGCGGGCGTGCATTCGCTGCTACTGGGCGTGCATGAAAAGGACGGCTCGTTGCGCTACGCGGGCAGAGTAAGACCTTACTTTTCCTCCCGCGCTGCGTCCGCGTTTCTTGTGCGAGCAGAACCCCTGCGCTGCGCACAGACAGCTTTTTACGATCCACCGCAGCCAGAAAAAGAACGGGATCATCTATGGCTTAGCCCGTCGATCGTCGCTGAGTGCTCGTTTCTCGAATGGACGCCAGGCGGCGAAGTGCGTCACCCCGTCTTTCATGCGGTCCGTGACGACAAGGCGGCGTCATCGGTTACGGAAGAACCTATGGTTGCCGTGGAGTACGACGAGCCAGTGGAAGCCGACGCCGGCTCTACCCGGGAAGTGGCGGGCGCCAAGGGCGCGGTGAAGATCGGCAACATCCGGATTACCAATCCGCAGCGGGGTCTGGACGAAGTCACTGGCCACACCAAGAAGGAACTGGTGGAGTATTACGCCGCGATCGGAGAATGGGCGTTGCCTCATCTGCATAACCGTCCGCTCGCGCTCGTGCGTGCGCCAGACGGGATCAAGGGCGAGCTCTTCTTCCAGAAGCACAGCGAGAAAGCGCGGATTCCCGGCGTAGTCGAACTACCTGCCGAACTACACCCGCGGCACCCTCCGTTACTGGTCGCCGGCAGCGAAGAAGCCTTGATCGGGTTGGCACAACTGAATGTCATTGAGATTCACACGTGGAACGCCGTCGCGCCCGATCTGGAGCACCCCGATCGCATCATCTTCGATCTCGATCCGGACCCGGCGCTGCCGTGGGCGGCGATGCTTGAGGCCGCCGAACTCCTGAAGGTCGTCCTTGACGAGATCGGCCTGCGCTCGTTTCCAAAGACGAGCGGGGGCAAAGGCTTTCACGTCGTTGTGCCGTTGACCCGCCGTCAGGGGTGGAGCGAAACAAAGGCCTTCGCTCACGCGGTCGCTCGGCACATGGCGCGGGTCGTGCCGCAGCGTTTTTCCGCAGTGCTCGGGCCCAGGAACCGCGTTGGCAAGATATTCATCGACTACCTGCGCAACAGTCGCGGAGCAAGCACTGTTGCGGCCTTCTCGGTCCGCGCCAGGTCAGGGATGGGCGTATCCATGCCTGTCTCGTGGGACGAACTGAAAGAGGTGAGCCGCGGCGACGAGTGGACGATGAAAAAAGCGGTCGCGCGCCAGCGGTCGCTGGAAGTGGACCCGTGGCTGGGCTACTGGCAGACGCGACAAGGCATCACCGCCGCCATGCGACGCGCCGTCGGGATGCAGTGAAACCGCAAGTCCCGCTAGATGCATTATTAGGCGGTGTTTCCCATGATATTCTTGGTGCACTTGTACACCACTTATCAACGGCTATGAACGAGGTTTCTGATAACACCGTTGCGTTGCGCACCCTCATTGAACAGGCAGGCCTTACGCAATGTCACGGATCGGCGTAATGAGGCCATTTCGGGATCGGCGTAATCGAGCCACCAGATGATCGCCGTAATCGAGCCAGTGCAGGATCGGCGTATTGGAGCCACTCGATGATCGGCGTATAGGAGCCACCTCAGGATCGGCGTAATCGGGCCACTTGACCGGCTCGTTGTTATGTCGGGCTGCAGCCCGAAACGCATTTCGAATTTCCGTAACCCGGTACCTTCGGATTCTTTGCCCGGAGGGCCGATGAGTAACAGGAGGTTCGAAGTGTTTGAGTATCGACAGGTTCTGGCGCGTATGCGTCAGGGCGATTCCGACCGCGACATTGCCGGCGCGCGCCTGATGGGGCGCAGCAAGCTGAAGACCGTACGGCAGGTCGCGCTCACCCACGGCTGGCTCGACCCAGGCAGGCCCTTGCCAGACGATGCCGAGCTCGCGGGCATCTTCGGCCGTGACCCGAAGGTGCCGCGTAGCCGCATCTCCACACTCGAGCCGTTTCGCGATCTGTTGCGCGGCTGGTTCGACGCCGACGTACAAGGCACTACGATCTTCAGTGCGCTGCAACGCAACCACGGTTACACCGGCAGCTATTCGGCAGTGCGCCGCTTCCTGCTGCACTTGAAGGCCGAGCGCGGCGTCACCGCAACGACGATCCTTGAGTGGGCGCCAGCTGACGCCGTGCAGGTGGACTTCGGCTCGGGGCCAGCGCTCACGCACGAGTCCGGCATCCCGCTCAAGACGTGGTTCTTCGTCATGACCCTGTGCTGGTCGCGGCATCAGTACGCCGAGATCGTACTGGACCAGACGGTCGAGACATGGCTGGCCTGCCACCGGCGTGCGTTCGAATGGTTCGGTGGTTGTCCAGGCCGCGTCATCATCGACAACGCGAAGTGCGCGATCATCAAGGCCTGCACGTACGATCCCGAGGTGCAGCGCTCGTATGCTTCGGCTGCCGAAGCATACGGTTTCCGGATCGACGCATGTCCGCCACGCGACCCGCAAAAAAAGGGAATCGTTGAATCGGGCGTCAAATACGTCAAACGATCCTTCGTGCCGCTGCGCGAGTTCCGCGATCTCGCCGATGCCAACCGGCAGTTGCGCGACTGGGTGATGCAGCAGGCCGGTGTGCGCGATCACGGCACGACACGTGAACAGCCATTGACGCGATTTACGATCGAGCGCCCGCTGCTCACGCCGCTGCCCGATGTGCCGCCGGTGCTCGCCGTGTGGAGCGAGGTCAAGGTGCATACGGATGGACACGTCGTCTACAGGAAGGTGTTGTATTCCGTGCCGTTCACGCTGGTGGGCAAGCAATTGTGGCTGAAGGCGACCGACACAGTGGTGCAGGTGTTCCACCGGCATGAACTCGTCGCAACACACGTGCGCAAGCGCAAGCCCGGCGATCGCTCGACGGTACGGGACCACCAGCCACCTGAAGCACAGGCCTGGCTTGAGCACAACCCGCAGTGGTGTCTGGCCCGGGCAAAGGAGATCGGGCCAGCCTGCCACGCGGTGATTCTCGCGCTGTTCAACGATACGGTGCTCGTGAACCTGCGCGGCGCGCAGGGCATCGTGCGTATGCGCGAGAAGTACGGCGATGCACGACTGAATGCCGCCTGCGAACGCGCGCTCACGTTCGCCAGCCCGAAGTACCGCACCATCAAGACCATTCTCGACAAGGGGCTGGACAGCCAGCCTGCGGCGGCCCCGGCGCAAACGCCGGCACCCGCCGACACCTATCTGAACGGCGGCCGCTTCGGCCGCGACCTCCAATCTATCCTGCTGCATTGAACATCATGAATCCGAGTCCAGAACTGAATTCCATCCTCAAGCAATTGCGCCTCTCGGGCATCCTCGACTCGCTCGAGCAGCGCAACCGGCAGGCCATCGACGGGCAGCTTGCCTACACCGAATTCCTCGCCATGCTGTTGCACGACGAGGTTGCGCGGCGCGACCAGAAGAAACTCGGCGCGCGGCTCGCCCGCGCCGGCTTCGCGCTGGGCAAGACGCTCGAGAGCTTCAACTTTGACCTGCTGCCCAAGCTCAATCGGGCGCACATTCACGATCTGGCCACGGGCCGCTACATCGACGAGAAGGTCTGCATTCTGATGGTCGGCCAAACGGGCGTCGGCAAGTCGCATCTGGCTCAGGCCCTGGGCCACTGCGCGGCCCGCCAGGGGCGCGACGTGCTGTTCATCACGCAGACTGACCTGCTCAAGAAGTTGCACGCCGCGCGCGCTACCGGCCTGTACGAACGCAAGTTCCAGCAGTTCGTGCGCGTGCCGCTGCTGATCGTCGATGACTTCGCGCTCAAACCCCTGCATCCGCCCCACGACGAAGACTTCCACGATCTGATTGCCGCCAGGTACGAGCGCGCGGCGTCAGTCTTGACTTCAAATCTCGACTTCAGCGAATGGGGCGACGCGTTCCCCGACAACCGTATCCTCGGCGCCGCCACGCTTGACCGGCTACGCCACGGCGCCTATCGCGTGGTGATCGAAGGCGACAGCTTCCGCAAGCCCAAACCAATGCCTGAAAACAGCGAAAACGCCGTTGCAAAATCTGGCAAAAAACCGCATTCTTGAGTCCCTTCGAAATCGCGTTTCGGGGCCACTTCTGGTGGCCTCATTATGCCGATCATCACCGGCTCGATTACGCCGATCCGTGACACGCAAGCCGATGCGCTCGCGGCGCTGAACCGGGGGCAAGCGTTTCCCATTGCGCTATCGACGTGGAAGGCGTATCTCGCGGCGCCCGATAGCGCCAGGCGTCGAGCATGCCCGAACAACGTTCTGGAGCATGCGCGGAAGACGCTAGCGAAGGCTTCGAAAGGACGTTTACATGGTGCACTTGTGCACCGATAATCTAACCATTGTCTCGATATGGAACGGTCATGGGAACGAGATACGAACAGGACGTGGTGGCATGGGCAAACGAGCAAGCGGCACTTCTGCGCGCTGGCAAGCTGACTGCCATCGACGTTCAGCACATCGCAGAGGAGATCGAAGACGTGGGCAAGAGCGAACAGCGCGAGTTGGCAAGCCGTATGTCGGTCCTGTTGGCTCATCTGCTGAAGTGGAAGTTTCAGCCGTCACGTCGTAGCAAGAGCTGGCAGTTCACAATCCGCACGCAGCGTAAGGACGTGGCCTACGTTCTGGACGAAGCGCCGAGCCTTCGCGGCAAGTTCAACGACGCGGCGTGGCTGGATATCGTTTGGTCAAAGGCGCGCAGCATTGCAAGCAATGAAACGGGGCTCGACCTTGACGTGTTCCCGGAAGTGTTGCCGTGGTCCGTCGATGAAGTGCTCTCGCAAGAGTTTCATCCTGAATAATGGAAAACCGGCAAGTTCGCGCCGAGCGCACCGAAGTCGTATTGACGTTTTCATAGTGGAAAGCATGGCAACGCCCATCGACATAGCACACCGTTGGCGGCAAGAGAATGGATACGTCGGTCGCGGCGGTGTGGTAGTGCTGTTCGACGGCGAGGTTCAGAGCTGGGTGAACAAGCTCCGCAATCCCGAACACTGGCAACCTGGATGCATTGCGGTAGATGAGCAAGGTCACACCTGGACCGCTATCGCGGGCAGCGAAAGGAACGGCGCGCTGATGTGGCTCGCGAGTCACGAACTGTAGGAAGACATTTGGCGCGCGAGCGAAAACGGATACGGCCCGAGGCTCCGGAATTCGGCCCGCGAGGTGGCTACATCGTCGACCCGGACTTCGAGTAGGAAAAACCGCGAACGCGGCGCAACGATAGAAAAGGACGAAGAATGATTATCAGGATTGAGGTTTCGGACGCGGACCTTCAAGCGATGGAATGTGACTCGCTCGATGAATTCGAGGAACAGATTCGCAATCAACTCGATAACGGCGTTGTGACAAGCGACGGCGGCGCTGGAGCCGACTGGATGGCTGAGTACGATCTTGAAGTTATCAAGGTCGACTGAGTCGGGTAGGAAACGACATGATGAGAAAGCGGGGGCGCCGTGGGAATTGACTCATTCGCCGGGGTGGCATATCGGCAGGGGAGTCTCACCCATTGGAGCGGCGCCATGCGCTCAGGTGACGGATAACGGCTCGCGTGTCCCCTCTCTGCTCGTGCAGCTCGGTGAGGTGGCGCAACGCTTCCTCGTTTCCCGGGTTGATGTCGAGGCAGCGGGCGTATGCCTGCATGGCCTCCTCGTAGCGCCTGAGCTTTTCAAGAAGCAAAGCATGCTCGAAGGCTGCCTGGTCGTTTTTCTCGTTGATTTCTACGCAGCGCAGATAGCTGGCGGCCGCATCTTCGAGCCGGCCCATTTCTTCAAGCACCACTGCGCGGTTGGCGTGCAACAGTTCGGCATCCGCGAAGTGTTTGAGAGCCTCATCGAACACCTTCAGCGCGTGTCCGCAGCGGCTACTATCGCCGGCGAGCAAAGCGCCCAGATTGTTGTACGCGTGAAAGTCCGGCTCCGGTGACAGTTCGATCGCCTTGCGGTACGCGGCCTCGGCCCCGACCGCATCCGTAGCCTGTAGTTGCTCCGCAAGCGAATACCAGTCTTGCGCCTGCTTTCTCCGTGCGCTCTGGCTGGTTGGCGCCCTGTCCAGAAAGGTCACGTCGCCTTTTACGTCCGCAACCTCGAAGTCGAGCAGGAGTTGTCCCGATACAGCATCCCACTGTGCCGCGCCCGCTGTGACGGCCACCGCGTCACCGACTGCTGTAATGCGCACGCCGGACAGGGGCGCCACGTCGGGTAGTTGGTCCTTGATTCGTGAAAGCGCCTGCAGGACGCGACGAGGAGGTATCCGCGATCCGCGAAGCTTCAGCGCCGTGCGAAGCAGGACGACCTCCCTGAAAGTGAAACGCAGATCGTTACGCGCGCCACGTGACGGCTGCACGAACCCGGCATCGATGAGAATCTGCAGGGCGCGGCGGGAGACGCCCAGAAGCGACTGCACCTCCCGGAGCGAGAAAGTATGCACGGCAGACCCGCGCGTCACCGTCGGCCCCGTGCCTTGGCGGGCGCTGCAGTCGCCGCCTCCGCCTTCTCAGCACGCTTGACGGTCTTGCGCGGCTTGGCGGGGAGTTCCGCGACGGGCGCCGCTGGCCGCGCACGGGAAGGCGTGGGAGTGCGTTTCGCGTTTCGTGCCAAGCTGGCGCGCAACGCTTCCATCAGGTCGATCACCTGACCGCTGTCCGTCGCCGTCTCTTCCTGCAGCGTCACGATCTGCTTACCTGCAATCTTCGCGTCGATCGCTTCCAAAACGCGCTTCTTCTCCTTGTCCTCGTACTGGCCCGGCTCGTAGCTATCGGCTTCGCCCTGCTCAATGATCTTCAGCGCAAGCTGCAACTCGTTTTCCGTGACAGGCGCGTCCTCGATGTCCAGGTCTTTAAGCGAACGAACCGCGTCGCCCCAGAGCAGTTGCTGGAAAACGAGTCCTTCGTCGGTTGCCCGTACCTGAACCATATGGGTTTTGCCCTTCCAGTTCCAACTGGCAAGTGCGCAACGCTCACTCGCGAGAAGAGCCTTCTTAAGCAGGCTATACGGCTTACCTCCGCGCTTGTCGGGCGCGATGAAATACGCCTTGTCGTAGTAGACGGGATCGATTGACCGGTCGGGCAGAAAGGCCAGAATCTCAACGATGTGACTCGGGCTTTCCTCGAGCGCCTTCAGTTCGTCCTTCGTGAAGACGACGAACTTCTCCTTCTCAAACTCGTAGCCTTTCTGCATATCGGCGCGCTCGACCACCTTTCCCGTTGCTTTCGACACGTACTGCTGCTGGACGCGGGAGCCGTCCGGGGCGAGCAGATTGAAGCTGATAGTCTCGGACGCTGAGGTCGCTGAGTACAGGCGCACAGGAATGGACACCAGTCCAAACGAAAGTGAGAGTGATGCAATCGAACGGGCAGCCATTTGCGTCTCCCGATTGAACAGAAGAAAGCCGGGCACTACGGCCGGCGCGCGGGGTTTGAGCCATGCGCCAAGATTAGCACTTCAACCTCCGTTCTCGGCTCACCGCCGGGTCGCTGTGCCGAGCAGTTCGCACCCGCGCTGTATCGGGTGCAGACATTGCTAGGTTTCAGATCACCAAAGAAAAGGAGGTTATATGGCAGACCAGCATAAGCCGGGCGAGACCGTGAAAACATCCGGTATCTACAAGGTCGTGAAGGAGGGTGGCGGTGGCCCCGAATTCGAAGTCACGTGCGTGGAAGGCGAGCACTTTCCGCCGACGCGTTCGGGGAAGGGCGCGCATTACGAACTCGTCCATGGTGCGACCCATTCTCATAAGCACAGCGAACTTGGCAGCGGCGACAAGTAAGAAAGCTGTCAACCGTCGGAGCTAGCGTGAACTATAAAAAGAAGTTCACGAGGGGAGGTCGCCATGTGGATATGCAACGGCTGCCGAATGCTGACGGCGCTGGAAGTCGCGGAGCCACAAATGGACGACGAGGGGCTTTACTTCACATGCCCAGTTTGTCACCGTCGCAATCCGTTGGTGGCCCTCCCGCGAAAAGATCCCGAAGATCCGTTGGATCTGGAGCAAGTCCGCGAGTAAGACATTCCCCGCTTACTTAGTGCCGCTCGTCCCGTCTGGGTGGAGTCAGGTCTTGGTCGCGCAGTTCCGTAATCGGCCAGGAAGTGTCATTCGCCGCTACTGTTGACCAGACATTTAGACGTCGGTTCTGCAGCCGCCAGCGGCCATTGGCCACCGGAACACAACTGATCTTCCTGGTCCGCCTTCTTCGGGTTCGGTATATCTACAGCCTTGGTTTGGACCTTCCCTTGTTTCCCTTATGGTTACCGCGTTCTGACCTGGCGAAGTGGCACAAAAGTCCCCATAAGAAGGTGCCAAACGCTGAGATATCGGCATGCATGCGCGACGCCAACTGCTATTCTTCAGACACGGCGACTCACGCGTCTCCGGTCGGCTCCGCGGGTCGTTGGTGGCCATTCCGCATGCATGCGGAAAGGGGGCTGTATGTCACGTCCAGAACAACTTCGGTCCGCGCGATGCGCACCCCATCGTCAACAGTCAAACCGACGCCTCTGGCTCGCCATTGGCATTTCGCTGGCTGGGCTGTCCCTGACACCCGTGGCGTTCGCGGCGGGCAGCCTGCCGCAGGGCGGCCGTTACGTCGCCGGCACGGGCACGATAGCGGGCGCGGGCAACAGCCTCGTGATCACCCAACCTGGTTCGACCCGCGGGGTAATCGACTGGAACACCTTTTCGGTCGGCGGGAACAACAGCGTTAGGTTCGACAACGGCACGGGCGCAACCTTGAACAGGGTCACGGGCGGCTCGCCGTCGGCCATCCTCGGCAGACTCGGTGCAACCGGCAGCGTGTATGTGATCAATCCGCAGGGCATCGTCGTGGGGCCATCGGGCGTGATCAGCACGGGAGGCCGTTTCGTCGCGTCTACGCTCGATGTCTGCAACTGTGCGTTCATGAAGGGTGGCGCGCTCACGCTGTCGGGAGATTCGAATGCGAGCGTGATCAACCTCGGCAAAATCAGTTCGAGCGGCGGCGATGTGTTCCTGATCGCGCGACAGGCGGTCGTCAACGCGGGCACTATCAAAGCGCCTGCCGGCACGGTGGAACTGGCGGCAGGCGGTCAGGTGCTGTTGCAGGACTCGACCAGCAGCAGACAGGTTTTCGTGCAGACGGGCAGCGATGGTTTGGTCGTCAACGGGGGACGCATCGCAGCCGCCCAGATCAGCCTCCAGGCCGCCGATGGCAACGTGTATGCGCTCGCCGGCGGTGGCGCGCGCATCCGCGCGACGGGCACGGCGAACCGCGACGGACATGTGTGGCTCGTCGCCGACAGCGGCCGGGTCGAGCAGTCGGGCGTGATCACGGCCAGGAACGCCGACGGCAGCGGCGGGACGGTCGATACTGACGCGGCACAACTGGCGTTCGGCGCCAAGGCAGCGGTCCATGCGGGCGAATGGAATCTCTCGACGCCTGCATTCACGATCGATCATTCCGCTGCACGCGCACTGCGTCGCAGCCTGAATTCGGGCACTTCTGTCGATGTCGCCACGACAGGCGCGATGGGCACAACGGGCGATATCGATGTCGCCTCGAACCTGCGCTGGCGCGGTCCTGCGTCGCTGACGCTCGCCGCATACCGCGACGTGTCGGTCGAGAGCGGCGCGACGATCGCGAACAATGGCGCGGGCAATCTCGGCTTGCGCGCCGACGCAACCGGCATCAACAACGGCGGCGGCGTCGTGAACAACGGCACGCTCGACTGGTCGAAGAGCACCGGTGCGCTGAGCGCTTTCTACGACATGAACGGCACCTACGTTGCCGGTACCCTGCTGAGCAACCCGGCGTGGACGCCTCCAGCCTTCAGCGGCCTCGTTACGCAGATCACCGCGTACAGGCTTGTGAACTCGCTGACCGATCTGTCGAACGTCGCCAACGATCTCACCGGAAACTACGCGCTCGGCAAGAATATCGATGCGAGCGCGACGAGCAACACGCCATTCGTTCCGATCGGCAACGTCGACACACGTTTCACGGGCCAGTTCGACGGACAAGGCAATACGATTAGTTCGCTCACGCTGGGCGAGTGGGTGGGTACCAGGGCCGAACGGCCACAGATGGGCATGTTCGGTGTGATCGGCACCCAAGGTGTCATACGCAACCTCGACGTTTCGGGCACGGCGAACCTGTCTAACGTGAGCGTGGACCTCGAGTACCCAACCCTCGATATGGGCGTACTCGCCGGCGCGAACTTCGGTACCGTCCTGCGCGTGAGCACGTCCGGCACGGTGGTGGTGAACAGCAGACCCGAGGCCGCTGTTATGAGCGACGGTTCGATAGCCGGTGGGCTCGTGGGCGCTAACGCCGGCTCAATCCAGCGTTCTTCGAGCAGCGCCGCCGTGACCGCGGGGCATGTGCTCGGTGGTCTGGCGGGCGCGAATAGCGGCCTGATCAACCAGTCGTTCGCCACGGGTCCTGTCGTTTCGCTGAGTTATATCAATGAGGGCGGCGGCGGCCTTGTCGGCGATAACAGCGGCACGATCAACCAGTCTTATGCAACCGGCTCGACAACGCTTCGGGGCTATTGCCGAGGTGCTTTCGGTACGCCATGCGGTGGCGCGGGACTCGTCGTTACGAACGAAGGAACGATCAGCCAGTCATTCGCAACCGGCCTCGTGACGCAGCCGTTGTATGGACCGATCGGTATCGCGCGGGCCAATACCGGCACGATCGGGAACGATGTGTACTGGGACACCGACACCACGACCGCCACAGTCGGCGTCGTGTACGGCACGCCGATTCCCGCGGCGAACGGGCTGACCACCGCGCAGATGAGCACACCGGCATCATTCGTGGGTTATGACTTCAGTCCGACGGGGGTGCGGGCGATGCCTGCCGGCGCGACGCATCCGGTGCTGCGCTGGCAACTGGCGCAATGACAGACGTGGAGTCAGCCATAGGGCTGTAAGCGGGTTTTCGACGCGGGATCATCTTGCCCACATATTTGCTTCAAGGCGCAGCCCGAATTCGGCTCAACGTTCGGACGATCTGTTGGATTCGTTGGCCCGGGTTCGGCCAATTCGAACACGTCGGCCCAACGTCACTGCCTAGTGTCCCCGTTCTTTCGGCATCAGGCGCGGTGACGGAGCGCATTTGATTCGAAGGGGGCACTTTGATCAACGCGGTCGTATGTCGCCAACAAGACCGCTGTCCGCGAGGGGGCGCGCGTTCGCTCAGCGGACAGAGGTCGGCCATGAAGCGTCATTCACCTCCTCCGTCGGCGGACAGTCAGACGTCGCATCCGCATTGCAAACGGTCATCGACCTTCGCCGGGAACACATTGCCCGTCGAGCAGTTTCGAGCCGATTTCGCAAGCGCGTCAAAAGGTCCCACACGAGAAGCGGCCACAAACGGCGAGTCAAGTAGGCGCAAAAAGCAGAAGTATCGGCATGCATTCGCGATTCCAGCGGCTATTCTTCAGACGCTGCGACTAACGCGTTTCAGGTCGGCTCCGCGGGTCGTCGTCAGCCATTCCGCGCCCCGCGCGGAAAGGGGGTTGTATGTCAAATCCAAAACTACCTCGGCCCGCGCTACTACGCGCACCGCGCCGTGGCCAGTCACACGGACGCCGGTGGCTCGTCATCGGTGGCGCGCTCACCGGACTGTCCTTTACCCAGGCGACGCTCGCGGCGGGCACACTTCCACGAGGCGGCACTTATGTGGCGGGCACGGGCACGATAGCCAGCAACGGGAACGGTCTCGTCATCACGCAACCCGGTTCGACGCGCGGCGTGATCGACTGGAACAGTTTTTCGATCGGCAGGCACAACAGCGTGATGTTCGATAACGGCTCGGGCGCGACGCTGAACCGGGTAACGGGCGGCTCGCCGTCGGCCATTCTCGGCAGGCTCAGTGGAACGGGAAGCCTCTATGTGATCAATCCGCAGGGCATCGTTGTGGGCCCATCGGGCGTGATCAGCACGGGCGGCCGCTTCGTCGCGTCGACGCTCGATGTCTGCAACTGTGCATTCATGACCGGGAGCAGCCCGCTTACATTCTCGGGCGACTCCGCTGCAAGCGTAATCAACCTGGGCAAGGTCAGTTCGAGCGGCGGGGATGTGTTCCTGATCGCACGGCGTGCCGCCATCAACGCGGGCACTATCACCGCACCCAACGGTACGGCGGAACTGGCTGTCGGCGAGACGGTGTTGCTGCAGGACTCGACGAGCAGCCGGCAGGTGTTCGTGCAGACGGGCAGTCAGGGCACCGTGGTCAACAGGGGGCCCATCAACGCCGCGCAGGTCAGCCTGCAGGCCGCCGATGGCAACGTGTATGCGCTTGCAGGCGGCGGCACGCGCATCCGCGCGACGGGCACGGCAAGCCGCGACGGCCATGTATGGCTGGTCGCCGACAGCGGCCGCGTCGAGCAGCTCGGCAAGATCGCCGCAAGCAACGCGGACGGCAGCGGCGGAACGGTCGATACACAAGCGGCACAACTGACGTTCGGCAGGCACGCGGTGGTCGATGCAGGCCAATGGAATCTCTCGACGCCCGCTTTCACCATCGATGATGTCGCAGCGCATGCGTTGCAGCGCAGTCTGATCGCGGGCACTTCGGTCGACGTGACCACGACGGGCGCGAACGGCGCAACGGGCGACCTCGGCGTCGCGTCGAGCCTGCGCTGGTCCGGTCCGGCTTCGCTCACGCTTGCCGCGTACCACGATGTCTCGGTAGCGACGGGTACGACCATCGCGAACTCCGGTGCGGGCAACCTGACGTTGCGCGCCGACGCGTCGGGAATTGACAACGGTGGCAGCGTCATCAACAACGGCACGATCGACTGGTCGAAGAGTACGGGCATCGTCAGCGCGCTCTACGATATGAACGGTAGTTACAGCCCCGGCACGCTTGTCGCCAATCCGGTATGGAGCGCACCGCTTTACAGCGGGCTCGTGACACAGATAACTGGTTATCAACTCGTCAATTCGGTCACGGACTTGCAGAACATCCAGAACAATCTGGCCGGCAATTACGCGCTTGGCAAAAACATCGACGCGAGCAACGCAGTTTTTACCACGCTTGGCTTCTATCCCCATCCCGGCCCCGATCCCGGCAGGCCGTTCACCGGTCAGTTCGACGGTAGATTCAATATGATCTCGCATCTCTCCCCGAGTGAGGACGCGGTATTTGCCGATATAGGCTCAACGGGTGTTGTCCGCAATCTGAACCTGGAAGAGAACGTTACGGCGACCGAGAGCTTCGGCACTGGCGCCGGGATGTTGGCCGCCGCCAATCACGGCACGATTGCGAATGTCTTTACGTCCGGGTCAATGGTCGCGACCTCCAGTGATTCCGGAGATGCGTTCGCGGGCCTCGTCGGCACTAACTACGGGCTGGTCGCCCGCTCGGGCAGTAATGCCACGGTCACCGCCGACGGAACTGCCGCCGGACTCGTCCTCGAGAATCAGGGTGCCATCACTGAGTCGTACTCGACAGGACCAGTCACCAGTTTCTCGTCGCACGGCGGCGCAGGAGGGCTGATCGCAGACGGCAACGGCAGGATCACGCAGTCGTATGCGTCCGGCCCCGTGCATTCGTTAGCCGGCTTCATCGGCGGCATATGCATAGGCTGCGCGCCCGATAACGATGTCTATTGGAACGTGGAGACAACAGGGCAAGCTTCGAGCGGCGGCGGTCTGCCCGCGGCAAACGGGCTCACATCCGCACAGATGAGCAATCCAGCCAGCTTTGTGGGCTGGGACTTCAGCCCGAACGGCCCGTGGGTGATGCCGAGCGGGGCCACGCAACCGGTTCTGCGCTGGCAAGTCACCGCGCAGTGAATGTTGGTGCCCCGGCGCGCGCCGGGGCACCTTAGGCTCTCTTTCGATAAGTTTGAAGAGCCTCGCAAGCGGAGACGGTCGCTTACCATTGACCGGATGATCACCACGCTCAGGGTGGACTGGTGGGAAACCACGCAGCACTACTCTTCAGACACGGCGACCCCAGGTACGCAGATGTAGCCTTGGCTGAGGCGCTTGGGTCCAAAGGCTCTTGCGATCGGTGTCGTGCTTCTGGACTGGAACCACGCACAGGCCGGCGCGGCTCTCGGTTACCGAGTTATCGCTAATGCGCGGAACCGGTTTCCTGAATGGCCGGACCCCGCTTGGCAACGGACGGCTGTCAGCCCCAAAGTCGAAGGTCTCTTTGGGGTCGGCCTGAGGCGGTCGCGTCAGGCAGCAGTCGGCGGGATTGGGCTGAGGTGAAACCTTTGGCCGTCTGCTTTCGTGCACTGGTCGGCTGCCTCTAGCTGTCCTACGTTGCAGTTTGCTCGACGAGATATCGACCGAAGGAAACGCATGCCGTTTCGCCGATGATGGCAAGTGCAGTGAGCATCTGACAAAATCTCTAGAAGAATACTAACAATGGAGGCAGCTTGCGGACGGTCGAATACCGCTTTTCCACCATTTGGCGCATCGATGCGCCAGCGCAGGAAGTTTGGGCGACAATCCATGATTCGGCGCGATGGCCCGAGTGGTGGGATAACGTCGAGCGGGTGGACCAGCTAGAGGCTGGGTCCGATCAGGGCGTCGGTGTCGTACAACGCTATACGTGGAAAGGCTGGTTGCCCTATCGTCTCGTGTTCGATATGCGGGTGACGCGCGTCGACCCGTTGGTCGCGCTGGAGGGGGAAGCCAGTGGCGACGTCGAAGGCGCCGGCCGGTGGAGCTTTTCGACCGACGGACGCAACCTTACCGTGGTCCGTTACGACTGGTGCGTGCACACGAACCGCGCATGGATGAATGCATTGGCGCCGTTGCTAAGACCGGTTTTCCAATGGAACCACGATGCAGTAATGCGCGAAGGCGGCGAGGCGCTAGCGCGGCGGCTGGACGCGCGGCTGCTCGGCATCGAGCATCGATGAATCCAGCGCGGCAATGGATTGAGCGCTGTGCAGCGGTTCCCCCTAACCTCGATGGTATCTCTTGGCATCGAGGCAGATGATGCGCTTGAGATGATGGAGCAGACTGAAGTTTGAACCCAGGCGCCGCCGGTTGGCGATCGACCGTCGGTCGCTGTCCGGCCAATTTCGGCCACTCGACGCCTCGACGGTAATCGTCAACAATCGGTCTATTAGCGCTATGGCCGCGAGGCTACTGCAACATTCGAAAAATCGACCTCTATAAATTCGGACTAGACGACACTATGGAACCGCTTGTTTCTGTTGCCTGGTTGCGAAAAAACCTGACGCGACCGGACCTGATCATCCTGGAAGCAGGACTGCCATCGGCCGTATCAGCCGGCGCAGCACCGCCGACTGAGGACGAGGGAATGCCGGGTTCTATATACGTTGATCTCAACAAGTATTTCGCAGACGAGGATCAAGTTTTACCTCACATGCTGGCGGCACCCTGCAAGTTTTCGGAGGATGCGCGGGCGTTAGGCGTAAACCGCGACCATACGATTGTCGTATTCGATAAATTTGGCATTTACGCAAGCCCGCGGCTGCGGCTGGCATTCAAGGCTATGGGCCACGACAAAGTCGCGGTGCTTGATGGCGGCTTGCCGGCTTGGCGAGCGACCAGTTCCGCCGGCTACCCTCGTGCATCTGACGCGTACCGACAGCCGGGCAATTTCGTCGCAAACTTTCGATCACAAGTGTTTTGCGACGCAGAATTTGTTTGCGAAGCGATGCAATCCCCCGACTATGCGATTGTTGATGCGAGGTCTTCGGGACGATTCAAAGGAACGGCTCTTGAGCCACGAGCGGGCTTGCGTGGCGGACATATTCCTGGCGCAGTAAATATGCCCTTCGACTCGGTACTCGATCAAGGAGTTATGCGTTCTGCGGACGAATTGCGAACTATCTTCGATGGGCTTTCTTTGGCATCAAAGCGACTCGTTTTTAGCTGCGGTTCCGGAGTGACGGCGTGTGTTCCCGCTCTAGCGGCAGAGGTGATCGGAGTAACTGATATCAAGGTTTATGACGGGTCTTGGTCTGAATGGGGTGCCCGACGTGACCTGCCAATAAGCGTCGACTGATGTGGCCCAGTCCCGCTTACATCCCAGGGGAAGCGGAAGGCTCATTGGTGAACTTCAGAGTCGACTCGAGCAGAGGTAGCCATCACGCCGGCCGAACGTCCGTATAAGAGAAATGTGAGAGGCTATATTGGGTCCGGGCTGCGACCTCCCCACGGCACCGAGGGTCGAGACAGCATCGTCGGTCGGGGTGCGGCCATGAGCGGCCGGTCGAGGTTGTCGTCCAGTTTGGATAGCCTAGGTCTCGTCCGCCCTCGCTCAATGGCCGGTCTCCGGCGAGCGAATTGCGGGTGGCACTGCCTCAACTCGGCCATGAATGGACGTTTACTGTTACGTTTCGCCTGACTCGCCCGTCTGGATTACCCCAACTCAGCTCGGAACTAGAGTCCGTCGTTTCCGATTTGATGCGGGTGACCGGATGCACGGCACCTGCTACAACGCCGACGCAAACAATCGCTATGCCGAAAACCTGAGAACACGCCTGTTCGCACTTCATCGTCTACACTTTTCTGAACGACCTGAATTCTCGCGACCATCCCGCCTGTTTTGAGAGCGCTCTATAGGCGCTCCCCTCCCGTTTAAGGCGTTACTCCGTTCAAAACCCCGGAATAGCCTAGGTTATTGCTTAGGCAAATCGCTGCAGGAGGCCGGCCTAAAGTCAGCGCGGCTTTATTTGGTGTGAGAGCTCACGCCGTACATCTACTGTCGACAACACTTCGGACAACGGTGAGGAGAATTTCATGATCGCACGTTCTGTGATGGTGGCATTCCTTTTCGCCGTGCTGGACGGATGTGGAGGTGGTAGCGTTGGCGGTGCTGAAAACGGGCCGGGGGTGGTCCTGACCCAGGTGGTCAACCCGGCAACGGGTGCGACTCTCGTTGTAAACGCGCCAAACAATCCCCTGAATGGCACGGCAGTGACCATTCCGCCCAATGTACTAGGGACGACCCAGGGTTCTGTCGCAATAAGAAAAAGTGCGTTGAACAATGGCCCGCATGATTAGGACTACTTATACGGCTAACGAGTAGAACTGCTCCGCGGGAGTCTGTCCGATGCCGCAGTCTTTCATCTGCCCTTTGGCGATCATATGCATAAGTTCAATGCCGCTTAACAAGATGCGCGCACAACGAAATAACTTGAATCCCAACATGAGTCGGGTACGGCGCTTTATCGCCCGATGGTCTTGTTCCACGATGTTGTTGAGATACTTGACCTGGCGGATCTTGATAGGCGTCTCACGCTCGGCGTTCACGGCGTGCAGCCCGGCCAGATTGGCACCACTCTTGTCGATGGTTACGGTTTCAGGCACGCCATTCTGATCGATGGCCTTCTCGAAGTACCGTCGGGCCGCTTCCTTGTCCCGCCTGGCTCGCAGCAGAAAGTCAACCGTGTTGCCGGCCTTGTCGACGGCGCGGTACAGATAGGTCCATTGCCCCTTGACTTTGAGTGGAGTAAGAGACAGGGCGTAGTCGAACTATTTCCCGGCCTCTCCTCCCCGAACCGGACGTGCGCCTCTCAGCGCATCCGGCTCTCCGCTGAAGTGTCGTTCTAATCGAAGGCCCGGACGGTCACTTCAAACTCCTCCACTTGTGGTCGCGCAAACTCCTCCACCAGGCAGCAGGACAAGGTTGTTTTTTAGCTCGCTTTGGTTTTGCGCGCAAGGGTTTCAGCAGCCTCCTTCAGGCGGTAACTGCGGCCGTCGAATTCGAGCGAGTGGCAGTGGTGCATGAGTCGATCGAGAATGGTGCTACTCATGGTGTTGTCGCCGAGATACGCGCCCCAGTCCTGCACGACGCGGTTGGACGTGACCATGGTGCTGCGGCGTAGCTTGTATCGTTGATGAACGAGGGTTTGCAGTAGCGCACCAGCGGCATCCGGAATCGATCGTGACAGAAACAGGTCGTCCAGAATCAGTAGATCGCAGTCGAGAATGTTGCGCAGACGTTTCTCCTGCTGGTCGGGCTCGCTGAGACTGAAACGCGCAAAGAAGTCGTCGGTCTCAAGATACTGGACCTTATAGCCTTGCAGAACAGCCTGGTTGGCGACGGCCTTCGCGATGTGCGATTTGCCAGTACCAGGTTTGCCGATGAGAAGCGCGTTCTCGCCGGCCGAAACGAACTTCAGCGTTCGCAACTCCAGGCACGCCTGACGCGGAAGTTTCGGATTGAAGGACCAGTCGAATTCGGCAAACGTGAGCTTTTCGTCAAGCCCGGACTGCTTATGCCGACGCTCGATCAGCCGGGACTGACGACGGTCCAGCTCGTCTTGCAGAATTATCGAGAAGGTTTCGAGGAACGGTTGATTTGCCGTCTGTGCCTGCAGTACGCGGGTCTCCAGCGTGTCGCGGACGCCAGACAGGTGGAGCTGTTTGAGCGAACGCTCGATTTCGGGCATCGACATGGTCATTCTTTGTTCTCTCCGGTGGTCAACGACGATTGGTTGAGTTGATGTCGCGCGCCGAGACTGAACAGCTCGCCGTATTCGGCCGCTGGACGGATTAGCGCGTGATCCTGGGTAAGAGGCAAAGCGAGCTGGGGCGCCTGATCAAGCTGCTCCAGCGCGCGCTCGAACAATCGTTCGACCAGTCCGCGAACCTGTTTGTAGGATTGCAGACGGTACTGCAGTGCCTGGCTGCAGGCTTGCTCAACGATGCGGGCCGGGTATCGCTTCGCGAGACCGACGATGCCCCACATGCCTCGCTGGCCAATGCGTCCCTGGGCGTCAAACATCTGCTGGCAGAGTGCTTTCGTTTGCGGCCCGATGTCGCCTGCGGCTGAGAGCAGGAAGGCCGTTTGCCGGGACGGGTTGAACGGACGCTCGTCCTCGGGCAGTAGCAATTGACCGGGCTCGGTGAAACGCGGGTGAATGCGTAACAGCGCTTGTGTCTGTCGATCCCGAACTTCAATGGTTGAATCGAAGACGCGCACCAGCACCGTGCTGCCTATCGCAGCAGGACGAGCTGCGTACCAGCTGTGGTCGATCCGAATGGTTGTATCGTCGGAGACAGTGCGAACGACCTGTTTGAAGTAGCGGAATCCAGTCAGCGGCAATGCCCGCAGGTGCGGCTTCTCCTGCTCGAACATCGACTCGACCTGACGGCGGGCGCGTCCATGCAAGCGCTTCGATGCCCAGTTAGCCTCCCAGCGTACAAGGAACGCGTTCTGCTCTTCGATTGAATCGAAACTCCTGCCGCGCAGTGCGGTGCCCTGCGTATGCTGGATCGCGCTCTCAACCGTGCCCTTCCGGTTCGGATCGCGGACGCGTGCAGGATCAGCGACCACGCCATAGTGCTCGAGCATCGCGGCATAAAGATGATTGATCTCCGGCTCGTACAGGTCCGGTGTGATAACCCCTTCCTTGAGGTTATCGAGGACGACGTACTGAACACAGCCACCGAAATAACGGAACGCTTCTTCGTGCAGTCGCGCCCACGCCTCCTGGCTGGATTTCCAGACAACCCGCCGGAAACTGTGACGCGAATAGCGCAACGTCATCACAAATAGCCGTGGTCGCCGATAACGTCCAGTCTTCGGATCGCGGGTCAGAGCGCCCTCCCCATAGTCAACCTGGGCCTCCTCGCCGGGCAGGAAATCGAGCCGGTCGAATTGCTCGGGATCGATGTGTCGCAGTGCGCGCACGAACCGTTTGACGCTCTCGTAGCTCGCAGCAAACGAGAACTCGTCGACGAGGTCCTGATAGATGGCTTGGGCGTTTCGCTGCAGACGAACCTGTTCTTCGATCCATTGCCGGTGAGGCTCGCACAACGATCGGGCAAAATCGAAGTTATGCGGCTCGGCGGGCGTGGCCTGAAAAGCCGGTGGTCGCGGGGGTGGAGGAGTTTGATCTGAAGGGCGCGAGCCGATGGTCGCGGGGGTGGGGGAATTTGCGGGCGCGGTTGCGCGTGCAGCGAAGATCGCCGTGTAGCGGCGGATCGTCTTGCGGTCGATTCCAGTGATCCGATGAATCTCGCGCTGGCTCTTGTTGAGTTCCAGCAACGTGAACACCGTACTTTGCTGATGCGGCTTCAAGACGTTCAACTCCCACCTCCCGGGCTGGCCAAGGAGGTAAAAATAACGTCCTGCTACGTGGAGCGATCGGCGACGTCGGTCTGCTCAGATCGGACCGCAAGGTGGAGGAGTTTGAAGTGACCACACCCGGAGGAGTTTAAGTGACCGCCCGGGTCGAAGGCGACACCATGCCACCGTGCCACCAGTTTGCTTTGCATTTCACTGATTATCGAAGGTCTTCACCTCACTACAGTCAGTTAATCAACCAGGCAAACCACTTCAACTGCCTCCCTTCGCCATGTAGCCGGCTTTCCCGGCCTCGGACTACTACGGAGGCTCCGCCAGCTTGCACATCATCGGGGGCACACTCCCTTAACATCTGTGCAAGCCTTCCCCAGTTCACATGCTGGACTCAAACGCACGGGCGAGGCTGCCTGTCGCAGTCTTTATCCTTGCTTGCCGCAAGTCGTCGCGAATACCACGGCCTAGCTGCGCACTCTCCATGGCTCCCTGCTGATGGGCCTACATATCCAGTCAGCATCCGCGTTGCCGGGCCGTACATATGATCGGCAACGATCCGCGCCCTGCCTGTTAAGCGGTGTAGGCAGGGGTGACGATTCAACCCTCAGATGCGTTCAAACAGGTTCGTGTTCCTCAACCGTCCCATGCTCAGCCTGGAGGCTCATCTTGGCGTAACCGCTTCGCCGCAAGCCCCGTTTCCCACGGACTTCGTCACCTTGCCAGTGTCAGCAAGTCACCGCCGCTTCGGCTCACTTTCTCTCGCAGCAGAGAAAGGGCATACCCCGGTACTGCAACGACAACTTCTCCGGGTTTTGCATTCCAAACATGCTCAAGCAACTTCACCCCCGTGCAGGCAGGCTACGTTGGCTGGGCGTACTGTAGGTCTCGTCGACACGCCAGCTCTTGCCGACCGGGCGCTTGCAGCGGCGGAACGCCTTTTCAAGCACCGGCAGAAGCTTGATGGCCCACCGGTGAACGGTCGAATGATCGACCGCGATCCCGCGTTCGGCCATCATCTCTTCCAGATTGCGCAAGCTCAGCGGGTAGGCCACATACCAACGCACGCACACCAACATGATCTCAAGCGGATAGTGCAACCGCTTCAGCACCTTGGCTACCGCCGGACTGAGCGCTTTCATTGTCGTTCACATCATTCTGTAAGGTCCCCCAGCATACCAGCCGCCGCTATTGCGACGGAACCGACACGACTGCACACGTGCTGCTCTTCCTGATGGCACTTGGATACCGAGGCGCCAGCGTTGAGCGGGCTGCTGCCTGCCTTGCACGACATCAGGATTCCGCTTCAGGCGGAGTGCGCACTTATGCCAAACCTTACCCCATCCTGCGCTACATGCGGCTAGGGGCTCATGTTCGGCTCGCTGGGTGGTGCCGCGCTCACCTCGAAGTGACGGCGACGGCCGGGCGTGCATTTGCTTTGCATGGTAACGGCTACACTGCCGAAGCCGAGGCGGCCTGGCAGTACGTGAGGGAACGGCAGAGTGATGACGGATCCTGGCCTTCGTACTGGTGGAATTCGAGGCACTATCCCACACTTCAGGCGGTTGAACTGGCCGCGGTGATGCAAGAGACGAGAGTGGTGAGACGTGCTGCGGCGTGGGCCTGCAGTCTGCAGCGGCGCGATGGCTCATGGTGCCGACCCAAATCGGCCTTTGCGACGGCGTCGTCCCTCTCAGTGCTTGCTGTCGCAGGCAAGCACAAGCACTGTCGGGAGCGCGCGATCCATAGCCTGAATGCGATGCGGGAGGCCGATGGCGCCTGGCCGTCTCATGCACAGATGCGCGTTCCACCGCCGTGGGTCACCGAGCCCGACGATTGCCGCGCATGGCGTGTCGATGGATTGGGCACCGGTGTCGTCGTCCATGATCAGAACCGGCTTTTCACCACGGCCTTGTGCCTGGGTACGCTGGCGCGTACCGAAGGGGAATCATGACGGAACTGCGATCCCTCGTCACCGAGGTCCTCGACGACGCTGGCGTGCTGCTCCCTCCACATCGGGAGCAACGTGTGCGCGAGGACGCTTTCTTCGCTGGCCGCCGCCTGCTCCCGAAGGCGCTTGGGGATCCTGATCTGCTGAGAGAGGCCGCAGTGTCGTTGGGCCTTGCCGAACCTGCACTCGTACGCATCCTCGGACTCGGCTGGCAACAAACGGATGGATTGGCCTTGCTCGCCGGAACATCAGCGTCGATGCGGCCGCAGGTCTGCCATGCGGGCGCACTCTTCAATCTCGGCATCGTCCTATTCGATCTGATTGTGGATCGCTTTGCCGATCGCGCAAAGCTCTTGAACCGGAATGTTACGCCGCTGTTTCTCGTAGAACATCTCCGCGGGACGAAGCCAGCGCCGCAGGGCAGCGGAGACGCTGCGATCGACGCGCTTACCGCGCTAATCACAGAGTTCCTCGCCCGATGTAGGCAGTTGGGCAGCAACCGTCGTGAACACTCTGCTCTTGCTGACCAGTTACACGCCATGTACATTGCCGAGTGCGAGTCCAGTGCGACCCGCCGCGACTGTTCTAGGCCCACGATCGCCGTGTGGCGCTCTCTGCGGCGCAAAAGTGCGGTTCCGATCACCATGTTGGCACGACTTGCGTTACTGGCCTCGCCGAACGGAGAGCGTGAGCGCCGGGCGGCAGCAATCGCGTCGGGCCGGCTAGCCGGTCAGGCGATCTGGATCGTAGACGACTTGGCCGATATCCGCGAAGACTGGGCGGCAGGCGGATGGAGCCGACCACTGTGGTGGCTCGCTCGCACCGGTGGCAGCACGCCCGGCAGCCCGCAAAAGGTTCTGCGGCATGTGGTGGACAACGGTATCGCGGATGCCGAGGCGCGCCGCCTCGCACTCAGGCTCCTCCAGCTTCGCCGGATCGCCGATGACTATGGATCGGCTTTCGTTCAGTCCTTCCAGGCCACTGTCCAGGCTTGGCTGGAGGAACTACCGGGCTGATTAGGCTGGCCAGTTGCCACGTGCCCAACTGAGCAGGTTCGACAGCGCGCCTCCGCCCGCTGCGATATTGTTGTCCTCGCCGCCAGTCCAAGATGGCCCGGAGATGTTCTCGTGGCCACTGCATGTCCCAACGACATAGGGGAAACCGTCGTCCCAGAAACCCCAGAACGGGCCGCCAGAATCGCCGCTGGCAATGTCGCCATGGTGCTCAAGTTCCAGGCCGCCGCTATCGGAGTCCTGGTCGAGCACGGCAATTCCTGCCTGATACGACGGGCTGTTCGCCGATGCAATATCGAACGGGTAACCCGCAAGCCACCAGTAGGTGCCCCCGGTCCAGCTGTCGTCGTAGGTTTTCCAGCCAAAGTAACCCAGATGGACACCGAGCGGCTCGTACAGCCGGAGCACTGCGTAGTCAACGCCAGATAGCCCACCGCTGTATCCCTGGAAGTCGGAAACAAACGAGATGGCGCCAGGTCCGTCGACCGGCGAGCCGTTGTACATTCCGGCCGTGAAGCGCATCTTCCAGGTACCCGGCGCCGCGTTGGCTGGTGGGACATGACCTGCCGTGAGTACGAGCCGGTCTCCTATGAGCACGCCACTGCCTGACGATGTGGGGTTGTCGGCGTCAGCATTCGGATAGACATCGACCCTGCCGATACAGTGCCACGGATAGCCGGACGGATAGAACACCCTTCGATCGTCGGGTCCATAGAGAAAACTCTGGTTCACCGGGACTATCCGCCGCCCCCCCGAACCGCGAAGGTATTTCCGCGTTGGCCTGGCGCCGATCTTGGGGTGATATACCAGCGGGAACCAATCCGGTTTGAACGGCTTGCCTGCCGCGGCTGAGGCGGCGGTTGTCCTTAGGGTCTTCGGGCTCACGCGGTCGCCGCTATTACCAGCGAGGCCGATGATTGTCGACGGGGGCAGCGCCAGTCGCAGACCCGCTTTGGTCTGCTTCGTATCACGCAGCGCTTTTTGAAGCTCCTCCGCAAGTTCCTTTGGCCCGCCCAACGCGAGCTGCCGGGTAGACAGCAGGGCAGCAGTCGCTGCCGGCAGTCTCTTTGCTGCGGCAACGTTGTCAAGCAAGACGATCTCGTCGATCGAGAGCGGGGGTTTGCTGGCCTTTCGGTCACTGCTCTTGGTCCGTTGCCATGCGGGCCTCCTGAGTATGAAGATGTCGCGCGATCGTGAGTACAACCCTTCGGTCAACCAATTTAGTGAAATAGATCGCAAACTGAAGCTTCCAACCGATTGCGACGACGGTGTTTCACCTATGCGAATTGCATCGATTCATCTCCCTTTCCGCGCTTTGAGGCAAAGAGCACTGCCTTACTTCCCTTTTGGGCGGACAGGCTTCGCGAAGTATAGAAATTGCGTTTCTGAAAGCCAAGAAGTTCGGGCTTGTCGGGTAACGACGAGCTGACTTTTTCGAGTTTTGTCGCGGTAAGGATCAGGGCGGGAGCGAAATCTATGTAAGAAGCACTGCTCATATTACCAGGTCATAGTATTGCTCCGCGGCGGTCGGATGGGTCCCGCGTGCAGATTGCATTTGTCCTTTGGCGATCGTGTGCATCAGTTCGATGCCAGCCAGTAGGATCAGTGCACAGCGAAAAGTCTTGAATTTGCATGGGCCGCGTGCGTCGCTTTATCGTCCGATGATCCTGTTCGACCGCGTTATTGAGATATTTGGACTGACGGATCTTGATGGGCGGTTCACGAGCGGGATTGATCGCTTCGACCGCGGCGAGATTGGCGCCGCTCCTGTCGCTCGTCACGGGGTCAATGCAACGTAACTAGCCGGAAGCAGTTTACCTGTCGGTAGGAACAAGAACGGAGACAAACGTAAATCCCCTTGGAATCGACGCGCGCTTTCCTATACTTCGCGACATTCCCGCAGAAAAGATTAAAAAAAGGAATCCGGATCGTCCTACGTTTACCTGACCGACAACTTCGCAATCGGCGATTCACGAATCGCGGCGATCGGCGTGAGAACCCTTCGCATCGCTCAACGCACGTCGTGTCACGGATGAAGCACGAAAGGGTCCCGACGCGATCGTGTCGCAACCCGGTATGTGTTCGTGCGCCCGTTTTTCGCTCCAGGCCCAAAGCGAGCACACGTCGGCAATGAATAAGGAGATCTTCGATGAGCACAATTGCAGAGAAGGAAGTCTTTCCTGACGAACCCCTTGCGGACACCACCCCTTATGCATACGGTCCAGACGATTCGATCAGCGATGCCACTGAAAATGCCGCGGTCACTCACCACACACTGAATGTCAACGGAAAGTCGATTGCGTACACGGCGCGAGCCGGTCACCTTGTGACGACCGACACCTACAGCTCACGGTCGGGCGCGAAACTGTTCTACGTGTCGTTTACCGCCGACGATGCGACGCCATCCACGCGACCTGTGACATTTTTCTATAACGGCGGACCGGGCTCGTCATCGGTTTTTCTGCTATTAGGTTCTTTCGGGCCGAGGCGGATTCAAACGAGCATGCCGGAGTTCACGCCACCGGCGCCATACACGCTCGAAGATAATCCGGACAGTCTGCTTGATCTCACGGACCTCGTGTTCATCGATCCCGTTGGCACGGGCTACTCGACCGCGATCGAGCCGCACACCAACAAGGATTTCTGGGGTGTCGATCAGGATGCAGGCTGTATCAAGCAGTTCGTCAAGCGTTATCTGACTGTCTTCAACAGGTGGAACTCTCCAAAGTACCTGTTCGGCGAATCATATGGGACACCACGTACGTGTGTGCTCACGTGGATGCTGCACGAGGACGGCGTCGATCTGAACGGGATCGTGCTGCAGTCTTCGATTCTCGATTATTCGCAGGCAAGCAACCCGATTGGCATCTTGCCGACCTATGCGGCCGATGCATGGTTCCACAAGAAAGTAACCACGTCACCCGCTCCGGCGGATCTGCCCGGCTTCATGGAGCAAGTGGAGGCATTCGCGACGGGGCCGTATGTTGATGCGTTGAACGCCTTCCCCAATGTCGCACCTGACGTCCTTCAGACGATGAGCGACATGCTCGGCATTCCGGCAATGGTCCTGAAATACTGGCAGCTCAATCCATCAATGGGAAACGGTTCGGCGTTCCTGACGAGCCTGATGCTGGACGAAGGGTTGGCCGTCGGCGCTTATGACGGTCGCGTGACGGGCGAAGACACCGGCATTGCGGAGTTCATCGCGCCCGACTCCGGCGGCAACGACCCGACAATGGCAGCGGTGAGTGGCGTCTACACGGCGATGTGGAACCTGTACCTCAACGACGAATTGCAATACACATCCGTTTCTCCGTTCATGGACCTGAATGATCTGACTTTCGAAAACTGGGATTTCAGCCATGTCGATCCAACGGGAGCGCAAAGGGGTGGCGCTGGTCTCTATACCGCTGGAGACCTGGCTGCTGCGATGGCCGTCAATCCTTACCTGAGGGTGTTTTCTGCGAATGGATACCACGATGCGGTGACGCCATTCTTCCAGACCCTGATCAATTTCCAGAACATGCCGCTCGACAGCGCGCAGATCGAGAGCAATCTAACGTTCAGTAATTATCCGTCGGGCCATATGGTTTATCTCGACAACGCGTCGCGAACGGCCATGAAAGGAGATCTTGCGTCGTTCTATGGAAATGCGCAGGCGCATGTCGAGGCGATCAAGGCAAAAGTCAAGACTGAGCACAAGGCCATAGCCGGCGCCATCAAGTATCGCAAACGTTCGAGCCGCACGCCGTACTGAACATTTCACAGAACAATCAGCATGAAAGTCGATCATTGATGGATATCTTGTGTCTGGGCGCGCTGTGACTATGTCGCGAACGTCAGGCGACTAATCCTGATGATCGTCGCACTGTTGCTTATGGGGCCGGGTCGGTCTGGCCGCGCTCAGCCAACGCAAAGGACGTTTCTGCCAAACGCCGTGATCAATGGCTGGAGCACCAGCGTGCTTGCAGGAGAATCATTATGGGCGTGGCACTCATCGCTTGGGGCCGTTTCGTGAAAGGCGGCGAGAAAGTCACCGTTCCTGCGCCGAGCACTGAACCGGGTGCGCCTTGGCTTTGGGACGTTCTCGCAAGCGCGGCAGCGGACCTGCGTCGAACCGGGTTCACCGCCCTCCAACTGCCTCCAGCGAGCAAGGCACAAGGCGGCGAAGGCGCCGGATGCGATGGCTACGGCGTTTTCGACCCGCGCGATCTCGGAGTTAAACTCCAGCAGGGAAGTATTCCGACCCGCTATGGAGGCGCCGACGCATTGCGTCGGATGGTCGCGTGCTGTCATGCCGTCGGTCTGGATGTGTACTTGGATATCGTTCTTCACCAACTCATGGGCGAAAACGGTGGCCCCGGTACTTTTCGCTATCTGGGCGCGGATCGGCATACCTTTAACGGTCGTGGGCGGATGGAGCCGGGGTGCTTCCGCGGCGGTACCGGGAACCACGATCCCATCCCACCGTTTCGTCCCGAAGACGCCGTACCAGCACCTAAGGACGATTTCCCTTTCGGGAGAGAGAAGGTCTATCAGAATTGCGCGCCGCCCGGCTACACAATCGATGATGCGCTCGACTTCGGGGACTGGCTCTTCCGAACCACGGACGCGGACGGCATGCGATTCGACGACGTAAAAGGCACATGGGCACCGTTCGTGTCGCAGTTTATGCGTTCGGGGGCGATGGCATCGAAGTTCGCTTACGCAGAATACTTCGATGGCAATCCTGCGTTGCTCGACGCATGGGTAACTCAACCGCCGATGCAGTCACGCTCGCTGGTCGCGGATTTCGCACTGCATTGGGCGCTTCAGGCCGCCTGTGACGGTGCAAATGTCGCGGCGCTCGACGGCGCGGGCTACGCGAGCCGCAATCCTTTTCTTGCCTGCACCTTCGTCGATAACCCTGATACAGATACGACGCCGGGCGAGCAGATCATTTCCAACAAGATGCTCGCCTACGCGTTTCTGCTGACCACAGAGGGCTACCCGTTCGTCTACGGCAAGGACTATTTCGGCAATGATGTGTGGCCTGGTGCCTATGGTCTCAAGCCATGGATCGACAACCTGATCTGGATCCACGAGAAGCTTGCGTTCGGGAATACGGTCACGAGGCATCTGGACGGTCATGTAATCGTGCTCGAACGCATGGGGTATCCCGGCCTGCTCACAGCGCTCAATTTTGACCCGACGAGCGGGCACACAATTGTTTGCGAAACTGCGTTTGACGCAAACGTGAGCTTGCACGAATACACGGGCAAGCATCCAGACATTCAAACCGATGCGCAAGGACGTGTGAGCTTCGCGATCCCGTCCAACGCGTATCTTTCGGGACAAAGTTATCTTGTGTTTTCACGGTCGGGATTTGACGCTGGGTTTCAGTTCCAGCCGCGCACGACGTCACAAACTTTTTTCGGAGCTGAAGATCTCGATATACCTGCTCTAAGAAACGGCGCAGTGAACGCATCGCGGGTCTATGCCGGTTTGCGCAGCCCGATACACGCGGTTCTCGAACCCCCGAATGGGGCAGCGTGGGTGCAAGGCGCTTCGATAGCGCTCGAAATTGCCGCGCCCGATGGCGGCGTGATCGCGAGCAAGACTATCCACCATGGCGAGCCGGCGGCGGCGCTCGTGGCGATCACTGGCCAGCAGGGATGGCACACACTGAGTGCGCACCCCTCGGGGCTTGCAGGTATGGTGCCCTATGAACTCAAGGTCACCTATCAGGGCGCGCAACATCTGGAGGAGAGTCGGCCATGAACGTCTCAGTTACGACCCGCTCGTTCGACAGTGCCCGCACGGGAGCACAACTTGACGAGAGCATTCTGACGCCTGAGGCAGTGCGCTCGCGTGGCATCAAGCAGGCGCACGTGCTTAAAACGCCGGACGATCCGCGGCACGAAGCACAGCCGCTTTATGTCGCCGGCGCGCAGATTGCAGGCGGCACGCATGACCTGATCTTCCAGGCAACGATGGGAAACTGCGTTTACGCGTGGGATGCCGATACGGGGGCGCAACTCTGGCAGACCCATCTCGGCACGCCGATCAACGAAGCAGTTGCAATAGACGAGCACCCGATCAACGTGCACTGGGGCATCCTGTCGACGCCCGTCATCGATCTCTCGACGAACCGCCTCTACGTGTGCTACTGGTCGACCGAAAATGGAAACTGGGCCGATGGACGGCACTACCTCGCGTCGCTCGATATCGCGACTGGTAAGCAGACACATTCCCCAATTGCTTTCGAGGGCGTGACGTTTGACCCGGGCCATAACCTGCGTCCGCTCCAGTTCAGATCGCGGGAACGAAAGCAGCGCGCAGCGCTTGCGCTGGTCGACGGCACGGTGCTCGTGCCTTTCGGCACCGTTGCCGAAACCGACGAAGAAGCGCGCGGCTGGCTGATCGCGGTAGATACCCACACCTGGAAACAGACGGCGTCCTGGTGCTCGACGGCGCGTGGGAGCGGAGGGGGGATCTGGATGAGCGGATCGGGACCGGCCATTCAAAGCGACGGCTCCATCTGGATCGTCACGGGCAATGGAGAGTTCGATGGCATCGTCGATTTCGGCGAGAGCGTAGTGCGCCTTCGCTATCTAGCGCCGTCTGCAAAGGACGCGAACGGCAAGTTCGAGGTGACCGGGTGGTGGACCCCATGGACGGATGATGGGCGCATGGGCAAGAACCCGGGCGGCGAAGCTGTCGCCGCCCTGTTGCCCAGGCGCGTGCCGTCAAATTTTCGCGTGGGACCCTATCTGGCGAGCCTCGGGATGGAGGCTGTGGACGAGACGTGGAGCGATCAGGATCTCGGTGCCTCGGGCATTGTTCTCATCGAGGAACTCGGCATTGCGCTCGTTTCCGGAAAGGATGGCATTCTTTATACGGTCCGCCTTGATGAGCCTGGCAATACGAGTCAGGCCGATCTCGCACCGGCTCACGTGGCAGCGAATTTTGCGAAGCTGGCCGCTCCGCCCATTCTCTATACCTACTACGATCCCTCGGTCAACCCGGCGCCCACCGATCCAGCTGCTCTTAACGTATATGCTGCACACCGGAGTCACCATCTGCACGGCACGCCGGTCGTCTGGAAATCGGCAACGCGCGGATGGATGCACTATTGCGGCGGCGAGAACGGCAACTTGCGCGCATGGCAACTTAATCCAGACAAGTTGTCGGTGTACCTCGCATGCAGCGAGGTCTATGCGTCAGCGCAGTGCACGGATCCTTATGGGGGTATGCCGGGATGGAGCATCGCGTTGACAGCCAACGGCGGCGAGGCAGCCATCGTCTGGGCGATGGTGCCTTACGGGAATGCCAATACAACGATTACGAATTCTCGCCTTCTCGCCTACGATGCTGAAGCTTTCGGGCGCTACGCTGACGGAAGCGGGCAGCTCGTGCCGCTATGGGACTCGGAGGACTGGAACTGGAATCTGCTGCACCCGAAGTTCAACCGGCCTATCGCAGTCGACGGCCGGGTGCTGGTGCCGACATACGGCGGCGAGCTGCTGGTCCTGACCCTCGCCTGATTGAACATCGTCCGGTTGTATACGTTCTTGGGAGCGACTCATGAACAACCCTGCGTCGATCTTCGTCCTGGGACTCGACAGCTCTGTCTGTTGCCTCGTCATTGGCGTGACAACGCTGGGCTGGAGCACGAGGCTCAAACTAGCGCTTGCGTTTGGTATGTGGGATGCCTGTGCATCGGTCGTGAGCGCTGCGTTTGGCCCCATGCTACCTGCGCCTCCGAGCTTGGTGGTCTGGATATGCTGTGCAGTGCTGCTCGGACTCGCTGCGCGCCGTTACCGGGGGTGGATCAATGTGCTGCCGGCAGTGCTCAGTCTCGACAATCTTGCGGCTGGCGGCGGACTGAATGATGCAATTGCCGACGGCGTCGGTAGCGCGACGCTTGCGCTATTCGGGCTATCAGTCGGCGCGATCCTGTTTAGGCTCATCTCGGGCACCTGGCCATGCCCGTACGAGACGGACATGCCGCAATGGTCCGCGCCTTGCGGGAGAACGGAGATCTGGCCGGTACCGCGCCAATGAGTGTATGCGGCTCGTCAGGGCCGTTCCCCGCTTCACGAGAGACAGCTTCATGATGTGAGCTGATTCGTGAACGAGGAGGGTTTGCCGAGATGTCGGAGAGCGCAGCGAAAGATGGCCGCCCCAGGCAGGGGCATCGTGTGGTTCCTGTCCTCACGCCGGGCAACCAGAAGACGACAACCGGTCGATTCTGGGTCTATGTGCGCGACGATCGCCGCTCGGGCTCGACCGATCCTGCTGCAGTCTGGTTCTCGTACTCGTCGGACCGCAAGGGTGTTCATCCGCAAACCCACCTCGCCAACTTCGAGGGAATCCTGCAAGCGGATGCCTATGCAGGTTTCGATAAGCTGTACGCGAACGGCGACATCCACGAAGCGGCATGTTGGGATCACGCGAGGCGGTACATCTATGACGTTCACGTACGCACGCCGACTCCGGATACCCAAAAGCTGCTCGAGATGATCGGCGAGCTCTACAGCATCGAAGCCGACATTCGCGGCAAGCCTCCCGATGAGCGGTTGCGTGTGCGGCAGGAGAAGAGCAAGCCTCTGCTCGCCACGTTCGAATCGACGATCAGGGCCAAGCTGGCGACGCTGTCGAAGAAGTCTGCGCTCACGGGCGCGATCAACTACTCGCTGAACCGCTGGGCGGCGCTCATGTTCTACTGCGAGGACGGCCGCGCCGAAATCAGTAACGTGCTCGCAGAAAATGCCCTGCGTTGTGTCGCGTTGGGCAGGAAAAACTACCTGTTCGTCGGCTCCGATAATGGCGGTGAGCGGGCGGCGGCGATGTACAGCCTGATCGGAACGTGCAAGCTCAACGGCATCAATCCGCGGGCCTATCTGAAATACGTCCTGACTCACATCGCAGATCACAAGATCAATCGCATCGACGAACTGCTTCCCTGGAACGTGGCCGACAAACTGAATCGGACGCTGCGCCCATGCCCACCGTTTGACCGGGTAGATCCAGATAGATCGCGTCCACGATCGCCGATCATGGGCACGATCACAGGTGATCTATCCGGACCTCCCCACGCCCTCACATCATGCCCTACGCGCGCGCGAATCGCGGACCGGCCCTGCTGAGCCGCTTACCCAATGAGTTCACGTTCATATCGTCGATCCCGGAAACCATGATGTAGTGCCGTCCTTGGCGGGACAGTCGGCGACTGATCATTGAAAGCTCTCTCACAGGCGCACGTGAGAGAGCGAGTTCTTCGAGCTCACAGTTGGCGGCCTGTGCGGCACGCGGCCGGAAACGCCGCCCCGAACGGACCGACCGCTGACCCCAAAAACGTGACAACTGGTACGTCGAGGCGAGAGACTCGTGGAAAAATGGGCGGCAAATCTTTACGCGTCCTCGCCTTCGGCATTCTATGAAAGCGGTTCAGAGAAATGTCGACGTGTCTTTACTTATAGTGATTGGCCCGTGCCGTGGCCGCGGCGGCTAGCGCTTCCTGATAAACCGCTCTCTTTGCTTTCACCTCCGGCTTCAGTGCCTGTCGTTTCTCACGGCTCTTGTGATAGGTCTGAGTCTCGATGAACAGACGCAAACTCCCCCCTGTTGCCGGTCCGAGATTGCGCAGGACGGGTGGTTGACCCGGATCGACCCAGAGAATCTGCTGCATCTCGTTGGTTGTTGGGTCCACCCAGCTGATGTAGCCGCCCGGCAATATCTGTCTCGGACGCTCGACTGCTCCTGTAAAGCTGTACCGGGCGTCCGGGGCAACCTTGGGGTCATAAAAGTGGGGCGTAATGAAGTCGGACACCGCTATGCCATCAATCATGTAGGTGTAAGCATCGGCTTCACACGGATCGCAGGCCTCAACCAGATATTCGAATCGACCCGTGCCATCCTGGATCTTGTCGTTTGCGATCTCGATCGAGTTCGAGGTCTGTAGCCGGTTACCATTTGGGTCGACAAGCATCTCTATGGTTTCGTGGCTTGCATCGACCGCCCATTCTTCGCTGCCCGGCGTGACGATGACTTTCGCGTAGGGCTGGTTATGGCGAGTCATATGAAAGCCCCCTTCGTCCGCAGGCAGGCTCTTGACGAGCTGGACGGGCCATACACCCTGGGGGATCTTTTTGTGATCGGCCAGATATGAGACCGTGGCGCTGACTGGCCAGTATTTCGGCAAATCCCGTGTCACCTGCACATTCAGCGCCGCAGCCACCGCGGCCATCGTTTGAGTATCGACTGTACCCGTCGTGTCGACGAGCCCGACTTTCGTTGCCAACATAAGTGCCTCCTGTTAATCCGATTTAGCTCACGCAAAGGAGCCATGTCGGGCACGAATCTGCCCGGTCTTTCCGCATCGTCTCCACGTGAGAACTTAGGCAAAGCCATGAGTCGAGCGGCACACACTCCTGATCCTGCTCGAAACGTACAGTGCAACGTGCGGCCCCCAACGCACATCACCATCACAAGCGCTCGGTGCATGGAGCCATTCGATCGTGCCGCTACCTGTCGTTCAGCAAAAGCCCGATGGACACGGCTTGCCGGCAGATAGCGGCGCTGATCGGATGCCGCCCTAGTTACAGGGCCGCCACCAGTGCGGTGGGCATGAATTTGCTCAAGACTGCGCGGGTTGCCGCGTGACTCCCTCGCGCGGTTGGCTTTCGCCCTCATGCTCTGGCAGTTGCTGGCCGCGGCTTGAGTCCGACGGAAACAGCGTCGCCACGAGCCGATCCAGGAACTGGAAGAATCTGTCCGATGCGTACCCGGCGATGAATGCGATTGCCAGTGGAGACAGCGTCTTTCCCTCCTGCACGATGTCGCTGAATAATCCGATGGAGATGCCGACGATCACGGCAGTGATGACATGCGAGCGATTGGCGACTTTCGAATATTCTGGATGAAAGAGGCACGCGGCGGTGTCGTCGCGCAGCTTGCGCAGGATCGCGGCGTTAGCGCCGAGCCATGCATACAGGATGGGCAGCACGAAACCAGTCGTCATTCCGACGAAGGTCAGGATATTGTCCAGTGCATACTTCGCCGTCGCGCGAATCTGCTGGTAGAGCGCGATTTTTTGAAAGCCCTGATTCACCGTGTCTTCAGGAATCACCGTTTTCTTGTCGGCCGAGACGCCAATGTTGAACAACGGTATATCGATCTCCAGTGCGGCACGCATGGACTCGGTCGAGCACTCCCAATCGCCAGGCAGTGGTGCCCCTCCGACGTCCCTCTTGCAATCCTTCGCATACTGTTTTCTCACGATGCCCCAGTCCTCCCCCCAATCTTCCCCGAAGAGCCCATAGACCCGCTCCCCAAGCGCATTCGGCACCCAGAAGAAAAGCTTGCTGATGCTCCCCGTTCGCTGAATGTCGGAATATAGTTGCCGGTTGTTGGTCGCAAACTTCTGCAAGGTTTCTTTGATCGCGTCTGCTTCGGGCGAATTTTGTATCTGCGCAAGTGTGTCGTGCTGGATATTGTCGTTTGCCTTCTTGATCGAGGCGTCATAAGCCTGCAACTGATTGTGCATCGTGAGGGCGATCGGGTCGTTGTTCTGGATCACGGCCTTGATGTCGTCCGATATCTCTTTGATCGCGAACAGAAGGCACGAAAGCGCGAGCACGACCAAAGTGAGCGCCGCCGCGGAGTACGAATAATTCCTGATCGCTTTGCGCGCACCTTCGCGCGCTTCGGCGCCGACCGTTTCGCCGACGACCGGCGCGACCGCTTCGGTGATTCGGCTCATCGCATCATAGAACGGCACTTCGACCGTGGGAGACCACGTGAAATCCCTCTGTGCCTGGCGCGCGGCGGCGAGCGCATCGACATCCGATCCCGCGAGCTTCTTGCCGTTGAGTCCCGCGTGCGACACAACCTCCGAGCACCGTTTCAGATCGTCCGCGACTTTCGCGTTGGGATAAGGTGCTTTCGCCACGATATACGCCATCGCGTAATAGAACGCGGATTCTCTCTCGGGGCTAATCTCGCCTCGCTCCAAATCCGCGCGCGCGTTCTTCACGGCGCGCAGGATGTCTTCGGGAATTCGCACACCTGCGCGCGCTGCGAGCGAGATGCAGATCTCGCAGCGGGCGATATCGTCTCTCAAGTTCAAACGCGGATTTTCGCCGTTGGTCGCATTCATGGGAGCCTCCGCTTCAGAATCCGCCTGCTTTGATCCCGTGTGATCACCGTTTTTCAAGGGCGGCTTGGAGTGGTCACCGCGGTTCGCGTTTCCATATGGATTCCGAACGTATGGTCAAGTGGATGCAGAATTCTCTACGTAGCATCCTGCCGTTGCGATCCACCTAAGTCGAAGTTGACTGTTTTGGTGAATCACGGGTTGTAATATCAAGACTGTCAGAGAAAAGAGGCAGGTGCGGTCTTTTGTCGCTTCTCTACTATGGTTTGGCGAGGGTTCGCAGTGCGAATCGGATAGGAGAGCGTCTCGTTGCGTCGTCGATGATACGTACTGCTCATCCATTTTTCTGGATGCATCGTGACAGTTGTGGCAAACACCATTTCCGCCGGCACGTGCAACTGGGTGACGACAGGCGGAGGCACGCTGGCAACTTTCGCCCCCAAGATCCTGACGATGCGTTGACTCGAGATTCCAGTGACATCGTTGATCATTGGATTGGTCGATAATCCTCCCAAGGAGAACGCGACGAGTCGATGCGTGACGGTGCGGTCGCAAAGTCGACTGTCAACGGTAGGACGAAGAGCCGAGTGTCCGTTTTAAGCGTGGTTGCTTGGGTTTGCGCGTACTCGTGCTTTTAGCCAAAGGTTGATTAAACATACTCCCTCGGGTTTGGGATCGTCTGGTCGTGTTTTGGCAACTGACACAGTTGCCGTCCGTCGTTTTTCCGGTAGCGAGCGCGTGTTGTTATGGGAATAGATGGTCTACGACACCGCCGAGTCTTCTGTCAAAGGCTGTGAGTTGCCATCGCTTCTGATCCGGCATTTCTTCCTGAAAAATCCATGCTCCTTCGTCTTATAGTGGTACGCAGAAGCCGGGCGTACCCGCGTCACGATCTCCGATAGACCGGCTCTGGACTTATGCCGCCGGGCAGGAGCGTGCAATGGATCCCGTAACGACCGCCATTATCTCGGCGCTTACCGCCGAGATCTCTCAGCTTCCGTTCGGCGGGTATCAGAACGCGACGCTCATACAGCCAGCAATGGGCGTGCTGGAGCAGTTCGTCGAGCGTGAGCGATTCGGTGGCGTCCTCTCGCATCCACGCTTCCAGTTCCGCCCAGTGCTTCGGTCCGATCGACGCGATGCCGAGATATTCGCAGGTCCAGAGCTGGTGTTCATACAGTGTCTTATAGCGCTTATAGAGCGTGCGGAGGGAGGCGATCGTCGGGGTGGACAGGTTGAGCCGTTCGCCGACATAGCGCAACAGTTGGCGTGGCAGTGTGCCGACATGCTCGAGCGTGTGGCCACTGGCGCGCAGAAAGACCAACTGGATCGCGACGCCGGCACGGTGATCGCGCCGAAAACGCTCGTTGACTGCGGCAATATCGCTGTCAGTCAACGCGAAGTAGCGCTCCACATCGAATTCCGAAAGTCGGGCGGGCAGGCGATCTTTTCCCACATAGCGAAATTGCAGACCTGGCATCTCCGTCTCCCGACAACGGCGCGCGATCCGTAATCGCGGGCAGGTATGTTATCGCAGATACCCTTGGGACCTCCGGACGACACTCAGAGCCGACGGCAGCCTTATAAATAAAGGCTCTGCGGAGAAACCGCCAGATTTGGCAAAAAAAGGACGATTACCCCTATCAGGACATGCAGCATATGTTTAACCGCGAACAGCTGCTGCCTGAAGTCGTCGAAAGCCTCGGCAGCACCGAGGTGATCGACGGATGGAAAGCGCGCGACGTGCGCGGCGCGCCCAACCGGATTCGCGCATTCCCGCCGCGGCTCGTGCACATCATGGCCGGCAATTCGCCTATGGTGACGGCGATGACGGTGATTCGCGGCGCTTTGTCCAAGGGCGTTCATTTGCTCAAACTGCCGTCCAACGATCGATGTCTCAGGAACTGGACGCGTGGGCCGTGACTGCTTCGGAAGCGCGCTTCGACTGATCCCGTTTAGACGCTCCCGCCGATCCCGCCAATTACGCATCAACCTCCATGCTCAAGACCCGTATTACCGAACTCTTTCAGGTGCGTCATCCTGTCGTCCAAGGTGGCATGCGCGGTATTGCCCTTGCCGAACTGACGGCTGCAGTGGCGAATGCCGGATGTCTAGGCTTTCTTTCTACTCATACCCACATCGAGCCTGAGAGCTTGCGCAGGGAAATCGCGCGGACCCGCACGCTGACCCAAGGGGTGTTCGGCGTCAACCTCACCGTTCTTCCCAATATCAAGCCGGACTACGAGGGCTTTTTGCCGCGTCATCGTCGAGATGGGCGTGCCGGTTATGGAAACGGCAGGCAGCAACCCGGCGAAGTATATCGAGCTGTTCGGTAAAGCGGGGATCAAGGTGATCCACAACTGTCCGTCGTCGATTCGCTTCGCCTTGAAGGCTCAGGAACTCGGCGCCGATGCGGTCAGTATCCACGGCTTCGAGTGCGGAGGCCATCCTGGCGAGGACGACATTCCGGGATTGGTGCTAATTCCGGCCGCGGCGGACCAATTGACGTTGCCGATTCTTTCTTCAGGTGGCGTCGCCGACGGACGCGGGCTCGCCGCTGTGCTGGGACTTGGGGCAGACGGTGCAGTAATTGGCACCCGGTTCCTGCTGACACGGGAATCGCCGTTGCATCCCGCCGTGAAGGCACGCATGCTTGCTGCGACAGAGAAGGACACCCGGGTCATTGGACGTAGCGTGCACGACTCGTCGCGCGTGCTGAACAACCGCCTCGTGGAAGACGTGCTGGCTCTTGAGAAAGCTGGCGGCAGCGACTATGCGAGCCTGTTTCCAATGATCGGCGCAGAGCGCTGGCTTGACGCGTCGCAACGCGGTGACGCTGACGATGGGGCATTCCCTGTCGGGCTCGCCGTCGGGCTGATTCACGACTTGCCCAGCGTCGCGGAGGTTGTCGATCGGATGGTAGCCGAGGCGCAGTCCGTCATTCGCGCACGCCTGAACGCAATGATCAGCGACTGATCTTCAGATCCCTTGCGCCTATCCCGTTCGGTTACTTTGAATGCGAGTCGATTCGAGGGTTTTCGGCGTTGCTTTCGGTGTTGGCCTTTTCTGGTAACTTAGCGTGGCCGAATTGGCCTGCGTTACAGGAAACGGCGCCTGTCGAGCGTACAGGCGTGGGCCGTCAAGTTGCGGTCCGTGTCAATCGCGCTCTTGTTCACATCGTTGTTCTGCGAACCGGCACGCGGGCCCTGATCGATCAACAATGGTATGGTAGCTCACAAGTCCGCTGATCCGCTTTTTGCCGCACTCGCCCACGCTTCCCGACGACAACTCTTGACGCTGTTGAGCGCAGGTACGCAGAGCGCGCCTGCACTGGCGCGCAAACTGAACATGTCGCGCGCAAGCGTGCTCGGTCATCTGGACGCGCTTGGCGAAGCCGGCTGGGTCGATGTCACTGACGAAGGCAGTGGTGACGCGCTCTATTCGAAGCGCCCCCAGGCCGAACAGCAGTTTCTTGCCGAATGCGCGGCGTTGCAGGCGCCAGCGGACCCCCGCGCAAGCGATGTGCTGGACGTACAGGCTGCGGCGTGGGCGCGCGAGTGGCCAGCAGAGGACGTGAACGTCTATCTCATCGGTCAACGGCTTCTTCGGCTGTCTGCGCACATCGACCGCGCTCTCAAGGGGGCCGCGGCCAGTCAGGGCATTCTGGCCGCCGAGTTGTTGCTGCTTGACGCGCTATTGATTTCCGGGCCGCCCTACACGCAATCTCCGACGCAACTTCAGAAGCCGTTGGCGATGACACTGGGCGGCATCACGAAGTGCGTGAGCCGGCTGGAGCAGATGAGACTGGTCGAGCGCAGGCCAGACCCCGCCGACGGGCGCGGCATCCTGGTGCGGATGAAGCCAAAGGCGCACAAGATTCTGGAGAACATTCTCCGCGAAGGTACGTATGGGACCGACTGGGTGGCGTCCAGTCATATGGCGCCCGAACGCCGCGCGACACTGTCAAGCTTGCTACGCGAGCTTCAGTTGTATGCCGACGCGGAGGCCGTACGTCGAAGTCAGGAGCGGACGTAAAGCTTCCACCCGTGAGTGAGAGAAACGTCCGCACTCGTAGCTCCCTCCCATAGGGATCCGCTGCGGCGGTGCGGCGACAACGCACGTCCGACTCGGCCGGCACCCTCTGTCGGCTACCTTCTTCTTCTCTCCATCAGCCTGGTGCGGTCGCGATCAACGGGCCGCATCGCGTTTCCCTTTGCGCAGAAATACGTATCTGACAATGCTTAAGACTACTTACATACGCGAATGCGACGCTTCCGTGCGTGAGCGGCAATCCACTTCGTACGACATCTCAGTATAAACCCCCAGTGGCATCAATATACTTTCCCGGTAAAGTAGTTTCCAGATGATCGATGCGAACTGGACATTCACGCTAAACGGAGATCCGAGCGATGAGAGCGGCTTATTTCAAGCGAGTTGGTTTGCCGTTGGAGGTCAGGAGCGTGGATGATCCCGCCCCAGGTTCCGGAGAGGTCGTACTCAAGATCCACCGCTGTGGGATTTGCGGCTCGGATCTTCACATGACGGACGGACATGCACCGCATTTCACGCTGCCGGAAAACTCGACCTTGGGGCATGAGTTCGCCGGCGAGGTGGTTGCCGTAGGAAAGGGCGTCGAGCGACTGAAGGTCGGCGATCCAGTCACGGCGCTTCCATTCACGGGATGTGGGTGCTGCGCGACCTGTCTCGCCGGAAAGCCCAACTTTTGCGCGGATTTCAAGGGAGTGGCGGCGGGCTTCGCGGAATACGCGGTGGTCGCCGAGCGCGTCACAACGAAGCTCCCTAAGACGTTGAGCATGGAAGACGGCGCGTTAATCGAGCCGATGGCGGTCGGCTTGCACGGCGTCGCTCTCGGGAAACTGACGCCGGGCGCGCGAGTGCTCGTGATTGGCGCAGGTCCCGTCGGACTTGCCGCAATTTTCTGGGCGCGACGCGTGGGTGCCGGGCGCATCGTAGCGACTGCTTCCTCACGGCGCCGCGAATCGCTGGCACGGCACATGGGTGCTGATGCGTTTGTTGTCCCGGAGGCGGGACAGGATCTGGCGGCACTGGCCGCTGACGCGCTCGAAGGCCCACCAGACATCGTGTTCGAATGCGCCGGGCAGAAGGACCTGATCGCGCAGGCGATTCATTGCGTCAAGCCGCAAGGCGATGTGGTGGTGCTCGGCTTCTGTACTGTGCCCGACCAGTTCGTTCCAGCGGCGGCCGTATGGAAGGAAATCCGGCTCCAGTTCGCCGTAACGTACAGCTTGCAGGAATTCACACACGTCGCGAATGTTTTCGATGCCGGTCACGTGGAGCCACGCTTGATGATCACCGATCGCGTCTCGCTACGCGCATTGCCTGACGCATTCGAGGCTCTGCGTAACCGCTCGACCCAATGCAAGGTCATGGTGAATCCATGGCTCAGCTGAAATCCTGGAAGGACTACCTCGCGCAGCTTGCGCCGGCAGAAGCATTGCTGGAGTTGACGGAAACGCCGCGTGATCCGCAAACGCGGGCGGATCTATATCGCCAGTTCCAGATGAATCTGTCGCTGGCCTACTTCATCTACTTTCAGTCCACTCCGGAGCATCCCGACTGGCTGCCGTTCCTGAACTCGGTGTTCATGCTGCAACCGAACCCGGATGACACCTACTTCATTGCGCCTTTGCGTGGTGACTTGCGATACCGGTTGACGGGCGAGCGCGGCAGCGTGCATCTGCTTACGCTCGATATCGGTCGTGGAATCATGGGTACCACCGATCAGGTTCATCCGCCGCTCGGTCAGTTCGATCTCGACGATCTGAAGATCAGTAGTGACGGCTGTTTCGAAGTGCTGCTGAGCGCGCAGCGCCCCGCCGGCTACGGGGGAAACTGGCTGCCGCTGCATCGGGACGCCGACTTCGCAATGTTGCGCCAGCGTTCGTATGTATGGGGTGTGGAGCGTGACGCGCGAATCGCTATCGAGTGCCTCGATGCTCCGTTGGTCAAGCCGCTACTGGGGTATGAAGAAATTGCGCGGCGTACCGGCGAGGTCATGGACTATGCAGGGCGGTTGTCGCGTCGCTGGCTGGTTCACATGCAGCAGCTTCGATCACGCACCAAAGTCAACGAATTCGAGTTCTTTGCCTTCGGCGGCGGATTGGTCAAGCAGGCGTACTGGCAAGCGATCTTCGATTTCAGTCCTGACGAGGCATTGATACTCGAGACCGATCTACCCGAGAAACGGCGCTACTGGAACGTGCAGCTCAACGACGCACTGTTCAACACACTCGACTTCGTCGACCACCAGAGCAGCCTCAACGGTCATCAGGCGCACATCGACGAAGACGGACGCTTTCGAGCGGTAATCGCCCACAGTGACCCCGGGGTCCCGAACTGGCTGGACACATGCGGACGCAATCGCGGCACCGCGATCGGCAGATGGTACGCGTGCAGTTCGGAGCCGGTGCCGACACTCAAGCGTGTGCGCCTGTCCGAAGTGCGTCAGCACCTTCCCGCCGCGACACCTGCCGTCAGCGATACGGAGCGAGCGAAACGCCTGAGCGAACGTCGGGTCGGTGCGCAATTGAGGCGGCGATGGTGAGCGCTTCGATTGAAAGGCCGCAATCGCAGAGTGGCAATCCTTGCGATGCGGGATGGTCTCGCCGAAGAATTCAAAGGAGACAGTAAATGTCGTTGCCTGGAAGGTTTACGGGAACAGAAGATGCGCTTCACTGCGCCGCCAGCTCCGCTGCTGGATTGAGCGATTTCGGGGAAAGTACTGAATATCTGCCTGGGCTGTCGCAGCTTCTGATCGCTCTCGACGAAGACGGGCCGCGTTTCGCGCCCGGCGGGCGGGAGTTTGTGTGGAATGCGATTATCGGTGCGCTGGCATCGCGATTGACGTTACTTGACGGCCTGCGTACGCATCGCGATAGCTTGCAACCGGCTCCCCGGCGGCCCCTCATCATTACCGGCATACCGCGGACGGGCACGACGGCATTGCACAAGCTCTTGTCGGTGGACCCGCAGTTTCAGGGGCTGGAGAAATGGCTGACTGTCTTTCCACAGCCGAGGCCGCCGCGCGACACATGGAGCGACAATGCGCGGTTCAAGGCGACAGCCGATGGTCTGGAGGCCTTCTTCAAGGCAGCGCCGGATATGCGTGCGGCACACAACATCGTGGCCGACGAAGTCGACGAATGCCTTGAAATACTGAAGCAGGGCTTTTGCAGCAACCTGTGGGGCTCGTCATTGCGCGTGCCCCAATACGACCGGTGGTGGCTCGAACAGAGCGAGCTGAGTACTTACCGGTACCTCGCCAAGGCAATCAGTCTGATTGGGGCGCACGACACTGAAAAGACGTGGCTGCTAAAGAATCCCGGACACATCATGCAATTGCCGGCGCTCTTTGAAGTCTTCCCCGATGCCTGCGTCGTGCAGACCCATCGCGATCCGGTTCAGGCGCTGCCTTCGTTAGCTAGCGTGTTGACGATGGCTCGCCGCGTCTCCGAGGGCGAACATGTCGACCTGCACGAGATCGGCCGGCGTGAAGTCGAGAACTGGGCGCGTGCGACTGAGGCCGCGATGCAGGCGCGCACCAGAATGCCGCCGACGCGCTTTCTGGATATCCGCCAAAAGGACTTTTACGCCGATCCGCTTGGCACCGTGAGGCACATATACGGGCACTTCGGCTTCACGCTGACCCCGGACACGGAGAACGTGATGCATCAACGCATCAAGGACAATCCGGAGCGCTCACACGGCACCCACAGCTACGCACTGGACGAGTTCGGCATCGCGCCAGAAGCCATCAAGGAACGCTTCTCCCGCTACATCACCACCTACGGACTGCACTGAACATGACACCGACGCTTTCTCCGTTTGCGGGCCTGCTGCAGATCGCCTACGTGACTTCGGACATCGACCAGGCGATTGCCTATTTCGACCGCGAACACAACGTTCCGGAATGGGCGAGGCTGCCGGCCATCGAAATCGAGTCGATGCCCGGACGGACCTGCACCTTGAATATCGCACTTGCGTTTGTCGGCGCGACGCAACTCGAATTGATCCAGCCGCTCTCGGGCGACGATCACATTTACCGCGACGCGTTGCCAGCATCGGAATTTGCGATTCGCCATCACCACATCGCGCAACTGATCGCCACCGAAGCCGAGTTCAACAGGCAACGCGAGGAACTCGCCGCGCAGGGTATGCCGATCGTCCTGGATGGCCAGATGCCCGGGGCTGCCCGCTATTTCTACACGGACCATCGTGCCACGTTGGGGCACTATTTAGAGCATATCTGGTACACGCCCGCAGGGCTTGCTGGCTTGGAGCAGCTGCCGCGCAATGGAGGCAGACAGTGAACGTGGCAAATTCGATTGCATTGCAGCACGACGACCACCAGCTCGCAGCAGACGTGGCAACGGCGGCGGGAAGCGTGTTGAATGCGATACGCGCGTCGGCTGTGCTGGCGGGCAAGCCGTTGGGGATAGTGGGCGACGCCACGGCAAACGAACTGATTACGCGCTTGCTCGCGCATGCGAGACCCGATGACGGTTTTCTCACCGAAGAGGCCGCTCCTGACCCGAAGCGCCTGTGCCTCAACCGCGTCTGGATCATCGATCCGCTCGACGGTACTCGGGAGTTTGGCGAGCACGCCGAGGGACGCGACGACTGGGCGGTGCATGTCGCACTGACCATCGGCGGCAAGCCTGTCGCGTGCGCGGTCGCCTTGCCCGCCTTGGGCGTGACGCTCGGTACGGCGGCCCCGCCGGCGTTGCCCGAAGCGCCGCCCGGTCGCCTGAAGATTCTCGTGAGCCGAACTCGCGCGCCTGACGTGGCGTTCAAGGTGGCCGAGCACCTCAATGCCGAACTCGTGCCAATGGGCTCGGCGGGCGCCAAGGCAATGGCAGTCCTGCGCGGCGAGGCCCATGCCTATCTCCATGCCGGCGGTCAGTACGAGTGGGATTCGTGTGCACCCGTGGGCGTCGCTCTTGCGGCTGGCCTCCATGCGAGCCGCATCGATGGAAGCGCATGTGCCTACAACTGCGCGGACGTTTCGATGCCGGATCTCCTGGTGTGCCGCCCCGAAATTTCCGAGCCGTTGCTGGCCGCCATCGCGGCTTTACGATAAGTCGCTGTTACCCAAGGATTCGCCATGACTACCCTGACTCACCTGCGGCGGCTCGAAGCCGAAAGCATTCATATCATGAGGGAGGTGGTCGCAGAAGCCGAGCGCCCCGTGATGCTGTACTCGATCGGCAAGGACAGCGCCTGCATGCTCCATCTCGCGAAAAAGGCGTTCTATCCGGCGCCGCCGCCATTTCCATTGCTGCACGTGGACACCACCTGGAAGTTTCGCGACATGTATGCGATGCGCGACCGTATGGCCCGTGAGACGGGAATGGAACTGATCGTGCACCAGAACCCCGAAGCGAAGGAACTGGGAATCAACCCGTTCGATCATGGCTCGCAAGTCCATACCGACATGTGGAAGACCCAGGGCCTGAAGCAGGCGCTCGACAAATACGGCTTCGATGCCGCCTTTGGTGGCGCGCGACGCGACGAAGAGAAGTCGCGCGCCAAGGAGCGCATTTTTTCGTTTCGAACCGCGACGCACCATTGGGATCCAAAGAACCAGCGTCCCGAATTATGGCGTCTGTTTAACGCACGCAAAAACAAAGGCGAATCGATTCGCGTGTTTCCGATCTCGAACTGGACCGAACTCGACATCTGGCAGTACATCTATCTCGAGAATATTCCGATTGTGCCGCTGTACTTCTCCGCAAAACGCCCGGTGGTGGATCGGGACGGTACGCTCGTGATGGTCGACGACGAACGTATGCCGCTTAAACCGGGAGAGCAGCCGATGGAAAAGATGGTGCGATTCCGCACGCTCGGCTGTTATCCGCTCACAGGCGCTGTGGAATCCGCGGCGACCACGCTGCCCGAGATTATTCAGGAGATGCTGCTGACGACGACATCCGAGCGTCAGGGCCGCATGATCGATCACGACAGCGCTGCTTCCATGGAAAGGAAGAAGCAGGAGGGGTACTTCTAATGGCACACGTTTCTGACCTCATCGCCACCGATATCGAGCGATACCTCAAGCAGCACGAAACGAAAAGCCTCCTGCGCTTTATTACCTGTGGCGGTGTCGACGACGGCAAGAGTACGCTGATCGGGCGGTTGCTGTACGAATCGAAGATGCTCTTCGAAGACCAGCTCGCGGCGCTCGAAGCGGACTCGAAAAAGGTGGGCACGCGTGACGGGGAGATCGATTACGCATTGCTGCTCGACGGTCTTGCCGCCGAGCGGGAGCAGGGCATCACCATCGATGTCGCTTACCGGTTCTTCTCGACTGACCGCCGCAAGTTCATCGTTGCCGATACGCCGGGACACGAACAGTACACCCGTAACATGATCACGGGCGCATCGACAGCGGATCTGGCCATCATCCTGATCGACGCGCGTAAAGGCATGCTGCAGCAGACGCGCAGACACAGTTACCTCGTATCGCTGATCGGCATCCGCAACGTGGTGCTCGCGATCAACAAGATGGACCTGGTCGATTACTCGCGCGAAAGATTCGCCGAGATTTCACGCGAGTATCGTGAATTCGCGCAGAAGATCGGCATTCCACATGTGACTGTTATCCCGATCTCGGGTGTGAACGGCGACAACATCGTGGAGAAGAGCGCGAAGACCCTGTGGTACGACGGTCCTGCCCTGATGCATCATCTGGAGACAGTCGAGATCGACGAAGCACGTCTGCAGGGACAGCCGTTGCGCTTCCCCGTGCAATGGGTCAACCGTCCCAACCTTGATTTTCGTGGCTTCGCCGGGACGATTGCATCAGGGATCGTGCGTGTAGGGGAGCGTATCCAGGTACAGCCATCAGGACGGGAGAGTACCGTGGCACGGATCGTTACGGCGGATGGCGATCTCGACGAGGCTGTTGCGGAGCAATCCGTGACGCTCACGCTCTCGGATGAGGTGGACGTTTCGCGCGGCGATTTGATATCGGCAGCGGATTCGCTCGCACAGACTGCCGATCAGTTCGACGCGACCATCGTGTGGATGAACGACCAGCCAATGCTGCGTGGACGCAGCTATCTGATGAAGATCGGCGCGCGGACCGTGACGGCGACGGTGCTTCCGCTCAAGTACAAGGTCAACGTCAATACGCTCGAACACGTGCCGGGCGAGACGTTGACGTTGAACGAGATCGGTGTCGCCGAACTCGAACTGGACCGGCCGATTGCGTTCGACCCTTACGAGGAGAACCGCGAAACGGGCGGCTTTATCCTGATCGACCGGATGAGCAACAACACGGTCGGGGCAGGCATGCTGCGCTTCGCATTGCGGCGGTCGAGCAATATTCACTGGCAGACGCTTGAAGTCGACAAGCGGGCGCGCCGCGTGCTGAATGGGCATCAGAGTGGTGTCGTGTGGCTGACCGGCCTTTCAGGAGCAGGGAAGTCGACCATAGCGAATCTGCTGGAGAAGCGCCTGCACGCGATGGGAAAACGCACGTATCTGCTCGATGGCGACAATGTGCGTCACGGGTTGAACAAGGACCTTGGATTTACCGCGGAAGATCGCGTGGAGAACATCCGTCGCGTCGCCGAGGTCGCCAGGTTGATGGCCGATGCGGGCGTGATCGTGATTACGGCCTTCATTTCACCGTTCCGCGCAGAGCGGGCGATGGCGCGCGATCTGATGGAGGCGGGCGAGTTCATCGAGGTGTTTGTCGACACGCCGCTGGATGTTGCCGAGCAGAGGGATCCGAAGGGGCTGTACAAGAAAGCGCGACGTGGCGAATTAAAGAACTTCACGGGTATCGATTCACCGTACGAATCGCCGGAAAACCCGGAGATTCGCGTCGACACCACGAAGATATCTGCCGAGGCGGCTGTGGAAAGGATCTTCGACAAGCTGCACACGATGGGCTTTCTGGATGTGCACAAGGGCTCGCCGCTCTAGCATGTCTCTTATAAGCAGGGAGGATTTGATGAGCGATCGATTGAAAGACAAGGTCTGCATTGTGACTGGTGGCGGTCGTGGATTGGGGCGGGGCCATTGCATTGCGCTTTGCCGCGGAGGGAGCGAAGGTCATCGCTGTATCTGTTAGTGATGCTGGTAAAGATGTCGCAGAGGTCGATAGCCGGGTGGAGTTTTACAGAGGCGATGTCTCACAGCCGGAGGCTGTGCAGGCGATGGTCGAACACTGCCGCGCACGTTACGGAAGACTCGATGTTCTCGTCAATAACGCCGGTAGGGCAGATCCAAACCCTCTGCGGATACACGAAGTACCAGTCGAGAGTTGGGACCAGACCATCGCAGTCAATGTACGCGGTGCCTTCCTCGTTCTGAAATACGCCATTCCGTTGATGCTGGCTAGCGGGGGCGGCTCCATCGTCAACATTGCTTCCATGGGCAGCTTCCGGGGATCGCCCCGTTCTTCGGCTTATATCACCTCAAATGGCGCGATGCTGATGCTGACACGCACGGCTGCGTTGGAATACGTGAAGGACCATATCCGCGTCAACGCGCTGTGCCCCGGTGTGATCGAAACCGATATGGTGCGAGATGCGCATCCGGACGTCCGGGAGTTGCTGCAGTCGCGTATCCCCTTGGGCCGCATGGGTACGCCGGAAGAGGTGGCCAGCTTCGCCTTGTTTCTGGGGTCCGACGAGGCATCCTTCGTAACTGGCGGGGCCTACGTCATCGACGGTGGCCGAAGTGCCACGTGAACCGGATTGCCGGTCGCCAAATTCGTTTTTTACTACAAGGTATCCGGAGGGACGGCAACGCCTATCAGCAACGTGTGCCAGACGCAGCGCAGCGCCGCGCCATGGCACCGTCTGTGTCGGCATCCAGTCGTCTCCGCAGAAGGTTGACATTCTGCACGGCGGCGATGTATTCATATGTTTTACGGCATTCATTTATGTACACTCCCGGGCGGAGGTCGGTGTTCCGTGCGGGCTGCGACGTGATTGTGGCGTACGAAGCTGATCTCGTGCAGACCTTGCGCCCGCAACATTGACAACCGGTTCGTCGCGACTTGGCGGCAGGTACCAGCCGCTACAAGACGCTCATGCCGCAATCGGGAGGGAGCGACGGCACCGGCGGTCTGGACGATATGGTCATGGTGAACGGCAGCGTGTATGTGACGCTGTCGGGCGAATTCAAGACCGCTGCGCACAATGCCACGCCGCCCGGACCGAATGCCAACCCGTTCCCGGTTATCGCACGGCTTACGATCGATCCCGATGGACAACACTTTGATCTCGACGGCGACTCTGCAACGACGACCGCTGCCGCTTACACGCTGCTCGGCAATGGAGCAGCTGTGGATAAGTTGACAGGCTCGCCGCGCACGTTGAACGCGCTCGATTCTCGACGGCGAGATGGTCCGCTTGCCGGATGAAAGCACAATTCTCCGGTTCCGCCATCTGCTGGAAACGCACGGGCTGGCGATGCAAATGCTGGCGCTGGTCAATGAAATCCTGACGGCGCAAGGCCTGATGCTTAAGGCCGGGTCGGCAGTCGACGCCACCCTGATTGCCGCACCCAGTTCGACAAAGAACGACTCCAAAACGCGCGATCCGGAAATGCAATCCACGCAGAAAGGTGGCAACTGGTACTTCGGGATGAAAATGCATATCGGCGTGGACGCCGACTCGGGCCTGGTCCATACGGTCGTTGGGACCGCGGCCAACGTTCACGACATCACCGTAGCCCAGGCGCTGCTGCATGGTGAAGAAACGGATGTGTACGCGGACGCCGGATATCAGGGGATCGAACAGCGTTGTGAGACTGACGCGGTTCGGTGGCATGTTGCAATGCGACCGGCAAAGCGCAGGAAACTGGATCTGAGTGATTCATTGGACGCGATCTACGATCAGATCGAACGCCTGAAAGCGGGTATTCGGGCCAAGGTCGAACACCCGTTTCGTATCCTCAAGCGGCAATTCGGTTACATGAAGACCCGCTATCGCGGTTTGATGAAGAACACTGCCCAGATCACTACGCTGTTTGCTTTGGGCAATTTATGGATGGCGCGTAGAGCTTTGCGCAAAGCTTGAAACAGCGGGCCAATGACGGCCATATGTCTGGCTGGAACGCTCCGGCGCACGGAAAAATCCTGCAATCCACGCATCAACACAGATCTGAACGCCGAGGCTGCGCTCAATGTGAAAGGCAACGCTTCAAATGCGGGTTTTGCAGACCTTCCTTAACTGCCGTTGGATGCTCGACTGCGCGACCGGCGACTGTGGGGTCGAATTGGGCCCCCGATTTTACGGTTCACGATTGCGGGGCTTTTGCGATGCAGCATTCCGTGGACGCATCAACCGGTAAATGCCGACGACGACGTTGCTGCGCGAAGCACGTTATCCAGGTGACGCAGTGCTGGGCAGCTTTTCCCCGATCCGACGAAAATTCTTTGACCTTGGCCCGCTAGAATCCGATGCAGACCGTGCATCCCTCGCTTCCTGGCTGATGGTCTCAAATTGCGTCGCAAAGTCAGGATGATGGTCCTTTAACCAACGGGCAAGACGCTCGTTCCTGAGGAGCGTGGCAACGTAAGCAGCGGAAACGGTGAGATGTAGGTGCTCAATGCCATATCGTTCGTCGGTTTGTGCCACGGTCGTCTGAAGCGTAGCCAGTTCACGCTCAAGACGGACGAGCTGCTCTGCGATTTCCTTGCCCCGTTTCCCACGAACGCCAGCTCCGCACTCGAGCTGCTCCGACGGAGTGGCGGCGACAATTGCTCGCGCAAAGGCCGACGTGAAGTTTCCCTGCCCGCACATAAGTTCGACGGCCTCCATTTGCCGCGGCGGCTTCATCAACTTCAGCGCCTTGAAGGTTGTCGCTGGACAGGCCTTGTCCGCAAGTAGCGCAGCGGCCCCATCCGATATTCCATCAAGAAGGCTTGCCCTGCGCTTCACGGTATTGACCTCAATGCCTAGTACTGACGCTATCCGTTCGCGTGGTACACCGCGCTCGATTGCCTTTGCAATCATGCGTGCGTCCTGCGCCGATGTCAGCCGGCTGATGTGTTTGTTGTATGTGTACGCCTCATCGTCTGTCGCAATGAGGCACAAGGCTTCGTTCATCCCCAGGCGGCGCAGAGCCTCTATCCGCAGTCTCCCATCGAGGATGCGAAATCTGTCGTCGGTATCTTCGACTCGCACCACAATCAGGGGTTCAACGAGACCAACAGTCGCGACGGAGGCGAGAATCTGCAGGAATTTTATGCTCGACGTAGCGGTGTGCGGGAGCGGCCTTGACGACTCGAGCGCGTTCAGCTGTAGCACGACCGGCTGGCTCTCAAATGCGACCTTCAGGGGTTTCGCTGGCAGCTTGTTCATGACTGCCCCCCGGCGCGAATACGTTGGTCCAGAACTCGGGGAAGACTCGTGAGGCCCTCTTGCTCCAGCAGCTTGATGAATCCTTCGTCGCGCATCAACTGCCGCATCGCATGAACAATGAATAGCAGTCGTGCATGGGTCAACTCAACCTTTTTTGCGAGGACCCTCTGACGGTCACTTTCTCGCATATAGAGACGACGTAGTTGGTCTGGAGCCAGTTCGCGACGATGGGCAGCGGTCGGCCCCGAGAAAACAGGCGGAGCCTTTCCACCCGACCTCATGCGTCGGCTCAACAGCCTGCGGACAACTGCGAGCTGGGGGCCCTTTAATGTTCCATCCTCATACGCTTCCAGCAACGCGGACTGGACCTCAGCGTCGTTGGAGCGTGCAATGTGCATGGCGATAGCAATGGGCATAGTGCCGGCTTCGACAGCGTTTATGAGTCGTTCTTCGCCGTGGTCGAGGAGAAACATCAGGTTTTCCAGATACGCAACGGACAGGCCAACTTTGTCCGCGACAATGCCGTCCGAGTATCCTGCCTTCCTTAGGCTTTGAATGTCCCTGAGTAGTTCCAGGGTAGTATGGTTTCGTCTCGCAACGTTTTCAACCAGCGACATGACGAGACACTCATCTTCGGCCCGGTCAACAACATGTGCGGGAATCGTCTCATGGCCGAGGGCCTGCACCGCCTCGAGTCGTCCCTGACCGCAAACCAGGTCAAACTGAGCGATATCGTCTGAGCTTGCCCTACGGCTCACCGTAATGGGCTTTTTCAATCCCACCGCCGCGATGCTTTCCGTCATCGCCTGCTTTTGACGCTTGCTACGGGTCCGCGGATTCAGCACCCGAATCTGCTGGACCGGAATATCTGTGATTGGAATCAGAAGATTGCCTTCCATCGTATGCCTCCATGTGAGACCGCGCTGCCAGCTCAAGCAGAATGCTTTCGTCCGGATAGCGGAACATCTCGAAAGGCCCGCTACTTCCGCTTCGGATGGACATTGAGAAGTCGTAGCCGGGTGCCAGACTGCCCCGCGGGAACACATAAAAGTCGAGCGGGGTTTCAAGTGCGGAGTCCAGCCGCAATACGACTAGAAGGTCGGGGGAGCAGTAGGTCGGCCACCGCGCTCGCCAGCGCGGGCTGCGACGGTCGTACTGAAGTATCAGGCGAACGGTGAATCTGACGACCAGTTCGTCTTCTATCCGAATGGTGGTTCCGTCCACGGAGATTTCCACACGATGGCCTTGTGCCACCAGCGCATCAGTCGTCCTTTCAATGCAGCGTTGCAAGGCAGTTCGAGACGCATGAAAGGCCTCAGGGCCTGGGCGATAGTAACGTGGCTCATATCCGACGCGCTCATAGGCAATATTCAAGCTGCCGAATCGCCTGCAATAGGTCTTTTCTGCCGGCATCGACGGGGTCCGGTCGATTTCTCTCGCGCTGACGACCTCGGCGGAACACACGAAGTCGCGAAGCTTTTCCAGAATCTCCTCATCACTGAGATTTCTTGTCCTGTTCGTCCGAATCTGCTCGGCTGTTTCGAACGTACCACGGTCGACGAGAGGCGGAAAAGCGCCCACCGAACGGGTCCATTCCGACGCGGGATTCCTTTGCCAGTTGGCATCGAGTTTACTTGACGTCCGGGCGTAGAGATTATTTCCGATGTATTTTTCGCCGCTCAGAATGCTGGTAATAAGCTGGGGATTCCAGGGGCGGCCATACGCGTTGCAGATGCCGAACGCATTCAGTCTCTCCGCAATTCTGTTGCATCCGAGTCCTTGACGTACGTACCAGTCGTAGATGCGCAGAACGAGCGCCACTTCATGAGCCTCGCCGGGCGTCACGATAACTCTATCTGTCTTGATGTTTTTGTGTTCCCTCGGGCGCAGGGCACCTTTAACGGTTCCGTCCGACGCGACCAATACCCGTTGCAGTCCATATCCGGGAGTTGCTCCCTGCCAGAAGCCTCGCTCGGCAAGTCGGCATTGGCCGATAAAAACCTTTCGGGAGAGTTCACGGCTGTATTCGCCCGCCATTGCCCGCTTGAGGGCTTTCATTAACGCCGCCGCCGGACTGCCGTCCCAGCCAAACAGTTCCGCGCAGTACACAACCTGCACACCTGCCTGTCGGCAGACGTACTCGTAGTGCGCGCTCTCGTCGACGTCCTGAAAGCGTCCCCACCGACTAACGTCGTACACCAGTACAACGCTGAAGGCACGGCCAGGCGACTGTACATCCCGAAGCAGCTGAACGAGAGCCTGTCGCCCTTTTAACGACACACCGCTCTTACCGGCGTCTTCGTAAGTCGCTACGACAGTTAGCCCCTGCACGGCCGCGAACTCTGCGATGACCCGCTTCTGGTTTTCCGTCGAGTACTGCTGGAACTCGGTAGACATGCGCACGTATTGTGCTGCGAGCCTGCCGGCGAGGGAAGGCGATGTAGCAGCCCATGCGGGCATCTCCGTCTCCTGTCTTCCGCGGTAATTAGTGATAGTTCGGTGCACAGGCAAGTCAAGGAGCGCAAACGTCAAGATCCAGGCTATTCATCGAGGCCTCCCGCTGCGTGACCCTTGGGTTCTCCGCGAAGCGTCTGGATGAATTTTTTATTTCGGTCGCGCCCTGAGCGCGCGTATCGCGTATGCGGTTAAATAAACGAAGTTGCACTCGGGTGTCTTCGCAAAGGCCACCAGACACCCAAAGCGTTTAGCTCGCTTGAGCGGTTTGGCCACAATCTGCCGGTGGTACTGCCGTTCCTCGTTTAATCGCAACTGAACGGCTTTCTCGTCCTTCATTCTCGCCCCCGTTTTGTCCGAACACCGATCGAATCTCGCGCGCAGAGCCGGACGGCTGCGGCCGTGGCTCGGCTCTGCAGGTACACTCAAGCGACGCCGCGATGACTTGAGGCCTCTCTTCGACCGACAACGTTGTGCCGCTCGATGTCTGACGATGGATAATTGCCGTTAAAGAGAATGAATCCGAGTACTCGCGGAAACCTTGCCCGAGAGGAGAGGCAGCTAGAGAAGAGCAGCTATGGCGGAGGGTTTTCTGGTGACTGATCCCGACCAGACCACACCGGGCTATGGTTACAGGTCCGGACATGAGTAGCATGCCGCTTTCATGCAGAGGCTGCCACACGCGCAAGGTTCCTGGCGGCTTCGATACCGCTCAGGAGTCCCGTCAAAACGCGACAATGCTTTGCGAACTTATTACATCAGGGTCCAGATCTCCTGTTGTGGAGGGCAAAAGCAGGTTAAATTATCGGTTTGATAACTCCGTCCGGCTGTCGAAGGCTTGATCGAAGGGGCGCGACAGGAACCCGCGCGATGGAAATGCACCTCTTGCACTACAATCTGGACGATGAAGCTCGAACTGAACTGCTAGGGTATCTGGTGGTCGTCCAACTCATCGCGCGAGCAAGAACGGGGCAATGGCTTGAAACAGCGCATGTCTGCGAATCTGTACTGCTTTGGCTCTCCGCTAACGGCGGCAATTGCGGTGCCCGGGAACGCTCTGACTTGTCGCGGCTTTCGGTCGACGTAGCTGAACAGTTTCTCGGATTACCGCCGTTCGAGGATGAAGCCAGTTTAATCCAAATGATCCTAGCCCTGACCCGTCTTGACTATCGCAAAGCCGACGTGAAAAAAATACTAGCTGTTTGCGGTGATTACATCACGCGTCGTCATGGCGCAGGCCAATCCTGAGCGGACAGTCAAGCATGCCGGACGGTCCGACACGATCGGCTGCGACGTTGCATTCGACACGCAACCGCCTGACCACCGCGGGCCTCGACGGTGACCGATCGCCCCGACTGGCATGCGTATTCCACGCAAAGAGAACAGCCATTCCACGGCAAAGTGAATCGTGATTCCACGGCAAAGAGAACAAGGATTCCACGCCATCGCGAACAGACGGAGCGCAGCGACGCGGGACCTTTGCCTTTTTACTCGGACTGCGGCTTTGCGGTCAACCGGCTGCGCGTCTTGCGCAGCGATTCGCCCGCGAGCGTGATGCGATGAGCGTTATGTACCAGCCGGTCGAGGATTGCGTCCGCGACGGTGGGTTCGCCGATCGCCTCATGCCAGTGGTCCACGGGAATCTGGCTGGTCGCCAGTGTGGATCGGTGTCCGTGGCGGTCATCGAGCACCTCCAGGAGGTCACGCCGCGCCGAATCGGTCAGCGGTGCCACCGCCAGATCGTCGAGAATCACGAGATCCGTCTTGGCCAGTTGTGCGAGCCATCGCGCGTAGCGGCCGCTACCGTGTGCGATCGCCAGTTCCTCGTTAAGCTTCGGCACGCGCAGATAGCAGGCGGAGAAGCCCTGTGCCTGCGCTTAAACCTCAGTCTGCTCCGCCATCTCCAGTGCATCGTCGACCTCGATGCCAAGATAACGTACGGTGCTCTCGAGCCTATTGACTGCAGTCAATAGACTTGAGACCACTGCACTTTACGTGCAGGTCGCTACCGATCTCCTGCGCGAGGTCATCAGCCCACTGGAGCGTCTGCCCTCCGAGTAACGCGACGCAGTACCGATGCTGGAGGTCGCGGACATCTTCCGCGCCCAGGGACCGGTATGGCGACGCACGGTGTCGCTGAGCCTGGGGCAGCTGAAGGTCATGTCGGCCATCGAACAGTGCCGCACCGCGGCGCTGGGGGGACACGTGTTGCGCTGTTCCGGCTGTGCGCGCAGCGAGATCGCGTACAACTCCTGCCGCAACCGCCATTGCCCCAGGTGCCAGGGGAGTGCCGCACGCCGCTGGCTCGAGGCACGTCAGGCCGACCTGCTGCCGGTCGAGTATTACCACGTCGTCTTCACGCTGCCCGCGCCGATCGGCGCAATCGCCTGGTACAGCAAGGCGGTTATCTACGGACTGCTGTTCGACATTGCTGCCGATACGCTACGTACCATCGCCGCGGATCCCGGGCATCTCGGTGCGCAGATTGGCGCCACACTCGTGCTGCACACCTGGGGCTCGGCGCTCACGCATCATCCGCACGTACACGGTATCGTCCCCGGTGGTGGCCTGTCCCACGATGGTGAACGGTGGATTGCCTGCCGGCCTGGCTTCTTCCTGCCGGTGCGCGTGCTCTCACGCCTGTTCCGCAGGCGCTTCCTCGAGGCGCTCGAGCAGGCACACCGGTGTGGCCGGCTGCAGTTTTTTGGTGAGTATGCCGGACTCGCCGACCCGGCTGTCTTTGCCCGGTGGCTTGCGCCGCTGCGCACCTGCGAGTGGGTCGTGTATGCCAAGCGTCCCTTTGCGGGACCCGAAGCGGTACTCGCGTATCTCTCACGCTATACACACCGTATGGCCATCTCCAGCCAGCGCCTGCTCGCGTTCGATGAGCGCGGCGTGACCTTCCGCTGGAAGGACTATCGCGAGAAGGGGCGCACCCGCTACAAGACCATGACGCTGGAGGCTGGCGAATTCATGCGCCGCTTTCCTGCTCCATGTGTTGCCCGCCGGCTTCCATCGAATCCGCCATTACGGGTTGCTCGCTAACCCGGTGCGCCGCGCAAACCTGACGAAGATTCGTACGTTGCTCGGCGTTGCCCCCAAGCTCTGTCCATCACCGTACAATGCGATCGCCATCGATCGACCGACCTTCATCTGTCGCCATTGCGGCGCGCCTATGCTCGTCATCGATATTCTGACGCGCACCGTACCGATTCGCGCACCACCAAAGGCAACCCAGCGATGAGCGCCTCGCTTCGATCTGCGTTTCAACCGTCGGCTTTGCGTCAGCGCGACCGACGAGCGGACGGTTGTGCCCTCGGTGTCATACACGGTCCCACGGCCGTATTCCGAACTCAAAATCGCACGCGGGATTGTCTCCATTGCCGCATTCAGCCCGCTCCGGGCGCTTGCATCGCCCGCCGTCGACTCGCAACACAGACCGGCCAGATTGATCAATCGCCATAGCGAAGACCCTGGCCGCCTCGGACCACTCCGCGGTTTCCTTCCTCGAGGTTTATTCAACGCCTGCCCGCACGCGTTGTCGTTCGCTCATGAGCCCGTGCTCGAGGGCCGGCATCGAATAAACCTAAACGCCAACGGTCAGATGCGCATGATGTCAACCCCCACGGTTCTAGAACCGTCCAAGCGTCTCACGAGTATTCCAAAGCCCCAGATAGACGTGAGCGGGCGAGACCGACGAGCGATTGTGCATCAGCTGCGGAAAGCGCGCCTCAGTTACCGTGCTGTCGCACTGCCGCTGACCATGCCGTTTGGTCGCCAAGGGCGATTTTATGAACGTTCGCTGCATACACCCATTCGCGGGCTTGGCGCTCAATGAGATCCATGAAAGCAGGGGGGCCGCTGCAGTAAACCTGTGTGTTGGCATGAGTTGGACTCATTGCGTGGGAACTCTTCTGCGCGAATAGATCATCGGACAGGCCGAAATGGTGATAGACCTTACCGTGACTTCGAAGCGCGTCAAATTCTTCTCGAAGAACTGCGCGGTCGGCCGATCGGGCGAAGTTGTGCACCTCGAACCTTTGACCCGCCGATGCAAGCCGCTTCGCGATTCCCGCGATCGATGCGGCACCTATTCCGCCAGCAAAAAGGATAGATCGCGCACGATCGTCGAAAATTGTCGGCGGGCTTTGGGGGGTGCCGACAAACACTTCGTCTCGTTCATTCAACGGAAACTCGGATAGCAGACTATCCGTTCTGCCATCACCTTCTTGTCTCATGCCTACCACGTAACCATCGGACAGGGACGAAACACCGAGCAAAGGATAAATTCTTTGCTTGTCGCCAGCGCTGTTCAAACAGAGAGTGACGCACGACCCATCGTTAAACGGCGGAAGCGCCGATTTGGACGTTGTTCGAAGTTCAAGGGCATGGTACCCCTTAGCAATTTGCCATTTCCGGCCCACGATGACGGGAATCAGGTTGTCGCGCATGTCTTCTCCAATAGGACCTGCTTCACAGGTGGAACTCTACATGTCGATAATGCTGCTCGCGTAGTCGAGGGTATTCGCACCTTCGTTGACGACGTTGATTTCCGGGCGCGTCTTCAAACGCGCTGTGGAAGTTCATCGGCGACGGGTTCTTGTCGAGCGTCGCGGCCATCTTGGCGAGATTCTTGTTCTTGCGCTCGGCGATCGCTCCGATCCACTCGGCGCCCGGTTTGCCGAAGCTCGCGTCGATGCCGGCGCGACGCGCCGCCACGCATGAGCCGATATCGCCGATCACCGGCGCGGCAATCGCAACGTTGCTGTCGATTTCCGTCGGCGAGATATCGACCTGGATGAATCTCTTCGGCTGCGCTCCCCACGTCTTGCCTTTGCCGTGCGAGAGCAGCCAGTTCAGACGCGCGCCGATCAACAGGACCACGTCGGCTTCCTGGAGCACGAACGAGCGCGCCGCTGACGCTGATTGCTCATGTGTATCGGGCAGCAGGCCCTTGGCCATCGACATCGGCAGATACGGAATGCCGCTTTGCTCGACGAAGCCGCGGATCTCGGCGTCAGCCTGCGCGTACGCCGCGCCCTTGCCCAGCAGGATCAACGGACGTTTGGCGCTCTTCAGCACCTCGATCGCACGTTCGACGGATTCCGGCGCCGGCAGCTGACGCGGTGCGGCGTCGACGACCTTCATCAGCGACTGCTGCGCCTTCACGGCGTCCAGCGTTTGCGAAAGCAGTTTGGCCGGTAAATCCAGATACACGCCACCCGGTCGGCCCGACACCGCCGCGCGGATCGCACGCGCTACGCCGATGCCAACATCCTCCGCATGCAGAACGCGATATGCAGCCTTCGCGTAAGGCTTGGCCGAGTTCAACTGATCCATTTCTTCGTAATCGCCTTGCTGCAGATCGACGATTTCGCGTTCGCTCGAGCCGCTGATCAGGATCATCGGGAAACAAGTTAGTGGTCGCATTGGCGAGGGCGGTCAGGCCGTTGAGAAAGCCCGGCGCCGACACGGTCAGGCAGATGCCCGGCTTTTGCGTGATGTAGCCGGATATGGCTGCCGCGTTGCCGGCGTGCTGTTCATGACGAAAGCCGATGAAACGCATTCCTTCGGCTTGTGCCAGTCGCGCCAGGTCGGTAATGGGGATGTCGACCAGTCCAAAAATGATATTGATGTCGTTCAGTTTCAGCGCATCGATGACGAGATGGAATCCGTCGGTCGTTTCGGTCGCCTGTTGTTTCAATGTGCCGTCTGTTGTGAGCTGGTCGGCTTCTGCCATGACATGTCTCCGGGTGGCGGAGCGTTGTGTGGTTGGTCGTGAGGGGGCACTCACGCTGTCGTTTATTCAGATGAGCCGCCGGGCCACTGCTGCAGCCGTGCTTCGGCAATGGTTACGCCTGCTGGCACGCCCGAGCTTTCGATCCAGCGCTTTCTCATGGGTGCAAGGATGAACTTCGCGGATATGGCGGCCGCGATCGATATCACCGCCGCCGAGATGAACACCGTGCTCCAGCCACCGTTGGCCGACAGAAGCGATGCGACCGGCACCAGCATCGAGGCCGTACCCTTCGCGGTGTACAGCGTCCCCGCATTCGCAGCGGCGTATTTGCTGCCGAACGTGTCCGCGCAGGTTGCGGGGAAGATCGAGAAGATCTCGCCCCAGCAGAGGAAAACGGCGGCCGCGAAGACCATGAATGCATACGGGTTATGGCCAAACTGCATCAGCCCTAGCAGCGCGACGCCTTCGCCGAGGAAGATCATGAACATCGTGTTTTCGCGGCCAATGCGGTCCGACAGAAATCCGCATAGGGGACGGGTGAGTCCATTGCACAGGTTGTCGATCGACAGCGTCATCGTGAGGAGCGGCAGCGTGACGCCGATCAAACTCACAGGCAGCCTGGCAAAGCCGTATTCCTTCGCGATCGGCCCAAGCTGCGCGGTCGCAATGATGCCGCCAGCCGCAACGAACACGAACATCAGATACAGCACCCAGAAGAGCGGCGAGCGGACCATCTCGCCGGACGTGTAGTCGATCTTGCTTGCAACGATACGTCTAGTCGGGATCGCACTGGCGGGCGGTTTTGGCCTTACCAGCATGGTGGCGAGCAGCAGGATGCAGACACCCTGGAAAATGCCGAAGAACATGAACGCGTGCTCGTAGCCCGAACGCTGGATCATGTTGGCAATCGGTATCACCGTGACGGCCGCGCCGGCGCCGAAACCCGCCGCCGTCAAACCGGCTGCGAGACCGCGTTTGTCCGGAAACCATTTGAGCGCCATGCCGACGCAGGTGCCATACACACAGCCTGCGCCGATGCCGGCGATGACTGCTGCGACGTATAGCTCCGCGAGACTGGTCGCATGCGCGTTGATGATCCAGCCGAGCGCTGCGCACAGCGCACCGCCGGTCACAACCGGGCGTGGCCCGAACTTGTCGACGAGCCAGCCTTCGACGGGTACGAGCCAGGTTTCAGTGACGATGAAAATCGTGAATGCGGTCTGGATCGCTGCCTGACCCCAATGGTGGGCGTTGTCCATTGGTACGACGAACAGCGTCCACGCATACTGCAGATTCGCGACGAGCCCCATGCACACGATGCCGATAGCGAGTTGCACCCACCGGTGATGCCAGAATCGTGCGCGGCCGCCATCCGATACGTTCGAATGTCCCATGTCTTCGTCTCCTGCATATTCCGTCGCGCTCAAGCGGCGCGTTGGACTTACGTGATCGAATCGCTTCGTCGCCGGTTCGCCTGCGGCAATGAAGCGCCAATGGTCGGCCAGAGGGCACTGCACTAACGAAAACCCCTTGCTCGTTGAAACGCACAACAGTGGAGGTGCAAGCTATTGCACGAGCAGCGTGGGTGAGGGGATGCTGCGCGAGAACGGTGATAAACGAAAGTTAAAATATTCTATGGTTTGCATTAGGTATCCGTAATATATGGGTCGGCCGCATTGATGCGGAACACGGGTCCCCGCCAACGGCAAGTCTTCCAGACATTGACTGGCATGTAATTTTTTCGCCCGCAGACGTATGAAATTGGGTTTCGCCAGCGGGCGTTCGATTTGGAAATTGACCAGATCGGAGAGCACGCGCGACTGGGTTACCCCGCTGGATGTCGTCGGATTTCGTGTGATGCTCTGTACGTATTGCAGCACTGCGAGAAATGAGTGCCTTCCATCAACGCCGTTGCAACGGCGACCACATGTATAAACAAATTACAATAGTTATTGGAAAAAAATTTAACTGTTGTTTATTCATGTGGTCTCCTATTCTTTGCTCAGGCCATTTGCCGGAAGGAGTCGACAATGAACCTCTCTCAATTCCATGTTCGCGACAGCGCGCATGACGCGGAAGTCCAGGCACAACTTTGTGCCTATAACGTCGCTTTCGACGAACTTGGCCTGTGTTTCCGTTGGGATGAGCGCACGCTGATGTCGCTGGCCATGATTGACGGCGAACAGGAGCAGATTGCCTCGTACATCGAAACGCATCATGCACACTTGCTGAAAGCCTATAGCGCCGAGTTTCTGAGCCGGGCCATTCTCGAAAAGAAAAACGCCCGCTATCCATCGCGCTTACAGAAGCGCGTCGATAGCGCGCCGCATCCGATGCATCAACCACCGATGAGCCGCTGGTCCGAACGCATTTCGTATGGCGTGGAGTTGCCAGCGCTGGCTGGCGTATAGGCCGCGGTGGTTAGCCGCGTATGTTGAACGGCCGTTATTGGTAGAACTGAAAGGCTGTTCACGGGTCGCGTACGGCCGATCGCTGCATTGCGCCGCCTTGGCGTACGTGTGCCGCTTGCATGAGGCAGTGATCGGCCACGAAGCGTCATTCGCCGGCTCGGTCGCACGGACATTCAGGCGTCGGTTCCACCCGGCGGATTCAACCGGTCGATGCAATAGTTCGATGGAACCGTTCAGCCGGTGTCTCGTAATCCAGGGTCTTTCGTGGTCGCTCGTTCAGCCGTCGTGCCACGGCATTGAGTTTGGCCTGTGAGTAGACCGACAGATCGATGCCTTTCGGGAAGTATTGTCTCAACCATTGGTGTTTTCATTCGAGCCCCGTTGCCAGGGGTGTTTCGGATCGCAGAAGTACACGGCAATGTCGGTGGCAATGGTGAACTGCTTGTGGTTCGCCATCTCTGATCCCCGATCCCAGGTAAGCGATTTATACAGTTCCTTCGGCAGCTTTCCAGCATGTCTGATGAGCGCATTGACTACTGTTTCGCTGTCCTTGCTGGCGATTTTCACCAGCATCACATAGCGCGTCTGACGCTCTACAAGCGTTGCAATCTGGCTACCGCCACTGCCACACAGGAGATCGCCTTCCCAGTGTCCCGGCACCGCACGGTCTTCCACAGTGGCGGGGCGTTCACGGATTGATACCGCCTCACGGATCCTGCCGTGGTCGTCCGTTTTCTGCGTGTGATGGCGCGAGCGACGCATGGCCCGGGTGCGCCGTAGATGCTCCAGCAACTCTTTCTTCAGTGCATCCCGTGCCTGAATGAAAAGACTGCGGTAGATGGTCTCGTGTGACACGTGGTAGTCCTCGTTGCCCCGCCAGGCTCGTTTGAGCCATCCAGCAATCTGCTGGGGCGACTACTGCAACTGGAGCTTGTCGGCCACGATATGGGCCAGCGTCCGGTGCTCGACCAGTTTGCAGACTTTGGGGCGCAGCGACCGATCCCATGCCAGCTGGTCGGCGTGGCTGGCCCGATAGCCGCCCTGCCCACTGTTGCGCTTGATCTCGCGACAGATCGTGGACGGTGACCGCGACAGTCGCCGGGCGACTGACTGAATCGAATCACCCGCGACGAGGCCTCGCGAAATCTCCTCGCGTTCGGCAAGCGTCAGCGCCAGCCTGGATCGCTGGCGGGGTGCAGGCTGGATTCCTCCAGTTTGCGCCAGAATTCCCTGTACTGACGAGTGATTGCGGTCAAATAGCTGGGCGATGTGCTGCAACGACTCGCCTTTGCGCCAGCGTTCCCACATCAATGCCTTCTGGCTTTCGCTGTAATAGATCCGGCGCCTCTGTTTCATTTGCAACACTCCCGCCGCTCATGCGACGTTCATTGTGTTGCATCGACCGGTTGAATCCGCCCTTACAAGCGGCCGTCTGGGCCGCTCCGGTTCGAAGGACGGCAGTGGGTCGAGATGAGCCCGACGCATCCGGCGGCCGCGGCCATATACGGCCAGTCGACGTACCTTTGCCGGACGAGCCGTTCGTGCGAGCCGCGACGGGCATCAACCACTGCCAACGATTCATCCAGCTGAGGGCAGATGACAAACCGAAGAGTAACCCTGGGGTTTGATACTCGACGCGAGGGTCCGCTTTCTGGCGCCCAATTTGGCCCGGCCAATGTCGGCTCAGGGTCCGCCTGCGGAAGTTAGGTGCCGGACCGCGTCCGGCAGAGGACGCATGCGATAAATACTATAATGGTCTGGACAAAGTACGCATTATCTGCGTCGTCAATGTCGGCTGCGTTGTGGGTCAAGTGCCGATCTTATTCGCAAGGCGCGGAGTGGTGCATTAAGGGAACTGATCGGAGACCCTTCGTGAAGCAGTCGACGCTTGCGCATTCCCTTTCTGTCACGACGCGGGCCTCAGAATTCGACTCTCAATCCAAGACGGTGTGCGGCCATGTTCTTCTACGCGCTTGCAACAGATTATGACGGGACGATCGCAGAAGATGGGGTCGTGAAGGATTCCACCTTCGAGGCGCTGGCACGCCTTCGCGAGTCCGGACGGCGCCTGATCCTGGCCACCGGAAGAGAGCTTGAGGATTTAAAACGGGTTTGCCCGCGCCTGGACATGTTCGAGGAGGTTGTCGCCGAAAATGGCGGCGTTCTCTATCGGCCCGCGACCCAGGTGGTCGATCTGTTGGCTGAGCCGCCGCCGGCTGCATTCGTCAACCAGCTTCGCGACCGTGGCGTCACGCCCCTGTCCGTCGGTCATGTGATCGTCGCGACTTGGGAGCCCAACCAGGACATCGTGCTGGAAACCGTCAAGGATCTCGGGCTTGAATTGCAGATCATTTTCAACAAGGGCGCGGTAATGGTGTTGCCGCCGGGGATCAACAAGGCCACCGGGCTGAAGGCCGCGCTGCGCAATCTATCTTTAGCCTCGATCAATGTCGTGGGCGTGGGCGACGCCGAGAACGATCATGCTTTGCTAAACGCCTGCGGCTGCTCAGTCGCCGTCGCGAACGCCGTTCCAATGCTGAAGGCGGCCGCAGATTGGGTAACAGACTGTCCGCGCGGAGCGGGTGTCGTCGAAGTTGTGGATGGCATCCTGAACAACGATTTGACGGAGGTTGCCTGTAGCGACCGTCACACTGTGGCACTCGGCACAGTGATGGACGCCCACTCCAATGAAGTGGAACCGGTTTCGATGCAGGTCGGCCGATCGGGTCGAATGCTTATTTGTGGCACCTCTGGAAGTGGAAAATCCACATTTACGCAGGGCTTTCTTGAGCGGCTAGCAGTTGCCGGCATGCAGTATTGCATCATTGATCCGGAGGGGGATTACGAGGGCTTTGTAGGCGTTACCTGCGTCGGCGACGCTGAGCGGTCGCCATCTCTGCAAAACGTGACCGAGCTTCTCGAGTATCCGGATCGCAACGTCGCGATCAGTCTTCTTGGACTGCCACTGGACGACCGTCCGAATTTTTTGTCATCCCTGATTCCAAAGTTGATTGACCTCCGCGTGCGAACCGGTCGGCCGCACTGGCTGGTAATCGACGAGGCGCATCATATGATGCCTTCACAAAACGAATCAATGGCCAAGAGCTTGCCCTCGGATTTCGATCGGGTGGCCTTCATCACAGTTCATCCCGACCATATGGCGAAGTCCGCGCTTATCGGCACGACATGGTTGGTCGCCCTCGGAATCGCCATCGGGGATACTGTGGCGAAATTTGCGGCAGCAACTGGCTTGGCTGCTCCGGAAAGTCTTCCTGCCGCTCTCGATGCCGGCTGCGCGTTGGTATGGCCGATTGGTGAGGGGCAACAACCCGCAGAGGTTCATGTGATCCCGCCAAGCGCGGAGCATCGTCGACATGTGCGGAAGTATGCTACGGGGACGCTCGGTGAGGATACAAGCTTCTATTTTCGCGGTCCGGACGGCGCGCTTAATCTGCGGGCGCAAAATTTGGAAATGTTCTGTCAGATCGGCGAAGGCGTTGATGACGAGACATGGCGCTACCATGCTCGGGCGAGAGACTATTCTCGTTGGTTGCGAGATTGCATAAAGGACCCGGAACTAGCAGGTGAGATCGCGGGCATTGAAAACGCGGCTGACGCGGATATTCAGGAATGCCGGCGAAAGATCCGTGCGGCCATAGAACGCCGATACACAAAAGCTGAATAGTTTAAAGTTTGATGGGTCTTCTCAGCCGAGTGGCTCGGGGCGAGGCTTTGCGAGGCTTTGCGAGGCTTTGCTGGCACCTGGAAATGACGCGACTCTCGCGCTTTCTTATAGTTCAAACGGCAATACAATTCTCGCCAAAATCAAAGCTGTATGTCGGCGTAGCATTTGGCCCTTTGGGTGGTCGCGAGGCAAAAAGCGCATCGGGCAGCACGCATCAAGCGTCATTCATACGCGTCTTCGTGCGGACGTTCGAGCGTCGGCTCCGCGTCCGTAGGCGCCATATTGTATTCCGCTAGCCCGAAGGCCTAATGAGGGTCGACCTCTGCCGGACGCGGAGAGTCGGCCCGTGATACATCGCCGGATTGGCATCCGCCCGGGTTCGGCCACAAACCGCTGTTCATATGCGTCGTCGGTCGGACATTCAAGCGTCGGCTCCGCCAGGTACAACGGCCATTCGTGCGGCCATGTCGGCCGGCAAGTTCCGGCCTGAGCGGACGCTCGCGAATCGTCGCAGAACCGGTGCAGCAACGTCCGCTGTCGCAACTTCCGTTGCTTCTACGGATTATTCGTAAGCGCTCGATCTGGCGCACACGGGACCAAATGGGCTGCGTGGCAACGGTCGCGTCGATACGGTGGTTGGACCAAGCGTTGTTACGCGGTCAAGCCGTAGGCTTCGAGAAGTTAAACGGCAGCAGGTCGGTGACATCGGCGTCTAATGCTCGTTGCGGTAATTCGCCGAGTACCCGAACGAGATATGCATAAGGTTCGAGGTTGCACGCTCGGCACGTGAGCATCAAGCTGTAGATCATGGCACTGGCCTTCGCGCCAGCAACCGTGTCACTGAACATCCATGACGATCTGCCGGTGCAGAATGGCCTGATGTCGCGCTCGATCACGTTGTTATCGATTGGGGCACGCCCATCGTTCACGTAGCGGCTGAGGTACGTCCACTGATTGCGTGTATAGGAGATCGCCTTGCCCAGCAGGCTCTCAGGAAGGATCTGCGGTGCCAATTCGTCAAGCCATTTCCTGAAGGATTCGAGCAGCGGCACGCTGTGTTGCTGGCGCAGCCGGAAGGTGTAATCGACGCGCGTCTCGCTTTCGGTCCGATCTGCCTTTGCGAGAGTTTCGACCTGGTAGAGCGCCTTGAAGTATTCCAGTGCATGTGCGGCCCGCCCGCATGGTTTCTTCATGCCCTTGAGGGCCTGCACGAAGGCACGCCGGGCGTGAGCCAGGCAACCGAAGTGCGTCGGGCCGTCGAGCGTGCGCCAGGCGGCATATCCATCGGTCATCAGCAGACCTTTATAGCCGGAGAGGAACGCCCGGGGATATTCCTGCCCGCGCCCCGGCTGGTAGTCGAACAGCACGACGGGCTCAGGGCAATCTTCGGCGCTGCGGTAGACCCACATGTACGAGGTGCTCTGGGCGGCTTTGCCCGGCTCCTTGAGCACCTGTACCGTTGTCTCGTCGCCGTGAATCAGCTGTTGCGACAGCAGTGTCTTGCGCAGCGCCTCGTACAACCGGCTGTAGTGCAGTTCAGCGGGCCGGATGATCCAGTTCGCCAGCGTGCCACGCCCGACTTCGATGTCCGCGCGTGCCAGCGCATGGGCCATCCGGTATAGCGGCGTTCCGTCGACATATTTGCCCGCAGTGACCGTGGCGATCATCGCCGCACTGGCATTGCTGCCCGGCAACGGCTGGGCCGGCATCGGTGCCGTGATCACCGGCGTGCGCTCCGCGTGACGCTCGCAGTGGCGGCACGCGTATTTCAAGCGCACGTGCTGAAGCACCGAGGCCTTTACTTCGATATGCAATTGTTCGCTGATCTCTTCGCCCATACGGTGCAGGGCGTGCGCGCAGCACGGACATACCTTCTCGCTTTCGGGCAGATCGTATTCGATGCGCTGACGCGGCAGATGCGCCGGTAACGGCTTACGTCCCGGCTTGCTTCCCGTGGGCGCAGGCGGATCCGGCAGACCCGTGTCGGGAAGCGCAAACGTGTCGTCGGTGGTGCCGGTATCCATGCCGTCGGGTTCGGTGCCGGCGATCTGCTCGGCCTCGTCGAAGACACGATCCTTGAGCTTCTCGCTGCTCGGGGCGAAGCGCCTGCTCTGCGCGAGGCGAAACTGCTCTTCGAGCTGGGTAATCCGTTCGCCCAGTTGCCGGTTGCGTGTCTCGAGTTCACGGATATAGGCCTGGGCGGCCGGCGGCAATCGGGAGAAGTCGTCCTCGTTCATGCCTCCACGATAGCGAAGTGTCGCCCGCGATGGGTTTACGGGAATTTGTAACGCCCCGAAGGAAGTCCCCTTGGGGGACGGCCGGCCAGTTATTGCTGACGGGCGACGCCCGATGCTCAGCTGGCGTGATGGTACGACCGTACCGGATGGCGGCGTACAGCATCAATGTCGATGCCCTCCAGGAGCCAGTGCAACTGCTCGCTCGTCAGCTTGACGACGGTCTGCTGCCGGCGTGGCCATACGAAGTGGTCTTCCTCGAGGCGCCTCAACATCATCCAGAAACCGTTGCGATCGTAGAACAGCAGTTTGACCCGGTTGCGTTTGCGGTTGTGGAAGGCGAACACGGCGCGTGCAAACGGATCGAGCTGCATGGACTGCTCGACGAGCGTCACGAGGCTGTTGATGCCGGCGCGGAAGTCGATCGGTTCGCGATGCAGGAAGACCGTCAGGTCCGCGTCGAAACGGAACATCAACGCGCTCCCAATGAAGCAACCACGGCATTGACGATTGCCACGTCGTCTGCTGAACATTCGAGCTCAAGCTTCACGCCGTTAGGCAGCTGAGCCGACAGCCGTGCCACTCGTGTTGAGCGTGGCGAAACGCAGGATGATTCTGCTCCGGTGGCGCGGTGCGACGCGGGCGCGGGCGCCAGCAGCGCTGTTGGCTCGTCGATTGCGACAACCGGCACAAACGCTGACGATGCGACCGGCACGTCGTGCCTGACTGGGGGCCGGCACTGTTCACGCGTCTGGACCCATTTATGCAGCTGGTTGGCGTTCACACCAGCCTTAAGGGCGAGGCCCGATAGCGAAGCGCCTGGCCGCAGACAGGCTTCGACGAGTCGTCGTTTGTCCGTTGGATCGAAGCTTCGCTTGCCGCCGGCACCAACACGCGTCACGCGTAGGGGCAAAAAGCTGAGGTCATCTTCTGTCATGGATTGCGTCCGCAAAGTGAGGTTGCGGACGCAATCGTGAGCCTTCTCAACAGCGCAAGCTAGGTGTGCGAAATCGCGCGCTTACGATTATTCAAAGCCCGTATTATCAGTACACAGGCGCATAGCGTTGTCGCAAAGCGCGCTGGCTACAAGCATGCAGTTGAATAGTCTTCGCTTGAACTGCTATGCCGTCGAAGTGTATTTATCTTATCTTGGCATCTCATCGTAAGTCCGGCCATTCAGCCAACGCTCACAGGGCGCCTCTATCGGCTGATGTCGACGATCTTGGCCTGTGTCGCTGCCTGAATACCAAGCAGTTGCGCAGCGACAGCAATCACGCGGCTTGCCCGCAGGCCGGTCAGACAATCGCTTGTGCTTTCCTTATGCCGGCCGCACGACCCAATTGATGACTGCCACCGGAAAACGATGACCGCGATAGAGCGGCTTCGTACTCTGCATCGCTCCATCTTATGCGAGTAATCCGCCGACGCGACAACGCCCATCGACCCCGATGTTTAGCGGGGCGCCTATGATAGAAATAGCGAATAACGTGCTGAGTTCTCGGGTGTAAACCAGGATCACCATAGCGATAGTGACATTGCCACAGCCGTTTCCGAATGCGCCCTTGATAACAATTCTTATGTAGGCAGTTCTTAAAAACTGCATCCGCAGGTTCAATAAACTTGCGTCCGCAACAAGATTGTGGAGTGAGCGATGAACGAGGCGACAAATGAGGTGACAAATCCAAGACCTCAAGGCAAGGAATCGGCCTGGTATGCGGTGACCGCGGAGGAGGCTGCGAAGCAGCTAGTACAACATCCTTTAAATACGTTTAATAATTATCAGGCTGCAAATAAGGCTGTAGGAGCGTGACGACCACATCGGCCATTTCGTCGAGCGAACCCGTGCCCGGCAGCGGTTCCCAACGCCCACTATGGCTACGAAAGGCGGCGCCATATCGATTGCGGCCGAGCTCGGTGAGGCGCGCCACGACGGTTGGCTCGTCATCGTCCAGACGTTTGATCAGCAAGTGGCGCCCGTAGGCTTGCGTGACGATCTGCTCATGACCGAGCAGGCTGCGCAGTCGACGCTGCAGTTCAGCAGCGTGGTGTTTGGCAGGTACAGCTGGCATCTGCGTTCCTCGATTACGATGCACCGCTTTGCAGCGGATAGCCCCGGAAACTCCATTTGAAGGGGCGTGCGGCCTGATTGTGCTCGCCGACGAACTGCCCGGTGCGCTCGCGCAGGTGCGCGGTGCTGGTGTGGCTGGCATGGCGCAGCACCCGGCGCGTATAACGGGCAAACCAGAGTTCGATCTGATTGACCCAGCTTGCGTGCAACGGCGTGAAGTGGAAGTGAAACCGCTTGCCATGCCGCGCATTGAACGCCTGCCAGACGGCCTGCGCGCGATGCGTGTTCAGATTGTCCCAAACCACGTGCACCTGTTTGTCTGGGTACGCGGCCGCCACGCGTTCCATGAAGGCTACCAGATCGTCCTGGGTGCGCCGCTCGCGGCACTCTGCCAACACCTTTCCGGTATGCACATCGAGCGCAGCAATCAACGCCTGGGTGCCGTGACGGATATATTCGAATTCACGGCGACGCAGCCGTCCTGGCGCGGGTGCCCGTCCCGGGTGCTTGCGCTCAATGGCCTGAATGCCGGTCTTCTCGTCGATGCTGAGCACGACCGCGTTTCGCGGCGCCTTGCGGTACAGCTTGCAAATCACGTTGACCTTCTCGCGAAAGGCCGGGTCTGGACTGTGCAGCCATTGCCGGACCCGGTGCGGGCGTACGTCGCCGGCCTGCAGAATGCGCTGCACGTGACTGCGGCTGATCTGCCCGACGACGCCGCGCTCCACGGCACGCGCCGCAATCTCGTCGAGTGTCGGCGTGACCCGTCCCTCAGGCTCCTGCGCTTCACACGCCAGCGCAATCAACTGCAGTCGCGCTTCGTGCGTGATGCGTGGCGGACGGCCACTGCGCTCGCCCTCGCGAATACCCTGGACACCTTGCCGCGCAATGCGCTTGCGCCACAGGCAGACCGTTTGCACCGAGACACCCAGTTCCCGCGCAATCACCGTATTGGAGTGACCCTCGTGGGCCCACAACCCGATACGCGCCCGCATCACATCTCGCTGCGTAGCCGTCTTCCGCTCAATCAGCGATAGCAGTTCCTGTCGTTCTTTATTCGCCAGCTTCACTGGCGTTGCATGGCGGCCTCGGCTCATTCAGACATGATAACCGGGGCAGTTGATTATTCAATCTATTTCAGGGATGTTGTACTAGGAGTGAATACGCAATCGGGCCTGGGTATTCCGGAATCAGCTGAGTGACTTCAGAGATACGGTCCAAACCGCTTGCCGGAAGCTGGTAAGCAGAGTCTGTTGATGAAGTTTCTGGGCCAGTTCAACAACGTTCTGGTTTACGTCCTGCTAGGCGCCGGCTTTGTCAAGCTGATGCTCGGGTTGTGGATTGATGCGTCAATCATCCTCGGCGTCGTCGTCATCAATGCGTTGCTTGGGTTTATCCAGGAAGGCAAAGCCGAGAAGGCACTGGATTCGATTCGCAACATGCTGTCCGCCGAGGCGAGAACCCTGCGCGCAAGCGAAACCCGCATGATCGCATCGGACCAGCTTGTGCCGGGAGACGTGGTCCTTCTGGAGTCAGGCGACAAGGTTCCCGCCGATCTCCGGTTGATTGACGTCAAGAACCTGCGCATGGAAGAGGCGGCGCTGACTGGAGAATCGGTACCGAGCGACAAATCCGTCACGCCTGTCGCTGCCCATGCGACGGTCGGGGATCGCCATAGCATGGCCTACTCGGGAACGCTCGTCGTGTCCGGACGTGGCACCGGGCTCGTCGTTGCGACAGGAAGCGAAACCGAGCTCGGGCGCATCAATCAGATGCTGGCCGCGGTCAGTTCGCTCGAGACGCCGTTGCTGCGCCAGATCAAGTAATTCGGCTACGCCATTACCGCCGTCATTTTCGTGATCGGCGCGCTGGTGTTTGCTTACGGCCGATGGGTCGAGGGATTGCCGTTCGTCGAAATCTTTCAGGCTGTTGTCGGCATTGCGGTGTCGCTCATTCCGGAGGGCTTGCCTGCAATCATCACGATTACACTTGCCATCGGCGTGCAGCGCATGGCGCAACGCAACGCGTCATCCGCCGGCTCCCAGCGGTGGAAACGCTGGGTTCCGTATCGCGGATCTGCTCGGACAAGACCGGCACCCTGACACTGATGGAAATGATGGTCGTGTCGGCCGTCACCGCCGAGACCACCTATCAGGTTGAAGGCGATGGCTATGCACCCGATGGGCGAGTTCTGCGGGATGGCGCACCCGCGAATCAGGACCCGGTCCTCGATCTGATGGGGCGCGTGTCGATGCTCTGCAACGACGCGGAGCTGCGCAAGGTGGAGGGCGTCTGGAAGGTCGAAGGCGATCCGACGGAGGGGGCGCTGTACCCGTTCGCGACCAAGATCGGCCTTGAGCGGCAGGCACAGCAGACGGCTTATCGTCGCGTCGACGCGATTCCCTTCGAGTCCGAGCACCGCTTTATGGCGACGCTCAACGAAGCGCCGGACGGCGGCCAGCTTCTCCTCGTCAAGGGGGCGCCCGAAGTCATCCTCGAGCATTGCGACCGGCAACAGACGAGGGACGGCCCGCAGCCGATCGATCTTGCCCATTTTCTGAAGGCCTCGGACCAGCTTGCGGCCCAGGCGAACAACCAGGTCGTGGCGATGACCGGTGACGGGGTGAACGATGCACCTGCCCTGAAGAAGGCCGACATCGGTGTAGCGATGGGCATCAAGGGCACGGAGGTCACCAAGGAAGCCGCCGAGATGGTGCTTGCCGACGACAATTTCGCGTCGATCACGGCCGCTGTCCGCGAGGGGCGAACGGTCTACAACAACATCGAGAAGGCGATTCTCTTCATGCTGCCGACCAACGTCGCGCAGGCGGCCGTCATCATGGTGGCGATCCTGGTGGGCTTCACCATGCCGATCACGGCGCCTCAGGTGCTCTGGGTCAACATGGTGACGTCGGTTGCACTGGGTCTTGTCATTTCCTTCGAGCCACACGAACTGGACGTCATGCGCCGTCCGCCGGGCGTAGCAGGTCGTCCCATCCTGACCAGGTTTGGGATCTGGCGGGTGATTTTCGTCGGGTTGAGTCTGCTGGCATTGACGCTGTGGTCGTTCTTCTGGATGAAGGCGCAAGATGCGCCAGACGAGCTTGCGCGCACGGTTGCGGTCAACACGCTGACGATCGGTCAGATTTTCTATCTGCTCAATACCCGTTATCTGGTCGATTCCTCGCTGTCGATCACGGCGCATCTTGGCAATCGATATCTGCCGATGGGGATCGGTGCACTCGTCGTCCTCCAGCTTTTGTTTACCTACGCGTTGCCGCTTCAGGATCTGTTCGGCACGATGGCCATTCCACTTCGAATCTGGCCACGGCTGTTTCTCGGCGGCTTTGTGTTCTTCCTCGTCGTCGAGGCCGAGAAATGGATCATTCGCAGGTGGCGTGCGTCGAAGCCGGCCCTGGCGACGACGTAACCGATGCCGCACGCAGCGGCCTGAGGTGCAGGGCGGCAGACCGGAAGGATCGGCAGCCGCCCGGCGACGCTCCTTCTCAGGAATGCGCGACATGACAAAAGGCGAAGCAAGATGACTCCTTCACCCGCGGAAGTCGAACTGGTCAAGCTGAACCTGGTTCAGATGTTCGGGCTTCTGATCGGTGGCCTCGCGCTTTTCCTTCTCGGTCTGGAGTTCATGACGGGCGGCCTGAAGGCCATCGCCGGATCGAGACTGCAGGCGCTGCTGGGCATGCTGACCTCGAACCGGTTCCGCGGGGTGCTGGCCGGCGCCGTCGTGACCGCCCTGCTGAATTCATCGACCATTACCACGGTCCTGATGGTCGGGTTCGTTTCCGCCGGGTTGATGACGTTGGCCCAGTCGGTGCCGATGATCATGGGCGCGAACATCGGCTCGACAGTTACCGCGCAGATCATCGCGTTCGACGTTTCGAAACTGACGCCGTTCATGCTGGCCCTGGGCTTTCTGCTGCACGCGTTCGGGCGGCGCGACCTGCTGCGGCAGTTGGGCGGTGTGATTCTCGGGCTGGGCCTGCTGTTTCTGGGCATCCAGATGATGGGCGACGCGACGCGCCCGATGCGCACGTTCCAGCCTTTCATCGACGCGATGCAGAATATGGAGAACCCGCTGCTGGGCATTGTGGTGGGCGCTGTCTTCACCGCCGTGGTTCAAAGCTCCGCGGCGACGCTGGCCATTGTGATCGCGCTGGGGGCACAGGGCCTGATGCCGCTCGAGGCCGGCATCGCCCTGATTCTGGGCGCCAACGTCGGCACGTGCGGAACGGCGCTACTCGCCGGGATTGGAAAATCGGCCGAGGCGGTCCAGGTTGGCGTGGTGCATTTCATCTTCAATATGCTGGGCATCCTGTTCTGGGTGTTCTTCATCCCGCAGATGGCGGATCTGGTTCGGCACATTTCGCCGTCCTACCCTGATCTGCAAGGGATGGCCAGACTGGCGGCCGAAACGCCGCGCCAGGTCGCCAACACCCACACGATATTCAGCGTGGTTAGCACGTTGATCCTGATCTGGTTCACCGGGCCGATCGCGCGGCTTGCCCAGTTCATCGTGCCGAAGCGGGCGCAGGAGGCCAAACGGGCAGGCGATCCGGTCTATCTGGACGAATCGTCCCTGACGGCGCCTTCGCTCGGGCTTCAGCGGGTACGCCTCGAGCTGACGCGGCTGGGTCAACAGGTTCTGGAAGTCGTTCGCAGCGGCTCGAACATGATTTCTAGCGGAACTATCGAGGAGATCAACTTTCTGCTGGACCAGGACAAGGAAACCGACCGGCTGGCTGCCGAAATTCTTCACTATATCGGCCACCTGTCGCAGGTGGAGCACTCGGAGGACGAAGGCCAGCAGATGGTCAGGTTCACGCAGATTGCGTCCAACCTGGAAAGCATCAGCGGCATTGTCGGGACCAATCTGGTGTCCGTCAGCCAGCAAAGATTGACGCACCAGATCGACCTCGCGCGATTGCGCGATGAGGCGACGGTGCGATTCGCGGACACCGTGATCCGGAATCTCGAACAGGCCATCGGCACGATCAGCGATCCCAAGGCGAGCGAAGCGGCGGAGGTCATTGCGGCGAAGGCCGAGATCGAAAGGATGGCGGCAACGGCGCGCCAGGTGGTGCTTGCCAAACTTCAACTGGCTGACAAATCCGACGTGCTGAGTTTCCGGCTGACGATGGACCTGATCGAGCACGGCAGGCAGATTGCGCAGTTTGCGAGGGCGATAGCGAAGACCGCGGAAGAATTCCGCTAGTACATTCAGTCGATGGTGAAATCATGGGCCATGGAACAGACACGAAGTCCAGCCGGCGCGAAAGTCCGCAGTCGGCGGCGAAGACGAAGCTCTCGCGGCAGGAGTATGACGCGAAAATAGCGGAGCTCCATGTCGAGCTGGTGAAACTGCAGTTCTGGGCGAAGCATACGGGAGCGAGGATCATCGTGATCTTCGAAGGGCGGGACGCGGCTGGCAAGGGCGGTGTGATCAAGCGGATCACGGAGCGTGTCAGCCCGCGCGTGTTCCGCGTCGTCGCGCTGCCGGCACCGTCGGAACGGCAGCGCACGCAGATCTATTTTCAGCGCTACTTCGAGCATCTTCCCGCGGGCGGGGAGATCGTGATTTTCGACCGAAGCTGGTACAACCGCGCGGGAGTCGAGAAGGTCATGGGCTTCTGCACGGACAACGAGTATCAGCGCTTTCTCAGACTCTGTCCGGCGTGGGAAAAGGACATCATCGATGCCGGCGTGACCCTGATCAAATACTGGTTCGAGGTCAGCAAGGAAGAGCAGACCCGCCGGTTCTCGGAGCGCATTATCGACGGCCGCAAGACCTGGAAGCTGAGTCCTATGGATATGGAGTCGCACAGGCGGTGGTACGACTACTCGCGCGCGCGCGATGCGATGTTCGCGGCCACCGACACGAAAACATCGCCGTGGTACGTTGTCGACGCCGACGACAAACGGCGCGCGCGATTGAACTGCATCGCGCATTTCCTGAGCCTCATCCCTTATGAGGAAATCGAGCGCCTCAAAGTCGATCTACCGCCGAGGCAAAAGGCCAAAGGGTACAGGGAGCCCGATTATCCCTATAACCGGATTCCGGAAAAGTACTGAACGGCTATATTGAACCGTAAGCGACTCACAACGGCCGTCGGTGACTTTCACGCGCGCGTCGATGATGATGGTCTAACGGAGAGATCGGGGTAGATCCTGGCCGCGATCTCTAATCATGGACCGGATTTATCTGGATCTCCCCGGATTGCCGTCCTAACGTGGCGCGACTTGCAAAGGCTCCCATCCAACTGTCGAGGGTTCTGAGGTCCGCACAGGGTCGCCTCCGGGTATAGGCTTCCTCCGAAGCGGCCATTCATCGAGCGTGGAGCGCGATCAGTGCGGACTATCTATATTGGCCGATGAAGTAACATTCGTCTTCGCCAATCGAACTGCCGTTTACTGGGCGGAGCCGACGTCTGACCGTCCGAGCGACGCGACCGGCGAATGACGCTTCCTGGCCGATTCCGGAAATCGAGCGGCCTCCGGTGATCGTCGGCCGCACCGCCGCGTCGAACTTCCGTAGCCGACCCTGAGCCGACGGTGGACCCAGCAGCACATATTCGGCAGCGTCCAAACTACAGCTGCCATTCACTCCTGCCAGTCGCTCGGCGGGTCATCGGCCGAAGTGGCCATGGCCGAGATTGGCCGCGAGTCACGGCTAACGTCCGCTCCTAAACCGCTATTATCGATGTTCGCCCTAAAGGAGAACAACCGATGAGCCGACCAGATTTCATCAAACACTGGACTGAACTCGAAGAACCGGATGCGCATTCCTATCGCGCCGATACCGAGCTAATGGCGCTAGACGCGCCGCTTTCCGCCGCACTCGGCATTACGCGGATTGGCATTCATCATGTGAGGCTTCTGCCCGGCCGGCGGACGTCATATCCGCACGCCGAAAGTACCGAGCAGGAGTTTGTGTACGTGCTCGAGGGCAAGCCCGATGTCTGGATCGACGGCGTGCTGCATCCCATTGCTGAAGGCGATTCCGTCGCGTTTCCGGCAGGCACCGGAATCTGCCACACCTTCATCAACAATACGAAGGACGAAGTCAGGCTGATGGTGATCGGTGAACGTCCGCGCGACGACAACCGTGTTCGTTACCCGCTCAACGAAGCGCACGAACTTACCCGCGCGGACCGCTGGGTGGACTGGCCCGCTAGACCACTCGGCGACCATAACGGGATGCCGGACTGAAGCTTACGCGGATGACCGCAATGGCCGATGAAGCACAATTCGTCCTCGCGAATTGAATGGCCGCTTGCTGGGTGGATCCGACATCTGAACGTCCGCGCAACGATGCGGGCGAATGACGCTTCATGGCCGCAGGTAGCCTTTCGCCCGATACCCGCCTTCGATCCAACAGAGGCGTCCTTCGCTCCAGTTGAAAGCAAACGCTCGTTGGAGCGTCTCGTTGGCCGGGGCCGGCTTCCGCGAGGGACTGCTTTGGCGAGGTTGAACGCGGAGGTTCAGCCCCCTCTACCTTCGATGGTGCGGTCTACACAGAAATGGCCCGATGCGGTGAGCGGCAGCGCTTCGCGCCCTGATGCATCACCATCTGTTGCGCAACTCGCGAAGCTTGAGAAACACCGTCCTGGGATCGGGTTTTTCCGGGAGATCCGGGAAGCTTTCCCGCAACCTGGCGATCACGCTTGCGCTTGTGAGCCGGAAGAAGGTGTTGAATTGCTCTTCGTCCTTGAGCGTGGTGACGATCGAGGTCTTCGGGTCATGACCGGCCACGCGGGGAAGCAGGGCCCGGGCAGCGGCGTTTTCCGGCTCGAGCGACAACGTGAACCTCAGATTGTTCTCGATGTAGTCATGCCCGGGGTAGATCTTTGTGTCGTCCGGCAGTTTGGCGAGCTGGCCCACAAACGTGGCATACAGCTCGCCCGGATCGCCGCCGTTGTGGCAATTGCCGGCGCCCGCATTGAAAAGGGTGTCGCCGGAAAACAGCGCCGGCTGGTCGGTATGTGATCGCAGGCAGACGTGACACATGGTGTGGCCCGGCGTGTCCATGCATTCAAGTTCGACCCGCTTCCCGACCCTGATGATGTCTCCGGCCTTGACGCCGCGGTCCACCCCCGTAATGCGAGCGCCGGCCCTGAAATGAGCAAGCAGTCTGGCGCCCGTGGCCGCGACCATCGCTTCGTTGCCGCCGGTGTGGTCCCGATGCTCGTGGGTGTTGAGGATCTGCGTGATCTGCCACCCCTTGGCCTTCGCGGCGGCGAGGCACTTTTCATGGTCCAGCGGATCGATGGCAAGTGCTTCGCCGGTTTCCGGACATGCAATCAGGTAGTTGAAGTTGCGGTAGGCATTGCCAGTCCAGATACGCTCGACGATCATCGTGTGCTCCCGAGGGCTTGCTGCCGACGAACAGGCATAGGGCGCAAGCCATGTTACCGACCTGAAGCCCATGGAACCGGATCGCCGCCGGGGCAACCCGTAGGCTTCGATCTTTCGAATATGGTAGCAGCGGTCGTCCAACGCCTGTTGGGATTGCTCTAGCCAAGACAGCCGGAGCCTCGTCAGACGACATTTCCGCGGGTCACCGGGCCCGAGACGGCTCATACTGCAGATGTGTCCGTGACCGGAGGCGCCAGGCTAGAGGGAGTTCGAGCTTGCGCGGCTCACCCGGCGTGCGGCGCTCTTACGCTCTTCGCGGCGCAGCATGAGTACCTTAACTGCTCATCCCACTCGGATCCACGTCGCTCGGGGCGTCGGCAGGCTCCCGCTCCTGACTTGCCGACGTGTCGCCAGCGAGCTCGTCTAGGGGCAGCTGCCAGAGACGTAAGGGCAAGCCGGTTCCAGCGATCCCGCCTGGAACGGCGAGGCGAAATCCACTATCGTGTCAGTTGAGGTGCATTGCAGGCGCGCAGGATCCCCGGGCGAGATGTCTCGCCCGATGCCGCCGGCGACGATCGCAGGACCGAAGCTGTCCTCTGGAGCGCTGCGCGGCGCTGCTGGCTTGTTAGCGTCGAAGGACTGCACGCTCAACGCGCTCACGGTCGGTCGATCACGGATGGAGGTGTCTCATGGGCACTAAAGGTCTGCTCGTCAGGTTGGAAGTCAAGGCCGGCTACGACGACGCCAGGGCGGAAGACGTCCTGCGCTCGGCTCTCGCGATGGGTCGGGCGGAAGCCGCAACGACCGCGTGGTTCGCGATCAGATTCGGGCGATCGGAGTACGGCATCTTCGACGTGTTCCCAGACGATGCCGGCCGCGAGGCGCATCTGGCGGGGCCAGTTACACAAGCGCTGCTGGATGCCGGCGGCAGCGTGTTTGCCGGGGCGCCGCTGATTCAGGAGCTCGACGTCCTGGCCGACAAGTTGCCTGCAACATCATCGGGCGAGCCGGTCACGAAGGCGCTGCTCCTCACGTTCAAGGCAAAGGCGGGCCATGAGTCGCAGGTCGCGCAGTTCCTTCGCGACGCGCAAGCACTCGTGGAGCAGGAACCCAAGACCATTGCCTGGTTTGCCATCCGCCTTGACGACAGTCACTTCGGCATCTTTGACGTCTTCCCCGACAACGGCGGTCGGTTTGCGCACTTGACGGGTCATGTTCCGCGGGAACTCGCCAAGCATTCGCTGTCATTGCTGGGCAGCGTGCCGGATATCGGAATGCTCGACGTTGTCGACGCAAAATGGGCCGACCAGTCTGCGGGGGCACGGTGACGGTCCAGCAGACGGCGAACGAGGCCTGATAGGGAACCTTCCCCAAAGGTCGGAATCTGCCTCCGGTCGTATCGTCAGGGACAGCGCAAAAAGTCTTACAGTGAATATCGCGTTGCACGGCGGTTCCCGGCCCCGAGAGTTTTCAGGCAAGACCGTCCGTGTTCGACCCATTTCCGACGGTCGGGTGGTCGCGGTTCCAACGGCAGGTATCAGTGTGGAACTGCCATACCGCGGGACGAGCAGGATCTTTTCTGCCGCAATAATGGCAGATCAATGTATGTCACAGAGATCTGCATCCAAATCCCGCTCATCTTCAGGTACCGTCCGGCTAGGGGATCTGAGAAAGATTTCGCTTCGCCTCCAGTAGTTGAATCAGCAATTGATCGCGCTGGCGAAGCATCTCAGGAAAGTCGTACGACTGCAGTTCCGTATTGACGCCGCTTGCAATCGACTCGATGTAGTCGTCTGTCTCGGGATACTTGCCCAGGTCTCTGGCCCACTCGCGCTGGGCCGCACCCAGGTGCTGGAGGACATGGGTGATGCCACCGGATCCCCCGGAAGCGTGAAGGTTGAGAAACGGACCGAGCAGTGCCCAGCGCAGGCCTGGGCCGTAGGAGATCGCCGCGTCGACGTCCTCCACAGAGACGACCCCGCGCTGTACCAGGCTGATGGCCTCCTGCCATATCGCCACCTGCAGACGGTTGGCGATATGACCTTTGACTTCTTTGCTGATCCTGATGACCTTCTTGCCCGTTGAGGAATAGAACGCCATGGCCTTCGCGATGTTCTCGGGCGAGGTAAGCCGGCCGCCACCGACCTCGACCAACGGCATGATGTGGACCGGGTTGAATGGATGCCCCAGGACGATTCGTTCCGGGTGCTTCGCGCCCGTCTGAATCTCGCTGATTGCCAGCCCCGACGAAGACGACGCAATGATCGCATCCGACCTTGCCGCCGATTCGATACTCGCGATCAACGCGTGCTTGACATCCAGCCGCTCCGGGCCGCTTTCCTGAATGAAATCGGCATTGCGCACAGCCGCGCCCATGTCAGTCGTGAACGTCAGCTTGTCCCGCGAGACGCCGTTTGCCAGTCCGAGCCTCTCGACCACAGGCCAACTATCGTCGATCCAGTCGCGCAGGCGCGACTCGGCTCCTTGACCGGGATCCGTCGCCGTGACAGTGAAACCATGAGCCAGGAAGTGGGTCGCCCAAGCTGCGCCGATAACACCGGTGCCGACTATGGCGACGTTGACGTCTCGCGTTGCCATTGCCTAACCCTCCAGGCAGGCAGCGCTGAGCGTTTCGCGCAACGGCCGCAGTCCAATGATCTCGCGTGCCTCAGCCGGCGTGGCAGGCTCGTAACCCATCTCGCGCACCAGGCGAACGAGCCGTTCGACCAGTTGCACATTGGTGGCCAACTCACCGTGCCTGTAGTACAGGTTGTCTTCGAGCCCGACGCGCACGTGCCCGCCCAGCAATAGCGAGTTCATCGCGGCGGGCAACTGCGCCGCGCCGATGGCGCTGACGTTGAAGACGGTGTTACGGGGCAGGTGGTCGACCATCGTTTGCAACAGCCGGGGCGTGTACGGCAACGCGCCCTGGAACGCATTGGCGCCGATCACGATATTGATGAAGTGCGGTGCGTCGTCGAGTCCCTCGTTGATGGCGCGCTGAACATCCTGGACGATGTCGGCAAGGCCGAACACCTCCCATTCGGGCTTGATGCCTCGTTCTTTCATCATCGCGGCAATCTGCCGGATTCGCGAGGGCGGCGTCGCCACCAGGATCTCCTTGCCGCTGAAGCTTGCGATCACGGTCTGCGCATCGAGCGTGCACATCTCGACGCCGTCACCCTGCATACCCTTCAGGCGTTCTTCCCACTGGATCTCCCACAGGCCGTTGTCGAGTTCGCGAACCATGTCGCCGTTGATGCCGCCGCCGGTGGAGTTGTTCAGGATGATGTCGCATTTGTCGCGAATCAGCCGGTTGATGTGGCTATAGATTGCCGGATCGCAGGTGGCCTCGTCATCGGGACGTCGCGCATGGACTGCGACGACACTGGCGCCCGCGTTGTAGCAGCGGTAGGTGTCCTCAGCGATCTCGCGCGGCTGGGTCGGCAGGTTCGGGTTCATTTGCTTGTTGGCCATGCCGCCGGTCGGGGCAACGGTCACGATGACTTTGGGCTTGCTCATGGTGGTCTACTCCAGAGTTGAAATTGATCTAAAGAACGGGATTGGCTGGGACGAGTCGATCAGTGCACGTTCGCGCCATCGCCGGGGCCCACGCGGACTGCGCGCTTTGGCAGCCCCAGCAGGATCGTCAGACCGCCGCCGATGACAACCGCGGTCAAGGCCAGCAGACCCATCTGGATGCTGCCGGTCGCGCCCTTTATCCAACCGATCAGCGTCGGGCTGACGAAGCCGCCAAGGATGCCCAGTGAGCTGATTACGGCGATGCCGGCTGCGGCCGCATCGCGCCCAAGGTAGGTCGGGGGAATCGACCAGAACAGCGAGCCGCCACCAAAGATGAAGAACGAGGCCACGCACAGCAGGACCATCACCGGTACGACGGCGGTGCCGAGGAAGGAGGTGCAGGCCAGGACCACCGCGCCGAAGACCAGGGTTCCCCCGACGTGCCAGCGACGCTCCTTAAAACGATCCGAGCTGCGGCTGATGACGAGAACACCCAGCGCGCCGAAGATGTAGGGCACTGCCGTGTACCAGCCGATCGTGGCGATCGGGGCGATGCCGAGCCCTTTGATCATGGTCGGCAACCAGAACGTAAGCGTGTAGACGGCGCAAGCGCAGCAGAAATAGACGAATGCGAGCACGTAGGTCTTCGGGTCAGCCAGCGCCGCCGCGAGCCGGCCATGATGCGGAGCCCTGGTCTCGCCGCCGTGGTCGGCATCGAGGACCGACCGTACCAGCACCTTCTCCGCGTCGTTCAGCCACGGGGCGCGGCCTGGCCGGTCCGGCAGCATGCAATACAGCAGAATCCCCAGCAGGACCGTCGGCAGGCCTTCGACGAGGAACAGCCATTGCCAGCCATGCATGCCGCCAAGGCCCTCCATGCGGCTCATGATCGTTCCCGACAGCGGGCCGCCCAGGACGCCCGTGATCGGCATGCCGAACAGGAACAGACCCGTCACGCGGCCGCGGCGCTGGCTCGGATACCAGTAGGTCAGATACAGAATGATTCCGGGGAAGAAGCCCGCTTCGAACAAGCCGAGCAGCAGCCTGATTCCATAGAACTCCCACGGCTCGGTGACGAACGCGGTCGCCGCGGACGTGAGGCCCCACAGCACCATGATCCTCACGAAGGTGAGTCGCGCCCCGATCTTCTCGAGCAGCAGATTGCTGGGCACCTCGAACAGCAGATAGGTCACGAAGAAAATGCCCGCGCCGAGTCCATATACCGCGTCGGAGAACGCGAGGTCCTGCTTCATCTGCAACTGCGCGTAGCCAATGTTGATGCGGTCGAGGAACGCGCAGACGTAGGCGATCAGAATGAGAGGCATCACGCGCCAACTGATCTTTCGAAAGACGGCGTCTTCCGCTATCTGATCCGACGGACTCTCGACGAGCGCGATTGCGGTGGGCAGGGAATGGGCGCGATTCATTGCGTGTCTCCGGGTCTTGTATGACACGCATTATTTCGGGCGACCCTTCCCGCGACTGTCGATGGCGCGACAGTTGGGGTCAGCGTAAACACCTGGCCATCCGGGGATGCGGATGCCGCAACGACGAAGAAAGGCAGACGCCGCTATCTGGCCAACGCGTGGAGCCGGGGCAAATCCAGCACGACGATGCCGCCGTACTCGGTGCGCACGAGCCCCGCGTTCTTGAAGCGAGTCATTGCCTTGTTGCACGTCTGACGCGACACAGCGGCGAGGTTGGCGAGCTCTTCCTGGGACAGCGGCAGATGTCCCGCGCCGCTCGGATTGGACAGCGGTAGCACCATACCCACCAGCGCTCTGGCGACGAGACTGTCGGTGTCGAGCAGTCCGTGCGCGGCGACGGCGCCCATGAACCAGTGCAGACGCTCGTTGACCTGGAGCAGCAAAAATTCGTTGAACGAGGGTTGGTGCTCGCGAAGCCAATTGAAGGTTGCGCGCGGAATCTGCGCGACTCGGCTGTCGCGCAACGCGATCAGATCCGATTCGCGCGGCGCGTTGCGAATCAGCGTGCCTTCGCCGAACCAACTGCCGACCGACTGTCCGCCCAAGGTCACCGTTTGGCCGTCGCGCGCAGTGATCGACCACTTGATGAGGCCTTCGAGCATGCCGAACCAGGCGTGTTGTCGTTCGCCGTGATGCCCTAGCGCCTGACCGGTTGCGACGGCGCGCTCCGACGCATCGGCGCGCACGCGGGACTTCGTGGGTTCGTCGAGCCTCGCGAACCACGGCGATTGGGCGAGCAGTTCGTCGAGCGTCAGCGACACCGTGGCGATCCGCTTTTGCCTCGTCATTGCCGTCCCTCCGGGCGGCGCGCACGGCAGCCGATGCGAAATGTCGCCGCGCTGACAGTGTCGCGCGGGCAATGCACGCACAATGGTTGAACTGAAAGCAGGAGCATATACCCGTGAGTAAAGAAACTGTCTATCGTATCGACGTGCAATTCGGCGATTGCGACCCGGCCGGAATCGTTTTTTTTCCGAACTTTTCGCGCTGGATGGACGCCGCATCGCACGATTATTTTATACAGTGCGGCCTGCCGCCGTGGCGGGAAATGCAAGCGCTGCCCAACTGCATCGGCGCGCCGCTGTTAGAGATCCACACTCGTTTTCACACCTCGGCGACTTACGGTGAAAGTCTCGAGTTGCATACCCGCACTGAGGAATGGCGAGGCAAAGTGTTTATCCAAAGCCATCGCATCATGCGCGACGATACCCTGATCTGTGAGGGTAACGCGACGCGTGCTTTGTGTGTCAAGCAGGACGACGGACGTCTGAAGGCCGTCGGTGTCCCTGAATTCATACGTGCCGCGTGCGCCTGAGCGGCGAGCATGATCAAGTCAGAAAGGAGGGTTGCATGACCACATCGAAAGGCCGGCGCGTGCTGGTGACCGCTGGCGCCGGGGGTATCGGGCGCGCGATCACGGAAGCCTTCGTAGCGGCAGGCGCTACCGTTCACGTCTGCGACATCGACGAAGCCGCGCTTGAACAGATCCAGGCGCAATTGCCGCGCGTGACGGCTTCGGTGTGCGACATCGCAGATCGCGCGGCGGCTTCGCGCATGGTCGCGGAGGCCGCGTCCGCCTTGGGCGGTTTGGATGTCCTGATCAACAACGCAGGCATTGCGGGACCGACAGCGAGTGTTGCGGACATGGATCCGGATGCCTGGGAAGCAGTACTGCGTTTGAATCTCACCGGTACGTTCACGGTCACGCAACAAGCCATCGCTCACTTGAAGCAATCGCGCGCGGGCGTCATTCTGATCATGTCGTCGCTGGCTGGCCGCTTCGGCTACCCAAACCGCAGCCCCTACGCAACGACCAAGTGGGGCCTCATTGGATTCACCAAGACCTTGTCGCGTGAGTTGGGAGAGTTTGACATACGCGTCAACGCGATCTTGCCAGGCGCCGTTGAAGGGCCACGTATTCAGCAAGTGCTGGCGGGCCGAGCATCAGCCAGCGGCCGCTCCGTCGCGCAGGAAGAGGCGGCCGCCCTCGCCAATCAGTCCGTCAAACATTTCGTGGATCCGGCGGAGATCGGGGCGCTCGCTGTCTTCCTGGCATCCGATGCCGGACGTTCCATTTCCGGCCAAATGATCCCAATTGATGGAGATTCGCAAAGCGCATCTTGAGGTCAAGTAAACGTCCGTGAATACCTGATAGTCACCAGGCCAGTCACGCCCGACGCGTCCGCTTGTGGTTTAGCTGCTCTCGTTGGCGTTCTGCTCGGGTGACGCTAGCTCATGGACTTCAACTTCAGCATCATGATCCCGTTGAAAATGAGAACCCTCAGACGGCCGCTTGTTGTCTGATGATGCCAGTTAGCAAACATCGACACAGCAATCAATAGCAGCCTCACACCTTCCGATCGGCGACTTGGCATTGGCCGATGAAGCAACGTTCGATGTCGCGAATTGAACGGCCGTTTCCTGGATAGAACCGACGCCTGAACGTCCGAGCGACGGCGCACGCGAATGTCGGCTCCTGGCCGCCCTCTGCGTGTCGCGGCCGACGACAGGCGTCCCCGCTTCTGCCGATTGTCTGAGATCCACGACTGGCCGTTTCTCTGCGCGATGGACACTGTTGCAAATCGGCTGCTTTGCGCTGCATCAAAGCGGCTTGAGCGCAAGCATCTGCCAAGCCCAACGCGGGCATACTGTGGAACAGCCCCCTGGCGTTTCAGGCAACCGGCTTGCGCCACACGCTGGCTAGCCACGGCTGCCGCTCACGCGGCAAGCCGGCGGGCCGGTAATAGTGCTCAATTTCGACGAAGCCTGTGTCCGCCATATATCGGCGCCATGCTTCGAGATCATGGAAGACGCCGTAGCGGCCGTGGCTCCAGCCTTCCTGATTCGTGCCGCGCGGGTTGGAGCTGAACAGCACGCCGCCGGGCTTCAGCGTCGCGTGCAATTGCCGCAACACGCGCGGCAACGCCTGACTCGGGACATGGAACAGCGCGGCGTTGGCGAAAATGCCGTCAAAGTGCGCGGCCGGCAAATCGAGATGCAGGAAATCCTGCTGCCAGACGTCGCAGCCAGTCGCGTCACGCGCCATCGCAACGAAGCGCTCGGCGCCATCGAGGCCGACCGCGCAATGGCCGAGTGTAGTGAAGGCCTTGAGATCTCGCCCCGGCCCGCAGCCGAAATCCAGGATCGTAAGAGGCGGCTCGACTTCGATATGGTGCAGCAGCGCCGCGATGTTCTGCGTGACGTCGTGGTCGTACGTGCCGTTGCGGAAATCTTCCGCGTGCGCGTCGTAGTGCTGCAACGTGACGGCACTGATTTTATCGAGGTCGCGGGGGTCGAGTTCCATGCGGGAAGTATATCTCGGGGCATTTCCCGCACGACTGCGTCGTACTTCCGGTGTCATCAGTCGTGGTCGGTTGCGTGCCGAACAGGATGAACAACGCGATTCCGTGTGCGCAACTGATTCCTCTCGGGTTTCCGAGGAAAGCGCACGGTATCAGGCGAACGGCTGGAGATGGCCGTACCTTGCCGATCGTCGTGCGATCCACCCGTGCGTGCCACGAGCGGCAGCACGCGACCCGTTACGGGCATTGGCCTTTCATATGCGAATGTCCGTTGAACCTGCGAGCAGCAGCCACTCGCGTTATCGAAATTAAATCTGGCAAGATGTGCTTTTCCACGAAAGGCATCTCCCTATGACTACGCTTGCCAATCGCCCAAACACCGCGCTGATCGTTATCGATCTTCAGAACGGAGTTGTCGAGAACGCGTATCGACGCAACGAAGTGCTCAGTGCCGTCAATATGCTCATCGAGCGCGCGCGTCGTGCGCACGTGCCGGTTGTCTGGGTCCGCCACAGCGACGAAGAGCTGGCAGCGAGCAGCGCAGCGTGGCAGATCGTTGCAGAACTCTCTCCAGCGTCCGGTGAAGCGATTATCGAAAAAAGCTATCGCGACGCATTTGAAGGTACTGAACTAGAACAGTTGCTGTCGACGCTGGGTGTCGGCAAACTCATTGTGACCGGTGCCCAAACGGATATGTGCATCCGCTCGACGTTGCACGGCGCACTTGTGCGCGGCTATGACGCAACTTTGGTCAGCGACGCGCATACGACGGAAGACATGACGCGATGGGGTGCGCCGCCGCCAGATGGTGTGATCAAACACACTAATCTGTACTGGAGCAATCAACGCGCGCCAGGCCGCGTGGGCGGAGTCGTCGAGAGTCGTGACGTCGATTTCTCATGCTGTGGTTCCTGAAAGGCGACCGTTGGTAGACCGATTCGCGCGGCGGCTGAGTGGCCGATAACCCGTTCGAATCGGGCATCGTCTTCGTTGGCATGACTGCCCGCTCCTGGCCGGCTAGCGCCCCATGACCGAGCGCCGCGATCGCCGCGGGCGCGGCCTCTAGCGCAAGGGCATAGGGCCACCCGGTTCTGTCGACTAGCTAGGCGCTAGGTCTACGGCTGCTCACAGGGGTACAACAGCCGCTCGCTGCACCGGATGCTAGCTTACCGCCAACCGCTGTGAGCCCGCACACCGGGCCTGGCCCATGGTGTCTGTGGAGAATCCTTAGAAGATCGCATGGAGCTCATGCTGACAGCCAACCATCAGGGTGAGGCCGCGGCGAGCGCTCTAGGGCTCGACACGGCTTGCCGCTACTGCGCTCGCTACCTGACTCCCACGCGGGCTTTTCAAACCGCGGAATTCCTAGGCCGCCCACAGAGTGTGCGACAACGGACGGCAGCAAAAAGGGAGTCCTTAAGGCTGCGCCAGCGTTGCGACGTGCATCGTGAAGGGCATTTCGGTATTCGTACTATGCCACGTCGGGACCGCGTGCTCCGGGCGGTTGCCGACGGAGCCCAGCAGCCCCAGCGCGTCGATGGTGCCAAGGAATTGCTCATATTCGCCGACAGCTGGCTGCTCAGCGATGCTGCATGCAAAGGTCAGAACCCTGAGACGGCTCAGCTTTTCCTCCTCCAGGTCCGCGATAGCGTTCTCGATGACGAGCGCCCCTTTACTGTGTCCAACCAGCGTCCTGATGTGGTCGGTGTGTTTCAGAACGGAATGAAGTACGTCAGAAGAGCCGCTGCCATGCTGGAACACTGGAGCCTCGGTTGGGGCCGTTTTCGCTCCCGGCACGGTCGCGACCAGACTCCTTCCTACAGATGCGGCTCCCGGCAACAACACCGCCAGTGTGTTCTGAAGAGGCTGCTTCATCCAGTACGTAAAAATTCCGAACCCCAGGAAACCACCCAGTGCCTGCTGGACGACGTCAGCTAATCCGTAGCCGGGAACAACGCCTGCCACGGGCTTTCCCATTGCGCGGGAAACATTCCACGCCAAGGCCGCAGATCCGAGGGCGGAGCTTCCCACGCCACTTACCGAGATTGAGTCAATACGGCTCACGCCGTCTTTGGCGCGGAGGAACTCGGAGACATCGAAGAAGCACTGGATGTGAGGAGTCGTGCTGGCGTCAACGATAACAATGGCACCCTCTGGGTTTGCTAACGCGCTCAGGTCGACCTCTTGAAGCGCTCGAGCAAACTGCGCGCAGAAGTCACAGGGGCCGTGGATGGTCACGTCCAAACCGTCGAGTTTCATCGCGCGATGAAAAGCAGTGACGTCATAGAAGACCATATCAATGAGCGTATTGGCGAACCGAAGCGAGTTGATGAGCGGCTTGATCTGCGCGCGCTGCACCTCGAAATCGGACAGTTTGAAGGGCTCGTATACAGTAGCCATGGGGATGCTCACAGAATGCGCGACCATACGCCTTTCTGCCGTCACGTATCACACTCCCAATGATCCGCAGGGCTGAGACAACTGCGCTGGTACGTGGAGCGTTCCTTCGGCTAGGGAGCAGGCCGACTCGCACAAAGGTAGTTAACCCTGAAGCATTGCGGCGGCCAATCTACGTGCTAGGGCCGCCATGCATTGCGCGATCGCTCCACTGGCATCCGGCAGGTTCCAGAGTAAGCCCAGCAACTCCAACGACAGGCTTGTGGTCGGGCGACCGGCAGCATCTGGCCGAACCCAGCCCGATGCGGACCTCGATCTACCGCCGCTCGATGCCGATATGCGACCGGCATAAAGCGACCCGTCTCTGCCGCTCGACCCCACACGACTTTAACGGCCGCTTCGAACGAGCGACGGTGAACCGCCCCGGATTTGGTCTCAGGATTACCCATAAGTCGCTCGCGACTGTGCGATTGAAGGGCGATGGCTTGTAAACGGTGACGACCGATGTTAACTTTGATCCGGTTCGTGATCTGTGATGTCGGGCATTGTCGGACACATCTGACCTTGATGATTGGGCAAATGAAGAGTTTGGCGCCGCCGAGCTCGGCGACGCTCGCCTGACCAGACGGCTCGTGACGCTGGCACGCAAGCTTTCGTTGGGCCCACATTGCTCTTTTCCGCAGTCGTTCAATGGTTCGGAGCTGAAGGCGGCATATCGTTTTTTCGACAACCCGCACGTGGATGTCGATGGCGTGCTGGGTGGGCACATCGGTCAAACGCTGTGTCGTATGCAACAGGTGCCAGTCGTCCTTGCTGTTCAGGACACCACCGAGTTCAATTTGTCTCATCTGCGGGCAACCGAAGGTCTGGGATATGGCTCCGATCCACATGTGCGTGGTTTCCTGATACACAGTCTGCTTGCGCTCACGCCAGAGGGGCTGCCACTCGGGGTGATCGGGATGAAGACCTGGATACGCAGGCACGAGGAGTTGGGCAAGAAACATCTGCGTGGGCAACGAACCGTACAACAGAAAGAGAGCGCGAAATGGCTCGAAGGCATCGAGCAACTGGGCGTACTCAAGACGCACTGTCCGTGCACGCATGTCATCGGCGTGAGCGACCGTGAAGGCGATGTCTATGACGTGTTCCTGGCGCAGCGGCCTGCCGGTGTCGACTGGTTGGTGCGCGCGTCGTGGAACCGACGCGTTGCTCACCCCGATCGATATTTGTGGGAAACCGTGCTGGCCTCGCCAGTGCTTGGAGAGGCGCAACTGCAGGTGCCTGCACGCGAAAACCGCCAGGCACGCACCGCACGGCTGGTTGTGAGAGGTGGCCTCGCTTGTTCGGACAGGTTCTCGATATTTTTAAGTGGAACGTCCGGGGCAGTCATGCTGCCAATTTGATCGCAGGCAGTGTTGCGAAGTATGCCTCATCCGGCGTGCGGTCTTCCAGACTCGAATGAGGCCGTCTCTGGTTGTACAGATTGATGTAATCGCCGATTGAGCGCCGGGCGTGGCCTACCGATTCATAGGCTTTCAGATACACCTCTTCATATTTCACGCTTCGCCACACGCGCTCGACGAACACGTTGTCTCGCCAGGCACCTTTGCCGTCCATCGACAAGCGGATGCCCCGGCTGAGCACGGCCTCGGTGAACGCTATCGCGGTGAACTGGCTGCCCTGGTCGGTATTGACGATCTCAGGTTGCCCGTACTTCGCGAACGCTTCTTCCAACGCCTCGACAGCGTGCATCGCCTCCATCGTGATCGCTACGCGGTGGGCCAGTACCTTCCGGCTGGCCCAGTCCACCACGGCGGTCAGATACACGAAGCCGCGCGCCATCGGGATATAACTGGTATCCAGTGCCCAGACCTGGTTTGCCCGACTGATCGTCATGCCCCGTAGCAGATACGGCCAGATCTTGTGCTGCGCATTGCGTCGGCTCGTATTCGGCTTGCAATACAGCGCCTCGATACCCATGCGCTTCATCAGCGTGCGCACGTGCCGACGGCCAATCTCGTGTCCCTCGCGACGCAGCAGTCGCGCCAGCATCCGCGCTCCGGCAAACGGAAACTCCATGTGCAGTTCATCGATCCGGCGCATCAGCAACTGGTCTGCGTTGCTCACCGGTTGCGCCCGGTAATACACGCTCGATCTTGCGATACCAACGAGTCGCGCCTGCTGCGAGACCGGCAATGCGTGTGTACGATCGATCATCGCTTTGCGCTCAGCAATCCCGCCTTGTTGAGCGCGCCGCTTAAAAAATCGTTCTCCAGCGTGAGCTGGCCGATCTTCGCATGTAGCTCCTTCAAATCGACTTGCGGCTCGCTCGACGCCGTGCCGCCTGCGCCAAACACGTCGGCGGCACGTTCCTGCAACTGCCGCTTCCATTCGGTGATCTGGTTCGGGTGCACATCGAACTGCTGCGCTAATTCGGCTAGCGTCCGCTCGCCCTTGACCGCCGCCATCGCCACTTTCGCTTTGAACGCGGCTGAGTGCGTCCGTCGGGTTCTCTTCGTCATCTTCCTGGTTCCTTTGTCGGCATTATCGCCGGCTCAGGCCCCGAGCGTTCCACTTATCCGACTGTCCGAATTTGCGCGCCCACCTCTGTGCGCTGCATGCCCGTACGCCTTCGTCCGCCGCAAAATCGTCGTCGCGAGAAGCTTCCCCAAATTGAAGTGTTTGCAATTCATGCACAGGAAACGAACTTAGACGAAGGAGCAGAGCCATTGGAATGGCTTCTACTGACTTCGGTGCCTACGCAAACACACGCAGAGGCCCTCGAGCGTCTTGCATGGTATGCGCGCCGATGGACGATTGAATCGTGGCATCGTGTGCTTAAAAGTGGCTGTCGCATTGAAGCCCGCCAATTTGGCAATCTCGATCGATTCGTCCGCGCCACCGCATTGTTCGCCGTCGTAAGCTGGAGGATCCTGTACTCCATGTTGCTTGCCAGGCTTGATGGCAACCTGCCATGCGAAGTATTGCTGCAGCCAATCGAGTGGCGAGCCCTCTACTGTCGTACGCATGGCAGTACCGAAATACCTGATAAACCGCCGTCACTCGCGCAGGTCATCTTGTGGATCGCCAGACTCGGCGGATATCTCGCTCGAAAGCATGATCGTCCACCTGGTCCTACCGTCATCTGGCGTGGATTTCTTGTCCTGCACGAAATCACGATGATGTACCGAATATTCAGGCAAAACGAATAGCACCATCACATTACTTGTGGGTAATCCTGAGGGATTTGGTGGAGGCTCCAACTCTTGAGAGAATGGAGCCATGAACAAGTCGAACAAATTTTCTGCTGAAGTCCGGGAACGTGCAGTGCGCATGGTGCAAGAGCATCGGGGCGAGTATCCGTCACAGTGGGCGGCGATCGAATCCATCGCCCCCAAGATCGGCTGCACGAGCCAGACATTGCTGGGGTGGGTCAAACGAGATGAAGTCGATAGCGGCGAGCGCGAGGGCGTGAGCACGTCGGAACGCGAACGTCTTAAGGCACTGGAGCGCGAAGTCAAGGAACTGCGCCGCGCCAACGAGATTCTGAAACTGGCGAGTGCGTTTTTCGCCCAGGCGGAGCTCGACCGCCGCCTGAAGTCCTGAAGGCCTTCATCGATCAGCATCGAGACACCTTCGGGGTCGAGCCGATCTGCAAGGTCTTGCGGATTGCCCCGTCGGGCTACCGGCGCCATGCTGCGCAGCTTCGCGATCCGTCGCGCCGCTGTGCACGTGCGATACGCGATGAACGCCTGCGGCCTGAGATCCAGCGTGTCTGGCAAGCCAACATGCGTGTCTACGGAGCGGATAAAGTCTGGAAGCAGATGAACCGGGAGCGCATTGCGGTGGCTCGCTGTACGGTCGAACGGCTGATGAAGCAACTGGGTTTGCGTGGCGTAACGCGAGGCAAACGTGTTCGCACGACCATTGCCGATGCGGCGGCCGCTCGCCCGCTGGATCGGGTCAACCGGCAGTTCAGGGCGGACCGGCCAAACGAGCTCTGGGTTTCTGATTTCACCTATGTCTCGACGTGGCAGGGCTGGCTCTACGTGGCCTTCGTGATCGACGTGTTCGCCCGACGGATTGTCGGCTGGCGCGTCAGTTCGTCGATGACTACAGACTTCGTTCTGGATGCACTTGAACAGGCACTTTATGCGCGGCGCCCAGGCGGAGATGGAACGTTGATACATCACTCCGACAGAGGCTCGCAATACGTCAGCATTCGCTATAGCGAGCGACTGGCCGAAGCGGGCATCGAGCCCTCGGTTGGTAGCCGTGGCGACAGTTACGACAACGCACTGGCCGAGACAATCAACGGTTTGTACAAGGCCGAACTGATTCATCGCCGCACCTGGAAAACACGCGAGTCCGTCGAGTTGGCAACGCTGGAATGGGTGGCCTGGTTCAATCATCATCGATTGATGGAACCCATCGGCTACATCCCGCCGGCTGAAGCTGAGGCAAACTACTATCGGCAACTTGAAACATCGGTCGCCGAACCCGCATTAACTTAAACCAACCAGCCTCCACGATTCCCGGGGCGGTTCACGGTCGTAGGGCAGTTGGGTCGGCAGCCAAGTGACTCGGCGGCCTGAGCGGTAATTTAGCGCAAATCTGGTCGGCGAATGTCGAGCCGAAGATGGCAGCAAAAAATCTATCGTCGCGTTCGAAATGACTTGACCACTACAACTCAACAACCTATCGTTTTTTCACATTTATCTGACCACCACATTATTCAGGCAGTGCGGGGGCAGCATGAGCAAGCTGACGGACAGCATCAACACTTTTGTGACGGGCGACCTGGTGTTTACGCGCTACCCGCCCACCACCCGGCAGCCGATCCACGTCACCGTGTTCCTCGAGCCGCGCCACGGCCTCGGCCGGAGCTACGTTCACGCGGGCGCGCAGCAGCTGGAGATCGCGGACGTCGCGACCTACGCGGATGACAAGGGCGCCGGCGGATACCTGCACGCCCATCCGACGGATAACGTGCTGCGCTCCCGCACGGCCGAAATCGCGCAGATGTTCGCGCAAACCGTCAAGCGCACGCCCTACGGCAACTACCCTTCGTCGGCGGACTTCCAGCGCTTGCAGCTCCTCGTCGAGAGCCCCCACGCGAGCCGTTTCACGGGCATGGTGCGCACGACCGACTTCGGCCAAATCCCGTTCGAGTTCCCGGCGCTCGTGCGGCTGCTCAAATGGACGCTGCGCGCGATCGACAACGCGCCGCTCAGCGAGAACCGCGGCATCACCTGCGCAGCCTTTGTATCGATATGCCACCAGGTGGCGCGAATGCTCATCTTCTTCGACGACGTTGGCCTCACGTGGCAGCCCGAGAAGATCCGTAACTGCTTGCAGAAGCTCAACGGGCTCGTCGAGTCCAAGGCCTCGCTGCGCGCTGAACTCGAGAAGATCGGCGAGGACCCCACGCGGAACAACAAGCCCATCTACCGCGATCAGGCCTATCGCGAGCACTCCAACCGCAAGCTCACGCCAGCCGGCAAGAGCGAGCTCGCTAGCAAAAGGGCGAACGTCGCCTACGACAGCGTGCCCGACGAGGCGCGCAAGCGATTGAAGAAGAACGCCCCGTCGTCCGAACTCGAGGGATATTGGCTCGTCATCCAGACCGAATGGCTCGGCATCAATGCGGCTATCACGAAATCGCTGCAAGACATCCTTGGCGACTTCTTCTTCGACGCCAAGTACGTGAGCTCGCCCATCCTGTCGCAACGCGTGCAGACCATCGGCTGGCGCACGGTGGCTTTCAACGCCTACTGATCTCCGGGGCTCAGGGCGCGGCGATGCCGGACGGCGTCCTCAAACAAGGCAGATCCGTCCCTCGAAGCGGCAAACGCTCGAGCATCGCGGTGCCCGTTCGTCGAACCGACGACCTAAACCGTCGCGCACCATCCAGGTTCCCGAGCGGCGAGCGACATCGATCGGAGTCGCTTGACATAGGAGCGTCTACGCGTTTGCCGAACGGTTCTTCCTGAACCGGAAAAGTGGAACGTGTTTGGCAGCGCGAAACGGGTGCATGTCCCGCCACTGTCAGACTGGCAGAACGCTCCCAGTCTGACAGTATCTATCTATCGATGAAAGGCGGGACGGACTACCTATAATGGCCGACGACGCCACCGGACATGATCCACGCACGAACGTCCGGTGTCGGAGGCGGAGCCGACATGCGAATGTCCTTGTGAAACCGCGGGCCAATGGCCGTAGATGGCCGAACCCAGCCCGATGCGGACCTCGATCTACCGCCGCTCGATGCCGATATGCGACCGGAATAAAGCGACCCATTGCCGACAGTCGGGTCGTCGCGGTGCCAACGGCAGGTATCAGAGTAAAGCGGCCATACCGCGCCTTCAACTATGAACTCGTCTTCGGTCCGTCACCACTCAATAGTCATTGTGGCGGCTGGTGGTTGAACCATTGTCGCCTCAATGCAACGGATAACTGGTCGCTGACGTCTGTGGATAGCAGCCGGTCTCATTGCGCTAGTTGCCACTGCAATATCGGATGCGTCGCTCCCGCGGGCATCGCCCAAACGCCGCCTGGGCCGAAGTCGTATGTCGGACCGAAGCTTGACGGCGTGCTCATCTGCATAGTAGTCAAGCCTTGAGCGTTACCCAGGTTCCCGCCCCGAAGCGTGGTGCCGACGCCGACTGTCACGCCTGTCGTTTGCGTATCCCAATAGACATCGTCGGTGATAGTCGCCGGCACAGGAAACGGGAAAAAATCGTTGAGACCCGCGATGCCGCCCGGCCCCCCCGAAGGTCCGGATGGCTGATCGATTTTGCCGGTTGCGAACGATTGACTGATCGCGCCTGCGTTTTTGGCAACTAACCCACCCCCACACCCAGTGAGGGCTGTGTCACATTGCCGCGGGGAGTGAACCGTTCCGGTCGCATAAGACTGTGTGATAAAGCTATAATTGAAGCCGACCAGACCGCCGCCCATTCCCAATTGGGTCGCCGTGACATTGCCCGATGCGAACGATTGTTGGATAAAGGCTTCGTTTGTTCCGACCAGGCCTCCAGCGATAAATTCGGATGACACGTCCGCATTGCTGGATGAACGCGTGATCGTGCCGCGATTGTCCCCAACAAGTCCACCAGCCACCCCAGTACCTCCCATGACGTCCCCATTGCTTGACGAGCGCGTGATCATGCCTTGATTCAACCCAACGAGCCCACCAAAGAGCCCACCAGGTCCCCCGATAGAGATAGAGGGCACGCTTGCGTGTACGGATGCAATCGTACCCGAATTCGTGCCCGCAAGAAGCCCCCCCACCTGGGCCCCCACCTGGGCAGAATTGAGGAAGTTGGCACTGCCCTGAACGTTGAGGTTCCGAACTACGCCCGAATACCCGATGTCACCGAAAAGCGATTCGGATAACCAAAGATTCGAAATCGTGTGTCCCATGCCATCAAACTGGCCCGAGAACGAAGCCACGGTCGGACTGAATGCACCGGGCGGGGGTGTGGCGTCGATGTCCCTGCCGAGCGCGTAGTTGCCCGAGGGGTTGAGTCCAACTGCGCCCAGATCGGAGACGGTATTCACTAGCGCATAGGCGGTAACTTGCGTCACCAGACCACTGTCTGGAGCGGCAGACCATGTGCTGTTTGAGAGAATGTTTCCGGGTAAGTATTCACCGGTTATGTCATGCAATGCACTCACGATGCCTGTGCTGCCCGACCAGTCGATGGTGCCGTTGTTGATGACGCTGCCGCCGTTGTCGATGCCGGCTGCGTCCGCGCGCAAGGTCAGATTGCCCGCACCGGAGTTCGCGATGGTCGTACCCATCGCTACCGAGACGTCGTGGTACGCGGCGAGCGTGAGCGAAGCCGGACCGCTCCAGTTCAGGCTGGACGCAACGCCCAGGTCGCCCGTTGCGCCGTTGGCGCCTATGGTGGTGACATCGATCGAGGTGCCCGCGTTCAGGCTGCGCTGCAACGCATGCGCGGCGACGTCATCGATAGTGAAAGCAGGCGTCGAGAGATTCCACTGACCTGCATCGACCACTGTGTGCTTGCCGAACGTCAGTTGTGCCGCCTGCGTATCGACCGTTCCGCCGCTGCCGTCCGCGTTGCTCGCGGCGATCTTGCCGAGTTGATCGACACTGCCGCTGTCGGCAACGAGCCAGACGTGCCCGTCGCGGCTGGCCGTGCCGGTTGCGCGAATGCGCGTGCCGCTGCCTGCGAGCGCATACACATTGCCGTCGGCGGCCTGCAGGCTGACCTGCGCGGCCGTTATCCGCCCCTTGTTGACGACCGTGCCCTGACTGCCCGTCTGCACGAACACCTGCCGGCTGCTCGCCGAGTCCTGCAACAGCACGTCGCCACCGGCGGCCAGTTCCGCCGTACCGTCGGGCGCTGCCACGGTTCCCGCGTTGATGACTGCGTCTCGCGCAATCAGGAACACATCGCCGCCGCTCGAACTGATCTTGCCGAGATTGATCACGGCTGCGTTTGAGTCGCCCGACAGCGTGACCGAGCCGCTGCCCCGCATGAACGCGTCGTTGCAGATGTCCAGCGTCGACGCGACGAAACGTCCGCCCGTTGTGATTACGCCCGAAGACCCCACGACGATGCCCTGCGGATTAATCACATAGAGGCTGCCCGTTGCACTGAGGCTGCCGAGAATGGCCGAAGGTGTGCCACCCGTCACCCGGTTCAGGGTCGCGCCCGAACCGTTGTCGAACGTCACGCTGTTGTGCCTGCCGATCGAGAAACTGTTCCAGTCAATCACGCCGCGCGTCGAACCCGGTTGCGTGATCAAGAGACCATTCCCCTGGCTGGCTATCGTGCCCGCGCCGGCGACGTATGTGCCGCCTTGTGGAAGGACACCCGCCGCGAACACCGGGGGTGTCAGGGACAGTCCAGTCAGCGAAACGCCGACGGCGAGCCAGATGTATCCGCGCGACTGCTGCCGACGCAGTGCGCGTCGCGCGGGCCGAAGTAGTCCTGGATGTGACATACAGCCCCCTTTCCGCGTGTGTGCGGAATGGCTGCCGACGACCCGCAGAGCCGGCCGAGAACGCGTGAGTCGCTGCGTCTGAAGAATAGCCGCTAGCATCGCGGGGGCATGTCAATATCTCAGCGTTTTGCGCCTTCCTGTGGAACTTTTGTGCCCGTTCGTCGTGCGGCAGGAGTTGTCACACGCTTACTAATTCCCCCAACCAACCGAAGGCCAGTGACCGTTTGCAGTGCGGAGCCGACGTCTGAACTTTCGTCTGACGGATGAGGCGAATGACGCTTGCTGGCCGAATCCGGCAGCTCGCTGTCAGGGACGCGCGGCGTGGTCGAGATTGAAAGGCAACACCGCGAAAGGTGCCTTTTCAAATTCGACGGCTACCGGGTGATGACCCGCATTGCGCGCGGGGCAACGCAGATCTTTACGCGTAATGGCCACGACTGGACATCGCGCATGCCGCGGCTGGCCGAGGCGTGCAACGAACTGCAAGGCGACGATGCGTGGTTCGACGGCGAAGCGGTCGTGCTTGATTCCAGCGGGCGCCCCGACTTCAACGCGTTGCAAAACGCGTTTGACCGTCGCAGCACCGCTGAAATCGTCATGTTCGTGTTCGACATCCTCTGGCTGAACGGGACGGACCTTCGCGAGCAGCCGTTGCGATCGCGCAGGGCGCTTCTGCGTGAACTGTTGGAAGGAGCGACGTCCGACGCGATCCGCTTTTCGGAAGACGTTCCGCAGGACCCAGTGTCTCTTGTCGCCTCCGCATGCAAGATGAAGCTCGAAGGCATCATCGGCAAGCGCGCGGACGCGCCTTATCGTTCAGGCCGCTCGACGGACTGGATCAAACTAAAGTGCCACGCCAAACAGGAGTTCGTGGTCGGGGGCTTCACCCGTACGAAAGGGGCGCGGGCGGGCGTGCATTCGCTGCTACTGGGCGTGCATGAAAAGGACGGCTCGTTGCGCTACGCGGGCAGAGTAAGACCTTACTTTTCCTCCCGCGCTGCGTCCGCGTTTCTTTCGCGAGCAGAATCCCTGCGCTGCGCACAGACAGCTTTTTACGATCCACCGCAGCCAGAAAAAGAACGGGATCATCTATGGCTTAGCCCGTCGATCGTCGCTGAGTGCTCGTTTCTCGAATGGACGCCAGGCGGCGAAGTGCGTCACCCCGTCTTTCATGCGGTCCGTGACGACAAGGCGGCGTCATCGGTTACGGAAGAACCTATGGTTGCCGTGGAGTACGACGAGCCAGTGGAAGCCGACGCCGGCTCTACCCGGGAAGTGGCGGGCGCCAAGGGCGCGGTGAAGATCGGCAACATCCGGATTACCAATCCGCAGCGGGGTCTGGACGAAGTCACTGGCCACACCAAGAAGGAACTGGTGGAGTATTACGCCGCGATCGGAGAATGGGCGTTGCCTCATCTGCATAACCGGCCGCTCGCGCTCGTGCGTGCGCCAGACGGGATCAAGGGCGAGCTCTTCTTTCAGAAGCACAGCGAGAAAGCGCGGATTCCCGGCGTAGTCGAACTACCTGCCGAACTACACCCGCGGCACCCTCCGTTACTGGTCGCCGGCAGCGAAGAGGCGCTCGTGGGGTTGGCACAGATGTCCGTTATTGTTAGGTGCTTTTGGTTTTTTGTCTGTCTGCGTTTATCTGTCTCTGGCAGAAAGGGAGGGGTGCCGGGGAGGGAGCACCTGCTATTCGTCGGCAATCGCGTTGCCGAGACTCTCCGCCTGTCCGCGCTCGGTATCCGACAGGTGAGAGCGCGCCGTCGGATCGGCGGTCACTAGGCGACGAGCTTCAGATGTCCGGCAAGGATGGTGCTGCCGATTCCGATCAGCACTACGCTTGTCGACGGCTTGCGGGGCCGCGCACGAGCCGAACAGCGGCGTAGCCAGCCAATCCGATGGGCCGCGCGAGCAGCTTGCGATACAGCCCGATCGCTGAGAGTGTCATGGGCGTGCCGCCGATTCGCCAGAGCGGCGTGATCAGCGCCTACGCCAGGCACGCGACGACAATGGCTCTCACGATGTCGAGCGGAAAATTCACGCCCACAAATACGCGCACGCGCGCCCAAGCCACTGCCGCGCCGACGAACAGAGTGCGCGCAGGTGCCGGGGGAAACGGAAGCGACGCTGCACTGGGCTTGATCCGGTTCGTCGACCCCCGAATGCGATCGCTGAACTACAGCATCAGCCCGATCGCGAGTTGCGTCCCGACAAAGGCGCCAATGGTATCCATCGACTGCCGCAACCCGAAGCACGCGCCGCGGATTGCCGGCGGCGCCACGCCCGACTAACGCCGGAAACTGTCAGTTTGGGGCCTGAGACGTTGATGCAGAGGCGTCAACCAATTGCGAAAACGGCTCTACTCTGACGCGTTTAACGCGCGCACTGACGTCCGGTTGAGGTACGCTTCAACTGGACGTCACGCAGGCTGATGAGGCAGCAGTCGGCCGAGGGTGTGTCAAAACTCGAAATTGCCTGGTTTTCGGGTGTCGCTTTACCCCTCCCCAAGTGCCGCGAAGCCGATACAGAGCATTCTGGTGGGTCGACTTTCGCGCTCAACGTCGAAGCCGCATGTTTTGACACACCCTCGGCCAACTGGCGCCATTCGCCGCCCCCGCAGATCGGTCATCCCGACGTCGGCTTCGCGCTCCGCAGCCGCCGTTCGCCGCTAAACGACAACCTCGGCTGATCCGCCTTTTTGCTACCGTTGCGTCGGTACCAACGCTCCATGCCTGCACCTGGGCCAACGTCGTCGTCGCCCCTCGTATCCAGCGCCCAGGGGTTCCCTGTCCCTTGGCCCTTGCGTTAGCGCAGGCTGGACTTTCTTGACGACAAGACCTCATCCAATCAAAGCAAACCGACCGCGGGGACGCACATCCGTCCTTCCTCGCGGCCTACGCGCTCATGCCGAGTCAGGTTGCCGGTCCGGCGCCGCCTGCGCAAAAGCGGCGAGCGCAATTGCGTTCTCATTGATGCGTGTGAGTATCGGAAAGCGGCCGACGTCGACGGAGAAGCGCTGCGCATTGAAAACTTGTGGCACAAGGCAGAGGTCAGCCATTGTCGGTGCGTCGCCGACGCAGAACCTGCCGGTCCGCTTGTCGGAAACGAGCCGCGTCTCGAGCGACTCGAACCCAACCTCGACCCAATGCCTGTACCAGGCGAGCTTCGCTTCCTCGGTCAGGCCCAGATTCGCCGTTAAATACTTCAGCACGCGCAGGTTATTCAGGGGATGGATCTCGCATGCGATTTGCAGCGACAGTGAGCGTACATAGGCACGCCCCGCAGAGTCTCGCGGCAGGAGGGGCGGATCCGGCTGGATTTCGTCAAGGTACTCAATTATTGCAAGCGACTGCGTCATCGGCGGTTGCGAGCCGTCAAGAAGCGTTGGCACGAGTCGCTCGGGGTTTATATTGCTGTACGCGCTTGAAAACTGTTCTCCACCATTGCGTACCAGATGCACCGGCACGCATTCGTACGGAAGGCGTTTCAGATTCAGGGCAATCCGCACGCGGTATGAAGCTGAGCTTCGGAAGTAACTGTAAAGCTTCACGCGATCCTCTATCCGTACAGGGGCCATTCGATCGATATCGTCCACGCGGCCTCGCAGTTGGTGCCCAAACGTCGGCGGTCTTACGGAGCAGCGCGGACTGCGCTACGACGACTAATTGCTGACCGCTCGATTGGTATCAAGCATCAGGGTTTTGTCGGGCCCAGCGAGACGTCAAACCATACAAGATGACCAGGACAGCGGCGACCAGTGCGAAGAGTCGCGGATAGGCCAGTCCCGCGTACATGTTACCGTTGGCAGCCACGATGGCGAATGCGGCCGCCGGAAGGAATCCTCCCGACCAGCCGAAGCCAATGTGGTAGCTCACGGAAAGCGCAGTGAAGCGGATTCTGGCTGGGAACAGGTCAGTCATGGCCGCTGCTAAAGGTGCGTAGGTCATGGCTGCAAGAGTGGCAAGGGCGACCAGCAGCAGGAAGACCATTGGCCGGTTCACACCGTGCGGCGGGGCCTTCTGCGGGTATCCGGCGGAGTCCAGCGCGCCGCGCAGGGAAGCTGCGAAAGCTTTAGCCTTGACAGGGGCGTCCGGCCCGCTGCCGTCGTAAGAAGCGACGACCTTATCGCCCACCCTGATGATTGCACCGGCGCCCGCACTCGCTATCTCATTCGTGTAGCTGATGCCGGCGCGGACAAGCGCACTCTTCGCGAGATCACAGGACGTATGGAACTTCGACGTTCCGAGCGCATTGAATTGCGCCGAGCATTCATGCGGATCGGCCACGACCACGACGGGCGCTGTCTCGACGGCGCGTTCCAGCGCCGGATTGGCAAAATGCGTCAGGCCACGGTAGATCGCCGGATAACAAAGGACGGTTCTGTCGCAATAAGAAAAAGTGCGTTGAACAATGGCCCGCATGATTAGGACTACTTATACGGCTAACGAGTAGAACTGCTCCGCGGGAGTCTGTCCGATGCCGCAGTCTTTCATCTGCCCTTTGGCGACCATATGCATAAGTTCAATGCCGCTTAACAAGATCCGCGCACAACGAAATATCTTGAATCCCAACATGGGTCGGGTACGGCGCTTTATCGCCCGATGGTCTTGTTCCACGATGTTGTTGAGATACTTGACCTGGCGGATCTTGATAGGCGTCTCACGCTCGGCGTTCACGGCGTGCAGCCCGGCCAGATTGGCACCACTCTTGTCGATGGTTACGGTTTCGGGCACGCCATTCTGATCGATGGCCTTCTCGAAGTACCGTCGGGCCGCTTCCTTGTCCCGCCTGGCTCGCAGCAGGAAGTCAACCGTGTTGCCGGCCTTGTCGACGGCGCGGTACAGATAGGTCCATTGCCCCTTGACTTTGATGTAGGTCTCGTCGACACGCCAGCTCTTGCCGACCGGGCGCTTGCAGCGGCGGAACGCCTTTTCAAGCACGGGCAGAAGCTTGATGGCCCACCGGTGAACGGTCGAATGATCGACCGCGATCCCGCGTTCGGCCATCATCTCTTCGAGATTGCGCAAGCTCAGCGGGTAGGCCACATACCAACGCACGCACACCAACATGATCTCAAGCGGATAGTGCAACCGCTTCAGCACCTTGGCTACCGCCGGACTGAGCGCTTTCATTGTCGTTCACATCATTCTGTAAGGTCCCCCAGCATACCAGCCGCCGCTATTGCGACGGAACCTGCAAAACTGACCATGTGCTGATGGTGCGGCGTGACACCGTCCAGACCCGTGGTGGCACTCTGCCAGAACGACTCCGTCTGGAAGAACGCATCGCGCAGCAGACTGAATGGCCAGCGTCCCCAGTCCGGATCGGCGAAACGCGGATCGCCCACCAGGTTGGGGTCCGCCGTGGGGCGAGCAGAATCTGGCTGCAGACGAGGCATCAACCCAAAGAACTGTTGCACGCATTGCTGCCAAAGCGCGTACTGTTTGCCCGGCGAACGGGCCAGGTGCAGCGACCAGTCCAGCCACGCCAGTTGCAGCGCGGGTGCCGGTACCCAACCGACCGCCCGGCCGAATAGCGCACGCGTCTGTCGATCAAGCAGCCCGGCAGCGACATCGGGCGGCGTCCCGGTGCATCTGCCGTCAACAGGACGCTCCCCTACGGGCGCAGGGCCCGCAGATGCTGACGATCCGGCGTGTTTGGGTCGGGTGACGGTTTCAGTCATCGTTTCGTCAAGCCTTTTTCACGTAAGCATTACACCATCCCTTCGCATAGACCAGCTTCCCACCGTAGATCGGACACGGACCGGTCCCGGCGCCGGGCTTGCCCCGATAGAACTGACAATTTGCGCACGTCTGCCCGGTCTGGTACCTGGGAAACTTTGCCTTGTCTACTTCGCGGCGTCCATCCTGTAGCCAAGCGACGGCGGCGTCGGATCATTTTTCAGGGGGCACTGTGGCGTCGCTTGCGACGCGTCGGGAAAGACCGTCGCTGAAGCAAACGGAAGCGGTAAGTATCACGAAACGACGACGGGTGAGTGACGTGACTGGAGTCCTTTTCCACAGCGGAACCGACGGTTTCAGGCATGACATCAGTCCTCTGGCCGATCAGGGCGGGAGGAGCCGATCGGTCCCTGCAGGATCTGGCCTGACCAATAGTGGACCGTAGACTCCACGATGAATCTCCTCAGTACAGGCTCATCGGGAGCTGCGATGTTCCTGAGGTGTCGCTCCCGCTGGCTTCCTCTACCAATTTGATACCCGCTCACTTGCGGGCACCATGTGCGGGCTATCGTGTTTTCCGTTACTTGGTGCCCGATGCTGCCGCCGGGCCGCTTGCGCCCATCGCTCCGGTCGCTGCCGGATTAACCATCGTGCCGCTGCTGCCCGCCGCTGCGCCGCTGGTCTCGCTACTGTTGTCCGCCCGCTTGCATCCAGATGCGCCCATCGTCAGCAGCACGACCGATGCCGCAATTACAAGATGTCTCGCAGTTAGTTTCATCGCAGATTCCTCCTGGTCTGGCTGCAACCCGGCTTCCGGTGAACGGAATGCTGCGACCTGCGGGCCTGTTGCACCTCGACCGGTTATTAGAATTTCCGCAATTTGCATGCCTGATACTCGCGCGTCTTCACGAGCGGGCGCTGCGCGCGGATTTAGGGGAAGTAGTACCATCCAATAGGGCGAAGAATGACCTCTCTCGTGTAACCGTTCCAGGATTATTGGAAGATACCCGACCAGGACTGCGCTGGGTCTCAATGTCGTGCGTCGCGGTGTCAGCCGGGCTTCTCATCTCAGCCTTACTTTTCATGAATTTTTCGTTTGCGATCTATTCATGCGTATGACCATTGCAGTAATATTCAATGCGCGCCGATGGAATAAAAGATTAAATCAATGGCACAAATTATGAATTCGATTACTTAATTCCGATTGCGTGAGCGTTCGCGGGTTCTCGCCTTCGTCCTGTACTCGACGACATCCTTCTTCAAACGCAAGGGCATCTGCACAATGTCCGTCTCACGGACTGCCAGCGCAGGACCGAATGGCGCTTTAAACGATTGCGTGGCATCGACATATCATCTGATGAATTCAAGACTATCAATGAACAACATCCATGGATTATATTCATCTGTTACGTGCAAATTTCAGATTAGGATAGCCGTCCCGGCGTTGGGAACAGATTACTGAATTCGCAATACCGGAATAAAAGAACTGAATACCGTTGTTATTTGGCGCGGTAGCGGTAATTTTTTGCTTCCGGCAACGATAATCCAGAAAATGTGAGAGACAGGCATGCTGAGCCCCCATGAATTCGCCACCCTGATGCTGGTCAAGGACGCGCCCGACCAGATCGATCTGAACCGCACCGAACTTGACACCCTGCTGGAACGACAGCTGATCGCACTCGAACAGCTGGCATCCGGACGCCAGCGTCCCCTTCTCGCCCGCGACGGCGATTCGGTGCTTCAGGCCGTTGCCCGAAAACACTGAGCGATGTTCGCCAGCCTTCTGTCATCCGGGATTGCGCTGCCGGTCGCTTATACGGAGCCTGATCGGGGTTGTTGACATGAGCGCCCCGAGGCTTGAGTCGCGACGCGAGCGGCAGGTTTTTTAACGAGGTTTGATCGTACAATCGTCGAGCGGTGCAAGCATGGGGTGTGACCGGCCATGGAAGCACATGCTGCCGGTGACTCTGAGACGTCGAGGGCGTTGGTCCATGGCAACGCGACGTTCCGGTCTTTGTGCCGCAGCCCGTCTCGGACTGACACGCTTCTAGGAATTGAGATTGACCGGCGCATTGACGGAGATGCAGGGAAGGGGAAGGCAGCAAGATGGTTCGCCCCGACATTGACGCGCCCTGGGAAACGTGAAGGCTGGTTGGTTTAAGTTGATGCCGGCACAGCGATGGTATTGCTGAATTGCCGGTAGTAGTTTGCCTCAGCTTCAGCGGGCGGGATATAGCCGAGAGGTTCCATCAGCCGATGATGGTTGAACCACGCGACCCATTCCAGCGTAGCCAGCTCGATAGATTCTCGAGTTTTCCACGGAGCGCGCCGATGAATCAGTTCGGCCTTGTACCCGCCGATCTTTATGGTTAATCCAACATCTCATCAGGCCATAGCTGCGCGCCGTGCAACACCCGCAGGATGCGCACTGTTTCTCCGGTGATCCGATAGGCCGCGATATATGGTGTCCGGCTTATAACCAGTTCGCGAGTACCTTCGATGCGCCCCGGACGGCCAGTCTCGGGAAACTGCAGTAGCTGCCTCACTTGCACACGAATCCGATCATCAACGGCGACGGCCGCATATGGACTGTCCTCTTCGATGTAATCAAAAATCGCGTCCCGATCCTCTATTGCGAAAGCGGACCATTCAAGCCTCACGCGTCACCTTCGCCGGCTTTGCGATGGGCCGCGGCGCGGCGCCTGGCGAAATGGGCTTCAACTTCATGGTCCGGGGTAGCGGGGCGCGGGTCGTCCAATGCTTGCTGCACCTTCGCGCGGAACCAGGCGTCATGTACGGCCGGGTCGGTCGCGAAGGCGAACGGCAACGCACCTTCGTTGGCAACGCGCGTCAGGAGGATTCGCACGGCATCCGAGACAGTCAGTCCCATGTTGTCGAGCACCGCGGCCGCGCGCTCTTTCAGCGCCGGGTCGATGCGTGTTTGCACTAATGCAGTCGCAGCCATGGCGATTACTCCTACGTGTAGCTTCAGACTTCACATTGTAATTCATTCGAATTACACGCGGGTACTATTGGGTTTGTGCTTTTCGGACTTGGCCGCTGGAGAGACCGCGCGGTCCTGGAAAAATGGCTCAATCCACGATCCCAGGCAATTCGCGCATCCGGTCAAAGTCGTCGACGGTGGGCGCATCCTCTCGCGGGTCGTCTCCGCAAAACAGGCAGTTTGTAAGTGGGTCACTGCCGGGCGGCCCCAGGATATTGAATGCGGGGCCGGATGGTGTCGTCAGCTGCGCGGGAAACACATATTGTTGAGGCACGAACGGTGGCCACGACTTTTCCGCTGGTGGCCGGGGCGATGCTTGCGGCAGTTCGGGAACCGGTGGCAAGCATAGACGGGGGTTACCGTCTCGGCGCCGCTTTTGCACCCTCTTCCGTAGCGTCCGTAAACGAAGGGTCGGATAGCCCCGACTTTCATACCTTCGCTTTTTCATGAAGAAAGGGGCATATCCATATGGCGATCCACGCAACTAACAGTCTGGCGCGCGAGCGTTCCTGTCCGGCTTCGCCATCACCCCGCTAACAGGAAAATGGGCAGCCAGGGCCCCGTGCACCATTAGAGAGGAAGTGCGCAGCGAGGCTGCGCCGCTCCTTGTTCTCCCGCCCGCGCACGAAGCGCGGATCTGGGCGCCACCTGAGCACCGCGTCTCGTGCGCATTCGCCTGCCGTCTGGTGATCAGCGACGCACGAAGTCGGTCGGTGTCAGTTCAAGCGTGGTGGCCGGATGGGCGAGCAGCTTCCGTTCGGCGATGGCCCGGATGCGGCTGTAACCGTCACGAAATGTCTTCAGGATCCGCGCGTCGCTGGCCTGCGGTTCAAGCCAGAAGCAGGCTTCCAGCGCCCGGATGGTGATGACGCATCCAACCGTGCTGTTCTGATGGGGGAGGCCGAAGGCCACTCCGCGGCGATTCGCGAGCACTTGCGGTTCAAGGTCGAGGAGTTCCATAGGCGGTCAGGGGCCGACGCTTCAGGGAGCGTTAAGGGCATTTTTGCACAGGCGATGCAATCTGAATATGGGACGGCTGTCCTGTACTGCGCCGGGGCGCTGACATGCGCAATACGAACAGTCACCGGCCTCACCAGCCGATGCGGTGTTTCTCATCGGTCTCATCATGGCGGCGATCGTCGTCAGCATGAAGATACACGCTGGTGGTGGTCAGCGACGCATGCCCGAGGTTATCGCGCACGAGGCGCAGATCGACCTTCTGGTCGGCCATGTGCGAACCGGCAGTATGTCGCAGCCAGTGAGCAGACGCCGCCTGGAGCAGGTCTGCGCGTGACAGGAATTCTGCGCCGCGTTCACGCAGCCGGTCGGCGGCGCCTGCAAACACGTTTTTCACGATCGCGTGCAGCGCGGCCCGCGTGAGCGGCTCGGGTGATCGGCCGTCAGCGCGTTCGTGGGCGAGCTTCGTCCTGGCTTCTGAAGTCCGGCCAATAGGAAGCACGAGCGGCGTAGCCTCACCGGGTGAGGGCAGGGCCGTCATCCCGAACGATTGCCGGTAGCGCGTGAGTTCGGTCATCAGTTCGCGCGTCGCCGGCACCAGCCGTTCCCTGTCGCCCTTGCCGTGGACGCTCAGCCACCAGCGCATCGCGCCATCGGCATCGCGCCGCACGAAGAACTGACCCATGGTGTTGCCCCCGACCTCGGCGATGCGCAGGCCGCCCAGATACAGCAGCGTAAAGAGCCAGCGCACGCGGTGATAGTGCGCGCGGGCGCGCGCGGTGTCCTGTGGCATCGACGCGATGGTGTCCTTCACCTCCTGCCACAGCCCGGGTTCGAGATAGCGGGTAATGCGCGGCGCGGCATGCCGCGCCCGCTGGCGCGAGAGCGCGAGCGGGTTGCCGGCCAGATACCCCGCCTGCACCAGCCATGAAAACAGCACGTTCAGGATGACCATCGCCTGCCGGGTGCTGGCAGGCGACAGTGGGCCGTAGAAAGGCCGCCAGCGCGCGTCGCCGCGCGGATGCTTGCGACCCCTGCCCGAGACCCATGTTGCGGCGGGCTGCGGGTCTGCGAGAAAGCGCTGATAGCGGACAAGGTCCTCGTGGGTGAGTGACGACAGCGGTTTGCCTGGCTGCACCAGCGACCAGAGCAGCAGCCGCTCGGCTTCCTTGCGGTAGCTGTCGAAGGTCGCCGGCTTGTCGGCAAAGCGCGCGAGCCATGCCTGTATTGCCTCCAGGTCATTTGCCGCGGCAATCTGCGCGTGGCCGCCGATCGCGCGGTTCGATCCCGTGCGACCGTCAAGCGCCGCAGGGATAGCGAGCGTTTCGAGCGGAGCGGGTTGCAGCGCGACGCCGCTGCGGGCGGCCGGATTCGACATGAGGGTGAGCCTTTCCGGGAAGCGGGTCGAGGCGCGCAATGGCAGACGGTCCTGCGTGGCAGTTTTCAACATTAGAGCCGCTGCGCTCTTTGCTCGCGACGGCGGCCGACGCGGTGAGCGGCCCGATACCAACGATGGCCATGAGGCGTTGCGCGTTGGCGTCATGTTTGACCCGCGCGGCAATCTGCGAGTCACACCACGCGATCTGCTCGTCGAGGGCTTGGATATGATGCCAGCCTGCGAGGAGCGCGGTGCGTGCGATACCGTCCAGCTCTGTTGTCCCGTCCTCCAGTGCCTCGACGAAGTGGTCACGGAACGCGTCGATGCCTTGTGGAAGGAACACGCCGAACTCGAACAGTTCGCCACGCAGGCGGTTGACGAGTGCGGTACCCGTGCAGATCCCGCGGCGCGCTATCGAAGGCGCGACGGAATGCACGCGTAAAACTCGACGCACTGTTGAAACCAAGCCCCGCGGCAATGTCCTGCACTTCGAGATGAGGAAAGCGGACCAGTTCATCAGCCGCCATTCGCAGCCTGCGACTGGCGATATAAGCGGCCAGGCCGCCTTCATGCTCGAATAGGCGGTACACGCTGGCGCGCGATAAATGGAGCGACGCCAACACGCTGTCAGGCGACAAATCCGGGTCGTGCAGACTGGCCTCGACATAGCGCCGCACTTGTCCGTACGCAGCGGCGCGCACCGCAGCGCGGGCGTTACCGGATAGGCCCGCTTGTCGGCTGAACGCCGCGGCCAGCAGTTCGACCGCGGTGAGAAAAGACTGATATGCCTCGTCTTTGCTCAGGCCGACGATTTGTCGGTTGAGCGCCACTAGATGTGCTATCAGCAAGCGCGTCACGGGGGTTGCGGCTTGGACCTGGCGGCCATGCAGGGCTGCGGCGTCGGGGAACGCCCTTTTCGACCAGGGCGCGTGGCACAAAGAGCAACAGTATCCGGCCATGAAAACTCCGGATAGTACATGGCTGATCCATGTCCAGCGCGAGGATGGTTGGGACGGACGGTATCTGCGGTGCGTCGAGCAGTTGCTTGCCGCCCAGGAATTGTCCGGGCGGACCTTCCAGGTACACGCTGAAGCTAACGTCGCGAATGCTTTCCGTCGATACGCGCCCCAGCGACCGCACGGCCAGGTTGGGGCTGAACACTCGCTTCCGGGGCCACTCGAAGCATACTCACGTATGAATGCGGCAATCGTTCGTAGAATTGTTTTCTTTCAGTCGTCAGCCTACCTTGATGCCATGGGCGGTAGATTCATTTGAGTGGCAGCCATGTTAAGAGTTCTACATAACTGGATTTATATCGGTAGCAGTGCGTATGACGAGTACACGTTCGTTCCCTGGCTGAATAAGAACGTGTATCGCCGGACTGTTGACCTTAGCCGCATCTATATCCAGTCAGGGCCACGATGAGCACGAACGCAGGAGATTTGGTCGAGCTTCGCCGAGATGATCCGACGTCGGCAGAGCTGCGGAAGATGGACGCGAACATCATCGCCGTCGGAGATCAACGCGGGGGCTCCTGACATGAACGCGCTCGAACAATGGCGCTCCCGACCAATGCAGGTCCGTGTGCTTCGCCAAAATGACCGGCGAATGAGCGGCTTTGCAGCCTGCTAACGGTCCACCAGCGCTCGGACGTTCGCGAGGCGGACTGAGCACCAAACTGCACTTGGCGGTAGATGCGCCACTCATACGGAAATGAAAATGTCAGGAACCCAGCTCCTTCGTTCCGAGCGCACGACGCTCCCCCTGCTGCCGTTGCGGGATTTTGTGGTTTTCCCGCATATGGTCATCCCGCTGTTCGTGGGCCGGCCGAAGTCGATCAAGGCGCTCGAGGTGGCGATGGAGGGCAGCAAGCAGATCATGCTTGTCGCACAAAAGACAGCGGCGCAAGACGAGCCGACCGAAAAGGACATGTATGACGTGGGATGTATCGCTAACATCCTGCAGATGCTGAAGCTGCCCGACGGCACGGTGAAAGTGCTCGTCGAGGGGGTGAAGCGCGCCAAGGCGTTGTCGATCGAAGAGCAGGAAACGCAGTTTTCGTGCGAAGCCATGCCGCTCGAGCCCGACCACGCGGACAGTGCCGAAACCGAAGCGCTGCGTCGCGCGATCGTGTCGCAGTTCGACCAGTATGTGAAGCTGAACAAGAAGATCCCGCCGGAGATCCTGACCTCGCTGTCGGGTATCGACGAGGCAGGGCGTCTCGCCGACACGATCGCGGCGCATTTGCCGCTCAAGCTCGACCAGAAACAGCACATCCTCGAAATGTTCCCGGTCCTCGAACGTATCGAGCATCTGCTCGCGCAGCTCGAAGCGGAGATCGACGTCCTGCAGGTCGGGAAGCGCATCCGCGGGCGCGTGAAGGATCAGATGGAAAAGAGCCAGCGCGAGTACTACCTGAACGAGCAGGTCAAGGCGATCCAGAAGGAGCTTGGCGAAGGCGAGGAAGGCGCGGATCTCGAGGAGCTCGAAAAGCGGATCGAAGCCGCGCGCATGCCGAAGGAAGGCAGGAAGAAGGCCGATGCCGAGCTGAAGAAGCTCAAACTGATGTCGCCGATGTCGGCCGAAGCGCCCGTCGTGCGCAACTACATCGACACATTGATCGGCCTGCCGTGGCGCAAGAAGAGCAAGGTCAACAACGACCTCTCGAACGCAGAGCGCGTGCTCGATGAGGACCACTTCGGGCTCGAGAAGGTTAAGGAACGCATTCTCGAGTACCTCGCGGTGCAGCAACGTGTCGACAAGGTGAAGGCGCCGATCCTGTGCCTCGTGGGGCCCCCGGGCGTCGGCAAGACTTCGCTCGGCCAGTCGATCGCGCGCGCGACGAACCGCAAGTTCGTGCGCATGGCATTGGGCGGCGTACGTGACGAAGCCGAGATCCGTGGCCACCGCCGCACGTACATCGGCTCGATGCCGGGCAAGATCCTGCAAAGCCTGACCAAGGTCGGCGTGCGCAATCCGCTCTTCCTGCTCGACGAAGTCGACAAGATGGGGATGGATTTCGGCGGCGATCCGTCGTCGGCCCTGCTGGAAGTGCTCGATCCGGAACAGAACCACACGTTCGCCGACCACTACGTCGAGGTCGACTTCGATCTGTCGGACGTGATGTTCGTGGCGACGTCGAACTCGCTGAACATTCCGCCGCCGCTGCTCGACCGGATGGAAGTGATTCGTCTGTCCGGTTATACGGAAGACGAGAAGGTCAGCATCGCGCAGCGTTATCTGCAGCCGAAGCAGAAGAAGAACAGCGGCCTCAAGGATGGCGAGGTCGATGTGACGGAAACTGCGATCCGCGACATCATTCGTTACTACACGCGCGAAGCGGGCGTCCGCTCGCTCGAGCGTGAAATTTCGAAGATTTGCCGCAAGGTCGTGAAGATGCTGCTGCTGAAGAAGGCGGAAGGCGCGGTGAAGGTCGACGGCAGCAACCTCGACACGTTCCTCGGCGTGCGCAAGTACGACTTCGGTCTGGCCGCGAAGGAAAATCAGGTGGGCCAGGTCACGGGTCTCGCGTGGACGGAAGTGGGCGGCGATCTGCTGACCATCGAAGCCGCGGTGATGCCGGGCAAGGGCAATGTGATCCGCACGGGTTCGCTCGGCGACGTGATGAAGGAATCCGTGGATGCGGCGCGCTCGGTGGTGCGCTCACGTTCGCGGCGCCTCGGCATCAAGGACGAGGCGTTCGAGAAGCAGGACATCCATATTCACGTGCCTGAAGGGGCAACGCCGAAGGATGGTCCTTCGGCCGGTATCGCAATGACCACGGCGCTGGTATCGGTGCTGACGGGCATTCCCGTACGCGCCGATGTGGCGATGACGGGCGAGATCACGTTGCGCGGCGAAGTCCTGCCGATCGGCGGGCTCAAGGAGAAGCTGCTCGCGGCTCACCGCGGCGGCATCAAGCTCGTGCTGCTCCCGGAAGAGAACGTCAAGGACTTGACTGAGATCCCCGATAACGTCAAGAACGCGATCGAGATCGTGCCGGTGCGCTGGATCGACAAGGTGCTCGAGTGCGTGCTCGAGCGTGTGCCCGAGCCGCTGCTGAAGGAAGAGCCGGAGGCGGCGCCCGTTGCCGAGCAAGCCACCGACAAGGCGGCGACCGGAGTCGTCAAGCACTGACTTGGCGCGCGAATACGTCGGCGCAAAAGCCCGCGGGACTGAGCGTGTCAGAATTTTAGTGTGTCGAGGTCATGAGACGATAACGGAAATAAAGGGCGGTTTCAAAGGTGAAGCGCAACAGCGGGTTAATGAACGGAAGCTGAAGTTATGGAAGCGGTTTCGAGCATACGTTCGAACACCTCGAATGGCGAATGAAATGCATGCGTAGCACGCGGTCGGCTGTTGAGGCTGTCGGCGATGGCATCGAGGTCGTCCTGGCTGTAGATCGAGAGGTCGGTGCCTTTTGGCAAGTACTAACGCAGCAGCCCGTTGGTGTTCTCACAGGTGCCGCGTTGCCAGGGGCTGTGCGGATCGCAGAAGTACACGCGCACGCCGGTGGCGGCGCTGAGCTCCTGATGGCGGGTCATTTCCTTGCCCTGGTCGTAAGTGAAGCTCTGGCGCAGAGGGGCAGCGATCGAATTCAGCTTGGCAGTGAAGCCCGCCAGTGCCGAGGCGGCGGTGGCGTCGTCCATCTTCGCCAGCAGCACCAGGCGACTGGTGCGCTCAACCAGCACGCCGACGGAAGACTGGTTGCCAGCGCCCTTGATGAAGTCGCCTTCCCAATGGCCGGGCATCACTCGGTCGTCGACCTCAGGCGGGCGCACATGGATGCTCACCATGTCGGGGATCTGGCCGCGCCGGTCAGTGCCCCGCTTGCGTGACATACGCGTGCTGTGGCCGTGGCGCAGACAGGCAATAAGCTGGCGGCGCAGCTCACCGCGTGGCTGGGCATAGATGGCGGTGTCCCCCAAGGGGACTTCCTTCGGGGCGTAGATGGTCTCGTGCGAGACGTGCTGGGTCGGATCGTTGGGCCACATGCGCTTGAGGGTACCTGAGATCTGCTGGGGCGACCACTTCCATTCCAGCAGGGTGAGTACCACGCGCCACGACACGCTTTGAGGGTGCAGCTTGGGACACGGGCGCGCAGCCTCGCGTCGGCTCGTGATGAGCGCCTGTGCTGGTGCAGACGCATAGCCCACGGCAGAACTCGTGTTTCTGGTCAGCTCGCGGCTCACGGTTGACGCCGCGCGCCCGAGTGTTCGGGCGATGACATGAACGCTCGAACCCTGCTGCTTCATGCTTGCAATCGTCATGCGTTCTTCAGGCTGCAGTTGTTGGTAACTTCTTTTTTGCATTGGCACACCTTACACGAGCAAGGTGTTGCGCTTCAAATTTGATCGCGCCACAGGATAACGTCACCCCTTCGCTCCGCTCCCATTACAGGCGCTTCCGCGCTACTACGGGTGACTCCGCCCCTTGGCCCAGCGTCGGTATTCTTCCTCATGGTTTCTGCCATTTGTCATTTCCCTTCGCATCTGGAACAAGGTTCTCACGTTCCGTACCAAAGCCTGTATTGAGATCATGCCGCCTATACACCGGCTGCCATCGGGCCCGTAAGCAGGTCTCGTCCCGATTTGTCCTGAAGCCAATGGTCAACCTCAGTTTCGACAGCGCCTTGGGCATAACGATGCGTCATCGGACGGTTTGCGTTTGCTCATCTTCTCAATACTTACCTGCCACCTTCAACGGGTGACTTTTCCACAGTCGCTCACCACCACGCCTTTTGAACGCAGCGGCACCGGGCGGTTTGAAGCCTGCCCCTGCAGGCCGACTTCGGAAGACCTACTTCCATCTTCGGTACAGCATCCCAAGCTTGCGCTCAGGTTCGTGACACACACCATTGGCGACCCTTGCGCGTCTGATGCATCTCGGGGTCGCGCGCCTTCTGCTCATTCTTCGTCGAGCTCGGCGCGCCGATGATCGTCGCGTCCACGATAGTGCCGCTTTTGAGCTTGATGCCGCTGGCCTGCAGCACCCGGCCCGACTTCGGCAAACAATTGCTCGCCCAGTTTGTGCGTCTCCAGCAGGCGCCGGAATTCGAGCAGCGTCGTCGCGTCCGGTACGGCTTCACAACCCAGGTCAATTCCGGCAAAGCGACGCAGGCTGGCGCTCTCGTAGAGCGCCTCTTCACAAGCGAAGTCGGCCGGATTGAACCAGTGCTGCACGAAATGGATCCGCAGCATGCGCTCAAGACCAATTGGCGGGCGGCCATTGCCGCGCTTCGGATAATGCGGCTCGATCACCGCGCACAGCTGCGCCCATGGCACGATCGCATTCATCGTGTCGAGAAACTCGTCGCGCCGCGTGCGTTTGCGGTGAGTCTCGAAACCCGTTCCTTGATCGGCTGCCATCGCCAGCGTCTGCTGCTTCATCCTGTTTCGCCTTCTTCGTTCAATCCGATCCCTATAACGCTTGAGGTGCCGGATCGGTGGACTTAATCAGCGTTGCCCTAACGCTAGGCATGAGCCGCGCGAACCTGCGCGTCGGCTCATGCCCTTGCTCGGCGGCTGCCTACAGCCAGCGACGCACAGAAGCCCTGTAGGGTGGGTATTCCGACGGGAAGCGGCTCTTCAGGTAGTGCTCCTCTCGCGGGATGACCACGAACGACATCAGCGCCACCGCTGGCATGAGGGTGACCAGTAGCCAAAAACTGTTGACCCAGAATGCGACGCCGAGCTGGAGCAGCGAGAAAGACAGATAGATGGGATTGCGGCTGTATCGATAGGGACCTGTGCGCACGATCGTGGTGGTGGGACGATTCCCCGGCACGGGCGTGCCAGCGGTCCGAAACGTGCGCACAGCCCAGAAAAACAGCACGCCAGCGACCAACACTGCAGTGCTCCCGAGCGGCCCACTCACTGTACGAGACACAAGCCGCACTGGCCAGGCGAAATGCAGCAACAGGCCAAGGGCGATCGCTCCCAGGTAGACAAAAGGCGGCCGCATGATCCCTCGGTTTGCGACTTGCGGCACCATGCCTGTCTCCGCTTCCTCGCTGCGATCATCGCTTGCCATACGCTCCTCCACCTTTTCGCTCCAACTCGACACCTGGATTATGATGCACCGATCAGCGCAATAGCCCACGATGCCTTGGTTTACGCCGCCAGCTGCTATGAGCGAAAGCCGCCGCAGGCGAAGTGAAGGGCTGACCATGGGTAAGCGCCTATTGTTATATTTGAACTGGTGATTGAAATGACAAGGAACGTGTCCGTCGTGCTTTACGTTGTGATGTTGATAGCCGTTGTCGTTAGTGTAGATTTTCTGTTCTTTAGGAATCAATTCTGGGAACGGCTGATAGTCAACATCGGCATTGTCCTGGTGTTTGCAGCCTTCTATTTGAGATTCCTGAAGAATCCGTAAGCTACCCTCGAGGCGACAGGTATTCTGACGCGGGGGGACTGCCTGTCCCTATGCGTAACGCAAAAGGTTGGCTACCACCTAGTTAAGAAAGACATGACACTTCCGGCACGTAGCTATCTGTGCCGGGATCGAATGACTTGCGAACGATGCACGTCCGTCGACCGTCCGATGGGCTACAGCGAAAAGCTATCAGGCGACTTCTATCATGTGTCCCGCACTTGCGGTTATCAATGGGTCACGATAACCGCCGAAGAGGAAGAAATTGCCGCCGCTGAGCGCATGAAGGACGCGCTCAGCACCGCGAGTTCCAAGGCTGGAACGTGACAACAGGCAACCGGATCAAACATCTACGACGGTACCTACGATACAGGCGTCGCCTCGAGCGAATCCAGCGCGCAGCGCACAAGAGTCTCTCAGTTCTTCTCTAGCATGTCGAAAATCCCCAGCATCATCTGAAATGGAGATCAGCCACCGGTCTCAAATTCCATTGCAGAACTGTTCGCCATCGCGAAAGCGGGGTATTCGCAGTTGAGGTTTGAAGCGGAAGTCAAGCATCTGGGTTTGTCCGGATGTACAAATGCGCGCACCGTCGAGGGGCAAGCATTCCCAGAATTCTTTCCCTTGTCGGAGGAGGACGCGATGCGCATCGTGCGCATGTCGAGCATGACGGGCTCGTCATTTGCCTCCACATGCAATGAAGGCGAGCCGTTGGTGACAAGCCCGTGAATGTTGCGTGGCTTTGCTGGAAAACCTTGCTTTTCGATCGGGTCTCTTCTTCTCCCCGATGCCTCTGCACAGGCTATGAGTTGCGTATAACGATACCCTTAGTTTTCTTGAATTCTCCTATCAGGTCACCTAAGGTTGAGTCCCGCGCCGAATCTTAGCAACGCGGAGTGGGCGCATCTCTAGTACTGGCGTCCACTTAAGTAAGCAACTCTGGAGACTGAAAAATGGCAGCGATGTTTGTAGACCCGATGCGGAATGATCCGAGTGCCTGGAATCCTTTCAGCGCATCACCGCTTCAAGCAAGCCAGCAGCAAGGCACCTTCCAAGGAGGCGATTTCAGCAGCGTTGCACAGCAAATTGCTGGAACGGTTGCCCAGCAGCTTCCTGGGCTTATTATGAATCTGCTCGCGGCATCGCCTCAGCTTTCACAGGCGTTTAGGCAACAAGGCGGATCAGCGGGGCAGTGGGGGCAGTATGGCCTCCAGCCGCAACAGTACGGCCAGTTCCAGCCGCAACAGTACGGCCAGCTCCACCCGCAACAATTCGGCCAGCTCCACCCGCAACAGTACGGCCAGTTCCAGCCGCAACAATTCGGCCAGCTCCAGCCGCAACAGTACGGCCAGTTCCAGCCGCAACAGTACGGCCAGTTCCAGCCCCAACAGTACGGCCAGTTCCAGCCGCAACAGTACGGCCAGTTCCAGCCGCAACAATTCGGCCAGCTCCAGCCGCAACAGTACGGCCAGCTCCAGCCCCAACAATTCGGCCAGTTCCAGCCGCAACAGTACGGCCAGCTCCAGCCCCAACAATTCGGCCAGCTCCAGCCACAAGGAATCGATGTTGGCGTGGTACAGCAAATTGCTGGAACGGTTTCCCAACAGCTTCCCGGGCTTGTTATGAGTTTGCTTGCGTCATCCCCTCAGCTTTCGCAGGCAATCAGGCAGCAAGCCGCATCCCAGTTGGGCATTCACGGTGCTGGCGCCGGTTTTAACCCGCTTGGTGCTGGTGGCCAGCAGCCTGGCTACTTCCAGCAAGGAAACGACTTTGCCAGCATGGCGCAGCAAATTGCTGGAACGATTGCCCAGCAGCTTCCCGGGCTTATTATGAATGTGTTTGCGTCATCGCCTCACTTGTGGGGATCCGGGGGAGTCGGATCAACCGCTATCCATTAAGCATTGAACTTTTCTCATAGTCCAGCCGGTCCATACGGGGTCTATATCGGCATCCCGTCCGGCTGGAAGACTCGTTCACGCCGCAATTGAAAGGTGACCATTCTGACGCGATTATCCTTGCGGCAGCTCACCGTCGCTCCTCGTGACAGGGGAGGCGCATTGGACTTAACGGTGCAAGCGGTGCAACGTGCGGTTGAAGGCACGCCTGGCGCACATGTGCTGCGGGTGGATTCTGACACAGGGGTTGTTGTGGCCGAGGTCCCCAATGACCTGATTGCGGATTTTAAGAGAGTGCTAGGAGATGCCTTCCTTGTCGACCCTAATGCAAAGCTGAAGTTTTGACTAAGGCGGCTGGAGACGGCGGGCACTTCCCATATCAAGCAGATCTAGGAGGGCGATCATGTCTGCATCGAAGTCAGATGACGCGAAAGGGTCCGTTAACCAGGACGCAATGCCGCAGACGAACGCAGGGCAGGGCGGGGCGGATTCGAAAACCGGGGAGGTTACGCCCGGGCGTGTCGAATATCTCGTTGCAGTTCGGCCCAATGCCGGTCTGCATCCAACGGCCACCGATATGATGTTTGCCGCACTTAGCGCGATGCCGGACGTCGAGATTTTGGACCGCATACAGCCTCGTGATGTGACCGCGCCTGCGATAAGCGGGGCCAGCAGTACCAGTGATGTGATCGTAATACGTACCACGTTACAACGCGGGCTCGAACTGCAGATGACTGCAGACCCGACCGTGGTGGTGGAAAGGAATCATGTGTTGGCTCATCTTGCAGACCTTGATCCGCAATTTTCGGGGGTGTCCGCTGGCCTGCCCTTTATCGCGCCAGCAAGCCTTCAGCTGCAGTTCAAGGTCGTGGGCGACAAGCGTCAGCCGCTGCAAAAGGCTCTTATCGTCCTTTACGGCGGCGGCTTCCCCGTGCAAGCGGAAACTGACGCGCACGGCTTGGCGACGCTGACGCTCTTCGGTGGGACGGTCGACACTGTGCAAGCGGTCCATGTAAAGCCCGTCGCCGACTTTTGGGGAAAATGGATTCCGGCTCCGGTGCTCAGCGATAGCGGAGTAAACACGATCAGTGTGGAGCCGTTATCCGCATTCCAGGCGGCGGGTCTCGGGAGTAAGCCGTTTTTGGGATGGGGACAGCGGCTTATGGGGGTTGACGTGCAAGCCACTGGCACTTTAACTGGGCAGGGAAGTCGCGTTGCTATCATCGACTCCGGATGCGACAACAAACATTCAGCATTGACGCACATTCAAATCGGGCGTGACTACACCAACCTGGACGCGGATGGGAAGCCAGACCAGAGCACCTGGACTGTTGACACGATCTCACATGGCACGCACTGCGCCGGCACCATCGCGGGGAACGGGCAGAGCGGTATTCGGGGCTTTGCACCGGCTGGCGAGGTGCATATCCTCAAGCTGTTTCCCGGTGGTGCCTTCGACAACTTGATCAGCGCACTGAAATACGCCATCGATAATCAGATCGACGTCGTGAACTGCAGCCTAGGTAGCAGCCAGAGTTCGGAAATAGTGCAGCAGTGGATGGAGCAAGCCCGGCAAGCCGGAGTCGCTGTAGTCGTAGCTGCGGGAAACTCAGCTGGCCCTGTACAGTTCCCGGCCTCGTTGGCCAGTGTGTTGTCGGTGTCCGCGATCGGACAGCAAGGACAGTATCCCGCCGACACCTGTCATGCGCAGACCATGCCTGCGGGCCCCGGTTTGATCGGCGTCAACGGCGTCTTTGCAGCAAAATTCAGCTGCTTTGGTCCACAGATAAAGGTGTGCGCCCCAGGAGTTGCGATCATTTCCAGTGTGCCAGGTGGCGGGTATGCAGCGTGGGACGGCACTTCCATGGCTGCGGCGCATATCACGGGGCTCGCCGCCCTGGTGGCGGCACATCATCCAGCCGTGAAGGACGCGCCCCGGAACGCGGCGCGGGTAGATCGGCTGTTCCAAACGGTTCTGGCCGCTGCCATGCCGGTTGGACTCAACCCCGTTTATGGTGGTGCCGGCCTTCCCTCTGTATCAGCCGCATTTCAGGCGTCCCTCGCGCCCCAGTCATTCGCTCAGGCTGAAGAAATTATCAGGAACGCACTTTTGGTAGCCATGAACCGATATAGCAGTGGCTTCGTGCCACCTGCTGCGACCATGCAGCAGGGTATGCCGGGTGGTTTCGAGGATCAATTGCGACGCCATTAATGCATAGTTTCGGATTAAGGCTGAGGAGACCCGCTGCGGTGGACGGGGTGAATTACGATTATCTGCGGTAATCCACGATGGGGTTGTCCGCCGCCGGCTCTGCGGGTCGCCTCTGACGACCATGACGCTGGCCGGCGGTGGGCATTGGGCGCACCGTTCGCGGTTATCGTGTCCTGTCTGAATTCCAGAATAGTTCCCGCGCCACGGATTCTGCGAGGCGGCATAAAGCGCAAAAACAGGGGTGAAAGTCCCCGCAGAAATCAAAATTCGCACTGGCTAGTGGGCAAATCCGCGGGCGGTTCACGACAGAATCCGCATCGTGCGAACAGCGTTGCACGATCCTCCTTTGTTCAGCGTTTCCGTAGGCATGCCGAGCAATCGCTTGGCCAACGCCCTGTATTGCGGTTCATGTGGTGCGTCACACTCCCACCCACTTGTGGTCGGCTGCTTGCGCCACGGTCGGTGCGGCAGATGCGCCACGTTGGTGCGAGTCCTCGTCGAGTATGCACCACGCTGTTACCATTTGGCGGGCGACGACGCTGTTGCCATTTGGCGGCTCTTGTCGGGACTCCAGTGCGCCTGCGGGGGCAAGATGGAACGTTTGTTGCGTATGACGGTACGTGTCCGACGGGACATTGTTGCTCTCGTCGGCGCGCTATTTTTGGCGCTTGCAATCGTTTTTCTTCCGGCCCGATGACGGGGGTGGATGGCGGTGCGTGTTCCCCGCCTGAGGATGAACGGCGACGATGGTTACCCGAGGATTCGCGACTTGATCTATCGTGCGAATCGAGCAAAGCCGCCGGCTCGGGGGACGCAACGCCATGGAGCTCACGCAACGGCGGACGCACCCGCCGAGTCACTGGAGGTCCCTATGTTCGACGAGTCCAAACTGCTGTCGGTGGATGACCAACTTGAGCTGCATAGGTGGACGGCCGCTTGGTACGACACAGTAGTCGAAGCAGGCTTCATCCGCCCGACCTATCAGCCCGACAACGCGACCGTAAGTCGCCTCCACGCCTATTTCAACGCCGGCCTGTCGCCCACCGAAGCCGCTCAGGCGCTCTTCAGCCGGAAGCATTGAGGGGCCTCCTGCACTGCGCATCAGCGCAAAAGGGTGCGGCGGTGCGATGAGTAGGTCGATTCAGCGAGTGATGGTTACCTTCGTTCGAAGTGGGATGGCAGCTGCTCATTGAGCGCAGCGGCCCTGACATGCAGAAGCCGGTGCGCATGGGACCTGCCTGCTCGCGCGGTAAATTGTACGAAAGTCAAAGGGATCCCGATTCGGTGATGGTCGCGCGGCGACCATTGCGACGCAGATGCTCGATTCGCCCCGGTCTACAAACGGTCCTCGAAGTGGTTCTGGTGCAAATAGGCTGTCTGGACGAGAAGGTCTCGATAAAAAGGATACCTTATCGATAAGACAGGACCGCATTCCATACGGTGGGTACAGTGGCATCTTTGAGGCCGAGCTTTGCGAGATTGAATTGGCCTTTGCTAATGCGATGCATCAACTCAATGCCGGCCAGAGTGATCGCGGCGTTCCTGAAACGCTTGAAGCCGAGCATGGCATTGGTCCGGGACTTGATATGGCGATGGTCCTGTTCGATCAGATTGTTGAGATATTTCGAAGATCGAACCTTCGTGCCCTCGGGCATCAGGCCGTCGGCCTTCATCTCGCGCACAGCACGGTGTGAGGCGGCATAGCCATCGAGTGTAATGGTTTGCGGCGGCCGCCCCTGATGTTTGATTGCCTTGTTGAAAAAGGCTTTGGCCGCGTTCACGTCGCGTTTCGCCCTGAGCAGGAAGTCAACCGTCTGACCCGCCCGATCTACTGCCCGATAAAGATAGACCCATTTACCGCGGACTCTCAGGTACGTTTCGTCGACACGCCACGACGTTCCCGCAAGCGTGCCGAAACGGTTCCAGCGCTTGACAAACTCCGGCGTGTAACGCTTCACCCAACGAAGGATCGTTGTGTGGGCGAGCGACAGGCCGCGCTCGGCCATCATCTCGACGAGATCACGCAGGCTGAGCTTGTAGCGTAGATACCAGCGCACGCACTGAATGATCACATCGCGGTTGAAGTGACGGCCTGAGAACAGATCGCCCATGTTTTTAAGCTTGCTCATTATCGAATCATGAGATCGGGGAAGCAGCACTCTAACCGATCACATTCACTGTTTGCACCAGAACCTTTCCATCTACGCCGCCGATCGCTAGCTTGTGGCAGCTCGCACACGATATCGTGTTGTCCACCGATAGTCTGACATCGTTGAAAAGCTGCTTCCCGAGCGCGACTTTGCCCGCGTCAGTCGGCAACGAATGTGGCAACGGTTGTACCGGCTCGTTAGCGAACTCTGGTGCAACGCCGGGCGTCGCATATGCGCTGTGTCGCTGTGACGCGATCCAGTCGAGAAGCGCGCGTTGATCGTCGCCGCTCAAGCCGGTGGTCCAGTGTACGAAGCGGAACAGCTTTGGTGGCATGCTGCGTTCGTTCACAACGGTTTCCAGCTTTGCAAGATCGGCTTCGGGGGCCGGTACGCCACTTTCGAGCGCCGCGTACAGGCTGTCGATGCGGAAGTAGGCGAGGCCCGTCTGTATGTCGTGCTCGGCTAGCTGACGAATGCCCGGTAGCGCGGCATAGTTGGGCAGGACAGTTTTCGTCGAGTGGCAGTAATAGCACGCGTTTCGATCCAACACTTCGCGGATGCCGAATGCTTGTGGGGACGCGGCCAGTCTCACGGCCGCTCTTTCCGCATAGTCCTTGTCGTCTATGTACGCGATACCGCTGATGCAGAGATAGCCTATCAGCACGACGGCGATCGACACGATCAGCAGTTTCTTCACTTGCTCTCCTGTTTCGATTTTGGTCGGAATCCCATACCGTTTACATCGGGTAGGTCTTGATGTTGATATCGGCTGCAGAGCGATGACGTGCTGATCGTACAGAACGCACAGGAATTGACTGGTTCCGAGACACGCGCGAAGGGGGTGTCTGCCTATATAACGGACGGATCCTGAGCGAAATCAGTGACGTAGTGCCATGCCGAAAAGCGTTCGTCGAGTTGTTTGCGGTAGAGGGCGGCGCAGGGGATGTCTTCGCTCGGCCTACGCTTGTACATCTCGCACCGACTATCCGTAGTACTTGGCATTCTCTAGCCACGCCGCTTAAAGCGCGTCGATGTCAGAAGGCTCGCATGCGCATCGTCTATCTGAGCCAAGCCGCGCTCGATCAAACGCGGCTGGAGATAACTGAAGCTTAAGCGTACACGGGCTGCACCGCTCGGTCCATGGTGCTTTCCTTCGACGAGTTTCACATTGTGCTTCCGGCGCAACTCGCCGACCAATTCGGCGGAATCGACGCCTTCGGCAAGCGAGACCCAGAACGAAAATCCTCCACTCGGAATCTCGTAATCAGGTTTGCAGAATCGGCAGGCCTGTAACAGCCTATGCATTGCGTCGCGCTTGCTCCGGTAGTGCGTCCGTAGGTGTTCGACGTGAGCGTCCAAAGACGACGACTGCAATAAGGCGAGCGCCATATTGCTGACAATGGGACTCACACCTCCATCGCATTTCAGGTGGGCTAGGCGGTCGACGATTTCCGGCTCGGCCAGCACCCAGCCTACACGAAGCCCGGGGCCTAAGATTTTGGAGAAGCTATGCACATTGATGATGTTACCACCCGCCTGCAGAATCTCGGGTGACGCGCCATCATAGGGCAACTCGCTATAAACCAGGTCCTGCACCAGCCGCACGCCGTTGCGGGACAGTAGAGCCTCCACCTCGACCATATGCCGGTGTGCAAAGTATCGTCCGGTCGGATTGTGGAACGCCGGAGTGGTGTAGTACAACTTGGCTCGCCCCTTTGCGTGCAGCAATGCTTGTTCGAGCAGATCGAGGTCGACGCCCGAGGGATCCGCACCTACTTGCACCACCGTGGCGCCCGCAATAGAGAAGATGCGCAACGCACCGAGATAGGACGGGTCCTCGGTCAGCACGACGTCTCCTGGGTCGATAAAAGCATCGGCGAGCAGTTGCAGGGCTTGTGAAGCGCCGTTCGTCAGAATGACATTGCCACGCGCCATCCGGTACCTTTGGCCAAGCTGTCCGCGCAGTTCGGGAAGGCCATAGGCGTCGGTGTACTGCGGTAGGTCGGAGATGCTGACGCCCGTCTCGACGGTAAGCGGGTCCGGCCATTGCACGCGGGCGAACGTCAAAGGATCGGGAAGCCCATAGGCGAAGTCGACTGTGTCCTTGCCTGAGGTGTAGTCGAATATCCCATAACTGAGCGAAGTGCAACTGCGCATCGACATGACTGGCTCCATCGTTGGTTACGCGGCATCGACGGCGCGCTGGAAGCGCGATTGATATTGGCGGATGAACGAGTCGGCAATCGGCATTCCGAACGGCGGAAATTCGGCCGTCGCTCTGGGAGGCGTAGCCAATAGCGTGGCGTTTGCGCCGAGTGCCGGTGTCCAATTCTCGCCAAAGAACACGTTTCCATAGCGTTCGGCCAGCACTGGCATCACGGGATGGAGCATGCTCAGAAAGACGGATACGTGCACCGGCCGCCACGTTTCCGGGCTCGTGCCGAAGCCCGTCGCGACGAAGTATTCGTCAATCAGATCGAGGGCGTTCCAGAAGCGTACCTGGTCCATCGCGGTGATATAACGTTGGACTATGTCGTCGTGCGCCGGCGTAAGACCGCTTCCATCGACATTCGACGAGTGCAGTGAATCGCCGCGGATGGCGCTTTCCCACGCAAGGATGTGCGAAGCCGACCGGATCAGTTCGCCGATCTGGAAATCGTTATTGTTGGTGCCGAACGGTTTGGCAATCCGAGCGAGCGCATAGCGCAACACACTCGGGTCGACCTGCCGGGATACTTCATCTGCCCAGAGTGCATGGTCGCGGCTGGTCGAGAATTTCTCGCCCTCCAATCTATAGAAGTCCTGGATCGAATGTTTTGCCGGAAGCGGATAGCCGCGCGCAAGCAGGCTGCCAGTCACGCCGATGGTGTAGTAGAAGCGGTTATCTTGGCCCATGAAAAACAGGAGGCGTGTATCGGGGTCGCGCATCACGGTATCGTAGTTGACCTCGTCGCGCGCGCACTGCAAGCGGATCCCCGTCTCGAAACACCAAAGCCCTTCGAACCACGTCATCAACGTTTGACCCGCAATCTTCGCGGGTGCTTCAAGTGTCACACCCCGGTCGAAAATGCGCGACATTGGCAGCGGCCGCGATTCGTCACGCAACCATGCACGCGCTTTACGCTGGATCGTTTGATCCCATTCACTCCCCTTGATCGCATCGTCAAGCATGGCTGCCATGCGAGGGATGTCGAAAACCGCCTGTTCGATGGGGCGAAGCGATAGCGGTTTGCCGCACGACGTGTGGACTGGCGTTCGCAACTTCGAGTGCTGTTGCGCCAAACCGCAGTTTTCGCACAAGTTGCTGTCGGTGGACGCATCGCACGCGGGGCAGAGGCCGACGGCAAGCGAATCGGCCACGAACTCGTCACAGTTTTCGCAGTAGAGTTGATGTCCATCACGCACATCAATGTAGCCTGCAGCTTCCAGCTCGCGAAAGATCTTCAGACTGTTCTGCTTGTGCGTAGCGTCTGTTGTTCTGACGAAGACATCGGGCTCGATGTGCATTGCCCGCAAGCAATCCATTATCTCGTCAATATGCAACTGCGCGACTTCGTCAATCGGGCGACCGAGCTTGCGCGCCTTCACTACCGTATAGGTGCCATGCTCGTCCGCACCTGTGACGTGGTAGGCGCGGTGACCTCTCATGCGTTGAAAGCGAACGAAAAGATCGGTGAGCAGATAGACCCCGCCGATATGGCCGAGATGCAGTTTGCCGTTCGGGCAGGGCGGTGCGGGGCAAACGAAAAAAGTGCGTGTGGTCACGTTAGTCCCACCATATCGATAGAAATTTCAGGCTCGCTGCGGGATCGGCATTGCGAATCGCGTGCTCCCGATTCGGCTCGATATAGAGCAGCGTTGAATCTGCCACTGGCCGCGCCTGGCCATTCACCTCGAAGACTCCCTTGCCTGAAATGAGTACCCACAGTTCATGCTCGGAATGGGAGTGCAGATTGACAGCGCCCGCCGGCACGACCTCAACAATCGACGCGCCGAACGCTGTTGTCAGGCCAGCGGGCAGATGTTCGAGCAGCCGGCAAACAAGAACGCCGTATTCCGGCCGCATCATGGATGGGTCAATCTGCTTTGTGTACACGCACATCCTCCGGTGAATTACATTAGGTGCGATAGAAAATGCCATTTGCCGGCTTCAGATTGTGGATATCCGATTCCTTGCCTTCGGGTGGGTTGTAGGCACGCTTCAGTTTGTTGTATTCCGTACGCGTGGGGCCACCAGTTGAGGCCCGCTGGAACACCAGATAGAGCGTGCGGCGCGAACGGTTGCTTTTGTTGGGCTGCGAATAGTGCGGCGCGTAGTCGTCGAAGACGAAGATGTCGCCGGCCTTCCAGGGCACGGGTTCCCACTTGAACGTCTCGGCCACTTCCGGATGAATCACGCCGCCGGCGTCCATCGGAAACACACCTTTCTGATGGTTGCCCGGACTGAAGAACAGGCCGCCGTTGTCCGGATCGGAATCGTCGATGCCGATGGCGACCACGGCATGCACCATGCGTTCAGGAATATTGTGGGGGATGTGATAGATGTCCTGATGCGGACGATAGCCGCCGCTGTCCGGGTACTTGAAGATGAGCAGTTCCTTGAGCATGCGGGTATCTTCATCGAGAAGCGATTCGACGGCCGTCTGGATGCGCTTGTCGGCCAGCAACAGGTCGCGCAGCTCGTCGTTGAAGTCCAAAAAATTCTCCATCTTTGAAACGATCTTGCGGTCATCCTCGGTCTTCTCGAACCACATCATCCATTTGTTGTCGCTGATTTCCCAGCGCGAGACATCGTTGACCAGAGCAGAAATCTTTTCGCGGGTGACCGGATCGAAAAAGCCCTCTACTTTTAAATATCCATCTTCATGCCACTTGGATTTTTGCGTTTCATTCAGCATACGAACCACCTCGTTAAGGAACGGAGTTTTCAAGGAGAAGTCAGGCGGCGAAATGCGCCTTCATTCGCATGACGCCGAGTAGCACGAGATTGGCGAGTACGGCGCCTAGCAGGACGACGAGCATTGCATCGGCGCCGAAAACGTGAATCAGGGCGCCACATAGGAAAGGGCATCCGAACAGACCGATGAAATAGGCAAGCGTAAAGATTTGCGAAGTCACCGGCACCGAAACGCCGTGGTCTCCGGCGAGGTTCACGGCCATGCCGTTCAGGGTCGAGTAGCTCAGTCCGTAGCCCGTGGCGAACAGCGCGGTAGCGACGATATAAAGCGTCGTGCTGCCGTGGTTCAACAGGAACAGTACGAGCGAGGCGCCGGTCAGCAAAAACAATGCGTGCGCAAGTCGCGCGGGCTTGATGCGTCCCATGGTTCTCGCGAGCGACAAGCGCAGTGCCGCGCTGGTTATCGTGAACGTCAGGAAGAACAGGTCTGGCCTGAGGTTACGCGAGACGGCATAGGGTGTCTGGTAAGTCGCCAGCCCGGCGAAGACACAGGCTGCCAGTGCGATCATTGCGATCGGCACTGCTGTTCGTGCCCTGAGCAGGGCCAACGTGTCGGTCGCGGTAATGGCCACGCGCGTCATCGGCAAACAGGACCTATCCCTCATCGCGTCGCTGGCGATCTTGACGCAGACTGCCGCCACCGCGCATGCCGCAGCGAACAGAAGGTAGGCCAGCGCGATCGAGCCGGTATGTTGGGCGATCAGGCGGCTCAAAGGCGCCGCCATGCCTAGGCCGGCCATTTGCGTGCCGGAGACGAAGGTCAGGTACTGGATACGCGCGTTGGGGCACAGATGATGGATGATTTGCAGCGGCGCGAGTATGAAGAACACGGACCACCCAGCGCCCAACAGCAAACCGCCTGCATAGACGGCACGAATGTCCATTGGCGCAGCGGCGAAGCAGAGCATGCTGCCTGCCATGACGAGCGAGGCCAGCGCGATGGTCGGCATGACACCGATATGCTGGGCTATGCGCCCAGCCACGCAGCAGCAGATCATGGTCGAGACCATGCCGCTCGAAATCACGGCGCCGGCGACATCGCTCTTCATGCCCAGGGATTGCAGGTACTCGGGCAGGAGAAAACTCGTCCCGTACGAAGCGGCGATCACCAGTGAAGCAATCAGAAACGGAATGAACGCCCGTAATTGGAGGGATGCCGGCAAGTGCTCGGCGTGTGAGATCGCACGCTCGCCGGTCGATAGATAAATGGAGGAGCCAGTCATGCGCTTACGCCACTGCCGGTTGACGCGAGGCCTGAGGCGCGTCGCACAGTATCGATCCTGCTTCAGTCTCCTGATCCTCAAGGCTATCGAGCAGTTGCCGGTCCGGAACATCCGGATAGAACGCACGACCTAGCAGACTGTTGATGATGCGGCTGTTCCTGTACGCGACCAGCGAAAGATTGACGCTTTGCAGGCCATGCTGCACGCGGCTTTGGTTTTGCAGATACACGGGACCGGGCATTGGCGCATCGAAGCGCACGGCGTAATCGGGATCGAGCGTTGGCAGACCGTCTTCACGGCTTGCGCCGTCGAGCAGCTTCTGAACGAATGGCAAATGGCGCGGCTGAAAACCGGTTGCCAGGATGATTCTGTCCGCGCTTATGCCATTGCGCTGCGACGTGACGAGCGAGGTCAACCCGATATGCCAGCGACCGCTGCGGCGTGTGATCTCGTCCATTGTCACCGAAGGCAACAGACGAAAGCAGTCGGCTAGCGTGCCATGGACGCTACGTTCATACAACGCTTCATAGAGCCGGTTGCACAGGCTGGCGGAGATGCCGTCGCTGGTGAGCTTTTCGCTTTCGACAATGGCCCGGCGCTGCTGGATCGGCAGCGTGTGAAAGCGTTGGCTATAACTGGGCATGTATGCTTCATTGACAAATGCGTTGTCGTCCATCGCAAACAGATTGGCGCGCGACGTCGCCCAAGTGATCTTGTCGGGACCTGACTCGGTCAGCATGTGCTCGACGACTTCCGCGCCGCTCTGCCCGCCGCCCACCACCAGCACATGTTCGTCTTCGCTGAACGGTTTCCGGTTAAGGTAGTCGTCTACGTGATAGACCGTCTCGCCGACCACCTGCCGCGCACATGCCGGCACCTTGGGTTCGACGCCGACCCCAACCACTACCGCGCGCGCATGATATGTGCGCGCGGTAGTGGTCACGCAATAGCCCTTATTGCAGGGCCTGATATCGATCACCTCCTCGCCGAATCGAAGCGTGTCCAGGCATTGCGCGACCCATTGGTAATAGTGGGTGAACTCACGTCGCGACGTGCTGTTTCCACCTTTATTCGCGAAGCTGTACAGGCGTCGATGTACAGCGAGATAGTTGAGAAAGGAATATGGGCTTGTGGGATTCACCAGGGTCACACAATCCTTGAGCGGCGACACCTGGAGTTGACTTTGGGGCAGCATGAGCCCCGGATGCCAGGAGAATTTTATGCGCTTCTCAAAGAAAAGCGCTCGCAGACCGGTGGGCTGAATGAGCGCCGCGAGGCTTAGATTGAACGGTCCGATACCGATACCGATGACGTCTAGCATGTCCATAGGAAGGTTGTTCCGCCGTTAGAGGGGAATTGGCCAACCGATATAGTGCAGCGCAATTCCCGTGGACTAAGATTGAGGTGGTCGTGCCGGCGTACTGCGTAGCCGATGCCCGCTGCAGGAAAACGAAAGCAGTAGATGACGATCGCTTTTCTTCCCAATGGCATTCTGGCCAGCACTATGCTTGGTTTGACATTACCTCGGGCCGCCTGAGCAAATCATACGAGGAATTGAGAAGCTGAACACTTTGAACATACGCAAACCTTGAGGTGCGTCAATTGTCCACGCGGCGTTGTCGGCGTTCAGACGCCGGATCACGCGCAGCCCAACGAGAGTTGTCACGTTGCTCAGCGGTTCGGATAACATCCGGGACTCAGAACATCGAATCGGTCTATCGTGGCCATCGCGTTCCGGCGATCGTCATCAATCGCGTCGTGCAAGAGGCCGGTCGAAAAAAGTGGACGCTAACATTCCGTAAAATTGAGGGGTGGAGGCATTGATGAACCGAATCCCCAAAGGTGCGTAAAGGAATTTCATGAAGAAGCAGTAAAGCTGGTAACGGCCGATGGCCTCGGCGTGTTCGAAGCCGCATATCAATTGTCGATTTCGATGAAGACGTTGGCGAGCTGGGTTCGTGCCGCAAAGGACGGCAGTGTCGGGGTCGAGTGGCCAGCCGGCCGTGTGAATGACGAGACCAGGCTTGTGCTTGACCGGATCGATCTCGCACAATTCCTTGATTCCAATGCCGTACACCTGCGGGTCCGACTTCTGCCGAAGCTTGAACTTGTCCATCAGCTCGCGGCCGAGATGCCCGCGCGCGCCTTCGCAGAACAGCGTGTATTTAGCGTGCAGTTCCATGCCGAGCTGGAAATTCTCGGTCGGCTCCCCATCATTGCCAACGCCCATGTTGCCGGTAATGACGCCTTTGACCGAGCCGTCCTCGGCATAAAGCACTTCGGCGGCCGGAAAGCCGGGGAAAATCTCGATGCCCAGCGCTTCCGCCTGCTGACCAAGCCAGCGCGTTACATTGGCAAGCGAAATGACGTAGTTGCCGTGAAGTTGTCGGGAAGCAGCCAGTTCGGTACCTGCTTCGCGCTGTGCCGCGACAGGAAAAGGAAGCGGTCTTCCGTCACTTCGACATGCAGTGGCGCGCCTTTTTCTTTCCAGTCAGGAATCAGTTCGGAGAGGCCGCGTGGATCCATCACCGCACCGGACACGACATGCGCGTCAATTTCCGATCCCTTTTCCAGCACGCATACACCTATATCGACACACGTGTCTTCGGCCAGTTGCTTTAACCGGATGGCTGACGACAACCCAGCCGGGCAGCCGCCGACGATGACGACGTCATATTCCATCGATTCGCGCTCAACCGGAACCGTGTTACTTTCTGAATTCATATCTGTCAGATGTCAAAGTTCGTTGATCAACCACTGTTGTTCCCATATGTGCGCATGAGATGTCAGCCACTGCTATACACGACCAGCGAAACACGGCGTGCGGAGCAAAATCCTTTACCTGTGAACCGGGTGGTAAATCTCATCGACGCTACGTTCTTCGTCAACATACGGGGAAGGGAAACCCCCTCATGCAGCCTGCCACACCACGCCAAGTTACGGACACGAGATCATTGGCGACGGGTCGCGTTAAAGTTGGTTTACAGCCGAAAGAGCCGCACCGACCATTGCGCGAAGCGTAGGTTGGAGCACTGATGCACGTCTCGGCTCGTAATTGAAAGGGTGCGACTCGTTCATATAGATGCTCTGGCACATCTCGAGTTGCAAGGCATGTATTCCATTCTGCGGAGCCCCAAAGCGACGGGTGATGTAGCCGCCCTTGAAACGACCATTCGCGATCCATGTATAGCTGCTCTCACCCGCAACGTCGGTCGCCGCCCGGAGAACCGCGTCGTCGGCCGTGCGCCCATCCTGAGTTCCAAAGTTGAGGTCGGGCAGCTTTCCTTCGAAGAGCCGGGGGAGCACGCTGGTAATCGAGTGTGCTTCCCACAACAGAACGTTTCTGTGTTGATCCCGGAGTCGCCCGAGTTCTTGTTCGATTGCATTATGGTATGGGTGCCAGTAGTCGTATACGGGCCTTCTCGGCGGCATCCAGGACACGACCTTCCCTATATATTGGCTCGCCCCTGAATGTTTGCTCGGGAAACAGCCCCGTGGTTGTCTGGCCCGGATAAAGGCTTTCGTCCGATGGCGGCCGGTTGAGATCGATCACGTACCGCGAAACATGAGCTTGCAGGACGGTCGCGCCGAACTCCGAAGCGAAATTGTAAAGGCGGTCGAGGTGCCAGTCGGTGTCGGCGACCGTCAAAGCGATGTCTGTATAGTCAGATTGAAGATAACCAGGGATGATTGATCCCAAATGCGGGATTGATATCAACAGCGGTGCCTCACCGCGGGAGACCGAGAATATCTCTTCCATAAGGGTACTTGAACGATTGAAGTTGCTATTGGAGCGCGTCCTCAGCCAATGCTGGAAGTGCTCTTCGAAGTGACGGTCGGATGATGCTTTCGATGACTCGACGCGTGAGATTCACGATTTCTCCAGCGAGTTTCTCCCACTCACCTTCGCGATGGAGTAGAAAGAAGTCTCGTCGGCTGAGCCGCCCAGGCGGCAGCGGCAAGACGACGATGTCTTCCAGATATTGCCGGGCCTGCCAAAGACATAGCGGGGTCGATATAGCAAAACCAAGATCGGCACTTACGAGGCTCAGCAACGGATCTGTGGCATCAAACTCGTACCGACGAGGACTATCTATCTGCAAGTGACGCGCAAAGCGATCTATCTGCTGTCCAATGACCGACCGGGCGGTGTAACGGATCAACGGCAAATCCGCGGCCAACTCCTTCCAGCCAACGCTATGCCCTTCGTGTCTTTGCATCCATCGGCGCGGCGCCACTGCTACGAATGCCTCTGAAAAAAGCGGCACTTCGACGATGCGGCTCTCATCAAGCATTGTCTGGGTACAAACTACCACGTCAACTTCCCGGTCATGCATCTGCGCCAACAGACCTGGCGTCAACCCGGACCACATTGCCAGTTGGCTCGCCGTGCCTGATAGCGCGCGGATCAGTTCTGGCCCTATGGTCGCCGCGAAAGAGTCGACACATCCCAATCGCATAGCGGGCGTCCCGGAAGCTAGCGCGCTACCCAGCCGGTTCTCGACCGTCTGGGCATGATCAAGAAGAGGGCCTGACAGTTCAAACAGCGTTCGTCCCGCTATGGTCAATCGTAGGGGTCGACTACCGCGGTCGAAAAACTCTACGTCTAAATCTCGTTCAAGTGCTCCAACCAATTGACTAACAGCACTTTGGCTGACACCCAGGCGCTTCGCCGCACTCGTCATTGATCCCGACTCACACACCGTCACGAAAGCCTGAAGCGCGCGTAAGTCGATTGGTGTCTGCGTCCGTTTCATTGCTCGCCTCGCCTGACGGCCGTCTTGTCCCGACCAAGCCTGTGGAAAATTCTGCCATCGGAACGGGTTGTAGAAACGATGAAAAGCAATCCTGCTGCATCAGAATAAGTTTAGCTTATGAAGCAGGCCTCGCAATCTCCCGCAACCAGAATGAGCTGCAACAACCATTCTGAGATCTCTCATGAAACACTACGACCACATCGTCATTGGCGCAGGCGTGATCGGAACGTCAGTCGCGTTCCACCTATCGAATCTGGGTGCCAGGAACGTGCTAGTGCTAGACCGAGCGACGATCGGCGCCGGCACTACGTCGCAATCCTCAGGCATTCTTCGCACTCACTATTCGGTCAAGGAAAACGTGGAACTGGCGCGAAAGTCCTGGTCCGTCTTCAATGACTTCGCAGCGTATCTGGAGGACGAGGAGGCATCGTGCGGCCTGGTCAAATGCGGATACATGATTGTTGCCGGCGAAGGGGACAAGCTTGAGCCGCTTCGTGCCGCCCTGAATCAGCAGAAGGAGCAAGGCATTCCGCTGGAGATCTTGAATGCACAACAGGCTGGCGAGCTCCTTCCGATTGCGCAATTCGAGGACGCGGCCCTGATTGGGTATGAGCCAGAAGCGGGATTCGCCGACGCCTACTTAACCGCAACCAGCTTCGCGCGCGCTGCGCGCCGCAGGGGCGTGACCATAAAGGAAAACGTCACGGTCAACAAGCTGGTAATACGGGACGGGAAAGTGAGCGGCGTCTCGACGACCGCAGGCGATTTCACCGCTCAGAATGTCATCAGCACGCAAAACATCTGGACGCCCGAACTTGCCGGCTGGACGGGGCGGGAGCTTCCTGTTGCACCGGAGCGTCACGCGGTGCTGGCGCTGGAATGTCGTGAAGCCCCCTACACCTTCTCAATGCCAGTATTCAAAGACCTGGCGTCGCAGGGGATGCTTTATTACCGCAGCTACGGCGGCAATCAGATGCTGGTTAGTGAGGGCGTCGTTGGCGAAAAGCTCAACGCAGCCGACACAGAGCAAGGCGATATCCCTATGGACTACATCGTGAATGTCGGCACCCAAGTGGCGGAACGCTTTACGGCCTACGAGACAGCCGGCATCGCGTCATCGTGGACCGGCGTGTACGACGTCACCCCTGACTGGAATCCGGTACTCGGCGCGTTGCCCGGTGTCGAAGGCTTGATTCTCGGATATGGATTTTCGGGGCACGGCTTCAAGCTTTCACCTACCGTCGGCAAAGTTCTCGCACAGAGCGCACTGGGCCTGCTGACTGACGTATCGCTCCTTCCATACTCGATTGAGCGCTTTTCGACCGGCGCCCTCCTTACTGGAAAATATGGCCTCGGTGCAGTCTCCTGATAAACCATTGCCGGCGGGGCTCTCAGTCAAGAGCCTTGGATCCTTCCCAAGCGAGCCCTGGCGCAACGGCGGCGGGACGACGCGGACATTGGTTCAGGATTCTGACGGGGGGTGGCGCATCAGCCTTGCCGATGTGGAGCAGGATGGCCCTTATTCCCAGTTTCCTGGAATGACGCGCTTGTCACTGGTGTTGAAAGGCGATGGCGTCACGCTTCGCAATGGCGATCTCGAGGTCACGTTGCGTCTGCGAAACGCCGCAGTCTATGCCGGGGACCGAACATGGACAGCGACCCTGCATGGCGGAACAGTCCTTGCATTGAACGCGATTGCGAAGCACGGGCGCTACCGAACCAACGTTGAGATGCTGTCTGAACACTCTCACGTTCCGCCGGCTGCACACGCACTGATAGTCAATCTTTTTGGCAGTTGCACGATGCTGGTTGGAGAGATCGACAAGCTGACGGTTAAGGCTGGCGATGTCTTGATCCGCGACACGAGCGGTCCTTCGCTGAGATGCGTCAAAACCTCAAAGAGCGCGGACGTCGCTCTAGTCACAATTGAATCAATATTCCGTCGGTGAACCGAGGGTCTCGTCAGTAAAGAGGAGCTAGCGTAATGAAGGTAATGACCGCAATCAAACGCGTCGTCGACTACAACGTGAAGGTCCGCGTGAAGGGCGATCAAACCGGAGTCGACATTGTCAACGTGAAGATGTCCATGAATCCGTTCGACGAAATCGCGACCGAAGCTGCTGTCCGTCTGAAAGAAGCGGGGCAGGCCACCGAGGTCCTGGCGGTATCATGCGGCGTCCCACAGATCCAGGAGACGCTCCGTACGGCACTGGCGATCGGGGCAGACCGCGGCGTGCTCGTTCAAACGGACGTCGAGTTGCAACCGCTGGCCGTTGCAAAGCTGCTGGCGGCGGTCGTCGAGAAAGAGCAGCCGAAGCTGGTCATTCTCGGTAAACAGGCCATTGATGATGATGCAGGCCAGACTGGCCAGCTACTTGCTGCGCTATTGGACTGGCCGCAAGCAACATTCGCAAGCCACATTTCCATCGCCGGCGAAATTGCCACCGTCACACGCGAGGTCGATGGTGGCGTCGAGGTAATCGACCTGACGCTGCCGGCAATTGTCACGACTGATCTTCGACTGAATGAGCCGCGATACGTGACGTTACCCAACATCATGAAGGCGAAGAAAAAGCCGATCACCACGGTGACTCCTGACGAACTGGGCGTTGACCCCACGCCTCGCTTACGGACGTTGAAGGTGGTGGAACCGGCCGCACGAAAGGCAGGCGTCCGCGTTGCTGATGTTGCTGAGCTCGTCGAAAAACTGAAAACCGAAGCGAAGGTAATCTGATGAGCACTCTCGTAATCGCCGAGCACGACAACGAACGGATCAAAACGTCGACTCTTCATACGGTCACTGCGGGTCGTCAATTGGGCGACAGGGTACATGTTCTGATCGCTGGCCATGCGGCACAACCTGCCGCGCAGGCTGCGAGCCAGATCGAGGGCGTCGACAAAGTCATTCTGGTCGATGCTCCCTGGCTGGCAGACGCTATCGCCGAGAACATAGCGGCGCAGATACTTAGCTTATCCGTCGGCTATACACACCTCCTTTTTCCCGCCACAGCGTTCGGGAAGAATGTCGCGCCGCGCGTCGCCGCAAAACTCGACGCGTCACAGGTCTCGGATGCCATCGCGATTCGCTCGCCTGATACCTTCGATCGACCCATTTATGCCGGCAATGCGATCGCGACCGTGCAAAGCAATGACACCGTCAAGGTGGCAACGATTCGTACGACTGCGTTCGAACCAGCCCCTTTCTCCGGAGGAACGGCGGCAATCGAGACGCGTGAACCGGTTGCGGAGAATGGCCGCGCTCGTTTCGTTCGCCGGGAAGTCGCCATCAGCGAACGTCCCGACCTTACGTCGGCACGCGTCGTCGTGTCCGGCGGTCGGGGCCTTGGAAGCGCCGAGAACTTCTCGCTTTTGGACCCGGTCGCACAGAAGCTCGGAGCCGCTGTCGGTGCGTCGAGAGCTGCTGTTGACTCTGGGTTTGCACCGAATGACTGGCAGGTGGGGCAGACCGGAAAGATCGTTGCACCGCAGTTGTACATCGCAGTTGGAATTTCAGGCGCGATCCAACACTTGGCCGGCATGAAAGATTCGAAAATCATTGTCGCGATAAACAAAGATCCCGATGCACCTATCTTCAGTGTCGCAGATTACGGACTGGTGGGTGACCTGTTCGAAATATTGCCGGAGCTTGCCACGCAGCTTTGACGGGATTCGGCGCGGCCTTGGACGGTCGCTCGCGGCTGTCAACATTCCGACGCGAGCCCCATGAATCCAGAAAATGCGTTTCGCCCTATCGCCGCCGTTGCGGGACGCCGATAACCAGCGTCCCGCAACGGCGGCTTCCTGGGCGAAGGTCCTCAGCACCAACGTACGCCTAAAACTCTGACCGCCATCGTCCCGATCCCCTGTGCCTGTTAGGGCTGCGATGCTTGGATGGGAAGGCAGCCCGATGTCGCTACGGTCTACCTTCCGTCGTTGATCCACCGAGCTCGCGAAATACTTCCTCGCATGCGCCCGCCCATCCCGCGAGGCCACCGTTTTCGCGGAGCGTCTTTAGCCCAAGGGCTGTGAGCGTCCCAGGCGTAGCGATCGATCGGCCGATATCCGCTATCGGTGTCGGTGAGCAGAATCGCGAGTAGGCCGCGCAGTCAGTCATGCCGCTGAGCACCAACGCTAGCGCAGTCTCAGGAGGAAGGCCTGCCTTAACGAGCCAACGCTGCAGCTCATCGGCCAGGAAGTAGAGCAAACCGTTCATACATGCGCCGATCGTTGCCAGTTCGAACTCACCTTCCACGTCAAAGGTCACGAGATTTCCAAGCTTCGATAGCAATCTCTCAACCCGGACGTGCCCCGGAAAAACTGCCACAGTTGACTGACAGATTTCCGACGCGTAGGAAAGCATCGAGCGGACAAAGTCGTGGTGACCGAAAAGCTGACGTAGATCGCTCACAGGAATTCCGGCAACGACAGAGATAATTGTGCGACGACCGCTCAGCCTTATTTGCCTCGATAAGTCCCTGAGTTGGTCAGGCCGGACACTGATCAGTAGCAAGTCAGCTTCATCTACCACCTGTTGATTGCTAGATAGAACGGTACATCCGAAATCCGTGGCGAGAACCTCCGCTTTGCGCGCGTTTCTTGGTGAGAGCAACACATTCTCTGCTGCAAGTTCGTCATGCCGAAGCAAACCTCTGACGATCTTGTCTGCTAAGTCGCCAACTCCCAGCACCCCCACCTTGGCCACGGTCGCTCCTTTCGTGAAACCGAATATTAAAAAGAAAACGGCGCCTTCCGCATGATGTCCTTTGCGAGTCGTAAAGCAGTCGAGTCTGTTCGGGACCACGCGTTGCATCATCCGCCGCGCAGGGGCGTTCGAAAGGGCGTCATTCAAGTATTACTCAAACCACCCTACGCGTTACCAGACCATGCGCCCACTAAAATACAGCGCGCATGAACCGATGAACATCACAATTCCGACGATCTCGGCAATGGCGCCAGCCGGCAGGGCCGGCATAAAACTTTGCAGTAGACGGCGAACAAGGACACCACTGAGCGTCCCGATCCCCATCATAGCGACCGCCACAAATGCACCTCTGATGAGCCATCCGATCTGAATCTCCTCACCCAATAATGATTTGCGCCCGTGTCCTCTGACGCCTCTCAATGCTTATCGCAGGCGCGTCCAGGCGCGACACTCTCCGGATTTAGTGAGGCGGCTAGATCGCCCAGCTGAATCACCGTCGCACTGACGACTTCAAGCAGGCTGTCTATTGGCCTTCTGCACTCGTCAGCCGCGACGGCTATGTGTTGACGCCTCACCAATGACGAGATTTCGGCGCGCCATCGACCGCCTACCTCGAGTTCGATCACGTGCAAGCCATCCCCCGGATTGCCATATCGGCGTGATGCGAAGCCTCCCCCGCGCCCGCAGGATTGAGCACCCAGGAATAACCGCTCGACAGTACCTGTGAAGTCAGAGCATGGACGAGACGAGAATCCGCAGATCGGCCGAAGTTCGTCGAGACCGTGCAATCTGCGAAGGCCACACTTTCCTGTGCGTTTCTAAGCCGCTGCCTTGCATGAACGACGAGCATCAGCACCCGGTCATGGGAAGATTTAAGACGGCCCAACTCGTCACAAAGAGACTGGTGAAAAGGACGCCAATACGCGCCGACCTTTCTGGACACTTCATCCTCGTACTGGGCCTCAGTGTCGTATAGCGAAGCACCGTCCGCAGCGCGAAACGTGCTGAGATTGAGTCGAGAAAAATGCGGTGTAAGGTCAGCATCGTCGGCATCGGCGTGCAGGTCTATGACGTGCGGATGAAACATCCCACCGACTAGGGTCGCGTCGAGTGTCGTCGCAACATCGCATAGCGCCTCTGCAGCCGGATCTGAGATGCTTCCCTGAACTGTAAGCCAGTTCGGCGAACCTATCAGTTCGTGCGGAACATTCCGGGCTGCATGAGGCATGACGAGAAGCAGCGGTGACTCGCCGCATTCGACGGTTGCGAAGCTGTATTTAGCCAATCTACGACTCCTACGACTGCCGTCGAGCAAGAGAGGCTCTCTTTCGAAGGGCACTGACCAGCCACATCATCACGAGTGAGAATAAAATCCAAAGTGTTGCCGCAGCCAGAATTGCCGGGCTAATCTGCTCGCGAAGACCGGACCACATTTGTCGAGGCAAAGTGAAGTATTGCGGACTTGGCAGGAGGAACAGGGCAAACACGACTTCATCGAAAGACGTGATAAAGGCAAGGACCGCGCCTGCCGTCACACCGGGCATGATGAGGGGCAATGTCACCTTTCGGAAGACCATCCAGGGCGGCGCTCCCATGATCGCCCCAGCTCGCTCAAACGATCGATCCAGACCACTGACGGAGGCAAGTACGGTGACGACAACAAATGGGATTCCAAGCGCAGTGTGAGCGGCAATGAGCCCCCAAAGGCTATCGGTCAAGCCAACCTTGGCAAAGACGAAATAGGTTCCTGCCCCGGTGACGATCGTGGGCACGACCATCGGCGCAAGAATAAAGCTCATCATCAGCGACCTGCCAGGTAACAAACGCTGCCTCAACCCCAGCGCTGCCGCAGTACCGATGGATGCAGCGAGGACGGTTGTAGCGACACCTACGAAAACGCTGTTTCTAACCGAAAGCAACCAACGCGGATTGCTAAAGAAAGAGTCGTACCACCGCAGCGACCATGCGTCGGCCTGCAAATGCAGCATTGCCCTTGAGAACGTAAAATAAGGCTCTGCATTGAAGGACAGCGGGATGATTACTAGTACTGGCGCAACCAGGAAAAGGAAGATAGTCGCGCACAACAGGACGAAAAGAACGCTCCACCCCTTTTCAACCGGCGACCGAAATGGCTGATTATGAATGTTCATGGTTACCCCAGTTTCAAGTTCTCAGCGCCAACCACCCGGTTGTATACGAAATAGAGGCCCAGGACCGCAACAAGGAGGACCATGCTCAGCGCGGCCGCAAGACCCCAATTGAGGGAAGTCTGGATGTTGAAGGCAATCATGTTGGAGATCATCTGACCGGATTGTCCGCCGACGAGCGCTGGTGTGATGTAGTAGCCAATCGCCAGGATAAGAACCAGCAGCGCGCCGGCCCCCACGCCCGGCAGGGTAATCGGGAAATAGACTTTCCAGAACGCGCTGAATCTTCCTGCTCCGAGAGACTGTGCCGCACGCATATAGCTAGGTGGAACGGCGACCATAACGCTGTAAAGGGGCAGTATGAAAAACGGCAGCAGAATGTGCGTCATCGCGATCAAGGTGCCGGTGAGGTTATAGATCAACATGACACGATTGTGCTCATTGACCACACCCGCGAGAACGAGAAGGTCATTGACCACACCCTGAGATTGCAACATGACGATCCATGCAGTGACGCGGACAAGCATTGATGTCCAAAACGGCACGAGAACCAAGACTATCAATCTGTTCGCGGTGGCTTTAGACCGTGTCGCCATCAAGTAAGCGATTGGATAGCCCAACACACCGCAGAGCGTCGTAACCGCAATAGCTACCCAGAAGGTTTTGAAGAACAGCGACCGGTAGATCCTGCTGTCTTCAGGTTGCGAGACGATTTTCCCCTGCTCGTCGCGGCGGAAGTCCAACGCAGAGAGGTAGTTGTCGATGGTGAACGGCCGCGTTCCACGCGCCAGCATTGGCATGATCCCTGGGTCCCTCCAGAGTGGATCTACCGATGCGAACCATTCGGCGGAATGTAGGTCATCCGTCGCGGCAGCACGCCGAGCGGTCCGTTCCACCACCGAACGTAAGCCGGAGCGCTCATCGTTTAGTCGCCCCGCGACGATACCGAGTTTTCCCTGCTCTCTTGCGGAGACAAGGTCTCGCGCGAGACTTTGCCAGACCTGGTTATCTGGTTGTTGTTTCGAAGAGCTTCCAAGCGCGCGAGCGGTATTGGGCAATAGGTCTCGCAATGTCGAATCGTAAATGCTCACCTCGAACATCTTTGCGATTGGCACAAGGAACGCGAGCAGCAAGAACACAATCACAGGTGCGACTAGAAAAAGCGACTTGCGCGTTTCTCCACGCCGGGCCCTCTGGACGCGGGCTTTCAACGTCGAATTCCACTGTCCCGGAGTTGACGCTTCCGGGCCCTGGTTGTTTACTGTCGTAGACGGATCCATCGTCATCCTCCTGCCGAAAGCAGCGCGCGGCTGTCAGCGGACCGCCATCCAATGGGCAACGTCTGACCCGACCGGAGAGAACCAAGGCTCAAGGTATTTGCTACTTTTACGGTAATCTCGTTGCCACCGGGAATCCGACAGGTAAGCCGAACATGATCACCGAAATACGTGGACTCGACGATCTGCGAGTTGACCTGATTTTCAAGTCCGGCATCCTGCGATGCGATTGAAACGCGCTCCGGTCGGAGAACCAATCTGACTGGCGCGCCCAACGTGAGCGGCTTTGCTGTCAGTGCTTCAAACTGGCAGGAACCGTGCGTGATCCTCGCGCGGTAGTCGCCGCTCTGTGACGCATAACATGCTTCCACAACGCCATCCAGAAGATTGTTGTCGCCTACGAAACGAGAAACAAATTCAGTTTCAGGAGATTCGTAGATCTCGGTGGGCGGACCAATCTGCTCGATTACGCCGTTGTTGAAAATTGCGACGCGGTCGGACATCGCGAGGGCTTCGTCCTGATCGTGCGTTACGTATACGACCGTGACACCGAGCATTTCATGGAGGTGCTTGATCTCTGTCTGCATGTGCTCACGCAACTGCTTGTCCAAAGCGCCCAGCGGCTCATCCATCAGGACCAAAGTAGGCTCAAACACGAGCGCTCTTGCCAATGCAATACGCTGTTGTTGTCCGCCGGAAAGCTGGGCAGGCCGACGTGACGCAAAGTTCTGCATCTTGACCATTTCCAGTGCCCGGGTTACCCGCTTTCCGATTTCGTGTCGGGGCGTCTTTCGGGCGGCCAGCGGAAACGCGACGTTGTCCGCGATCGACATATGGGGGAACAGGGCATAGTTCTGGAAAACCATGCCGATACCGCGTTTGTGCGGCGGTGTCGTGGTGAGGTTCACATCGTCGATACTAATCGTCCCGGCGGTCGGAGCCTCGAAGCCTGCGAGCATCATCAGCGTCGTCGTTTTGCCTGAACCCGACGGCCCTAATAGGGTGAGGAATTCCCCGCGTTTGACCGAGAGCGAGAGCGACTTGACCACCTGCGTGCTGCCATCGTAGCTCTTTTCCACCTGCGAAAAGACGACATGATCGCTGTCGCTCCGCTGGGCCTTTGCTTGCTCTCGCTGCTGTGAGACGTTTAGCATGATGATTACCTTCTCTTAGCGGGCCATCCAGGCGGCCCAACGGCGATTGATCTCGTCCTGCTGATCGTTCCAGAACGCAGTGTCGTTCGCGAGACCGACCTTCAAGTTTGCGGGCGACGTCGGGAGATTGTCCCGGAGAGACGCGTCGACCATCGGCAGCGCTGAACGCCTTGCGGGCGCGTAGCTGATGAACTTTGTCTGTGCCGCGAGCTGAGGTGCGGAGGTGGCAAAGCGGATGAAGTCGAGCGCCGCCGTTTTATTCTTGCTCGCCTTCGATATAGCGAACACATCACCGTTGATAATCTGCCCGTTCCAGATAATGCCGAAGGGCTTTTTGTCTTTCGTGATAGCGTCCGTGAATCTGCCGTTTCCGCCTTCCGTCATCACGACTTCCCCATCTGCGAGAAGCTGAACGGACTGTGCCTGAGCACCCCAGAAAATTGAATTCGCCTTGATCGTGTCAAGCTTCTTCAAGGCGCGGTCCAGACCGCTCGGGGTGCGTAAAGTGGCATACACCTGATCACGAGGCACGCCGTCCGCCATCAGCGCCCACTCAAGATTCCCGTTCGGCTTATTGCTAAGCCCGCGCTTACCCGGGAAGCGCTTCAGGTCGAAAAAGTCAGCAATAGTTGAAGGTTGTGCGCCACTAAATTTTCGCTTGTCGTACGCAATCACGTTCGACCAGAGAATCGTTCCGACGCCGCAGTCCATCAGCGATCCCTGGACGAAGTCAGAAGACGCTGGCTTCCCGTCTTGCGAGTTGGCGAGTGACGTGGGCTTGATGGGATCGATCAACCCTTCGTCGCACGCGCGAGCTGCGTCTTGAAATTCAAGGTCGAGCACGTCCCAGGCTCCGGCCCCCGCCTGCACCTGAGAACGAAGCTCCGCCAGTCCACCGTTATAGTCGGCCGGAAGAATCTTTATTCCGGTCTTGGCCGTAAACGGCTCAAAAAATGCCTTGGACTGGCTTGCGGTGTAAGCTCCGCCGAACGATGCGACCACCAGCTGTTCAGCATGGGCCGAGGTAACCGGAAGAACTGCACTCAACAACAGGAGCAGACACGTCCGAATGTGCTTCGAGCTTTTACGAGTTTGCATATTTGCCTCTTTACAGTGCGTTGATGGTCTTTTGCTGGGAGCTGCACAGGTTTAACTTGCCAGATCCCGTTCAAGATGTCGTGCAAGTTTGAGAATTTCCTTGTCCTTGTTGGGCGCGCCAATTAGCTGCACACTGACGGGCAGTCCGCTTTCGTTCCTGCCGGCAGGTAACGCGATAGCAGGCGCGCCGACCAAATTGAAGAACGACGTAAATAGCGTCAGCGCATTGCCAACCGGGAAGAGTTCCTCACCGATGGGAATGCGGGTACTGCCTGTCTCGGGCGCGACGATGGGACATGTAGGGGTGAGGATTGCGTCTATGTCTTTGAAGAGCTCTTTGAATGATTTCCGGTAAGCGGTCAGCAGCCTTTGACATTGCACGTAGCTTTCCGCGGACAGCTGTTGGCCGAGCACAAACCCGCTCCTGATATCCGCTCCGTAGTGCTCGCCCGACGACGCTATCAATGACGAGTGGTACGCCAGAGCTTCAGCCAGCTGAATGGTGAGTGACACGGTTCTCGATTCTGCGTGATCAGGCAAATCAACATCGTGAAATGTGGCGCCAGACGCCCTCAGCGCCGCAATGGCACGTTCATAGCCTTCGCGAACGCCCGGCTCTAAGAGCGAAGTCAATGCCGTTGGCAACCCGATGCGCAGCGAACGGAGGGAGCTTTCGCCGCCGAAGATATCAAGGTCGGTCAGACAATCTGCAACCACCGAGATGTCATCGGCACTTCCTGCGATGATGCCAGCATGGTCAAGCGTCCAGCAAAACGGAATGACCCCGGTTGCGTCCAACAGGCCAAACGTGGGTTTGAATCCTGCGACACCGCAGAGGGCCGCCGGCACGCGCACAGAACCTCCCGTGTCAGTCCCAAGCGCGAACGGAACAATGCCAGCAGCGACCGCAGCTGCAGAGCCGCCGCTTGACCCTCCCGCCAAGCGCCGTTCGTCCCAAGGGTTGACCGTGGTGCCTGAAAACCGATTCTCTCCAGTCGCGCCGTACGCGAATTCGTGCATGTTCGCCTTACCAACCAAGGCCGCACCTGCATCTGTTAGTTTGCGAATCAAAGCGGCATCTTTGCGCGGAACGTGCTCAGCGAGGACTTTACTTCCGGCTGTTGTCCGAATACCTTCGGTCTCGAAAACATCTTTGGCGACATAAGGCACGCCGTCGAGCATCCCTCGAATTTCCCCCGATCGACGTCGCTCATCTGCAGCCTTTGCTTCCAGACTTGCTCGTTCACTCGTCACAGTGATCAGGCTCTTGAGCCACGCATTATTACCCTCGGCGAGTTCTACACTGTTGTTCACGACCTCGCGGGCCGTTGCATCGCCGCACGATAGTGCCGCAGCCATATCTCGGACGGTAGCGCCCTTAGCCAGTTTCATCGCTGGGTCTCCATGATCCAGGGAGGAGCGAGGTCAGCGAGATTCTTCTCTCGGATCGCTGAAAGTCGCTCGACCAGGCTGGATAAGTCTGAAACCACACCGAAACGCGGATTGACGAGTTCCTCAAGGTCTTTTTCGCTCCAACGACCGCCGAAGAACTCGCGGTTCACCGCGATCAATGTTTTGAGGGTGACCGGATCGACCATGACGCTTACACCACTGCCAGGTTGCGCGGATAGTTTGTCAAATACTCAAACCCGTCTGTAGTGACAACAACCGAATCACCGACCCGCCCACCGAATTCCCCTTCGATGGTGATGCCGCCGTCGACCGCGAACGTCATACCCGCTTCGAGCGTGCGTTGCTCACCGCGTTTCAGCTCGGGTGTTTCGAGAAACGAGTATCCGATCGAACGCCCGGTACGATAGCCTGGCGCGAAACCTGCCGCGCGGTAGACCTCTTCGGCGGCAGCATTGACGTCCTCGCAGCGTACGCCCGGTTTAATTTGTGCTAGCGCGGCTTGCTGCGCAGCCACGACGGCCTCGTAGACGCGAGCTTGTTCGTCGGTCACGGAACCGACAAAGAACTCGCGATCGAAACCGAGTTTATAGTTCTTGAAATTCGCAATGCCGCAGAAGCAAAGGTAAACCGGGTCTCCGCGCTTCAGCTTGCGAACGGAAGACCTTCGATGCACAAGACAGACATCGCGCCCAGACTGAAGAATCTGAAGGTTATAGATAGTGGGAGACACGAAGCGGTCCTCGTGATCGTTCAGGAATGAGGCCGCTTTCCGAGTGCCGCCTGCTATAACAGCCAGCGCGATTTCGTATTCAGGCACACCTTCCTTGATGACGTCTTTCGCGGACTCGACCATTGCAACGGCAACCTGGCCGGCTTGTTTCATGATCGAGATTTCGCTCTCCGACTTGATTGTCCTCAGATCAAAAATGATCTGACCAATGTCGGTAAGGCTGCCAGGCTCAACCGGCAGTGCATTGGCGACAAGCGCTGGCATCTTCGCGCGCTCCATACCCAGGCGTTTTGCCCCCGATACCTGCAACACATCCCGTAGCGGTTTGCGCCACTCGTCATCGATCCCATCGGCCCAGGGGCGAATATCTTTGATCCACGTCATCCGAGCACACATCTCAGATTCCATCAGAGGCGTAATCAAAACCGGGTCGCGATCTTGAAGGATGACCATCAACGTCGGACGGCCGAATTCGACTCCAAGATAGTTCCAGAAGCCCCCGAAGTAAGCCACTGAGTCTGGATCACTGATCAGCGCCACGTCGATATTGGCGACGCGCAGCGCTTCTCGCAACTTGCTTACTCGGCCTTGGTACTCGTTCACAAATTTCTCCGGTTGTCAGCTGTATGCAGCAGGTACACAGCTGGACTCTAGGAGCGCAAAATCTGGATGTCAAGTGGGGGGTTCGCCTAGATTGGCCCAATCACCGCATCGGTCCACCAAGTGATCAAGCCGGTAAAAGATCAGTATTTTCAGGTAGATAACGAAACTCAAAGATGTCGGTCGGGCAATCAGGCAGATACAGACAGTGCTGAGAGGCCGAAAACCACCTGTGTATATTGCAAGCTGTGTACAGGTTGCATGTAGGGTGACTTTGGCGTTATCATTGCGTGGAATTCGCACAACCGGGCTTGGGGCGGCGGCTAACAGCCTCTCCTTGCGAAGGACGATCAATGGGGCGCGTGGTGAAACTCAAAGGACCAGGGTCGCGGCCGGCGCGAAAAACGCCGGCGGTTCGGAACCAGACTCCAGACATTTATACGACGGTGCGGGACCGCATCTGTAGCCTTCACTATCCTCCGGGTACGCTGCTTGGGGAGAGCCTGCTTGCCGAAGAGTTTGAGGTCAGCCGCACGCCTATTCGTCAAGTCCTGCAGCGCCTTGAGTACGAAGGACTCGTCGAGACGAAGAACGGCGTTGGAACGATCGTAAGCGGGGTCGATTTCCGCGAATACCGTGATACGTACAACTTCCGCTTGAGGTTAAGCGAGATGCTGGGCGATTTTTGCTCGCCGACCGATGCCCCAAAAGCGTTAGAGCGCATCGAGCAACTGGTGCCGCGCGCCGCAGCACTGTTGACTTCTCGGCATGATTTTGACGAGTTCTGGTCGATCCTCCATGAGCTTCATTTCTCTATCAACGAACTGATCCGAAACAAGGATCTGCGGCAGACACATGATCGCTGTTACTTCCAGGCGTCGCGTGTCTGGTACAACTTCGTTACTGATCTTTGGGATGAGGAAGTCGAGTACCTCAATCGTGAGTTGGAAGAGTGCTGCCGAGCTCTGCGCGCTGCAGATATGCGCGCTCTCGGTCTGGTGCAGCGTAACTACATATCCTTCGGGCTAGCTCGTATCGCACGATTTATAACCGGCTAGTTTGTTGCGTTGCCATTGGGGTTATCGCTGCTACGCGCTCGCCTCTTTCTACTGATAGGAGCACGAATTGTGAGTATCAACGCGGGATTCGATGTTGTTCTCGATGGCGGTCGTCACGACCGTGCGAAAGCGGGTTTTGTGCTGCTTGCCACTGAGCAGACCATCGAGGAAGACATGTTCACTTTGCTTCCGAAGGGGATGGGCATCCATTTCACCAGAGTTCCAAACCCGGACAGTATCACCATGGAGTCCCTCGGCAACATCGCTTCGAGCCTTGCCGATTCAGCGGCGCGAATCCTTCCAGATGGAAGCCTTGACGTGATCTGCTACGGCTGTACTTCGGGAAGCCTGGTAGTCGGCGAGAAAAAAGTGTTCACCGAACTGTCCCGCGGTGCCCCGAACGCGAAGACAACTAGTATGGTCACCGCAGTCATCCGCGGACTCCGCGCTGTCGGTGCGAAGCGGATCGTAATCGGTACCCCTTATCTCGACGAAATCAACGTGATGGAAAAGGAGTATTTGGAAAACGAGGGATTCGAAGTGCTCGCGATTCACGGCTTGCAATTAGAGAAGGACAGCGATATGGTGCGTGTCACACCTGAGACTATCGTGGACATGGCGCTTTTCTTGGACCGGCCAGATGCGGATGCAATTTTCATCAGTTGCGGCGCCCTCAGGTCGATCGAAGTCATCGAGGAAATCGAACGTTGCACAGGAAAACCAGTTGTCACCAGCAATCAAGCTGTCGCATGGGATGTCATGAGACTTGCCGGAATGCTAGACCGCGTCAACGGCTATGGACAACTTCTTTCCGCTTACTGATAAATCGCATGTAGGGCGGCGGTGCGAAGACACTTGGTGAGCGTTCAACGACTTCGCGCCGCTTGAATGGGCTTCTTTGCGATGGGGTGCGGTGAAAGGTTAGTACTACAGCCGTGTGCGACACGTGTCGCCGTCCGCCGAGCGCTATTCGGCATGCAGCAATGGTTGGCAAAGCTCGATTCTGCCTTGTCACGTTCAATCCCGGAACATTGGAGGTTGGGGTTGTGACCTGCTGTGCGATCAGCAGTTGCCTGCCCGGACGTGCGCGACTGGAAACGGTCGGGTTCGAAGCTTCGGGGACAACGTACCCTCCCTATGCGATTGCATCGCCTTCACACGATTTGTTCGGTGATCGGCAATCTGACAAAGCCTTGGTCGGCGTTCGTACACTCACGTAACAAACATGACACGTTTTCGACACCCTCAGATGATAGGCGGCTAGCGACGCGCCCTGACGGGCTGATCACTCACTGGCACGGCTCCTGCTTCCGCCCTTCTGTCATGGCCAATTGTTTAAGTGCCGGTCGACACCCGGCGACAGCATTGCCGCCGGACAGCTTGGCTCCCGGATCTGGTATATGCGTTGGCCACACCGATCGAGGTCAACACGCTCGACTGCAAAAAGCCATTAGGCGTCGATAGATTCTTTGCACGATCTCAGAAGGAGCTGAAATGCAGCCGAAAGATCCAGTAATGGGGGACAGAAATCATCGTGCTTGGGTAGGGCCGCCTGACTATTATGACCGCTTAGGTGCCGTGCAATTCGTCACATTGCTTTTGCTCGGATTGAGAGAGGACCACCTGCTTCTAGATATCGGGTGTGGTTCGCTCCGCGGGGGCAAGTTTCCTTTGATATACCTTAACCCCGATCGCTATTTCGGCATCGAGCCAGAAGAATGGTGTCTGAGGGAAGGCATCAAGGCGGAACTTGGCTCCGCCGTCATAACCCTGAAGCGCCCCAAATTTTCATTTAACTCCGATTTTGATGCTTCCCAGTTCGATTGTCAGTTTGACTACATAATTGCTGCTGGAATATTTATGCATGCGAGCAAGAGTCAAATTGCAAACTGCCTAACGTCAGTATCGCGGAGTCTTGCACCTAATGGAATATTTGTGGCGGCTTTTCTGTCTGGCGATACCGACAGTATCAACGCAGATTGGTCGTATCCGGAAGTGCAGTATTACAAGGCCTCAACTCTGCGTTCTTTAGCAGAGCACTGCGGTTTAAACCTTTTTCCAATCGATGCTCCTCACCCACTGGGCCATCAATGGATTGTTTTCACACACGCAACGGAGCGGCGACACATCGAATATCATCTCGGATTCGACGCATTTTCTTGGAAAGAATACCTTTCCCGTCAGCTGATAATGCGAGGAATATCCCCAAAGAGCCATGAAGACTATCTGCGCCACGACCTAAACACGGTCATTTGCGTCGATGACGAATCTGTTGTGCCGCAAGCGAAATTGTCATCACGCAAGCAATAAATCGCGTCTCTGCACGACGAGAAAGAACAGCGGATACCGCTTACCCAGTCTAGCATCTGCCCAATTAGGGCATCATAGTGCCGACAGATGTTCAATAGTATATGACGCGCCCCGCTGACTATTCGGACATTAGCCGGGCGATACGGGCCAGACCGAACGAGATGTAGTTCCGTTGTACTAGTCCAAGAGCGCGCATGTCCCCGGCGCGCAACGCTAAGCAACATTCCTCCAGCTCTCCGTCGAGGTACTTGATCTCCTCGTCCCATAAGAGGTGCACAATGTTGTACCGGGCGCGCGATGCTTGAAAGTAGCAGCGATCGTGGGTTAGGCGAAACTCCCCGTTTGTTATTATACCGTTGATTACGGAATGCAACTCATGGATGATCCGCCAGAACTCTTCGAAATCTGGCGACTGATTTCGCAGCACCTTCGCTCTCAGGGCCAGTCGCTGAATCCGCTCAAGAGCTTCGGGAGCGCATGTTGGAGAACAGAAGTCGCCGAACATCTCGCTCAACCTTAACCGGAACGCGTCTGTGTCTCGATATCGGCGAAAATCGACGCCGCTCACGATCGTGCCAACACCATTCCTCGTTTCCACGAGGCCTTCGTACTCCAGCCTCTGAAGATTCTCTCGGATCGGTGTGCGACTGACCTCGAATTCCTCCGCAAGTGCGCTCTCCCTGAGTACAGTACCCGGGGGATAATGCAGATTGCAGATCCTGTCACGCAACGTCCTGTGAATGTCTGACATCCGGGTGCGGATTGCTGATATCTTGCCTGCGGTGTGAGCCGCTGACGCCTTTTGTTTTGCAACGCGTGCCATCAAGGACTTCCCCGCAGAAATGCACTAAAGACAGCCGCATGCCGGTAGCACCGCGCAAATTCCACGCCCGTTGCCCGAATTGTTACTACCGTGCCGACGAAGGCGAAAACTGCAGCTTTCCGCGACCCGTACGCAGATCAAATAGCGCAGCGAAGGGTGGCCTGAACGACGCGTTCCTGCCGCACCCGGTTTGTAACGTCTCCCGCGAATAGCTCTACCCTAAGCAACCGACTCGACGGTTCCCATCGATTGATTAATCCGGAGGTAAGCAAGCACCATGCGTACCGCGCACTTGCGGCCCTACGGCGGCTTTGTCAGGTTGCCGATCACCGAACAAATCGTGTGCAGGCGATGCAATTGCCCAGAAAACAGCAGACGGATTCTGGGTGAGACCGGAAAAGACGCCAGGCTTCAAACCGGGGCGCGAGCTGCTTTCGATAAAGCGAAGCGCGCAGCAGATGACGCTTGAGCGCGAAGTGTTGCCGGATCGGACCGAAGCACGACAGGAACGCCTGCGTGCGCCTGGGCAGGCGGAAACCACGCATACGTCGCTCGCGTTCACGTGTGGGCTGATGGCTTCTATGAGCAGAAAGTTGTCAAGGCCATTTGCGAACTGGCTTACAAAGGATAGGTCAAGTCTCCTTCTCCTCGCTGCAAAGTGGTGACATGCTGGCGTATGGCGGCAAGCGCGAGTGATGGCGCTCGCCGCCATACAAGCCGCATTTTCGCGGCATAGTCCGGCGGATTCCCACCGCCCTCAACTTCAACCATGGCTACAGTCCGGTCAACGTCGTTAGCCTGAAGCCGCTTATCGCGCGCGTAAGACAGCAACGTCTCACCAACTTCTATCCGCTGGCGTATGGCCAGCCTCATCCTTTATGCGCGTTACGCCGGAACCTGTTCCGGGAGCATGCCCCATCTGTTTAATCGGTCGCGTTAGCAACCCGCCATCAACACGGGCATGTTCACTGCAAACTCTCTATCGACAGGTATCGTACCTCCCTTGATTGCGTTGTCGCGATACCTTTCGGGCTCAGACTGACTTCAGTTGTGCGCCTTCGGGTATCACGCCGTCCTGCAAGTAGCGCCACAGCGCGATCGCGAGGCGTCGTGCTACTGCGACGATCGCAATGCGCCGCACGCGGCGATTCGGTCCCGTGCCTTGCGTGCGCTGGTTGAACCACTGCGTCAGTGCACTGCCAGGCTGGTAACGGATCCAGCACCACGCCATCTCAATCAGCAGTGCGCGCACGCGACGGTTGCCCTGCCTGCTGATCCCCTGGTCCACCTGGCTCTCGCCACTGTCGTAGGGTTGTGGAACCAGCCCTACGCAGGCCCCAACTTCGCGCCGGTTATGGAAGTCCCGCCAGAACAGCTCGAGCGCCAGACGCGAGCCACCCACCGGGCCAATGCCATTTAGCTGCGTCAGAAGATCGATCCTTTCGCGTGCGGGTGCGGGCAGGCCAGCGTGTTGCGTTTTCTCGAGTGCCGCGAGTTGCTGCACGGCCAGCGCCAGCCGTTCGCACTCGCGCAGCAGCCGCTCCCGCAGCTCGCGCGGCAGTGGCGCACCGTCGTGACACCGCACCTGGTCACGGGCGAGGCGGGCGGCGAAGGCCTTGTGGTCAACCTCATCCCAGCAGCCTAGCGTGACAAGCAGTTTGCGCATCCGGTCACGATGCTGTAGCACCTCTTTCTGCAGTTCCCCTCGGTCGCGCATCAGATGGCGGGACGCTTCGTCCTGCGGTGATGGCACGTGCACCACGTGCATGCGGTCGCGCTCGCCGCGCAGCCACGCGCGCAGGCTGATCACCAGACTGATTGCATCAAGCCGGTCAGTCTTGGCACGCCGCTTGTGGCGCTCGACCGGAATGCTCGCTGGATCGACCACATGACACTCGATACCGCGTGCCCGTAGCGCCCGATAGATCCAGAACGCGTCCTGGCCGGCTTCATAACTCACGACAAGGTGCACGCCCGCGGGCAGCGACCACTTCAGCTTCTGTTGTTCGATCACTTCCAGCACGGCCTGTAGGCGCGCGGGGGCTTGCGGTTGCGCTACGGTGTACACCGCCGGCTGCTCCCGCTGCCCGTCGTGCAACGCTACCTTCCACTTCGCCGCAGCGAGTTCGAGTGACACCGCCAGCGCCGGTTCCGCAGTACGCGTGTATCCCTGATCTGTACCCGGGCGGTCACTTAAACTCCTCCGGGTGTGGTCACTTCAAACTCCTCCACCTTGCGGTCCGATCTGAGCAGACCGACGTCGCCGATCGCTCCACGTAGCAGGACGTTATTTTTACCTCCTTGGCCAGCCCGGGAGGTGGGAGTTGAACGTCTTGAAGCCGCATCAGCAAAGTACGGTGTTCACGTTGCTGGAACTCAACAAGAGCCAGCGCGAGATTCATCGGATCACTGGAATCGACCGCAAGACGATCCGCCGCTACACGGCGATCTTCGCTGCACGCGCAACCGCGCCCGCAAATTCCCCCACCCCCGCGACCATCGGCTCGCGCCCTTCAGATCAAACTCCTCCACCCCCGCGACCACCGGCTTTTCAGGCCACGCCCGCCGAGCCGCATAACTTCGATTTTGCCCGATCGTTGTGCGAGCCTCACCGGCAATGGATCGAAGAACAGGTTCGTCTGCAGCGAAACGCCCAAGCCATCTATCAGGACCTCGTCGACGAGTTCTCGTTTGCTGCGAGCTACGAGAGCGTCAAACGGTTCGTGCGCGCACTGCGACACATCGATCCCGAGCAATTCGACCGGCTCGATTTCCTGCCCGGCGAGGAGGCCCAGGTTGACTATGGGGAGGGCGCTCTGACCCGCGATCCGAAGACTGGACGTTATCGGCGACCACGGCTATTTGTGATGACGTTGCGCTATTCGCGTCACAGTTTCCGGCGGGTTGTCTGGAAATCCAGCCAGGAGGCGTGGGCGCGACTGCACGAAGAAGCGTTCCGTTATTTCGGTGGCTGTGTTCAGTACGTCGTCCTCGATAACCTCAAGGAAGGGGTTATCACACCGGACCTGTACGAGCCGGAGATCAATCATCTTTATGCCGCGATGCTCGAGCACTATGGCGTGGTCGCTGATCCTGCACGCGTCCGCGATCCGAACCGGAAGGGCACGGTTGAGAGCGCGATCCAGCATACGCAGGGCACCGCACTGCGCGGCAGGAGTTTCGATTCAATCGAAGAGCAGAACGCGTTCCTTGTACGCTGGGAGGCTAACTGGGCATCGAAGCGCTTGCATGGACGCGCCCGCCGTCAGGTCGAGTCGATGTTCGAGCAGGAGAAGCCGCACCTGCGGGCATTGCCGCTGACTGGATTCCGCTACTTCAAACAGGTCGTTCGCACTGTCTCCGACGATACAACCATTCGGATCGACCACAGCTGGTACGCAGCTCGTCCTGCTGCGATAGGCAGCACGGTGCTGGTGCGCGTCTTCGATTCAACCATTGAAGTTCGGGATCGACAGACACAAGCGCTGTTACGCATTCACCCGCGTTTCACCGAGCCCGGTCAATTGCTACTGCCCGAGGACGAGCGTCCGTTCAACCCGTCCCGGCAAACGGCCTTCCTGCTCTCAGCCGCAGGCGACATCGGGCCGCAAACGAAAGCACTCTGCCAGCAGATGTTTGACGCCCAGGGACGCATTGGCCAGCGAGGCATGTGGGGCATCGTCGGTCTCGCGAAGCGATACCCGGCCCGCATCGTTGAGCAAGCCTGCAGCCAGGCACTGCAGTACCGTCTGCAATCCTACAAACAGGTTCGCGGACTGGTCGAACGATTGTTCGAGCGCGCGCTGGAGCAGCTTGATCAGGCGCCCCAGCTCGCTTTGCCTCTTACCCAGGATCACGCGCTAATCCGTCCAGCGGCCGAATACGGCGAGCTGTTCAGTCTCGGCGCGCGACATCAACTCAACCAATCGTCGTTGACCACCGGAGAGAACAAAGAATGACCATGTCGATGCCCGAAATCGAGCGTTCGCTCAAACAGCTCCACCTGTCTGGCGTCCGCGACACGCTGGAGACCCGCGTACTGCAGGCACAGACGGCAAATCAACCGTTCCTCGAAACCTTCTCGATAATTCTGCAAGACGAGCTGGACCGTCGTCAGTCCCGGCTGATCGAGCGTCGGCATAAGCAGTCCGGGCTTGACGAAAAGCTCACGTTTGCCGAATTCGACTGGTCCTTCAATCCGAAACTTCCGCGTCAGGCGTGCCTGGAGTTGCGAACGCTGAAGTTCGTTTCGGCCGGCGAGAACGCGCTTCTCATCGGCAAACCTGGTACTGGCAAATCGCACATCGCGAAGGCCGTCGCCAACCAGGCTGTTCTGCAAGGCTATAAGGTCCAGTATCTTGAGACCGACGACTTCTTTGCGCGTTTCAGTCTCAGCGAGCCCGACCAGCAGGAGAAACGTCTGCGCAACATTCTCGACTGCGATCTACTGATTCTGGACGACCTGTTTCTGTCACGATCGATTCCGGATGCCGCTGGTGCGCTACTGCAAACCCTCGTTCATCAACGATACAAGCTACGCCGCAGCACCATGGTCACGTCCAACCGCGTCGTGCAGGACTGGGGCGCGTATCTCGGCGACAACACCATGAGTAGCACCATTCTCGATCGACTCATGCACCACTGCCACTCGCTCGAATTCGACGGCCGCAGTTACCGCCTGAAGGAGGCTGCTGAAACCCTTGCGCGCAAAACCAAAGCGAGCTAAAAAACAACCTTGTCCTGCTGCCTGGTGGAGGAGTTTGCGCGACCACAAGTGGAGGAGTTTGAAGTGACCGTCCGGGCTGTACGCATGATGCTCTCCCGTGAGCAAACCTCGGTACGCCGATTTTAGGCGTTAGCCAGTCGACGACCTGGATGCTTCATAGGATCTGTTCTCTGTACGGTTGTTGACGCGGGCGGCCGCCTTGACGAACACATGCTTCACGCTCGCCAGCTCCGGGATTTCGGCCTTTGCTGCGGGGTAACTGCGCACTGGTCAGTGACGATCTTCTTCGGCACCTCGGGACAGGCCGCCAGTCCGCGTTTGAAGAAACGTTTCGCGGCGGCCTTGTCGCGCCGCTTCTGTAGCAGGATGTCGAGCTCAATGCCGTGCTGGTCGACGTCACGCCACAGCACATAAGCCTCACCGTGCAATGACATGAACCTTCATCAAGATGCCACGTGCTGCCCGGCTGGCGACGTGCAGCCTTCACGCGATGCGCGAAACCAGCCCCAAACTTGTCTATCAACCGCCGGATCGATTCATGGCTGACGATCACGCCACGCTCGAACAACAGTTCCTCGATATCGCGGAGGCTGAGCTGGAACCTGAAATACCAGCGTACGGCGTGGCTGATGACTGACGCCGGGAACCGGTGACCGTGATACAGCGATTTCGTTTTCTTCATCGCTTCATCTTAACTGACCGCAGCGCCAACGTGACAAAGTCCATCTGAGGGAGCCTCGGCGGGATTCATGAGCATCTAACGATTATGTATTAGCAATTAACCGCCGATTTTCAACTTTAACCTAGAAGGTCGTTCGCATTCCGAATCTAAACACGCGTGCTGTGGAGTTGGGGTGTGCCGGTTCCCCGTAATATAGCGCTTGCCCCAACGTGTAAGCGGACCCATTTTCATTTTTTGTTTGTGCATACCCGATATATAGACTGGTTTGTTTCGAAAGAGAATAAAAAACACCTAGTCCCAAGATGTACGCGTTTTGTGACTGAGTAATTCCAGCCGAGGTGTCAATCAATTTTGTAACTTGCGCCATTAACACGGTCGAACGTATAATTTGGTAGCTCGCCCCCAGATTGGCAATTGCATATCGCAACGAGTTCTTCAACGATGCTGCGCCAGTTCTGATTGAATAGTCATCTTTAGTGTATCCGAGATACACTCTTACCGGCCCAATCACATAGTTACCGCCGACACCCCATGCTTTGTAATATCCCTGATCCAATGCGTCTCTCTGATAGACATATCCGGCATGAAACGTTGCGGGGCCATTGGTGTAATTGATTGCCCCGCTAAAAGCTGTTCCGCTACTTTTAGATTCCGCCACACTGCCGAGACCGTACATCAACCCAACCGAGAATTCATAAATTTTCGGAGAAGAGTAAAGAACGGAATTGTTAACGCGGCACGTCGTGATCTCGGTAAGGAGCGTAGCTTGGACGGTACCATTAGGCAAAGTACGGTCAACGCCCCAGATGCTCCCTCCTAAGCCTCCTAAGAAAACGTCGTTGTCACTCATAGCGAGAAATTCTGGCGAGTATTGACGACCAAAAGTTAAAGTCCCTGCCGGACCTTCGTAGCCAATATACGCTTGCCGGCCGAAAAGTGCGCCGCCCTGCTGTATTGTGCCGGCATTAGGCGCAAAACCACTCTCAAGTCTGAAAATAGCTTTGTAACCGTCGCCGAAGGCTTGGCTACCCATAAGGCCAAGTCGCGATCCGAACGTGCCGCCATTCGACATTTTAGTTAAGGTTCCTCTGCCCTGATTTGAGATATCAATGAGAACGTCTAATGCTCCATATAGCATGACGCTACTCTGCGCTCGGCTTGAATCGCATGCCAATCCAAAAAGTACTCCCATCACAATTGCGCATACCGATTTGATCATTTGTATGCCTAATCGTTTTTTACTTCTTATGGGCCAGTATCGTGGCCATTGAACAAATCCGACAGAAAGTGGAGTTGCAGAAGTAACAGCCAAATCTATGCTATGCGCACTCCGTTACTATCTTCACGCCTCGATAATCGAGAATTGGGAATCTAGGCCCGGCATGATTCTCCAGGTTGCAGTCGTGAGCCGGGGGCACCGGGCCTGGTGGGGCAGGCGATCGCTAATAGGAGTTCAGCCGGAACACCGTTAGGCCATCCGGTACGTGAATGCCGAGACTTGCCGTCGATGTGCAGACCGAACCCGAAAGCGTTGGTACAGCAAAGCGCTGCCCGACGATGAGGCCACGCTGTGCACTCATCTCCGAACTGAAGACGTTCGGTCAACTTCTGTTCGTCGTAGAACACCCTCACCATCGAAGCATTGTCAGTGGCAGTCCCTCCTGACCTTGGTGTCCCAGTCGCATCCTTACCAGCCTAGCTATGCGCCGCATTGCCGACCTGCTCGATGGCAATGCCAAGATTGATGCGCGCGATGCCGCTGTCATTGCTATAGCCGCGCGCTCAATGCCGCTTACACTGCGCTGCCTCCGACTGGCTGACGTACTGCTCGCCGAAATCACCATGCTGTGCGGCCGCCACAACCTGCGCTGGATGCAGAGGTGCGAAAGAGGACGCTTGGTTCATCGTCAAGCCCGAGCTCATATGCGGCTTCATGCCGGGACCCGTACATAGGCGCCTGGTAAGTTCCGCAGTGAAGGCCGAGCCTCAAGGGTTCACTCCAACTACAGGCTCCGGTGGCTCAATGCGGATGCACCACGCAACGAACTGGAAGATGCTTCGGGCCGCTCACGAAGCTGGACGCAACGAATTCGATTTCGCCTGCCGGCTCAATAAGCCGCAACCTCGGGACCAGTTCCTCAAACAAGATGCGCATTTCCATGTTCGCGAGATGCTGACCCAGGCACACGTGGGCGCCGACGCCGAAAGCGAGATGCCGGTTCGGTTTGCGGTCGATATTGAATGCGAACGGCTCAGGGAAGACTTGCTCGTCACGATTTGCCGAGCCATAGCAGAGCATCAGCCAATCGCCCTTGCGGATTGTCCGACCCCGGACGTTGGTGTCGGCAGTCGCTGTGCGCATGAAATGACGCACCGGCGATGCGTAGCGAAGGGTTTCGTCGATAAACTGCGGAATCAGCGAACGATCCGCCTGTAGTCGCGGCAGTAGCTCAGGGAAGCGGCTCAACGCCCACATCGCGACCGATATGGACGACGAAACCGTATCATGTCCTGCTGCGGCGATGATCACGTAATAGCCAAGACGGGTCGCTTCATCGATAGGCTGTCCATTGATCACCGCGTTGGCCAGCAAGCTTGCGATATCGTTACGTGGGTTCTTCCGGCGGTCTTCGGTCAGGCGGTCGAAATAATCCTTGAAGTCGGCCACAATGGACAGCAGAGCCTTGCCCATCGCACCGCTCGCATCGCCTTGGCGCTGCACTTCGCGCTTGTATTCGGCATCCTCGCTTCCGAACATCTCCTGAGTCAGCGTCAACATGCGCAGGGAATCTTCCTGCGGAACGCCGAGAATATCCATGATCACGTTCAGTGGAAAATGCAATGCAAAGTCATTCGCAAAATCGATCACTTGCCCGCTGTGATGCAACAGCTTCGCGATCGACATATTTGCCAGCGATCGAATGCGGTCGTCAAGCTCGAGAATGCTGTTCGGCATGAACCACGACTGTGTCAGCGCACGTAGACTCTTGTGCTCGTCGCCGTCGAGGTGCACGAGCGATCGGACGATGTTTGGACTACCGGTGATGGAAATGACATGCTCGATCGACGCTCTTGGCCTGCAGACGACAGAATAGTCGCCGTTGCGGAACAAGACATTGTCTCGTGAAATCATGGAGACGTCGGCGTGTTTCGTGACCACCCAGAACGGATCATGTCCGTCCGCCATTGCGCGCCCGACAGGGTTGTTTGCACGCGCCCAAGTGTAGGTTTCATGGAGACGACTGAGGTTGGTATAGGACTGCGGATCAACCAGATGGTTTGCTATGTCTTTCGGTAGGTCGTAATTTGGCATGCTCATGATATTGATAGTGCGGTTTGTTGGTGGACGGGCAGCACCGTCTAGGCAAGAGAAGGGCGCCTCTTCCCACCCCATTGCGCTATTGGGCTCCCCGCGGACTCAATGACTGGTCACGGCGGATTCAACCGGTCGATGCAATAGTTCGTTGGAATCGGTCCCCCGTTGGCGTAGGCACTGCAGCGTTCGCATCAGTAATGTGGGTGAACTGGCGTGACGGACGTCGATATCCGCCCTTCGTATTCGTTCATACTATCCGCGGTCTCCCTGTGTACCCTTAATCTAGGTCAACTCTTTTTGGTTAAGTGATCGCTCAGGTGGTCCTTGAGGGCTGCTGTTTGTCGGGCCAGTACGCAACAATCTGAGCCGGCCCCAGAGGAGGCGAAGCTTGAGCAGTTTGTGTTCGTGACCAAGATGCGCTGGCGCATCGAGCGCGACTATTAGGACCTGAAACAGGAGTTCGCGCTCGATCATTACGAGGGGCGCGACTGGCGTGGCTTTCACCACCACGCCAGAGTGAGTATCACCGCATATGGGTTTATGCTGGCTCAGCGACTCAGGATGGGATCAGATGCAAACGATAAAAAAACTTCCTTGACCGCACGCTGCCTGTCCTTCCCCCGGATTACATCCCACGGGGCAGTCCAGCGCGCACAATGCCACGTTCCTGATTTCGTTACCACGTTGCGTATCCTGCTTGGACTACGCCTCATACAAAGATGGCACTCTTCCTGTGCGGAAATAAACTGCACAACGAATTATATGACATAGTAAGACTGACGCGATCGGTTTTGTCGCTTCGTTCGCTCCCGCACAAACAGTCTCTTCGTCGAATTGATTGACCATCTACTGCAGCCGCCTCATCGATGCAGATACCCGGACGTCGGGTGTGGACGTTTTCATTCCTAGCCTATCTGGCAGGCACTATCAACTTGAGATCGCTGCCAGATAGAATGTCGGAATGAAGAAGAGCAAATCACCGTACCACGGCTTTCATTTCCCGGCGGCGATCATCAGTTGCGCGGTTCGTTGGTATTTTCGCTTCAATTTGAGTCCGCGCGACATCGAGGAGCTGTTGCTCGAACGTGGTGTGAGCGTGACCTACGAGACGATCCTCCAGTGGTACGACCGGTTCGGCGCGCAGTTCGCACGTCGTGCTAAGGCGGAACGGAACAAGGCGCGCTCGACGTGGGCCCTCGACGAAATGTTTGTCTGCCTTCGCGGCGAGCCGTACGTAGTGTGGCGCGCCGTGGACGAACACGGTACCGAATTGGACGTGCTGCTGCAAAAGCGCCGTGACAAGGCAGCGGCAAAGCGTTTCATCAGGCGGGTACTGCGTTCGAACCCGGCGCCGCGCAGGATCTTGACCAGTTGCGTAGCTACCCTGCGGCAAAGGCGGACACTATCCACACAGCGACATTACGAGCTGAAGTTGCCAACGTCGGCAAAGCGCGTGATGGTCCCCGTCTCTAGCATGATCGTTGCCGCCGGCTATATGATTATCAGTGTCGTGAGAACAGAAGCTTCCCAATCAATGAACTGATTGACGCACATCAACCACGGTCGTTGAAGGTCTGTGTAGTATTCATGCAGCTTCGTGAGCAACTGCGGGTTCGTACGGCCCTACCATGCGGTCCGACACGTCCACGGTTCCCGACCTATGTCGCTTGGAAGTCGGTGCGCGAGCCCCCACACAGTTTGCCTGTGGGTTTAACCAGAATGTTACTTTCTCGGTATCAGTAAGTGAGGAATGAATGACGTGAGTACTGGCTGCTAGAAAGCCTCCGAGCGGCGCGGACCGGAGGTTTCTGTCGCCATAACAATTGTAGGTGGAGAAAAGCACGGTATGAGTAGGATTGCTTACGCTTTCAACGAAAGAATCGGCCGGCGAATGTTTGTCGGGTGCCGTTGCCCTTTAAACTGTCCCTTGGAGATCATGTGAGCCACCTCGATGCCGCCGAGTAGGATGCGTGCGCACCGGAAACTCTTGAACCGGAACATGGGACGGGTGCATCGCTTGATCACGCGGTGGTCCTGCTCAGTTATATTGTTCAGGTACGTAGCCTGCCGGACCTTCAGGCGCCGCTTCTGTCGATCCAGGTTCGCCATTCAGGAATATCTATTTTTCGAAATTCCGCCGTGCCGCAGTCTTGTCCCGATGGGCACGCAACAGAAAGTCGATCGTGTTGCCGGCCTTGTCGGCGGCGCGATACAGGTATTTCCATTGGCCGTTGACCACGATGTAGGTTTTGTCGACACGCAAGCTCTTGCCAACGGAGCGTTTGCGGGAAAACGCTTTTTCCAGCATCGGCAGCAGTTTGATGGCCCAACGGTGTACGGTTGAATGTTCCGCTGAGACGCCTCGCTCCATCATCGTTTCTTTCAGGTGCCGAAGCATCAACGGATAGGTGGCGTACCAACGCACAATAGGATCACATCAAAATGGGTGGTGCAACCGTTTAGAAACTCGCATGAAGTTCGATTTCACCGTTGGCATCGTCAATTACGTCATCGACCTTTACTCTTCTAATTTAGAATATAAGCCTTACTGCGACAGAACCCCAGGATGGCAAGAAGGACGGAGACACGAACCGTTGAGAGGAAGGTTCGATGAGATTTGAAGGAGCGCAAATGCTTGAAGAGGAGCGCTCCGGTTCGGCTCGTTATCCGACGTAGGCCCCCTATTTTTTACTGCAGTCTCCTAGCTTTGATCGGAAATTTTGGCATTGTCATGATTCGGGTGGCGAGACTCGATTAACCAATTCTGTCCAACCATACATTCGACATGTCCAGCAGATATTACGAGCCCACCACCATTATCCCGATCGGCTCACCAAGTGGTCGAATTCCGAAGGCTTCACAAAATATCGCACCTTCGCAGGCTGAGCGCTTTATCGATGCATACCGGCGTATTGGCTATCGTATTGCAGGCATTGACCCACTTGGGCTCCGTTCTCATCCGGACTTGTCGCAGTTGACGGCCAAGTTCCATGGACTCAGAGGAACTGACCTTCTAGGCGTACCCTATGTGGGATTCGAAGCAGATAACACTGTTGGGGAACTTGAACAGCGCCTCAAAAGGATTTACTGCGGAGCGATCGGACTGGATTGCAGCGGTGTTCGCGATGGGACAAGACAGCGCTGGCTCTTTGAATATATGGAGTCACTGCCGGAGGACTTTGAGTTAGCCATCGAGCAGCGCCGTGCTGTGTTCTCTCGGCTCCTCTCTGCGGAGATGTGGGAACTACACGTTGCCGAAATCTTCGGTGACGCGAAACGATTTTCGCTAGAGGGATGTGAGAGCCTGATTCCTCTGCTTGATGCCTTGATTGAAAGTGCCGGTCGCCACGCAGTGAGCCAGGTGTTTCTCGGAATGTCCCACCGAGGCAGGCTGAATGCGTTCGTAAATGTAATGGACTTCCCGCCCGGAAAAGTCCTCACGTATCTAGACCCGGACTCTAATTTCGCTTTGCGGCAGACGGATCTACCGTACCATCAGGGCGCCATCGCCCTCAAAAAAACGCCGTACGGTGACGTGTCGGTGCAGCTTGCACCCAACCCTTCTCATCTGGAAAGCGTGTATCCGGTAGTCAGTGGGATGGCGCGTGCATATCAGGACGACCATCCAGAGAGTGGTTGCGTCCTGGTCGTCGTCCACGGTGACGCGGCTTTCGCGGGGCAGGGTGTCGTCATGGAAACGCTGATTCTCACGCGGAAAAAGGGATACTCGCTGAACGGGACGATCCACGTCATCGTTAATAATCAGATCGGCGGCACCACACCAAATCGGATCAACGTAGAGGCGAATGTGTATTGCACGGACGTCTCGAGAGTGGCCGATGTGCCTGTTCTGCACGTCAACGCTGACCACCCCGATGCTGTCGTGACGGCGGCGAAGCTCGCGCTCGAATACCGGATGACATTCAATTCGGACATTGTCATCGACTTGATCGGCTACCGCCGGCTCGGCCACTTCGAGCAAGACATCCCGGCAATCACCCAGCCGGCTCGGCAGCGCGCTATCGACTCTCATCCGACAGTAACAGAGCTGTATCACGGATTGTTCGAGGAGATCCCGCCAATCGATCTCCTGCGCAAGGAAGCGCTTCATCAGTTTGGTCGTGGAAAGGAGGCAATCGATTCCAGCGTCGCACCTCGATTTGATCGGAACCTCGATGCGACGATTTCGATTCGGGGGCTTTCCCTCGAAAGGCTTCAGTCGCTAACCCAGGCGCTTTCACGAGTACCACAAGGGGTTGCGATTCATAGGTTCGTGGACAAGCTGCTCTCGACGTGGGGCGATGCTCTATCAGGTGAGGGAAATCAGGTAAGCTGGATCCTCGCGGAGAATCTCGCATATGCTTCGCTGCTCGACGATGGATATAACGTCCGGATATCAGGAATGGATGTAGGGCGAGGTACCTTCATGCACCGGCACGCTGTATGGCATCTCCAGGGTGATCAGAAGGAGGCTGGTGGCGTTCACATCCCGCTGACCAGTGTCTCTGCAGGTCAGGGCAAGTTTGATATTGTTAACTCGCCCTTGACAGAGGAGGCGGTGCTCGGTTTCGAGTATGGATATAGCGTCGAATCCCCCTCGCGCCTAACGATATGGGAGGCGCAATTGGGTGACTTCGCAAACAGCGCGCAAGTCATCATCGATCAATATATCGCGGCTGGCGAATACAAATGGGGTTATCAGTCACGGCTGGTCGTTCTGTTGCCGCACGGTCACGAAGGAGACGGTTCGGAGCACTCGAACGGGTTTCTGGGCCGGTTCCTTCAACTTTGTGCAAGCGACAATTTGCGCGTCGTTTGTCCGTCGACGTCTGCTCAGTGGTTCCATATCTTGCGCCAGCAGGCCACGGCACGGCATCCCAAGCCACTCATCGTGATGGCACCAAAAACGCAACTTTACTCCGACATTCGGTCGCACTCGGTAGTATCGACATTCCTCGGAGGGGCGTTCTCTCCGGTGATCAGGGATAGCTCGATTTCTGACGCGAACCGTGTGAGGAGAGTCGTACTGTCTAGTGGGAAGTTTCACTATGCACTGCAAGGGGTCAGAGGTGATGCCGTTGATTCGGCTACCGCTTTGATACGGGTCGAGCAGCTCTATCCGTTTCCCCAACTCGAGCTTGCCTGCATTCTGGCTGAATTTAGTAACCTACGGGAGGTTGTCTGGGCACAGGAAGAGGACGCAAATCAGGGGGCCTGGCGGTTTGTTCGCGACGAACTCGAGACCATCTTGCCGTCCGGATCTGTTCTTACGCCAGTCTGTCGCACCTCTACGGCATCGGGTGCACATTCGTCAGTTCGCGCACATCTCGCCGAACAGCATCGCCTGGTGACCGAGGCGTTGGGGCGAAGTGGACCTCCTGATTCTTCCAGTGTTAGCACTCGTGGGGAAGATGGCGTATCGGACAAGCCGGAAGCATCTACCAGGTGACGAACTAAACGGCTCGCTCTGCACCGAACTCGGCCTGATGTCATCTATGGCCGGAACCTGTCCGGTGGCCATCGAACTCAACAACCTCGTAAGGCCGCGTAGCTGCTGGCGTGGTCGCCCGTCGATACGCGGCAGCCCTTTAAGGTGCGAGGCGCCGGCAGCGCCTGCTGCCGTGCCGAAGCCGCTCAAAAATTCCACCTTTACGCGCGCTGACAGCGACCGGATAGCGCGGTTTGAGTTGACCCGGTTCGACGGATAGACTTGCAGTTGAGTTTAATGCGGTGCACGCCCGAACAGGTCACCTCGGTGAGCATTGACATGTCGCCGGCGTTCATCAAGGGCGTGGGCGTACATCTGCCCAATCCGCGGCTGACATTCGACAAGTTTCACGTCGTCGCCCACGCGTCCAAGGCGCTCGATACGGTCCGCCGCCAGCAGCAGAAAGGCGACCCGGAACTCAAGGGGATGGGCTGGACGCTGCTCAAGGACGTGAACAAACTGAATCTGGGCAATTGACGGACCTCGAGGCGCTGGTCAGGCAGTACGCCACCAAACGCACCGCCCGCGCCTGGCTGTATCGCGAGCAACCGCGCGAGATTCTCGAGCGCAAGCAAATCCATGTTGTTTCCGCGATGTTGCGGCAGCGGTGCACTAACGTCATGCGCTCGAAAGTCGAGCCGATGAAGGACGTGGCACGTCTGATTTGCCGGCACTTCGATGGCATCGTCGCCTGGACTCAGACCCGCCGGACCAACGGCTTCATCGAGGCCATCAACGGCTTGATTCAAGCTGCCAAGCGCAAGGCTCGCGGTTACACGCGCTTCACGACGATGCGCACCGTCCTCTTTCTCATCGCCGGCAAGCTGGATTTCTCCAGCTTCAACCCGCACGCTCCGTGAGCCCCGTTACCCACAGCATTTTGAAGAAGATGCCAAGTTTCCGAGGATGGCATCGAGGTTCCGCGGGTCGATGAGCAACCTCCGCCCGGGATAAGTGCTTGCGAAAATCGAGCCAGGGGCGGCCTACTGATCGTCTTCGGACCGTAGCTGCGATAGAGCGAGCTGCCGGGACAATTGACCGCGTCGTACTGACCACTGAGCTGCAACGTCAGCAATCTTCGAACGGCGACGTAGCGAACAGTGTTTCGTCGACTGACGGCGACAGACCAGTCTTGGTCAGTAACAAACCATCGCACCACACACGTTCGACGCGTCCCCACGCACAGGCTGAAGCAGCGTCCGGGAAGAAACCTCGTCCGTGGTAGTTGGCGCTCGTGTTGCAGAGCAACGGAATACCCGTCAGCTTTTCGTATTCGACCAGAAGTTGCGCCACCGGATGCTCGGAAGTTCTTGAGATGGTCTGCAATCGGGCAGATCCGTCAAGATGCACGACCGCAGGGATTTTTTCTCGCCATTCCGCGCGCGTCTGATGATCGAACAACATATAGGGATCAGGGCTCCCCGGGCTAAAAATGGTCGGCGCGCGATCCTCAAGGCAAATTGGCGCCACGGGACGGAAGTGCTCTCGAAACTTGATGTCGTTGAGATGATCCTTCATTGTGGGCAAAGTCGCGGCGGCCAGAATGCTTCTGCCCCCCAATGCTCGTGGTCCGAGCTCGGCCCGGCCGGCAAGGAAAATGACGGGCTTGCTACTGGCGAGTATGCCGGCGAGTTCTGCAATGGAGCAAGTAGACGCCGTCCATCCGGGCGGTACTTGGCAACCTTTTAAGGCGGGTCCGCTATATACCGACCATTCCAGCGGCACGAAGCCCTTCTCGGCTGCCAGCGCGCAACACGCGGCGCCAATCGCAGACCCGCTATCGTTGGGAAACGGCGGCACCCAGATTGCGTCGAACAAACCGCTCGCGCGCAGGGCGCTGTTCCATTTGATATTGAGTCCGCATCCGCCAGCGATGCACAAATTTTTCGGCCCCGCAATCGAATGGCGCTGCAGCGCGATACCCATTTCATGAACGAGAAGACGCTCGAGGAATACATGGAACGAGGCGAGTACGTCTTCGGGCGGCTTGGCTTCTAGTCGCAGCGCGCTTGCTTCGAAGAACTCTCCCACAGCCGCTAGTGACGCGTCCGCGCTGTGGATGTTCTCGCGATAAGCTTGCGCACACTTCGTGTCGCCAGCAAAGCGTGCCTGATAAAGCTCGCGAAATACCTCAACGATATCTTCGTCAACGGAGCCGAGCGCGATGTAAGCCATCAGCTTGCCGGCCACACCCAGATCCCACCGGGCGCCGCCCGGCTTCTTATAAGGACCAAAGTGATGACCCGCCGCAGCGTAGATGTGACCTATCACGGGGAACAGGCAGTCAACATGGCGGGCGTGGTGGCGTTCTACATGGTAGAGGCGTGGGACGATGCCACCATCCCACACCAAACAGAATGCAGGTTGCCCGCTTTGGGCAAAGGGACTGGTGCAGTACGCGGAGGCCACATGGCCTGACACGTGAGGATAGCTTTTATAAGGAAAGGACTGGCCGCCGACAAGCAGTCCGGAGCCGTCGAGCGAAGCGAGAAGATCATCGGCTCGGCGTTCGGCATAAGGGGCCCCTTTCAGGCTGACGGGAATCGACCCACTGAGGACCCGAAACTGCGACTCGACTACTCCGTCCCAGCCGTCGATGACAAACTGGTCGATATCGTGCGCATCGAAACCATGCTCGGCCAATGCGATCGCGATCGCGTCGAGGTCGTCGATCGCCTGATACCGCGGATTGTTGTCTCGCTTTTCCTGCTCCACGCAAAAAACCAGTTTTCCATCCTCGACAAGGGCGATCGCTCCGTCGTGCGTCAGTTTGATCCCACAGATGCGCATAATATCTCCCGGCCTAACGCTGGTAAGTTGGTCCGCACGAAGGCGAAGCCGCGTTTCGAAAACAGGCGAGCAGACAGTCTTCATTCAACGACTGACCGACGCAACTCAAACGATCGATTTCAACCAGCTCTTCTTCCAGGATGGCTATGACCGTCTCGGCTCCGGCAATGTGGCCCCATCGCCGGCAATTGGCGTCGCGTGCCGATCCAAAAACCAGCTGTCCACCGGGCGCAAGCATCCGTGCTAAATTGCGGACAGCCGCGCGCACCTCGGCGCTGCCGTCGAGGTAATAGAGAACCTCCGCCACCACGACCAGATCGAACTGTTGCTCAGTCGAAAAATGCTGGACATCGGAGACGATCCAATTGATGTGTGGTGGGTCCATCATCCGTTCGCGTGTCCTAGCAATTGCGTGTGGCACGATATCGATCACGGTGAGCCGTTGGCAGTGCGGTGCCAATATTTCCGTGAAGGCTCCGCCTGCGCATCCGACTTCGAGCGCATTTGTGACGGATCCCTGCGAAAGTGCCATCCGAAGCATTTGCCTGTGGCGCTCGTGCTCAAAGGGATTGCTGTCGAGCCGCCATGGATCGTCTGCGTCCAATTCCCGACGCAGCAATTCGAAGTTCGTTTGATGTGTCAATTCCGCCTACCTTTATGGTGCGCCGCTGCAAGTGTCCGGACCTTGGGCCGGGACTGGTGCTCCGTTGGACACCGGCGTGTTGGTATAAGAACTACACGGCGGCCAAACACTATTGTTTAACGTTCTAGAAAAATAGCTCGCGAGCGCTGTTACCTAGTTTCAGATCTTCAGCCACTCATTGGAAGGGCGTCGTTACCGTGACAACGCCCGTGAGGGATGTAGCCGAACCCGACGCTGTTCCCACAATCCGCGCAGCTCCTCGACGAGGGCTTCACGTCGAGTCTGCTCAGGCGTAATCGTATCGAGAAGATGTCCGAGTACGGCTTCGCCTTCGATCCGCATCAGCAGATCGAACAACTCATGTGAAATACGCACACTGTCACAGTTGGAGCCGCCGGTGCGAATTTCGCACACCGTCTCCTGACGATCCCGCGCTGTGTGAGCGCGGACTCGATAGAGCGATGCATAGGGCGGCAGTGAAACCGCGAGCGCAGTCCAATGTTCCTGCGTTGCGGGCCGCTTTTTGACGAGGAACGGCCCGACCACAAGTCCATCCAGCTCTGTCGTCAGAAATGTGGCAATCGCGTCTGCAACTGAATCTACGATCGGCTCAGCGTTGTTATTAAAGGAAGTATTGAGCAGAATTGGGATTCCTGTGCGCTTCTTGAACGCATTAATAACGTCCCAGTAGGCGGGATTGGTCTTGCGCGATACTGTTTGCAGCCGCGCTGTACCGTCAATGTGCGTGATGGCGCCGAGCAAGGCACGCTTGGAGTCGCGCACGCGAACTACAAAATTCATAAAAGGGAATTCGCGGGTACCCTCTGGGAGGTCAAAAAATTCGTGCGCATCGTCCTCGAGCACTGATGGCGCGAACGGTCGGTAACCCTCGCGCTTCTTGACCATGGCGTTGATCCGGTCCTTGTTTGCGGCCGGCCGGGGATCGGCAAGAATGCTGCGGTTGCCCAGCGCGCGTGGCCCGAACTCGGAACGACCCTGCACCCAGCCGATCACGGCGCCATTGGCCATCCAGTCGGCTGCTCTGCCTGCCACGTCATCACTGCGTTCAACGTCGAGGTGTCCGGCCCACGCATTCAATTCTTGCTCCACGACTAGATCGCGCCCAATATCGGGCCCCCAATAAACGTCCTGCAATCGCTCACGCGGCGGGGGCCGACCGAAGTCGTTTGACATCATAAGGGCAGCGCCTAGTGCGCAACCTGCGTCGTGCGCTGCGGGCTGCACGAAGATGTCTTCGAAAAGTCCCGAATACAGCAGCTTACCGTTCATGGTGCAGTTATGAGCTACTCCTCCGGCTATACACAGCCGCTTCATACCGGTGACCTCGCGATGATGGCGGAGAATGTGAAACACGATCCGCTCCAGCGCTTCCTGCAATGAAGCACCCACATCTCGATGCTGCTGTGTGAATGGCATTCCCTTTCGCCGGACCTGGATGCTGCGGAGCAACGTCGGACCGATGCGGTCCAGGTAGAGGCGGTACTCACCGTTGGCGGACAGTTGATAGAATTGCTCGAAGAGCCCGCGATAGGGAGCGGGATCCCCATAAGGTGCAAGCCCCATGACCTTGTATTCGTCGAACAAGCCGTAACCGAGATACCGGATTGTTTCGAGATAAAACAGCCCTAGAGAATTATTCTCTGCGAAAGTCGCGAGTTGCGTAATTTCGGTTCCAGATCCGAGCGCCAAGAGCCCCGAGAGGAAATCACCGCCGCCATCGACCGCGAGGATCAGACTTTGCTCGAATCCAGACATCGCAAACGCGCTCACGGCATGCGCCAGATGGTGACTCACGAATGAGACTCGCGAAGGATCGACCTCGGTACCGAATTCCCGCATTAGTAAGTTACGCAGAAACAGCTTGGCATCCACCGGAATGGAGATGTTCGGCTGGGACAGGAACAGGCGTTCGAGCATAACGTTGCAATAGGCCTCGGTAGCGTAAAACGCGATGTGGTCGATATCGCTGAGCTGAATCCCTGCGGATGCGAGGCAGTATTGAATTGAACTGCTCGGGAACTTGTTAGAGTGCTTGATCCGGTTGAGGCGCTCCTCTTCGACGGCCGCTATTACGCGTCCGTCCCGGACAAGCACCGCAGCGCCGTCGTGCAGAAATGTGTTCGGCAGTTCGAGTGAATTTTCATGAACTTTGTCTAGCCCGCCGCTCACTCCTAAGCACAGCATGTTTCTCTCCTTCATCGTGGTAGGAAGCCCCTATTGGCAAGACTCGAACCCCTACCACATAGGTAAGGTAGGGTATCGCTCGCCGCTGCGAACACCGGTCAGACGTCACCAGCCCCAAAGAATCTCGCGTAGGGTCCGTCTGCAAAATGGCGCCGCAATTCATGAAAATTCTGTACCGTTTGGTCCAGGGTCGCGTTTCTTGGCGACGAAGGATGGCGCGACCAGAAAGCTGAAGCGCTGGAACCCCGAGGAAATCCCCAATCGTTGCCAAACATGCGGCGGGTTCGGGAGGATGGCTCCCGATGCATGTGATTGATCGACAACTGCTGCAACGTCATTTCCTCGGCTTTGCTCAGTTCTACGACACACTTCATCCACTACCCGGCACCACGAAGGTGCCAGCAGGTTTGCGAAATTCAATCGGATTTACCAGGAACACTATCCTCCATGCCGTACAATTCGTAAAATCGTTTGTCTTGATGGAACACATCCACACTATGGATAAGTTGGGATCATGCGTTTCAAGGGCCTCGATCTAAATCTCCTCGTCGCGCTCGATGCTCTGATGACCGAGCGTAACCTCACTGCGGCGGCACGCAGCATCAACCTGAGCCAGCCGGCCATGAGCGCGGCCGTCGCCAGGCTACGCGCCTATTTCTGCGACGAACTATTTACGATGAGGGGCCGGGAACTTGTCCCAACACCGCGTGCAGAAGGGCTCGCTGCTCCAGTCCGGGAGGCTCTGGTGCACATCCAGCTCTCCGTTATTTCCCAGGACGTGTTCAACCCAGCCAAATCGGATCGCCGCTTCAGGATCATTCTTTCCGATTTCATGACAGTCGTATTTTTTCGAAAGATCGTGGAGCGTATTGCACGGGAAGCTCCCGCCGTCAGTTTCGAATTGCTGCCACTTGCCGATGACCCCGATGAGGTTCTCCGGCGCGGCGAAGCCGATTTTCTTATCTTGCCGGAATTTTTCATGTCGAGCGCGCACCCTAAAGCGAAGCTGTTCGAGGAGACGCTCGTGTGCGTAGGCTGCCGCACGAACCAGCAGCTATCAGGGCAACTCACATTCGAGAGATATATGTCGATGGGGCACGTTGTGGTCAAGTTCGGGCGTGCGCGGCAGCCCTCCATCGAGGAATGGTTTTTGCTTCAGCACGGTCTCAAGAGACGGGACGAGGTCATCGTGCCGAGCTTTAGCATGATCCCGCCTATGCTATTAAACACTGACCGTATAGGGACGATGCCCTTAAGGCTGGTCAAGTATTTCGAAAAAACGATGCCTCTGCGGATCGTCGAACTTCCGCTGCCACGTCCCACATTCACCGAGGCCGTCCAATGGTCTGCCCTTCACAACAGTGATCCGGCAAGCAATTGGATGCTGGAGATAATATTGCAGGAGGCGTCACGCATGATTCCTCCGCCTAAGACCACGCGAAGACCAATCCAGCCAAGTTAGGAAATGGGATCTTTCAGCAAGGTTTTTGCGGCATGGATTTGTGGGGTTTCGAGGGTCTTGTGGCGATATAACGTATATCGCCACACCAGGCCTCATTCGGCGCGGTGACGGCAAACGCCTGATCGAGCAGGTTCGGCGCGACCGGCAAGCCGTGTGTCAATTTGGGTTGTTGCCTTGATTCGCGTTTCTGGTTGCAACGCAACCCCTGCTTGCGACGCAGTCTCTTTATCGGATGTACGCCGAATTGTCGGCACCGCTGGGCTACCGGTTTCCACGGCTCGCTGAAAAAACGTCCACGGCATGAAGTGGAGAAAATTCCTCTACAAGCGCGTGTGCGAGCGCGAGGCGTTGATTATCTGCAAGGCTTCAAACTGCGGCGATTGTGCCGATTTCGCGAATTGCTTCGGGCCAGAATGAAGATCTGGCTGTCTAGGTAGCCCAGCGTGCGCGCCCGCGCGAAGTGTGCGGTGAGCGTCGCCTTTGACTACTGAAACGATCGCGATGAACTGCAATGGAGTTCTGCCATAGCCATGCCGGGGACATATTGTCAATCTGTCAGCTGATCTTCCGGCGGCGATTATCGGGATCCGGACTGTGCGAGCAAGGCTTCCACGACGTCCAAGCCTATGCAATCGATCGGGTCCAGCCTGCGCAGCTTGGCGATCAGCTTCAGTGCAACGGCGCGCTCACCGCGCCGCACGCTGATGAACGCGAGCGCCTTCAGTGTGAAGAGCCAGAAGCGGCCCGGACCAGGAATGGTGAAGTCGGTGTCGCCCGGCTGTACCGCACACCAGTCGCTGTCGAGCGACGCTTGCCGGGCGGCGACCGCCAAAGCCTTGGTCGCGACCTCCTGCGCCTCGCCAAGTTCACCCCGGTTCGCATGGAACTTATACAGCAGATAGTAGGGTGGCAGGCAGCGCGGGTACGACAGGACCGCAGTCCACAACGCGGCGGCCACATCGTCATTGCTGCCGCCGCAGGTTCTCTCGATCAACTGTAGCACGGGGGAGGGAACGTTGCCGCCGAAGAGATCAGTCGATTCGATACCAGTAATGAGATTCATCAATTTGCTCCGATATGGTGAGTGGTGAGGCGTCCGGCCGCTTTTGCGGCGCTCGGAAGCCGATGTGACGATGGATGTGTTTGTCTACGCGAACCTGAACTGGATGCGATGCCCGCCGCGCGGACACGCCCATTCGAGGTTGTGATGGTCCGTGCACAGAATGCGGCAACTACGGGTCAATGTTCAGCTCAGTGCAGTCGGCGGTGAGGCCGGTCAAGAGCGTCGTTGCGACAGATCCGGCGAGATCCCGGGCCATCGAGGTTGCACCGAGCAGCAGAATCTCGGGGCGGTACTTGTTGACCAGGTCGGTCAGCCCCTTCGTGAACGGTTCGTTGCGATGGCCGAGCGACACAGTGTCGTGAATCACATACGCTTCGTCCGCGCCGAAACTGAACGCCTCACTGGCAAACTGCTCAGGCGGCTCGTCGGTACCGCCGAGCACGGCCACAGCGACACGACTGCCGAGTTTGTCGGCGAGCTTGTGCGCCTCACCGAGCAGCGCCCACGACACGCTATGCACGTGGCCGCGGTCGTGCTCGAGAAAGACCCAGACGCCCTGGTAGGCTTTCAGATGTTCGGGCAGATTGAGGTTACGGCCGGCGGCCCGTTTGACCGGCGCGGCCGGCTTCTTTTCCGAGGCAGCGGGCGAGTTCATGGGGCCCTCTTCATCAACAGGTCCGCCTCCAATGTCGGATGGCGAGCGAATATCTTGTGCACGAGTTTCAGCGAGACAACGAAGTCGTTGTAGGCCTTCTGCAGTAAGCATCGATAGACGGCGAGCACGGCCGTCGAGTTGTTACGCGGCAGTTCTTTCTGTTGCTCGATATACTGAAAGAAGCGCTTGAGGATGGGCAGGCGGCTCACGTTCACCACCTTCTCGTCGAATGCGATGTCGAAGAATCGCAGGAAATCCTCGGCCGACGACAGGTGACGCAGTTGTTCGATAACTTCTTGCATGTCGTTACTTCTATTGGACAAGTTTGGCCGCCATCCACACTCACGACACCTTCACCCGCGTGCTGTGGGCTTGGGTCAGGAAGCGGAGCAGATCGCTTGCATTCGGCGCCTGCTTGTACTGCGTGACGAAAGAGCGGATGCGCGCAAGCAGGAGCGGGATGAGCCGCTCCGACACCCTCACGCCTAGAGCGTCGTAGGCCTCACGCACACTTTGAGATCCAGAATGTTTCCCGAGTATCGTCGACCGTTGCCGGCCGAGCTCTGCTGGATCGAATCCCTCGTAGGTCGTGGGGTGCTTCGCGAGGCCGTCGGTGTGAATGCCCGACTCGTGAGTAAAGATGCTCCTACCGATGATGCTCTTGTGGAAGGAAACTGCGCGGCCTGAGGCTTGTTCGACCAGCGACGAAATGTCGGGCAGCGCTCTGGTGTCGACGCCAGTGTCTCGTCGCAGCAGGTGCCGCGCGCCCATCACGACTTCTTCCAGCGCTGCATTGCCGGCGCGCTCACCCAACCCGTTGACGGTGGTGCTCGCATGGGTCGCGCCGGCCCCAAGGGCGGCCAGTGTGTTGGCTGTGGCGAGCCCGAGATCGTCGTGCGCATGGATTTCGATCTCCAGATCGACGGCGACGCGCAGCGCTGCAATGGCGTAGAAGGTCTTAAAGGGGTCCAGGATACCGACAGTGTCGGCAAAGCGCACGCGCTGGGCTCCATGCTGCTGCGCGCATTGAGCCACTTCTATGAGAAATGAGGGATCCGCGCGCGAGGCGTCTTCCATGCCGAGGGAAATCTTGGGATGGTTTTTCGCTGCCTCGCCGACGACGCGTGCGATCTGCGCCAGTACCCAACTGCGCGACTGCCGCAGCTTGTGTTGCAAATGAATATCCGAAACGGGAACCGAGAGATGAACGATATCGGCATCGCAGCGCAATGCCGCGGTGAGATCCTCGTCGGTGAGGCGCCCCCAAACCATCAGGCGGGCGTCGAGGTTCAGGTCGACGATTGCAGCGATGCACGCCATTTCGTCTTCGCCCATGGCAGGAATTCCGATTTCGAGTTCGGCCACGCCGGCTTGCGACAGTGCGGCGGCGATCGCGCATTTTTCCTCGGTGCGAAACGCGACGCCGGCGGTCTGCTCGCCGTCACGAAGTGTCGTGTCATTGATGATCGGATTGAGCATGTCAGGTCTCTTGAGTTGTCGGCGATGGATCGCAAGCGTTGTGCCAAGCGAGCATCTACAGTCGGAGCACAATTTGCGGGATGTTGACCGGCACAATGTCGGGTTATGGCGGTGCATCGTCCGATTGTTCGTGTCGCGAATGTTACGTTCCGGACAATGCGGCCGCGCTGGAGGTGGCTCGATCGGTTCCATCCGCTAGCGGACAGAATGTCGAACTGATGTCGGTGGCGTCCCGCAGCGTTTTCGGAATTTCCGATAGATCGGCATCCCGATAAGCGTCGCCGACAAGCGGGTCTGGCAATGCCAGCTTCTCGTCGATGCCCGCAAGCCCCGCCGCGATCAGGGCCGCAAAAGCGGGATACGGATTCAGATCCGCACCGCCAATGCGGCACTCAACGCGGACGGCGTCCGAGCCTTCGCCGTAAAGGCGGAAACCGACCGTCCGATTGTCTTGGCTCCATGCGACCTTGGTCGGCGGAAACGTACCGATCTGGAATCGCTTGTAGGAGTTGATGTGGGGCGCCAGAAAGAGGGTGATGTCCTTCGAATATTTCTGCAGGCCCCCAAGGTAATGGTGCATCAGATTGAGACGTTTATATGTGGATGCGGTACGAACGCTTTGCCGCGCGGGCAACGTTTCACAGGGGAATCTTCCTGTCCGTGCAAAATCTGGCGGTGGGCCAGTGCCGACCTGATTGCGGTAAGGCTCAGAAGCTCCCAGGTTTCACGGAGTCGACGGATGCACAAATCGTTAGTCGGTAAGGGATTTTAGAAACCAACTGCTAGATTCTCAACGGAAAGCACGAGCGTCATCTAGATGCTTTGGGAGTGCGATGGACTCCAGGCATGCCGAGAGCGCGCGCGGGTCCTCGTTGAAGCAGGGAACGATGACATCCACGCCCGGCAGAGTGTCGGAGTCGATCAGGCCGTCCGACAGCGATGACACGTTTGTCGGCTGAGCATAAAGCGTCTGGGTGCTTTTATAGACAGTCGAGAGCAGCCCATAAAACGAGACAGCGACAGTGCTAGTTGCGACAAGTATGTTCATAGGGTGTCTGGTTTGTCCGCTTAGGTTGAGGAAGCGATCGGATTGCAAACCCCCGGTCATGCAATGCAGGAATCATGAGGGAAAGCGCCATGAGGGTCTGCTCGCGCCGACCAGCGTGAGTGCATCGTCCCAACTCATCGGGAGGGCATCCGTCGTGCAAGAGCACAATTGCACCCGGGCGGACAGAGGCCAGCACTGCGCTGATAATCGCGTCCACGCCGGGACGAGACCAGTCTCGCGGGTCTACCGACCAGTGGAGGGGCGCCAGACCAGCGCTCGCTGACGTAGTGAGCACTGCTTCGGTCCAGATGCCATACGGGGCACGCATATACCGCAGCGAAGCATGCGGGCTCGCCATCCTGATGACCCTGCTTGCCGTTAGTATTTCCTGTTGTACTTCGGTGGGTTCGCATCTGGACAGGTCCGGATGAGTCATAGTGTGGTTTGCGACCTCGTGCCCTTCTGCGATCATCCGTCGGATCAGCTTCGGCTGGTCCGCTGCGTACGCGCCGATGACGCAGAAAGTCGCTGGCACCCGGTGTTCCGCCAGCACATCGAGGACGTCCGGTGTGCAAAGTGGATTAGGGCCGTCGTCAAACGTCAAATAAACGCAGCGACGTCCGGTGGTGTCAGCGCACTCGCTGCGCACTTCGGATAAGCAGTGCCTCACAGCTCTGGCCCGTTCCGATCAATTATCGTTCCGGTCGGCCAATCGCTCATTGACCGTCCAATCGGTAAGACGACAATGAGTACGTCCTCGGTGCGCGTGGGCGGCGTGTCGAGATGCACTTCTCGAAGGGTCGACCTCACGCGAACTCCAGATACAATAGTCGCCAGACCGGGTCGGCCGAGCAGCCTTGCAATATGTTGCCGCAACGCGTGTCGAACCGTGCCGAAGCCGAATGGAGCGCCAAGTTCCTGCAACACGGGATACATCACGCGCATTAAATGAGGGATTCCGAGTCCCTCAAGATCCGGACGTACCGCGTACAATCCTAGTTCGGCCACTAGTAGATCGACTGCGCCAACCTTGATGAAACGACGCAGTGCGCCGATATGAGCCGCTACGCCGCGCGCGTCGTAGCCGATTACACGGACCTCTGGCCTCGCACCAGCCCAACTGTGATTGCCTTCGAATGGTTTTGCATTAAACACCCCGGTCGGTCCGTAGGTCTTTCGGAAGAACTCGGACAGTTCGATGTGGTCGGCGAGTCGCAACTCATTTTCCCAAACCAGCCTCCACCGCACCTGAGAGCGCATGGAGAGAGGTCCTCTAGCTGTGGACACGGCCAAATTCACGACTGCCTCCTATGCGCCGTCCGGCCTTTGAGGGTGGACCTGACGCACGCGAAGGACTTGCTGAGAAAGCGGTTCGATTTCAAGAAATCATCTGCACTCTGGAACAGTTCCGGGATGAAGCCCGAAGAAAAGAGTATTTCCGTCAACGCTTCACGGACCGATTGAACCTCTTCCGCGATGGAGATTACATCGAGTGCGCGTGCCTTTCGCACCGGATCTACCAAAGACTTCCCCCGCATCTTCCGCACGATCTGACCGCGATTGACACGAGATCCATTTGGCCGGGTCGCTGAAGCATTTGGCACCTGCAATCGGCTGCTCCCAATTCGTCGCGAAGCCCAGCCGAAGTCGAGGGTTGCCTCAACTGTACGAAGGTAAGCGGCCGATATAGAAAGGGTTTGGAGAACTATGCGAAGTTTTGCCGGTAGTAAGCGCCTACGCGACCTACCAGACGCTTGTCGCGTCGTGTCGGCGCGATCTCCGGCCCGACGTTTTGCTACCGTATTCATGAGAGCGTCCACGAGAAATTGACTTGAAATTTGGTGCCGCATCCGCCGAGAAAGTTCAGCGAGTTCGGGATCTGCGATTTCCTTCGTCCAGGTGATGAAGCGTCGCCAGTGTTGCTTTATGTGCCCACCGTTATGGCCGCCCATCGGGCCGGACACGCCGCTGTTGCGCCATGCGTGAGCCAGTCACAGATCGACTGCCCGCTCACGCCGAGTTGCTCGGCGGTGAGCTTGCGCTTGATCCTGTGTCCGAGCAGCGACAGGGCCGCCGCTCGCGTGCGCGTGTCCCGATGCATGTGATTGATCGACAACTGCTGCAACGTCATTTCCTCGGCTTCGCTCAGTTCTACGACACACTTCATCCGCTACCCCGGCACGACGAAGGCGCCAGCAGGTTTGCGAAATTGAAATGGATTTACCAGGAACACTATCCTCCATGCAGTACATTTCGTAAAATCGATTGTTTTGATGGAACGCATCCACACTATGGATAAGTTGGGATCATGCGTTTCAAGGGCCTCGATCTAAATCTGCTCGTCGTGCTCGATGCTCTGATGACTGAGCGTAATCTCACCGCGGCGGCACGCAGCATCAACCTGAGCCAGCCGGCCATGAGTGCGGCCGTCGCCCGGCTACGCGCCTATTTCCGCGATGAACTATTTACGATGAGGGGGGAGATAATATTGCAGGAGGCGTCACGCATGGTTCCTCCGCGTGAGACCGCGCGAAGACCAATCCACCCAAGTTAGAAAATGGCATCTTTCAGCAAGGTTTTTGCGTCATGGATTTGTGGGGTTTCGAGGGCGTTGTGGCGATATAACGTATATCGCCACACCAGGCCTGATTCGGCACGGTGACGGCAAACGCCTGATCGAGCAGGTTCGGCGCGACCGGCAAGCCGTGTGTCAATCTGGTTGTTGCCTTGAATTTGCGTTTCTGGTTGCAACGCAACCCGTGCTTGCGACGCAGTCTCTTTATCGGATGTACGCCGACGTGCAAGCCATGCGCTCCGAGGTGCCTTTGCAGGCGTCCGGCCCCATAACTCTCGCGGGAGCGCTGATGTGCGGCATATATCTCCACCTCAAGCCGGGCCCCCTGCTGCGCGCGGTGACGCCGCCATCGCTCACAAATCAAAGACATAGTGCCGGTAGATAGTCGGTCCTGCAAATTCAGATTGCGGTAGCGAGCCAAGCCATGGGTGCGCCTGTCGGCGAACAGGAGTCAGCCCATCGAAAGCGGTTGTGCCGAGCAAGCGCTCGGCTGCAGCGTGACATTGGCGAGTCAATGCAGCACCGCGAGGATAAAAAATACAGGCCCCAGGCCCTGACGGATGATGGCGCGCACCAACCAGCGCAGGTTGTAACCGGCAGCATGGCGTTGGATGGACTTGAGGCAGCAGTTTATGCAAGCGTGGGAGCGTCTAAGCCCCGCGCGTAGCAAGGCCCAACTCAACGTCGTTCGCTACGCCGATGACTTTATTGTGACCGGTATGTCGAAAGAAGTGCTCGAATTCGAGGTGCTTCCGGCGGTCAGGCAGTTTATGGCCGCTCAAGGTCTGGAGCGCTCGGAAGAGAAGACCCGGATCACGAACATTGCAGACGGTTTCGATTTCCTTGGCCAGAACGTGCGCAAGTACGACGGCTACTGGCCCAGCGCCTGCCCGCGTTGCCCGCTCAAGGAACGATGTCACCCAGCGACTACCGGCGCATTCAACGATGGGAACATGAGCATATACTTGAGGCCATGCAGCGTCGGCTAGAGCGCAAGCCTGATGCAATGACCATCCGCAGAAGCACTGTCGAACATGTCTTCGGCACGCTGAAGCACTGGATTGGGGGCCACACACTTCCTGACCCGAACGCTCGGACGGGTCAGCACCGAAATGAGTCTACAGGTGTTGGCCTACCAACCTGAAGCGCGTCGTGAAGATACTTGGGGTTGCCAAAACAATAGAGGTAGTGAGGATGGCTGGCACCTAGAGCCCGGAGGGGATTTTTTTTGCACTTGAAACGTTACGCTAACGCAGCCATGACTTATCAAACCAGATTAATCGGACCGATAGGCTCGGATCTGACGATCTGAAAACAGTTTCCATACGTCCTCGGCCAGTTCAAGACGGACATTTTGTCGCCCGACACGGAAGCGCTTCTTGTGCCAAATATCCCGCTGCGCCGGGTGGGCACGCCCGAAGAGGTCACAAAGATAGATCATCTGCGTCCTATGCTCGGATGCGGCGAGTTATCTCACGGGCACCGAGGCAGCAATCAATGATGGACGACACCTGTAATCGGCTTCACCTGGAGTAGACAAATCGCAGTTGATTTGAGCGACATCAATGGAACTCGCGTTCCTAACGGAATCCACACAGCGAGATCGCAAACGCAGAAAATAAGTAAATCAAGGGACTACAGTTTCACCGTCCTTCCATGAAAAGGCATTATCTTTTGAAGTCAGCCCGTGAAATTGGGCGCTAGATCGAGGATGATATGCAACACAATGCCCGCAAATCCGAACAAGGTGACGGGGAGCACGGTCCCCACAACGGGGACGTCGTCATGCTGCATATCGCTTCCGTACGCGAAAGGCCTAGCTCAAAGTCCGAGACGGACCACGCGGTCCCTATTGTGCAGTGGCACGAGAGCGTGCTTACCGGCATCTTCGAAATATCGAAGGTACTCACCGCCCCCTACCGGCTCGAAGTCACGTTGGCCAACGTCATTGATCTCCTGCAATCGTTTGTTCAGATGCGGCTCGGTATCATCTCTCTCTTCGACGATGATGGCGTACCGGACATTACCGTTGGCGCGGACTGGAGCGAAGGCAGCGATGAGCACTACCGGATGCGCCTGCCGCAGAAGGCAATCGACCAGATCATGGCGACGGACAGGCCGCTCGTCGCCGAGAACATAGCGGTGCATTCGGGCTTCAGTGCCGCCGACATGGGCGTGCTCGGTGCCTCCGACAACGTGCGAGTGTCGTTCATTGGCGTCCCTATTCGCATCGACGCGAAAGTCGTAGGCACGCTGACCATCGACCGCATCCTGGACTTTGGGTCGAACTTCCGGCTCGATTACGACGTGCCGCTGCTTACCATGGTCGCTAACCTGGTGGGGCAGACGGTGAAGCTGCATCGCTTTTTCAAGAGCGACCGCGAGCGACTGATGGCGGGGAAGGACGGGCTGCAAAAGCCATTGTCCGAGCTCAAGCACCCTGCAGGGGAGCGTAAGAAGTTTCAGATCGAGGGGATCATTGGCGACAGCCCGGCGCTGCGCGGGCTGCTCGCGAAGATCGCGGTGGTAGCCGAATCGAACAGCACAGTTCTGTTGCGCGGCGAATCCGGTACCGGGAAGGAGCTGGTCGCCAAGGCCGTTCACGAGCTGTCGCCGCGCGCCAAGCGGCCCTTCATCAAGCTCAATTGCGCGGCGCTCCATGAGACGGTGCTGGAATCCGAATTGTTCGGTCACGAGAAGGGTGCCTTTACCAGCGCCTTCAATTCGCGCAAGGGGCGCTTCGAGCTCGCCGACAAGGGGACGCTGTTTCTGGACGAGATCGGCGAGATATCGGCCTCGTTCCAGGCAAAGCTGCTGCGCGTCCTGCAGGAGCAAGAATTCGAGCGCGTCGGCAGCAACCAGACCATTAAGGTCGATGTTCGCGTGATTGCCGCCACGAATAAAAACCTGGAAGAGGCGGTGGCAAGGAACGAGTTCCGCGCCGACCTTTATTATCGCATCAGCGTGGTTCCCTTGCTGTTGCCGCCGTTGCGTGAAAGGCGCAGTGATATTCCGCTCCTCGCCGTTGAGTTTCTCAAGAATTTCAACAGCGAGAACGGCCGTACGCTGACCTTCGATGCGAGCGCGATTGAAGTATTGATGAACTGCGGTTTTCCCGGCAATGTTCGCGAGCTCGAGAATTGCGTGCAGCGGAGCGCGACCCTGGCGCCGGGACCAGCGATCGTGAGAAACGACTTTGCCTGCTGCCACGGCCAGTGCCTGTCCGCGATGCTGTGGAAGAGCCGATCGGACGAAATGGCGCTGCAGCCCGGGCCAATCGTACCAGTGCCCGTGAAGCCCGCTACGCCGCGGGCTGAGGCTGCGACGTCGGGCGCGGTTGCTGCGGTCCAGCCTGTCGGCAGCGAGCGGGCTCCGTTAGCGGCTTGCGGCGCAGTCCTCGGAAGTGATGCGAAGATGACCAACCGCGAGCGTCTCATCGCCGCCATGGAAAGATCCGGCTGGGTGCAGGCAAAGGCGGCGCGGCTGCTTGGACTGACGCCGCGCCAGATTGGCTACGCGCTGAGGAAATACGGTGTCGAGATCAAGCGTCTCTGAAAGGACTGTCGGACTTGCGGCGTGTCGGGGCCGCGACATCGCGACTGAGGCGAATGGCTCGGACAAGTCAAATCTGGATTTGGCGGACCTTGGCACGATCACGATCGGAAGCGGCCCCCGTGTCGGCGCTAATTCGGTAAGCGTCGAGAACAGCACGTCCGACCTTAGGGGGCGGTCCGTATCTCGACTAAGGTGGTGCGAACGCGGCGCTGTCATCGCCGGTTCGTTGGCCATGTCGCGCTCAGCGCACGGTCGACTGCTGCCACGCCGCCGGCTGCCAGATTGTCGTCGGCCAACGATGCGATGGCGGGCTGTTTGGACATCGTGTGTCTCCTCAGACGGACCGTTGCAGCGCCGAAGCCGAGGTGATCCGCCGGATCGAGTTGCCGTAGTTGTGCGATCAACTGTGTGGCGGTTTCGCGTTCGCCGCGCCGCAGGCCAATGAAGGCGAGCGCCTTTAGCGTGAACAGCCAGAAGCAGGCAGGACCGGGCGCGTGGAAGTTCGCGTCGCCGGCTTGTACCATCTGCCAGTTCTCATTCAACCCGGCGGCATGCGCAGATGCTATTAGTCCCAGATGGGCCGCGTGCTCTGCCTCATCGAGTTCGCAGCGTCCGGCATGGAACTTGTAGAGCAGATAGTAGGCGGCAAGGCTTTGCGGAGAGGTCAGCGTGACGCTCCACAGGACCGCGACGATCTGCTCGGCCGGCGCGCCGTGCAGGCCTTCGATGAGGCGCCGCATGGCGGCCGACACCTCGCCGCCGAACAGTTCGGTCGACTCGACCCCGGACAGCAGGTTCACCACACCGTCTCCGCAGGGATGAGGCGCTGCACCGGTTCGCCGCCTTCGAGGTGACGCGTGAAGATTTTCTCCGCGTCGGCCATCGTCACGCCGCTGTAGAGCACCGCGTCGGGATAGACGAGCACGTGCGCGCCCTGATCGCACGAGCCGAGGCAGCCCGAATACGTGATCGCGACGGTATCGGGCGCCTGGCGTTTCTGCTGTTCCGCCCAGAAGGCCTTCAGCAGCGCGGTCGAGCCCTTGCCGCCCGGCGCCCCGCGGATGCGGCGGCGGCCGGTTCTCGGTGCAAGCAAACACATGTCGTTCTGGTCTGGCAATGACGATGTTCCTCAACCGAACTTGAACAGGATGCCGTGACCACCGCGCGGGTAGTCCCACTCGATATTCTGGTGGTCGGTACAGAGGATGCGGCAACTGCCGCATTCGAGGCAGCCGTCGGTGATCAGCGTCACCGCGCCGTTGCCTTCGGCCTTGTAGCACGAGGCCGGGCAGACGAAGGTGCAACTCTTCGCGCTGCATTCGCTCTGGCAGACGTCGGCATCCTTGATGTGGACGTGCGGCCGTCCTGCATCGACGCGATAACGGTTCTGGAACAGCTTTTCCTCTACGTTGACGGGTAGGGTGCTCATCGGAAGGCCCTCAGGAGTTTGTAAGCGTCACCCACGATGCCGGAAAGCGAACGGGCTGTGCGGAAGCTCGAAAAAATCTCGCGCTCCTTGCTTTTCTTGTCCTTACCGTCGACCGTGATCATCGTGCGCGCGGCGCGCGCCATGAGGTCGGGGTAGGTCGTGAAGAACTGCGGATTCTGGTGCAGCACGGCCGGCATGTCGCGGTACTTGTGCAGGTCTTTCATCACGAAGCTCTGATCGAGCGCGGCCTTGTAGGCCTTGAGCGTGCCGGCGCGGTATCCTTGGCCCGCGGCTTTCGCGTGGATCACCGTTTCGGCGGCGAGGCGTCCCGTGGTCATCGCAAGATTCGATCCTTCTCGGTGCGCGGCGTTCACGAAACCGCCTGAATCGCCAACGATCATCCAGCCGTTGCCGTAGACCTGCGGGATTGCGTGAAAACCGCCTTCGGGAATCAGATGCGCGCAATACTCCTTCATCTCGCCGCCCGCAATCAGCGGTGCGATCGACGGGTGCTGCTTCATCTTTTCGAGGAGCACGTAGGGGCTCGTGCGGTTGGGGTTTTTCTTGAAGTCGCTCAGCATGCAGCCCACGCCTATGGTGAGCGATTCCTTGTTGGTATAGAGGAAGCCAGTGCCCATCATGCCGTCGGTGATCCTGCCGACCATCTCGATCACGACGCCGTCGTCCTCGCCGACGTTGAAGCGCTGGCGGATCGTCTCCTCTGGCATGAAGAGAATCTCCTTGACGGCGAGCGCAACGTTGCCGGCCCCGATCTCTCCATGAAAGCCCGCCTTGCGCGCGAGCGTCGAATTCACGCCGTCGGCGAGCACCACCACGTCGGCATAGACATCGCCGTGCTCGCGGTCGCACTGCACGCCGACCACCCGGTCGCCGTCCATGATCAGTTCCTTCACCGTGGTCTCGCAGAGCAGCAGTGCGCCGGCTTCGCGCACTTTCGATGAAAACCACTTGTCGAACTGCGCGCGGATGATCGTGTAGCGGTTATAGGGCGGCTTGTTGTAGTCCTCGCTGCGCACATGTGTACCGACAAACGACGTATCGTCGAGCATCCACATCCGCTGCTCGATGATGTGGCGCTCCAGCGGCGCATCGTCGCGGAAGTCCGGGATGATCTCTTCGAGCGCCTTCGCGTACAGGATCGCACCCTGAACGTTTTTGCTGCCCGGATATTCGCCCCGCTCGATCTGCAGCACTTCCAGACCTGCCTTGGCCATCGTGTAAGCGGCAGCGTTGCCGGACGGACCGGCGCCGACCACGATCACATCGAACTGTGAAGGTTTTCTCATCGTGATTCTCCTCAGGCAGCCTGCTTGCGGCGCCGGGTCAAATGCTCCACAAAAGCCTGCTTCAGCGCGGGCAACACTTGCAACGCATTGCCGACAATCCCGTAGTGTGCGAAATCGAAGATAGGTGCGTTCGGGTCGGTGTTGATCGCCACGATCACGTCTGCGCTCTCCATGCCCACGCGGTGCTGGATCGCGCCGGATATGCCGGCGGCGATGTAAAGCTTGGGCCGCACCGTCTTGCCGGTCTGTCCCACCTGGCGCTCCCCCTCGACCCAGCCGGCCTGCACGCATGGCCGGGTCGCACCCACTTCGCCGCCGAGCACGTTCGCCAGTTCGAACGCCAGCTGGAAGTTCTCCGGGTTCTTCAACCCCTTGCCGCCGCTCACGATCACATCGGCATAGGGCAGGTTGATCCGGTTGCTGCTCGCATCCGGGATAAAGTCGAGCAGCCTCGTGACGATGTCCGTCTCGATCATCCCCAGCGTTCCATGGACGATATTGCCGGTGCGTTCGGCGTCGCGCAGCGGCATCGGCATCACGCGCGGGCGCACCGTCGCCATCTGCGGACGGTACGCGAGCGTCATGATCGTGCACAACAGCGAGCCGCCGAAGGTGGGGCGCGTCGCCGCCAGCGCCCGCGACGCGGGATCGATGTTGAGTTCGGTGCAATCGGCGGTCAGCCCGGTCAGCAGGGTCGTCGCTACGGAGCCGGCGAGGTCGCGGCCCATCGACGTCGCGCCCAGCAGCAGGATCTCAGGCTGATGCCGGTTGACGAGGTCGGTCAGCCCTTTCGTGAACGGCTCGTTGCGATAGCCTTGCAAGACCGGGTCGTGGACGATGTACGCATCGTCCGCGCCGTAAGTGAAGGCTTCTGCGGCGAACTGTTCGAGCGGTTCGTTCGCGCCGCCGAGCACCGCGATGCCCACTCGGCTGCCGAGCGTGTCGGCCAATTTGCGCGCTTCACCGAGCAGTTCCCACGAGACGCTGTGCACGTGTCCACGGTCGTGCTCGATAAAGACCCAGACGCCTTTGTAGGCCTTCAGGTGTTCCGGCAGTTCGAGGTTGCGTCCTGCACGGCCGGCGGGTTTCTTCGCGGGGGCGGCGGGTGCGTTCATGACCCCTCCTTCATCAGCAGATCAGCTTCCAGGGTTGGATGGCGCGTGAAGATCTTTTGCAGCAGGTTCACCGACACGTCGCACAGACTCGATGCGTCGAGGTCGAGCATCTCCGCTTTCTCGCTGCGCGGCGTCGGTCCAAAGACTTTTCTGACCGCTGTCGGCGAGCCCTTCAGGCCGATCTTGCTGAGGTCTTCGATGCCGGCCTGTTCGCAGTTCCATTTGTGCACCGGATAGCCGGCCGCATGAATCATCGCGGGCAGCGTCGCAAAACGCAGTTCGTTGGTGTTCTCCAGCATTGTGATCAGGCACGGCAGCGCAGTCCTGAGCACCTGCACGCCGCCCTCGGCGCGTCGCTCGACGGTGATCGTGCGCGCATCGAGAACGGTCTCGACGATGCGCGACACGTAGGTCAGCAGTTGCAGCCCGAGGCGTTTGGCGATACCGGGGCCGACTTGCGCGGTGTCGCCGTCGATCGTCTGCTTGCCAGTGAACACGATGTCCACCGCCTGCTCCTTCGCGATCTGCTGGATACCCGCTGCCAGCGCGTACGACGTAGCGAGCGTATCCGCGCCAGCGAATGCACGGTCGGTGAGCAGCACGGCGGCGTCCGCGCCGAAGCTGATGCACTTGCGCAGCGCTTCCTCGGCCTGCGGCGGGCCCATGCAAAGCAACGTGACCTTGCCGCCGAAGCGGTCCTTCAGTCGCAGCGCCTCTTCGAGTGAAAACAGGTCATAGGGGTTGACGATCGCCGGAACACCCTGGCGCATGATCGTGTTGGTGACCGGATGAACGCGGATCTGCGTCGAGTCCGGGACCTGCTTGATGCAGACGACAATGTGCATGGTCTTAACGATGTGCATGGTCTTGCTCCACCTGTCAGGCAAGGGTGCGCGCGGGCAGCGACGCGCGCAGACTGTCGAGTGAAACGTGCTGCCGCCCATTTGTGTCCCGGAACACCTTGAACACTTTTTCCTGCGCCGGCGTGGAGGTGACGAAGTCGCCGTAAGCCTTCAGCAGCAGCGCGTGATATGACGCGAACAGGGCGGGTTCGTCGCCTTCCGGCAGCGCGTCCTGTTGCTGGATGTACTGAAGGAAGCGCTTGAGGATGTGCAGTCGACTCACGTTGACGACCTTCTGGTCGAACGGAATGCCGAAGAACTGCAGGAAGTCCTCGGCTGAGGACAGCGCCTTGAGTTGCTGGACAAAGCTTTCCATCGCGTTTACTCCTTGCAAGCGGATGAGGATAGGTGTGGACAGAACGTCGGCTCGGCGAAGTACTTGTCGCAGGCGCCGCTGGTGGCGCACGGCGTCGTCGTGCCCGACTGTTCGGGTTTCGCGACGCACTTCGTGAAGCCGACCACAGCGCCGCTCATGACAATTCTCCGACGGTGTAGCGCACCTCGATCAGGAAGCGATACAGGTCGGCGGCGCTGGGCGTTTGCTTGTGTTGGGTGGCATGGTGGCGGATACGGGTCAGCAGCAGCACGAGCAGCTTTTCACTGACGGCCAGGCCGAGCGCGTCATAAGCCCGGCGCACGCTTTGCGAACCCGAATGCTTGCCGAGCACGACCGAGCGTTCGCGACCGAGTTCGGCAGGATCGAAGCTCTCGTAGGTCGATGCATTCTTCGCGAGCCCGTCTGTGTGGATGCCGGACTCGTGCGTGAATACGCTGGCGCCGACAATGCTTTTGTTCAGCGCGACCGGGCGTCCTGAAGCCCGTTCGACAAGCCGCGAGATGCTCAACAGCGCGGTCGTGTCGACGCCGGTGTTGCGACCCATGATATGGCGCACGCCCATCACGATCTCCTCCAGCGCGGCATTTCCGGCGCGTTCGCCGAGACCATTGACAGTGGTGCTGGAGTGGGTTGCGCCGGCGCGCAGTGCGGCAAGGGTGTTCGCGGTCGCGAGCCCGAGGTCGTTGCGCGCGTGGATTTCGATTTCCAGATCGACCGCGTCGTGCAATCGCGCAATCGCTTCATAGGTCGAAAAAGGATCGAGGACGCCGAGCGTGTCCGCAAAGCGGATGCGTTGCGCACCGCACTGTTGCGCGTGCCGCGCCACGTCGGCAAGGAACGAGGGGTCCGCGCGCGAGGCATCCTCCGCGCCCAGCGAAACCTTGCGGCCGCTTTTGACGGCGGCGCTGATCACGCGATTCACCTGCGCGAGCACCCACGAGCGCGGCTGGCGCAATTTGTGTTGAAGGTGAATATCGGACACGGGAATCGACAGGTGAATGATGTCGGGATTGCAGCACAAGGCCGACGCCAGGTCCGCGTCGGTGAGGCGGCCCCACACCATCAGATCGGCGTCGAGATTCAGCGCGACGATGGTCTGGATGCAATCGATTTCCTCGGCACCCATCGCGGGGATACCGATCTCCAGTTCGGATACGCCGGCGCTTGAGAGCGCCTCGGCAATCGCGCATTTTTCGGCAACCGTGAATGCGACGCCAGCGGTCTGTTCGCCGTCGCGCAGTGTGGTGTCGTTGATGATCGGATTCGACACGGGAAGTTGTCCTTTAGGCATTTGATCATACGGTTCGCAAGTACTGCGCCATGCACGGTTAGTGCGAATAGCCGCTTGCCGCGGGGCTTTCCGGTGTTCGCTTGCGCTGTGATGAAGCGGTTCCAACGAAGACCTGTCGCGAATGTCCTGTTTCGAACAGCCAGGTGTAGTGATGAACACGGCGCTGCAGAAAGCGATGCGCGATGCGATGGGCGTGGTCAGCCAGGACGTGCGGACGCGGTCGGCGCGATGCAAACGCTGTAAGGATTGGCTATCCATAGGAACGGCGATCCGGGAAGATAAAGACAGGCGGCGGCTATCAGCGCGGCTATGCGCTCGCGGCGATGACCGCTACGGCGCTTGAAGAGGCCGCACAGCGCTAAGGACGCATGCCCTCAACGCTCACGCGCGAGGTCGCGCGTATGTGGCGGCAGTTCGATCGTCAGGTCGGCGTCGCGCAGCTTCACGCAGCCCGCGAGACGCGATTGCACGTCAAGGCCCCACGCATTGTCGAACTGGTTGTTCTCCTCGTCGTCGAGAGGCGCCAGTCAGTGAGATTTTCATGATTGCCTCACACGGAAAACGAACTGCCGCAGCCACAGGTGCTCTGCGCATTGGGGTTGTGAATGACGAAGCGCGAACCTTCCAGGCCGTCTTCGTAGTCGATGCGCGCGCCGGGCAGGTATTGCTGGCTCATCGAATCGACTAGCAGCGTGACGCCGTCCGTGACGATCTGCATGTCGTCGTCCGCCACCTGGTCGTCGAACGCGAAGCCGTACTGCAAGCCCGAACAGCCGCCGCCGGACACGTACAGCCGCAGCTTCAGGTTGGGATTGCCTTCTTCCTCGATCAACGAGGCCACTTTCGCAGCGGCCTGAGGCGTGAATTCGAGTAGGCCGGGCGTGACGCCGGGTGTGGCGGAAGCCGGTTGGGTGAGCGTTTCCATGGAGGTTCCTCTCAGGCTTGAATGGACTCACTTCGGGTTAGACGAGCAGGTCGGTTGCTCGGCGAGTTACAGGTCGTCGGCTGCTGCGCCTCGAATCGTCTGGCGCGAGCGAAAGTCAGACACGGCCGCCTTGATCGCGTCCTCGGCGAGAACCGAGCATTGGATCTCGACCGGCGGCAATGGCAGTTCCTCGACGATCTGATGCGTGCACAACGTCCCCGAACGCATGCCGCGCTCGTGGACGCCGCCGTGCATTCGGCACGCGATCCGCATGCGCGGCCGGAGCCCCACATACAGCGCGCCAATGCCTTTGGGGCCGTCCATCTTGTGAGCCGAGAACGACATCAGATCGACTGGCAAAGCGGCGAGATCGATCGGCACCTTGCCGGCGGCCTGCGCGGTATCCACGAGCGGCAGGATGCCCCGGGCGCGGCGGGGCGCGCCGATTGCGGCGATGTCCTGGATCACGCCCGTCTTGTTGTTGACGAACATCACCGACGCAAGCACGGCGCCCGGCTGGAGCGCTGCTTCGAACACGGCGAGGTCCACGAGACCGCTTTCTTGCACCGGCAACACTGTGACCTCGAAGCCATCGCGATCAAGTTCGAGCATCGCGCCGAGCACCGACTGGTGCTCGGTCGTGAGCGTCGCCAGGGGATTGCCTTTGGCGCGATGAAGGTGCGCGGCACCCTTGATCGCGAGGTTGTTCGATTCCGTCGCTCCGGAGGTCCAGACAATCGCGTGCGGGTCCGCGTTGACGAGCGAGCTGACCTGCTCGCGGGCCAGTTCCACCGCTTCTTCGCCGACCCAGTCATAGGCATGCGAACGGCTGGCAGGATTGCCGTACATATGGTCAGGTAAGGCAGCATGCGTCTGATCACGCGCGGATCGACCGGCGTGGTGGCGGCATGATCCAGAGGGACCGGGTTGGCGCCGCGCGGATGGAGGCCGGTACTGACGCGTTGGAAATCCGACATCGCAGGCTCCTGAAAGCGGGGTAATGCGACCTTCAGGGCAACTTCCATGCCAGTGGATTTTCACGCTCTAGTGGCCTCTTTCAGTTGGGCCGCTGTTGTTTCGCTGTTGTTTTTGTGTCGATGCGCCCGACGAGTGAGGATTGCCGCCGTTCTTTTTGTCGGATTTGTCGTTACGCGCGCGGGATTGCCATGCGCGATGGCTCGCGTAGAAATGCGCTTACTTCAAACGCTGTGTCTTTGCGTCGATCGTGCGCCTTGCGCTGGTACATCGAAAGCGCTCAGCGCACGAAGGGGAAGTCAATGGTGAACATTCAGGCAAGCGTTGCCCGGCAAGCGCTGGACGGCAACTACGAGGTGAGCAAGACGCTGGTTTCGTCGCTCGATGTGGCGAAAGCCTTCCGCGAGTCCCTGAACTATTTTGTGCAGACGATGGAGTGGCGGCGCGCCTTTGTGGTGCTGGCCGAACCGGACGGGCAACTGCGCGGCCTGAGCGCTACGGGTCTTTCGTGTGACGAGCAGTAGCGTCTTCAGTTCCGGCCCGGCGAAGGCACCGTCGGCCGCGCGTGAAGGAGCGGCATTGGGGTGATCGTGCCCAACGTGAACGATGAACCGGCGCTCCTGTTTGCATGGGTGGCGCGGTCCAGACAGCAGCGAGTCGTTCGTCGGGGCAATTGCGCGGCGTTGATTGAGTGCCTGCGGGAAAGCGAGCTGTTCGGCCACGAGAACGGTGCGTTCACCGGCGCGGAGGGGCCAAGTAAGCGCTGCTTCGAACTGGCGCACGGCGGTAGGCTGTTCCTTGACGAGATCGGCGATATCTCGCCGTCGTTTCAGGCCTCGCTGGTTCAGAACATGCTGTCCGGGTCGTGTGAGATTTGTCGCAACACCGACACGACGCAACGAAATTGTAGGGATACGTCGCGCGCCGGGATCAAACAGAACTGCGAAATATATCCTAACTCGTTGATTCCTGGCGTTCTTGTCGAGTGGCATGGATCTGGCTCTATGGCTTGCGCGCGGCCGCCGTTGGTTGCGAGGAGATATCCATGCAAGCGAGTTCAAATGCGAGCGACTTGCCCGCAGCGGCCTATATCAGCATCGGGCAGATTAAACCGCTCGGCGTGAAGATCGAAGACCCGTCCACCGGTGGCGGCTGCGGCACGCACGGTGGCGAGGGTAAGGCCAGCTGCGGCGCGTCGGGTAGTCTCGACGACATGCCGCCGGACATCTGGGAGAAGGTCAAGAATCACCCATGCTACTCGGAAGAAGCCCATCATCACTATGCGCGCATGCACGTGGCGGTGGCGCCGGCTTGCAACGTCCAGTGCAACTACTGCAACCGCAAATACGACTGCGCGAACGAGTCGCGTCCCGGCGTGGTCTCTCAGAAGCTAACGCCGCAACAGGCAGTGAAGAAGGTCGTGGCGGTCGCAAGCGAGATTCCACAGATGACGGTGCTTGGCATCGCCGGTCCCGGTGATTCGCTGGCGAGCCCCAAGAAGACCTTCGAGACGTTTCGGATGCTGCAGGAACAGGCGCCGGACATCAAGCTGTGCCTGTCGACCAATGGCTTGGCGTTGCCCGACCTCGTGGACGAAATCTGCAAGTACAACATCGACCACGTGACAATCACCATCAACATGGTCGACCCGGCGGTGGGCGAGAAAATCTATCCGTGGATTTTCTGGAAGCACAAGCGCGTGACCGGTTACGAAGCAGCCCGCATCCTTCATGACCGGCAGATGAAGGGTCTCGAGATGCTCACCGCACGCGGCGTGCTGACCAAGATCAACTCGGTGCTGATTCCCGGCATCAACGAGGAGCACCTGATCGAGGTCAACCGCGACGTCAAGAAACGCGGCGCGTTCCTGCATAACATCATGCCGCTGATCTCGGAGCCCGAGCACGGCACTCACTTTGGCCTGAGCGGCCAGCGCGGACCGACTGCGCAGGAACTCAAGGCCGTGCAGGACGCCTGCATGGGCGGCGCCAACCTGATGCGTCATTGCCGCCAGTGCCGCGCGGATGCGGTTGGCCTGCTGGGCGAGGACCGCAGCGAGGATTTCACGCTCGACAAGATCGAGCAGATGGAAGTGGTCTACGACCTCGACCGCCGCCGTGAATACCAGAAGCGCGTCGAAGCCGAGCGTCAGGCGCAGCACGACGCGAAGCAGGAAGCGCTGGCTGTCTCTCGCGAGATCGGCATCGCCGACGGCATGAAGGCGCTGGTCGCGGTCGCAACGAAGGGCGGCGGCCGGGTCAACGAGCACTTCGGGCACGTCACGGAGTTTCAGATCTTCGAGGTCTCGGCAGCCGAAGCGCTGTTCGTCGGCCATCGCCGGGTGGACCTGTATTGCCTGGGCGGTTACGGCGACGACGAGCAACTACCGTCGGTCGTGCGCGCGCTCCACGACTGCCACGCGGTGCTGGTCGCGAAGATCGGCGCCTGCCCGAAAGACGAACTGGCGCAAGCGGGCATCGAGCCGGTCGATCAGTACGTCGGCGAATTTATCGAAAAAGCGGTGCTTGCTTGGTTCAACGACTATCGCAGTCGCATCGCCAGCGGCGCCATCGTGCACCGGGACCGCGGCGATGCTTCGATCCGCCAGGGTGCTTACACCTCGTCAGCCTCAGCGGCGTGACACCCCACACCCTTCCAGACAGGACAACAGGAGAGCCTCCATGCCTCTGAAGATAATTGCGTCCACCTGTACGGGATGCTCGGCCTGCGAACCCGAATGCCCCAATGTCGCGATCAGCGAGAAAGGCGGCGTGTTCGCGATCGACCCCAAGAAATGCACCGAATGCGAAGGCCACTACGACGACCCGCAGTGCGTCGCCGTGTGTCCCGTGGACGGCTGCATCGTTCAGGTTTGAGTCTGGCTCGTGGCCGGGCCGGCCATTCATCCATCAGGAGACTACGCATCATGCTGTCCAACGTAACTGTTACGAGCGCCGCCGAGAAGTTCATGCGTCGTATCGTGCGCTTTTCGGGCCTGCCGGCTGGCGCCGGCTTTCGTCTTGTGGTGAGCGCCGGCGGCTGTTCCGGCTATACCGCGGAATTCACCGCCGAGCCGGCGCTGCAACCAGGCGAACAGGAACTCGACATCAACGGCCTGCGCGTATTCCTGCCGGCTGAGAGCCGGCTGATGCTCGAAGGCATAACGATCGATTTCGCCGACACGCCAACTCAGTCCGGCTTTATCTTCTCCAATCCGAACCAGGTCGCTTGTGGTTGCAGCAGCAGTGCGGAGTCGGCGCCGCCGAGCGTGGCGACCATCGATGTCAGCGCGATTGGCCGCGGGCGGCCGCCGCTGCCGCGTCAGATCTCCTGAAGAGGAGCGATGGCGATGGAGTCAGGCGACCGTGCCCTCGACGACGCAATGACCGCGTTTGCGCAGAGCGCGATTGGCGGCGGCTTGCCGTCAGGCGTCAATGCATTGATCGCCGAGGCGGGTCGGTTGCGCGAGCGCCCCGACGAGGCGCTCGCGCTGTTGCAACGCGCCCGCGCCGCCGCGCCGCGCCATCCGGTGCCGTTGATCGCGCTGTACCGCTTTTACTTCTACGGCCATCAATTGGCGCAGGCACGTGCGATCGGCGAAGACGCGCTGGCGGTCGCCCGCACCGCGCTGGGCTCAGATTTCGGCGACGAACCGCTTGCGGCCGCGATCGTGACCACGCGTTATGACGCGGCCGCGCGTTTTTATCTGTTCACGCTGAAGGGCCTCGCGTACCTCAACATGCGTCTCGGCGACTTTGAAGAAGCGCGCATGCTACTGCGCGAATTGCGCCGGCTCGATCCCGAAGACCGGGTGGGGGGCGCGCTGCTTTCGCAGGTCTTGGATCGTCATGAGACCGGCGTCGGGTCCGACGATGCAATGGATGCGCTGAGTGCGTATCCGACGCGCGGCTGGACGGGGACGCAACCATGAGCGTACAGAACGTGCGCGTACCAGGCGGCGACATTGCACCGCGCCACTGGCAGGGCGGCCCGCTCGACTGCGCCGGCTGCGGGTACGTGCGGTTCCGCGAGTTGCCGGCGGAGCACGGTTGCGGGCCAGAGAGTCACGCCGGTGTGTTTTGTGTGCCGGCATTGCTCGGCGACCCGGACGAGATGGTCCGGCTGCAGCTCGCGTTGCGATTGCCGCAGGCGCAACTGGCGCGCCTGATCCACGATCCGCATCGCGAGGTGCGGATTCGCGTGGCGCAGCGCCTGTCGCCTGCTGCATTGGTCGGCATGCGGGGCGATTCCGACTACGGCGTGCGCGAATGGGTGGCGCAGCGTCTGCCGCTCGCGCTGCTGCCGCAGATGATCGGCGACCCTGATCGCGTAGTCCGGATGCGACTGGCCGAGCGTCTTGAGATGCCCGCGTTGCTGCGTATTGCCGACGACAGCAAGGTCGAGGTACGCCGCATCGTCGCCGAGCGTCTGCCCGCGACGCTGCTATCGCGCCTCGCGTTCGATCCCGATTGGCGAGTGCGCTGGGAAGTCGCGCGGCGCGCCGCTGGCGAAATCGTGGCGTCGCTGCTGGATGACGCGGACGAAGAGGTGCGCGCGCTCGCGCGGCAGCGCCGGCAGTCGGGCGAGGTCGCTAACGTGATGACCACCGGACAGACGCAACGATCAGCAGGAGTGAAGCATGGCTGACATCAACCGCGACGACGACCTGATCGAGGTCGCGTTTCCCCCGCGTTTCAACTACGGCGAGCGCGTGATCGCACGCGCGGTGATCCGCAACGACGGCACCTACAACGGCAAGGACATCGGCGAAGTGCTGGTGAACAAGGGCGAGATTGGCTACGTCACCAGCATCGACACCTTCCTTCAGCAGTTCTATATCTACGCGGTGTATTTCGTCGAGAGCGGCCACCGTGTCGGCATGCGCGCGAAAGAGCTATGCACGCTCGACAACCTGCCGGACGACGTGCTGCAAGGCCTGGGCGAGCGGGCGGAAGCGCTGCACAAGATCGGCACGCGGGTCCAGCCGGAAACGTCGCAACCGCAGGAGCCGTCAGCATGAGTATCGAACCGGTTCAGCCTGCTTATCAGTGGGGCATGCGCGTGATCGCGCTGGATGACCTGTGCAACGACGGCAGCTTTCCGGAGCGCGGCCAGGACGATTGTCTGGCCGAGGCGGGTACGGTCGGCGAAATCGTCAACGTCGGCCAGGTGGTTGAGAGCGGCGAGCCGGTCTATCTGGTGGAGTTCGGCAACTGTGTCGTCGGATGCACGGAGTATGAAATTGCGCCCGCACCCGCCGGCCTGCTACCCGAAGAAGGAGCCATGTCATGACGGTTCAGGCGAGCGCGCCAGAAGCGGCGGCGCCGCGCGACGGTTTGCGCGCGGGCCACCCGTTCGACCTGACCCAGCGCCAGATCGAGCAAGCGTTGCGCGAGCGTACCCGCTACCGCTATGTGCTGCCGCGCGTGCTGCGCGATGGGCAGGGGTTCCGTGTCGAGAGCCCGTGCTGCTCCCGCAATGTCGACGCGAATGGCGGGCTGATCGACATAGCCTGGCTCACGCGCGATGAAGACGGTATGTGGCACCTGAGCGCGCGCGATCATGCGTCGCACCGATGGATGCTCCAGCATGAGAGCACCGATCTGGCCGAGCTGCTGGACACGCTGTGCATCGATCGCGAATGCGTGTTCTGGCCGTGAAGCAAACTAACGGAGCCGGGCGACGATCTATCCCGACCACAACACGACCATGCCGCCAGCCTCCGCCGTGGCAGGCGATGCTGTCCATCCTGACGGATGTGTGGGGCAACGCGTCGTCGCAGCATGCCGTCGGGCAGCAGGCGAAGGGCACGCTCGCTGCGGCCCGCGCGACGCTCGCGCGAGCGCTCGGTTGCAAGCCCGCAGAGTTGATCTTCACCAGCGGCGCCACCGAAGCCAATCACCTGGCCGTGTGCGGGCTGCACGCGGCGGCGCCGGAGGGCCGGCACCGTGGCGTATCAGCGCGATCGAACATGCAGCGCACCTGAAGCTGGCGCGTGGGCTGGCTGCACGCGGCGTTTGCTTCGTCCACTGCTGGAGGAAGCAGCGCATCCCGCTTGAACCTGGTTTGAACCTGTCATCAATCTCCGGAGTCCGCAACCATGAAAGTCATGATCCGCAAGGACAGCAAGGGCGCGCTGAGCGCCTACGTGCCAAAGAAGGACCTGGAAGAGCCCATTGTCGCGATGGCGCAGCCCGGGATGTGGGGCGGTCTCGTCACGCTCGCGAACGGCTGGCAACTCGAATTGCCCGCGATGGCCGACGATACGCCACTGCCCATCACGGTCGAAGCGCGGCGCATTGCTGGCGTGGAGGAGTGAGATGAGCCTCAACGCCGAGCAATTGGACTCCGCGGCGGACCTGCTCCGCACGGCACCGACGCTACGCGACGCTGCCGCGCAATGGCACGAACGTTATCCCGAGGTGCGCACAATGCATGTCAGCGCAACGGTGATGCGCGACGAGACAGCAGCGCTCCGGTCCGGTGTGCGCAGTATCTATTTCGCGATATCGGCCGGGTATTACAGGACCATCACGCAGCGGCCTGAAGAGGCCGATGCGTTGATCCTGACTGAGGACAAGGCGCATGGAAATCGATGAGATCGCGTTGAGCGAACCGGCTTGCGCGGCGCGCGAGATCGATCTCGTCAACGCGGTGCTGCAATCCTCGCGTTGGAGCGACGGGCCGATGCTTGATTCGTTCGAGCGCGCGTTTGCGGGCTGGGTTGGCCGGGAGTATGCGGTCGCGGTGGCGAGCGGCACGCTCGCCACCTGGATTGCGTTGCGCGCGACGGGGATCGGCCCGGGAGACGAGGTGGTCTGCGCGTCGCACACCTGGCATCAGGTGGCGCAGGCGATCACGCTGGTGGGAGCCGTGCCGGTGTTCGCCGACATCGACTACTGGAGCGGTTGTCTGAGCGCCGAGAAAGCCGCGCAGAAGATCGGCCCTCGCACGCGCGCCATCCTCGCCGGCAATACCAACGGCCACCCGGCCGCGTGGGCGCTGCTGCGCGAACTGGCCGACGCGCAGCGCTTGCGGCTGATCGAAGACAGTACTGAGGCGTTGGGCTCGCGCTACCGGGGCCGCAACGTCGGCTGTTTCGGCGACGTATCAGTGTTCGACTTCTCCAGCCCGTCCGCGCTGTGCACAGGAGCGGGCGGCATGCTCGTCACCGACGATGACGAACTCGTCCATGAACTGCGCTATCTGCGCGAGCGGCGCGTCACGGACCGCGCGTCCGTCTCGGTCGGCTCGCGGGTGCCGCTGCAGGCGGGCATCAGTGATCTGACCGCCGCGCTCGGTCTCGCGCAACTGGCCGAACTCGACACGCGCCTCGCGCAGCGAAAGCAGGTCGAGACCTGGTATCACGAAGAGATGCAAAGCTTCGAAGGGATCAAGCCGGCCTACGTGGCCGAGGACGTCGAAGAAGTGCACTGGATGCTCTATGTTGTGCATTTGGGCAAGCGTTTCACGCAGAGCGCGCGCGCCCAAATGATCGACGACATGAAATCTTGCGGCATTGAGACGGTGGCCTACAGCCATCCGCTGCATCAGCAGTTCCACTACATGAACGCGGGCGATGCGATCGGCCGCAAGAGCGGCCTGTTGCCCGACACCGAGCGCATCGGCGATCGCGCGCTGGCGCTGCCGCTGCACACGCTGCTCGACACCGACCAGGTCAAGTACATCGTCAAGACGCTGAAAGACACCGCGACCAACGTGGGCGCTGGCGCCGCCATTTATCTGTGAGGCGCACTCCATGACCGTTTCAGTCCAGACCATCGCCGAACGCCTGTGTGCGGGCGGCGTCATTCCGTACCTGGGACCGGCGCTGCTCGCGCTGTGCCCCGATACGGCCGTCCCTGCCACGCCGCTCGCGCTCGCCGAAATCATCACGGCCAAGGTCAGCGTGCTGCACAAGATCCGCACCCGGCTGACCCAGGCGGCGCAGTTCATCGAAAACTTCAAGCATCGCAAGTCGCTGGTGAGCGTCATGAATGAGGCCTTCGCCATGACGCCGACGCCGTCGGCACTGCATTGCGCGCTGGCGGCGATCGGCGCCGGGCTGGTTGTCGACAGCTGGTACGACGACACCTTCGCCTGCGCGCTGGCGCAGGCGCGGCCGCAGGGCGGCTGGGCGCAGTTGCAGGGGCTGTCGCAGGCCGAGCATTTCGGCCATTGGTTCGCGGCCTATAGCGCAGACGGCGCGTTGCTGGATGACGTGCCGGCCTCGGGCGCGCTGCTCTACAAGCCGATTGGCGGCCATGCGCCGGCCTCTAACTACCTGGTCTCTGACAGCGACTTCGTCGAAGTCATGACCGAGATCGATATCCAGACGCCCATTCCGCCCGCCGTGCAGGCGTGGCGCAGCGGTCGCAGTTTTTTGTTTCTGGGCTGCCGTTTCGATGACCAGCTCACACGCAGTTTCGCGCGCCAGATCATGAAGCGCTCCTCCGACATGCACTGGGCCGTGCTGTCCGACGAACCGACGCGTACGGAGGCGCGCTTTCTCGAAGAGCAGGGCATCACGTGCATCGCGATGCCGCTGGGCGGGTTCGCCGAAGCGTTGGTGGATGCCTTGCAACCCGCACTGGCCGCGTGAAGCGTGGCCGCTATCCATCGTTCTTTATCCGTAGCCTTTTATCAAGATCGCCGTCATGACCACATTGACCGTACTGCCTTCGGGCAAGACCTACGACGTTGCCGCCGGCGCGACTCTGCTGCAGGCAACTCGGCCTCGCGCTGGCGCGCGTACTGCATGCGCAGGACGTTTCCGTCGTGGTCATCGAAGCGCGCGAGCGCGAGGGCGGCCGTGCTGACGCAATGTTGCGAAGCCACGCGTCGAGATACGGGCAGATGCCCTTCGCGCGTTCCAGCAGGCTGTCGGCGGTGGTCTGATCCAGCGTGCCGGCCATGAAGACGGTGAGACTGAGTGCCATCCCGTAGGCGCCCTCGAGGTTCATATACATCGACAGCGCGATTCCCCGTTGGGCTCAGCGCAGCAGCTTGCGGCGCTCGGCCGGCGAATAGTTGCTGAGGTGCCCTTCGCGCGCCGCCTGACGCCGCGCGCGGGAGATGATCGCGCGGCTCTTGCCGGGCGAGGCCGGCGCGCTGACCTGCTTGTCCAGCGCTGTGCCGCCGCATTGCGGGCAGACGGGCGTGTGGCCGGCGCGCACCAGCGTTTCGAATGCGTGGCCGCAGGCCGCGCAGCGGTAGTCGTACAGGGGCATAGTGATCAGATCTCCGTTTCAGGTGGATGGGGCGCAGCGGATCGCCCGTTGGTGCGAGCTGTGGTCTGTCATTGCGGCGCAGCCTTCGTGCGGCATGTCCGGGGCCGGTGCGTGCGCGCCGAGCCCGATCCAGGTGTGCACCAAGGCCGCATTGAAGCCGACCATGCGGCGCTCGTCGCATTGCATCAGCGGCCGACGGATCAGCAGCGGCTCGGCCAGCAACAGCGCCAGCGCGACATTGGCGTCGATCGTTTCCGGCACCACTTCGCTCGACTTGATGCGCCGTGCCGCGCGGTAGAACCTCTCGCTGACCGGCCGCGGCGCCATGAAGGCCCGCAGCGTGCGGCGGTCCAGAGCCAGCTCAATAGGTTGCGCACGTCGAGTGTGTGGCCGGCTATGCGCAGCAGGGCTTTCTGGCGCGCATTGCCGGAGCAGCCGGGCCTTTGGATGAGGTGGGCCATTGCCGGGGTTCTCAGGTTTGACGCAGCAGTTGCAGGCAGTCGAGGCTGGCCGCCGTGTCGATGGCAGTGAAGTCGTCCTGATAACGCACAGCCGGATCGGCGCCCAGCCCGAGCAGCGTGCGCACTTAACAACGGAAAGGGACACTAGCTGCGCTCGCTAAAACTTCATCCCGACGCCTATTCCCAGTACCAGTGGGTCGATGTCCAGCCGGCCCAACGAACTATCGCCGACCGAGGCGTCCGTGTGCATCCAGATCTTCTTGATATCCGCGTTGAGAAAGACGGTCTTCGTGATCTGCACGTCGACGCCAGCCTGCACCGCCGGACCGAAGCTGCTGCGTGATACCTGGATACCTTCGGAGCCCGCGCTCAGGCCGTCGTTGTAGAAGTACGTGTAGTTGACCCCCGCGCCGACATACGGTCGGATCATGCCAGCATGGTTGAAGTGATATTGCAGCAGCAGCGTCGGTGGCAGCACGTTCACGCCACCGAGATCGCCGAGGCCAGACGTCACGTGGTGCCGCGAGGTGGCGAGAATCAGCTCGATGCCGATCGCGTCGCGGATCATATAGGTCAGGTCCAACTCCGGCACGAGTGCGTTATTGACACCCACGCCGAGCGACGACAACGTGCCGCTGGTGTGTACTTCGGGCTCGATCGAGATGGCACGCAGACGCACGAGCACGTCACCGGCGTGGATCCCATCCGCCCGCACCTCGCCTGCCATCGTGCTTCCGTTCGCGCTTACGTCATCCGCGTATGCCAGCACTTCGAACAAACCGGTAGCGCACAGGCTTGCCACGATCATGACGGCCTTAATCAGCTTCATCGCTTTCCCCTTGTTGATGTATGCGGGGAATTGTCGACGCGCAAATCAGGGTGGCCCTTGCGCAAGATCAACCGGTCCCGAGCCCGAAGTCAAGTTGCGACATCGGGTCACGCGTAGGAATGTCGAGATAGCGGGAGCCTTGAGGACGGACTATGGGCCTTCAACCGCATTGACTGGTACCCAAGATGTTTCTCGCACCCGGAGGACCGATTTCGCAGCCATTGCCAAACTGCCTGCAGCCGCCGAACCGCACAGCCATGCGCGATGCTCCGCAGTTCAGATCTATCTGGCGGGTGCGAAAGCGCCGCGCGACACGCGTCGCGTACCCAGTGCCCGACCACTCAGGCTGTACGGCAGATCAATGGCAATTCGTGCCGCGGGCGAAGCCAGTCAGCTTCCCGAAGAAGCCGTTGTCAAGGCTATCTAGCGCACCCGACCCGCCCGTATCTGACGTCTTCCCGTCCTGGATGCACTTCTGGACGCTCGGCCGCAGGCTCTGCCGTCACCATCAACACGAGCTCGCCGGGGCGTGCCGTCCCGTTGCCCGGTCGCAGGCACATAATTTCAGGCGGCCGGCTTCGCGAGATTGCGCGCCTGAGCGTAGCGCTATTCCAGAACGAACGTCCGTGTATATCATGAACACGTCCCGCGCCTCGCCTCTCACCTACACAGGACTATCGCGCTAACGACACCTCGTATTGACACAGATCAGAGCTTTCCGGGCTCCATGCAGGACAATCGGGGCAACCGTGTTCGCGGCGCTGTCCGCGCGGAAGGTTCTGGAGATGGGGATGAAGAAACGAATACACCGCGAAGCAGATTATCAGCCGAAGCAGCGCACGCGGATGCGGGAAGCGGCATCCCGAACGCCTGACAGTCCGGAGATTCCCGCGGAGGTGGTTCGCCACTTCGACCGTTCGGGGCCTCGCTATACCTCATATCCCACCGCAGATCGATTTCACCCCGGGTTCGAGGAGCGGGCATACGAACGTCAGCTTGCCGCTCGTGCTACTGCCGAGAATAATCCGCCGCTCTCGCTATATGTTCATTTGCCGTTTTGCAGATCACTCTGCTACTTCTGCGCATGCAACAAGGTCATCACGCACGACCATGGCTGCAGCGCTAGATATCTGAGCTACCTCGTTCGTGAGATGGACCTGGTCGCGTCACATCTCGGACCTGACCGGCGAACCGTGCAGCTGCATCTGGGCGGTGGAACGCCGACCTTCTTTCCTGTTGCCGAGCTCGAAGAGCTTGTCCAGCAACTGCAGAACCGCTTCGCGTTCGCGATCGACGCAGAACTCGCCATCGAAATCGATCCGCGAACCGTCAGCACCAAAACGCTTTCACCACTCGCGCGCCTCGGCTTCAACCGAGCGAGCTTCGGCGTACAGGACTTTGCTACCGACGTCCAGCAGGCTGTCAATCGCATCCAGCCACTCGATGTGGTGGAACGCGCACTCAGCGGCGCACGCGATGCGGGATTTCTCTCAATTAACGTCGACCTGATCTACGGTTTGCCGCAGCAGACTGTCGCCAGCTTTGCCCACACACTAGACGAGGTGATCCGGCTGGCGCCCGATCGCGTCGCGCTCTACAACTACGCGCACCTACCAGACCGCTTCAAGGCCCAGCGATTAATTGACGCAGCCCAATTGCCATCGACCGAGGAGCGCCTGCGCATATTTATGCTCTCGGCCCAGCGCTTTCTCGATGCCGGATACATCTATATCGGTCTCGACCATTTCGCCAGACCCGACGACGAGCTGAGCATTGCGATGCGCAACGGTAGCCTCCATCGTAATTTCCAAGGCTACACGACGTACGCGGAGTGCGATCTGGTCGGCTTCGGTGTGTCGGCCATCGGCAAGATCGGCAGCGCGTACAGCCAGTCGACGAGCTCGTTGCAAAGCTACTACCGATCACTCGACGAAGGCCGGCTTCCGGTCGAACGCGGAATTTCCCTATCGCCTGACGATGCGTTGCGTCGGGAGGTGATCATGACGCTCATGTGCAGCGTGCCGCTGAATTTCGCGGCGATCTCGCTAGCGCATCAGATCGACTTCGTCCGCTATTTCTCAAGTGAGCTTACCGCCCTGGAACCATACCGGGAGGCGGGACTGGTGAGCATCGATGGAAACGGCATCTCGATTCCCCCAAAAGGCCGGTTCTTCGTGCGCGCAGTGGCCATGGTGTTCGACGGTTATCTGGAGCGCCCCTCGAGCTCGTCCTGGTCAAAACTGATCTAGCGGCACGACCGCCGGCGGCTGGCGCAAACAACGCGACGAGACGTGTTCGTCGAACTCCGAAATAGCAACGCCAAGGTGCGTATTCGCTGATCCGGATCAGATTGTCCCGCGCATCGAGAATGCTGCGAGCGTTGCATTACCCGCAAACCGCACCGTCAGCAAGGTGTTCCCCTGTTCACACGGGCGCCGTAAAGTCTGTCCTTCGTTCCGCGCCACGTGCCCGTCACGACCCTCGATTGCCAGATCGAGGCCATCCCTCGCAGCCTGGCTCTGCTTCTGTTCAGCCATGAAGACATGAGCGATCGCCTGATTTTGCCCGCGCACTGCGTCAGTGCACCGCACCCCGCCGCTTTGTTCATCCTTGATCGACATCAATCACAAAGCTGGCCGGTTGTCGGACCATGACGCTGCGAGTGTGATGCCGCATGCGTCAAGCCAGTTTCAGGTCAAAAGTGCCACAACCCGGACTTAACCACTATGACAGACAGAAAAGCCTTAAGGAAACGGTCGATAGCGATCGTCACGACATTGAGCGCCTGTCTATCGGGATGTGCTCTGACTGTGCTTGATCCAAAAGGGAGCGTCGGCGCGGCCGAGAAGTCGCTGATCGCCACCGCCACGTGGGCGATGCTGATCGTCGTGATCCCGGTGATCCTGCTGACGCTGTTCTTCGCGTGGCGCTACCGTGCGTCGAACCGTCACGCGGTCTATGCACCCAAATGGGCGCACTCGACGGCGATCGAGATCGTCTGCTGGACGATCCCCGCCCTGATCATCCTGTACCTCGGTATCCTGACGTGGCGCACCACGCATGAGCTCGACCCGTACCGGCCGCTGCAGTCGAGCGTGAAGCCGATCGACCTCGAGGTGGTCGCGCTCGACTGGAAGTGGCTCTTCATCTACCCGGACCTCGGCATTGCGTCGGTGAACCAGCTCGCCGTGCCAGTCGATACGCCGGTGAATTTCCGGATCACGTCGGACTCGGTGATGAACTCATTCTTCATCCCGCAACTCGGCACCCAGGTGTATGCAATGGTCGGCATGCAGACCCGTCTGCACCTGATCGCGGATGCACCGGGAAATTTCGAAGGCATGTCCGCCAACTTCAGCGGCAAGGGATTCGCCGACATGAAGTTCCGCACGCTCGCGACGAGCGCCACCGACTTCGACGCATGGGTGCGGAAGGTCAAGGCTTCGCCGGACCGCCTGAGCATGGACGAATACGCCGAAGTCGCGAAGCCGAGCGAGAAGCAGTCGGTACGCTACTTCTCATCGATCGACCAGCACCTGTTTCGCAACATCGTTGCCCGATACAACAACGGCAACGTCACGGCCTTCCGCGACGCCGCCTGTCGCACGCAGACCACGGAGTAAGCCATGTTTGGAAAACTCACGCCCGGCGCGATTCCGTTCGATCAGCCGATCATCATGGGCGCGGCCGCGTTCATGGCGCTCATCGTGCTGGCGGTCATCGTCACGCTCACGAAGCTCGGCCGCTGGAAGTGGCTCTGGACCGAGTGGCTGACAAGCGTCGATCACAAGAAGATTGGCATCATGTACATCATCGTCGCGGTGCTGATGCTCATGCGCGGTTTTGTCGACGCCGTAATGATGCGGCTTCAGCTCGCGATCGCGTTTCACGGCCCCGGCTACCTGCCGCCGCACCACTACGACCAGATATTCACCGCGCACGGTGTCATCATGATTTTCTTCATGGCGATGGCGCTGATGGTCGGCCTCTTCAATCTTGTCGTGCCGCTGCAGATCGGCGCGCGCGACGTCGCCTTTCCGTTCCTGAATTCGCTGAGCTTCTGGATGACGGCGATCAGCGCGATCCTGATCAATCTGTCGCTCGTGATCGGCGAGTTCGCGCAGGTCGGCTGGCTCGCGTATCCACCGCTGTCGGAGCTGCAGTTCAGTCCCGGCGTCGGGGTCGACTACTACATCTGGAGTCTGCAGCTCTCCGGCGTCGGTACGCTGATTACCGCGATCAACTTCTTCGTGACGATAGTCAAGCTGCGCGCGCCCGGCATGACGCTGATGAAGATGCCGGTGTTCACGTGGACGGCGCTGTGCTCGAACGTGCTGATCATGGCAACGTTCCCGATCCTAACCGTGACGCTCGCACTGCTCGGCCTCGACCGCTACGCAGGCATGCACTTTTTCACAAATGAGCTCGGCGGCAACGCGATGCTGTACCTGAACCTGATCTGGGCGTGGGGCCACCCGGAGGTGTACATCCTCGTGCTGCCCGCGTTCGGCATCTACTCGGAAGTGATCGCGACCTTCGCGAAGAAACCGCTGTTTGGCTACAGAACGATGGTCTACGCGTCGTGCGCGATCACGGTGCTCGCATTCCTCGTGTGGGCGCACCACTTCTTCACGATGGGTTCCGGCGCGGACGTTAACGCGTTCTTCGGCATTATGACGATGGTCATCGCGATCCCCACGGGCGTGAAAATCTTCAACTGGCTGTTCACGATGTACCGCGGTCGCATCGAGTTCACCGCACCCGTGCTGTGGACGATCGGCTTCATGGTCACGTTCACGATCGGCGGCATGACGGGCGTGATGATGGCGATCCCGGGCGTGGACTTCGTGCTGCACAACAGCCTGTTCCTGATCGCGCACTTTCACAACGCGATCATAGGCGGCGTCGTGTTCGGCTATCTCGCAGGCTTCCATTACTGGTTCCCGAAGGCGTTCGGCTTCAAGCTTAACGAGAAGCTCGGCAAGCGGGCGTTCTGGTGCTGGTTCGTCGGCTTCTACGTGTCGTTCGTGCCGCTCTACGTGCTCGGCTTCATGGGCATGACCCGGCGCCTGAATCACTACGACAACCCGACCTGGCATCCCTGGCTGTTCGTCGCCGCATGCGGCGTGGTGCTGATTGCACTCGGTGTCGTGCACCAGATCGCCCAGGTCGTCGTGAGCGTGATCCATCGCAACGAGCCGGAATACGGCGACCTGACGGGCGACCCGTGGAACGGCCGCACGCTCGAATGGGCCACCGCGTCGCCGCCCGCTGTCTACAACTTCGCGCGCATACCGGTCGTCCACCAACTCGACGCGTTCGCGCACATGAAGGAAAGCGGCGCAGCAAATGCCGCACTGGCGCATTACGAGGACATCCACCTACCGTCGAACACCGCGGACGGGTTCCTGATCGGCGCATTCAGCCTCGTGCTCGGCTTCGCCGGCGTCTGGCACATCACGTGGCTCGCCGTGCTGGCCTTCGTCGCGATCGTCGCCGCGCTGATCGCGCGTAGCTTCCGCGACGACCATGGCTACGTGATTCCGGCCTCGCGCGTGCGCGAAATCGAAGCACGACGCGGCAGCGCACCCACCCCGGCCGCCCTTGAATTACCCGAATCCGCGGAGACCTGATCCATGACGCAATCTGCATTACTCGTCCATCACGGCAGGTCGAGCGTTGACCACGGCCCAACGCCCACCGTGTTCGGCTTCTGGCTGTACCTGATGACCGACTGCGTGCTGTTCGCGTCGCTGTTCGCCGTGTTCGCCGTAATGGCGCACCAGTTCGCGGGGGGGTGGTGCGTCCGGACGGGACCTGTTCGACATCCCGGGTGTCGCACTTGAAACCGGCGCGCTGCTGCTGAGCAGCACCACCTACGGCTTCGCGATGCTCGGCGCGCAGCGCCAGGGGCGTGGTGCCGTGATCTGCTGGCTCCTCGTGACGTTCGTGCTTGGCGCGCTGTTCCTCGCGTTAGAGCTGCGCGAGTTCTCGCACCTAGTCGCCGACGGTGCTGGGCCCAGTCGCAGCGCCTTCCTGTCGTCGTTCTTCACGCTGGTTGGCACCCACGGCCTGCACGTCACAGCCGGCCTCGTCTGGATGGCTGTGCTCGTCGTGCATGTCGTCCGCTCGCCTGAACTGTCCGGTCGCGACCTCACGAGTCTGACATGCCTGAGCCTCTTCTGGCACTTCCTCGACATCGTGTGGATCTGCGTGTTTTCGTTTGTCTATCTCGGGAGCATGCTCTAAATGGTCCATTCACACTCGACGTCCACGACCGCCTCGCGTGGTGACGTCGCCGGTTATATCACCGGTTTCGTGCTTGCCGTGGCGCTGACTGCTGGCTCATTCTCGATCGTCACGCAACGGTTGCTGCCGTCCGGCTCCGCGATTATGGCGCTCGCGTTGCTCGCGTTCGTGCAGATCGTCGTGCATCTGGTGACGTTCCTGCATCTCGACCTGTCGCGCGGCCAGCGCTGGAACGTGCTGGCGTTATGCTACACCGCGCTCGCCGCGCTGTTCCTGATCTTCGGCACGATCTGGGTGATGCACAATGTCAGCATGAACATGATGTCGCGCTGACTCGCCACCAGCGCGAAACTGTCTGGTCACATCATCGCGGACACGGCATGCAGCCGTCGACCGCGTACGTAGTGTTTTGCTGCACCGCTCTACCGGTCATTCTTCATGAACAGTCCGAATCACCCCGTTCCCGCCAATGAGCCATTGCCCCATCGCAAGGTCATCCGCTCGTGGCTGACACCGTTCGCCGAACGCCGCACCGCCTACGCGCTTCTGCTGCTCGTGTTCGACTACGTTTTGCTATTGTGTGCGCTCGCCGCGAGCGTGTTCGCGCACGGGTTCGTGCTGAAGACCGTATTCGGATGCATGGCGGGCTTCGTCATCGGACGGCTCTTCGTCATCGGTCACGACGCATGTCATGAGAGCCTGACCCGGCACCGCACGCTCAACCGCTGGTTGGGCCGGATCGCCTTCCTGCCGTCGCTCACGCCGTACAGCCTGTGGCAAGTGGGTCACAACGTGGTGCATCACGGCTACACGAACCTGAAAGGCGTCGATTTTGTGTGGGCACCGCTGACGATCCAAGAATATCGCGCCTTGAGTGGGCCACGGCGCGCACTGGAACGTATCTATCGCAGCGGCTGGGCGCCCGGTCTCTACTACATGATCGAAATTTGGTGGACGAAGATGTTTTTCCCGTCGCGGGCCGCAATGCCGACCCGGCGCCCCGTGTTCTTCCGTGACTGCACGCTGGTATCGGTGTTCGCACTGCTGTGGATCGGCGCGCTCGCGTGGATCGCTCGCGCGACGCAGCGGGGGGTGGTTCCGTCAATCGCATGCGGGTTCGGGGTGCCGTTCCTGTTCTGGTGCGCGATGGTGGGTTTCGTCGTGTACGCGCACCACACGCATCCGCAAATCCGCTGGTACGACGATCGCGCGAAATGGGGGCGTTCGGATCCGTTCGTATCCACGACGGTGCACTTGACCTTTCGCTGGCGTTTTGGCGCGCTGTTTCATCACATCATGGAGCACACCGCGCATCACGTCGACATGAGTCTCCCTCTATACGGGCTCGTCGATGCTCAGCGAACCCTCGAAGCGATGCTTCCGGAACGGATCGTCGTGCAGCGGTTTTCGTGGCGTTGGTACTTCGACACCGCACGAGGCTGCAAACTATACGATTTTTCGACTGATCAGTGGACCGATTTCGCTGGTCGCGCGACGCACGTCCTTCTTAAGACTCGCTAACAAAGCCTGTCATCCGAAAGCAAGCAGCAGTTGCAGCCCGAGGTCGGCTGCCATGTCGAGCGCGCTGCGGCCATCCGGTGCGCACAGTTCTGCGTTCGCCCCATGCGCAAGCAGCATCTGCAGGACGTCGAGGCGACCGCTCGCGGCTGCCTGCATCGGGCATGTGATGTCGTCGTCGTTCACATGGTCGATCGGCGCGCCGGCGTCGATCAGCCGCAGGATGGTCGCGGGGCCGCCGTGCAGGCACGCGAACCAGAGCGCATGGTTGCCGTCGTCATCGAGCGCGTCGGCGCGTACGCCGAGTGTGAGCAACGCTTCGACGACCGCGTCCTCGCCATGCTGCGCGGCGCGCATCAACGGGGTTTCGCCGTTCACGCAGCGCGAATGCGGATCAGGGAAGCCGTGGTACGCCAGCCACGTGGAAAGTGCGGCGGGCACGATCGTTTCGAGTTGTGGATCGGCGTTCCGGACAACGCGCGAGGCCAGGCGCTCGCGGACGACGAAAGCAGTGTCGGTGTGCATGATCATGGTCGCGTTCGGGTGCAAGGGAACATCGGTTGGCGCAGCCGTGCGGGCGGCAGCAGTCGGGACCCGCGCCTCAGACAGGCCGGTTCTCGTTGGGGTTGCGCACCGGCCCCATCAATTCAAGTCCTTCGCTGTAGGTGATCGTGTCGAAGGTCACGTCGAACTTGGTGGCCGCGTCCGCTACCGCATCCAGCTTGCCGCCTGAGTCCTTTTTCTTCAATTCGTTCTTTTCAAGGTACAGCAGTTCGAGCATCTCGTTGTAGACGGTGGACTCGAGAATCGGCAGCACATAGAACATCGCGCCCTTGTACGGCACCTGATATCGCTTGCTCAGGTCGATGTTGTCGCAAAACAGAAAGTACTTGCCGTCCGCCGAGAGCGTGTCGCTGAGCACCTCGGCCACGTCCTTCAGATGTTCGAAGCTCAACAGATACCCGGCGAAGAACGGCAAGTGCTTATGGCCGATCGTCGCGCATGCCATCACCTGATCGCAGGTCAGCTCCGGCGGCCGCGCTTCGTCGGCGAGCTTTGGGGCAAACCGCAGCGCAAGTTCGCCGCGGAAGCCGACCCGGCCGAACTTGTTCGTCAGCCCCTTGAGAACCGGGTTGAGCAGACGGCCTTCATGTTCGAGACGGGCGAACGCGGTGTCGTCGATCTCCTTGTGCGCGAGCGTTTCGGTCATCACAGATCCTTGGGTTAAACAGCGTTGAAGAGGGATTCACGTCTGCGTATTGCGCATCCGGTCGGCGATTTTGAAAAAGGCCTGCATCAGTTCATCGCGTAGCACCGGATCGACACCCGTCTCGTCGAACGCGGCGCGCATGCAAGCTAGCCACGCATCCCGTTCGGCGGTGCCGATCGCGAATGCGGCATGACGCATGCGCAGCCGTGGTTGGCCGCGCTGTGCCGAGTACCGCTTGTCGGCGCCGAGCCATTCGCACAGATACAGCACCAGCACGGCCTTCGTCGAAGACAGGTCTGGGTGATGCATCGCGCGAATGCGCTGCGCGTCGGCCCGCGTATCCATGTGCCGATAGAACGCATCGACAAGGCGGATGACGGCGGTCTCGCCGCCTAGACGGTCGAAGTGCGTCTCGCGTGGCACGGGTCGCGAAGGTTGGGTGGCTGGTGTGTCCATGGCGCGATCAACGCAATAACCGAACCAGGCCGCAACCCGGCGATTGTGCGGCTGCACGCAGGCCGATGCGACAGAAATCGCACGACAAACGCGCCCGAATGGTTTCATTGGCGACGAAGTTCGCGTGGTTTGTCGCGAAATCGACAAGACAGAAGAGGAGTCCGCAAAAGTCCCGAACCAACCGCCGCAGCGCGGCGGGGCGGACGCGTCGCAGTACCGCTGGTGACGTGGCACAGAAGCTGCGTTTGGAGTCCAGCGCGGACACAGGTCCGGCCGATGCGTGACTCGATATAAGAAGACCCATACAGGCACGACAGGCTGACATGGTCGCGGTTACGCAACCCTGATTTCAACCCTTCTTCCTGAATGGAGAAATGCAATGTCTAAACTTCGGCAAATCGCGTTCTACGGTAAAGGCGGTATCGGCAAGTCGACCACCTCGCAGAACACCCTGGCAGCCCTGACTGAACTCGGGCAGAAAATCCTGATCGTCGGCTGCGATCCCAAGGCGGACTCTACCCGCCTGATCCTGCATGCAAAGGCGCAGGACACCATCCTGTCGCTAGCGGCCGAAGCCGGCTCGGTGGAGGACCTCGAACTCGAGGACGTGATGAAGATCGGTTACCGCAACATCCGTTGCGTGGAGTCCGGTGGTCCGGAACCGGGCGTCGGCTGCGCGGGCCGTGGCGTCATCACGTCGATCAACTTCCTCGAAGAAAACGGCGCCTATGACGGCGTGGACTACGTGTCGTACGACGTGCTCGGCGACGTGGTGTGCGGCGGTTTCGCAATGCCGATTCGTGAGAACAAGGCGCAGGAAATCTACATTGTGATGTCCGGCGAAATGATGGCCATGTATGCGGCCAACAACATTTCAAAGGGCATTCTGAAGTACGCGAACAGCGGCGGTGTGCGGATCGGCGGGCTCGTGTGCAACGAGCGTCAGACCGACAAGGAACTCGAACTCGCCGAAGCGCTGGCGAAGATGCTCGGTTCGAAGCTGATCCACTTCGTGCCGCGCGATAACATCGTGCAGCACGCCGAGCTGCGCCGCATGACGGTGATCGAGTTCGCGCCCGAATCCAAACAGGCGGAAGAGTATCGCCAGCTCGCCACCAAGGTGCACAACAACGCGGGCAACGGGACGATCCCGACGCCGATCACGATGGATCAACTGGAAGACCTGTTAATGGAGCACGGAATCATGACGTCCATCGACGAATCGCAAGTCGGCAAGCCTGCAGCGGAACTGACCGCCTAAGCGAGCGCCGCCGCGCGCGGCCCGGTGTTCTTCTTCACGCGATGAACCGGGCCATGCCGGCTACCCGCTGCCAGGCTTGATACTCACCCTATGGAGCATTCCCCCATGAGCGTCACTGTTGAAGAGCGCAAGGCCGCGAACAAGGCCCTGATCGATGAAGTTCTGAAGGCCTATCCGGAGAAGATGGCCAAACGGCGCGCCAAGCATTTGGGCACCTTCGAGGACGGCAAGCCCGACTGTGGCGTGAAATCAAACATCAAGTCATTGCCGGGCGTGATGACGATTCGCGGTTGCGCGTACGCCGGCTCGAAGGGCGTGGTCTGGGGGCCCATCAAGGACATGATCCACATCAGTCATGGTCCGGTCGGTTGCGGCCAGTACTCGTGGGCCGCGCGTCGCAACTACTACATCGGCACTACCGGTATCGACACCTTCGTGACGATGCAGTTCACGTCGGACTTCCAGGAAAAGGACATCGTCTTCGGCGGCGACAAGAAGCTCGACAAGATCATCGACGAGATTCAGGAACTGTTTCCGCTGAACAAGGGCATCTCGATCCAGAGTGAATGCCCGATCGGCCTGATCGGCGACGACATCGAGGCGGTCTCTAAGAAGAAGAGTGCGCAGTATGAAGGGCACACCATTTTGCCGGTGCGCTGCGAAGGTTTTCGCGGCGTCAGCCAGTCGCTGGGCCACCATCTGGCTAACGATGCGATTCGAGACTGGATATTCGACAAGGCCGATCCGGACAAGCGGCCCGAATTTGTTTCGACGCCTTATGATGTTGCGATCATCGGCGATTACAACATCGGAGGCGATGCCTGGTCGAGCCGGATTCTGCTCGAAGAGATCGGCCTGCGCGTGATCGCGCAATGGTCGGGCGACGGCTCGATCGCCGAGCTCGAGAATACGCCCAAGGCCAAGCTCAATTTGCTGCATTGCTACCGCTCGATGAACTATATCAGCCGGCACATGGAAGAGAAGTACTGCATTCCGTGGGCGGAATACAACTTCTTCGGCCCGTCGATGATCGAGAAGAGCCTGCGCGAGATCGCCAGTCACTTCGACGACACCATCAAAGCCAACGCGGAGAGAGTGATCGCCAAGTATCGTCCCCTGGTCGATGCGGTGAACGCGAAGTTCAGAGCGCGCCTGCAGGATAAGACCGTGATGCTGTTCGTTGGCGGCCTGCGTCCGCGCCACGTGATCGGCGCCTACGAAGACCTCGGCATGAACGTGGTCGGCACCGGCTACGAATTCGGCCACAACGACGACTATCAGCGCACCACGCACTACGTGAAGGACGGCACACTGATTTACGACGACGTGACCGGCTACGAGTTTGAGAGGTTCGTCGAACAGGTCCAGCCCGATCTGGTCGGCTCCGGCATCAAGGAAAAGTACGTGTTCCAGAAAATGGGCGTGCCGTTTCGCCAGATGCACAGCTGGGACTATTCCGGTCCATATCACGGCTACGACGGCTACGCCATCTTCGCGCGCGACATGGACATGGCCATTTCCAGCCCGGTATGGGGGCTCGCCAAGGCACCCTGGAAGAAAACCCCCTAAGCGCCGGCCACCGCACCGATCACCGGACTGATCACCGGCCGGCAGGCCATTGAATTGAATATCAGGAGCATCCCGTGCCCCAATCTGCAGACAACATTCTCGACCAGGAACTCCTGTTCCGTGAGCCCGAGTACCAGAAAATTTTCCGCGCGAAAAAGGAAAACTTCGAGTTCAACCATTCAGACGAGCAGGTCAAGGAGATCGTCGAGTGGACCAAGAGCGAAGACTACCGGCAAAAGAACTTTGCACGCGACTCGCTCACCATCAACCCGGCCAAGGCCTGCCAGCCGCTCGGCGCAGTGTACGTGGCCAACGGCTTTCACAAGACGCTCAGTTTTGTGCATGGCTCGCAGGGCTGTGTAGCGTTTTACCGCTCGCACTTCTCGCGTCACTTCAAGGAGCCGACCTCGTGCGTCAGCTCGTCGATGACCGAGGACGCGGCGGTGTTCGGCGGCATGAACAACATGATCGACGGCCTCGCAAATGCGTACAACCTGTACAAGCCCGACATGATCGCGGTCTCCACGACCTGCATGGCGGAAGTGATCGGCGATGACCTCGACGCGCTCATCAAGAACAGCAAGCAGAAGGGCAGCGTGCCGGAGGACTATGACGTGCCGTTCGCGCACACGCCGGCCTTCGTCGGCAGCCACGTGACCGGCTACGACAACGCGCTCCTCGGCATCCTCAAGCACTTCTGGGACGGCAAGGCCGGCACAGCGACGCCGCTTGAGCGCGTGCCCGACGACAGCGTCAACTTCATCGGCGGCTTCGACGGCTACGTGGTCGGCAACATGAAGGAAATTCGCCGCATCTTCGATCTGTTCGGCGTGACGGTGAACATCATCTGCGACCCATCCGAAACGTGGAATACGCCGACCGACGGTGAGTTCCGGATGTACGAAGGCGGCACGACCAAGGAGGAAGTCGAGCGCGCGTTGAACGCGAAGGCGACCTTCGTGTTCCAGGAATACTGCTGCGAGAAGACCAGCAAGTTCATTGGCGAGCATGGACAGGAAGTGGTGGTGTTGAACTCGCCGGTTGGCGTCGCGGGCACCGATCAGTTCCTGATGGAAATCTCGCGCGTGACCGGCAAGCCGATTCCGGCGCAACTGGAGAAGGAGCGAGGCCAGCTCGTCGATGCGATGGCCGACAGCCAGGCTCACCTGCACGGCAAGCGCTTTGCACTCTACGGCGACCCGGACCAGATGCTGGGCTACACGCAGTTCCTGCTGGAACTCGGCGCCGAGCCGGCTCACGTGCTGGCGACCAACGGCAACGAAACCTGGGCTGCGAAGGTGCAGGCGCTGTTCGACGCGTCGCCCTACGGCGCCGGCTGCAAGGTGTATCCGAAACGCGATCTGTGGCACATGCGCTCACTGCTGTTTACCGAGCCGGTGGATTTCCTGATCGGAAACACCTACGGCAAATATCTGGAGCGCGATACCAAAACGCCGCTGATACGCATGGTGTTCCCGATCTTCGATCGCCACCATTACCATCGCTTCCCGACCTGGGGCTATGAAGGTGCGTTGCGGGTGCTGGTCACGCTGCTGGACGAGTTCTTCGAAGCGCTCGACGCCAACACGATCGACGTGGCGAAGACCGACTACAGCTACGACATCATTCGCTGACGAGGAGAGCGCGGCCATGGCAGACACAGCAGATGCATCGGGCGCGGCAGATGCAGTTCTGGTCAAGATGACGCAGGACGGCCGTAACGTCGAGGTCATCAACGGCTAGGTTTGCCTGGCCGGTGTGGGCGAGGCCGACCACCTCGTCCCGCTGCTCGAACACCCGAACCGGCAGATGATCGCCCAAGTGCTGCCCGGGGGGCCCGCGCATGTGGCCGGCCGGTTGCCATTGACGCACGAGGAATTGCGATTGCACAGGGTGCGATGTCGGCGGCTCGGCGGCAGTTCGACGCGAGCCCGGCGGGCATCGCGCCGCGGTTACCTCGTGCGGTGTGGGCGAAGATTGCGGCGGAGGGTGTCGAGTAGCGGGGCACCGCTGAAAACAAAATTGCTGCGCTGGTTTGTAGCTAGCCTGCGTGACGAACCTAAGCGAGGGAGCGGGGCATGATCTATGTAGTCGAGCAGTCTGACTCAGGGCCGCTGAGTGCGCGGTTCGCCCACGACGACTTTGAGCGCGAGGTGGCGGCGTCCGACCCGTTGAGCCTCGCGGAGATCAAGGACGAGGTAACGCCGCGCGAACTGCTCGCGTTGTCGACCACGTTTCCGATGCGAACGGACGGGCAGAGTACCTGTCGATCTGTGCGGTGGGAATACGCGAAAGCTCCACGGATGCGCCGCGCGCTGACTGCTTACCTGGCGGTTCGCGAACCCTTGGGGCCGGATGCGTTGCTGGAGGCGCGCGCGAATGCGATCGCACGGGTCCTGCTCCATACGGAACGGCAAGGCAGGCAGTGAACGTGTGTTGTCGTTTTCTGTGTCGCGAACCGTCTGTCGCAAACCGTTCGAACCCGCCATTGCGATGCGCGCGAGCGACTGCTTCAGCGCCAATTGGCACGTTTTCAAGGCGTTTCCCGGTGGGATGGAACTTGCCACTAGAGAAACGTTCATCCATCAGGAGCACGTCATGTCTGCTTCGCTCAATGCCCAAATCGCCGAAGTTTTCGACGAGCCGGGTTGCGACAAGAATCAAGGCAAGAGCGAGAAGGAACGCAAAAGGGGCTGCACGAAGCAGCTTTCGCCGGGTTCGGCCGCAGGCGGGTGCGCGTTCGACGGCGCGAAGATCGCTTTGCAGCCGGTGGTGGACGTCGCACACCTCGTGCACGGGCCGATTGCCTGTGAAGGTAACTCGTGGGACAACCGGCACGCCGCTTCATCCGGTTCGCAACTCTATCGCACCGGCTTCACCACCGATATCAACGAACTCGACGTGGTGTACGGCGGCGAGAAGCGCCTGTTCAGGAGCGTGCGCGAAATCATCGAGAAATACGATCCGCCCGCAGTGTTCGTCTACCAGACCTGCGTCACTGCGCTGATCGGCGACGACATCGAGGCGGTCTGCAAGCGCGCCACCGAACAATTTGGCAAGCCGGTGATTCCGGTCATTTCCCCCGGTTTCGCCGGGCCGAAGAATCTGGGCAACAAGCTTGGCGGCGAGGCGATCCTCAACTATGTGATCGGCACGCGCGAGCCCGAGTACACGACGCCGTATGACATCAACGTCATTGGCGAATACAACCTGTCGGGCGAACTCTGGCAGACCAAGCCGCTGCTCGACGCGCTAGGCATCCGTATCCTCTCGTGCATCTCCGGCGACGGGCGCTACAACGAGATCGCAAGTTCGCATCGCGCCAAGGTCAACATGATGGTCTGCTCGAAGTCGATGATCAACATCGCGACAAAGATGCAGCGACGCTACGGCATCCCTTACTTCGAGGGCTCGTTCTATGGAATCGGCGACATGAGCGACACGCTGCGCCATATCGCCAGCCTGCTCGTGCAGCAGGGTGCGCCGGACGATCTGCTCGAGCGGACCGAGCGCCTGATCGCCGCCGAGGAAGCGCGTGCGTGGGAGCGCATCGCGCACTACAAAGCGCGCCTTACCGGCAAGCGGGTGTTGCTCATCACAGGTGGCGTGAAGTCTTGGTCGGTGGTTTCCGCGCTGCAGGAAGCAGGGCTCGAAATCGTCGGCACCAGCGTCAAGAAGAGCACTAAGGAAGACAAGGACAAGATCAGGGAGATCATGGGCGACGACGCCCACATGATCGACGGTATGACGCCGCGCGAGATGTACGCGATGCTCAGGGACGCGCGGGCCGACATCATGCTGTCGGGTGGCCGCTCACAGTTCGTCGCACTGAAGGCCCGCATACCGTGGCTCGACATCAATCAGGAACGCCACCACCCTTATGGCGGCTACGAGGGGATCGTCGAGCTGGTGCATGAGATCGACCGCGCGATCTACAACCCGGTGTGGCAACAGGTGCGGATCCCTGCTCCGTGGGGCGACGACGGGGGAGCGCTCGGTGTGGTCCAAGCGCAAGCCGCCCGCCCGCTGTCGAGCGCCGCGCACGGAGGAGCGCTCGGTGTGGTCCAAGCGCAAGCCGCGCGCCCGCCGTCGAGCGCCCCGGGGTGGGGGCGATGAGCCTCGAACCCGGTATACCGACCTGACGCCCCCGAACTCGAGAAAATGCCATGGCCGATGTCGTCGAATCTATGAAAGCCTGTGCGGTCAATCCGCTCAAGATGAGCCAGCCGCTGGGCGCGAGCCTCGCGTTCCTTGGGCTCGATGCCTGCATGCCCGTGATGCACGGCTCGCAGGGCTGCACGTCGTTCGGCCTCGTGCTGCTGGTGCGCCACTTCAGGGAGGCGATCCCGCTGCAGACGACAGCCATGGACGAAGTCACCGCGGTGCTCGGCGGCTACGAGAACATCGAGGCCGCGCTGCTCAACATCCGCAAGCGCGCTGCGCCGAAGGTCATCGCGATCTGTTCAACAGGTCTCACCGAGACCGAAGGCGACGACGTGGACGGCTATCTCGTTACCGTGCGCAAGCGCAAGCCCGAACTCAACGACACTGAGATCGTCTATGTGTCGACCCCCGACTATGTCGGCGCATTCGAAGACGGCTACCGGCATGCGATTACCGGCATCGTCAACGCGCTGGTCAAGGCGTTGCCAACGGTGGCCAATCAGGTGACGCTGCTGCCCGGCAGCCATCTGTCGCCTGGCGACATCGACGAACTGCGCGAGATCATAGAAGCGTTCGGCTTCGATGTCATCGTGCTGCCCGACATTTCCGGCTCGCTCGACGGCCATATCGCGCCGGACTGGCGCGGCACCACACTGGGCGGTACCACGCTCGCGGAGATCCGGGCCGCTGGTGCATCGGCATTTACGATCGGCGTGGGCGAGCAGACGCGCGACGGCGCGGAGGCATTGCATGCTATCGCCGGCACACCGTTCGAAGTGTTCGGGCGGCTCACCGGACTGGAACCCAACGATCGTCTGCTGCAATTGCTCGCGCAGCGCTCCGGACGACCCGTCCCCGCGAAATACCGGCGTCAGCGCAGCCAATTGCTCGATGCGATGCTAGATGGCCATTTCTACACTGGAGGCATCAAGGTCGCGATCGGCGCAGAGCCCGATCTGCTGTTCGCGGTCGGCAGCATGCTGCACGAGATGGGCGCGCAGTTGCGCTGCTGCATCAGCACGACGCGATCGCCCGCGCACGCGTTGCTGCCCGCTGATCAGGTCGTGATCGGCGATCTCGAAGACATGGAGCGCGCCGCGGCGGACTGCGACCTGCTGATCACCCATTCGCACGGCAGGCAGATGGCCGAGCACCTGCAAAAGCCGCTCTTCCGGATCGGTTTTCCGGTCTTCGACCGGGTTGGAAACGCACATCGACGCTACGTCGGCTACCGCGGCACGATGAACCTGATCTTTGAGATCGCCAACCTGATGATCGAGCAGATTCCGCATCACGATCCGGGCGACTGGCCGCTGCCGCAGGCCGCTATCGATCTGGCCGCGCGCGATCCGGCGCGGGAAGCGAGCATTCCTGTCGTCGCGGCCGGTGCTTGACCCACCTAAAGGAGCACACAGCATGAAGATCGCGTTCGCCACCCAGGACAGGCAGTTCGTCGATGCGCATTTTGGCTGGGCGAGGAGCATCGTCACCTACAACGTCACACCGGACGGCTACCAGTTCGTCGAGGCGTTCGACTTTGGTGGCAAGCTCGAAGAGGACGGCGACGAGGATAAGGTCGCGCCCAAGCTGGAAGCCGTCAAGGATTGCGCGATCCTGTACGTCGCCGCAATCGGCGGCTCGGCCGCGGCTCGAGTGGTTGCGCTGAAGATTCACCCGATCAAGGTGCCGCGGCCCGAGTCCATCGAGGAGATTCTCGGCAAGTTGCAACAGGTGCTGAAGGGCACGCCGCCGCCGTGGCTGCGCAAGGCGCTGGCGAAGGGTGGCGAACGTGTATACGACTTTGAAGACGATGAGGTATCCCATGGCTGAATCATCCGCAATTCCGTCCAAGGCCAGCGACGAAATGCTGCTGGTCGCACCGTTCGTGCAGCAGCTCGTCAGGCAGTTGCGCGCGCAGGACACCCACGGCGTGTGGGACGGAAAGACCGACCTGCAACTGCTCAAGCCGTACATCCACACGCCGGAGGAACGCCGCGCGATTCCGATCATGGGCGATCCCGACCCCGAAACGCTGTGGCGGCTCGAGCTTTTCTATAGCGCGATTGCGGTGGCGATCGAGCGTGAGACCGGCCAAATGGTTTCGCCGATGATGAAGATGAGCCACGAGGGCTTCGGCCGCATGGTGTTGCTCGCGGGGCGGCTCGTTGTCGTCAACAAGCAGTTGCGAGACGTACACCGGTTCGGCTTCGCTTCGCTGGAGAAGCTCGCCGAGGCGGGCGCAAAGCTTCTCGACGAAGCGGTCGAGGTGATCCGGATGTACCCCGCCGTCGCACAGTACGGCGCGTGAAGAAATCGTGAGGGGACCGAGACGATGAGCACCGATGCCGATGAACTCAAGGCGCACCTGAAGAAACTCAACGCGCAAGCGACCCGGGCGAAGTTGGACCTGCACGACCTCTCAGAGGAACTCCCGACCAACTGGGAGAACATTCTCGCTGTCGCCCAGCGCTGCCATGACGCCCACGCCGCGCTGATGGCAGCCCGCAAGGCTGCCGCTGCGCCAGCGGTCTGAACCAGCGAAGCCATGGAGCCACGTCATGAGCGATACCTTCAGCGTTACGCTGCCGAGCGGCGCCACCTGGACGCCGACCTTCGTCAACAGGCTCGACGAAGAAAAATGCATTGGTTGCGGACGTTGTTTCCGTGTCTGTCCGCGTGGCGTGCTGCAACTCGTCGGGCTTAACGAGGACGGCGCGCACGTCGCACTGGACGGGGACGAAGACGAAGACGACGACGAGTACGAGAAGAAGGTGATGATTATCGTGCATCGGGAACTGTGCGTCGGCTGCACCGCGTGCGCGAAGATCTGCCCGAAAAAGTGCTACACGCATGCGGCGGCCGCTCTCTGAGCGATGCCGCGATGGACGCCTATGCAACCCTGATGGCGTGCGCGGTGGATGCGGGCGATCCCACCGTGCTGGCACTGGCCGGCGTGCTGTCGAGCGGGATCGAGCACCACGGCGTCGATGTGCTGCCGATGCCCGGACTGGACGCCGACCAGACGCGCCGAATGCTCGCGCGCTGGTTCCCGGGTGCCGGGCCGGCGCTCGGTCTTACGTGCGTCTTGTCGCCCGCCACGATGCCGCGTGACGACGAACTGGAAGACCTGGTGGCGTTGCTCAATCATCATGCCGATCCGCGCGCCGGCCCGGCAGACGAGGCGAACTGCGTGGCCCATGCATTGGCCTGCGCGAGCCTCGGGCAAAACCACCTTTGGCAAGACCTGCTTCTGCCGTCGCGGTGCGAGTTGTCCGCATTGATCAGCCACTGGTTTCCGCGGCTGGCCGCGAAGAATACGCATGACATGAAGTGGAAGAAGTTCTTCTACAAGCAACTGTGCGAGCGCGAGGGCCTGTTCATCTGCAAGGCGCCGAGTTGTGGTGTCTGTTCGGACCATGCGCTTTGCTTTGAAGCGGAGTAGGCAAAAATGCCCGGCCCGCTCCCCCGTTGAGCAGGTCCGTCGCCGGTCCGCATTGCCAGGCTTCTTCGGTAGATTCACAGTGAGAAGGCACGGGACTTGCTTAAGCGTGCTCATCGTTATCTATTCAGGCATTCACCCGAGAAATCGAACCACAAACCTTACGCACCTATGGATTCGTTCCAATCTGCTGCGTCCCCGGAGCCCCGCCCTCGCTGTACACCCTGCACCCGGGCTTGCTACCTGACGCTGCAATGGCCCGTTGCGGAGTCGCAGCAGCAAGGGCCGCGCGCCCGGGCATTGCCGCCCGCCTGCGTGCCCGCGCTGCCGCAACCGCCGCGCCGGCTACTCGCGATCTGCGACGAAGCGGGGTTGCGCGATCTGGCGCTGTGCCACTTGCAGCGGCTCAGGCTTATGCTGCTGTTTGCACGCGTCGGTCACCGCTTCGATTGTGTCGCGTCGCGGGTGGCCGACTTCGTGGTCGAGTCCTGCGGCGGGCTGCTGTATTACGACGAGCGGCATGCACATCTGCAGGCAGGCTCCAGGCCGCCGTTGCTGCTTGACGAAGAGGGCCGCGAACCCTGGCTGGTTCAACTTTGGTACGCGTTCGACGACGTCGGTTTCCCGCCCGCGCTGCGCGCCGACTTCTGGGGCTGGGCGAAGCCGCTGTCCGAGCATCGGCTGGCGCCGCACGCGCGTCATGCCGGCCGGACGCGCTACACGTACGACACGGTGCGTAGTTGGTTTCTCACTCCGGCAGCGGGCGAACGGCTTGCGGGCCATGCCACGAGGCGCTCGCCATGAGACCCATGCCGCCGGCCGTTGCCGGAACGGCGCGATCCGAGGCGCAGCCCGTCATGAATCAGAACCGCGGCACATGCCTTCCTGACAGCAGTGCGAGCCTGTCGCTGGAGCGCGCGCGGGCACATGTCGCGAGCCTGGAGCACGAGTTGTTCGCGGTTGAGCATTCGCTGCTCGACGACCGCGCATTGACGCGCGCATTGAGCGGGCGTCGATGGGTTTATGTGGGCGGGCGGCCAAGCATCAACGCCGCGCTGCGTGCGCTGGTGGAGGCGGCCGGAGGCGAGTTCGTTCATCACACCGGGACCATCGACGACGATAGCCGCGCCGAAAGCTTCGAGGCTTTGCTGTCGGGCGCCTACCGGGTGCTGTGCCCACTGGATCTGATCGACCCGGACTCGCTGGTCGCGCTGCGGCGGTTGTGCGCGCGTCACCGCGCGCCGTGGTCCGCTTTGCGTTCGTCGAGCGTGACGAGCTTCATCGCGGGCGTGTTGCGGGCTCGGCCTGCCCAGCCGCGCGGCGTGGTCGCAGCGTCGCGCTTCTGCCTGAGGCATGGCTGACGTCGTCATGACTTTACGTACCGCGAGATGTGGGCGCAAAACTTGACTTTGACGTGGCCATTCCACGAGAGGGTCTGCCATGTCGGATTCCGCACAACGCTACGGCCTTTTCCTCAACGTCGAGAACCCCGACGGCGACGCGCGCGATGCGCTGACGCAATCCGTGCGTAATGCGCCGGCCGCCCAAACGTTCGGCTACCACGAGGTGTGGCTCGCCGACCATCACTACAGGTCGTACGCGATCAGCAGCGCGCTGACGCTGCTGTTTGCCTACATCGCGACTCGTTTCCGGTGCTATATCGGGCTGTGGGGATACCGTCGGCGGATGAGGCGCGTGCGCGGATGCACGAAGCGTTCGCGTTGATACGACATGGTGTTTTTCCTGGTCACTCGTACAAGCCATAGCTGGCATTAAGACATGAGGCGTCGACGTAACAGCGCCACCGACAGGAAGAACGGCAACACCGTGCAGATGCAGAGAGCCCCAATATGCAGGGCAACACTGCCCACCGGGCGTCCGAGCATAGCGGGACGGATAAGGTCGACGGAATGTGCGAGCGGTAAGAAGCGCGCTACGTCGCAAAAAACGGCAGGTAGCTTACTGATCGGGAAGATCACGCCGCTCAGGAGCACCATGGGCGTGAGAACGAGCGTTTGATAGAAGACGAAGTAATCGTGACTGGGTGCAAGCGCCGCGAGGATCATCGCCAGACTCGCGAAGGCGAGGCCAGTCAGGGCGATGGCAGGCGATGCGTAGAGAATGGATGACCACGCTGAATAACCCAGCACGGTGGCTACCACCATGACGGCGATGCCGGCAAAAAAGGCCTTAGTGGCGGCCCATGCCAGTTCACCGAGAACGATATCGCCGAGCGTGAGCTGTGTACACAGGATCGCTTCCCACATGCGCTGAACATGCATGCGAGAGAAAGCTGCGTAAATCGTTTCGAAGGTCGCGGAGGTCATCGCGCTCGTGGCGACCATGCCCGCCGCGAGAAACGCGATATAAGATGCGCCATCGACGCGACCTACCATTATCCCGAAACCAAAGCCGAGGCCGAACAGATAAATCATAGGATCGGCAAGGTTACCGAGAATCGAGGCAAACGCGACTTTTTTCCATGCCAGATAGTTGTGGCGCCACACTGCAACCCAGTTCCACACGTTCGCGGGCAGGGCCGCTGCATAAAACTCTCTCATCGTTCACTCCTTCATCCCGCGCCCGGTTAACTGCAAAAAGACATCCTCGAGATTTGCGGGACGCTGTAAAAGGCGCAGCGCCGCGCGACCGCGCAACTGTACGCACACCCGTTCCGGATCGGACACATAGCAAAAGAGTGTCTCACCACTGACCTCGATACGCTGCGCGTGCGGCGCGATCAACGTGCGCAGCTCATGCGGATTGCCGCCGTGGATCTCGACCACGTGGCTCCCGATCTGTTCTGTGATCAGCGCGCGAGGCCCGCCTTCGGCGATCTTTCGCCCCTCCGCCAGCACACACAGTCGGTCGCACAACCGCTCGGCCTCTTCCATGAAATGGGTGGTCAAGAGGATCGTCTTGCCGCGCGCCAACAGGGAACGCAGGCGTTCCCAGATCAGGTGGCGCGCATGCGGGTCGAGACCTGTTGTAGGCTCGTCCATGACCAACAACTGTGGATCGTTGATCAGCGCGCGTGCCAGCATCAGCCGCCGCTTCATGCCACCGGATAGTTCGGTGACGCGCGCATCGACCTTGCTTTCGAGGCGGGCAAATTCGAGCAGCGACGGCACGACCGCTTCAATTTCACGTGTGCTCATGCCGAAGTAGCGCCCAAACACCAGAAGGTTCTCGCGCACGGTGAACCCAGGCTCGAGGTTGTCGAATTGCGGCACCACGCCAATGCTCATACGTGCCGAGCGAGCGCGCGCCGGCACTGGCTCCCCGAGCACGATGATCTTGCCTGCGTCGGGCGGCGCCATGCCGAGAACCATACGCACCGTCGTGCTCTTGCCCGCGCCATTTGGCCCTAGCAGACCGAAGCACTCTCCAGGCGCGACGCTGAACGACAATCCGTCGACTACGATCTTGTCGCCATATGACTTACTTACGCCGGCGAAGCTGATTGCTGCTTTGGACATGGAGATAAGAAGGGAAATTACGCACTCGTCTTAGAGAAAAAGAAGCCGTTCTGCTGCCGCGGCCCTATTGAAAACGCACTGGTCGATAGAACATCCTTGCCTGCCATGTGGGAGAGTTGCTGACAATGGAGTACCAGGATTTCGGTGAATGCACTCGCGTTGGGAAGGCGACAATCGAGCCTTTGCGTGAGACGATCGCACTCAAGCGGACCCTGCCGATGGTGGGCGGTTCTGGGTTGGCGCAATATTCGAGATCCTATGTACAATTAACTAATTGCCATCGAATGCTTCGTCAGACGTTGCTAATGTTGAAGACTCACACGCGTGATCCGGTCGACGGTGCGGAGTTGCAGCTCTTGACGCTGAAGTCACGTTCGGCTTTGTAACCGGATCCGGAGTATCGACCTGTTTTTCATGAACGTTCGATACGTTGCCCGCAGAGCCACGGGACCAGCCAATCGCTATTGCTCAATGTACACAGCGCATAGACTTTCAGGGGGAGCAAGAGAAAGAGGTTAATGGGTGTGTGAAGAGAAAAGCCAAGAAATCGAACCTGGCGAGCGCGAACCGATGCCACGCTACAGCGGATCATGGTCGATGATGCGATTATCAGGGCAGTCCACCACGGCACTGTCGCTGTCAATGCGAGCTGCGCGAGACCCGCTAGAAGCGATAAGCCGAGAAATAGCGAGCCCAGATTGTGTCCGACCACGTCCAGCGTAAGGTAACGATCGAGACAGGGCAGCAGGCGCAGCGAAAGGAACGTGTCCCGATACGTACTGCGCGCCCAGCGCAGTTGTTGGCGCAGATACGCCCCCAGTCTGTCTGGAACGACTGTCGCCGCAATGGCGTCGTGAACGTACACGGTCCGATAACCTGCCGTCAGCATGAGAATCGTCAGATGACGGTCCTCGCCGAAGTCGCTCGGCTTCCCGCGAAAAAATTGCGTCTCGTACTGATCTAGCAGCAAAAGGAGCGCGGACCGGCGGTACATAGCACATGGACCGCAGCAACACATAACAGCGCCGAAGCGAGCCTGTGCGGCGCGTTCTTCGTTGCATGCCAGCCAGTACTCCATATCGATCAGACGGGTCAACCAGGTGTCGCTGCGGTTGCTGGCCGTCAACTGCCCCATGGCGGCGCCTATCGTCGCGTCTCGCATTGTCAATACGAGCTTCTTGACGACATCGGGCGCCAGCGTCGTGTCCGAGTCGACGTTGAGTACAAGTTCCCCGGATGAGGAGCGTATCGCGGCGATCTGTGCCTTGCGCTTTCCCATATTTTGGGGAAGCGTAATGAAGTTGAATCTCGGGTCGCGCGTGTATGCATCGTATACCGACCTCACGGCGTCGAGATTCGCAGAACCATCATCAACCACATAGACGCGCAGTTTTCCGGCGTAGTCCTGGTTTGCGATGGACTCCAGGCATGCCGAGAGCGTGGGTGGGTCCTCGTTGAAGCAGGGAACGATGACATCCACGCCCGGCAGAGTGTCGGAGTCGACCAGGCCGTCCGACAGCGATGACACGTTTGTCGGCTGAGCATAAAGCGCCTGCGTGCTTTTATAGACAGTCGAAAGCAGCGCATAAAACGAGACAGCGACAGTGCTAGTTGCGGCAAGCATGTTCATAGGGTATCTGGTTCGTCCGGTGAGGTTGAGGAAGCGATCGGATTGCAAACCCCCGGTCATGCAATGCTGGAATCATGAGGGAAAGCGCCATGAGGGTCTGCTCGCGCCGACCAGCGCTCGCTGACGTAGTGAGCACTGCTTCGGTCCACATGCCATACGGGGCACGCATATACCGCAGCGAAGCATGCGGGCTCGCCATCCTGATGACCCTGCTTGCCGTTAGTATTTCCTGTTGTACTTCGGTGGGTTCGCATCTGGACAGGTCCGGACGAGTCATCGTGTGGTTTGCGACCTCGTGCCCGTCCGCGATCATCCGTCGGATCAGCTTCGGCTGGTCCGCTGCGTACGCGCCGATAACGCAGAATGTTGCTGGAACCCGGAATGGCCCGAATAAATCGAGAAAATTCGGTATGAAAAAGGAATTGATACTGTCGTCAAAGGTTAAGTAGACGTCGTGACATCCGGCGCGATCGTGGCACTCGTCGCGCGCCTCGGATACGCAATCGAAAACCTTCACAGATCTGGACCGTTTCGTTCAATTATCGAGCCAGTAGGCCGCTCCACGGTCGATAGTCCCAACCGAAAGGCTACGACGGGCACGGTTCCGGTAAGCTTAGGTGGCGCGTCGAGAGATACATCTAAAAGTATGGTCATCATGAAGACACGTCTAAACATTGTCGTACTACTTACAAATTTGAAGTATTCGATCAATCAACTTCGATTTCCATTTCCGCAACGATAGGCTTCACTGTGCAACACAAAAATTGATTTGTAAAATCGATTGCGTTGATGCCTTGCATCTATAGCGTGGATATGTTGAGAAATGCGTTTTATGGGTTTCGATCTACATCTGCTCGTTGCGCTCGCGCGCATAGACCAATCCGCTGGCGTTAAGGTAGATCCGTTGTTGGAGCGACCGACGATGCCGGCTCATCGGACAACCATGCGCAAAAATCAAGGAAGTACTCCGCCTGAAGTGGGCATGCGATCTCACGCACCGCCAGCGTGCAGGGCGCCCTCAGCGTCGGTCTGGGGACGATCACGCAGTATCTTCAGCTTGCCGCAGCGGCAGGACTGGGCTAGGCGTCGGTCGAACATCTGGAAGAAGACGAGCTTGAGCGGCGCGTCCTGTCGCTCGCGTCGTCACCTTTGCGGTACTCGACTGCGACAGTCATATCAGTATCTGGTCGTGGTCATGCGCACATTGCTCTGTCACAAAGGATCATTTAGGCGCGACACGACAGGTAGAGCACACTTGCAATAATTATGACCGTTCCGAGTGCTACCTGTAGAGAAATGACCTCCCCCCAAATCAAATAGTCGAAAATGATTGCCCATACAATGCTGAGGTAACCAAATGAGGCGACGATTGGGGTGGCGACAGTCGCGACTGCGATCGTTAGCATAAGTTGAGCTACACCTGCAGTCAGCCCAAATAGAACCATGTACCCGAAATCCCTTAGATCTGGCGTTACCCAAGCGACGGGAAGTGACACTCCGCTAACAATCGTCGCTATGATTGTGTAATAGAAGACGATTGTCGCTGGCTCGTCAGTTCGCGAGAGTCTCTTGACCTGGATGACTGAACCGGCGCTAAACATAGCACTCAGCAGAATTAGAATCATTGCGCGCAGCGACGCACCATTGGCGCTAAATGGTGAGGAAGCCACCGCGACTCCCACGAATCCGGACATCGACGCTATCGCCGTAGGTAGGCGAAAACGCTCACCCAAGAACACGATGCCGAAAAAGCAGACAAAGATTGCTTCTGTCTCCTTCAGCGTTACAGCAGTTGATAAAGGCAGATATGGCACGCCGGCAATGAAAAATCCTACTGCGGCAAGCCCTGTGACGGCTCTGATGAAATGACCGCCTACGCGATAAATCGTGAGTTCCTTCCATTGAATGAGACGAGTCCCGAACACGAACGCGGCGGGAATTAATCCCGATAGCATCCGAAAGAACATCATCTCGTTCGCCGGATATCTTGCCGGAATGAGCTTCGCAACCGCATTGCTTATCGCGAAGAAAAGAATCGCGTAGAACATGAACGCAATCCCGCGCAGCTTTCTAAATCTTGTGCGAAAAAGCCGATTTTCGGTTGCCAACTTGTAGCCAGACTGCTCCGATGTCTCAAACGAATCGTGACTTATATGAGGATTCCCTAACGTAACAAAATTCAAACCGACATACCGCAGAAGGCAGAATTTCGTTCTGCGCGTCATCACGAAAAGTTTTCTCATGTTGCGAAGGTCCCGCGAAAAAGGAGTGCCTGCTCGATCGCGTGTGGTAACGAAGCCCACACGGCGCATACCGGCTCTAACTGTCGGGGCCATTTCAGCGCGGACGGAAAGCTGATTTCAGCTCGGGCTGCGCGTGAGGGCTTCAGGCAGCACAGCCCTCAACGGACAACGTCATGGCTGTAGCGGCTGTCTCTTCGGCACGGCGATCGACTTCGCATCGGGCGCGTCAAAAAAGATTGGTTGAGCAGCGTTACGGGACGTCGCGGTTTGTCGAAATATCCCAGGTCGGATAGCTTTCTGCATGCAGTTTTCGCACCATGTCAGCCTGAAAGCTCGAAATCCCCGGTGAACGAACTTTTGGCGAATTTCGCGAAATTGCCTCGGCTGACATTGCCGACGTCGGATTCCAGACAAACGGCGCGTGGTTTGTCGCAAGCGGTGCCTTCGTGTCCCGTCCTGGCGCGCGATTGGGTCCGTCACACTTCACGACGGATGACCCAGTCGCGCGGCATCGGCTACTACGCGACGACATATGGAATGAACGCCCCTAAGTACAGAGTGGGAGGCTCTATTGGAGGTGTTCGCGGGCCTACGGCACTAGGGCGCCAAATTGAAGATCATTGAGATGTATCCGTCAGCGGAACCCGTGTTGACGGTATCGCAAAGGTTAGATGTCAACAGTCTTTCGTAGCAGAGCGTACGAGACCCGCCAATGGCCTTCTGAATCATTAACGGCGATAGACGCAGTTTTCGCGTTCAGCCGGACCGTTATACCGACTCGCTCGCTCGGATGTTTGATCTATCTATCGGAAACGAGTTCGGTCATCGCTGTGGCCACAATATCACAGTCGATCACTGGGCCGGCGTGAGAGGCCTTGTAAGAAGCTCGCACCAACGTACCTGCGCGATCTGAGTGCCAAAACACCGTTTTGCCTTATAACCTTTCCGCACAGATGATTGTTCAGCGGTGGTTGATACGCGTTGCCGTACAAACACGTCGGGATTCGGACAGATCTAACTCAAGATGCTGGATTTGTAACGTTCGCGACATGATCTGCACTGGACGAGGAATCGCGTCTTGTTCTGCTCACCGGATTAACCGGTATATAAGCCGTTTAAAGAGGTGACCTCGGTCCGCGGTGGCACGTTCGTTGCGTGCCGTCGTGGTGCTAACGCACAGCCACTGATCGGCGTTCAGCCTTGCATGACGTCGCAATATTGAGTGGCGTCACAGAAAACTTCTGTTTGTTTATGCGGAGAGGACATGCCATTAAGGTTTCCAGTTTCAATCATCGGTGCCGGAAATTGTGGATGCGCTTTCGCGGCCGATTTGGCTAGTCGTGGATTCGAAGTTCTCCTTTACGGGAAGCCAGATCATCGTCGTAATATTGATGCGATCCGAGCGAACGGTCGCTTGTTGGCTAGCATGGCTATCACGGGTGAGTTTTATCCGACTGTAACTACTGATATGGATGAGGCCGTAAACTTCTCGCGTTTTCTCGTGGTTGCTGTTCCGGCATACGCGCATGACGACCTCATTGGCGATCTAAAAGGTTTCGATTTGAGTCGACATGTCATCATAGTCAATAATGCCAATTTTTTTTCCCCGATGGGTTCAAAAAAGCTAAACCCGCAGGCAGTTCTAGAGACAAATTCCTCGCCCTATGCGTCGTCGGTCAGGGACGGCGAAGTCCGGATCACTGGTATTAAGAATTGTTTGCCGATTGCTGCTTTTTCGAACGCCATGGATGAGAAACAGTTATCGCAAATCACCGCAATCTTTCCGGAAAGACTCCTGTGGTGGGATAACATTTTCGCAATTGGAATGCAGTCGAATAATGGTGTCATCCATCCTGTCGGGGGTATTTTAAATACGGGATGGATAGAAAGCACAAAAGGAGATTTTTTCTTCTATCGTGACGGGATCTCACCCTCGGTCGGAAGGGTCGTAGAGGCGGTGGACAATGAGCGATTGAAAATCGGAGAGGCTTTCGGTTTTCGACTGCCGACAGTCCTGGAGGAAATGATCGGCTTTTACGGCGGAGATAGTGTCAACTTCTCCGATTTCGCTTTCCAATCCAAAACTCATAACTCCACGAAGGTCAAAACGCCTGATCGTATGCAACATAGATATATATGTGAGGATATTCCATATATCTTGGTCCCTTGGTACGAACTCGGCGCCAGAGTGGGCATAGAGTCTCGGGCAATCAAAGCCGTGATCGAAATCGCTTCCTCCATCAACGGCGTTAACTATTTTCAAACTGGCCGTAATCTGAAGCGCCTCGGTGTAGACCACATGTCGAAGGCGGAGCTATTGCAATTCGTAGATAGCGCGACTTTCCGATTGCCGTTAGCTTCGGCTACTAAGAAGTGACCGCATCCATCGGGTAAATTGAATCGCCTTCGGAATCCTGGAGGCCGCTTGATTTTAAGTCGATACCGGCTGCAACAGTATTGTTGAATTGCGGGTAGTAGTTTGCTTCAGCATCGTCAGGCGGGGCGGGATATGGTTGAGCAGTTCCATCACCCTATGGCAGTTGGGCGCCGAAGAAAGGGCCGACGCAGGCACGCGCTGATGCGACGAACGCGCGCCTACATGTGCAAGCGCAAACATCACTCGCAGGAGATCACCGCGGAGGGCCGGCATGTGGGTGCGCTTGTGAGGACGCTCTCCGCTTCTGTAGGAACTGGGCTGGCGCAAGGCGCCGCCCACTAGGTTCGCTCGGAACGTGGACGAACGTCAATCGAGCGATATCTGGCCGGTTTAGAATTTATGACGCAGGCCGACGCGTGCAACCACCTGATTGCGATTCGACGATACGTCATCGGCCACCGGCACAAAGGCGAAGTCGAGGACGCTGCCAGTACGGTCACCACCGACGTGCTGATACGCACTCTGTACATAGACGTCCGTGCGCTTTGACAGTGAGTAATCAGCCATCAGCCCCGCAGTTTCGTAATTCGGCTTTAGCTTTCCAGTGGTGGCGTTGAAACCGCTCAGGGTGTACGTATACATCGCCCCGACGAAGAAGGCTGACGTGAACTGGTACTTGCCGTTGATTTCGAAATTCTGGTAACGCAGGTTGGAAAGCGTGCCCGAGGCTGGCGTAATCTTGCCGACGTATCCCGAAGACACCGGATTGGCGACGAAGGTATTCGAATACGAGATGCCCACGTTGGCCGAACCAAACGTGTAGGTTGCCCCCGCGCCGAAGATGCGCAGCTTGTTCCCCAGAAAATTTTCATCCGCAGCGGGATTGTTCCCGATTGCACCACCGGCGGTGGACGACTGGTTGTTCGCCTGCAGATAGGCGGCTTCCAGCAGCAGGCCGCCTATGACGTATTGGACGCCCATGCTGTATGCGCGATTGTTGGCGAAGTTGGTGTCGTTGCTAAAGCTGTACGTGCCGCCAAATTTAAAGCCAGCAATCTCGGGGCTTGTGTACTTGACAGTATTGTTGACACGGAAGGTGTTGTCCGTGTTGTCGTTGTCGTACGGATGGGAGAACATGCCCCCGCCCCATGTGCCATTCGCCGTCGTTTGAGCCAGATAGTTGACGACGGAGTCGTACTGTCGACCGAGAGTAACCGTCCCGTATTGGTTGGATGCGACGCCGACCCACGCCTGTCGCCCAAACATCAGGCCACCCTGACCGAGCTTGCCATTATTGACATTAAAGCCGCTCTCCAACTGGAAAACTGCCTTGAGACCGCCGCCGAGATCCTCCGCTCCCTTCAAGCCCCAACGACTCCCTTGGACCGTACCGCTCTGGAGCTCGAACAGCTTGTTGCCACCGACGTTATTCGTATAGTTGATTCCTTCATCGATCAGACCGTAGAGCGTCACCGTACTTTGGGCCATTGCGGGAGCTGCGGCGGCTGACATCACGAAAGCTGCAAGAAGTTTGATTTTCATTGAGGTCTCCAAACCTTATATTGTGGGTCTCGATGCTTTTTTATGCGCAACCCTGGGTCGGGCACGCGGTCTGTTTTGCTGGGCAGTTGACGTCGATTAACCGCCGTAAATCTCGAACGTGGAGTACTTCTTTGCAATTCGGTCATACGTCCCGTCCTTGCGGAGACTGTCGATCGCACCGTTGATTGCTTCGAGCAGGGCTCTGTCACCCTTTCTCACACCGATGCTGACGCCGGGACCGAAGATGGCGGCGTCGTGCACGGCCGGACCTCGCGCGTAACCGAAATCACGACCCTGCGCAGTATTCAGGAATCCCGACTCAGCCGTCGGCCCCGAAACCAGTGCCGCATCGAGCCGCCCACCCGCGAGGTCATTCCACACCTGGTCTTGCGAAGGGTAGGGCACAATGTCAACTCCATTCGTCCAATGCTTCCGTGCATAGGCTTCCTGTGTGCTTCCCTGCAAGACTCCGATATGCTTTTCGTTGAGCGATTCGAGCATTGCCACCAGAGCCGAGCCGCCCCTTACAACCAGCGCTTCGAAGTTGGCGTATATCTTGTGGCTGAAACCGATTGCCTTCGCGCGCTTCCCGGTCTGCGACATTGACGAATTGATCGCGTCGAACTTGCGGGCCTGCAACGCGGGAATCATGCCGTCGAACGAGTTTTCAACCCAGACGCACTTCGCCTTGAGCTTCGCGCAAATTGCATGACCCAGATCGATGTCAAATCCAACGAGCTCGCCACTCGGGGTTTTCGACTCAAATGGCGGGTAAGCGCTGTCGACTCCGAACTTAAGTTCCTTTCCATCGTACGCGAATGCCGCAAATGGAATGGACGTTGCGCACAGGGCGACCGGTAGCGTTCTAATCTTCATTTTGGTTTCTTATAAACTCCAAGTCTGGATTTGCGGCATAGTACTTCTGCTTTTATTGCGTCGGTGGCGTCGGACTCGGACGCCCATCGAGCGCCGCGCCGGATGTAACGGCATCTAGATTGGAACGGCATAGCCGTCGACCACAAGCCTCTTGAGGGTGTCGATTTGAAGCGGTCCAATCTCGGGAAGAATGTCGTTGTCCGCCACAAAGTCCCGACCGTAACAAGCGCCGAGAATTACCACGCCGCCCTCGTGCAAGGGTGCTCTCACCCCAGCCAGCTCGGCGAGTCGAAGCGTCGGTACCAACCCGAACGGCACGTCTTCGAGCACGTAGCGTGTGGCGATGTCTCTCGGGCCGAGCGGATCACTCCCTTGCCGGACCAGTTGCTCCGATATTGCCGAAAGTGAGTCACCAACCACGCCAAAAGACAGCCTGCAATGATCAAAGGTCGTTCTCACTGACTTTCCGAATGCTGCTGCGATGGTAAGTCTCTCTTGGTCTAGAGCCTCAAGGAGCCTCCCGACTGTTGGTGTCAGATTGGAGTTTTGGCTCCAGCTTTCGCCCTTCTCAATACGGGTCAAGTTGGCTAGCGCAATACCCATGTGATCTTGCGGATTAATGTTGCTGAGCGTCAGCGTCAGCATGTCGTCCTTCAGTGCGAACCGATCTCCGAAGAGTGAAACGCAAGTGGTATGAATCCGGTGGATGTGGCGGGTTGGAAATGCGGCCATGTCGACCTTGGCGCGGATCGTGCCTACCGTGATAGCTCTCGCAGACTGAGTCTTGCACGTTAGCACCGTGGTGCTCCAAGCTGCTATGGGGATGACGAGCCCCCGCGCCGCAAGGCGCTGGGAAATGTAGAGAGCGGCAAATGAAAGATGAGCGCTGATGATTACGCTATGGTGTGCGCGGATATGAGGGATGATGCTGTCGAGGACGAATCGGTATCCGTAGGCCGGCAATGCCAAAATAATGACATCGGCATCGCCAACATCTTCCGCTTTCCCGCAGACTTCTAAGTAGAACTCTCCCTCGACCGCTCCCTTCACGTGAAGGGGGAGTCCAGCAACGAAGTCTGTAGTCCGGGCTCCCGATGGAGACCAAACTTTCGGTTTATGTCCATTCTGTATGAGATACGCCGCATAACCCAAAGCGATTGCGCCGGCTCCCACGATTGTCACTTGCATGTGCCTTATACCTTGAAATAGTTTACTGGCCGTGCACGACCTAGGCGGTTATGTACTAAGTTTCTCAGCCAAGCCAAAACCCATCGCTTTTTGGAGAGGGAAAACGAAACGTCACCTACACGTTATTCGCATATGAGATAGTATCGATCTGCAAAACTACATTGAGTGTGGTGGGTTTTGGTGCTCAATGCGATGCTCTTACGTGAGAAAACACTATCGGTTGCAAGACAAGCGTTTGTTCTTGTAAATGCTTTTATTGGCTGCATCAAACTGCGGCAGAAAAGGCACGTTCCGTCTTATCCAGTGAGAAGCAAAGCTAATGTGGCTCAGAATAGAGAGGCAAATATCTCGTGTCAAAGTCCGGTTTGATCGTGGATGTATTCTGGAAGGTTATGGGTGCGGAGTTGCCTTTAGGAAAGCGAGCAACTCAGGCAGTTCACCTCGCACCTTTGCTCCAAGCCACTTGTCCTTATCGTTTCGGCAACGTCTGCAGCTTCGTGATCTCCCGCGCTGGACGTTGAGCGCAGTGCATCGTTCGGTACGCGGCGCGTGGATAGGGGCTTCGGTCCCGGACAAAAGCGGATCCTGCCCGTAGTGCGATGTTCCGCGTATGGTCCAGCTCCCTTCCTTTCGCGCCCAGACCCGGTCATTGTGCAACGACATATCCCCGTCTGTTTCTGGCGTTTATGCAGAGACGATGTACTCGCCAATAGACCCTGCATTTTGTTAAATGCTCGGGAGAAAACAATGCACCGCTATAACCTTCTGGAATGTTGACGTTTGAAAATCGGACTTTGATTTTTCGACGAGACGCGCCTAACATGTCTCGTCACTCGAGTGAGCGTCGGCAGGGTTGGCAGTAGCATCAGTGCACAATTGTTATTAAGGACGGTCGGGCGTCGCAGATCGGCGTAGATGTTGCCGGAGGTGGTCGGGTTCGGGTTACTTGCGAAAAGCGGCATTCCGATTTTTCACGGCGAGTACTCGCATGCTCATTGACAAAGCTTCGAGTCCCCTTGGAGACGTTACGACCCGTCCGTCGTATCCGTGGCGACGACCAAGGGCTTCCATCGGATCCCTGGGCGGTCGCACGCGGTGCAATCATTTTGAACATAGATTTGTGCGTTACGCACGTTTGGTCGGTCACATAATTCTGGAACGTCATGAACAATCCTCCGCCTGATGACGAGCTTTCTCTGCAGCAAAGCACGATTCATCGTATTGCATCTTATGTCGTCGAAGCTCGCGGTAGGCGGGTGTCCGGGGTTGCCAGGGAATCTGCGCTAAAACGCATCCTCGACCTCTTATGCGCGGTGGGGGCAGGGGCTAGCGAGCCAGGTGCTGTCGCGATTCGCGCGACAGCATGTAAATATCTGGGATCGGGCGATATACCGATGTGGTTCACGGGAACGGGCAGTTCGGTCGTCGGTGCTGCGTGGGCGAATAGCGCGGCTGCGTCGATGCTAGATCTCGACGACGGGCATCGACGCGCGCGCGGGCACCCAGGCGCGGCGGTCATTCCGGTGGCCTTTGCGGTTGCGGCTGAAATGGGAGCCGGGCTGGAAGATTTGATTGCGTCAATCGTCATCGGTTATGAAGTCGGCGTATTGATCGCTGCGGCCCGTACAACATACGGTACGACAGGTACGTGGTCATCCTACGCAGTTGTCGCAACAGCCGCGGCCTTGAGGTGTGCCTCGTGTAGCGTAGTCGAGCATGCGTTGGCTATCGCAGGCGAAAGCGGGCCCAATTCGTTGTTCATGAGCGCGCCACCGCTCTCCTTCCCAACACCGGAGAGCAGTGACATTAAGGAGGGCATACCATGGTCCGTAGTGACCGGGATGCTCGCGCTCGATCTCGCAGAAGGCGGGTTCACCGGTCCCCGGAACATACTTGACAGTGGTCTGCTCTATAGGTTTGTCGACGTATCGCCCCTCGGGGAGTCTCTGCATATCTGCGACGCCTACTACAAGCTCTATTGCTGCTGTCGGCACGTTCACCCGCCCTTGGAGGCCACCCTGAGGCTGATCGAGCAATATCGACTCGACGCGAAGGCGATTGAGGCGATCGACATCGAGACGTACGGCGGGGCGCTGCGCATCGCGAATCAGACCTGCCCAGCTACCCTCGTTGACGTTCAGTACAGCATCCCTTATTGCGTGGCCCTCGCCGCCCTCGCGGGACGAGAGTCGCTTTTGCCCCTCACGACAGACTGCTTAACTTACGAGGGAGTGAGCGCACTCGCCAACAAGGTTTCGCTAACGGTCGACGCTGAATTTGATAAACAATTCCCTGCCAGAACACTCGCGCGAGTCACAATCGTGTGCGGGGGACGTCGGTATGTATCGGAGGTTACCGAGCCACGCGGCGAAGCCGGTGACCCCCTCTCTTGGGAAGAACTCAAGGCAAAGTACGTTGCGGCGACGCGGTTTCACGCCACTGGTGCGCAGCAGGAGCAACTGCTCGCCGCGGTTGAAGAACTGCGCTCAAAAGCTGACTTGGAGCCGTTAAAGGCCTGTATGAGTACTTCGTTCGAAAATAGTATTGCGCGTGCCGAATGCCTAAGAAGCTCTAATAATATGATTTTTGGGTGGGATAACTTCAAGGATTGAGGTTAACCTCATCATCGTTTTGGTGATGAAATGCGTGCGAATCGGCGAGGACATCCGGAAGAAGCTCGACTACGCACCGGGTGCATTTACGTTAGAGGGACATATCGGGGGCAATTGGTATGCCGCCTCGGCTACAGCCGTGCGAGCTTCGTACGCTTTACCGCCGGCGAAGACGCACGTATCGGCCGGTGGCTTACTACGCTTCGCGCAACTCAATAGGCAAGACCCGCACGCAATCTCAAAGACATCCTCACGCGCCTGCCCACGAGGGCCAGCCCATCGCCGCATTATTGCCGCATCGCTGGCAGCCCGCGGCAAGCCAGCGCCTACCTCGCCCGTCAAGAGATCATTGGTCGCTTATGACATTGGTAGTCAAATTGCGGGCTCCCTGCCGATCGGCCGAACGCAAACGAAACCTTGGAACAATTTCGACCCTCAAGCGATCGTTAAATTGGATCGAAGAGTAAAAGGGGCTCGATCACGGAAGGTTCTGTGACGTGTTGGCGCTGGAGCCGGCCATTTTCCGAGGTGTGCGGCGGTCTTCTTGACATCAGAATGCTCGCATTGCGTATGCGGTGCAAATTGTGCCAAGTCCAGAACGGGCACGCGACCGAAGTCTTGGGGCGCAACCTCAACATGCGCTCGTGCGACCCGCAACTGCGCCCGATGTGACGCGAGGTAAGTATAACCCGGAGGAATACCGTCGTGTCTCAACTCGACTTTGACACCCAATTTGGGCATACGTATTCTGAGCTTACCCGCAATCGCTGGGCAGTGAGACGGGGCGTAAATTCGAGCGAACGACCGGCCAACCGCCTTTTTTTGTCCGTCGAGTGTGCTTGGCGCTTCCATCGCGTTCATTGCAGGTCCGACAGCGCAAGGCAGTACAACGTTTAATGAATATCTATAACGATAATCCTTCTGAGGTTGACGTAAATGTCAAACCTGAGATGTTCAGTCATGAGGAGATGAGATGAAGGTGGTTAATGCACTTCGATCGGCGTACCAATCTGCGAGTCACGCGTTGTCAATGACCCCAGAGGCAGGCGGGACCACGATCGGCATGGTGGGCCATAAAACACCGGCTCTCGTCGCCGATGGCATATACAAAAGTTACGGCGTTCACGAAGTGCTCAAAGGGGTCTCGCTTCAGGCTGAGCGGGGCGACGTGATCTCGTTAATTGGTAGTTCTGGGTCGGGGAAAAGTACGTTTTTGCGATGCATGAATCTCCTTGAGGTCCCTACCAAAGGCCGCATCGCGGTGGGGCAGCGCGAGATCAGCGTGGAAACCGACGCAACGGGTTGCGTCGTCGGGATGGATCGCAAGAAAGTTGACCAGATGCGCATGCAACTCGGTATGGTCTTCCAGGGCTTCAATTTGTGGTCCCATATGACCGTGCTGCAAAATGTGATGGAAGGGCCAGTCCATGTGCTGAAGCTGCCAAATAACGAAGTGCGCGATAGGGCAATGGATTTCCTTGGGAAAGTTGGCGTTGCGGACAAGCACGCGTGTTACCCATCCGAGTTGTCTGGTGGGCAGCAGCAACGAGTAAGCATCGCGCGTGCGCTCGCGATGCAACCGGCTGCGCTCCTTTTCGACGAGCCGACCTCCGCACTCGATCCCGAATTAGTGGGAGAAGTGCTGAAAGTCATCAGGAAATTGGCGGAAGAGGGGCGCACTATGATAGTTGTTACTCATGAGATGGGTTTTGCTCGTGATGTCTCCAACAAGATGATCTTTCTTGAAAAAGGACGCATTGAGGAAGAAGGGACGCCAGAAGAGGTTTTCAAAAATGCAGCATCGCCGAGATGTCGTGAATTTCTCTCGCGTGTACTTTAGCTGACTTCAAACGCGATATTGAAATAAAGAGAATCGTAAAACGAAGAAGATAGGACATAGTCCAGGAGACGTTCATGAAGTCCCTAAAAATCGGCGCGCTTATTGGAATGCTGTCAGCTGCATTGATGCTCTGCGACCCTGTTATGTCCAAGGAGTACAAGAGAATCACGATTGGTACCGAAGCTTCGTATGCTCCGTATGCCTTCAAGGACACGAGCGGCAAGATGGTTGGCTTTGAGATCGATGTAGCTAGCGACTTGTGCCGACGGATGGGATTGCAGTGCGAAATCGTCGATCAGGCCTATGACAGCCTAATTCCCTCTCTCTTGTCCGGTCGATTCGATTCAATTATGGCTGCAATTGGGATCACACCCGCCCGAGAAAAAGTTATCTCATTTTCGAGGCCGTACGTAACCACTCCGATGGTTTTCGTCACCACATCGGCGAGCGATCTAACCGCTCTCAAAATATCGCCATCAAATCTGAATTTGGACAAATTTGATGCTGATGAGGAGTCAGCGATTAAAAAAATCACCTCCGCTCTGAAGGGAAAAACCGTTGGGGTACAGGTGGGCAGTAACTTCGAGACATTCATGAAGAAGTTCATGCCGACCGTGAGACTTTCTACATATGACACCACCGATAACATGATGCTCGACCTGACGGCGGGGAGAATCGATGCAGGAATAGTTTCCTTCAATTTCCTCAAGCCGTTGATGGACAAGCCCGACGGCAAGAACTTGCGGATATTTGGCCCTAGTATGACGAACGGGCCGTTCGGCAGCCGAGTGGCCGCTGGATTTCGCAAAAATGACGATCAACTACGTGCGATGTTCGACAAGGCGATCGGGGAAGCAATTTCAGATGGCAGCCTGCGCAGACTTGCCATCAAGTGGTTCGGCTTCGACAATTCGCCGAAGGAATAGATAAGTGAATACGGTCGTTTATGCATAGCCGAACTCAATTTGAGGGGGAATGAAAATGGATATTTCAGTGCTCGCATGGGGAAGCACAGCGTGGGTTGACGAATTTGCGCGTGGCACCCTTATGACCGTTGCCGTCGCGGTGTGTTCATTTCTCGTCGGCATTTTGCTCGGCTCGGTTTTTGCCGCGGCAAAACTCTCTCGCTTCAGTTTGCTGCGTTTTCTAGCTGACGTCTATACGACGGTCGTACGCGGAATTCCCGAGCTGCTGATAATTTTTCTGGTGTTCTTTGGTGGGGGTACGTTGCTCCGGTATGTCGCGAACGCTGTTTTCGGATTCGAAGGTTATATAGAACTGCCTGTGTTCGCAGTCGGTGTGCTCTGCATCGGCATCAGTTCCGGAGCCTATGCGACAGAGGTCGTACGGGCAGCGGTCATAGCCATTCCAACAGGACAAATTGAAGCGGCAGTGGCAATGGGAATGGAGCGGGCAGTGCTACTTCGTCGGATTCTTATTCCACAGGCGGCGAGATTCGCCTTGCCCGGTTTGGGGAATGTCTGGCAACTGGCGTTAAAGGATACATCACTCATTTCCGTCGTTGGGTTGGTTGAAATCATGCGCACAGCTGCCATCGGAGCTGGATCTTTCAAAGAACCGTTCACGTTTTATCTGGCCGCCTTCGTGATTTTCCTTTTGCTTTCTTCGATTTCAAACCAAGGATTTCTGAGAGCAGAGAAGTGGGCTAACCGCGGCGTAAGGAGTCGGTGATGGATTTTCAGCTGATATATGAGTCGTTTCCCAAGCTTCTTGCGGCGGTTCCTGCGACCGTCGCATTGGCTTCCGTGTCGCTTTTTGTCGGTTTCCTGCTTGCGGTCCCAGTTGCATTGGCTCGGCTTTCGAACAGTAGGCTTTTGGCTTCTCTCGGTTATGGTTACGTATATGTGGTGCGGTCCACGCCGCTTTTGGTGCAAATGTTCCTGATTTATTATGGATCGGGGCAGTTTAGAATTGTCTTGGAACACCTCGGCCTGTGGGCGCTATTTCGCGATGCGTGGTTTTGTGCGATTTTAGCTCTGTCGCTGAACACTGCGGCATACACCAGCGAAATCATTCGTGGTGGTGTTCAGTCAGTACCATGGGGACAAATTGAAGCGGCGCGGTCAATTGGCATGTCAAGCGTCCTTTTATTCCGCAGAATTGTCTTCCCGATTGCAATGCGGCAAGCACTCCCAGCTTATGGAAGCGAACTTATGATTATGATCAAGTCAACGTCACTTGCGTCGACAATCACCATAGTCGAAGTGACAGGAGTGGCTAAGCAAATCATCTCCAACAGCTACCGCCCCGTAGAGGTATTTCTGATAGCCGGCTGCATCTATCTCAGCATGAACTTTCTTGTTAGCAGAGTTATATTCATGATCGAAAGGCGGATTAGTCCGAAGAGACGCGATCGCCGCACGTTCGGGTCTTCTGCTGCAGCGGCCATGCATTAAGCACTTCGGCACGGTGTCCGTCGCCCATGAACGCATCCACAGTTCGACGACGTAGAAGTGGCCTGGCGGCACGAGCCAACATTGTCCCGTTACGGGCGGCTCCGTTCGGGTACACGAGGGTAATTGGCCCTTGTGTACAGCTTTTTTCTCATGGCCGACAGCTTGATGAAGAGTCTCCGGCTGCGTCGATTGTGGCAGGTCGACAGCAAAACTGGATCGTGGGCGGACATTGCGGTGTTGCGCATTAAAGTGTCACTTGCAGCCAACTATCAAGTTCGAAATGTTCAATTGATGTTATCGAGGTACCATGACGAGTAATGTAATCGAGGACGAGCGTTATCCCCAAGGCGGGATCGTCCAAAAATTTTCCGCTTATATCGTGGAGGCGCGGGAAAATCGAGCTCCAGAAGAGTCGCTGGAATTCGCGCTCAAATGTATCCTGGATCTGCTCAGTGCTGTTGGCGCTGGAGTTGGGCAGGCGGGGGCCCTTGCGATCCGAAAGACGGCTCACGAAACGCGACCTCCTGGGGACATTCCTATTTGGTTCACGGGAGAGACCAGTTCCGTCATTGGAGCTGCTTGGGCAAACAGTGCCGCCGGTTCTGCGCTAGACCTCGACGATGACACGCCGGCATCTCGGGGCCATCCTGGAGCCGCCGTCATTCCAACAGCCATTGCCGTTGCCAAAGAGACGAAAGCCACCTTTGGAGAGCTATTAAATGCGATTGTCATCGGTTATGAAGTTGGTACAGCGATTAGCGCTGCGCGCGCCTACGGAAGTAGTGGTACGTGGGCTCCTTATGCGGTCGTCGCAACGGCTGCGGCGCTTCGCCGGTCCTCCCGCGAGGTGATTGAACACGCTTTGGCGATTGCTGGGGAAAGTGCACCCAATCAGTCGTTGGCGAGCGCTCCCGCTCCCCGAAAGCCGCATCCCGAGCCAAACCATGTCAAGGAGGGCATCACGTGGGCTGTCGTGACCGGCTTGGAGTCGCTTGCATCAGCGCAGAACGGATTTCAGGGCGCCCGCAATATCTTGGACGCAACGCGTTACTACAATTTTCCGAACGATCTAGACCTCGGTTCCTACCAGTACATTCGCACGACGGGCTTTAAGCCATATTGCTGTTGCAGGCATCTACACGGTGCGCTTGATGCATTAATCGAGCTGATCAAAGAACATCGGTTAGTGGGTCGAAATATCGACATGATTGAGGTCGAAACATACGGGCCGGCCTTACGCATTTCGAACTGGATAGAACCTCGGGATATAATGGATGTTCAGTATAGTCATCCATACTGTCTCGCGTTGGTCGCGCACTACGGTCACGAGGCTCTGTTGCCACTGACTGGCGATGTCCTAAACAATCCCTCTGTCACTGCGCTTTCACACAAGGTGGAGCTTTCGCTAAGTCCGGAACTGGACAAGATCTATGCGGAAAGCGGCATGCTGCCGGCCCGTGTCACGGTCACATGCGGGGATCAGCGCTTTGTTTCACCTGTAACCTTCCCGAAGGATAACGGTCTTCCGTGGGATAAACTCGAGGATAAGTTTCGACAGGCCACGCGTTTCGTTGCCACTCCAGAGCAGCAGAACATTGTAATCGGGGCCATTTCGGATGCCAGACGAGGCGACATGCGTGGTTTGACGGAAAGCTTGTCGGAGATCCAGTTCGTTTAAGAACGGTATTTGTGTAGCCCGCGTAGTTCGGAAACTCATCGGTCATCGATGTAAGAAATGACAAAATTGTCCCAGCTTGTTGAGGATCGTCCGCAAGCTGTGGCTACCGTTGCATACAGCGAGCGAGTTGCATTGTCTACCCGGCATCCAAGGAGCTGAAAAATGGATTGCATATGGAAGTGACTGCTAGCTGGGACGCTCAGCGGTGCCGGGTAAACGCTGCGACCGTCAGAACAAGCGTTCTTCACAGCTTCAAAAGGACAGATCGGGCGACGCGGGCTACATCGGCGTAGACAAGCGCGAGGAAACCAAGGAGAAGACGGTGAAGTGGCACGTCGCGGCTAGGCGCGGAAAGATCAATGCGATGTCGGAAGGCCCACTGAAGGACCTGGTGATTGCGGCCGAGCGGACCAAGGCGCAGATCCGAGCGCGGGTCGAGCATCCGTTCCATATCGTCCAGAACCTGTTTTACCATCGCAAGATCCGATACAGGGGCTTGGCCAGGAACACGGCGCAACTGTTCAGCCTATTCGCTCTGGCGAATCTGGTGATTTCGAGAAATCTGTTGCGATCGGTTTATGGGAGCAATCCGTCTTGCGGTGAAAGATGCGACCAGAGAGGCTCATTTACGAGCCAAATTCACCGAAATGAGCGCCGATTCGATTCGTTATCCGGAAATTTTGACGCCTGTTCTTCGGCATGCCGAACGGGCCGCACATTAATCAGCATTTTCCTAGTCTAGGAATGACATTAAAAGAAGCAGCGGCATATGAAAAGACAACTTCAACTACGGCAGATAGAGGCATTTAAAGCTCTCATCGAGCAAGGCACGGTCAGTCGAGCGGCCGAGGTTCTTCACGTGACCCAACCTGCCGTGAGCAAACTGCTAGTCCACCTTGAGGAGGAGACAGGTCTTCTACTGTTCGAACGAGTTAAAGGCCGACTAACTGCGACGGCACAAGGCATGCGCTTGTACGGTGAAGTCGATCGAGTATTTGCGGGTCTAAGACAAATTGAAGAGGCGATCGCAATCATCCGGCGGAAGGACATGAGTCACTTTGCTATCGGAGTGCTTCCGGAATTATCCGGATCATTCATCAGGCGGGCGACGATGATGTTCCTCTCTCGGTGTCCAGACGTTCGTCCGACGATCCATATGCGAGCATCCAACATTGTGTCGGATCGCGTCGCCACGCGTCAGATGGACGTTGGATTCACAACGAGCTTGATGAGCAGCCCAAATTCGGTCGTGACGCCTATCATGGAGAGCCCGTTAGTTTGCATCATGCCAAAAGGACACCCGCTGAGCCGACTTGAATTTGTCACCCCCGAGCACATTGAGGGGATCCCTTTTATCGGATATGCGGCAGATAACCGGACGACCAGTGCTTTCAATGACGCTATCCGTTCCTATGGCGTCGACCTCAACGTCGTGTTAGAAAGCGAAACTACGCCCACTCTGTGTGAATTCGTCTCGGCGGGACTGGGGATTTCCTTGGTGCATCCCCTATCTGTCATCGACATGAGATGTCGCTTAGATATCAGGCGGTTCAAGCCCGATATTCCTGAGTATTTTCATTTCTGTCATGCGAGATTGGCGAAAAACATCGAGCGTGTTCAGGAGTATGAACGATGCGCTAAACAGGTTGCGGAAGAGGCGTGGACGGAGATATTCGGTGAGTCGGCGACAAAGCAAACCTAGCAGAACGCTGAGATTGATCATCGTACTGATGAGTGCACTAAATAGTGCGGGATGCCTTATACGGGCATGAAGGCGAAGCGTTCGCGAGAAGACGGATTGAGGGCGCTCAGACCTGGAAAAACATGGCCGCCGGCCGGGCAGTGGCTGATTGAATCATGACCTTTCCCCTGTTTGGCGAATCCCATAGCTGAGGGATTTATGCGGCTCGCCCCTGTTGAGCGGCGAACCCAGTTTTTCTCGAACGTCATGCGGCTGACGTACTCGAGCGTCGAGTGTAGTCGGCGCGAATTATACAAGTGCGTTTCATACTGCCCAACCTCGCTATGTTGTTGATAAATCTAGAGAGCCCTGTTGTGTCGTTGGTATTGTGGGGTGTCCACGCCGTGCGCGAGCCCGTCCGACGAGTTCGGTAACTGCGTCCCCGGTCAGCGAATTGCGATTGAAGATCCATGGCCCGTTGGGTAACGGATGTTCGGCTGGGATCTTGTTGCGCTCAACTGCGAGCCTGAGCGTTCCGGGGCTCACACCGATGAACGCCGATGCCTCGGTCAACGTCATCCATCCTTCAGCAGCACGTCGTTCGCTCGAATAGACCGGGATCTGATGGTGGCTGCGCAACGCGGTGACTCGCTCCTGGGTCCAGAAGTTACCCCGGCCGGTTCGCAGGTCATTGCGATTGAGTACGCCGGCGATCACCAGATCCGGACAGATACGGACAAGCTGGCGCACGGCATCAATTGCTTCACGTGACGTATGCGTAGTGTTCTCTCCGCGGCGCCGCCGCGGCACGCGAATCTCGGTATGTACTCCGCCCTTCCAGTGAATGACGAGCACGATTTCGCTCGTTGCGTCGTCAACGTCAACGACGACTTCGTGGATCAGGGTGCGCACTATGCGCTTCTTCAGGCGGGCGTCGGCCTGCGGCCAGATCGATTCCAATGCAGTGGCAAGATCGGCAAACTCCTCTGGCTGGGTAGGCGGTATCTGGCCGGATGTGCGCGACTGTTGCTCGATACGCGATTCCAGTTCCTCTACGCGTAGTAGCGCATGATTCCAGCGCCGCTCCAGTTCGTCGGCGACGAGCCGGTTCTCGGGGTCAGCAGCATCGTACTGTTTCTGCGCGCGTTGCGCGGCGTAGCGTGCAGCCTGAAGATCCCGCTGCAACGCGGCCAGCACTTCGTCCTGCTTCAGGGTCTCTTCTTCGCGCGCCACGATTGCTGCCTCAATTGCCGCCGGTTGAACGACCTGCAAGACCGCCTCGGCGATGGCCGCGTCCGCGCGTGTGCCACCGAACGCAATACAACGCGGTTGCCCCTTGTCCATCCAGCCGCGATGACAGCTATAGCGCAAGGCGTCGTGCCTGTTACCCGTGTAGTGTAGCGTCAGCTTGCTCGCGCAGCGCCTGCAGCGCAATAGTCCCGCCAGCAGGGCCTCACCGTTCTTCGGGGCGCCAGCGTGTCCGGCCAGACGCAGGTTGCCGCTAATGGCACACTGGATCCGTTCGAATTCGTCCCAGTCAACGTACCCTTCGTGGGCATTCGGAATGAGCGCAAGCCACTGATCCCGTGGTTTGCGGCGATCACGTTTGCGTGGTTCCCCAGCCTCGTAATGGATCGCGCATTCGGTTTTGCCATAGGCATACGTGCCACCGTAGATCGGGTTGGTCAGGATCCGGTACACCGTGCCGTAGCTCGGCCGTTTCCATTGGATTTCGCCGCGCGGCATGCATGCCGGCAACTGCAGGCCGTGCTCCAGGAACCATAACAACGTCTGACGCACCGAACCAATCGCGCCGAACTGGCGGAATACTGAGCGGATGGCGTCCTGCACGCGCAAATCCGGATCCTTCTCCAGGCGCTGGTCTTCGGTCTTGCAGTAACCCACCGGCGCCGCGACAATGAGTTCGCCGCGTTTGGCCTTCTCCCGACGAGCTTCGAGCGAACGCTGACGCAACAGATCCAGCTCGTATTCGTTCAGGCTGCCCTTCAAGCCGAGCAGCAAACGATCGTTGCTCTGCCGCGGTGAGTAGACGGTCTCCTGATCGACGAGCACCGTGTCGACGACGCGGCACACCTCAACCAGTTGCTGCCACTCGCGACTGTTGCGCGCGAATCGTGAAACCTCGCGAGCGGCAACTGCGCCGACGTGCCCAAGACAGACCTCTGCGACCATCCGTTCGAAGCCCGTGCGCGTTTGCGTTCCGGCCGCAGAGCGTCCCAGATCCTCGTCGATCACCTCGATCTCGTTCCAGCCCAACTGATGCAGACGATCCTGCATCGCATACTGCAGCTTCTGGCTCTCCAGATTGTGGCTGACCTGGTAGGCCGACGACTGGCGCACGTACAGCATGGCCTTGCGCGCCAGATGCTGCGCCCGAATCTTGTCACTCATCGCGCACCTCCGGCTCGTGTACGGCGGCGAGCAGCCCGCGACGGTGTTGCCGCAGCAGCTGCGCCAGCAAACGCACCGTCTGCTGCCGGACCTCTTGCGGCAGGTGCTCCCATTGTGGTGTCTTCGGAAAGAGACGGAACAGGTCGAGTTGACCGCCCGGTTGGGGGTTTGTCTGGCGTCGCATCAGCACCTCCTGTACGGAGCAAAGGATGGTGCTCGGCTTGTACCATACCGCGCGGCGTGGCAGCAGGCGCCTGCGCCAACAGGTACTTCAGTTCCCTCAATGCTTCACAGCTGACGGCGGGAGACGTTGCCGAGGTAATGCGACAGCAGGCAACGGGATCGAACATCCATTGCGGCACCTCCAGCAAGCCCGCCGTGTCGAACGGCTCTCGCCCACAGCGCAGCACTGACTCGGCGTTCTTCCTCTCTATCGTGGTGAAAATCCATACCGTGTGCCCGTACCACGGGTGCCAGCGGTAGAGAACCTCCTTTGATTCGCCGATATGGGCGTTGTGTTGACGGCTTGTACAACGCCGTACGCTTGCATTCGACTTTGGGGTATCTGTCGCCCGTTGCCTACGAGGCGAAACCGACAGTGAAAGAACCTATCTGCCTGTCCGAAATAACTTGACCACTACAGAACGGCCTTGATTCCGCGTCGGCTTCAGTTGTCATTTGCCACTACTACATGCTGACCTGTGTTTGGGATAGCATGAACACGAGATCGTAGGGGCTTACGTTGAGCGCGCGAACATCCCGTCACCTTCTTCAGCGTGCGCACCGTTGCTTGCCGAATGCTCCCGCGATGCTCGCCAACCAAAGCCTTGCTCGATTGAGTTGCCTTTTTTTCTGCGAGATGGCGTAACCCCAACTGGGGCGTTTGTCTCGACCACAGCCGAACGCCGCCACAGAAGTTTCGTTGGCTGACTAAATTCGCGGTCAGCTACGGCCGCGTAACACAGTCCGTTGATCGTATCGCCTTGGCAATGAAGTTATGCGTTTGGACCAATCATGGAGTGTGGCGTCTCGTTGCTGGGTTTGGGGCTTTTGTGAGCGCCCGTGCTGCCGAGATTGTTGTCGTGATGGAAGCGGTCGTCGCACTCTATTCTCGTATTCCATGGGCACGCATGGTTTAGCGTGTCGTCCGCGCTGGTTTGTTTGCCTGAGAGTCGGCCCGTGCGCTCAGCGATGGCTAACGCCTCGTTGAAGAATCTGGTGAGCGAGCGTTGCTCGAGAAATCGCTCGCGGTTCTTTCGTGGAGCTCTATCGCCTACCGGGGGCCGCCCGCGTTTTGGACCATAACCGCTGAGAATACCTCGTACTTGAAATTCGACTTTGACGCCTTGCTGCGACGATCATAGAGTTAACCAAATCATTCAGGAAAAGAGGCGGGCTTGATACGCGAAAACCATGACGTCATCATAGTTGGCGGCGGTGTTGTCGGCTGCGCATTGGCGCACGGGATGCTGGGGCGAGGGAAGCGTGCGCTGGTGCTCGACGGGGGTGATTGCGACCCGCGCGCGTCGAAAGCGAATTTCGGTCTTGTCGGCGCATACGGGAAGGGATATGGCGCGCCCCGCTACCAGCAGTTGTCACGCGAGAGCGTCGCACTTTGGTCCGTTTTCGCAACAGCGCTGCACGATGAAACTGGCATTGATGTCGAGTATGAAAACGATGGCTGCTTGCGCTTTTGCCTAAGCGAAGCGGATTTTGAAGAGGAAGCCGAATTCCTCGCGAGCTGGAATGCGCAAAGCCCGAAAATTGACCCGTGTTCGCGCATGATCGATCGATCGGTATTAGAAAGGCTGCTGCCTGGTACACGGCTCGGGCGGGAAGTGGTGGGGGCTGGAATTGGCGTTGCCGATGGCCATTGCAATCCGCTTAAGCTGTTGCGGGCGCTGCAGCAAGCCATTGAGTTACGTGGCGGCACTCTAGCTGGCAATCACACGGTGTCGAAGATTGAGCCATGTCCTGACGGTAGTTTTCGTGTTCATGTGCAAACCTCGACAGGTCCGCGTTGTTTCGAAACGGGACAGTTGATCATTGCGGCCGGGCTTGGTTCCACCGCCTTGGGGGCAATGGTGGCGCTCGACGTTCCGTTGCGTCCCCAGCGGGGCCAGCTGCTGGTCACTGAACGGCTGGACCCAATTCTGCGCCTCCCCGCTAGCGGCATTCGCCAGACTCGCGACGGTACAGTAATGATAGGTGTAAGTCATGAGGAAGTCGGTATGGATCTCGGTACTACTACCTTAATCGCTGCCAAGATGACAAAGCGAGCCCTACGAATTTTTCCGGACCTTGCTATGGCTCGCCTTGTTAGGCATTGGGCATGTCTGCGCATCATCACCCCGGACGGGCATCCTGTGTACGCACAATCTTCAACGTATCCTGGTGCTTGGATCGCGCTCTGTCATTCCGGCATCACCCTCGCGGCGGTTCATGCTGGACCAGTTGCGGATGCTCTCGCGCGCAACGTACTGCCAGAAAACTTCGAGTTCTTCCATCATAGGCGCTTTGATGTTTCGCAAGTTATCTAGTCCCGCCGAGGACGCCGTGGTCACGGTATCGATCGACGGCAGGCGTGTGAACGCCGAGCGAGGCGAATCCGTGGCGGCAGTCCTCGTGCGCGAGGACAACCCCGTCGCTCGCACCACGCCGCGAAGCGGCAGTCCACGCGGACCTTTTTGCATGATGGGTGTGTGCTTCGAATGCCTTGCTGTCGTCGATGGTGTAGCGTCCACGCAGACCTGTCTGACAATCGTGCGCGACGGGATGCGCATCCAACGCCAACACGGTCGCCGCAATCTCAGCGAGGCGGTCGCTGAGTCAGAAGACGGTAGTGACGATCTTCGTAGTGGCGAGGTGCATTTGTGATGCGAACGTTCGATATTCTGATTGTAGGTGCAGGACCTGCCGGCATGAGTGCTGCAATACGTTCTGCTCGTCTTGGAATGACCACGATCCTCGTAGACGAACAGCCGGCACCGGGCGGTCAGATATGGCGCGCCGTCGAAGAAAACGTCCGACGTGGTGTTCATCAAGGGTTAGGCGCTGCGTACAGCGCAGGCGCGGCAGTGGTACAGAACTTTCGCGAATGCGGTGCGCACTACCTGCCGGAGACGCGTGTGTGGCAGATCGAGCGAGCGCATAGCCCGGGGAAACCGGCCGGTTCCGGGGAGTGGATTGTCTTTTTGAGCCGCGCGGATGGCGCCGAAAGTATTCGCGCGCGCCATGTGTTACTAGCGACGGGCGCACAGGAACGGCCCATGCCTTTCCCAGGTTGGACGCTTCCGGGTGTAATGACAGTCGGCGCCGCGCAGATTCTGCATAAAAACGCTCACCAGATACCCGATCAACCCGTCTGGATAGCCGGGAGTGGTCCATTGCCACTGCTCTACATGACCCAGTTGCTCGACGCCGGCGGTAGGATTGCAGGTTGGCTTGACACGACTCCCCGCGGCGCCCTCCGTCGGGGCCTTCCGACTCTACGTGGCGCAGTTGACGGCTGGCATGATCTCCTTAAGGGGCTACTGTGGTCGGCAAGATTGCGCGGGAGGGGGTTCCCCATTGTTCGAAACGTCAGTAGCCTTCGCGGTTTCGGTATCGGCCGTCTTGAACAGATTGTCTATCGCACCGAGAACGGGCTGTCGGGCGATGTGGCTGCCGACATTCTTCTGGTTCATGAAGGCGTCGTGCCGTCTATCCACTTCACTCAGGCGATGGGATGCAGCCATCGATGGAACGAAGCACAACTTTGCTTTGAGCCCGAAGTTGATACGTGGGGTGAAACCAGCATGACTGGTCTCTATGTCGCAGGCGACGGCGCTGGCATCGGCGGCGCGAAAGCCGCGTGCACACGCGGTGAACTTGCTGCTACCGGCGTCGCGCTTTCCTCGGGCGCACTCTCAGTCGAGCGCGCAAGCGAGCTTGCAGCGCCGCTGCATCGGCGGCTCGGACATGAGCTGGCGATGCGGCCTCTGCTTGATTCGATCTATCGGCCGCGTACGGAGATTTTCACGCCGCCCGATGAGACGATTGTCTGTCGCTGCGAAGAGGTAATCGCTGGCGATGTACGGCTGGCCGCGCAGCTCGGCCAGCCGGGGCCGAACCAGCTAAAAGCGTTCACGCGCGCGGGCATGGGCCCGTGTCAGGGTCGTCAATGCGGCTACACCGTTGCTAATCTGCTTGCATCTGCGCAATGTCGCTCCGTTGCTGCGGTTGGTTTCCAACGCGTGCGGCCCCCACTAAAGCCGATAACGCTCGCGGAGCTCAGTGCACTTGAAGAGTCGTCATGAGGGCGTGTGGGCATGCCTCCCTGAAAGGCGGAGCGTGTCGCGAGACTAATCGGATTTCCCCCTTTCTGAGAAGCGTGCGCCGCTGCACACGGCGCTCGTCGTCGAAGTTGCCGAGATGTCGCGTGACGCTAACTTGGAAGTCGCCATAAGAAGCTGACGGGCGGGTTCGCCGGGATTGCGAAGGCGCGCAAGGTCGAAGTCGTGACGGGCGTCGGCGCGTTCGTCGATCCGTATCACATCTGGCACGCTTGTCGGAGCCGGTACCCGTCAGTCGCGATCGATCTCACGGATGAATGGCACACGGAGTTGCTTTACCGCTCGGACTGCGGCTCAGGACGTCCGGTTCAAGTTGCCGCAGAAAATACCCACGTTGCCGTCTGCCGCACTCGTACGCAAGACGACGGCGTAGTCGCGGTATGCACTACGGCGAGAGCCCCGCCGGCGTCAGAATAGATACTGTGGTCCCCGTCAAGCATTTTGTAGTTCGGGATCGAAGCACTTGCCTGACCTGATAACACCGAATGCGACGTGAACGAGCTTGCGCATCATCGCACCGATGGTGAGTTTCGCAGGCTTGCCGGAAGCCGCCAGACGGTCACGAAAGCGCTTTCCCCACTGAGTCTTGTAAAGCGTTGTCATGGCAGGCATATAAAGCGCTTTACGCAAAAATGCGTGACCGAGCTTTGACATACTGGGTCTGCCTTTGACACTGCTGCCGGATTCGTGCTGTCGCGGATCAAGACCGGCGAAGGCCGCTGCCTGCCGGGCGTTCGCAAAGCGTCCGGGGTGTATGCAAAAGGCCAGAAGCACCGCGATAGTGCGCTCGCCTAGGCCTGGAACGCTATCGAGCAGCATTTGCTTGCCCTTCATATCCGGGTCGCTGTCAATCTGCTCACCGATCTTTTTGAGCAACCTCTTGATTTCGGTATCGAGCCATTCAATATGGCCGACAATGTGTACTGCAACAACGTCGTGCGCCACCTCAAGGCGGTTGCTCTCTTGCGTACGCATCGTTTGCAGTGCCTCCACGCGCAATACCAGGGCCCGCAATGCCTGTTCTGCAGGTGACGGAGCTTGCCACGTTGTTGGGCGGCGTTCGAAGCAAAATTCTGCAATCAATTGGGCATCGCCGCGATCCGTCTTACTGCGCGCTAGGCGGGAGGCGCCAAACGCCTTGATTTGCGCAGGGTTGATCACACTTACCGTCATGTCTTTGGCGCTCAGATACTCCGGGACCGCTTCCCAATAAACGCCAGTTGCTTCCATGCACATATGTGCATCCGAGGCTCCATGCTTGTCCAGCCACTCGGCTAATGCATTGAAGCCTTTCTGATCATTCTCGAATACCTTGTTTTTGTACTTTCCATTCGCCAGGCGCAGTGCGCAATCGAGCTTGGCTTTGGCGACGTCAATTCCGCAATGAAACGATTGCATGCAACATCCTCTGATGATCTACCTTGCGAATGCGGGCTGCCGGCCAAGCCGGGCCAAAGATACTGTCCGATCTGTTTCGGAGGGTGAGCGGCTGCTGCAAAGATGCGTATTCCACGCAAATCGAGCAGCCGTTCCACGGCAAAGCGAGCAGGCATTCCACGCGAAGCCGAGCGGAGATTCCACAGCAAAGCGAGCGCTGTGGGCGTGGCGACACGGTGTGAGTTCTTTTACTCCTTCTCGTCTTCGGTGGTCAAACCATTTCGGCGCTTGCGCATCGATTCGCCCGATAGCGTGAGTCGATGCGCGTTGTAAACCAGCCGGTCGAGAATCGCGTCAGCAAGCGTTGGATCACCGATGGCGGCGTGCCAGCTATCGACTGGGATCTGGCTGGTGACGATCGTCGAACGCCGGCCGTGCCGGTCGTCGAGCACCTCAAGCAGATCGCGCCGCGCCGGATCCGACAGCGGCGCCATGGCGAGATCATCCATGACGAGGATGTCGGTCTTTGCCCATTGCGCGAGCAGCTTCGCGTAGCCGCCGCTATCGTGCGCGATGGCCATCTCCTCGTTGAACTTCGGCATGCGCAGATAGCAGGCCGAGAAGCCCTGACGGCATGCCTGATTGACCATCGCGCCTGCAAGCCAGCTTTTACCAAGCCCGGTTGGCGCGACCAGAATCACGTTCTGATGCGCCCGTATCCATTCGCCGGCAAGCAGCCGGGCGAGTAATGCGCGGTCGAGTCCGCGGGGCTCGCGGTAGTTGATGTCTTCTGGTACAGCGTCAGGGAAGCGCAGCTTCGCGTTCGACGAGCAGTCCGAGGCGCTCCTCGAAGCCGAGCTGATCGATGCTGTTCTGGGATTGCTGGTCGGCCAGCGCTGCGGCCATGCCGAACAGGCGCAGCTCGTGCAGCCGTTCAACGGTCGGGTGATGCAGCATGTCAATGCTCTCCTTTCAGTGGTAATAGGACGGCCCGCGCACGTTGGCGTGCACGAGCGGCAGTTCGGTCTGGGCGACGGGCTCATCGGCCTTGCTCTCCAGACCATTCTTCAACGTTGAGGCGATGAACCGGTAGCTCGGCGCCTTCAGATCAATGGCGCGCTGGCAGGCGGCTTCCAGCCGCGCACGGCCGTAGTCCTTGCCCATGCGCAGCACGCCCAGGCAGGCGCGGTAAGCCTGCTGAGGATGCTGGCGACCGCCAAGCAGGTGTTCGATGACCGCAGCGGTGTGCGGACCGATGTCGGTGGCCCAGTCGATCAGGCGTTGTGGATTCCACTCCGTGGTGGCGGCCCGATGATTCGGCGGCATATGGGCAGTGATCGTGGTGTGATGGCCGCGGCGCTCGCTCTTCGCATGCGCGGCTATACGTTGACCGCGCAGGAAGATTTCGACAGTTGTCTTTGTATGGCGCACGTCGACCTGTTCGCGCGCGTGGCAGTAGGAGACCGAGTAATAGTGTTCGTCGAGTTCGACGTGGTAATCGATGCCCACACGCGCAACCTTCCACTGTGCATACTGATAGGGCCTTTCTGGCAGTTGCCGGAGTGCCGGGCGATCAAGTTCCTCGAAGGCGCTGCGGCGGCAGCCGGGCAGCTTCTTGAATGGCCTGTTGTTCAGTTCGACGAGCAGCGCGGCGATTGCGCGGTTGGCTTCGTCCAGGCTGAACAGCCGCTGGTTGCGCAGCCGAGCCAGAATCCATCGCTGTGCCAGGAGCACCGACTGCTCGACCTTCGCCTTGTCGCGGGGCCGACGTTTGCGTGCCGGGATGATCGCCATCGAGTAATGGGCAGCCATCTCGCCGTAGGTCCGGTTCAGAACCGGATCGTAGAAGTCGGCCTTGTGTACGCCGGACTTCAGGTTGTCGGGCACCTGAATCTCGACACAACCGCCGATGTAGTTCAACGCGCGCACATGCGAGCCGATCCAGTCCTCAAGCTGCTGGGTCCAGGTGACCTCGGCATATGTGTAGTTCGATGCGCCGAGCGTCGCGACGAACAGCTCCGCCTCGCGGATCTCGCCGGTGTGCGGATCAACGATGCCCAGCCTGTTACCCGGGTAGTCGATAAACAGCTTCTCGCCCGGAGTGAACCGGCCCGGGATTTCCGGAGGCTCCACTTCTTGAGAAAATGGAGCTATGGAAAACACCAAGAAGAAGTCCCCAAGGTACTCGCCGGAAGTTCGTGAGCGGGCTGTGCGAATGGTGCTGGAACACCAGGGCGACCGCGAATCGCAATGGAAAGTGATCGCGTGTCACGGATCGGCGTAATCGAGCCGGTGATGATCGGCATAATGAGGCCACCAGAAGTGGCCCCGAAACGCGATTTCGAAGGGACTCAAGAATGCGGTTTTTTGCCAGATTTTGCAACGGCGTTTTCGCTGTTTTCAGGCATTGGTTTGGGCTTGCGGAAGCTGTCGCCTTCGATCACCACGCGATAGGCGCCGTGGCGTAGCCGGTCAAGCGTGGCGGCGCCGAGGATACGGTTGTCGGGGAACGCGTCGCCCCATTCGCTGAAGTCGAGATTTGAAGTCAAGACTGACGCCGCGCGCTCGTACCTGGCGGCAATCAGATCGTGGAAGTCTTCGTCGTGGGGCGGATGCAGGGGTTTGAGCGCGAAGTCATCGACGATCAGCAGCGGCACGCGCACGAACTGCTGGAACTTGCGTTCGTACAGGCCGGTAGCGCGCGCGGCGTGCAACTTCTTGAGCAGGTCAGTCTGCGTGATGAACAGCACGTCGCGCCCCTGGCGGGCCGCGCAGTGGCCCAGGGCCTGAGCCAGATGCGACTTGCCGACGCCCGTTTGGCCGACCATCAGAATGCAGACCTTCTCGTCGATGTAGCGGCCCGTGGCCAGATCGTGAATGTGCGCCCGATTGAGCTTGGGCAGCAGGTCAAAGTTGAAGCTCTCGAGCGTCTTGCCCAGCGCGAAGCCGGCGCGGGCGAGCCGCGCGCCGAGTTTCTTCTGGTCGCGCCGCGCAACCTCGTCGTGCAACAGCATGGCGAGGAATTCGGTGTAGGCAAGCTGCCCGTCGATGGCCTGCCGGTTGCGCTGTTCGAGCGAGTCGAGGATGCCCGAGAGGCGCAGTTGCTTGAGGATGGAATTCAGTTCTGGACTCGGATTCATGATGTTCAATGCAGCAGGATAGATTGGAGGTCGCGGCCGAAGCGGCCGCCGTTCAGATAGGTGTCGGCGGGTGCCGGCGTTTGCGCCGGGGCCGCCGCAGGCTGGCTGTCCAGCCCCTTGTCGAGAATGGTCTTGATGGTGCGGTACTTCGGGCTGGCGAACGTGAGCGCGCGTTCGCAGGCGGCATTCAGTCGTGCATCGCCGTACTTCTCGCGCATACGCACGATGCCCTGCGCGCCGCGCAGGTTCACGAGCACCGTATCGTTGAACAGCGCGAGAATCACCGCGTGGCAGGCTGGCCCGATCTCCTTTGCCCGGGCCAGACACCACTGCGGGTCGTGCTCAAGCCAGGCCTGTGCTTCAGGTGGCTGGTGGTCCCGTACCGTCGAGCGATCGCCGGGCTTGCGCTTGCGCACGTGTGTTGCGACGAGTTCATGCCGGTGGAACACCTGCACCACTGTGTCGGTCGCCTTCAGCCACAATTGCTTGCCCACCAGCGTGAACGGCACGGAGTACAACACCTTCCTGTAGACGACGTGTCCGTCCGTATGCACCTTGACCTCGCTCCACACGGCGAGCACCGGCGGCACATCGGGCAGCGGCGTGAGCAGCGGGCGCTCGATCGTAAATCGCGTCAATGGCTGTTCACGTGTCGTGCCGTGATCGCGCACACCGGCCTGCTGCATCACCCAGTCGCGCAACTGCCGGTTGGCATCGGCGAGATCGCGGAACTCGCGCAGCGGCACGAAGGATCGTTTGACGTATTTGACGCCCGATTCAACGATTCCCTTTTTTTGCGGGTCACGTGGCGGACATGCGTCGATCCGGAAACCGTATGCTTCGGCAGCCGAAGCATACGAGCGCTGCACCTCGGGATCGTACGTGCAGGCCTTGATGATCGCGCACTTCGCGTTGTCGATGATGACGCGGCCTGGACAACCACCGAACCATTCGAACGCACGCCGGTGGCAGGCCAGCCATGTCTCGACCGTCTGGTCCAGTACGATCTCGGCGTACTGATGCCGCGACCAGCACAGGGTCATGACGAAGAACCACGTCTTGAGCGGGATGCCGGACTCGTGCGTGAGCGCTGGCCCCGAGCCGAAGTCCACCTGCACGGCGTCAGCTGGCGCCCACTCAAGAATCGTCGTTGCGGTGACGCCGCGCTCGGCCTTCAAGTGCAGCAGGAAGCGGCGCACTGCCGAATAGCTGCCGGTGTAACCGTGGTTGCGTTGCAGCGCACTGAAGATCGTAGTGCCTTGTACGTCGGCGTCGAACCAGCCGCGCAACAGATCGCGAAACGGCTCGAGTGTGGAGATGCGGCTACGCGGCACCTTCGGGTCACGGCCGAAGATGCCCGCGAGCTCGGCATCGTCTGGCAAGGGCCTGCCCGGGTCGAGCCAGCCGTGGGTGAGCGCGACCTGCCGTACGGTCTTCAGCTTGCTGCGCCCCATCAGGCGCGCGCCGGCAATGTCGCGGTCGGAATCGCCCTGACGCATACGCGCCAGAACCTGTCGATACTCAAACACTTCGAACCTCCTGTTACTCATCGGCCCTCCGGGCAAAGAATCCGAAGGTACCGGGTTACGGAAATTCGAAATGCGTTTCGGGCTGCAGCCCGACATAACAACGAGCCGGTCAAGTGGCCCGATTACGCCGATCCTGAGGTGGCTCCTATACGCCGATCATCGAGTGGCTCCAATACGCCGATCCTGCACTGGCTCGATTACGGCGATCATCTGGTGGCTCGATTACGCCGATCCCGAAATGGCCTCATTACGCCGATCCGTGACATCGCGTCGATCGCAGCGAAATTTGGCTGCTCGGGTGAAACGCTGCGTAGCTGGGTGCGCAAGGAAGAGCGGGATCGGGGTTTGCGCCCGGGCACAAGCACGCAGGAGCAGGATCGGCTCAAGGAACTGGAGCGGGAGAACCGTGAGCTGCGCCAGGTTAATGAAATCCTGCGCAAGGCGTCAGCATATTTCGCACAGGCGGAGCTCGACCGCCGACCGAAGTGATGATCACGTTCATCGATGATCACCGGCACGTCTACGGGGTCGAGCCGATCTGCAGGGTGCTGCCAATTGCCCCGTCGACGTACTACACGCATGTGGCCCGCCGCGTCAATCCAGGCCTGGTGCCGCCGCGGGCCCAGCGCGACAGGATGCTCAAGGATGAGATCCGGCGCGTGTGGGAAGAAAATTTCCAGGTGTATGGCGCAGACAAGGTCTGGACGCAATTGAAGCGGGAAGGCATTGTCGCGGCGCGCTGCACGGTCGAGCGGCTGATGAAGCAGATGGGCCTGCGCGGTGTGGTGCGGGGCAAGACGGTACGCACGACAGTGAGCGATGGTTCGACGCCGTGCCCGAAGGATCTCGTGAACCCAACCCAGCTTTCCATTTGCACGGTGAGCAATCCGTTGGTGAAGAATGCACCTGATTCTAGCTCACCTTTTGTCGATTGCAACCTGCGGATCAGATAGAGACTGCACGAAGACCCTAGCGGTGCGATTTTTCTACATAAGTGGTACCGCGATGAAGATCGATGGCTGCAGCGCGGTGCCCGTCATCGGAGGAGCGCGTTGAAAATACCTGGGGCAGTCAACGGGTGGTTGACTACAACGTGAAGGTCCGCGTGAAGTCGGACAACACGGGTGTCGACATTGCGAGTGTGAAGGTGTCGATGAACCCGTTCGACGAAATCGCCGTTGAAGAGGCGGTACATCTGAGGGAAGCCTGCGTGGCGACGGAAGTGGCCGCCGTGTCGGCGGGCGGTCGCCCAATGTCAGGAAACGCTGCGCACGGCGCTGGCGATCGGCGCGTACCGCGCGATTCTGATCGAATCGAATGAAGGCCTGCAGTCGCGAAGCTGCTGAGGCGCTGGTCGACGAGGAGCAACCGCAACTGGTGAACCTCGGCAAGCAGGCCATCGACGACGATTCGAAGCAGACGGGCCAGATGCCGGCTGCGCTGGCGAATCTGCCGCAGGCGACTTTCGCGTCGAAGGTTGTGGTGGCTGACGGCAAGGCGACGACGGTGTCGCGTGAAGTCGATGGCGACGCGGAAACGTTGTCGCTGAAGTTGCCCGTTATGTCGCAGTCCGGACGATAATATTGACTTCATCGCAACGGTGGCTGTTTTATCCCATCCATAAATTGGACGGTCTCGTAGTCACGCACGAGTTTTTCGAAACCGCGGACGACGTCGGCTTCCATCGCGTGAAGACCTTTTTCGCCTTGAAAGTTGGATCTGAAGGCTTGATTGAACCGGTTGTTCAAGTAGGAACTGACTTCCTCAATCTTTTCGGGACTCCCTGAGTTCGTGAAGAGAACTGACCTGGGTGAAGCAGCGTCATAGAAAAGGTTGTGCGGCCACTTGGGTACAAAGTTCGCGGGCCTCTCGTCGGTAATCCACATGGAACCGATAAGCTTAAGCTTCCCCTTCATCCCCTTAGGCGTTATGAACGTCCACACCTTGCGCGGCAGCCGCTCCTGAAGTTCAGCCAGCTTGTGAGTATCGGCGCCAAGTGTACCTATCCGCCCTTCGTTTACATCCGATACGAAGTCTTTCCAGTAGTAGAAGATGTCCAAATTTACTCCGTTCTCAAATTGACGATTTCGCGTCAAACGTCGGGACGGTCGACTGGAGGCCGACGCTTGGCAATTCAGTTCCCAAAGGCGCCTCTAATCTTCGAATGACCGGCGCAGCGGACCTGCAGACGGTGGAAGCGGCTCGCGACACCTGGTACCTCTACCGTTTGAACCGTATCCGGTCGAAGCCATCCGGGCGTACCTGAAGGAACATGAGATTGCCCAACCGGTGCCCTGCGCATCTTCCCGAAGTCAGTGACTTCGCGCGCCGACGGCTGAAGCCGATGCAGCGTCGCCCGAGTGCGCGGCGACACCCGTTAGAGCGAGCCGGTGTCAAGCAAACAGGCGAAGTCAGGCTTGCAGCATCAGGGTGGGGTGATAGCGCCACACCTTCGGGTCGGCGCTCAGCAGGGGCATCCCCTCGTGCAGCGCTTGGGCGATCATGAGGCGGTCGAACGGATCCGCGTGATCCGCATGGAAAGGAAGCATCGAGACTGCCTCCGTATGTTCACCCGTGATCGGCAGTTCGACGAAACCGGACAGGCGGAACGCCGAGCGGGCATCGCGCGGATGCACGGGCAGGTTGCCTTTCGCATGCTTGATGGCAATCTCCCAGATCGCGGCTGCGCTGACCAGCAACGTATTGGCCGGGTCCTCGATCAGGCTGGCGGCCTGCGGTGACAGCTGTGGCGCACCTTCGGCGGCCCACAGCGCGATATGCGTATCGAGCAGCACTTTCACGGAGTGAGTCCCTGCTGCGCGCTTGCCTCGAAGTCGGCGGCGATCGCGTCATCAGCGGCGTTGAACGCCTCGACGGTGGCGGGCACGGCCAGGCCGGCCAGCAGGTGCCGCGCGGCGCCGATGCGCCGCGGCGCCGCGAACGGCAGGAGCCGCGCGACGGGCGTGCCGTTGCGGGCGATGATGACCTCGTTTTCCTGGCCGACCTCCAGCCGCTCGACCAGGCTTGATAGTTTCGACTTGGCGTCGTGCATGTTGATCGTGAGCATGGCACCACCTACGTATTAGCTAATGAATGTTAGCTAGTATGCAGGCATGGGCCGCCAAAGGCAAGCACCAGCATTACGGACAGGTCGCGGCATTGCATGGTTCAGTAGGCTTAATTTGACATAATATAAATTATCAACAGAAGCGATGTAGTAGCTTTATAGAAATGTCGTGTTCTGGAACGCCTCGACAGAAAGGTGCCTCCTAACCGGTGCTTCATCGACAAGAAGTTTTCCCAATCGGCAAACGCGCGTTTTTTCGCCTTTAAGCGAATTATTCTGACGTCATTTTTAGCCGGTTCTGATACACGAAAAATTCTGTCGAATGAAATGGTTCTACATGTGACGTCCGGGACGCCCGATCGGTCTGTGGCGATGTCCTTTCGGTAGCGTTCGCCGAATTCGGTCGATCAGCCCGCGTGACTTCAGTCCCAACCGTCGCTGCAGTACTTTTGGATCTGTACCTTTTAAAAGCTGGCGTTGACACCAAACCTTGCGCAGCCTTGTCGGAGTTACCGACTGACCGCCCAACGTTTTCCCTTTCAGCGTCTCACGAACAATCTCGCCTATCGAGTTCGTGGAACTGAACTGTCGCCAGCCGCGTGTCGGAAACGCGAATTCCCCTCCGATCACCGAGTAAGCTTCCTCGAGCCAATTTTGGACGGGCGCTACTGAAAATTCATCGAGCTTGAGAATTTTAGGAGACCCATCGGAGTTGCAGCCATGAAAAGTGATGCAAGTATCAGATATCTCGAAGTCAACGAAACGCGCGTTGTGGACATCTGACGCTGTGGCGCCAGCACCTAGTATAAAAAGAATCATCGCAACATCGCGGCGAGTTTGCCAGCGCTCGGCGGGTAGACGAGACAACAAAAATTGCTGTATTCCAGCGTCCTCTTCGAGCGAGAGACGTGGTTTTGTGTCGGGGATGTCGGCGCGGTTCCTGCTCGGTAGAAATAAACTGGTGTCGACCGGGTTGCTATCTCGCAATCCTTTCGCTACGAGGAGTCTCATCACACTATCGAGTACCGACAGGTAACGAAGGTATCGCGCTCTGTGCAGTGGGACAGGGGTAATATGCAGGACTCGCGACCTAGAATTTGCCGAGGACAGAACGGCCACCCCGCGCAACTCCAGAAACTGGGCTATTTCCGTGTTGTCTATCTCCAGGATAGAAAGTTGCCGTTCAAGAATGTATTGGCAAAAGTCGGCGAAATGCGTGATGTAGCGTGCGTGTGACACGCGCGAATAGGGATGCCCTTTGTTGTTGATATAGCCGGCCTCGATTGCACGCTCGAACGCGACATGAGGAGCAAACACCCATCGGTCCAGTTCAACTCGATCAAGGTGGGCTGCGCGCAGCATATAACACACCTATAGAGGCGGATGAGGCCCCGTTAGCCAAGTTCAAGCGTACTTCTGCTGCTCTCACGATCCGTTGTTTCCATCCAATTGCTCGCGCGCAATTGGACTTCATGGTGCGTCCCTAGAACTGGACTATCAGTTTGGCATCCGAATAGTAATTCCGATCCGGTCGCACGCACGCGGCTGAGTGTTGTCAACGCGGCTCGAATTAAATCTGCATGCCCTGCTACATTCCAGCCAACCGCAGCAACTTGGAGGGTGGGCAATTCAGCGCGGCGGCAATTCGAATAAGGTTGAGGATCGTTAGGTTGCGCTCTCCTCGCTCAATGCGGCCCATATGACTGCGATCAATCCCGGTCGCATGGGCAAGCTCCTCCTGCGACCAGCCGTGATCGGTTCGGTACTGGCGCAACGCAGCGCCGATAGCCACTAGATGACCCGCATCGTCGGTTTTTCCGGAAATTCTTTGCATTTCCAGATGGTCGGGGCATCAACGGTATTTGGCCACGGCATTTACGGCCCATTCGAAGTTTCAACCCCTCGACGATTGGCTGGCCTCGGCAATCTCGATCGCGTTTGTGAAGCAATCGTAGATTCAGGCGCTACGTACAATCCCATCTCGTCAATCTGATCATCGTTGCGGGGGACCGTCAGCCTTCAAACAGCATTGCTCACACTGTTTTACCCTGTGGTCTCCGATTCACCGTCTTTACTCGCACCTGCCGCCGGTCAATGAGCATTGCCAGCGCTCGCTATTGACGAAACTCTATTGCTGTAGTGTTCAGACTTGGCGCGTCAGCGAGTCATACTATTGCTTACACTGGCGCGCCGCTACCGGGACGTCGCACGAACGCTTCCACGCAATCTGTATCAGATATTCCACGTAATTCGCGTAGGAATTGGTTACCCGATATTCGACCGGAATTTCGCGGATATTTCCGCTATGCGGCATGCAATTGTGACGCTGATTGCGTGGCCGGAGATGCACGTGAGCGAACCGAAAGTTGAAACTTTTTGGGTGATCTGAAGGAAGCCTGGGATTGGCGATTCCCACCAAAGAAACCTTGCCTGGGAGTCGTCAACTCAGGCACAACCCACGGCCGGTTTCGTCACCGTCGGATCATCGTTGCCCGCGAACGTCAACTTTGTAACGACTTTGCTCCCTCGTGAATAGCATCCCGCCGCGGTTTGAACCGCTTACGTCGTGTCGGCAACCAACTGACCACAATTACCCTAGGGTTTCCGTCGACGGATCATAATTGCACCCGTTTCACACCGCATGCGTCAGCGAGCAATTGCAATTGTTCGCGTCCGCCTGGTGTTGCAGTTACCCCGGGGCGACACAGTTTCCTAACCGGCAAGCTACAGTTTCTCCAACCCTTCCGATTGCTCATTGGCGGACCGTCGATCTTGAAGGCGCGGTAGTCGGCCATTCCAGACACTCAGTTACCGACCCTCATCGGGCGGCTGCACGGTGCTAACCGGCCGTTCGCCCGACTCGTTTTCGGAGCGGTGACTCTCAGATCGGCGAACGCGTGCTGTAAATGGCCCCTCGTACGCTAGCCGCAAAGCAGACTCCGGCAAACGAAATGGATAGGCTCCGTGAACGGCGTCGGTCACCGATGAGCACGTCGTTGACCTCCATCGCATCCAGCGACTGGCGAACGAACACAGTGAAGCGGCTGCACTCGTGCGTCAGGTCAGACTGCGCTCGGCCCTTGAGGCATCATGAACCCGGGCAAGATGATTTCGAGCGCTTTATGGGTCGACGCTTGCACATCGCCGGCGAACACTGGATAGGCCGGTAGCCAGCGTTAGTAAAGATCCGGCCTGTGCTCCCGGTGCCCCAGCCTAACCACGGTAACCACGGTCCAAGCCCGCAGGCGGCGCTTTACCGATGCGCTCCTTTACCTCTTTCCACTTCTTCACCCCCGGCTGCGCGGCCTCAAGTTCGGGGCCGAAATCTTCTAAGCGTACGTCGAAGACTGATATGGCCAGCTGATTACCACCGTGGGAATGCGAAATGAGCCGCTGGTGCTCTTTGTCGTAGGGCGCCTGAGCGGTGGAACCGCCAAACTCGCCAATGTTTGCAATCAATATGTGTTGCAAACCGGATGTTCGTAAATGGCGGCTGCTCGACTTCCTGCTGCCTGAGCGATCGACTAAAACGCGAACTAACCTTTCTTGTAACGCATGCGGAAATTGACCGGATGCGCCTAAGCCCGGACATCGAGAGACCCTCGTAAGCTGAGAGGAGCTGCAACGAGATTCGCCCAAGCACAAGCTTTTGTACGCACGCAACCAAGCGTATTTATTCTGTCGCTCGTACGATCAGTCATCGGTCGATTGCACCGGTCGCACACTCTTACGGAGCTTAGAAAGCATGCTTCACGACTTGCCTGCCATCCAGAAAAATGTTCATTGGGGATACTTCGACGCTGCGCTCGCGCCCGCGCTGATCGTCGAGAGCGGCGACTTCGTTCGTGCCGAAGCGATCACGCATCATGCGGGCGACGCCCCCGACCTTATGATGGATGACAAGGTGCGCGCGCTCTACGACACGATCCCCGAATCCGATCGCAAACCCGGCGTGCATCTGATGACGGGACCGATCTTCGTGAAGGACGCGAAGCCCGGCGACCTGCTCGAAGTGCGTTATCTGCAAATGATTCCGCGCTTCAACTACGGCTCGAATCTCGCCGCGCACTGGGGTCATCTGTTCACCGACTTCGAGAAAGAGCGTGTCACTATCTACGAACTCGATCAGGCTTCGAACACGGCTCACGCGCTCTATGCGTATGACTATCCCGGCAAATATCTCGTGCCGGGCAAGCGCTCGGAGATTCGCGACTGCTGCCGCGAACTCGCGCTGGAAGGCATTCGCGTGCCGGTGCGCCCGCATCTGGGCACAGCAGGCGTCGCGCCCGATGTCGCCGGCCGTGTGAGCACCGTTCCGCCGGGCGCGCATGGCGGCAATATCGATAACTGGCGCATCGGCGCGGGCTCGACCATGTATTACCCGGTCGCCGTGGACGGCGGGTTGTTCTCGATCGGCGACCCGCATGTATCGCAAGGCGATGGCGAGATCAGCGGCACCGCGATCGAGGCGTCGCTCAATGTGATGTTTCAGATCGTGCTGCGGCGCGACTTCGCATTTCCCTCGCCGCTGCTGGAAACGCCGGACTTCTGGATCGTCCATGGCTTCGATGAAGATCTCGACATCGCAACGAAAAACGCTTCACGCGATATGTTGTTGTTGCTCACCGAGCAGCAAGGCCTCTCGCGTGACGACGCGTATTCGCTGATGAGCGTCGCCGCGGATTTCTCCGTGACCCAAGTCGTCGATGGCCGTCAGGGCATTCACTGCAAGATCCCTCGCAGCATTTTTCCTCCGAAGAAGAAGCCTCGCGCGTGAGTTGTGCGTGCGCGCGCTACAACGGTGCATCCACGCACCGTCAGGCAGCGCGGCAGCGCTGACGGTGTTGTTATCGATGGCACGGACATTGCGTTTGAATCACGTCGACTGACGTTCGTCAGGATCCGGGAGCCAGGGTTGGAGTTATTGCGTTTCACCACCGAGTCGTATGCCGAAGTAGATCGCCTGCGCGCATGGGGCGAGGCGCTCGACCGGTTTGGCCTGCGCTGCGGCGCGCCTCAGGCAGCCGCGCGCCCCTTGCATGGAACCATCACGTCGCGCAAGTCAGCCAGCGGTTTTGACCTGATCGCGCTGGCCGCATTCGCGCAAACCATCGAGCTCAAGGCCGACGGCTCCGATAGTCTCGTGATCGTGTTGCATCTCGACGGCGGCGTGACGCTCGTCGCCGATGGCGCGCGCGCGCAGGTTGCGAGCGGCGATATTATTTACGCGTCGTCGCGTGAGGAGGCCCGCCTGTCGTTCACGTCCGACTTCCGCGCGTTCGTGATCCGCGTGCCCCGCTCTGCCATCAACGCACGCCTTCTTACGCCGTTCTCGGTGCGCGCCGGGCGTTTGCCGGGCGAGGCCGGCATCGGTCACGTGTTCTCGGGCTTTCTGCGCTCGGTTGCTGAAAGCGTGGAGACGTTGTCGCTCGACGAGTTGCGTCCCCTCGAACTCGCGCTCGCGGAATTCCTGATCGCGAGTCTCGCCGCTCACGACAAGGAAGGCAACTTCAGCGGCCTCACGCCATCTCAGGCCGCGATCTTTTCGCGCGTATGTCGAACCATAGAAGGCAACCTCGCCGACCCCGAACTCGGGCTGGCATCGATAGCGAAAGAAGAGCGCGTCTCGCCGCGTTATCTGCAGAAACTGTTTGAAGCGGTCGGGCAGAATTTCTCGCTCTACTTGCGCTCGCGCAGGCTGGAACGCTGCCGCGCGGAGCTGGTCGATCCGCTGTATGAAAAGGTCTCGATTGCCGACGTCTGCTTTCGCTGGGGTTTTAACGATGCCGCGCATTTCAGCCGCGTGTTTCGCGAGCAATATGGCACGTCGCCGCGCACCTTCCGGCATGAAGCGGGTCTTGAATTAGCGCGCCATCTCGTGCGGCGAATCTCGCGCGGCTTGCCAGTCAACGCCGGGGGTTTGCTCGTGCATGCACAACTCGCCGAGCATGGCGCGGTTCATGAAGCTACGGTGGACGAGACCGGCTTTGCGGAGCAGCCTGAAGCGCCTTCTGTACAACCGCCGCGCGAGTCCGGCAAGCCACGTCATCATCTGTTGCGTGCAACGGCCAATACTATTCACTGGGGTTACTTCAGTCACGATCTCAAGCCCGTGCTCGAAGTGAACAGCGGCGACACGGTGACTATCGAAACGCTCACGCAACACGCAGCGGATGACTGGGAGCGCATGGTGCAAGGCGATCCTGGCGCCGAGAGCGTGTTCCACTGGACCGCCGGGCGCAAAAACGTCAATCGCCGCGGCGCGGGCCCCATGGACGCGTCCATCTATGGACGTGGCGCGGGAGAAGGTTTCGGCGTGCATATCTGCACCGGACCGGTCGCCGTGCGCGGGGCTGAACCTGGCGATGTGCTCGAAGTGCGTATCGTCGATATTCACCCGCGCGCTTGCGCCAATCCGAAATTCGCCGGCCGCGTGTTCGGCAGCAATGCCGCTGCGTGGTGGGGATTTCACTATCGCGAGTTATTGACCGAGCCGAAACCCCGCGAGGTCGTCACCATCTATGAACTCGACGCCGACGCCGGCGAAACCGCCTGCGCGCGCGCCGTCTATAACTTCCGCTGGACACCTCAGCGCGATCCCTTTGGCGTGATGCATCCGACGATCGATTATCCCGGCGTGCCGGTCGATCATTCTACGGTCGTCGAAAATCACGACATCCTGAAAAACGTCAAAATCCCGGTGCGTCCGCATTTCGGCGTTATCACCGTCGCGCCACAGCAGGACGGTCTGATCGACTCGATTCCGCCGTCCACCTTCGGCGGCAATCTCGACAACTGGCGCGTGACGCGCGGCGCGAGTGTGTTCTTGCCAGTCGGGGTGCCCGGCGCCCTGCTCTCCATTGGCGACCCGCATGCATCGCAAGGAGACTCGGAACTGTGCGGCACCGCGATCGAGTGTTCGCTGACCGGCGACTTCCAACTGGTGGTCCATAAAAAAGAGACGCTCAGCGGCCAGCCGTTTGCAGACCTCACCTATCCGCTGGTCGAAACTGCCGACGAATGGGTACTTCACGGCTTCAGCTATCCGAACTATCTGGCCGAGTTCGGCACGAGCGCGCAAAGCGCCGTGTATGAAAAATCGACCCTCGATCTTGCGATGCGCGATGCGTTCATCAAGACGCGGCGCTTCCTGATGACGACCAAGGGCCTCTCCGAAGATGAGGCGATCTCGCTGATCTCGGTCGCGGTCGACTTCGGCGTGACACAGGTGGTGGACGGGAACTGGGGTGTTCACGCGATCATCCGAAAGGCGCTCTTCAACGCGTGAAGTAGCGACTGGTGACCTTCGGTGCGCGTGCGGACAAGAGTTTGTTCGCAGCACGCTCGGTGCGGCTATTTTGGCGTCCCTACCATGGGTTCTGACGTGAACACAGGCGTACGCGCCGCTCGACAGGACTCACTGGACCATGGATTCTCCCGCACATCGCGCGCTGCCCGGCCACGGGCGCTTTCAATATTCGCCGATCAACAACCGCCCTGTCTATCGCTGGCCTGACGGTTCGCGGCTCGCGGTCTATATCGGCTTTAACATCGAGCACTTTGCGTTCGGTGAAGGACTGGGGCCGACTATCGGTCCGGTGATGCCCGAACCCGATGTGCTGAATCACGCGTGGCGCGAGTATGCATTGCGCGTGGGCGCATGGCGCTGTCTCGATCTCTTCGATGAACTCGCGCTGCCGACCGCGGCCATTATCAACACGGCGCTCTACGATCACTGCCCGGAGCTGGTCGCCACGTTCGCTCAGCGCGGCGATGAGCTCGTCGCGCACGGCCATACGAATTCTGAACGACAGGGAACGCTGACTGAAGCCGACGAACGCGCGTTGATCGTGGCGTGCCGCGAGCGAATTGCGGCGGAGAGCGCACAGCAGCCCGCGGGCTGGTTATCGCCGTGGCTCTCGGAGAGTCATGTCACCAGCGACCTGGTAGCCGAAGCGGGTTACCAGTACACGCTCAATTGGTGTCACGACGATCAGCCCACGCGTCTGCATACGCGCAACGGTCAGCCGCTGTGGGCGATTCCATATCCGGAAGAAGTCAACGATATCCCGATGATCCTTGCGCGCCAAATGGACGCGAAGTCGTTCGCCGATCTGGTGATCGACCACTTCGAGGAAATGCTGCGGCAATCCGTGCGCCAGCCGCTGGTGATGGGCATTGCGTTGCATGCGTACCTGATGGGACAGCCGCATCGTCTGTGTCACTTGCGGCGGGCGCTCGAACATATTGCCCGCGCGCGCGACGAAGGCCGCATCTGCATCACTACGCCGGGTTCGATTGCAAGCCACATGGACTTCCTCGGCCGCTAGATCACTTCATTCCCGCTTCGCTGTCCCGCCTCTTTCCCTGCTATATCGTTCAACCTGAGTAGGATTCGCCATGTTCATGTCAAAGACAATCAAGCTGCTGCTATGCGCAGTCACCGGCCTCCTCCTCGCACAAGGCGCGTCAGCGCAATCGTGCGAACCGTCCAAGGTGGCGCAGAAATATCCGTCGCTTGCGGGCAAGACCATCAAGATCGGCGTGGACCCGGAGTCGCCGCCGTATGCGTTTCGTGATAGCAAGGATTTCAACAAGATCATCGGCGCGGATGCCGACATGGCCCGCGCCGTGTTCGCCTGCGCAGGCGTGAAGACGGAATTCTTCACCGCCGGCTGGCCGGGCTTGCTGCCCGCGCTGCGTGCCGGACAGATCGACGTGATGTGGGACCTACTGTACTACACGCCAGAACGCGCGAAGGAGACGAGCTTCGTCACGTATATGCAGGCCGGCACGGGCGGACTGGTGGCAGCCGGCAACCCGAAGAAGATCGATGACATTTCCAAGCTCTGCGGCCGCACGGTGACTGCAGGCATCGGCACCGTCGAACTGACAATGGCGCAAGCGCAAGCGGCCAAATGCAAAGCGGAAAACAAGCCTGAGGTGACCATCATGCCGTCCGCCGATATCGCGTCGGGCGCGCGTCTCGTTGCAAGCCATCGCGCCGATGTGATGATGTACGACCTGGCGCTAGTCGATGGTCTCGCGAAACAGAACCCGCAGCTCTATATGCGCGGCTTCATGCTGACGAGCGGCATGAAGATCGGCGTGGGCGTGAAGAAAGGCAATGCCGATATGATCGCCGCCGTATCCGACGGACTCAAGATCATGCAGGCTAATCAGACGCAGAAGAAGACCTTCCAGCAGTACGACGTCGATCCGTCGCTGGAAACGCCGACCACACTGCTTACTCAATAAAGGCTGCCTGCGCGGCACACAGCGCGGTGTGCCGCTAGCGTCATGGATCAGGTTCGAAAATGAATGCATTGCGTGTCAAACACAGAGTTGTCGCCACCCTCGGCATGCTTGGCATGCTCGCATGGCACCCGGCGATGGCCGCCGGTCTCGCGGGCGTTCAGGTACTCGACGGTTTCAAGGAGCTGGTCGGTTATGTCAGCTCGCCGTTCCTGCTCGGCGGCGCATGGATCGCGGTGAAGATCACGATGATTGCGATGTCGACCGGGCTGGTGCTTGGTCTCGGCCTCGCATTGATGCGGCTGTCGCGGTTCAAGGCCTTAAATTCAGCGGCGTGGGGTTATATCTGGTTCGTGCGCGGCACGCCACAACTGCTGCAGCTCGTGTTCATCTTCGACGCGCTGCCGCTGATCGGTTTGCGTTTCGATGAGATCACGACCGCGGTTATCGGCTTTGCGTTGAACGAAGCGGCGTTCAGCGCTGAACTGTTTCGTGCCGGGATCTTGTCGGTGAACCGTTCGCAATCTACCGCGGCCGCCGCGCTCGGCATGGGACCATTGCTGACGTTACGCCGCATCATTCTGCCGCAATCGATGCGCGCGGTCATCCCGGGTCTCGCCAACGACACCATCGGCATGTTGAAGCTGACGTCGATCGCGTCGGTGATCTTCGTCAATGAGCTGACATTTCGCTCGCAACAGGTCGTCGGGCAAAATTTCAAGTTCTTTACCGTGTTCGGCGCGGCGGCAGTGATCTATCTGTTCCTGACGAGCGGGATCTCGGTGGTACAGGTGTGGCTCGAACGCCTTTTCGATCACGAGCGGGACCGGAAGATCACGTTCTCGTGGTTCGGACTGCGCGCATCGATGCCTGATATGAAACCGGTCGATGCGCCGGTTGATTTACCGGTCGCCGTCCAGGAGCCGGACACGAACGATCATGCATGGATCGGTACGCTACTGCCTGCCGAGAGTCGCACGCCGCGACATAGCGGTGAACCGTTTGTCGCGTGCAGGAACGTCTGGAAATCGTATGGTAAGCGCGAGATTTTACGCGGCGTCGACCTGTCGATCGCGCATGGCGAAGTGGTCGTGATCTTGGGCCCGAGCGGTTCTGGAAAAAGCACGCTGCTCAAGCTCATCAACCATCTCGAACCGCTCGACTGGGGAACGATCAAGGTCGATTCGCAGTACGTGGGCTATCGCGAAGTGCCGGGGGGCGGCGGCACGGTGCGGCCTCTGCATAACCTCGCACGCGCTCGCGCCGAAGCACGGGTGGGCATGGTGTTCCAGCATTTCAATCTGTTCAGCCATTTGAGTGCACTGGAGAACATCGTTGAAGCGCAACGGCAGGTCTATGATGTGCCGCGCGCCGAAGCTGAAGCGCTCGGCCGCGAACTGCTGAAAAGCGTGGGCCTGGCAGCGCATGCGGATTTTTTGCCGCACCGGTTGTCGGGCGGACAGCAGCAGCGCGTGGCGATTGCACGGGCGCTCGCGATCAAGCCCAAGCTGATGCTCTTCGACGAACCCACTTCGGCGCTCGACCCCGAACTCGTCGGTGAAGTGCTTGGCGTGATGCGCGGGCTGGCCGATGCCGGCATGACGATGATCGTGGTCACGCACGAAATCCGCTTTGCCCGCGATGTCGCCGACCGGGTCGTCTTCATGGACGGCGGCGAAGTGATCGAGCAAGGGACGCCGCAGCAGCTCATCGATAATCCGACCCACGAGCGCACCCGAAAATTCCTTAACGTCGTCGTAAATTAAATATGAGGCTCAAATGACGGACTTCGAAACTTTCGATCTCGGCCGCGTCGCGCTGCAGTCCGGCGCGACGCTGCCCAACATGCTTCTCAGCTACAAGACGTACGGCCGGTTGAATTCGGCGCGCGACAACGCGATTGTGTATCCGACGTTTTATAGCGGCAGCCATGTCGACAATGAATGGTTGATCGGCGAGCACATGGGGCTCGATCCGCGGGAGTACTTCATCATCGTGCCGAATATGTTTGGCAACGGCGTATCGAGTTCGCCGAACAACAATCCGTCGCCTTATGACCGCGGCCGCTTTCCGCATGTGACGCTTTACGACAACGTCGCCATGCAGCATCGCCTTGTGACCGAGAAGTTTGGCATCGAGTCGCTCAGGCTCGTCACTGGCTGGTCGATGGGCGCGATGCAGGCCTTCCATTGGGCGGCGATGTATCCGGAGATGGTCGAGCGCATTCTGCCGTTTTGCGGGGCGGCGCGGTGCTCGCGGCACAACTTTGTATTTATCGAGGGGCTTAAGGCGCCGCTGCTGCTGGACCCTGAATTCAAGGATGGATTCTACGATGCACCGCCGACGCGTGGAATGCGCGCTGCTGCGCGTGTCTTTGCCGGGTGGGGATTTTCGCAGGCGTTTTTGCGTCAACGACTCGACATGGAAGCGATGGGCTATGGATCGCTCGAAGACTTCATTACCCAGTTCTGGGAGGGCGATTTCCTGAAGAAGGATGCGAATAATATCTTGTCGATGATGTGGAGCTGGCAGTACGGCGATATTTCCGCGAACTCGCTTTACAACGGAGACTTCGATCGAGCATTGGGCAGCATCACTGCAAAGGCTATCGTGATGCCCGGGCGCACGGATCTCTATTTCCCGCCGGAAGATGGTGAGTACGAGGTGTCGAAGATGCCTAATGCGCAGTTGCGGCCTATCGAGTCGGTCTGGGGCCATTTTGCGGGCGGTCCTGCGGCCAATCCTGTCGATGTTAAGTTCATCGATAGTGCGGTGAGGGAAATTTTGGCTATGTAGTGGTCCGGTTTTTTTCGCCCGGTTCTGCTTGCACCAGATTGCTTTTGCATGGTCTGGCGAAAGTTAAGGAAGCGCGGATTAAAGCACTGCGTGTCCCAAAATGGGCGGCTTCGGCATGCTAGAGAGTCTTCAGATATATAGTGTCCGGAGGTCATGAGACGATACCGAAAGGGAAGTCCCATGACCGACCCGACAAGCATGACCAAGAGGAGCAAGAAACCGAACGCGCCGAAGCTCTTTCCGAAGGTTGTAATGAGATGGACCCGACGCCTCCCTTCGGGAGACACTGACGGACGTCAACCTGACGTGTGGAGGTTCATCATGGAAATCGATATTCTCGGCATCGATCTCGCCAAACAGGTCTTCCAGCTCCATGGGGCTGATCGCCACGGACGCGTGGTACATCGAGCGAAGGTCTCGCGCGGCTCGCTGTTCGAATCCGTGCGTACGCTCAAGCCGGGGCTGGTCGTCATGGAAGCCTGCAGCTCGGCTCACCACTGGGCCCGGCGTTTCCAGTCACTGGGAACAGAAGTCCGGCTCATCAGCCCCCAATACGTCGCGCCGTTCGTCGCTGCGGTGGTGCCAATACCGGTTCAGTCCTTCGACGATGTCGACCTTCGCGACAAAGCTGAAGTCTCGTTGCGCGGCGTCGATACATAGTGGACCGATCCGCCCGTCGCTGAACTGCTCGGCGGTATCGATCCGATATTTCACCCGTGCGTCGATCGCCGTGGCGAGTGCAGCGACGGCCGCTTCCGAAACGATCCGCCCCGTCGCAATGTTGTAGGCAAACCGCGGCAGCCGTGGCTTGGCGAGCACAGCGATGATCGCGTCGACGCAATCGTCGACATAGATCAGCTGTCGCGGATTGGTCGACGCGGCGCTGACTACCGCCGGCTGCCCGGAAAGCGTCGACGCGTATAACGCACCCACGACACACTCCGTACGCCTACCCGGACCATAGATCGACCCGAAGCGCATTGCGACGACGTCGAGCGTCGAACAGGCACGATATGAGCGGGCAATCAATTCCGACGCGATCTTGCTTGTGCCATATGGATCGAGCGCCAGCAATGCCGCGGATTCATCGATTGCCGCGATGGCTGGATGGTCGCCATAGACGGCGATCGACGACGCGTGAACGAAGCGCTGCACATGATGGCGAGACGCGCAGTCAAGCAGATTCAACGTCCCAACTACATTCACGCGATGAACCAGTGCCGGATCGTCACGTGCGAGCATCGGCCCCGAAATGCCACCGCAATGAACAACTGCCGTAATCTTCTCGCCTTCGAACAGCGCCTCGATCATCGCGCGATCGGTCAGGTCGGCATCCACCCGGCGATCGGCGTCCGGAGGACCGCTCGAGTCGGACACCGCGAACGCGCGATCCAGCGCAACGACGCGCCCATGCGCAGAGCGGAGTTGCTCGCAGACGAGCCGGCCGACAAAGCCGTTCGCACCCGTGACAAGCACGGTTTGATAGTGTGGTGCATGGGATAAATTGGCCCGGGAGCCGTTGTCGTCGCTCATCGCTACAAACCCGAAATATTGGTCGGCGCGAAGTTTTTGCGCCAGTGATGCGCGATCTGTGCGCCGGTGCAGAACCAGACGCCGCGGTGCGCGCACGCGTGGCGCATGAAATCGACCAGCCCCCTGATACGCGCCGGACGACCAATCAGGCGATCATGCAGACCGATCGACATCATCGTCGGCCGATGAACGGCCTCCGCATACAGCGTGTCGAAACAGTCCGTCATGTATTCGGCGAAATGCCGCGCGACGCTGAAGCCGGAATTTTCGTTAAAGCGGTTATCGTTCGTTTCGAACGAATACGGGATGATCAAATGCGGTTTCCCGGCGGCTGCCGTCCAGTACGGCAGTTCGTCGTTGAGTTCGTCGCGGTCATACAGGATGCGTCCCGTCGCGGCGATTAGCTCGCGCGTATGGACGCTCGGCCGCCCGGTCATCCATCCCAGCGATGTCATGCCGAACTGCGACGCAAACCACTGGACGGCCGCCTCAACGTGCTTGCGCTCCTCGTCCACGGGCATCACCTGATAGTCCAGCCATCGGTGTCCATGGCAAACCAGCTCGTGTCCGTCCCGTACGAATGCGCGGGCCGCTTCCGGATTGCGTTCCAGTGCGGCGACGACACCCAGGATGCTCGCCTTCACGCCGAAAGATTGCAGGACGCGCAGGATTCGCCACACGCCTGTGCGCGATCCGTATTCGAATACGGATTCGGCCAGCGGGCTACGCAATCCCGCATATGCCGGCATTCCGATATCGTTCAGCATGCCCTCTGACGTATCGTCGCCGTTGTCGAGCGAACGCTCGCCGCCGCCCTCGAAGTTGAGGTTCAGGTTAATCGCAATGCGTGCGCCGTCTGGCCATGAGGGATCGGGCGGCGTTTCGCCATAGCCAATGAAATTCCTCGTTCTGCTCATGCTTGCCCCTTTGAAGGTGTTGGCCCGATTGCCGATCAGCAGCCAGGAATCAGCTCGCCGCCGGTCAGGTTGAGTACACAGCCGGTCATATAATTCGATCGATGCGAAGCGAGAAAGGCAACCATATGCGATACGTCAAGCGGATCGCCATGTCGGCCGAGCGGTATACGGGCGAGCCGCTCGGCGCTGGTTTGCAGCAAGTCGGTATGGATGCCGCCTGGCGCGATACAGTTGACGGTGATGTTCCATGGCGCCAGCTCGCGTGCCCAGGACTTCGTAAGCCCGAGAAGCGCCGCTTTTGTCGCGGCATAGACGCATGCGTTCTCCTGTCCCGTCAACGCCCAGTTCGACGACGTGTTGACGATCCGGCCTGCACGTCGCTGCTTCATTGCCGGCAATACCGCTTGCAATGCAACGACAAAGCTGTAGACGTTCACCTGGAAAACGGTGTCCAGTTCCTCGACCGTCAGCGATTCGATCGGGCCGTCTGAAGCAATCCCGACGTTGTTCACAAGGACGTCAACCGGTCCGGCCTCGGCCGCTGCCATTTCTATTTCACGGCGAAACCGTGCCGAGTCGCGGACGTCGCATACGATGCCGAACGCACGGCCGCCTGCGTTGCGTACCGCGTCGACAGTCGTCCGGACCTTCGCGGCGTCGACGTCGTGGACAATCACCGACGCGCCCAGCGTCGGCAAATGAAGCGCATGCGAGCGGCCGATCCCGGAGCCGGCGCCGGTGATCAGCACCACTTGCCGCTCGAGTTCCCGATTATTCAATTGTTACCTCCCCGCACAATGTTAGGGTTGCCGGCACTGAACGAACCGAGCGACGCGGCGGCGCTCCATTGCGACGTGGCAACCGAAATGATGCCGCCGCGGATGATCTCGGAACTAAATGCCGCCTCGTTCAGCGCAAACGCGGTTACCGCTGTGCTGAACGAATCGAGTTTCCATCCGACAAGCGGTAGCGCATCGAAGATGAAAACCAGCTGCAGCATAAGGGGCGTACCGCGCATGAACCATACATATGCGTGAGCCCCATTTGACACCGCACGCAGGCGCGACGTTTTGGCCAACGCAAGCCCGAGGCCCAGCAGGACACCGAATGTCATCCCCAATGCAGTGATTTCAACCGCAAGCCAAGCACCGTTCCACAAAAACGGGGAGATGGTGTATGACCACAGTTCAGTCAGTGATTGCATGGCCGGAATTCCTGTTAAGCAAGTTGTCGGATTGCGCCTTTACTCCTCCCTGATTTCCACGGGGATCTGCATCATGGGATCGACGCCGTAGCGCGCAAAGATCGCCTTTTGCTCGCCGTTCGCCTGCAATATCCGCAGCGCTTCGGCAACCGCCTTCTGCAGATCCGGATTATGCTTTGATACCGCCACACCAAGCGTTTGCCCCGACAGTATCGAGAACCCTCGCGCATAGGTTTGCGGCGATTCCTTTACCAGGGAGCCGACCAGACCGAGGTCGTACATCATCGCGTCGGCGCGGTTGTTTTGTATGAGGCGGGTACCGGAGGCGAGATCGGGAAAGAAGATCTTCGTGATGCCGGGCTTCTTCTCATCCACGCATTTTTGACTCTGCTTGTCGACGAGCGCTACCTCAACCATCCCGACGCCGACGGCCACTGGATGGCCGCACAACGAATCGAAGTCCTTGAACGCGCCCGCGCTTTTGGCGCTGATCAGCGCGCCGCTTGCGGCCCGCATATAGACCACGTAGTTCACGGCCTTCGCCCGCTCGGGCGTGTAGTACAGGTCGTCCCAGAAAAGATCGATCTGACCGCCGTTCAGCGCTGGGAGCATGCCCGACCAGGCACCGAGGAACCATTCGTACTTGATCCCCGCACACTTCATGGCAGCGGCCGCCATGTCGGCAGAAATGCCCCGCACCACGTTAAGATCGGCATTGTCGCGGACCACATACGGTGGCGTTTGCGGGTCTGCGCCGATCTTGATGACCTTGTCGACCAGCGACGGATATTTCTGTGCGAGTTTGGTCGGTTCGCATGCAGCGGAACCCGTTTGGGCAAATGCGGGGGACGCCACTGCCAGCCAGCACAAGGAAAGGAGGCACAACAAAACAGAGCGGACGTTCATCGCTAGTTCCCTTTATCAGATGCGATTGGAGTGAAAAACCTGTGTGGCGTAGCACACGATGTCAGCTACGCATCTGGCGACTGAGGCTTCAACGCCAAATACGGTTTCGACAGATGAGGCGTGAGCAGCGAATGCTCGACCATCGCATGAACACCCTTTTCGCCGTCAACCATCTGCGTAATTCGCAGGTCGCACGCCATGCTGCAGAATGCATAGGCAGACGCATGCGGCCATCCAGTGGCTCTTCCGATTAGCTGAATCATTTCCCGCAATGCCTTGCGCGCGGCTTCGTCGAGGTTCTCGTCGAAACCCATCGTAATGACGTGCCGCTGGGTGATCGCGAACGGGAGGGAGGCCTCGATTCCGGGATGGACCGTCAGACGGAAAACGCCGGTCAAAGACGTTTCGAGCGCGCTTAGATCAACCTCGCCGTCTCCCTGTACTGCGTGCCCGTCGCCGACAGAAAACAGGGCGCCGGGCACATGGACCGGAAAGTAGACGATCGCGCCTACACCCAATTCCTTATTGTCGATATTCCCGCCGTGCTCGCGCGGTTCGATGGAGCTGATCGCGCCATATGCGGGCGGCGGGGCGACGGCCATGATCCCGAAGAACGGCCGAAGCGGAATTCGCGGCCCGAACGGCAGCGTCGCCACGTTGCGCGACCGGTCAATCGGCACGTGAAGCAGCTGCGTGATCGGAAAGTCGTCCGGCAGAGTGCCGCGCAACGGGCGGATAGCGTTCCAGCCCCAGTCCTGCCGAAGTTCGATGTCGACTACCCGCACTTCCAGCAGATCGCCGGGCTGTGCACCGTCTACGGCGACCGGACCGGTCACAATATGCGGCCCGAGCTTCGGCTTGCAATCACGATGAATCGCCTGATGCTCCGGCAGCATCTCAAACGGCAATCCGACCAGGTCGCGAGGCTGCCCATTGACTGTTTCGATCCGGACTTCGTCGCCGGATCGAATCGTCAGTACCGGCGCCAGCGCCGAATCGAAGAAACCCCAGTGCACCGTATCCGGCGACGACGTTAATATGTGTGATTCGCTCATGCACGCTCCTTCGAGACCATTAAGGATGCCGCGTAATACTTGGGACACCCGACGTGTGGTTGAACATCAAATGGACTGCGGATCCTGGCCTACCGGTAGGCGCGAAGCGCGTACCGACCGCGAGGTAGTGGATTTGGTCGCGGCGCTGTCGCGTTGCGTATCGTGGCGCGCCGCCGCTACTGCGCCCTGAGCGCGGAAGTCGCGGCGAGGTCGACTGCGCCGGTACTCGTCAGCGCGACGCGATAGACGTCGTGCGCGCGGTCCCGGCCGATCCAGCCCTCGACGACGTCGCGCGCGACGCGCTCAGCTTCGCGCGCCGCGGGATCGCCGTAACCGCCGCCGCCGTTGGTCATCGACACGACGCGCTGGTCGCTGCGCACATGAACGTGTTCGGAGGTACTGAGCTCGTGCATTTCGCCGTTGTCCGCTTCGAGGTATTGCCGCGCGGGCCGCGCATTGCCGCCGCCTCGCGTGCCGAGCGACGGATTGACTGTGCCGTCCGAGCAGAAGCCGAGTTCGAAATGGCAGTCGATCGGGCGAAACGCGGTCATGATTCCCGGCGCGCCACGGTACATGCCCGCGCCCTCGCTGTCGGCGATGATCTTGCGAATCTCGATCATCATCGGATGCAGCATTTCGTCGATCTCGATGCTGTCGTAGAACGGCATGCCCGCATTGCCCATGCAAAACAGCGAGAGCCAGCCGTCCTCGGACGGCGTGCCCGGTCCTCCGCCGGCGGCGAGGATCACCTCGTTGACGAACGCATGTCCGCTGCGCGGGTCGTGGCCCGAGATCACGCCGGCGGAAGGCGGCAGCGCGGCGCCGCCTTCGGCCATGCCGACGCCCGGATCGATGCTCGCCATTGCGAGTTGCACCGCATTGGAGACGCGATCGCCGAGATTGGTCGTGGCGACCGAGGTCGAGTACGGGTGCGTCGGAATGCCGACGCAGCAGTTCTCGCGCAGCTTCACCTCGATGCGCCGCAGACTGCCCGCGTTCGGCGTGATCGGAGAAGGCAGGCTGTTGAGCACGCCGACCAGTGCAGCCGATCGGGCGCAAGCCTCGCTGAGGTTGACGCCCACCGGCAGGCAGTCGATGTTGTCGGTCAGATCGACCACGATGCGGCCGTTTTTTGCGTCGACGGTGACGTCGGCATTCGCCGGAATACCCTCGGCCGGAGAGCCGCGCAGCGGGTCGTGCGTACATGTGCCGCGCGCGCTGCCGGAGCGGATCGAGGAAATGACTTCGACCATGCGGCGCTCTGTCATGTCGAACCACTGTTCCGCATGCGCGGTGACTGCGTCCCAGCCGAGCTCTTCGCCCATGCGCACGATTTCGCGCTCGCCGATGCGCGCGGCGCCGATCATCGCCAGATAGTCGCCGCGCCACTGGTCCGGCACGCGGATGCGCATCATGCACATGTTAATGATGTCGCGATTGTCCTCGTAATCGGACTGCACCTTGACGGCCGGGAAGATCAGCGCACCCTCCTCATAAACGTCGCGTGCGTCGCCCATGTAGGTCGTCGGCAGCGAGTTGCCGCAATCGGCCTGATGAGCTTTTGCGACGACCGTGAAGCGATGGACGTCGCGGTCGTCGAACACCGGCACGAGGATCGTATGGTCGGCGGCGTGCGAATTTCCGTGATAGGGCGAGTTATGCAGGAAGGCATCACCCCTGCGAAGGTCCGGATGGATATCGAGCATCGCGCGAGCCATCAGATCGGCGCCGCCGATCACGTGAATCGGATAGCTATCGGCGGCGGTAAGCAGGTCGCATCCGGCGGTCACAATCGCGCATGAAAAGTCGCGCGCCGTATTGATGACGCCCGAGCGCGCGGTACGCAGGAGCGTGTTCGCCATCTTGCGCGTGACGCCCTCGAAGCGCTTTTGCATGATCGCGAGTTTGACGCCGTTTGCAACGGGCGCACCTGGCTGGTTCCGAACCTGCATGTCCATTTCCTCTTCTACGTTGCGCTGTGGATGACCAGATGGCCGCCGGCCCGGCGCACGGCGCGCGCACCGGGATTGACCACGATGGTCGTGAAGTTGCTGTCGACGACGGCGGGGCCGGCGACGTCAGCGTCGATCGCCATGCTTTCCAGCCGATAGGTCGGCGCATCGATCAGCCCGGTCTCGCGGAAATACATCGGCCGAGAGCGGTGGTTCTGCGATACCGGCTCTTCAGCAATGCGAATCGACGACGGTTCCGCTACGCGGCAACGCGCAAGTGCCCGCCAGCTCATGATCTCGACGGCGTCCCCGTCGTCGCGGAAAGAGAACAGCTCGGTGTGGCGCGCATGAAAGTCGGCGATCAGCGCAGCCAGATCGGCGTCGCTGTCGAACCGGGCGCCGCGCAGCGGCACGTCGATTTCCCACACCTGGCTCGGATAGCGTGCCTCGACCGACAAGTCGATGCACTTGTTGCGCGCATGCGGCCCCGCCTTCGCGAAAAACGCTTCGGCTTGCGCAACCAGTTCGGCGATCAGCGCATTCGCGCATTCCCGATCGAACGACGCAGTTTTCATAAACGCAGTGCGCGAAAATTCGGTCGTCAGCTCCGACATCATCGCGCCTGCTGCGCTGAGCGCTGCGCCGACGTCGGGAAACACGACGGTTCCGCAGCGCAGCCGGCGCGCGATCAGCACGGCATTGATGCCAGCCGCGCCGCCGCCACCGATCATGGCCGTCTCCTCAGGATCGATGCCTTGCTTTACGGTGATGTCCTCGATCGCGTTCACCATGCTTTCGGTGGCGAGATCGAGAATCGACAGGGCGGCCTCTTCGACGCTGATGCTGAGCGGGCCGGCAATCTCCGTGGCGATCGCGTCGCGTGCGGCTTCGCGGCCAAGGCCCATTTGTCCGCCAAGGAAAAACGTCGGATCGATGTAGCCGAGTACGACCGCTGCATCGGTGACCGTCGGCAGTTTGCCGCCGCGGCCGTAGCAGACCGGTCCCGGCGTAGAGCCGGCGCTTTCCGGACCGACATGCAGGAGGCCCGCCGCATCGACACGTGCGATGCTGCCGCCGCCCGCACCGACGCTTTTCACGTCGACCGATGGGAAGCCCGTCAGGTGTCCCTGGTAGATCGGGCCGAGCCAGCTTTCGCGCGTCCATGGCAGGGTTCCGTCGCGCACGAGCGAAACGTCGTAGGTCGTGCCGCCCGCATCGGTGACGATCGCGGTGCGCACGTTTTCAAGTTCGGCGAAATGCCGGCCCGCGACCGGCGCCATGGCAGGGCCGGAGTTGAGTGCGAGAATCGGGCGCTCGGCCAGATCGGCAACGTCGACTAGGCCGCCTTGCGACGTCACCGCAAAGATTTGCCCCGCGAGTCCGCGTTCCTGCAACTCGGATTTCAGCGTGCGCAGATAGTCGCTCATGATCGGCTTGAGCGATGCGTCGATTGCACACGACGAGGTGCGCCGATACTCGCGAACGGTCGGATTGAGCCGGTGCGACAATGTATAAGGCACGCCGGGAAGGTGTTCATCGAGAAGCTGCGCGATACGCTCCTCGTGTGCCGGATTGACGATCGACCAGAGCAGCGAGACGGCCACTGCCTCGACCTTTCGCTCCTTCAGTTCGCCGATGAGGCGAAGCAATGCCGATTCGTCGAGCGGTGCATGAATCCGGCCGTCCGCCCACACGCGCTCCGGCACCTCGAAAGTGAGCGAACGCGGGATGTAGGGCGCCGGATACGGTACGCGGTAGTTGAACGGGTCAGTGCGGCCGCCTTCGCGAATCAGAAGGATGTCGGGATGACCTTCGGTCACGAGAAGCGCCGTGCGCGCGACGTTGCCGGTGACGACCGCGTTGATCGCGCGCGTCGTCGAATGAAAGAGCATTTCCGTCTGGCCAAGCAGATCGCGGATTTCGATGCCGCGGGCTTTCGCTGCCAGTTCCAGCGCGCCGAGAATTCCGCCGATCGGATGGGGATAGGTGGTAGGCGACTTGTACATGGCCGCCGTCCCGCCGGGTTCGCTCACCACGAGATCGGTAAAGGTGCCCCCGACATCAATTGACATTCGCACTGTGCAACTCCCTCGGCTGTTAATGATCAGTGTGCAACACACTTTCATAGGGAGCAACACGTTTCAAAATAAACTTGCGGCTTGCGTTGTGCACAACTCTTGCTGGTTCTGCGGTATAACGGGCAAAGGCGCCGCAGCATCGCCGTGCGCCGGCGATATTGAGGATCGCACTACAAATTTATAGGTGTGAAAACTTGATGGAAAATCTGGATTCAGAAGTCGGCAGGGGAGATGAAGATGCGCCCGACGTCGGCCCGCGTGTGCGCTATCTGCGTCGCGTCAACCGGCTGCGTTTGAAGGATGTGGCCGCCGCGGCCGGTTGCTCGGAAAGCCTGCTTTCGCGAATCGAAAATTCGGTCGTCATGCCTTCGCTGACGACGCTGCACCGGATCGCAAAAGCGCTAAATGTGAACGTCGCGGCGCTGATGGATCCGAAAGACGAAGAGGTCTGCACCATCTATGGGCCTGACGACCGGCCGCGCCAGGCACACGTGACGGACGGGGGCGACGGCAGCACGGCAGAAATCCTCACGCCGTTCAGCGAACATCGCCAACTCGAGGGCCTGCTGCTCGAGATGCCCGCGGGCGGCCCAATGTGCGGGCCGTTCCAGCATGCCGGCGAGGAAGTCGGCTACGTGCTCTCGGGCGAGCTCGAACTGGTGATCGAGGGCGGGCGTCATCTCGTGCCGACCGGCTACAGCTTCTTTTTCATGTCCGACCGGGAGCACAGTTACCGCGCGTCGGGCGATGTGAATTGCCGGGTACTATGGATCAATACGCCGCCGACCTTCTGACTACGTCGCGCGCAGGTCGTGATAGCGGCTTGCGAAGAAAATGAGCGGCGCGCCGTCCAGACTTTCGCACGCGGTGACTGTCGCCACGAACAGCGTATGGTCGTGAATGTCGTGCTGATCGAGGCGCTCGCATTCGAACCATGCGAGCGCCGCGCGCAGCACCGGCGCTTGCGACGGCACCACGAATTCCGGTTTGCGTGCGGACCCGGCGCGTCCGCTGAACAAAGCGGAAAAGTCCGCGTGCTCGTCGCGCAAAATGCTCACGCCGAAGCGCCCGTTGCTGCTGACAAGTTCATGCGTGCGCCCGCGCTTCAGCGAACGAGCACCGTGGGCGGATCGAGGCTGAACGAAGTAAAGCTGTTGATGGTCATGCCATGCACTTCGTCCGATTGCTCCGCTTCGACGGTGACGATCGCAATGCCGGTTGCGAACTGTGCGACCGCCTTGCGGAAATTGGCGCGGGCGTCGGCGGTTGCGCGCTCGCAAGCGGCTTCTGTATGGGCCATAGAAATAAACCGGTGGTGTTTGCATGGCATTGCACGGATCGGTCCGCGGCCGCGCGAAGGTTCCTCTACGCACTCATCGAGGGCGCGCCCATGTCGTTCAACGCGGTGTCGACCTGATCGAATGCGGCCGGCCAGTCGTAATGCCGGTACATGTTGCCGTGATTCACGTGCGAAGAACCGGCATAGAACATTTCGTATTGCAGATGCCGCGACGCGAACTCCGAGCCGAGCGCATCCCAGGCGAGCTTGAAGAGGCGCACGCGGCCGAGGCTGTCGGTCGCGGACGATACCTGTGTGGCTTCGATCATCGCGGCGATGTCCGGATTTTCGAAATCGGCAGCGGAAGACGGCAGCATGATCAGGCCTCCGCCGGCGATTTCGCGGATCGTCTGCACGAAGGCGGGGTAGAGCTCCTGCGTCAGCGTCTGGGCTGCGTAGAGCATTGGGGCGCTCGGGACGACATAGTCACCGATACGCACTGCGGCGGCCTCCATGCCTTTTACTAGACCATCGACCAGCGTTGCCTGCGCGGCAAGCCGGCCGATTTGTCCCTTGATGGCCGGAATATCGATGCTGCCCGTCGTTTCGGCGATGCGGTGCGCGATGCCGACCAGAAACTGCAGCTTGACGGCAAGACGTACCTGCGCCTGATAGTTCTGGTAGACGTGGGCGGGCGTATCGCTCCACTGTTGCCGCGCGGCTTCGATGTCGGCGAGCAGGAAGACACGGCTCCACGGCACGTGCACTTCGTCGAAATAGACGATCGCATCGTTTTCGTCGAGACACGACGACAGTGGGTGATCGAAGCGCGATATCGCCGCCTGTTCGTATGAGCGCCGCGACAGGAAATGCAGGCCGCGCGTCGCCGACGGCACGGCGCAACTGAACGCATAGCGCTCTTCGCCGTGCTTGAGCGGCTGGATATTCGCGATCAGCAATTCGTCGGCCATGATCGAACTCGTGCCGAGCATTTTTGCGCCGCTGACGACGATGCCTGCGTCGTCCTGGCGGATCACGCGAGCAACGAGATCCGCCGCCTGAGCGGACGCGCTGCGGGTCTTGTCCGCCTGCGGGTTCTGGATCGCATAGCTCACGAACAGATCGTTGTCCCGGGCGAACGCGAAGTAATCGGAAAGCGCGCGAGCGCGCTTTTCATCGTGGCGCCGAAACACCTCGATGCCGATCAGCATGCCGCTCAACGTGGTGGCCAGATGATCCGGCGAGCGCCCGAGAAATCCGTGATGAAGCCGTAGGGACGCTTCGAGCGCCTGCCGGCGCATGACCAGACTCGCGTAGTCGGTCGGCAAGTCCCACGCACGGCTGACGCGTCTGCCGTTGCCGGGGCTTGCGATCGTCATCAACGCCTGGTTCTCGGGTAGCGCCTGAAAGTCGTACAGCTTCGCGAACGACGCGACGGTATGGCGAAAGGCGGGATGCGTGGTCACGTCGTCGACGCGCGCGCCATTGATATAGACGTTCCGGCCATCCCGCAACGCTTCGACGTAATCCTCCCCTGTCCGTGAATCCATATGCACTCCATGAAAGTGACTTGCGTGCAACGAAATATATATGAAACGCGCGTTCAGCGCCAGACGAGGCGTCAGCCCCAACCAGGGTGCAAATTGCCGGCTGTTCCTGAACTGCGATGGATCGCCCACACTACCCACGAGCGCAGTCGCGATGACCGGTCCGATTCCTGGAACGGTAGCGAGCCGTTGGCAAGCTTCATTGCTCTTGAAGATCTCCGCTATCTCAGCAGCAAGTTCGTCGAGCCATTGCTGCAGTGCCTTTAGTTGCTCGAGGTACATCGAGCCAAGCCGTCTGAGCAAAGCGGTAATGAAGGAATCGGGATTGTTGACGAGCTCAACCACTCCTTTTCTCAATTGCGGAAGCCCGACCGGGAAGATCACACCCTCTTCAGCAAACATGCTCCGGATCTGATTCGATTTCGCTGTCCGCTCCTGGATGAGCCGTTGGCGCATGCGATGAACCGGCTTTGTCAACTTGACGAGCACAGGCTATGTTTTTGGCTAAACGTAGGTATCCTGATCAGATAGCATGCTCGATTTCAGCATCCACGGTCCAACCATGCCAGACGGCGAGGCGTTTCTTGAGTATGGCGCGATGACATGCTGCCTTCATCTGATGTCTGGGCAAGGCGAAGTGCTGCCGGATCGGGCCAAAGCATGAGAGAAATGCCTGGGTGCGACGTGCATCGCGAAAGCTGCACATGTGCCGTTCGCGCCTGCGGGTCGGCTGATGGCTGTTCTCGGCGCGATTGTTCACGCGTGCAGCCGCTTTGACGAATACGTGCTTCACCTGAGCGAGTTCGGGAATATCAGCCTTTGCTGCCGGGTAACTGCGCAACTGGTCCGTAACAATCCTGCGCGGCACCGGGTTCGAATGCAGCACCCGCAGGAAAAAGCGCTTTGCCGCAGCCTTGTCGCGCCGCTTTTGCACCAGCACATCCAGTTCGGCGCCATGTTCGTCGACCGCACGCTACAACAGATACGGCTCCCCCTGCAGCGTCACGAACATTTCGTCGAGGTGCCACGTAGTGCCCGGCTTGCGCCGCACCGCCCTGGCGCGCCGAGAAAATCCAGCGCCGAATTTGTCGCACCAGCAACGGATCGTTTCGTATGTGACTACGACACCACGCTCGAGCAACAACTCCTCGATGTCGCGCAGGCTCAGGCTGAACCGGAAATACCAGCGAACAGCACAGCTGATGACGACAGCGGGGAACCGATGACCGTGATAAAGCGATTTCGTCTTTTTCATTGCTTCATTTTACCGCGGCAGGTCCTCTAACCTGACAGCGCCTTCTCAGTGCTTCCGTACCCTTTGGTCGCGAGGCTTGGCAGCGCGCTCGGTGCAGCGGCGTATGCGCTTCCAGGTCGCCGCAAACATGTTGTACTTGTCAATCTGCGCCTTTGCTTTCCAGAAAAGACCGAACGCGAGCACCACGATCTTGCCAAAGAACATTTCCGGCAGGTTATCCGCAGCTATCTCGAACGAGGCATTCAATGGTTCGGTAGCGCAAAGACGATAAAGAATATTGTCCAGATCGAAAGCAGGATTGATCTCGAAGACAAGGATGCGCCACCTACCATCTTTCTGGGGTTCCACTTCGTGGGCATCGAGATCGGATGCATGCTGTACTCGATGCAGCTGCCTGTCGCAGCACTGTACACACGCATGTCGAACACGCGCCTCTGCGACCTTGCAAGGCGACAGCGCGGCAGGTTTGGCGCGGATATGATCGAACGTTCGACGAGTGCCAGAAAGATCTTGGGAATACTTCGTTCTGGCAAACCAGTCATGCTCGCGGCGGACATGGATCACGGTATCAACAACTCTGTTTTTGTCCCATTCTTCGGCGTTCCCGCCTGCACGCTGACATCCGTCTCGCGACTTGCAAGACTGGGCCATGCGCGAGTGGTGCCGTTCGTGACGGAGGTGCTGCCGGATTTCAGAGGGTATAAGTTGACCATCTTCGAGCCGCTCAACGATTTCCCATCCGGAAGCGACACCAACGATGCGCGGAGAATGAACGCGTTTCTTGAGGCTCAGATTTTGCGATTTCCGGAACAGTATTACTGGGTGCATCGACGCTTCAAACACCGCCCACCCGGCGTTCCAGCCGTCTACTAAAATACTGCGTGGCCGGCGTGTCCTTCCGCTACCGGTGAACAACCTTATTTGCCGACGAGGTGACAACCGCCGCGGAGGCGCGACGGTCCGTTGTCTGGGGCGAAGCCGCCGCTCGAATGTCCTTGTGAAAGTTTGTGCGACCGACCGTTGATGGCCGATAGCACCAGTTCGATGAAGGGTCCGAAGACCTGCCCTGGAAATCTTCAACGGCTGCTTAGGGCGGCAGCTGTGAATAGAGTAGAGTCGGCACATTTGAGACATTGGACAGGGCTGCCTGGATGCCGACAATCGCTCCTCAGCTGTGGTTACGAACCATGCGTTTTCCCTTTCGATCTCGCTCGCCCAACTCAATGCAAACGGCTCAAGAGCCAACCGGGTCTGTTCATAGGACCGTCGGTTGCAAACTGCTTGGCCGACCGGAGTCCAGATTCGCAAGGTCGGCGTGCTTACATGCAGAGAAAAAAAATGGAAACGCTCCGGCGACGGCCCTCAGACCATGGGCGCGGCCACGTGAGCAAGTGAATGGTAATTATCGGGACAAACATGGATATTTTTTCGCCGCTTGTTGCGGACGACCAGCTGCATGCGAACTTCAGGAGCATCATCTTGCCTTCGATGCATGTCGAGCGAGCGGAGCTTGAGCGCTGGCTCGAAGGGTTCCCCGACCGCGACGGCAAGTTCGTGAAGGAGTTCCAGACGACGTTTAACTCCTCGTTCTGGGAGATCTACCTGTTCGCGTTGTTCAACGCCTACGGTTTCGAACTGGACTGGGCTCACGCGTCGCCCGACTTTCACGTGAAAAGCCAGTTCGGAGATTTCATCGTCGAAGCAACGACGGCGAATGCAGCTCTTGGCAAGC